>NZ_JAPQNS010000001.1 GCF_028867935.1 Flavobacterium sp. SUN052
CATTTAAAAGCCTTGACAGGGCTTATCGGGGAGCATCAACTGCCTTATCGAGGTTTAGAGCGGGTCAGTAGTTACTTACTGACGGCTACCTGTACGGTTCAATTGATGATGTACGATAATTACACCAATCAGCGAGAGTTGGGCAGCATGGAAACATTCAGAACCAATTTCCAATAATGCCCACCCCTCATTTAGTCTACATTAGCACCAACTGCGCAATCAACAAATTTGGTGTCATCAGGGTCATTGAGGGGTAAGTTGTATTTGTATGATGGCTCAAATCGCTGATGATTAGTTGCGATAAGCAAAGAACTAAGTACGTAATTTGACACATCCTGGCTGAATTTCTGGCAAATTAGCTCATCATACTCGGTTAGTATTTCATTGCTGAAGACCCAGGTGAATGAACCGGCTATGAAAGCGTGGTATAGCCACTTCTTTGAACCACGTTTAGGAATTGCATTGAGTAAGCCGTTGGTATCAATGACGGCTTTCATGACTTGTCTGACCGGAGTCGTTGCCGATACGAGGTCCTGTTCTCATTTATGGCTTTGGTATCCTGTTCGATTGTTCGAGCAGATTGAACTTTGGCCTTCATAATTCGTTCGGCTTCATCTTCAGCCTTTTTAGCGAAATGCCTGGTCAATACCTGGCGAATATCCGTCAATTCCGCTTCGGACAAATCTCGGTCAAATAGGTTAAGCAGTAATGCCTGTGCATTAGTCAATCGACGGGGCTGAGGTGTTGCGTCCATAGCTGATTAAAGAATGTATAGCTGCAAACATAACGGATTCGTAATAGTAACCGTTCTGCAAACCACTCCTTTACCCCCTCACCACCGTAAACGACCCAATGGCTTCGTATTGCTGATACCGGCCGTTAGGCGCAGTTTTGGGTTTGGCAAAGACAAACAGCGTTGTTGGGCCGCGTTGCGGAACCCGTACAGACAGCGTATACGTATCGCCATTTCGCTGGAGTGTCGAAGGGAGCGCCTGAACAGTATTTTGACCTGCCTGACCAGCCGAGCAAATGATTTTTAGATCGGCATCATTCCTGAACGTGATTGTTGCCACATCGTTGGTTCGGATAAGACCGTTTTGGGGGAAACGGCCATCGAAACCCATGCGGAAATACGCATCATACAACTTCGGAAACCGGTCGAAGGTGGCTTTGCTGATGGGTGGGTTCAGTAATTGCCAGCGTGAGTCGGCTGGTAAATGCTGAGAAACAAAGGCTTGCGGGTCGGTCAGGAAATAGTGATCGTTGGGTTGGCCAAGTTTTCCGGTAGTCATGGCCCAGGTCAGATCAACCAGATACCAGTCGCCATCCAGTTTTACAGCGTTCCATTCGTGGTCGATGGGGCCAGTCGGCTGACCGGCCGTAGCATCTTCAGTGCGGGAGTAGCCTTTTACGTTGGCTACATCGACCCCAGCTTTGTTTAGTAAATATTTGAATAGCAGTGCGTAACCCGTACAAACGGCCCGGCGAGACCGCAATGTTTGGTTAGCGTAGTCAGCTTCAGAACGGTAGGTTCCGTTACCAAAGGCATTCATATCATAGCGAACGTGCGAGGTAATCCAGGCATACACAGATCGGGCTTTGGCCAGATCAGACCGGGCCGGAGCCGTCAGGTAACCCGCCAAGGTATTCAGGTTCGATGCCTTGCTTTCGGGTGTGTTGCGGGCATACCGGTCAATGGTGCTGTAATCAATGTCGGGCGAGTACGAATTCAGTGGAATTGCGGTTGACTCCCAGTTTATAGTACTGGTTACGTAGGCGGGGGCTGATGGGGCGGCAACAAATCCGGTGCCGGTGAGTAGTAGTAATGTGGCCAATGAAAGACCAAATGTGTAGTTTCGCATGCCTCAATCTATTTCGCTTCTTTATAACTTCATGCGCGGCCAATTATTGCTCATCAGCCTACTGACTTTGTCGATTATGACACCTGCTCAATCTCAACCACCAGCTGCATCTACCTCGGCAAGTCGAACCCCGGAGAGTCGAACCTCAAGCATGAAGACCCTGTCATTTCGGTTGCGGCCGGGGCAGGATTTAAAGGAGGAACTCGATAAACTGGTGCAACAGCAACACATGGAGGCCGGGGCTGTGCTGACCTGCGTGGGTAGCCTTACCGACCTGACGCTCCGACTGGCTAATCAGGAGGGGCCGAGTCGCTGGCAGGGACATTTTGAAATCGTATCGTTGGTCGGAACTCTCTCGACCAACGGGAGCCATATTCACCTGTCAGTGTCCGACTCAACGGGTCGAACCTTGGGTGGACATTTACTGGCTGGTTGCAAAATCTACACGACCGCCGAAATCGTGGTGGGTATCCTCCCCGATGTGGTTTACGTTCGTGAACCTGATCCAACGTTTGGTTATAAAGAATTGGTGATAAAGCAGAAGAAGTCAAAGAACAAATGAAATGAACTGGCTTTTGGTTATCGTGGGGTGGCTGTTTGGGCTGGTAATAGCCCAGGCTCAGTCTCTTGTGTCCTTCGATAACCAGGCTAAAACCAATCGGTTTGATACGGGAGACGAGTTGTCGAAACTGGTTAACACCCTGATCACGCCCGCCCAAACCGATCTAGAAAAGGCCAGAGCTTTGTTTGTCTGGGTAGCGTCGAACGTCCATTACGATGACAGTAATATAAAACCTTACCGGTTTGGCTATGCTGTGAAATCAATTGATACGGTGTCGGCCGCTACCAATGTGTTGAGAAATAAACGGGGTGTTTGTACAGATTACTCGCTGCTGCTCTACCAACTGCTCAAATCGGCGGGATTATCCGTCCGCATCATAACGGGCTATGCCAAAGGTCAGCCAGATCAGGCCGGAACGCCCATCCGATCGATTAATCACCAGTGGAACATGGTTTTTCTGGATCACCGTTGGCAACCGCTAGACGCTACCTGGGCCAGTACCAACAACGGCACCCGTCCGCTGAATATGTACTATTTTCTGACTCCGCCTGCGCAGTTTCGGGCTGATCATTTTTCGACTGATCCGGCTGAGCTGGGTTCTGAACAATCAACAACCAAGGCAGAATTTGATGCCTTACCGAGGGTATACAACAGTTACTTTACGCTTGGTTTCGGGCCAGATTTTCCACGACAGGGACTGTATCAGATTAACAAAAAAATCCAGCTTTCAGTGGAGAATTGTGCCGACATGGAGTTTGCTGTGCTGGCTCATCGGTATGGACAGCCGAAGAACGAACGCCCGATTTATTACCGGGCTTTTCGCCAGAAAACAGGATACAGCCTCACCATGCAGGTATTCCGCGACGGCGTTTATTCCGTCCACGTCCTGAGTAGACCCAAAGGTGATCCAGGAGATTACCAGTTAATTTTGACGTTTACCGTCATTAGCGGAACAAAGTCCTGAGGGTTACATCAATATGTTTTCCACCGCTTGCACGCGCTTAGGCACATCAGTTTCGCCGAGCATTTCGCGAAGATCAATTTCAATATTGCGGCAAATAGCTGTGAGCGGCACGTCGTTGATACTATTCTCAAACGGGTTTTCGCTTGTGTCGCCCACAATTTCCATCGTGTTGAAAACCCAGGCAATAACCGTGTAAAACGGCACCGTGAGCCAGAGGTGCCATCCGCCCACTTTAGCCATTTCGTTGAGCAGGCCATAGGGTAAAACCCAGATAAATAGCCATGTAAATACGTAGCTGAAAAAAGCGTACTGCCGGGGAAACGGAAACGATTTAATACGCTCACAGGCCCCCTGCTGGTTATAAAATTCGGTGAGCGACCGCTCCATCTCCACATGGTAATAGTCTGACAAATAGCCCCGATTGCGCAGGTTGCGGAGCCGGGCGGATTGAGCTCGGAGCAACTGGGTGGCCGGGTTCGTAAAGGTCATTACTTCCTCAATTTCATGAGCAGGCATAAATCGTTGTAGCTCCACATCCAGACTACATTGCTTGAAAGCCGCGATTCGGTCAATAATATCGTGGGCAATATCGCGGTGCTGTTGCCAGACGGTTTGTCGGCGAAGTTGAACGCGCAGGGCCGTCAAATAGGCTAAATGGCCATAGATGAGATCCTTTTTTGCTTCGCGAAGGGCATCGTCCGACATCGGCTCGGTAACCAGTCGATCCGTAATAAAATCGTGTACCATCACTGACCAAGAGCGGCTTGCGTTCACAATACTTCCCCAAATGCGTCGGCCTTCCCAAAGCCGGTCGTAGGAGGAGTTGTTTTTGAAGCCAACGTAGAAGGCAACTGCCGTGCCGATAGTTGCCACGGGTACAAACGGGATCGTGAGCAGGGGCCAGCCAGTGAACACATACAGCGTACAGATCGCAGTGGAGTACGTAATGAAAAAGACAACGGAACGAAGAGCGAACGGGGCAAAGTGCCGCCAGGCAACACGACGGGCTACGTACATAAGAAGGATGAATTGGTTGGATCAGAACCAAATATAATGCGTGATCATAATACTAGGGAATCTGCTTGGGACTTAAGTGTATCAACGTCTCCTTTCTAGTTATAGAGCGCCACAACCATTCTCTATTAAAGACTTATTTTGTCGTATTAAGTTGATGCGTTTGTCTCAATAAAAAGAATAGATATTGTATAAAATTGTTTTATATTAAGATTAGATTAGAACTTTTTAAATTAAAAACAAATAAGTTCTGTATTTATTTATATTGTAGTAAATAACTCGTCCGTAACCTGCTATGTTAATAGAGTATTCAAAAGGAACTCCGTGTGCTTCGTGCCACGGAGAGGTCGCGGTCAAGAGACAACCTAAAATAACCTGGCCGTCAACAGTATTAGGGTTACTCGTTCTTATACTCCCCAAATGCCCCTTTTGCGTAGTAGCCTACACCAGTTCAATGGCTATCTGCGGAGCGCCTTCGATAGTAAACCACCATACCGATTGGGGAGCATGGCTGGCCGTAGTGCTGGCCTTTGTTTGCATTGGTAGCATCGCCAGAAACTACCGGGGAAACGGCACTCGTACAGCAATCATCATTGCGCTGATTGGTCTCATCTTTTTACTAGCCGGTCTTTTTATCCCTAACGCTATGATCTGGTATTACACGGGAGCAACATGCCTGTTTCTCGGTAGCCTGTATAATGGCCGTGGATACCGATGGTTGAGCAAGATTATATAATAAACAGTTTTTATCGATCCTATACTTTTTACTTCAAAACCCTTGATCGCCAAATGATCGCAGCAGATTTTAATTACGAAGCCCCCACTACACTTGACGAAGCCATTGCGTTGCTTCAGAAGTATGGCGATGAGGCCAAAATCCTGTCGGGTGGGCATAGCCTGATTCCGATGATGAAACTCCGGTTTGCTTCGCCAGAGCACATCATCGACATCAACAATATTCCTGGCCTGGCCGAGATTAGTATTGATGGAGAAACGCTGAAAATCGGAGCCTTAACCCGTGAGGCTCAGGTTGAACACTCAGAACTGCTCAAAGAGCATTTCCCCATTTTCGGCGATGTTACCAAGCTTATTGCCGACCCGCAGGTACGCAACATGGGTACTATAGGGGGGAATCTGGCCCACGGTGATGCGGCTAACGATCATCCAGCCGTTATGATCGCCCTGAATGCGACCATTGTGGCTACGGGGCCCAATGGAGTACGCAGCATTCCAATCGACGAGTTCTTTATGGGTTTCTACATGACCGCCCTTGAGCCCGACGAGATTCTGACCGAAATCCAGATTCCGATGCCAGCCGCTGGGACGGGTAGCGCCTATCACAAACTGGAACGCAAAGTAGGCGATTATGCAACTGCGGGAGCTGCCGTTCAGCTCACGCTCGATGGCAATGGAGTATGTACGTATATAGGTATCGGTCTGACCAACGTAAATCCCCTTCCGCTACGCGCCGAACGTTCAGAAGCGGCCTTGTTGGGCAAAACCATCACCGACGAAGTGATTGCCGAAGCCGCTCAATACGCATCAGAAGATTGTAATCCTTCGGCTGATTTGCGCGGTGACGAAGAATACAAACGCGCTATGGTGGCTGTGCTGGTAAAGCGTATGATCCACAAAGCCGCCCAGCGCGCCGTAGCCTGATAACAAACGCGTGGAAGACACGCTCTTTTGCTCATTCATTCTTTCACTCTTTGACTACAAATGAAACAAATAACCGTCACCGTAAACGGACAAGAACATACCGCCGAAGTAGAACCACGCCTGTTACTTGTTCACCTGATCCGCGAAAACCTAAACATGACTGGTACGCACATTGGCTGCGATACCAGTAGCTGCGGAGCCTGCACCATCCTGCTCGATGGCAAGTCGGTGAAATCATGCACCGTACTGGCGGTGCAGGCAAACGGCAAATCCATCGCAACTGTCGAGGGACTTTGTGCGCCCGGTGCTCCGTTGAATCATCTTCAGGAAGGCTTCAAAGAAAACCACGGCCTGCATTGCGGGTTCTGTACACCCGGCATGATGATGCGGGCCACCGAACTGCTGGAGCAAAACCCCGACCCAACCGAAGACGAAATTCGCTGGGGGATTTCGGGCAACTTATGCCGCTGTACAGGCTACAACAACATTGTGAAAGCCATTCAGTATGCCAGTGCTAAAAATCGGGGTGTAGAACCCGCATCAACAGAACCCCAGTTTGTATAAGCTGAAAACTACCTCTCACAAATGACACAACAATGTAAAACATCGAAGGCGATTGGTGGAATGGGCCATTCCATGAAACGCAAAGAAGATGCACGATTTCTACAGGGCAAGGGCAATTACGTCGATGATGTGAAACTCGATGGAATGCTCTACATGGACATCGTCAGAAGTCCGTACGCCTACGCCAAAATTCTGAAGATAGACAGCGAAGCGGCCCTTAAAGTACCGGGTGTTCTGGCTGTTGTGACAGGCCGCGATCTGGAACAATACGGTCTGCACTGGATGCCAACCCTAATGTCGGATACGCAGATGGTGCTGCCTACCGACACCGTTATGTACCAGGCGCAGGAGGTAGCAGCCGTTATTGCTACCAGCCGGTATGCCGCTCGTGATGGTCGGGAAGCCGTGCGTGTTGAATACGAGCCAATGAAGCCTGTAATCGACCCGTTCAAAGCCCTTGATCCGTCGGCACCCGTGCTGCGCACCGACAAACCCGGTAAAACGGATAACCATATCTGGCACTGGGAGGTAGGCGACAAGGCTAAAACGGCAGATGTATTTGCCAACGCCGAGGTGGTTGTAAAAGAGCAGATGCATATTCCGCGCATCCACGTGGCCTCTATCGAAACCTGTGGTTGTGTGGCCGATTACAGCAAGATCAACAACCACCTTACCATGTACATGACCACGCAGGCACCGCACGCCATCCGTACGGTGATTGCGTTGGTAGCTGGTCACGTTGGCTTGACGGAGGAAAAAGTTCGGGTAATTTCGCCGGATATTGGCGGTGGTTTTGGTGGTAAAGTGCCTGTATATCCGGGTTACGTAATTGCTATTGCAGCTTCGTTCCTGATTGGAAAGCCCGTAAAATGGATCGAAGACCGTAGCGAAAACCTGCAAGCCGATTCGTTCGCCCGCGATTATCACATCACGGCCGAAATGGCGGGTACGAAGGAAGGCAAAATTCTGGCAACCCGCTTCAAAGTGCTGGCCGACCACGGATATACCGATGCTTCGGCGAACCCATCGAAGTTCCCGACGGGTATGTTCTCCATTGCTACGGGTTCGTATGACTACGGCACTACGTTTATGGAAGCCGACGCCATTTATACCAATAAGCCTCCGGGAGGAGTAGCCTATCGTTGCTCATTCCGCGTGACGGAGGCCGTTCACGCCATTGAGCGGATGACCGACCGGTTTGCGTTTGAAGTTGGTAAAGACCCCGCTCAACTACGCTTTGAAAACTTCATCAAAAAGGAAGATTTTCCCTGGCATTCACCCACCGGTTGGATCTACGACAGCGGTGACTACGAAGCTGGTTTACGTAAAGCGATGGATGCCATCGACTATGACGGCTTGCGCAAGGAGCAAGTTGAAAAGCGGGCTGAAGGTAAGTTGATGGGCATTGGTATCTCGACCTTTACCGAAGTGGTAGGAGCGGGGCCATCCAAGGATTTCGACATTCTGGGCATCAAAATGTTTGACAGCGCCGAGATTCGGGTACACCCAACCGGTAAGGCTATTGCCCGTTTCGGTACGAAATCGCAGGGACAGGGTCACGAAACAACTTATGCTCAGATCATTGCTGAAGAGCTGGGCATCCCTGCCGAGAATATTCAGATTGAAGAAGGGGACACCGACACCGCTCCTTATGGACTGGGTACGTATGCCAGCCGCAGTACACCAACGGCCGGGGCAGCGGCTGCCGTAGCCGCTCGCAAACTCCGCGACAAAGCCCGCAAAATTGCGGCCTACCTGCTCGAAGTGAGCGAAGATGATCTGGAATGGGAGCCGGGTAAGTTCTTTGTAAAAGGTGCTCCCGAGAAATCGAAAACCATTCAGGAACTGGTGTTCGCGGCTTATACAAACCACCCACAGGGGATGGAAGCAGGCTTCGAAGCAACCCATTATTATGATCCCCCGAACCTTACGTTTCCATCGGGCGCGTACATCTGTGTAGTCGACATCGACAAGGAAACGGGCGAAATCAAAGTACGCCGGTTTGTAGCCATCGACGATTGCGGCAACATAATTAATCCAATGATTGTGCAGGGACAGGTTCACGGTGGACTCACACAAGGCATTGCCCCAGCTATGTACGAAGCCCTGGTGTACGACGAGGACGGTAATATCCTGAATGGCACCCTAATGGACTACCTTGTGCCAACGGCCGTTGAGTCGCCAAGCTGGGAAACTGGCCATACCATCACGCCCTCACCGCACCACCCCATCGGGGCTAAAGGCGTAGGCGAATCACCAACCGTTGGTGCACCACCAGCCATTGCCAACGCCATTGTCGATGCGCTCTCGCCTTACGGAATCACGCACCTGGACATCCCAATCACGCCGTTCAAAGTCTGGAAAGCGCTGAAAGAGAAAGGAGCCATCTGATGTAGGATTTCGGAATTCGGATTTGGGATTGTGCTCTATCCCAAATCCGAATTCCGAAATCCACAATCCCAAATCATTATGACAACAAACCTCACAAAATCATTTGACGTTGAGCAGCCCATCGAAACCGTTTGGGCAACGCTGACTGACCCACCAAAAATTGTCGATTGTGTTCCGGGAGCCTCGCTCACCGAACAGGTCGACGCTGATAATTACAAAGGTTACGTAGGCCTGAAATTTGGTCCGGTGAAAGCTGGCTACGATGGCCTGGTTACGTTTGTCCAGCGTGATGCCGTCAACAAGAAAATGACGCTGAAGGGCCTGGGTATGGACAGCAAAGGCAAGGGCAGCGCTGAAATGCTGATGAATGCCACCTTGACCGAAGTCGATGGGCAAACGCACGTTGAGGCAACTATGGACATTAGCATTACGGGTATGCTGGCGCAGTTTGGTGCCCGACTGATCAATGATGTGTCGAATCAGGTTTTCAACCAGTTTGTGTCCAATTTTAAAGAGAAGCTGGCCAAACAGGGTGATGGCACGGCTGTCGAAGTTGCGGCAGAAAGTGAAACAGAAGAATCAAAATCCGGTATTGGTGGATTCATTAAAAAACTCTTCTGAGATACTCGCGGCATTAGAGAAACACAAGTACGTCGCCGATGAAGAGTTGGCGACGGTACTTTTTTTGATGCTTACGCTCCGTAAACCGCTGTTGCTCGAAGGGCCGCCGGGAGTGGGTAAAACCGAAATTGCGCTGGTGCTGAGTGATTTGCTTCAAACTCCGCTCATACGGCTTCAATGCTATGAAGGGTTGGATGTGAATGCAGCTGTGTATGAGTGGAACTACCAGAAACAACTACTCGGGATCAAGATTCAGGAGGGCAGCGGCTTGTCGGTTGCCGAAAAAGAGAAGCACATTTTTGGCCCCGATTACCTGCTCAAACGGCCACTCCTGCAGTCGATCACCAACGAAACCCAATCGCCGGTACTGTTGATTGACGAACTGGACCGCTCCGATGAAGAGTTTGAAGCGTTTTTGCTCGAACTCCTCTCTGCGTTTCAGATCAGCATTCCAGAGATCGGGACCATTAAAGCGACGCATAAGCCCTACATCATTCTGACCTCAAACCGGACCCGTGAGCTGAGCGATGCCCTGAAACGGCGGTGTTTGTATCACTGGATTGACTACCCCTCGCTCGATAAAGAGATGACCATTGTCAGCAAGCGATTGCCCGAGATCGAGTCGCAATTGCTGACACAGGTAGTTGCGTTTGTGCAGGATTTGCGACAGCGTAAACTGGTGAAGATTCCCGGCATTTCCGAAACGATCGACTGGGCCGAATCGCTGATGGCTCTGGGGTATCGTGAAGTAAACCGCAAAGCAATTGACCAAACGCTGGGTAGTATCCTGAAATCAGTGGATGACATACGAGTGATAAAAGATGAAATACAAAAAAAAACCTCTCCTTCGCAAGGAGAGGGGGCAGGGGGTGAGGTATGAAACTACAAGCGTTCGCGACGAGTAGCCTGACGGAGGCTATTGTGGGGTTTGCCCAGTTTGGGCGGAGTCACGGCCTTAATGTGGGTATTCAGGAAACGCAGGATGCGCTCATTGCCGCCAATTCTGGCTTGTTGTTCAATCGATTGAGTCTTTACTATTCCTTAAAAGCCATTTTTTGTACCTCGCCCGAAGAACGGCAGATTTATGACCGGCTCTTTTCGCTTTACTGGGATACCAATCCCATTGACCTGCGCGATAACAAAAATAAAACCACGATTCAGGGAGCGGTCAAGAAGAAAACCAACAACACGCTAGTGCTGATGGGATCGGGGAAGACACCTGAATTAGTTGAAGAAGCCAAAACCGTTTCGGGAGCCAATGAAATAGAGCGTCTGCGCAAAACGGATTTCTCCAAAGTAAACGAAGTGGACGCTCGTAAACTGGAAGAAATTGCGCAAAGGTTGTTTAAAGAAATTGCCCTGCGGCTGCGCCGACGGATGAAAGAAAGCCCGACCGAAGGCAAAGTAAATCTTCGCCGGACAATAAGACGCAGCCTAAGCTACGGTGGTGAGCCGATAGACCTGTTTCGGCGAGCAAAAAAGCCGAAGAAGCAGCGCCTGATCGTACTGCTTGACGTGAGTGGATCGATGGATAAATACAGCTTTTTTCTGCTGCGGTTCATTGTCGCCCTGCGCGAGCATTTCCGCCAATTAGAAGCCTTTGTGTTCAGCACCACCCTAATTCGAATTAGCAAGGCCATTCAGTGTAACCAGATCGAAACCGTTCTGGAACTCCTGAACAAACAGGCTGATAACTGGTCGGGTGGAACAAAAATTGGCGAGTGCCTGGAAACCTACTGC
Organism: Flavobacterium sp. SUN052; assembly: GCF_028867935.1. GTDB lineage: Bacteria > Bacteroidota > Bacteroidia > Flavobacteriales > Flavobacteriaceae > Flavobacterium. The sequence goes on from NZ_JAPQNS010000001.1 coordinate 11,378, forward strand.
GACAAATACGGTAAACGAACGCTGAATGGCTCACCAACCGTGATCATCCTGAGCGATGGGTTAGAAACGGGTAGCGTTGATAAGTTGGCCGAGCAGATGGTGCGTATTCATCGCCGTGCCAAAAAAGTGGTGTGGCTCAATCCACTCAAAGGTATGCAGGGCTACGAACCCACTGCCCGTGGTATGGCTGCGGCAATGCCTTCGATTGATACGTTCAGGTCGGCTCACAGTCTGAATAGTTTGTTAGAACTTGAAACCATTTTAGCCCATGCTTGACGAATTTTTAACTCAATACAACCTCCTGCGGCAGCGTAACGAACTGTTTGCTACGGCTACTGTCGTCTGGCGTGAAGCCCCCAGTTCAGGGAAGGCCGGCGACCGGGCCATCATCAGCAGCAGTGGTGAGGTATGGGGCTGGGTAGGGGGTGGCTGTACTAAAGGCATTGTACTAAAAGAAGCTAGTGCCGCCATGCAGGAAGGCCGTCCGCGTTTGGTGCGGGTAAGCCCCGACCCCGATGTAGCCCCCCAGCAAGGTATTAAGGAATATAAAATGACTTGCCAAAGTGGTGGGAGTGTCGATCTGTTTATTGAGCCGGTAATGCCCAGCACACACCTGATTATTATGGGCAAATCGGCTATTGCACAAGCCCTGGCTACTGCTGCCAAACTGCTCGATTACCGGGTAACAGTGATGGCAATGGGCGTCCCCGAAGGAGCGTTTGTGGGAGTCGATGAAGTAAAAATGGCGTTCAACTTCTCAAAAACACCTGTCAACAAGCATACATTTGTGGTGGTAGCCACGCAGGGTGAACAGGATGAAATGGCGCTGAAAGCAGCCTTGAAAGTGTCGGTTCCGCACCTGGCTTTTGTAGCAAGTCGTAAAAAACGAGATTCGGTTTTTGCCTACTTACAATCAGTGGGCGTTTCAGAGAGCGAGCTATCGGCTATTAAAACACCCGCCGGAATCGACATCAAAGCCAAGACGCCTATTGAAGTAGCCATCAGTATTGTAGCGGAAATTATCCAGACCGTCAGGAGCGAACCGAAGCTGCCTGATATGCTAGGGAATCTGACGGGGCAGGAAAAGTTTTATATCAACCCGGTTTGCCAAATTCCGGTTGACAAAACAACGCCTAAACATGTTGTTGAGTATAAAGGCGAAAACGTTTATTTCTGTTGTGACGGCTGTAAAGTGAAATTTGACGCCGAACCAGAAAAATACATCCGTTCGGATTCTGCGCCAAATGTGTTAGCTTTATTGTAGCAGAACCCGTATTCAGCATGACGACTACAGCCCCAACGTTGCTCCCATTGACGCTCACCGAACGAAGCGAAGCATCCGATATACTCCGTGTGCGCGCTACGTTCGAAGAATACCTCGACTTCGCCGAGCAGTGTCCGTACAATGTGGAATATGTCAATGGAGAAATAATCTCAATGTCCCAGGCTTCACTCCCCCACGAATCATTAGTTATCCGAATTGGCTATGTGCTCACGGCTTTATTTGAAGACCGGGAAGACTTTGGCATCTTTGGCAGTAATATCAAAATCCACGTTGCAGCCACCGGTAATTCCTACAATGCCGATGTCAGCGTGGTTCAGGGCGAACCCAACTACCTGTTGCTACCCAGCGGAAATCGGTCAACGGTCGAAATTCAGAATCCCCTTCTGGTGGTGGAGGTGTTATCAAAAAGTACACAGGCATTTGATTTGGGCGATAAGTTGGAAGACTACAAACTCATTCCGGGTCTGCAACAAGTTCTGTTTGTGAGCCAGGAGCAGTTGTGGGTGAGCGCTTATGTCCGCAGTGATACACCGGGCGTATGGCTCAACACCAGTGCCCATGCTCCGCACGAATCAATTGCGGTTCTGAACAAAAGCGTATCGCTGGAGCAAATCTATAAGAAAATGAAATTTTCGTAATACGTTTTTTAGTTAACTCTGTTGCCTGCCGGAGCCGGAGCTTTTATTACAATGAAAGAGATTAAAGCAATTATCGACGGCTATGATCACCTTGATCCCAAAACAACCCAGGCTGCTCTAGCCACGGTAGTGCGGGTTGAAGGGTCCTCGTATCGGCGCACGGGTGCCCGAATGCTGGTGATGAGTAATGGCGTATGGATTGGCGGTATCAGCGGAGGCTGCCTCGAAGGCGATGCCCTCAAACGTGCTCGATTGGCCATTGCCAAAGCGTCGCCCTCGAAAATTACGTATGATACCACCACCGACGATGAACACCAGATCGGGGTTGGTCTGGGGTGCAACGGCATCATCGACGTGCTGTTTACCCCCCTCGATTTTAATGATAAAAACAACCCTGTCGAAGTACTCAAAAATTGCATGAACGAACGTCGCCAAACGCACGTACTCATTACCATCACGGGCCTCGAAGGCGACTGGACATCAATTAAGGAAGGAGACGTAATTCGATACACCAACGCCGATAGTCTGAATGCCCTGGACCACGCTTATATTCAGGCGCAACTGGACGAAAAAATTCAGGCACGAATCACGAAAGGCGTATCAGCACCATTTCGGTTTGAAAGTCCGGAGGGCCAGAGTCTGGAAGCATTTATCGAAATACTATCGCCCGAAATTCACCTGGTTCTCTGGGGGCACCAGTACGATGTATATCCACTTACACGGCTGGTTAAAGAAATTGGCTGGCGGGTGACCGTTGTGGCTAATCCACTGAAGGTCAACAATAAAATTGCGGCTCTGGCTGATGAAATAGTACTTCCTGAAAGCTTCTCGGATATTCTGTTCGATAATCACACGGCCGTTGTACTGATGTCGCATGATTACAAGACAGACAAAACAAACTTACCTAAAGTAATCGCTACTAAGGCACCCTACATTGGCATGTTAGGGCCGCGCGTTCGCTCCGAAAAAATCTGGGCCGAGTTAGCCGACGAAGGTAGCCCTATTGCCGAAACTGACTTTCCCCGCATTCACGCTCCGGTAGGGCTTGATATTGGCGCCGTTTCACCCGAAGAGATTGCCCTCTCGCTGGCAGCCGAAATCAGGGCGTCTTTCTCTGGACGCGATGGTACGTATTTGCGGCTTCGCCAAAGCACGATTCACGTGCGGGAATAGGTGCTAGCCGAGCAATTTCCCTGGATTCAGAATGCCTTTTGGGTCCAGGGCCTGTTTGATGGTTTTCATTACCTTGATTTCTGCTTCGGAACGGCTGATGTGTAACCAATCCCTTTTTTCAAGGCCAATGCCATGTTCCGCCGAAATCGAACCACCGATAGGGCGGAGGGGAGCGTACACAATTCGGTTAACTTCCTGGTGGGTTTGGTGATCGTTTTGGCCGCAGGTCACAAACAGGTGCAAGTTACCATCGCCCATATGGCCAAAAGCGTAACACAAGGCCTGTGGCCATACCTGAGTTAACTTAGTCTGTACCACAGCAATGTAAGCTGCCATGTTAGAAATAGGAAGGCTTACATCGAACAGAAAAACGGGGGTATGTACCGTGAAAATAAACTCCACAAACTCCCGGATACCCCAAAACCAGTCGAGCTCTTTCTGCGATTGGGCGGGTACTGCATCCGCAATCAAGCCCCGATCCAGCGCCGTCTCCAGCATCGACTCAAACTGCGTATTGTCGGTCGCTTCGTGTTGCCCCTGACTTTCGATGAGCGCATAATAGGGGTATTGCTGGGGCAGAGGAGGAGCAAACGGCGACGGCGCACTGGTCATCAGGCTATAATAGTTTTGCCAGAGCAGTTCGAAGGTTGTAAGCGAGTCGGGGAGAGAGCGTTTGGCAAACGTCAGGAAGTCAATGGCCTGATTGAAACTTTCAAGAGCAACAAACGCGGTTTGCCGGGTTTTGGGCGCGTCTTCGAGTTTGACAACGGCACGGGTAACTACACCCAGCGTGCCTTCTGAGCCGATAAAAAGTTGCTTCAGGTCGTAACCAGTGTTGTTCTTCATCATTTTATCCAATGACGAAAGAATAGTGCCATCGGCCAGCACCACTTCCAGTCCCCGTACCAACTGTCGGGTGACTCCATATCGAAGCGCCTGAACGCCACCGGCATTGGTCGCAATGTTGCCGCCAATCATGCAGCTTCCCTTGGCTCCCAGATCAAGAGGAAAAAGCAAGCCTTTTTCGGCAACGGCTTCACGCAGGTGCTGCAAAATAACACCCGCCTGAACCGTTGCCGTTTTGTTGGTTTCGTCAACTTCTTCAATTGCGTTCATTCGTTCCAGGCTGAGCGCAATTTCGGTTGGTCCAGTGCTGGCCCCGTGTACCACGCCCGACAGGCCCCCGTGCGGAACCACGGCCTGACCAGCTTCATTGCAAAGCCGAAGTGCCGTGGCTATTTGTTCGGTTGTGGTTGGGCGCAATAGGGCCAATACATTCAGATGGCCCGGCGTCCCCCAGGCTCCAGCCGACCGTTGCGCGGCTTCGTCGTGGGTCAGTACACAGTCGCGGCCAAGGGCATCGATCAGTTGCTGGACAATCTCACTCATAATTACTTTGATGCCTTAGCCTGGTAGCTAATCTTGAAGATTGTTCCGTTTAGGTCGTCCGTAACATATAACGAGCCGTCTGGACCTTGCGCCAGTCCGCAGGGGCGATGCTGTACCGGACCAGTGGGTTTTACTAGATCGATACCGGCAAAGTTATCAGCAAAAATCTCCCAGGGGCCCGATGGCTTGCCATTTTTGAAAGGGACAAACCCAACCAGATAACCTTTGTGTAATGACTGCGATTGACCATGGAAAGCGATAAAAGCGCCATTCCGATACCGTTCGGGGAAGGCAGTGCCGGTATAAAACAACAGGGCGTTAGGACCCATGTGCGCTGGGAAAGCGGCTACTGGATTAATTGTTTTGGCAGTGCCTAGCTTTTTGCCGTCACCCCCGTACTCAGGGGCCAGTATTTTCTTTTTCTGAATGTGGTCATAATATACGTATGGCCAGCCCGCATCATCACCCTGATGAAGCTCATACATGGTTTCGGCGGGGAGGTCGGCGCTTTGCTGGGGCGTGTAATATTGAGGATAGAAATCATCGAATGCACCCCGACCATGTTGCGTTACAAACAGCGAGTTTGTTTTTGTATTCCAATCAAGCCCAACCACATTTTTCAAGCCGGTTGCGAACCGAACCCCGCTCGAAAACGGCTGATCGGGCACGTTGGCTTTGAACCGCCAGATACCAGCTGCTGAATCGAGCAGCGAACAGGGCATAATGCCTTTGCCGCTGTTTGGCTCCCGGCAACGGTCGTTGTCCGAGGCTATGTTGACATAGATGTTTCCCTGATTATCAACAGCAATCGACTTTGACTTGTCGCGGTCTTTTTCCCGCAAGCCCGACACCAGTTTTTCGGGCTGATCGGGGTTGATAACTTCCTGCTTGTCATTTAGTTTATACCGGTAAATGCTGTTGTTAGATGATGCGTACAAATAGCCGTCTTTGATAAAAATGCCCGTACCGGGATAATCGCCAAAGCCGACCTGCTCATCAACCATGCCATCGTTGTTGGTGTCACGAAGGCGGTAAATACCTTTGCCATCCTTTAGCTTAGCCAGCTTTACATACAAATCACCGGTTTTGCTCACAACAATATGCCGGGTAGAGCCCATATTCTCCGCTACAATGGAGGCCGTAAAACCCGCCGGGAGTTTCACCTCCGATGCTTTAACGGACCGTTTGGCGCCACTGCCTGATTTGGCTGGTGGCACATGACTGGCGAAAGTCCCGCTGTTTACGGATAGGAAAGACGCAAGGAGGCAGGTAAACGAAAGTAAGGTTTTGTTCATGGAAAGAAATTCGGTCATCAACAATTGACTGCTGGTAAGTCTAAAAAAAATCGGGCGCAGTGTGGGTTGCACACTACGCCCGAATGGGTAAGTTCCGGGAAGTTCAATCCTACTTTACCATTTTTTTCGGACGAACTTGTTTTTTGACGACGAAGGCTTGCCCGTGTTTTCTTTCTTGGGACTACCCAGTAGTCGCTCGGCCAAATCGGGTCGGTTCATCTTGTTGAGCCGGTTGCGTATCCAGTTTTTGTATTCAGGCTTGTACCAGAAGAAATAGTTGTTCTGCGCCTGTTTCTCTTCCCGCGTTTTCGCCGTTTTAACCGGCTTCAACGAATATGGGTGGACACCAGTGTAATAGATAACTTCAGCCACGGTCATAGGTGTAGGCGTGAAATCCTGCACCTGTTCGAGCTGAAAACCCAGATCTTTGGTTTCGGCAGCTAGGTTAGCCATATCTTGTTCTTCACAACCGGGGTGCGACGAAATGAAGTACGGAATCAGTGGCTGCTTGAGATTATGCTTTTCCTGAATCTGGTCGTACTTCTTCTTGAACAGCTTAAAATACTTGAACGATGGTTTCCGCATCACCCGCAGGGTATCGTCGGAGGTATGCTCAGGAGCTACTTTCAACCGACCTGACACGTGTCGCGTAACCAACTGCTCCATATACTCATCGTGGTTTCCGTCGGCGTTGTTTTTATTGAAATCATCGACCAGCAAATCGTACCGAACGCCCGAACCGACAAACGCTTTTTTGATATTTGGGTTAGCGTCGACCTTACGGTACAACTCCGTCATGGGCTTGTGCGAGGTGTCGAGGTTTGAGCAGATGACCGGGTGAATGCAACTTGGACTCTGGCAACGGGCACAGATAGCTTCGTCTTTTCCCTTCATCTTATACATGTTGGCCGATGGTCCGCCCAAGTCCGAAATGTATCCTTTAAACTCCGGGTGTTTCGTGATCTCATCTACTTCTTTCAGCACGGACGCTTCGCTACGGGAAGCGACAAACTTGCCCTGGTGCGCCGAAATAGTGCAGAAGCTGCACCCTCCGAAACAGCCCCGGTGCATGTTGACCGAGAACTTGATCATGTCGTAAGCCGGAATCGGTCCCCGTTTTTTGTATTTCGGGTGGGGCAGGCGGGTGTACGGCAAATCGAATGACTTGTCGATTTCGGCCTCTTCCATCGTTTTAAACGGCGGGTTGATCACCAGAATCTTGTCGCCCACCTTTTGCAGAATCCGGTTTGCCTGCCACTTATTCGACTCAACTTCGACAATCTTGAAATTGGCCGCATACCTGATTTTGTCTTCCAGGCAAACCTCATGGCTTGCCAGTTCCACCGATTCCCAGTTGTTATAGTCGCGCAATGGCGTGCTTGCATCATGCAGAAAAGCCACCTGGTTGATGTTCCGCATCGACGTGAAAGGCACCCCTTGTCGGGCGAGTTTCAGAATCTCGCGCAAAGGTTGTTCGCCCATGCCGTATACCAGCATATCGGCTCCGGCATCCACCAGAATTGACGGCATGAGCTCGTCTTTCCAGTAGTCGTAATGCGTTACCCGGCGTAGGGAGGCTTCGATTCCGCCGAGCAAAACCGGAACGTCGGGGTACAGTTCTTTTAAGATTTTGGTGTACACAATGGTGGCATAGTCGGGGCGGAAACCCGCTTCACCACCGGGCGTGTACGAGTCGTTGGAACGCAGACGTTTGTTAGCCGTGTAGTGGTTCACCATCGAGTCCATACAACCGGCCGTAACGCCAAAGAAATACTTAGGTCGGCCAAATTTCTTGAAATCGCGGAGGTCGTCTTTCCAGTTAGGTTGGGCAATAATGGCCACGCGGAGTCCTTCACTCTCCATAATGCGGCCGATCACAGCGGTTCCAAAAGCTGGGTGATCTACGTAGGCATCTCCTGACACCAGTACAACATCAACTTCATCCCAGCCTCTTTTCTCGACTTCTTTCATCGTCAGAGGCAACCAGTCTGTAAGGGGTCTTTCAATCATGAGTACGTGAAATTTCTACCTGAAAAACACCGAATCTAGTAAATAATTCAATCTGAGTAATAACAAAGGCCTTTACCGCTTTGGGTCAAGTAACGTATACTCTTTTATCGCTCATTGCATGTCTCGACCGTTTTACTCAATTATTGTGCTGTTTATTGGGGCTTTACTCACGGCGGGATTTGCTACCAAACCTCCTGCTAAGCCAATTGTTCTGGCCTACGTTGGGGGCTTCCGTGGCCTGGTCGACGCCGACCAGATTGCGGTTGAGAAACTTACACACATTAACTACGCTTTTGTTGATGTGCGGAATAATCGGGCGTGGCTCCATAATCTCGCTACCGACTCCACCAATTTTCGGAAACTGAACGCGCTAAAACGGCGCAACCCCGACCTGAAAATTTTGATTTCGATTGGCGGTTGGGCCTGGAGCGAAAACTTTTCTGATGCAGTATTAAGCGATACATCCCGTACCGCTTTTGCGGCTTCGGCGGTCGATATTGTCCGGCAATACGGACTTGATGGTATCGATATTGATTGGGAGTACCCCGGCATGAAGGGTGAAGACAACGTGTTTAGGCCCGAAGACAAGGAGCACTTTACGCTGATGTTCAAAGCCCTGCGAGAAGGGCTGAATGGACTGAAACAGCAAACCGGTAAAGAATACCTGGTGACGACAGCTCTGCCGGGTTTCGACGCGATCTTTACGCATACGAACATGGCCGAAGTACACCCGTATCTGGACTATATCAACGTGATGTCGTACGACTTCTATACGGGTGGGCCGCAGGCCGGACACCACACAAACCTGTATGCATCGGGTAAGGTCGCTAACGAGAGTTCGGGTGATCGGGCTGTGAGCCTGTACCGGCAGGCCGGCGTTCCTGCTGAGAAACTGGTGCTGGGACTGGCGTTTTATGGCCGGGCGTGGCAGCTGCAGACTAACGATCCAAAAGTACATCCGCGTACGATCACAAAAGTAGAACGAGGGGGTGGCTACACCTTTATTAAAGACAGTCTGTTGACGAATTCGGGGTACAAACGACACTGGGATCGACGGGCGAAAGCGCCTTACCTGTACAATGCTGATTTAAAACGATTTGTGTCGTACGATGATGAGAAGTCGGTAAAGGCCAAGTGCCTGTACGTGAAAAAACAGGGTATGGCTGGAGTCATGTTCTGGGAATATTTCAACGACCCCAAAGCTTATTTGCTCAGCGAAATCGACCGGCAGTTTCGGTAAATAGAACTTACATACAACCAATGATTATAATGCGTGCGTTACTCCTGATCTCTCTCTTATTGGTAATGGGCCGCTTGCAGGCGGCCAAAGTGGATACTGTTGACACGTATAGCGCGTCGATGAAAAAGACCATCAAAGCGGTGGTGATTACTCCTGATTCCTATACCGTCGGAAGCGAGTTTCCGGTCGTGTATCTGTTGCACGGTTACAGCGGCAATTACAGCGACTGGGCGAAAAAAGCCCCCGCGCTTAACCGGGCAGTCGACGCCAATGGCGTTATTGTCGTTTGCCCAGATGGTAATTTTGGCAGTTGGTATTTTGATAGTCCGGTCGATACGGCGTTCCGTTATGAGACTTACGTTGCCAATGAATTGGTGTCGTGGGTCGACAGTCATTATAAAACCATCAAAAACCGACAAGGGCGCTCTATTACAGGTTTGAGTATGGGCGGGCACGGTGCGTTATACCTGGCGTTCCGACATCAGGACGTGTTTGGGGCCGCCGGTAGTATGAGTGGCGGTGTCGATATTCGCCCGTTTCCCAACAACTGGGATATGGCCAAACGATTGGGGACCTATGCGCAGTTTCCTGAGCGCTGGGAACAGAATACTGTTATTAATCTGCTGCACCTGCTGACGCCGGGAGCTTTGTCTCTTCTGATTGATTGCGGCACTGATGATTTCTTCTTTCGGGTCAACAACAACCTGCACGACAAACTTCTGGAGCGAAACATTGCGCACGATTACATTACCCGTCCCGGTGCCCATAATTGGGCATACTGGAACAACGCTGTTATTTATCAACTGCTTTTTATGCGGCAGTTTTTCGATGCGCCCAAACGGGGGTAAATGAAGGGGAGTTGATAGTGATACCAACCTTAGAGTTGCCAGAAAATGCCCCCAACCCCCTGAAGGGGGCTTAGCTTGTTCACGGACTAAGCCCCCTTCAGGGGGTTGGGGGCATTTTCTGGCATTTACTTACCGCTTCTTTCCTATTTTCACAGGTTCCATTGACAGGTTAGCTGTGAAAAACGGTAGCATTTTTTGCTCGATGCGCTCAGCGATTCGGTTGATGTGGTCGCCCTCGTACTCTTCGTAGGTGTGCGGGATTTTGTAATTGGTTAACAAGCCATCCAGCACTTTATTAGTGGCGGCTATGCTGGCATCCTTCGAACCTGCATCGAATGCCAGCGCGTGCAGTTGCCGGATGTTATCGATGTATTGATCGAGCGTGGCCAAAGGAGCGTTGGCCGCCCATTTCGCCATTACCATTGACTGAGGCTGCCCTTCTTTCACCGGCAGATCTAGATAGAACGGGGCATTGGTGGGATTGGGTGACCACGATGCGGCTGAGGCAAACATTGCTTTGGTAAAGAAATCAGCTTTCTCCAGTTCTGCCAGTGTCTTTACATTTTCCATTTTTGCCGCCATTTCCGGGTTGGCCGGGGCGTTCATTGTCGGCACCATGCAGCAGGGGCTAAGCAGGTACAGACTCGAAAATATTTCGGGGTGTTTCTGCCCGATACGAATGGTACCGTACCCACCCATCGAGTGGCCTGCCAACCCGCGACTACTGGCTTGCGGAAGGGTTCGGTAATTTTTGTCGATATAGGCGACTAATTCGTCGGCTACGAAATCTTCCCAGTTGCCAATTGTTACCGAGTTGGAATACATACTGCCGAAATACCGGTTGTAAGCATTGGGTGTCACAATGATAAACTCCGCTGTTTTTCCCTCCGCCAGGGTTTTGTCGACGACGGCGGGCAGGTTGATCCAGTGTTTGGTAAGGCCGTACCATTTATCGTCGCTATCCGTGAAGCCGTGCAGAAAATAGACGACTGGATACCGGCGTTTCTTATCAGTTTTATAGCTTGGTGGCAAATAAACCGACACATCCCGATCCGGCGAATCGCCTGCCAGGTTACCTTCCAGCCCTTTGCCATGCACTTTTATTCGCTCAACAGTTCCGGTCTTTACCGGACTGGTCTGACTGTAGCCCGGTGCGGCTAATAGCAGCCCACAAGCAAGAAGAAAAAGTAATGCCCAGGTCGGACGATCAAACTGGAGAAACAGACGATGCATAGTAGTTCGGTTCATAAAACGAGAAGAAGCGCGATGGGTGTTTTTACTGGTGCTAAACTGTTTCAATGAAACAACGAAGTAGGTCAATGTTTGAGCCCATAATTATAGCGCCAAACGATCCCGAACCCCCACCCATTTCCGCCACTACTGAGGGTCGCTACGGTGGGCTCTGTTCCGGTAACGGTATAACTCACATCGGTACGGAGCGAATAGCCCATTGACCGATACCAGCGTAGCGATATAACCAGTTCGGTGCGCGCACCAAGGCGAGCCACATACTCGGCTCCAAGCTCTGCGAGCCCCGACCAGCGTTTGTTCTGATACGTATCAATGGCTAAACGGACGGTGTCGGCTGTGTTTCGTCGGCGCTGGATAATGCCCCGAAACGCCAGTGAATCCAGCGATTGACCATTGTTGGGAACCACGCCAAGCCCACCGCTGATCCAGAACCCCGAACCATTGCTCAATTTGCTCCGGCCACCCACCCTGACTTTGCCGCGTAACAGGAAGCTGGTGCCGCTGTTGGCGTACCGCAACGTAATGGGGCTCCGACCGTTGGCCAGTATCAGCGTATTGTGCAGGGGTTGGTACACATAAGCAATCTCGGCACCCCACCGCTCGCCCAAAACGACGCCCGCCGATGCTCCCGCTCCAAATTTGGTTGTGCCTTGGGTTGAGATAAGGCCATTAAGCGTACTGTTGAGCAGACTGGAGTTGCCTCGGATCGTACCTTCGAGCGAAACATACCAGCGTTCGCGGTTGTGGTCGCTGCCGGGGCCAAGCAGTACCTGGCGTGTCCGTTGCCGCCGGTTGCTGAGTTCGGGATCAGCCTGAATTCGGTCAAGAGAGTCGTTGACAACGGGGAGGACATCGTCAGCCCGAGCTGGCCGCAGGCTATCAGCCGGAGTCAGTAGAGTAGTTGCGGTAGGGGGTGTATAATCAGGGTTCAGAACGGTCTGGGCCACGGCTTGCCTACCGAATAAGAACAACAGGAAGAAGAGGTAACGCATCGCTCAATAGAAATGATCTTTATTTATTAGACGATACGTTGAAAGACAGTGTTTTGTGGCAACTCGAACCCGTATCTGCCCTAAAATCATTTACTTACTATTATCAGAATATAAGAAACGATGAAGCAAATCAACGCTACTGATAAACCTGTGAAGGGAATTGTGAACCAGTATGCTTTGGCTAACCAAACGTAAAAGCCAATTGTCAGAATAGTAAAGAGAAAAAAGAAATGGTCGGATTGTAGAACGGTGAAATAGCGAAGGGCCAAGTAGAAATTAAGTAATCCAATAAACATCACACCACTACTATGGCTGCCATTGAACCCAATCCAGGCTTTCCACATCGTTATTTCCTGCGTTAGTATGGGAGAAGCGGTCTTCATTTCCTCGATCATTCTCACGTTTGTCGACGAAAACCTGTTTGTGAAAAATGTAAGGTACAAGTGAATGACCCCCAACGCCGTCATAATTACTGAGCCTAACAGCCAAAGATATTTTGCTATCATCATTTTGGGGTTTTGGGCCTTCCGGGTTTTACAGCTTTACGGCTATATCAGGCTTTACGGCTAATAACTCGCTAATAAAGCCTGCCTTATCTTTAGGGGAGACTAGTACACTATCGTAGCGATTATACAGTAGTTCAAGTCTGTCAAGCGAGGCAGCTGGCGCACTGATGACACTGCGCGTAGCAACAACCTTTCTGATCATACTGATATCCAGTGTTTTATTGACAACGAAGCCCGATTTAATCCGTAGCTGGTCACCTTGAACTTGGTAATACGTGGTCAAAAGCAAATGAATTATGAATGCTGTGGTGACCGAGATTGTAATTACACCGGGCCAGTTTTTCTCGTAAACCATTAACCCAAAGACCCCACCCAGTATAATTGAAAGGGTAATGATAAGCTCTGGCCCTACTTTCGACTTATAGATTTTCACCGCTTGGAAAGATTGTTACGAATGGATTGGCACAGAGGCTAAGCTAGGGATGGAACCCCATAAAAGCAAAAGCGGTACAGATCCTGAAGACCTGTACCGCTTTTACCTGTTCTACTTTATGGCTTAGCTATCCCGGCGGACGCTGCTGGCTCCGGAGGTGTTGCTGCTGACTGAGGCACCGCCCCGGTAGCGAACACTGCTGGCTCCGCTGGCTTGTACATTCACTTTTTCGGTGGCCGATACGCTGACACCGCTGGCTCCCGAAACGTCTAACACAACCTGCTTGGTTTGCAAACTATAGGCTTTCACGGTGGTTGCTCCCGACACTTCGCCTTCCATGCGGGTGGCTTTTCCGTTCAGATTAACGGTTGAGGCTCCCGAAAAGTCAACATCTAACTGATCGGCATCGAGGTCGATATTGGTGGTTGAAGCTCCTGAAACCTCCAGTTTTACGTTGCCCTGGTTACGAAATCCGCGAACGGTAGCAGTGCAGGCTCCCGAAAAATCCATTCCCCGAAGCTGCGGCATGGTCACGTCGATGCGGACCTGCTTGCGGTTGTTTTTCCAACCCATGTTGGAGTTTTTGTAGCGGATTTTAAGCGTGCTGCCACTTACGTTGGCTTCCAGATCGTCAAGATCCTCGTCACGACCAGAGGCCTTAACGCTGAACTGACTTCCCTGTACAACGTTGATGGTGAAGGCACTGCCCATATCGACTTTATCGAAGCCGCTTACGTTGAACGTGCGCACTTCCTCCATCGGGCGGGTGAAGGCAAAGGAAAGGCTGGCTACTAACGCCAGAACAAAGAGGGTGAAGGTGTTGGTTTTCATTAGTTTATTGAGCGTTTAGATTGAGTGACTGTCCGCTACTTACTATTCCAAAGATGCTTCGTATTCTGAAATGGTTGCACCAGCAGGCTATTTTATTCCTGATCGCCGTTGCGGGTAATGCTGCTGGCTCCTGAAGTATTTTCATTCAAATCGTTTACCTGGCCCATAATACCACGGCTGGCACCCGAAGCCCGCATATCTGCTTTATTAACTGTCATCCCTTTGGCATTGATCAGTGAGGCACCGGTCATTGAACCTTTCAATTCGTCGGCTGAGCCAGTTAACAGCACTTTAGAAGCACCGTTCAGGTCAACGTCGAGCCGGTCTACTTTTGCATCGATCAGGGCTGTGCTGGCACCCGTCAGGTCCACTTCGAGCCGGTTGATGGGGGCGAAACCGCTTACTTTAGCGCGACTCGCTCCGGTCAGTTTCAGGCCTTCCACAGTAGGCATTGTAATGGTAAAACGAACGTTTCGGCTGTTGGAGATTCCAAAAGGGCGATCCTTGGTTGGCGCCAGTTTCAGGGTTCTACCGTCTACGTCTACATCGAGCTTATCGAGGTCTTTTTGTTCGCCATCAGCTACAACTTTGAAGACATTACCGGGTTCAATGCGCACAATCATGGCTCCCGTTACATCAACGTCATCGAACGAATCGACAGTAAACGTGCGGGTTGCTGGACCTGCGGAGCTGAAATCAGTGTCGAAATCGTCGTCTGAGTCGTTGTCGGAGAGGTCAACTCCCGCGCTATCGTTGTTATCATTGTCATCGCGAGATTCGTCTTTGTAATCACGAGGAAAATTGATGCTTACCAGGCCGTCGTTAGCCGTCAACTTCCAGATAGTCCGATCCATGCGGTCAAACTCTTTGTCGCTGAAGCGGTTGCGAATAAAGTAGGCAAAATCGCGGGTCATGCGGAAGGGTTTCTCGAACGGAATCAACAAGTCCATATCCAGTTCCTGAGCGCGGAATTTAGCTCGGGGAGCCAGTTCAAGTTCGTTATTAAACCGCACCACCGAATCTTTGATCGTGTAATTGTACTGAATATTACGGGCGTTAGCCTCTGCTTCGCGCCGGTTGCGGCCACGTGCTTTCAGACGTTGGAGCAATTGAACCTCTGTTCCAGAATAACCCCGCAGCTCAAGACTGGGGCGATAATCGAACTCCGTGTCCGTATCGCTCATGTCGAAGGTAGGCGTAGGAATAGCCGCAACAGGTAGCGTTTTGGTTTCTTCAATGGTTTCGCTCCGACTAAATCCACTGACAAGCGGGGTAATTGTTGCTCCGGCGATTACAAGGCACAGTACCCAGATACCCAACAGCGTAAGGGCTGTGCGGCCATTCAAAAAGGCTCTGCGGGTAATGAGCATCAGGCCCAGAATACCCAATCCAATGCAGGGCAGTACGCCAGCCGCAAACGCGGCTACAATCATGGGAGCGTCCAGGTCGGCACGAATCCAATCGAAGGGAAACGGTCCGCTACCATCAGCATAGACGCCCGATACGATACCGAACGCGGCACCCGCCAAACTAACGCAGGCAATTGTACCAGCGAAAGCCACAAGAAGCATAATGATACCGGCAAACACGCGGATCACGCTGACAATGCCATTCAGGAAAGGTCCAAGCGCCCGGCCTAGGCCAGATAACACAAGCGATACGGCGCGAAAGGGAAATAATAAGGCTTTCGTCAGGCCCGATTCAGGGCCGCTTTCGGGTACATTCAGGTTGTGTTTGATCGTGTGTTCGATGTTAGCCAACGTAATGGGTTGCCCCTGCATCTCCATTTTCTCCGTTACCGTATCGGCTGTGGGCGAAATCACCCACAGCACAATATATGTGATCAACCCAATCCCAAATAAGGCAATCGAGATAACAAACAATAACCGGATCAGTCCCCGGTCAATGCCGAAGTAAGCGCTCAGCCCACCGGCTACACCACCCACGACTTTTTCATCGGGATCGCGGTAAAACTTCTTGACTGTCTTATCTTCCTCCAGCGTAGTCGATCCTGGAAACGCAACCCACATGGCTATGTAGGCCAATACCGTAAAACCAGATAAACCACCCAAGAAATCTTCGCCACCGCTGTCGCTGGCTCCTCCCAGAGCAGGCAAGCCCATCACCAGAATCACGAATAACAACCGCACCCAAACCGGGTCGACGTTAAAGTAATTAGCCAGTCCCGAAGCTACTCCACCGAGTGTTTTGCGGTGCAGGTCACGTACTAATTTGCGGGGTGCATGGGTACGGCTCGACTGGGTCTGGCCTGAAGCCGATTCGTATGCCGACTCACTTTTAGCCGAGCCAAATGGAGCCCCTTGCGATGTACTTCCGCCAGCCGCTGATTGTCCGGCCTTGGCTGAGGTCGTGAACAGTTCTTCATCCTCTACCGCTTCGAAGTCGGCTACGGTGCCCATGGCGGCCACCAGTTCGTTAACGTCTTCGAGTGTCACCGCCTGACGAGGGCCACCGGGCTGCTTTTCGCTGGCTTTGAGTTTGGCAAACAGCTTTTCGGCGATGCGGTTTTCGATGTCTGTAACAATCTCCTGACTGTCTTCGTAAGTCGAAAAGTACTGCTGAACCGAAGTCAGGTAACTTCTGAGTTTGTCGTAGCCGTCTTCTTCAATATGAAAAATAACGCCACTAATATTTATGCTTATTGTCTTTTTCATGGCTTTATGGCCGATGTTTCAGGCAGAGATGTCAGGTTAAGAAGCTGGGTTGGATGGTGATTTGGGAACTGGTTCCGGTTCAACCGGCGACACTGGAATGAGAATAGCCGGGCCGTTTTGAGAGTTGGTACCCTGTTCTGTTTTGGCCACAATAGAGTGAACCGAGTCGGATAGTTCTACCCAGGTTTCATTGAGTGCAGCCAGCGACGTTCGACCAAGTTCAGTAAGCAGGTAATACTTGCGAGGTGGCCCCGACGTTGATTCTACCCATTTATAATCGAGCAAACCAGCGTTCTTCAAGCGGGTCAGCAGAGGGTAGAGGGTTCCTTCCACAACCATGATTCGGGCCGAGGTCAACTCGTCGAGCATGTCGGAAGCATAAACCTCTCCCCGCGAAATGATGTGCAGGATGCAGAATTCCAGAATCCCCTTGCGCATCTGCACCTGGGCGTTCTCAATGTTCATGAGTGTACAGGGTTTACGTGAATGATCTTGTTCATTAGTATTTGGTAGCCGGTAAGCCGGTGTTCTATTTGTTGTTTTTGATGATTCAAAGGTAGTATAAGGTACTTTGCATTGCAAGGTACTTTATTGAATTAATATGGATTGGTGTGATGAGTGGTTAATGTTTGGGACGAGTGGTGAAAAAAAATTATGTAGTTTACCATTCTTAAACCCCCGCCGTCTATGCGCTGCCTGAATCACTGGCTGCTCTTTACTTTATTGGTTGCTTCGATAACAGATTCTCCTGGTCAACTTGTTGGTTCGGAGTGGATCGTGGCTGGGCAACCTTATTATAAAATCCCTATTGCGCAGGCGGGTTCGTATCAGATTACCGCTGATCATTTCCGTCGTGCAGGCATTAATATTGGCAGTCTTGATCCACATACTATTCAGCTGTTTCATCGGGGGCGCGAGCAGGCCATTGCCATCACCGGCGAGGCCGACGGAAAGTTAGACGATACAGACGTACTCACATTTGTGGGGCAGGCCAATGATGGTGTTCCCGACTCGGCTTTATACCGACCTGCCGCGTCCCAGTCGCACCCATTTTATAGCCTGTTCTCCGACACAACCTACTATTTCCTGACCTGGCGTTCGGGCGTTCAAGGTCTACGATTACCGCAAAACCCCACACCGAACCCCGAAGTCGTTCCAGCCGAAACCCGCGTGGTGCTAACCACAGACTACCCAGCTGGGGCTATTTATCCGTTGGGAGCCACTGCCAGTACCGGGTCGGTGTTGAGCCACTATGATGAAGGCGAGGGGTGGACGGGTCCGCTTGTCGCCCAGGGACAGACGTATTCCGTTGTAATACCAATAACAGCGGTGATTTGGGCGGATAGTTTGCCACTTCGGTTGCAAGCCTGCGTGGTGGGGCGCAACCCATTGTCGCACCGGGTTGCCTGGCGGGTCAACGGTCAACGGGTAGGAGTGAGCGTTTTCGAGAATTACCAGACAGGTCGATTTGAAGTGTTGCTTCCGGTGGCTGAACTTGGCAAACCCGATGCGCTGACGGTGGTTATAGAACCTCTGACCGAAGGTGAGCAGGTTTCGCTATCGGCGGTGCGTATACAGTACACCCAGCAAGCCGGGAATTTACCACCCGCTGCTGTTCTGGCTCCCGACCTGATCCAGGTTCGCTTTCGGACGTTTGATCCGAAAAAGGCCAATTACCTGATTGTAACGCATCCGGCATTACGCAAACCAGTGGGTGACGTGGCCAGCGTCGATCCTGTTCGCGAGTATGCTGCTTACCGGGCTTCGCTGGCGGGTGGCAGTTACGATACCCTGACGGTGAACATTGGCGAGTTGTTCGACCAGTTCAATTACGGAGAACGTAGCCCGCTGGCTATTCGGCGGTTTGCGCAGTTTATGCACCGAAATGGCCGCCAACCGATGTTGTTTCTGATTGGCCAATCGCGTGATCCGCAGGGCGTTCGGAAAAACCCCAATGCACCCCGGCTCGATCTGGTACCCAACGGTGGCTGGCCCGGTTCCGACGCTTTATTGGTGGAAGGGCTCAACGGCGAAACCCGTAATGTTCCTTCCTTACCCGTTGGGCGGCTCAACACCGACAAGCCCCAAACGGTACTCGATTATCTGGCTAAAGCGCGTGAGTACGAAGGAGGCCTTCGCCCGCAACTCTGGCGCAAATCCCTACTTCACCTCAGCGGAGGTCGCTCTACCGATGAATTGAGCAGTTTTCGGAATTTCGTAGACGATTTTTCGACCGTGGCCCGTGGTGTTCCGTTGGGTGCTTCTGTGCAAACCCGCTCCAAACAAACCGACGAGCCGGTAGAAACCATTCCCATTGCTGATTTAGTCAACATTGGTCTTGGCTTTATCACGGTTTTTGGTCATTCGGGTCTCGATGTAACGGATGTAGACATTGGCTTTGCCACCGACGACCGGCGCGACTATCATAACCGGGGTCGGTATCCGTTTTTGTTGGTGAATGGCTGTGCGGCTGGTAACGTATTCTTCGGCCGACCAACGTTTGGGACGGATTGGGTGACGGCACCGGGTCGGGGTGCCATTGGTTTCTTGGCGCATACCTACAATGGTTTCCCGCGCGAGATGAAAGCTTTCACAGATGCTTTTTACGCTACGCTGACCGATCCGCGCTGGCAAACGGAAACCGTAGGCCGGGTGCATCAGGAAACAATTCGGCGGTATCTCCGGCTGAACCAGACGGTGAACGACATTGCCAACGCCCAGCAGTTTCTGCTTCAGGGTGACCCCGCCATTCGGCTGTTTCCCTTCAATAAACCGGATTATGCATTTGGCGAGCTAAACCAGCTGCTAGCAGCTCCAAAACCGAATGTAGCTCAACCCGACTCCTTGCTGGCTCGCTTGGTGCTGACCAATGCCGGACGGGCTGAACCGGGGCCGTTACCGGTGCGCATTCGTCAGTACACGCCCGATGGGCAATTGCTTCAGGAGCAACTGCTTACCGTTTCTTCTCCGTTTTTTGCCGATACTCTGAACCTACGGATACCAGCCTTTAACCGCCCTGTAAATAGTCAGGTGGTGGAACTCCTGTTGAATCCCGGCAATGAGTTATTGGAATATGATTTCGAGAATAACACGCTTGTTCTGGGTGGTGCCAGCACCACCGAATTGCCCTTCTCGCCCGATCATATACCGCCTTTGCTGGTCGTATCCTTCGATGGGCAACGGATTGAGAACGATGGGTTTGTGGCTCCACGCCCGGTCATCAGCCTTTGGGTTCGCGATGAAAACGCCCGGTTATTTCGGCGTGATACCACTGGGCTGTTGCTCTATCTGCAACGACCCAGTCAGGCCCAAACGGGGGCCTTTGAGCGTTTGTGGTGGCGCACTGCAACTACCAGCAGTGAGGAAGGTGGCCGGGTATTTCGGGTAGATTTTCGCCCGACGGAAACCTGGCCAGATGGTCGTTACCAACTCGAAGCCTATGCCAGTGACCTGAGCGGAAACCGAGCGGCCCCGTACCGGATTAGTTTTCAGATTGCCCGCGAGCCGGGCGTGGTGCAGGCAGGTGTCGGCCCCAACCCGTTTGGTGGAGATGCGACAAACGCCCAAACGCGCTTTCACTGCACGCTCACGGGTGACGTTCCTCCCGAAACCATTGCGATTACGATTACCAACCTCAGCGGCCAGGTAGTACGAACTGTGCAACTACCCGGCCACATTGGTTTAAACGAATGGATCTGGAACGGCACCGGCAACACCGGAAACGCGCTGCCTGTTGGTTTGTACTTGTATCGGTTCCAGTTTATGGGTGTAAACGCGCCTGCTTTTGAAAACCTTTTTGATGCCTTAACCGGGCGCGTCCTGCTGATCCGATGAAACGCGACCGCCTGTATCTGTTTATTCTTTGGGTGCTTTTGGGTTTGCTTATTGCGACCTTATCAGTCTTGCACCCCACCCATGCTACCTCGCCCGACTCGGCCTATTATCTGAGAATGGCTACCAACTGGCGAACTTACGACGGTACGTTTCCACCGGGTTATTCACTACTGATCTGGCTTGTTGCTGCCGTTACCACGCTGCCCGTTTTGTGGGCATCCAAACTGATCAACTGGCTGGCGTTGGGGTTCTTCGGCTGGGTGTGGTTGGGTAGAGTAGGAGCGAAACAGGCGGCTTTGTTGCTGGGAATGTGGCTGCTACCCGGCAACCTGCGTATTGCCACGTACACCTGGTCCGAAACTGTGTTCATCGTGTTATTACTCGAAACCATCTGGTGGTTAGAGAACAGCCGAATTAACACGCTACGAGTGGCTGGCTTACTGGTAGCCCTGGTTTGGTTGCGATACGTGGGGTTTTTTGTAATAGTGTACAATGGATTTGTAATCCGTTGGGCCGTCAGGCCAACTAATGATGCCAGCAGTATAACCCGGCAAATGTCAAACTCAGCATACTTGCCAATTGGCCTGACGGCCCAACGGATTACAAATCCATTGTACATTCTTGTTTGCCTTCTCGGCATCACCTTATTACTGTTACTGAATCTTTCTCTAACTGGCTACCTGTTTGGTGGGCCGCGCCTGTTTCCTACGGAGCCGTGGCATGAACTGCTTCGAATGATAGGACTAGCTGTTTTAAACGAATTGCTGCTGTTTAATTACCAGCCCGATATGAATCTGATCGATTTTGGTTTGGCCTTGCTGGGGCAGATTGTGGTCGTAACAGGGGTGATCTGGTACATTCGGCGCAAAGGAAATTGGCAACCTACCCAATTCATGAGGAACCCACTGACACGTCGGCTGGTTGGGGTGGGGTTGGTTTATTTCCTGACGCTGTTTGTGCTGCGAACCCTAAGCCCTTTCGATCCGCTGAATGAGCGGCTGATGGCACCGGGGAGCGTTTGCTGGTTGATGGCGCTGGTAGTAGCTGGTCAATCCCAGCACTCCATAATCAGCAAGTCGCCAGAGCGGGCCGAGACTTTAACGAACCCATCCTGAGCCGCTTCGTTGCTGTTGCCCGAGCGATAGCCCAGCGTTAGGGATTCGTTGTGGATATTATACTTGAGACCTTCTGTAACAATGCCGTCGACTGTTCCCACGGGTACCAGAGACAGGGGTGTTCCGGCCTCATACCATTTCTCGTAGGTACCCACGAGCGGAAAAATTCGCGAGTGATCGTCGAGCATCACCACCTTGATCTGGTTCTTGTACCGCACGATATTGGTCATGTTGGTGAGGGCGTGATCGGCCCGACGACCCGTTGCCCACACGATGTTCACCGCCGAATGACCCCGATTAATCAGGTACTCGATGCCTTTTTCGAGGTCAGTTTTGTCCTGATCGGGGGTGTGTACAACGTCCAGCGGATATTGTTTCTGACGAATCAGGTCGAGGTCCAGCCCATCATCGAAGTCACCTAGCAGCACATCGACTTTGATGCCCAGATCGAGTACCCGCCAGATTGCCCGGTCGAGCACCACCACAATTGGTGACCATTCCAAAAGCTGGCCCAACAGTTCTTCGGAGCAGCTTTCTCCGTTGGCAATCAATAAGGCAGGTTCCTGTTCGTCGCGGACGATGTGGTGGGATGACATGAACTACTAATACGTTTTGTAAAACTGACTCTTTATTTCAGCGGTACTACCAGCCCTATTCCCTCGCTGGTGCGACCCAACAGAATGTCCTGCTGTTTGTCGCCCCGGCGTTTGAATAGGGCGTAGTTTACCAGATCAAACACAAACAAAAAGCCGCCCTGAACAATGATCGACTTGCCGAAACCCGTCAGCCGTGCCCGGTCGTCGGGGTGGTTGCGGCCCCGCTCAATCAGGTAAGCACCACCAGCAACGTAGGCAACATCGAGGCCGGTATTGAACAACAGCGTTCGTTTCATACCCTCATGCCGCTTCACGGCCTCGCTGAGAGTTTCGTCTTCCGGACGGGCGTTGCGTGAGCCAAGCAGGCCGAGACCCGCAATGCCCAGATTGACTACGTTCCAATAGACGTTCATCCGGTGAAAATAGTGCGTTTCGGTGCGCTCCCGACCCGCCGAAAACGCGCCCACGGCAATGTTGGCGAGGGCATAGGAACCCAGCGCAAGGCCGAGC
Organism: Flavobacterium sp. SUN052; assembly: GCF_028867935.1. GTDB lineage: Bacteria > Bacteroidota > Bacteroidia > Flavobacteriales > Flavobacteriaceae > Flavobacterium. The sequence continues at coordinate 33,999 of NZ_JAPQNS010000001.1, forward strand.
GTACGCTGATGCTGTATCCGTTGACGGCTAAACTCCCGGAGTGTCGGGCTATCCGTTGGGTTTTTTGGCTGGGCCAATGCATTTGTACCAGCCACCAATGTTCCAGCCAGAAAAGCGAGTCGTTTAAGTCCGTTCATGCTTTACTTAACCCGAACGGCCCGAGGATGTTTTATCACCTTTCGGACTTGCCCGCCGGTTTCCCCTTGGTCGTGACCGATGTCAGCGGCTCATAGAATTTCCAGGTGGGCTTATAGTCTTTGCTCAGTTTCTGGTTGGTCAGAATGGCGCGGATCATGTCGACTGGCATTGAGTTTTCCTGCATGATGGCGTCGTGAAACTGTTTGTAGGTCATTTTGCCACTGTCGACCAGTTCCTTTTTCAGGGCGTAAAATTGGAAACCACCCGTCATGTACGCCAGCTGATACAGAGGCTCGTAACCGCCCACAAACGACCGGCGCACCTCCCCTTCGGCATTGGCGCGTTCGTGGCCAACCCGGTCAACGAGGAAGTCGATGCACTGCTGGGGTGTCCATTTGCCGAGGTGATAATTGAGCGAAAAAATGATGCGGGCGCAGCGGTGCATCCGCCAGAACAACATGCCGATGCGGTCTTCGGGTGTCTGCGGGAAGTTCATATCCCACAAAATCATTTCCCAGTAGAGCGACCATCCCTCGGTCCAGAACGGTGTGCGGAACCGGCGGTACGTTTTGTAGCGGTTGTTCATGAACCCCTGCAAATGGTGCCCGGCAATGAGCTCGTGGTGAACCGTTGCCCGCGAAAAATGCGGATTGTTGCCCCGCATACTCATCAGCTTGTCTTCGTGCGCCATGCCCGGCGTCGGGTACGAAATCAGGATGGTTTCGCCACCCAGAAAAAACGGACTGACTTTTTGCCGTTCGGCCGACATCATGTTCATCCGCCAGGTTTCTTCAGCAATCGGCGGAATGGTGATCAGGTCTCGCTCTTTGATGAACGAAATCGACTCGTTGTAGAGCCGTAGAATCAGTTCGGGTTGTTTGCCCACGGGCACCACGCTGTTTTTTACTTTCTCCTGCGCGGCTTTCCAGTTATCACCGAATCCCATGTCGCGGGAGGCTTTCAGAAGTTCGCGATCGCACCAGGCAAACTCACGGTTGGCAATCTCGATCAGTTCTTCGGGCGAGTACGCAATGAGTTCAAACTGAAGTTGCCGCACCAGTTCGTCGCGGCCCACGGCTGTACCGGCAATGCCGCTTTCGTCGACGGGGGGCGTGCCGGCTTTGGCTTTCTTACCAAAAAACGCGGCATACTCAGTGAGCTGACCGTCCAGTTTCTTGTACGGTTCGGGTACCCACCACGTAAACAAGGGGTCATATTCATTGTAAAACTCAAACACGCTTTTCAGTGCCGATTTCAGGCCATTGGCGGTGTCCTCGGCCCGTTGTGCCAGCACCGGGTCTACTTTTTCCAGTTTCTGAACGGTTTTCAGGGCGTCGGCCACCTCACGGCTCAGTTTGGCAAAATCGGCCGCAACAGTCTCTCCATTCAGTGCCGCGCCCCGACGGCGCACTTTTTCGAGGGCGTAGATCTGGTCGGCGAAGGGAAACCACGCCTGGGTTTTCGCCACTTCAGCAGCTTCGGTCTGAAATTCCCGCAGATCGACCTCTAGCGTACGCCGAAACAACAGGTAATCGACCTGACTATCGACGGGCATCCGGTCGAAATTCAGCGCCTGCAATTTTAGTAGTGTCTCGGTGGTGTGCCGTTGCAGCCGTTCCCGACGCTCGGGCGAGTTGGCCACTACGTAGAACCGGTTCAGGCTTCCCCTGTCGGCGGCATACTGGGTCATTAGGTGATGCACCTCGCTGGTTTGGCGGTACAGATCGTTGAGGGGGGCGGGTTGCGCCTGAACGGTGAGCGCGCCAACAAGAAATAGAATGCAGGACGTCAGCAGTTTATAGACATTCGTCATAGTCGTACAAGAGTTTTCAACGGCTTTAAAAATACTCCAAAATCCGGTTAATACTCCCGCCACGCGCCTAATAAATCAATTGAAACTATTTTTCCATTTCGGTTGCAAAACAAAAGTAACTGTGTATGATTGTGGGATAATTTGTTGAGGGAGAGGTTTACTTGGAAATCGGATAGCGTAGTACGCTCAATTATTTTTCGTTGACTATCAGTCAATTGTGGTTTAGTTATATTGCGTATAATAACCAGTTGGGTGGTAAATTAATGTATTTAGTATACTTAAGCCCAGCGATTCTTGTACGGCTTTGCCCTTCCGCGTTAACAGGCAGGTGTCTTACAGTTGAGTTGACTCCGTTGCTAGGTTGCTTTGAAGTGGTTTTGTGCGGGTTCGCTACGGCTTACAAGGGAGTTCCGTCGGATACTTTCCGGTTGAGAGTTAGGGGGTTTAAGGGGGCCGATGTCTGTATTACAACTATTTATGTTACACGATCTAGCTGTTACTTTTCATTACGAAGCCTTGCCCGACACTCGACCGCCTTTAGTGAAGTCATATCTTGGTGGCAATGGACGCATACTTACATTTTTATAATGCTCTGGATGAACACCGACACCGATTTCATGAATCCCAACATCTACTACTGGCGTGGAATTGACAGGTTTGTGTTTCCTGAATATATTCATTACATGGAAAGACAGAATCTTGTTGCGGATCCGCAAAAGGGCGGACTTGTGCTTGGCCCATCTCACGATGATGGCGGGATTCAAATTTTTTGCAAACATGGCGATGAGTATAAATGGATTGGCGAAATGGAGGGGTACGAGTATTTAGTATCTACCTATTCAACTCATAAATACCACGAAAAAATAAAAGCCGTTAACGATTCTCAATTGGGTTATCATCCTTTCTTTGAGCCCTATGAAGTCCCGTCTCGAATAGCAACAATTGATTGCAATCCTATTAAGATTGGAGGAGAAAGCGTGACGAAGTGGATTGATTTTTCTGGCTTGGATTTATGGATTGTCAATAAGATTGTAACACAAAAACATCTTCACTGGCTAAATGAAATTAACCAAGAAAAGCAAGACTATGACGCTAGCGCTTGGAGCAAGATAAAGTCTTGGCTATCATTCAAGTGGTAACAGGTTTCGTGTCGGTTTCTCCGAACACGTAAGCAAATAGTGCATTGTAAATGGCTAGGTCGCGTTCGATTTCTGCCGGTGTCATGGGTTCCATAATTGATTAAAAGTTAAAGTGTAATTGCGCGGTATGAGAAGGTGTACAACAGTGTCGTTGGCGCTGTTGCCGTTTAGAGGCCACCCAACTACCTGAGGGTGTTTGTTCCGCTAACGCTACCCAACAGCCCTCAGGGTCGTTGGGTGGAGGTAGATCAAGTAGCTTACGCGTGTTCCGTCACTCTAGTGACAGGCTGCATGTCCCGGAGCCATCGGGCGGTCCGTCAGGGTAGTTGCGGTCGACATGACGCATGCTCTCGCAAGTCAAGCGGTGGTATTTGTGGGCGGGCCTCGGCTTACACAGGGTATGCCCCCGAAAAGCAATTAGCCTAAAATGTAAATTAAATGTCAGAGTTAAATTTGAATATTGAAACCCTATTATTTGACCTATCCAAGCGTGTTTTCAGCGGTGATAAGATTGAAGATATCCTCAACAATCCGACAGAATACCCAACAGAGACAATTGAAAGATTGTCCATTGAAACTGCTTTAAGGTACTGGAATGGAGCAATTGATTATGAAGCCGGCGATTGTATCATGAATAATCTTTACATCTTTTGGGTAACAAGCGAGTATTATCTAAAAGGTATTGATTTCTCAAGTACTGCATGGGATTGTTATAACGCGTTTGATTCTGGTGAATATTACCGAAATGAAGAAGAACGAAACACTGACCCAGCAGAAAAATATACAAGACCACTAATCGAAGTGTTTTTGAGAAAAAGGAACTTGATAGCGTGAACCGAATTCTGGTTTCAACCCAATAAGACGATAGGTATAAAGGCGTAAATGTCTGTCGGTCAAGACGTTTTCGCGGCACACCATCAACCCATCATGGCGTTGGGTGGGTCAGCGTAGCAAGCGCTTCGGTATCATCACAAGAACTGTTCATAACGCCGAAGCAGATTGACTTAATTAGAGGTAAGGCTGGTTCTTTACCAGTCTGAGGTCCTTTAGTTCGGGCACGTCTTTAACGCAATCGGCCGGGATGACACCCCGTGCAATCCAGTTTGTTACCACCTGCGTAGTGAGGCCGTGCTGTTCGGCGCAGCATTTGATTGTCATCCACTCCGCCATATCCAGCACACCATCAGGGAGCTTCAAACCCAAAGATTGGATATAGTTGATGCTGTCGTTAGGTTTACCTGGCTATAGCCAGGTTGTGTATCTGATTTTGCTCTCTAGTACTCAATCAAGGCGCGAGTTGCCCAGTTCTAAATGTAGGCTGCTTGGGTGTATTACGCCCGATAAGGGAAAGTGGAAGTCATAAAAGCGTTAACTTTGTTTAGCACATCGAAGCACTGTAAATAATGGCTACGAAGACAAAAAAGACGATACCTACGCCATTGGTAATACGAGGGCGTAATGCAGCAGGTAAAATTATCGAGGGGGCTATTTCTGCGGGTGAGCGTTCAACAGAAGATCCCGGCTTGGCTATTCAGAGAATAGTAGCCAAACATAAAGACATTACGCCCACGCCTGTTCTGCCTGCATGAATACGCCCGCACCAAGTTCGTTCGTACTGGTTGATACGGGTTCCCCATCAGAGGGCATTTGGTTTATTTAGAACGTAAGTTCATGAATCCCAAGTCTGACAATCTTATCATTTTTGATTTGGATGAAACCCTTATTCATGCCACGGAGCATGAATTGGACAGGCCGTGCAGCTTTACGTTTGACAAGTATTTTGTTTACGAACGACCTCATGTACGGAAATTCCTGACTGATATAGCTGCGTGCTTTACCATTGGCCTTTGGAGCTCTGCCGACGATGAATACGTGTCGGAAATTGTAAAACGAATTTCGCCTAATGGGGTTGATTTTGCAGTTATCTGGGGTAGGAGTCGTTGTAGTTTGAAAAGGGATTTAGAATCAGGTACTTATTGTTTTGAGAAGCGGCTTAAAAAACTGAAGAAACGAGGTTTCCGGCTTGAGCAAATCCTTATCGTAGACGACTCTCCGGAAAAATCAAGAACGAACTACGGAAATGCAATCCGCATACAGGAATTCGTCGGTGACCCAAATGATAATGAACTAGAATTCCTTTATCGGTACTTATTGACGTTTAAAACGATTGAAAACGTCCGAACAAATGAGAAGCGCGGCTGGCGTAACTCAACATATAACTCTGGCAGTTCAGGTTTGTAATTTAGGTCCATAACATGGAAGCCCCGACTAGGTGAGCGTTGTATACCTCTGAGTCACCTATCGAACGAATTGAATCATACATAATGACAACTCAAGAACTGGCAATACAGGAGAAGCAATTGTATGCGATAGTAATTGAGTTATATCGTCAACCACAAACGCCGGACACACAAGACAGCTTAAAGCAGGATTTGCTGGATACAGAAAGGTGCATCAGGCTTACGCCGATCTGGCTGTCTCGGATATTGAAGCTTTGAAAAGAGCGCTGTTTATTCAATGGTATTCGATGACAGAACCGCCTTTTTTAACTGGTATTGATGATGTTGACCAGCTTGCTGGTGAGCAAATCATTAGGTTACTGAAGGATCAAGTTGATGCCGAAATCGTAGATGTTGAACTTATCTGGATGTTGAAGCACTACCTCACCTGGTCGTTCGCTTTTGAATTGTATCCTTCTTTTAAAGAAATAGACCAGAGACTGATAAATTTGGACGGTAACAGTTTGCCTGAAACTATCGATCGTCAAGCTATGAAGCAACGCGGACAGATGGGAATCTACTGGAACTCGCTAAATGTATTCCGCGATCATACTTAATCTTGTTGGGCAAGCTGCTGACTGAAGCAAAAAGCTACCTACGGTCATATCATGAACAAGAAGCGATACGATCTACTTGGAAACCGGCTTATTGCTGTTTCGATGATCCTGACTTTTGCCTTCGCTCTCAATTGGCAAGCGCTTCTCCATTTCGTCGGTCAGCAAGTGCCTTCGTTACTTGGGTACTACTGGGTTGTTTATCTGATATTGCTCAGCCTGTGGTTTTTAGGTCTTTATTATTCAATCAAAGCTCAGGTAGCTAAATCGTAAATGCAAAGTGTTGCAGTTCCTCAATCCTTTAAAAGCGTTTAGGATGATGGCACTCTTTCCAGTACGCAATGATGGAGCCTAGCTGCGTTTTCCAATCAGCAAACGTGTCCTTTTTCTCGAACAGACCTTGAATCGTTAATTCGTAGGCTTCTTCCACCAGGAAATCTTCTACCGGATTCGTCATAAAAATAAACGGGATGCACTTTCGGCGTAGCTTGGGGTCTTTATCAATTTGTTGCCGAAGCTCAAGGCCGCTCATGCCCGGCATACTGATTTCAGAAATAATCAAAAACGGGACCTCTTTATCCGTCATCAGGTAGTCTAAAGCGGTTTGGCCGTTGGAGAAAACCAGAATGGGGTGGGGGAGGGCTAGTTCTGAAATGGCTTTTTTAAACAGGGTATGGTCGTCTTCATCAGCATCAATAAAAATGATGGGGTGCTCATCCATTGTAGCAATTGCTTTATAAGTAATGGTAAATTAAAAGCCCGGTTCAATACCGGGCCTTACCTGCTTGTGTTTTCTTAACGTTGAGTAAACTGGTATTCGATCTATGATAGAGCTGCTCTAGTAGCAGCGAACAACTGAGATTAAAAACCCCTCCAAATTTTGCTTAACTTAAACTGTGCCAACTTGTTATTGGTGTCATAAAATGCTTATAGCCAATTGTTTATGTTAATTGAGGGTGGGCTGAAACCAGGGTAGTTTCGAGACTTTTTTGCCCTATTGTGGGGTCAAATACCCACACTCACGAATAGGTGACTGAGTAAGTGTAGAGTTTCATTAACTTAATCACAATGTCTTGGAACTTAGTGTATAAATTAGCGCGAAATAGTGTACTTATTCATTTGGTCATTTTGGTGAATAGGTTCAACTGTCTTTTTACTTATTATTTATATCCAGGAAAAAACCCTCAGGGTTAGTTCTGGTTAGGTACCTACTAATCTTTGCCCTTCTTCTTTATGACAGATGATTCTGATGCATTAGATAATGAAGCTCTTTTTCGTTCAATTGTAATGGAATCGCCCATTCCAATTGCCCTGCTAGTCGGTCGGGAGTTGATTATCACGGTAGCCAATGCACCTCAGCTAACCGTTTGGGGTAAAGGGGATCAGGTCATAGGAATGCCGTTAGCGAAAGCCATTCCGGAAATGGAAGGACAGCCATTTCTGGCCATTCTGGATGATGTTTTTACCACGGGCATCACCTTTGCCACCAACAATACTCCCGCCAACATGGTGGTGGATGGAATCACGAAAACGGTTTATTTTGATTTCTCTTTCAAAGCCGTCCGGAATCGGAAGGGCAATGTATATGGGATCATCGCAACTGGGATCGAAATAACGCAGCAAATAATCGACCGGCAGGCTCTCCAGCTCAGCGAAGAACGATTTCGTCTCCTGTCGACGGAACTGGACCAGCAAGTAAAGGAGCGGACTCAACAATTGAAGGACTCCGTTCAAGATCTACGACGATCGAACACTAATCTTCAGCAGTTTGCTTACATTGCTTCTCACGATTTACAGGAGCCTCTTCGCAAAGTGCAGCAATTCGGTCATCTGCTCAAGAATCGCTACAGTGCAGAGCTGGGTGAGGGAGTAGATTACATTGAGCGTATGCAATCGGCAGCCAGTCGGATGTCCACGCTGATTCAGGACTTGCTGACCTATTCCAGAATTTCAACCCAGCGGGATACCAGCAAAGAGGTCTCACTAGCCACCATTATTAAGCGAGTGGTATTAAATCTGGATGTTGCCATTCAGGAGTCGAGCGCTGTGGTAGACGTTAGCGACTTACCCATGGTAGAAGGGGACCCCACGCAGTTAGAGCAATTGTTTCAGAACCTGTTGAGCAATGCGCTGAAGTTTCATCAGTCAGGCATGGTTCCTCATGTTCAGATCAAGTCCAGTCGGGTAGTATCCACGCAGATACCCGAAGGTCTAAAGCCTCATCGATTGGCCAACGCGTATCATCATATTGAGGTAGTTGACAACGGGATTGGCTTCGAGGAAACCTATCTTGATCGTATATTCACTGTTTTTCAGCGCCTACATGGCAAAAGCGCGTACCCCGGAACAGGCATTGGCCTGGCCATCTGTGAGAAAGTGGTGACCAACCATGGGGGAGTAATTACGGCTACGAGCCAACTGGGCCAAGGCTCAACCTTTAGTGTATATCTGCCTGCCTAAACCCGACGGATAGTTTGAATCGCTTTCACCCAGGTTTTGTCCTGGCACCGCTGGCAGGGAGGTTGGCCTACCGGTAACTCCTCTACCTGTCCGCAGCTAACACAAGCGTATAAACCGGCCTCCTCAATCTGCGAAACCTGTTGTTGATAGGCCTTTGGCCAGATAGGTAATCCTGGCTTGACCTCATCATCGGCATAGTAAAAGAAGCTCAACTGGCCATTAGTCTCCAAAACGGCTGCCTGAACTTGACCCATGTGTTCGATATTTTGCTGGCGCATCTCGGCAAAGAACTCGTCTTTGGCATAGGTTTGATCGTCTCCGCCCAATAATACCAACTTGCCTTCCTCAATAACGTAAACCGGATCGCCTTCTACCAGGCTCTCTACCCGTTCGCTTTTAGCCATCAGCCAGGTAATGGCGCGGTATAAGATTAAAATGATCGCAAAGACCAACAGTGCAGACAGAATGGGTTGATCGCGATTGGCCATTGGATCGCCCGCTGCTGAGCCCAGGCTGATAATAATGGCTACTTCGAAGACCGAAAGTTGCCGAATCCCCTTTTTGCCGACTAGCCGCAAAAAAATGAGAACGAACACAAACATGATTAACGTCTTCAGCGCAATCTCGCCGGCAAAAGTCCAATCAAGTTCGTGGAGGAATATGGTTTTGAAATCCATTTAGTAAAGCCGATGACAGGGTAGCTGTTAAATTAACTGGATTACGCTCAATTGGTTTGTCGAGCAGGGACCACTGAAAAAATCGCTTCTCTCAGCGGTCAGCGTTTCAGGGAGATGGGTAAGAGAAGAACATAGTTTAGTCGAATTCAGCTATTTTTAGCGATTGCAATTCGGCTTAAACAGGTTTCAAAACAGTATGCCTCAACCAGAAACGTTACGCACTCAACCCACTACCATAGCGGCTGCATCCCCACGGGTTACTGCCATTGACCTACTGCGGGCCTTAACCATGGTCTTGATGATATTCGTCAACGATCTTTGGTCGCTGACGAATATTCCGGCCTGGCTTGAACACGTTCCTGCCAATGTGGACGGTATTGGATTGGCCGATACGGTGTTTCCCGCCTTTTTGTTTATCGTCGGCATGTCGCTGCCACACGCCATCAACGCCCGACGGAAAAAAGGCGATACCACTATCACCCTCGTGGGTCACGTGGTTAGTCGGTCAATTGCGTTACTGGTAATGGGGGTGTTTCTGGTAAATGGCGAGTCTATCAACGAGGCTGCAACCGGTATACAACGGGGCGGTTGGAATTCGTTGGCCTGTCTGTCGTTTATTCTAATCTGGAACGTGTACCCGAAAACGGTATCGAATTGGGTTGTCAATGCAGGCAAGGCCGTAGGCATACTGGTATTGGTGGGCATGGCCTTTCTGTATCGCGGTGGAGACGAAACGCTGACCCGATTTGAAACGCATTGGTGGGGTATTCTGGGCCTCATTGGCTGGTCGTATCTGGCGGCAGCGCTGGTTACCGTGTTTGCCCACAATCGACTGCCGGTTCTGGTGCTGGCCTGGATTGGTTTTGCCTTACTGAGCATGGCCGATCAGGCTGGCCTGGTGCCCGCAGCGATACATTTTATCCCTGGTGCCATCAGCGGTGGTACACTTGTTGGGCTGACCATGGGGGGCGTGGTGATCTCGACACTTTTTCAACGGTACCGCGAGCAGGGCGCTAACCAACGAATGACGCTCGTATTTGTGCTGATCTCAGCTGGGCTACTTGGGTTAGCACTCTACACCCGGCAATTCTGGGGCCTGAGTAAACTGGGCGCTACGCCCGCCTGGCTGTTCCTGTGCAGTGCTTTTACCCTGCTCGCTTTCACGGCTTTGTATTGGCTGACAGACGTGGGTGGAAAAGCGAACTGGTTCGCCCTTATCAAACCAGCTGGCACCGATACGCTTCTCTGTTATCTGCTTCCCTACTTCGCTTATGCGTTGATGTCGTTTCTGGACGTTGAGTTGCCCGAAGCCATACTGACTGGGGGCGTTGGCTTACTCAAATCATTACTATTTGCCGTGTTGTGCGCCTGGATGACGGGATTATTGAACGGGTTGGGCGTTCGATTGAAATTGTGAGTAGATGTCCTGCTCTTATCGAAAAAGCAAATTAGCAAGAGTATACAGGATACGTTTGAGTATTACTGAGCAAGATATAAATGCTAGTAGGTTAGGTTACTAACTGCCTTTCGCTAGGTAGACTCTTATTAGCCAGATATGCGCTCACCAACAGTGAAGTTATTGATTTATTTAAGTATTGGCCTGAGTTTACTTACCTGTGTGGACCCTGCCGATTCTACGTTCAATAGTTCGCTGAATGTCTTGATTGTGGATTGTACAATCACGGATAAAGCAGAGACCCAGGTTGTTCGGCTTAATCGATCACAGGCGGATTTGCCTACTGGCCGATTTGGGTATGTACCTGTCACTAAAGCTACTGTACAGTTGGTAATTGATTCAGCAGAGGTTGTGAATGCCCAGGAAACAACCGAAGGCCGTTATCAGCTACCAGCTGACTTCAAGGGGCGTGTTGGTCATGTTTACCAACTCAAGTTCACCTTGGCAGATGGAACTCATTACGAATCAAGCCCGGAGCGACTACAACCAGTGGCTCCGATCGGGCAGGTTCGCGCTCAGTTTAATCCTACTAGTTTAAATGCCACTGAGCGACTAAACAATGTATACACGGCGGCCCATGATTTTTACGTGGACTTCACCGACCCGGCGGATCAGTCCAATTACTACCGGTGGGAATGGATTGATTGGGAACGCCAGGAATGGTGCCGGAGTTGCAACCGGGGGCTGTACCAAATCAGCGACGAGCAGGGCCGCTTAATCGAAGATTGTGTAAACTATAATTTCAACTCCTCCTTCCCTAATTACGATTACAATTGTCGAACTAGCTGTTGGGAGATTCTGTACAGTAACGACTTGATTTTGTTTGATGACCAGTACAGCAATGGGAATCCGGTCAAAGGATTGCTCGTTGGTCGGGTACCTCTGTACTCGAAAGAGCATAGCCTGGTTGAAATCAGACAAAGTTCCTTGTCGAAACAGGCGTATGAATACTTTAAGCGATTAAACGATCAGACCATTGCTGCGGGCGGGGTGGCTGGTGGTCAGCCTGCGCTGTTGGTTGGTAACGTGCATAATGTGGCGAAAACAAATGAACCCGTGGTCGGTTATTTCACAGCATCAAGTGTCTCTTCTGTTCGGTATTGGTTAACCCGAAGTGATGCCGATGGTATTGCCCCCTCTAGCTTGTTTCAGGCCCTAAATGGCAAAGACCCAGTTAATGAACCGTCAACAGGTCGGGGACGCCCGCCCCTGGCCGTTTGTGTTTCCAGTGACAGCCGAACACCCTTCAAGCCCGCTGGCTGGCAAGACTAATTTTCGTGTGTTGCTGACTGAGCTGTGGTGTTGGTAAATTTTTATTGACTACTTCGCCATGCTGGTAGAGCCCGCGCCAGCGGAGATACTGCTCCAGGAGGGCGGATCAACGCCCAACAGGTGCTTCACAAAAAAGTCCCGGCGTTTGTGTTCGCCGTACTCTCCTCCTGCCGTATGGTTCAGGCCGGGCAGCACCACCAGATCAAAGTCTTTGTTCGCTTTGATTAGCGCGTCGGCCACCTGCATGGTGGAGGCCGGATCAACATTATCGTCCACTTCGCCTACCATCAGCAGCAGGTTGCCCTGTAGTTTGTGAGCATTCACCACGTTGGAACATTCGGCATACTGCGGCCCAATGGGGTAGCCCATCCACTGCTCGTTCCACCAGATTTTGTCCATCCTATTGTCGTGGCAACCGCAGGATGACACGGCCACTTTGTAAAACTCGGGATGAAATAGCAACGCCCCCGCCGAACTCTGCCCACCCGCCGAGGTGCCGTAAATACCCACGCGGTTAAGGTCCATAAACGGGTATTTCTGAGCGGCTGCCTGCATCCACAAAATCCGGTCGGGGAAGCCCGCATCTTTGAGGTTTTTCCAGCATACATCCTGAAATGCCTTCGAGCGATTCGAGGTGCCCATGCCGTCCATCTGCACTACAATAAAGCCCAGTTCGGCCAGTTCGTGCATCGAGCGGTTGTTGCTCATGAACGATTTGGGTGTAAACGAGCCATGCGGCCCGGCGTAGATATTTTCGATCACCGGGTATTTTTTGGACGGGTCGAAGTTGGTTGGTCGGACAATGATACCCCAGATATCAGTTTTGCCGTCGCGCCCTTTGGCAGTGAACACCTCGGGTGTTTGCCAGCCAGCCTTCTGCCATTCCGAAATGTCAGCTTTCTCCAGATTCACCAGCACTGATCCGTCGGTGGAACTGCGTAATACGGTTACCGGCGGCATATCGACCCGCGAGTAAGTATCGACGAACGTTTGAAAATCGGGCGAAAAGGTGGCAATATGATTGGCGTCTTCGGTGGTGAGCGCCACCAGGTTGGTACCGTCGAGGTTGACTCGGTAGTACTGCGTAAAGTACGGGTCCTGGCCGGGCGTTTTTCCGCTGGCAGCAAACAGAACCGACCGACTGGCGGTGTCCACTTTCACCACGTTACGCACAACCCACTCGCCTTTGGTCAGTTGTTTTTTTACTTTTCCTGTTGCTCCGTCGATCAGGTACAGGTGGTTCCAACCGTCACGTTCGGAGGCCCAGACCATCTCTTTACCATCGGCCAGATCGAAGCGGTACCGTTTGCCGCTGTAGTCGATAAACGTTTTGCTCTGTTCCTCCACCAGCGTTCGAATGGCTCCGGTTGCCGCGTTGACTTCCAGCACACGATAGACCTGATGCCCACGCTGGTTGTACTCAAACGTAAACGCCCGGCTGTCTTTGCGCCATTCCAGCCGAGACAGGCTAAACTGCTGGTTAAACAGGGCATCGTCCACCGAAATCTGTTTGCCCTCTTCGACCAAGAAAAGCTGCGGCCGACGCACAGGCAGGGCATCGCCGGGTTTCAGGTATTCGCGGTTTTCGAGTTTGGGTTGGAGCTGATCGTCGGGGGAGGAGCGAACGAAATAGATCAGGTGCTTGGCGTTTGGCCGAATCTTGTTGGTCACGAGCTTTTTCGAATCGGGCGACCATTGAATTGTGCTGGCGTAGTATTCGCCCTCGGAGCCGTCGTAGCTCAGTTGCCGCTCCTGCTTCGTTTTCTCGGAACGTACGTAGAGGTTGTAATTTTTGATGTAGGCCGTTTGCGTGCTATCCGGCGAGAACACAGGTTTATCGCTTAACTCGCTGCTGTTGGCGCCCCAGTACCGGCGGTCAGTGGGTTCGGCGCGGAACGGCCCTTTTTTACTGAAGGCCGTACCACCCGGACCATATTGCCAGGTGAAACCTTCGGCTACAAACTCCAGTTGCTGATCGTCTTTCCCGAACGTAAAGGTTGTGAACGGCAGGTTGTAAGGTTCAATCTTTTTGCCGGTTGCCGTCGACAACTTCTGAGCCAGTTGTTCGTGATCGAAGGCCAGTTGCCGGGTTTTCTGCTTCGGATCGACCACCACAAACTCTTTTCCTCGCGCCGTTTGCACCACGTACCAGCAACGGTTGCCGCTTTTTGTCCAATTTATCTGTTGGGGAGCGTTATAAACCTTGTCTTTCAACTTAGTTTTCAGCGCTTCCGACCGTTGGTAATCAGCCACAAGCCCCTGCGCCACTACGTTGCCCAACGCAATAAGCGTAAAATTGATTATCAGCAGATAAGGTCGGATTTGTGATCGCATATATGTAGAAGGTTGGACAAGCAGTTGTTTGATTAACAGGTTTTATAGCGAATGCCCTTAAGATACTGAATTCACGCTTACCTGACAGGTCACTCATTAATTTTTACCTGTTTAGCTTTCATGGGTAACCATACCTGCATGGAGCTTTTTCCCCGGTTGGCCCACGAATAATAGGGGATGGCCGTGATGGTTTTGGTCTCGGTGATAACCCGACTACCATCCGGTGAGGGGCCAACAACGGGTACATCGGCCCGGATAGCAATGACCGATTCTGTGCTCACCTGATGCGGCTGCGTAGTGAATGTTGTCGATTCGGGGACGAGCATGTTCCAGGCCTGTCCGTTGTTGTCGATTCCTTCGACGCAATACACCAGCGGACCGCGTTGCAGCGCTACCCGGTCGTTGTCGACTTTGATGTCTTGCTTGGCCAGCACCCGCTTCACTTCCATCGGCAGGTTCAACTCCACCACGTCGCCTTTCTGCCATGTCCGGTCGATGACGGCATATCCGTTTTCTTCCCGGTATTGGGCCGGTTTTCCATTCACCAGCATGGTAAAGGCAGCCTTATTACCCTCTGCGAAGCGGTATAGATCGCCGGGAACAGCTACGTTGCTAACCCAGCCGGGTATGCGCATTCGCAGCGTGTAAGGCGTGCGTTTGTCGGGGTTCATACTAAGTTTCACGTTGCCATCCCAGGGGTAATTTGTTTCCATTTGGACGGGTACCGTTGTTTTGCCCAGTTTCAGGCTGGTGTTGCTGCCCACGTAGAGGTTCACCCAGATGCCGGCCTCGTCTTTTCCATAGATATAATCACCCAGCGAAGCCACCAAACGCGCAATATTCGACGGGCAGCAGGCCGTACCAAACCATTCGCTCCGGCTGTTGTTGCCGTTGGATGCCAATGGATTACCATAGAAAAAACGGTCGCCGGTCAGGCTCAGGCCATCCAGCGCGCCGTTGTACAGGCTGCGTTCGAGCACGTCGACGTATTTGGCTTCGCCGGTAAGCAGGTTCATGCGCTGGTTCCAGAACACCATCCCCACCGACGCGCAAGTTTCGCAGTAAGCGCTTTCGTTGGGCAGGTCATAATCGGTTGAGAAACCCTCGTTGCGGCCCGATGAACCGATGCCACCCGTGATGTACATATTCCGGTACACCACATCTTCCCAAACGGTTTTCATGGCGTTCATGTAACCGGCATCTTTGGTGGTGGCCGCCACGTCGGCGGCTCCGGTGTAGAGGTACATAGCCCGCACGGCATGACCAGTAATCTCCTTCTGCTCTTTCACGGGTGTCGCATCCTGGCAGTACGCCGGGTTTTTCCACTGGTCCCAGATAACTCCTTTGCCAAAATTGTGCCCACGTTGATCCAGAAACCAGTCGGCCAGTTTCAGATATCGGTCGTTCTGGGTTTGGTGGTATAGTTTCATCAAGGCCAGTTCAATTTCCTGGTGCCCGCTAACCCAGTGCCGGTTGGCCTGCCGGAACGTTAGGTCGATATGGTCAGCAAAGCGGGAAGCTACGTTGAGCAGCTTTCGCTTGCCGGTGGTGTTGTAGTAGGCTACGGCCGCTTCGATAAGGTGCCCGGCACAATAGTCTTCGTGCTTTTCCATGTCGGTCCATCGTTTGTCGAGACCCGTCAGGCTGTAGTAAGTATTCAGGTAGCCGTCGGGCTGCTGGGCATCGGCAATTTTGTCGATCCACTCATCGGCTTTTTTCTCCAGCTCGGCATCGGGGCGGTTCTTCAACGAATAGGCAATCGCTTCCAACGCTTTGTACACATCACTGTCGTCGTAATAAATACCTTCGTGTTTTTCGGCCTGATTGCCTGCTACACGGGCGCGCTTTACTTTCTCAAAATTCCTGATGCGCCCCGTTTTCTGCTCGGTCTGAACAATGCAGGCTTGTAACGTAGCCGTGGCCACTTTGTCGAGTTTGGGCCGCCAGAACTGATCAGTAATGTTAACCTGAGAAAAACTGACTGGCTCAAACCGTTTTTGCGGAATCTGAGCGGTTACAGATAAGCAGGTAGCGAAGGCGATGACCGTAGAGGAGACGAATAGGCGCATAAAATCACGAGAGTATAGCTGACCCTAAAAGGCAGGAAAGGCTATGAATTACCAACAGGCTGGTTAAATAACGGTCATGCCGTTCTTATTAAACAACAAACCAACGTTTCAATGCACTACAAAAGCATCGCTATCCTGCTCATTCACCTGTTGTTCACCAGTTTGAGTTACGCGCAAACACTGCGCCCACCCGCTTACCCGCTCATTACCCACGATCCGTATTTCAGTGTCTGGAGCACTACCGACAAACTCACCGACTCGCCCACCCGCCACTGGACCGGCAAGCCGCAATCGCTGGAGGGCATTGTGCGGGTCGATGGAAAATCCTACCAGTTTCTGGGGGCCGTACCTACTACCTACGACCCAATTTTGCCCACCGGCGAGACAAAAGCCTACACGGCCAACTACACCTTGACCAAACCCGCCGATGGTTGGGAGAAAACCGATTTTGACGATAAAGGCTGGAAATCAGCACCGGGACCCTTTGGCGATACGCCCGAAGCCCGCACGCCCTGGCGCAATAGCGACACCGACAAAGATGGAATTTACGTTCGGCGCGAGTTCACCTACGACGGCAAAACTGATCCGGCGAAATTGCTGATGTCGCTTAACCACGACGATGCGATTGACATCTACCTGAATGGGGTTAAGGTGCTGAGCAAGCCGGGCTATATTAGTGAGTACATTTATTTGCCCCTGCCCACAGAAGCTCAAAAAGCCTTGAAAACCGGTAAAAACGTACTGGCGTTACATTGCGTCAGCCCGCGTGGAGGTTCGTTCGTGGATGTGGGTATCGCGAATCCAATTGTGTCAACAGCCATTGCAACGGCCAATCAAACGGGCGTGACCGTTTCGGCAACCCAAACCGATTATACGTTCACTGCTGGCCCGGTCGATTTGCGAGTTAACTTTTTGTCGCCCCTTTTGCTGGATGAGCTTGAGGTAGCCGCCCGACCCGTTAGTTACGTCACGTTTGATGTACGTTCGAACGATGGCAAGAACCATGCTGTGCAGGTGTACTTTGGCGAGTCGGGTATGCTGGCCACCAATACGGCTGGTCAGGATGTAGTGTCCGACATGGGTAACGCAACGGGTTTACGCTGGTTGACTATAGGCACGCAGCAGCAACCCGTATTGCAAAAGAAAGGCGACAACATCCGCATCGACTGGGGGTATGCCTACCTTGCTGTGCCCGATCAGGCTGGTGCTCAGCTCACACCGGGCCCGCTGACAGGCCTCAAAACGGCGTTTCTGAGCCAGGGGACATTGCCTGCCGGAAAACAGGATGCTGGCGTGGCCCAGGATTACGGTCTGGCGCTGAGTTTGTCGATGGGTGCAGTGGGAGCCAAACCAGTGCAAAAGCACTTGTTGCTGGCCTACGACGACCTGTATTCGGTGCAGTACTTCGGCAAGAACCTGCGGGCCTGGTGGCGTCGTAACGAGAAGATGACGATGCCTCAGTTGCTGCAAACGGCCGAGAAAGATTACGCAAGACTCCGCCAGAAAAGCACCGCTTTCGATGCCAAACTTCGCGCTGATGCACAGAAAGTGGGCGGTAAAGAATACGCCGATTTGTGCGTACTGGCTTACCGACAGGCTATATCAGCGCACAAAATTGTGGCCAGCCCCAAAGGCGAAGTGCTATTCTTCTCGAAGGAAAATTTCTCCAACGGCTCTATTGGTACGGTTGATGTGACCTATCCGTCGGTACCTATGTTTTTGTTGTATAACAATGAGTTAGCAAAAGGATTGCTCCGCTTCATTTTTGAATACAGCGAAACCGGGCAGTGGAAAAAAGACTTCCCCGCGCACGATGTGGGTACGTATCCGCTGGCCAATGGGCAAACGTACGGCGAAGATATGCCAGTAGAAGAAGCCGGTAACATGATGATTCTGACGGCGGCCGCGGTGCAAATGGATGGCAAAGCCGACTTTGCCAAACAGCATTGGCCAACGCTGACCAAATGGGTAGGATTCCTGAAACGCGACGGATTCGACCCCGCCAACCAACTCTGCACTGACGACTTTGCCGGTCACCTTGCCCGCAACGCCAATCTTTCGGCAAAAGCTATTATGGGCATTGCCTGTTACGGTAAAATGGCCCGAATGCTGGGAGATACAAAGACGGCCGATGAAAATCTGAAGCTGGCCCGTGAGATGGCCCGCAAATGGATGCAGATGTCCGCTGAAGGCGACGGTGGCGACCGACCGCACTACGCGCTGACCTTCGATAAAACGCCCGGCAGCTGGAGTCAGAAGTACAATATTGTGTGGGACAAGCTCTTAAACCTGAATGTGTTTCCCGCAGAAGTAGCCAAGAAAGAAATCGCGTTTTACCTGAAGAATCAGCAGCCATATGGTTTGCCTCTCGACAGTCGCAAAACCTACACTAAATCGGACTGGATTATATGGACAGCCACCATGGCCGATTCTGACCAGGATTTTAAAGCGTTGGTAACGCCCATTTGGAAATACGCTAACGAAACACCTTCCCGCGTACCGCTATCCGACTGGCATGAGACAACCAATGCCAAACAGGTTGGTTTTCAGGCCCGTTCGGTAGTGGGTGGGTATTACATCAAGATGCTAGAGAGCCAACTAAAGGCAAAAAAATAAAGAATGCCTGACCTATATGTGCGCGTTGAGCTATGTTGTTTTGCTGGGTGTCATGCCGTATTTCTTTTTGTACGCCCGGCCAAAATAATTCGGATCGCTGAAGCCGACCTCAAAAGCGGCTTCAGCGACACTCATTCCATTCTCAAGCAGCTGCCGGGCCAAATTCAGTCGGTAGTCGTTCAGGTATTCTTTGGTGCTGAGGCCAGTGAGCGTTTTCAGTTTGGTGTGCAGCTGCGAACGGCTGCAATTCATTCGCTGGGCCAGTTCGTCGGCCGTAATATCTTTGTCTTTATACTGCTGATTCACCAGGGTCGAAAACCGCATGATGAACTCCTGCTCTTTATTTCGGCGGGGCAGGCTAGTCAAGAGCGAGTCGGCCAGACCGCCCATCATTTTGTTTTTCAGGAGCGATACTGCGCGCAACTGATTCCGGATCAATAAGTCCAGTTCGTTCAGATTAAAGGGCTTGCTGATGTAGCCGTCGGCCCCACTTTTTAGACCTTCGATGATCGTCTTGTCTTCCTCGTCGTTTAGCAGCAAAATGACGGGAATGGCCTGCGTTAGTGGGTTTGCCTTCAGGGCCACACACAGGTTTCGGTTTTCTTTATCGCGGATGTCGCTGTCGCACAGAATGATCTCAGGTAGCGAGTTTTCGGCTTTTTTCAGGGTTTCGTTGAACGAATAGGCTATGCTGATTCGATAGGTATCGCCATAATGCCGTTTCAGAAACTGCGCCAGATCTTTGCTGCGATCAACGATCAGCATGCTTGGTTTATCACTGACAGCCGTGTCGTCGGCCTGCTCGTCGGCAAACCCGTTTTCGAACAGCGGGTCATCAGCTAATCCCACGATCTGCGTTTGGATCTGGCCATGTTTTTTTGCCCCGGCTAATGTTCTGCTTACCGGGCTTCTTCGAATGGGCAGGCTAATAGAAAGGCCCTGCCGCGACCCTTCATTAAAAAAGTGCACCGTTCCTTTCAAGACTTTCAACAGGCTAAAAGTCAGTAAGATACCGATGCTGGATGAGTTGTTTTGCCGGAACAGTTCCTCATTGTCTGCTGCCGCCTGATAACTGGTTTCGATGGCGTTGAACAACTCTTGTTGCCCTTCGGAGGTGAACGTAATATACAGCTGGCTATCAGCCTGCTCGGATGTATTCTCGATTCGTACATCAAGCGCTAAGTCGTCGCCTTCAGCTAGTTCGTTGGTGATGAAAAAGAACACATTGCCCACAATCATCTCCACTTTCCCAACGTCGAACGATGCCATCAGGTAGGGGTGCGAAAAGGTGAGTCGTTTGCGGATGTGTCGGGCCTGAATAAGTGGATCGAAACCATGCACCGTTTCCTTGATAAAGGTAATGATGTCGACATCCGTCAACTGAATTTTTTGCAGTTCGCTGCCGGTTTTTCGGAGTTCAGTGATCTGGTTGATCAAGACCTCCAGGCGCTTCGCATTTTTCTTGATAACGCCATAGTTGGTTGCCGAATCGCCCCGCCAGGCCTGATTAGACTGAATTAGTTCGTCGATCTCGGCCATGATCAGGGTGATCGGCGTTTTGAATTCGTTGGAGAGGAACGTGAAGAAGTTTAGTTTCTGCTGGTTCAGCTCGACGCTTTTCTGCCGCTCAACCCGCTCCATCTGGATAGCCACTTTCTGGTTGTTCAGGAAGGTAATAAACCGCTTGTAGAGCCGTAACAGGGCAATGCCCAGCAGCAAATAGATCAAGTAAGCGTAGGTGGTTCGCCAGAAGGGCGGTTCAATAATCAGGCGAATGGTGCGCTCGGTGGGCGATAAATCGCCATTGGACTGGAACGATCGGACGTGAAACGTGTATGTTCCGGGCGACAGGTTGGTGTACGTCTGGGAGTTTATCGATGTTTTGGGACCCCAGGTTTTTTCGAAGCCTTCCAGATAATAGGTGTAATAATTGGTACGCTTTGAGAAGTAGTTAACGGCCACAAAGTTCAGGGTAATCACATTCTGCGAATACCGAAAAACAAGTTCGTCGGTTTCATCAAGGTGCTTTTTCAGGAGATCTTCTTCATTAACATTTACTTCTTTATTAAACAGCTTGAGGTCCGTAAAATACACAGGTGGAGCAAACACCCGTTTGGTAATAACGGCCGGGTCGAAGTAGCACAATCCATCGACACCGCCGAAATAAAGCGTACCCTTCCGGTCTTTGAGGTATGAGCAGAAGTTGAACTGGGTAGCCTGCAGGCCATTGCTTTTGTCGAAGATCCTGTATGTTGCGTTACGTGGATTAAACGAAAGAAGCCCGTTGTTGGTCGAAAACCAGTAGGTTCCGTGGTTGTCTTCCAGAATGCCATACACCGTTTGGCTGGGCAGGTAGTGGTTGACCGTGCTCGGAATGATTTTGTTTGACGCGCAATTCCACTGATAGGCTCCGCCGTTCATGCAGCCAAACCAGATATTGTGTTTAGAGTCTTCGTAGAGGCTGATAACCTGGTTGTTACGCAATGCCTTTGTGCTGCCAGTATGATAATGCGTTATCTCGCCTGAACCCGGATTGTACCGATACAGACCCGAATACCGGGTAGCAATCCAAATTTGCCCGGAACTGTCTTCCAGTATCGAATAAATAAATGCCTTGCCCAGTAAATCCGGTTTGAACAGCCAAAACTTGCCCGTTTTTTCATCCATTATATTTAACCCATGGATAGTACCAACCCATAACTGGTTGGAGCGGTCTCGAAAAACACTGCAAACAAAGTTGTTTGAGAGCGAAGTAGAATCGGCGGGGTTGTGTGTATAAACCCTGTTTTTCCCCGAAGCAAGGTCAATTCGGTTTAGGCCACCCAGAAACGTACCAATCCAGGCTACCCCTGATTTATCCAGATGGATAGTATGGACATTATCGTCGCTTAAGCCGTTGCCTCGGTTATGGTACGTGTATTGGCCCGTTGTTTTATCGAGTACAGTGATGCCCGCGTCTTCGGTAGCAATCCACAGTCGATTTTTGTCGTCTTCAACGAGTTGGCTGATTGCTTTGCCGGAAAGGCCTTTGCCATTGAGTCCCGGAAAAAGGTGGTTAAACGATTTCCCGACCGGCCTGGCATAGTTCACGCCCCCAAAATAGGTGCCTAGCCAAATGATACCGTCCCGACTGACGCAGCTTGAGTAAACAGCCCGATCAGTCAGACTATACGGTGAGGTGGCAAATGATTTGTCGTATCGTTGAACTGACTGGTGTAGCTTGTCGATAACCACAATGCCCGATTCGCTCCCCACCCACATGTTGCCCTCGTGATCTTCATTAATGGTACGAACGACCCTGATGTTGGGCTTTATCAACCGATTTAACCAGTCGGTAGGGCGAAACACCATTGTTTTTTCATCCAGCTGGAGCAGACCTCCGTTGGTGCCTAACCAAACGGTACCCTGTCGGTCTTTATACACGGTATAATTACGAAAGGAGGCTAGTTTTTCCTGACCACCATCATGGATGGAGAGCGAGATCACGGTTTCGCCCTCCGCATTTATAAGCCGCGGATCACTACCATGCAGCACCAGATACGTGCCTTTCCGAAACTCGCAAATAGACCGTATTATCTGCCCTGGCAGAAGGTGGCGTAATCGTCCCTCCTTACTCAGCGTGTAAATGCCATCCTGCGTGCTAACCCATAACTCGCCGGATGAAACCTGCTTGATGTCGTATACGTATCTGGACTCCTTGCTTAGCTTGATTTGCTGGAAGGAATCCTTCTCAAATACGTACCGGAATAGCCCCAACTCCGTGCCTACCCAGAGATTTTTCCCAACGCTGTAAATGCATGTAACCCGATTCGCTTCGGCGCTGGGGCTATATACATTGAAGTAATAATTCTTGATTCGCTGACTATCATAACGGCTGAGACCATCGCGAGTGCCAAACCACATGAAACCTTTGTAGTCTTCTGCGATACTGAAAACACTATTGTGCGCTAGCCCGTCGTCTGAAGTGAGGCTGTTGAAACTAAACTGCTGCCCAAATCCTGGTTTACTAGTAATGAGTAATATGCTGACTATCAGAGATATGTACTCTAGGTAACTGGCTGTTTTTCCTACCCCAGGTTGTGTCATCATGGATCAGGCTGTATGTGTAATACTTCGCACAGGAGATCAAAACAGGACATTTAGTGCCAAAAATTGTACATCAGTCCTGCTCTTTCGCACAAAAGTAATGATGCAGCGGTCACCTACTTCTTAAAATTGCAAAATCATTCCTTTGAATTATGCCAACAGGAGCGGCTACCATCCAAGTTTAACTAAACCTTCAATACGTGTATGCATTGGAAAAACGTCTACCAAACACTGTCTGCCAGATTAGCTTTACTGTTATTGCTGATTCTGGCTGGCTTACCAACGCTGGCTCAACAGCGCACCCTAACGGGGAAAATTACCAGTGAGAAGGGAGAGGCCCTACCGGGAGCTACTGTGCTTCTCAAAGGGACTTCAACGGGTACCTCAACAAATGCCGACGGTATTTACACGATCCCCTTACCGGCCAGTCAGGAAGCCGGAACTCTGGTTGTATCGTTTATCGGGTACATCTCCAAAGAGATCGCTATTGGTAATCAGTCTGTGATCGACGTTACTATTGAACCAGATGCCAAGGGTCTGCAAGAGGTGGTTGTTGTGGGGTATGGCACCCAGAAGAAAGAATCGCTGACTGGGGCTATTTCTGCCGTGACATCCCGTGATGTGGGTCGGGTTCACGCGGCTACAGTGACGGGGACATTGGCCGGTAAAATTCCGGGTGTTCAGTTCCGGCAGGCAGATGGTCGGCCGGGTGCAGCCGCAACTATTCAGATTCGGAATATGGGTGGTAACCCGCTGTTTATCATTGATGGTGTGCCTAAAGACAAGTCTCAGTTCGATAATCTTTCGCCAAATGACGTAGAAACTATTACAGTGTTGAAAGATGCTTCGGCGTCTATTTACGGTTCGCGGGCGGCCAACGGCGTTATTATCGTAACCACAAAACGCGGAACCCTTGGCCAGAAAAGCACCATCAATCTGGATGCGTATTATGGTTTCCAGAACTGGACCCGCTTCCCGACGGTTGTGAACGCCTACGAGTGGAATTTGGGCAAGGCTGAGGCTGAGGTAAACCGTAACGGTACCACGGCCATCACCCAGGCTGAACTGGATAAATACAAAGCAGGTACGGAGTATGGCTATCAGAACTTCGACTGGTACGATTTTATCATTCAACCCAACTCACCCCAGTCTAACATCAACCTGAGTGCCAGCGGTGGTTCCGATAAGATCAACTACTATATCTCGGCCACTCGTCTGGATCAGAATTCGGTGATGGGACGTGAGTTTATCTTTAACCGTTCCAACATTCAGTCGAATATCGATGCGCAAATTACCGACCGGATCAAGGTTGGATTGACGATTGCTGGTCGGCAGGAAACCCGCAAAAATCCGGGTGTTCCGGGTGGTGATGACTACGTGGCTCCCAAGTTCGCCATTCTGAGGAACCGGCCTACCGAGCGCCCATACGCCAACGATAACCCCGACTACATCAATACGATCAGTAACCCAGCCTCTAACTGGGGATATCTGAACTACAAGCGGTCCGGGTTCCTCGAAGAAGTGTATACCTCAGTTACGCCCCAGTTTACGGCTGAGTACAAAACGCCAATTAAAGGTCTGGTATTGAAAGGCTTATACTCGTATATGTTCCGCGACTCACAGCGCGAAGTGTTTGAATATACCTACGATACCTATACCTACAATCCGTCAACGCAGGCCTATAATCGGACTGGTGGTAGCCAGAACCCATACCGGCAACGGGTTGTCAATAAGATCGACGAAAACATTGGTCAGCTGCAACTCAACTACACCAATACCTTTGGCCGGCACACCATTACGGCACTGGCACTGACCGAACGACTGCGGAAACGGGAGCGTAACGTGGAAGCTCGTACGGTACCCAAAACCAACTCGCTACCAGTGATGCAGTTTGCTGATATTGTAGCGTATGCCGACGCCGACGCTACGCAGGCAAGGGTGGGCTATGTTGGCCGGGTTAACTACGGCTTTGCCGACAAATATTTTGTGGAAGTGGCTGCCCGTCGCGATGCTTCCTGGAAATTCTCACCTGCCAAACGGTGGGGTACTTTCCCCTCCGTTTCAGCGGCCTGGCGTATTTCGGAAGAACCGTTCTTCAAACAGATTTCGGGTGATGGACGGGTGTTGAGCGACCTTAAAATCCGGGCTTCCTATGGCCAGTTGGGTGACGACAACGTTCGGCCAAACAACGCTGACCTCGATCCATTTGCCTACAAT
The DNA here is from genome assembly GCF_028867935.1 of Flavobacterium sp. SUN052. Lineage (GTDB taxonomy): Bacteria > Bacteroidota > Bacteroidia > Flavobacteriales > Flavobacteriaceae > Flavobacterium. The sequence goes on from NZ_JAPQNS010000001.1 coordinate 59,109, forward strand.
CCAGGATACTCCTACAATACGGGGGTTGGTATTATGTCGGGCGTGACAACGGTAGCGGCTCGGGATCGGGGCATTGCCAACGATCGCGTATCGTGGCTCACCGCCAAAGTGACTGACATCGGACTCGACTTCGCGTTATTGAATAACAAAATCACCGGTACCCTGGACTATTTCCGACGCAATCGGGATGGTTTGCCTGCCGTGAAAAGCGATGTGTTTGTACCGAGCGAGTTAGGTTATGCACTTCCTCAGGAAAACCTGGAGCGGGATGCCGTTGTCGGTGGCGAAGGATCGCTGGTGTATAATGGGTCAGTGCGGGGCGTTCGGTTCACCATTGGCGGTAACCTGTCGTACGCCCGAAGTCGATACATAAAGCCGTATAACCCCTTGTACGGTAACTCGTTACTGCAATATCGCAACTCAGTTGAAGATCGTTGGAGCGGCATTTTCTGGGGGTATGAAGTGGTTGGTCAGTTCCAATCGAGAGAAGAGATCAATAACTACCCGGTAAACGTGGATGGCCAGGGCAACCGGACCATGATTCCCGGCGACCTGATTTACCGAGATGCCAACAACGACGGTATTATCAACAGCCGCGACGAACGGCCAATCGGCTACAATATCAATAACACCCCAATCCTGTCGGGTGGCCTCAATATCACGGTTCAATACAAAGGCTTCGATTTTGCCGCTGACTTTTCGGCGGGTTCAATGCTGGCGATCAACCGGCGTTTCGAGCAGCGCAATGCATTCCAGAACACAGGTAACGTACCACGGTTATTGTTCGACGACCGCTGGCGCCGGGCCGATCCGCTTAATCCAGATAGCGAGTGGATACCCGGTAAGAACATACCGCTCCGCTACAACGATACCGGTCATAGTAACCAAATCGATTCAGACTGGTGGTTGCTCAACATCAAATACCTCCGCAACCGGACCATGGAACTGGGCTACACCTTGCCAACGCTGCTAACCCAAAAAGTTAGAATTCAAAAAGCTCGGGTATTCGTGAATACCTACAACCTGTTCTCGATTGATAATACCCGCCAATTTGGTATCGACCCCGAAGTACAGGACGAAAATGGGTTGCAGTATCCACAAACCAAACTCCTCAATTTCGGGCTGAATCTGAGCTTCTAAACCGCCATCGACTTATGAAAAAATACGCAATAACACTTGTGATGGCCCTTTCGCTCATCACAGGCTGCAAAGATGATACTGATTTCCTGAATGTAAAATCAACCAATATTCTGTTGATTGATGAGGTGTACAGCGATCCCCGGCTTGTGCTATCGGCCGCAACGGAGTTGTATAACCGTATTCCTGAACTGGTCGAGCCCGCTAACTTCGGTATCTACGCCAGCTTCGATGAAGCTTTTGCCTCGGGAGATTATGCTCGGCATCAGAACCGCGAATACAGCTACGACGACTGGAACCTGTGGGATTATGCGTATATCCGGGAGATCAACCTGTTCATTGAGCGGGTTGAAGCGGCCAAAGCGCTGACGCCAGCTGACAAAGTCCGTTTTGCGGCCGAAGGTCGGTTTCTGCGAGCCAATGCCTACTTCGAAATGGTGAAGCGAATGGGTGGTGTGCCACTCATTACCGAATCGCTTTCGTACGATTACAGTGGAAACGCAGCCTACCTGCGTAAACCACGGGCTAAGGAATCAGAGATTTACGACTACGTAATCAGTGAGTTTGAGGCAATCAAGTCGATTCTGCCAAAAACACCCAACGAAAAATCACGCGCTACGTATGGTTTGGCGCTGGCTTCAAAAGCAAGAGCTGCTCTTTATGCCGGTTCCATTGCCAAGTATGGTGCCAACACGCCTTCGGTCTCGTTACCCAATGGTGAAGTGGGAATTCCAGCCTCAAAAGCAACTGGATACTATCAGATTGCGCTAGCTGCGGCTCAGGAATTGATCAACTCTGGTCAGTATTCACTGTATCAGAAAGCGCCCGATCTGTCGACCAATTTTGCCAATATTTTCCTCGACAAAGCGAACAATCCAGAAGTGATTTTTGTGGAGGATTACAAACTGGCCAGTGGTAAGGTTCACAGTTTTGCGCTTGACAATCAGCCGCGTGCAATCACTGAAGAAGGCGAACGTGGTGGTCGTTTGAATCCCTCGCTGAACCTGGTGCAGTCGTTCGAGAAGTTGGACAACACCTTCGCCCCTTTGGCTATCAATACCGGGTCGGCCAACAATTATGTGTATTACGACAAGCCCGAAGACCTGTTTGCCAATCGCGATGCGCGTTTGCAGGGAACAGTGTTGGTGCCGGGAGCCATCTTTAAAAACCGGCCGATCGACATATTTGCCGGGCTTATTTTGGGCAACAACACCATTTTGTCGGGCGATCAGTTGGGCCAGCTCAAGCCGGTCAACGGTGTATCGGTGCAAGTTGTAGGCTTATCGGGCCCAATCGAAGGCTATGATGGATCAGCGCAGGGCGGTTTCTATATGCGGAAATACAACGATCCGGTAACAGGCTCGGGTCAGATCGGTACGCAAAGCGAGGTATGGAACGTGCGATACCGCTACGCCGAAGTGCTGCTGAACGCTGCTGAGGCAGCCTTTGAACTGGGACAGAATGCGGTGGCTGCTTCTTACATGAAACTCGTGCGGGATCGGGCCGGTTTGACTACTCCGTTAACCGCCAGCGAGATCACCTTCGACCGGATTGTTCACGAGCGCAAAGTTGAACTGGCCTACGAGAATCACGAACTCTGGGATATGAAGCGGTGGCGGATAGCCCACGTGGTATGGGACGGTAGCAATTCGGATCTCACCACACAACCTGGCAAAGCCACGGAGCCAAGCACACGGGTATATAGCCTATGGCCTTACAAGATCTACGATCCGGGCGGACCTAATCACAACAAATGGGTATTCCGCAAAGTGTTGTCGGGCCGCGTAACGCAAAGCCATATTTTCCGGCTGGGCAACTACTACTCCCGGATCGGCGACGCCATTATCAACAACAACCCGTTGATTGTCAGAAATCCCAACCAATAAATGCACACTACAACTATGCGATACACATTCATACTTGCACTGCTGCTCACCCTTGGGCTGGCTGGTTGCGCACTAGATAACTTTGAACCGCCCAAATCGACCTTCGAAGGACGACTCGTTTACAAGGGCGAACCGTTGCTGATTCAGAGTGCCAACGTGGCCGTGGGTAACAACTCCGACTTTCCGGTTTTTCTAGAACTCTGGCAGAAAGCCTATAACAACCGCAGTTCAATCAGGATACCGATCAAGCAGGACGGTTCTTTTTCGTCGCTGCTTTTCGATGGTGACTATAAATTGATCGTACCCAATGGGCAGGGGCCGTTTCTCTGGAAAAGAACTGCCTCCAACACCCCCGACAGTTTAGCGATAACCATTCAGGGAAGCCAGAAAATGGACATCGAGGTGATGCCCTACTACATGGTTCGAAGCCCACAGTTTACCGTAAACGGGCGGAAGGTATCGGGCAGTGTGAAGCTCGAAAAAGTGATTACGGATGCGATTAACGGCAAAACGGTAGAACGGGTCTCGTTGTATGTGAACAAAACCCAGTTTGTTGATGCAGGGAACAGCATTAACAAAGCCGATTTGGCAGGAACGGCCATTACAAATCTCGATAACGTAAGCCTGACGACCGCTGATATTCCCGCTTTAGTGCCCTCTCAGAGTTATGTGTTTGTGCGTATTGGGTTGAAAATCACTGGTGTTGAGGATATGATCTACACACCCGTACAAAAGGTGAGTTTATAATAGGTTGGTAAATCGCTACTAAGACACAAAGGATTTGCTAAGTAAAAGAGGCTTCTCAATTCCTTAGTAATCCTTTGAGCCTTAGTGTCTAGAGGCTGTTCACCATACTTTTTTTAATTCAATTCGCGTATGAAAAATGCTCTTTTTGCCTGTATACTGCTCAGCCTGATGTGGCTTGCAACAAGTGGGTTTGCTCAACCGATAAAAGGTACCTACGCCATCAAAAACGTACAGACTGGTTTGCTGCTCCGACCCGAAGAAGCCCGAAAAGCGAACGGAACCGCCATCGTGGGCTATTCGCCCGTCAACTGGAAGTGTATGACTTGGGATTTTCAGCACGCAGGCGGAGACGCTTATCAATTGAAGAACCTGTTTACCAGCAAAACCCTCCAGCCCGTAACGGGCGCTGTAGCCGATGGAATCAAGCTGGAACAACAACCTCTGCAAGCCGATCAGCCTAACCAAACGTACGAGTTTTTGGCCGTAGGGCAGGGCAAATACCGGATTCGACTCAAAGGTACCGACTTGTACATTACGCCGTCGGATGGTAGTGGGTCCGTAAATTCAGCTATTGTGCTGGCTAAAAAGAAAGACTCGCCCGACCAACTCTGGACTATCTACGAACAACACCCGACTCAATGAAATACGGCCTTTTTCTGCTTTTTCTGCTCAGTTCAACGGCCTACGCACAGGTTCAGGTTGACTTGTCGAAGTACACCAAAAATAGTCCTACAACGGTTGCCCAACAAGGCAATGATCTTGTACTGAGCTGGCCGGCAACGGGCAAAGAAACGGGCCGATTGGTAGTGAACCTCGAACCGGGGAAACCGCTGTTTAGCCATATTCAGCTATCAAAAGGAAATCAGTTCAGCGAGATCGCCACCGACATGGACCCTGCTTTTGTGCTGACTGTTGGCAAGCGGGACCTGGTTTCGCAGAATGGCTGGAACATCTTTTTCGATAAAACGAACCGTTTACCTTCGAAAGCCTATGCCGTTGAACTCAGCAAGCGTCAGGCCAGTGTGATTACTGTGGGTACCCGCACGGTGCTGCGAATTGGTGAGGTTCAGGCAGCCTCGTTTAAAGGTGCTATTGAGATTACTGTGTATCAGGGCAGTCCGCTGTTCAACGTTGCCGCGGTGATGGCCACCCAGGTCGACTCTACCGCCATTTTGTACGACGCGGGTCTGGTGACCAAGAAAAAGAATTGGACAACCCTGTCGTGGTCGGATACGGACGATAAGATGCAGCATTTTCCCGCTGACATTACCCAGCCAAACAAGGCTCAGGCGGTAAAATACCGTACCATTATGGGCAGCAGCCCCAACGGTACTCTGGCCCTGTTTCCGGCTCCTCACCAGTATTTTTATCCACTAGACGAAGCGTTCAACCTCGACTTTACCTGGTACGGTACCAAATACCGGAGTCTGATTCCCGATTTTGGTATTGGTATCCGCCAGGATCTGATGGGCGACCGGCGATGGGTGCCCTGGGTAAATGCTCCGCCGGGTACGCAACAGCGGCTTAACTTTTTCTGTCTGCTCAGCACCGACCAACCCGACAATACGCTGGAGGCTGTAAAGAAATTTACCCACGGCGATAAGTACCCCGAGGTACCGGGCTACAAAACAATGTCGAGCCATTTTCACAACGAGCACACCATGCGAACAGTGCTGGCTGGTAAGCCAGTGCCCGAAGTGCCTAATTTCGTAACGGTCTTCAAAAATTCGGGGGTCAACATTGTGCATCTGGCGGAGTTTCACGGCCCCGGCCACCCCAAAGGGCCCGATAGTTTGCGTCTGTTGGAGCTGCAAACGCTGTTCCGTGAATGCAAACGCCTGTCCGACAAAGATTTTCTGTTACTGCCGGGCGAAGAGCCGAATAACTTTTTCGGTGGACACTGGCTCGACTTCTTCCCGAAAGATGTGTACTGGATTATGTCGCGCAAACCCGACATGCCTTTTGTGACGAATGATCCCAAGTACGGGAAGGTGTACCGGATTGCTGACGCAGCCGATATGCTGAAACTGCTGGAAGCCGAAAATGGCCTGGCCTGGACAGCGCACGCCCGCACCAAAGGCTCAACGGGTTTCCCCGATAAGTACAAGGACGAAGACTTTTACAAATCGGACCACTTCTTCGGAGCGGCCTGGAAAAACATCCCTGCCGACCTGTCGGAGCCGCGCCTAAGCCGCCGGGTACTCGATTTGATGGACGATATGGCCAACTGGGGCTACAAAAAACACGCTATTGCCGAGGCCGACATTTTTACGATGGAACCCGAAAACGAGACCTATGCCCACCTAAATGTCAATTACTTGCAGATGGATAAGCTGCCTGAGTATTCGTCGGGCTGGCAACCCATTCTGGATGTGATGCAGCAGGGTAAATTCTTTGTATCAACGGGCGAGATTCTGCTCCCAACCTTCACCGTAAATGGAAAGGGGGCAGGGGAGACCCTGACTGTACCTGCCGATGGCAAAGCAACAGTAGCCATAAACATTGACTGGACATACCCGCTCACTTTTGCTGAGATTATATCCGGCGATGGTAAGCAGGTGTACCGCGACCGAATTGATCTAACCAACACACTTCCCTTTGGCAAAAAACAGTACCGATTCACTACCAACCTCAAAAACCGGACGTGGGTACGGGTTGAGGTGTGGGATGCTGCGGTAAATGGAGCCTTTACCCAACAGGTCTGGCTGAAATAAAACCACTCAAACTTTTCCTATGAAATGGATCATTTTTCCCCTGGTGCTGGCCGTTGCGCTGCACCAGGGCTGCACGAGAACTGCCCGAACAAACGGATCAAGCCAGAATACGACAACTCAAAAATCAACTGCCCGCCGGGGTGAGGTGTTGTTTTTGGGCAATGTTGGGAAGCACCACGATTCGGGGAAATACGCTCCCTGGCTGGCTATTTCGCTCTTCAAAAAAGGAATTAACCTAACATACACCACGGATCTGGCCGATCTGAACGACGAGAATCTGAGCCACTACGACGGCCTGATTATTTACGCGAACCACGAAACCTTGTCGCCAGCTCAGGAGCAGGCCATGAAAGCGTTTGTGGAAGGTGGTAAAGGCTTGATCCCACTTCATTCAGCCTCGGGTTGCTTCAAAAATTCGGATTGGTACATCAATACCATCGGGGGGCAGTTTAAATCGCACAAAACGGGGCCGATAACGGAGACTATTGTGGCTAAAAATCACCCTGTCATGCAGGGCTTGAGTCCGTTTACTACCTCCTGGGATGAGACGTACGTGCACCAGCGGCTCAACCCGGACATGACCGTGCTGACTACGCGTCAGGAAGGAGACAAGCAGGAGCCGTATACCTGGGTGCGTAATCAGGGCAAAGGTCGTGTTTTTTACACAGCCTACGGTCACAACGACAGTACCTGGACGAACCCCGGTTTCCGTGAGTTGGTGAACAATGGCGTTCTGTGGGCTATTGGTGAGCCTGTTACAAAGCAGATTGCCAAATTGACGATTCCTAATGTCGACATTTATGAGTCGGCTAACATCGCCATTGCGGACTACACAAAGCGGTACCGCGTTCCTAAAATGCAGGTGGCGCTGAAACCCGAAGAGTCGAAGAAGCTGATGCAGGTACCGGTGGATTTCGATATTCAGTTGTTTGCTGCCGAGCCCGACATTACCAATCCCATTGCGATGTCGTGGGATGAACGGGGGCGACTCTGGATTGTGGAGTCGGTCGATTATCCGAATACGTTTCTGGAAACGGACGGTGCTGCCAACGACCGGATCAAAATCTGTGAGGATACCAACGGCGACGGAAAAGCGGACAAATTCACGGTCTTCGCCGACAAGCTGAACATTCCGACAAGTATGGTTTTTGCCAACGGTGGGGTAGTGGTCTCAATGGCCCCGTACTTCGTGTTTCTGAAAGATACTAACGGCGACGATAAGGCCGATGTGCGCGAAAACATCATGACCGGCTGGGATAAAAACGACACTCACTTTGGCCCGTCGAACCTCCAATATGGCTTCAATAACAAACTCTGGGGTGTGGTTGGGTCTGGCTACAGCGGCACCACCCGCGATGGTAAAAACCTGAATTTCAGAACGGGCGTGTATAATTTGAACACCGACGGAACGGGCGTCGATTTTCTGGCCAACACGAGCAATAATACCTGGGGGCTAGGATTCACAGAGGACAACAACGTGTTTATTTCGACGGCCAACAATACGCACAGTGCCTTCTATTCGATGCCTGCCCGGTATATGCAACGCAATTTGCCCGGCTCAACCGTACAGTCGGTGCAGAAAATCGATGGTCATTACGACTCCCACACCATGACACCCAACTTAAGGCAGGTAGACGTGGTAGGTGGATTCACTTCGGCGGCAGGTCACCATTTTTATACGGCCCGGAGTTTCCCCAAATCGTACTGGAACCGGGTAGCTTTTGTGTGCGAGCCTACCGTCCGCCTTATTCATAATGCCGTTGTGGAGCCAAAGGGAGCCGGGTTTACCGAAAAAGATGGCTGGAATTTTCTGGCCAGCTCCGACGAATGGGTTGGCCCCGTTCAGGCCGAAGTGGGACCCGACGGAGCCTTGTGGGTGGCCGATTGGTACAACTTCATTATTCAGCACAACGTGTTTGTGGAGCGGCAGGCCCCTTCGGAAATGGTGTTGCCGTTTAAAGATCAGCCTCGTGGACAGGGGAATGCGTTTATCAGTCCCCTCCGCGATCAGAATTTTGGCCGGATCTACCGGGTTGTTTACAAAAAAGCAAAGCCGTATCAGCCTGTTGCATTGGCTAAAAATGACCCAGCGAGTTTAGTGGCAGCCCTCAAAAACGACAATATGTTTTGGAGGATGACTGGCCAGCGGTTACTCGTAGAGTCGAAAAATATGGCAGTATTGCCCGAGTTGTATAAACTCATCGCTGACCCTTCTGTAGACGAAATTGGCCTGAATAGCCCCGCTGTTCATGCCCTCTGGACGTTGCATGGATTGGGCGCTCTTTCGGGTTCAAATGCCGAAGCGCTCCAGGTGGTATCTAAGGCGTTAACCCACAAGGCGGCTGGGGTGCGTAAGGCGGCTATTGACGTGATGCCTGCCACCAGCCAAACGTTGGAAATCCTTCAGAAAGTAGGGTTACTCAACGACTCCAACCTGAATGTGCGTATGGCGGCTATGCTCGCAATGGCAACACTGCCTCCTTCCGAGGCCGTTGGGGCAGCTCTGTACAAAGCTTCACTTCAACCAGAAAATGAATCGGATGATTGGATTAACCGGGCGTTGTTTGCCGCTGCGGCTGTTCACCGTGATGGTTTTCTGGCCGAAGCCGCTAAGAACCCCGCATCCGCAACGGCTGCTGAAAAAAGCCTGACGAGTCGGTTGATGGCGGGTATCAATCAGGAAGTATATACGCTGCAACGGCGGGCAACCATTGCCCTGCCCCCTGATGTAACAGGCCGAGAGATTATTATTAAAGGGACTGCTTCCAAAGGCAACCGGGATATGGAAGGTTTTATTGTGGGTCATGGTGGTCAGGATGGCGGTTATGGCTTATACATTAAAGACAATCACCTGACGATGGTTGTGAAGCAGGATGGAAAGGTCTATTCGGCCACTACCACGGAGCCACTACCCGAAAAATTTGACTTTGAAAGTCGGTTTGTTAACAATGGAGAGATGGTACTGCTAGTGAATGGTAAAGAAATGGGCAAAGGAAAAGCGCCCTCGCTATTTACAAAACCATTAACGGATGTGATTCGGACGGAGCGCGATTTTGTGAATGAAAACTCGATTGGAGCGTATGAAAATGCCTATAAGTCAATGTTTGGTTTTATTGGTAATTTACAAAATACTACCCTTGAAGTTCGGAAACCAAGCGCAACCAACCGCACTGTAAGTGCTGAAAAGGTTGTCCCTAAAAACGCTACTGTTTTAACGATTAGAGTGGTAGAAGAGCAGATGAAGTACGACAAGAAAATGCTCACGGTGAAAGCCGGTCAACCCGTTGTGCTGACGCTGGAAAACCCCGACATTATGCAGCACAACATCGTGATCTGTAAACAGGGAATGGCCGAGAAAGTGGGCAAAGCCGCCGACGCTATGGCCCGCGATCCAAAAAGTGTGGAGAAACATTATGTTCCGCAAATGCCCGAAGTACTGGCATCCAGTATTCTGGTGAATCCCGGTGAGTCGTACACGCTGGAATTTATGGCCCCCACTCAGCCCGGCGATTACCCCTTCTTCTGCACGTTTCCGGGGCACTGGAGCATTATGCGGGGCATAATGCGGGTAGAAAAATCAACCGAAACACTGGGTAAATAGAGAACCAACTTACTGAAAAGTCGTATGAAACACATTCCAATCACGTTTTCTGTCCGCACAACTACCCGCACCCTGTTGGGTATGGTTCTTGGGGCGGTCATAGCTTTATCGTTCACGAATTGCAAAACGAGTTCGCCCGGCTCGTCGAAAGCGGGCAAAACCATCCGGGTGCTGATGGTGGGCGGTGGTACATCGCACAACTTTGGTATGTGGTATCGAAACGTGGATGGACAAACGCTGAGCCGCGATGGCTTCGCGACCGTAAACTACGTAGGCGATCCCGACTCGATGCTGGCTTTCTTGCCCAATGCCGATGTGCTCTACCTGAGCAACAACCGTCCTATCAATAACCCGGCTGTTCGTGAGGCTATTATGGCCCATGCCAATGCGGGTAAAGGCCTGCTGATTGCTCATGCCGCCATGTGGTACAACTGGAAAGACTGGCCAGAATACAACCTCAATCTGGTTAGTGGTGGCACTCGCAAGCACGATAAATACGGCCCGTTCGAGGTGACCGTAACCGAACCGCAACACCCCATTACGAAAGGTGTTGAAACCAAATTCACGCTTAAAGACGAACGTTATTTTTACATTCCTGACCCTGCTGGTCCGGGCATTAATGTGTTAGCTAGTTCGAGTGTAGCCGGTTCCGATCAGATCTATCCCTCGGTGTTTGTGGTGAAGCATCCAAAAGCCCGCATTGTGGGCCTCGCGCTTGGGCACGATGCTGAATCGCACAACATTCCTAATTATCAGGCATTGCTCCGTAACTCGGTAGCATGGGCCGCCCGCAAATAAAAGAAACACCACCCCGGCTCCTCCCCGTCAGTGAGGGCGTTGCTCACGTACATATTGCACCCCTCCCTAACGGGGAGGGGTCGGGGGTGGGGTCTAACAATCAAAATCAATCCAATACATTATGAGTGACCAGAAAATTACCGTCGTAATCGTTGGTATGGGCTTCGGCAAGGAGTTTATACCCATTTACCTCCAACATCCCAACATCAACAAAGTCGGTATTTGTACCCGCAATCGCCAGACGCTCGACGAACTCAGAACCAAATACAACCTTGATCCAGACCTCTGCTTCGAGCATTTTGAGGATATACCCGGTCGCGACGATGTCGATGCCATTCACGTGGTTACGCCCGTGCCCGAACACGCCCGCATGACGCTGGCGTCGCTAAATGCGAACAAACACACCGCCTGTACTATTCCGATGGCGATGACCAAAGAAGACTGCAAGGCCATTGTGGAGGCCAAGCGGAAATCTGGGAAAGTTTACATGATGATGGAGACGGCGCTGTATACCCGTGAATTTCTGTACGGGCTGAAACTGGCAGAAACGGGAGAACTGGGTCGTATTCAGTTTGTTAGGGGTTCCCATATTCAGGATATGAGCATGGAAGGCTGGGGTGAATATTGGAAAGGCTACCCACCGATGCTGAACGGTACGCACGCTATTTCGCCCCTGTTGCGAATCAATAATACCAAAGCCGAAACGGTTGTTTGCCACGGATCCGGTCGATTGAGCGACGATTTGGCCAGTCGGTACGGATCGCCATTTGCGGTTGAGACTGCCACGTTTACGCTCAAAGACTCCGATGTTATTGCCGAGGCAACGCGCTCGCTATTCGATGTAGTACGCCAGTATCGCGAGAGCTACGACGTGTATGGTACCAAAATGTCGTTTGAGTGGGAGCAACTACAGGACGAAGAACACATTATTTTCGACGGGGGCGAAAACGCCCGGCGCATCAACGTGCCCGATACCGACGAGATGTTGATTGAGCCGATCAAGCACTTCACCAAGCGCGAAAAAATCGACGATCCCAATCACGTTTCGTTTTTGCAGGGTGCCGGTCATGGCGGTTCGCACCCTCACCTGGTGCAGGAGTTTTTGGCGGCAATTATTGAAGGACGTGATTCCGCCGTTGATGCCGAAATGGCTGCTAACTACACGCTTGCGGGTATTTGTGCCCACGAATCAGCCATGAAAGGTGGCGAACGAATCACAATTCCTGAATATTAATAGGTAATCGGTTAATTGGGGTAAATGGGTAAATGGCTCTAGCCAATCATCTATTTACCCCAATTAACCGATTACCAAATTCCTAACTACATGATTCAATTTGGTGCCAGCACGTTTATCTGGGTGTCGCCCTTTTCAACGGCTCACTTCGATTTGCTCTACAAAGTGGCCGACATGGGCTACGACATTATTGAGGTCGCCGTAGAGGATAAGGACCTGATCGATTGGCCGCGACTGAAACAGCTGGCCGCCGAAACGGGTCTAAAAATTACCATCAGTGGTGCGTTCGGGCCTAATCGGGATATTTCGAGCGACAATGCTGCCATCCGAAAAATGGGCTTCGATTACATTGTAGACTGCCTCCGCATTGCCGAAGATGTCGGTAGTCCGATTTTCACGGGTCCGGTTTATTCGGCCGTGGGAAAAACCCGGCTGGTATCTGCCGAGCGCAAGCAACAGGAGCGGAACTGGTGTCTTGAAAACCTTCATCAAGCAGGCCGGGTTGCCGAATCGTGCGGGGTTGTGATCGGGGTGGAGCCGCTGAACCGGTTTGAAACCGATATGGTCAACACAGCCGAACAAGCCCTGTCGTTGGTGAACGAGGTTGCCCATCCGTTTATCAAAGTCTCACTCGATACCTTTCACAATAACATCGAAGAGAAAAGCATACCGGCTACGATCCGGGCTATCGGCCGGGACATGCTGTGTCATGTGCAGGGTAACGAAAGCGACCGGGGAACGCCCGGAACCGGCAACGTAGATTGGGCGGGTATTAAAGACGCCCTCACCGAAATTGGTTATGACGGAGCCGTGGTGATCGAAACATTTGGGGCACCGTCTGAAGAGCTGGCCAAAGCGGCATCCATCTGGCGACCCCTGGCAAATAGCCCTGATGAGTTGGCCAGCGAAGGGCTCGCCTTTTATAAATCGCTCTTTCGGTAAGTGCAAAATTGGGTAAACGGGTAATTGAGGTAACTTGCTTTGATGTTTATTGCCTCGATTACCCATTTACCCAATTAGTCAAGTACAATGATCAGAACAGTTATTTTCGATTTAGGCGCGGTACTCATTGACTGGAACCCACTGTATCTCTACGAGAAAATTTTTGAGCAGGAAGCTGAACGTCACGAGTTTCTGCGAACCGTTTGCACCCCCGACTGGAACGAAGAGCAGGATGGAGGACGCACTATTCAAGAAGCTACCGACCTATTAATTCCCCAATTTCCCCACTACGAAACGGCTATTCGGGCCTTTTACGGGCGGTACCCCGAAATGCTCCGGGGGCCAATTGCTGGCACGGTAGACATTTTTAGAGAATTGAAAGCGTCAGGAAACTACAACCTGTATGCGCTTACGAACTGGTCAGCTGAGACCTTCCCTCACGCGCAGGAGCAGTTTGACTTTCTGACCTGGTTTGATGGAATCGTGGTTTCGGGTATCGAAAAAGACCGTAAACCGTTTGCTTCGTTCTACAACACACTCCTGAACCGGTACGGCATTGATCCTTCCACCGCCATATTCATTGACGACAACCTGCGAAACGTTAAGGCAGCCGAACAATTGGGAATTCGTAGTATTCACTTCACCGGCCCCGTTGAACTCCGCCGACAACTAATTGACGAAGGCGTGTTGACAACGTAACGTGCTATATTTGATTCACTTGAATCAACTTTGGCCTTTTCGTTATGCAGCTCTCCCTTTGTTGCCTGTTCTTTTTCGCTTCTGCATTTGTGGCGGCTCAAGCCCAGCAGGAAACGCCCCAACAGTCGCTCAATCAGTACGTCGCCTTTCTGAATGGGTCGGTCGATGTGCTGATGAGCCGCTTTCAGATGCTGCACACCTACCAAGCCGAGGTGGAACGATACCGAAAACGACCTGATTCTGGTTTGCGACTCCCTTCATCGGGACCGTTGGAGGACTATTATTACAAGAAAACAGAAACAGCGAGTGGACTGACCACGGCCGAGAAGCAACGCTTAACAACCGCTACTCAGGCCCTTTGGCAACTGCTCAACAAGATTGATCAGACGGGCAAAACGCTGGAAACCTACGTTCGCCTGGCCGATTATCAACGCGATAACCTGAAACAGTCGGATGCACTGATGACCGAAATGCAGGGGCTTTTCAGCCAGTTTAGCCAGGAGCGTGAGGCATTTTACAAGCAGATTCAGCGTGTTTATCGTCGGTATCAGCCGTATCTGGCTACCAACCCCTACCTGTTTACCGAAAAAGAAATGGAGCAGGTGCTGCTAAGTCAGTCCCAGTTGCTCGATTCCCTAACGTATCATCTTTACGAAAACAGCCCATCCGACTGGCCCGTTGAGCGGGTTCAGCAACGGATGCTCGCCGACGAAAAAACACTGAGCAGTTTTGGGAAGGCAAAAGCAAACCTCGAATACCCCGCGTCCGACATGGTGGGTATGTTTCGGGAAGCGTTACAAACGATTCAGGGCGTAAAAGGCCGGGCTATCAACGACTATACATTTGCCGCCCGACAGTCGGCCAAGCATGGTAATCAGGTTTATCTCGATCTGCTGAAGCACTACAACCAAAGTTTACTGGCTAGCTATCAATCATTTGTCGACTATGCCCGCCCGAACCGGCAATTACTTCACTCCCCAAAGTATAGTCCCGTTTTTTTGCTCGAATCGGCCGCGTCACCCTTAAAAACAGTTGCTCAAACATCGCCATTTGCTGATAAACCGCTCATTACTTTCGCTACCAAACCAGCGGTGTCACCCGTTACAAGGCCCACGTTTCTGGCGTTGAATGGGTATGTGGCATTCATTAATGAATCGTTGCGGCAGATGCATCTGCTTCAGCTTTTGTTACGCAACTACCAGTCCTCGGCGGAATATTATCGTGACCCGACCAGGAGCCGCCAGCGGGCAAACCTGACGTATGCACACGATGACTATAAAATTCCCGTTGCCGAGTACCAGCTTTTACTGAACAGCAGCCAGCAAATCCCTCAATCGTATCGATCATCGATCAATACACAGGCGGAGGTGCTGCTGAGTATGCTTAAAGAAATGGATGGTCTGAGTATCGAATTGATCGCGTACACAACGGGAAAAGAATATCTGCAAGATCAACTGCAACGGTCCGATGCAATTCTGGATCGGTACGCCTACCTGTTCGACACCTTCGACCAGAAAAAAGAACAGCTTTATCGAGATGTCCGGCGAATCTTCGAAAGCTATTCAACCGCCAATCCCGCCAATTCCTGGAATGTAGCGGGGAAGTCCATGTTGAAAACAGTTGACGATAACACCGAGATTCTGTTCGGCGTAAAATCGTACTTAAAGCTGGAAACGGCTCAGCTACCTGTAACCACTAAGCTGGAAACTGATGCCCGATCGCTCATTCGCGACGAATACCAGAACCTGAAAGGGCTACAACGTCTGGGTCGCAATAACGGTTTATGCCCCTACACACGGTACGAAGATCTGGCCGAAAATTCACTCCGATTTGCCGCACTCGCCCAACGCGTCAAGCCTGTTACCCCGGCCACCACCAGGCATCCTTACGAGGAGTTTTACTATTTCTACAATAATGAATTGGTCTACGAATACAACGAGTTTACCAAGTTGGCGAAGGAAAACCTACTGATGGCTGTCAACCAACCCGACCTGTTTGTCTTTCGTCGGTCGCTGCCATCCAATTCGATTTCCGCTGCCCCGAAACGTACTGAGCCTCCCGTGAACCCTCCGGCTCCAACGGTCAATAATTTCCCGGTAACTTCCCCGACTCCAACTGTCAATGCTCCAACGACGGAGACCAAACCGCTTAAAACAGAGCCGGAGCAGAAGGTTGTTCTGCGTGATACGGTGTATGTGGAACGTACCAAAGTTGACACGGTTTTTGTGGATCGGGGCATCGTGCGGGATGTGCCAAACACCTTGAATGGCTTTGCCCCCAACAATATGGTCCTGTTGCTCGACGTGTCGGGGTCGATGGATTCACCCGTCAAGATGCCTCTGCTGAAGCGGTCAATTAAATCACTCCTGACCTTGCTTCGGCCCGAAGATCAGATTTCTATAGTGACCTATTCCGGGAAGGCGAGGCTGGTGCTGAAGCCGACCTCTGGAGCTAACGCAGGTGAGATTGCCCGAGTTATCGACAATCTTCAGTCGGATGGCGATACAGATGGTAATCGGGGGATTCAGTTGGCCTATAAAGTGGCCAATAAAAACTACATTCGGGCCGGCAACAACCGGATAATTCTGGCTACTGACGGCGAATTTCCGGTGAGCGATGAAGTATTTCAGCTTATTGAAGAGAGTGCCCGGCAAGACGTTTACCTGACCGTTTTCACATTCGGTCGGAATCCACTTTCCGGACAGAATCTGAAAAAACTGAGTCAGCTGGGTAAAGGCGCATTCACGCACGTAACAACTCAAAACGCTAATGGTCAACTTATTCAGGAAGCACAAGCCAAAAAGCAGGTGCCGAAATAAGCACTGGCTCACTACTTCAATTGCAGTTCCTGGGTATTAGCCTGGTAAGCATTGCCCACAACGGCCTTCATCTGTTTTTGTATGTCGGCTAGCTTACCGGGATCTTTCGTTGCCAGATTCGTGCGCTCTGCGGGGTCGGAGCGCAAGTTATAAAGCTGTGGATTGGGGCTCAGACCAGTTTCGAGGTTTACCTGTTCGTTGACCGCTTTTCCAGGGTAGGGCGGAATCAATAGCCAATCGCCTGACCGGAATGCCAGCCTTCCCGAAGCTTCCAGCACCAAATTTGAACGGCCATAAGGAGCCTGCGGGTTATCAGATTTACCCAGCAAGGTAGTAAGCAGATTCTGGCTGTCGTCGGTTTTGGCGGTACTGCCAACCAGCGCAGCCAGCGATGTAAACAAATCGAGCTGACAAATGAGAGCGTCTGATACGCCTGTCTTTATCTGCTTAGGCCACGATACAATGAAAGGAACTCTTGTTCCCGCTTCAAGCAAACTGTACTTACCACCCCGAAATTGTCCCCAGGGTGTATGGTTACCGTTCTTTTCGACAGCCTCATCGTAATAGCCATCATTCAGCACGGGGCCGTTGTCGCTCGAAAAAATGACCAGGGTATTGTCTGCCAGCCCAGCCGCTTTTAGTTTTTTCATGATCTCGCCTACGCACCAGTCTGCTTCCAGAACAGCGTCTCCTCGTGGTCCCATACCCGACTTCCCGGCAAAGTTCGCGCCGGGTACGCGGGGTACGTGTGGCTGATGCAGGGCATAGTACAGGAAAAAAGGTTGGCCATTTTTTTTGCTCAGATGCTCATCAATGAAATTCTCGGCTTTACTCAAAAAGTTTTCGGCCATGCGTTCGTCTTCCCACAAGGCCGATTTGCCCCCTTTCATGAAGCCAATGCGCGGAATGCCGTTATGAACGCTCTGATTATGCCCGTGATGCCATTTCATTTTGGTCATCAGCTCTGGATTAGTCAGGGCTGTAGGTTGACCGGGGAAGTTTTTCTCGTAACTCACATACAGTGGATCACTGGCTGTTAGACCGGCCACATTCCGGTTTTCCACAAAAACCGAAGGAACACGGTCGTTGGTGGCGGCCATGATGTACGAGTAATCGAATCCCAGATCGTTCGGTGTTTTAACAATAGACTTGTTCCAGTCGACATTACCATCGCCTAAACCCAGATGCCATTTTCCCACTACACCGGTGCTATAACCCTGTTTTTTGAACATATCAGCTAGCGTGACCGAGGCAGTATCAATAAGAAGGGGCGCGTCGCCGGGGAGGATTTTGGCGTCCTTATTTCGCCAGGGATATGTACCCGTTAGCAGGGCAAACCGACTGGGTGTGCAGGTGGCCGAGGTGGCATAGCCATTGGTAAAACGAATACCTGTAGCCGCCAACTGGTCGATGTTGGGGGTTTTAAGCTGACCCTGCCCGTAGGCACCCACATCGCCGTAACCGAGATCATCGGCGTAGATAATCAGAACATTGGGCTTATTGGTAGCGGTAGCAGGCTGCTGTTTTGCAGCACAGCCCGCTAGGATCACTGTAATTAGGCTAAGGGAAATAAGAAACGAAGCGGAGTGGCAATGCAATCGGTTCAGTAACGACATAAGGGTATAGAAAAGACCAGGAACGAAAAAGGCTAACTGCGTTGGAAATCACGTTTGCCGCCCGCCTTGGCCATTAGTTTTGTCTCTGTAATGACAATATCGTGCGAGAGTGCCTTGCACATATCATATACCGTCAAAGCAGCAACTGATGCGCCTACCAACGCTTCCATTTCAACGCCTGTTTTGCCTTCTGTCGCTACCGTGCAGTCGATCACCGCGTCGTGGCCAATAAGCTCGATGGTCAGTCGGCAACTGTCAAGTCCCAGTGAATGACAAAGCGGAATTAGTTCATCCGTTCGTTTAGTGGCCATGGTGCCAGCGATGATTGCTGTCTGAAAAACAGGCCCCTTTTTGGTTTGAATATCTTCGTGCTGAAATTGAGCCACTACCACTTCGGGCAAGCGGACAATACTTTGGGCATGGGCGGTCCGGCGGGTAATGGCTTTCTGACCTACGTCGACCATCGCGGGGTTACCCTGGGCATCTATGTGTGAGAAGTCTTTCATAGTGGTAAAAATAACTAACTTGCTCCCTTTCTACTTTAAAATTATGCTTTCAGTACTCGACGCTACCCGCATTATCCAATCCCATCTGCTGGCCCTGCCCGACGAAACCGTTTCGGTTGAAGAAGCCGTTGGGCGTGTTCTCCGGCAATCGCTCACCGCCGACCGCGATGTGCCCCCCTTCGACCGGGTTACTATGGATGGCATTGCCTTTCGCTACGATGCCTTCGCAGCCGGGCAACGCCAGTTCGCGGTGACGGGAATGCAAGTGGCAGGGCAGGAGGCTGGTAATCTGGCCGATACGTCGGCTTGTATGGAAGTGATGACCGGGGCCGTATTACCCATGGGTACCGACACGGTCGTGCGTTACGAAGACGTGCTTATCGAAAACGGACTGGCCACGATGCAAATCGACGAAATTCAGGCAGGTCAAAACGTCCACCGGCAGGGGAGCGACCGCCCAATGGGCGACGTACTTCTAACCTCAGGCACCCGGCTTCGGCCGGTCGATGTGGCCGTTGCTGCTTCGGTAGGTTCCTCGTCGGTGCGGGTGGCGACCTTACCTCGTGTGGCGATCATTGCCACCGGCGACGAACTTGTGAATGTGGACGAAACGCCCAAACCACAACAGATTCGGCATTCCAATACCTATGTTATTCAGGCTGCATTACGCTCGTTGGGTATTCGCGCTACGCTCAATCATCTTCCCGATGACAAAGAGTTATTGGCAAAGGGCCTTGCCGAACTGCTAAAAACGAACGATGTACTTATTTTGAGCGGGGGCGTGTCGGCGGGGAAAGCTGATTTTGTACCCGATACGCTCGTATCCCTGGGCGTGAAATGCCATTTTCACAAGATTGAACAGCGACCCGGTAAACCCCTGTGGTTTGGTAGCACCGAAGGTGATAAACAGGTGGTATTCGCTTTGCCCGGTAACCCCGTCTCGACCACCATGTGTACCTACAAATACGTACTACCGCATTTGCGGGCTTCGATGGGCCAGCCCGAACCACTCGTGACGTATGCCCAACTGGCTGAAATGGTATCATTTAGCCCTCGTCTGACGTATTTCATACCGGTCCGGTTTAGCTACACACCGGAGGGCCTGCGACTGGCGCACCCCTTGCCGGGGAGTGGCTCCGGCGACTTTACTAACCTGACTGCTGCTGATGCTTTCCTGGAACTACCCGCCGACCAAACAAACTTCGAAGCAGGGGAAAGCTTTGTTACAGTAGGCAGTGAGCAGTGAACAACGAGCAGTTATCAGCCAACAGTGAGTAATGAAAACACCATTGCCCGATACTGCTCGCTGTCGGCTGATAACTGCTCACTATAAATTATTCCCACTCAATCGTAGCGGGGGGCTTGCTCGAAATATCGTAGACCACCCGGTTCACGCCTTTTACCCGGTTGATGATCTCGTTAGAAATATCGGCCAGAAACTCGTAGGGGAGGTGTGCCCAGTCGGCGGTCATTCCGTCAACGCTGGTAACGGCCCGAAGCGCTACTACACGCTCATACGTACGCTCATCGCCCATAACCCCCACTGATTGGACCGGGAGTAACATGGCTCCGGCTTGCCAAACCTGATCGTACAGGCCGTAGCGACGGAGACCGTTGATGAACAGATAATCCACTTCCTGCAAAATAGCCACCTTTTCAGCGGTGACATCACCCAAGATGCGGATTCCCAGACCGGGGCCAGGGAAGGGGTGACGACCCAACAGCGATTGGGGCAAACCTAATGTCCGGCCAACAGCCCGTACCTCGTCTTTAAAAAGCGTGTTGAGCGGTTCCACCACTTTTAGCTTCATGAAGTCAGGCAAGCCACCTACGTTGTGGTGCGACTTGATCGTAGCGGATGGACCTTTTACGGATACGGATTCAATTACGTCAGGGTAAATAGTACCCTGACCGAGCCAAACTACATCTTCGAGTAAATGCGCTTCCTGATCGAACACCTCAATAAAGGTTCGGCCAATGGCTTTGCGTTTGGCTTCAGGGTCGGTGAGTCCTGCCAGCGCCGAGTAAAACTGCTCTTTCGAGTCAACGCCTTTTATGTTCAGACCAAGCGTATGATACCCTTCCAGTACCTGCTCAAACTCGCCTTTGCGAAGCAATCCGTTGTCGACGAAAATGCAGTACAGATTTGTGCCAATAGCTTTGTGTACAAGCGTAGCTGCTACTGAAGAATCAACCCCGCCCGACAGTGCCATAACCACCTTGTCGTCGCCGAGTTTTGCTTTGAGTTCGGCTAC
Source organism: Flavobacterium sp. SUN052 (assembly GCF_028867935.1). Lineage (GTDB taxonomy): Bacteria > Bacteroidota > Bacteroidia > Flavobacteriales > Flavobacteriaceae > Flavobacterium. Next base: position 80,063 of record NZ_JAPQNS010000001.1, read on the forward strand.
GGTAGCATCCACAAACGAGTCAGCAGTCCAGTCTTGCTGGCATCCGCAGATGTCTACCACGAAGTTATGCAACAGCTGCTTGCCCTGGAGTGAATGCGTCACTTCGGGGTGAAACTGAATGCCGTAAGTTTCTTCGCCTTCAAGCTGAAAAGCGGCTACCCGAACGGTTTCGGTAGAGGCAATAATCTGGAACGATTCCGGTACACGAGTAATGGTATCGGCGTGCGACATCCAGACCTGCGAGTGCTGATCGAGCCCTTTCATCAGGCGACTTTCGGCGTTGACAGTACCTAATTTAGCCCGACCATATTCGCGAATGCTCGACGGTTGAACTTCTCCTCCTCCGGTCTGGGCCATCAGTTGCGCGCCGTAGCACACGCCCAAAACGGGAAATTTCTGGCGAAATGAAGCCCAATCGACCATTGGGGCATCGGCGTCGCGAACGGAACAGGGGCTACCCGACAGGATGATACCTTTAACGGCAGACGTAATCGGGGGGATATTATTGTAGGGATGGATTTCGCAATAAACGTTTAGTTCGCGGACCCGGCGGGCGATAAGTTGGGTGTATTGCGAACCAAAATCCAGAATCAGAATTTGCTCGGTGGCCATGCTTCGGTTTCTAAGGTGCAAAAGTAAGGGTTTTTGACCCTAAAGCAATCCTGAGTTTAGTATTTGCGGATCAAGTCGCTGATTAATAACAGAGGGTCATCTTGCCTTATTAGACAAAAGAAAACCTTCCGGTTAGTAGCAATCACCCCTTTGGTGCGTTGCTGCTAAACTCGGAAGGTTTTCACAGTTAAACCTGTATGCTGCGATTCAGGTTGGTTCAGCCGTTAAAACAACCTACAGAATTGTTATTGTTTCTTGACTTTGCGAATCGTGATCGGTACACATATTTCTTCAGGGCAAGCGCAGTTAGCCGTCAGGGTGACCGTCACATCGCGTGGGCAACTTGGCTGACCATCAACCAGCACCCATACCCGAACCGTGTACGTACCGTCGGCCAGACCTGTTCCTACGATGCCGTTGGCAGGTACTGGAGTGGGCTGAGCTGGTATTGCTGTTGATGCCGAGAAACTGCTTCCCGCCGATACCTGGTAGAAGTACACCGTTGGATCAACACCTAGATTCATCAGGATAATCTCTCCATTAGACTGGGGAGTAGTGCCAACGCAGGTTGGGTTTTTGCCTTGTGCGGTGTACTGCGGCACCTCAATCTCTTCAATCAGGATGGGGCAACAGGCCAGTTGCGCACAGCGACCGCTCATACCTTCGTCAACAATCACTTTGTATTCGCCAGCCAGAGTGGCCGTAAAGGTGTTGAGCGTGCCATCGGCTACCACTGTTGCACTGGTTGAGTTTGGCGCGGTGTAGTACCACTGGTAACGGCTGTAACCTGATGCAACACTCAGAGCAATTGCGAACGGCGTATCTTTACAGACGGCAAACGGAATGCTGGTACAAACTTGAGCTTCGTTGCCGGGAATATTGGCTGTGTTGTAGATTACCCCTTCAGTCGTAATGCTGGCTGAATATGTCAGCGTTGCTGTAGCACCCACCGGTAAACTTGCAATGGCCCAGGTGCCTCCCTGCAAGCCCGGTGTGTAACTACCGGTTGAGAGCGTTAATGATCCCGGTACCAGATTCAGACCTCCCGTGAAGGTATCGTTCACCACTACACTCGTTGCCGCTACCGGACCTGTATTGGCTAACACAACTGTATAGGAAATTATGTCGCCCAACTTGGCTTTGCTCTTGCTGACTAATTTGGCAAGGATGAGCGTAGGAGTAAGCGGTGCAGGCCGTACAAAGCCCGCATCAACAGTTGGGTTGTTTTCACCTGCAGTCAGTGTGTACGGACCGGTCAGGCCATTAATGGCATCGCTATCCAGTTCATCATTGCTGCCCACATTGGCCGAAGTCGACACGGAGAAACCAGTGGGCGTTGTGAAGCTAACCGAGTAAGGAATCCCGGGTGTCAAACCAGTGAAGCTGTATAGACCGCTAACGGATGTCGTGGTGGTGGCCACGGCCGAACCATTCTGGAGCAGCGTTACCACGGCACCGCTAATTGGCAGATCACCCGCATCCTGTAGCCCGTCTTTGTTAACATCTTCAAAGACGAAGTCGCCTAAAGAAGCGGTTGGCGGAGCCACTGAGCAGGAAGCTGGAGCAGTGAACGTGACTGAAGCCATACCACAAGCTGTTATAGAAGACAGCACCGTTACGGTTGCTACCGATCCATCTGAAGGCAAATCGGTGAGTGTATAGCCAACTGGGCCACTGGTACCGGATAGCGTGACTACCGTATTGACACCACCCACCGAAACCGTCAGACTTTGCGTAGCAGGGCCATTCGTTGCCGAAACGGTACCCGTCAGAGTATAGGTGTTTGTCGCCGTGTTACAAACTCCAGGCGTTGCTGTTACGGTCAGTGAACAGACCGGATCGGCCGAAGTCGTGATGGCCAACGGAGCAACAGTTGAACAGTTCTTCGCATCGGTCACAGTTAACGTAAAGGAAGCCGTGGTTGCTGAGGTTGGCGTACCCGAGATTACACCTGTAGCTCCATTCAGAGTCAAACCAGCAGGCAGGTTACCGGCCGAAATTGTGTAAGCCAGTGGAGCCGTACCTCCCGAAGTGATCAGGGTCTCGCTATAAGCCGTCCCAACTTGTCCATTAGCAAGCATGCTGGTAGTTAACGAGAGCGAGCAAACCGTGCAACTGGATGGAGACGCGAAGGTTGTACTGGCGCTGGCGCAGGCCGTACCAGAGAAGGTTGCCGTTGCTATTTTGCTTAAGCCGTCGGACGTTAAACCGTTGGCAACAAACATAACAATGTTGTTACCTGCCGACAGAGAAACTGGTGCGCTGCTTACTCCGCCCACGGTAATGGTTACTGTTTGGGGGGTAACCACATTCGCCATCCGAAGCGTAGCCGTGGCCGAGTACGTATTAGTCAACGTTGAACAAGTCCCTGCCGTTACAGCCAGTGTAGCCGAACAAGGTAGTGCTACCGAACATGATACCGGTGCCGTGTAGCCGCCCGTAATTGATGAGCAGCCTGGTAACGAAGCGGTGATAATATGGCCCTGTCCATCACTAGCCAGGTTGTTGAACACCGCCGTTCCCGTGAAGCTATTTAATCCAGAACCAACTGTCAATGTTTGGCTGATGCTGCCATCAGTAATGGTCATTACCCCACCTGTGCCCGTGTTAGTAATTTGAACGACCACCGTTGAGCTATAGGTATTGGTAGCGGTCTGACATATGCCTGCTGTTGGCGTTGCCGTGAGTGAGCAAACTGGAGCTACTGAACATGAAGCCGGGGCTGTAAACGTCTGGCTGGCGTTTCCGCAGGTTGTACCCGAGAATATAGCCGTAGCTGTTTTGAGTTGTCCATCAGATACCAGACCATTCAATTCATAGGTAACGGTGTTGATCCCTGGAGCGGTTAAGCTGAATACCTGAGTCTGGCCAGCAACCGTAATCGTCACCGATCGTGGTGCCTGAATGTTGTTAGCCGTAAGTACAGCCGTAGCCGAGTAGGTATTCGTCAAGGTAGAACAAATACCTGGCGTTACGGCTAATACGACCGAACAGGGTGCCCCTACCGAACAGGCTGCCGGAGCCGAGTAAGCGGCAGTAATCGAAGAACAACCGGGCAACGATGCTGTCACCGTGTGGCTCTGTCCATCGCTGGATAAACCCGTAAAGATGAGTGTACCGGTGTAGTTGGTGATTCCGGCACCAACGAGTACTGTTTGGCTAAGGCCGCCATCGGTCGCTGTCAGTACACCACCCGCACCCGTATTAAGGATTTGAACCGTTACTGTTGAGCTATACGTATTGGTAGCCGTTTGACACAAGCCTGCTGTTGGTATGGCTGTGAGCGAACAAACTGTACAGGCTCCCGGTGCCGAATAGGTTGCTGTTGTCGATGAGCAACCGGGTAGCGACATGGTAACTGTATGGGTCTGACCATTGCTGGGAAGACCTGCAAACACCGCTGTGCCGGTGAAACTACCGAGACCTGCGCCAACCGATATGGTCTGGCTGAGCGCGCCGTCTGTTACAGTGATCACACCGCCCGTGCCGGGGTTTGCAACCTGCACCAAAACCGTAGAGGAGAACGTGTTGGTTGCCGTTTGACACAGACCCGCTGTTGGCGTTACTGTGAGTGAGCAGACTGGAGCTACTGAACACGAAACCGGAGCCGTAAATGTCTGGCTAACGGGCGCACAGGCGGTATTTGAGAAAGCTGACGTAACGGTATAAACTTGCCCGTTGCTCACCAAGCCACTAAAGCTGAAGCTACCACTGCTGTTGCCTATTGACAATGATTGGGTGAATGAAGGTGAAAACGCTAGCGAGCTAGTTGTCAGCGTGCCGCTGCCGGGTACATTCGTTGCTGCAACCTGCATCGAGAGTGTGTACCGGTTAGTAGGAGTCTGGCACAGTCCGGGTGTAACGGTTAAGCTTAATCCACAGGGAGCTACCGAACAGCTAACTGGTGCTGTGTACGTTTGGCGAGCGATACCACAAGTTGCGTTTGACGAGCTAACCGTTATGGTATGGCTGGTGGCATTGCTGATTCCACTTACGCTAAACGTAGCCGATGCCTGCCCCGCCGTTACACTTACAACACCAATAGTAACCCCGTTGTCGGTAATAGTAAGCGAGCCCGCTGGTGTGTTTGACAGCGAAACGGTTCCAGTAGCCGTGTAATTATTGGTGACTGAGTTACAAACAGGCGTGCTTACCGCTACACTCATGTTGCAGGGTGGGGTAGTGCCAGTCAGGCATAAGTTGTCAATTTTCGACCAGAAATTAGATCCTATACCGGTGGCGCTCACGGCACATACGCGTACCTGAGTTGTCCCTGCCGGAGCAACGCCCGATAGGCTGTACGGTCCACCAAACGAGTTTGTGCTTTCCAGAATGTATGTGCTGGTAAACGACTTCGGTGTGCCGATTACAGCACTGCTGCTATTTAGGAACGACAGGGTAACTGTTTGGCCGTTTGCCACGTGAACACCCGCATAGAACACTAAACTGTAGGTGCTACCTACCGTAGCCGATACTGATTGGCAAAGGGAGCCATTATCAGTTGAAAATCCGTAGCCATAGCCATCAGGAGCCGCAAACGACTGTGGGTTGTTATCGGCGGTTCCACCAACCCAGCCTGGCGGTGGTGATTGGGTCACTTGTCCAGTAGGGGGAACAACAAAACCTTGCTCAAACGATGGATTCACCAACAGGTTTGTACCTACGCAGGGGGCTGCCGTACAACTTACTGGTGATAGGTAGGTCATACTTTGAGTACCACAGGCTGTTGTTGAAAACGAAGCCGTAACAAGGTGATAACGTCCACCACTACCGAGCTCTGTGAGCGAAAATGCGACGCTGGTAGCACCGGCAGGAACAGAAATCGTAGTGCTAACAACAGGCGTATTTGCGCCATCATCGCTGATTGTAAGAATGCCACCCGGCGTTGATGTGAAATTGACCGTTCCGGTAAGTGTATATTGATTTGTTGCCGACTGGCAAGTGCCTGGAGTAGCAGTAAGGCTTACCAGACAGGGTGGTGTCAGTATATAAGCGGCATCGTAGGTGAAGTTGTTCTCTCCGGCCTGCCCCAAGGTGAAACTGATCACCCCAAGTGCATTCACATCCGTGTCGATTGCATCCGCGTTGGCGCCCGTGGCTGCGTTGGCCTTCGGACTCAGACTCAACACCCCCGCACTCGCACTCAGGGGGAAACTCAGGGAGTAACTGCCTCCACTGGTCAAACCCGTCAGACTGTAAACAAAACCCGTCGCGTTGGTGCCACTGCCACTGGAGAAATAGTACTCCCCGGTGCTGCCTGTCACCACCGTCGTGCCCGCTGGGGGCAAGCCTGGCCCTTTCAGGGTAACGACTACACCCGCTAGCACGGGCTCGCCCGCATCCTGCACCCCGTCGTTGTCCGTATCACGCCATACCCGGTTGCCGATCTGAATGGGAGGTTGAACACACAACACTTCCAAATCGCCTAAACTGGCCCCCTTACCAAAAGTGGCCACCCGCTGTTGCGCAGTTGTAAAACCCCCGTCTTGGGTCAGCACTTGGTATTCAAAATTACTTTCTCCCGTCACATTGTTGAAATACCGCGCACCAGCCGCCCGGAAGTTACTGTAGGGGTCAAAGGCTGTGGAAACCACTTCGCCCGTGCCCGGCCACAGAGTTAAACCGCCCACCAAAATTTCCTGGTGACCGCTATCGGGGTTAGTGCCCGCGGTCGTCGAGTTGGGCGATGCGCTTTTATTGTACATATCCTGCCAGTAGAACTCACCCCCTCCCGGTCCTTGGGGGATGGTCTGGCCAACCGCGCTCGATGAGACTGTTTGGGCAGCCGCTCCATTAGCGGGGATATTGGTCACCGTAGCGTTATTCTCAATCTGATAGGTACCGTCAGCCTTGCGACCCGCCCGTAGCATGTCGCCCGCAGCAGTGGCTTCATAGACTAGGGTGGATGAGGTGATGGTCGAATAGTTGTTATTGCCGGCCTGATGACCGAATCGGTCGAAGAGACCAATAATCATTTCCCCGTTGACGTCAAACTCCAAGTCTGAAATCATAGGCTGGGGGCAGACCGTTTGGGTATAGCCCGTGTTAGTGAAACTGGCCGGAATATCGGTCCACTGATCAATCCAGGGGCGCCAAGCCGCTGTGGTCAGCGCTGTGCCCGTGCCGGAATTCGCTCCCCGCGAAGTCACGAAACCTCTGGAGTAGTTCAAGGGGAAACTCAATACCTGGGTGAAGTTGCTGGTGGCTCCAGCCGGGTCGTGCACGTAGACCAGGCCCGTCAAGTTGGCAGCCGTGCCACCAGAGGCTTCTCCGCTACACACCGCGCCCACGTAGACCTTTCCTCGATAAAATTTGGTGGCAAAGGGTCGCAGGGTGCCGTTGGTACAGCCGCCCGCGGGCAGGATGTGCTTGGTGAAAGTGGTTGGCTTGGTGGCGGGCATGCCGATGGGTAGCTCATAGAGGGCCTGATCAAACAGGTTCATCACCCACAGGGTGCGCTCATCATCCGAAATATCAATATCGCCCAACGACATTTTGCCCACCTGGTCAAAGGCGGTCACGTCGTAATTAGGGGTAAACTTGTTAGTGGGCAGGGGACTGGCAATGCGAGGGTCGGTACCCACTTCAATGTTAAGGTCCGTTTTGAGATTGACAAAAGGAGTCACCGTTGCCGAGGCACTGGCAGGGCTGGCTGTGTTGATGGTATAGATCTGTCCGGGGCCTCCGGTGCCAAAGCCGGAGTGACGTTTCATGAAGGCAGCTGCGAAGAGCAGCTTGGAGGTGCGTTGATAGGCCAGCCCCCAAGTGGAGCCGATGTTACCTTTAGCTAGATAGTTGTTGCGGGCATCGGGGGTACCGTCATAGAGCCAGCCAACCATCCAGTTGTCGTTGGCGGGGTTGGTGGTGGCGCTGCTGGGGGGGGAGAGTGGATCACCGTTGGTGTAGCAGGAGGTAGCCAGCAAGGGATTGGCTACCCCGCAGTATTGGGGGGGATAGTTTATACCCAGATTAACCGTAGATATTGCCCCCAATGCCGCGCTGACGGTGACAAACTGGACGTTTGTCTTGCTGGTGCTGGTGGCGGAAACCACGCCATCAAAGTCACCGGACACTACGTTGGTAAACTCGATGCGATAGTCACCGGCGGCTGGCACGTTTAAGGAGTAGGTTCCGTTGGCGGTTGTGGTCCGCGAAACAGGGGCGGTGGCGGAGTTGCTACTGTAGGCGGTGACGATGACGCCTGGCACGCCTGGTTCGCCATAGGCATAGGTACCCGAGGTGGGGATGGCGGTGTAGACTGCGTCAGCGTTGAAGTCGCGGAACACGGTGCCGGTTATGGTTTGAGCTTGAGTATAGGCTGGTAGAAACCCAACGAAAAACAAAGTGGCAAGCCAACGTACGGATGAATACCGAAGGACTTCACTCTTAGTAAATATGGAAAATTTTTTCATGACCCAGCGTTTGCGTATCAAAATGGGAGTAAGCGTAGTTCTTGCTCCCAAAATGGGCAACTATAGGGCCATTATTTAACTGCTTTTTTGCTGTCTATTTTTTGTAAGTAGTGTGTGCGCGGTTACAGGTTACTAAGAGTATTTCAATTTATTTATAATCAGTATGTTATATTACTTAAGCATATGACTGCACTTTGGAACTATAGTTTTCCTGTAGGTTTAGGTACAAATACTTATTTTTATGAACATACAAAGAAATGAAAATTGTCTTGTCCACTTTGTTACTGATCAAAAATTGTGCCATTAGCTCATCAATAAGGCGAGTTGTTTATGAACAACTTGCCTTATTGATGAGCTAATGATCTACCGACGTTTTACAACCGATTTTGTTTTTGCGATCATTACTGGCACACAAAGGTCTGGTTTACAGCCACAGTTGCTAGTCAATGTTATGGTTGCATCCCGGAAACAACCCAGCTGATCAGTTACCCGAACGGTGTAGGTGCCAACAGCCAGAGTAGTTGCTATTGGGCCACTAGCGGGTACAGATTGTGCTGTTGTTGCGGTGTTCGCATTGAACATACTTCCCGGTGAGAGTTGATAACTAAAGCTTGTTGGATTAGCTCCCAGTCCCTGCAATGTGATTTCACCATTGGCCTGTGGTGTATTCGCCACGCAGGCAGGGGCTTTGGTAAGCGCAGTAAACAAAGGCACCTCAACTTCCTCAATAATAATGGGGCAGCACGACAAGTCAGGGCACGAGCCGGGAACATTTTCGTCGACCACCACTTGATACTCACCCGGTAAGGTTGCCGTAAAGCTATTGGCAAAGGCAGCATTGGCTGTGGTGCTCGTAACATCCGAAACCAGCGTGGTACCAGTAGGTCTAGTCAGATACCATTGATAACGGGTGTAACCAGTTGGTGCATCAAGTTGGATAGCGATTGGCGTTCCTTTACAAACCTGAATGGGAACCGCGGTGCATACCTTCGCTTGATCGCCCGGCAGTGAAGCCGTGTTATAAACAACACCATCGTTTAGAATACTGGCCCGGTACGAGAGTACGGCTGTTGAATTGCCAGGTACTGTTGCAAATGTCCAGCTGCCTCCAGTTACCGATGAGGTAAATGTACCGGCTGTAGCTGTGGCGGAGTTGGTTACGAACTGCACACCACCACTCAATACATCCTGTATAACTATGTTGGTTGCTGCAATTGAACTATTGTTGGCCAACACAAGGGTGTACGTCAGAACATCGCCAACTTTTGCTTTTGATGCACTTACTTTCTTGTCTATATCAAGCATCGCTGCACAGGCAGCCGGGGCTGTAAAAGTCTGGCTTGTAACTCCGCAGGCTCCGAATGAGCTGATAACTGAAAACGTTTGTGTACCCCCAATTGCCGGTAGTCCTTCCAGATTATACGTAACGGGACCGTTTCCATTCAGGGCGACAACGGTATACATGTTGCCAACGCTAATGGTCAGTGACTGGGTATTGGGTCCGTTACTGGCGGAAATGTTTCCGGTTAGTGTATATGTATTGGCTGGCCCCTGACAGGTTCCTGGCGAAGCGGTGGCTACCAGTGCACAAACAGGGCCGGTGCCAACGGTAATGGTCACCGGAACAACAACGGTGCAATTGCGGGCGTCGGTAACCCGAACTGTCACGGAAGTAATTCCGCTGGTCAGCGGAATGCCGCTGATAGCGCCACCTGTTGACAGTACAAGGTTCGAAGGCAAACTACCCGAAATAATTGAAAACGAATAGGGCGCCTGACCACCACTGGCAGTCAGGGTCTGATTGTATTGAGCATTTGCCTGGGCATTTGGAAGCGTTGTTGGTGTAACAGTGATGGCTGCACAAACAGAACAACTGGCCGGAGCAGCGTACGTTCGGCTGGCGGTGCTACAGGTTGACGCCGATGAAAGCAGTGTAACTGTATGACTGCTGGCATTGCTAAGCCCGCTTACACTAAAGGTGGCCGAAGATTGGCCTGCTGTTACCGATACAACCGCTACTAGGGTGCCGTTGTCGGTGATCGTTAACGAACCTGCCGGGCTATTGCTCAACGCGACTGTGCCAGTTGCGGTATAGTTGTTCGTGGCGGTGTTACAAACCGGTGTACCCACACTAACGCTTAGGGAGCAGACAACAGGTATGGTTACTGTAACGCTGACAATTGCCGTAGCGGTACAAGCCCCCCCATTGCTTACAATCACTGAATACGTATAGACACCAGCAGTAGCCGGAGCAGCAACAGTGCGGCTGGTGACTGTTGTTGCAGTTGGAGAACTTATGCCTGATCCCGACCAGGTATACGTGGTACTACCAGCGGTGACGCCTGATGCTGAAGCATTCAGCGTGATGGTTGCCCCGGCTGCTACCAGCGTCGGCGTTGCCGTTGCCGAAATGTTGGTTGGCGTTGTACAGGCAATATAAGCGGCATCATAGGTGAAGTTGTTCTCTCCGGCTTGTCCCAGCGTGAAACTGATCACCCCAAGTGCATTCACATCCGTGTCGATTGCGTCCGCGTTAGTGCCCGTGGCTGCGTTGGCCTTCCCACTCAAACTCAAGGCCCCGGCACTGGCACTGGTGGGGAAACACAAAGAATAGCTGCCTCCACTGGTCAGGCCCGTCAGGCTGTAGACAAAGCCCGTCGCGTTGGTGCCACTGCCACTGGAGAAATAGTACTCCCCGGTGCTGCCCGTCACCACCGTCGTGCCCGCTGGGGGCAAGCCTGGCCCTTTCAGTGTAACGACTACACCCGCTAGCACGGGCTCGCCCGCATCCTGCACCCCGTCGTTGTCCGTATCACGCCATACCCGGTTGCCGATCTGAATGGGAGGGGTGTTGCAAAATACTTCCAGATCACCCAGGTTTGCGGCTTTACCAAAGGAAGCCGGCCGTAGAGCGTTGTTGGTGTTGGTGGGCGTATTCAAGCCACCATCCTGGCCTAAAACCTGGTACTGGAACGTGGTGACCCCTGTGGTGTTGCTGAAGTAGCGGGCCCCGGCCGCCCGATAGGCCGTAAAGGAGTCATAGGCTGTTGACACCACTTCACCCGTGCCGGGTAAAAGCGTTAATCCCCCCACGAGTACTTCCTGGTGACCTCCATCAGCTGTCGAGGAGCTTGGGGTCGCATCAATGCCAAACATGTCCTGCCAGTAAAACTCGCCCGATCCGGGCCCCTGGGAGGGCAGCTGGGTAATGGCCGTGGTAGAGACCGTTACAGATGGCGCTCCGTTGGGGGCGATATGGGTGACCGTAGCGTTGTTCTCGATCTGATAGGTGCCATCGGCTTTGCGACCTGCCCGCAGCATATCGCCCGCCGAGACGGCTTCGTAGACGGCAGTAGAGGAGGTAACGGGCGTGTAGTTATAGTTACCCGACTGGTGACCAAAGCGGTCGAAAAAGCCCACGACCATCTCCCCATTGATGTCAAACTCAATATCGGATAAAACCGGCTGTGGGCAAACGGTCTGATCATAGGCCCCCAGAGTCAGACTGGCCGGAATGTCTGTCCACTGATCGATCCAGGGCCGCCATGTTCCCGCTAGAACGGCGGGACCCGTACCACCGTTCGTACCACGTGAGGCTGCGTAGCCTCGGTTGTAGTTTAGGGGGAAGCTTAGTACCTGAGTGAAGTTACTCTGGGCACCGGCCGGATCATGGACGAAAACATAGGCCGTTAAGTTGGCCGCTGTACCCCCGGCCGATTCGGCCGTACAAACCCCGCCCACGTAGACTTTGCCCCGGTAAAACTTGGTGGCAAAAGCTCGGAAAGAGCCGTTTGTACAAGTAGGTGCGGTCAGGGAGTGGGGGATGGCCTGGGTGGGTTTGACCGCAGGCAGGCCAATGGGCAGTTCATAGAGTTTCTGGTCGTAGAGGTTCATCACCCACAGGGTGCGCTCATCATCGGAGATGTCAATATCGCCTAGCGACATTTTGCCCACCAGATCAAAAGCGGCCGCATCGTAGTTGGGCGTGAACTTGTTGGTGGGCAGTTTGGCCAAGAGGGACGTCGCGCTGCGGGGGTCGGTGCCCACGGCAATGCCCAGATCGGTTTGTAGGTTGACAAAGGGAGTAATATTGGCCGAGGCACTGGCCGGATTGGACACATCAATTTTATAGATTTGTCCGGGTCCGCCGGTGCCAAAGCCGGAGTGGCGTTTCATAAAGGCTGCGGCAAATAAGGCCTTGGAGCTTCGCTGATAAGCTAATCCCCAGGTTGAGCCGATGTTACCTTTGGCCAGATAATTATTACGTCCCAGATTGGTTCCGTCATACTGCCAGGCGACCATCCAGGGGTCGTTAGCAGGGTTGGTGGTGGCGCTGCTGGGGGGGGAGAGTGGGTCACCGTTGGTGTAGCAGGAGGTAGCCAGCAAGGGATTGGCTACCCCGCAGAAGTTGGCGGGATAGTTTATACCCAGATTAACCGTAGATATTGCCCCCAATGCCGCGCTGACAGTGACAAACTGGACGTTTGTCTTGCTGGTGCTGGTGGCGGAAACCACGCCATCAAAGTCACCGGCCACTACGTTGGTAAACTCGATGCGATAGTCACCGGCGGCCGACACGTTTAAGGAGTAGGTTCCGTTGGCGGTTGTGGTCCGCGAAACAGGGGCGGTGGCGGAGTTGCTACTGTAGGCGGTGACGATGACGCCTGGCACGCCTGGTTCGCCATAGGTATAGGTACCCGAGGTGGGGATGGCGGTGTAGACTGCGTCGGCGTTGAAGTCGCGGAACACGGTGCCGGTTATGGTTTGAGCTTGAGTAAATGTTGATGATACTACACAAAAAAGTGTGCAGAAAAACCAATAAGTAGATGGTGGCAATAGGCGGTAAGCGTAGTTCATCGGAAAGTCGATATAGGGTAAAATACCTATTTTCCCTCTCCGCAACCATTGTGCCAGAAACTATAATATCTTCATTTGATAGAAGTGTTATTATTGATTGTCAGCTACATATGTGGTAATAATTTATTTGGCTTTTTTTTGCTGTTTGTGAAACGACCGCCACGAGTGGTAAAATTCCTGATAAGCGGGTATAGTCATTAACTGCTTCCCAGCCTGTGAGCCAGCTATCGCAAGCCCAGCGCGGTTCCAGATACTACCGGTTCCGCGGTCGGTCAATTGGCCGTCAGGTGTAGGCGCAAAGGTCAGCGTTTGGCTGGCTACAGTGCGGCTGAATACTCGAAAGCTTTTCCCATCGGGAGCTAGTGACAGCACTACGGGTTGGTTTCCTACCACATTGTTAATTACCCGTTTTTTCACCAGATCATTCCAATCAAATGCTTTGGCCGAGGTGCCTGCTACAACACCCACCACCCACGATTTTGGCTTCCACGAAGCAGAATCTCGTCCGGTTAGTTTACTCCGCCGGGTTCCCAGGTCATAAGCTGCCAAACTATCTGTCTGTTTTTTGAAGGCTGGGTCGGGTTGCATCACAAGTGTTCTGGGATGTTCCGCAGCCCACTCTGCCAGGGTTAGGTGTTGAGCTGGAATCTCACCTAACACTTCGCCCCGGCGCGGGCCAACAATGGCTTCACCCGTGGCTTGTCGCCACCAACTGCCCGTACTGTCATCTTCGAACATGGCGTTGAAATGATCCATACCGACTAGGCGAAACGTTTCGGGATGGCCCTTAACAACCGGATCGAACACGCGGCCCGTACGGCAAACGGTGCAATAGGTAACCATGATCGGTTTGCCACCTACCGTGTCGCGAACCTGATGGTGGTACCCAATCAGTTGAATTGGATAAGCCCGTGCTTCGCCATTTTCCACTACGCCCAACACCAGCTTGTCGGTCGGAATTTTGTTCTGGCTCATCGGTACCATGCGTTTGGTAGTTGGCTGCCGAAACATGTGATCAGCCATCATCTCCATATTGACCATATATAGCACTACTCCGTAGCCCACCAGCAAACCGCCAACCAGCCAGCGATGCCATGGCCTGTTGGGTTTTGTCAACCCCTGAAAAACCGGTACGACTAATAGCGAAATCCCGATAGCACGTATCCAGGGAGCATACTCATGCAGCCAATACGCCCCGGCGACGCGGTTCAGGTTGGCGGCATCGTCGAGCTGACTGCCGGGAAATGGCATAATAAAATAAACGCGGGCCGCTTCGAGCAGGATAAGCAGAAGCAGGCCGATTATGGGCCAACGGAGTGATTTCATGCAGGGTCAGGATGATAAGTACCTTTGTGAGTGTATCCAATTGTTCCCATACGTTCACCCATTGCTTCATAAGCGGCTAGGTCAGTTGGCGTAAGTGTGGCCAACCCATCGACGTAGCGATTATACATGGAAAACGATGCCGCAATCAGTACCGTGTCGTGAATATCGCCATTGGTAGCCCCTTCGGCGCGGGCAGCCGTAACCACCTCTGCATCGACGGTGCGGGCATCGGCAGCGACGCGCCTGGCAATAACCAGCAATGCTTTCAACCGATCTGAAATGGGAGCCGTGCTGGGGTCGGCCAGCGTTTGGTCGACAATGCTACGCTGATCGCCAAAAAGATACCGCGAGGCAGCAGCGTGACTGTTCATACAGAAATCGGTACAGTTTTGGCTCGAAACATACGCGGCAATCAGTTCGCGCTCGGCATTAGTAAGCGAACTATCGGGTGAACCAGACCGCAGCAATGCCTGAGCCAGTTCGTACAGGTGTTTACCCGTATCGGGACGGAACAAAGCCAGGCTTCGAATGCCCGGAACGTTGTCGGGAAGAGTTATGTGAGGCATAAAGTAAAAGAGCGAAAGAGTGAAAGAGGAAAAGAGTGACAGAGCGTCTGTTACCAGAGACACTCTTTCACTCTTTCACACTTTCGCTCTTTATCCAGATGGCTCCGAAGGCGATGATAAAAGCACCCGAAAACAACATGAGGGCGTTGCTAAAACCACCCAGAGACGTAATCAATACGCCCGTGAACAAAACCGCAGTTGCCGTGAACAACCGCCCGACGTTAAAACAGAATCCAGTGGCTGTAGCCCGAATGGGTGCCGGAAATAAAGCCGGTACGTAGCTGGATAATGATCCCTGACTGAGGCCGAAAAATAACGCTAACAACATCAATTCGCCATAAACGATCGGTGAGAACGTGCGGTTGGTCAGGAACAGTAAGGCGCAGGCGGCAATGCAGGCCGCAAACGTACCCATCAGCGTCCGGCGCGTCCCGAATGTTCGTACCAGAAAACCCGATGCAATACCACCCAGAATACCGCCCGATCCCAATAACATCATGGTAATGCCCCGCTCCGTTTGGCCCGACTCTCCGGCAGGAAGCAGCGATTGGACCCAGGTTGGTAACCATCCGAAAATACCCCACAAGCCAATGAGTACAGCCCCGAAAATTAAGGCTCCACTCACCAGATTAACCCGGTTTTCGGCCTGAAACAATCCCGGTGTCTGGATAGATTGCCGCCGTTGACCAACCTGCCACACGCTGGATTCGGTCAGAAAAACAGCAACTAGAACGGCGATCAACACGGGTACTACCCCGATACCAAACGCCAGTCGCCAGTTGGTAATTCCGCTCACCAAGCCACCCGTAGCTACAATACCCACTGGAAAAGCGGTAGACAAAATACCCAGTGGCACTGGCCGCGAGCGTTCCGGCCATACTTCCGACATATAAACGGTCGACACCAGCAGTATGCCTCCCACGCCCGCACCGGTCAGAAAGCGGGCGATCAGGAGGGCTTCCAGGGTTGGCACATACGCGGTTGCCAGCATGCCTAACCCACATAGACCCGTTACAAGCGCCATTGCCCGAACGCGGCCCAGTCGGTCGGCAACGGGGCCAAACAACAGGCCGCCCGACATCCATCCGTAGAGGAACACCGCATTTATCCAGGCGCTGACTTCACCAAGCCGCTCTACCGAAGCGTTGTTACCCAGCAATGGTGGCACCACCACAGGCAGGTACGTGGCCATGAGCGTGCTGGCGGTTCCGCCCATCAGGTAGGCTACCACACACAGGCTGAAGCCCAGCCAGGGTAAGGCTACGGTATCCTGTTTCAAAGGGAGTTGTATGGATTCCATCAGTTGAACGTGAGAGATAAGTAGTAGAGACCACCTACTGCTGGCGAGCCATAGGCCTGTACCACATACTTGTTCGTCAGGTTAGAAGCGCCCAGTTTTAGTGTGGTTTTGTAAGCCGGTAAGCGGTATGATACCTGGGCATCGAGCAAATGATATGACGGAACTGGTCCGGGAATCAGCGCATTGAACGAGCCTACCCAGTTAAACCCTTCCTGCCAGTGCCACGCCACGTTAAAACCTATGTTTGGCGCTATGTTGCGGTGTCCCAGCGTTACGTTGGTTTTCAGGCGGGGCGTGTTAAATGCAGCCACATTGTTGGGGTCAGCATTACGGATGTCGAAAGCCGACCAGGTGCCGTTGCCGCTCAGTTGGTAGCCACCGGGTGTGCGGTAGGTCAGGCCGAGCGTGGCTCCCTGGGCCGATACTTTGTCGGGCGCGTTGGTGTATAACTGAAATGCCTGCACCCGGCCGTTCAGAATATCCTGCGCTGCGGCTGGGTTTGGTTTGCCATCAGCACCCAACACGGGGCTAGCAGGCCGCAGTACCACCGTATTCAGGATAAAGTTGTTGTAAACACCATAGTAGTAGTTGGCATCTACCGACAGGTTGCTCGTCAGGATAGCCCGGTAGCCAATTTCAAAGCTATTGACCCGCTCCGGCGCAATGTAGGGAACAGCTGATTTTTGCAGTTTGTCTTTGTTATTCAGCACGGCCTGTTGTGGACCAACTGAGCCCACTTCGGCTCCGAACGCAGCCCCGAATTTATTGACACTGGCGGCTGTGTACGAGTTTTCGTATACGTTCATACCGGCGCTGTTGCTGGGTGCGCCACCCAAAATGGTTATGGGGCCAACATTAAGTTTGATAAACTGATCGCTGGGAGTAGGATTGCGGAAACCCGACTGGTAACTGGCCCGGAAATGGTGCCGGTCTGTTGCCGAGAAAACTGCCGATGCCCGTGGCGTAAAGTAACCAGCGAAGTTCTGGTTTTTATCGTACCGACCTGAAGCCGTTAGCTTGAGCCGGTCGCCCAGCAGGGTTTTGCTTGCCTGGACAAAAGCCCCAAATTCGTGATACAAAATCCGCCCTTTGGTATCATCAAATAGCGTACCGTTCGTAAACAGGTTGAATTGTCGGTAGTTACCGCCGATCAGGATCTCGGTACCATTAAGGCCAGCTGCTTTGAGTACTGGCGTCAGGTTATACTGACCGTCGGCGTGCCACATTTTGGTCTGGCTCAGAATACCGGCCCCAGCCAGCCCCTGAACCCCAATCAACCGGTCTTTCTCCCGGTCAAACTCCGCCGTACCGGGCAGGTATCGCCCTTGATCGGCAAAGGCGCGCGCTATCGTGTGGTCGTTAGCGTTTACGTTGGCCACTTTGCCTCCGTAAGCAGCTGCGTACCGGTCGAACCAGGTCTGATCGGCTTTGTCGGGCGTCACAACGTTGCCGTTTAGGTCGCGCACCCACGTCCGGTTGATTTGCTGCCCCAACGAGCGCGTATTATACGAATCATGGGAATCTTCGGCATTGCTGTACCAGCGTACGAAAAAGTTGCTGCCCCGTACCTCAACCCGATGTTGCGTCAGCGAGAATCCGTTGACCGAAAAACGATTACTGCCTGTATAATTGGCTGTCCCTTTGGCTTAGTTCAGGGCGTAAATAGCTTCGATTTTGGGCGTAATCCGGTAGTGGAAAGCGCCGTTTAGTTTCAGGCTGTAAACGTTATAGTCCGTTAACACGCGTTCTTCGTAGCCCGTCCGGGAAACCTGACCGGCTCCCGGTAATGTCCGTACGACTTCATCACCGTAGATGTTGAGCCCGTTACAAGCCGGGTTTTTAGCACCCCGAAGTTCTGGTGCCGTGGTCTGGTTTACATCGGTATAATCAGTGGCAAACCAATCTAAGCCCGTCATATACGAGGCATTTAGTTTGAACGCGAATTTGTTGCCAAATGCCTTTGCGTACCGGATAGCGTGGTCGTTGTACAGAGCCGCGTTAGTATTCGGATCGCCAAGGTGGTTTACGCCTACTTTGGCCTGCACACTGAGTCCCTGGTACTTGAACGGGTCTTTACTCGTCATCAGCAACGCACCATTGAATGCCTGAGGACCATACAGAGCCGAAGCGGCCCCCGACACCAGCTCGGCACTTTCGGCATCCAGATCGCTCAGTCCGAACATATTACCGACCGAAAATCCAAAACCGGCAGGCTGGTTGTCAACGCCGTCGATCAGTTGCAAAAACCGGCTGTTACCGGTACTGGCAAACCCTCGGGTGTTAAGTTGTTTATAGGTTAGGCCGCTCGTTACCATGTCAACGCCTTTGAGGTTGTTCAGTCCTTCATAAAACGTCGCCGAAGGCGTTTCCCGAATCAGGCGGGAATCCATTTTTTCAACCGTTACGGGTGCCCGCAACAGGCTTTCTTCTACACGCGAAGCGCCCACAATTACTTCCTGCAACTGGCTCGTAGCGATCTTGAGCCGTACTTCAACAGGTCCGTCGGTAGTGGGAACAGTCATTGATTGTTGCTCATGGCCAACCATCGAAATGGCAAGGGTCAACGAGTTTTTCTGGTTGACAGTCAACGCGAACTTCCCTTCGGCATCGGTTGTGGTTCCGGTCAATTGACCTTTTGCTACTACGGATGCCCCCGGCAAGGGCTGGCCCGTTTGGGCATCGCGGATTACGCCTGTTATCCGGCGCGATTGCGCTTGGGCAGCCAAAGAACTGCCAAGCATCATCGCCAGGGCGATGAGCGTATATATCGTTTTCATTAAAGTCGATTTTTGGTGGTTATTGTTTTTGATACCCGCCTGGCGGACGCACATACCCTCTACTCGTAATCCGTTCGCCCAGCATCTGATAATAGGCTGGATCGGTGGGAGTCACGCTTGCTAATCCGTCTACGTACTTGTTGTACAGACAGAAAAGGCTCGCAATCAGCACCGTATCGTGAATCTCCCGATCGGTGGCTCCGGCTACCCTGGCGCGTTCGACGGCTTCGGATGTTACAGCCCGACCCGATTGTTGGGTGAGTGCGGCAATCTGAAGCAACGCCTTCATTTTCTCGCTTACGGGAGCCGTTTCAATGTCGTGCTTCACGGCCTGAGCCGTTTCTGATTCACCCAGCAGCAGATCGGCTGCTTTTGTATGAGCCGCGTTGCAAAAGTTGGTACAGTTGCGTGACGATACCAGAGCGGCAATCAACTCACGTTCTCCCTGGCTCAGCGTCGACTCGCCCCGGAGGAGAAGCTGGGTGAGTTCGCGGATGGGTTGCGCCGTATCCAGGCGGTATTCGAGCAAGCCGGTAATGCCCGGCAAATGGTCGGGAAGTGGAATGTGTGGCATGGTGCGGGTGGCTATGGTTGAATTTGCTTGGTAATCTGGTACAAATCGGCGACGGCAAAGCCTTCGGCTACTTTACCCCCACGCATGGTAAATCGGGCAAAACCTGGCACCGTAAATGGCTTGTTGGTGGCCGCAGGTGCCAGAAAAGCAGAGCTGTGCGTTCCCGAGAAATTCGCTTTCAGAAACACGGCGTCACCTTCGCTGATAACCTCGACAATCTCGATCCGAAACCCCGCAAATGTATTGTCCATCTTGCCGAGCATTGCCGCCAAACCATCGATACCTTTAACAGTAGCTCCTAATGAGTTGCGGAAACTTACATCGTCAGTTACCACCGTTTTCAGAAAGGCCACGTCGCGGGCGTTGAGCAGTGCATTGAAAAAAGCCACCGCTGTTTTCGCATTAGCCGACGAGAGGGCCAATGTGTTATTCTTCTGAATGAGCGCTTCATTTTTCTGGGCCACGCCCGTGTTCATTGCCAGATATTGAGCAGCGGCAAAGCGCGGCCCGGCTAGCAGCAAAAGCGCTACTGCACAATGTTTTAGAAAGTTCATGTGTAAAATTTTGATTATTGAGTACGGATATGCTGGTGTTTATCGGACGCCCTCACCCGATCCTGCCTAGTAAGTACAGGAGGTTGTCGCATCCAGGTCACCGAAGCACTGTACCCCGTCTGATTATTTGAAATTCCATTGTAGTTGTCAACGTCCCGAAGAACAACCGACAACCGTCCTTTTGTATATTGTTCTCCTACGCCCTGATCAACTTGCGGTTGATTAGAACGAGTAAAGCCTAGTGCGATCAACTGTTTGTGCCAGCCCATGTAGTAATCAGCCGATTTTGTCTGGTGCACAAGGGCTGTTGCGTATGGGCCAAACACATACTCCATTACCTGCGGAGCCAACGTCGGCTTATTCAGATACAGCGGTCGCTGATTCATGAACAGGCAACTCCAGTTCGTAAGCGTTCGGCTACGCTGATAGCACGTATATCCCCGAGACTCCATTTCCTGCTCAAACGCGGCTGGCTTTGCCGTTACCAACTGGAGTAAATCGGCCATCGAAAACGACTGAGCAGCCAGACTTCCTATTGAAAGTGCCCATAAGGCGCTTATAACCAATATGCGTCGCATGTTCCTATCGATTTATAGCCTGACTCCAACTGATAACACCGCGTTCCGACCGTCTGACGACCATACACCCGGCCCTGGATAGAACAAGGGTCGTTTGGTGAAATACTGATTGTTCAGCAGGTTGTTTATACTGCCCCGAATGGTTAGTAGTTTGCCTACTCGCCATGTGGCGTTCAGATCCCACAAACCGTAGGCTGGCACTGGCCCTTTTGCACCATTAGCCGAGGCTACAGGTGTATTGAGTGCGTCAGAGTACGTGCTGCCAACATAGCTATACTGGGCAGTTACACTCGCTGTTCTGTAGCGAAACGTCAGTCCATTACGGGAAGTCCAGCGTGGCACCGACTCCACATAATTGCCGTTTATGGGCCGATTCTCAGTACCCGCCGAAACACGGGCCTTGGTGTACCGCGCATCCATAAACGCCGTTGAAGTGAATCCGCTGACAAGCAGCCGACCAACCCTGGCAATCTCGCCCTCGATCAGTGCTTCTACGCCCCGTGTCCGGCTGTCACCGATAGTGGTGCGATAAGTGTATGGCTGTCCTGCTGCATCTGTTTGTGCCAGCGTTCCCATGCGGTTGCGGTAAACAACATCAAACAAACTTACATTCAGGTGCCAGCTTTTCCAGCGACCTTCCATTCCCAGTTCCGCATTATACCCGTTGGCATCGCGGAGGTTTTTATCAACCCGTTCATAAACGGATGCCGGGATGATGTCTTTGAAAATTACTGGACGGTATGCCTGCGACCATCCCCCGTAGAACCGAACTGCCTGGTTTAGCTGGTATTGCCCGTTCAAACCGAGCAGTGCAAACCGGTGGCTGATGTCGTTGGGAAGATTGCCGGGGTCGTAATAGCTGATGGTACCGCGCATCTGCGTGTTGCCGTTTTCAATCCGAATGCCGGGCGAAACCGTCAAACGTGAGGTCAGCCTGAATTGTGCCTCCGCAAAAACAGCCTTGTTACGGGTGTAGTACCACAAATCCCGACCGAAAGGCGCTGTTAACGTCAGGTCATAGTCGGAGCCGGTAGTGCCCTTGCCTAGTTGCTGCCGGTGCAAATCATTATGCATCAATTGACCGCCTACCACAGCTGTTGCTTCGATACCGGCCAGCCTAAACTGGTGTAATAAACGAAGCTCCGAAGTCAGACTGTTGAAGTGGTCCACATCAACCTGCCGTTGGCGATACTGCCCCGTCACTGGATCTGGTAAATCTGTAACGGTAGCGAAAGCATCGATCAACACACTATTTCGCGCACCCAGAACCGCCGAGTTTACCCACTGTAAACGAGTTTTGCTTCCTATCTGCCAGTCGGCCCGGACGGATGGAACCCAAATGTCGGGGCTGAAATAGTTGCGTTTACGGGTCGACTGTTGCGGATCGGCATAGAACATCGAGTCGGTTAGCGGCCCGGGAATCTGGTAACGGTACGTTGAACGTGCCACCTCAGCCGAAAAGCTCAATCGGGCCGATGCCTGGTAGTGCAGACTCGCGAAAAGAGCCTGTGCATCTGAGCGGCTATTTTGCCGATACCCATCCGAATGCCGCCAGTAGGCGTACCCGTAATACGTCAGCTTGCCCACTCTGCCGCCAATGGCATTGTACGTACTGCGTAGACCGTAAGACCCTCCCGAATTGATACTTTCAAATCCAAACCGACGAGTTGTATCAGCCTGCTTAGAGACAATGTTGAGCATGCCGCCAAACTGCGCTCCATACTGAAGCGATGCCGTTCCGCGCACCAGTTCGATTCGATCAACACTTTCGCCGGGTGGCGAAAAGTGGCTGGCCGGATAACCATACATGTCCGAGTTGGTCAAAATGCCGTTGTACCGCATGTTGAGTTCCCAGGAGCGATGGGCGTCCAGACCACGTGTTGCCACGTTGATCTGATTTCCCGAACCGTCCATATCATACACAAACACACCGGGCACGCGGGCCAGTAACTGACGTGGGTTTTTCTGAGTCACATCAGCATCTGTTTCTGCCAACCGAATCACTTCGGTACGTCGACCAGCCAGCAAATAGGTGCCGTGTTGGTCGGGTAATGAACGCGACTCCCCAAGCCGGTTAGCGCGAACATCAACCGCTTGTAATTGCCGGGATCGAAGGGTATCTGTTGTTTGGGCAAAGCCTACTCTAGCCAGCAAAAGTATAGCTGCCAGAAGATAATTCTGTACATTCATATCGTTAGGAGTGAAAGAGTTGAGAGCGAAAGAGCGAAAACGGAGTGTGGCTATAAAAGCCATCAGGCAACGCTATTTCACTCTTTACATTATAACCCCGACCCGTCGGCTTTACCCCGTGCTACAGCGTAGCTGCCAATATTTTTGCCGCATACAAGACCCACCTCGCAATCTGACCGAAAATGTATCATTCCATAAATCCGGGATACTGAAGCCTCGGCCGCTTTCGCCATGAACTCATCAGTACGCTCCGGGAATATGCTGCTCAACACTGCAGCAGCTGCCCCCGAAAATGTGGAGTGACCCGATGTGTAGCTTGGGAAATTGGGCAGACCAACCGAAGTCTTTACACCAAATTGCTGTGGCCGGGGCGTGTAATAATAGTATTTTGTTTCCCAACAGCAAACGCCCGCATCTTGTAAGGCAGTGGCTACCAAGGCCAGTGTCCGGGCCATCCGCACTTCGCTATACCGGGCTTCGTGAGCCGCGTTGGCAGCGGTACGCATCCAATGGCCAGGAGGGGTATAGCTACCGGCACCATCTGCCCAATAATTGGCAATTCGTGCCTGCTCGCGGGTCTGGTTTTTGTTGATATTCTGTAGCTCTGCCAGTTCTTTTTTGAATTGATCGGAGCCTGGCAGTGGTGCAGGTCCCGGACGTAGCTTAGCTAAGGTAGCCCGGTCGAAATTCCAGAGTTGTACAGCTCCGTAGTTAGGCAGCATGGGTGGGCGAAGCGGTGATTCCTGGCTTACCCATACCTCAGTCTGACCGCGCTCTTTAGCCGCTGTAATCATTCCGGCAGTAAGGGTTTGGTTGTTGGCAGCACTCATGCCGTCGGCTTTGGCGCGGGCCATTACTTTGGCCGCCACCTGATTGCCTAAATCAGCACCTGCTAACAAATCACTCTCTACATTCATACCGCCCCATAAACGGCTGGCCCGATGTTCGGCAACTTTTGCGTCGATGAACGCCACTTCGCCGGGGAACATGGCCTTCAGAATCACAGCCGAGGCAGTTGCCACAACGGCATCCTCAGAAGGGTACGTGGGCAGAGCCGAAACGGGCAATGCTACTTTAACTGTTGCATCAACTTTCGAAGGAGCCGGCCGCTTGAATTTGTATTTAAAACTCCAGGCTGCTACCAAGGCATCGTATTGAGCAACGCTAAGGCTAGCCAGCATGCGCGCTGTGTAGGGCGGATTGGCGAAGGGGAACTTAGGATCGGCTGTTGGATCGGCTGCGTTCGGGACCGGATAGACACCTGCCGCGGTTGAGGCTGGTGCCAGATTATAACGGGCTGCGAGTTCGCGGGCAATTTCATTCCAGCGATACACCGCACCCGCACCCCAATAAACCACCGCTTCCTGTTGCTGTTGGGTCAGGCTGTTCGAAACCGACTTTAAATTGGTAAGTTCTGTCGTGTAAGCTGCCGATGTGGTAGCCTCAGGCGCAGCCAAGGTAACATCAGTAGGAGCCGACAAATAGGTTTTCCAGGTACTGGCCTTGTCATCAACGCTAGCAGGTGAGTACGCTACCCGTTGGGCCTCTTCAATGGTTTTGTCACAACTGATGAGGGACAATGACGCACCGAACGTTAAGCCACCGATTAATAAAAGTTTATGTACTGATTTCATGATGTCAATTTGATAGTTTGTGGAATTATAATCCCCCAATTTGATAAAGAACTCCAACAGAGAAGCTAGTGCTTTGGCCAACGTTAAGGCCGTTGATCACCTTGCCCACACGGGCATTCACGCCAATTTGCCGAGGCTGGAATTTACCGTACCAGCCAATTGTAGTGGCCTGCATGTTGTTGGTTGGGAATGGCATATCATTCCGTCGGATGTTATCACCACTGAGGTTCGCCATCCGTTCGGCAAATACCTCTGTTTGCCATTTACGCCGAAGCACACCCAGCCGTGCTGAGGCATCAAATCCGTTCGGAACCTGTACCTCGTTGGTGTTATACACCCGGTTATCTGCCTGATATGCATCGCGGTCAATTTTGATGGTACTGCGCCACGTATAAGAACCATGCATGGTTAAGTACAGACCCGTTTGGGGATGCTTGTAGCCAGCGATCAACCGACCAGTTGCGGTGCGTGCCTGAAGACCAATCGACATAGGCAGAAAATCAGGAACGTAGTTGCTCACGGGTATAGAACCGCCAATGACGCCGTGTAGTGACAACCCTTTTTTGTCAAATAGTTTGGCTTTCAACCAACCCGACAAATCCTGCAAGCCTTTTTGACCCATCAGGTTACCTGCCGACGTACTTGTTGAGATATAGGGTAGACCCAGAATCAGGTTGACCCGGTTTGAAATCCCAATGGCAGGCATCAACATAACACTTTGCGTTGTGTGTGTCCCGATGTTGAGGTTCTCCCGCTTCAGCGAGCCTTCCCAGTACTGGTTCCAGGTGCTTTTGCCATAAATGCCGGCAATACACACTGATTTTTTGGGCATATAAATGATGTCGTGCGGCATCTGAGCCCAGGCGGGTGCTGTTAGTAAAAACGCCCCTAATATGGTAATCGGAATAATGTATTTCATGATTAATTGAAATGGTTTGACCTCACCCCCTGCCCCTCTCCTTCTCAAGGAGAGGGGTGACTTACTAGTCACGTTACGTTTGTTATGGCAAGTGTACAGAAGCAAAGTGGACTTTGTCTATTCACCTCTCCTTCACAAGGAGAGGGGCGGGGGTGAGGTTAAAACCAGCGAGATACGTTGAAAGAAACCAAATAATCAGCAAAAGCTGCATCGCCGTGTTTCACGCCTAGGGGGTCCAGTTTGTCGGCATAGCTTTTAGTCCGATTCCGAATCAGTGCTACGGGTACTGTCAGGGCAGCTGAGTAATGACCTCTCATGTAAGCCAGACCTGGTTCAACAGAGACGATATAACCGGGCCGACGGAAACCAACGCTGCTACCAATGGCATCCTTGGAGGGTACACCTTCAACACGACCACCCAACATCACCGAAAGACCCGGAATAAACCGTACTGACTGGCTCAGCCCAAGGCGGGCCGCAAATTGATCAGCTACCGAAAACTCGCCCGTTACCAGATCGATCGTGGTAGCTTCCGGGCTCCGTTTAACACCGTTGGTAGCGCGGGGATTGAACAAATAAAAGCCGTTGGCATAGACCGAAAGACCTTTTGTCAATTGGGCATATCCTTGTAGCTCAAGGCTAGCCCCAACACCACCGTCTCCAAGCTGAATCGACTGATCGACGGGTTTGTTGATTAAATACTCCTTTTTCTCTTTATCGAGTTTGTGGAAGTTATCCGTTGCCTTGTAGTTGCCCGTTGGGAGTTTCACACCGACGCCAATCGCCAGGTTGGCTTTTGGCAAAGCGGCTGGGT
Source organism: Flavobacterium sp. SUN052 (assembly GCF_028867935.1). Classification (GTDB taxonomy): domain Bacteria; phylum Bacteroidota; class Bacteroidia; order Flavobacteriales; family Flavobacteriaceae; genus Flavobacterium. The sequence continues at coordinate 106,176 of NZ_JAPQNS010000001.1, forward strand.
TTATTACCCAGTAACTGCTTGAAATGCGGAGATCGCCAATTCCCTGCGAACCCGTATGAAACCGATTGGCATTAGGGTCGCCACCGGTGGCTGGGTTGCCGTAATGTTCGTAGAGCGATGAACGATCATTGGACTGTATCGGCAAATTCACCGATATTGACCAGCGGGGCGACGGCATATAGGTAATGCCTAAATCGAGGGCGTGCGACACGTTGATCACTTGTGTTCCCTGTTCAATTCGTTGTTTTTGTTCTTCGGTGCCTACAAAGTGCTTGTAAGACCGGAAGAACCGGTAACCAGCCGATACTTGAAAAGTGCCCGCCCGTTGCTTGAAATATTCGGCAGAATTAGTGCCCGATGGAGCAGCGCAACTCATGTGGCGCACAGCTACGCATCCCTGTGCCGAAGCTTGGGTATATGATGTCAGGCAAAGAGCTACTAGCCCTACGCCAAGTAAATATGATTTCATTGAAACAGAATGTCTGAGTTGACCGAGTGAGTGCGGTCATGGTTTTAACTGATAGGTTGTACGTACGAGTCGATTAAGCAGGATAGGAACAACTTGATGCCAATCACGCGCAGTCATGACCATGTAGTGTAGACATAGCCTTTGCGATGACAGATCAATAGTCTTATCATGAAAATTCGGGAGCTCTAACGAGAATCTGGCCGGACCGCTAAAGGGGTTCGGAGTTCAGCTAATCAGACTTCTGGAGGGGGTGAAAATACCGGCAGGGCGCGGTGTAGCAGCATAACGGGAGCGTCGGGAATTCGAATGTTAGCAACCCATTTGTGCAGGAGGAAATGGAAAATAGTCCGGCTGTTGATCGAATAATCTTTCAACAGGAGCTTGAGCCATTGGCTCGACTTACGACTCGCATTGGAGTCGGCACTAACAGTGTCTTTCAGAAACGAGAGTAGATCACGTTGCCAGAAAGAGCCTGTTTTATTTTCTAACCCACTAATAAACAATGTATTGTCGCGAATTTCAACACTGACTACATCGTAATAATGGTCTTTGTAGGTAAAGCCTTCCTTGGTCGCTTCGTTCAGCACTACCGGGTCGTGTGGCCCGTCGAGGGGAATCTGAAACTCAACAATACTATCCACGGAGCGATATACCGTCAGGCGCTCCGTCAAATCGTGCTGATCCTGCCACCACGAGCCGAGCGAGACAATAACGCCCCCCAGCGAATGGTACAGTAGCAGCAGCAACATCGAGAAGCCAAGCAGCCGTTTCATGGATAGATTTATTTGCGAAACCATTACAAATATAATGTGTGTTAATGCGAATGCAATAGCACTAAGCCTATAAAGTTTGTTGTTTAAGCCCGTTTTAACGCTGTTTAATAAAGTGGCAATGATGACGGAACTGCGGTTCTACCACCCAATCACTTATTAATCAATACCTAGTTACCCTTCAATACGGCGGTGTTACCAGCCAAACGCCCAGGTTCTCAAATGAGAAATTTGTTGACCAGGTGACCTGTGCCAGATGCAAATGCCGATGGTCACCGGCCTGGTTACGAATCAAGTCCTGGAACATGTAGCCGAGTTCGATCTTTCCCAGACGATTGCCCAGATTATACCCAACCCCTCCATACGTCCAGTTCTCACCATAAAAAGCATTTTTTGAGCTAACAGGACTGTTTTTAGCCCCCGACAAACACAAAAATGCTTCATTCGATACGGATACAAACGGACCAGTTTTCTGCATTTTTACGTCGTAAAGGGGCAAGGTAAAGCCGACATGATACCGAAATAACTGCGCGTAAGACCATTGCTTTGTACGCATATTAAGCGGGTACCGCTCTTCGTACCGTAGCCGATGCGTCAATCGCCCTGCGCCCAACGGGTGCCCCGTTACTACCTGCGCCCACAACCGATTTTCGTTGACGGGCAAGCCGAACAGGTTATGCTTTACGTATGCATAACCAATGCCAGCCTGAGTATTAAGGGTGAGCTTATAGTGCAGACTTGGCTGCGCATAGATCTGTAAATTAGTCGCTGGAAATTGCTTCTCACCAATTTTACGGTCGAATGCATCGATTGTTGACGATACGAATGCATTGTAAGTCAGGCGTTTATTGATGCTGCCTGTTTGCGAGTATTGAGGGAATAACCCAAAGAATGTCCAGCGTTGCGCGAACGCCGATTGAGTTAGAATAAAACAGAAGAGTACAAAGGGTATTGTTCGTTTCATGTGCTGGGGGGATTTTCCTCAGCTTACACAACAACGATGCCAAAACTACAATACCTTCATACGTTGCTCATTTCTTACGCGACACAATCCATAAGCCTAGATACGTAAGTAACCCATTGAGTAACAACCGTTCAAATCCGAACTTGTATCCCCCGAACCAGTCGGCCGAGTTGTTGTTGACAACAATCGTAATGATAGGGGAGAGGATACAGATCAGCGGTACCCACGTGTCGCGCACGGGCCGGTTTGAAAATAATCCAAAGGCGTAAAGCCCTAGAAGCGGGCCGTAGGTGTAGCCAGCCAGGTCGAATACCGCTGTAATCACATCACTACTATTGAGCCGGTTAAAAATGACGATCACGATCCAGAACAACACGGAGAAGCCAACGTGGACAACGTTTTTGATGCGGGCGCGTTCGACTTCAGGTTTGCGTTCTACGTTCATAAAGTCGATGCAGAACGAAGTTGTCAGAGCCGTTAGAGCAGAGTCGGAACTGGCGTAAGTGGCCGCCGTAATACCCAACAAAAACGTGATTCCTACGACTGGACCAAAGTGATTTAGGGCCAGGAGTGGGTATAGTTCATCGGTTTTGGCGGGGATGCTGATGCCCTTGGTGGTAGCGTAGATATACAGTAACGCCCCTAGCCCCAGAAACATGAAGTTTACCAACGTAAGCGTGATCGTGAACCAGAACATATTTTTCTGAGCCTCGCCAATGTTTTTGCAGGTAAGGTTTTTCTGCATCAGGTCCTGATCTAAGCCCGTCATCACAATGGCAATAAACGCCCCCGACACAAATTGTTTGATGAAATGGCGCGGGTCGTTGATGTTCTCAAAAAAGAAAATTTTGGAATAGGGACTGGCTTTTACGGTGCTCACCATTTCGCCAAAACTGAAGTTCAGTTCGCGGGTAATCAGGATAATGGTCAGAATTACGGCGGTAACCAGAAATGTAGTCTGGAGCGTGTCGGTAATGATGATGGTTTTGACCCCACCTTTAAATGTGTAAAGCCAGATCAACAGAATGGTAATGGCTACCGATACTTCGAACGGAATACCGAACGAATTAAAAATGGCTAGCTGCAACACCTGAGCGGCAATGTAGAGCCGCACCGCCGAACCAACGGTGCGGGCTAAAAGGAAAAAACCAGCGCCTGTTTTGTACGACCAGAACCCAAACCGTTTCTCTAGATAACCATAGATCGAGATTAGGTTCATGCGATAATAGAGTGGCATAAGCACCGTTGCAATCACATAGTACCCGACTATATAGCCCAGCACGACCTGGAAATAATTGAATGCTTTGACGCCCTCAAATCCTTTTTGCAAGGCACCAACAGCGCCGGGTACCGAAATAAAAGTAACCCCCGATAGCGACGTGCCGATCATGGCGAAAGCCACCAGATACCAGGGCGATTGCCTGTTTGCTGTGAAAAACGTATTGGTGTCTGCCCCGCGCGAAGTATAATACGACACGCTGATGAGCATGGCAAAATAGGCAACGAGAATGATGAGTGCAATGGTGGCATTCATAGAGTTACAGGCAACTTTTTAAGCTGAATTGGGGTTAATTTAAAAGCGCGGAAGTTGACATTTTTCTGAGGAAGATGTCAGTTCCGGTTGGTCAAAATTGCGTAAATTTGTCCAAACCAAGTTGAATTTTTATTCTCCCGAATTTAATTCCTATGTTGCCTTTTGAACAAAATGAGGTCGATGTACTCGAAGATATTGTTGAAACCGATGTCTACCACCTGATCGTTTTCAATGATGACGTCAATACGTTCGACTACGTGATCGACACGCTTATGGAGGTATGTGAACATACCCCCGATCAGGCCGAACAGTGCACCCTCATAATCCACTACAAAGGCAAATGTTCGGTGAAGGATGGCTCTTGGGATCAGTTGGTCCCGATGCGCAACGAAATCTGCCGCCGGGGAATTTCTGCCGAAGTGCTAAACTAACTACATGGAATACCCATCCAAACTAATTGAGGACGCGGTAAACGAGGTATCGAAATTACCAGGAATTGGTAAGAAAACCGCCCTTCGGCTTGTACTCCATTTACTCAAACGCGACGAAGAACAAACGGAAACGCTGGCTAATGCGTTAGTGGCTGTGCGTTCGCGGACGCAGTATTGCAAAAAGTGCCACAACCTTGCCGATAGTGATCTGTGTACAATTTGTGCGAGCCACAAACGCGATCATTCCCTGATTTGTGTGGTTGAAGATACCCGCGATGTATTGGCTATTGAGAATACCGCTCAGTTTAAGGGCTTGTACCATGTTTTAGGTGGTATTATTTCACCCGTTGAAGGTATTGGCCCCAGCGATTTACAGATTGAATCGTTGCTGGAGCGGCTTCGGGGTGAGGAAGCTGGCGAAGTGCGGGAGATCATTCTGGCGCTCAGCCCGACCATGGAAGGCGACACTACTGCCTTTTATCTGCAAAAGAGGCTGAAACAATTTCACCTCAAAATCTCGACGATCGCTCGTGGCGTACCCATCGGTGGCGATCTGGAATATGCCGACGAAATTACGTTGGGTCGCAGTATTCTAAGCCGGATTGTGTACGAATGAAACGTTTCGGACAGGATTACAGGATAAAAAATAGAATAATTTTATCCTGTAATCCTGTCCGAAAAAGTACCTTGGTACGCTTGCTTAATTATCGCTTTTGGCTTCTTTTTTCTTAGCCTTCTCCATTTTCTTCTCGGCCTTGTCCATTTTGTCGCCAGCATCGTTCATGTTGCCATTGGCGCCCTTTGATGCGGCTTTGGCCATTTTCTTCTCGGCTTTATCAGCCTTCTGAGCTGCCCGTTTCTCTTTCTTGTCTTCTTTCGATTGGTTTACATCCTGTCCCATTGAGGGGACAGCAAACAGCAAAGCGAGGGCACATAGCCCGCCCATCAGTACCTTTTTCATAATTTGAGTTGGTTTGCAGTGCCAACATGTTCAGCACGTAGCTATATAACAGTATAGCTCTATAGAATTTGTCGTTTTTGTTAGGGAACGGCCCCGTAAAACTGGCTGAACTAAAGCGTATAACTAGGTCGTATAATGGTTTTTTTCACCCTCAGGAAATGTAGACAGTTAGAAGTTAAACAGCATTACTACATTTGCCCGACATCTATGTTGGGCAGTAAACTGATTATTCATTTTAAAAACACCTGTTGCATGAATCGCGCTCAATTTCTCAAAATTGCCTTTGCCGGGTCGGCCGTATTGGCCACAACCCGTTCGTTTGGATTTGGTCAGGCCACGCTTGGTCAGGCTGAAGGTCCGTTTAAATTAGCTCCATTGCCGTTTGATGCAGGTGCGCTGGAGCCGCATATCGATAAAGCTACAATGGAGATTCACCATGACAAGCACCACAAAGCATACGTAGACAACCTCAACAAAGCCGTTGCAATGCCCGAAAATGCGGCAATGGCCAAAATGAGTATCGACGATCTGGTGAAAGGTATCGACGCAAAAACGCCAGCTGCCATCCGCAACAACGGTGGAGGTCACTGGAACCATACGTTTTTCTGGAATACAATTGGGCCCAAAGGTGGAGGGACACCCAAAGGTGCTCTGGCCAGTGCGATCAATAAGAAATTTGGATCGTTTGATAACTTCAAAACAGAATGGGGCAAGGCTGCTACAGCTCGTTTCGGCTCAGGTTGGGTGTGGTTGATCAAAACTGGTGATGATGTCGAAATCACAACGACGCCTAATCAGGACAACCCGCTTATGGCTCTTGCTGAGAAAAAAGGAACGCCACTGATGGGCCTCGACGTGTGGGAACACGCCTATTACCTCAAATACCAGAACAAACGCCCCGATTATGTGGCTGCTGCCTGGAATATCTATGATTGGGATAAAATCGGTAAGAATTTCGGTTGATTTCGTAGGGACCGCACAAAGGGTGCGGTCCCTACACCGGTAAATACACTTTAAAGGTCGTCCCTTTTCCTTCCTCACTCTCAACGGCGATCTTCCCGCCGTGATTCTCAACCACTCGCTTTGTGGTGGCTAATCCAATGCCAGTACCCGCGTAGGTAGCCCGGCTGTGTAAGCGGGTGAAGAGACTAAAAATAGAATCGAAATTTTCTTTGGCGATACCTATACCATTATCGGCGACGCTGATTTCAACGTATTGAGTATGTGGGTTTCGAGTCACGTTAGCTTGCGTTGGCAGATCGGTACTGCCAACCATACGGGCCGAGACTACCACTTTTGGCTCTACATCGGGGGCCATAAATTTTAAGGCATTAGTTAGTAAATTCTGAAAAAGCTGGCGTAGCTGCGTTTCGTCGCCGGGCACCAGCGGTAGGGGCGACTGAACGGTGATTTTAGCGTTCTTCTCCTGCACAATCACTTCCAGATCGGCCTGAATGCCATTGAACAGTTCTTCCAGATTGACCAATTCTGGCGTCAATACCAACGTGTTGATCCGCGAGAAACTGAGCAATGAGCGAATCAGCTCATCCATGCGAAGGGCAGCCGATTGCATACGGCCAATCATATCGCGCCCCATGTTGTCGAGCTGGTCGGCGTAGCGATTATTCAAAATGTCGCCAAAAGACCGGATTTTGCGGAGCGGTTCCTGTAAATCGTGCGAAGCCACGTAGGCGAACCGTTCCAGGCTTTCGTTGGAGCGATGTAGTGAAATATTGGCCTGTTGCAAGGCCTGCTGCTGTTGGTATTGCTCCGACACATTTCTGAAAACGGCAAGTACCATCACAATATGTCCCCCTGAGTTACGAACGGGTCCAACATACACCTCGCACCGCGAACCAGCCCAGTTTTCGGTAAAATAGTGCTGTTCTCCATCGAAGGCAGTAGTGGTATATCGTTGCCAATCGGCGGCATACTGACCCTCTATTGCATCAAGAAATCGTCGGCCAATCAACTCGTCGGCATCAACGTTTTTGAAGAGAGCAGGCACAGTCCCGTTGGCCAGGGCAATCTTCCGGAAAAAGTCGATGGCGACTACGCCCATTTCAGGTACAGTAGACGACAACGCTTTAAACAGAATGGAATCACTCAGCAGGTTTTGCTGCGTTTGTTTCCACTCGGTGATGTCATTAAAAGAAAGTACAACGCACCGCCCATTGTCAAGTGGTTCAATAAAAACATCGAACCAGGCAGTCAATCCAGAGCGGTCAATATGGTAAAAGAACTCACGGCGAAGTGGCTCAAGTGTGTGTACAACTTGCTCAATGTCACCCCATATAGAATGATCTGCCGGGCCCGGAAATACATCGTGGGCAAATTTTCCAATTAGCTCTTCACGCGAAAGGCCAAGCATCTGTTCAGCCCGGCGATTTACCAGCTGAATTAAGAATTTAGGATGGGTATCATTTTCTGATCGAACTGACTCGTAAACGAATAGTGCATTCGCTGCAAGATCGAGCGCTTTCTGCCATAATATAGTGGGTATTGTGTCAACCCTTGTTGACCGATTGTTCATAACAAATTGAGCAAGTCATCGAGTAAACTATAGTGCTGTAAAACTACAAGTCAATAGACACAAAGAGATACTGAATAGTCACAAACCAAGGGGAAAGTTATTCTGCGGGGCGTAGATGGCTGGGTAAATGGCAATTAGTCCGTTCAGCCCTGGCAGCAACCTTTCCTTATTTTATAAACAGGTCAGGATGTCGTAATTTCGTCCAAAGAATTAGCAAGCATGGACAATCAACAACTATACGACGAAATTCCGTCGCTCGATCTGGCGGATTTCACCTCTGGCGATCCTGCCCGCAAGGCTGCTTTTGTACAGGCCTTAGGAGGAGCGTTCAATAACATCGGCTTTGTTGCGATCAAGAATCACGGACTTACTGATGAATTAACGAAAAATCTATACAGTTCAGTGAAAGCATTTTTCCAATCGGATGATGCTACCAAAAAAAAATACGAAAAACTCGAACTGAATGGCCAACGGGGTTATGTGGGCAAAGGTCGCGAGACGGCCAAAGGGTCAAAAGTAGCCGATTTGAAGGAGTTTTACCATATCGGACAGCCCGAACCCATTGGCGAAATGCCCGCCAACGTGTTGCCTGAAGAATACCCTGAATTTGGGCAGTATACGCTCGAAACCTACCGTACCCTTGAACATACAGGTCGGCAGTTACTACGGGCTATTGCCTTGTATTTGGAGTTGCCCGAAGATTATTTTGAGGACAAAGTAGCCAACGGCGATAGTATCCTGCGGGCGCTGCACTATTTCCCGCTCGATCCCAAGAAAACACCCGAAGGCGCTGTTCGGGCCGCAGCTCACGGCGACATTAACCTCATAACCCTGCTGATGGGAGCTTCGGCCGACGGTCTGGAAGTGCTTCGCCGGGATGGAAAATGGATTGGTATTACAGCCTTGCCCGATCAGGTAGTGGTGAACGTAGGCGATATGCTCGACCGCCTGACCAACCACAAACTCAAATCTACTATTCACCAGGTGGTGAATCCCCCCCGCGAAAAAATGGGATCTTCCCGCTATTCGATCCCCTTTTTCATGCATCCCCGTGGCGATATGGATCTTTCGAGTCTCGATACCTGCATCGACGCTGAACATCCCAAGCTTTACGCCGACATGACCGCTGGCGAATTTCTGAACGAACGATTAATTGAGTTAGGATTGAAAAAATAAGCAGTAAACAGTGGCAGTAGGCAGTGCAAGAGTAACTCCCTACTGCTCACTACCACTGCCCATTGCCACTGTTTACTGCTCACTGAATTGACGCCCGTTCGCAAAATTCGCTACCTGATTTTCCTGAAAGACGTGCTTATCCTGGCGTTCACCACGTTTGGAGGGCCGCAGGTGCATCTAGCGATGATGTTCGATCGGTTTGTGAAAAAGCGGGCCTATCTTACCGAGGCCGAACTGCTCGAACTAAATGCCTTGTGTCAGATACTGCCGGGGCCAACGTCTACCCAGACCGTTACGGCACTGGGATTCAAAATTGGCGGTCCCAACCTGGCTTATCTTACATTGCTGGTATGGTGTCTGCCCGCTGTGGCCATTATGACCTCGTTCGGGATGATGGTCGACTATCTCCAGGATCAAAATCAGTCGCTCCGGTTTGCCCGTTTTATTCAGCCGATGGCCGTTGGCTTCTTAATTGTGGCTGGGTATCGAATTGCCCGTAAAGTGATTCAAAACCAAAGCGGGTTGGTACTGGCGATTCTGGCTGCCCTAACCGCCTATGCATTTCGCTCGCCTTATGTTACGCCAATTGTGATTTTGGCGGGTGGTGTGACAACGGCCTTCACCTACGAGAAGCAGAGCGTTATGGCCAAGCAGCCGCTTAAGATTCAGTGGGCCAATTTTATACTCTGGTTGGGCGTGTTTGTGGGCGTTGCTGTGCTGGGCGCTATCACGCAATCATTTCCTGTGCGCTTGTTCGAGAATTTTTACCGGAACGGAAGCTTGGTTTTTGGCGGTGGACAAGTGTTGACACCAATGCTTTACAATGAATTTGTTGCATTTAAACACTACCTGACCAGAGAGGAGTTTCTGTCGGGGCTTGGGCTGGTGCAGGCTATTCCGGGCCCGGTTTTTGCGTTTGCCTCGTACATTGGGGCTTTATCCATGCGCGACGAAGGCACGCAAGGGCAGTTACTTGGGAGCCTGGTGTCGACCGTCGGTATCTTTCTGCCCGGCACATTCCTTATCTTTTTTGTATTTCGGTTCTGGGGCCAGCTAAAACGGTACCGGGTGGTGCGGGCCTCACTCGAAGGAATAAATGCCGCCAGTTCGGGCCTAACGGCAGCAGCAGCCATTGCCCTTTTTGAACCAATGGCCCCCCAATGGCCGATGGTGACTGTTGTATTGGGGACAATTCTGGTTTTAGAGTTAACCAAAATTCCGCCTTTTGTTCTAATTATGACCGGCTTAGGGCTTGGTATTCTGCTTTGAGAAAGTGGAGCAGCGTGTCAATTCGGCTTCAGTCTCCTCCCAATCCTTCTGCAATAACTTTTCGGATGGCTTCGTGAGGACGAGTTTGCGTAGGGCCTTTGGGTGACCGTGATACTCCCTGGTTGGGTAAGTAGCCTGTGCGGACCTGTTGCTGCTCTGTCTCGGTGAGGGATTGGCGGGCAATGGCCCCTTTTTGGAAGCCATCGTTGAAATTGGCAGTTCGGCTATCGATCTGAGATAGTCGACATTCTGCCAATAACGTAGCCAAGTCATTTCGGAGCGATTGCTGCTGGCTGGTGAGGTCGGATAGGTCGGGAATTAGTGAAAGATCGTGTTCGAGGATGGCCTTGCGAGTGAGGTGTTCGGCCAGCACGGCATCGGCGGGCGTTTGCTCTTTTTGTAGGCGCCGAAGCCGACGGCGGAGTTTCCAGAGTCGGATGTCGGCCTGAAGCCAGCGGAACCAGTAAGCCGATATAACGGGCAGGCCAATACCAAGGCATACAGCCCCCGCCAGGGCAAATAGCAAGCCACTAAGCACAAACGATAACAACGCCCATGGACTGTTTACGAGCGTCAAGTTTAACTCGGCCGATTCGCGCAATTGTGCTTCTATTTTTGCTAATAGAGCAGGGTTGCCAATAGACGCACCGGCATCGCCATCAATCGGAGTAGCGTTTTGCTGCATCTGCCGGATCGATTTGTTGATGGCTGATTTGAGTTGATCGGTCCGATAGGCTTCATAACGGAACCAGCCCAACACTGCCAACGTAATCACCGCAAATATGCCCAGCCCCACTTTGAATCGCCAATATAAACGGCCATTCTGGACCGGGTCGCGCTGGTAAGGTTGTTCGATAAGTCGATCGTAGGCGGGTTTGAGCAAGATCGAGACCATAGCCAGACCCACCGCAAAAGCCCAGGCCTCGGTGTTGTTGCGGATGTTAAGAGCATACGCTACAATTTCGTGGGAGATAATAAGATCACCCGCGAGAAACGAGAGCCCGGCAGCCACAAATATCAGTCCCGCTACTAAAGAATATTCGGGTTTGGCATGGGTCCGGCGTTGGCGCAACTGACTTTGCTCGGCAACTATCGTTTGCCGGGTATTATCGAGTTGCTCCACCTGTTTTGCCGCAATGCTTACTTGCAATAAATGCTCCTGCAAGGTTCCAAAAGCCGTTTTTCGGGCGTTCGTAGCCTCCGCCAACTGTTCTGAAATTCGCTCAATGTCGGCCCGTTTTTCAACTACCCGTTCGTTGAGCCAGGTCAGATTCACCTGGCTGGAAAGGTAGCTCTCGTAGGCATCAGGCGTGATGCCTTCAACGCCACTACTATAGCCGTGCTGAAAATCGGGTTGAGTTGTCGGTTCCATATGTAAAAAGAGCGACGTATCGCAGTGTGTATCCCTGAAATAGCTTGACAGTTTAACACTTATTTAGGGTTACAAATATACTGTCCTTGCCTTGTACTTTTTCCTTAATTCTACGGGGCGTTTGCGCTAGCGACGCGCTAATTGGCCCTTCATTTGATGAGCTTGGGCGCGGAGATAGTAGTTGCAACTGTCATGACGCGTTTTTCTGCAATGCAAAAAAGAGCAGAGACATAAACTGGTCATCAAGGGATGGCAGACAGGTAGGAATGATCAATTTTTTTCAACTTTCACCTCATAAGCCAGTTAAACAATTATAAAGGCTATTATAAAGGAGTAGGTACAGCAATTTTCGGGTGAACGATCTCACCCCTCCAGCGGCTTAGCGACCAACCGGTTGTACCCCAACTGAGGGGTGGAACCTTAAAAATGTTGTGTTTTGTACATGCACTCTCTCCCGTATTTTTAGCAGTAGCCGACTTTTTGGACGATGCCTTCAGGACTCTTTGCGTTATTAGATGATATCTCGGCGTTGGTAAAAGCAAGCGCTGCCAGTTTAGATGATGTGCCTGCTCAAGTGGCTAAAACGACCGGGAAAGTCTCGGGCATTGTCATTGATGATACGGCTGTTACGCCCAAATATGTGGTGGGGCTCGATCCATCCCGGGAGCTGGCTATTATTTACCAGATTGCCAAAAAATCGCTATTTAATAAACTCCTGCTGTTAAGTCCAGCCGCCTTGTTGCTTGGCTACTTTGCTCCTTGGGCTATTACACCTATTTTAATGGTAGGGGGGGCTTATTTATGTTTTGAAGGCTACGAGAAGGTTCATTCGCTGTTTAGCAAGCCCGATAGAGACACCGAACCAGAGCCGGTTCAAGAGATTACTCCTCAAGAATTAGAGAAACAGCGAGTGGGTAGTGCGGTTCGCACGGATATTATTTTGTCGGCTGAGATTATGGCCATTGCCTATAGCCAAGTTAGCGACCAGGCGATAGTCAATCAGATTGTGGTGATGCTGGCGGTGGCTGTTTTTATTACGGTTGCCGTCTATGGATTTGTTGGCCTAATTGTTAAAGCCGATGATATGGGGCTACACCTGGCTGGTGATAAATACCCGCCTGCTACCCGAAAGGTAGGTCGTGGTATTGTAAAATTTATGCCGCATTTCTTGAGTTGGCTGGGTTATGTCGGTACCGCAGCCATGCTTTGGGTAGGGGCCGAAATCATCGCGCATGGCATACCATTTACGGCTCATTTACTGCACGATTTAGAACAGGGCTTAGCCTCCATGCCGGTAGTAGCCTGGTTGAGTAAGGCTCTGGCGTGTGGCGTTGCTGGACTTGTCATAGGGTTTGTAATTGAAAAACTGGTAGCGTTAGTCAAGAAGACATTTTTCCAGTCTAGGAAGTAACGCAAGCAGCTCACTGGACTTGCTACTGTTGACCAGAGACAGTTTTTAAGCACATTTGGGGCAAGCCAGAGGGTACCCATAATAAAAGGCGTGTGTTCGACGAGCCATTTAGAAAAATGGCTCGACCTCACTTCTATTGCCACTGGTCAGGCTTGGCTTTATCTGAGCCTGATTTAGTACGAAATATACCCAATCTCCGATAGGTGGGACTATTACTCTTTGGCTCTTCTGCTAATTAAGTTTCGTTGCTCGTCACTTAGGCGGTCCCGGATAGAACGGGCCAGGTTAAATTCACTTTCAAACAGGCGGACGAGCATATCCCGTTGAGTGTTTAGCCGGTCGCGGTCGGCTTCGGCACGGGACAGCTCAGGCAGAATTTGCCATTTTTGGGTGCGAAATGCGTCAATGTCACGCCGGAGTTCGGCGGCTTCTGAATCGTATTGAACGATCAATGTTCGCTGATCCTGAATCAGTTGCTTGTTATTGGCGTTGGCCCGGAGGTCGTTTCGGAGTACAGTCAGCAGGCCAAGCAGGAGTTTGCCACCGAACAGAAACAGGCCCAGAACGAACAACCCCAGGGCTGAGGCCATACCTACTGATTGGCTTTGGAGTGCCATTACCCATACAAACCCTGCTGCTACTACTGGTAGGGCAACCTCTTCGAGCAACCGCCTTCCTGATGGGCGAGTGGCAGAGTCATGAAATAGGGATGTCTGGCTAAATAAGCCGAACATACCGGCCAGGAAAACGCCCAGAGCAATCAGCGCGGTATTGGTTGGATAGGCAGGGCGGAGCGCCGTTTCGATCAGGAAATAGTTGCTGATGCCCATGCTGAGGGCCAGCAGCAATCCTACTATGGTTCGGGGTAATTGATGATCGGCCGGTTGGCGGGCGAGCAACGTAGATCGACGGTGTTCCAGTTCGCCAAGTTCGTTTTCGCGTTGCCCGATAAATAGGTTCAACTCCCCAATTTTCTCGTTGTGATGCTCAATCTGGCGTTCCAGACCGGCCGTCTGATTAGCAAAGAACGTTCGGATAACCGCCGTTTTTTCCTCTGCCCGCGCGTCCGATAACCCAAATAATACCCCTTCATCGCGTAGCAGTCGTTCATCAACGAGCCAGGCGGGTGTGGGTTCGGGTGTAGTAAGCGGAATACCGGGTTCAAGAGGTGTCATTCCGCAAAAGACGGTAAAAAGGAGGTAAAAGGAAAGGATTAAGAAGCCAGCAGCAGACGTAAGAACTGGCTAAACGGGCAAATAAACGCAGAATGTGGCTCCCTGACCGGGTTGGCTGGTGGCCGTAATGGTGCCGCCATGATTCTCGGCTACCCGACGGCAGATCGACAAACCAATGCCCGAACCAGCGTAGTTACTTCGCCCGTGCAGTCGCTGGAAGACCTGGAAAATACGTTCGGCGTATTGCACATCGAACCCGATCCCTTTGTCGCTGATGGTGATTTCGGCGAAGGGGCCGGTGCCATTGAGCTTGGGTATCAGTTGGGAAGGAATCTCATTCAGCGTTAGGATCTGACTTGCAACACGAACTGATGGAACCGAATTGGGTTGGCAGAATTTGATAGCATTCCCTAACAAGTTCTGAAATAACTGGCTCAACTGGAGCGGATCGCCCATGATGCTGGGTAGGGGAGAGACGGCTATGTCGGCCCCACTTTCCTGAATGGCTACGTAGAGCGCATCCATGGTTTCGCTTACGATACGGTTAAGCGGGACTAGTTTGTATGGGTCCTGCTGCGTACTAACCCGAGAATAGGTGAGCAAATCCCGAATCAGCAACGACATTCGTTTGGCCGCTACCTGCATCCGGTTGAGCATGTCGGTTCCCTCGGAGCCGAGCACCGGACTGTACCGTTCGTTGATCAGATCGCCGAAAGCCTGAATTTTTCGCAACGGTTCCTGTAAGTCGTGGGAGGCTACGTAGGCAAACTGCTGAAGGTTTTCATTGGAAAGCTGAAGATCACGGTTGGCCCGCTTCAGAATTTGGTTTTGGCGTTCCTGGTCCAACTCGGCCTGTTTACGCTTGGTAATGTTCGACGATGAAAACAGAATACCGTCGTCCTGTTTTACGATTCGGACATCGTACCAGCCATTCATATTGTCGAGCGTGTAATGCAGCTCATACTGAACAGGTACTCCTGTGTTGATCACGTTGATACAGACACCCAGAAAACCAGATTCCACCATGCCGGGTAGCAACTCCACCATCCGGGCACCCAACATGGTTTCAACGGGTAATTTAGTAATACGGGCATTGCCTTCGTTGGTCATTACCCATCGAAGATCGACGATCTGGTTCGATTCGTCGCGAACGGCGGTCATCAGGCCAATTCCAACCTGCACATTGTCGATCACCGAACGGAGCAATTCACTTTGCTGCTGAAGGGCAAATTGAGCCTCTTTCAGTTCATTGATGATCTGATAAGATGAAATGACGCGGGTTTCGTCGAGTTGTGTAATCTGGCAAAGCAGGTGGTTATGGTACCCTTCGTAGAGATACGAGGTTTCAAACTCCTGGGGTTCCCCTGTTGCCAGTAATTTCTCAAAAGCCGCCCAGAAAGGTGTTTTCTTCACGGCCGGGAATAAATCGAGCATCCGACACCCTATGATCTGCTCTGGACTATAATTGGTGTCGATTAATACCTGGTCGCTGACATACTGGTACCGGAAGTCGGCCAGATTTCCGGCTTCGTCCCGAATAATTTCCAGCACGTTCATGCCATTGCACATGGATTTCAACACCCCCGTAAACGTTTCGGCCTGTTGCCGTCGCTGGGTTTCGGCAACCTTGAGAGGGGTTACGTCGTTGTAAGCCGCTAGCACACGGTCGCGGCCGATGTAAGCCAACTGGACATCGAGCCAGTGGGTTTGACCACCGCGTTCGTAGCTATGCTCGAACCGTTGGGTTTGCTGAGTTCGTACAGTGGTTGAATACGATTCAAAAAGACTGTTGTACCGGTCGCCTGCAAAGACTACTGAAGCCAACTGGCCAATCACATCTGAGCGTCTCCGTTTGGTGGTCAGGAGGGCGGTAGCGTTGGCTTCGGTTACCCGGTAATCAACAATAGTACCCTCGGCATCGCGCAAGGCCTGAGACACGAAAATGCCTACCGGTATGGCGTCCAGAATACCTTCTATGATTTTACTATGCTCCTTCAGAGCCAGTTCCGTCTGTTTTCGTTCGGTGGCCTGATTCACCGTTACAATAATGCTCCTGTCGAAGCGAGCCACCGAAAATTCGTACCAGTTGGGGCCAAAACTTCGCTCAAAGCGGGCTGGTTCGCCCGTCTGGGCAACGTTTATGTAGTGTTGGAAAACTTCAGAAAGCTGAAATCCCGGAATAAGGATTGATAAGGGATTAGAGTAAGCGTCGGCGGCTTTTACCTGTAACCAGTCGAAAGCCAACTGATTGGCTTTTATTATTTGAAAATCGATAATAGACCCTTCATCATCATACAACGTACGATGGAGCGCCAACGCACTGGGAGCAGTCTGGATGATTCGGTCGAGCAATTCGGCTTGCTGTTGCTGCTGATTGGCGATGAGATTACCAAACGAAACAACTACCCAATCGACTTCAAAGCGCGACACCAATAGTTCGTGTGACTTAACAGGTTCTGCTGAGTTGGCCCCAAAAGACATCTCAAAACGTACCGTCCGGCCACTCTCAATAACCAGAACAAATTGGCGAATCAGATAACTAGCGTCGGTGGGTGAAAACAAGTCGCTTACCAGTTGATTCAGAATAGAATCGGCTGGCTTTACGAAAAGGGCAGCAGCCAGGTCATTAAAACTTGTCAGTCGGAAATTGGTAATATCACCTGATTTAGAGCGTACTGCTTCGTAAACCGCTGTTCCGTTTGGGGATGTCTGGAGCAACGAATCCAGAAAAAGAGAAGTGCCGGAAGCAGCAATCATGTAAAGGTTCTTGACTGATACGATTATAGTAACGATATAGGCTAACAAACATACAAGTTAGTTATCACATTTTCGCTATTAAATTGATACAAATTAAGCTGGATTTTCAATTGCTGTAAATAATAAATGACGCAGGTATTCGAGCAACTGGGTCTCGTCTTTTGTAGTACCAAAATCCGTCAGAGAAGGCAGATTCTGCATGAAAAACGTTTGGTAATGTGCCGTTTCGACAAGGGTACTGGCCAGTGATCGGGCAAACGGATAGTTGGGCTGTTGTTGTAAAATAACCCCAGCAATGCGCGCGCACAAATCTTTGTACGGCTTAAACAGTTGGTGGCGGTTATCCTCGGTAACGTGGCGAGTCAGATACGCCTTGCTGGCTTCGCGAATGACAATGCTGTGGAGCGTTTTCAGATCCATATCGTCGGCTCCGTTGCCATCAGGGGCATCCGTTATGTCTTTCAGCAACAACAGTCTCAAAATACGTTCGAGCTTTTCGTGCGGATTCTGAATGTTATTTGTCTGAAATACGACCTGATATTCAAGCCATTGCCAGTACCAGGCAACCAAATAAATCAGAAGCCGGTGCTTGTTTTCGAAATACCGGTAAATGCTGGCTTCTTTAGTGGCCAGGCGGTCGGCTAGCTTGCGGAACGTAGCTTCTTCCAGGCCTATTTCGCCAAACAGGGCAATTCCTTCCCGCACAATCTTGCGACCTAATTCTGAACTTTCCGGGTCGCGCAAGAACAGATGCTCGTTCATGCGGACGTGTACTGTATACTCCATATATAGCTGTTAACAACCGTTCAACTAACAATCAACAAATGTGGTGAACAAACTTAACAGTACAAAAGTTATATTTGCAATTATGATAGCTATACTATCAAATGGTGTAGTATTCTTTTAAATAATATCATTGCTACTAACATGGCTTATTCTGATAGTTTGCGTGCTGGTCAATTCGAAGCGCCACCGACTCCGTTCAGGCGGCTCATTCGGCTGTTGAGCAGCGAAAAACGTGATATATGGTACATTTACTTGTACGCCATCATTGCCGGTCTGATCAACCTATCGCTCCCACTGGGTATTCAGGCTGTGTTCAACTTTGTATCCAGCGGCACTGTTTTTAACTCTGTTTATCTGTTGATAGCTCTGGTAATCATTGGGGTTATTCTGGGTGGGTTATTACAGATTGGGCAAATATCGCTGGTGGAAGTGCTTCAGCAACGCATTTTTGCGAAGGCTGCCTTTGAGTTCACTTACCGCCTGCCCCGCATTCGTCCCGAAGCGCTGCGGCCCTATTATCCACCCGAGTTGATGAACCGTTTTTTCGACATTGTCAGTGTGCAGAAATCCCTGCCTAAAGTTTTGATCGACATTACGGCCGCTGGTATTCAGGTACTTTTAGGAATTATTTTGCTGTCGTTTTACCATCCCGTTTTTATCGTTTTTGGTTTGCTTACCGTGGTCATGCTTTGGTTTGTAAGCTGGATTTATGGTAAGAGGGGCGTGGAAACGAGCTTGTCTGAGTCAAAGTATAAGTACAAAGTAGCCGCCTGGCTCGAAGACCTGGCCCGCGATTTGACTGCGTACCGGCGCGAAGCCGACTCGCTCGAAGCTATCGACAAAATGGATGATCTAGTGGCCAATTACCTCAAATACCGCAACGACCATTACCGGGTCTTGAAACGGTTCTTTTACAATGCCGTCGCGTTCAAGGCCATCATTACGGGTAGTTTGCTCATTGTTGGAACCGCCCTGGTGGTAGAACGGCAAATGACGCTGGGGCAATTTGTGGCGGCTGAGCTGGTCATTGTATTGATTACGAGCGCGGTAGAGAAACTGATTATGAGCATCGACGTCATTTTTGATCTGTTGACTGCTGTTGAGAAGCTGGGTAGCGTCACCGACCTGCCCTTAGAAACCGATACAACCCATGCTTAATCTTTCGAATCAACGAGTCGACGAGCAGCTCTGGAACCATTACCCCCTCCGAACCCTTCGGACACTGCCCGATTTGAAGGCATCCCGCCGATTGGGTCGGTTAATGATTGGTCTGCTCGTGGGGGTTATTGTGGTACTCTTTATGCCCTGGCAGCAAAATATAACCGGCGAAGGGAGCCTGACAGCTATGAGTCCAAGAGATCGGCCCCAAACGCTGCAAAACGCTATTCCGGGCCGGATTGAGCGTTGGAATGTGGCCGAGGGAGATCTGGTGAAAAAAGGGGATACACTGCTGGTGATATCCGAAATCAAAGATGAGTACTTTGACCCAAACCTGCCCCAACGGCTGGACGAACAATTAGCCGCCAAACGGGGCAGCAGGAACGCCACCGACTCGAAAATTGCTGCTCTGGATGGGCAAATGGCAGCCCTCCGCGCAGGCTTGAACGTTAAACTGGCCTCCGCCCGGAACAAGGTGAAACAGAGCCGATTCAAGGTAATCAGCGATAGCACCGACCTGATTGCGGTGCAGAATTTTTTCCAGACTGCCCGCGTCCGGCTTGATCGGTATGAGGAGGCTTACCGAAATGGGCTGATTTCGCTGACTGATCTGGAAACCCGGCGGCTCAAATTTGCGGAAGATAGGGCCAAGCTCGTAGCGCAGGAAAACAAACTGAACGGGGCTCGCCAGGAACTGGTGAATGCTACCCTTGATCTGAGTGAGATTCAGGCCGACTATTCTGAAAAATTAGCTAAGGCGCTATCCGATCAAAGTTCAGCCGTGTCGTATCGGGCTGAAGCAACTGGTGAAATCTCCAAGCTTCAAAACAAAATCAGCAGCGTCGATGTACGGCAGGGATTGTATGTGATTCGAGCTCCGCAGGATGGCTACGTAGTGAAAGCCCTTAAAGCCGGTATTGGCGAAACCATCAAAGAGGGTGAATCTATAGCGACGCTGCAACCGGCAAAACCGGCTCTGGCAGTAGAAATGTATGTACGGGCGATGGATGTACCGCTTATTACCCCCGGCCGGAAAGTCCGAATCGAGTTTGATGGCTGGCCTGCGGTGCAGTTTTCGGGCTGGCCAACCGTGGCTGTCGGTACATTTGGGGGCCAAGTGGCTGTGGTAGACGCAGTGAGCAGCACCACGGGTAAATACCGCCTGCTGGTGCGCCCCGACAAAGACGACCAACCCTGGCCTTCTCAGCTTCGGCAGGGCTCCGGTGTATACGGGTGGGTTATGCTCGACGATGTACCAATCTGGTACGAACTCTGGCGTCAGCTGAATGGCTTCCCGCCTAGTTTAAAACAGGAACCTAAAGAGGAAGGAGTTAAGAAATGAGAAATTTTGCTTTAATCAGTTTTCTCTTGCTTACCCTGTCAGTCGGTGCCCAACCGGATCGCCGGACTGCCCCAACCGATACAACCGGAACGCCGGCCGCCCGGGTGTTTGCATTTTCAGATATGGCCGATCTGGTTGCAGCCAACCATCCGTTAGTGCGGCTGGCCAACTCGCTGCCCGATGCGGCCCGGCAAGAGGTATTACAAGCCCGCGGGTTTTTCGATCCAAAACTAACGTCGGGCTACGACCTTAAGCAGTTTGGTGATGCTTCGAAAGCTAGTTCGTTGTACTATAATAAGTGGGCCAATGAACTTAAAGTGCCTGTGTGGCTCGGTGGTGCCGATTTGAAGATGACCTACGACCGGTTTACGGGGGCTAAAGTGAATCCAGAATCGCAAACGCCGGAGACCGGCTTGCTGGGCGTGGGGGTGAGTGTACCCATTGGGCAAGGCTTGCTTATTGACAGTCGGCGAGCCACTGTCCGGCAAGCGCAGTTGCTTCCGTCACTGGCTAATGCCGAGCGGGTGAAGCAGATCAATAAGGTTTGGCTCAGTGCGGCCAAAGACTACTGGAACTGGTATCTGACGCATCGGCAGGTGAACCTGTTGAGCGAGGGTTTTCAACTGGCCGACACACGTTTTCAGGCGGTAAAACAGCGGGTTGCGCTGGGCGACGCAGCCGCCATCGACTCGGTCGAAGCGCACATTACGGCTCAAGACCGGCAAGTGCAGTTGGAGCAGGCCATTGTAGCCTTGCAAAACGCCCGGCAAATTGTCTCAACTTACCTCTGGAATGAGTTGGGCCAACCGGTAGAATTGCCTGCGCGGGCGGTGCCACAACTCGCTTTGGAAGGTCTGGTCGATGAGTCTTTGTATCTACAGTTGAGCCAACGGGCGGCCGAGAACCATCCAGAACTGCTGTCTCTCGATTTAAAGATCAGGCAGCAGGTTATTGAAGAGCAGTTTCGGCGGGCCATGCTTCAACCCCAGTTGAGCGTGTCGGGTCAGTTGCTGAGTCAGGCTTCAATGCCGACTCAGGAAGCCCGCCAACAGTACGGGTTTGGCTGGAATAACTACAAAGTTGGCGTTGATTTTTCGCTGCCTTTGTTTCTGCGCAAGGAACGGGGCAAACTAAAACAGGTACAGATCAAAACCCAGCAACTCCGTTTCGACCGTACGCAGACCAACCGCGATGTGCTGAATGGTGTCTCAGTAGCTTACAACGACATTAGAGCCCTTGACCGGCAACTTATTGTACAGGATGCAGCCGTCCAGAATCAACAACGCTTACTTCGGGCTGAGCAGCAAAAATTTGAGTTAGGCGAGAGTTCGTTGTTTTTGGTAAACACCCGCGAAACCAAGTTAATAGACATGCGCATTAAGTTGGAAGAGCTTCGGAGCAAATACCAGAAAGCAGTAGCAGAGTTGTATTATGCGGCAGGTAGCAGGCAGGGCACAGAAGGGGACTGATCAGACGTTTTTCCGGCGTAGTTCCTTTACTTCAAAATCGAATGAAAGGTCATTCATGCACTTGAAATGGTGCAGCGGACAACGATCATATCCAATTTTGGAGCAGGGACGGCAGGATAAACCCTTGTTTTCTAACACCACGTAAGGTGTTTTGTATGGATACATGCCGAATAGGGGCGTTGTATTGCCCCAAATGGAATACACTTTTTTCTTGAGGGCAGCGGCAATGTGCATCAGTCCGGTATCGTGGCTGAATACAACCCGCGACTGTTGCAGTAGCGAAGCCGACTGGTTGAGATTGTATTTGCCGCAGGCATTATAGATCAGTTTTGATCCTAGCGCCTGTTCAATGGCATCGCCAACGGCCATATCTTCTTTGCCGCCCAACAACACAATCGGATAGTCGATACGCAGGCATAGCTCAATCATGCGCGGCAGGGGCAGCTTTTTGGTGGTATGTTGTCCCCCAATGGCATAGGCTACGTAGTTGGGGCGGTGCGATGCCGGTAGCCACTCCATTTCGACCTGATCGCGGTAGGGAATAAAGTAGTCAAGGCCACGTTCATCGTTGATGATCCCGAATGAACGGAGCGTTTCCATATATCGGTCCACAATATGAATCGGGGGCATGGAGTTGATTTTCCAGCGGGTCAGAAGCCACTTCTGGCTGTTCAGTTTATCGAAGCTGTACGAACGTATCCGGGGGTTGCTAATCGCGAGCCGAGCCTTGATAATTGACGTTCGAAGGTTGTTGTGCAGATCAATAACATAATCGTATTTCTCTGCTCGAAGTTGCCGGATCAGGCTGTTCAGCGAATCTTCCAGAAAATAACTTCGATCAATGTACGGATTGTTATCTACCAGGCCCTGAAACGCTTTTTTTGTGCAAAAATGCACCTCTGCATCGGGCATCTGCTGTTTAAGGCAGCGCACGACGGGAGTTGTCAGCACGATGTCGCCGATAGACGAAAAACGAAGAATCAGGAACTTAGGCATTGCACAACAAAGATACAACGTGAGGAATAAAGGTAGAATGGGTAAATACCGCAAATGGTTTAACAAATTACCTTTATTACCCATTCTTCCCCTGGCAACTCAATATTTCCAGAATCGTGGAGCGTTTTGAGTTCTATACGCACTCTCTACACAATTAGCGCAGGCAGCAGGTGGGGGCAAACCAATGGGTTGCTGGATTATGTTGGGCGTTTCGGAGGTAGTGCTCCGATCGACGAAGATAGCCTTCACTGATACGCCCGACGCTCCGAAGAAGCCAAATGCCGGTTCATCCTCCCGGTTGGTGCAGGTGATGTTGCCTTTGAGCTGAACCGGAGTGGCATCAAAAATGCCCCCGTTGTTCTGGGTTAGCTGCGCTACTGTGTTCCAATATTGATAACCTTCGGCAGTGAGCGACTGCTGTTCAACCTCCACATAGTACCGATCGGTGCTGGTGAAGGGGACCCTCATAATGGGTTGGCGGCTAATCTTGTTGCCATTGATCCGCGAATCTGACGCGACATTATTGCAGGAGTAGCAGCGGATAATATCCCAGCAGGTCTGGCAGCAATAAGACCCGTAGGTTACCGTGTTGCCACGCGTTGTAACATCGTTAGTGCGGCAAAAAACCAGGGGTTCGTAGTGCGTCCAGCTCCAGCGGTAATAATTGCCTGGTGTGGCCGGGTCGCGGGTATCGGCAAACAGATCAAAGCCTTTGTCAAAGCCCAGGGTACCCGTAATTGGTTTCTGGCTATACTGATAATAAATGGTGTCGATGGGGGATACCGTATTCAGTTGCTGAGGTGTCGATTTGAACTGACGACCATCGGATGTTTGGACAAACAGGGTGTAATTCTGGCCCGTTACTCCTTTCCAGGTAGCATCAACGGGTTGGTATATACCTACTGATGATTCTTTATAATCAACTCGTTTATTGGCACCATCAACAATGTACACGGTAGCTTTGGTAGCAAAGTAATTAAGCGCGCCAAGGGTATAATCGGCCGTAAGCGAAAGGGTCACGAGGCTGCGGCCGGGCTGGTCCGTCACCAGGCCATCAACAATAAGCTTCTGCTCCAGCTTGAGCGTGTCGGGGTTGTAAGGCGTTACGCAGGATAACGCAAACAACAATCCGGAAATAAATAGGTAGGGGAGGAGCTTCATTATTAAAACTTGAAATTATACGTCAGCGACGGAATTGCCGAACCAAAAATTGACAGCTTGTACGCATTGCTTGGTGAGTTTGACCGCAGCTTGTAGAAAACAGAGAAGGCGTTTTTGCGGGCGTACAGGTTGTAGACCGAGAACACCCAGCTGTACCAGAACTTGCCTGGCTTATCGGGGTTTTTATCCCAGGTCAGCGATGCATCCAGGCGGTGATAATCGGGGATGCGTTGTTGGTTCCGGTCTAAATAAATGGGAACCAGCACGCCGTTCACCCTGGCTTTGGCATACGGGGCTGTAACGGGCCTGCCGGTGCTATACGTAAAGTTGAACGATGCACTGAAGGCTAGGGTGGGCCGGTAAATAGCCACTATATTTACCTGATGCGGTTTGTCGAAGTTAGCCGGAAACCATTTCCCATTGTTGACCTGCTCGCCGACATACGGGCCGTTGATTAGCAACAAACTTCGTGAGTACGCATAGCTGGCCCAGCCGGTCAGAAATCCTTTGTTTCGCTTAATCATCAACTCAGCTCCGTACGCTTTGCCGTCGCCTTGCAGGAGTTCCGTTTCGGGAGTGGGATTTAGCAGAATTTTAGCCCCATCGCGATAGTCGATAGCATCCTGAATTCGTCGGTAATAAACCTCGCCCGACACCTCGAAGGTGTTGTTATTAAAGTTCTGAAAATACCCGGCCGAAAACTGATCGCCGATTTGTGGCCTGATGTTGGCGTCGCTCAGTTTCCAGCGCGACGTTGGCAGGGCCGACTGATTATTCGTGATCAGTTGCAGAAACTGCTGCATTCGGGTGTACGACACCTTCACGGAGCGGTCTGCCTGTGGTGCCCAACGTAGGGCAAGGCGCGGCTCCAGACCTCCGTATGATTTGGCTACTGCCCCGGCTCCAAAAATAGCCTCCCCAATGGCATTGTCGGGTAGACGAGGGCCCTCGGGGTTGTAGGTTTGAACGGTACTTGGCCCAAGGTTGAAAAATTGAACGTACCGAAGGCCACCAATTACCGAGAATTTTTCGGTCAAACTGTATTCGTCTTCGCCGTAAATAGCAGCTTCAACAGCTTGTTCTGTCGGTAGGGTGAGCGGCAACTGATTGGAAACAGGACCGGGCGTAAGCGTGTTGGGCGAAAGGCTATGATGAGTAGCACTGACTCCAACAGCCAGCCGGTGCTTCTCCATCCGATAATCCCCCTCAACCCGGCCAATGGTTGTCTGTAATGACGATTGTAACCGGAACGCATTGCCGGGATCGGGTGATGCCAAAGCTGCCTGATACCGCGCCGATACGCCGGTGGTGGTTATGCTAAATTTGTCAGAAAAGGCGTGGTTCCACTTTACCGATGCATTGGTTGTCTGGTAATCAAAATCGGTTCGTGAAGAGCGAACATCAATTGAAATAAGCGAATCCGCCGGAAATTGAATCTTGTCGTTGCTGGCATAGGCCGATACCCAAACCGTGTTTTTCTCGTTGGGCAGATACTTCACTTTGGCCGTCAGGTCGTAGAAGGTTGCTTTGGTGTCGCGAACGTTGGATGGCCCTAGTTTGAACAGAAAGCTGTTAGCCGAAAAGCGGGCGTCAGCCAGAAAACTCAGTTTAGCCGGACCTTTTTTAGGGCGACCAATCGGGCCATCGATACCCAACCGGCTTGAAACCAGGCCAATGCCTCCGCTAACAGTCAGTTTTTCGGTTTCAGGCTCTTTGGAGCGCACATCCAGAATAGACGAGATTCGACCGCCATATCGGGCAGGAATGCTCCCTTTTTGCAACGTTACATCGCGAACAGCATCTGGATTGAACACGGAGAAAAAGCCCATCAAGTGCGAGGAATTATAGATCGGCGCATCGTCGAGCATCACCAGATTCTGATCGACACTACCCCCACGCACGTTGATACCCGTTGCTCCTTCCCCCACTGTTGTTACGCCAGGAAGCAACAATAAACTCCGCACCACATCGACCTCACCCATGAATGCAGGCATCCGTTTGATACTCCGAATGGTCAACTGATTTACCCCCATCTCCACCTTTTTTACGTTGCGGTCGGCGGCTTCGGTCTTCACCGTTACTTCATCTAGGAGCTTGGTATCAACATCAAGTGTAACCGTATTACCCAGCTGACTGGGTGGGAGCGTAATGGACTGTACCTGCTTAATATAGCCTACTGACGTGTAGAGAACGTTGTATTTTCCAGCGGGCAGCGATAGAATATAATACCCATCACGGTCGGTAGTAACCCCCTTTCGGAGTTCCTGCACAAACACGGTCACGCCCGACAGGGGGTTATTGGTTTTCGATTCGCGCACGTATCCGGCGAGGGCGTGGGTCGTCTGCGCCTGGGCATAGTGCGACCTACCAGCAAGCAATAGAAATGATAGACCGAATAGAACTAGCAATCGTCGGTATATGGACGAAGAAATGGGCATAAAGGACAGTGGGTTTCAGACGCTTTGTAAGAAAAGGGATTTGGAATGTAGTTTACTCAGTTTGAGAAGGATAGACAGAATAGTTTTTCGATGGCTCGTTTATATACCCTTTACCTGCTTACGACTCTTTAGGTATTCTGTCATCTCCTCCAGTGTCAGCGCATTAAAGGTCATACGCTTCAAAAGACCACCTTTTCGCCCAATGGCCACGCCATAATGCATGTCGAGCAAGCCAGTGGTACTGTGAGCATCGGGATTAATACTGAGCATAACACCCTGCTGCTGGGCATAGTCGATCCAGCGCCAGTCGATGTCGAGTCGGTAGGGGCTGGCATTAATTTCGATGACTACTTGGTGTTCGGCGCAGGCGTCGATAATAGCTTTGTGATCGATGGGGTAGCCTTCACGCGCCAGCAACAACCGACCCGTTGGGTGACCCAACACCGTGGTGTACGGGTTTTCAATAGCCTTTAGCAACCGTGCCGTAGCCTTTTCTTTAGACATGGTCAGCGTCTGGTGAACAGAAGCCACCACGTAATCGAATGTAGCCAAAACATCTACAGTGTAATCCAGTGAGCCATCCCCAAGAATGTCGGATTCGATGCCTTTCAGAATGCGGAAGGTATCGCCGTACTGTGCATTCAGCGCGTCGATTTCGAGGTGTTGCTCGGCTACCTGTTCGGGTTTGAGGCCCTGGGCATAGGTGGCAGTTTGGGAGTGATCGGCAATGCCGAAATAACTTAGGCCAAGCTCGCGGGTATAGTCGGCCATTTGAACCAGCGAATTTTTCCCGTCGGACCAGGTACTGTGGTTGTGAATGGTTCCCCGGAGGTCGTCCCAGGTGACGAGGTCATCGGCATGGTGGCGGGATGCCCACTGAAACGCAAACATATCTTCGCGCATTTCGGGCACAATGAAGGGCAAGCCCGCCCGCTCGTAAATGGCTTCGTCGGTGGTGTCCTGAGCGCTCATTGCCGCCTTCAACAAACTCATGTTGGTTTGCCCAACCTGCTGCAAATGGGCATCACCAGCCGTTTCAATAAACAATTGGCGGGCAAGTTGACCTGTTGGGATAAACTTGATCTCAATGCCGACATCGGTTCCCTCTATACTGCCCCGCCACGCAAACGGTGACGATTGCACGTCGTTGCGGGTGAGCATTGGTACCTGACCAATCTGGTTCATAGCGCCAATGGCGTCGTCCGTTTCTATCAGCACTTGAATAGTATCGACTTCCTGCGCTTTTCGCCGTACCTGTCCACTTATAGCAACCGATGGAAAATGAGGGTTTAAGGCATCACGCAGCAAGTCAGCAAACATGGCCGCTTTGTCCATTCTGACTTTACCCGCCTGACTCTGCAAAAACTCCAGCGAAGCCAGAATTTTTTCCTGCGTAGCTTCCCCGAAGCCCTTGATTTTAGCCACCTGCCCGTTTTCGGCAGCCATTTGCAGGTCGCGGAGGTTATCAATGGCTAATTCGTGCCACAGCACGCGGATTTTCTTGGCGCCCAATCCCTTGATTCGGAACATGGCCAATACACCCTCGGGCGTGCGGGTTAGCAACTCGTCGAGTTCGGTGAGACGGCCCGTTTCTACGATTTCGCGGATTTTGTTAGCGACTGATTTGCCAATTCCCTGAATCTTGGTGAGTTCAGCAATGGGCAATTCGGTTATGTCGTCTTTGAGTTTGTCGATGTTGAAAGCCGCTGAGGAGATGGTTTTAATACGGAATGGGTCTTCGTTATGAAGCTCCATCAGGCGGGCGGTCTGCTCAAACAGATCGACTATATCAGCATTGGTCATTTTAGTATCGGAATTCATCCTGCAAGTTAGACAGTTCGGGGGAATGGGCATTGGTTGGAGCCAATATGGTGGCCAGAAATTCAGGCTCTTCCTTATTTTTACAGTTTCTGCCAGCTTAGCTCCAATGACCCGCATCTTGACAAAATTCCAGTTTTTGCTGCTCTATGGCCTCGTGCTGGGCGGACTCCTGAGCCTGATGGCCTGGTCGCAATACCGGTTTATGGTGATCGACCACGCCATAGAGTTGTATATTCTTCTGATTGCCGTAGTGTTCGTTGGGGTTGGCGTCTGGGTAGGGCTTCGCTGGTCGGCTCCGAAGGTCATCGAGAAAACCATTGTCGTTTCAGAACCGGCTTCAACGGCTACGTACGAACCCGACCAACAGACCGTGGATCAGTTGGGTATTAGCCCCCGCGAACTGGCGGTGCTGGTGGAATTAGCGAAAGGCTTGAGTAACGAAGAAATTGCCAGTAATCTGTTTGTTTCAACCAATACTGTCAAAACGCATTTGGCCAATCTCTACACCAAGTTAGACGTGAAACGCCGTACCCAAGCCGTCGAAAAAGCAAGAGCGGTAGGGCTGATTTAACGGGTCGATTATGCTCATTCTTTCGGGTGATTTTGTGGAAATCACCCGAAAGAATGAAGGCCAAATGAGCTCCTGCCCCCAATTTTGGCCAACAAAACAACTAAACACAATGCAACGCACAATTCTTGTATTTGGGGCAATTTCTGGCCTGATCGTGTCGACAGTAATGGTCGGCATGATGCTTTTGCATAAGCAGAACCCATCGTCTTTCGATTCAGGAGAACTGATTGGATATACGTCGATGCTGCTTTCGGCCTCGCTCATTCCGGTGGCTATCAAAAGTTACCGGGACCGGTATCAGGCGGGTGCCATTTCATTCAAAGATGCCTTTCTGATGGGCTTGGGTATTGCCGTAATTTCATCAGCAATGTATGTGGTTACGTGGGTTATCTTTTACAAAACAGTCTACCCCAATTTCATACAGGACTATACTAAATGCGCCATCGACAAGATGATTGCCAGTGGAAAATCAGCTGCCGAAATTGCCGAGTCGAAGCAGCAGATGCAGGTCATGTTTTCGTATTACGACACGTGGTTGGGCCTGATTGGGATCACCTTTATGGAAATATTCCCGATCGGCCTGGTTGTGGCACTGATCAGCGCGTTGGTGCTGAAACGGAAAGTTGGGATGGTTTCGGCAGTGTAAAGAGTAGTTCTGACATTAAACACACTAGACAAAACTTTTTGACAATAATGAAGAAGGTAACAGGAATTGGTGGCATCTTTTTTAAATGCCAGGACACCGACAAAATGAAGGAATGGTATAAGACCCACTTGGGGTTTGACACGGACCAATATGGGGCAACTTTTGAGTGGAGGAAGGAAGCAGACCCAACACAAAAAGGCTCTACGCAATGGAGTCCATTTGCTGAAAAGACAACCTATTTTGAGCCGTCGACAAAAGAATTTATGATAAACTACCGAGTGGAGAACTTAGAAGCTCTGGTCGAACAGCTTAAAGCTGAAGGCGTAACCATTGTCGACGAAATCGAGGCCTTTGACTTCGGTAAATTCATTCATATCATGGACGTTGAAGGCAACAAAATTGAACTCTGGGAGCCTGCTGGCAATGAGTAAGGTACACTAGGGAGTAAATGAACAAAAAGGCCTCGATACACACTGGTACCGAGGCCTTTGCACGAAAACTCTGTTTTATCTCACCTTCATAATGCGTCTTGTTACTCGCTCGCTACCCTGCTGAATCTCGACCAGATGAATCCCGTAAGGCAAAGTCGACACATCGATAGTTGTTTTGAATGCCGAGCTGTTTTTCTCCGTGTTCAACGTCCGATGCGTTTGACCGAGATTGGCATCCACTACCCGGATCGATACCTTGCCTGTGTACTGGTTAGTCCAGCCAACGGTCACGTACTCTGTTGAGGGGTTGGGGAATACCTGAACGGTAGCCTGCCAGTCAGTTTCTTCTGTTTGAGCGGCTATCCGTGCCGCGCTGGTAAACCCCTTCACAAAAATGGGAGTCTCTGTTAGCGTCAAGCCAACTTTACCGGCTGTAGTTGGCAACACCTGTTCCGACATGGCATCATGCCCAACCTGTGGCGTGAAAACCTTGGCTGCAGCTACCCCGCCCAGGTCGAGTGTGTATTGTCCCGTGCGCCCAACCTCGTCGGGAATCCAGAGCGCATAGATCGACTGGCCACCGTGTTCGTAGCGATCTACGTTCGGGTTAGTGCTAATCGTTTCCTTGAATACATAGTCGCCCATCAGGTTTTTAGCCTGATAGAAATAGTCGGCAGTAGGTTTACGGCTAAAGTCCTGATTGATAAGTCCCATTGAGGCAAACTGAGTGCCCGAGTTGATATCCTGATCGTATGTTTGGTAGAAATCGACGCGGTCAATTCCTTCGCGGCCATACATCAACGCCGTCCGTAGGTTCCAGTCGGCCTGGGTTATCAACGCTGATTTATTGCCAATCGGTATCGCTTTGAGTGGACTGCCGGGGTTGACATCATAACCCGTTTCAGAAATATACACTGGCATACCATAGCAGGACTCGTAGGCTAGTTTGATCACGTTGCGGGCCACCTGCGCGGCTATCGATAATTCAGGTGTAGCTCCCCGCGTCGAAGTGCCGGTTTGCATAGAGTTTGCATTATCGGAATAAAGGTGGTAGTTGATTACATCCCAGCAAAGATTTACCTGGCCATTGGGTTTGTAGCCCCGAAACTCTTTGCACCAGTCGACCATTCCCCGGATGTAGTCGGTGTTGAAAGCCAGCGAAGCCAGTCCTCCCATTACTACAATCATACTGGGATCTGCATTTTTGACCCCCACGGCTGGTCCCATTGTGTTTTTGTGGCCGTCGTAAAAAGCGGACAAATTGGCGGCATATTCGCGACCAGTCTGGTAAGCCAGCCGACCTCCCCACCATTTATCGCGCTCGTTTTCACATTCAATGTAGTTGATTAACCCAAGACCGATTTTTACTTCATTGGCCAGGTCGGTGGTCCAGCGAGTGGCGGTGTTTACTTTCACCAGAGACGGGTTAACCTGTGTGTTTTTTCCGTAACGGGCTGCGTACTGAAAAGCTGCCCGAGCTTGCTCTATATACGACTGGGGTTGTGCCGGGTCGCTTCCATAACGCACCGGAATGTTGTCGTCGTGCTGCTGATCGCTGGGGTAGGTTGCTTTCAGATACGGGGCAATGTTCTTGAAGCAGGTCATGATCTCGATGCCCTCGACCTTGCACCGTTGATACATCTGATCGTAATCCCAGCCACCGGCGTGCGTTGGGTTGAAGGTATAATTGCCTTCGGTTAGCTCAATTTTTTCCCAGTCCATGTAGTGCCGCATCACCCCAAATGATTTGAGGGCCTGCATTTTGGGCTCGGCAATGACCGAAACCCCTGGCGGATAAAAATCCCATTCAAACCCATTGACACCCAAGAGATTTTTGAAGGTTGGCGACTTCACTGGCACTGTACTGATGCGGGGAGTACCCGCCTGGTAAGTGCCGTATAATTCGATTTCGCGTGGCCAAAAATCAGAAGTACTAATAACTAGATAGCGCGCCCCCGATATTTCAGTGTCCAGCAAAAACTTGGTATCGCCCGCTGGTTGCCGATCTGGATAAGGCCCCACCCACGATTCATATTCCAACCCTTTGAACTGTGCGATTTCAACACGTCGCCAGTCACTGGTAATGATTGACAATCGAAACGGCTGATCTGGCTTACTATCGAAGCCGTCATACAGTTTGACAGCTTTAATGGTCATTGACTCGTCGGCCAGCAAAGGATAATAAGCGTCATACGTGCTCAGGACCTTCCCGTAACCTGTATTAATTTCTGTCTGAGTACTGTTATCGAACAGGCCACCAAGACCGGTGCTGGTATTATTGAGCTGATACCATCGACTGGCATTAATTGGAATTTTAGTGCCCAGCGAAACAGGGGCAACCGTTGTGGATGTTGGGGGCGTTGTTACGGCTGGTTCGTCATACTCATGGCCATACACGCGCACTTTCAGAGGTAAGGCGTTGCAATACTTCCGAATCAGAATAGCATCAGCAATCAGCGACTGGCTGGGTTTCAACTCCAGCCAGATCATGTATTCAGGACCAGTAAACTTGCCGATTAAGGTTCTGGTAGTGCCATTGAGGGCGTATATCTCGGCTGGGTTATCGTTAAAGTTGTCGGGCCCATCGAATAATTCCAGCTTTGTAACCTGACTCTTCGCTTCCAGTTTTAGTGTCAACTCAATCCAGCGGCAGTTCTCCGGGGTCCATTCGCTCTGGACCATACTGGCCATATCATCATTTGTATACGGCGTATAGTTCTGCGTTGTAGGCAGGTTAGGCGTTACAGAAACGACCTTAACGCGCTCCTGCTCATACAAAATAGCGTCGAGTGGATCGTTGGGAAGGATTTTGCCATACGCTCTAATTTTGAGTGGAATGGCGTTCTGATATTTGTGAATAACTATTCCCTCGGCAACGCGTGGCTCGGCCAGATTATACACTTTGAACTCCTGGTAGGCGTCGCCGGTAAACGTACCAATCAGGATTTTCTCTTTTCCATTTAGGGCGTAAATCTGGGCGGGTGTCGATTCGAAAGAGCCTTCGGCGTCGTACAATTCCAGCTTAGTCAACAGGCTTTTCTTCTCAAACTTGATCGTTACATCGGTCCATACGGCATTATCGGGGTGCCAGTGTGATGGTACCAGATTCGCCATGTCATTGTCTAAGTAGGCTGAGTAATTCTGCCCCGTTACGGGTTTGTCTTTGGCCGATACCAACTTTAATACATCGAGCGGCCGTGGAATGGCGGTTGTGGCTGTGATGGGCTGGCCAAAGGCTTTAATTTTCTGCGGAATGTTGTTGCCGTATTTATACACCATAATCGCATCAGCCACCAACGGCTGAATGGGCGTTAGGGTAACCCATTCCGCATATTTTTCACCGGTAAACGCACCGATCAGCACCCGCTGGGTGCCGTTCATGGCATAAATCAAGGCGGGTTTGTCGGCAAACGTGTCGTTAAGATCGTAAAGCGATAGGCTGGTGATAAGGCTTTTTTGGCTCAGTTTAAGCGTTACCTGCGTCCACTTGAGGTTTGCTCCCCACGCACTTTGAACCTGCTTGTTTAAGTTGTCATTGAGCCAGGGTGAGTAGTCTTGCCCGGTATTTTCGCTGGGGGTTATACTAGCAATAGGAAGCCGTTGTGGAGAACCAGATTGTGCCCAGCTAATTATTGATATACAGACGGATAAGACAGTAAGTAGAGCTTTACGCATATACGATGTGTTTATAGTTGTAAAGCACGAAAATAGCGGTTGCTGAATAGGATGAATAGTATATTCCTAATTCTTCAGAAATTTTAATGTGACCCAAGTCTGATTCTTCGTCGTAGTCTTCTTTTCTTACTTTTTTACCAATAGCTTATTATACTTTGATAATTTCGATACTACTTTACTGTAAATATATTACTTATAAATCATGTTTTATCTGTAATTGATAAATCAATAAAAGACAAAGGTAAAAATTGGTTCGGAATCCACTTGATAGCGTTTTACCTTTGCCCCATGAAATCCGCGGTAGCTCTCTTCTTGGGAATATTGATGCTGGCCGGTAGTCTGTTTCCGCAGACTGACGTGGAGGAAGTGTACAAAATTCCTGGTCTGATTGCCCACTACAAAGTCCACAAGCGGAGTGCCGGGCCAGGATTCGATTTTCAGCAGTTTCTTGAACTTCATTATAGTATCGCATCCAAACACGCCAAAACCCCACATAAAGGTGCTGAACTCCCCATGTACAATCACTTGTCGTCGGGCTTTGTCTTTATTTTGGCGCAGTTGCAGTGGCAGCCCGACGAACGCTTCGAACTCGTTGTTTTGATGCCCACTCGGTTTGCGTATCAGAACCTGTATTCCTTTCAAACAGCCTCGCTGCTGTTTCAGCCGCCCCGGCTCGGGTAACTCTCCATCTTGATCAGTAGGCTTTCCGAACTCGTGTCACCGACATGGGCTCTGCGCGTTTGCCTTTATCGTTCAACGAGTTACTCATTCTATGCTTCAAAAAATCATTCAGTTCAGCATCAGCCAGAAGTTGATGGTGATGCTGGGCGTTGTGGCACTCATTGCCTGGGGGACCTATGCCCTGCGGCAACTGCCTATCGATGCCATTCCCGATATCACCAATAACCAGGTTCAGGTCATTACCCAGGCTCCTTCGCTGGCAGCCCAGGAAACCGAACAGTTTATCACCTTTCCCCTCGAAACAACCCTGCGGAATGCGCCGGGCGTGACCGAAATTCGGTCCATCTCTCGCTTCGGCTTATCAGTTATTACGGTTGTTTTCGAGGAGTCGACGCCGACCTTTCTGGCTCGCCAGTTGGTTGCCGAACAACTCAAAGGGGCCGAAGCTGGCCTCATGGCGGGTACACCCCAGTTGGCCCCTGTCACGACCGGGCTAGGCGAAATTTATCAGTACGTAATTCGACCCAAAGAGGGGTTTGAAAGCCGGTACACGGCTACCGATCTGCGGACCATTCAGGACTGGTTGATTAAACGACAACTGGCGGGCGTGCCGGGTGTGGTAGACATCAGCAGTCTGGGCGGTTACCTGAAGGAGTACGAAGTCAGCATTGATCCCGAACGGTTGCGGGGTATGAACACAACGCTGACCGAAGTGGTCGACGCCTTGTCGGACAACAATGCCAACACGGGGGGGAGCTACATTGAAAAAGGCCCGGAAGCCTTTTTTATCCGGGGCGAGGGCATGGTGAAAACCCCCGAAGAAATTGGTCAGATCGTTGTCAAGAATGTGGGGCCAACGCCGATTCTTGTCCGCGACGTGGCGCAAGTGGCTATTGGCCATGCCGTTCGCTACGGGGCCATGACCCGCAACGGTAGGGGCGAAGTGGTGGGCGGTATTGTACTGATGCTGAAAGGGGCTTCGTCCGAAAAAACCATTCTGGGCGTTAAAGAACGCATGGCCGAGATTCAGAAAAGTCTGCCACCCGGACTGATCATCGAATCGTTTCTGGACCGTAAAATGCTCATCGACAAAGCCATTCATACCGTAGCCAAGAATTTGCTGGAAGGTGGGCTTATTGTGATGAGTGTGCTGCTCCTGCTCCTCGGTAACTGGAGGGCGGGGCTGGTGGTAGCGTCGGTAATTCCGCTTTGTATGCTCTTCGCCTTAGGGATGATGCACGTTTTCGGGGTGTCGGCCAACCTGATGAGCCTGGGCGCCATCGATTTTGGCCTGTTAGTCGATGGAGCGGTGATTATCGTGGAAAGTATGATTTTTCAAATCGTACATACCCAATCCACTCGCTCGCTGTCGATGGATGAGATTGCCCTGGATTCGTCCAGCCGATTGATGCGCTCGGCCCTTTTTGGCCAACTTATCATCCTGATCGTGTACGTGCCAATTTTGTCGCTGACGGGTATCGAAGGGAAGATGTTCCGGCCCATGGCTCTAACGGTTGGTTTCGCCATTGTGGGGGCCATGATCCTGTGCGTGACATACGTGCCGATGATGGCGGCAACGCTGCTTCGGAAAGACATTAAAGAAGAAGGCACCCTTGCCGACCGGATCATGAAAGCGCTCTACCGCGTCTATGAGCCCTTGTTAAATGGAGCTTTGCGCTGGCGGAAAGGCGTACTGACGGCATCGGCAGTCTTACTGGCTGGGGCTGTCTGGCTGTTTACGTCGATGGGGGGTGAGTTCATCCCCAATCTCGACGAAGGCGACATTGCTATTAGTCTGACGCTCAAACCCGGCTCCTCGCTATCGCAAACCATCGAAACGACCCGTCGGATGGAAACCATTCTCAAAAACGGTTTCCCGGAAGTAAAAGAGGTGATTTCTAAAATTGGTACAGCCGAGATCCCCACAGATCCCATGCCCATTGAAGCCGCGGACGTAATGGTGTTGCTCAAAGAACCAGGTGAATGGACAACGGCGGCTACCAAAGATGAGCTGATTCAGAAAATGGAACGGGCATTAAGCGTGCTCCCCGGTCTGAATCTGGAATTTACGCAGCCGATCCAGTTGCGTTTCAACGAGTTGATGACAGGTGTGAAGTCAGACATTGCCATCAAAATCTACGGTGAAGATCTGAATGTTTTATTCGCCAAGGCCAATCAGGCAGCAGCTAAACTAAAGTCTATTCAGGGTGTGGCGGATTTGAAAGTTGAGCAGATCAGCGGTTTACCGCAGATGCTGGTTTCCTACAACCGACCACGGCTTGCCCAATATGGCGTATCAGTAGCTAGCCTGAACCGAATTCTGAAAACAGCCTTTGCTGGTGAAACCGCTGGTGTTGTTTTCGAAGGCGAGAAGCGGTTCGACTTAGTTGTGCGGCTCGACAGTTCGTATAGGCAGGATATCGACAACATCCGTCAACTGTACGTAGATCTGCCCAACGGGCAACAGGTACCGCTGGATCAACTGGCTTCTATCAGCTATCAAAATGCGCCCATGCAAATTTCGCGCGATAATGCCCGTCGGCGTATCACCATCGGGATCAACGTGCGGGGTCGCGATGTGGAAAGTCTGGTTGGCGAAATGAAAGCGGTTCTCGAAAAAGACGTGCCCCTTCCGGCGGGGTACAGCTATACGTATGGCGGTCAGTTCGAAAACCTCGTCAAAGCTAAAGAACGACTGGGGGTAGCGGTGCCGTTGGCGTTGGTGCTGATTGGGTTGTTGCTATTTTTTACATTCGGTTCGGTAGCGCAGGCACTCATGATCTTCACGGCCATTCCGCTCTCAGCAATTGGTGGCGTACTGGCATTGTGGGGTCGCGATATGCCATTCAGTATTTCGGCGGGGGTTGGTTTCATTGCCCTGTTTGGCATTGCGGTGCTGAACGGAATTGTGCTCATTAGTTATTTCAACCAGCTCGAAGCCGAGGGGATAACCGATGTGCTGGAGCGGGTCAAAAGGGGAACCGCCGTTCGGTTCCGACCCGTGGTGATGACGGCCGCCGTAGCATCTATGGGTTTTCTGCCGATGGCCCTGTCGACCTCGGCGGGAGCCGAAGTCCAAAAACCCCTAGCTACCGTAGTGATTGGCGGCCTTGTGTCGGCCACGCTGCTAACGCTGGTTGTCTTGCCAGTTATTTATAGCCTGGTTGCCGGTCGAAAAGCGCCCCCCCCACGTCGTGCTGCCGAAAAAGCAGAGCCAGTACCGGTTGTTATTCACTCAATTATCTGGCTCCTGATCGCACTGGGTAGTATTACGGGATTGATGGCTCAGCCGGTTCCGTCGCCCCTGACAGTTGAGCGGGCCATTGATCGGGCACTCCGAAATAACGGGGCCTTGCAGGCAACGGCTTTGGAAGTAAAGGTTGCTGAGCGATTGACGAAAACAGCCTGGGATATTCCCCGCACTACGGTGGATTATCAGCGCGGCCAAATCCAGTCGTATCCAGTCGATTATAGCCTTGCCGTTATGCAGTCGATGGCCATGCCTTCGGTATATATGGCTCAGAAACGGCTGGGACAAGCGCAGCAACGGGCCGCTGAACAACAGGTAGCCCTTAGTCGAACGGAGTTGGTGCGACAGGTGCGTTTGGCCTACTACCAGCTTCGGCTCGACTATGAACGGATTAAACTGCTTCAGGCTCAAGATACGCTGTATCGGCGGGCATCCCGAGCGGCCGAAATTCGTTATCGGACTGGTGAAACGAATCAGTTGGAGCGGGTAACTGCCGAAACCCGGCGACGCGATATCCAGAATCGGCTGACTATGCTGCAAACGGATATTGCCGTAGGACAGCAGCGACTGGCGATTTTGCTACAACAAACGGAGCCGGTCCGCATCGACACAACGGTTTCCATAAAAGCGGGTTCTCCTCAACTTCAACCGGTTTTGGATAGCAATCCACTACTAGCCTTGCAACGCCAGCAGGTCGACATCACGCGCCGACAGGTCGATCTGGAACGGCAACGTTTCTGGCCCGATTTCCGGGTTGGTTACCTGTCGCAGTCCATCGAAAGGCGCTCTGGTTTTGGAATCTATCAGGTTGGCCTTTCGATTCCCCTGTTTTTGGCCCCGTTGCGAGCCCGGCTCGATGCCGCCCGACTTCAGACTCAGATAGCAAGCCGTCAACTGACGTATCGGCAGCAGCGTGTTCGGGGCGAACTGACTATTCGTGAACAACAATACGGTCAGTCGCAGATTACCCTCTCGTACTACGAAACATCAGCGCTACCACAGGCAAATCTGATTCTACGCACCGCTGAACGAAGCTACCTCAGTGGAGACATTGATTACTTCGGCTTTGTGCAGAGCACAACCCAGGCGTGGCTTATTCGGGAACAGTATCTGGATGCTGTAGCCCAGTACAATCAAATTATTATCGAACAGGAAGCCTTGACGGGATTCGCACCTACGGCACCCTAATTCCATCGAAACCTATGAATACTCCATTGATAAACGTTCGGTTTGCTCATGTGCTGGCCAGCGGGCTGGTTGGTCTGCTAGCCTGTTCGTCACCCGCACAGAAGAAAGAAGAGAACCCCAACGAAGTAACTGATCAGCCCAAGAATACGGTTACGATCAGCGCAGCGCAATTTCGGGAAACCGGCATTCGGCTGGGTGGCCCGGATACACTTACCCTGGGCGAAACCATTCAGGCAACGGGCAAACTTGAAGCGCCACCCGACCAATGGGCCACCGTTAGCGCGCCAATGGGCGGGTTTGTGCGGTCGGCCAGGCTGGTCGAAGGAGATTTTGTGCGTAAAGGCCAGGTGTTGGCTATGCTGGAACATCCCGATTACATCAAATTACAGCAGGAATACATACAGGCTATGGCTCGTATCGGGTTCGAGCGACAGGAGTTGGACAGACAAACGGAACTGAATCGAGAAGAGGTGGGTGCCCGACGAAAACTTCAGCAGTCTACCTCTGAGTACGAAACAATACGAGCGCTGATGACTTCTCTGGAAGCCCAGTTAGCCCAGCTGCACATTCCGCTTGAACCCCTGCGCAAAGGTAAAATCGTGCGGATGATTCCGCTCCCAGCGCCCATCAGTGGCTATGTCGACAAAGTAAATCTTCGGCTTGGCCAGTTCGTCGGAACAACGGATATGCTTGTCGAAATTGTTAGTAAAGAGCATTTGTACCTCGAATTGCGGGTTTTCGAAAATGACATTCGGCACGTTCGGGAGGGGCAACTCGTTCGGTTTACTGTTCCTCAGCAACAAACTGGTGAGATGCGGGCCACGGTCTACCGGGTTGGCCAAGCCTTCGATGCGCAATCTAAAACGGTGTTGGTACACGCCAACTTGCTGCCTAAGCAGACCGGGCGATTGTTTGCCGGTTCGTACGTACGCGCCACCATTCTGGCGGCTCCCCGGCAGGTGGTTGCCCTGCCCGAAGATGCCCTGGTGAAAGAAGGCGGTAAAACGTTCGTGTATGTCCGGCAACCCGACAGTTCGTCTGGTAGCTATCAATTTGGACTGGTTCCCGTTAGAGCAGGGATTACACAAAACCACCACATAGAAGTTATAGTACCATCCACTGTTAACCCATCCTCCATTGTGCGGGAGGGTGCTTACTTTATTAATGCCGAACGGGCCAAAACGGCTGGTTGATTGCCAGTTGACAAAGTCCGTTACCAACTAAAAATAAACATGGAACAAGAAATTAAGCCTCACCAGGCCGTACGGGGGCAGAAAACTACACTCATCGGTATTGCTGTTAACATCGGCCTGGTGCTGGTTAAAGGAATAGCGGGCTGGCTGGGGAATTCTTATGCCCTGATTGCCGATGCTATGGAATCGGCCACCGACATTGTTACATCCATTTTTGTGTGGGTTGGCCTTCGAACAGCCGCCCGTGCCCCCGATCAGAACCATCCCTATGGTCACGGCAAAGCCGAACCGCTGGCAGCTATTGTGGTGGCTTTTGCTTTGGTTGCAGCCGCTATTCTGATTGCTGTGCAAAGCATCGAGAACATTCGGGTTCCTCATAAAGTACCAGCGCCGTTCACGCTGGCGGTATTGGCGGGTGTTGTGATCATTAAAGAAGTACTGTTCCGGCGCGTTGCTCAGGTGGGCGACGAAACAGCCAGTAGTGCTGTCAAAGCCGATGCCTGGCACCACCGCAGCGACGCTATCACATCGCTCACCGCTTTTATCGGTATTGGTATTGCGCTGATTGGCGGACCAGGCTATGAAAGTGCCGACGACTGGGCAGCCTTACTTGCCTCGGGTTTTATCGTGTATAACGCTTACCATATTTTCCGGCCTTCATTCGGAGAGATTATGGATGAAACACCCGCTGGCGACTGGCAGCAAGAATTAAAGACCATTGCGATGACAGTGCCACAGGTGCAGGGCATCGACAAATACCGGGTCCGTAAAACTGGTTTCGAATACTTCGTCGACTTACATGTGCGCGTTTCTGGTGACTTAACTGTTAGCCAGGGACATACAATAGCACACGAAGTAAAGGCGGCAATTCTGGAAGCCAAACCAGCCGTGTACGACGTACTGGTTCATATTGAACCCGTTTGATGCTTTCTCCGAAGCTAGCCAGAAGGTTACCTTTTGGCTGGGTTCTCGGGGCAAAAGGGTAACTTTGGGATAAAAATAGACAAGATGAAATACTACGCTTTTGCGCTTTTGATAAGCGTATTGGTTACCAGCGGTTGCCGAGATACGGATCAAACACCCTGTAATGCCGTTGCCGTTACAACCAAAGCTCCAGCGGCTGAGACAAGTGCGCTGAAACAGTACATTGATGCCAACAAGATAGTTGCTACCGCCGACGATAGGGGTTTTTACTATACGATTCAATCGCCAGGAACGGGTACCAAACCCACGGTCTGTTCGGACGTGACAGTCAATTATGTGGGCAAACTGACCAACAACACCACCTTCGACAGTGGTAATAGTGTGAGTTTTGGCTTGAGCCAGCTTATCATTGGGTGGCAGGAAGGAATTCCGCTCATAGCACCGGGTGGAAAAATCACTCTCTACTTACCGCCCAGTTTAGCATATGGGTCGCAAGCACAAGGCAGTATTCCTGCCAATTCAATTTTGGTTTTCCAAATCGATCTGCTCCGCATCAACTAAGCGTCCACGTTGGGTGGTTACGCACCTACGTTCACTCGCTCCTTCCGGTCCTTTTTCGTATCTTTGTCCCCTTATTTCTGAGGAGACGGTTCCGCTCCGGCCGGTGCGCCGGTGCGATGCCGGCCGTTACGATAGACACAATGAATATACAGCAGGAGATTGCCCGTCGGCGGACGTTTGCCATTATTAGCCACCCCGATGCCGGCAAAACCACACTTACTGAGAAACTACTACTCTTTGGCGGGGCAATCCAGACCGCCGGGGCCGTCAAATCCAATAAAATCAAGAAGACGGCTACGTCAGACTTTATGGAAATCGAGAAGCAGCGGGGTATCTCCGTGGCTACCTCGGTGATGACATTTGATTATGAGGGTCTGAAAATCAATATTTTAGATACACCGGGTCACAAAGATTTTGCCGAAGATACCTACCGGACGCTAACTGCTGTAGACAGCGTGATTCTGGTGATCGACTGTGTGAAGGGCGTGGAAGAGCAGACCGAGCGACTTATGGAGGTTTGCCGGATGCGCGATACGCCAGTGATGATTTTCGTGAACAAAATGGACCGTGAGGGCCAAAACCCCTTCGATTTGCTCGATGAACTCGAAGAGAAACTGAAAATTCGGGTTCGACCGCTGGCTTGGCCAGTCAACATGGGCCAGGCTTTCAAGGGCGTATATAGCCTGTACGATCACAACCTCAATTTCTTTAAGGTCAACAAAACCCGCCTGGAGGATGATGTGTTGAAAATCGACATCAACACCCCTATTCTGGAACAGAAAGTAGGGCAGCGCGATGCAAACCAACTCCGCGAAGACGTGGAGTTGATCGAAGGCGTTTATGATACCTTTGACCGGCAGGCCTATCTGGATGGTAAACTGGCTCCGGTTTTCTTTGGCTCTGCCGTTAATAACTTCGGGGTGAAAGAGCTGCTGGACGCTTTCTGTCGACTATCGCCCGAACCTGTTGGCCGCCCAACCGACAAGCGCGAAGTGGAGCCCGAAGAGAAGAATTTCAGTGGGTTTGTGTTCAAGATTCACGCTAACCTTGATCCCCGCCACCGCGACAGGATCGCATTTTTACGCATCTGTTCGGG
This sequence comes from Flavobacterium sp. SUN052, assembly GCF_028867935.1. Lineage (GTDB taxonomy): Bacteria > Bacteroidota > Bacteroidia > Flavobacteriales > Flavobacteriaceae > Flavobacterium. The sequence continues at coordinate 148,385 of NZ_JAPQNS010000001.1, forward strand.
CAAATTCGAGCGGGGTAAATTTTACCACCACACCCGGCTCGACAAAGACCTCCGGTTCAGTAGTCCGTTCAGTTTCATGGCCGACTCGAAAGCGGTGATGGAAGAAGGTTTCCCCGGCGATGTAGTGGGACTGTATGACACAGGCAGCTTCAAAATCGGTGATACCCTGACCGAAGGGGAAGACTTTACGTTTCAGGGGATTCCGAGTTTCTCCCCCGAAATTTTCAAGGAGTTAATCAACCTCGACCCGATGAAGGCGAAGCAATTGGATAAGGGCGTTCAGCAGTTGACCGATGAAGGGGTAGCCCAGCTGTTTACGCTGCAACCCGGTAACCGTAAAATCGTTGGGACGGTTGGTGAACTTCAGTTTGAGGTGATTCAGTACCGCCTGGAAAATGAATATGGAGCCAAGTGCCGCTGGGTGCCGCTCAACTATACTAAAGCCACCTGGATTACGGCTGAGAACCCGGCCAAACTGAACGAGTTTATTCGGCTCAAAGGTAACCAGATCAGCTATGACAAAGACCAGAACCCGGTGTTTCTGGCCGAATCGGACTGGATTCTCCGCATGAACCAGCAAAACAACCCTGATGTACAGTTTCACCAGACCTCGGAGTTTAAAACCGAGGTGTCCTAAAAGGAGGTAATAACTAAGCAAGAAAGGTGAGAGGGTTGGGCGTTAAGTCCGGCCCTTTTTTTGTTTGGATTGGTTATATTTGTAAAAAGACGCTAAGATGACAACATTGGAAAAAAAGCAAAAGTTGATCGAAAAGATACAGGAGATACCTGACCATTTCATTGATGAAGCAAACAATGCGCTGGACGCTATCATTGACAAAGAGCAACAACGTAAAGCTCGATTCGAAGAGTTGCTAGCTGCGACCTCGGAAAAATATAAGGCGGTTTTCAAAGCGCTGGCATAGATGGTTTATCTCACGAAGGCGGAGATTATTGTTATTAATCATACTCAGGTGGCTTTACTTGGCGGCAACTTTGTGCCGCCCGCCAACTTTCTGCATGAAGAAAATCTCGATTACTTGATTGAGGCTGTGCAAGCAGAAATGTTTGGTGAGCCATTGTATGCTGATGTTCACCAAAAGGCAGGCCTGTACCTATTCAATGTAGTAGCTAACCATATTTTTCAAGACGGTAACAAGCGTACAGGTTTGCAAAGTGCTATAATCTTCTTGTTACTCAACGAATACCAGTTTGTGGATTCTGTCGACGATGATCTATTGACAGATTTTACTCTCTCCGTTGCAGCAGCAAAACTCTCGTTAGAGCAAGTTCAATTGTGATTTCGAGAGCATATCACGAAGCTGTAGCTAACCGCTCTGCTGCAACTTTTCGCCACTCCATCCGGTTAGCCAAACAAACGCAGTCCGCTTCCCGTGAAAACATTTACCCATTTAGCCCACCTTAATAAGTACCTTGCCAAGTACAAGTGGTACCTGATTTGGGGCACACTATTTACTTTCATTTCTAACCTGTTTGGCATTTTTCCGGCTCAGTTGGTTCGCTACGCGCTCGACCTTGTTCGCGAAACGCTCGATATTTATTACCTCTACGACGGGTCGGGTTTGCAATCGGCATTGTACGATATTTTCGCTTTTAGTATTCTGCTTTATGGCCTGCTGATTCTGGTGCTGGCCCTGCTCAAAGGCTTCTTTCTATTTCTGGTTCGGCAGACGCTTATCGTAATGTCGCGGCATATTGAATACGACCTCAAAAACGAAATCTACGATCACTACCAGACCCTGCCGCTGAGTTTTTACCGGCAACACAACACGGGAGATCTGATGGCTCGTATTTCGGAAGACGTTAGTAAGGTCAGGATGTATGTAGGGCCAAGTATTATGTACGGCCTTAACCTGCTGGTCCTGTTTACGTTGGTGATTGGCTATATGGTTAGTATCAACGCCCGCCTGACGATCTATGTGCTGTTGCCGTTGCCAATTCTATCTATTGGAATTTACTTAGTTGAGAACATCGTGATTGCTCGCTCAGAAGAAATTCAGCGGTCGCTGTCGCGAATGAGTACATCGGTGCAGGAAGCTTTCTCGGGCATTCGGGTACTGAAATCGTTTGTGCAGGAAGATGTTTCGGCGGCTACATTCGAGAAAGAGAGCGACGAATACCGTCAGAAATCGCTCCGGCTCACGCTGGTTGATGCGCTCTGGCAGCCTATGACAGTGTTGCTTATTGGCTTGAGCAACGTGCTGGTAGTATACGTAGGAGGACAGGAGATTCTGTCGGGGCGGCTTACACCCGGTAACATCACCGAGTTTTTGATCTATGTAAACATGCTGACGTGGCCCGTTATGGCTCTCGGCTGGACCACCAGCCAAACCCAGCGGGCAGCGGCTTCGCAGCAGCGGATCAACGAGTTCTTAAACCAGAAAACCAACATCGTCTCGCAAAAGAATCTGGTACGTGACATTCACGGCGAAATTGAGTTGAAAAACGTCCGGTTCGTTTATCCCGACTCAGGAATTGTGGCGCTCAAGAACTTCTCGCTCCATGCCCATGCGGGTGAAAGCGTAGCCATTTTGGGGACAACCGGCTCGGGCAAAAGTACGCTGGCCAACCTGATCACACGGATGTATGATGCCTCTGTAGGGGAGGTGTTGATCGACGGCAAGTCGATTAAGGACTATAACCTGAGTTCATTACGGGGGCAGATGGGTTACGTACCACAGGACGTATTTCTGTTTTCTGAAAGTATCAGCAACAATGTTCGTTTCGGGCAACCAAATATGCCTCAGGCGCGGGTAGAAGATGCCGTACGTGATGCCGATCTTTACCAGAACATTATTGATTTTCCTGAAGGATTTGAGACGCGCATTGGTGAGCGGGGAATTACGTTGTCGGGTGGGCAGAAGCAACGCCTGAGTATCGCCCGCGCCATTGCCCGCGATCCTAAAATCTTGATTCTGGACGACTGTCTATCAGCGGTAGATACTAACACCGAAAACATAATCCTGAACAACCTCAAGCGGATCATGGCCGACCGAACATCGGTGATCATTTCGCACCGGGTTTCCTCCGCCAAACTTGCTGACCGTATCATCGTGCTGGACGATGGTGACATTGTAGAGCAGGGTACTCATGACGAGTTGATGGCTCACAATGGCACCTACCGCGACCTATACGACAAACAGTTGCAGGCCGAGGAAGTGTAAGTAGTGAGCAGCTAGCAGCGAACAGCGAACAATGGGCGGGGATATTTTGGTATCTTCGCCCAATTCATTTAGAGTGATTATGGCTACTAAAAATCCCCGTGCCTGGTTCAGGGATATTACCTTGAAATCGGTTCGCTCTTTTGGGCAAATGCAGACTATCTACTTTACGGAAGATGGCACTGAAACAGGGAGACCAACCAGGTGGAATGTTATACTAGGAGATAATGGTACAGGGAAAACCACTGTACTAAAAGGCTTGTGTCTAATTGGCGGTAAGGATACTCCTGCACGGCAAATTGCAGTAGCCTCAAATAGCAGAGAAATATCAATCACAGGGAATGTCATTATTGATGGTATTGAAGAGCCTATATGGCTTTCAGGTAGTGTTAGATTAGATCAAATAAGAAACAGCACACCACACATTGCATCTAATTATGCACTGTACAATAGTGCCAAACTACAGGGGCGATTGAAGGTTTTTGCTTTCGGAGCTGCTAGAAGGATAAGTAATAGTAGTCTTTCTCAGGAACAGATTGGCGTTGATTCTGTGAGTAGCTTATTTGATGAACAGACGTTCCTAACTAATGCTGAAGCTTGGTTACTTGAAGCGGAATTGGCTTACTTAAAAAGCAAAGAGGATGAAAGCTTACGTAAACGCTACCAGGTGGTTTTTGATGCGCTAAAAAAACTGTTTAAAGACGAGGTTACAGATATTAAATCAAGCCAGTTTGGCTTTACAACGAAAGTATCTTTTCAGACCCACTATGGTTGGGTGCAACTTCATGAACTCAGTTTAGGCTATAAAACCTTGGTTGCATGGATGGTAGATTTTGCGAAGGGCTTGATAGAACTCTATCCCGAAAGCGAAGATCCCCTCGCCGAACCCGCCGTGTGCCTTGTCGATGAACTTGATCTGCATTTGCATCCTCGTTTTCAGCAAACGATCATCTCATTTTTGACTGAGACTTTTTCCAATACTCAGTTTATTGTCACAGCTCACAGCCCCTTAATTGTACAGGCTGCCGAAGACCAAAACGCCAATATTATTCTGCTTAAACGCGAGGGTGATCATACTGTAGTGGTAAATAACCCGGTAGACGTTCGTAATTGGCGACTAGACCAGATTCTGACCAGTGAGTTGTTTGGATTAGAATCAGACCGATCCAAACAGGTTACTAAACTTCGGAAGGAACGCGATAAATTACTTGGCAAGCAGAAACTCACTATGGCTGATAGCACACGATTGAACGAGTTAGATAAAGAGATTGGATTCTTGCCCTTTGGTGAAGATCAGGCAGAAATTCGGGCAGAAACTATTATTCAGCAGTTGGCCGATGTTTTACGTAAACAGACAAAAGCTCAATGATTCGGATCGGCAAATCAGCGACAGCACCTGAAATATTGACGAAAGCTGGCAAAATCGCTACTGATGATATTTGCGGACTTTATATTCAAAATTCAATTGCTTACGATACTGGGAAAGAGAAGTTACCAATCGAAAACGACATCTACGGACATTCAAGCGTTAAAAAGCAGTTGCAATTTGATCAGCATGATAAGTGCTGCTTTTGCGAAGCCGACTTTACCGCCAATGGTTACGGTGACGTAGAACACTTTCGGCCTAAAGCTGGCTATAGAACTGCACTAGCAGGTAAACTGAATCGGCCTGGCTACTATTGGTTAGCTTACGATTGGCAGAACTTATATTTCTCCTGTCAAATTTGTAATCAGCAGTACAAAAAGAACTTCTTTCCCCTCGAAAAGGAGTCAAATCGTGCCAGAAATCACTTCGCTGATATAACCTCTGAAGACCCACAACTTATTCATCCTAGTGTTGATGAACCCGACAAACACTTAGAATTTCGTCGCCATATTGTGGTTCATAAAACAGTTAAAGGCCAGAAATCTATTCAGGCCTACGGTCTGGCACGGCCGAAAATCAATAAAGCCAGAGAGAAATACTTTCAAGATGTTAGAAAGAACATCGCGCTGGCAGGGGTTGATTTAGATAGCATTTCCCAGGAAGATAAGATTATGGTGTCTCGTATATTCGATGTGCCTTGGAATGAGTTGGAGGAATTGATTCGCCTTGCAAAACAGTTTGTACCAACTGCGACTTCGGACAGTCAGCCATTTGCGCTTATGGTGCGTCAGAACTTTCCACATCTTCCACATTAATATGCCTGATAAACAACCCGAACTCCGAACCGTCAACGTGACGCGCTATGTGACACCATTGCGTGAGGGTGGTTCGTTGCCTGCGTTGGCCGAAGCTGACGATGATTTTCTGTACGTGCTGAAGTTTCGCGGGGCGGGGCAGGGTACAAAAGCCCTGATTGCCGAACTCATTGCTGGCGAGACAGCCCGAGCCCTCGGATTACGGATACCCGAAATTGTATTTGCCAACCTCGACGAAGCGTTTGGGCGAACCGAACCCGACGAAGAGATTCAGGACTTGCTGAAAGCCAGTACGGGGCTCAACCTAGCGCTTCATTACTTGTCGGGTGCTATCACATTCGATCCGCTGGTGACGACCGTTGATGCGAAACTGGCTTCGCAAATTGTGTGGCTCGACTGCCTGATGACGAATGTGGACCGCACGGCTCGCAACACTAATATGCTGATCTGGCATAAAGAACTTTGGCTGATTGATCATGGTGCATCGTTGTATTTTCACCATACCGGGCAGCCCTGGCAGGATCACGCCAAGCGACCTTTTGTGCAGGTAAAAGACCATGTGCTTCTCCCGCGGGCCTCAGGGCTAGAATTAGTCGATGCTGAGTACCGGGCTATACTAACTCCCGAACTTATCAGAGGAATTGTATCGCTTGTTCCTGATGAATGGGTGATGGACGCATCCTCAGATTCTTCACCCGAAGAACGACGTGAGGTATATATCCAGTTTCTGACTACTCGAATTGCCACGTCGGAGGTATTTGTTAACGAAGCGCAACATGCCAGAAAAGCACTTGTTTGAGTACGCCGTGATCCGCGTCGTACCGTGCGTGGAGCGAGAGGAATTTTTGAATGTGGGCGTCATTTTATACTGCTCCGCTCAAGGCTTTTTGCAGGTTCGATTTGCGTTGAACAAGGAGCGGCTACGGGCTTTCTCGGGAACGTTGGACTTCGATGAACTACATGCCCGACTGCACGCTTTTGAGCGAATTTGTGCCGGTCGAGCGCGGGGTGGGCCAATTGGCCAGTTGGCTATTGCTGCCCGGTTTCGCTGGCTTACAGCAACACGAAGCACCGTAGTGCAGACATCCGCAGTGCACCCTGGCCTATGTACCGATGCGAATCAGACGCTGGAACGATTGTTTGATCAACTGGTGAAATAATCGCAAATTTTCCTCGCTTGAAATAAACTAAATACCCTCGAAAAAGCGTAATTTAGCATATACAGCCTCTTTGCTTTATCCTATGCTCTTACCCGCTGAATACAAGCGCTATCAAAAACACCTGAACCTACCCGAAGTGGGCGTGGAAGGACAACTCAAGCTAAAAAATGCCTCTGTACTGGTTGTAGGGGCAGGTGGGCTTGGTTGTCCGGTTTTACTCTATCTGGCCGCTGCCGGAGTTGGCACTATTGGCGTTGTTGATCCCGACGTTGTGGACATCAGCAACCTTCAGCGACAAGTTCTGTATACAACCAACGAACTGGGGAAACCGAAGGCCAAAGCCGCGGTAGCGCACCTCCAGAAACTCAATCCAGAAATCACGTTTGATACCTACTCTCTGACGTTTGATATTGATAATGCCCGCGCCATTGCCGATGGATACGACATTATTGTAGACTGCACCGACAACTTTAAAACCCGCTATCTGATTAACGATGTGTGTGTGACACTTGGTAAACCGTTTGTTTACGGAGCCATTCACCGGTTTGAGGGTCAGGTAGCTGTGCTGAATCACAACAATGGTCCAACATACCGGTGTCTGTTCCCCGAGTTCCCCAACGAAATAGAGATTCCAAATTGTAACGATACCGGCGTACTAGGTGTGTTACCGGGTGTAATTGGGACATATCAGGCGACAGAAGTAATCAAGATGATTACGGGTCTGGGCGAAGCGCTGAGCCAGCATCTGCTGATGGTCGATTTGCTGGCGATGTCGTTCCAGAAAATTAAAACCAAACGTCGGGCTGATGCCGAAACGTTGGCTCAGAAAGGATTATCATCGGGGTATAAACCAGCAACTCCGGCTGTTACTGGCCCCCAAAAAATGTCCCCAATGGAACTGGCCAACCGGCTGTCTGCGGGCGAAGATATTTTCCTGCTCGACGTTCGAGAACGGCCCGAGTTTGACATTTGTCATCTGGAGGGAGCCGTTCTGATTCCACTTGGCATGATTCCTAACAACCGCAAGCGCATTCCGACCGACAAGCCGGTTGTAGTATACTGCCATCATGGTATCCGCTCGGTGAATGTGGCGAACTACCTGCATACGCAGTTTGGACTCAAAAACCTTTACAACCTCGACGGTGGTATTCACGCCTGGGCGCGGGAAGTAGAACCCGAAATGGAGGTTTACTAACTATTTTACGATCTTAAACATCATCATTGCTTTTTCGCGCGAGACGGCATTGAAGTGCCACCATTCGTATTCGATGGAGGAAAAACCACTTTGGCGCATCACTGACCGAAGCAATTTTCGGTTGTCCAGTTGCTCTTTTGTGAGCTTTCCTTCTTTCTGCAAGCGTGCTTCCTGCGACGGGTAGGCCAGCACGCCAAAGTAATCGTAGATCGTGCCCATATCCAGTGGCTCATAGCCGTTGGACTTAACGCGGGCAATAGTTAGGTCGACGGCGCAACCATAATTGTGAATGGAGCCTTTTCGGGGATCAGCCACGTACTTCTGCCGTTCTTTTTCAGAATATTGGGGCAGGGCGTTCCAGAGCTTCCACTGAGCTTCGCGGGGCCGTGCAGCATCGTATATCAACAACCGAAGATCGGGATGCTGGCGTTTTAACATAGCATTGGCTTTGGCCAATCGTTCACCGGCCATTGGCTGCATGTAGGCGCGGGTGAGCTCGCCGTATACGTCTTTCTTGACAAAATTATCCGTGGTTGAATACTTTAGTTCCACCAAAAGCGATGGATCGAGAGTCTGTATATCTACCAACTTTTGGGTCTTCATGGAAGTTTCAATCGACTGGGCAGAGAGTGAAAAGGTAAAAGTGCAAAAGAGTGAAAGAGTGGTCAGAAATCGCAATAGGTTTCGCATTATGGTTTGCTGCTTTTGGGGTAAAAGTTGGATTAACACAGACAGTAATGTAAACTTACACGATTAATAAGCGAAAGTGTACAGCCTAGTGATTTCACTTGCTAACCCACTAGACCACACTCTCTCACTCTTTCACCTTTTCACTCGAATGGCCCTTAATTATATCTGGGTTGCGTTTTTTGTTGTTGCCTTCCTCGTTGCACTCGTCAAGCTGATTGCATTCGGCGATACCGAAATTTTCAAAACGATTGTCGAAGGGCTATTCGACTCGTCAAAAGTAGCTGTGATAGACATTGCCCTACCGTTGGCTGGGGTCATGACTTTTTTTCTGGGTCTGTTGAACATTGCGGAGAAGATTGGCGCTATCAACGCCATCGCACGGGTCATTGGGCCATTTTTCAACAAGCTATTTCCTGAGGTACCCAAAGACCATCCTGCTAATGGCCAGATGATAATGAACTTCTCAGCCAATATGTTAGGCTTAGACAACGCGGCCACCCCGTTCGGACTCAAGGCTATGCAGAGCTTGCAGGAGTTGAACCCCGTTAAAGACACCGCCAGCAATGCGCAGATTATGTTTCTGGTGTTGCACACCTCCGGTCTGCAGATTATTCCACTAAGCATTATGGCCCAACGAGCTATTTTAGGCGCTCAGAATCCGGCCGACGTATTTATTCCCTGTGTGGTCGGCACATACATAACCACGGTCGTTAGTGTACTGGTGGTTGCTTTTAAACAGCGCTTAAATCTGTTTAATACCGTTGTGTTGGGTTGGCTGGGCGGTATTACGGCTTTTCTGGGAATCACGCTTTGGTATCTATCGCAATTGCCCAAAGAGCAGGTTGAGGAGGTGTCGAAAGTAGTGGGTAACGTGCTGTTGTTCGGCGTTATCGTCACGTTTCTGGCAGGGGCGGTGCGTAAGAAGATCGATATTTTTGACACTTTTATTGAAGGAGCCAAAAGCGGTTTTGAAACGTCGGTTCGCATTATTCCGTATCTGGTTGGGATGCTGGTAGCCATTGGCGCTTTCCGCAACGCCGGGGCAATGGATTATCTGGTAGATGGACTCAAATACCTGATTGGCCTGACAGGCGTGAACACAGACTTCACCGATGCGTTACCGGTTGCTTTGATGAAGCCTCTAAGTGGCTCGGGGGCTCGTGCCCTGATGATTGACGCTATGAAGCAATTCGGGCCTGATTCGTTCGTAGGGCGGATGGTCTGTATATTCCAGGGATCAGCCGACACTACGTTTTATATTGTAGCTCTGTACTTCGGATCAGTTGGCATCAAAAAAACCCGCTATGCGATCGTAGCTGGTTTGATTGCTGATTTTGTGGGTGTTCTGGCGGGAATTGGGCTAGGGTATCTGTTTTTTCACTGAGCTGAAAACATACGCGTCAAACGTTATCTTTCTACGATGAGTTAATGAATCAGAACGAAACGTAGCTGCAAGAAATCATTTATGAATATCAATCAAGTTCGTGAACACCTGCACCGCCTGATCGACGAGGTGGACGATATTTATGTACTCAATGGGCTTTACCGCAATCTAGTTGCCGATAAACGCCAGCGCGAAGAATACGAACGGGAGCAGTCCGAAAAGGCAGAAAAAGGAGCTAAAAAGCGAAAGTAAGGCTGATTGCCAGCCTTTTATACTAAAGTGTGATTGTGAGCGTAATTGGGTAAACTAAACACTGCTCACCATGCCTTTTGCTTTAATTCTTTTGCTCTTTGTCAGCGATTTTTGGCCTGCCAAACTCGCCGAGCCAGAACCCCGCGTCATTTTTCGTTTTCGCGTTGACCACCTTCTCGTTGATATGTCGAAAGGGGCTCCTGCTGCGGGTAAAACATTGCGTATTGAATACAAACTTGCCGACAATTCTGCACAACTTTTTCCCGATCTCAAACAGCAACCTATCCAGGTAAAAGGTCTGGTAAGCTTAGCACGCAATGGTCGGCGGATTGGCACCATAGAATGGTATTTTAACAAAACATTTCCATTAACATTCTGTAATGCAGTTCCCGGAGATCGATTAGTGATTGAGGTTCGGGCTATCAAAATTCGCCACACAGATGGTAGCTGGTTGTCAGTGAGTGAAAAAGCAATGCCAGTTTACAACATTCCTCTGTTTTGATACATGCAAAAAGGCCGGGAATCTCCTTCCCAGCCTTTTTTTATGCATCAAGTCTGCTTTTATTGATTCAAATATACACTGCCTGAAGAAGCTGAAATTTGAACCGAGGCTCCGCCACCGTTGATGCGGCCTCGAACGCGGTCTTTGTTGATTTCGCCGTCGAAGTTTCTAAGTGTACCCGTTACAACTTTGTTTCCTCTCAGGTCAAGATCCATTCCCTTGTCGAGGGGGAGCTGGACGCGCACACTACCCGCACTACCGCCTAAACGGACGTATTTATCAACACGCGTCATTTCAACGTCAATGCTACCTGCCGACGTGCTGGCATCAAGACTTCCGGCAATGTTGTTGAGCCGAACGCTGCCGCCCGATGTGCCGGTTTTAAGTTCTCCATCAATATTGCCGCCCTGGACACTCCCCCCTGAGGTTTCAGCTACAATGTTACCTTTCAGGCCATTGAGCCGGATGCTACCGCCCGATGTTTCAAGCCTAAGCGTACCGTCGGAGTCGGTTGCTTCGATGCTACCACCTGATGTTTCGAGGGTAATTTGGTCGTGGCAATCCCGAATGTTGATGCTGCCCCCCGACGTTTCGCCGTTGATAGAACCACGAATGTCTTCGAGACGGATGCTGCCCCCTGATGTTTCCAGTTTCTGATTACCCGCCAGGTGGCTTAGGCGAAGGCTACCGCCTGAGGTTTCCAGATCAGCGGCCATTGTGCGGGGCGTGTAGAATTTGAAGCTGATACTGAGACCGTTTTTCCAGTTTCTATCCTGCTCATTTTTGCGCCGAGCGGTGGCAACTACCGTATTGCCTTCCTTCTGCACATTGATCTCGTAGTCTTCAAGTCGTTTTTGTAATTCATCCTGGCTAATTCTGCTATTGCCATTCCAATTGTTCTGGCGAACATAAATTTCTACCTTGGTTTCGTTTCCGCTGCCGCCTTCCACGCTCAGGCTACCACCTGAGGTTCTGGCGCGAAGAGCACTGGCACCCGAAAAAGTTTTGGTTTGATAGGGCTTCTGGTCGTCGTCGGATTGGGCAATTGTAAGCGCTGGCGCCAACAGACTGAGGGCAAGGAGAGGAGCAAAGATCGTTTTCATGATTCTTGAATGTGATTTGTGGGAAAGATGCAAAAAGTTAGCAGAGCGTTGCATGCCTGAGACAACTCTATTCTTTCGGTAACCAAACGGTAAACGTAGCTCCCTCGCCGGGCTTACAGCTGGCTGTGATTGCTCCATTATGGTTTTCCACTACTTTGCGGCATATAGCAAGACCAACACCAGTTCCGGCAAACTGAGCTTTGCCGTGCAGGCGCTGAAATACCTGAAAAATACGTTCCGCATACTGACTGTCGAAACCAATGCCATTATCGGTCACGGTCAGTTGCCAATAGCTGCGTTCGGGGCGTAAACCGATGGTTATATTGCCGGCTTCAGCGAGCAGACAGCGTACGTTTACGACAGGAGTCTGATTTTTTCTCCCAAACTTAATAGCATTACTCAGCAGGTTTTGCATAAGCTGTTGAAGTTGCACGTGAGACCCCGACACAATGGGTAACGGCTCAACAACAATGCAGGCACCCGAATCACGAATATGCACTTCGAGATCACTTTGCACATCGGCCAAGAGGGCATTTAGATCGACCTGTTCGAAGGGGTCTTTCTGCGTTGATACCCGCGAATAATCAAGCAGATCACGAATCAACTGCGACATCCGTTTTGCCGATTGCTGCATCCGATCGACCAAGTCGGCACCACTCGCTCCCAGAGTTGGTCGGTGAATATCGGTGAGCATATCACCAAAGGCCATAATTTTTCGCAGGGGTTCCTGGAGATCATGTGAGGCCACATACGCAAACTGTTGCAGGCTTTCATTGGAGCGTTTGAGTTCCTGATTGGCAGTCTCAAGTTGCTCGCGGTATCGATGAATGGTGGTGATCTCAATAAAAGAAATGACCAGACCATCGCCCATTTTAGCAATGGCCATCAGGTGCCAGTCACTATCGTAATTAAACTCGAAAACCATTGTCTCGCCCGTTTCAATTACCTGCCTGAATCGGGCAAATTCAACGGCTGCGTTCGGATTGGGTGTGATCTGGGAATAAGGCTTGTTGAGAATCTGATCGGCCAGAGGCCCCCATTTCTCAATGGCTAATCGGTTTGCCAGTACTGTTTTGAAATCGATCAATTCACCCTGCTCATTGCGGATGGCTTCGTGCAGCGAAATGGCCGTTTGTGAATTGTCTAGAATCGCTTTGAGTCGCAGCGCTTGCACGGCCTGATCGACCTCGGCCTGTTTTACAGCTGATATATCTAGGAACGTAAACAAAACGCCATCGCCCTGTTTTTGAAAGGAGCCTTCAAACCAACCCTTAACACCGTAGTAGTTGTATTCAAAAGAATAGCGTTGGTTTTCGCCCGTTTCAACTACCTGTTTAAATGTGTTGAACAAGGCCAGTGATTGCCAGTTCTCAAAAAGTGCACTGATTGGCTTACCTACCATTTGCTCAACACTATGGCCCGTCAATTTGGCGTTGAAAGCGTTGGTGAGCTGGTACCTGAAGTCAATAATATCTCCCTCATCCGTTCGAATCGCTTCGGCCAGTATAATACCCGTAGGAGAGTGGTCAACAACTCGCTGGAGTAATTCGGCCTGGTGTTTTGCCCGCTGCTCGGCTAGCCAGTTATCGGTCTTATTTTGGAGGGTCAGAACAATTCCATCACCCCGTTTGACAACTGAAATATTATAGTAGCCAGCCAGTTCGTCGTAATAATAGGGCATGTCGAAGTTGTCAGGTTGCCCTGTTTCGATCACCTGCACATACCGATCGAACAGGCCCGTTTCGATAACATGCGGGAAGTATTCGAGCATGGTATGACCAATGACTTGTTCCTCGGTCCGGTTAACTGAACGGCGATTCGCTTCGTTTTGTAACAGGTACCGAAAATCAACAATCTTCCCGTTGGCATCGCGGATCGAATCAAATGCAATGATCTGGTTCTGCGACCCGTCTAACACAGACCGGAGCAACTCGCTCTGTTGCTGCAATTCGCGTTGAGCCAGTAGGTTAGGAGCAGGCGTTGGCGTGTGGATGCACACCAGCATATCTTGGGAATCAGGGAAGGAAAGGAATGAGAGTCGAGCCGTATCGGTGGGAGCGTGACCCGGTAAATCCAGCCAAAGAGGAACCTGTGGAGCTTGGGTATTAAGGTCCGTCAGTAATTTCAGATAGGTATGGGATACTAAGTTTGATTGCAGTTTTTGCAACGATTGACCAGCAACGACCTCTCCTGAAAAAGCCCAGAAAGATACTGCAATGGCATTGGCCTCTATCAGCAGAAGATCGGTTATTGCGCCCTGTGAACTGGTGATTGTTCTGAAGATGGCGGCCCCACCTGGCGTGGTTGAGAGAAGGGCTTTATGTAGAGGTTCAGCAGTATACGGTACGGTTGGCGACATGATGGGTATTCGGGGAGTCCTTAAAACGAAGGTAACGAATTCACCAGATTTAGCCAATATACGTTTATACACTGGAAGATGGCTTGGAACACACTAGTCTGGGTTCCAAGCCATAGAAGCCTAATCGGGCAATACCCGGATCATCACATCTTTATACATTACTTTGCTTTTTGGGTCATGCCCCTGTAAAGCTACTGTTCCACTGCTGAGTTTTTTGGTCCCAGTGATGTTGTCGGGCTCCGTATAGGTATTGATAACTTTGTCGTTGATGCTTACCGTAACAGTTTTACCCTGCACCTTAATCTGCTCAGTGTACCACTCATCATCTTTCACAAATACTTCTTTCACATCTTGTGCTGCATATACACTGCCCGTTTTGCGCCAGTCTGTATGGGTCTGGTTAACCTGAATTTCGTAGCCTTTTGATGGCCAGCCGGTATCCTGATAATCGGTGTGAATAAACATGCCAGAATTGGCACCGGGCATGGTTTTAACAGTGGCTTTCCACTCGAAATTCTTGAAGTTGTGGTTGTTCACCGGCCCGTCGTAGAACAAGTGAGCCCGGGGGCCAAATACCACAATGGCTCCATCCTGTACTGAGAATGTAGCCGGGTTCTCGGCCGCCTTCCAGCCATCGAGGTTTTTACCGTTAAATAGCGTTTGCCAACCATCGGCTTTGCGACTAGTAGACGTTGTGGTAGCCGAGGTCGACTTTACATTCGATTTAGGGGAGGCACAGGCCAACATCAGCGCTGGAGCCAGCAGGAGTAAGGTATTTTTCATGCGGGGGAAGTTTGTGGTAACATAAGACCAGAAAGAGCAAGGTCTAATGAAAGTGCTCAGAAAACTTACCAGCCCGCTTGCAGAACTGCCTGCGCCGGGCGATTTTGGGGACTGAACTGATCGCGGTGGTGGTCGGGGGGCGTTTCGCTCATGAACCATTTCCAAACAAAGCCGCCGGCAAACCAAGGCTGTGGCCAAACGGTTTCAAGTAGGGCTTTGTAAGCATTGGCCTGAGCAGTGGCATTAGGCGTGCATTCAGTTTCAGATTCCCACGGTCGGCGGGCAGCGTAATCGCAGGCACGGTAGCCAAACTCAGTGAATAAAACGGGTTTTTGTAGTGCCCCACTCAACCTACTGAGACCCCGCAAATGATCTTTCCAACCGCTATTCATGGCCTTAACCGATGGCTCCCGGGCGTCGGATGTGGGGAAATAAGCATCCACGCCTATGTAATCGAGCTGGTCCCAAAACGGGATTTTGTCGTAGCGGTCCCAGTTGGAGGCATAGGTTAGTTTGCCCTTGTAGGTTTGTTTCACCTGCCCAATCAGCTTGTTCCAAAAGGCTGGTCGTGCTACCGCAAAACGATCCAGCTCGGTTGTGATGCAGTACATATCGACCTTGAGCGAGTCGGCAATATGGGCGAAATGGAGAATATATTTTGAATAATCGGCTTCGAACGTTTGCCAATCCTGGTCATTGGTGAATTCAAGATCAAGGTGCGAGCCGCCCATCATCCAGACGTGGGGCTTCAGCATTACTTTCAAGTTGCTTTGCCGGGCCATGTCGATCGTTCCAGCCACGCCTTCGGGGGTTTCGCCCCACCATTGCCCCATTTTCCGGCCACCGGGGGGTAGGTTACCGCTGTAATAAAAATGAGTTTCGCCCTTCCGGCAAAATCCATAGGGCACCACCGCCACCCAGTCTGCACCAATTTCGTGGGCGGTTTTTAGTCCTGCATCACCCGGGTTTTGGGGTGGGGCAACCAAATTAACGCCCTTCATTTTAGCACCAGTATGGCGATACTCTGCTGCCGATTGGCAACTGAGTATCGTAACCAGAAAAAGACATAGTCGAGTGAGCATGGATGAATGAAAAAGGGCTTTTGTGTAAAACTAAACAGATAGCTGATGAAATCAACACCGTGCATGTTCGGTACTATCTAACGAACAAATATTTTTTCAATAAGTAAGATTACGGAAGCTCTGTTTTAATACGTGCAGGTACATAATTGTTAATTAGTTAGTTTTGCCTACCGTAAGTAACGTAATGATATATAGCTATGGCTTCTCGCTCAAAAGTAATCTGGGTAGTTGACGACGACCCGGAGGATCAGTTTCTGTTGCAGCGAGCTTTTAATTCTATTAAGCCTACGGTGATTATCCATTTATTAGATGATGGTGATGAAGTGATTCCGGCTTTGGAAAGCTCGCCTATGTTCCCAACACTTATTATTCTGGATATCAACATGGTCCGTATGAATGGACTGGAAACGCTGACTGCATTACGGGAGTTTGTTCAGTTTCGGGTAATTCCGATTGTTATGTTGACAACATCGAACAATCAGAGGGACCAATTTTTATCGCAGCAATTAGGGGCTAAGTCATATTATACTAAACCCTTTCATTTTGATGAATTGGTTGAACTCGCCAACCAGTTGACTATTCAGTGGTTAGCTTAACTACTATAAACGCACTGAAAATGAGGGAAGCTGTATGCAAGCGCAATAATGTCAAAATTATCGGCCACGGACAACCGATGATTTTTGCGCACGGCTTTGGTTGTGATCAGAACATGTGGAGGCAATTGTATCCGGCCTTTGCCGACCAATACCAAATTGTTCTCTTCGATTATGTTGGACATGGTCAGTCTGATGTAAGTGCCTACAATAAAGAGCGGTACGGCTCGCTTAATGGATACGCTCAGGATGTTCTGGATATTTGTGAGGCATTAGATCTAAGAGAGGCTGTTTTTGTGGGGCATTCCGTCAGTGCAATGATTGGTATGCTGGCTAGTTTGAGGCAACCAGACCTGTTTAAGCGGCAGATTATGGTTGGTCCGTCGCCCTGTTACATAAACAAACCCGATTATGTAGGCGGTTTTGAGGAACAGGACATCAATGATTTGCTCGAAACAATGGAAGCCAACTATATAGGCTGGGCCCATCAACTAGCCCCTGCCATTATGGGCAACTCCGACCGAGCTGAACTGGGACAGGAGTTAGCAGATAGCTTTTGTTCAACTGATCCAATAATTGCCCGGCAGTTTGCCGAGGTAACCTTTCGATCTGACAACCGGGCTGATCTTCACAAAATGCGAGTTCCAAGCCTGATTTTACAATGTCAGTCAGATATTATTGCCCCTATTACGGTCGGCGAATATCTACATGACCAAATGGCGTTTAGCACTTACCGGCTTATGGAAGCTAGCGGTCATTGTCCACATCTCAGCAGCCCCCTGGAAACAGCAATGCTTATTCAGGATTACTTACAAAATTAATCGCACTGACACTACATGCAGGTTTTCTCTTTCCCTGACAATCGGAACAGTCATACCCCGTGGCTGTTCTTTTCGTTTGACGATCAGGGAATGTTGCTCGAAGGGAACCAGGCAATTAGTCAGTTGGTAGGCATTCCAATGGAGCAGCTCAAAGGAATGCACCTCAATACCCTGCTTACAAAAGCGGGGCAGGTATTTAATCAAACACATTTTTTTCCGGTACTTCAGTTGGAAGGCCGGGCCGATGAGGTATTTCTGCTTTTACGTAATGTTCACGGTGATGCATTGCCCGTGCTTGCTTATGGAACGCGTTGGCAAAGCAACGAAGGGCAATGGATCAATGATTGTTTTTGCGCCCCTATTCCTCAACGGCGGAAATTTGAACGCGAACTCATCGAAGCGCGCAAAGCCGCTGAGACAATTGTTTGTGAAAACGTTGTATTAAACCAGGCTAAACAATTGCTGGAGGATCATCAGGAAGAATTAGACCGGCGAATCAGGCAGCTCGAACAGGCGAACGACGAACTTCAGCAGATTGCAAGAATCGTTTCCCACGACTTACAGGAACCCCTTCGTAAGATTGCCATTCTCATTGACTACAATGATAAGAACGCCGATTCATCATCTGGTGATCAAAAAGCTTTGCTTAGCCAGATCGAAACAATTTGCCGTTCATCCAGCCGTCTGATTACCGGTCTGCGCGACTACATAGCCCTGGATAGCGAGGAACATTCATTTGCCCCGATTGAGTTAGAAAAATTGATTCGTACAGCTGCCCAGAATGCCAGCGAGGCTAATCAGTATACGGGCGACTGGTTTTTAGCTAGTCGGTTGCCCATAATCAATGGCAACGAACAGCAATTAGAGCAAGCATTTTTTCAGGTCTTCGACAATTCATTTAAGTTTCGAAAGCCAGATACCCCGCTGCGAGTTCATTTATCAGCCGATCTTATCAAAGAAAATAAATACGTGGCTCTAGAAGGAAAGTACCATTATACCGACCACGTCCGTATCTGTATTCAGGACAACGGAACAGGCTTTGCGCCCCGATACCGGAATGATGTATTTGCGTTGCTCAAAAAACTGGTAAAAGGCAGTTCTACACTAGGCATTGGTTTAGCCATCACTAAAAAGATTGTGGCTAAACACTATGGTACTATTTCCGCCGATTCGCTGCCTGGAGCAGGTACTACTATTACAATAAATTTGCCGCTATCTTAATGGGGTCGTTGGAAATTGGGGTAATTGTAAATCTCTTACAGGGTCAATTACCCCAATTCTCAATTGTTTTACTGACTAATTCTCCGCTTTCCACTGGTGTCCGTAATCTCTACTGATTTAACCGTTGCGCCAACGGTTAATACCCTGGCCGATTGTGATAAAAACGACTGTCCATAACCAAACTCAACGCGTTGCTTGCGTCCGTTGACAAGAGTCAATGTTGCGCTTGCGTCGGTTGGTTTCAAACGGATGGTGTGGCCCGGAGTGGTCCGTTTAAATACACATAATCGGCCCCTGTTTTGGGTTGCCACCAACAACGATTGGCCATTGGCACCAGAGAGTTCAACCAAGCCTTTGGCATTGCCTGGCACAAAGAAACCGCTGGATGAAGGCGAGGTGGGTGTGAACCCTCCCCGGCCGTTGCCACGCAACCACAGACCATTAAGAGCATCATAACGACCCATCGATACCTCTCCGCTATAATCATTGCCAACCAGCACCACATCTAAATTGCCATCGTTATCAACATCCTGAGCGACCATCCCAAAAATAGGTCCCAGTTGGGCCATTGTGGGTAGCGGATGCATTACAAACTGGGGTTCACCTTTAGCGTTGGTGCCTCTATTTTCGATGTACATTGACCGAAACTCATTGGCTTCCAGAACCATTGCTTTGCTTCGCTCTTCTGCCGTCAGCAATTTGTCGATGCTGGCCGTGGTAAAGTCTTTGTAGAGCGGAAATCGTTTCCGCATTACAATCATCTGTTTAATGAGGTCGTCGCGGCCGTGGAATGTATATTCCTTGCGTGGGCCAAAAGCTTCATTGCCCATTCGCTCGGGTATATATATGGTCGGAATCGCATCATAAAACCCGTTGTTGTCGAAGTCACCCGCATACATACGCACAGGTTCGGTAGGAGTGGCCCGCATCCGGGCGTTGAGCCCCAGATTTCCAGCGATGTAATCAATATCGCCGTCCGCATCGAAATCGCCGGGTGTAATGGAGTTCCACCAGCCGGTCGATTGAGGAGAAAAGGGGGAAGATTGCAAAGTGAACGGGGCTGACTTACCGCCTTTTCCGTTTTTCAACAATGTCAGCTGCATAAACTCCCCTGCCAGCATGAGATCGGGCCAACCGTCGTTGTCGGGGTCTGTCCAGAGCGCATCACACACAAGTCCAATGTTTTGGAGAGCCGGAGCAAGTTGAGCCGTTACGTCGGTAAATTTGGGTGCCCCTCCCCGCTGTGTATCATTGCGAAGCAACAGGCTCGTTACGGGTTTTGGATACTGATCAGGTTCAACGCGCCCTCCCACAAATAAATCGAGGTCGCCGTCACGGTCGAAATCAGCGGCTTTCACGCACGATTTGCTGCTGGTGTTTCCCGGTAAGCTCGGGCTCGATAACGTAAAGTTTCCCTTTCCGTCGTTCAGGTACAGCCGATCCTGATAGTTCGGTGAATCTCTGTTTTCTTCGTTACCGCCACTGGCAATGTACAGATCGAGATCGTTATCATTATCAAGATCAACCAGCAAAATACCCATGTCTTCCTGTTGCTTGACGCCTGTAGACGTAGGCTGGAGCGTAGTGGGAATATAATTTTGAGACGGCGATAGCTCTTTCTGAATAAACCGGCCGTTGGGTTGCTGAATAAAAAAGGTGCCGTTATGTTGCCGGGCCCCACCCACAAAAAAGTCGTCGAGACCGTCGCCGTTGACATCTCCGGCTGCTATGGCCGGGCCAAACTGCGAAAACTTGTGGGGTAGTAATTTCTGGTTGTTAAAGTCGATGTATTCTGGCTCCTGATGCACAAACTGAATGCCGAGAGAATCCGTAATTTCGGTAAAGGGCGGTCGTGTTGTTGGACCACCGGTTGGCTGGCTATAGGCAGATGCGTTACGAATATCAGCGGTGAGTACCTGGTTCGTTTTTACGTTGGTCAACACTTGCTGGCGGGCAGGTTGTCCATTGATACCCGGCCACATAATCCTGACCTCGTCAATGGTTTTTACACCACCCAGCCCAAAATGAGCGAACGGTTCCACCGATGACAGATACCCCCGGTATGGACTGTGCTCATACACCTGATGATTTACATGCCCCTTGCTATCTTTATAGTGTATCTCGACCTGTGCACCCAATCCCATCCGGTTATAGTCTGACCCAGCGAATTTTAACCGCAAATAGTTAGCCTGATCGGGCTTTTGCTCAATCAGATTATTCCGGTACACAAAGGCCGAATCGTTGATGTTGTTGGTCACATAATCGAGATCGCCATCGTTGTCCAGATCACCGTAGGCCGCCCCGTTCGAGAACGATGGTCGATACATGCCCCAATCCTGGGTGGCATCGGCAAACACCATATTACTTGTAGAGTCGCCCGCCCGGTTTCTGAACGCGTAATTGCTGATTTTAACCACCGGAATTTGAGCCAAGAGGTAATCTTTAGTGGCAACACTAGATGCCTCTTGCCGGAAGCTGATAAAATCACGGTCAGTAATATCTTTTGGAAAGCCGTTCGTGACCATCAGATCCCGGTAGCCATCGTGGTCAAAATCGGCGAGTAAAGGCGACCAGCTCCAGTCGGTTTCGGCCACATCGGCCAGCAAGCTGATGTCCGAAAAGATAGGGTCAGTGCTGTTGGGACGTGGGCCTTGATTCAGCTGGAGGGTATTCCGAACATACTGATAGTTATACTTGAACTCTTCGTTGTTCAGGTAATTCTGATAACTATTGGCACCCATCAGCATTTTCTTGCGGTAGTTATCGCGGGGTTGCATATCCACCGCCACCACGTCGGCCAGACCATCGTTGTTGATGTCGGCAATGTCGTTGCCCATAGCCGAGTTGCTGGTGTGCTTAAAATAATCACCTGATCGTTCGACAAAGCCCGTGTGACGTCCCTGCGCATCGTGCTGATTGATATATAAGAGGTCGTCGGTGATGTAGTCGTTAGTCACGTAGATGTCTTTCCAGCCATCACGATTAATATCCGTGATGGACAGGCCTAACCCATATCCCTCAATCTTGATGCCCTCCTGACTGGAGACATTAACAAAGAGTGGAGAAGTAGAAGAACTCGGACCAGTCTTCGCTGCCTCCACCGTCATATTCCTATATAGCCGATCCGTAGTGGCCGATGAGCCATCAGCTACTTTCTTGCGGTAGGCATTAGGGTATTGCTCAATGGTATTGGTCAGTACATATAGATCGAGATCACCGTCATTATCATAGTCGAAGAAGGCCGCATTAGTCGTATGTCCATTGTCGGCGATCCCATACTCACGGGCCATTTCTTTGAATACCGGCACCTCAATGCCATCGGCTCCTTTCTGATTGCCCTGATTGACGTAAAGGAGGTTTTCGCGACGGGCGGCTATCTTGCTGACAGTGGCTCCTACATATATATCCATTCGGCCATCATTATTGATGTCCACTATGGCCACGCCCGAACACCATTTGCCATTGCCATCAACAGCGGCTTGTTTGGTGGCATCGGCAAACTGCATCGGCTCCGAGCCTTGTTTACCTTTATTTATATAGAGTCGGTTGGAGACTTGGTTGCCGGAAAAGAAAACGTCCTGGAAGCCATCGCCATTAAAATCTGCTATACTAACGCCACCTCCGTTGTATATGTACTCAAAATCTATAATGTTGACCGAGTCATTATCAATAATTCGATTGCTAAAGGTTATGCCGGTCTTTTCGGCAGGTAGTAATGTAAATAATGTATTATTCTGCTGGCAGGAGGCAAGGCCAATTATGCCACATAACAAGCTCAAAGAGCGGTATATCAGTCGAAACATGGGGGTAATCATATCAAATAACAAAGCAAAATAAGGAATTTTTTTGGAATAAGGAGGATAGGAACAATTCAATAAATGGATTGGAATTAAGACCTAGGCAGAAATCATAAATATTAACTGGTTATTCTATTGGAAAAGTGGATTGGGATTAAAAAGAGATAAAATTAGAAATAATGAATGAGTAAGCGAAACTAGACGTGTACTTTTGCGTCTGAGTAAAAGTGAATAAATACTTAAATAAATTCCAACCTCAAACTCATTACGGTACATGAGAACAACTGTTTACAGGCTATCTCAAATGGCACTGCTGAGCACAATGATGCTTTTATGGAGCATTGCTGTGCTGGCACAAGATCGCCGGGTCACAGGTAAAGTGACTGGCACCGACGGCCCCATTCCGGGCGTCAACATTGTCATTAAAGGAACAACTACGGGTACTACTACCGATGCCAACGGTACGTATTCGTTGAACCTTCGGGGTGCTAACCCCACGTTGATTATCTCGGCAATTGGTTTCAAAAGCCAGGAGGTATTAGTTGGCAACCGTTCAACTGTGGATATTGTCCTTGCCGACGATGCTACCGCTTTGTCGGAAGTTGTTGTTACGGGCTACACCACGGATGATCGTCGTAACGTAACGGGTGCCGTATCTACGGTAAAAGCCCGTGCTTTACAGGCCCAGCCTTCAGGTAACGTAGAACAGCAGTTGCAGGGTCGTGTATCCGGTGTAACCGTTATTTCAAACGGTCAGCCAGGTACAGCCAGCCAGGTGCGCGTACGGGGTTTCGGTGCCTTTGGTGGTAACGAGCCATTGTACGTAGTTGATGGTGTTCCTGTTGGTTCGGTAAACTTCGTGTCTCCTGACGACGTAGAAACAACCACCGTACTGAAAGACGCTGCTGCTGCTTCTATTTATGGAGCACGTGCTGCCAACGGTGTGATTGTAATTACCACTCGGAAAGGTTCAAAAACGCCGAAGAAATTACAGGTTACGTACGACGGTCAGATGGGAGCAACAGACCCAGGCAAAGGCCAGGCGATGATGAACCCAACTGATTTTGCTGATTGGACATGGCGTCAATTCAAGAACACAGCGGCTCAGAACGGTACGGCTCCTGCCTATAGCCACCCCCAGTTTGGAACAGGCTCAACGCCAGTTATCCCCGACTATATCAACGTTGGTGGTGCTGCTGGTGTAGTTGGTTCAGTTGACTTGGCTGCTGCGAAACTTAAGTACAACGTTAACCCTAATGCTGGTGCTATCTATCAGGTAGTGAAAGCTAACAAAGCTGGTACCGACTGGTATGATGAAATAACGAATGTAGCACCGCTGATGCGGCATGCCCTGGGCTTTTCAGGAAGTGGTGATGCCGGTCGTTATTACATCGGTTTCAGCGCGCAGAATCAGAAAGGTATTCTGATCAACAACAGCTTTAAGCGGTACTCGTTTCGGGCTAACACTGAGTTTGACCTAAGCAAAAAAGTTCGCCTTGGCGAAAACCTTCAGTTTACATACCTGTCAGTTTTAGGACAGGGTGGTGCTGCTGGTGGTAACGGTGTAGCTGCTGACGAGAACGACGTTCTTCAGGCCTTCCGTATGCCATCTATCATTCCGGTATATGACGAATTCGGTGGTTACGCTGGTACAGCTGCCAAAGGCTTCAACAACCCTCGTAACCCAGTAGCAAGCCGTCAGAGTCTGGCTAACAACCGTGGTTTCAATGCCATCGGATTTGGTAACGTATTCCTGGAGGTTGATCCAATTGAGCACCTGACTTTGCGGAGCGCCGTTGGTCTGAATTATAGCTCTGGCTACAACTTCGGCTATACCCGCTTGCAATACGAAAACTCAGAAAACAACTCTGCATTTGGCTATAACGAAGGTAGTTCATACCAATATGCCTGGACATTGACGAACACAGCTGCCTACAAACGCAAGTTTGGTGTACACGCTGTTGACGTAATTCTTGGTCAGGAAGCCCTGAACACAGGTGCTGGCCGGAACATTGGTGGTAACGGTCAGAACCCGTTCTCTATCGACCCTAACTTTATTACCCTGAACACAGTATCGGCAACGGGTCGAACAGTAGGTAGTAACCAGTTCAAAGGTGTTAACTTCTACTCGCTGTTCAGCCGCTTGAACTACATCTATAACGACAAGTACATCTTAACTGGTGTTATTCGTCGTGACGCATCGAGCCGGTTTGGTGCCAATAACCGTACGGGTATCTTCCCAGCGGCTTCGGTTGCATGGCGTCTGTCGTCAGAGCCTTTCATGAAAGACCTGACCTGGGTTACAGAGTTGAAAGTTCGCGGTGGCTACGGTGTAATGGGTA
The DNA here is from genome assembly GCF_028867935.1 of Flavobacterium sp. SUN052. GTDB lineage: Bacteria > Bacteroidota > Bacteroidia > Flavobacteriales > Flavobacteriaceae > Flavobacterium. The sequence goes on from NZ_JAPQNS010000001.1 coordinate 173,029, forward strand.
ACTCGAACAACGTAGATCCTAACAACCAGTTCAGCTTGTATGATGGTAACCTGGGTAACTCGTTTTACGATATCAACGGAACTAATTCAAGTACTGCTGCCGGTTACTACCGTTCGCGTATTGGCAACCCAGACGCCAAGTGGGAAACATCGATCACCAGCAACATTGGTTTTGATGGTTCGTTCTTCAACAACCGTTTAGAAGTTATTCTGGACGTATGGCGGAAAGACACCAAAGACCTTCTGTTTGCTGTACCTATTCCTGACGTAATTGGTACGTATGCATCGGCTCCATCGGTGAACATTGGTAAAATGCGGAACCAGGGTATCGACCTTCAGGTAATTACTCGTGGTAAAATTGGTTCAGAAGTAGGCTACGAAGCCAACATCACAGCCAGTACACTGAGCAACAAAATCGTTTACCTAGCTCCAGGCCTAACTTACCTGACCACTGTAAACCCAGGTTTCCGGGGTATCAACCCAATTCGGAACCAGTTGGGCTATTCTATCTCATCGTTCTATGGATACCAGACACTGGGTCTGTTCCAGAGCAAAGCTGAGGTTGACGCTGCTCCAAAGCAGGATGGTGCTGCTCCAGGCCGTTTCCGGTTTGCTGACATCAATGGCGATAACAAAATCGATGCTGCTGACCGGACTTACCTGGGAAGCCCAGTTCCTAAATTTACGGGTGGTATCAACCTGAAGTTTACCTACAAGGCATTCGACGTAGAGATGTATGGCTATACCTCGATTGGCAACAAAATCTGGAACCAGTCGAAGTGGTTTACCGATTTCTACCCATCATTTGCTGGTGCTGCCATCAGCGAGCGTGTGAAGAAGTCATGGACGCCTGAAAACCCAGGAGCTTCTATCCCCATTTTCGAAGCTGCCTCTAACTTCAGCACTAACACACAAGCTAACTCTTACTACGTAGAAGACGGCTCGTACTTCCGTATGCAAAACCTGTCGTTTGGTTACAACTTGCCAAGCAGCATTCTGAGCCGGGTTAAATTGCAGCGTCTGCGGGTATTTGTATCAACGAACAACCTGTTCACGATCACGAAATACCAAGGTCTTGACCCAAGCGTAGGTGGTAACGCTGATACTAACTTCGGTATCGACGTTGGTAACTATCCAATCACTCGTAGCGTCCTGGGTGGCCTGTCGCTTGCATTCTAAAAAATAACCACCTCTCCTTCGTCCCCTCCCTTGTTTTCGGGGAGGAGATGGAGACGGATTCACAAACATTAAAATAAACAATGAGACACAATAAAAACCTCTTGATTCTGGGTGCTGCGGCTACCCTGAGTTTAGCGACTGTTTCGTGTAAAGATAGCTTCCTGGAAGTACCAGTAACCGGGCAATTAGCCGGTGCTCAGCTAAGCTCGAAGGCTGGTATCGAAGGCTCCCTGATTGGTGCTTATTCTATCTTGAATGGCCGGGGCGATCGTTTGGCATCATTTGCCAACTGGGTATGGGGTGGTATTCGCGGTGGCGATGCCAACAAAGGCACTGACCCAGGCGACTTCTCAACCATTAACCCAATTCAGCGCTTCGAGACGATCTCAACAGGCGACGTAGGTGGTACATGGCAACGTAAATATGAAGGTATTAGCCGTTGTAACACCACGCTTAACCTGTTGAAGAGCGCTCCAGCCGATATGTCGGCTGAAGACAAGACTCGGGTTACGGCTGAAACTCGGTTCCTGCGTGGCCTGTATTACTTCGACCTGAAGCGTATCTACGGCAATACACCATATATCGACGAGACAGTTGATTACGGAACAGGTATCGAGAAAGTAAAGAATGATCAGGAGCTGTGGCCAAAAATTGAAGCCGACGCTAAGTTTGCTTACGACAACCTCGCTGAAGTTCCACCAGCTGTTGGTCGGGCTAACAAGTGGGCTGCTGCCGCTCAATTAGCCAAAGTATATCTCTATCAAAAGAAATATACAGAAGCTAAAGCGCTGTTCGACCTGATCATCGCCAACGGTAAAACATCGGGTGGTAAGAAGTTCGGTCTGGTACCAAAATATGCTGACCTCTTCAAGGCATCGAACGATAATAACGAAGAGTCGGTATTTGCAATCCAGGCAGCTGCTAACACTGGTAACGTGAACAACGCCAACCCTGAGTTTGACCTGAACTATCCGTACAACACGGGGCCAAACGGTCCAGGTAACTGCTGTGGATTTAACCAGCCGAGCTTTGAGTATGTAAACTCATTCCGTACAGATGCCAATGGTTTGCCATTGCTCGACGGTTCGTACAATTCAGCTGCCAATGCGGTAAAAAGTGACATGGGCGTACTCTCGAAGGAAGCTTTCACTCCTGACGCAGGTAACGTGGACCCACGTCTTGACCACACCGTTGGGCGTCGGGGAATTCCTTACCTCGACTGGCAAGATCACCCAGGTGCTGACTGGATTCGTAACCAGCCAAACGGAGGCCCATATTCGCCAAAGAAGTTCACCTACTATAAGTCGGATAAGGGTTCATTGCAGGATAACTCATCATGGACGCCAGGCTACACCGCGCTTAATGTTCCGATTATCCGTTACGCTGACGTATTGTTGATGGCTGCAGAATGCGAAATCGAAGTTGGGTCGCTGACAAAAGCTATGGAATACGTAAACCTGGTACGTGCACGGGCTGCTAATCCAGATGGGTTTGTAATGAAAGGTGGTGCTCCCGCTGCTAAATATACGATTAAAGTATATCCAGCTTCGGTATTTGCCTCAAAAGCATCAGCTACTACGGCACTCCGTTTCGAGCGTCGTCTGGAACTGGGTGACGAAGGACACCGTTTCTTCGACCTCGTTCGCTGGGGTATTGCTGCCACAACGATCAACGCATATCTACAATATGAAGGTGCCGCTGCTCGTCTGCCAACTACCTTGGGTGGTGCTACATTTACTGCTGGTCAAGATGAACTGTTGCCAATTCCACAGGCTCAGATTGATATTCAGGGTAAAGACATCCTGAAGCAGAATCCCGGGTACTAAGAACTAGTATCTAAATAAAAAAGGAAATTGGGGTAATTAGGGTAACTGACAAATGGTCAGCCACCTTAGTTACCCCAATTTTATTAGTGATTTATGTACCATAATCACCCAATTGCCTTAATTCCCTGATCTCTACTTACCTTTTTTCGTCTAAAAACTTGCTTTGCTTTAATACCGTTTTTACATTTGGGCCATTATGAAACGCGCCCTGTTCCGTATTTTGAATGTGATTATGGCTGTAGTCGTACTGGTTAGCAGTACCGGCTTCGGTTTAATAGAACATTCATGCCAGATGCGGGGCAAAAAAATAACCAAAATCAATGTAGGCGAAGCAGCCTGTATTGGTTGCCCACCCGGGCCGAAGGCAGCCGCTTCTATCCAGCCTTCCCTGAAAAAAACGGACTGTTGCCAGGATGAACATCGCTACGAAAACGTAGACATCAGTTCGTCGTTGAGCCAGTTGGTTGCCAAGTTCTTCAAAGTTGTTACCGAAAGCATAATTGCCTCTGTTAAACTGTTGGTGACAACCCTGGTTAGCTGGCTATTTTCTACGAGTACCTCAATCGCTGTACACAGTCCCAATGCCCCGCCAGCCGCGTATGGCCGCACGCTGTTGTCTCTGGTACAGAGTTTCCTGATATAAATTGTTGCTCATTTCCTGAATGCCGATGTTCTGAAGACATGGGCTATTTCTGTTTTACCTAAAGCAACGATTTCATGCGTATAGTTCTCAGTATTCTCTTATTGTGTTTACCCGTACTGACGTTCGGGCAAACTGTTAAAGGTATCGTTCAGGAAACGGTAGCCAATAAACCAGTTCCTCTGGTTGGTGCCAATGTCTATTGGATTGGCACGGCAACAGGTGTATCAACAGATTCCGTTGGACGATTTGAAATACCCCTTGTGACGGGCCAATCACGATTGGTTGTCAGTTACGTTGGCTATAGACCTGATACACTTTCTATTACTGACCTTGCCGCCGAAGTACGGGTTACCCTTCGCTCTGAAGCAACCCTGAACGAAGTCGTCGTATCGGCATCGTCTACCCAGATTGACCGGCTCAACCCTATTCAGACCGAACTGCTTACGCAACGAACGTTGGCTAAGGCTGCTTGCTGTAACCTGTCGGAAAGCTTTGAAACCAATGCATCAGTAAGTGTGTCGTATAGCGATGCCGTTACGGGCGCCCGACAAATCCAGTTTTTGGGGTTAGGAGGCCAATACGTGCAAACGAACGTAGAAAATATTCCAACTATTCGAGGGCTAGCCAGCACCTTTGGGCTGAATTTTATACCCGGCACCTGGGTAACAAGTATCGACGTAGGCAAGGGTGTTGGTTCCGTTGTGAATGGCTACGAAGGCATGACCGGAGCTTTAAATATTGAACTGCAAAAGCCGGATTACCGAGCAGAAACAAAACAGTCGCAATGGCTCCTCAACGGTTATGTTAATACGTTTGGCCGGGCAGAAGGCAATGTGAACTTCTCCCGAGCATTATCTGATAAATGGAGTGTTGCCGGGCTAGGACATGCCAGCGCATTACGTACTAAAATTGAGCAAAATGGGGATGGTTTTTTAGACTTGCCCATGTATCGCCAGTACAATGGTATCAACCGCTGGAAATACAGCAGTAAGCGGTTTATGGCCCAGTTTGGAGTCAAAGCACTGTATGAGGATCGAGAAGGTGGGCAAATTAAACAAACCGTTTCTTCGAGCGGGCCATTGTATACTTTCCTCAATACGACAAAGCGCGTTGAGTTTTTCTCCAAAACGGCTCGGCTTTACCCTGATCAACCGTACAAAGGGTTGGGGTTGATTGTCAACGCGTTGAATCACCAACAGGATGCTCGATTTGGTTTCAGCCCCTATACTGGACAACAGCAAACCGTGTATGCCAACCTAATTTATCAGTCGATTATTGACAATACGAATCACTCGTTCAAAACAGGAGTGAGTTATTTACTGGACCGTTACCAGGAATCCTTTCGTCAGATTCCGTTACCGACGAATCGGACAGAATCGGTACCGGGTGCATTTTTCGAATATGCCTACACCCACAACGAGCATTTTGCGGTGGTGCTGGGTAATCGGGTCGACTTTCATAACCTGTACGGTCCTCAATGGTCACCCCGGCTTCATGCCAAATACCACATTCATGAGTTGATGACTATTCGGGCGTCGGCGGGGCGTGGTTTCCGGGTGCCAAACCTGATAGCGGAGAACTTTGGTTACTTTGTTAGTTCGCGGCAGGTCTTTTTCAAGAGTCCGCTCCGCCCCGAAGTTTCCTGGAATTATGGTTTAGGAATTACGAACGAGTTTTTAGTACTCGGTAAAAAGGCCACGTTCATTGTCGATTACTTCCGCACCAACTTCGAGAGCCAGATGGTTGTAGACATAGAACATCCCCGTGAAATCAATTTCTATCAGTTACAGGGCCGATCATTTGCCAATAGTTTTCAAGCTGAGTTTAATTATCAGCCTACTCGCCGGATGGAAGTGAAAGCTGCGTATCGGTTGTTCGATGTTCGGCAAACGATGGGTGCAGCTTTTGGCGAGTCGGTGTTGCTGGAACGCATGATGGTGAGCCGCGACCGGGTGCTTCTGAACGTGGGCTATGCCTTGCCTTACGACAAATGGAAGTTTGATGCGACCCTACAGGGGAATGGCCCCAAGCGGATTCCGTATTTAGCCGAAGGTTATGTGCATACAGGCTACGCTACCATGCGTATTGACCGCACACCGAGTTATGTGAATCTAAATGCACAGGTTTCACGAGCGTTTAAGAATGGGCTGGAACTGTATATTGGGGGGGAAAATCTGACCGGGTTCCGGCAGAAAAACCCCATTGTGGCGGCCAATGCCCCGTTCGGTCCCGACTTCGATGCGGCCAGCCGGGTGTGGGGACCCATCACGGGGGCAATGGTTTATGTCGGGTTTCGACTTAAAACATTATGAGTCTATTGATTAAAGGTTCGCGTACGTATTCAACTCAACGATATGAAAAAGAGTATAGTAATAGTGCATCTATGGCTATTAGCCACAGGTGTAAAAGCACAGCATCAAGGCCATTCTATGCCATCAAAGCGTGATTCGACCACAAACCGAACGACAACGATGCCCACCGATTCGGGAAAGAAGATGAAAATGTCGGAGATGGATCATAGCCAAATGGATCACAGTAAAATGAACCACGGTGAGATGGATCATAGCAGCCATCAGGGTATGAGTATGTCGCATTTGTATTCGCGGAATTTACCCATGAATCGGAATGGTTCAGGTACTGCCTGGCACCCGGATCAGACACCCATGTACGCCTATATGAAACATAGCAACTCGAAATGGATGTATATGCTTCATTACAGTGTGTTTTTACGGCATACGAATCAGAATTTCAATAATAGGGACGGAAAAGGCCGGGATCAGCGGTTCGACGCGCCTAACTGGTTCATGGGAATGGCCCAGCGAAATGTAGGCCAACGCGGGTTGCTGTCATTCAAGGCAATGGTATCGCTCGATCCGTTCACCGTTGGTGATGAGGGATATCCACTGCTCTTTCAGTCGGGGGAAAGTTATAAAGGCCGTCCCTTAGTGGATCGTCAGCACCAACACGACCTTTTTTCGGAACTGTCTGTGGGCTATAGTTATAGTTTCAGCTCCAAAGCCGATGCTTTCGTGTATGTCGGTTTGCCAGGTGAGCCCGCTTTAGGCCCTCCCGCATTTATGCACCGTATTTCGTCGTTCAACAATCCCGATTCGCCCCTTGGTCACCACTGGATGGATGCTACGCACATTACGTTTGGGGTAGCAACAGCCGGATTTCGGTATGGAATTGCCAAACTCGAAGCCTCGTCGTTTACAGGACGGGAGCCCGACGAAAAACGACTTGGTTTCGATAAACCCCGCTTTGATAGTTACTCGTACCGTCTGTCGATAAACCCTACTTCCTCACTCGCTTTGCAAGTGTCGCAGGGATTAATTAGAAACCCGGAGCCTTTACATCCGGGGGACGTTCGCCGGACAACGGCTTCGGTATTGCACAGCGTATCGATAGATGGCTCTGCTGACCAGTATGTTACTTCGGCTCTGGTATGGGGGCAGAACATTCATGATGGAAGAGCTGAGAATGCCTATCTGGCCGAGACGAGCCTACAGGTAGGTCGCCTGGCATTATACGGTCGTTACGAGAACATCATGAAATCGCCGGAAGAGCTGGGTATTGGTGATGAAAACGATCAATCATTGCCTCGTCAAGTGAATGTCGACAATCTGACATTGGGATTAAACTACCGAATTGTGCGCCACATGAATACGGACTTGGTAGCTGGAGCACAGCTGACGGCAGGTATGCCAGACCGATTTTTGCAAGCGCTTTACGGACGAATGCCCTTGTCGGGGCAAGTGTATGTACGGGTAACGCCTGCAACATTGCGAACCCGTTAATTGAACTAACCAACTGTTATTAAACGTTTTATTTACACAGTAATTCACCATAAACCAATTCACAAACCAAATGAAAACCAATCTAACTGCCCTTCTGACTGCCCTGTTACTTGTATTTGGCCTCACTGCCTGGACGTTTGCTGATGAGAAAGATAAAGAGGTTAAAATAAAAACCTCGGCTATTTGCGAGATGTGCAAAGAGCGCATCGAACGTAACTTGTCTTTTGAAAAGGGTGTGAAAGAGGCTACGCTCGACGTTGAGTCGAAAGTGGTAACGGTGAAATACAATCCCCAGAAAACAGACGTAAACAAAATTAAGTCGAACATCACCAAAACTGGTTACGATGCCGATGAGCTGGCAGCCACAACGGAAGGCTATAACAAATTGCCATCGTGCTGTAAAAAAGGGGGCATGAGCCACCATTGATTTAACTATTTTTAAGGACTGATAGAAGGGATCGTGGCTAGTACACTATCCCTTTCTGTTTATATATTTGGTGGATAACTGGAAAAACAATTCAATCACTAATGAATAACCTTATTAAAGCAGGACTTTTCCTGTGGCTTCCCTTCATGGGTAGCTTTGTAGGTAACGCCCAAACTGCATCGCCTACACAAAACCGGGCCAAAAAATACGAGTGGAAAACGGGCACCTCGCCGGGGGGATACACCTATAAATACCTCACCAACGACCCAATGCAGGCTCGTTTCTATACGCTCAAAAATGGCTTATCGGTCATGCTGAGCGTCAACAAAAAGGAGCCTCGCATATTCTCGTTTATTCCTACGCGGGCGGGCTCCAACACCGATCCCCGTACAAACACGGGGCTCGCGCATTACCTTGAACACATGCTTTTTAAGGGAACCGACAAGTTTGGAACGCTGGACTGGAGCAAAGAAAAACCGCTTCTGGATAAAGTGGATGCCCTTTATGAGGAGTATAACTCAACCAAAGACGAGGCTAAGCGCAAAGAAATTTACAAAGAAATAGACCGGACGTCGGGCGAAGCGGCCAAGTTTGCCATCGCCAATGAATACGACAAAGTAGTGGCTTCAATGGGGGCGCAGGGAAGTAACGCCTTCACGTGGTACGAGCAAACGGTATACCTGGAAGATATTCCTGCCAACGCCATCGATCGGTATCTGGCTTTGCAGGCTGAGCGGTTCCGGAAACCAGTATTGCGCATTTTTCACACCGAATTGGAAGCTGTTTACGAAGAGAAAAACCGCTCGCTGGACAACGACGGTAACAAAGTGAATGAAGCTTTGATGGCCGCTTTATTTCCTACCCACAACTATGGTCAGCAGACGACCATCGGGACGGTCGAACACCTGAAAAACCCATCGTTGGTTGAGATTCGCAACTATTTCGATAAGTACTACGTGCCGAACAACATGGCCGTGATTATGGCGGGTGATTTCAACCCTGATCAGCTTATTCAGAAAATAGACAAGGCGTTTGCCTATATGAAAAACAAGCCGGTTCAGTTATACAATCCCGCACCAGAGGCTCCACTCACGACCGCACAAACCCGTGAAGTGTTTGGCCCAACGCCAGAATCGGTTCGGATTGGGTATCGGTTTCCGAGTGGAATTGCGCAGAATCGACCAGTGGCGATTATGGTTGATGAACTGATGTCGAACTCGGCGGCTGGTCTGATCGACCTCAATCTCAACAAGCAGCAGAGGATTTTGGGTGGTGGCTCATCGCCCCAGTTCATGAAAGATTATGGCGTCTGGACGATGTTTGGACGGCCTAAGCAAGGGCAATCGCTCGACGAGGTGAAGACCTTGTTACTGGGTGAAGTGGCGAAACTCAAGAGCGGTAACTTCGACGAGAAAGTGATGCGCTCGATTGTGAATAATTACAAAAAGCGAGAGATCGAAACGTTCGAAAACAATTACGGTCGGGCCGACAAGTTGCTGGATGCCTTCATCTTATCGGGGGGGGACTCCTACCCGGACCAAGCCAGTTTGAACGACCGCCTGGCTACCGTAACCAAGCAACAGGTGATGGATTTTGCCAATGAATACCTGCGCGACAATTACGTGGTAGTATATAAGCGCAAAGGCGAAGACAAGAACATTACGAAGGTCGACAAGCCTGCTATTACACCCGTGGAGGTGAATCGTGAAGCGCAGTCGCCGTTTTTGCAGCAGATTAACAACATGCCGATGGGAGAAGTGCAACCCGTTTGGCTCGACTACAAAAAGGATATTCAGCGGGGCAAAGCCGGGAACGCTGAAGTGTTATACGTGAAAAATCCCGACAATGATCTGTTTCGGTTGGGCTACCGAATTCCAATGGGTACGTATCATAGTAAACTGTTGCCCATTGCCACGCAGTATTTGGCGTTTCTGAGTACCAGCAAATACTCGTCGGAAGAGTTGAGTAAAGCGTTTTTTGACCTTGCTAGCGACTATAATATCTATTCGTCGAGCGATTACACAACGGTACGATTGTCGGGTTTGCAGGAGAACTTCGCCAAAAGCGTCGAACTGCTCGACCACCTGATGCGTAACTGTCAGGCCAACGAACAGGCTTTGGCTGATCTCAAAGAACGGATCATGAAGTCTCGGTCGGATAACAAACTGAACAAGGGAGCCATTATGCAGGGGCTGATTAATTACGCTCAGTATGGCCCCAAAAATCCGTACAACAACCAGCTGACGAACGATGAACTGAAAGCCTTGACCTCGGCTCAGTTGCTCGATGTATTGCACTCGCTTTTCGATTACCCACAACAAGTAATTTACTACGGTCCGCAGGCGCTGGCTTCGCTTGGCACCGACCTGACCAAGGCCCACCAGATGCCTGCCCAATTCAAGGCCGTGCCTGCTCGTAACGACTTTAAGCAGTTGACTCAGCAGAAGCCGGAAGTGCTTTTTGCCGATTACGACATGGTGCAGTCAGAGGTATATTGGGTGCGTAACACCACCGCTTTTGATCCGACGCAGATACCAACGGTGAATCTGTTCAATAACTATTTTGGCGGTAATATGGCCTCGGTGGTGTTCCAGACGCTGCGCGAATCGAAAGCCTTGGCCTATTCGACATTTGCCAATTATGACATCCCCGAGCGTAAAGACGAGCAATATTCGGTTAGCGCGTACATTGGTAGCCAGGCTGATAAATTTCAGGAAGCCGTAGCCGGTATGAACGAATTGTTGAATGCACTGCCAGAGTCCGGAAAGCTCCTCGAAACGACCAAAGTTGGTATGAAAAAGTCGATGCAAACCGAGCGCATTCGTCAGGATGGCATTATTTATAGCTATCTGGACGCCGTTGAGAAAGGTCTCGACTACGATACCCGCCAGAAAACCTACGAAGCTTTGGACAAGCTTAGCTACGCCGACCTGAAGTCGTTTGCTGATACACAGCTGGCTAACAAACCCTATACGTTGTGCGTAGTGGCCTCCGAAAAGCGTGTAACCCCCGACGATCTGGCCAAACATGGTTCAGTAAAGAAGCTGACTTTGGAAGAGTTGTTCGGGTATTAAATGTGATAGTATTGCCCTGTGGGCAGTGAGTCTTTTCTTTCTCTACTAAAAGCGCTGTTGTAGCACCTGATTGTTGGTGCTGCGACAGCGCTTTTAGTTTTCCTTGTCGTGATGCTTTCAGTAAACTGTACGGTAATTCTTCTTGTCATGCTGAAGGCTTATTTAATCCGCTTTTTATCTATAACCGATTTACCCACGTTCCCTTATGCTTCGTACTACGGCCCGGTGCCTCCTTCTGATTTGGCTTACAACAACAGCGACTTATGCTCAGAATACCGACCTCGTCGAGTTGGTGGATCCGTTAATTGGCACCGATTCAAAACCGAGCTTGTCGAATGGGAACACCTATCCCGCCATTGCTTTGCCCTGGGGGATGAACTTCTGGTTGCCGCAAACAGGAAAGATGGGAAACGGTTGGGCGTATACATACGCGGCTGACAAAATCCGGGGTTTTAAGCAAACACACCAGCCATCACCCTGGATGAATGACTACGGGCAGTTCTCCATTATGCCCTTAACTGGAACCTTGCGCCTTGACGAGGAAGAACGGGCCAGTTGGTATTCGCATAAGGCAGAGGTCGCTAAGCCGTACTATTACAGTGTTTATCTGGCCGATTACGATGTAACAACCGAGATTGCCCCAACGGAACGAGCGGCTAGTTTCCGGTTCACATTCCCCAAAACGGACAGCTCGTACGTCCTGATCGATGCCTTTGACAAGGGCTCGTACGTGAAAATTATCCCGAACGAGCGCAAGATTATCGGGTACACTACCCGCAACAGTGGGGGAGTACCGGCCAATTTCAAAAACTACTTCGTTATTTACTTCGACAAGCCATTTGCCACTGCGCAGGCCTGGCATGGTAAAACACTGGCAAAAGACACCATCGAATTACAGGCAGCGCATACGGGAGCCGTGGTGCGCTTTAAAACCACAAAAGGCGAACAGATTCATGCTCGCATTGCTTCGTCGTTTATCAGCTATGAACAGGCAGAGCTAAACCTGAAAGAAATTGGCGCTGACCCGTTCGATACGGTAAAGCAGAAAGCAAAAGCGGCCTGGAATAAAGAGCTTGGCCGGATTCAGGTTGAGGGTGGTACATTGGCCCAGCAGCAAACGTTTTATTCGTGCCTGTATCGCTCGTTGCTGTTTCCGCGAAAGTTCTACGAATTGGATGCCGCCGGGAAAGTAGTACACTACAGCCCGTACAACGGCAAGGTGTTGCCCGGCTACATGTTTACCGACACGGGTTTCTGGGACACCTTTCGCTCAATGTTTCCCTTCCTGAATCTGATGTACCCCTCGTTGAATGCCCACATGCAGGAGGGTCTGGCCAATGCCTATAAAGAAGGAGGCTGGTTGCCCGAATGGGCTAGTCCCGGCTTACGCAACACCATGATTGGCTCTAATTCTGCTTCAGTTATTGCTGATGCCTACCTGAAAGGTGCACGCGGTTACGATATTAACGCACTCTACGAAGCTGTCCTGAAAAATTCAGAAAACGAAGGTCCACTGGATGCCGTTGGACGTCGGGGAGCATCGTTTTACAACGAGTTGGGCTATGTGCCCTACGATGTGAAAATCAGAGAGAATGCTGCCCGGACGCTCGAATATGCCTACGACGATTTTGCCATTTACCAGCTGGCCAAAGCCCTAAAACGACCTCAGGCAGAGATTGACCGGTTTGCTAAGCGAAGCCAGAATTACCGCAACCTGTTTGATCCACAAACGGGTCTTATGCGCGGGAAAAATAAAGACGGCTCCTTCCAGTCGCCATTTAATCCCTTTAAATGGGGCGACGCCTTTACCGAAGGCAACAGCTGGCACTACACTTGGTCGGTTTTTCATGATGTGGAGGGCCTGGTCAACTTGATGGGGGGGCGGCAAAAATTTGTATCGAAATTGGACTCTGTCTTCACCATTCCTCCCGTGTTCGATGAGACGTATTACCGAAGCGTGATTCACGAAATCAGGGAGATGCAGATTGCTAATATGGGCCAGTATGCCCACGGTAACCAGCCCATTCAGCACATGATTTACCTCTACAACTATGCAGGTGAGCCCTGGAAAACTCAGTACTGGCTGCGGGAAGTTATGAACCGGCTGTATCTGCCAACGCCCGATGGTTATTGCGGTGATGAAGATAATGGACAGACATCGGCCTGGTATGTGTTCACCGCTATGGGTTTCTATCCCGTTTGTCCGGCAACCGATCAGTACGTGATTGGCGCACCGCTGTTTCGAAAGGTTACGGCAAAGCTGGAAAACGGGAAGCAGATCGTTATCAATGCCGCCAAAAACAATGAACAGAATCGCTACATCAACACGATTCGCGTCAATAACAAACCGTACACCAAAAACTGGTTCAGTCATCAGGAGCTTTTGCAGGGAGCCACCATCGACTTCGACATGGCACCCGTAGCGAATAAACAACGGGGCACGCAACCTGCCGATTTCCCATACTCCTTTTCAACTGACAAACGATAATCAGCAATGAAATTGCAATTACTAAAAACGGTGTGCCTGCTTCTGCTGGCAACCTTACCCACTATTGCTCAACGCACCTTCACGAATCCAATAAAGTCATCGGGCCCTGATCCCTGGGTTTGGCAAGATAACGGCTGGTATTATTACATGAATACAACCGGACGCAACCTGACCCTCTGGCGAACTAAAAACATGGCTGATTTGTCAAGCGCGGAGAGTAAAGTAATTTACACTCCACCGAAAGGAACGGCGTATTCTAGAGATTTGTGGGCCCCCGAAATCCACCGCATCAACAACAAGCGTGGCGACGGACCGTGGTACATCTACGTGGCAGCCGACAGTATCAATAACATGACGCATCGGATCTGGGTGCTCGAAAATACATCGGCCGATCCGTTTCAGGGGGAATGGGTCATGAAAGGAAAGCTAAGCGACCCCGGTGATCACTGGGCCATCGACCTGACTTTGTTACAACACAAAGGCAAGCTTTACGCAGCCTGGTCGGGCTGGGAGGGAGCAAAAAACGGTCGACAAGATATTTACATTGCCCGCCTGAAAAACCCCTGGACTATGGCGGGAGATCGCGTCAAAATCTCACAGCCCGATCAGCCCTGGGAGCAACACGGTAAAACCCCCGATGAGTGGCAAAAAAATGGAGAGCTGCCTTTGATTCTGGTAAATGAAGGCCCTGAGTTTCTGCAAAATGGTAAGAAAACGTTCCTTGTTTATTCGGCCAATGCCTGCTGGCTCGACTACTGCATGGGCCTACTCGAACATACAGGTGGCAGCTTTATGAAAGCAAAGAACTGGCGTAAACACCCGCAGCCGGTGTTTACCCAATCGCCTGAAAATGGTGTTTGGGCACCCGGCCATGGCGGGTTCTTTACAACCAATAATGGCCAGAAGAACTGGATGATTTACCACGCAAATCCTAATGAGACAGATGGTTGTGGAAACAAACGGGCTCCCCATATTCAACCCTTCGACTGGAACACCGATGGAACGCCCAATTTTGCTCGTCCCCTAGCAAAAACACCTATGTCCGTACCGGAATAATTGTAGAATGCAGCAAATGGAGTGGGTTAATTATATTTTTTTAACATTTTACATGATAATTAATAGTACTCAGTCTTTATACTAAAAAGCAGTTAATTCCTCATAGGTTGGTATCGCGGGCACATGCTGATTGATGATCAGCATGTGCTTTTTTATTCTAATTTTGTCTATTTACCGATTTGTTACATCGACTCCTTCTATGCACAAACACCTAATTCCTTTATGCCTGATTGCCCTGCTTTTGGCAGCTGGCTGTCAATCTAAAACACAGTCGAGCGAGTCGACCGGAGCTGACTCTACCTCTGCCGATTCCACTACGCCACCCACTACCCAAGCCAGTGCTTTGGATACCACGGCTATTGACTACAAACTCAACGATCCTACTGCCTATGACGGAGAAGTGGATGGAAAGAAAGTAGGGCTTTACACCCTAAAAGATGGTAACGTTACGGCTACTATCTCAAGCTTTGGGGCACGAATTGTACACCTGCTGGTGCCCGACAAAACAGGTAAGCCAACCGATATTGCACTTGGCTTTGCCAGCCTGGCTGACTATCAAAAAGCGCAGGAAAGCTTCTTTGGGCCGGTGGTAGGGCGCTTCGGCAATCGCATTGCTAAAGGCCAGTTTATGCTCGATGGAAAGTCATACCAGCTGGCGCTCAATAACAATGGTAACACCCTTCACAGTGGTCCCACCGGATTTCATAACCACGCGTGGGACGCCAAGAAAATCAACGATAAAACGGTAGAGATGACATACATATCGAAAGATGGTGAGGGTGGGTTCCCAGGCACCGTTACTACCAAAGTGACGTTCTCCTTAGAGAACAACGGTCTCAAATTCGACTATGTAGCCACTACCGATAAAGCTACGCCCTACAACCCCACAAGTCACGGCTTTTTCAACCTTAACGGCGAAGGCAGCGGTACAATCAATAATCACGTGTTGCAGATCAACGCCGATCGCTACTCGGAAGTGGATAAAGGACTAATCCCGCAGGGTGAGCCTGTTTCGGTGGCGGGTACTCCGTTCGATTTTCGTAAGGCCACAACCATTGGCGCGCGGGTCGATGAGGAAAATGAGCAACTTGGCTTCGGTGGTGGATATGACCACAATTGGGTGCTAAACAAAAAAGATAACAAACTCACTGAAGCCTGCACTGTTACGGGTGATAAGTCGGGTATTGCAATGACTGTGTTGACTACCGAACTCGCACTTCAGTTCTACGGCGGCAATTTCTTTGCGGGAAAAGATGTCGGGAAATACGGACGGGCCATTGGTAAACGTGAGGGACTAGCGCTTGAAGCCCAACACTACCCCGATTCGCCTAACCATCCGACCTATCCCAATACAATTCTGCGTCCTGGCCAAACGTACAAACAAACTACCATTTACCGGTTTGGGAAGTAATTCACTGAAGCCCCTAGTTGTGCCGTTTTAGGTTTCAACAGTCGAGCACAGAAGAGATGTGTTGAAAGTTGAAACCTGAAACGGCATTCATTACCTTTACTCAAAACAACGTTTGTTATGGAAGCTGCCGTCGAACATCGTCTGTACACTGTGGATGAATATCTTGAGCTTGAAAAACGCTCCGAGGTGAAGCACGAGTATATGGATGGAAACCTGATCGAAATGCCCGGAGAATCTAAGAAAGCCAATCGCATTGCAGTAAACCTGACCGTTTTGCTGGATCAGAACTTGCCAGATTACGACGTTTACGACCATGATGTTAAATTGCTGACAGTACCCGGCAAACGGTATAGGTATCCCGACGTAATGGTAGCTTCCGCAAGCGACGCTAACGAAGATGAATACGTAGTATATCAGGCTGTTTTGCTGGCAGAGATTACTTCTGAAAGTTCGATGGAGACGGATCATCACGTCAAATTGCACGAATACGCATCCATTCAATCGGTACAGACATACCTGATTATCTCCCAGAAAGAAGTATTAGTGGAGGTCTATCAGCGGCAGCGGCAGAGCAGCAAATGGGAGTTCTCGTTTTATTCTTCTCTAGACGATGTTATTACCTTGACCGAACCAGCTTTGACGTTAAATCTGGCCGATATCTATCGAAAAGTGAGTTTCTGAAAGCTACAACTCCGCCAGCAGTAAATCAGCAATCAGGAAATAGACACCAATACCAATCAGGTCGTTGGCAGTGGTGATGAACGGCCCCGAAGCCACGGCGGGGTTAATGCCGATTCGGTTGAGGAGTAGGGGGGTAACGGTTCCCATAAACGAAGCCAATAATACCACCGCCAGCAAGGACGTGGCTACTACCGGAAACAAACGCGGTTGCCCAATCAGAAATGTGTACGTTCCGGCGATGAGGCCAACTACCAGGCCGTTGATAATCGCCACCAACAGGGTTCGTAACAACCGCTGACCAAGGGTTGTACTTAAACCTGATGTATCGGCGAGACTTTGCAGGATAAGCGAAGACGTTTGAATACCCACATTACCGCCTGTGGAGCCGATGATCGGAATAAAAGCTGCCAAAGCCGCTACTTTCCCCAGCTCTGCCTGAAAGCCATTAATAACAGTGGCCGCAAGCAAACTACCCACTGCACCCGCAACCAGCCAGGGCAACTGTACTTTCGACCGCACCCAAACAGTATCATCTTCTTCGACTTCGCCCGAAAGACCGGAGATGACCTGAATGTCCTCCTCGGCTTGTTCCGTGATTACGTCCAGCACGTCGTCGATGGTGATACGCCCCAACAGTCTACCCTGTACATTTACGACAGGGATAGCGTCTAAATCGTAGCGTTGCATCACTTCGGCCACCTCATCCACGGGCCGGTAGGTTTCTACGAAAATGATGTCCTTGTCGTAAATATCGGCGATTTTGGCTGTTCTACGGGCCAGTACGATCTTCTTGAGCGATACTAATCCCAGCAACTTTCCCTGATCATCGACAACGTAAACCGAGTACACCTTTTCTACGTTTTCGGCCTGATCACGAATTTCTTCGATGCAGCCGTTTACCGTCAGGTTAACGTTGATTTTGATTAACTCTTTCTGCATCAATCCCCCGGCTACGTCCTCGTCGTAGTGGAGCAAGTCAAGAATAAACCGGGCTTGTTCGCGGTCTTCAAGCAGGCCAATGATTTCTTCCCGAATGCGGATAGGCTGCTCGTTAAGCAAATCCACGGCATCGTCGGAATCCATTACGTTGACGAGGGGAGCCAACTCTGCTGAATTGAATGTCGCCAACAAATCGAGCCGTACAGCTGGGTCTAGATTAGCCAGTATTTCAGCCCCAACTTCGTTGTTGAGCAGGGTTAGCAAATAGTGCGCCTGATCAGTATCTAACTCATAAAGAATACCCGAAATATCGGCGGGGTACAGTCCCTCCATCTCGGTTCGCAACTGCAAATCGTCACGAACGTCAATGGCCTCCTGAAGTTGGCCGAGGTATTCTTTAGTGAGCTCAAATGTCATAGGTAAAAGAGTAAAAGAGTGAAAGAGTGCCGAAGATTCGCTCTTTTATTCATTCGCGCTTTCACTCATTAAGTTTGTCAATTCAACAAAATCTGCAACACTGAGTTGCTCCGCCCGTAGGTCCATAAACCGGCTGCCTGCTGCTGCTTCGGTAATGCCAAGCGGCTTGAGCGCATTACGGAGCGTTTTCCGGCGTTGATTGAATCCGTGTTTTACAACCTGAATAAATCGACGTTCGTTACAACCGAGTTCCTTGACATTATTTCGTCGAACACTGATGACCCCTGAATGAACTTTTGGGGGTGGGTTGAACACTTCCGGAGGAACCGTGAACTCGTATTTAACGTCGTACCAGGCCTGCAAAAAAACGCTCAAAATGCCATAATGCTTTTTGCCAGGGGGCGATGCCAACCGCTGGGCAACCTCCCGTTGCAACATACAAACTACCTCGGTGATGCGGTCGCGATAGTCAAGAACGTTGAAGAAGATTTGAGACGAAATATTATACGGGAAGTTACCGATAATGGCAAATGGCTCTGACTCGGGAAGGCCGGGTAGATAATCGGCGGGCGTCATTTCCAGGAAATCACCTTCAACCAACCGGCTCGTCAGCGATGGAAACGCTTTTTTTAGATATACAACCGATTCGCTATCAAGTTCAACGGCATGCGTCTCGAAGTTGGTATTGGGCAGCAGGAACCGCGTTAGTACGCCCGTTCCGGGACCAATTTCCAGCACATGCCGGTACGGTTCAGCGTGCTGACCGCTGTGACCACTTAACAATTCAGCAATATTCTGGGCAATAGAGTCGTCGGTGAGGAAATGCTGTCCGAGACTTTTTTTTGGTTTTACGTACACAGGCCGCTTGGTTTCAGGGCGCAAAGGTACGGCTTTAAGAATTAAACAGACCCCAATCGTCGGGAATGTCGTTGGTTTTGTCGAAGCTATTAATCCATTCTACAAACAGCACCCGGAAATTCTCGATCTCGTCGCGCAGAAGTTTGATGTAAGCTGGTTCGGAGAGCTTTTCGGCGCGGAGGTAATTGGTTTGGGTGAGCAGTTCGCGGGCGTGAGTTTTAATAATTACTGCGTTTTCCATGCGGAGCGTGTATAGATCAGCACCCTCTGCCCCAACAATTTTAGTAGGTAGCATCATGGCATTGGCCATCATCTGCTCACTCATCATAAGCACATCCTCTTCCTCATCGATAGTGCCGACGATAGCCTGAGTAATCTCCAGAATTTCATTGGCTTTTTTCAGCACAGGGAGTTGCTCAATTCGGCGGTTCTCGGCCTCCATTTCGCGTTGAGCCTCAATGGGGTCATAGTTACGTTCAAATTCTTCCCAATCAAATCCGTCCTCGTCCTCGTCGTCAAAGTGCATGTCGCTCAAGTGTTTCGGGTGTACAGTACTACAAAGCAACGCAAATAGAAGTCATCAGGCAAGCGATTATGGATTTCATTATGTAGTAAATTTTAACATCGTTAATGACAAAATCACCTTAAATTGCCATCTGGTTGAGAAAAGTTGTTACGCAATGAGTAATGAATACGCGCAGCGGAATAGTAAAAGCCTTGTGTATGACTTTGCGATTATGTGTCGTTGGTAAGTGAGGAAGCAACCTTGATTGGCGAAAGTTTGTCAATCAGACAGCAAAGGATATATATGCAATTAGTTTTCCATAAACGTACCGTATCTGTACTAGGTTTCTGGCTACTGCTGCTCTTGACTACGCAGAACGCCCTTGCACAAATCGATGCTACGTTCCCATTGAGCCGGATGGTGTTCCAGCGGAGCAACGCCAATCAGGCCACCTTTCAGATTGCCGGTAGTTTTACAACTGCGCTTGATCGGGTAGAGGTTCAGGTTATCAACCGCGTTACATCCACCACTGTTACTTCCTGGACAACCGTTCAGACTAATCCTACCAATGGTCAGTTTTCGGGCAGCTTAACTTTAGCTGGGGGCTGGTATCAACTCAACTTTCGGGGTATTCGCAACAGTACCATAGTTGGCACCGATGTGATCGACCGAGTTGGCGTAGGGGAAGTGTTTGCCATTTTGGGCCATTCCAACGCACAGGGGACGAGTTGTGGAGATGGTACGTGGACATACAACGGCCCCGATTTATGCCCAACGTTGGATGGCGCCCTAGATGACCGGGTTACCTGTGTACGGCTAAATAATAATAACTCTGCTACCTTTGATAACCCTGCCTTCACTCAATATGAAAATACGGCTGACAATAGATACCTGCCGGGATTGACATCTTTCGAAAAATTTAACACCTATGTTGGCGCGTCGCCTTTTTCCCGATTCGCCTGGTATTGGGGCAAGTTAGGTGATCAGATGGTGCAACAGCTCGGGGTTCCTGTCCTGTTTTTCAATGCTGGATTTGGTGGAACAACCATGGAGCAGGTTTACAAGGCGGCTTATGATATCCCGTTCGAACATAGCTTTGTTCGGTATGATCTGAGAATGCCCTACGTGAATCTGCGCAACATTATGAACCTCTATGCTCCATCGACGGGTATGCGGGCTGTGCTGGTTCAGCATGGGGTGAACGAACGTGACAACGAAGCTACTATAACCAGACGAAATTATCTTGGTGTAATCGATAAAGTACGAACTGAATTCAATCTGCCGAGTTTGGCCTGGATTATAGCTAAGGATTCGTACATAACCATGCCGTTTCCAAAGCCGCGTCTGGCGCAGGATTCAGTCATAAATAGGGGAGAGTGGGCTACGCCACGGTTTGTCGACAATATATTCAGAGGGCCTGATCTAGATCAGGTGACGATGCTGAATCCCGCAAACCCTAACGAGACCTGGCGACCCGATGGCCTTCATTATTCCCAAGCCGGTCAGCTGCAAGTAGCTAACCGCTGGACAGCCGTTCTAACGCAGCAATCTCTACTGGACAGTATTTCTCCCGTGCTTCCTCTGATGCAACCATTAGCCAGTATTGCCTGCCCAACCAGCGCTACTGGATTGGCGGTTAGCCTTCCGAGTGGCTATGCTGAATATAACTGGAGCGATGGCGCTAGTAGCCAAACCCGAAACGTAGGCGTAGGTAATTATAGTGCCAGACTACGGGCAACATCGGGTCGAATTTTGTTTCCGCCCGCTGTAACGGTGCCTACTTACACGGCCCCGGCTCAACCAACTGTGAGTGCCGTCGGGGGCGTACCCGACTTTTGTACAGTCAACAGTGTCACTCTCACTACCAACGCGATTCTTCCGATTCGTTGGAGCACGAACCAGACCACGTCAACAATTTCGGTGACAACGGCCGGTACCTATTCGGCATCGGCAACCGATGCTGTGTATGGATGTGTTTCAACGCCCGGCTCATTGTCAGTGGGGGTGGGTCAGGCCGATTTGGCGCTGAGTATGGCTGTCGATAAGAGGGTACCGCGCGTGGGTGAAAATGTTCAATACGCATTAACCATTACAAACAAAGGTCCTTGTGATCCCGGAACGCTCAGCTGGCGCAATCGCCTTCCGGCCAATGTGCAGTTTATTTCTTCGACGGATAATTTGTCGGTATCCAACAATATTTTGAGTAGTACACTGGCTGCGGGCTTGCCTCCAAATTCATCCATCACGCAACGGTTCACAGTTCGGTTGCAACAACCCGGCTACTACCAGAATGCAGCTGAAATTTCGGGGGCAGGCAAAACCGACCCGAACAGCATTCCTGACTCGGGCACTGGCGACGGGCAGGATGATGCAACATACACCGATTTGCGCACCATTGAAAGCAGCACGGCCACCTATGCTTCGCCCAACCCAAACCAGACACCCCTGCCAGGTGTGCAGTCGAATCAACCCACGCCTGACCCGCAAACGGTTGATTTGAGCTTGCAAATATTTGTCAATCAACGCGTTGCTCGTTTAAGCCAGGCTGTCACATTTTCAATAGTGGTGAGCAACAGAGGTGGGGCCAATGCCAGTAGTGTGGTTGTAATTCAACCGTTGCCAGCAGGTCTTCAGTTTGCGTCATCGGCCAGCGGAATGGACCTGAACAACGGGAGTGCTCGTGGGATTATTAACAGCGTTCCGGCGGGTGGATCGGTCACGCTCACATTTATTGCAACAGCTACAGCCGTTGGCCTACAATCGACGGCTGCTCAGATAACCTTCGCTAACCCCGCTGATTCTGACTCTGTTTACGCCAATGGCTACGATAACGGAGAGGATGATACTGCACGGGTTGACGTACGGGTTGAGAATTAAAGTTTGAGTTCTGAGCTACTTTGTCGACTTTTGGCTTTCGCATCTGATCAATTCCTATGACCTATTGTCTGGGCATCAAGGTTCGTTCGGGCCTTGTTGCCATTGCTGATACCCGCCTAACTTCCGGCACTGAAGTGTCGAGTAACCGTAAAATTACCGTTCACGAGGTAGAGAACCACTCTCTCTTCGTTATGACCTCGGGTCTTCGATCCGTGCGCGACAAGGCAATTACTTATTTTCGAGAAGTACTGCTTGAACAGGATCGCTCGTTCAACAAGCTCTACAAAGCAGTCAATGCGTTTGGTGAACAGGTAAAACGCGTGGCCAAAGAAGATAAGGAGTCGATTATTGCCAGCGGTTTGTCGTTCAACCTCAATGCCATTGTTGGTGGCCAACTTGAAGACGACAACGAACACAAGCTTTATCAACTCTATCCCGAGGGCAATTGGGTGGAGGTTGATAGTGGATCATTGTTTAAAGTCATTGGTAATTCCGGGTATGGAAAGCCATTGCTCTTTCGAAATCTCACCTACGAGACCAGTTTGGCCGAAGCGCTCAAAATTGGGTTTTTGGCGTTCGATGCTACCCGCGTTAGTGCCAACGATGTCGATTACCCGCTGGATGTAGTTATCTATCCCGACAGCAGTTTCCACATGACGGAGTATCGGCTCGAAAAGGACGATATGGATGAGATTTCGCACCAATGGAGCGCATTGCTCAATAATTCTGTTCGAAAGCTTCCTACGTACTGGATGGATCCTATATTTGAAAAAATCAAAGCTGGGAAACAGTGAGCAGTAGCAGTAAGCAGTGAACAGTATAGCACAAGCAACTGTTACTCATGTGTGATTTCCTCGCTCAAGCGTATAGGCCGGGACTGTTCACTGCTACTGCCTACTGTTTCCCACTGCTCATTCTGTTCACTGAAAAAAATGCTTCTTCACGTTCGCCATACCTCGACATACACGTACGACGGCCCGGTTGCTCTGAATCCTCATACGCTCTATCTGTACCCGCGTACGTATCCGTATCAGCGGCTGATGGCCTATGAACTGATCATCGACCCTGTTCCTTCAAAAATAGTGAGGAACGTAGATGCAGAGGGAAATGTGCAGCAGGTGGTCTTTTTTCACGGTCCAACTCACCATCTAAGTGTTACGGCAGACATGAGCTTGCAATCAGACGATTTTAATTCGTTTGATTTCGTAATCTTTCCCTTTGAGAGCAAAAAGCTACCGGGCTTTCGTTATGAACCGGGTGTGGAAGCGCTGTTACATCCGCATTTAGATCGGAGTACAGTAACCGCAGAAATTGAGTTATGGGCTCGCAGAATGGCCGCTGGTGCCAATTGGGACACCATTGAGTTTTTGTCAGTGCTGAACCGCACGATTCGGAGTTTTACCTACGAAACCCGCGAGCACGGTGCTCCTTTGCCTCCCGAACAGACGTTGATGAACCGGCACGGTTCCTGCCGCGATTATACTGTTCTGTTTATGGCCGCCTGCCGGAGTCTGGGTCTGGCAGCGCGCTTTGTAAGCGGTTATCTCTTTGGTAACCCTCAACAGGAACACGAGTTGCACGCCTGGGCAGAAGTGTATTTGCCAGGCGCAGGCTGGCGCGGCTACGACCCCACCGAAGGATCAGTGGTGAACAACCGGCATATTTTTCTGACCAGCACCGCCCGCCCCGAGCTGGCTGCTCCCATCACTGGCTCCTACAGTGGCTCGGCTTCGGCCACGTTCACGAATGAACTGATGATTTCGAGCGATAATGCGGTGGAGATTTAGGGGGAGCGTAAGGGGCGGGAAAGTAGTAGATAAGTCGTATAGGTTGGATAATAGCCGAAAAGCAGGTCCAATCTACTTAATACGTAGATAATTTGACTTTACTTCTCCACCAACGCCCGTTTTTTCTCCACTAACTCCTGTTTTATTGCGCTTTGCGTGCTGAATGCGTAAGTTTATGGACTGTCACATCTGCCACGCTCAATGAAGCTAATTGCATTATTGTTGTTCTTACTGTTGACACCGGCGATTGTGCAGGCTCAACAACCATCCCCACTTACTGTTGCTCAGGCTAAAGCTCAATACGATCAGACGGTAGTTCGACATGATACGCTGGCTATGGCTGATGCTGCATATCTGTTAGGCAAACGGTACCGCGCAGCAGGCGATTATGTATCAGGAAGACGATGGTTGCTGTTTGCCCTTCGGATCTGGGAAAAACGGGGTCCATCTGTTGAACTTAATAGAGTATATATTCAGTTGGTGGGCGACGTGTTGGGTGTGGCTAATTACCCTCAGGCGTTCAATTATGCATACCGGGCACTGGATAACAGCCGGAAATTAAACCACGCCCACAGCCTGATGAGTGCATACAGTTGCCTGGGAGGGCTGCACTGGGGCGTTGCAGAGGGGCAGGCTGCCATGCATAGTCAATGGGAGGGGAAGAAAGACCGGAAAGCGGCTGAAGACAGTGCAATCTGGTATTATAAGCAGGCAGCAACTATTGCTGCGCAGTTGCCTAACCCCAAAGAACTGGCTATCATAAGAGGGTCTCAGGGAGGTATGCTGGTGGATCGTGATCCGCAAAAGGCAATTCCTTTGCTTACCTATGCGCTGAACATCTTTGATAAACAGGGGCCTGACCAAAGCCGGGTAAATTCTAATCTGGCACTAGCTATTGCCCATACTAACCTCAACCAATTAGCCAACGCTCACGAACATTTGTTGGCTGTGGAGGCTATATTCCGAAAGTCGACTCAAATTGATGCGCATGTTCCAGCCGATGTTCACTACGCCTGGGCTAAATGGCATCGGGCATCGGGGCACTGGCAACAAGCCTATTTGTATCTGCACAAAGCTGATTCTTTGCGTCAGACTGCCATGAGAGTAGCTCAACAGGCCACCATTGCCCGACTTAATGTGGCTTATGAAACCGACCATCGTGAAAATTTGCTGAAAACTAAACAGGCCGAGCTGGCACTGAAAGAAAACAAATTACAGGTACAGGAACGTCAAAACTGGATGATATTAGGCCTGCTGGCAGTGGCGGTGTTGGTCGGTGGAAAGTTCTACCGGCTCAGCAAGGAAAATCAGCGTATTAGTATCCAGAATGCTGAATTACGCGAGGAGCAGAATCATCGTTTCAACAATAACTTACAGGCTATTTCGGGCATGCTGAGTTTGCAATCGAATCGGTTGTCGGACGAAGGTGCCCGCCAGGCGGTTGAAGAAAGCGGATTACGGGTGCAGACAATGGCCCTCCTGAACCGCAAACTTTACGATACCAACCGGCTGGTTACTATGGGGTTACCGGCATTCATTCCCGACTTGATTCAGTCTATTCTGGAAAGCTATGGCTATGATACCATCAAGCCCGGCTATGAACTAGAACCTATTCCACTACAGCCCGATCAGGCCATTCCCATTGCCTTAATAATAAACGAGTTAGTGACCAACGCCTGTAAATACGCTTTCCCCAACAACCCTTCGCCGACCTTACGGGTAAGTTGTTGGCGCGAAAAGAATAAAATGCATTTACGGCTGGAGGATAACGGTCCGGGCATGACACTAAGCCCCAATACAACTGGTTTTGGCCTATATCTGATCGCTCTGCAGGTGCGGCAGTTGGAGGGAGAATTTGCCATCAGCGAACCGCCTGGTGTTACATTCAACCTATCCGCTGACATTAAGGCTAAAACGTTGCTTAACGCGATATGAAGCCTGTCCATATTCTGATTGTTGAAGATGACGTGATGGTGTCAGCAGCTATCGAAGAAGCGCTGCTTGGAGCAGGATTCAGTATTTCGGGAATTGCTCGCACCTACGATGAGGCCATAGTGCTGATAAAACGTAAAATGGTGAATCTGGCCATCATTGATGTCGGATTAGGCAACGACGTTCGGGATGGGGTGACCACCGCTGAAGCTTTGCTACAGTACCAATGGGTGCCACTCATTTATCTGACGGGTACAACCGACGATAAAACCTTTGATCGAGCTAAAGCTACTAATCCATTTGCCTTTCTAAACAAGCCGCTGAGAACGCGGGAATTGGTACAGCAGGTGCAATTAGCGCTCCACCATTTTCAGCACGGTAGCCTCGCAAACGCTACTGCCAATACGGAACCACTTTTCTGGCCCACGGAATTGGGTTACGCCCGGGTAGAACCGTCGGATATATGCTATCTCGAAGCAGCTAAAAACTTCACTACTGTTTATCTGACAAACGAAGCTGCGTTGCGTATAATGCCTAAGGGTAAGCACGATCAGCCTCTGATGCTTACTGGTAATCTGGGCTATTGGGCTAAAGATTTATCACCCCAAATTTTTTGCCGGTTGTCTAAATCGTTGATCATCAATCTAACCTTCATCGACCGAATAGAGACGAATCAGGTTATTCTGGGCAGTTATTCTGTTACCCTTGCCGACGGAGCCCGTAAAACGCTCATGAACCGATTGCGTGTGGTTGGCACCCGCTAAGAACTCCGCATTTTTTATGGCCAACGGTACGCAGCCTAACCCACCGAATGGTTATCTTTGCGGGATTACTTAACGAGTTCTTTACCCGATTCACGTGGCATTAATTAAATCTATCTCCGGTATTCGTGGGACGATTGGGGGGCGTAGCGGAGAAGGTCTGACACCGTTGGACGTTGTAAAATTTTCAGCAGCATTTGGACAATGGCTTCGGCAACGAGCTGCCGTACAGGGAGTGACCAAGGCTCCTACAGTTGTAATTGGTCGTGACGCCCGCTTGTCGGGACAAATGGTGTCTGGCCTAGTGTCGGCAACATTGCAGGGTCTGGGCATCAACGTAGTGGACTTAGGACTTTCGACTACCCCAACCGTCGAACTGGCTGTTGCTGCTGAAGGGGCAGTGGGCGGTATTATTCTGACGGCGAGCCATAACCCGATTCAGTGGAATGCGCTAAAACTACTCAACGAAAAAGGTGAGTTTATCTCTGGCGACGACGGAGCTGAAGTGTTAGCTATTGCCGAAGCCGAGGCTATCGACTTTGCTGAAGTTCGCAAACTAGGGACCTACCGCACCGACGATACGTATCTGCAAAAGCACATCGATCAAATTCTGGCGCTCCCTCTGGTAGATCGCGAGGCCATTGCCGGCCGTAATTTTCGGGTTGTGGTCGATGCCGTAAACTCCACAGGCGGATTGGCTGTGCCAATGTTGCTCGAAGCGCTTGGTGTGGAGCAGATCACCAAAATACACTGCGAGCCTACCGGTAACTTTGCGCATAACCCTGAACCACTTCCCGAAAACCTCACCGATATTATCAACATTGCCAAAAAAGATAATATTGATCTGGGTATTGTTGTGGACCCCGATGTTGATCGGCTGGCGCTTATTTGTGAGGACGGTTCACCCTTTGGTGAGGAATATACGCTGGTGGCTGTAGCCGATTACGTGTTGAAAAACCGGCCAGCGGATTCACCTTCAGGCAATACCGTCTCAAATCTGTCGAGCACTGTTGCTCTGCGCGATGTGACACGCAAAGCAGGGGGCGAACATTTTGCTTCGGCTGTGGGCGAAGTGAACGTGGTGGAGATGATGAAGGCGCATAATGCCCTAATAGGGGGCGAAGGCAATGGGGGAATCATCTTCCCCGAACTGCACTACGGTCGCGACGCGCTGGTAGGTATTGCCCTGTTTCTAACCCATTTGGCTAAGTTTGGTAAGTCGGCATCGATGTTACGCCGGATATATCCGAACTATTACATTTCGAAAAACAAGATTGAACTTACTCCTACCATTAATGTAGATGCGGTATTGGAACGCATCAAACTGAAGTACGCCCGTAACCCGATCAACACCATCGACGGCGTCAAAATTGAGTTCGACCGGGAGTGGGTTCATCTCCGCAAGTCGAACACGGAGCCAATTATCCGAATCTATTCAGAATCCGACACGCTTTCTACGGCCGAGCACCTGGCCAGCAAGATCATCTCAGATATTAGAGAGGTGATTAACGAAACCAGATAGTCGATAAACAGTGAACAATTAGCAGCCAACAGTGACCAGTTTGCTTACGCTACGGGAGTTTTGTATAAGCAAGCTGTTCACTGCTGGCTGTTCGTTGATACCTGCTCACTGTTTCGTGTATTTCCTTAGCCCGTACATATACCCCACCATTGCCAGTTGGGCTCCCACAACGAATAGGATCATGACGGCAATCTGACCACTTTTTGTGGTAGTCTGCTGCGCGAAATAGCCGCAGAGGATGGCATAAACCCCTAAGCCAATCAGGAACAAGCCAGCGTAGCGGGCCAATCCGGCGTGGTCAGTTACGTCCAGATTATTTACATTAGAAAGCCAGGTTGTCAGCTTGAACCGCCAGACGGCAACCCCCAGTAACGCAATCAGGATACCAATGATGGAGTAGGCGAGGAGAAGCATTGTGTAAATTGTCCGTTGAATAGCTTTAGTAATAGCATCGCCGAAATAGATGTTCTTGTGAGTAAATTAATGAAACAGTATTCACTCACAAAAACTCAACACAACGGTATGAATGTTAAGCGCATTTTCGGCGTAGTCCTAACCCTACTTGGCCTGGTTGGCCTTCTTATGGGTGGCAAAGATATGATGGCAGGGGGTGTAGCCCAGTCATCTTGGGTATATCTTGGCCTCGGTGCCATTTTCTTCTTCACAGGCATTAGCCTGATCCGTACTACGGGAGATACAGCAAAATAACTTTTCAGTAAACAGTGAGCAGCCAACAATGAACAGTTTGCTCGTGCAAAACTCTTAAAGCGTAAGTAAACTTTTCACTGTTGGCTGCTCGTTGCTCATTATTCACTGATCCACAATCCCGCCGGATACGCGCCTTCGTCGTGTAATTTTTGTAGAGCCGCCTGAACGGTCGGTTTATCTTCGGGATACGTAACGCCAAACCAGGCTGAATGACTGCGAAAGACTTTACAGTGTCCTGTATCGGTCTGAATCAGCGTTGACATGATAGTCGGTATATAAAATTCAGCTTTAGGGGAGTCAATATTGGCTATAGCATAGCTTTCAAACTGCTTTTGCACCAGCGGGAAAACCGATGGCTTAAAGCCCCAGAAATTCATTGACACTGGGGTGTCGGGGGCTAACTCGTTTTTGTTTTCAGCTTCCTCAAATACAATTCGTCGGTCGGTCTCGCCGGTTTCTTCCTCGTAAATTTTGGTGCGCTCAATCACCGATAGCAGGTTGCCATTTGGCCCTACAGAACATACTCCCCTCGATACTGAGCCGTTTTCCGACAGCGTATTCTTGACTTCATAACCCACCATCGCGTGGAGCCGGTCGTCGGTATCGGTGCGGAGAAAATCGCCTAATACCTGGAACGCTTCCTGTCCGTAGAAATCGTCGGCATTGATCACAGCAAAAGGTGTTGTTGTGTGGTCTTTAGCGCACAACATGGCATGCCCTGTTCCCCAGGGCTTTGTCCGTTTCACTTCGCCCGCTTCTTCAGGAACGTAAGAGCTTAACGCCTGAATTGCAAAGTCAACGTCAATTTTGCCTTTGAGTTTGGGCAGAAAAATTTCTTCAAAATCGGCCCGGAGTTCTTCCCGGATAATAAAAACGACTTTGCCAAAACCGGCGCGGATGGCGTCGAAGAGGGAATAGTCGATGATGGTTTCGCCGTGTGGACCAAACTGGTCGAGTTGCTTCACGCCACCATAGCGGCTGCCCATACCGGCTGCCAGAATCAAGAGTGTTGGTTGCATTCGGTTGTTAATAAGCTCAATTCGCGAAAGTAAGAAAAAGGGCAACGTACCCGTATACAAATGGCAAATGGCTAGCCATTTGACCGTTCAATCAACTTAACATCAAGTTTTTTCCCGCTTTTGTTCAATAATTTAAAAATTGTTAGTATAATTGTACGTTAAACAATTATTGTCTTAGCAATTAAATTGTAGCAATCCTATTATGTTTTACCATACGCTCGGTCGCATTCCGCCAAAACGGCACACACAATTCGAGAAACCAACGAATGCAGTGGGGGAGTCGTCGGGGCTATACTACGAACAGTTATTCGGGACCATTGGATTCGATGGCATGTCGTCGCTATTGTACCATGTTCACCGGCCAACACAAGTGAAGGCATTGCTCGATTCGGTGGATGTTGCCCCCAAGGTGGCCGTAGACAAAAACATGCTGGCTCGTAAATTATTGGGTTTTCAGGCGCAACCTGCTGAGGATGCTGGTCGTGCAGACTACCTGACTAGTCGGGTTCCCTTGCTGTTTAACAATGATTTGATTGTGGGTGTGGCGGCACCGCGTCAGTCGATGACCGACTATTTCTACAAAAATGCCGATTCTGACGAACTGCTGTTTGTGCATCGCGGATCGGGTCGGTTACGAACCTTGCTGGGCACGATTCAATTTGGTTACGGTGACTATCTGGTGATTCCGCGCGGTATGATTTATCAGATCGAGTTTGATACGACTGACGAAGAATGCCGCTTGTTATATGTGGAGTCGCACTCGCCGATTTACACGCCCAAGCGCTACCGAAATCATTTTGGGCAATTATTGGAGCACTCGCCGTTTTGTGAGCGCGATATTCGCCGTCCGCAGGATCTGGAAACCCACGATGAAACGGGCGATTTCATGATGAAAATCAAGAAGCAAGGCTCGCTGCACACGCTCGTGTACGCTACGCATCCGTTCGATGTGGTAGGGTGGGATGGCTACAATTTTCCGTACGCGTTCAACATTCAGAACTTTGAACCCATTACGGGTCGGGTGCATCAGCCACCGCCGGTTCATCAAACGTTTCAGACCGAAACATTTGTGGTGTGTTCGTTTTGCCCACGACTGTACGATTACCACCCGAAGGCAATTCCGGCTCCGTATAATCACTCTAATATTGATTCTGACGAGGTGATCTACTATGTGGATGGTGATTTTATGTCGCGCAACGACATTGCTCCCGGACACATTACCCTGCATCCCGGCGGCATTCCCCACGGTCCGGCACCAGGCGCTATGGAACGCAGCATTGGCAAAACATCAACCGAAGAATACGCCGTGATGGTCGACACATTCCGGCCCCTGCAACTCACCGAACAGGCCCTGGCTGTAGACGACGGGGTGTATTGGAAATCGTGGCTGGGGTAGATGCACTGGCGCGGGCATTTGCCCGTACCCACACATAAAAGCGAGCGTATGCTCGCATGATTTTAGGCACGGGCAAATGCCCGCGCCAGAAAACATCAACAAACATGGAAACTCTCGAACTTATTGAACCACAAACTGCGGTGCCTAATGTGGCCCCCAACGACTTTTTGCCGCTCAACGGCACCGATTACCTCGAACTGTATGTGAGTAACGCCCGGCAGGCAGCTCATTATTTTCAAACGGCGTTTGGTTTTCAACCGCTGGCCTATGCCGGTTTGGAGACGGGACTGAAAGACCGTGAATCGTATGTAGTGGTGGAGGACAAAATTCGCCTGATTTTGACATCGCCCCTGCATAGCAATACCGACATTGGGCGGCATATCGACCAGCATGGCGATGGGGTTCGGGTGGTGGCGTTGTGGGTTGATGATGCTACGTCGGCGTTTGAAGAAACGACCAGTCGGGGAGCAAAGCCGTTTATGAAACCAACCCGCGAAGAGGATGAGCACGGCTATGTAGTGCGGTCGGGCATTCATACCTACGGTGATACGGTACACATTTTTGTGGAGAGGAGCCACTATGAGGGGGTGTTTTTACCCGGATTTAAATCTTGGAATCCATACTATCAGCCGCCCGTGACGGGCCTGAAATACGTGGACCACATGGTAGGCAACGTGGGCTGGAATGAAATGAACACCTGGACGAAATTTTACGGCGAGGTAATGGGTTTCAACCAGTTGGTTTCGTTTGATGATAAAGACATTTCAACGGATTACACCGCTCTGATGAGTAAGGTAATGAGTAACGGTAACGGCCGTATCAAATTCCCCATCAATGAGCCAGCTGAAGGCAAGAAAAAGTCGCAAATTGAGGAGTACATCAACTTTTACGAGGGTTCCGGGATACAGCATATTGCTGTGGCAACCGATAACATTATCGAAACAGTGGTGGCCCTGCGCGACCGGGGTGTTGAGTTTTTGCGGGTGCCTGAAGCCTATTACGATGATCTGAAAGGCCGCATTGGTAAGATCGACGAAGAAATTGAAACGCTTCGTCCACTAGGTATTCTGGTTGACCGCGATGAAGAAGGTTATCTGCTTCAGATTTTCACCAAACCTGTTACTCCTCGCCCGACCTTATTCTTTGAAATCATTCAACGCAAAGGAGCCAAATCATTCGGCAAAGGCAATTTCAAAGCCCTTTTCGAAGCCATCGAACGCGAACAGGAACTGCGGGGAACATTGTAAAAATTTATGATTTTGGATGTCGGATTTTGGATTTGTTGCTTGCACCAAATAGGGCTGTCGTATAAGCAACAAATCCAAAATCCGACATCCAAAATCCGACATCAAATGAACCAAGCGTACAATAAATATACCCCCGACGATCAGGCGGTTTGGAAACTGCTTTTTGAGCGTCAAATGGCTCAACTGCCCGGCCGGGCTAGTCAGGCCTACATGGATGGGATTGTGGCGACGGGTTTCCCGAACAGTGCCATTCCGAACTTTGATAAGGATCTGAACCCGCGTCTGCTGCCCCTGACGGGCTGGCGAGTGGTGGCGGTGCCGGGCCTGATTGGGAACCGTGAGTTTTTTGAGCTGATGGCCGACCGCCAATTTCCGGCTACGACCTGGCTCCGCACCCGCGACCAACTCGACTATATACAGGAACCCGACATGTTTCACGACACGTTTGGTCATGTACCGGTACTAACCAATCAGCATTTTTGTAATTTTCTGGCCGCCCTAAGCTGGATTGCGTTGAACCACGTTGACCATGAAGAAGCGATTCAGATGATCGCTCAGCTGTATTGGTACACCGTTGAGTTTGGGTTGATTCAGGAGAAAGATGAATCGGGGAAACTAGCGTTGCGGATTTATGGCGGAGGTATTCTGTCGTCGCCGGGTGAGACGGTGTATGCACTGGAAAGCGACATTCCGAAGAGGATACCATATGACGTGGCAACCTTGCTACAAACCCCCTACGTCATCGACCATTTTCAGGAGCAGTATTTCGTGATCGACTCGTACGAACAACTGTATCACTCGGTACCCGAGATTGAAGCAAAACTGGAAGAACTGTTGGCAGTGAGCAGTGAGCAGCGAACAGTTATCAGCAAGTGATTAATAGAGTAGGTAAAATTCAATATCTTTCCGGCTAATTGTAAACTATTGGCTGCTCGCTAGTAAACTACTCATTGCTTACTGTTGGCTGCTCGCTGTTCACTGCTCACTGTAATGACGCACCCTTCAGACTCACGGGCGTACTTTTTTAAGATTGATACCACGATCAAGAAAATACGCAATGCCCTTCAAAAGCGCTTTTCCGATGCCGGTTTCGATCTCACTGTTGACCAGTGGGTAGTAATTGATCATTTGCATCGGAACCCCGGTATTGCCCAGAGCACACTAGCTGAGTTAACTACCAAAGACGCGCCTACGGTGACGCGCATCATTGACCTATTAGCTAAAAAAGGATTGGTAGAACGACGCATGGCTGGCGACGACCGGCGTAAGTTTTTGGTGTTTCTGACGCCTGAAGGCGAAAAACTCTACGAACAAATGCTGCCTGACGTGGTTGAAATCAGGCGGCAGGGGTGGGGCAACCTCAGCGACGATGACTACCAGCATTTCGTTCGGATTATGGATGAGATCTATAACAACTTCTGATGTACGGCATCTTCTCATACGACATTGCCAGCCCCCGCGTGGGCTACAAACACGGCGATTATATTCTTGACCTGGAGCTGGTTTCGCTGCTAGGCTATTTCGAAGGCCTGAATGTTGGTCCAGCTATATTTGGTCAACCATTTCTCAACGATTTCATGGCCCTTGGTCGGGCCACCTGCCGGGCCGTTACTGAGCGGATACGCAGTCTGCTAACGGACAATGAGAAGGGAGTCGTAATCTTTCACGATCAGGTGTTGATTCTGGCATCGCGGGCAACTCTGCATCTGCCCATCCGCGTGGGCGACTACACCGATTTTTATGCGGGCATCCACCATGCCGAAAATGTCGGGCGTATGTTTCGACCTAATGCCGAGCCACTTCTGCCTAATTACCGACACATGCCCATTGCTTACCACGGTCGCGCATCGAGTATCGTGGTATCGGGGACGCCCATTCGCCGACCAATGGGGCAGGGATTGGATGCTGATAATAAACCGGAGTTTCGGGCGTCGCAGTCGTTGGATTTTGAACTGGAACTGGGCTTGGTAATCGGAAAATCGTCACGGCTGGGCGAGCCAGTTCCGGTAGGAGAGGCTGAGGAGTACATTTTTGGTGTAGTGCTATTCAATGACTGGTCGGCCCGCGACATTCAACGGTGGGAATACCAGCCATTGGGCCCGTTTCTGGGTAAGAGCTTTGGCTCATCCATCTCGGCCTGGGTGTTGCCCTTTGATGATCTTGAACCTGCCCGCAATGCTGGTATGGAGCAAACGCCAACTCCCTTGCCGTATTTGCGGCAAACAAAGCCAGCTAGCTTCGACGTTAGCCTGGAGGTTTTATTGAACGACACCGTTATTAGCCGAAGCAACGCCCGCTACCTGTATTGGTCGTTTGCCCAGATGATAGCCCACCACACCAGCAACGGCTGCAACCTGAACGTGGGGGATGTTATGGCCACCGGCACCATCTCGGGGGCAGAAGATGGCTCCCTCGGATCATTACTAGAAGTAAGCTGGAACGGCACCCGCCCCCTGAAACTATCTGATGGTTCTGAACGGACATTCTTACAGGATGGCGATACCGTGACAATGCGGGGATGGGTAGGTAAGGTAGAGCTAGGTGAGGTTAGTGGAGAAATTTTGCCCTTGTTCCAACTGTAGAGCTGTATTATTGCTCCTGTTAGAAACGGAAATAGTAACCACATCAAAAGCAAAGCTTACTCATGAAATACATCTGCCTGTTGCTTGCCTGTTTTCTGAGTTTGATTCTTTGGTCGTGCGAAGATTGTGGTGTGCGAGGGGAGCCAATGGCTTATGTAAGTATTATTTCTAACACTCAGACACCATTTAGATTAGATACGGTTTTTGCTCTTCGATCTAGTCGCCCTTTCTTTTTGAGAACAACTGCAGGAAGTGCATCAGCGAATTTTTATGCACCGCTTGATCTCAATGCTGATAGCACTCAATACGTGCTTTTGATTAACGGTCAGCGAGGCATTCTGACAGTCCGATACAGACGAGAGTTCACCTATCGCAGTGAAACTTGTGGTTATGTGGTTGAATTAAGAGATCCAAAGTTACCCAAAAACGCAAGTTTTACACTGGGCGACGCTTATTATGTGGCATATATGCAAAATTCGTTTACCCGCTCTATTTTAAGTCAGGGCTCCGAAACAGGCATCAATTTAAGTATTCGGTTATGAATAGAATCCTGTTGTTAATTGGCCTTTCGCTTTTCGCTTCTGCCATATGTGCTCAACCAGTCGATTCAATTCGTGCGCGTCCTCAAATCGGCATTGAGATTTTACAGATGCCCTTCAACGCTATTTTGAATAAAAACTCCCGATCATTTCAATCGTTGATTGCCATTGAGCCGACGGTTTATATTGGGCTGAGAAATGCTACCCGGCGACTACTAATCCGGGGCGGTTATATTCAGTATTCAGATGCTAAGGGATTAGGAAACATTGAAATATCAGGTACGGGTGGTTATCTCAAAGCAGGTATAATAAGCCAACGTGCTAAATGGGTCAGCTTCGGGTTGTTAGGGACGATGTCCATTTGGGAGAGCAAAGGCGTTTATCGATTCGATGGCCCTATTTTTGGTGATTATCTTGGCCCTTTAGAGCCTAAAACAAACGTTAGTATGGGTGTTGAAGGGATAACCGAATTGTACGCCAGATTGGGAAGCCGGTTGTCGTTGGCAATTCCAATTCACTTAAACGTAGCTATTACGAGTTCACCAAGAGAATTTGTCGAACCGTATATACCGGGCGCTGCCTTCACTGCTGGCCTCTTTGGGGCGCCTTCGCTACGCATAGGCGCAGGCTTAAACCTGTACCTGCTCTACAAATTGTAAACTTAATGAAAACCATCTCACCGCAGGACATTCCATTCCAGGCTTTTTATCGGCTTCTCAACAGCTCGGTGGCACCCCGGCCCATTGCGTTTGTAAGTACTATCAGTCAGGAAGGCCATGTTAATCTAGCTCCGTACAGCTTTTTCAATATTGTTGGGTTCAATCCGCCGATGTTGGTTTTTTCGCCTAGTCGCAATCGGCATGGCGACAAAAAACATTCGCTGCTGAACGTGGAAGAAGTGCCGGAAGTGACTATCAACCTGGTGAACCACCAGATTGTTGAGCAAATGTCGCTGGCGAGTGCGGAGTTCGACCGACACGTTAACGAGTTCGAAAAGGCGGGTTTCACGGCCGTCCCTTCCGAGCGTGTCAAGCCACCCCGTGTGGCCGAAGCACCCGTTGCTTATGAGTGCCTGGTCCGGCAACTGGTGCCTCTGGGAGATCAGGCTGGAGCCGGAACAATGGTGGTTTGCGAAGTGGTACTGGCTCATTTTCAGGACCACATTTTCAGTGACGATGGAGCTATCGATCCTCATAAAATCGACCTGGTTGGTCGTTTGGGGGCCGATTGGTACGTGCGGGCGAATGATGCTGCTCTGTTCGACGTTGCCCGCCCTCAGATTGGCGTTGGTGTTGATCAGCTACCCGTGGCTGTCCGCAATAGCAACATCCTGACAGGCAACGACCTTGGTAAATTGGGTAGCGCCAAAACCATGCCTACACCCGATGAAATCACTGCCTACTCCCAATCTGAGGCCATGCTGGCTCTCCGCGACGAAGCCCGCTATGGTTGCCAGTACCTCCCCGATTTGCTGCACCTACGAGCCAAGCAACTGCTGGCAGCGGGGAAAGTGGAGGAAGCGTGGCTGGTAATTAGTCAGTAGTAACCTCACCCCCGACCCCTCTCCTTCGCAAGGAGAGGGGAGACGTCAACGATAAACTTTTTTGTGAAGATTGCTTGAACGAGAGGAGTATGGACTGGTGAAACTCCCCTCTCCTTGTGAAGGAGAGGGGCAGGGGGTGAGGTTACTGAATGGCTAAACACACCGGCGATGGCACCTTTGCCCGTTCTCCGGTATCGGTGAGGAGGCCTGTTTTTGGGTCGCGCTTGAGCACTACGATGTTGTCAGTATCCTGATTCGCTACCAGCACATAAGCTCCGCTCGGATGAATCATGAAGTTGCGGGGCTTGGCTCCCTTAATGGGCTGTTGGCCAATGAGTTTGATGCTTCCGTTTTGGGCAATACTAAAAATGCTCAGCGAATTGTGGCCTCGATTCGATACGTACAAATGCTTGCCAGCGGGGTCAGTGTGAATGTCGGCGTGGGTGTTTTCGCCCTTGAAATTGGCGGGGAGGCTTGCCACTCGCTCTTGCATCAGAGTTAGCGAGCCGGTTTGGGGATCGCGACTAAACACGGCTACCGACGAACTTAACTCTTCGGCTAAATACGCAAACCGACCGTTGGGATGAATCGTGAAATGGCGCGGACCTGAGCCCGGTTTCAGCGACATTACCGGCGTTTTATTGGGCGTTAGTTTCCCCGTTTGCGCGTTTAGATTGTAGCAATGTAGTTTATCCGTCCCTAAATCGGCAATGTACACGAACTTGTTGTCGGCCGAAATTGTCGCTGAATGCACGTGTGATTTCTCCTGCCGCACCTTATTGGGACCTTTTCCCGAAAACGACAAACTGTCGACCAGCGACCCCAGCGAACCATTGGGTTGAATTGCATACACTAACCAGCCTGCTCCGTAATTAGAAACGATAGCCCAACGCCCTGTTTTGTCAATGCTGATATGACAAGGAGCCTGCCCGAATGAGGATTTTTCGTTGATGGGCGTTAGAGCACCTGTTTTTGAATTACGACTATAAGCACTGATCGACCCGGCTTTTGTTGGTCCTGGCCCATCGGCTTCGTTGACTGAGTAGAGAAAACTACCCCCTGGCCGAATCGCTACAAACGACGGACTTTTTTCATTTTTAACACTACCTGCGGGTGTGAGTTTTCCGGTTTTTGGATCGAAACGAAGCGTATAAATGCCTTCGCTACCGCGTACGGAATACGTACCAACGTGAATCAGCTGGGCAGAAGCAGCCTGAAGGGTAAACATAAAAAGGGACAGCGCAAAAAAGCGTTTCATGGTTATTGGTCTAGCAGTTGGAAATAAGGGCAAGAATTGGACACTACAGACTGATGATGTGCATAGATTAATCCTTACGCTCACAAAATTAAACCACTGTTCGGGATTCCGGTTGTGTACTACGAACTACGTCAGTAAGTCCCACTCAATAAATCCTAAATGAACACTAGCACCACCGCGCCAGACGCTCCTGCTACGCCCAGTCGTTTCACTCGAATGTTGATAACACTGAGCGACGTAGCCCGGTTTGTCGGCCAGTTTTTTAAAGAAGTTCTGCAACCCCCTTACGAGTTCAAAGAGATTATCCGGCAATGCTACGAAGTTGGTGTCAGGTCGTTGCCCCTGATTTCGCTGACGGGTTTTATCACGGGGATCGTTTTTACCAACCAGTCGCGACCTTCGTTGGCGGAGTTTGGTGCTACCTCCTGGTTGCCTTCGCTGATCGCTATTGCACTGGTTCGGGCATTAGCTCCACTGGTCACGGCGCTGATTGCGGCCGGGCGGGTTGGCTCTAATATCGGTGCAGAATTAGGGTCAATGCGGGTAACCGAGCAGATCGATGCGATGGAAGTATCGGCCACCAATCCATTTAAATTTTTGGTCGTCAGCCGAGTGTTGGCAACCACGTTCATGTTGCCCACGCTAATGGTTTATACCGTTTTTGTGGGCTTGCTCGGGGCCTTTGTCAACGTGACGCAGAACGAATCGACCAGCTTCTTTACGTTCATCAATGACGTGTTCGAAGCTATTTCGTTCCTGGACATTTTCGCATCGCTTATCAAAACATTTGTTTTTGGGTTTACCATCGGCATGGTTGGTTGTTACAAGGGGTACAATTCATCGAAGGGCACCGAAGGGGTAGGTAAAGCGGCTAACTCGGCTGTGGTAACAACCATGTTTCTGGTGTTTATTGAAGAGTTACTATCCCTGCAAATCGTGAATGCGATTCGTGGGACGTAGTTTATAGTTATATCCCTTGGTCGTCGGTATACCAAATGAATGACAAATTATCACTACTATCAATGAATGACTACCAATGACCACCAATGACTCAATTGCCAAAATGCCCCGAAAGGAATCAACCAATATCCCCGACGGAGAGGCTTTAATTACTATCCGCGACCTGAAGATTGCTTTTGGCGATTTTGAGGTTTTACGCGGAGCTGACCTCGACCTGTACAAAGGTGAAAACCTCGTTGTACTTGGGCGGTCGGGAACGGGGAAGTCGGTACTGATTAAGATACTGGTCGGCTTACTCAAAGCTGATTCGGGTTCCATCACAGCTTTTGGGCAGCGAGTGGAAGAAATGTCCAAGAAAGAACTGGATGAGTTGCGGCTAAAAATCGGCTTCTCGTTTCAGAATAGTGCCTTGTACGACAGTATGACAGTACGCGAAAATCTGGAATTTCCGCTCGTTCGAAACCAGCGGAATCTGGGCAGGAGTGAGATCGATGCGGCTGTAGAAGAAGCGCTGGATAACGTTGGACTGAGCCAGACTATCAATCAAATGCCTTCTGAACTATCGGGAGGCCAGCGCAAGCGAATTGGCATTGCCCGGACCCTTATTCTGAAGCCCGAAGTCATGCTCTACGATGAACCCACGGCCGGTCTTGACCCGATTACGTGCATTGAAATTAACAACCTGATTAACGAAGTCAAGGAACGGTACAACACCTCATCTATTGTCATTACCCACGACCTCACGTGCGCCAAAACGGTGGGAGATCGGGTAGCAATACTATTCGATGGGAAGTTTGGCCATGCAGGGACGTTTGACGAGGTATTTAGCTCGAAAGATGAACGTGTACAACAATTTTATCACTACAATTTTGTCGAATAAGACGTTATGAACGCAACAGATAATAAACGATCCATCACCGTCGGCATATTCGTGCTGATTGGTATAGTAGTATTCGTGCTGGGGGTAATGATCCTTGGTGGTCAACAGAAACGCTTTGTGAGAACCGTTCAGATCAAAGCGATTTTCAACGACGTTGGTGGCCTTAAAGTGGGCAACAACGTCTGGTTTTCGGGCGTAAAAATTGG
This sequence comes from Flavobacterium sp. SUN052, assembly GCF_028867935.1. Classification (GTDB taxonomy): domain Bacteria; phylum Bacteroidota; class Bacteroidia; order Flavobacteriales; family Flavobacteriaceae; genus Flavobacterium. The sequence goes on from NZ_JAPQNS010000001.1 coordinate 213,546, forward strand.
CACTGTTCGGCGCATCAGTTTCTTTGGTAGTTCACAGGTTGAAGTGGATATGAACATCGAAGAAAAGTCGCAGCAATACATTCGGAAAGACGCAGCTGCTACCATCAGTTCGGATGGGTTGATTGGTAACAAGATTGTGATGATCGTGGGTGGCACTACCCGTGTAGAACCCGTAGAAGATGGCGACCGGCTGGCTGTTCGTACCGCGCTCAGCTCGGATCAACTGATGGCTACTCTTCAGGAAAATAACAACAACCTGCTCCGTATCACTACGGATGTAAAGGGCATCATTGGCCAAATCAAACAGGGCAAGGGTGTCGCTGGGGCCGTTCTAACCGACTCAACGCTGGCTTACCGGTTCGAGAGTATGGTGGCGAACTTACAGGCTGCCTCGGGCAGTGCCGCCAAAGCATCGGGCTCGCTCTCGCTGTTTGCAGCTAAAATGAACGATAAGAACAGCTTGCCAAATCAACTGGTAACCGACACGGCTGTTTACAGCAACATCCGGCTTTCTTCTGTGCGGCTCCGCCAGGCGGCTAACACCGCCAACGAGATTACTGCCGACGCAAAGCTCGTATCAGCCGATGTGAAAAAAGCCAGCGACCGGCTCAATAGCAAAGACAACCTTGTCGGCCTTTTGCTCAACGATCCCAGCGTGAACAGTGACATTAAAGGTACGTTGAGCAACCTGAACCAAGGGACCAAAAAATTAGACGAGAACATGGAAGCCTTGCAGCATAACTTCCTGTTACGTGGCTTTTTCCGCCGTCGTGAAAAGGAAAAAGAGAAAGCTGCCCAAACGGCTCCTGCTTCGGCAGACAGTATGCAGCGGCAGACTAACGCGGGGCAGTAATAATTGAATTTGTAGAGAGCACCCAGGACGCAGTTGTGAAATTGTTGATCCTGGGTGCTCCTTTTTAGGAATACTACATAAAACTTGGTGCGTTACGAGCCCGACCGAGTCCCTTTACCGCCCAACGCGAAATTATTATCCTGTTGAAGGTCGTGTTAGTCGTGTTCCGGCACTCCAGTTGGGTCGCCATCTTCATCATAAGGCTCTTCTTCCAGATCTTCATCGTCAATCCCAAACGAATCATCGTCATCATCATCGTCGATAGCGGCACCGCTTTGATCGACAATTGTCGGGTTGATGCGGGCAACGCGAGATCCCACCAATTCGGTATCATCATCGGATACCATTGTGCCAATAAGGCCCTCTTTCTGGGTTTCATTTGTCGTGTTCATGGCGTTGAGGTTTTGATTTATAGAATCAACTGAGGTTGCGTAGAGAAGGTTTTTTCGGTTTATTGTGCATATTCGTACAAACCAATACCCACTATGCAGCACGTCTCCAAACTTTTTGCGCTTCTTGCTTTCCTACCCCTATTGAGTCAGGCACAAACGTATGACCTCGTGATACGCAATGGGCGTGTGGTCGATGGATCGGGAAATCCCTGGCAACGAGCTGATGTTGGCATTCAGAATGGTAAAATTGTGCGCATTGGCATAATTCCCGCTTCGGAAGGGCGTGCTGTAATTGATGCGAAAAATCAGATTGTTGCACCCGGTTTTATCGATGTGCATACGCATGTGGAAGGCGATTTAGAGGTACGCCCCGGTGCCGAAAATTTCATTTACGACGGCGTAACAACACTTGTTTCGGGCAACTGTGGAGGTTCACAAACCAACCTCCGCACCATGTTCGATTCGCTCCGAGTACGGGGATTTACCCCTAATCTAGCCTCGATGGTAGGGCACAACTCAGTGCGGATGAAGGTGATGAAAGCGGCTTTTCGCGAACCGACCGTCCGGGAGCAGACCGAAATGGAAGCACTCGTCGAACAGGCGATGAAAGACGGCGCGGTAGGTTTGTCTACGGGCCTGATTTACACCCCTGGAACCTATGCCAAAACGGCTGAAGTGGTCGGACTGGCCCGAAAAGCCGCTCAATACGGGGGCGTGTATGCCTCACATATCCGCAACGAAGGACAGGAGGTTCAGAAAGCCATTGAAGAAGCCATCCAGATTGGCCGGGAAGCCGGGATTCCAGTTGAAATTTCTCACTTCAAAGTAGCCAGCAAACCCATTTGGGGTTTCAGCAAAACAACAGTCGGGTTGGTAGAAGCCGCCCGGCGTGAAGGTATCGACGTTACGGTTGACCAATATCCATACACCGCTTCGAGTACGTCGTTGCAGAGTATTGTACCCTCCTGGGCTCTGGCAGATAGTGATTCAGCCGTATTAGCCCGATTTCGAGACCCGGCTACCCGCGCCAAAATCCGCAAGGAAATGCTGACTTCGCTGAAGAAAAACGGCCGTACCAATTATGAGTACGCCGTGGTGTCGCGCTACGAACCCGATACGACTTACAACGGCAAAAGCATTGCCAAAATTAACCAGTTGCAAGGCCGTAAAGCCAACGCCGAAACCGAAACGGAGCTGATCATGAACCTGATGGAACGGGCCAGCATGAAACGGATTCAGATGGTGTATCATACCATGTCGGAGGAGGATGTAGCCACGATTCTGCGCTACCCCAATACCATGATCGCATCAGATGCGGGCGTGGCTAGTTTCGGAAAAAATATGCCCCATCCGCGCGCCTACGGCACCAATGCCCGTGTGTTGGGCCGTTATGTGCGCGAGTTGAAAGTGATTCCACTAGAAGAAGCCATCCGGCGGATGAGTTCGTTGCCTGCCCAGCGGTTCCACTTCGCCGATCGGGGTTTGCTGGCACCGGGCTATGCTGCCGACGTAGTTATTTTCGATGAAAACACGGTTGGCGATGCGGCTACTTACGAGGCACCACATGCTTACTCGACAGGCCTTAGTTACGTGCTCGTAAACGGTGTGACTGTGGTTGAAAACGGCAAACACACCTATAAAAAACCGGGGCAAATATTGCTGGGAAGCGGGGCTGTAAAATGATCGCATAATGCATTAGTTGAGCTTGGAAAGATGTCGTCGTATGATTATTTTTCGCGACAAAATTTAACCTCCATACCAGGCACAGCATGAAAAAGATGAGTTTGCTTCTGTTCTTTCAATTTGTAGGCCTTACACTTTTTGCACAGGGCGTTGTTTTTGAGAAAGGTCCGTTCGAAAAAGTGCTGAAAAAGGCTGATAAAGAACGAAAGCTGGTTTTTCTACACATTGATAGTCAAAACTGCGGTCAGTGTACCGAGGTGGCCACGAAAGGGTTGACAGACCCAGCTTTAACTGAAAAATTCGCCATTAATTTTGTGAGTTACCGGGTAGCGGGTAATTCCGAAGAGGGTAAAATATTGCTGGCTCGCTTTGAATTACAAAATGGTCCCGTATCGCTGTTTCTACAACCTGATGGCTCGCTGATCAATCGGTATGATGGATCCACGACTTTTTCATACACGTACCTGAAAGAGGCTGACAAATCGCTGTCAATGCGTAAGCAACAGCCTTTGTTAGAACTGGATAAACAGTATGCCAAAGGGGATCGCTCTATCTCGTTCCTGCAAACGTATATCAATCGCCGTCGCGCCCTGAACTTGTCCACCGACAATTTACTGGATGCCTACGTCAGGCAACTTCCTGCTGACTCACTTAAAGCGCTGAGTACGTTCCAATTTTTGTTCGATCAGGTGCCCCACCTTGGTTCGTATGCCGATAGCGTAATGCGGTTTGACAACAGAATCTGGAATGAACGTTTCTTTACGTACTCGCTCGATAAGCGAATCGCTTTCAACCGAACGCTCAACCGCAAAACCATGCAAAAGGCTATTGCCACAAAAAACGAACTATTGGCCCTTCGCGCAGCTCAGTACAATGCGGGCACCTATGGTAACGACCGATATAACCGTCAGTGGGCCTACGAATCGAACTTGATGAGTTATTACTCCGGTGTCAAAGATACGTCGATGTATATCCGAACTGCCCGACGGTTCTACGATAAATACATTATGCCAATCGACCCTGATTCGGTGAATCGGGTGGAGCAACAAAAACGATTCCAAACAGCCAAACCAATCCCCGGTGAAACCCAGACAGTGGTTCAGTTTGGGCCGTCTATTTATGGCCGTAATCTGAATGAGGTGGCCTGGCGATTCTGGCAGTTGGCCACTAAACCAGAAGATCTGGAAAAGGCGCTGGCCTGGTCGAAACGATCGTTGGAATACAGCCTTGACCCAAGCTGGATTGATACGCAGGCTCACTTGTTGTATAAGCTGGGACGGCGGGATGAAGCCATAAAGGAGCAGGAAAGGGCCCTTGCACTACTAAAGTCCAGATCTTCGCCCTCCGCTGCGTTTGAACGAACTCTCCAGAGAATGAAGGACGGGACGCTAGTACCCGAACCGGATTGAGTTTTGTGGCGTATTTTCGCCCAACTCTCATCATTCAGCATGACCAAACCGCTACACAAGATTTCGTGGCTTACGGCGCTGGCGCTGGTTATTTCCAACATGGTCGGCACGGGTGTGTTTACCAGTTTGGGGTATCAACTGCTGGCCGTACAGAACACCTGGTCCATTTTGCTATTGTGGCTGCTAGGTGGTGTTTTGGCACTGATTGGTGCGTTTACCTTCGCTGAGTTGGGCACCCACTACCATGACCAGAGCGGGGGCGATTACGTGTTTATTTCGAAAGGATTGCATCCATTTTTGGGTTACTTAACGGCCTGGGTATCGCTGGTGGGCGGTTTTTCGGCACCAGTGGCCATTGCTGCAATGGCGATGGAAGCGTACCTGAGTCCATTCGATGTGCCTTATGTAAGGGTACTGACGGTGGTTCTGATCATCGCTATTGGTCTGTTGCATTCATTCAGTCTGAAACATAGCAGCTGGTTTCAGAACGTAACAACAATTGTGAAAGTCGCCTTTATTGGCGTAGTGCTGGCCGTTGGGTTCTATGTAGCTCCCCCCGCCGTGAACAGTTTGCGTTGGGATACCAGTTATCAGGGCGAAGTATTCACCAGTGCCTTTGCGGTCTCGCTTCTCTACGTCACCTACGCTTATACCGGCTGGAACGCGGCCGCTTACATTGTCTCCGAAATTGATGAACCCCGGCGTAACCTGCCAAAAGCGTTGTTGCTCGGTACCGGCATCGTGACCGCCATATATATTTGCCTGCAACTGGTTTTTCTGAAACTGGCGGCTCCAGATGGGTTAAAGGGGCAGGCTGATGTAGCGGTGATTGCCTTCACTAATCGATTTGGACCAACGGCGGGTAAATGGATTAGCATCGGCATTGCGTTTCAGTTGGTGGCAACCATGAGTTCGTACGTCTGGATTGGTGGCCGCATTACGAGCCGCATGGCGCTCGATTTTCCATTATGGCGGTTTTTTAGCCGACAAAATTCGCACCATATTCCCGTTCGGGCCATTTGGTTGCAAGTTGCCATTACGCTATGCCTTCTGTTTTCGGGTACGCTGCAACAAGTGCTGCTTTGTACTTCATTTGTGCTTCAACTGATGGGTACGCTGGCCGTGGCAAGTCTGCTCCGAACCCCGCGTCACCCGTCTGATTTCCCAAGCCCATTCCGCCCCTGGTTGCAATGGACCTACATCCTTTTCAGCATTGGCGTGCTAATCTTTATCGCCATTGATAAGCCTGTTGAGAGCTTTGTTGGACTGGGAATCGTTCTTGTCGGTGGACTTACGTATTTTGCGCGCTTGCCGGTGAAATAAGGAATTGGAACCTTGTGTATACCGTTGAGTAAGAACCAAACTTATGCAGTTCATGACATACAATCTGGCGTTTAAACGGGGCTGGCTGTGGCTATTCCTGATCACAATTTCGTTCTCGTCTTACGGCTGGAACAAGGCAACCCACATGGCCATTGGAGCCATTGCCTACCGCGACCTACAGGCAAAATCGCCTAAGACACTCGCCAGGGTAGTAGCGCTCTTACGCCAACACCCTGATGTTAAAACGTACTGGGCACCGATGTTGCGTGATTCATCGCTCTCAGAAGACGAAAGAAACCGGTATCTGTTTATGATGGCTGCGCGTTGGCCCGATGATATTCGGGGGCAGAAAAACCCCAACGATCATGCAACCTGGCATTATATCAATTACGTGTATAATCCGGCAAAGGGAATTGCCCGAACCGATTCGACATTAGCCACGGGAGAGGATATTCTGCAAGCCTTTGAACTGAACCGGAACATACTGAAAAGCGATGCCCCTGACAGTAGCAAAGCCATTGCCCTATGCTGGTTGTTTCACCTGGCGGGCGATGTGCACATGCCCCTACACACTGCGGCACTGATTAGCCCGCAGTTTCCAGAAGGCGACCGGGGCGGAAACCTGTTCAAGATCAAAGTGTCTATGAGCAACCCTACTCTGAATCTTCACTCGTTTTGGGATGGGATGCTGCTAGGAAAAGATGATTTCCGGGCGGCCGATCAACTGGCTATCCAATTGATTCAAAATAATCCCAATCGCAAAACCTTTCGCCGACGGAAACCAGTCATCAAAGATTGGTCGATGGAGAGCTTTGACATAGCCCGCTCCCTAGCCTACCGTGAAGGAAAACTAGTTGCTGGAACCGGAAACGATGGTGTTGTTCTCCCCCCCGACTACATAGCTACCGTGAAACCCATTGCCGAACAACAGGCCGCCTGGGCGGGTCATCGGCTGGCGGGTGAGCTAAAGACCGACGTGAGCAAAAAGTAGTGGCCTGTCTTAGCGAATGAATGAATCCACAATGGCAAAGGCTTCTTCGGGTTCATTGGCGCAAACGGCACAGTAAGTTCCTCGGCCATCAATTGGCCCCTCGTATCCGAGCGGAAAACTTTTTTTGTACGTTCCATCCTCACTCATCATAATCACCTTCTGGTTTTTACGATCTTTGAGGATGACGTACGTTTTATCTGTTTTAGGCATTCTGACCCTCAACCCTTTCAGATTGCCTACAGTTTTGGTCCCCATTGGCTCCAGTTTGTGGCCCTGCTCGTTCTTACGGTATGAATAGGTAATGACCTTTCCCGAATCCGTAAAGTCAAACGCAATTTTCTCCCAGTTTGGGCTGGCGTAATTGCCAATCATAAAAAAGGCATACGTCTTTTTGTCCTGCGAATAGCCGCTGGTTGTAATCAGAACAAAAAAGAATATCGAAACAAGATTCCCCATTTTAGTCGAGATTTTCTATCTCAACGCCCGGAAAGGCTGATAGTTTGATTCGACTATTGTTTGGTCACTTGTCTCCTGGATGATACGTTTTTTCAACATGCTTCTGAACATCTTCGGGATAGAACAGAACATCCTTGAATTTCCCCTCGCAATACAACGGGGCCTGATCTGTAAAATGTTTATCGCCAGGTATACTGCTCTGTCCACCGGTCACCACTGATCGGGCTCTTACTCGATCTTTGCCAAACTCAACAACGGCCACAAAGCTATTCCCCACACTTCCGTAGCGTTTTTTGGTGCCGGGGTACGTTCTGGCCGAAAAAGCAGCCAGCGATCCCCAGGCCGACGACGTGAAGCCAACGGGAATACTCTGCTTGTTATCGTCATACGTTTCCTGCGTTTTGCCGGTCAGGCGCTGGTAGCGATTAATATCTCCCCAGGGTGTTTTCCAGGTACCAAAGTCGCGGGTGAGGTCTTTCAGAACCTCGGCCAGAGCAGTTACTTTTTCCTGGGGTGTGGTGCTTTTGTTCGTAAAAGCAGTTAATCCCTGATTGTCGAAACGCTGGTTTGCAGCAGCACGGCTACGGGCTAAGCGCTGGATTTTTTCGCCCCACATAATGGCCAGCGTTTGGCCAATCGAGTTCACACCATATGTTTTGTTCCAGTCTTTCAGCACCTGAATAGCGTCGGCCAGGTCTTTCGATTGGTTTGCAGCATCACTCGAGACCGTTTGGTAGGCGCTTAAAAGGGGCGGGAGCATCTCGTCGAAGGCAGGTAGGTGCGGGTCGTTGGCGGCTGCAATCAGGGTGTCGAGCGTGTATTTGGATTTGCTGCTAAGGACGCGCGCGGCATTGATACCCCGGTAATTCTGGGCGTCGGGAGCCATATATTCCGGGTATTTGCTTTTGTCGGGGCTGCTACTGCCCGATACCGTAAAGGGCGTTGAGTTGCAATTCTGAATCCAGCCACTCGCCGGGTTCTTTACCTGTACAATTTCATCGATGGGGTGTAATCCCTTCCAGTCGGTTTCGGGGTTGCTTCCGTCAACGGGCTCTTCCCAATCAAATTTGGGGTTCCGCCGTGGCATAAAATTGCCGTGCCAGTAAGCGATTGTCCCGTTGCGGTCGGCGAAAATGGTGTTGTTCGACGCATTTCCATTCAACTTCATCACTTCTTTGTAGCTATCATACCCGGTTGCTTTCGTACGCAGATACGACTGCGACAGAGCATTCAAAGGCGTATTCATCATGTCGATAGCAATCCATTTGCCGTCTTTTTCGCCAGCGATGGGCCCATGCTGCGTGAAATACATGGTAAACTCTTTGTACTGAACGCCGTTCCCCGCTTTGTAGAGTAATCGTACTTTTTGCGTTCGAACAGGCTTTAGGGCAGTACCGTGTTTATAATAGAGATCGTTTCCTTTCTTCTCGATGGTTTCCAGATACTCGTCCATCGAGTCGGCATAGCTGGTGGTGTGCATCCAGCCGCAGTTTTCGTTAAAGCCCTGATAAATAAAGAACTGCCCCCAGGTTACGGCTCCGTACGCATTTAATCCGGCCTGGCTAATCATGTGCACCTCCGACCGAAAATAGAACGAGGTGTGCGGATTAATGAGCAATAGGGCATTTTTAGTGGCACTTTTAGCCGGAGCAATGGCGAACCCGTTCGATCCAATGGACTCGCGTTCGTAATGGTCGAACTTCTCGTTCCAGGAGGTGGATTTGCGCTGTTCGTAAAAGGCTTTCAGACGTTCCGTCGAGACCACGCTAATGTTACCGCCAATGCTACCTTCGCTGAACATCAGTGGCATCCAGGGCTGAAAACGCGTCAGTAGCTGCGGTTTTACTTCCGGATGGGTGTAGAGATAATAGTTGGCCCCATCGGCGAAAGCATCCAGCAGTTGTTTCATCCAGACCGGGCTCTTTTTGTAAATGGCAATCGCCTGGGTTGTGTCCATGAACAGCCGTGCCCGTAAATCATGATACAGGGCTGATTCGCCTTCTACCTCGGCCAACCGCCCCGTGGAGGTGATGTAATTTTCTTCGACCCGGCCAAAATCATCTTCGCACTGCGTGAAAAGGAGGCCAAACACCACATCGGCATCGGTTTTTCCATAAATATGGGGAACACCCCAGGTATCACGGGTGATGGTAACCTGTTTGGCCCGTTGCTGCCAGCGGGCAATGTCGGCCTTAGTAAAAGACTGGGCATTGACCAGGGCTGAATTCAGCAAAATAACCAGGCTAAAAGCGAAGCTGACAAACTGCGATGTAAAATGACGCATTGAAACTAGTTTTTTTAGAGAAGTAGACTGGAACACAGATGAGACGGACGTCCGCAACACGGATTGAAACGGATTATTCTATCTGTGTAAATCAGCGATGTGTACATCAGCGTCATCCGCGTTCCATTAATAATTATACAGTTTTATTTCACAATGGCCACAAACCGCTTTGGGGCCACCCGGTGATGCGTGGCCTGTTCGTAGCTATAGGTGAGCCGAATGAGTGTTGGTTCGGCAAACAACCGTCCCAGAAACTGAACACCAGCGGGTAAATCGCCGGTAGTATAACCCATGGGGATCGTAAAGGCGGGCAAACCGGTAGCCGGAGCCACCAGTTGACTATTATCGCCTTTGTAACCTTTGGCGTCGCCAACCAGAGCAGGCGGATAGTTCCAGGTTGGGTAAATCAGCGCATCAACGTTTAGGCGGTCCATTTCGGCTTCGACGGCCTTGCGGTACTTGATTCGAAGGGGGTCGGTGTAGGCGTCGCCACACGGAATTTCGGGGTGATTGTACCGACCCTGACGGTTTTTCTGCCCCTCCAGCCGATTGCGCACGATCTCGGAGTATCCTCCAATTCGAATAATATCGTCGAGGGTTTTAAGGGTATCCCGTTTTACAAAGGTTCTGAGATACAGTTCGATATCTTCTTTAAAGGTAGCGCATCCCTGATTTGCCCGCAGGGAGTCGAAATCGGCGATCGTAACGTCGATGACCATAGCCCCCGCCTTTTTCATGTCGGCAATGGCCTGATCGAAAAGCTGTCTGATTTCGGGGTGTATGTTGTTATCGCTCAGTTGGCGCATCACCCCGATACGTGCGCCTTTGAGGCCATCTTTATTCAGGAACTGGGTGTATGTTTTCGGGATTTTACCCTGACTGTTTTTCGTGATCGGATCGTGTGGATCGTATCCGGCTGTGACGTCGAGCAGTCGTACGGCATCTTCGACCGTGCGGCACATTGGCCCACCAACATCGTTGCGCGTGTAAAGCGGAATAATGCCGTAACGGCTAATCAACCCCAGCGATGTACGAAAACCAACCAGCGCATTGTGCGACGACGGCCCCCGAATGGAATTACCCGTATCGGACCCTAAGCCAACCGTGCCCAGATTAGCGGCCACGGCTGCCGCCGTTCCACCACTCGAACCGGCCGGAACGTGGGCCAGATTGTAGGGGTTGAGTGTTTCGCCCGCCATCGAACTCTGCGAGTGCATGGGAGTAAAGGCCCACTCGGCCATGTTCGATTTGGCCAGCACAATGGCACCAGCTTCGCGCAGTTTTTGCACCTGCCAGGCATCTTCAGACGGGATAAAACCTTTCAGCGCAATGGAGCCGCCCGTTGTTTGAAGTCCCTTTGTATTGAAATTATCTTTCACAATAACCGGAATACCGTGCAACGGACGGAGCTTACCCGTTTTTCGGAATTCCGCATCCAGCGTCCGTGCTGTAGTGATAGCCTCCGGGTTTACCAGAATAATCGAATTCAGTTTGGTTGGTTGGTCGTAAGCTTTTATGCGGTCGAGATACGCCTTTACCAGTTGCTCGCTCGTCAGTGTTCCCGCTCGAAATGCTTGATGAATATCGCTGATTGTCGTTTCGAGTACCTCAAATTTGTCTGCCGAAGGCGCGTTCGCTTTAGGCTGAGCCCAAGCTGACTGGAACAGGAACTGGCTGGCCAGCAGAAGAAAAATAGGGATTAATGACGGAGGGAGAAAACGGCTTGTTGATGACATACGGTAATTGACGAAACGGAATAGTCGTATGGTAAAAATAGCTTTTTCTGCCAGAAATAAGCGAAAATTAAGAACTAGAAGAAGTGTTTATTTTGAGTTTTGCCTGACTGACAGAATTAATTTAACCATATCCAGAAGTTTGGGAATGCACTCACCCCTCCACATAATTCATATCCTTACTAAACGTCTCCTCCAGAAAATGCAGGGCAATCAGGGAACACAGTACAATGACGCCACCAATGAGCAAGGGGCCGTAGGTGAGGCCCAGCGATGGTTTGAGTGATACGAATAGCCAGGTTAACGGTACGGTTGCACCCCGCACAAAATTAGGGACTGAAGTTGCTACTGTAGCGCGCAGGTTCGTACCGAATAGTTCGGCCGCCAGCACGATGAACAATGTCCAGTAGCCATTGCAAAAGCCCAGGCAGACACAGATAAAGTAGAATTGACTCGTTTCGCTAACAGGGGCCAGCAAGTAGACCAGCATCATGGCAAACGACAGGAGAATGAAAACCCGGATGGCCTTTTTGCGGCTTTTCAGGCGCTGGCTGAGCAATCCACTCACAATGTCGCCGAGCGATTGTCCGGCAAACGCAAGCATCACCGCTTTACCGGCAATAATGGGTTCTGCCAGTCCTGCGTGACGCCCAAATTCTGGCGAGAACGTAATCAGGATGCCAACCACAAACCACAAGGGTATACCCATCACAATAGCCAGACCATATTTGCGACGGCTTTGGGGGCTGGTTAACAGCTTCAGGAAATTGCCGCGCTCTATGTGTTTTGTTTTAAGATTTTCGAAAAGGCCCGATTCAAACACGTTGAACCGTAAAACTAGCAACAGCAAACCTAACCCGCCACCCACATAATACGACATTCGCCAGGCGAACAAATCAGCTACGAAATAGGCGAGAATGGCTCCCAAAACGCCCATAGTAGCCACTAAAATAGACCCGTAGCTCCGTAATTGCTTTGGTAAAATTTCGGCCACCAGCGTAATGCCGGCCCCCAGTTCCCCAGCAAGACCCACACCCGCAATGAAGCGGAGGATGGCATATTGATTCAGGTTTTGAACCATTCCGTTGGCAATATTGGCTAATGAATACAGCAAAATGGACCCAAACAACACCGACAGTCGTCCCCGTTTATCGCCCAGGATTCCCCATAAAACGCCCCCCAGCAGCAAACCAACCAATTGCATGTCCAGCAGGAAAATGCCCTCGGGGAGGAGCCTGTCGTCGGTAACGCCCAGGGCTTTCAGGCTTGGAACCCGAACAACGCTGAACAAAAACAAGTCGTACATGTCCACGAAATAGCCAAGTGCGGCCACTAAAACAGGAAGCTGAACAAGGTACTGAAGGGTAGATTTTTGGGGGACTAAAGTGTCTTTGGTAGTCATTGGTCAATAGGGTCATTAAATGGTCATTGATAGCCATTGATGGTCAGTAATAATCATTTTGTAAAAGCTACGAATGACAATTAACGACTACCAACGCCCACTTAATGACAATTAATTATACGGTAGTAGTAATCAGATAAGGTGCTCTGTACTTGCGGGTAAGCATGGCGTTTGCCTGTTTGTCACCAACGAACATTTCTTTCTGAGGATCGAACTCGAGGGTGCGACCCAGACGATACGCTATGTTGCCCAAATGCGCCAGCGAAGAGGCTAGATGCGCCGTTTCAACAGGGCCATTGAGCATTTTTTTGTCACGCGCCCGTGCCGCATCGGCGAAGTTCTTGTAGTGATCACCACCGGCATTCCGAGCGGGGCCGGGTTCCCGATTGCGGCCCAGATACGTTTTGTAATCGGCATAACCGTTGATGACCATGTAACCCTTGTCGCCGTAGAAAATGTTACCTACTTCAACGCCATCTTCCTTATTTGTCATCCAGGGGCGTACCTCAAACTCGATGATTTTGCCCTGTTTCGGATAGTGGTAGGTCGAGGTCAGAACTTCGGGGGTTTCTTTACAGTCGTTCCATAAAAACTTGCCACCCGCCGAGGTGATCTTTTCGGGTAAGCCAACATCAAGACCCCACATACACAGGTCAGTTTCGTGGATACCCTGATTGCCAATGTCGCCGTTGCCATAGTCCCAGAACCAGTGCCAGTTGTAATGCACGTAGTTTTTGCTGAACTCACGCGCCTGTGCTGGTCCCTGCCACAGGTCCCAGTTCAACCCCTGAGGCACGGGTGAGTTTCCCAGATTACCGATGTCGGCCCGCCACTTATAAACCGTTCCGCGAGCCATATACACTTTCCCGATCAGCCCATCGCGGAGGTGCTGAATGGCTTCCTGAATGGCCACCGAACTCCGTAACTGCACGCCGTGCTGCACAATTCGGTTGTATTTGGTGGCGGCTTCGATTAGTTTCCGACCTTCGAACAGGTTATGACAACCCGGTTTCTCCACGTATACATCCTTCCCCGCCTGACACGCCCAGATGGCTGCCAACGCATGCCAGTGATTCGGAGTGGCAATACTCACCGCGTCAATGTCTTTATCGTCGTAGACTTTGCGTAAGTCCTGCTCGGTTTTTACCTTCCGTTTGTACTTCGTTTCAAAGTCGGTAGCCGATTTTTGCAGCACCACATCGTCTACATCGCACAGGGTAGCGATTTCCACATTTTCCAGCTTCGAAAAGCCAGCAATGTGGTCTTTGCCGCGGCCGTTTAGTCCAATCACAGCCACACGCAGCCGATCGTTAGCACCAAAGGCACTGCTCGGAATAATGGTTGGTAATCCTAAAACAGCTGTGCCTGCAACAGCGGTCTGGATAAATTTTCGTCGGGAATAAGGGGTGTTTTCCATTGTTTGGTAAGGTATCTAGGAGATTAGGTAAATGGGTGACTTATGATTGGATAAAGAAGGGTATTTCAGGGACTATTTACCCAATTTCCTATTTACCCATTTATCAAAGTCGCGCCAGCGTTAAACCACCGTCAACCATAAACACCTGCCCGGTCGAGTACAGAAAACCGCCTTCTGCAATGGCCGCTACCGCCCGACCTACATCGTCGGGGAAACCCCAGCGAGGTTGCACAGTCAGGCCATCGGCAATAAGTTTGTCGTACTTGCCGGAAACCCCCGCTGTCATGTCGGTTTTAATGATACCCGGACGTACTTCATAAACCGGAATACCAAACTCCCCCAGCCGCACGGCAAACAACTGCGTCGCCATGCTCAGACCCGCTTTCGAGATACAATAATCACCCCGATTCACCGAGGCCACCGTAGCCGAAATAGACGAAACGGTGATGATACTAGCCTGAAAATCGGTGTTCGCGGCCTTTTGCTGGATCATCCAATTGGCCACTGCCTGGGTCAGAAAATACGCCCCTTTCAGGTTGATGTTTATTAACTGATCAAAGCTTTCTTCAGTGGCTTCCAAAATGTCGGCACGGACGCTGGGGGCGACCCCGGCGTTGTTGACCAACAGATTCAGTTGACCAAAGTGAGCCTCAATTTTGGCGATCATAGCTGCCCGCGCATCAGCGTCGGCAATGCTGCCCTGACAATAAATTACTTCGACCCCTAACTGCCGTAACTGATCGAGAACTGCCGTAACTGACGACTCATCGCGAACCCCGTTGATGGCTAGATCAAACCCCTTTTTGGCGAGGTGTTCGGCAATGCCCAGACCAATGCCCCGGCTGCTTCCGGTGACAAACGCAACCTTTCTCACAGCGTTTCCTTAATAGCTTTTAACTCCTCAGCTTCGGGTAATTTCTTGTACAGCGGATCGAGCGGATAACAGCCTGATACCAGCCCGTTACGGGGGGCAGTGGTGCAGTCCGAAAACGTCCGGCAAATCAGGTTACGGGTCAATGTTCGTCCGGCCGACATATCAGCGGGCATGGTCGGGTAGGAGAGTACCATGCGGCCAAAGCCCACGCTGTCGGCCATGCCGTTGCTGAGCACATTTTGAGCCACATTGGGGAGCCATTCCTGAAGATATGAATACCCCGACCCAATGATAACGAGTTCTGGAAAAGCCTTTTTCAACTCGGCTGTCACATCGATCTGCCGTTTCACGCCCAGCAGCGGATCTTCGGGGGGAAGGTAGCCGTCGGAGGGGGGGAACAGGGCGGGGCGCATCAAATGCGGATTGTAATAAGGACTTCCACCCGTAATGCAAATCATCTGAATGCCCAGCGATTGCGCCAGCGCCAGAAATGCTTTCGGCTCTTCCAAATCTATGGTCAATCCTGATTCTTGGCCCCCAAAAGCAAACGGATAGGTCTCCGCCGATTCGGGTTCGCCAACATCGCTTGGCCCCTTTTTGAACGGTAACAGGTCGAAAGCGCTCAGTCGAATACCCATTTCCAGACCGGGCGCGGCTTGCTTAATACCCTCGACAATATTCCGCAGAAACCGGGTGCGGTTCTCGAAACTGCCGCCGTATTTGCCTTCCCGGTTCACGGCGCTTAAAAACTCATGGCCCAGATAACCGTGGCAGTGTTTAATATCGACGAAATCGAAACCAGCTTTTTGAGCCAGCACAGCCGCAGCAATATACTTTTCAATAATGCCGTCGATTTCTTCGTCGGTCAAGGTTGGATAATCATCGTCCATCCCAAACTTCTGGTTGAGGTAGGGGTGGGCATAGAGTATTTGTGACTCGAATTTTTTGTGACTGTTAGGCTTACAAAACCGCCCCGAGTGGGTAAGTTGTAACCCAATGACAAGGCCTTCGGTGCTCCCGAATTGTTCGGTATGATGGTCTAGAATTAATTGCCGGAGGCTGACAAACTCATCGAAGTTGTCGGGGTTCATGACCAACTGGTTGGGGTTGGCTTTCCCAGAATGGCATACAGCCACGGCTTCGCAGCCGAACAGCAGCTTGGCCCCACTTACGGCAAACTTTACCCAACGCTTTCGGGTAAAGTCCGACGGTTTTCCGTCTAGCGTGCCGTCCCAGCCTTCCATAGGTAATATGCACAGGCTGTTTCCAATCGTCTTGCCTGATTTTAACGGGATAGGTTGGTTAAAGGGACTTTCGTCTGGGGGCAGCAGCGTTTCATCAAAAGCAAGGTCAATGGCATGCGTTTGGAGGTATTTGGTAAGGTCCAAGGCCGTTTTGACTTGGGCCATTCGGGTGTATTTTGGTTTGTATTTACCGCTCATGTTAGAAAATACGGTTGGGCGTAAAGAGATGCCATTTTTTTGTTGCTTGTATGTAAAAAGATGTCATCTCTCAAATGTGGTTAAAAAACGTGTAATAGGGGGCTTGGTCAATGATTCGCTGAACGTATAACGCGACTTCCCGAAAATGATAATCACCCCACATGCTCGACTCGCCATAGGGTATTTTGCTGCCTTCGGGTATGTAGTCCCAACCATTGGGGCGGTGATAAATCGAGTGTAAAAGCAAACCCTGATGATCGGGGTTGGTACTCAGATAAGGCTCATCCAGTAAGGTATCCAACACGGTCAATCCGGCCTGCCAGTAGCGCTGGCCTAGGCTCTGGCTGTCTGTGCCGTCCGCCAAAGTCCGGGGATTGTTTATTAGATAATGCCCCAGTCGAAGTAGGCCCTGTGCCGCAATCGCAGCTGCTGAACTGTCGGCGGGTTCGTGATCATTATAGGGATTGGCGGGCTCGCTGAGGTAGTCCCCTAGTTTATATAGGTTCGGAGCGCCAGTATCCCAGTACGGAACCCCGTCGGTAGGGGTATTGTCGATGTAAAAATCGCAGGTAGCGCGGGCACCTTTGAGCATCATCGCTTCGAGGCTTTCGCGACCGCCCAAACCCGCTAATTCAGCATCTGAGATCGTGGCTAGTGCTTCGAGTTCTTCGGAGAAACCACACATGGCCCAGGCCAGGCCGCGCGTCCAGGTGCTGAAACCAGTGTAGCCCTGCTGCGAATTCGGGCAGCGATAATTGCCATCGGTAACATTGAAAACACTCTCGTGAGCGGTGCGTCCCCAGGTATCATACGAATCACGCCCTTCGCCGTAATACACCGAATAGTCGGCGGTGGCTTTGATGTGCAACAAAGCCCGTTCGAGCAGATTGATCACTGCATCGCCTTCGCCCTGAAAGGTATGGCCCAGCAAATGACTTACCACCAACGCCCGGCACGACCGGATGGTATCGACAAACAGCGAGTGTGGCCCGTTGAACGAATGGATAAAGCCCGCCGGAGTGCCTGCAACCTTACTCTTGATGGGTGTCCAGCGATTAGCCTGCACAGCGCCCGAAATTTTTAGGGCTAACTCATAGAAGTTTTTCTCCCATTCATTAAATGGAATTTTACCTTCCTGCATAAGCCGTAGCAAATTCCCGTAGGTGCTGACGTTGTTGAATCCGTGATCGTGTACACCAACGTGGCTCACGTGCGGAGCCATAGCGTTGAGCGTTTTCTGGCGACCCATTTCCAGGAACTCGGTTTCACCTGTAGCGTCGAACTGTAAAATAGCAGAACCGTACTGAAAACCCTGCGTCCATTCGGTCCAGCCACGGGTTGTGTATTGGCCTTTTATGGTGAAAACAGGTGACCCCTTTGCTGGGTCATATTGCTGATCGATCAGACGGATTTTTTGTGCCGAAATGTCCCAGAATCGCTGGAGCTTGGAAGATAAGTCAGACGGTTTAAGCGAAGAGTTGAATTGAACCATACTAATTGAAATGTCGAGATAGGGGTTGGCCTTGCTGCTCAAGGCTGAAAACGGGCATTATTGTCGATTCTACTTTCAAGGATGGCTTCAATCAGAAACTTACCGCCTAAGTGATGTAAATTGAGCTGTTTTTTACACCCTACTACTAGTTCCTTCACAATCACAATGAAACAAACTGCTTTACTTTTCGGATTGCTTTTGCTGGCTCTGACAAGCGCCAAGGCTCAAATTACCTTCCGTGGGCTCGATAAAACGCCCATGGATATGGCCTATTACCCGGACGATTATGCCCATGACCGCAAGTTTGCCCCGGCCAAAATTGGCACCGACAAGGCTATGGTGCGGGTGATCTATAGTCGGCCTTTTAAGAATGGTCGTGAGATTTTTGGGACCAAGTTGGCGCCCTACGGCAAAGTTTGGAGAGCAGGAGCTAATGAAGCGCCTGAGATCAAATTCTATCAGGATGTTACCTTCGGTGGTAAAAAGATCCCGGCGGGTACCTACGCGCTACTGACCATTCCGACTGAAACAGAATGGACCATTATTCTTAGCTCTGACCTTGATCAGTGGGGAGCCTACAGCTATAACGAAGCCCTTGATGTTGCCCGCGTGACGGTGCCGGTGCAGAAATCGGAAACTGTACTTGAAAACTTCTCGATTCAGTTTGCGAAGAAAGACGCCAAAACGGCTACTATGTACATGGGCTGGGATACTGCGATGGTCGCCGTTCCGATTTCGTTGTAAAGTCCCCCAATGTCGTTAACTAAAGCGGGGATGCCAGATTGCATCCTCGCTTTGTTATTATTAGGCACAGCTATTGCAACTATATTCAAAGTTGGCAAAGGAGTAGTTCTAGTTGTTATCCGTTCGCCTACTGGATAAAATGGCTACCACTTCAATATCGTTGCTGCCTATTCTATAGTATAAAATTGTCTGGCGGTTAATGATGCATTCACGGAGACCGGGTCTCTTTTCTGATTTACGATACAATTCCGGCATCTGACTAATTCGCTCCAGTTTATCAGAGAGCAATGCCAAAAAATCAGTCTTCACGCGCTGCGACCACGCATCACTGAGGTATGAAATCAGTTCTTCTAATTGACCCTCTGCTTCTTTCGAGAAATAAACGGTCATTATTGATACTTCTTCAGGATTTCTGAAAAAGGCTTCCGGCGTCCAAGCTCCAAATCGGCCAGGCCACGGTCTATAGAGGCTTGTTGATCGGATGACAGCTCATCCCAGAAATCTTCGGTGGGATCAGCGGCTACCCGACTTAGAAGCACTAAGTGAGCTTGTAAAACTGCATCATCCTGTATTTTATCGATAAGCTGGTGCAACTGGCTTCTGAGTTCAATTGTGCTCATGGTTGTCAATAGTTGAGGTATAAAGATAACGGCCGTCTACAATGATTCGTTTTTAAAGCTGCGTAATCAATACACATTAATTACTTTCTCAGCTCCAGAACCAGAGCGGTTTGGCCCGGAACTTTCACTGTTGCCAGGCCAGTGATGATCTCGTCTGTGAGTACGTTGCGGGCGCTGTTGAAGCCTTTCATGCGTTCTGCAAAACGGTCGGTGTCGAGCGAGACTTCTTTCTTCTGGCTATTCATAATTACCATCACCGTTTGTGATCCGTTGTAACGGGCATAGGCATAGACGCCATTCTGGGAAAGAAACTGCATCAGCTTACCCGTTTGCAAAACCGGCGACTGTTTACGGTAATTGGCCAGTTTCCGTACGAAGTTGAAAACCTCGTTTTCGGTTTTGTTGCGCCCCTCAACAGTGAACTTGTTCTCCTTGTCACCAGGAAAACCACCTGGAAAATCGCGCCGAACTTCCGCATCGGAGGGATTTTTGAAGTTCTTCATCAAAAACTCGGTGCCGTAGTACAACTGCGGAATGCCCCGCGTTGTGAGCGTAAAGATCACGCCCATTTTAAACTTATCCAGGTCTTCGCCGATGACCGAGAAATAGCGGTCCGTGTCGTGGTTATCCAAAAAAACGAGGTTGCGGCTGGCATCTTTGTACAGATAATCCTGCGCCAGCACCTGATACGTGATCTCAGGATTATTCTGCTTCAGCGTCTCGTTGATAGCGTTGTAAACCTGGAAATCCATACCGCCCGGCAAGTTGCATTTGAACTTACTCTCGATATTATTGCGCGTAAAATAGGCCTGATTGGGTACGTTACTCACCCACGACTCACCAAAGAGGTGAATGTTCGGATAATTGTCGATCAAAGCCTGGTTGCATCGGTTCATGAAAGCCAGGTCATTGTAAATGTAGGTATCGATACGCCAGGCGTCGATGCCAAACTCTTCCACTGTCCAGAGCGCGTGCTGAATCAGGTAATTGGCCAGCACAGGGTTCGTCTGGTTCAGGTCGGGCAGATGCGGTACAAACCACCCATTCGACGTTACTTTTTTGTCCAGCTCCGAAGCGTAAGGATCGAGTAGAGGCTGATCTTTATACGAAGTGTTAGTGTACTTTGGCCACTGGTTTAGCCAGTCTTTCGACGGCATATCCTTCAAAAACCAGTGATTGGCCCCCGCGTGGTTATACACGGCATCCTGAATAATTTTGATGCCTTTTTTGTGGGCTTCCTGCACCAGTTTTTTGTATGCCTCGTTGCCGCCTAAACGCCGGTCAACCTGATAATGATCAGTAAACCCATAGCCGTGATAAGCTGAGCGCATGGCACCGCCTTCATCGGTGAGTGGTTGGTCGTTTTCGATAACTGGGTTAAGCCACAAGGCGGTTATGCCGAGGTCTTTGAGGTAGTCGAGGTGGTCTATAATGCCCTGTAAATCGCCCCCGTGCCGGTAATACGGATTGTTGCGATCAGCATTAGGATCGGCCATGCTGGTATACTTGTCGTTGCTGGGGTCGCCGTTGGCAAACCGATCAGGTAGAATCAGGTATACCAAATCGGCGGAGGTCAGGCCCTGCGCCCGTTTGTTGGGGTCGTGGCGATACCCAATGCGATAGGTGTGGGTTAACTCCTGTTGGCCAACTCGAAATTTGATGGGAAATGTACCGGGTTTCGCCGTTTCCGAGATCGTTAGATCAACAGCCAAATAGTTTGGATTTTCGAGTGGGGTCACTTTATCAATCTTCACTCCCGGATACCGGATGCTTACGTTCGCTTTACTCAGGTTCTTTCCATAGACAAGCAACTGAACGGTCGGGTTTTTCATGCCAATCCACCAGTTTGTCGGATCAACCCGTTTAACCTCGGCATCCTGCGCCAGTACCGGTAAACTAATAAGGCTCCACAGACAAAGTAGAGCAACACGCAATTTCTTCATAGGAATCATGAGGGGATAATTAACAAATGTAATAGTTTAGCAGAATGAATACCACCGTCACTAAACCCAAGCTCGACAAGCTAGTAGTCTATCAAATTTTTACCCGGCTGTTCGGCAATCAAAATACAACAAACCTGCCCAATGGCACCCTTGCTCAGAACGGAACGGGTAAATTCAATGACATCAATGACCATGCCTTAAATGACCTGAAGCGTTTTGGAGCAACGCATATCTGGTTTACGGGTATCCTTGAGCATGCAACTGCCACGGACTATTCAGCATTTGGAATTCGGCCCGACGATCCAGCGGTGGTAAAGGGCCTGGCCGGTTCACCCTATGCCGTAAAAGACTATTACGATGTAGATCCCGATCTGGCAGTCGATGTTCCTAACCGTATGGCCGAATTTGAGAATCTGGTTCAGCGTACCCACGCCAGTGGGCTTAAAGTTATCATCGACTTTATTCCGAACCACGTTGCCCGGCAATACCATTCCGATCAGAAACCCACTGGCGTTATTGATCTGGGTCAAAACGACGACACTTCGGTTGGCTTTTCAACCAACAACAATTTTTATTACCTGCCCGGCAAGTCATTTGTAACCCCGGCTTGTGAATCTGACCAGCAAACAATCAGTGAGTTTCCTGCCAAAATAACTGGTTCTGGGTCGCTCACCGAAGCCCCCGACATCAACGACTGGTACGAAACAGTAAAGCTTAACTACGGAGTCGATGTGTTCAATGGCTGGGCAGGTCATTTCGACCCGGTCCCGACTACCTGGCATCAGATGCTTGACATTCTGCTGTTCTGGGCCGACAAAGGTATCGATGGATTCCGGTGCGACATGGCGCATTTGGTACCGGTTGAGTTTTGGGGCTGGGCAACAAGGCAGGTAAAGCAACGCTATCCTGACCTCTTTTTCATTGCTGAAATTTACGATCCCGGCTTGTACCGACGTTTCATTTTCGAGGGCGGTTTTGATTATCTCTACGATAAAGTAGGCTTATATGACTCGCTACGGCGGCTAATGGAAGGTCACGGCTCCTGCCACGATATTACCCGCGTCTGGCAGCAGGAGTCCGGCGACTTTAGCGAGCACATGCTCCGGTTTCTTGAAACCCACGACGAGCAACGCATTGCTTCCCGGTTCTTTGCCAACGACCCTTGGGTAGCTGTTCCGGCCATGGTTATTACAGCTACCCTGCATACGGGGCCTTTGCTGTTGTACTTCGGGCAGGAGATAGGGGTTCGGGCAGAGGGAAGCGAAGGATTCAGTGGTGATGATGGCCGCACCACTATTTTTGATTATTGGGGAATCCCCGAATGGCAGGGCTATCTAAATAGCCAACGTGCAAAATCGGGAGCAGGGTTGTCAACTGATCAGCAACAGTTAAGGGCTTTTTATCAGCGGTTAAATTATTTAGTAAGCCAGTCCGACGCCATTCAGAATGGTGCCTTTTATGACCTGCAATGGGCTAATCGGGACGTCGCAGGCTACAATGGCGATCGTTTGTTTTCGTATCTCCGATACACAACCCGGCAACGTTTACTGATTATCTGTAATTTCGACCGCTATCAAACTGCCGAAACGTCCGTTGTAGTCCCTGCACATGCCTGGCAAATGATGGGACTTGATGAATCACGGGTGTACCAGTTTAGCGATGTATTCAATACCTCGTTCCAAGCTGAAATAGCTGGCATAATGTCACTTTCAGTGACTTTACAACCGTTAAGCGTCTTAATCCTGGAGATTCGGTAACGGATTTCTCAACCCACCACTCTATGCGTAAACTATACTTTATCCTTACCCTGATTTTGACTGCCCCTGCGCTATTGGCGCAACCCCAAAAATTTCTGGAAGGTTGTGATCTGGCTGCTGCTGGCGGGAAATCCGTTGCCGAGACAGCCGTAGGCATGGGGCGGGTATTTTTGGGGAAGCCCTACGTACCCCATACACTCGAAGAAAATCAAACAGAGCAACTGGTAGTTAATCTTAACCAATTCGACTGCACCACGTTTGTGGAGACAATGTCGGCTCTGTCATTTGCCTGGCATGAGTTAGCCGATAAAAAAAATACTGCTCAGTTAGAAACGCTGTTTCGGAAATACCTGACCAAAGTACGCTACCGGAATGGGCAGATTGATGGTTATGGTAGCCGGTTGCATTATTTCTCGGAATGGCTCCGCGACAACGAGCGGAAAGGGCTCTTGCAAGATATTACACCCCTTCTGGCGGGCAACGTGACTGTATCGAAGCCCTTGTCGTATATGACAACAAAAACGTTCCGGTATCCAGCGATGAATGATCCGGCCGTGTACAAGCAAATTGCCCAGATTGAGACTAGTTTAAGTCAGGAACCGTTTGCGTTTGTTCCCAAGAAAAACCTTCGCAAGGCCGAAGCTGACCTTCGCGATGGCGACATTGTTATGCTGTCAGCCGCTCGTCCAGGACTCGATATGAAGCATTGCGGCTTTGTGATCTGGCAAAACAACCGGGTTCATCTGCTTCATGCATCCTCTGATCATGGTCGGGTGGTGATTACCAGCCAGCCGCTGACCGACTATGTTCTGGCCAAAAAGCATTTATCAGGCATCCGCGTGGCCCGTTTTCGGACAGGAACGAGCTTGCTTACTGCCAAAAAGTGAGTATTTATTAGTAATCGTGATGTAGGTAGAAACAAAAAGGGAACAACCGTATGGTCGTCCCCTTTTTTATTGATGTTCGAAGCTGATTATAAGCTAGCTACTACCGCTTTTACTTTTTCGGCAGCCTCTTTCAACTCAACGGCCGACTGAACTTTCAGACCCGACTCGTCGATGATGCGGGCACCTTCGGCCGCATTAGTGCCCTGTAAACGGACAATGATTGGCACCGGAATATCGCCGATAGCTTTGTACGCTTCTACTACACCCGTTGCTACGCGGTCGCACCGAACAATACCACCGAAGATATTGATCAGGATGGCCTTCACGTTCGGGTCTTTCAAAATAATACGGAAACCAGCTTCTACCGTCTTGGCATTGGCTCCACCCCCAACATCGAGGAAGTTGGCCGGCTCACCACCCGATAATTTGATAATGTCCATGGTAGCCATCGCCAAACCTGCTCCGTTTACCATGCAACCCACGTTGCCGTCGAGTTTCACATAGTTAAGGTCGTTTGAAGACGCTTCAACTTCGAGCGGATCTTCCTCCGTAATGTCGCGAAGGCTAGCCAGATCGCTGTGCCGATAAAGGGCGTTATCGTCGATGCTTACTTTGGCATCAACCGCCAGAATTTTATTGTCCGATGTTTTCAGGACTGGGTTAATCTCGAACATGGCGGCATCCGTATCTACATACGCCTTATAAAGCGCCGTCACGAACTTTACCATTTCTTTGAAGGCCTCACCCGTCAAGCCCAACCCAAAGGCTACTTTGCGAGCCTGAAAGGGCTGCAAACCAACCGCAGGGTCGATCCACTCCTTCACAATTTTCTCAGGTGAATGCTCAGCTACTTCTTCAATGTCCATACCGCCTTCGGTGCTTGCCATAATTACGTTACAAGCTTTACCACGATCGAGCAGAATACCAATGTACATTTCCTTTGGCTCCGATTCGCCGGGGTAATACACATCTTGTGCAACCAGGATTTTATTGACTTTCTTGCCTTCAGGGCCAGTCTGGTGCGTCACCAGTATGTTACCAATCAGGTTCTTGGCAATATCGCGTACTTCATCAACTGACTTGGCGAGTTTCACACCGCGTTGCTCTGACCCTACTATTTGTCCTTTACCCCGTCCTCCGGCGTGAATTTGTGATTTCACTACGACGAACTTCGAGTTGGTTTGCGCCATGATTAGCTTAGCGGCTTCCACAGCTTTCTCGGGCGATTCGGCTACGATGCCCTCCTGAATCCGAACGCCGTAGCGCTTCAGTATTTCTTTACCCTGATACTCGTGTATATTCATGTCGGTTGTAACCGCATTGGCGGTCCGAAAAGAATGTAGAAAATAGTAATTTTGCGCGGCAAGTTAGCAAGGAGTTAGCAGTTAGCAGTAGCAGCAGACAGAAAAAGTGAGCTGCACATAAGGCTGATTACTACCAACACTATTCATAACTGCTCACTGCTACTGCCAATTATCACTACTTATGACCCCCTTACTATCCGCTACCAATCTTCAACGTTCTTACGGTACGCTGCCCGTTTTGCGGGACATCAACCTCACTATTGCTACGGGTGAAATTGTTTCAATTGTAGGCGCATCGGGCGCTGGTAAAAGTACGCTCCTGCATATTTTGGGTACGCTGGATAGGCCGGATGCCGGGCAGGTACGCCTTGCCGATCAGGATGTATTTACACTGAACGATAAACAATTGGCTCGTTTCAGAAACGAAAAGATTGGTTTTGTCTTTCAGTTCAACAACCTGCTGCCCGAATTTACAGCTTTAGAAAATGTCTGTTTGCCCGGCTTCATTGCGGGCAAGCCAGAACGTGACGTGCGCCAACGGGCTAAAATGCTGCTCGAAACCCTCGGCTTACCCGACCGTACGGATCATTTTCCGTCGCAAATGTCGGGTGGCGAACAACAACGGACGGCGGTGGCTCGTGCGCTAATTAATCAGCCGGCCGTTGTATTTGCCGACGAGCCCAGCGGTAACCTCGATTCTCATAACGCCGAAGAACTTCACAAGTTGTTTTTTAGACTCCGCGACGAATTTGGCCAAACCTTCATCATCGTAACCCACAATGAGATGTTGGCCGACCTGGCCGATCGAAAAGTGACAATACGGGATGGTTTGATTGGCTAGAGAGAAAATGGCAAGCCAAAAAAATTGCAGAGGATTTTCTTTTTTATGTACAATTTTACACGTATATTTCGTTTTAACTATATTTTAACTGATGCTTATCCGTTGATTTCTAGCCATTTACTTGAATGATGAAAAATTTCCACAGTGTGGAAAACCATTCATAGTAACTTTTGTTATATCATTGCGTCGAAAAGAAAAGTTTTTCATAACGTTGAGTAAATCAGAAAGCCAAGAGAGAGTCTCGCTTGGCTTTTTTGTTTGCCCTAAATTCTGGAATACCAATAGCTCCAACTACGAAGTCCCACAATACACAGAGATTTTCTGTTTACTGTGGGACTTCGTAGTTGGAGCTAGTTCGTTGTTCTGTCTTTAAAACAGTTAATTCGTGTAAACCCGATACTCCCAGGGTTTCAGTGTGATATTCATACCGGGCTTCAATTCTGACGAGGTACGAGTGAAGATTTCCATAAACGTCCCTTCGTATCCTTCCCCCTCAAGGCGAGTGGTTATTGTCTGATCAGACAGGTTCAGAATAACCGAAACCCGGTCGTTATCTTTCTGACGATAGAATGCATAGACATTAGCATCGTCGGCGGTCGGAATTTTTACCGCCTTGCCTCCTGCCTGTCCATTCCACAAAGCCCGGTTCCGGTGCTTAAGGGTTAGAAGCGACTTGAAAAAGTCTGTTTTAGCGTACGTTCCCCATGGAATTGTGTCTTTCTCAAAAAACAGCAGTCGCTTGTTCAGATTCGATTCCATGCCGTTGTACACTAGCGGCATTCCTTCCAACGTACTGCTTAACACGATGAAGGCATCAGCACCATCTTTAAACGACTCTTTGAGCGTGCCGTTCCAGGTGTTTTCGTCGTGGTTTTGGGTGAATATCATCTGGTAGTACCAAGCCGGGAACCGCTGCCGATTTAGCGTTACCATGGAGTCGATAACGGTGGCGGGTTTGGCACCCTGAGCAACGGCTTTCATAACCGTATGCATGCCCCAGCCGTAGGTCATATTGAAGCAGTTCTTGAAATGCTCTGGATCGGCTTCCCACTCCGATAACATGAATACCGTCTTGATTTTGTCGAGGGCGGGGCGGAGTTCCTTCCAAAAATCGTCGGGTACAAAGCCAGCCACATCACACCGAAACCCGTCGATGTCGCACTCGCGTAACCAGTACGACATGGCGTCGATCATAGCCTTGCGCATATCTGGGTTGTCGTAATTAAGATCGGCAACATCCGTCCAATCGGTTGGTTTTCCGGTACCGGGGTCGATGGGAGCCGTCATTTTGCCGTTCACCTTCGTGTAATATTCGGGGTGTTCGGTAATCCATTTGTGGTCCCAGCCAGTGTGATTTGGTACCCAGTCGAGAATCACTTTCAACCCAAGTCCATGGGCTCGTTGCACCAGCGTTTTCAAATCGTCAAGAGTACCATAGCTAGGATTAACGGCTTTGTAATCGGCAACGGCATATGGGCTACCAAGTGTTCCTTTTTTGTTTTTCTGGCTGATTGGATAAATTGGCATCAGCCAGACAATATCAACCCCTAGTTCTTTCAAACGGGGTAATTGTTCAGTCACTGCATTGAACGTTCCAGCTGGCGAGAACTGGCGTGTATTTACTTCGTAGATGGTTGCATTTTTGGCCCATTCAGGAGCGGGGGGAGCTTGTCCGTTTTTAACAGCGGTAGAATCGCTGGTAACGGCCGGATTTTCAGTTTGATTATCCTGGGTCTGGGTTCGGCAGGCTCCAGTCAGCAGAAGCAGGCTCAATGCACTTGCCAGCAGGGACTTTGTCATATAGGTTTGTCGCAATGTCATTCTAAATATGAAACAACTATCAAGCCATTGAGGACGACCGTTTGCTAAACGGTTGTTCTTTTAATTGGCGGATAGCCAAGGCCGGGTCGCTGGCTTTAAAAACAGACGTACCTGCTACAAATACGTCGGCACCGGCTTCTGCCAGTTCGGCAATAGTATTCATATCAACGCCCCCGTCCACCTCTATGAGGGCTGTACTCTGATGCTCGGCTAGAAGACGGCGCATCTTGCGAACTTTCTGAATAGATGAAGGGACTAGTTTTTGCCCCCCGAAACCAGGGTTTATTGTCATTATTAACACCTGATCAACGGCATCCAGAATATCTTCCAGCGCCGTAACGGGCGTTTGCAGATTCAGGGCTACCCCAGCTCGACAACCCAGTTCACGAATACGCGTGAGGGTGCGGTGCAGGTGGGTGCAGGCTTCATAATGAACGATAATGGTATCGGCACCGGCTTTTGCAAACTGCTCCAGATACCGGTCAGGCTGTACGATCATCAGGTGAACGTCGAGCGGTTTTTGGGCGTGCCGACGAATGGCTTCCAGTACGGGGAAACCAAATGAGATGTTGGGAACAAACTCGCCGTCCATAATGTCGATATGAAACCAGTCGGCTTCGCTGTGGTTTATCATTTCCACATCGCGTTGCAAATTGGCAAAATCAGCCGCCAGGACAGACGGGGCAATAATCGGATGGTTCATAGCTCAGAAAAGGGTAGCGGTTAGTTGAAGCAAACCGTTTGCCCTGAAAACATGACTGATTTACTATAGTCGGTTTTCCGTCGGTAAAGCTAACTTTTTTTGCTCGAAAGCCGAAACAAAAGCATCTTCGCCAAAACGTTATTAAGTAGAACAAAGGATCATGAATGGTACGGATTAAATGGATTGATACTATTAAAAAGCTGTAACAATCCATTTAAGTAGTGCTTTCTGTATTCCTGTTATTTTGTGAACACACACGAACCATTGACCTGTTATGTCGCCCCAAGACCAGATAAATCAGTTAACCGACCAGCTTAACCACTATAACTATCAGTACTATCAGAATAGCGTATCGGAGGTAGATGACTTCACGTTCGATAAGCTGCTGGAGCAGTTGAATACCCTTGAAGCACAATATCCTGAATTTAGACGGCCCGACTCACCTACAGCTCGTGTAGGGGGTACCATCAGTAAAGAATTTGCTACCGTTTACCACCGTTTCCCGATGTTGTCATTGGGCAATACGTATTCAGAAGCAGAACTGGTCGAGTTTGATAACCGGGTTCGGAAGGGCCTCGACGGGCAGCAGTTTGAGTATGTATGCGAACTGAAATTCGATGGGGTAGCGCTAAGTATGACGTATGAAAACGGCGTTCTGGTGCAGGGAACTACGCGTGGTGATGGCGTTCGTGGCGACGATATTACGGCTAATATTCGCACAATCAGAACGGTACCGCTTCGCGTGGGAGGCAAAGAGAATACTGCTTTACCCGAGCTTTTTGAGGTGCGTGGCGAGGGTTTTTTGCCCTTTGCTGAGTTTGAACGGATCAATAAAGAGCGCGAGGATATTGGTGAAGCCTTGCTGGCCAATCCGCGAAACGCAGCATCGGGGACGTTTAAACAGCAGGATTCACGAGCTGTGGCCCAACGCCGATTGGATTGTTACATCTATTCGTTTCTGTCGGACAACGAAGTGTTCAAGACCCATGAAGAGAGCTTGGTTTCGCTGAAAAAATGGGGTTTCAACGTGTCGCCAACCTGGCGGAAGTGTGCTGATATTAAGGAGGTAATGCTATTTATAAACGAGTGGGAGATGAAGCGGTTTGAGCTTCCGTTGGCCACAGATGGTATCGTTATCAAAGTGAACAGCTACGCCCAGCAACGCGAACTGGGCTTTACTGCCAAGAGTCCGCGTTGGGCAATTGCTTTCAAATATAAGGCGCAGGCAGCCAGTACAACCCTGAACAATGTGACGTACCAGGTTGGCCGTACCGGGGCTGTAACACCCGTGGCGCATCTTACCCCAGTCTTGTTAGCAGGAACAGTCGTGAAACGAGCTTCCCTGCATAATGCCAACGAAATTGAGCGGCTGGGTGTGATGCTGGGCGACACGGTTTTTGTAGAAAAGGGAGGGGAGATTATCCCGAAAGTGACGGGTGTTGATCTAAGCAAACGAACTGATGCTGTTAGGGATATTAATTACCCAACTACCTGCCCTGCCTGCCAAACGCCCCTCATCCGGACCGAAGGGGAAGCGCACTTTTACTGCCCTAACGAGAAAGGCTGCCCACCGCAACGTCAAGCCCGATTCGAGCACTTTATTCAGCGTCGGGCGATGAATATTGAAAGTCTCGGCGAAGGCAAAATTGAACTGCTCATCGAGAGGGGGCTGGTACAGTCGCCTGCCGACTTGTACGATTTGACCAACGAACAACTGCTTGGTCTGGAGCGTACGTATCCGGCAACACCGATCTTGAATGACGACGGAACTGAAGAGCCGGGAAAAACACGTACCGTGAAGTTTGGGCAAAAAACCGTCGACAATATTCTGACGGCCATTGAGCGATCAAAAAAGCAAGCGTTTACAAATGTGTTGTTTGCGCTGGGTATTCGGTATGTAGGCGCCACCACTGCCGAGAAACTGGTCGATTATTTCGGAACAATGGATGCGCTCATGGCTGCTCCATTTGAGGTATTGGTGACTGTGCCAGAGGTTGGCCCACGCATTGCTCAGAGTGCTGCTCAATGGTTTAGCGATCCCGACAATCTGGCTCATGTGGAACGGTTGCGGGCATCCGGGCTTCAGTTTGTAGGCGAGCGGAAAGTGATTGAAGCGCAGAGCGACAAACTTACTGGTAAGACGTTCCTTTACACGGGCACATTTGCGAATTTTAGTCGGGAGCAGCTCGAAACGGAAATTGTTGCGCATGGTGGTAAACTGCTCAGTGGCGTTTCTAAAAAGCTCAATTATTTGATTGTAGGTGATAGTGCAGGTCCATCAAAAGTGAATAAAGCAGAACAATTGAATGTGCCAATGATTAGCGAAGATGAGTTTATGGCTATGTTGGCGTAACTTTGTGGTAATACAACTCCGTTAACTTAATGAATACTCGCTTTCATGGCGTTGGTGTGGCCATTGTCACCCCTTTCAATGCCGACCACTCTATTGATTTCGACGGTTACGGCCGTGTCATTCAGCATATATCCGATGGGGGTGTGCGTTACATTGTGCTTCAGGGCACAACAGGTGAGTCGCCGACGGTGACGAAAGCGGAGAAGAAACAGTTGCTGAACTACACCAAGGAAAACAATCCCAAGAATCTTCCGATTGTGTACGGAGTAGGGGGCAATGTTACGCCGGAAGTTGTTAACTACATAAAAGAGACTGATTTTGATGGTATCGACGCGATCCTTTCGGTATGCCCATATTATAACAAACCCGGTCAGCGGGGTGTGATTGAACATTTCACCCGTATTGCCGATGCCTCGCCCGTACCGGTAATTCTGTATAATATTCCTCCCCGGACGGGCATAAACATGACTGCCGAAACAGTATGTACGCTGGCTGAACATCCGAATATCATTGGCGTGAAAGAGGCTTCGTGTATTATTGAGCAGTGTATGGAAATTGCCCGCGATAAACCCGAAGATTTTCTCTTGATCTCCGGCGACGACGTGCAAGGAGTTCCCATTATCAGTATTGGCGGGGTAGGCGTTATGTCGGTAATTGCCAACGCGTTCCCATCTCGTTTCTGCGGTATAATCGACGCTGCTCTGGAGGGTGATTTCAAGCTTGCCTCGCGTGAGTTGAGCCATTTCCTCCGCATTGATCCTTTACTGTACGAAGAAGGAAATCCCGTGGGTATCAAGAATATTATGGAGATTATGGGCCTAATTGAAGGCCACGTACGCTTGCCATTAATGAAAGCATCAGAAAGTTTGAGCGAGCGCCAGCGTATCGTTTTACAACAGGATCAGTTGCTGGAATTAGTAGCGTAGAGTTCATCTACTAAAAAATGGCCAGTGTTTGTCAGGAATTTACTCCTACGAACACTGGCCATTTTGGTTTCAGGCGGTTTTATTGATTTGCTTTACGATTAGGAAAGGTATAGCCTAAATGAAAATCGTTGATAGGTAATAAACCAGTTCTCCCAACTTCAATGCCAAGGGTGAGATTCAGGTAGAAGTTACGCCGGTAGGTACGTTGAAAGCCCCAGAGTGCATTTACGTACATGCCATCAAGCCTTCTCAGCGGGGCGCGTACGTCTTCTTTTTTCCAGAAAGAGGGAGTTTTGTATTTGGCCTGTAGCGAAATATAATTACCTGAATTGTACCGGATACTTTTCTGCTTTTGAAGCCGCCGTTCGAAGTTGTAAAAGTAGCGTACCCCTGTTCGAACTACTGTTAGTAACCCAAATGACTGGGCTAAATCGCTTCTGCTGGGGTCACCAACAGGAACAGCCCTGGTGTCTGCTACCCGTGCATCGTAAGCGAAGCTAATGGCAGAAGCAAGCGTTGTTTTTTGCCCCAGCCGAATTTCGTTATGAACCCCCGGTCCCAGAAACGTAACTCGCCATGTCGATGGAACAAGGTAGGAGGTTGGGGCTGGTGGCGCTTCCTGAATTTCCTGAGCCTGACACAGGAAAGGCAATACACTCAAACTGAGCAGATAGAAGCACTTTTTCATAGAAAGTTGCTGATAAAGGTAAAAGTGTAGATTTGTTGGTAAACATATAACAAACTACACATTCCACCAATACGTTAGCTTAAAAACAATTGCCCGGTTCTTCACCCGAAAATTTTCGGGAAGGTAATTGTCCGTATAAACGATAAACAGGTCAGAGGCTGGCTTGTAGCGCCATTGCAGACGGGTATTCAAGTTCACATTTTTGGCCTGTTGGTTGTACTGCATAAAGGCTGTGATGAACAGCGAGTTGGTCATGGTCAGATCCAGACGCGGTCCAACAAGCCAAAACGTAGTCAGACCAGACAATTCGGGCAGGCTAATGCGGTTGAAGCTCGACGAAACGGCCAAACTAGCATAGGGTTGAACCCGGTATGCCAGATCGGTTGTAATGTTCAGACGGGTGCCGTTATCATAAAAACCACCGTAACGCGTCGAAAAGCCGTAGGTGAACAGGCTTTGTGGTCGCGAAATGAACTCGGTTCCCCAGGATTGCCAACCGTGCTGACTCCCGGCTTTCAATTTAGCTTTGCCACTATTGGTAGGGTCGAGGTCGGCCAATAGGCGGACATAATCGGTCGCCACCCAGCCCGTAAAGGTACTCTTACTGCGAAACTGAAGTCCATAGGCCAGATAGCTCGTGTTGTCGAGTCGCTGACTTAGCTTCGTGTTCATAAAAATGGTGCTGTTGAGAATGGGCCCGTGACTCAACACCGAGCTGCCTTTCGGAAAGAACAGGTAAGCCAGTTGCCCGTTTAATTTCTGGTAACCCCGGCGTGGTACGTAACCTACTTCGGGATTGTAATTGGTGCCCACATACTCATATTGGCCTCCCACAATCCATTTACGGTCATTATACAATAGATTGCCAGCCATCACTTTATTGTCGGCTGGGCTTCCCGGCGAAAACGATTGTAAGTACAGTGCCTTGCCCGTCCAGAGGTTATTGGCCGACTGTAGGTTATATTCCATACCTACGTTGCGGTTATATTGCGAATAAGTCGGGAAACCCTCACGGGGGGTGTAGTTCATCGACTGCTTGTTCACCAGCATAAGTCCCACATTTGAGCGTACGCCCACTCGCCGTTGAAAAGCCGCCACCGTAAAATTCTGGCGGGGTAAATCCGTCTCTTCTACATCGGCCGTTTGCATGTGCATCAGGCCAACACGCCAGTCTTTGTTCAGCTTACCACTAACCCGTGCCCCGTACCGAATAGGCACTCCAAGGCCAATCCGTCGGCTGAAAAAAGGCCGGATGGTGGCATAGCCGAAGTTGGCGAACAGGTCGCCGTTTTCCAGGAAAAACTGACGCCGTTCGGGGAAGAACAGCTCGAAGCGGTCGAGGTTCGTGACTTGCCGGTCCACTTCCACCTGCGAAAAATCAGGGTTTACCGTGAGGTCGAGGTTCATCGACGACGTAAGTGCAACTTTGGCATCGCCCCCGATTGTGCCGGTTGGGGCGGGGCGCTCAACAGTAGCGAAATTGCGGGCGGTACTGCCCAGTACATACGGAATCACCGAGATGTTTGGCCCTGCCTGAGGTGGTGCCTGGTCCCAAACCAACTGACCAGTGTAAGCCAGCGATGCCGTTGGAAACTGCCGTGGAATAGGTGTCCACGATGATTTCTCTGTACTGGTTAAATCTTGCCGACTGAAATTGACACCCCAATGCGTAATTCCTTTTTTATACCGGATCGACTTGAACGGAATGGCAGCTTCGAACACATACCGATCGGGGTAATTACGAACCACGGAGGTCCACTTATTATCCCAACTGGTGTTTATTTTGCCGCCTTCATACATGAGCCCATCCCATTGGGCTCCCACGGCGTTGGCTCCAAAACTGAAGCCGTTCGTCTGATCTTCGAACGTGTCGAGAAACAGCAGAAAGTTGTCGTTTTTGCCGAAATTCCAGTCGCGCCGGAGCGACTCAACCACATAAGGCTGGTTTTTAGGGTAATAACAGATGGCAATGATATACAGGTTCTGATTATCGTAGGCCATGCGAACATCGGTCGATACCCGGGCACGGCTGGTGTCCATCGGCAACACCATGTAAAAATCAGAGGCTGACTGCGCCGTTTGCCAGGCGGCCTCGTCAGCAACTCCATCAATGCGGATGGGCGAAGTTGCTTGATAAATGTTGTACTTAAAAGTGTCGTTCTTTTTCTGAGCAAAGGCGGGAGAAGCCAGCCAGAAAAGCGGGAGTAGTAGAAGTAAGCGGGTCACAGAAATCGAGATTATTGCGGAGGGTAGATGTACAATCTCCCGTACATGCATAAAAGAAAAGGCGGCTGGGTCATACTGACCAAGTCGCCCTAAATAGTGGAGTAAATCAATTATTCTGCAACGTTCACTGGCTGTTGCTGGGTTTCGCCTGCCTGATCGGGCTTGCGACCTCGTCCTCTGTTTCGCTTACGTGGTTTTTTGGCCTCTCCATTCGGTTGCCCCTCGGCGTTTAAAACAGGTACTGGTGGTGATTCGACTGAACCATTTTCAGGATTGGTGCTGGACTCTGCCGCTGCTGAGTCCGGGCGCGGTCCACGACCTCCCCGATTATTCCGACTCCGGTTTCTATCCTGGGATTTTGCAGTCGGTTGGCCTTCGGTTGTTACGGGCGTTCCTTCAGCTGGTGGGGCGCTATTGAGTTGACCATTTTGCGCCGGGCGCTCATTATTCCGGCTCTCGTTTCGGGGTTTGCGTTCACCCTTTGCGTTGCCTCGTTTCTCGTCCTTTCCGCGCCCACCACCTCGGGGGGCGTTACCACGGCCACCATCCCGGCGTGGATCAGTGGCACCACCTTCAGATGAGGGTGCCGGACCAAGCCCAAGTTCTTCCGTAATTGACCGTTTTTCTATTTTCTTCTCTAACAGCCGCTCAATCTTCTTGACCCGGTACAGATCCATTTCGTTGACAAACGTGATGGCTGTGCCCGTATTTTCAGCGCGCGCTGTGCGGCCAATCCGGTGAACGTAATCTTCAGCATCGCGGGGAACGTCGTAGTTGACTACGTGGCTCAGGCTGTCGATGTCGATGCCACGCGATAGTACGTCGGTGGCTACCAGAATGGGGAACTGCTTGTTTTTGAAGCCTCGGAGCACTTTTTCGCGTTGATCCTGCTCAATATCCGACGAGATACCGTGCGATTCGTAGCCTAACTTGGTCAACGCTCGAACAATCGGGTTCACCTCCGATTTGCGTGAGGTAAATAAGACCATGCTCTGGGCATTGGCTTGCTGAATAAGATGCATCAACAGCGGCAGTTTCTGGTGGTCTTTAGCCATGTAGAACTGCTGGTCGATTTTCTCGGCGGGTTTCGATACGGCAAGCGTAATTTCGTCGGGATTCTTAAGAAGTTTCTTGGCGAAGTCCCGAATTTTTCCGGGCATTGTTGCCGAGAACATCAGCGTCTGTCGGTTTGCCGGAATGTCGCGAACGATCTTCAGAATATCGTCTGAAAAGCCCATGTCGAGCATCTTATCGGCCTCATCCAGAACGAGGTAATTCAATTGGTCGAACTTCACATAGCCCATCTGCATGTGGGCCATCAGACGACCGGGCGTAGCAATAATAATGTCGGCTCCGGTGGTGAGGGCTTTGCGTTGCTGATCCCAGTTTTCGCCTTTGCCCCCTCCGTACAGGGCAATGCTCGTGGCCGAAACAAAATAGGCAAACCCTTCAACCTGTTCATCGATTTGCTTAGCCAACTCGCGGGTAGGCACCAGAATCAGCGTGCTGGTATGCTGGTGACCGGCGTGAGAAATTTTGTCGAGGAGTGGAATCAGATAAGCCGCTGTTTTACCCGTACCGGTTTGGGCACAGGCGATAAGGTCTTTACCCTCGATGATTTTAGGAATAGCCATCTCCTGAATGGGAGTAGCCTGCTGGTAATTCATGGCGTCCACACCCGACAGTACGTCGTCGTGCAGGTTGAAGTCGTGAAAGGTCACGTGCAGTGAAATAAATTGTGAATGCAACTGACCAATTCGCCCGGCCAGTATACCGCTATTTTTGTCAAATATACTATTTTTTAACGCGATATGCCGTATAATCGTTCTACGTTGCTTCTACGCCCACTTACCCGTTTATGAAACCACTCTTTCTGACTACAATTCTCCTCTTAACCGCCTTCATAGCTCTGTCTCAGCCTACCCAAACCCTTCGCGGGCGGGTTGTCGATCGCGAATCCAAATACCCGCTGATCGGAGCTACCATTCAACTGCTCGACAATACGAATAAGCCTATCACGGGCACCGTAGCCGACACGCTGGGACGCTACCGACTAACCAACGTGGCTGTTGGCCGCCAAACGGTGCGGATAAGCCTGGTTGGTTATAAAGATGCCCTGCTCAACAACATTGTGGTGGATGCGGGTCGCGAAACAATTCTGGACGTTGACCTTGAGGAAAACACCACCGAACTGGCCATAGTGACCGTAAAAGCGCAACGGTCGGGCGATGCCAAAAACGAAATGGCAATAGTATCGGCTCGGCAGTTTACCGTAGATGAGGCCGACCGGTATGCCGGAAGCCGGGGTGAGCCTGCCCGTATGGCATCCAACTTTGCCGGGGTGCAGGGTGCCGACGATTCCCGAAACGACATTGTTATCCGGGGTAACTCACCCAGCGGGCTGCTGTGGCGCGTCGAAGGAATCAATATTCCCAACCCCAACCACTTTGCTATTCCCGGTACGTCGGGCGGTCCGGTGAGTATTATACGCAACAATACGCTGGCCAATTCTGACTTTTTCACGGGTGCTTTCCCGGCCGAGTTTGGCAACGGTATTGCAGGGGTCTTCGATCTGAAACTTCGCAATGGCAACAACGAGCGGCATCAGCGGTCGCTGCAATTTGG
The DNA here is from genome assembly GCF_028867935.1 of Flavobacterium sp. SUN052. Taxonomy (GTDB): domain Bacteria; phylum Bacteroidota; class Bacteroidia; order Flavobacteriales; family Flavobacteriaceae; genus Flavobacterium. The sequence continues at coordinate 250,735 of NZ_JAPQNS010000001.1, forward strand.
TTTTTTGGGAACGGAAGGATTGCTCGAAGGACCACTGTCTAAAAAAAGTGGGTCGTCGTATCTCATCACGTACCGATATGCCAACCTCTGGCTATTCAATAAAGCGGGTATTGACATTGGTACACAGGCCGTTCCGACGTATCAGGATGCCTCGTTTCGGTTTAACTTTCCGCTCAAAAGAGGAGGACGATTGGCGCTATGGGGCTTTGGCGGTACCAGCACGGTCGATATTCTGGTGAGTGAACAGTCAGTATCTGATCGGAATATTTTCGGTCAGAACGACCGCGATCAATACTACACCTCGCGCATGTTTGTGTCGGGCCTGACCTACGAAAAGTCCATCAGTCGACGGACGTTTGTAAAGGCAACCGTAGCGGCATCGGGCAACGTGCAGGATGCTAACCACAACTTTCTATTTATCCGCAACGGTACTGATGGGAAGCCGCTGGTGCAGAATGATCGATACGTAATTGACCGTTTAGCGCCCGTGCTCGACTACCGGTTTGCCGATACAAAAGCTTCTTTGTCGCTGGCGCTGACACACAAACTAAGCGCCCGGAGTACACTGAAAGCGGGTTTGAACGCTGATGTCTACTTTTTCAACCTGTTCGACAGCGTGCGTGTGGTCACTACCAATCCCGGAACAACGCCTGTACTAGCCACCTGGCAAAAGCGCTGGGATACAAAAACGTCGGCTCTGTTGCTCCAGCCTTATGTGCAATGGCGAGCCAACGTAACTGAAAAATTGACTCTGAGCGCTGGTGTTACCAGTACAGTTTTTACCCTCAACAAAAACAGTGTTTCGCCGGTAGAGCCCCGTGCGGGTCTGGTGTATGATTTGCCAAATCGCCAGAAGCTGAGCGTGGCCGTGGGATTACACAGCCAGATTCAACCGACCTACACTTATTTCTACAAAACGCCTGACTTTACATCCTCATTTTTCCCAACTCCCCTAATCGAACAAAACCGGGGAGTAGGACTGACCAAAAGCTGGCATTACGTGGCTGCATACGACCGGCTTTTGGGCCGCAACATGCGCCTGAAGCTCGAAGCCTATTACCAGCGGCTCTTCAACGTGCCCATTGAGGTGGGGCGTACCTCGTTTTCGATTCTCAACACGGGTGCTGGTTTCACGCGCGTATTTCCGCAAAAGCTGTTCAATGGGGGTACTGGCCGCAACTATGGCGCTGAACTGACGCTCGAAAAATTCTTCAGCAACAGTTATTATTTTCTGGTGACGGGTTCACTGTTTGATGCTCGTTACCGGGGTTCCGACGGGGTGTTGCGTAATACCGATTTCAATGGGAAATACGCATTTAATGCGTTGTTTGCTAAAGAGTTTGTGTTTCAACGGGGAGCGTCGAAACGGAACAGCCTGAACGTAGGGGCTAAGTACACCGCTGTGGGTGGGCGTTGGTACGGACCCGTCAACTTGACCGCATCGCAGGCGGCCCAGGAAGTTGTTTTTCAGGATGCGACCCGCAACACGCTTCAGTTCGCACCCTACCGCCGGTTCGACATAAAAGTAGACTACAAAATGAATCGCATGAATGCCAAAGGCGGCCGCCTGACGCACACGATAGCCGTTGATTTTGTGAATATACTGGGTATTCAGAACCTGCTGTCGCTCAGTTACGCTCCCCAACCTGATGGTTCGTTTATCAAGCAGGAGTATCAACTGGGGTTCCTGCCAGTGTTTTATTACAAGATTGATTTTTGAAAAGACTCAAGGTGTTAGAAATCGGTTCAGTTTTCTTTACAGGTAAGTGCAGGAGAGTTTTTTGGCTATTTACCTGAATCTTTGACTGCTCAACTAACACCCCGACGCCATGACGAAAATCATTCTGTATCCCATTCTGCTATTGGCGGGTTTGCTAATCGGATTGGCGGCTATACCAGCCCAACGCCCAACCCTTTACCTCATTGGCGACTCGACAGTGAAAAATTCGAGTGATAAAGGCGAAGGCGGTATGTGGGGTTGGGGGCACTATCTGCCCACACATTTTGACACGACCAAAATCAGGATCGAAAACCACGCTATTGGAGGCCGAAGCAGTCGCAACTTTCTGACTGAAGGCCGCTGGGACCGAACCATGGCCCATTTACAACCCGGCGACTTTGTAATGATGCAGTTTGGCCATAACGACGGAGGGCCCGTAAACGATACGATCCGCGCCCGTGGTAGCATCAAAGGGATTGGCGAAGAAACGCAGGAGATTGATAACCTGATCACCAAAAAACACGAGATCGTGCATAGCTATGGCTGGTACATGCGGAAGTATGTGACCGAAACAAAAGCCAAAGGAGCCACGCCCATTGTTCTGTCGCTGGTGCCCCGCAATGTCTGGAAAGCCGGAAAAGTGGAGCGGGCAACGGGCAGCTATGGTACCTGGGCTTCGCAGGTTGCCCAGGCCGAAAACGCATTTTTTATTGACTTAAACGAAATCGTTGCCAAGAAATACGATGCTATTGGCGACTCGACAAAGCTCCAGACAACCTACTTCGTGAAAGATCATACGCACACTAACGAAGCTGGGGCAAAAGTGAATGCCGCTTCGGTAATCGAGGGAATACGATTACTGAAAAGCTGCCCCCTGAATCAGTATATTCTTGCTCAAAATAAACCGTAGCAACGGCTGGTGAATCCATTTTTACGCTCCTAAACCAAGTTGAACGCATGAACTATACCCGCTTTGTTTTGAGCATTCGCTGGTCGGTAGCAAGTTGGCTGGTGCTGGTGAGCCTGTCCGCTGGGGCACAAACAAAACTTGAAACCGGCTCTGCGAAGCCAATGCCCGCTGAATGGATCGATAAGGACACCGGCCACAGGGTGGTGCGCTTGTCAAACATAGAAGGCAGTAGCGAAAGCTTTTATTTTCATAACAACCCGTTTGTGAGTGGCACCGGAAATTCAGGTGACAAGATGGTGTTTTACCACACGGGGGCTCAGGGTCGTCAGTTGTACTCGGTCAACCTGAAAACACAGCAAACCGAACTATTGACGCGTCCTTTGTCGCAAAAGGGTGGGGAGATTGTTGCGCCCAAACGCCGTGAGGTCATTTACCAAAGCCGCGATAGTGTATTTGCCACGCATATCGACACCAAAAAAACACGCTTGATCTACGTATTTCCGACCGATTTCAAGGCCAGTATTACTTCACTAAACGCTGATGAAACGCTATTAGCCGGTAGCCAAAGTGGTGAAGAAGCCCGCGAGATCTTGCGAAAATACCCCGAGAAGAAAGACTTCTTTACCCGCATTTTCGAAGCAAAGGTGCCCCATTCGCTATTCACGCTGAATGTTGAAACCGGTAAACTAAAAACGATTCACGAAGAAAATACCTGGCTGGGGCACGTGCAGTTTTCGCCCACTGACCCCGATTTACTCATGTTTTGTCACGAAGGTCCCTGGCATCTGGTAGACCGTATCTGGCACATCAACGTGCAAACGGGCGCAACTAAACTGGTTCACAAACGGACCGTGGAGGGAGAAATTGCTGGTCATGAATTCTTCAGCCCCGATGGGAAAACGGTTTGGTTCGATGTGCAGAAACCACGCAGCGTAACCTTTTATCTGGGTGGCTACGATATGAGTACAGGAACCGAAAAACTGTATTTAATGACCCGCGATGAATGGTCCATCCACTTCAATGTGTCGCCCGATCAGAAACTGTTTGCGGGCGACGGGGGCGATCCGGGTCAGGTAGCGAAAGCCGCTGATGGAATGTGGCTGTATCTGTTCCGTCCCAATGGCGATAAATTGAGCTCTGAGCGATTGGTGAATATGAAACACCACGGTTACAAGCTCGAACCAAACGTGCATTTTTCGCCAGATGGTAAATGGATTATCTTCCGGGCCAACTTCGAAGGCCAATCCCAGATATATGCCGTCGAAGTCGCTAAAAACAATTCCTGATACATGCGTACACTCTTTTCGTGCATCCTTATTTTTCTTTTTCTGACCACCGTTCAGGCACAGCAACTACCCAAAAAGAAAATCATGTTGGCGACAATGACGCTCGCCAACGATTATTTCATGGCCAAATGGCCAGATACGGGTAAAGAGATTGTCACCAATAAAACCCGGCCAAGCAATATCTGGACAAGGGCCGTGTATTACGAAGGCTTGATGGCTCTCTACGGAATCGACCAGCAGAAACGGTATTATGACTACGCCGTCGACTGGGGCCAAAAACACAAATGGGGGATGAGAAGTGGTACCAGCACCCGCAATGCCGACGATCAATGCTGCGCCCAGACGTACCTCGAACTCTACCAGCTAGACGGGAAAAAACACCCGGAATGGATTCAGGACATCAAAACGAGCATCGATAAAATGGTGAGTTCTGATGGTCCGCTGGGCGCCAAAGTCGACGACTGGAACTGGATCGACGCCCTGCAAATGGCGATGCCCGTATTTGCCAAACTGGGCGTGTTGTATGCCAATGATCCTGCGGTTAGTTCGGGTTATTATGAGAAAATGTACCAGTTGTACAACCACTCGAAAACGGTACAGGGTGGCAACGGTTTGTACAACCCAACCGACGGCTTATGGTGGCGCGATAAAGATTTTGTGCCGCCTTACAAAGAACCCAACGGCGAAGATTGCTATTGGTCGCGGGGAAATGGCTGGGTGGTGGCTGCGTTGGTGCGGGTGCTCGACATTATGCCCAAAAACGCTCCTCACCGGACGGAATACGAAAAGATGTATCTAGAAATGATGCGCGTATTGCCGCCACTTCAGCGCCCTGATGGCTACTGGAATGTAAGTTTGCACGACCCCACGAACTACGGCGGTAAGGAGTTGACAGGTACGGCTTTGTTTGTGTACGGCATGGCCTGGGGTATAAATCACGGCCTGTTAGACGCTAAAACGTACCGCCCCATTGTAGCCAAAGCCTGGAATGCCATGGCTAGCGAAAGTGTACACCCAAACGGTTTTCTGGGCTACGTTCAGGGGACCGGTAAAGAGCCCAAAGAGGGGCAACCCGTAACCTACACCAGCAAACCCGATTTTGAGGACTACGGCCTTGGTTGTTTCCTGCTGGCAGGTAGCGAATTGTACAAAATGAAGTAATTGCCATTTATGAAAAAATATATATTCCTGCCCCTTTTGCTGATCGGTTTTGCCGCTCAGGCCCAACAGCCCCAATGGCCAGTTATCACGCAACAAGCCAAACCCTGGACCCGCTGGTGGTGGATGGGTAGCGCGGTCGATAACCAGAACCTCACCCGCTTGATGGAGCAATATGAACGAGCAGGCTTAGGGGGCGTTGAGATCACTCCGATATATGGCGTGAAGGGCGAAGAAAAATCGTTTATCGAGTTTTTGTCGCCAAAATGGATGGACCGGCTGGGCCACACACTGGCCGAAGCCAAACGGCTGAAACTAGGCGTTGACCTGGCACAGGCTTCTGGCTGGCCCTTTGGTGGTCCGTGGGTGAGTCCGTCAGATGCCTGCCGCTATGTCGCCTATCAAACCTATTCCCTGAAATCAGGGGAATCGCTGAAGGAGGTTGTTTCATACACGCAGAAGCCGATTATGAGGACGGTTGGGGAACCTATCGACATCAAAAAGCTAATAGATCCTATTGCTAAAAATTCTGATCTACAGCTTCATGCCTTCGATCAGGTACGGTTCGAAAAACTGATCCCTCTCCAGGCTTTAATGGCGTATTCCAGTAAGGGGCAAACGCTGGATCTGACTACGAAAGTTGGGTCTGATGGGCGCTTAAACTGGACTGCTCCGACGAATTCGGGTGATTGGACACTGTATGGCGTGTTTCAGGGTTGGCACGGTAAGCAAGTGGAACGGGCCGGGCCGGGGGGCGAAGGCGATGTGATCGACCATTTTTCCAAAGCGGCTACCCAGCATTACCTCCAGCGTTTCGATGAGGCATTTCGGGGGCGTAACCTGACGGGTATTCGGGCGTTTTTTAATGATTCCTACGAAGTTGACGATGCTCAGGGCGAGGGCAACTGGACGCCTGCTCTGTTTACAGAATTCCAGAAACGGCGCGGTTATGATCTGAAATTGCACCTACCCGCGCTGTTTGGTAAAGATACCGACGACCGTAACCGGCGTGTATTGAGTGATTACCGCGAAACGATTTCTGAACTGCTCCTCGAAAATTACACCAAAACCTGGAGCGAATGGGCTAAGGGGAAAGGCAAGATCATTCGGAATCAGGCGCATGGTTCACCGGCTAATATTCTTGATTTGTACGCTATTACCGACATCCCCGAAATTGAAGGAACGGACTTGCTGCGGATCAAATTTGCATCGTCGGCGGGTAACGTAACGGGTAAAAAGTTGATTTCGTCGGAGTCGGCAACCTGGGATAACGAGCACTTTTTATCGACGCTCAACGATATTAAAAAAGACATGGACCGCTTTCTGCTGGGTGGGGTGAATCACACATTCTACCACGGCACTAATTACTCGCCCCAAAGCGCGGCATGGCCCGGTTGGTTATTTTACGCGGCTGTACATTTCAACCCCAACAACACGTTTTGGGATGATTTTGGTACGTTGAATCGGTACGTAGCCCGCTGCCAGTCGTTTCTGCAACAGGGAAAACCGGCTAACGATGTACTGGTGTATCTGCCTATTTATGATGCCTACACCCGCCAGGGAAAAGTCTTGCTACAACATTTCGATGGAATTGAGCACGGATTTAAGGGCTTGCCCGTAGAGGAATACTCCGAAACGCTGCTAAAAAAGGGCTATGGGTTTGATTTTATTTCCGACAAACAACTCCTGAATGTGATATCGGCCAACGGCAAGCTGATCACGGGGGGCGTTGCTTACCAGACCATCGTTGTCCCTGAAAGCCAAGTGCTTCCTCTGGCTACGTTGAAACAACTATTTACCCTGGCGGGCAACGGAGCTACGGTGGTCATGGCGGGTAAACTGCCGCAACTGGTGAATGGACTGGAAAATCAGGAGACCCGTCAAACAGCCTTTGATGAGTTATTGGGCCAGTTGAAGTTCACCGAAAGCAAGCAGGCAGGTGTGCAACGGGCTGCGGTTGGACTTGGCGAAGTGCTACTGGGAAAAGACATCGATCAACTGTTGGTTGCTGGCGCCGTGAAGCGCGAGACGCTGGTGGATCAGGGATTACAGTTTGTTCGGCGAAGCCATGCAAACGGCCATTACTATTTCATTGCAAACTGGTCGGATAAAGCCATTGCTGGTTGGGTTCCCTTGCAGAAGACAGCCCAGTCAGTCGCGCTGTTTAACCCGATGACTGGACAAACAGGCATGGCCAACCGTCGTGCGGATGCTACTGGAACTACCGAGATTTATCTGCAACTGGCTCCCGGCGAATCGGCTATTCTGGATGCCAGAAATACAAAGAGCACTGGACCACAGTATGCCTATGGCACACCGGTTGGCGATCCTCAGCCCCTCACGGGTAACTGGGCCATTACGTTTGTGAAAGGTGGCCCCGAACTTCCCGCACCGATTCAGACCGAGAAGCTACGGTCGTGGACTGATTTGGGCGGGGAAGCAGCCAAAAAATTCGCTGGTACGGCTACCTATACGCTTAACTTCCCGAAGCCAGCCGGAATTGCTACCAGCTGGCGGTTGGATTTGGGTCAAGTGGCCGAAAGTGCGCACGTCCAGCTAAACGGGAAAGATTTGGGCTCTCTTATTGGACCTACTTTCCAGCTGACGATTCCGGCAAACTTGTTGAAAGAAACAAACATCCTGACAGTCAAGGTGTCGAACGGGATGGCCAACCGCATTGCCGATATGGACCGCAAGGGTGTAGAGTGGAAGAAGTTTTACAACATCAATATGTCTGCCCGATTACGGGAGAACCGGGGTAAGGATGGAAACTTTACGGCTGAGAAATGGCAGCCCCGCACGTCGGGTTTGTTGGGGCCCGTAACGCTCATGCCGCTGGGAGCGGGTGGAGAGATTTCGGGAAAGTAGCTAGCGTGTTTCTTGGCTAACAAGTGACGTGTTAGTATATTTGAGATGCAACAAACTGTATTTCATGAAAAAAATACTGCTGATGGGTGCTTTTTTAGTAAGCGCTCTCACGATTCAGGCACAAACTGCCGACGAGATTATTGCCAAAACTCTTGCGGCACGCGGTGGTACTGACAAGCTAAAGGCCATCAAATCGGTGCGGATGGAAACTACCACCAAGGTGATGGGGAACGAAATAAAATCGGTTTCGTCGATTGTGGCCGGGGCGGGCATGCGGTCGGATATGTCGGTGATGGGACAGACCATGTCGCAGGGGTTCGATGGTACCAAAGGCTGGATGGTTAACCCAATGGCTGGCCCCGATCCACAGGAGATGCCTGCCGAAGTAACCAAAACGTTTGCCGAACAACTTGATCTGGCCGGGCCAATGGTCGATTATAAAACCAAGAACAACAAAATTGAATTTGGTGGCAAAGAGGTTGTTGATGGAAAGGATACCTACAAGCTAATCATTACAAGGGCCGATGGTGCTACAATGACGCATTACATCAACGCGTCGACCTACCTTGACCAAAAGGTAGTTACCAAGGCTAAAGCGCAGGGGCAGGACGTAGAAGTAGAAGCTTTTTTCGATGACTACCGCCCGGTTAATGGCGTCCAGTTCCCGTATTCAACCGAGATGAGTAACCCCCAGTTTGGTCGCATGAAAATCACATTCGACAAGATCGAAGTGAACCCAGACATTGACGTGGCTACCTTCAAAATGCCCACGAAGAAATAAGTTTTGAGCCTGGAGATACCTTCTTATGGTAACTCCGGGCTTATGGTAACTCCGGGCTCAAAACCTGAGTATTGCCTCCTGAACTGGTGTATGATACAGGAGAAGAAATCGCCCGTGATCTTAATTCGTTCGTAAAGCTGGCACGGGCAACGGGTTGGGCTTATATTCACGGTCGACATTCAAATCTGCCGTATGCGTCAACTGCTCCTGATTTTATCCTGCTCATTTTTGCTTTTCCACCAGGCGTGTAGCCAAAATCCATCTGGCCCGTCGCACCCTGGTCTTAAACAACCCATTGAGATCATCCGTGACCGCTGGGGGGTAAATCACATTTACGCTAAAAACGAACACGACCTGTTTTGGGCGCAGGGCTATTCGGCAGCACAGGACCGGTTGTTTCAACTCGAAATCTGGCGACGGCAGGCTACTGGTACTGTGGCAGAGTTGCTTGGTCCACAGGAAGTTTTGCGGGATCAGGGCGCACGTTTGTTCCGGTTTCGGGCAACGGGTGGTAAGACGTATCAAGAATCACTGGACGCTGAATTAAATCACTATCACCCGCATGGCGCGGCCATCGTGCGGGCCTTTGTGGAGGGTATCAATGCTTACATTACCGAGATCAAAAAAACGCCTGAAAAACTCCCGTTCGAGTTCTCAGTACTGAAAACAGAACCCGGTTTGTGGACGCCCGAAATCGTTATCAGTCGCCATCAGGGGCTGCTGGGAAACGTACGCGAAGAATTGGACAACGGCCGACTGGTTCATCTGGTTGGGGCTGACAAACTACGCCAACTTCGCTGGTTTCATCCCAATACCAAACCTGCTACAGAGCCAGACTTAACCCTGCACGTAAATGGCGAGCAACTAATGCAACCCGTTCTGGCGCCTTACGAAGCGTTTCGGTTGCCCTTGAAATTTTCGCCTGCTGATGGGCGTCTGCGCGCCGAAAGCCGCCCTACCCCAAACGCCATTGCCGACTGGTTCGACACGGAAAAGCAAATGGTAGGTTCGAATAACTGGGTAATCGACGGTCGGCATTCGGTGAGTGGCTACCCAATGCTGGCAAATGATCCGCACCGGGCTCAATCAACTCCCTCGCTGCGCTACTGGGTTCACCTTAATGCGCCGGGCTGGAATGCAGTGGGGGCGGGGGAGCCAACCTTACCGGGTATTTCGGTGGGGCACAATGAACACGGAGCCTGGGGGTTAACTATTTTCGAAACCGACAGTGAGGATCTGTATGTCTATGAAACCAACCCGAAAAACCCGAATCAGTACCGGTACAAGGGCCAGTGGGAAACCATGCGAATCCGTAAAGAAACAATACCGGTGAAAGGAGCTAACCCTGTCACAGTAGAATTGAAATACACCCGACACGGTCCCGTTACCTTTGAAGATCCCCAAAATCATAAAGCCTATGCGGTGCGGGCGGGCTGGTTGGAACGGGGTTGTGCGCCCTATCTGGCCAGTTTGCGTATGAATCAGGCTAAGACCTGGGCTGAGTTTCGGCAGGCTTGCACATTCAGCCGGATTCCGGGCGAAAACATGATCTGGGCGGGGCGGCCCTCCGCTGATAGAAAGGGGACTATCGGCTGGCAGGCTGTGGGTATTTCGCCTATCCGAAAAAACTGGACCGGCCTTGTGCCCGTGCCGGGAGATGGCCGGTTTGAGTGGAGTGGTTATTTGCCTATTCTACAGTTACCCAACAAAGTAAATCCACCAGAGGGGCTAGTAGTCACGGCCAATAATAATCTGACTCCACCGAATTTCCCTAGTAGAAACGCCATTGGCTGGTCGTGGGCAGGCCCTTCGCGAGCGCACCGGATCGAGGAAGTGCTGACCAATGGGCAACGCAAAACGTTACAGGATTTTACCCGTTTACAGGCTGATTATCTGGCCGTTCCGGCTCGGTCGCTGGTTCCGTTATTGGAATCGTTGGTTGCGGAGGAGTTACCAACAGAACAGGCCAGCACGTATCTCCGCAAGTGGAATTATCAGCTGGAGCCAGGCTCGGTGGCTGCGTCGATCTATGTGGTTTGGGAAGCTGCCCTCCGCCAGGCGTTGTACACGGCAATGGTGCCCCTGTCCGCTCAGCCTTATTTCCGTTCGTTGCCCACCAAACGGATTATGGATTTACTGAGCTCACCACTCATCCAGATCCCGGGTCATGCTGGGCAACCCATTCGCGTAATGGATCGCGACAGTCTGCTACTCACCTGCCTGAACCGGGCCGTGGGCGATCTGACCACTCGGCTCGGCCCCGACATGAACGACTGGACCTACGGGCAACGTACTAATAAACACATCACGCTGACTCACCCCTTAAGCGCACTGGTGAACGAAGAGCAACGAAAACGAATTAATCTGGGGCCTATCCCACGCGGTGGTTACGCCGAAACGGTCAATAACACGGGTAATAACCTGAATCAGGAACACGGAGCTTCGTTCAGAATTGTAGTCGATACCGAAGACTGGGATCGGACGTTGGGCATCAACAGCCCCGGTCAGTCCGGCAATCCCGACAGCCCGCATTACCGGGATTTATTCGAACTGTGGGGCAGCAACGGCTATTTTCCGGTGTATTTCAGCAAAAAGAAAGTGAAGGCCGTTGCGGAGAGCACAACAGTGCTACAACCCTAGGGCTTTGATGGCTTGAAAAAGGTGTTTTTAGCGACAAGTCCCAGAATGAACCAGAAGAATAGGGGGCCAATTAACAGGCTTAGACCGAGCGAATAGTCGACGGGAACAAAATCATTTGTTCCGGGATGATAATATACCTGAAGCGGGCCGGGATTGTTTTGAAGTCGATCGTAATCAGCTTCTTCTAGCACAATGACCCGATTCTGATTACGAAACCGGAACCTTCCCTTGTAGGTGTACCAATGACCTTTTCGGCCATGAGCCTCTCGGGATGCATCTGCTACACGAACCTCCATAGACTGCCCTTCGGTTTTCAGTTGCTCTACATACCGGTATTGCTGAACAGAATCGTACGTAAAAAACAGGGCAGCGCCAGCCAGTATTAGTACCAAAGCGGCCTGTGCAATAGGCTGTAAAATGGTTAGCCCTGTCAGACTCGCGAAAACTCCGCAGACGTAGAAAAACAGAAACCCACCAGCCAGTATCAAGCCCGCCAGTAATTGATGTTCGCGGCTGAACGTACTCAAAACCGTCCAGTTAACCAGGCGCGATACCACCTGAGTAGATCTAGAAGCCGACTCCTGGCGCGGCTGTTCAAATTCGTTCAAAATGGGATGATAGAGCAATTGGACCCGATCGCCCGCCGATAACCAAGTGGTGTCGTCCACGCACCGAACTTCATAAGGCTGTTGCTGATACGTAAACCGGACATACGCCGTTCGCCCAAACTGGTCTAGGAATTGGCGGGGTTTCCGGTCCGTTTCGGTGATGATCACTGTGACACGCTGGCCGTCGTGCAGAAACTTATTATAGCGTTTCTCGAATTCGTACAAATAAGCCATCAACCAGGTGGCCGCTCCCAGAAACACCGTAAGGATAAGCATCCAGATGCCTTCGTACACACGGACTATCCCACGGAGCAGCACCTTGACCATAACCGTAAACGATTGGTGAAATGACTTTGGCTAGCCATTAATAGCTCCCAGAAGGGCCGTCAAAGCCCAGAAACCCAAAAGAAGGTATAAGGCACGTAGCCAGGTCCGGCCGCGTTCGCGCCGATCCATTTCGCGCCAGGGCTTGATTACTCTGCCAAAGGCGCGGCTCAGTGCTAAGAAAGAGGCCAGAAAAATACCGGTACCGAGCAACAAAACGAGAAAAGCTGCCACGCCGTAGTTAGCGCAGGCCAGATTGCAGGCAATTCCTGCCGCCAACCCCGATAAAGTAATACCGACTAAAAACAATAGCACGTACAGAATACGCTTTCCCGTTTGGCTACCAGTCTGCTCACGCTCCGTGCGGCTTGCGTAATAATCCGCCTGGTTATTCGACCGCCGGTTTTTGGGTTTAATGAGCGTATCGGATTGGCTCACCTCTTGCCGATAACCAAAAGCGGCCCGGCTAGGGTCTGGCGTCTGGACACTTTCGGCCCAGATGCCTCCTAAGACGCCAAAAAGAAGGAAATTCCCGAGAAAAGCTCCAAAAATTAATCGTCGGTTAGCCGCGTACGTTTGGTCAGTGTTAAACCGGGTCCGAACAAAAATGGCCCCACCTAACACCGCCAAAAACAGCAGCAATAAGCTTCCCAGCGACCAGCCTTCCAGCAGATTTAGCCCCAGTAACAGGCCATTAAAGGCATTGAGTACCTCGCAACAAATAATAATCAGAATGGCTAACAGGGCATTGCGGCTTGCCCAGCGGGAGAGGTTTTTCATGACAAGGAAAGGTAAGGAATAGTCGGGTAAGTAATAATAGTACTAAATAAGCATATTATGTGACCATTCGCTCAGTCTTTCCCCGGCTTGTTTTAAGGTTGGGTCATCTTTGGCGAAGCAAAACCGAAGCATTCGGTAGTCGAGTCGATTGTGATAAAACACCGAGAGTGGGATGGACGCCACCCCGATTTCCCGGGTGAGACGGATGGCTAGCTCGGTGTCGGATTCGTCGGTGAGGTCGGCGTAGGAAACGGTCTGGAAAAATGTCCCTTCTGTGAGAATAAGTTGGAAGTTAGACCCGGCAATGGCTGCCAGAAACGTATCGCGTTTGGTCTCGTAAAAAGCGGGCAATGAACGGTAGTGTTCCGGCTGTTTCAGGTACTCCGCCAGCGCATATTGCATGGGCGTGGACACGCTGAACGTGAGGAACTGATGAATTTTTCGGAAAGCCACCGTGAGGGCAGGTGGCGCCTGGCAGTACCCAATTTTCCAGCCCGTAATATGAAAGGTCTTTCCAAACGATCCGCAAACGAACGTCCGTTCGCGTAGAACCGGGTTCATCATCAGTGAGTGATGAACCCGCCCGTCGAACAGAATATGCTCGTATACTTCGTCGCTGATCACGAACAGATTATACGTTTCGACTAAGGCAGCCAATTGGGCAACATCGTCAGCCGACCATACCCGTCCGGTGGGGTTATGGGGCGTATTGACCATAATGAGCCGGGTACGGTCGGTAATTTTTGAGCGCACTTCGTCCCAATCGATAGCGTAGGTAGGGGGAGCAAGCGATATGTAAACCGGGATCCCGCCGTTCAACTCGATGGCCGGGACATAAGAATCATAAGCCGGTTCAAAAACGATAACTTCATCGCCAGCCTGAATTACAGCGGTGACAGCGGCAAAAAGGGCTTCTGTCGCACCTGATGTTATGGTGATTTCCTCATCGGGATGATAGGCAACCGCACCGGCGGACCGCCCATAATCAGCCAGCGTTTTCTGGGAAATAGCCTCGCGCAGAGCTGGTACACCGGGCATGGGAGCATACTGGTTATGGTGGTTTTGCATGGCCTCCGTCACGAGGTGCAGCAAAGCCGGGTCCACCGGGAAATTCGGGAATCCCTGGGAGAGATTCAGGGCGCCTACATCGAGCGCCAGTTTTGACATTGTGGTAAAAATGGTGGTGCCAACATGGGGCAGTTTATTCGGTATGGGAAGAGTCATGTAGTCCATAAGTAGAGCTACAAATATACACAACTGTGCAGCCATCAAGTAAAAAGCAAGGCAGCTTATGCTTTCGCAGGTGTCAGTAACCCCTGTCAATTATGCGCTCAATTTTATTCCTGGCCTGCCTGTTTCTGTCGCTCGACGTCCTTGCCCAAAATGAAGCGTATGAGAAAAAGACGTTCACAACCCGCTCCGGGAAAGCATTACCGTACCGAATACTTTATCCTAAGAATTACGACCCTAAGAAGGGCGATAAATATCCGCTAATTATAATGCTGCACGGTTCTGGCGAGCGCGGCAGTGATAATGAAAAGCAGCTTGTTCACGGAGGCAAACTGTTTCTGCAAGACGAGATACGCAACCAGTTCCCGGCTGTAGTTGTGTTTCCGCAATGTCCGCAAGAGAGCTCCTGGATGTCGCTCAAGTTGGAGCGTTCTGGTCAGAAAGTCAGCGTTTCCGAGCATTATGCCAAACGTCCTAACTGGCCGTTGGGAGCCGTGCTGAGCTTGACCAAACAACTCCGTAAAGCAGAGCGAATTGACAAAAAGCGCCTGTATATTATGGGGCTGTCGATGGGTGGGTTTGGTACCATAGAGGCTATTTCGCGAAAGCCAAAGGTATTTGCAGCCGCAGCGCCCGTTTGCGGAGGGAGCGACACCACGCTGTGCCGTCGCTATGCTAAACGGTTGCCCTTGTGGGTGTTTCACGGCGATGCTGATAAAACGGTACCGGTGGAACTGTCACGGCAACTGGTCGCCAAACTACAGGCACTCAACGCCGATGTGCAATACACCGAGTATCAGGGTGTGGGTCACAACAGTTGGGATAACGCCTTTGCTGAGCCCGGTTTGATTCCGTGGATGATGGAGAAAAAGAAGAAATGAAAGAAAGTGCCTGACATTCAACCACCGGACTAATGGAAACCGAAGGAACAAAAGAGAATACCTGGAAGCTGAAAACACCCCCCTTGACATCTGACTACGAAATGTACAGAGATGTAAAAGATGGAAAGGACGTCATTATGTGCGTGGTTGGTAAAACGACGCTTATTTATGACGCGCAATGTTTGACTGACTTACATACCATACTAAAAGAACATGGGGACTGGATGGAACTTGGCAGTGCTGATGAACAGAAACCAGCGAAAGAAGGAACGGTTGAAGCGTGGGGCCGCTCTGAAACAAATCCAAATGGTGGCTGGTATGGACTTAAAAAAGGGCTTCGCGGCCGATTCGGGATGTATATTCCGCCATTAATGGAAAAACTTGGATTGGCAGAGGTAACACACGATGCTAAAGGCAATAAAATGAGAGCAATATAAATGTATTAATACATTTATATACATAATAGATTATAATTCAGACTTCTAAGTGGTCGGGTTAGAGCGCAAAAGCTGTATTTTTGCGCTCTAACCCGCTCTTGTTGTGAAGCATCTCTTCTCTATTCTGTTATTGCTTTGTTTTTGCAATTCTGCACGTTCACAAACCCCTTCGCTTACCCGTGGCCCGTATCTGCAAGTGGTCACGACTACGGGTATAACCGTTCGTTGGCGTACCGATACACCCTCAGCAGGCCGGGTTTGGTTCGGAACGGCGGCAAATGCGTTGAGCCAGTCAGTTACTGAAGCGGCCGCCGTTACGGAACATATTGTATCGCTAACGGGCCTGAGCCCGGCAACGCGCTATTACTACGCCATTGGCCAGGGCGACACCCGGCTGGCGGGCGATGCCGACCATTCCTTTAAAACGGCGATACCGGCAGGCGACACCCGCCCCTTCAGAATTTGGTCGCTGGGCGATTTTGGCAATGGCACTCAGAACCAGTTCGATGTGTATGAGCAGTACAAAAAAGCTACCGCCAGCCGTCCGGCTGATGTTTGGGTCTGGATGGGCGATAATGCTTATTGCTGTGGTACCGAAGAAGATTATCAGAACTATATATTTAATGTTTACGGGCCACATCTGCGGAGTTTGCCCTTTTATCCAACACCCGGTAACCACGACTACGCCGACCAGAATCAGAAATTTGACAGCCCCTATTTCAGCGTATTTAGTTTCCCTGAACGGGGTCAGGCCGGGGGCGTTCCATCAGGGTCTAAAATGTATTATTCTTACGACTACGGCAATGTGCATTTCGTAACGCTCGACTCGTTCGGGCTGGAAGATGGCAAATGGATACTTTATGACCCAACCAGTCCGCAAGTCCGCTGGCTCGAACGCGATTTAACAGCCAATAAACAGCCCTGGACGGTTGTCGTGTTTCATCATCCGCCTTACACCAAAACGGCCCGTGACTCTGATGCGGAGGACGCTCTTCGCCTTATTCGCGAGAACCTGACGCCCATTCTGGAACGCTATAACGTCGATCTGGTGATGAACGGCCATAGCCACACCTACGAGCGCTCATACCGGATTCGCGACCACCGGGGGCTTGCTGCTACCTTTGATCCAGCACAAAATCTGGCCGAAACAACGAATGCCCGTTATGATGGATCGCCCAATTCGTGCCCCATCCTGACGAAAGGAAAAGGAACAGTATACGTGGTGAATGGGTCGGGTGGCGCGTTGGGTGGAGCCTACTCCACTAACCCTGACCATCCGGCTATGGCAACAACGTTTAAAACAATTGGCGGATCGATGGTGATCGACGTGAACGACAACCGAATGGATGCGCAGTTTATTGCTGCCGACGGAAGCATTCAGGACCGCTTCACGATTATGAAAAACGTAGGGCAAAGTCAATCGCTTCAACTGGCCTACGGCGATACATTGCAGGTGCGGGCTTCGTGGCCTGCCGATGCTTACCGATGGTCAGAAGGAACACAAACTACCCGTACCGCCCGAATTACCCGCCGACAACCCGGAACCTTTACCGTTACGGCCACTGACGATCGCAACTGCCTGCGCGATGATTTTAGTGTAACGGTGTCGGCTCGTCCACGAGTGACCGTCAGTCAGCTGGCATCGGCTACGCTTTGTCCCGGCCAGGTATTCGATGTAAACCTCAATGTAGAGAACACGCTTCAGGCCGACGTTTGGGAGTATACGGTGCAACTTTCGGATCAGCGTGGTAGCTTCGACCAGCCGCTGGTTATTGGAACCGGTCGGGGAAAACGCATTAGCACAACGCTACCCACAACGGTGTCCAGCGGAGGTGCGTATGTGCTTCGGGCGATTCCACGCCAACTGCCCGATGCCGAGCTTATTGCTTCGAATCCAATTACAGTTCTGACGTTGCCCTCGGCCAGTATTGCCGGGTCGGCAACGGTGAATCAGGGAGAACCGGCGTCGGTGTCGGTAAGCCTTTCGGGTAACGGACCCTGGAGCGGCACATTAACCAGTGGGACCACGTTTTCGGCAACAGCGTCACCCATTGTTTTGCCGGTGCAACCTACTCAAACAACAACGTACGCGCTGGCAGCAGTGCGCAATGGATGCGGGCTGGGCACCGTAACCGGGCAGGCCATTGTGACGGTACTGGTACCCACGGCTACAGAAGCATTTTCTGAAGGTGCTGTGAGCGTATACCCGAACCCGACTGCTGGGGCAGTAACGCTCGATGTAGTTTTGAATAAGCCTCAGGAAAGCCAGGTTGATGTAGTGGATGTGAGCGGCCGGCTGGTACAGTATTTTACTTTGAAAGCCAGTCTACATCAACAGCGGACTATAAATTTACCCCAACCGGGTACCTATTCTATCCGGTTACGGGTGGGCGATAAAGTGGTCGTGAAGCGTGTAATACGGCACTAGAGAAGTGAGGCTAAATGCTTTTCATGTACGTCTGTTGCAGGCGTTCACGGGCGCGTTTGAGCCGCATTTTCACGGCGCTTAGTGTCAACTTTTCATCGTCGGCAATTTGCTGCATACTCACATCCAGCTGGTATTTGGTGCGCAGTAATTGTTGCTCGCCTTCGCTTAGCTGACGCATTGCCCGTTGCAGGTGTTGAATCTGCATGTCGACCGATGAGAGCTCGTCGGGATGCGCAATTTGATCATTGTCATACCCATAACTGATATACGCACGGGTGATAATGTGTTGCCGACGAATTACGTCCTGGCAATGATTATGGGTAATCCGGTACAGCCAGGTCGAAAAGCGGGAATCGCCTTTGAAACTGTGGAGGTTATCGAGCAGTCGTATAAAAATGTCATGCGTCATGTCTTCCGCTTCGGCCAGATCGCCCACGAAACGCAGGCAACGACCAATTACTTTTCGACGATACCGCTGATAAAGCAGCTCGAAATAGGGATGATTATTCGTGTGCAGATATAGACTTATCAGCTCTTCGTCGGTTAGATTCTTCATTTGGTCCGGTAAGGTAGGAGCAGAACCTAAGCTACTCTGAAAACCATCCCTATGGATTGTCAACAGTTAAAAAAAGTGATGAACATGTAAATTACCTTATGAACATGCGAATTTTCAAATGAATGCCTATTGTTATTATTGAATTTTAATCTTTTCAGGTACTATTGAGCCATTAGTGCCTGCTCTACAGTTTGCCGATAAGAGGCTCCAACCGGAACTTGGGCCTGCCCAACCTGAACATGGCGGGATGCCATGTAATTTACTTTCCAGGAAGCAACTACAAACGATTTGTGGATGCGCAAAAACAGATGAGCTGGTAGCTTGGCATAAACCGTCGATAAAAAATCGCTTACGACCGTAATACCCTCCGTAGTATGCACTTTGCAGAAGGCACCAAAGGCTTCCACGTAGTTGATACTCTCAACGGGTATTCTGACCGATTCCCACCCCGCTTTCAGCACTACGTAGTTAGGCAGCGTGGGCGTGGTTGCATTAAGTTGTCGGTTCAGTACGCGTTGTACGGCTTTCTCCAGACGCTCCCGCGAAAATGGTTTTGTAACATAGTCGGCCACCCCCAAATCGTAGGATCGAACGGCATGCGCTTCGGAAGCTGTCACCACAATTGTCTGCGGAGGGTTCGGGAGGTTTTCCAGAAAATCCAGGCCGTTGATCACTGGCAGCATCACATCCAGGAAGAGTATATCAATGGTTTCTGACTCTAGTATAGGCAAGGCTGCCAACGGGTTGGCGACTATTCCCGCCGACTGTAGGTAAGAAAATGTAGCTAACTGCTCCTGTAGCAAAAGCTGGTCGGTTTCATCGTCCTCAATTATGACGTAGCGGTACTGCTTTTTAGAATACATGGTGCTGTAGTAGTTTGAGTCATATGTAATGTTGAGAAACTGATGCGAATACGGTTTGTGCAAAAACCGGGCCATATGCTTACTTTTGGTTTTCATTCACTCTTTACTCCATGATTCGAAGCGCTTTTGCGGTCCTGTTGCTAGTCCTGACCACATCATTTGTCACGCATGCCCAAGTCGAAAACACCTATAACCTGTTACCATTTCCAGCTCAGTTCTCGGGTCAGGATGGGCAGTTTACGCTGACAGCTGCCACCCGCGTGGTGGCGTTGCCTAAAGATGCCGGACAGCAGGCAGCCGCTCAATTACTGGCAAACCAACTTAAAACGGCTTCTGGAATGGGTATAACTGTGGTGGCCATGTCGCCAGCCGTAGCCAAGGGTAAACACATTGTTTTTCAGATGCATAAGGGTGGTCGTTGTGGCCCCGAAGGGTATATAGTGACTGTGAAACCAGAGCGCGTAACGGTGGAAGCCGAAACTCCAAAAGGCTATTACTACGCTGTTCAGACGTTACTGCAACTGCTACCTCCCGCAGCGTTTAGCCCGGCTCCCGTACAGGGGGTAACCTGGACAATGCCAGCCTGCCAGATTCTGGATCGGCCGCGCTATCCGTACCGGGGGCTAATGCTCGATGTAGGGCGGCATTTTATGCCTGTATCAGCTGTAAAAAAATTCATAGACCTGCTGGCTCGTCACAAAATGAATACGTTTCACTGGCACTTGACCGACGATCAGGGCTGGCGAATCGAGATTAAAAAATATCCAAAACTGACTCAAATCGGCTCTACCCGGCCCGAAACGATGGTTGGGCATTACGGGGAGAACTACCCGTTTATATACGATGGAAAGCCCCATGGCGGATTCTACACACATGAACAAATTAAGGATATAGTACGATACGCATCGGCACGATATGTAACTATCATCCCCGAAATTGAATTGCCCGGCCATGCCTTAGCGGCTATTACTGCCTATCCCGAACTGTCGTGCGAGCCCCAGAAGCCATACCAAGTCGGCAAAATTTGGGGGGTATATAGCGATGTATTTTGCCCCACCGAAAAGACGTTCACGTTCTTACAGGATGTATTAACGGAGGTAATGATGTTGTTTCCCGGAAAGTACATTCACATTGGGGGCGACGAATGCCCGAAGGATGCCTGGAAAAAGAGCGAATTTTGTCAGAACCTGATGAAGCAGTTAAAACTCAAAAATGAGGAAGAATTGCAGAGCTACTTCATCCGCCGGATGGACAAGTTTGTGACCAGTAAAGGGCGTGCTATCATCGGTTGGGACGAGATTCTGGAGGGCGGCCTGGCGCCCAATGCTACCGTAATGAGCTGGCGGGGCACCGAAGGAGGCATTGAAGCGGCTAAGCAAAAACACAATGTGGTGATGACTCCCGGCGCTTTCTGCTATCTGGACAAATACCAAGGCGAACCAACGCAGGAACCACTTGCAATTGGCGGGTTTCTACCCATCGAAAAAGTGTATAGCTACGAGCCAACCCCATCGGAATTGACACCCGAGCAGCAAAAATATATCCTGGGCGTGCAGGGTAACCTCTGGACGGAGTACATCAAAACCCCCGAGCAGGTCGAATACATGACCTATCCGCGGGCCATTGCCCTGGCCGAGATCGGTTGGATGCCGGCCGGACCCCGTAATTTTGAAGATTTTGCCGTGCGTCTCAAGAATCACCTCAAGCGGCTCGACTATCTTGGTGTTAACTACAGCAAACGATTGCTTGACGTGCGGGCAAGCACCCAGTTCAATAACGACGGTCAGTTGCAGGTGCGCTTAGAGAAATCAGATTCCGACAGTAAAGTGTATTATACCACCAATGGGCGCGAGCCCAACACCAGTTCAACGGAGTACATCACGCCCATTACATTAAACAAAACGACCACCCTCCGGGCTATTACCACGGCGGGAGCCACGCTCAACGAGACATTTGTGATTCACCGGGCCAAGGGCAAATCCTACACCAGTACACTTGGCAAGGGCGCTGACCCCGACGGTCGCAAACTGACCGATGGAAAGGTGGCTCAAGGACCCAAAAGCGAAATGGAGTGGGTAAATTCGGCGGGTAAAGACCTGGAAGTGACAATTGACCTGGGCGAAGTTCGGTCGGTAACAAAAGTGTCGGCAAACTTTCAGAAGCGGGTTCCTTACCGGGTTTTCCCGCCAACGTCGGTTGAAATTGCCCTGAGCCGCGACGGAACCGATTTTAAAGACGCGATTGCTCAGCCTGTCAACGTTCCTATTGAAGGGCCGTGGGCGGTGGTGCCGGTAGTGGCGGATTTTAAAACGGCAAAAGCCCGGTATGTACGGTTAAAAGCTAAAAATGTGGGCATGACACCGGCAGACCACCCCAAAGCTGGTCAGTCGACTACGCTGGCAATTGATGAGGTAGTAGTAGAATAAGCAGTAGAGAATCATTCAGTAATAGTTATGAACTTCGCTTCGTTTACAGACGCCATTCGACGCCGATTACAGCAACCCTTGCCAGGGGAGGCTGCTCATCAGCGTATGATGGCGGGCGCACGGATGCGAACAACTATTCGACCGAACGAAAAAACCCGGCGTA
This sequence comes from Flavobacterium sp. SUN052, assembly GCF_028867935.1. Classification (GTDB taxonomy): domain Bacteria; phylum Bacteroidota; class Bacteroidia; order Flavobacteriales; family Flavobacteriaceae; genus Flavobacterium. Next base: position 272,794 of record NZ_JAPQNS010000001.1, read on the forward strand.
GTGCCATTCTGATTCTGTTTTACCCGTATTTAGGCGATATATACCTGCCGCTGATTTTGCGGCCCCTCTACGATGGAGTTCATGCCGGGCAGATGGCTTTTCCGGGTGGCCGCGCCGAACGCACCGACGAAAACCTGATCAGAACAGCTCTCCGCGAAGCCCAGGAAGAAATTGGTATTCGCGTTTCCGATGTGCAGGTTTTAGGTGAATTAACCGAGTTGTTTATCCCCCCTAGCAATTTCTTTGTCCAGCCCGTTGTGGGTATGATGAATTATCGTCCCGACTTTTATCCCGATCCCCGTGAGGTAGAACAGGTTGTAGAAGTTCCGCTGGATGTTTTGCTCGATGAAACAATTGTGGGCGATACGCAGATTGATGTGCGGGGAACGTTGATTGATGCACCGTTTTTTCAAATTCAAAACCACAAAGTCTGGGGCGCCACTGCCATGATGATCAGTGAATTACTGGCCGTTATTGACTCCGCGAAATAAAATGACGTTTCAAAACTATTCCGCCATTGTCACAGGGGCGGGCCAGGGAATTGGCTTTGCCATTGCCGAGGGGCTGTGCCAACAGGGAGCCCGGGTGCTGCTCAACGATCTGGATGAGACCTTATGCCACGATGCGGCTGAAAAGATCAGGCAGGGTGGGGGCAACTGCCATGCGTTGCCGGGCGATGCCTCCGATGTGAACTTTACCCGACAATTGGTGCAGACGGCTGTTGAGCAGTTTGGTAGACTGGATTTGCTGGTGGCAAACGCAGGTCTGACCCATTTTGGTGATTTCTTTTCGTACGACCCTGCTCATTTCGAGCAAGTATTGAATCTGAATCTTCGGGGAAGCTTTTTTCTGACGCAGGCTGCGGCCCGGCAGATGCGCCAACAGGGGCAGGGAGGAAGCGTTTTGCTGATGTCATCGGTGGTGGGGCACCAGGCACACCCCGGTTTGGCGGCTTACAGCATGACCAAGGCTGCGCTCGAAATGCTGGCTAAAAACCTGGTGATCGACTTATCGCCACACGGTATCACCATTAATGCGCTGGCCCCGGGTGCTACGCAAACCGAACGCACGCTGGATGATCCTACCTACGTTCCGATCTGGTCGAGGATTACACCGATGGGACGCCCGGCTACTGTTACCGACATGACGCATGCCGCACTGTTTTTACTTCACCCCGCTTCGCGGCACATCACTGGCCAGAGTTTGGTAGTGGACGGGGGTTGGACAAGTGTAAGTTTGCCACCAGAGTAATAGTAGCAGTAGGCAAAAGCAGTGGGCAGTGTTTTGCAACTGCCACTGCTTTTGCCTACTGCTACTTATTTTCTCCCCAACGTGACCAACACTACACCCGCCACTACGATGGCGGCTCCGAAAAGTGACTGGATTGTCAGGATTTCGCCTGCGAACAAGGTGCCGAGGAGCATGGCAACTACCGGATTCACGTAGGCGTAGGTGGATACCAGCGTAGGTGGAGCGTTGCGGGCAAGCCAGGCATACGAAGAAAAGCCAATAATGGACCCAAACACCACCAGATAGCCCAGAGAGCCGATTGCTTTGGGCGGAGCTTCCAGCACACTGAATAGGGTAATGGGTTCAACAAACAGGCTGAAAAGGAGTAAGGCGACCCCTGCAATCAGCATCTGTAATCCGCTCGATATAATTTGGGATGGCAAGGGTAAACGTGGAGCTAACAAGGTGCCAAGGGCCCAGGCCACATTGGCAGCCATCACTAATCCCGCTCCAATCACGTTATCGTTGGTGGTGCCAGTTACGTGCGTATTGTCAGGTTTAACCAGAAAACAAATTCCCACAAAGCCCAATAATAATCCCGACAGAGCCAGATTAGTTGGCCGAGTTTTGGCAAATCCCAGCCAGTTGATTGACAGCAAAAACACGGGCATTGTGGCTGCCAGCAGGGCGGCTATGCTGGTCGGGATGTGTTGCAATGCAATAGACAGACACCCATTGGCAATGGTCAGGAGCAAAATCCCCACGATCCCGGCCGAGCGTACCTGACTCCAAGTTGGACGGGGGGTACCAGTCAGGCGGGCGTAACTGTAGAGGATTGTTCCGGCCACCAGAAATCGCAACGACGACATGTAGAGTGGAGGCATCTGTTCGGTCATAAAATGAATGAACAGGTACGTAGAACCCCACAAAATGTAAACCGATGTGAGCGCCAGCCAGAGCGTTACGCGCTTTGGCTGAATGGCCGGTGCTGGTAAAGTAGTCTGCATAATGATGTAATGGACTACCTTAGTAAAAACAATACTGCGCTTTGGGTTCCCCAATCCCCGTTTATCCTTAATTTCTGTTAATTGGCCCGAAATAGTTTCGGGGTAAAATCAGACGACCGTAATTTGGGGTTTCATCCAAAACCACCGGTATGTTTCGTCCTTTTCTTGTCTGCCTGTTATTGCTCATCTCTATTCTACATAGCCAGGCTCAAGGCATTCGGGGTACAATTAAAAATGCCAACGGCGATTTGCTGCCTTACGCAGCTATTGTCGTAAAAAATACAACGTCAGGCACTGTTTCTAACACCGAGGGTCGGTATGAGTTGCCTCTTGCGCCAGGGCGCTACGATTTGGTGTTTCAGTATCTCGGTTTTCAAACACAGCAAAAGTCGGTAGAAGTTAAGAGCGGTGGTTTTGAAACCATCGATGTTGTAATGACCGAACAGGCATTTCGGTTGCAGGAAGTACAGGCCCGGTCGAACAACGAAGATCCGGCCTACACCATCATGCGCCGGGCTATTGCCAAGAGCAAATTCCACCAGTTGCAGGTAAACAGCTATACGGCGCGGGTTTATGGGAAAGGGTCATTTACGGTCGAGAGTATTCCGAAGTTGATTGAAAAAATGGCGGGCAAACAATTGAAAGAAGCCGAGCAGGAAGCCAATTTCAAAGTGGGCGTTCCCAACGTTTTCGAGTCGGTGGCCGAGGTTTCTTTTCAGCAGCCCAACACCTACCGCCGACGGCTAATTGCGTCGCGCAATTCCCAAACCAACGAACTCATTCCGGCTCAGTTTTCGATGGGGTCATTTTACCGGTCAGAGATCAACAATGCAGTGTCGCCCCTGTCGCCCAAAGCTTTTGCGTATTATAAGTTTGAGTATGAAGGAACATTCCGGGAGCAGGGAACGGAGATTAGCAAAATTCGCGTGACGCCCCGCTCGTGGGGAGAGGGCGTTTTTCGGGGCGTAGTCTATATCATCGAAAACACCTGGGCACTGCACAGCCTGCAACTGGAACAGGTTCTTCAGCAGGGATTTACCATCAATTTACGACAGACCTACACGCCTGTTCAGAATGTCTGGATGCCCGTAAATGGACGGTTCACGTTTAAAGGGTCACTGTTCGGTGTGAAGGGTGGGGGAGATGCTGTGGTGAGTTATCAATACCGCAACCTGAAGGTTAACCCGGCTTTTGTGGAAGATGTACAAGTGGTTGACGAAAAGAAATTCAAACCCGAAACATCGCTTTCTAAAAAAGAGGTGAAGGAGCAATCGCTGGACGAACTGGTAAAGAAACAGAAAGAGTTTTCCACCAAAAACCTTCGTCAGATGATGAAGGAATACGAAAAACGAGAGGCAAAAGAGCGAAAGGAGCGTAAAGAAGAAGTGGAGGTGGTTCGCAACGACTCTACCAGTATCGACTCGCTGGCGGGTAAACGCTCTACGGCGTATTGGGACTCGCTTCGGTCGGTGCCGCTTACGACCGCCGAAATCAGGAGTTACGTTCGCAACGATAGCCTTAAGATTGTGCGGGAAGTAAAAGCTCAGAAGGACTCCGTCAAAGTAGCCAAAAAAGATTCCACCAAAAGCAACTCCTCGTTCAAGATCATGCAGTTGGTCGAGGGAGCTAACTGGCGACTTGGTAACCGCGTTAACCTGCGGTATGATAGTCCATTGAGCAACCCGCTTGGAAGTTTCGGCTATAATACCGTAGAAGGTTACTGGCTCCAGGCTGGTCTGAAACTGAACATTCGGGGTGGAGCCGTTGACATGACTAAAAAAGGGAAGTATCCTCAGTACAAACCTGGTCCTACCTGGACGGTTGGCGGATTGGCCCGCTACCGAATTGCTGGTCCAGGCTTCAACAGGAATCACGTTATTGGCTACGGGTTGGCTCAGTATGCCTATAAAAACACAATTGTTGGCGTTCAGGCCGGCCGATATGTATCGCAGTTGAATCCCGACAAACCCGTTAGCGATGCGCTGAACACTATCACAACGCTGTTGTTTGAGCAGAACTTCCTGAAAGAATACGAAAAAGACTTTATCCGACTTTCGGCTGATCTGAAGCCGATTAAAGACCGGCTCACGGTATCGGGCTCGCTCGAATATGCTCAACGGACCGAACTGGCTAATTATCGCGAAGACCTCAGGCCGTGGATTAACTGGCGCAATCGGGTTTATACACCCAACCGGGTGGATAATAACGAGGTCGGAACGTCGGCGTTTCCGGTGCATCAGGCGTTTGTACTAAACCTGTTAGCCACGGCCCGACTGGGTTCTCCACGCTTTTATGTTCGCAATGGCAAACGCTACAGCCGCCCCAATAACGATGCACCCCTGCTTTCGCTGAATTACCGAAAAGGAATGGCCGACGCTGATTATGACTTTTTGCAGGTTCGCATCAGTCAATCATTCGAAACGGGTATCCGAAGTCGACTGAGTTATAACCTCTCGGCGGGGGCTTTTGTAAACGACAAAGCGGTATATTTCTCTGACTTCCGGCATTTTGCGGGCAACCAGTTTTTCCTGCAACAGGGCGACCCCGTCAGCATTTTTCGCTTATTGCCCTATTACCAATACAGCACGGGCAAGCGCTTCGCTGAAGCCCATGTGTTTGGTGAGTTTCGTAAGTTTTTGCTGACTCAACTCACCATTGCCCGTCTGGTTGATCTCAAAGAAAACGTGTTTGTGCATTACCTGGCCACGCCCAGTTCAAAAAACTACACCGAAGTGGGTTATGGTTTGAACGGAATCATTCCGAAAGTATTTCCTTTCTTCCGGCTTGAAGTCATCAGTCAGTTTCAGGATTTCAAATACAAGGGTTTAGGCTTCCGGGTGGGGACAACCCTGAATTTCGGGCGGTAAAAGACGGAAACCTAGACACGTTTAAGGCTAGGGCTCTTCGGTTTACCCAACTTACGAACCCGGTGCCCCTGCCACAACCATAGCCCTGATAGAATAACCGCCGGGAGAATAACCCAGCGGACCATGTTTGCCGCTTCAGGAATGGTGGCAACGGGGCCATACACAAAGCCCAGAATAGGTATGCTGGCAATGATGTGGAACCAGCGGATGATTTTACGTTCCGTCGAGGCTTTCATACGTTGAGACGTTTTAAAACTCCAGCATTCCTTTCACGGCATCACCGTACGTGCTTCCGCTGGTGAGTTTAGTACTCTTTTTATCGTTCAAAACAATCAGAAATTTCCCATCGTAATGCTTTACAATCTCGCTGATCCGGTGGCTGTTTACCAGAGCCGAACGGCTGATGCGCACAAACGTGTCAGGTAGTTTTTCGGCGAGTGTCGTGATGGTATATGTGGTCAGAAACTTCTGCCCGTCGGTGGTGGACAGGAACACATATTTGTCTTCAGCTTCGAAAAAGGCGATCTCAGGGAGTGGGATCAGTTTGATCTTGTCGCCGGTTTTCACAGAGATCGAATGGATTTCCTTCTTGGGTTGCATCCGCTCCAGCAACTTTAGCAGATTATCAGCGCTGGGAAAGTTATTGATACTCTCCGACCGGCTACCCAACTCCACTATCGACCGGATTTTACCGATTGTTCGTTCCAGCCGGTCGGCTTCAATCGGTTTCAGCAGGTAATCAATCGAATGCTCCTCAAACGCCCGAATGGCATACTGGTCGTAGGCTGTGGCGAATACAACCAGCGGCATGTATGTCAGGCGGGATAGCATCTCAAAGCCGTTCAAGAGTGGCATTTCGATGTCGAGAAATATTACGTCGGGGCGTTGAGCCTCAACCAAAGCCAGTCCTTCGGCTCCGTTAGTGGCTTCGCCAATGATCGAAAAAGCATCAGGATATTTGCCTAACAGGCGTTTCAGCCGCGAAATAGCCAGTGACTCATCGTCGATCAGGATGGTGTTTAATGGGAAAGTCATTTTAAAAGTCGGTTCAGCCGAATAGCCAATAAAACCTGTTTGTAGGGATCGTTTTGTAGTTCCACGCGGGCATCGTCGCCGTAGAGGAGCCGGAGTTTTTCCTGAATGCTTCGGAGCCCGTAACCCTCGCCCATTTCGTCGGGAAAAGGTGGACCGTTATCGTGTACGCTCAGATAAACCCAATCTGTCTGCTGGTATATTTTTACATCGATGCGACCCTGCCCAGCCCGCTTGCTGATGCCGTGTTTTACGGCATTTTCGACAATGGGCTGTAACAAAAACTGGGGAATTTGAAGCCCATTTAACGACCCGTCGGTAATGGTAACACTGTACAGAAGCCGGTCGCCAAAGCGCACATGTTCGACTTGCAAATACGTACGGACCATGTCGAGTTCGTCGCTTATACTGCTTGTGTGTGACCCATCACGACCTGTCGAATAACGGAACAGTTTAGATAGTAACAGAGTCATTTCCTCCGCCTTGTCGGGGTCATCGTGCACCAGGCTGGCAATGCTGTTGAGGGCGTTATACAGAAAATGCGGGTTGATTTTGGCCTGTAAAGCATCGAGTTCGGCGCGTGTTTTCAGTTTTTCCATGTTGAGTAACTGAAACTCCTGTTCCGACATTTTACGAGTCAATTGCCGTCCCTGTCTGAGGGCATAGAGAAATACGTTGCCAATAATCAGACTGGCAAAAGCATACAAATACCAGGGGGCATTGCTGTTTTGACTGTACTCGGGAAGGCTGTTAAGTTTAGCCAGGGCATCCAGCGCTCTTTTGCCCAGCCACATATACGCGGTTGTACTGACCAGGAAAAACACAGGGATGAGCATCGTGCTAAATAAAAGGTGACGCAACCAGATAGGCCTTATGCGACGGTCAAGCCAACCAGAAACCAGCCAGGTTACCAAAAAAACGGCTATGCCCTGAGCAATATTCTGAACGGCTACAAACCGGTTCACCTCAGCCATGAGCGGATCTTTGGCGGTAATAATCAGATTGGAAAAATAGATGATGCCGCTCGCTCCGTACACCAGTAAAGCTCCCAAAATAGCGCCTATCAACACACCCCATACCGGCTTTTGTAATAATGTAGTCAGGGTAATCGGCTCGGCCGGTAGCGCCGGAGGCTTTACATTTCGTCCGCCACCCGAAAACGACATCGAAACGCCGTTCAGGTTAGCCCCGGTTAAATTAGCGCCATACAGGCTGCTGAAATTGAGATTAGCACCCGTCAGGTCCGCGTTTTCAAAAGAAACATCAAACAGCGTCGAAAAACTCAGGTTAGCATCGTGGAGAATACTGTTGCTGAAATTAGCCCCCGACAAATTGGAGAAGCTGAAATCAGCTTTGGTCAGATCAAGTCCGCTGAAATCATAATCGCTCAGATCGGAGCCGCGCATTTTGATAGGCCTTTGAGGTCCATCAGTTTGCTGCTGTTTCAGGGTACGTTCGAGTTGTTCGCGAGTCATTTTTATTTATTTACACTTCACCAGCATTGGCTCAATCTGTTTCTGACCCCAGTTGGGGGATAAATCGCTACTTGGTTTAAAGGTAGCGAATTTCTCATTTGCCTTTTTAAGCAACGGACAGGCATTGGCTTCCCCTCCACCAAACTGCTCAGGGGTGTACATCAACGCCGAACCTTTAAGCACATAAGGGCGCGGATTTTCGGGGTTGAGTTTCATGGCTTTTTCAATGCCAGCCTCGAACAAGGGCCCGTATTGCTGCCAGCGCGACATGGGGTCAACCACCATTCGGGCTTGGGCAACGTATGCTTTCAGCGTGGCTATTTCATCATTGTCGGCAATGGCTTCGGCGGCTTTCAGATTGGCGTCAGCTTTGTCCAGATAGGCGTCTTTCTCGGCTGCATCCTTGCCCGTAAAGCCTAGGTAAACATACTCTAAACCTGCATAGTAGCGGGGGAGCCATTCTTTTGTTTCGACGCTGGCAATGCGCTCAAACTGGTTGGCCGAAGCCAGAAAATCAGCTGGCTGCGTTGTCATCGAATGAGCTTTCATAGTGCCAATAGCGGCTGACATAGCCTGTTTATACTGCTCCGATTGAGCTAAGACGGGGGTTGCTGCACCTAACAGGGCTGCAATGAGCGAAACGATAAGAGTTTTCATTTGTGGTAGTTGTTTTTGTGATTTGTGGAGGCAGGTTGGGGGTGTTATGCCATTGCGACCTGCCTCTATGGTTACAGTTTATTAATATCAACTTTGGCTTTTTTGCCGAGCATAATCAGGCCGCCAACAAAGAAACTCCGGTACGTAGTGGGGCCAACGGCGTAGCGTGTTTTTTGGTCGGCGGTGTACCGATAGGTGAATACGTTACGGGTGTTGAGCAGATTGTCGACCGAGGCATACAGCACCACGAAATTTCCTTTGAACCGCGTGATATAGTTGGCCGACAAGCTTATATTATGCACCTCGGGAGTCCGGTCGGTGAGAAACTGGCCTTCGGGTCTATTTGGGTTGTAATACGGCCGACCACTGGTATAGGCATACGTCAGGCTCAGGTTGGTACGGATTTTTTCAATATACCGGCGCGTAATCAGGCTCAGGTTGTGGTTAGACACGAAAGTTGGCGTAGCCTGCATCGTGTAGTTACGGAATAGCCGCTCGGTGTCGACGTAACTATAGGTCACCCAATAATCGAAGCCTTTGATGCTCTTTTCATCGCGCCAGAATACATCAAAGCCCTGTGCGTAACCGTTGCCCGTGTTGTTTGTAATGCCGTTTGGAAAGCGATACGGGTTGGCGTCAAAGCCAGAATTATCGCCCGGATTCGGTAGCTCGCGAACCAGTTGTGCGTAGTTTTTATAGAACGTCTCGACCCGGAACGTCCGTTTGTTTTTGATCACCTGGTAGTTCAGAATCAGGTGGTCGGCGCGTTCATAATTGAGCAGTTGATTACGGAACAGGTAGTTATAGTCGGGAGTCTGATAAAACTGACCAGCCCCCAGCGACACCTGGCTGTATGACCCCGTTTTGTACGCCATCGACAGGCGAGGGGCCACATTGAACCGGTTGATAATAGATGTGTACTCACCCCGAACGCCCAGCTGAATAGCCAACTTTCGGCTGGCATACAGCTGCAACTCGGCAAACGTAGCCGCGAATTGATCATTCAGGGAATACTTATTGCCAAACACGCTGTTACCCAGCGAAATCGAATGAAACTCCGTTCCGAACAATAGTTGCGAGTTGCCTGGCAGAGCCCTCGTTAGCACCGCCCGAACCTGCGCCCTCCGATTCTGCCGCGAAAAATCGTACTGGCCCATGGTCATATCGTCGGTATCGTGGCTGTACGAAAAACCTGCATTAACATTCCATTTGCCCTCATCCCAAGAATCGGTATACGTGCTGTTGATGAATACGTTACGGTTGTTCTGGGTCAGCAGAGTGCGGCCAAGCTCGTTGGTTTGACTGGCTTGACCGGGGTCGCGAAAAATCATCGAAAGGCGCGAGTCGGAATACATACCGTAGGCTTTAATCATCCCGTTTTTAGTCGGCTGATAGCGATAGGTCATCGACCCTCCCCCGTATGTTGGCGCTTTTTGCCACTCCACATTCTGCTTGACCAGCGCAAACAACGGACGCAGATCGCCGTAATAAGCCGTTGCCGAAATCGATGATTTTTCGGTGGCATTGTCGTACGTCACCCCGGCACTGGCTAGGTTTAAACTCAGGCTCACCCCATCCTGAGATCCTTTATCGGTCGTGTTTAACAACAGTACGCTTGACAGTGCCTGCCCATATTGCGCCGAGTAACCGCCAGTACTGAATGATGTTCCTTTAAACTGAAACGGGTTGAACCGACCCCGCTGCTGCATATCGGGCAGGGATGAGAAAAAGGGGTTTTGGACAATTAAGCCGTCGATAATGACTTTAGCTTCTAGGTTTGAGCCGCCCCGTACAAACAGGCCTGCCTGCTCACCTACGCGCTGGGCACCGGGCATAAAATTGACCGCACCCGTGATGTCAGCAGCAGCCCCGGCAATATTCACAATGTCCATGGCTTTGAGCATGGTCATCCGCTTACTGTCCGATGCTTCAAAAGCGCCCGCTGTAATCACAACGGTGTTTAGTTCGTTGGCCGATTCGTTCATGGTTATTTTCAGGTCCATTAGTGCTCCGGTAAGGGTAAGTTTCTGGGCGTAATTATCGAAACCCACGTAGGTTACCAGCAGGGTGGCGGTGTCGCGCCGGGTCGTTTGGAATCGGAAAGCCCTGGAACTATCCGCATTGGCACCGTCGTAGGAACCTTTGATAAAAACGTTTGCCCCCGGCAATGCTCGGCCCCGCCCGTCGAGAACGCGCCCCTGAAGCGTTGTTTGCGCCGAAGCGCAGACTGTAAAGGTTAGAAAAGTGATAAGGAAGGATAGCTTCTGCATGGCCTTGGGTGTCGTTTGATTGACGATTCAAACGTACTGCCCCAATCCGGCGTTATAGTCTTAATTCGGACGAACGCCCGGATTATCAGAATGAATATCTTTTTTTACTCGACGGATTATGATTGATTTCCCTGCTATTGCTCACCTGATTTTTCAAAAGTTGACCCGCTGGTCGCATACTTTTCTGGGTTTTCTGCCCGAAATAGCCATTGCCGTACTCGTAATTCTGGTAGCCCGATTTCTGTCAGGGCTACTCAGTAGGGTCGTGTTGAGTGGGTTGGGCCGGGTGAGCCATAATACCTCATTGGTAGGATTATTAGGAACGGTTGTACGGGTACTGGTGATTTCTGTAGGCCTGTTTGTGGCTCTTGGTGTGTTGGGACTCGACAAAACCGTAACCTCTTTGCTGGCAGGTGCCGGTGTCATTGCCCTGGCGGTGGGATTTGCTTTTCAGGATCTTACGGCCAATTTTATTTCGGGTACTATGATTGCCATCGCCCGACCACTCCAAACGGGTGATACCGTCGAGACGAACGGTTTTACAGGTCGCGTGCTGGAAGTAAAACTTCGGTCTATTGTGCTCGACAATGGAAAAGGACAAACCATTGAGATACCGAGTAAAGATGTATTTCAGAAACCAATCACCAATTTCTCCCGCACCGGTGCGCGCCGACTTGAGCTGGCCTTCGGCGTGTCGTATCTGGATGATCTGGACCACGTCCAACAGGTAGCAACAGCGACCATCAGGGCTTTGCCATTTGCGCTGAAAGACCAGCCCGTGCAGGTCTATTTCCGGTCATTCACCCTCGACAACGTACAGGGAACGATCTGGTTCTGGATCGATCAGCGCACCATTGCTCCACCACCAGCGCTCAGTGAAGCCATGAAAGCGCTAAAGACTGCATTCAACCGGGAAGGGATTCTGATGATGTTCCGCCCCGACACATTCGATCTGAAAAAACGGGTTGAGGAGGCTGGCGAAAGTTTGGAAACCCTCAATAGATAGTGAAATTACTGCCTGCTGTCAGTATATTGTTGCGTATTATACCACCTTTTCCATGACCGACGCGCTCAATCAGGGGGCTGTAGGACTACGTCAGCAAATTGGCCACTTTGCGCACCTCACCGATACAGAATGGAATGCAATCGTGCCTCATCTATCAATTGTCAGCTTTAAGAAACACCAGTGTTTTGTTAAACAGGGCGTAGTGGCCAATCAGGTGGCCCTGGTACTTGATGGATTGTTTCGCCAGTTTTATATGAAGGATGGCGACGAACGAACGACGTACTTTTTTCTTGAAGAACAGTTGGTGGGTGCCTACATGAGCTGCGTGACTGGTCAGCCGTCGCCCGTTACCATCGAAGCCCTCAGCGATAGTACCTGTATTGCGTTCTCCTACACGGTGCTAACTACGCTGTTCAGTCAGTACAATGGCTGGCAACTGTTCGGCCGACGGTTTGCCGAGTACATCATGGTTTCGCTGGAAGAACGAATGGTGGGCCTGCTGACGCGTAGCCCCGAAGAACGCTACCTGGATCTGCTGACCGGTAACCAAAAAGAGTTTCTCCAGCAGGTTCCGCAGCATTATATCGCCAATTACCTGGGTATTACGCCCGTCAGCCTGAGTCGCATTCGTAAGCGAGTTAGCCGAAAGTGAGTCTTGACTGGATCAATGACAGCCCGCGCCGTTCTTATCTTATGTTATCGTTTCGAGGGTTGACCAGCCGGTAGCTTTGTAGCATACAAACACACAAAGCTATGTCGACGCTCACAGAAGCCCCAAAAAAAGCTGCCTCCGCAGTTACCCTTTCATCCGTTAATTCTGGTGCCGTTATCACCAGGGAAGTTATACTGCCCGGTGTGGTTGAGCCAGCCGGATTTATTCTTCAGAACCGCACGCTCGACAGCCCCGGAGCTGGTCAGGCACTCATTCAGGTAGAAGCCTCCGGTATCGCATTTGCCGAGCAGTCTATGCGCCGGGGCCGATACCCTGGCCAACCTGCTTTTCCGTTTGTACCAGGCTACGACCTGGTGGGTGTAGTGGTGGCGGTTGGCCCTGATGTTGATCCTTCACTGGTCGGCAAACGGGTAGCCGCGTTAACCAAAACCGGGGGTTGGGCCACCTATGCGCTGCTATCAGCTGATATGCTGTTGCCTGTTCCGGTCGGCATTGACCCGGCTGAAGCCGAAACGCTGGTGGTGAATGGCATCACAGCCTGGCAGATGCTGCACCGCGACGCCAAGATTCAACGCGGGCAAACCATTCTGGTACACGGTGCCAACGGCGGAGTGGGTACCATATTAGTACAACTGGCCCTCCACGCTGGCGTCCGGGTCATTGGCACGGCATCGCCCCGCCATCACGACACCCTGCGGGCGCAGGGCGTGGAGCCCGTTGACTACAATGACCCTAATCTGGCCCGACGCCTTCGTCAACTGGCACCCGACGGCGTCGATGCCGCGTTTGACAATGTGGGTGTCAAAAGTGCTGCCATCTCGTTTGGGCTGCTGAAGCGCGGGGGCACGCTGGTCTGTTGCGCCATTGCTTCGGCCAAAAACGGTACAGATTCAGTTGTGCTGAAATTCATCGGGCTAGTGGCGCAGGTAGTCTGGTACAACATACTGCCCAACGGTCGCCGGGCTACATTCTACAATATCTGGAGTGGCAAAGGGAGCAAGGCATTTTTATCCCGCATGCAACAGGATTTCGCCCAGTTGATGGACTTGCTCGCCTGCGGGATTATAGTTCCTAAGATTGCCGCCCGTTTTTCGCTGGAACAGATCCGCGCGGCTATGGAACTGGCCGAATCAAGGACTGTCTATGGCAAAGTGGTCTTAATTCCGGAACATGAATAAATACAATCGTTTGTGGTAGCACATTGCCCCCTCCTGTAACTGTTCTGACCAATAGTTGCAAAGCGACCCTAGTCCGTGAAGATGCGGACTAGGGTCGCTGACTTCTATAGCAACGTTTCCAAATGGTGTTCCATATGGCCGACATAATCTTCAATCAACCACGATAGCGAACGTGGGGGACCATCACTACCTTTTACCATTACTTTCCGTTGGCGAGCCGCTTCGGGCAGTTCACCAACTACATACACAATTTGCCGATTTAGCGACTGCCAGAGCGTTAGCAGGTGATCTACGGGGAGGTTCTGGTACGCATTCGCCATGACCAATTCATTTTGCCGATACGACGAAAACGTGTAGGGCTCTGGCCCGAACTGAGCTTCGGTAAACCGTTTGAGGTTGTTCAGCGCTGAATCGACCAGGTGGCCGAGTAGCTCTTTTCGTGACCATTTTCGGGGCAGCTTCGCCTGCCATTCGTCTTCTGAAAGGCCCGACAGTCGCTCCGGCGCATCCTGGAGGTGTTGGGTAAGCCGCAACATGGCGCGTTCGAGCGTCGAATCGGCAGTGGTGTAATGTAGATCAGGCCACATGGTTTTGTTGTTAAATCATATCCAAATACCTCGGAAACATACTTCGCCAGACCGGCCAGTCGTGTTCGCCCCAGGGGACTACATCGAGCCAGTGTGGGATATTCTTACGGTTCAATATTCCCGACATCTGGAAATTAGAGCCTTTGCAGAAATCATGTTCTGACGTTCCCAAAACGATATTCATCCGATAAAACTCATCGTTATGAGCATTCGGAATATAATCGGGTGGGTTGTTTAAGTAGACGTTGTCGTCGTAATAGCCACTCATAAACGACCGAACATCGAAGGCGGCACCCATCGAGAATAGATGACCAACCTGATCAGGATGACGAAAGGCGAAGTTCAGTGCCTGGAAACCGCCGAAACTGCATCCGGCCACACCAATTTTGCCCGTACTGGTTTCCCGTTGGATATAGGGTACGAGCTCTTCGCACAAAAACCTATCGTATAAAACGTGGTTCCAGATACGCGCACCGGGGTGCAGGTGTTTGCCATACCAACTGTCCCGATCAATACTATCGATGCAATACAGTTTTACCCGGCCCGCATTAATGTGGCCGCTTACGGCATCGGTCAGTTTGAAGTCACGAGCCTCATAAAAACGGCCCATTGTAGTCGGAAACACCAGAATGGGGTAACCCCAGTTGCCATAGACCAGCATCTCGATGTTGCGGCCCAGGTGGTGCGAATAATACGAACGATATTCTTCGTGCAAAGTAGTAGTTGAGTTTGTTGAACGATTGTAAATTAGTTAAAATCTGAAAAACCCAAACGATTGACTGCGAACTCCCTTAAAAAAGTCCTTATTTTGTCATTTGTGATCGTACTATTTGTGACTTCTTTACTGCTTATGGCCGACCCCACCCCGGCAATTCAACCCGCTGCTGTTGCCGTTGTTCGCGACGATTCGTTGTATTCGGTCCCCCTCAAACGGAGTGTCCGGCTCGACGTTATTTTGCCGCCCGATTATCACCAAACAACGGCCAACTACCCCGTCTTATACCTAAACGATGGTCAGGATTTACCCCGGCTTCGTATGCAGGAAGTGCTCGATTCATTATATACAGAGCAGGCTATTCGCCCATTTGTACTGGTAGCTATTCATACCAATGCCGACCGGATTCAGGAGTATGGCACTGCCGCTCAGGGCGACTACATGAAACGGGGCAGTAAGGCCAATCTATACGCCGATTTTGTTCTTACCGAACTGCTACCCTACATCCAGAAGCATTACCGCCTGGCAGCTGGCCCAGCCAACACCGTGTTCGCCGGGTTCTCATTGGGCGGCTTGTCGGCTTTCGACATAGCATTTCATCATCCCGAACACTTTGGGAAAGCGGGTGTGTTCTCTGGTTCGTTCTGGTGGCGAAGCAAGGCATTCAACAATGCTTATGACGATGAAACCGACCGCATCATGCACAGCCTGGTTCGGAAAGGGACATACAATGCCAATCAGAAATTCTGGTTCCAAACGGGCACCCTCGACGAAACAAGCGACCGCAACAACAACGGCGTAATCGACTCCATCGACGATACGCTGGATCTGATTAAAGAGCTGGAAAAGAAAGGTTACTCCCACGAGAATAACACGATCCGATACGTGGAGGTGGAGGGTGGTCATCACAATCAGGAAACCTGGAGCGCCGTAATGCCCAATTTTCTGACTTGGGCGTTCGGGAAATAAGCTGTTAAAATCAGGGGTTGACGCGAAGAAATGCCCCTGCCCCCAGCGAAACCCGTCCGCCAGACTGATAGACAATACCCAACGCCCGTGCCGTTGTACCCGCAGGAACAGTTACCAAATGCCGTACTTGAGCACGATCTGTAGCGGTTGGCACACGCCCACACGACCAGATCGCTGGATTGTTCCAGTTGCCTTGTTGATTCGTTACCATAACCGTACAGGGTGGCACAGCGTTGGGATCGATGGCAACAACCGTGTAGGAGTAGGGAGGTTGCGTTACACCATTGCGACTAACGCCCGACACCGTCACCTGAAACGATTTGTCGTCGGGGCCGCTCCAGGAGAGATCGGCGGCTGTGTTGAAAAGCCACGCTACAGTATTGTCGCCATAGCCAGTCTCAACAGGATGCCGGGTAACCGACAAAGCCGTTCCCTGTTGATTTTGCACCGTAACAGAAGCTGCGCTGAAATCGGCTCCTGGTATGCTGAACGACCAGCGGGATGAAATGATCGTGCGGGGAACATAGCCCGCAGGAGGAAACGCGATATAGCTGGGCAGGAAAGCGGGGGTAATGAAGGGGTTGAAGACCCATAACGCGTCGGCATAACCAAAGGAGCCGCCCGACTGGGTGCTGCCATGTCCAAAACTGCTTGCTCGCGAATATAAAATCCAGCGCCGATGACCAACCGCTGTATTTCCAGTCCCATTGTCGTTCATGAATTGCGTAACCGCCTGACTACTATGCGATCCTAACGCCAAATTGGAGTTGTCGGCGCCGTTTGCGCCCTCTGCTGTGTAGCAGAGCCAGGAGGGTGGTGGTGAATGACTCAAACTATTGTTGGCTCCCATCATCAGGGCCGCTGCCTGTGTGTCGACGTTACGACTGGGGTCAAAGGTCATATTATCGGGGAGACCAACTAACCGCCGGTAGTAGTTGATGCGCTGAAGTGTACGATTCTGAGCTAGTTGAGAGATGGTACCTGCAATGCAGGCCGAGAGCGAACCTGTCCAGCCTAATTCAGCATTGCTAACGGCAGACCCGAGAAAGTTTTGGGTATAATCGGCAATAATAGCGGTTCTATTCCAGGGGTCTGATAAAGCTTTTCCTATAACGGAGCCATTGTTAAGGACTGAATCGGCAATAGGGGTTGGCATCTTGGGGGCTTCATTGAGCATATCAGCAGTTGTTTGCTGGGCGGTAGCCCAAAGTGGAGCCTGAACAACAAGGAAGAGCACTAACCTGAGTAGTTGAGAAGTGCGAGCCATGGTTGAAAGTATAACGTTGATTTGTACCGGTTAATTTAACCTATTTTTGTCGTCAATATAAATAAACAGGCATGTACCGTAACTTCTGTTTTATCTACCGTTCGTTGTTTTTTGTCTGCCTCGTTCAGTCGGCAAGTGCTAATGTGCAATCAGACACCATTCCAGCTAAAATTGGTTCTCGAAAACTGGTCTGGTTTGATGAATTCGATGGCAGTACCCTCGGAAAACCCGGCATCTCACGTCCCGACGCTACCCGACCTGATACAGCCCGCTGGAAATACGATGTCGGTGGCAATGGCTTTGGTAACAACGAACTCCAGTTTTATACGGACAACCGCCCCGAAAATGCCCGCGTTGAAAACGGGGTGTTAGTGATCGAAGCTCGGAAAGAGACAAAAGAAAATCGAGCCTATACTTCCGCCAAATTGCGAACCAAAGGCGTTGTAGAATGGAAACACGGCCGATTCGAAATTCGGGCGAAACTACCCGCCGGGCGGGGCACCTGGCCAGCTATCTGGATGCTAGCCAGCACAGAACCAATGGTTTGGCCCGACGATGGTGAAATTGATATTATGGAGCACGTTGGGTTCGACCCCGGTGTTGTGCACGGAACGGTGCATACCCAGGCCTATAATCACGTCAAGAAAACGCAGCAGGGCGGCCAGATAACCGTTTCTGATGCGAGCACAGCCTTCCATACCTATGCCGTCGACTGGTCGACTAAGCAAATTGATTTTATGGTGGATGGAAAAGTTTATTTCACCTTTGATAAGGAGTCATACGGCAAACGCTACGAGCAATGGCCTTTCGATCAGTCTTTTTACCTCATCCTAAACCTCGCCATCGGTGGAGGTTGGGGAGGTCAGAAAGGCGTTGATGATGCTATTTTTCCTCAGCGAATGGAGGTCGATTGGGTGCGGGTATATCAGTAAAATAGAAATTGTACTTCACAGAAAATCAGCACCGAAACGTTTCGGTGCTGATTTTTTTGTGGTTAGCCATCACTAGCCTTGTCGTTGCTCTTTAGTCGTTATTGCTTCACAACTTTCAGCGTTTTCAACTGCTGCCCGGTGCTAATCTGAAGCAGATATATACCAGCTGGTGCCCCAGCGGGCATTCGTACGGTTTCCGTATGCTGATCCGTTTCAATGATGTGCTTTTGCTCAACCAGAGCACGCCCAGTCAGATTCACGACGGTAAATCGAACGGCTTTTCCTCGGGCCCCCTTCACCGATACGTCAAATTGCTCGCCCACTGGATTCGGGTAGAGTACGGCATCTAACGAACCGCCCAATTCAGGGTTCGTAAACCGGGCTAAACTACATTCGCTCGTAAACAGGCGCGAAACGACCTGTCCGTGCTGGCGGGCTTCGAGAGTAAACGTTGTTCCTGCCCGCTGCCAGTAGGGTATCGTAAAGTCTGCGCTGGCTGACCAGTCGCGAAGGCCAGCCACTCGGTACTCAACGGGGGAGCCGGAACCACCGCTTACCTGTAGGTTTAATCCACCGCTGTTGCAATCGTAGTTTGGGGGCAGCAACGATAGGGGGCTCGATGACGATTGTGCGGGACTGAGTTTCCAGAGGGTTCCGTCGCGGGTGTCGAAATATACCTCACCCCGGAATGTAGTCAGATTGAATGGATTGGAGCCTGTTGCACCCGGTGTGAGCTCGCCCACCAGACGAGTGCCCATGGCCGTACCGTCGGTTTGCCACAATTCCAAACCCATTGTACCATCATCGCCCGAGAAATACAGTAATCCGTTCGCTACCGCCGGTTTGACGAAGGCGATTCCATAAGCGGGTCCGGGGTTCAGATCCCGAACGGGGGTTCCGTCGAGTTGGCTCAACTCCACGCCGGTAGTTGCGGAGTTAGCAGGGCCGTAGAGTTGCCCATTGAACCGTACGCTGTATTCGTCCCGCAGCACCTCTGGACTGGGGGTGGGTGTCACGGGTTCAAAAGTCTCTGTTGTTCGGTTTTGCCGCGAGGTGGGCTGTATTCCCGCTGCAATGGGCCGCTGGTAGAGGTCACCGAAAGCGTTGAAATAAGCTGGTTGACTTGTTGTCGTTGCCGGTCCAAACAGCACGGTACCCGCCGTTGTGCCATCGCTTTTCCAGGTCGACCATTGTTTGGTTACGCTATAAAAGAACGTTAAGTATAGTCCGTCGACCCCAACGCCCCACGTTTGCAGTGTCCCCGGCAATTGCCGAACTAGGCTCGTTCCGGTGACAGTACCGTCGCTGCGAAACAGATCGGTTTCCTGGTAAGTGGGTCCCGATGCCGTGTTGAAATACAGGATACCATTGAACACTTTGGGGGCATCGGCCCGGCGGGCTAGTTGAAACGTACCTTCCGGTGTTCCGTCGGTGCGCCATAAACCACCAAGCACCTTGAAAATGACTAAACCGTTATAAAAAAGCAGGTTGGCGCCCCCAATATCGCTGAAGTTACGGATCAGTACGGTGCCCGCTTCGCTGCCATCCGTTTTATAGAGCCCCGTTCCAGCGAAGAAATATAAGGTTCCGTTTGCATCAAACAGACTGGTTGGCGCGCTGGACCCCGACGACGGGCCAGGTGTAATGTCCTTCACCAGCCGTGTTCCTTCGGGCGTCCCGTCGGTGCGCCACAATTCAACACCGCTCGTGCCATCACGGCCAACGAAATACAAATTGTTACCCGACACGGTGAGCTTAGCTTCGTAGGAAACATCGGACATGGGTCGGAACACTCCGTTTTTCAGGAGGGGTGTGAACGTCTGGGCCATGCCATCGAACACAAATAGTAGCAGAAGGCTACTCCATAAGTACGTTAGTTTGTTCATAACGTTGAGTAATTGGACAAATGAACTAGTAGATAAAGAAAATAAGGATTGTCAGGCGGGCCGGGAACGCTGGTTACTGCCTGTTGAGCACACAGACACATTGGGCAGGGTCCCGTGTTGCAGAAAGTCGAAAAATTTACGTCGGTCAATAATTTTCTCAAATAGTAAGCTTTAGTGCAACAGACCAGAATCGTTTTGGTGTCTGTACACTGCCGGACCCTGGCAGAGAACAAGTCCGGTAAACTCAGCACTCGGCTTATGAACTACTTGATAAAACTGATTGGGCTTTGCCTACTGCCGCTTGTGATCAGCTGCAATCGCTATATCGATGTGCAGCCGACTCCCGACAAAGGGCCGCCGACCAGCACGGTCAGGACGCTTATTGATCACTATCCGCAGGCGCAGGATATTGAATTCACTACGCTCGTTCCCAACCACTTCTGGCGGGCTACCTTCACCTATCAGCGGCATCGCTACCAGGCCCTGACCAGCCCCGCACAGTTGCTAACCACCGACCAACTAGTGGAGGGCACAATCGCTGACTCGCTCACCCGACTGTTGGAGTCCACGGTGATTGCCGGTGGCGCGTTCCATAACCCCCGTTTTCGTCAGTTTGAACTCAATCGCACCGTGGTCCATCCCAACGGGCAGTTCATTGATACCTACGCGGACTATACCTGGCAGCAGCAGTCATTCACGCTGCGTTGGTCCATTGCCTGGCCACCAACGGGTAAGCCATTCTATAATTTGTATCTGTTACCCGTTCAGATGACCCAGTACACGACCGACCAGCTAACGGACCTGCCCGAATCGATCCAGGCTTCGCTGCGCCAACAGGGCATGGTGTTTACGGAGGCTCAAATTGAGATGGACGGTTCCGGCAAGCGACGCTATTTGCTGTTTATTCAACAGCCATCCCGCCCCCCAGCTGATCAGTATTGGCAACTCAGCTACGACGAGGAGGGAAAGTTTCTGGCCGCTACTAATTCCGCCACTGCACAGTATTTCCAACAGCTTGATCGTTTGCCTCCGGCTGTTCAACAGTATCTACAACGGCCTGAACTGGCAGGTTTTGGATTGGGGACGAAGGGTGGGCAATTTGGCTCTTTTGCCCGTCACGATTTTGGTTCGCTGACCACCTATGCGGTGAATGTCGAAAAAGGCAAACAAGCCTGGCAGATGCTGTTTTCGGGTGAAGGCCAGTTAATCAGCCGGTCTTTTCTGGCGTACGGCTCATTTTAGTAATTAATCAGCGATTCTGTCTCTAACTGATTGTTGTTCATGGCGTTATTTGGCCGCAAGTCGTACCGAACCCTGACTGAACTGGTTGTGGGTTGCCAGCAAGGGCAGCCGAGGGCGCAGCGAGCCTTTTATGAACGCTATCAGGGCCGGATGCTGGGTGTCTGCGTGCGCTACGCCCGCACGGTAGCCGAAGCCGAAGATATTTTTCAGGAAGCCTTTTTGAAGGTGTTTGCTCATATTGATGAACTGACCAAACCGGAGTCTGCCGATAGTTGGGTGAAGTCAGTGGTGGTTCGCACAGCAATCAACTATTATCACCGCACGACTCGCACGCAGGAGCACCTCACGGGTTACGAAGCCATGAGCGAGTCCCCCGCCAGCGACGACCACCTGCATTTGCTGGCTGGATACGATCAGGAAGCGATTCTGGCTCTGCTGGCCCGCCTTTCCGACGATTACCGACTGGTGATCAATTTGTATTTGATTGAAGGGTACACCCACGCCGAAATCGCTGCTTTATTAATGATTCCCGAAGCTACCGTCCGTTCCCGTTTTAGCCGGGCGCGACAGTGGCTGCTAAACTATATCGACCAACATGGCCTCCAACGACATGAATTCCTGGGATGAAGACGCTGATGAGCTGTTGCGCCAGCGATGGCAACAGGAATTTGCCAATTTTGAGGTTCAGCCCCGCCCGTCACTGAGCCAACGCATTCTTAGCCCCCTCGCCAGAGGGCATTGGCGCCGATTCAACCGCCGGGTAGTGGTGAGTGTTTTGTTCCTGTTGCTGACTGGCGTGGGCGTAGGTTACTATGTCCGTTTTGGTAAGGAAGTCGTTCTGACGCCCACGCGCCAGCCAGACCGCTCAAGTTCAAGCCGGGTACTATCCGGTAGCGAAGTCAATACCCCCACTGATTCTTCAGACCGGACTAAGTTGCCAGAACGATTTAGTGCAGAGAAGCCATCAAATCAATCTCCAACGGACCATCCATTAACCGAGCCGAAAGACATTAAGTTGAGGCCAACCACTTCTGGTGAAGGTGATTTTGCTCATACCCCACGCCCCACCGTCCGTCAAACCCCTCCGGCAAAAGCCCTGCAGCGAAGCCAAGTTAGTTTAGGAGACAGTGCAGTTTCCACTAAACCGTTTTTCTCTGAACCCAATCGCTCATTGGGTACTGGCTTGCCCCTGAAGCGGTCTGAGAGAGACCAAGTGTTTCGTCAGGAATCGCAGAACACGGTTAACGTAATGGCGGATGAGCCGGTGGCGGATCGTCAAGGCAATGCATCCACCCCCAATGTACCCAATGTGGAATCTCCCAATGGCGCGCTGGCTTTGGACTGGACTGTGCTTAAACCGGTTGGGATTAAACCATTAGCCAGCTCATTCAGTACGCTGTCTTCCCGCTCGCTAACTCGCCCAAATCCGGCCACTGAACACCCGGCAGAAACGACTGTTTCCCGCAACCCGAAACGCTGGTTTGTGGAAGTGGTACCGCAGAGCAGCTTTCAGTGGATGCGTGCTTCTTCAACATCCACTGAACACCTGTCTCAGGTCGGTGCGCCGGGCGCTTTCTCTCCGGCTACGTGGGGTTATCAAGTTCGGGGCGGCCTGCGCTTTCGGCACTGGCAGGCTCAGCTGCTGCTGGGGCAGTTGCGAACCTGGGCCAATTACACCGTTACCGAGAACCGATATCGTGTAGAACCTAAGGTAACGAATCCTTACGAACTCGTGCGGGAATCGCACGTTGTCACGGAAAATAGGTTACTCCCAATGGTTGGGGCGGGTCTCAGCCAGAATCAGCTCCTGTTTCATGGCCGTTATTCGGTCGAGCTGGGCGGGCAGGTTATGTACTTGCCAACGAATGCCCAAACCCTGGTTGGCCTGCGGGGTAGTGCTGGTCGGCGGGTGATAAAAAACAACTATGAGGGCTTAATTGGGCTTTCACTCGACTATGGGATGAACCACCTCGTCAATGAGCAGAAGCAACTAGCTATTAGGCCGCTGATTCTAGGCGTTGTTTTTCGATTACAACCTTAAATACTCTACTAACTCATGGGATCGAGATAGAAACGTACGAAATTCAAATTGTTGGGTTTGTGCGAATACAGATGCCATTACCTTATGATTCCCATTGCACGTATTGTTGCCAGTTATGCTGTTCCTTGAAGCCCAGCATTTCACGGATTTTGCGATTAGAAAACAAGGCTTCATGCTCGCCTAATTCGCGAGCAATGGGCACACCAGGGAAGAACGTTTCGGCCAGTTCTTTGCTGGGAATAATGGCACCGTTGTGATCATTTCCAGCGTTGAAAACCTGGAATCCAAGGTTATCTTTTTGCAAACACAAATCCACAATTTGTCCCAAGTCACGCGCGTCGATATAACAGAAGGCATTCCGGCGTCGCACTTCAGGGTTCTTAAAATAATGGGGGAACAGTTCCGCATATTCGTGCGGTTCAATCACATTGCCGATCCGAAGCGCATAAATATCAACCCCCGACCGTCGCTGGAAGCTGCGTGCCGTTTTTTCATTAACAACCTTCGATAAGCCGTAACTATCCATGGGGTCAACGTCGTAATCTTCTTCCATAGGCAAGACTTTAGGATTGGTCTGGCCGTCTGAAAAACAGATGCCATAGGTGGTCTCTGACGAAGCAATGATAATCTTCCGGATGCCCAGTTTGACGGCTGCTTCAATTACATTATAAGTACCGATGGTGTTGACCCGAAACGTTTCATTATCGGGGTTGATCAAAATTCTGGGTACGGCCGCGAAATGAACCACCGCATCAAATTTAGGTACGCCATTACCTGGCTCTAACTCACCTAAGTTAGCATACGAGCTCATCGCATTAAACATTTGTCCGGAATCAGTAATATCAGCGATGAGGTTATCAACCCCTGGGTGATTCAAAGGTTTCAGGTCTACATTCATCACTTTGTGCCCTTGTTCGAGAAGGTAAGGAATAACGTGTTTGCCTGCTTTCCCCGATCCCCCTGTAAAGAATATTCGCATTTTAGGTATGTATTCTATTAGTTGATACTGATTTGTCTTATTACTAGCCGATACTGTTGGTGTTACTGACAGTCCATTATGAGATGCCTATTGTTCGACAGGCCACCCCCTAATGCCAAGTTCATCACTCCAACTTGTTGGAAAGGGACTGCATCGGCGGTTCGTCAACATTTGTACAATTGGAGATAGTTCGGTGACCAGCTACTTTCTTTCCGTCGAATACGGCCTAGTCCAGAGTCCTCTCATTGATGTTGATACCAATAAAGTAGCGAAGATGATGCTATTTTTCTCAGCTAATGGAGGGCAACTGGGTTCGGGTATATCGGTAAATAATTAGTTCAGGTAACAACACAAACGCCCCCCCTCAGAATCTAGGGGGGGCGTTTGTGTTGTTATTTTATACGCACTTCCAACAAAGTTAGGTAGGCGCTGGTTAACTATATTAAATTACTAGATATTCTTGGTTTTAGTCAATCTAAACATTAACACATCAATTTCACAAAACTCACGTATGGGAATTACCTTAACACAAGCAGAAAGTATTATTGCAGCAGCCAAAAGTAAAGCGACCGAACTTGATCTGAAAATGAACATCGCCGTGGTAGATGCCGGGGCGAACCTGGTGGCATTTGTCCGCATGGATGGTGCCTGGCTGGGATCGGTGGACATCTCTATCAGAAAGGCGAAAACAGCACGTTTCTTCGACATGAACACCGGCGAGTTAGGCAAACTCTCACAACCGGGTGGTGCCTTATATAACATCGAACATTCAAACGGGGGCCTCATCACATTCCCCGGTGGCATTCCACTCAAAGACGCCAATGGAGAAGTAGTTGGTGCCGTGGGTGTATCGGGCAGCACAGTCGACAACGACCATACCGTGGCACAGGCTGGAGCCGACGCGCTCTAAACCTACCAATTTCCCTTTACGGGAGGTTTTTCACTTTCGCTTGAACCTTCCCAAACTCAAACTCCAATTCTTATGGCAAGTAATCGTGGCGTCGTGTATATCGGGCCGGGCAAAGTTGAAGTGCAGAGCATTGACTTCCCCGAACTGGTAAACCCCAAAGGCAAGAAGATTAATCACGGGGTGATTCTGAAAGTGATTTCAACCAACATTTGCGGCAGCGATCAGCATATGGTTCGTGGCCGTACAACTGCTGAACCAGGTTTGGTTTTGGGTCACGAAATTACCGGCGAAGTAATTGAGCTTGGGTCCGATGTGGAATTTCTCAAAAAAGGTGATATCGTATCGGTGCCGTTCAACGTAGCTTGTGGCCGATGCCGCACCTGCAAAGAGCAACAAACGGGTATCTGCCTGAATGTAAATGATTCGCGTGCGGGTGGAGCCTACGGATACGTAGATATGGGCGGTTGGATTGGCGGACAGGCAGAGTACGTGATGGTTCCCTACGCTGATTTTAATCTCTTACGTTTTCCCGACAAAGAGCAGGCTATGGATAAAATCCGTGATCTGACCATGCTCAGTGACATTTTCCCAACCGGGTTTCATGGAGCCGTCAAAGCGGGCGTTGGACCGGGGACAACAGTTTATATTGCTGGTGCTGGTCCGGTGGGTATGGCCGCTGCTGCATCGTCCCAATTACTTGGTGCGGCCGTGGTGATTGTGGGCGATATGAACAAAGCTCGCCTGGCCCATGCTCGTTCTATCGGTTGCGAAACGGTCGATCTCAACGAAGATGCTACCCTCGCTGATCAGATCGCTCAGATTTTGGGTGTTCCCGAAGTCGACTGTGCCGTTGACTGCGTTGGCTTTGAAGCGCGTGGTCACGGGGGCGAGGTCAAGAAAGAAGTACCCGCTGCGGTGCTGAACTCGCTGATGGAGATTGCGCGGGCAGGTGGAGCTATCGGGATTCCCGGCCTTTACGTGACAGAAGATCCAGGAGCAGAAGAAAAATCGGCTAAAACGGGTAATCTGGCGATACGGTTTGGATTAGGCTGGGCCAAAAGTCATTCGTTTTTCACGGGGCAAACCCCCGTCATCAAATACAACCGACAGCTAATGATGTCGATTCTGTACGACAAAGTTCAGATCGCTAAAGCTGTAAACGTCGAAGTTATCACCCTCGACCGTGCACCCGAAGGCTATGCTGAATTTGATAGTGGAGTAGCCAAGAAATTTGTGCTTAACCCGCATGGTTTGATCCCGGCGTAGCCGTACAAAGGTCGAGTAACTAAAACAGCCCCACCCAGGATTCCTGGATGGGGCTGTTTTTATGACAAAACCTGTAGCTTAGTTAATCTTCAACACGGCCATAAAGGCTTCTTGGGGAATTTCGACGTTGCCGACTTGCCGCATCCGTTTCTTCCCTTTTTTCTGCTTATCGAGGAGTTTACGCTTACGCGAAATATCACCACCGTAACACTTGGCCAACACGTCTTTCCGTAGGGCGCTCAATGTTTCACGAGCAACGATTTTCTGACCGATAGCCGCCTGAATCGCAATTTCGAACTGCTGGCGGGGAATCAACTCGCGCAGTTTCTCGCATAATTTCTTACCCCATTCATACGACTTCGAGCGGTGGACAATAGCAGAGAGGGCATCGACTTTGTCGCCGTTGAGCATCACATCGATTTTCACCATGTCCGATTCACGGTTGTCCATAAACTCATAATCAAGCGATGCATAACCCCGCGATATTGTCTTGAGCTTATCGAAAAAGTCGAACACAACCTCGGCAAGGGGCATCTCAAATTGGAGTTCAACACGGTCGGCGGTGATGTAAACCTGGTTTTTAAGGATGCTCCGCTTATCCATGCAAAGACCCATAATACCACCTACATATTCTGCTTTTGTAATGATCTGCGCCCGAATGAATGGCTCCTCAATGTAATCGATGAAATTTGGCTCCGGCATATCGGCGGGGGCCGACACCTGCATTTCTTCGCCTTTGGTGGTTAGTACTTCGAACCGTACCGAAGGAACTGTGGTAATCACCGTCATATTGAACTCGCGCTCCAGACGCTCCTGCACAATCTCCATGTGGAGCATGCCCAGGAAGCCGCAGCGGAAGCCAAAGCCTAATGCTGCCGACGTTTCAGGTTCCCATACCAAGGCTGCATCGTTCAGCTGCAGCTTTTCCATGGCATCGCGGAGATCTTCAAATTCGCTGGTTTCAACCGGGTAGATACCCGCAAAAACCATCGGTTTTACCTCCGAGAAACCCTGGATTGCCACTGTGGCTGGGTTGTCGATCGTTGTGACGGTATCACCAACCTTTACCTCTTTGGCCACTTTGATGCCCGAGATCAGATAACCTACGTCGCCACACTCAATCACGTTTTTAGGCTCCTGCGTCAGGCGGAGTGTCCCAATCTCATCGGCAATGTATTCTTTGCCGGTGTTCATGAATTTCACCTTATCACCCTTGCGGATACGTCCATTCTTAACCCGGAAAATAACTTCGATACCCCGGTAGGAGTTGAAGTGTGAGTCGAAAATGAGGGCCTGCAAGGCGCCATCTGGATCGCCTTTTGGGGGGGGAATACGCTCGACAATTGCCGCCAGAATCTCGGGAACGCCAATGCCTTCTTTGCCTGATGCCGGAATAATGTCGTCACGTTCGCAACCGAGCAGGTCAACCATTTCATCCTTGATCTCCTCGGGCATGGCACCCGGAAGGTCAATTTTATTGAGGACGGGAATGATAACCAGATCGTTATTGAGAGCCAGATACAGGTTCGAGATAGTTTGGGCTTCTGTACCCTGCGAGGCATCAACAAGCAATAGTGCTCCCTCGCATGCCGCAATCGACCGCGACACTTCGTAGCTAAAATCTACGTGGCCGGGGGTATCGATCAGGTTCAGCGTGTATAGCTCGCCCTTGTACATGTAGTCCATCTGGATGGCGTGGCTCTTGATGGTGATGCCACGTTCACGCTCCAGGTCCATATCGTCGAGCAACTGGGCCTGCATGTCGCGGGACCCAACGGTTTTAGTAAACTCCAGCAGGCGGTCAGCAAGGGTGCTTTTGCCGTGGTCAATGTGGGCGATAATGCAAAAATTACGTATGTGCTTCACGTTCGGAATTTAAAGGCACAAAAATACGCAAAAAGTACGGATTTAGGGGGATGAGAACGCGGATGACACGGATTCAGCGTATTTACGCAGATAAAAGAAAAAATCTGTCCTAATCCGCTGAAACCGTGTCATCCGCGTTCCTATCGTTATTTTTGTAGTCTCATTTATTACCTACATGTCTCATCACAAACCTTTTGGCTGGCTCATTATGCTGGCCCTTATTTCACCGCTGGCGGGTGTTGGTCAGTCGACGCAGGCGCCGGTAACGGCCTCAGCTGCACCGGCTTCAGCGGCTAAACAACGCTATTCCAGCCTACAGCAGGCACTTTTTGCCGGTGGGCAGCTTAGCGGTTCGCAAGGCCCCCGTAGCGTAAACTGGATCGATAATGGCCAGGCGTACTCGTATCTCGACGGAGAGACAACCATCAAAACGTATACGTTTAAAACCGGGCAGGAAACGGTCGTGTTCGACGGCAGCCAGTTGACGTTCCCGGGCAAAACGGAGAAATTTTCGTTTGAGTCGTTTCAATGGTCGAAGGACTCGAAGAATATCCTGTTCCAGAGCAATTTCCGGCCGGTGTATCGTCGATCAGGTATTTCGGACTATTACTCGTATTCGGTAGCTGACAAGTCGCTGAAACTGGTGGCGAAAGATGCGCAAACTGCCGAACTGGCTCCCGATGGTAGTAAGATTGGTTACGAGCGTGGGGGTAACCTGTTTGTGTTCGACTTTGCTACCAAAAAAGAGACGCAGCTGACCAACGATGCCAAACCTGCCTTTTTCAACGGGCGTTTTGGCTGGGCGTACGAAGAGGAATTTGGCCTGGCGCAAGCCTGGGAATGGTCGCCCGACAGCAAGTTCATTGCGTTCTGGCAATCCGATGAGCGGAAAGTTCCAATCTACCGATTGACTGATTACAAGGGTTTTGACGAAAAATACGATTCGCTGCCTTACCCCCGCGTGGGCGATGCCAACCCAACCGTTCGGATTGGTGTAATAGAAATTGCGGGAAGCAAAAAACAGTGGATGAAAGTTGCCCTAGAAGACGGCTACATTCCGCGCATATACTGGACGAATCAGGAAGGGCAACTGGCGCTGATCCATCTGAACCGTAAGCAGAATCATCTTCGCCTGTTTATGGCCAACGGGCGCACTGGTGAGGCTAAACAAATCATGGAAGAGACATCTAAAACCTGGGTTGATGTCTTTGATTTCTTTGCGGGAATTAATCACCTGATGTATTTTCCGGCCGGTCTGAATGAATTCTACTGGTTGTCGGACCGCGATGGGTTTGCTCACCTGTACCGGTACGACTATTCGGGTAAATTGCTCAACGCCGTTACATCGGGGCAGTGGGAAGTGACTTTCGTCCACCATATCGATGCGAAAAATCGCAAGGTCTATTTCACGTCTACCGAAGCTTCGCCCCTCGAACGGCAGTTGTTTGTGGCCGATACCGACGGAAAAAACAAGCGTAGGATCACCAGCACCCCAGGCCGACATAACGTGGATATGGCTGCTGGATTGTACTTTATTGACCGGTATTCCAATGTATCAACGCCAACGCAGATTGAGTTATGGGATGCGAAGGGGACTAAAATTAAAGTGCTGGAAGCCAATAGCCGAGTGACGGATTATGTTAGCAAAAACGCCTTTGCCCCTAAAGAATTAACCAACTTCACTACCTCGGACGGTCAGAAGATCGACATCTCAATTATCAGACCGGTTGATTTTAATCCAGCGATGAAGTACCCCGTCATAGTTGATATTTACGGTGGACCGGGGGCACAGTCGGTGTACAATGATTTCAGTACCAGCGGCTGGCATCAGTACATGGCTCAGCAAGGTTATGTGATTGTGAGCGTAAACAACCGGGGGAGTGGCGGCTATGGCCGTGATTTTGAAAAGATTGTCTATGAGCAGTTAGGCAAATACGAAAGCCTTGATTTTGCGGAAACCGCCAAGTATTTAGGGAAACAGTCGTGGGTTGATGCGGGCCGAATTGCCATTAGGGGGCATAGCTACGGCGGATACATGAGTAGCTACACGATGCTCACACATCCGGGTGTATTCAAAGTGGCTCTTGTAGGCGCACCCGTCACTGATTGGCGCTTATACGACAGTATCTACACAGAGCGTTATATGGGGCTGTTGCCCGAAAACGAAGCTAAATACAAAGCATCGGCAGTGACTACCTACGCCAAAAATCTGGCAGGTAAAATGTTCGTTGCTCACTCAACAATGGATGAAAACGTACACGTTCGCAACACGTTTCAGTTGATGAATGCCCTCGAAGATGCGGGTAAAGATGCCGACCTGCGTATATATCCGCCCGGTGCACACGGGGTCGCTTATAATTCGGCGAGTTATGTATTGCTGTTCCAGCAGTACACCGACTATTTAGCAGCCAATTTGAAATAGCATTTTTGCCATAGCCCACTCAGCAAAGCCCCGGCCATGAACAACGACGTCAGATAGCGTTGTTCATGGCCGGGGCTTTGCTATACATTATGATACATCGCCTTAACAATCTTTTACATTCTTTAACTTTTTTTATCTATCCCCTTATGCAACTTTATCGCTAATTGCATCCTCATTGTAGTAACTAATTACGGTCAACTATTTTTTTCGTTTGATTGTATCTTTTTGTATACTATCTATTACTTTTGCTCCGTTCTATCACCGACAACTTTACCCTTATCCGCATGAAATACCTCTCTATCACAGGCTTACTATGTCTGTTGACTATGGGGCTATACGCCCAAACCACACCCGCACGCTTTACGTTGAAGGGACAAGCCGTGGATACCTCGGCAGTCGCACTCAACGGAGCAACCGTAATGCTCCTCACACCAAAAGATTCGGCATTAGTCAATTTCACCCGGACAACCGAAACAGGAGCGTTTACTTTCAAGAACCTCAAAAGGGGACCTTATCTGCTCAAAATTTCATACGTAGGCTCTATTCCTTTCAATCAGATCGTCAGCCCACCCGATGGCGAGGAACTGAATATGGGCAAACTGAAACTAAAGCCTATCAGCAAGGAATTGATGGAAGTGGTCGTAAGAACAGCACGGGCTCCGCTCAATATTAAGGGCGATACGATCGAGTACAACGCAGCTTCATTTAAGGTACCGCCCGGTTCTACGGTGGAAGAACTACTGCGGAAACTGCCGGGCTTCCAGATCGATCAGGAAGGCAACATTCGGGCGCAGGGGCAGGAAGTGAAAAAGGTCACGGTTGATGGTAAGAGTTTCTTCGGGAACGACCCCAAAATGGCAACCAAGAACCTGCCTTCCGAAGCCATATCCAAAGTGCAGGTGTTTACCGACAAATCGGAGCAGGCCAAGCTGACGGGAGTTGACGATGGTAAGAAAGAAAAGACCGTAAACCTTGAGCTGAAGGATAATTTCAAAAACGGTGGTTTTGGCAAAATGACCGCCGGAGGTGGCTCCGACTTTGTGCCCGACCGAACCAATCGGGCTCGCGGTGAAGTAAAAGGAAATTACAATAAGTTTGACAAAAAGCAACAATTCTCGGTAATTGGACTGGCTAACAACACCAACCAAACGGGCTTATCGTGGAACGACTACCAGGATTTTCGGGGAAGCCAATCATTTAACTGGAACGATGAAGCCGACTTTGGCTTCGGGGGCGGTATTCGGTATATATCGTTTGGGGGCGAAGACGACAATCAGAGCCTGACTGTTCCGGTAAACGGGGGCCGGGGGCGTGGGTTTTCCGACAATCAGGCGGGGGGAGCCAACTATAATTACGACACTAAAAAAACGAAACTGAGCAGCAACTACTACTACAGCCGAACCGGACTATCGCTGGATGCCCTCCGCAACCGGGAAAATTTTCTGCCGGGCAATGTGTCCATTCTCAACGTCGATTCGAGCGGGCAGGTAAACATCAACGTAAACCACCGGGGCAGTGTGCGGTTTGAGCAGCAACTAGACTCACTGAACACGTTGATTTTTCTAAACAATACCCGATACGGTACCAATAGCTCACGTCTGCAGGCCGAGCAAAATTTGTTTCGTAATCGGGAGAGCCTCACCACCCGCAACCTGCGTAATAACCTCACAACGGGGCATTCGCTGGGGATGGCTAACACCTTGCTGTTTCGGCACAGATCCAAAAAAAAGGGGCGCAACTTTGCCGCTTCGGCCACTGTATTGATCAACAACGCCGACAGTGACCTGGATTTGAATACCTCGACTACGTTTTTCAGTACGGCCAACCCCACAGGCCGTACCGTGGATGTACGACAAGATCAGCAAACCAACTCGATCCGCAATGAGTACAAAGCGAGCCTGTTGTTTACTGAACCGTTAAACAAGAAATACTTCTGGGAGAGTTTCTACAATTTCAGCCTTCGGCGCGACGAAGTGGACCGCGATGTGTTCGACAAACTGAGCGATAGTCCATCGGGCCAAAGGCTTCGGCTGGATTCGTTGAGCCGGTTTTACCAGAACAATTATTTCTATAACCGACTTGGCACCAGCATCCGCTATAACCACAAGGGACTGAACATGACGGTGGGCGCGGCTGTGCAACGGTTCAACCTCGATGGAGAATATGCCACCGATCAGTCGTCGCTGGTGCGGCAACGGATCGACCGCACGTTCACAAACGTAGTACCAACCGTGTCGCTGAACTATGATCTGAAAAACAACCGGTATCTAAATTTCAACTACGTGGTAAACGTTCAGATGCCTACTTCTCAGCAGTTACAGCCCATCATCGACAACTCGAACCCGCTGTTTGTGAGCGTAGGCAACCCTAACTTGCTGCCCACACTGGCTCACAACCTTTATGGCGGTTACAGTTACTACAATCCAGCCAGTTTCATGAATTTCTGGGGCAATCTGAACTATAATTACAACATCAACCAGATTGTGTATAACCAGGTAGTTGACCCCGTAACCCTAATTACGACGACTACACCAGCCAATATTTCAGGTGGTTTCAACGTGGGTTCGTATGGTAATTTCAGCTTCCCCCTGAAAAAGACCAAATCGAATATGAGCCTTGGCCTGAACATCAACTACAGCGAAAATCCGATCTTCATCAATGCAATTCAGAACACGAGTCAGAACCAAAACTACAATTTCAGGCTTGGCTTCGACCTGACTCCGGTGGACTGGTTCACGCTGTATACCAATGCCAACTGGGGTGTTCAGGACGTTAGCTATTCGGTGAACAAAACTCAGGATCAGACGATTTACAACCACAACTATACGGGCGATATGAACATTAAATTGCCCAAAGGTTTCTACATCAACAGCAACCTGAACTATCGGGTGTATGTAAACAACCGGTTCGGGTTCAATCAGCACATCCCGATTCTGAACCTGTCGGCCTACAAGATTCTGGGTAAGGAGCAACGCTGGGAAATTCGGGGAACGCTCTACGACGCGCTGAACAAAAACCTCGGTGTGAGTCAGTCGGCTTATCAGAACTTCGTGAGTCAGGAGCGGGTGCAGACCATCTCGCGCTATGCCATGTTGAGCCTGACGTACAATATGCGTGGTGTGAAAGCCCAAATGAAACGTAGTGGTGGATTTTAACGGACAACCTTTATGAAAACCATACTCCTTATTCTGCTGACGGCAACCGTTGGCCTGGCCCAAAAAACCGAGGGCATTGTGACGTATCAACGGACATCTTACTGGATCAAAATCATTAACCGGCTTCCTTTTCTGAGTCGGGAAGAAAAAGACCGGGCGGCTCAAACCTGGAAAAATGAAGATGGGGAAGGACAGAAAGAGAAAATGAAACTGCTGTTTAATGAAAAGGGCAGCCTGTACACGCACGAAGACCAACAGGGGCAATCGGACGATGGCCGGTGGTCGTGGCAAAAGGATGATTTTTATATTAGCCGCAACTTCGAGAAAGAGACCCAAACCGACATTATAGAAACCCTCGGTAAGACCTATATCATTGACGATTCGCTGCACACACCCGTCTGGAAAGTGATGAACCAGATCAAAGATGTGAATGGCTACGTATGTATGAAGGCCGAAACAACGGACCCTATTCGGGGGCAGAAAATTGCTGCCTGGTTCTCGCAGGACATTCCGGTTCCGGCTGGCCCGGAACGTTATTTCGGATTGCCCGGCCTGATTATGGAGTTGGATATTAATGATGGCGACGTAATCATCGAAGCCATTAAAGTAGAGTTCAAACCCGTTGCCAACGAGATTGTATTGCCTAAAACGAAGGGTAAAAAAATTAAGGACAAGGAGTATGACACCTTGTTGAGCAAACATATTTCTGACAGCATCAAGGCAAACCGGAACCCATACTGGTCGGTTCGGTATTGAGAGATTGTACCTGGAAGCCCCAAGACCACAGCGTATCATGACAGATGTGTTGTGGCCTTGGGGCTTCTAGAATTAACGGGGAATCAGTAATTGGCGAGCCTACTCTTCGCTGGCTCCACAAACTGCTTGTCATTAACTTTTGAATTGGGCCGCAACTGATTCGTTAAGCTGGGTAGGAGGCCAAAAAAAGGCTAACTCAGGAGCAATTTTGTACCTTTATATCTTCAATAAGCTGTAAGATGAAAACAAGCCCTATTATCTCTGACCCCGATATTTTGGGAGGAATACCCGTTTTCAGGGGAAC
Organism: Flavobacterium sp. SUN052; assembly: GCF_028867935.1. GTDB lineage: Bacteria > Bacteroidota > Bacteroidia > Flavobacteriales > Flavobacteriaceae > Flavobacterium. The sequence continues at coordinate 307,486 of NZ_JAPQNS010000001.1, forward strand.
ACGGGTGCCAATTCGGGCCTTATTCGATTACCTGCAATTCAGTTCGATAGACGAATTTTTAATTGGTTATCCGCATGTCAGCCGCCAAATGGTAAACGAGGTGTTGGCTATTGTTGCTAAACGGGTGTCGACAACTCCTCGCAGACAAAACCGTGAAACTGCTCCTTGACGAACAAATGGATGTTCGACTAAAAACCGAACTGAGCGAATTAGATGCCTATACCTTAATGGACATGGGTTGGCAAGGGCTTAAAAACGGTGTGCTAAGCGAGAAGGTAAACGAAAATGAATTTACATTCTTCATCACGGCCGATAAGAACTTGCCATTTCAGCAAAACCTTAGCAAGCTACTGTTCATCATAATTCTTCTAGACACACCCACGCTCCTGTGGGAACACCAGTCTCTTTTCGCTCCGAAGATTATTGCATTTGTGAAGAGTTTTGCACCAGTTCCGTCGCTTAAAATTGTACATATCAGTCTAGAAGGTTTTAGCAAAGGCAAGAAGCGGGAACAGTTTCGGCGGATTTTTACACCCGAACAAATTCTATTTCTTTGAGCCTTTAGGAGCTACCACTAACCCGTAGTCAGAAACTCCTGAAACCACTTTCCCGACGATTTTACAATGCGCTTTTGGGTTCTGAAATCGACGTGAACGAGTCCGAAGCGGGGCCGGAATCCCTCCGCCCATTCGAAATTGTCGAGAAAAGTCCAGGCAAAATAGCCATCGACGGGTATGCCTTCCCGTTTTGCCCGGAGCGTTTGAGCCAGATAATCCTGATGATATTGAATGCGGCCGGGGTCATGTACCTGCCCCTGCCGGACCTGATCATAGAAGGCAACGCCACTCTCGGTTATGTATAGTTTTCGAACCCCTTCGTATTGCCCAAACTGCTTCAGAATCTGGTACATACTTTCGGGATATACTTCCCAACCCATCTCAGTGATGGTATTTACCTGCCGACGGAGTGGCGTGACCTCCTTAGCCCAGAGGTAGGGCATAAAATAGGTGTGCTCCACAACCGCCCGGAAGTAATGTTGCAAGCCGATAAAATCGAAGTCGAACGCTAATCGCTCTCTGTCGCCGGGTTGTGCATATTTTTTAGCGATACCTTCCAGAAACGGTAATTCGGTAACGGGGTATCCCATGCCCAAAGCGGGTTCGATAAAGAGCCGGTTCATAAGCGCATCCACCCGGACAGCTGCCCCCAAATCACGGGGGACCTGGCTGAAGGGCTCCACTGGTGAGCACGAAAACGTAGTGCCAACATGCGCGTTCGAAACGTTGCGCCGGACAACTCGCCCACTTTCGGCCTGAGCTAAAGCAATGTGATGAATTACGGGCAACAGATTCCAGAAGCCCCGCCGACCGGGGGCATGTTGCCCCGTAACATACCCCAGCACCGAAAAAGCCAGCGGTTCATTCAAAATGATCCAGTGCTTCACCTTGTGGCCAAAAGCAAGTGTACAGATGTCCGCAAACTCCGTAAACCAATCGATGATCTGCCGGTTTTTCCATCCCCCCCGGTCTTCCAGCGTCTGGGGCAAATCCCAATGGTAGAGCGTGATCCAGGGCGTTATGCCAAGCGCCAAACACTGGTCGATGAGCCGGTCGTAGTAGGCCAGCCCCGCTTCATTCACGCGTCCACCCTGTGCGGGAGCTACGCCATCGGGCAAAATTCGTGACCACGATAGTGAAAACCGAAAATGGTCGAAGCCGAGGGCTTTGTGTAGGTGCAGATCGGCCTCATACTGATCGTAAAAAGCACAGGCTACGTTAGCGTTTTCGCCGGTCTTTATAGCGCCTTTCTGGCGAGTGAAGGTATCCCAGATCGAGGGCGACCGACCGTCGCGGTCAACGGCGCCCTCGATCTGAAAAGCAGCCGTAGCGGTTCCCCAGGCGAAATCAGCGCCAAAATCGGAACGTTGAAAAGGTCGTGCGTACTCAGGAATTGTGTGAACAGACAAGGTAATTCTCGACAGCTAGTTGCCTGATAACGCATTTAACAACCCATTGGGTTTGGTTTAACAAAATGGTAACACGCGGCCTACTACTGATCGACTAGCTCGGTCAGATTTAACTGGGGAGAGGGGCTGGTGTCCGCCTGCAAAACCCGTTTCATATACGCTAAAGCAGCCTCGGTGTCGGTTGAAGAGCCCGCTGCCACGCAATCGGAGGGTACGCACAGAATGAAATCCCGCATATAAGCGTCATTGGCTGCAAACAACACGCACAAATCAGCGCTGATACCGGTTAGAATCAGTTTTTTTGTGTGCAAATACGCCAGAAGAGCGTCGAGCGTAGTGGCGTAAAAAGCCGAGTGTTTGGGCTTTAGCACAATGTAATCGTCGGATTCGGGTTTGAGCAATCTGACAATTGGCTCACCGCGAACGCCATCGTTCAGGCAGTGATCGATAATGTCGTTGATGTTGGATTGCCAGCGCCCAAAATTATCGTTGACGTACACAACCGGGATACCCAATGCTTTTGCCTGTTGCTTTAGTTTCGCTATGTTGCGGGCAGCAGCCAGCGTTGGTTCCAGAAACTGGGGGCCTTCAGGAAACTCCAGGTTATTGAGCATGTCGATGATCATCAGCGCTACGGGCGATGAATCGGGTGCATTTCCGTGCAAATCGTCATTTTTTGATGCCATTCTCTATGCTGTTACTGTTTGTACAATAAACAATTTCGGCCAGTTTTGGCTACTATATCAGTGGAAAAACATTTTTTGAGTGGGTTTAGAGCCATATCCTCACTGTAACGAAATTTTTAGTTGATTACAAAAAGATATTTCGTGATAGGTTGGAGGATTCACTGATAAAAAAGATTCACTGATAATTGACGTTAGTAGTACCGTTAACAAGTTGTAAACAGCGTTATGGAAACCACGGTCTTATATGATCAGCATGCACTGGGTGAGCTGGCCGTCTGGCAGAACCAGATGCGTAAGCGCCCGTCGTTGGCTAACCGGATTTCAAAGGGATTGCAAACCCGGATGAATCGGCTTATTCCGCAACGGATTCACGATGTGATCACGGGGGCTATCAAACAAATGACCCGGGCAGTGCTGGCAGGATCAAAATTCACCGCACCAGCTCCTTCGTCCCAACAACCCTTAGCCCTGATGGAGGAGGCTGTTCGGAACCGGATTTTGTGGTACAAGCGGGTTGGGGCCGCTGAAGGGGGAGTGACAGGCGCGGGTGGTATCTTGCTCGGCCTAGCCGATTTTCCCTTGTTGCTGAGCCTGAAAATGAAGTTGCTGTACGATATTGCCGCCCTGTATGGGCATGACGTAAACGACTATCGCGAACGACTCTACGTGCTGCACATATTTCAACTGGCTTTTTCGAGTCAGGAACGGCGGCAGGAGATTTTCAGGCATATGGAGCAGTGGCAGGAATTTGCAGCTACCCTGCCCGATGATATTCACCAGTTCGACTGGCAGACGTTTCAGCAGGAATACCGGGATTATATCGACCTTGCCAAGATGTTGCAGTTAGTACCGGGAATTGGTGCCGTGGTAGGAGTAGTCGCCAACTGGAAATTGCTTGATCAATTGGGCGAGACAGCGATTCAGGCTTACCGGATGCGGTGGGCAGCTAGCAACTATGTTACCCAATTACCTAAATTACCAAATCCCTAAATTACATTGTTAATGCAATCAACCGCTTTTGGTCAACAGTTTGTCGATGCCCAGTCAATACCCTGGGAAACCGTAGGTGAAAGCCTGCAACGCAAAATTCTGAGTTACGACGCTAACCTGATGATGGTGTTAGTGAAGTTTGAACAGGGTGGGGTAGGAGCTGCCCACGAGCATCCGCACACCCAGATGAGTTATATTCAAAGCGGTTCTTTCGCCATTACCATTGGTGGAGTGGAGCAAATTCTGACCGCAGGAGATGCCTATTATATTCCACCGAATGTGCGTCACGGAGCCGTATGTAAAGAGGCAGGCATTCTCGTTGACGTATTTACGCCGATGCGGGAAGATTTTGTGTGAGTTGACTCAGCCCCGACGACTCCCGCACGATTAAGCGTGTGGGTAGCTTGTGGGTAGTGGCAGGTGGCAATTGGCGTTTGGCTTCGATACGCTCAATGAGCTGTTCGGCGGCCAGTTGACCGATCTCCTGAGCAGGTTGCTCAACCGTACTCATGGGCGGGGCCAGCAAATCGGCTACCATCACATTGGTGAACCCAATTAGGGCTACTTGTTCTGGTATAGCCACACCTCGCCGACGAAGGACAGCCATGCAGCCTAAGGCCACACGATCACTGGCAGTGAAAAACGCGTCGGGAGGGGGTGTTTGATTCAGTAAATCGTCGACAATAGGGTCGACCTCGTGTTGCCCCAGATTTACATGCCGAATTAGCGTTTCGTCGTAGGGGAGCTCGTATTGTTGCAGGGCATCCCGGTAGCCCGCCAGCCGTTCTTTGGTGATCGACAAGTACGTTGGAATGCCGATATGAGCAATCCGCCGACGACCATTCTGAATCAGATGCTCCGTGGCGGCAAAAGCACCGCCGTAGTTGTCGGCAATTATTTGGGGCGTATCCAGTTCACTCGACACGCGGTCGAAAAGAACAATGGGGAAGTTTTTTTCGTGTAAAGCCTTCAAATAACTCACGTCGTGCGTTTGGCTCGACAGAGAGATTAGCAGCCCGTCTACTTTACGGTCCACCGCTTGCTGCACCGTAATAATCTCCCGTTCATAGTTTTCGTGGCTCTGCATTATAATCACGTGATAGCCCCGATTATAGGCAATCGCTTCGATCCCATTAATTACCTGCGAGAAGAAATTGTTAGCAATCTGTGGGACAATGACGCCCAAAACACGACTACGATTTTCTTTAAGACTCAGCGCAATAGGGTTGGGCCGGTAGTTCACGCGCTCGGCATACTCCATCACCAGACGCTTGGTTTCAGGGCTGATTTCGTAACTGCCCCGCAAAGCCCGCGACACTGTCGAGGTCGACAGGTTCAACGCACGTCCGATATCTTTTATGGTAATGGCGTCCAAGTAGCTAAGTTGTTTTTGGTGGCAGAATCTCTAACCAAGTAAGTCAGTTTGGCTAAAATTTACTTGTCAGGCCTCAAGGTAGCTCTGTTGATAACGTTCCCGGTAACGATTGCGTGAAAAAATTAGATAATTCCTTTTTTTTGACTGGTTGTCGGGCTTAATCTTACCCCTGAAACCCCGATTTTTCATGAACTTGTCGACTTCTCTTTTGCTTAATCGACCCACTGATGACGCAGTTAGTGTATCCGATTCGGCCCTGTTACAACTGCCTGAAAAGGTGCTACAATTTGGAACGGGTGTACTGTTGCGAGGCCTTCCCGATTACTTTATCGACAAAGCCAACCGGCAGGGGATTTTCAATGGGCGAATTGTGGTGGTGAAGTCAACGGATGGCGGTGATTTATCGGCGTTTCGCAAACAGGACAATCTCTATACACTCTGCATCAGAGGCATTGAGCAAGGGAAAACTGTTGAAGAAAATGTGATTTGTTCGGCCATTAGCCGGGTATTGTCGGCCAAAAGCGAGTGGACCGAGGTACTCCAGGTTGCCACCAACCCCGATTTACAACTAGTGCTATCCAACACAACAGAGGTTGGTATTCAACTGGTGCAGGACGATATTCAGCAGAGCCCTCCTCAGTCGTTTCCGGGTAAACTGCTAGCCGTTTTATACGCTCGGTATCTAGCTTTTGGTGGTGATCCTGCCCGTGGATTAGTAATTGTACCAACGGAATTGATTCCCGACAATGGGACTAAACTCGACGCTATTTTGCTCGAATTGGCACACCGAAACGGATTGGAAACCGAGTTTATCGACTGGCTCGAATCGGCCAATACCTGCTGTAATTCGCTGGTGGATCGTATTGTGCCTGGCCTGCCTGATGCCAACACGCGAATGACTCTCGAAAACCAACTAGGCTATACTGATGAATTGCTAACCGTTGCCGAATCGTTTCGACTGTGGGCTATCGAGGCAGATATAGAGTCAGGTAACGAGAAACTTCGTTCAGCGCTGTCGTTTCGTGAGGCAGACCCCGGTATCTGGGTGCAGCCCAACATCGACCTGTTTCGGGAGTTGAAGCTGCGACTGCTTAACGGCACGCACACGCTCAGTTGTGGGCTGGCTTTCCTGCGTGGCTTTTCTACAGTCAGCGAAGCCATGCAGGACGAGGATTTTGCCACGTTTATTCAGAACCTGATGCTGTCTGAACTGTTGCCCGGTGTACCCTATCCTATCGAGGAAGAAATAGGGTTGCAATTCGCCAGGGACGTGCTGGACCGCTTTCGGAATTCCTATATCGAACACCGTTGGTTGGCTATTACGGTGAATTATTCGACAAAAATGCAGCTGCGCAATATTCCAACCCTGATGCATTTCTACAGGGAATTCGACACCATGCCTCGTATAATGGCGTTGGGATTTGCAGCTTACCTGTTGTTTATGCGTGGAGTAGAAGAGCGCGGAGGAGTCTGGTATGGCAAACTGGATGGAGAAGCGTACCCGATTCAGGACGACAAAGCAGCTTACTTCGCTCAGCTCTGGCAAACGCAATCCCCTCAGGAACTGACACAGACCGTTTTGCAAAATCGCTTGTTGTGGGGCCATGACCTCGCCAAACTGCCACACTTTTCAGAAGCCGTCGGCTATTATCTGACTCAACTGCTGGCCGACGGGGTAAAGGCGACCATATCGGGCCTTTCTGTACAACAAAACCCATCCATTACTATTCCCCAATCGGCATGACCCGTTTATTCTTAAGTCTCTGTGTTGTTCTGCAATTCGGCCTCATCGGGTGTTGCATTGGTAAGTCTACCGAAGCGCCTAAAGACTCAGTGGCTGAGCGGATGCTGTTGTTTCAACGGGCAAACGGAGGCTGGCCGCAACCAGGTGGTGACCCGATCAAGTACGAAAAAGCGCTGACTAAACAGGAAGAAGCCAAACTGGTTGCTGATCGGGGAAAAACAGATGCAACTATCGACGATGGTGCCACAACCAGAGAAATTAACCATCTCGTTGCCGCGTTTGCCAAAACAAAGAACCCCACCTATCTCCAGGCTGCCGAACGAGGTATTGCCTATTTGCTATCCGCACAGAATGCGGCAGGTGGGTGGCCGCAGTTTTACCCCGATTCGAGCAGTTACCACCCCCACATTACCTACAACGACGGGGCCATGGTGGCTGTGCTTTGGGTAATGGAACATGCTGCTACGGGTACCGACGGGTTTGAGGCAGTGGATAAAACACTGGCGGCTCGGGCCGGGGGAGCCGTTAAGAGAGGTTTGCAATGCATTCTGAAAACCCAGTATAAGCAACACGGTAAACTCACTGCCTGGTGTGCCCAACACGACAGCCATACCCTTCTGCCCGCCAAAGCCCGCATGTTCGAACTGCCATCATTAAGCGGCAACGAAACGGTGGGGATAATTAGGTTTCTGATGCACGTCGATAACCCATCTGCCGAGATAAAGCAGTCGGTTCAGGCCGCCGTGGCCTGGCTCGAATCCGTGAAACTGACGGGTATTGCCGTGAAAGACATCAGCGATCCGTCGCAGAAATCAGGTCGCGACCGGATTGTGGTGGCAGACCCAGCGTCGACACTTTGGGCGCGGTTTTATGATCTTGATACCAACGAGCCGTTCTTTTCGGGGCGAGACAGTGTCCGGAAAAAGACGCTTGCTGAGATTGAGAATGAACGGCGCGTTGGCTATGCCTGGTATGGTACCTGGCCGGCACAACTACTCAAAAAAGACTACCCGGCCTGGGTTAAGAAATGGGGAAAGTAAATAGACAATGGGAAATGAGAATGATATATAGAGTTCTGTTAGTGGTTTTGCTGGCTCTATCGGCAATAAATACAACGCTGGCGCAACAGCAACGCCTGATCGTAGCGAAAGATGGTTCGGGTAATTTCACCACGGTACAGGCTGCGCTGAATGCCATCCCGATGGAGAACAGAACGCCCATTGTGGTACAGATTAAGAAAGGTGTATATAATGAAAAATTGACCCTCGACTCGACCAAGCATTTTGTAACGCTGATAGGCGAGGACAAGGCTACAACCATTCTGACATACAATGATTTTTCGGGCAAAGTAACGTCGCCCGATGCCCGGACACTGACTACATCAACGTCGGGCTCATTTTATATTTATGGCAACAATTTCCGGGCCGAGAACCTGACCTTTCAGAACACGGCCGGACCCGTTGGGCAAGCTGTTGCGGCATTTGTTACGGGCGACCGGGTTGTGTTTGTCAATTGCCGTTTTCTGGGTTTTCAGGATACACTCTATACTGGGAGCCCCCGCCATTGGGGTAGGCAGTACTACAAAGACTGCTATATTGAAGGGGCTACCGACTTTATTTTTGGGTCAGCCACGGCGGTATTTGATCATTGTACGGTGTTCAGCAAAGCAGGTGGGCATTACGTAACGGCAGCCTCAACGCCAGAAGGCAAGGCGTTTGGGTATGTTTTTATGAACTGCATACTCACCAACGAGCCACCTGCTGAAGTTTTAGGAACACAAATGCCGCCTTCACAAGGTGCACCTGCTAACGATGTTTATTTGGGTAGACCCTGGCGTCCGTTTGCAAAAACGGTGTTTATCAATTGCCAGCTTGGCCCACATATCAAACCCGAGGGATGGCACAACTGGAGCAAGCCGGATGCCGAAAAAACGACGCTCTACGCCGAATACAGTTCGACTGGGGTGGGTGCCGGACCACAAAGCCGCGTCGCCTGGTCGAAGCAACTGACTCCTGACGAAGTTCGAAAATACACGTTGTCAACCATTTTGGGCGGTGACGATAACTGGCAGCCCGGTTTGGCATCGGGACGTCAAAATGGGCTGACGGGCATTCGGGATACCTCGTTTACAGTGTGGAGCAGCTACCAGAAACTGAAGAAACAGTACCCCGCCATGCAAATTGTTCTGCCTAAGGTGCCTTCAACGGTAGAAGCCGACCTGAATGTGGTGTATTGCAACCAAAACGGGCGCGAACTTCACCTCGACGCGTTTTACCCAGCCAAGTCGAATCGTACGAAGCCGCGCCCGGCCGTGTTGCTTATTCATGGTGGCGGCTGGCGTTCCGGCGATCGTTCGCAACAAGTTCCGATGGCGCAGCAGTTGGCCGCAAATGGTTATGTGGCCATTACGGCAGAATACCGCCTGTCGACCGAAGCTTTGTATCCGGCGGCTGTACATGACCTGAAAGCCGCCGTTCGCTGGTTGCGGGCCAATGCCCGTGCTTACAATATTGATACCAACCGGATCGCTACACTGGGCTGTTCGGCGGGGGGGCAACTGGCTTCGTTGTTAGGAGTAACGGGAGACATGGCCAAGCTGGAAGGAGCCTCTGCTTGCCACAAAGGCCATTCCAGTGCTGTTCAGGCCATTGTTGATGTAGACGGACTGGTGGCATTCGATCATCCGGAATCGGGGGAGGGAGATGATCGGAAATCTACTTCGGCAGCTACCTATTGGTTTGGTGGCCCCAAAACCGAGACTCTATCCCTCTGGCACGAATCATCGCCCCTTACCTATGCCGATCGGCAAACGGCACCGATCCTTTTCCTGAATAGCTCGGTGGACCGGATGCACGCGGGCCGCGATGATTTAATAAGCAAGCTCAAAGCGCGGGGTATTTATTCCGAAGTCCACACCTTTGCCGATGCGCCCCACCCGTTCTGGCTATTTCAGCCGTGGTTTACCCCAACAATGACGTACACAGTCAATTTTCTGAATAAGGTGTTTAAGCAATAGGATGTTGGCAGGTTGGGGGCGGTGCGCCGTTGCGACCTGCCGACTCTATTGAAACTTTTTTAATTCCTGATAAACCCGGTGCGTGGGTAGCCCCATAACCGTGTAAAAAGACCCTTCGAGCCGCTCGATGCCTACGAGGCCAATGAAATCCTGAGCACCGTATGCACCGGCTTTATCGAACGGGGTGCATTCGCGGATGTAGTACTCAATTTCGAGATCGTTCAGGGGGGCGAACTGGACCGTAGTTTCGTCGGTGAACGATTCCATTCCCGTTGGCGACAGAATACAAACGCCCGTTCTGACGCGGTGGCTACGCCCCGACAGGCTCCGGATCATGCGGTGCGCATCGGCGGCATCCTGCGGTTTGTTCAGAATCTGATCATCTAAAATCACGACGGTATCGGCGCACAAAACAATCCGGTTGCCGAGGTCAGCTACGAATTCAGTGGCTTTCTGACGAGCGAGGTATTCAGCTACCTCGTCGGCGGGCATATCGGCGGGAAAGGCTTCGTCGGTAGGGCGGGTTTCGATGGTGAACTGGAAGCCCGCATCGGTCATCAACTGTTTTCGGCGGGGCGAACCAGAGGCCAGCACAAGGGGGTATTGGAGTGAAATCATGCCACAAAAATATAATCCGTGTGCCATCTTTTTATCTTTGGCTAAAATCCCTGTTTGTGACTCGACCGGAAACCCTTACGAATTCTCATTTACTCGTGATTGTGCTGGCGCAGTTTGCAGGTACGTCGCTCTGGTTTGCGGGAAACGCCATTTTGGCTGATCTACAACCACTCTTGGGGACCAACTCACTCAATGGCTGGATTACCTCGGCAGTGCAGCTTGGCTTTATCAGTGGAACCCTGTTTTATACCCTCTACGCCATTCCTGATCGGTTTCCGTCGACCCGCGTTTTCCTGATTTCGGTAGTGGCTGCAGCGGCATTCAATCTGCTCTTTCTGGTATTTACACTACGGGCGGAATTGGTTTTGTTAAGCCGATTCGGAACGGGCTTTTTTCTGGCGGGAGTTTATCCCGTGGGGATGAAAATTGCCGCCGACTGGTTTCGACCCGTGTTGGGCCGGGCAATGGGGTTTCTGGTGGGCGCGTTGGTGCTCGGTACGGCCCTTCCACACCTGATTCGGGGGTTGGGGCAAACGTTACCGTACCAATGGGTGCTGCTCTCGGTAAGCGGGTTAGCCGTTGCCGGGGGGCTGGCGCTCGTGTTATTAATCCCGTCGAAACCTGTGACAAACCGGCGCAACCGAATCAGTTTTGCCGTTTTCTCCGTACTGAATCGGCCCGGCGATCTTCGGGCGGGGGTAGTTGGGTACTTTGGCCACATGTGGGAGTTATACACGGTTTGGGCGTTTTTACCCGCATTGCTGCTTCTGTATTCCCAGCTGCACCCCAACTATGTTTTCAATAAATCAATTTGGTCATTCTGGGGTATTGCAGCAGGTTTTCTGGGGTGCGCCGGAGGGGGACTGCTGGCGTTGCGGGTTGGGAGTCGTTGGGTGGCTACGAGTCAATTGGCCATCTCGGGTATTTGCACAGCCCTGGTTCCGCTGATGGTTCAAGCGCCCCCAGCCTTGTTTCTGGGGTATCTGATCGTGTATGGCATTACCCTTGCGGGCGATTCACCCCAGCTGACAACGCTCATTTCAGCCAATACACCTGACGAAACGCGGGGGAGCCTTCTTACCCTCGTGACCTGTATTGGGTTTTCCATCACCATCGTGAGCATTCAGACAATGGCCTGGCTATTGCTACAAATGCGTGGCTCGGCCTGGGCATTCTGGTTGTTGGTACCAGGACCAATAGTAGGCTTGTGGGGTCTGAGAACTGATAGAAAGCAGGTTTGAGCCAGATGCCGCAGTGCCGCAGATTTGCCCCAGATTGCTTTACTTGTACAAAAAAAATAGACGTTTACATCCGTGCTGCCTTTTACCATTCGTAACGCTACCACTGCCGATGCTGAAGTGCTGACTGAACTTTCGGCTACAACCATGCGCGAGTCTTTCGGGCCGCCAAAGAATCCATTGGAATGGGTTGATGCGTACATAGACCAAGCCCTGACGCTACCCGTTGTACAAAAGGAACTGGCCGATTCACGGTCTGCCTATTTTGTGATGGAATCGCCCACTGGTGAGATTGTTGGATACGCGAAGGTGCGTCGGAAAGCCCCTCCACGCCGGATGGCCGAACGTAATGCCCTGGAGATTCAACGTATCTATTTGTTAAAAAGTCACATTGGCGGAGGGCGGGGCAAGCAGCTGATGGACCATTGCCTCGCATATGCACTACAACAGGGGTTCCGGGCCGTATATTTGGGTGTATGGGAGCACAACGAACATGCCATTCGTTTCTATGAACGACAGGGTTTTAAACCTTTTGGCTGGCACGTGTTCCAATTCGGGCCTGACCGTCAGCGTGACGTTTGGATGAGAAAAGAGTTATAGATTCGTGAGAGGAGTTTTAACAAACAGAAGACGATTTTTTTCGAGGCTGGCTTATAGCCTGGGTCTCCTGATCTGTTTATGGACTACAGTAGCCACCGCCCAAACTCCTGACTCAACAAAGCTACGCCCAGCCACGGATTCTACGGTGCGCCGGCGGCCCAGCGCCGATTCGCTGGCGACCGCCCGCTCACGGCTGATTGCCGATAGTTTGCTCATTCTGGAAGATAGTCTGCTGTATACCCGTTTCAAACAGCGGATGTACAAACGCCGACTTACACGCCAATTTTACGACGCACTGTTTCGGGATGTGTACAACAGCCGACGGGTGTCGGGAGAAGTAAGCGAGATCGAAACGAACCCGTTTCAACCGTATGAGGGGCGGGTGATCGGCACCATTTTTATCCGGCGACTCGATGTGTTTGGACAAAGTGTGTATGATACCCTTCGCACCGCCCACAACTGGTTTGAACGAACGGCCAATAATCTACACGCCAACACGCGTGAGGGCATTATTCGCCGTCAGTTTCTGCTATTTAAAGAAGGCGATCTGATCGATCCGAACGTGCTGAAAGATAACGAACGACTCTTTCGGAACACGCCTATTTTTCACGATGCACGTATCCTGGTCATTCCCCGGCCGGGGAGCAAGATGTTTGTGGATGTTTATGTCATCACCCAGGATGTCTGGTCGCTGCTGCCGAGTGGCGGGTTTGGCGGCTTTAACAATTTTGCTGTTGCTCTCGACCAACGCAACTTTCGGGGGGTGGCTCATCAGGTCTACAATCGATTCAGCTACAATAGCACCCGACCCGGCCAGAAAATCGAATACCAGGGTCGTTATGCCATTCCGTATATTAACCTCTTAGGGCTGAAGACCTTTGTCACGGCCCAAGCCGACATTATTCATCTGCGTGATATAAAGCAGCAATCCCTCAAGTTTTTTCGGCCTTTTCTAACGCCCGATACCAAGTATGCCGGTGCCCTTGAGTTGAACCATACCCGACTCAACAGCCGCTATTACGAAAACCGCGATAGTGCGCGCCTGGTCAATATCAGCTATAACTACGTAGACATGTGGTTCGGGCGGTCGTTTCGGACCAATTTTGGCAATCCTAATGCACAAACCCGAACCCGTATTGTGGTGGCGGGCCGTGTAACCCGGTATACCTACATTGACCGCCCCCGCGTGACGGCCGACAGTAACCAGCTTTACCAAAACAGCCGTACAGCGCTGTTTAGCGTGGGGTATTCGCAACGCCGGTACGTGCGTGATGTATTGATTTACGGATTTGGCCGAACGGAAGACGTACCGATTGGTAACCTAATTTCCGTGGTTGGAGGCTTCGACAATGCTGAGTTAGGGGAGCGGATTTACACAGGACTTAATTTTTCGCGGGGGCAGTATTTCAACAAAGCGGGCTATTTCTACGGACTGATGAACGTGGGAGGTTATTACCGCACGAAAGGTATTGAACAGGGTGTGTTCTCCTTTATCGGAAACTACATTAGCCCCCTTCACAAAACGGCCTGGGGTAACATGCGCCATTTTATCAGCACACGCCTGACGTATGGGGCGCAGCGCTTCAATAATGAATACATTACATTGACAGGTAACGAAGGTATCGGAATCAATAGCGATGTATTGCGGGGCACCAAACGCCTGACCATGGGCTACGAAAACGTACTGTTTTCAAAGTTGAACATTGTTGGTTTTCGGGTAGCCATCATCAGTTTTGCCAACGTCGGTTTGGTGAGTTTTCCCGAAAAACCCCTCTGGAAAGGTCCCTTATACCAGGGCTACGGGCTAGGGTTCCGCATTCGGAATGAAAACCTGACGTTCAATACCTTTCAGGTTCGCATCGCCTATTTCCCCAATATCCCCAACAACAATAGCCCGTTCCGATATGCGTTCGAGGCTTTCCCCACCCTCCGCTTCCGCGATTTTGACATTGCCGCACCGGAAATTGTACCGTATCGGTAACGAATCAATTACTTGACACAAAACGAATTGGCATAGGGGTATGGGCGCAGTTGATTGTCTGAAAACAGTTGACAGGCAACTTTTTACATTTTAGCGCCAATTAACAACCATTCAGCTATTTCTTGGCGCAACTACACCCTTTTTTCTGCATCTTTGACATAAAACCCGAATACTTTTTATATGCAGTCTGCTCTTCCTGCCAATAATCCATCTCCTCAGAGCCAGCTATTCGACTGGCGAACGACCCGCGCCGAAGCATCGGTGCCAACCTATGTTTACGCCGTAGTTTTTGCCTCTTTTTGCATTGTAATGGGCCTGCTTTGGGACATTATGTGGCACATGAGTATTGGTCGCGATGGCCTTTTCTCGGAGCCCCATCTTGTGATGTATGTGGGAGCGCTGGTATCAGGGCTTTTTTCTGCTTACCAGATACTATCCCTAACATTCCAGAAAAACCACCCCGGCAGATCACGCTCAGTGCGGTTCTGGGGTATCTTTTACGGATCGCTGGGGGCCATGTACTGCGTGTGGGGTGCCCTGGCCATGCTTACTTCGGCACCCTTCGATGATTGGTGGCACAATACCTACGGGCTTGATGTCCAGATTCTCACCCCACCGCATACTATTTTGGTGGTGGGTATGATGATGGTGCAGTTTGGCGCTATGGTAGGGGTGCTGGCGCTGCAAAACTCCCCGGAAAACGCGGCCAACACACGTCAGGCAAGCATAATTCGATTTCTGTTTACCTTATCGGCGGGTTTTCTGTTGACTGTTCTGTTTGTACTCTTATCCGAAAATATGGGTCGGTGGGCATCGCACCATTCGTCGTATTACGTAACAGCCGCCTTTGTATTTCCCATATTCCTGATGGCGGCAGGTAGGGCCTCAACGCTTCGGTATCCAATCACCACCATCACGGCTGTGTACATGATTTCACTCGTGCTGCCGAGCTGGATTCTTCCCCTGTTTCCGGCAACGCCCAAACTGGGTCCCGTAATGAACCCGATTACTCATTACCAGCCTTATTTCTTTCCGCTTTTGCTTATAGTGCCGGGCTATGTTCTTGATTTGCTGCTTAACCGTTTTTCTGGACGCCTAAAAAAAGACACCGACAAACGCCTGTCCGATTGGTGGATAGCGGCACTTGTTGGTGTGGTATTTATGGTTGTCTTTTTGGCTGTGCAATGGCCGTTCGGGGGCTTCCTGCTCGAATCACCCTATGCTCGTAACTGGTTCTTCTTAGGCGAATCCTGGTCGTATGGCGATGACCCGAACTGGGAGTATCGGTACAAATTCAACCCGTATTTCAACCAATCTACTACTGATTTCGTCATCAATTTTGCCGAAGCCATACTGATTGCTATGGTTTCGGCCCGAATTGGTTTGTGGTGGGGCAACTGGATGAAGCGAATAGTACGATAGAGCGTTCGACAGTTCCTGGCGGAGAATAGATTGATCTGCCTGACTATTGAAAAGGCAAAAACAGCATTGAAACTACACAATCATTTAACATAGTGAAACCATCCCTCATAAGTCGAAGCCGAGTTAAGGAGATTACCTTCTCTCTTTTACTCTTTATCTCTTTCACTCTTTCGCTCTTTACACCAGCGTATGCTCACGTTGGCAGCGCGGGGGTAATTGTGCAAAAGCAGGTCGGAAAATACAGCCTTCTCGTGCAGGTTATGCCTCCTGATGTAGTTCCCGGAACCGCCAAAGTGACTGTTTTTGTGGAGAAAGGACAGGCAACATCCTTGCAGGGACGCCCGGTTTATTTCTTCGCTGGCGACGAAGGGGCACCTTCTTCTGATCCAATCCCAGCTGTTTCGGTCGGTCGGTTTGAAGGGGCCGTATGGCTGATGGAGTCCGGATCGACAAGTATTCAACTCACCATCAACGGACCCGATGGCCAAGCAGAGGTCGTTGTGCCGGTGGTGGCTCTTTCGACCGCAACTCGCGATATGCCCGCTGGAACGGGTGTTGGGCTCGCCGTTATGGGGGTGTTGTTGCTAGTGATGATGATCACCATTATTGGAGCGAGTAATGCCGATGGTATTGGTGTTATGAGTCCCCGGAAGCGCCTGACGGGTATGATTGCCGGGGGGCTGGTGCTGGTGCTGATGCTCACGGGAGGCCGATCGTGGTGGAATAGCTGGGCCGATGATTACAGGACGTATCAACTTTATAAACCCGTTCCCCTTATTTCGTCGGCTATCCCCCAAAACGGACAAACTGTACTAACAATCCAACCCGATACCACGGGATTTGCACAGAACAGAAGCCGTCGGCGCGACTTCAATCTGTTGATTCCTGATCATGGCAAGCTGATGCATGCCTTTATCGTTCGGGTAGACCAGGGAATGGATGCATTTGCTCACCTACATCCCGAACGCACGGATTCATTGCATTTCACTAGCCGATTGCCCCAACTGCCCGGTGGTAAGTACCTGCTTTTTGCCGACGTTGTGTACCGCTCGGGTTATGCAGAAACACTCACCGATACCCTCGAGTTGCCCGCTATCAAGCAATCAGCAGCGCAGGCGGCTCAGGTAAGGCCAACTGACCCCGACGACAGTTTTCTGATAACAGAGCCAATGGGAGTGAAGCAGGACGTGGTAGGCAAGTTGCATCTGGACGACAATATGGTGGCTTGTGGTAAGCCCGGTGCCAGCATGAAACTTAGCGATGGCAGCACCATGGTCTGGACCGACAAACCGGGTAAAGTGCTCGACGCCGGGAAATTATACACGCTCAAATTTGCGGTGGCTGACCCGGCGGGTAAAGCTGCCACCCTGGAACCGTATCTCGGCATGGGTGGTCACGCAGCTATCCTGCGCTCCGATGGTACGGTGTATATTCACCTGCACCCAATCGGGACCTACTCGATGGCCGCCGAAGATTTACTGAATCAACGTATTGCCGATACGAGCCGCACAGCCCCCAAACTCAATGGTCCCCGTTTCCGCGATAGTGTCGACACGTATCTGGCGCAACTGAAAACCATGCCGGAAGGGCAGAAAAACAAATTACTACAGGCCGAAATGGGAACCATGGATCATCCCATGAATGCCAACAACATGGTTGTTTTCCCATATGCGTTTCCCCGGGCCGGGCACTACCGCATCTGGGTGCAGGTAAAGCGCGAGGGTAAAGTGCTGACCGGTGCGTTTGACACGCAGGTAATGTAGAGACGCAAAATCTTGCGTCTCGTATGCGTAAGCAAAATGATGCATCATTTTGCTTACGCATTTTATCCATATAAAACCAAAACGCCCCTTGATTGCTCAAGGGGCGTTTTGGTTTTATAAAATTTGCTGACGCTAGTGAGACGCAAAATCTTGCGTCTCTACATACTCGCCCCCACGAATTCAATCGTATCTACAGCGAACAGGGGCTTGGGCTTGGCATCTGGGTTCACAAAGACAAAGAAGAGTCGTTGTAAACCTTCGGGCGCTTTGCTGAGAGGGATAGAAACGGCCCCCGTTGTGCCAAATTTGGCGCTGCCTTCACCCAGAAGCTGCCCTCTTGGGTTACCAACACGTACTTCGATCTTACCACCTGCTACCCGCTCATCGGCGGCATACACGGTCACGTTCACGGCGCTGATTCCCGACAAATCGATGTCGTTGTAGGCGATCATACTGCCCGACTGGTTCGCAACGGCTACCTCATTTTTGGTGCCTGGTAGTTCGAACTTCGTGATCTCCCGATTCGCATCGCTTTGTGACGCTTTCAGGCGAGGACTCCGTAGCGCCATCGACGTGCTGCTTGTTAGTGGACCGGCTACTCCATTGCCCTTGTCCGTATACGAGGCAGAAAGCAGGTACGAGCCCATTTTCTTCTGTGGAGCGGTCACATAGGAACCTTTAGCGGGTTGACGTTGCATCGTTTTGGTATCGCCCAGGGCCAGAATATACCGAACCATGTCTTTCACGTCGTCCTCTTTCAATTGCGGGTGAGCTGCCATGGCCTGCTCTCCCCAAACACCACCACCACCGGTGATAACTTTACGGGTCAGTTTGTTCAGGGCCGTGTTGTCTTTTCTGTATTTGTTGGCCACATCCATGTAGGCTGGGCCAACTGATTTCTGATCAACCTGGTGGCAGGCTTTACAGTCGCTCAGTTCGATCAGACGCTTGCCCGTCGAGAAGCCCGTGTTAGCCTGGTGACCCTGAGCCAGTAACGTTTTGTCGAAGCCTTCAAGGTAGTTGATCGTTACGGTTACGTCTTCGGGAGAAATTTTGCCGCTCTTCAACGAGCCATCTTCTTTATCTTCTACATTCACTTCGTACTCAAGGGGCTTGTTCTCGAAGTAGAACGTTTTGTTACCTTTTACTGCCAGCGCAATTGTTGGCTCATCGTTTCCAACTTTTATATCCAGATTGCGACTAACTGCGTTGCCCGCTGCATCGGTAACTTTCAGGGTTGCCTGATACACACCGGGTTTGGTATACGTGTAGGTTGGATTAGCCTCCGTGCTTTTTGGTAACCCTTTGCCAAATGTCCACTCGTATTTAATGGCATCACCATCATAATCGATTGATCCGTTGGCATTGAAAGCCACCTTCAACGGCGCTGCACCAATTGTTTTGCTGGCCGCAGCCATCGCAATCGGCTTACGATTACCGGCATTATAGGTAATGCGCGTTAAGCGGGCATCGTCATTCTGTGCAAACCACTTCTGACCATATTCGAGCATATACAACGAGCCGTCGCTGGCAAACTGCATATCAATGGGGTGCGAAAGTTTGTTGCTGGGCATAAACCGCTCCATCTTCACAAAATCGCCTTCTTTGGTCATGGTCACCGGGTTGATCCAGTCGCGAATCCAGTCGTAGGCGAAGAATTTACCGTCGTAATACTTGGGGAATTTGACGGCTGTTTCTGGATAATCATCGTAGTAGTAAACCGGGCCACCCATGGCATTACGGCCGCCTTTGCCAACGATGTCGCCGAATTCTGGAGAGTCGGCATAGGGGTAGTAAATAAAGGCTTTCTGTGCCGGTGGTAACTCTGTCAACCCAGTTTTGAGCTTTGAAAAGTTGATCGGCTTGGCCGGATTATTCGGTGGGCCGCTGGTACTATCCGCAAAATTATAGGGGCGGTACGGGCGGTTATCTGCTACAAACAAAGG
This sequence comes from Flavobacterium sp. SUN052, assembly GCF_028867935.1. GTDB lineage: Bacteria > Bacteroidota > Bacteroidia > Flavobacteriales > Flavobacteriaceae > Flavobacterium. The sequence goes on from NZ_JAPQNS010000001.1 coordinate 326,831, forward strand.
CCATCCGAAATAGCCCGCCTTACGAGCCTGGTTAACTTCGTCGTACCCACGGGGGCCACGCTTTTCGTTGTTTTCACCGGCATCGGGGCCAACTTCACCCCAGTACAAAAAGCCTGTGCGCTGATCCACTGAAATCCGGTAAGGATTCCGATTGCCCATCACGTAAATTTCTGGACGGGTATTCGGTGTACCTTTAGGGAACAGGTTGCCTTCGGGAATGTCATAACCACCGTCTGCTTTTGGCTTTATGCGCAGAATTTTGCCACGCAAATCATCGGTATTACTCGATGACAGCAGAGCGTTGAATTTGGTGCGGTCGGCCCGGTCGTCGCTTGGCGAAAATCCGCTTGAGAAGAAGGGGTTCGTGTTATCACCGGTCGATAGGTACAGATTACCCTGGCGGTCCCAGGCAATAGATCCACCCGTATGGCAGCAGTCGTCCTGGTTGTACGTCCGGTTTTCAGCTACCGTCAAAATCACTTGTTCGGTTTTCAGTTGCAGTTCATCCTTCGCGTCGTCCCACTTCATCCGAACCAGACGGTTGTTTACGTCGGGCTTAACGGCTGAATAGTACAGGTAAACCCACTTGTTTTCATTGAATTTTGGGTCGATGTTCAAACCCATCAGACCATACTCACGCTGGAAGTGTACTGGAAGGTTGGTTACCAGTTTCGTAGCGTTTGTTTTGGGGCTGTAGAGCTTAACCGCGCCTTTACGCTCAATAAACAGAACTTTGCCATTAGGCAGAACCGCCAATTCTGTTGGCTCGTCGAGCTTTTCAGACAGCACTTGCTGGTTGAACCGATTTTCTTCAGGGAAAGGGGTGGTTTTGGCCGCGCCGTATTTCAGTTGCTTGGCCATGGCCCACTTGATACCACCGAGCAGGTTTTTCAGGAAAACGGGATCGCTGTACGTTTCATCGGGGTGACCAAAAGCGGTGTAAAATGCCTTGCCGCCGTCGTACTCATGCGCCCAGATCATCGGGTGATCGGCACCCATCTTGCCATCTTTGTACGAGTTCTCGTCGATCTTGACGAACACCTTTACGTCCTTGTTGAAGTTTTTGAAATCGTAGAACTCGTCTTTGATTTTCCACTTCTCCGGAAAACCGAACATCGAGGGGTGGTCTTTACTAACCACATAAGCCTCACCCGTTTGTACGTTGGGGTTGCCGGGGTGCGACATGAACTGTCCACCCGCCAGTTTGTTGTACCACGGCCAGCCATACTCAGTGTCGGCTGCTGCGTGAATGCCCACGTAGCCACCTCCTGCCTGAATGTACCGCTCAAAAGCGGCCTGCTGGGCATCGTCCAGCACGTCGCCGGTAGTGCTGAGCCATAAGACCAGGCCGTACCGCTTCAGGTTAGTCTCGTTGAACAGGCCAGCATCCTCAGTCGTATCGACTGCAAAGCCGTTTTCCTTGCCCATCTGCATCAGAGTGCGTTTCCCGACCGGGATCGAGGCATGGCGGAAGCCCTTCGTTTTGGAGAACACCAGCACCCGATTGAGAGCCGGAGCCGCCTGTTGTGCCCAGCTAATAGTGCTGGTCATCAGACATATAGTCGCCAAAGCTAAACGCCAGGGGCGAAAAATAGTAAACATAGGTTGTAGAAGTAGAAAGTGCTAACTCGGTACTGTTATAGTAAAACGCTGAAACAGTATATTTTTAACCATAAAAGTACGCCGGAATTGCAATCGATTGTGAATAAGTAAGACTCTAATTGTATCAAATTATTACAGCGGTTCAAAAACACATCATGCATAAAAAAACGAACCGCCCAATTTGAGCGGTTCGTTCGGTATAAATCAGCCCCGTGGGGTGCGTAATCGGATTAGCCAATAGCAATCTGCTTCACGGTTGGTGCCTCAACTTTGGGCTCCACTTTAGGAAGCGTCACGTTCAGAATACCATCGGTGTAGGTTGCTGCAATACCATCTGTATTCACATTTTTAGGCAAGCGGAAACTCCGCTCAAACGCCTGGAAGCCAAACTCCTGACGAGTATAGGTCTCAGTTTGCTCTTCCGTTTTTTCTTCCTGCTTAAACGAAATCGTTAATTTGTTTTGCTCAAGGCTCAGGTTGAAGTTCTCTTTCTTCAAACCGGGAGCAGCCATGTGCAGGTGATAAGCAGTTTCGGTTTCTTTCACGTTTACTGCGGGAACCTGCGTGGCGGGTTTCTGGTAACGGACGATAGCAGGACGGCCAAAAAATGAGTCGAACAGCGTAGGGAAATTATTGGGGTGCACTAACGTAGCCATTGTATGTTGTTGTGATTTGAAAGTTCAAGAATCAATTACAACAGCTCTGTAGTCAAATCCTGTGCCGAGTGAATTTTGTATGGTTTATAATGACAAAATGGCCGAATTTGGTATCTTTTAGTCTTAGATGCAGACAAAGTGGCGTATTGGTTCTAATTTTCTGTCAATATTGAGTTCACAACTGGGTAATAAATAGTGAGCCGAAGAAGAATAGCAAATACACTATCCGCCTTCGGCTCACTTATACAGGCTATTTTAGTATGCCAACTAAATGGAATTATCCTGGCGGAAGCTTTTCATAATCCAGCCACCACCAATTACATCGTCACCTTCGTAGAAAACAGCTGCCTGCCCCGGAGCAATGGCCGAAACGCCTTGCTCAAACAGTACCTCGATACGGTCGGGCTCAGTTTGTGAGATCATAGCACGGGTGCCAGCATCTTTGTAACGAACTTTCGTGACTGTATCAAGCGGCTCGGCAATACGATCGTATTTTTGCAGATTCAGTTTGCTCACAATCATGCCATCTCGGAACAGATCGGTGTCAACACCTAATACCACTTCGTTGGTGTCTTTGCGGATTTCAGTCACGAACATCGGTTGCCCAAACGCCATGCCCAAGCCTTTACGTTGGCCAATAGTGTAGAAGGGATAACCTTCGTGTTTGCCCAGTACTTTGCCCGTGCCTTCCATCACGAAATTACCGCCGGCAACTTCTTGTTCCAGACCTGGAATACGTCGTTTCAGGAACCCCCGGTAGTCGTTGTCGGGTACGAAACAGATTTCGTACGATTCTGATTTGTTGACCAGTTCAATGAATCCCCGCTCGGTGGCCATCTCCCGAATTTCGGATTTGCGTAGATGGCCCAGCGGTAATCTCGTCCGGCTCAGGCTCTCCTGCGACACGCCCCACAGCACATAGGATTGATCTTTCAGGGTGTCGATGCCTTTTGAGATCACGTACCGACCAGCGGAAGCTCCTTCGCTATCCTGCCGGATGTTGGCGTAATGTCCGGTAGCGATAAACTCACAGTCGAGCCGATCGGCCCGGCGGAGCAGCGCATCCCATTTGATGTGGGTGTTACACATCACACAGGGGTTGGGCGTGCGACCTTCGAGGTATTCACCCGTAAAATGGTCGATTACCGCGTCGCCAAACTCATTGCGGATATCCAGAATATAATGGGGAAAACCGAGGCTGACCGAGATATTCCGGGCATCGTTGATACTGTCTAAACTACAGCAGCCCGTTTCTTTTTTGGTCCCGCCCGACGAGGCATAGTCCCAGGTTTTCATGGTCATGCCGATGACTTCGTAGCCTTCTTCGTGCAGCATTACCGCTGCCAGCGACGAGTCGATGCCGCCACTCATGGCGACTAAAATGCGTCCGTGTTTGCTCATTGTGTTATCCGCGAGGGTTCAAAGCCCACCGATTTTAAATTTTCGGTAAAGTTACCGACTTCATTGCCAACACAAGGCAGGGATTATTTGGTTTCCGCGCAGGTAATTCCGGTTTTCTGTATCTTTGGAAAAACTCAATGAACCATAAGAGCAGACTGCTCCCTTGTCTTGACACTATGAAGATCGTCTTAGATATTCCTGATAACAAAGTTGGTTTCATGCTGGAATTGCTGCGTAGCCTGTCGTTTATTAAGGCCAAACCCCTACCCATTGGTGTATCGGATGAAAAAGCTCTATTTCTAGCCGAATTCTCAGAATCCGTCGAAGAACTTAATCAGGTCCTATCGGGGAAAGCCCAGGCGCGGGATGCCTACCAGTTGCTAGATGAATTATAGGATTCAGAGCTTGCCCACTTTTGATCGGCAGGTTAAACGACTGGCAAAAAAATATCCTTCACTAAAAACAGATCTGAGGAATCTGTTTGATTCTTTGCAGCAAGAGCCTACTCAAGGAGCAGCATTGGGCAAGGCTTGTTATAAAGTACGGATGTCGATTGCTAGCAAAAAACAAGGAAAATCGGGCGGAGCCCGGGTAATAACCTTCGTCAAGGTGACTCAGGAAGCTGTTTTTTTGCTGGCAGTATATGACAAATCAGAGAAAGAGGATTTAGTGCCAGGTGAGTTGGAAACATATCTTGAGCAACTGGAAGATCAATCTGAAGGAGTTTGACACTCGGTGAAATTTCATGACGTAATCGCTACGTATACATTTCAAATTCCGCCGATTTAAGTGTCCTTTTAATCTTTAATGACCAATTACGGTCAGAGGTTTTGAATTATTTTGATGATATTTTTAACTTATGTTAGTATATTAATACTCATTTTTGGATCAAAAATATAATATGTTGGTAACTTATACAACAGGTGCTTCAGTACAGATAAGTTAGTCTCCACTATATTTAGAAGACTATTTTATGGCAGTTCCTGAGTCACAAACCACTTCAGATAAATGAAAAAGCTTACAATTCTTGGCTTATTACTCTCATTCAGTGCTTGTAAAAAAGCAGATTCAGTTATTCCATTTGCTTAACAAGCAACTAGTCAGATTCAAGCGGCTATTCAAAAGGTGAGTGTTGTGAAAACTAAAGTCTATACTAATATTTTGGAAGTAGACTGTAGTACTGATCCCGTTTCTTTTGAAAGAGATTTCATAGTTGTAGGCCAGAATCGATATAATCTAAACCGGCTGATACGGTATGCTGTATTCAATTCTCAAGGGCAAACGCTTTTTCTGTATTTCTAAAAATTGCCCTTTATATAATTATTCAAGAAAGAGTACAAATTTTCCACTACCAGCAAAGAGCCTATTCCTCAGCTTACCGAATGTTGCGCAGTTCCTGCATCATATCTATCAGAGAAATGGCCGTTACATCTTTAGAAATTGGATAACGCTCTTTGCCGGGATAAACCAGAAAACGTTTGGTCGCAGCAATGTCTTCACAGCCTAAATAAAAACCCTTGGAGAGTGAGGGGGCTAGCGAACGCTTAATCTCTATGGCGTATTTCTGCTGCGTGTTCCGTTCGATGACAAGATCAATTTCCGCTCCGGCAGATGTTCGGTAAAACCACGGTGTTACACCGACGGGCAAGCATGATAATAGGTTTTCTACAACAAAACCTTCCCAACTTGCTCCTACTACTGGATGCCCCAATAGATCGTCTAGATCTGTCAGGTTGAGTAAGGCATGGACAATACCTGTATCACGAATGTAGACTTTAGGCGCTTTGACCAGCCGCTTGCCGACATTACCTGACCACGGTCGTAGAGTGCGGATAAGTAACAAGTCTTCCAACAGTTCGATGTAGCGTTTGGTTGTCGGGATAGTGATTCCGAGATTGGCTCCTAGTTGCGCCATGTTCAGTTGAGCGCCCTGATTGTGAGCCAGCATTGTCCATAACAAGCGTAAGGTAACGGCAGGTGTCCGTGGGCCAAACTGAGGCACATCACGTTCAAGGTAGGTATTGATAAAATTTAGCCGCCAACGCAGGCTGGCCAGATCGGTTTTTGCCAGAAAACTGTCAGGAAAGCCACCCCGCAGCCACAGCCTATTCTGATCACCAACCTGTTGAGATATGATTTCCGCAGCAGTTAAACCCGACAGTTCTTTGTAAGCTATTCGACCAGCCAGTGACTCTGATGACTGCTTTAACAAATCAAGTGATGCTGATCCCAGTATGAGAAACTGTCCAGTTTTGTACCCTTGTCTACGCCGTCGGTCTATGACACCGCGTAAGATTGAGAATAACTCGGGTACCCGTTGAATTTCATCGAGAATTATAAGTTGTCCTTTATGAAGCTCGAAATATTCTTCCGGTTCCCGTAGTTTGGCCTGATCCGTAGGGCTTTCCAGATCCAGATAAATTGGATCGGGGCTGACGGACATTGCAATTTCTTCAGCCAGTGTTGTTTTACCAATCTGACGGGGACCTAACACACCAACGGCAGGAAATTCATCGAGCAATTGGGCAACTTCAATCTGGGCTTCACGAGTTATCATCCTTGTAAATCTAACACAACGTGTTAGATTTACAAGGATGAAATAGAAATAAATATGTGCAAATCCGACTAATCCGTGTCATCCGCGTTCCAATATCACCTTAAAAACCGATACGTCAACTTCACCAAGAAGATGTTACTGGACTGCTGGGAAAAGACATTGTCGAACAGGCTATTATTGATGGGTGAGTCGAGGTCGGAGCCAACATCGGGAGTACTGCCCTGCGACCAGACCAGGTAAATTTCGGAGCCGGGTTTGTACTCCCAACGGGCAACCAGATTGGAGCGAAACTGCACGAAGTTGAAATCGGGTTTGCCGAAGGTATAATCGGGTTTTCCATCGCGGTTTTCATCAACAACGTAGCCATCTGTTCCGAGGCTGACTTCGGCAGTAGTGAAGCGATGGAACCGTTGCGCGTACAGCTTGTTGAGCGGGTCGGTAACGTAGGCAAAATTCGTGTAAAGAGGCCGGGTAATAAATGGCTGCCCGTAGTACTGTAGCGTGAGGTCGGGCGTAATGTTGTAGTTGAGTCTCAGCGTGTAACGCATGGTTTTCTGAGTTACCTCGCTCACAATGGTGCGCATCTGGCGCTCATAATCGACGTTGGCAACAAATTGATCCTGCTTGCGCCAGTTGCGGTTGTAACCTGCGCTGAGAATAATGTTGAGCGCGTCGAGGGGTTGCATTCGCAGGCTCAGCGAGTAGTCACTGCTGCGTGTGGTCTGGTCCTGGCCCCAATTGTTCGAAATATTGAAGTTAGCCAGAATTTTCTTCCGGGAATCGCTTCGGATGTAGGCCCACTGATTGATTCCACTAGGTCGACGAAGAGACGAACCACCCCGCAGTGCGTTGTTCGATATGACGTAGGCATTCCAGGTGGCGCCACCGCCAACCTGCCAGTTGTTGCGGAATGTGCCGTGCAAATTGGTGTTGAACGCCTGATAGGTAAACTGTCCCCCAAAATCCCAGCGCGACCAGTGATTGTAGTTGATGCGGGCCGAACGGAAAATGGAGACTGATTTCTGAAACTGTAGCCCCGCCCACGTAAAATGGTTGATCTCGTTAGCCGAAAGCATAAAGCCAATGTCATTCAGTTCCAATTCGGGAGAGCGATAAGTTACTCCTGTTTCGAACTTGAACACCTGACCCAGTCTGCCTGCTTTGCCGCCACTTTTCCCGAACCGGAACGTCCCACCCGTACCTGTGAGCGAGGTTCGGTTGAGATCTACGCCCACCTCAGGCGCGTTAGCGCGCTGAAACAGGTGTTCAAAGGCTTGTTGCGTATTGGCAATTGACTCTTTTGACCCTTGCACATGGCTGAAAACGAAATTGCCACGGAAATACCAGGTGCGGTTTTTCCAGTAATGCAGAAAATCTAAGCCTCCCGAATAAGCGCCGGTATGAAGTTTATTGCCCAGGCTGTTTTCCCGGTTCACGCCCGTAAAAATGCCGCCAATTACCGTGTTACCCGCGTTAATGTCTTTTTGAAGACGACCAACAAAAAAGCTGGTGAGTGGTTCCACAACTTCGGTGCGTCGGTCGCCGTCGTGGTCGATCTGGGCCATGGTTCGTTGCGTAACGCTTTCAAGAATGCCGATGCTCCAGCCTTTTTTGGTTTTGCCGCTGAACTTGGCAGCGCCCAAAATGGCTGTGTTTGGAGGAGTATTCGCATACTCACCTTCGTTCAGCGAGGGGCTTCCGTGTGGTGAACTGCCAATCCTTCGGGAGTAAAACAACAGGTCGGAATCATAATCGCCCCCGGCTTCGGAACCGGTGAGTTGATAGTCGAAGATGTTCCGACTTTCCACGAAAAAGGGCCGTCGTTCTTCAAAGAAATTCTGGAATCCATCGATGCGGACTTGTGAGGGATCGGCTTCTACCTGACCAAAGTCCGGGTTCACAGTGAAGTCGAGAATAAGGTCGCTGGTTACGGCAACTTTGCCATCGAGGCCCGCTGAGATTTTCGAACCAGTCCCCGTTGCAAACGGATTGCCTTCCTGCTTCTGGTATTTTTCGGTTCGAGCAACGGTGTAGGGGGCAATTTCAACCTGTTTTTGGGCTGGCACATTCGTTAGTCCGTGTAGTTCCCCGAAACCACTAACCCAAACTCCTGAGCTTTGGGGAATGTACTGCCAGGTGGAGCGTTCTTCTTTACGGAATAGCCGACGAGTCACCTGGAGGCCCCACACTTTTTCGGTTTCATTTCCGTAGCGCAACTGGCTAAGCGGAATTTTGATTTCGGCCGTCCAGCCCTGCGCATCCATGTGCGTTTTGCCCGACCAGATCGGGTTCCAGCTCGTATCCCAGTTGTTGCCATTCTGCGAGATGAACTCATCGCCCCGAACCCCCGACACTGACAGCGAAAACGAAAAGGCGGTGCGTTTGTCGTGGTAACTATCCAGGTTAATTTCGATCCAGTCTCCCGGAAATTCATCGCGTCGGCTCATCCGTTTGATCACTGAATCAGGAGCCGCATCGGTACAACGGACGCCTACGTACAGAAATTTATCGTCGTATAGAATCTTGAAACTGGTGGGTTGGGAGGGAGCCTTGCCTTCGTTAGGCTGATACTGCGTAAAATCGCCACCCCAGGCCACTGCTTCCCAGCTTGCTTCGTCGGGAATGCCGTCTAGTTTGATTGGAGGACCACTTAATTTCTGGGTGTAATACTGCTTTTTAGGAATAGCATCAATGGTGGGAGGAGCTGTCTGCGCCATAAGGCAGTAGCTGAACAACCCCAATATGGTGGTATACGTAATTCTTCGCATGTAGGCTGATAGTGGTAGGGGGATTGCAATCGTAGGTTAAGGATGCGGGAAACAACACGAATGTTGCATGTTTACAGGCCGACCTTCTTCAAAAACTCAATCGCGTTGGTGTTGCCGGGGTTCAGGGCCAGCGACCGCTTGTAGTTTTCGATGGCGAGCTTCCGGTTGCCTATACGTTCGTAGGTTTCGGCGAGGCTGTCATAAGTATTGTAGCCTTTCGGATAGAGGCTAACGTTCAGTTTGAAAATCTCAAGGGCTTCCTGAAGTTTATTCTGCCCGGCCAGCGTGTAGCCCCAACTGTTCACGTAATCTTCGGATAAATACAATTCGGGATGCTTTTTCTTCACGCTGTTTACCACCGCAATCGCCTGTGGGTAACCCCGCTTTTTGAGTTCGTCTTTGAGTGATTTCAGGACAGCCGGTTCGCCAAAGATTGTCTTCATAATCTGTTGAGACAGCTCGCCGAGTTGATATTGCGTCGATCGGTCGGAGTTGTTGGCAAGTAGCACCAGACCCGTTTTTTGATCGGGGTACAGATCGCAGTAACTGGCAAAGCCAAATGTCCCCCCCGAGTGCTCAAGCCGACGTTTGCTGTCGATGGTCTTGTGGAGAAACCAGTTCAGGGCGATGGCCAGGCCATCCATACTACCCCAGGTAAGCTGGTGGCTTAGTTTAACCGCTGCGTCGCTCTCGGCTAACTGAAAAGCTGCGTATTTCAACAAGTCTTCCGCACTGTACCGCAAACCGCCGGCGGCCTGCATGGCTGCCAAGGTTAATGGAGGCATCTGGTTCAGTTTCTCATCGTAGCCGATGGCGAACAAAGGCGAGGGGGGTTCCGAAAGCGTGGTGGTTCGCATCTGAAGTGGCTGCTCGATTTGTGTTTTGACCAACTCGGCAAATGGTTTCTGGTAGATCTTTTCCAGGATATACCCCAGCAATTGGGCGGCAACGTTGGAATGACGAGGATTCTGACCAGGTGCCGCCTTGAGTTTAACGGAGCGCAGGTCGTTGAAGAAATCGGCTTTCGTGTAGTTGGTCATTTGGGCAACTATCTTCATCGGAACCGAATCGGGATTAGCTTTTCGGAAAGCCTCTACCGATCCTTCCGGGAAATTATCTGGAAGTTCAGACGACCAGTTGGTCAGGTTCACCAGCCGAATGGGCTTTCCCTCGAAGGCCAGATTGGGATACTCACCGTCAAGGTATAGGCGAATGTCATCGTCCAGTTTTACCCGCTTCTCCAGAACGGCTTTTGCCAGGATCAGACTACCAAACGTCTTCGTAATCGAGCCAATTTCATAAATGGTGTTTTGTGTAGGCGGCTGATTCTTCCCTTTCTCGGTCGTACCGAAATTATAGAACCGGGTTTGCCCATTTCGAACGATCCCGATCGAAAGGCCAACGTGCGCTTTGTCCTGAATAAAAGTAGTCCCAAGTTGCTGAATAAAGGCGTCAGCGCTGGCACTGGTCGCTGGTGAAGCGGTTTGTCCGAATGCAAGTTGCCCTGCCAGCGCAAAACAGATGGAAAGAATAAGGCGATTCGTACGCATAGAAGGTTGGGTGCTTAATTGGTTGCCGCTTTCTCTAACTTCTTCAAATGCCCGACAGCGTTTGTGTTGTCGGGATTCATGACCAGGGATCGCTTGTAATTTTCAATGGCCAATGTTCTGTCTCCTATTCGTTCATACCCTTCTGCCAGGCTGTCATAGGCATTCCAACTTTTCGAATACAGGCTGACGTTCAGCTTAAATAGTTCAAGCGCTTCTTCGGGTTTTCCATTGCTCATTAGCCGGTATGCCCAATCATTCACTTCAGTTTCTGTTGGTTGCAGATCGGGATTCTGCTTTTTCATTTCATCCGTCACGGCAATGGCCTGTCCGAAACCGCGTTTTCGTAGCTGAATGCGCAAGTTGGTAATGGGGTCAGCCAATGGAATGGCTGGGTTGTAGTACCCCGCCAGTTCTTCCATGAAATCTTCCGGGAAAGAACCGGCAAGGTTGGTGAGCACGATAACCGCCAGATCATCATTGGGGTAAACCAGAAACGCTGAACGACCCCCGCCCGTCATGCCGACCGCTTTGTGACTGGCGCGAAATTTTGTAAAGCCCCAACCCAGTGCCCATTGCGTGGGCGACCCATTGTTGTACTTACCCGCTGTCCACATCGTATCAATTGCCGCTTTTGTCCGCAACAATTTCCCCTGCTGCAGGGCAATGATCCATCGAGCCAGATCTTCAGCGGTGCTATTCATGCCTGAAGCTGTACGGCGGAAAGCCGGAAATTCTTCGTACGACGGGCTTAGCTTGGGTTCACTTAATGCTTGCCCATCCAGGCGGTAAATATACCTGTACGATGGCGCTTTGTGCGGTATCACATCGCGGGAGTCGCCGAAGCCCGTGTTAGGCATACCCGCCACCTGAAACTGTCTCTCACTAAAGACGTTTGCGAAGGGTTTACCACTGAATTTGTCAATGATTTTTCCCAGTAGCGCGTAGTTCGTCTGGTTGTAGCTAAACTGCTCGCCCGTCGGAAAGTCCATCGGCATGGCCCGTGTTTTCGCCCAGGCGGTTTCCTCGCTGATGTCTTGGCCCGGTGTACCGAGCACCCGAAGAACGTCAGGGAGCCCTGAAACGTGGGTCAACAACTGCCGAATCGTGATGGGTTGCCAGCTTTCTGGAAGTCCGTCGAGGTAGCGCGAAACGGGTGCGCCAAGGTCCAACTTGCCTTCTTCAACCAACTGCATGATAGCGACTCCGGTGAAAGTTTTCGTACAGGAGTTAATCGAGAAAACGCTCTGGTTGGTAACCGGCACCGAATCCTGAAGATTAGCAATCCCGTACGATTTGAGCAGCACCACTTTCCCGCCCTGCACAACAGCAACCTGCATGCCCGGAATCCGACGCTGACTCATCTCGTTGCGCAAAAACTGATCAAGCGCATCGGCAGACTTTTGAGTGATACTGGTTTTCTGTTTCGAGACGCCTTTCTGCTGACCAAACCCTGTGGTGAGTTGCAACAGAAAGGCAACTGAGCAGGCGAGTGTAATCAGTTTATTGACAATCATTTGGCCTTTCTGATGTAGATGCTTCCCTGCATACTCTTTAGCATCACTTCGGGCCCACCGCCATTGATTTTGCCGTAAATCCAGTCTTCGATGGAAACCCGATACATCCCCGATTCATTGGAGCGCGTGGCCTGGGGTTGTTTTTTGTCGATGTCGATGTCAAAATCGCTGAAAATGTCACCCCGGTCCGACCTTGCCTTGATGTTTGCCTTTACTGAAGCCGGAAACGTTACGTCAACCCGACCGTTTAAAGTTGAGAAAGCCATTGGTGTGTTTGAATTCACCTCCCGGAATGTTGCTTTCAGTTGGCCATTTACCGTTTGCGCCACGGCTGAGCCACCAATATTGGTCAGCTCAATAGCCCCATTGACGTTGTTTATTTCAAGCTCGCCAGTCACATTCTCCACGGTAATATCGCCGTTGTTAATGGTGTGAAGTTTCAGCGAGAATCGTTGGGGTACTTTAATCGTCAGGTCAACGGGTTTGTGGGTACCACTGGCATTTACATGGATGCGATTACTTTTTTCCTCCGCCGACACATCGAATGAGTTGCCGGTCGAAATGCGTCGCATGCCTTCGGAATTAGTCCGTTCGTCGGTGCGGTTGTTCTGACGGGAGCGGGCAACAGCATCAATCACCACTTCTTTTCCGTTGTAGCCAACTACATGGATGAAGCCATTTACTAAGCCAACTTCAAGCGAGCCGGGTTTGCTCGGATCGGATAGAGGAACTATCAATTGTTCTTTGGTGTCGTTTTGGGCAATGGCGGGCAAAAGGCCTGTCAATAGTACTAGTGCGATGGTTTTCAGTACGATATTCATTGTGATCATGATTGTTTTTTGATGTACACATTGCCATTAAACGTCTCGAACTTAAGAGCATTACCGCCCTTGCCGATGCGTATGGATGTTGTTTTGTCTAGTTTGTACACTGTTTTGTCGCCCCGTTGCTCTTTGTTTTTTGTGACCTGAGCAGGCAGGACTTCCATCTCGGGAAAGTCGGTGAAGAACGAGCCCTGAAACGTTTTAAACTGAAGGTCAGCGGATAAGCTGGCTGGATAATTCACGGTAATGTTGCCGTTGAGGGTGTAGTACGACGATTTTTCGGGCGGGCTGGCCAGGTAATTGACATCCACATTCCCATTGACAGTGTGTACATCGGTTGCTCCCCTCACATTAGTTAAGGCAATTGCACCGTTCACATTGTTAACCTTCAGCGAGCCATACACATCTTTCACAGTCACGTCGCCCCGGTTTACGGTGGATACCCGCAGGTTCATCTCACGGGGTACTTTCACGGTATAGTCGAGGGTAAAATCATACTCAATTCGACGATCGTTGTTGTTCCGCCAGTTATTGCGGTTCGGCCGCGAATCAAATGGTTCGGCTATGTAGGCCATAATGGTGTCGCCCCGTTGCTCCAGTTGTACTTTTAGTTCCTGCTTACCGGTCTCCAGCGTTTGGTTGTCCTTCGCCGTAATGCGTTTGTTCAGGTCGATAGACACTTTGTCGCTCGACGTACCCTCCACCTTAATAAAACCGTGGACGTTGTAAATGACCAGAATACTGGCTTTGGGTCCGTTTGGTACCGCAAATTCTTTACTAATGCGTTCCGTGTGTTCGGGCGATTGCGCCACCGATTGGGCACAAGAAATCACCAGCCCCGCCAAAACGGGAAGTATGAGATGTTTCATGATTGTGTTGGGGTTTAAAAAGTGGTCATTCGCTCCGCTGTCATTTGTGGTCATGGATTGTCATTTGTTGTGCCTACAATCCAGGACTACCAATGACCATTTAATAACGCGAAGCAGATGACAGCGTAGCATTCTACTATCTCACGATAGCTCCTTAATCGTTTGTTCGAGTTTGCTTTTTACAAGGTCGTTGATGCCGTTTTGCCGGAGCATCTGCCGCAGAGGTTTCAGCGAGCGCTTTTCCTGTAATTTCACCATGACATCGGCAAGAGCAACCTGCATGAGGGGCGATTCCTGCTGCGTGATCGACTGCACCAACCCTTCGCGAACCCGGGCATCATTGGCCAGATCGGCTAGCGCTTCGAGCGTTACCAGGCGTACATTTACGTTGGGATCATTGTTGAGCGTCATCAGCAGGGCATCAATTACTCGACTGTCGGCCTCAGGAATATCTTTGGTGTAACTCACGGCTCGTAAACGCTCGGTGGCCGAAGGGTTTTCCAGCAGCGATAGCATCATCATCTGGCGCATTTCCTGCACCTGCACCGAGAGCGTATCGATCCGTTCCTGGTAAGCAATCCCCTCATTCTGTGAGCCCTGTAGCCAGTAGCCAGCTCCCACGCCAATGCCCAGCAGAAGTAGGCTGTAAGCCAGTTGGGTCGCTAAACCCATCGACCAGCGTTGTTTGAACCATGCCCGTAGCTGCTCCAGCGGGCGTTGTGGTTTGGCGGCTTCTTCCTGCTCAAACGATTCGAGCATAGCGTAGAACTGCGTGCGCATTTGCGGGCGAGGTTCGGGCGTTGGCACGGCTCCCATCCGTTGCCAGATCTGCCGGGTAGCCGCCAACTCCTGCTGACAGTCGGGGCACTGCGCCAGATGAGAATCCAGGGCAACCCGATCAGCGGCTGATCCCGCATCGTTCAGCCAGTCGAGCAACTTTTCTTTTGTGTCCTGGCAGTTCATGGTTTTATCGTTCTTGCTCAATGCTAAAATAGATCTTCTTTAACTCGTTCATCGCCCGGTACACCCGCACTTTCACGGCTCCTTCCGTCGTATTCAGAATTCGGGCAATCTCTTCGTACTTCAACTCCTGATACCGGCTCATCACCAGCACTTCGCGGTGGTCGGGGTTTAACCGGGCCAGCGCATCCTGTAACGTCGCTGCTTCTTCCGCTTTCTGCAAGGGCTCGTCGGCTAAAGTGCCCCCTCCAATCCGATCCGTGTAGTCGGCCACGTCGTGGTGGTATGCCGACCGTTTGTTCTGCTGCACCGAGTCGACCAGAACATTGCGGGCCAGGTGGTACATCCAGGTGCGGAACGAGCCATCGCCGGTGAATGTATGCCGGTATTTCAGCATCCGGTAAAACACCGTTTGCACCATGTCCTCACTGGCATCGGGGTTGCTGCTCATGTGGTAGAGGAAGCCGAAGAGTTCCCGGTTGTACCGCTCAAAAAGCAGTCCCATCCGGTTCAAATCGCCCGCCTTCACCCGGAGCATCAGCGCATTATCTGTCAGAGCATTCAAACCGATACAAAGTGGGGGTTATGGAATTCGACGTGGAAACCGCCGATTTCTGGTAAGGTTACAGGGAAAGAGGAAATTTTTTTGAAAATGTTGCTGACAATGCAAATAAACAGGCTGTTACCCCTGTAATAGTCCCCCACGTCCTCCATGGCTTTTACTTTTTTGACCGCTGAATGGCGGAACCTGATTTTTGCCAATTACGCTATTGACCGGAATGTGCTGGAACCGCTCGTTCCCTACGGCACCGAACTTGACGAATTCAACGGTATCTGTTACGGCAGTTTGGTTGGGTTCTATTTCCAGCATGTGAAGATGCTGGGTGTCGTAGCCGTACCCTTTCACCGAGAATTTGAGGAGTTTAATTTACGCTTTTATGTTCGGCGGAAAACTGCTGACGGTTGGAAACGGGGCGTTGTCTTCGTTAAGGAAATTGTACCCAAAGCGGCTATCACAATTGTGGCCAATACGCTTTACGGAGAGCCCTACGCTACGCATCCCATGCGGCACAGCTGGCGAAACGAGGGAAACAGCCAACACATCGAATATGAGTGGAAAGTAGGAGCCAACTGGAACCACATCCGTGTGCAAGCCGACAAGGTTGGGCACCCGCTGGTGCCGGGGAGCGAAGAGGAGTTTATCACCGAGCATTATTGGGGCTACACCGCCCGAAACACCAAACGGTCATCGTTGCGAAAGGGCGAAGGCCGAACATCGGAGTACGAAGTTGTTCATCCGCATTGGAACATCTACCCCGTGCAGGACTTCGCCGTTCGCTGCGATGTATCAACACTTTACGGAGCCGTTTTTGCCCCATTTTTTGAACAACAACCCAAGTCGGTATTTCTGGCTGATGGCTCGGCGGTTGCCATTAAGTCAGGAGCGGTTATTAGAGGATAAAGGCGAAAAAAAACAATGCCTGGCAGGATTAAACCCCACCAGGCATTGCGATTGCCAAGCACTATCTATCAACTTACCGTACTATTACTCTCGTCTTTTGAATGGTGATTGGAATACACTTCACCGGCGGACAATCACAGGTTGGGAACGTCAGCGTAATCGATTGGTCGGTGAAGCATCCATTGGCATTGAACACCCGGACCACGATTGTTTGAGGCTGTCCATTGTTGACCCCAATTGTCGATAGCAACACCCCGTTCGTTGGCAGGCTCGCTGCACTGGCGTAGGTTGTTGGCCCTGCGTAAGTTGCGCCCAGCGTTAATCCGTAGCGATCACCGGCATTCAGGTTCGACAGGATCAACTGACCATTTTCGTTCGACACAGCGCCCGAACAGGTAGGAGCAATGCTCGCCAACGTGAAGCTTGGCAGGCTCTGATCCTGAAGCACGACCACCGTAATCGATGTAGGGCAGGTATTGAGCGTATTCGTGGCGGTTACTGTATACGTGCCGCCTACGGTTACTGTCGGGCTGGTATTCGTGCTGATAAATCCGCCCGGCCCGGTCGTTAGGTATGCCACGTCGGTTGCTAGATCGCTGGTAATTGTGAGCGTTGCCGTCGGACTGGTGCAGGAAAGTACTCCTCCGGCAATGGCCGATACGGATGGCGGAACACAATAGAAACCAGCATTTACGGTTGTCAGGCTCTGGCCGCTAGTTAGCGTCACCGCTGTTGTTAGTCCCGTAATTGGATCAGCGTCGGAGTCCGTTGCATCGTCACCCTGATTTGCCGATGTGCTGCTAAAGGCTGTTGGGCGGGTAAACCCAACTACATACGATGTTCCTGGCACGAGACCTGTAAAGCTGTACCCGCCGTTAGCATCGGTGATCACGGTGGCCACTGGAGACCCGTTGGCATACAGCGTCACCGTGACGCCGGCAATACCTGGTTCGCCGGGGTTCTGCTGCCCGTTGCGGTCCTGATCGTTGAACACCACCGACCCAATTGATGCTGGGCGATAGAAGCCTGCATCGATGGTATTATCTGTTGTACCTCCAACCAACACAACCGCCTGACTCAGGCCAGTGATGGGGTCAGCGTCACTATCTGACTCGTCGCTGCCCGTGTTTGCCACTGTAGATGTGAAGCCCGCTGGTGTGCCAAACTGAACCTGGTAGGGTAGGCCCGGAGTCAGACCCGTGAATGAGTAGAGCCCGTTGCCATCCGTAGTTGTCGAAGCGACCACACTGTTGTTCTGAATCAGACTCACCATTACGCCCGGGATACCCGGCTCGGTTGGGTCTTGTTGCCCGTTGCCATTAGTGTCTTCCCAAACAAAGTTGCCCAACGTAGCAAACTCCTGAGGCTGGATCGTTGCTCCCGCCGTGTCGTTTTCGCCTGGATTAAAGGCTGCGTTACCCGGTGTCGAGTTAATGTCGTCGCCACTGTCAGCCGTAATTTCAGCCCGGTTGGTCAGCGAAGCGGTGGTGCTGGCAATCAGCGTATAGCCAATAGTCAGCGTCGCACTCTGGCCGGGAGCCAGGGTAGCTATGTTAGCTGTTGCGCTTGTGCCATCGCTGGTGAAGCCCGGACTGCTGGCAACTGCAAAACTCAAACTCGCTGGTGGCGTATCAGTAACCTGCGTGTTTGTTGCGGTCAGTTCACCATCATTGCTTACGATGATCTGGTACGTAATTAGGCTACCCGGCAGAAGCGGACTTGGCGCGGAAACAATTACTTTACGCAGCGACAGGTCGAAGCGCAGCAGGAAGAATCCAGCATCCGTCGTCGTATTGTTCTGCCCCGACGTAAGCGTGATTGGTCCCGTAATACCGCCAATTGGGTCCGAGTCAATCGCTTCATCCGTTCCAACATTCGCCATACTGGCCGAGTAGTTAGCCGGTGTAGTGAAACTAACACTGTAGGGTACACCCGGAGTGAGGCCCATGAAGAAATAGAATCCGTTAGGATCAGAAGTTGTCGTGGCTACAACTGATCCATTGCTTATCAGCGTGACAATTACGCCTTGTATGCCCGGCTCGCCCTGATCTATTCCGTCACGGTTATTGTCGGCAAATACCCGGTCACCTAAGCTGGCTGGCCGGAAGAAGCCCGCATCAACAGTGAGGTTGGACTCATTAGCCGTCAGCGTATACACGCCCGTTACTCCGCCAATGGCATCTGAATCCGTTGCATCGTTGCCACTGTTAGCTACCGTAGCGGTGAAACCAGGAGGTGTTCCAAAACTAACACTGTATGGCTGCCCCGGAGTTAGCCCTGTGAAGCTGTAGAGGCCGTTGGCATCGGTAAAGGCGGTGGCGACAACGGTGCCATTACTAACCAACGTCACGGCAACATTGGGTATTGGCAGATCACCCGCGTCCTGTTGTCCGTTAGCGTTTACATCCTCAAACACGTAGTCGCCCAGGCTGGCTGTGAGCAGGAAGAACCCGGCATCCAGCGTCGTGTTGTTCTCGCCACTAGTCAACTGCACTGGCGTGGTAATGCCTCCGATCGGGTTGGAGTCGATTGTTGGGTCGTTACCTACGTTGGCCGTGCTGGCCGCATAGTTGGTTGGCGTGGCAAAGCTAAGGCTGTAAGGCATACCCGGCATCAGACCCGTGAACGAATAAGCGCCGTTCGCATCTGTGGTTGTGGTGGCTACTATTGCACCGTTGCCAATCAGCGTCACCGTAACACCCGATAATGGGGTGTCACCCGCGTTTTGAATACCGTCACGGTTGTTATCGGCGAAGACATAATTACCCAAACTAGCTGGGCGGTAGAAGCCCACATCCAGGTTATTATTCGTTGAGCCAGGAGCCAGCGTCACACTCCGGGTAAGACCCGTAATTGGGTCCGCATCGGAGTCGCGGGTATCGCCACCGGCTGCCTGTTGAGCAACTGCGGAGAAACCGGCTGGCGTTGAGAAGCTAACCGAGTAAGGAATACCCGGCGTCAGGTTGGTGAAGCTATAAAGCCCGTTGGCATCGGTTGTTGTCGTGGCCACCACCGACCCATTACTGATGAGAGTTACCGTAACACCTGGTATCGGCAAATCACCCGCATCCTGCTGTCCATCGCCATTCACATCTTCGAAAACAAAGTCGCCAAGCGTGGCGGCATTGCTCTGGCAGTTCTGGGACGTTTGGGCGACCGCCGTACAACCATTGAGGGTAGCCGTAATAACAACCGGCTGACCAGATGTTATGCCCACCACCTGATTACCCTGAACGGTTCCCGCGCTGGCTGTAATAATGGCTCCTGCCGTGGCCGTGAAGTTGACCGTGTACGTTGCCAGTCCATCACAGTTTACGGTCGTAATAGCCACTGTTGGTAACGGATTCACGGTTACAGTGCTGGTTGCCAGCGCTGTGCATCCAAATGGATTCGTTACAATAACCGAATAGGTCGTTGTGTTCGTTGGATTCACCATAAGCGTGTTGATTCCCGTATTTCCGTTGCCGAAATTATAGAGCGTTCCCGGCTGATCGGCACCGTCTGAAGCCGTGAGCGTCGCCATTTGACCCGCGCAAATAACCGATGATGTCAACGTTGCGATGGGTTGTGGGTTCACTGTCACGGTGCCACTGGCTGGTGCCGAACAATTGTTGCCATTGGTTACGGTCACTGAATACACCGTTGTCACTGATGGCGTGACGATCAGATTTCCGTCGGGCGTGTTGCCGCTCCCGAAATTATAGAGCGTTCCCGGAAGACCGTTGCCACCCCCGGCTGTCAACGTAGCTGAAGCACCCGCGCAAATCGAGATCGAGGTCAGTGTTGCAACAGGCAGCGGATTCACTGTCACCGTGCCCGTGGCCGTAGCGGTACAACTGCTGGCGCTGCTGCCAATAACGGTATACGTGGTAGTGGCCGATGGATTTACCACAAAGCTGCCCGTTGCACCACCAACTGTTGTCAGCGTTTGACCGCCGGGTAAAAGCGTGTATGAGGTGCCGCCAGAAACTGCTAAAGAAGCCGAGGCACCTGCGCAGATTACAGCATCGCTGAGGGTAACGACTGGGAGTTGATTCACCGTCACCGTGCCAACAGCCGGAGCGGTGCAGCCAGTAACAGTGCTAACAGTAACTACTACCGTATACGAAGTTGTATTGATCGGATTGACTACGACCGTATTATCCGTCGACCGGCCATTGCCAAAATCATAGAACGCACCACCCGAAGCGGTCAGGGTGACCGACTGACCAACGCAGATAACCGCCGAACTAAGCGCTGCATTAGGCAATGGATTCACCGTGACCGTCCCCGTGGCGGTGGCTACGCAACCATTCTCGTTGCTTACTCGAACTGTGTAGGGAGTTGTGATGGTGGCACTGACACTAAATAAACCTGTATTATTCACTTCATTGGTATTCACTAGGGTATACGAGGTGCCGCCCGTGGCGATGAGGGTGGCTGTCTCACCAAAACAAACAGCGGTGCTGCTTAGCGTCGGGGTGGGCAGTGGGTTCACCTGCACGGTACCAAGGGCGGTTGCTAGACAGCCGTTACCATTGGTGATGGTCACGTTGTAGCTTGTTGTGGTAGTTGGGTTCACAATCAGCGTGTTGCCGGGGGTGTTGCCACTACCGAAGTTGTAGAGCGTACCACCTGCCGCAACTATCGTGGCCGATTGTCCGGCGCAAATCGTGGCCGAGCTTAAGCTGGCTGTCACCGATGGATTTACCGTCACCGTTGTGGTAGCGAGACCAGTACAGCCCTGGGCATTCGTAACAATTACCGAGTAGCTGCTTGTTGCCGATGGACTCACCACCAGGCGGCCCGACACGTTGACTCGGTTGCCTGGTAAAAACTCATAACTGGTACCACCCGTAGCCACCAGCGTTACGGATTGACCATCGCAAATAACCCCTCCAGCCAGGTTGGCATTGACGGCTGGGTTGATCGTAACATTGGTACTAGCCGTACCGGAGCACAAACCTCCTGCAACCGTCACGCTGTACAAACCGGCATTGGCAACTGTGGCATTAGGAATACTCACGTTAGCGGTGTTGGCGGTGAAGCCATTCGGACCGCTCCAGAAATAAGCACTGCCGCTGCCACTCGCCGAAAGATGTAAGGTTTGGCCAGAGCAAATAGGCGAATTGTCGTTTACACTGACTGACCCTGGCTGCGAAACCACCACCTCTGCCTGTGCCGACGTGGTGCAGCCCTCGGGCGTGGTACAGGTCACGCTGTACGTGGAGGTCACTGTGGGCGTAACGGTGATGGTAGTTGCTGCCTCGTTGGTCGACCAGCGCACACTGCCCGTACAATTGTTGACTGTCAGGTTCGCACTGCTTCCTAAACAAACCACTGGGTTCGCTGGCGTAATGGTAATTACGGGTAGCGGGTTCACCGTTATGGTTCCGTTGGCAGTAGCTGTGCAGCCATTGGCATTAGTCACCACAACGGAATAGGTAGTAGTGGCGGATGGTCGGGCGATGAACAGGCCGCTGGTATTGTTGATATTGCCCACAAACTCATAGCCGGTGCCACCAGTAGCGGTAAGCGTAGCCGATTGTCCACTGCAGACGGTTGCACTGCTTAATATAGCTACCGGTACAGGGTTCACCGTTACCGTTCCAATTGCCGTGGCTGTGCAGACTGTCCCGTTGCTGACAACTACAGTGTAAGCAGTCGTGAGGGCGGGGCTGACCGTAAATTGGCCCGTTGTGTTCACTATGTTGCCCGGCAGGAGCGTATAGCTGTTTCCACCGGTAGCAGTGAGCAAGGCTGAATTACCCGTGCAAATTGAGGCACTGCTGAGTGTGGCCGTAGGGAGCGGATTCACCGTTACAGTTCCCGTAGCAAGCGCGGTACACCCAGCGGTATTCGTCACAATTACCGAATACGTGGTGGTGCTGGCTGGATTCACAATCAACGAGCCCGTGGCTGAGTTGCCACTACCAAAGTTATAGAGCACCCCTCCCGTTGCGGTTAGTGTTGCCGACTGTCCTACGCAGATTATAGCCGAACTGAGTGTGGCTGTTGGCAGGAGATTCACGGTAACCGTACCCGTTGCCGTTGCAAAACACCCTGCTCCGTTTGAAACCGTAACCGAATATGGGGTTGTTGCGTTAGGGCTCACCACCAGAGTATTATTCACATCAGGTCCGTTGCCAAAGTTATAGCTATTTCCCCCTGACGCTACCAATGTAGCCGATTGTCCAGCGCAGATAGTAACGCTATTGATCGTTGGGGTAGGTTGTTGATTCACGGTTACCGTGCCTGTTGCCGTAGCCGTACAGCCGTTTGCGTCTGTCACCAGAACTGAATAGGTCGTTGTAGCCGAGGGTGTCACAACAAGGACTCCGTTGGGTGAGTTACCACTGCCAAAATTGAAGAGCGTACCCGAAAGGCCGTTTCCGTCCGTTGCAGTGAGTGTTGCAGATTGACCTGCGCAAATGATTGCACTACTCAAGGTCGCTGCTGGAACAGGATTCACCGTTACAGTACCGGTTGCCGTAGCCGAACAGCCACTGGAGCTGCTCACCAGTACACTGTATGTTGTTGTGCTTAAAGGATTCACTACAAACTGGCCGGTGGTATTCGTCAACGATCCCGGAGTGAGTGTGTATGTGTCACCACTAGTACCACCGGTAGCCGTCAGTGTAGCAGAACCTCCGGCACAGATGACTGCTGATGACAGTGTTGCCGCAGGAACTGGATTCACCGTGACCGTGCCCGTCGCTACCGCTGAACAACCTGCTCCGTTGGTAACAATGACACTATAGTTGGTGGTTGAGGCCGGGTTCACAACCCGTGTGTTTGTGGCCGTATTGCCCGTACCGAAGTTGTATACCGTTCCGCCCGTTGCTACCAGCGTTACCGACTGGCCTGTGCAGATTGTCGAAGAAGTAAGGCTGACTTCGGGAGCCGGGTTGGCCACCAGCGTTACAACTGCCGTGTTGGAACAACCCGTAGCTGGGTTGGTAACCCGCGCATAGATAGTACCACCCGTACTTGCGTAAGTGGATGGCGAAGAAATGGCATTCGTTAACCCCAGGTCTGTAAAATAAACCACGGAATTATTGACTCCGCCAGTGACCGTGTTAGTCAGCGATGTCAGGTTAAACGTGCCTTGTCCGGTGCCATTGGCGCACACCACCTGGGTAGCCGGATTGGCAACAGGCAGTGGATTAACTGTTATCGAAACAGTAGCCGTTCCTAAACAGCCACTGCTGTTTTGAGCCGTCAGATAATAGAGGGTATTCGTTGCTGGCGTCACACCGGTGGGATTCGACTCCGTAACGCCAGCGGGCGAACCAACCCGGAAGGTAGGGTTCTGTAGGCTAGCATAGCCCGGAATCAGAGCCGTTAGGTCCACAGTTTGACCTGTACAAATAGTACGCGATGTAGTAGCAATAGTCAGAGCCGGGTTCACCGTAACGGTACCAGTAGCGGTAGTCGAACAACCGTTAGCATTGGCAACAGTTACCGAATAGGTAGTGTTAATGGTGGGCGATACCGTCAGGAAACCCGTTGTGTTGCTTAAACCTGTCGAGAATGAGTATGAGAATGTTTCTCCCGCTGAGCCACCCGTAGCGGTGAGTTGTACGGATTCGCCCGCACAACTGGTCGCACTGCTCAGGGTTGCAACCGGCAATGGGTTTACGGTTACTGTACCCAAGGCTATAGCGGTACAGCCACTACCATTGCTTACCAGAACGGTATAGCTGGTGGTGCTGGCTGGGGTTACACTAAATATACCCGAAGTATTGGTCGTATTCGTGTTGAGCAGGGTGTACGATGTGCCGCCTGTTGCGGTGATTGTCGCGGTTTGACCTACACAAATAACAGCGTTGCTCAGCGTTGGCGTTGGCAATGGATTCACCGTCACCGTTCCCGTTGTTGTGGCCGTGCAACCAGTGCCGTTGCTCACCAGAACGGTGTAGGTTGTGGTCCCCGTAGGTGTCACGGCAAATTGACCCGAGGTGCTGATCTCATTGGTATTGAGCAGGGCGTACGATATGCCACCCGTTGCCGTGATTGTCGCGGTTTGTCCAGCGCAAATAACAGCGTTGCTCAGCGTTGGCGTTGGCAATGGATTTACCGTTACAATGCCGGTCGCTGTGGCCGAACAGCCAGCTCCGTTGCCAGCTAACACGGTGTAGGTTGTGCTGCCGGTTGGATTCACCGTGAATACGCCATTGGCGCTGACGGCATTGGTGTTGAGCAGCGTATACGAAGTGCCACCCGTAGCTATAATCGTCGCGGTTGTTCCAACACAAATTGATGCACTGCTCAGCGTTGGCGTTGGCAGCGTGTTCACGGTTACCGTGCTGGTTGTTGTAGCCACGCAGCCATTCCCATCAATAACCCGAACGGTGTAGGTTGTAGTACCCGTTGGATTCACTGCGAACACACCCGTGATATTAACATCATTCGTGTTGAGCAGGGTAAACGAATCGCCACCTGTGGCCGTAATGGTGGCCGTTTGACCAACACATATAACAGCGCTGCTTAAGGTTGGAGTCGGCAACGGATTTACCGTCACCAATCCGCTTGCACTGGCTGTACAGCCTGATGCGTTGATGATCGTCACACTGTAGGTAGTTGTCGTAGTTGGACTTACCGTTAAGGTATTGTCAGCAGAGAAACCACTTCCAAAGTTGTAGAGCACCCCCGGCAGGCCAGACACTTCCGACGCTGTTAGCACAGTCGACTGACCCGCACAAACCACCCCATTGGTGAGAGTAGGCGAGGGCAACTGATTGACCGTAACCGTAGCCGTTGCGGTGGCTATACAACCGTTGGCGTTGCTCACCCGAACGGTGTACGATGTACTGGCTGTTGGGTTCACCGTGAATACGCCCGTAGTGTTGACCGAGTTGGTATTGAGTAGTGTGTAGGAAGTACCACCTGTCGCTGTAATCGTAGCCGTTTGGCCCGCACAAATAGCGGTGTTGCTCAGGGTAGGTGTTGGCAATGGATTCACCGTCACTACGCCTGTTGTTATTGCCGTACAACCCGTACCGTTGCTCACACGAACGGTATAGGTAGTAGTGGCGCCTGGTGTTACACTAAACACGCCTGTTGTGCTGACCTCGTTGGTGTTGAGTAGCGTGTATGACGTGCCGCCGGTAGCGGTGATCGTGGCCGTTTGGCCCGTACAGATCACAGCATTGCTCAAGGTCGGTGTGGGCAATGGGTTTACTGTTACCGTTGTGGTAGCGATACCTGTGCAACCCTGCGCGTTGGTAACAATCACCGAGTAGTTGCTCGTGCCGGAGGGACTCACTTCCAGCCGACCTGTGCTGTTTGTGATGTTGCCTGGCAGGAATTGGTAACTCGTGCCGCCCGTCGCCACCAGCGTCAGACTTTGACCCGTACAGATCACTCCTTCGCTCAGATTGGCCACCACGGCGGGGTTAAGCGTAACGTTGGTAGTGGCCGTTCCTGAGCACAAGCCCCCTGAAACCGTCACGCTGTATAATCCGGCGTTAGCGGCTGTGGCATTGGGAATGCTTACGTTGGCCGTGTTGGCTGTGAAACCATTGGGACCAGTCCAGAAATAAACACTACCACTGCCACTGGCCGCCAGATTGATGGTAGCTCCCGGACAGACAGGGCTATTGCTCGACACGCTGACCGAGCCCGGTGTAGTGACCGTCACAATAGACTGGGCGGCCACAGTGCACCCCTGCGGGGTAGTGCAGGTCACGCTATAGGTAGTAGTAGCCAGCGGTGTAACGGTGATACTGGTACTGACTTCGTTGGTCGACCAGCGCACGCTACCCGTGCAGTTGTTGACTGTCAGGTTCGCACTGCTTCCCAAACAAATCACCGGATTCGATGGTGTGATGTTGATAGCAGGTACAGGATTCACAATTACTGTACCCGTTGCGGTGGCTGTACAACTGTTGGCGTTAGTGACCACAACTGTATACGTTGTGGTGGTTGACGGGTTGACAACAAGCACACCACTGGTATTTGTAGTAATACCCACAAACTGATAGCTCGTGCCACCGGTTGCCGTTAATGTCGCTGATTGTCCATTACAAAGTGTAGCGCTGCTGAGTGTAGCCGTTGGCAGTGGGTTCACTGTCACCGTGCTGGTTGCAGTGGCCGTACAACCGCTACCATTACTGGCCAGGACGGTATAGTTGGTTGTCGCTCCAGGCGTTACGGTGAACACTCCCGATACTGCAACTACATTAGTATTAAGCAGAGTGTACGAAGCGCCACCTGTCGCCGTGATCGTTGCCGTTTGGCCCGCGCAAATTACCGCGCTGCTTAAGGCGGGTGTGGGGAGTTGATTCACCGTTACTGTACCCGTTGCGGTTGCCGTGCAACCAGTACCGTTGCTCACCCGAACGGTATAGGTGGTAGTAGCTCCTGGTGTTACACTGAATACCCCGGTTGTGTTAACTGCATTGGTGTTGAGCAGTGTATACGAAGTACCGCCCGTCGCTGTAATCGTAGCCGTTTGACCCGTACAGATCACAGCGCTGCTTAAGGCGGGCGTCGGGAGTTGATTCACTGTCACCGTACCCGTTGCTACCGCAATACAACCCGAACCATTCGTGACGGTGACGTTATAGGTAGTTGTTGCCGCTGGGCTAACTACAAACGTATTGTTCGGATCAGGTCCGTTGCCAAAATTGTAGGTACCACCGCCCGTAGCTACCAGCGTTGCTGATTGCCCCGCGCAAATAGTCGGACTGTTGACAGTAGGGGAGGGGAGCGCGTTTACAGTCACTGTGCCCGTTGCCACCGCAATACAGCCATTGGCGTTGGCTGCCCGAACAGTATAGCTTGTCGTGCCGGTTGGAGTGACCTGGAAAACACCCGCAGAAACCGAATTGGTATTTAACAGCGTGTACGAGGTGCCGCCCGTGGCAGTCAGTGAAGCCGTTTGGCCCGCACAAATGGCCGTGCTGCTTAGGGTTGGGGCCGGCAGCGGGTTCACGGTTACCGTACCCGTTGCTGTGGCCGTGCAACCGTTGCCATTGCTCACCCGAACGGTATAGCTTGTGGTACCCGTTGGCGTCACACTAAATATCCCCGTTGTATTGACTGTGTTTGTGTTGAGCAGGGTGTACGACGAGCCACCGGTAGCGGTGATCGTAGCGGTTTGGCCTGCACAAATGATAACGCTGTTTAGAGTAGGCGTAGGGAGCGGGTTCACCGTGACCGTACTGGTTGCTATAGCGGTGCATCCGGTAACATTCGTCGCTACCACCGTGTAGACAGTAGTTGCAGTAGGGCTAACGGTAAATTGACCCGATGAGCTGGTGGCTCCCGTGTTCAGTAACGCGTACGATATACCACCCGTAGCGGTTAGCACTGCTGACCCACCGGTACAAATAGTTGCGCCGGTAAGCGTAGCCGTTGCCGCTGGATTAACCGTCACTGTCACCGTTGTTGTGCTGGGGCACAGGCTGGTGCTGGTGGGCGTACAGGTAACCGAAAAAGCCGTTGTCGAAACCGGACTAACCGTAATGCTGGCTGTACTTTGCCCAGTCGACCAGAGTAGCGTGCCATTGGTGCAGCCATTAACCGTTAATCCAGTCGATCCGCCCGGGCATATTGCGGGGGAGGAGGGGGTTATGGTGAGTGGTTGTAGCGCTCCGTTGAGGGCTGACAGCGTACAACCCGCCGTGCAGGTCAGATTCGATGCTGAATAACTGTAACTACCAGCCTGCGTAATAACATAGCTATTTCCCGAAGCGACCAGAGTGCCGTTCTGGAACCATTGGATGTTACTAAACGATGCGGGTAATGTAGCCGTAAATGACTCGCCTGCGCAAAGGTATACAGGGACAGAGAAAGTGGCGTTGGCTGTGTTGTTCTGAGCCAGCGTACCGCTTTCGTTTTCCGTAGCCGTCACCGAAGCCGTATTGGCCAACACACCTTCGCTCGTTGCTGTCACCGTAATCGAGATGGTTGCCGAGGCATTAATGGCCAGTGTGCCCAGCGAGTATGTGCGGGTAGAGCCCGATGTGGTGGTTGGTGCTGGTGTTGACCCAACAAATGTTTGCCCGGCACCGAGGATGTCTGTTAACACCACATTCGTTGCGCTAAGCGAGCCGATATTGGTCACCACAACCTGGTATGTGTTGTTGGTATTGCGGGTTACCGTAGCGTTTGTAGCGGTTTTGGTAACAGCCAAATCGGGCGTGGCGGCAATGTAGCCTACATCATAGCTAAAATTATTCTCGCCCGCATCGCCCAGTGTAAACGTAATAATGCCCGCTGCATTGGCGTCGGTATCAATTGCATCAGCATTGACACCGGTAGCCGAATTTGATTTGAGGCTAATCGTGTTGGTGCTATAGCTTGTTGGAAAGGTGAGCGAGTAGGCACCGCCTGGCGTCAGGGTTGTCAGGCCGTAGAGGTAGCCCGTGCCAGTGGGCGAGGCTGTAGTGCTGGCTACGTTGGCGAAGAAATATTCACCAGTGCTGTTGGTAGTAACCGAAACGCCCGCTGTGGCAAGCCCCGGGCCTCTCAGCGTTACCTGCACCCCCGCCAGAGCCGGTTCTCCCGCATCCTGTACACCATTGTTGTTCGAATCGAACCAGACCCGGTTACCAATCTGGATGGGAGGCAGTGGACACAGAATCTCCACATCGCCAACACCATTGGCTTTTCCGAACGTATTGATATCGGTAGCGTTATACAGCAATATACCGCCGGCCGAGTTGGAGGCTGTGCCGGTTGTGATACCATCTTTGGCCCCCGTAGCATTGATCAGGCGCTTCAACCCACCCGTGTTAAAAATTTCTGTTGGGTCGGTGGCACTCATGATGACTTTACCGCTGCCAGCAAAAAGACCTAGACCGCCCTGAGAGCTTATCTGGTGGTTACCCCCATCCTGAACCCGGTCGCCCCAGTAGTATTTACCGCCCCCGGGTCCGTTAGCTGTGGTCTGGGTGGGCGTGGTAGCACTGCCACACACCGAGCCATTTTGCTCAATCGTCCATGTTGTAGCGCCGTTACAACGACCTGCCCGCAGAATCTCGCCAGGAGTAATGGCTCTGATCAGGGTTGTATTATCGGTAGTTGAGAGAGGTATACGGTTGTTCCAGCCCATCTGGTCGCCAAAGCGATCACGGAGGCCAAGAAGCATATCACCGTTTACATCAAACTCAATATCCGTTAGCCAGGCTTCTGGATAACTGACCACTGTTCCACCACGGTCTGTTTGGTAGGTTGATGACCAGGGCCGCCAATATTCAGCGCGTGCCTGTCCCGTTAAGTCGGCGTTAGTGGCTCCTTTTAAATAAGTGAGGGGAAACGAAAGAACCTGCGTGAATGTACTGCCATTGAATTCGTAGACGGTAGCCTGTAACCCAGCTGTAGAAGTATAACTGTCGGGCGTCCCGTCATTATTTGCATCAAGGTTTAGTTCTTCACGGGTACAAACAACGCCCACGTAAACCTTACCCCGGTAGTACTTAACGGCAAAAGGCCGGTAGCTGGGCGCAGCCGTGGTGCTGGTTACGGTACACGGATTGGGAATAGCAAAAGAAGTGACGTTGGCGGCTGAAGGAGCGGTAGTCGGAATAACATAGAGCCGCCGATCCTGGAGGTTTACGACAAAGAGTTGGCTTTCGTCATCTGAAATATCAATATCGCCTAAACCCCTTATACCCACAGCAGTAAAAGCTTCGTTATCGTCGCTGGTAAGCGTGGGCGATGTGGGCAGTGTGCCGTGAGCAGCCGTTGCCGTACCTGCGGCTGCACCCAGGTTATAAAATACGGTGGGCGTGCTGGCTGTTTGTAAATCGGTTGATAAGGTGGTGGAGTAAATAGCGCCAATGCCGCCTGGCCCAAAACCAACGTGCCGTTTTACAAAAGAGGCAGAAAAGAGCCGCCGGTTACTACGCTGATAGGCTATTCCCCATACGGCTCCCACTTCACTAGCCTGAGCCAGGGAAGTGTGGGAAGGTTGCCCCACGTCGTTATGTTTAAGACCGACAAGCACATCCGGTGTCCCTGAACCCGTTCCGGCCGTGGGCGTACCAGAGACGTAGCAACTGGTAATCAGGTCAGGGTTTGTTGTATTGCAGTAGTTCTGGGGGTAGTTTATGCCCAGATTGATGTTAGTTGCTCCACCAGCTGCAAACTGAACAGAGGTACTACTGCTGGTTCCGCGAAATGCTTCGAAGTCACCCGTTGGCAAGCCACGGAACTCAACCCGGAAGTTACCCGCGCCCGAAGTAAGGGTATAGCTACCCGCCACATTGGTCGTAGTGCTGGCTACCTGGGTATTCGCGGTGTTAAAGGCGACAACCGTAACACTCGGTACGCCAACTTCGCCCGCTGCAACCCCCGTTGCAATACCATCGCGCAGACCATTACTGTTGAAGTCTCGGAAAACTGTTCCGGTAATCGTTTGTGCCGAAGCAACCGACGTTAGAAATAACAATAACCCGCTGAGTACTAGCTTTGTTGAAGATGACCGTTGCGAGAAGTAAAAGCGTGTAAAAACGTCCATACTTTAGTTGAGTTTATAAAGTGCTAAGGATGTTGCGTAGCGTAGGCTTGTTTGGCAAACTGGACCCCATTTTTTGTATTAATAAATTGAAATGGTCGGTGAATTGCCTTTCGGAATCCCGATATTTCATGGTTTATATGCACTTCTTCAAATATGATTCCAATTAATAAATAGACTTTGAATGAAGTTCTTATATACTTATTGAGTATTTATACGAGCTTTGGCATTAACGGAGCGTTAATGCCATTGGCTGCAAAACCATTGAGAAATGATTGAAAATCGAATAAATCTATTGTTTAGATATAGATATGAACTGTAAATAGTACTTATATATGTTATCACTAAAAGTGTATCAATAAAATGCCCAAACGCCCAAATAAAAAGGCTTATACAACGTATAAGCCTTTTTATTTGGGCGTTTGGATGACTCTTAAATGGCCAACTTTTACCTAAAAATAGTAAAACAAGAAGCCACAAAAACTATACCAGTAAACAACATGTGTTTATTCACTGCGCAAACTTTTAACTGGGTTCATCAGGGCGGCTTTGATACTTTGGAAGCCAACCGTGAACAAAGTAATAAGCAGAGCGGCCAGGGTGGTTATCAGAAAAACGGTCCAGCCTATCTGGGTTTTGTACGCGAAGCCCTGGAGCCATTTTGTCATCACGTACCAGGCTAAAGGCGATGCAATGACGATAGCGATAAACACCAGCTTGAAAAAATCGCGCGCTACCAACACCGCGACACTGCCAACCGATGCACCCAGTACTTTACGAATACCGATTTCTTTTGTTCGTTGCTCGGCATTGAACGAGGCCAGTCCAAACAAACCCAGGCAGCAAATCAGGATAGCAATAAACGTGAAGTAGCCCACAATGGTGGAGAGACGATTCTCGGCCTGATAATTTTTCTGAAATTCCTCATCCAGAAAACTGTATTCAAAGGGCTCACCCGGATTCAGTTTCTGCCAGCTTGCCTCAATCGACTTTAGTACAGTACCCAGCTCGCCCGCTTTGGCGTGAGCCACCATATAATTGTAGTTATCACTTTCATTGAGCGTAAACGCATAGGGCGTAATGGGCAAGTGCAGATCTTCGAAGTGAAAGTCATTCACCACACCAACAATAGTGAAGCCAACGCGATCGCCGTTGCGCTCTGTGTAGGCCATTTTTCCAATGGCTTCCTGGCTTCCTGCGCTGATTTGTAACCAAACTCGGTTACCGCCTGCTCGTTCAGCACAATTCGCGAATTGGTATCGGCCGGAAACTGGCTAGAGAACAAGCGTCCGGCTACGGGCTTGATAGAGAGGGTATTGAGGTAGTCGAAATCCACCCGGTTAGTGCGGGTTCGTTTGGCGTCTTTAGCCGTTTGGCCCTCACCAAAATAGTTGCCATCTTCAGGGTTGAAAATTCCCGGATAATAAGCGGATGCGCCTACCGATTGAATCTGGGTATTGGTAGCCAACGCATTTTTTAGAGCTGAATAACTCGCCTTGGCCGTGGTGCTTCGCAGGGGAATAACCAGTTGCTGGTCCTTGGCGAATCCGAGATCCGCCGAACGCAGGTAATTCATCTGCTTACTGATGACCACCGAAGCAATAATCAGAACCACCGACAGCGTGAATTGAAATACGACCAGGCCCCGGCGTAACGAGACGGCCGCCAGCGAATTGGTGAAGCGACCTTTCAGCACCATAATGGGCCGGAACGACGCCAGATAAAAAGCTGGATAACTGCCTGCTAACAGACCCGTTGCGAGGCTTGATACAAAGAACCCGCCCAGGATAGTGAGAATTTGGGTTAGTGAAAATTGTAACGGCTTACCCGAGACCTGTTCAAAAATAGGAATCAGCAACCAGGTGCAGGCAATGGCTACTAGGAAAGCAAAGAAACTGAACAGAAACGATTCACTTAAAAACTGACGGATCAATGCTCCCTGACCTGCTCCAAGTGCTTTCCGGATACCAACCTCTCCCGAGCGTTTGGATGAACGGGCTGTGCTCAAATTCATGAAGTTGATACAGGCAATCAACAGCGTGAAAACAGCAATTGAAAACAGGATGTACACGTAAGTCAGGCTTCCATTGGGCGTCACGTTGTGCGTCAAGTCGGTGCGAAGGTGAATGTCTTTAACGGCTGTTAGAAACTGGCGTTTGTCAAATGAAGCGGCTTTGAGGTCTTTCCGCATGTATTTTTCAACAAAGGCAGGCAGCTTCGCTTCCAGCTTTCGGGCGTCGGTGCCAGGTTTAAGTTTCAGGTATGTGAAAAACATATTGTTGCCCGCCATACCCGTCTGGCTCTTTATATATTGCGACAACCCGCCACCCTCAAACGACATAAAGAATCGGGCGTCGATGTGCGAGGGCACTGTGCCGGGTCTGAACACCCCGGTTACAGTGTAATCGTTGTCGCCGTTGGTGTTGCTCTCGACATGAATGATCTTGTTCAATGCCGACTGGTTGCCAAATAACTTATGCGCAATGTCTTCGGCCAGCACAATAGAATACGGATTCTTCAGCGCCTGAGCACCATTCCCCTCTTTAAAATCGTAGGTGAAGAACGAGAAAAAGGTAGGGTCAGTCAGGTAGCCGTTTGTTTCGTGGAACGTTTTGCGTTCGCTGGCTGAGGCATCATAGCGCAACAGCGTTTTGTCCTCGGCAAACAGACCTACTAATCGGGTGGTGTTTTCAATTTCAGGATATTCCTGCTTCAGTGCAGCCGCCACAGCCGCTGGGGTAGCCGCTGTTTTGTTTTCCCCGTCGGGTCGCACAAAAACGGTTCCGATCTGGTACAGCCGCTCCCCGTCGGTATGGTTCGTATCATAGCTGAGCTCATCGTAAATGTAAAGGCTGATCAGCATACAACAAGATAGTCCAGCGGCTAACCCAAGGATGTTGATAAAGGAAAAGGCTTTGTTGTTGGCGAGATTCCGCCAGGCGATTTTGAAATAGTTTCGTAACATAGCAGGACTCGAAAATGAAGGTGAAGAATAATGATCGTGTTGACGTTTCAGGAAAATAGGCTGGATAAACCCAAGGACTTCCCAGGCATACTGACGCCGGGCACTACGTAGGCCAAACAGCGGTACCCTTCGGATGAACCGCTCGTATAAATCGCCCTGCACTTCTTCCAGCAGGTGCGGGGCACAGAACCAGGCCAATAGTTGCTCGGCCCAACGGGGCGGTCCGACGCTTCGGGGTTCTGCATTCGAGTTTTTGAGAGTCTGTTTCATATACTTACAGCCGGAAGTGAATTGGGTGCAATTGACTTCCAGAGTTGATCGCGCACCGCCCGAATGTCATGCAGCGTTCGACTACCCAGCACCGTTACCGTAAACAGGCGCTTGCGCCGACCACCACGCTCAGCAGTGGCATCGCCCATGTGTGAGGTAAGCATACCTTTCTCCTGTAACCGATGCAGGGCCGCGTGAACAGCACTGATGCTGACCGAACGGCCCGTTTGCTGGTCTAATTCGTCGGTGATGGCAACGCCGTATGCGCCATCACCCAACACAGCCACCGTTAGCAAAACCACTTCTTCAAACTCGCCTAAATACGTTCGTTTCATGCGTTTATGGTATAATCAATATTTGTAGAACAAATAAGAGGCCAATTGCCGAAATGGGCTCCTATCTCTCAGAAAAGGCATTTATTGAAAACGAGGGTGTCCGAATTCAGACACTTGCTGTCCGGCACTGAACATTTCCGGTTTCAAATAAGGATGAATAAAAGGCAACGCCCCCTAACTTAGCAGCCATATTCATTTTTGTTCTGACTCCTTTATAATGCTGTCTACCCTCGTCAAAATATCCAACGTTACCAACCTCAGCGATGCCCGGTACTGCACCGGAATGGGTGTCGATATGCTCGGCTTCTCTATGGATGCCAACTCGCCCGATTATGTTGATTCAGTCCGTTTCGCCGAAATCAGAAATTGGGTGGTAGGCGTGCAGATTGTGGGTGAAACAGCCGAAACCGATCCTGCGCAAATCCAGGAACTGCTCAAAACGTACCAGCCCGACTTGCTACAGGTCGACGAAGCCGCTTTGTTGCCCACGCTTTCAGTAAGCGGGCTCCCGCTTATTCTGCGCCTGAACCTGGCCGATATAACACTGGAACAACTGGATGCGCTGGTGAAATCGAATCCAACCAATGCCGATTATATTCTAATCGAAAGTCCGGCCCCGCTTCACCTCGACGATGATCTAAAGACATCCATTGGGCAGTTGGCCACTCGCCACGCTGTGTTGCTGGGAGCGGGGATCACCGCTGATACTATTCACGACCTGTTAGCTGAGTTACCCATAAAAGGTATTGCGTTGACTGGCGGAGCCGAAGATCGGCCGGGAAGTCGCGATTTTGGTGAGTTGATGGATATTCTGGAAACAATTGAGATAGAATAGAAGGTACTATGTATTGCCTACTATCCTAGAAAACAAGCATTCATCAGCACCCGTATCCATTCTTACGAATCGCATTGTAGGGGTGTGGCTTGTGGTATAGCTTTGAATCAAGATTTCAACCACAAACAACACAAATACAATGGAAACTCGACTTGAACGACTGCGTGATGAAGCCATATTAGGCGGGGTGGCTGCTGGTATTGCCCGCTACTTTAACATCGACCGGACGTTGGTACGGGTACTGTTTATTGCCAGCCTGTTTATCGGCCACTTCCCGGCAGTCATAATTTACATTATCTTGTGGGTAGCATTACCCGAACGGCGTTTTGGCGCGCTCAATGAGCCAATACTGTATTCAAATCCAACTTTTTCTACTATGAATCCGTACAACCCCAGTAACCCCGACCGCTCACAGGGCAACCTCATTGGCGGTGTTGTTCTCATCATTTTAGGTGTTCTGTTCCTGCTTGACCGCTGGTTCAACATCGACTTCGGTGATCTTTGGCCGCTGATCCTGATCGCCATTGGCGTGTGGTTATTGTTCAAAGATCGGATCAACCCTAACCGGAGAAACCCGTTCGATACCGATAAAACAAACGACCCTCTTTAACAGACATTGACATTAGTGGTCATTTACTGTCATTTGAAGTCATCAATCGTCAAAGCGATGCGTGCCAGAAAATGACAGTGAGTGGCCACTCTTGGCAATAAACGACCAAAACCATGAACCGAGGACTTTTTTGGGGTATCTTTTTCGTTACGATTGGCCTGTTGTTTCTGGCTCGTAACCTGGGATGGTTAACCATTGAGTGGGAAACTATCCGCAATCTGTGGCCAGTACTGTTAATTCTGGCCGGTGTCAACCTGATTCTGGAACGACGCGGTAGTCAGGCCGCTGTTGCCACTACAGTGTTACTAGCCATTGCTGCACCAGTTGCTTTATTCAGCTTTGTTGGTCGCCACCATAACAACTGGGACCGTAATGGAAACCGTTGGGAGCAGCGGTCTGACGATTATGATGATGATAACGACGACAGCGATGATAATGACGACGAGGACGATGATAACGACGACAATGATGATGATGACGATAATGTCGAACTCTCAAACGTCTCCAAATTCGTTGAAGCAATGGATGGTGATACGCCCGAAGCCGTGCTGAAATTTGGGGGTGGGGCTGGTCAATTTACTATCGACGAAACGACAACCAACCTGATTGATGCTGAAGCGAAGCAAACTGTTGGTACGTATAAAATGTCTGTTGAACGCGACCCAACCACTCGTATTCCGACCATCGAACTGAAGCCAAACGAGGGTAGGACTGAGATGAAAAACGGTAAACTAGCCAACCGCGTTGCCATCAAACTCAACGACAAACCAACCTGGACAATGGATTTGGGTTTGGGGGCGGGCGAGGGCGATTTTGACCTGAGTCGCTTTGCCATCAAGAATTTGAAACTTCAGGCTGGTGCCGCCGACATTGATGTAAAATTAGGAGACCGTGCAGATCTGTCTACGGTTGATTTGCAGGCCGGTGTAGCTTCGGTGGTTGTTCGAGTACCGCAGGGTGTTGGTTGCCGGGTTGAGAAGCAGGGGGGGCTGAATGTCAACCAGCTGGATGGCTTCGATGAAATCAGCGATCGGGTTATGCAAACGCCCGGCTACGACGCTGCTCCCAAGAAAATCAACATTGTATTCAACGGCGGTATTTCCCGGTTTAAAGTAGAACGGTATTAATACTAGCCTGCCATTCACAAAAAAGCCCGGCTGCAACAGCAACTGGGCTTTATTATTTCCATAGTCCTGTCCAACTTTCTAAGAAGTTGGAGTGGTTGTATTCATATACGGGAAATTGGCAAGTGTCGATTGCTCGATTAATTATTATTCAATCGCTCCAGTAACATTTTGTTGAATGTCCGCTCTGCATTTTGCAATTCAGCCAACTGACCTGGCGAAATCACTTTCAGAAACTTGGGTTGATATTCCTGATCGAGATCCGCAATCTTCTGTTTTGCATCGTTGCTCTGGTTCAGATTCCGCAATACATCCTGTTCTGCCGCGCCCTGTTTCAGCGATTGGTTACTCAGTTGCCGAATCTTGCGGTTCAATTCCTGCTTCCGGGAGTTATATTCATTGTAAATAGGCCAGAATTGCGGAGCCTGTTCGGTGGTCAGATTCAGGCGATTGGTAATGTAGCCAATCTTGGCTGATTCGATTTTTTGCCGCCCCGCTCCATCCTGTGCCTGAACGGTGCCAGCTGCCAGTAATAACGTGGACAACAGCAGCCAGCTCATTAGTAATTGTCTCATTTTTCAGGTGTATTTATAATACGTGTCAAGAGTCTCTTTTGGTTGCTTCTTCGGAGAGAACGTCGATCTGCTCGCGTATTTCATCCAGGTTCACATCCCGAAGTTGGTCTATCGTTTTTTCTTCGTCAAATGCTTTCTGAAGTGGGGCATACTCCGCCAGATCAGTGGTGCTGATACCTTCTTCATCCAGGTAATTGGCAATGGCGGCATTACTTACGTTGGCAAGGGCTTCCTGCCCTAATGAGTCTTGTCGGGCAGGCCAGGTTACCCATACCAGGGCTGCTACCAACCCAGCGCCCGCCAGCGAAGCCACCGACCGCTGCCACGACCAGCTCACCGACCAACCGTGCTGCTTTTGCACCACTCGGTCCTGAATGATCGAAGGCAACGAATCGAAATACCCGTCGGGTACTCCGGCATTGGTTGCTTCAAAAGGATGCTGACGAAGTGGGTGTCCTGCGTCTAACTCATCAAGCCGTATGTATCGTTTCTCATTCATAGCGTGTTATAGGCTGTAATCAAGTGTTTGACAGTCTGAAACGGCGCGGGTTTAATTACTGCCCAGAATTAGTCAGAAAATCTTCAATTTTTTTCACGGCCAAATGGTACGAAGCTTTTAAAGCCCCTACCGATGTACCCGTAATAGCCGCAATTTCTTCGTACTTCATATCATCGAAATACTTCATGTTGAATACGAGTCGCTGTTTATCCGGCAATTTCAACAAAGCTTTCTGAAGTTTCAACTGGACTTCTTCACCACTGATATCGCCCCCCGAGGTACTCAGTTCGGCATTCTCTTCGAGTTTTTCCATCAGCTCCCCCTCAACGTCGCCAATGGGCAGAAAAAACCGTCGGCGTTTTTTGCTGAGGAAGTTCAGACACTCATTAGTCGCAATACGATATATCCACGTATATAACTGACTATCACCCCGAAACTGTTCCAAACTCGACCACACTTTGATGAACGTTTCCTGGGTCAGGTCGTTTGCATCGTCGTGGTCGATTACCATCTTGCGGATGTGCCAATAGATTTTCTGCTGGTACTTACGCACCATCAGGTTAAAGGCATAATTCCGGCCCGATGGGTCGCGAAATTTTTCTAGTAGTTCCTGGTCAGTCATTTTTGAGTGTGCAGTAAGCAGGGGCAGTGAGCAGTTGCTGATGCGACAAAAATTCGGAAGGCCAGCCACTGCCCACTGCTACTGTCAACTGCTACTTTCTTGCCATTGCTTTCTTGGCGGCTTCAACAATTTTCTCGGCGGTAAGTCCGTACTTCTGCATCAATTGATCAGGCGTTCCGCTTTCACCGAAGGTATCGTGAACACCAATCATTTCGAGTGGGCTTGGCAAATTACGAGCCAAAACCTGGGCTACGCTATCTCCCAAACCACCATTCAGCATATGCTCTTCCGCCGAAACGGCACAGCCTGTTTTTCGAACGGATTCCAGAATGGCAGTTTCGTCTAAGGGCTTAATCGTATGTATATTGATAATATCAGCCTCAATGCCTTCAGCCGCTAATATCTCGCCCGCTTTGATGGCTTCCCAAACCAGGTGCCCCGTCGCGAAGATCGACACTGCGCTGCCTTCGTTTATATGCCACGCCTTGCCAATCACGAATTTTTGATCGGCAGGAGTAAAGATGGGAATCACCGGGCGGCCAAAACGCAGGTAGACTGGCCCTACATGGTCGGCAATGGCCAGGGTAGCGGCTTTGGTCTGGTTATAGTCACAGGGGTTGATAACGGTCATATTGGGCAGCATTTTCATCATGCCCAAATCTTCCAGAATCTGGTGGGTGGCACCATCTTCACCCAGTGTCAAACCAGCGTGTGACGCACAAATTTTGACGTTCTTATTGGAATAGCACACCGATTGCCGAATCTGGTCGTATACCCGTCCGGTGGCGAAGTTGGCAAACGTTGTTGCAAAGGGGATTTTGCCGCCAATGGTTAAGCCTGCAGATACACCAATCATGTTGGCTTCTGAAATGCCGCACTGCACGTAGCGATCCGGGAAATCCTTAATAAAGTTTTCCAGTTTTAACGAACCAGCCAGGTCGGCAGTCAGGGCCACCACATTGGGATTACTTTTACCTAATTCGTAAATGCCCGCGCCGAATCCTGAGCGCGTATCTTTCTTTTCCGTGTATTCGTACTTTTTCATGTCGTATCAATTCGCGGTAGCGAGGGTTTGCAAGGTACTCAAAAAATACGCAGCCGACGGGCAGTTGGGATGCCGGGCGGCCTGTTGAATGGTAAAACCGTATTTTAACATCCGCCGGGCCAGAATTGGCTTAGTACCAACGCCCCGGCCCGTTTTATTCAGAAAAAGTTGCCGGATGGTCTCAAAAGGCTCGTTATCCTCTTCAGGTTTTTCAAACCAAACGGGTTCACCAACAATCTCACTTAAAACTGTGCTGGAAGCCAGAAACCAAGCTTCTGCTTCTTTGACGGCTACAATGATATACTGACCATTCGTTTCCGTAATCCGTTCTTTTGTGGTCTTCACAGATTCATCTTTGTCCAAATCGGTCAGGATAACGACAACTTCAGCTCCGCCCCCTTTCAACTTAGCCCGTTTAGATTCTAACTTATGAGGCAGGAGATTAGCATTGCCATCCGCATCTTCAATCGGAATGACGCACCGAAGATTGAGACTTTGTAACAACGTCTGAAAGCCTTCCGATTTGACGATCTTAACTTCGGTATCTCCCTCGCAAATGAAGCCAATGTTTACCATGCCAGCCCGCCGTTCAATGAATTGGTGAGCCAGGCTTCATCAGCACGCATCCCGTAAAAATCTTCTTTGCGAAACTGTTGAATCTGTGTTGCCCCATTCTTTTTATCGACCACTACAAATTCTTCCGGGCGTACCCGCTCGGCCATAGACTTCGAATGGGTATTAAGCCAGATGTAATGACCGCGTTCCTCGCACATGATGCGGAAAAAGTCCACCAACTCGCCTGCTACCTGTGGATGAAGACCATTTTCGGGTTCTTCAATACACAGAAACTGCGGTTTATCATCGCTTTGGTAAACAGCCGTCAGGAGTGCAAGGATGTTATATGTGCCATCGGAAATGAGATCTTTAATGAAAGGCTTCTCAGAAGACTGCTCATACCATAGTAACGTTTCCTTACCATCAAATGGATTGGCCACCACGTCAATTGACTTAAATTCAGGCACAAATAGCTCTAGCCACTCGAAGATTTCGTTTTTCAACGTCTCGTTTGAGAGAATACGTTTTAGGACTTTTTCGAAGTTGCTAGCCGAAGAGGAAAGCTTCTGGTCATCATTTAATGGCAATCTATCGGGGTTCGTACTACCAATAAATAATCTTGTGAAGCCATTTACTGATTGTTCATAGTATTGAGAATCTACGTTATCTGAGGTTAACTCGTTTCTTGTAATACCAAACGTTTTAATCTCTCTCAATTCGCCAGTAATTGGAAGTTTGTGAAATTCCTCCTCATATAGAAAATTGATCGAAAAACTCTCGAAACTAACATCAATGAACAACTTGTCTTCTCTTCTATTGCGATTTAAGAAACTCTCCGAACCTCCGAAAAGACTGGGTCCTACGCTTGTTTTATGTACTAGATTCCAAAACTCCAATGCCTCGAAAATATTCGATTTGCCTGACCCGTTAGGGCCAACAAAGACCGTGAACGGATTCGGCTCAATGAGTTCGATTCGTTCAATGGACTTGAAATTTTCGATGACAAGGCGTTTGATCTTCATCCTTAATAATCCGACATGCCTGCTGTTAAAGGCAATTGATTCAGTGCTGTAACCAATTGCTCGGCGTTGGGGGCAACTCCGTGCCATTTGTGGCTCCCCATCATATAGTCGATGCCGAAGCCCATTTCGGTGTGCATCAGGATCATGGTAGGAACCTCGGGGTCTTTACGGGCTTCCTTCAGTTTCGTTACAACCTGAGCCATGTTGTTCCCCTCCATGTGCTCCACGTTCCAGCCAAAGGCTTCGTATTTGGCACCGAGATCGCGGTTGTTCATCACCAGCTTGGTTGGTCCGTCGATCTGTTGCCCGTTGAGGTCGATAACAGCCGTTAGGTTGCCTAGCTTGTGATGAGGAGCAAACATAGCACCTTCCCAAACTTGTCCTTCCTGCTGCTCACCGTCGCCCATGAGTACATACACATGCTTATCGTCGCCGTTGAGTTTCTTGGCAAAGGCGGCTCCGTTGGCTACCGACAAACCTTGTCCTAGTGAGCCCGAAGCAATACGAACGCCGGGCAGGTGTTCGGCGGTAGTAGGGTGGCCCTGCAAGCGGCTGTCGAGCTTGCGGAACGTGGCTAGTTCTGATACCGGAAAGTATCCACGACGAGCCAGTACCGAATAGAAGACAGGCGAAATATGGCCGTTCGACAGAAAGAACAAGTCTTCGTCGCGACCATCCATATCGAATATAACGTTGCCGGAGTCATCCGTTTTGAGGTGCATCACCTCAAAATAAAGGGCTACCAAAAAGTCGGTGCAGCCTAATGAACCGCCGGGGTGACCAGAGTTAACGGCATTGACCATCCGCACAATGTCGCGCCGAACAGCGGTGGCGGTACTTTCGAGTTGTTGTAGTTCCATGATTTAGTTGTCATTCATGGTCATTTTTTGTCATTCGTGGTCATTGAGTTTGTCTCAGGTTCTGACAGCTGAGAAAAGGACAAACAAATGACTATCAATGACAACTAATGACTATTTTAATATTTGTTCCGTATGTTTTTTCGTGTCAACCTTGTCGATGATGTTGGTGATGATGCCATTTTCATCGATCAGGAATGTAGTGCGAACGGTGCCCATGTACTTCCGGCCGTACATCGACTTCTCTTTCCAAACGTCATAGGCTTCAACAACCTGCTTGTCGGTGTCGGCAATCAACGAAAACGGCAAGTCGTATTTACCAATGAACTTCTGGTGCGACTTCTCTCCATCAACGCTCACGCCCAATACTTCGTAACCCGCAGCCCGCAGGTCGGCGTAGTTGTCGCGCAGGTCACAAGCCTGAGCCGTACATCCTGAGGTATCATCTTTGGGGTAAAAGTACAAAACAACTTTTTTACCCCTGTAATCCGACAATTTCAACGGTTGTCCGTTCTGGTCTTTTGTTTCAAAGTCGGGGGCGGTATCGCCAACTCTCAGTTTTGACATGGTTTCTTTAAGTTTATTATCGTCGCCGTTTACGTTTTGCGGCAGGCTTGGCTTTCGGCTTCGGGGTTGAAATGAGGGCTTTCACCGACCCAACATTGCCCACATTGTCAGTAACCTCCAAAAGTACTTCGGCTCCATCAGCAAAAGCCTCCTCGGGGTTGAGTTTGTCCGACCATACCAACGCCCGTTTGTAATCGTACTGCATCAGCACCCACTGACCATCGACCATAGCCCGAAACGAGCGGATGCCCGATAAATCGTCGGAGATCCGAGCCGAAATGCCGTTAGGCGTAACTGATACAAACCGAACTTGGGGAGGGGTAACATCAGTTAACAACTGAAACCGTCCTAACTCGCGAGTGCGGAAAGTTAGTTTGTTTTTTTGCCAGGTGCCACCAACATACCGTTCCCGCCCGCTACCATCAACCAGATACGCTTTGGTTCGCATGGTATCG
Organism: Flavobacterium sp. SUN052; assembly: GCF_028867935.1. Taxonomy (GTDB): domain Bacteria; phylum Bacteroidota; class Bacteroidia; order Flavobacteriales; family Flavobacteriaceae; genus Flavobacterium. The sequence goes on from NZ_JAPQNS010000001.1 coordinate 369,776, forward strand.
GTAACGCCAGATGTCATCCAGGTTGCGGTCAGAAAATCATTCAGCGGAATCGTTTTCTGATTGATTTCTATGGTCCCGGCCGACACTTGTCGTACCGCCAGGTACAGCGTATCGAACAGGGTTTTTGCGTTGAACTGCAAACTCAGATTGGCATCCTCATACCGATCGTCCTGACCCGGAATAATTCGTTTTTTCAGGTTTGTGGACATCCTGCCAGCACCCACCTGTATTGATTCGGGTAGGTGCTGATTGAGATCGATTAGATAAACGGCCGCATTGTTACGGATGTAACTGGCCGACTGTTCGGTGGTTTTCTTGCCTTCAATCAATATAGCCGAAGGGGCTATACTGTCAGACAGGTTCCGAACAGCTAGTTTCAGCACATTCTGATCTACTGTTATTGTAGCGGCTTCAGACTGGTTACTTGACTTTATACTGGAGGGCAACTTGGCTGCGCTTGAATCGGGTTGCACTGTAAAGCGTAACACCGCCGAGTTCTGGTACGAGTCGAACAGGGTTACGGCCACCTCGTGAGGGGCTCCATCCATCATGGGCAAGCGACCACGCCGGGTAGCAATCTGCGATTGGTCTGTGTGGTAGAGCGAGAGTTGATTGCCATCGGCTACGTAACAACGGTGATAGCGTTGACCAAAAAGCCGCTCCGTCTCGTAATCCATGTGAACATTGATAAACCGGGTTTCTTCGTGCGGAAACGAATTCATATTGTACGTAAACATCTCGCGCCCATCCAGTTTTACTTCTACACAGTTAATCCCGTTGCGATACGGAGAACCGGACGTTTTGTCGTAGGCCAGAATTTCCAGCCCGATTAACCCGGATGCGGTAATGGTTTGACTCAGACCATAACTGCCATCAGGTCGGCGAACGGGCGTATACGTCTGCCGGGAATACTCACCGTTAAGCCGCGAACTGGGGCTTAACGTGCGTAAGGCAATGCGCTCAAAATAGGGCGGAACCTCATCGCGGAGTTCCGAAAAGTTGTACAACAGCGGGTTGATAAGATTATCCCGGTCATCGCGAACTTCGAAATGAAGGTGTGGGCCACCCGAACCGCCGGTGTTTCCCGAATAGGCAATTACGTCGCCTTTGCGAACGGGGAACTGCCCCGGTGCGGGCCGAAGGTCTATCTCAAAGGTTTGTTTGCGGTACTGCTCCTGCCGAAGATAAGTCCCCAGCGTATCGTTCAGCGTTCGTAAATGTCCGTACACCGTGGTGGTACCGTTGGGGTGTTTCAGAAAGATGACGTTGCCGTAGCCACCCGTAAACACGGCAATCCGGGCTACGTATCCGTCGGCAGCCGCGTGCACATCGAGTCCTTCACGTCCGCCCGTGCGGATGTCTAGTCCTGCATGAAAATGGTTGGCCCGAAGATCGCCCATGCCGCCCGACAGCGAGTTTTGTTGGCCCGGCAGAATCGGGAACATAAAATAGCCGGGGACTACAACGGGCTTCATCGGCACCGGGTCGAGCGGGCGTGTGGGTTTGGCAGTCTGCCCAAAGGCTGGTATAAGCAAACCAAGACTGGCAATAAAAAGAAGAGAACGCGAAAGAATATTCTTCAAAATTTAAACGGATTACTTCACGCCAATTTCCAGCAATTTTCGATCCTCAATATAAGCGGTCAGCGTGTCCCCGATTTTTACCGGACCAACACCTTTCGGCGTGCCAGTGAACAAAATATCGCCTTTTTGAAGCAGAAAATACCGCGACACAAACGAAATCAGGTAATCGATCTTGAATAACATCAGGCTCGTATTACCCAACTGGCGGGTTTCGCCGTTCAGGTCGAGCCGGAAGTTGATGTTATTCAAATCGGGGAAATCTGTTTTAGGAACGAATGGCGAAATGGGGGCTGACCCATTGAAAGCTTTAGCCAATTCCCAGGGAAGGCCTTTTGCTTTTAGTTTGCTTTGTACATCGCGGGCGGTAAAATCAATCCCGATGCCAATTTCGTCGTAATATTTGTGGGCAAACTTCTCGTCAATATTTTTGCCAACCCGGTTGATCTTGACCAGAATTTCCACTTCATAATGAACATCAGTAGAGAAGTCAGGGTAGAAAAATGGCTCATTCTTGAGGGGAACGGCGGTTTCCGGTTTCAGGAAAATGACCGGATCATCGGGTTGCTCATTACTTAACTCCCGAATGTGATCAACGTAGTTACGTCCAACGCAAAGAATCTTCATACTAGTATAGTAGAGGTACAGGCTTACCTTTTAAACGCTTAGATATGTCGCAAATCTAAGGACTATAGGTGGGTCGACCGAACCTGACACTAAAAAAGCTGAACAAACGTTGTTGGACGTTGGATTATAAGTACCAGTGTCCAATTTACCAACCATACACAAACAATGAAAAATACACTCATGATTTTGCTGGTTATAGCCGCTGCTATTGGCTGCCAGCGCGTTCCGTTAACCGGTCGTAAGCAATTGCTGCTTATATCCAACGCAGAGCTTCTGCCCCTTAGTTTCAGTGAATACAAAGGCGTTCTGGATACCAGTCGTGTGGTCGGTTCTGGCAATGATGCCCAGATGATTCAGCGGGTGGGGAACCGACTAAAAGATGCCATGGAGAGTTACCTGAAAGCAAATAACTATGGTAGTCGGGTCGAAGGGTTTCAGTGGGAATTTCACCTGATTCAAAGTCCACAAGTGAATGCCTGGTGTATGCCGGGGGGTAAAGTGGCTTTCTACACCGGAATTCTACCCTACACGCAAAATGAAGCAGGGGTAGCTACTGTTATGGGTCATGAGATTTCGCACGCCTTAGCTGGGCATGGTAACGAGCGTATGAGCGAGGGACTACTGGCTAACGGTCTGATTCAGGGTGGGCAGGCAGCTTTAGGCGTTGTCGCTCAATCGCGGCCACAACAAACCAGTGCGTTGCTGTTACAGGCTGCCGGAGCCGTGCTGCCCGCAGCGTATCAGGTTGGTCGTGCGTTGCCCCATAGCCGTACCCAGGAGTCAGAAGCGGATAAATTAGGACTAATTTTCATGGCAATGGCAGGCTATGACCCGAACGAAGCGGTGCAGTTCTGGACGCGGATGTCGAAAGCTGGAGGGGGTCAGAAACCACCAGAGTTTCTGTCAACGCACCCTTCCGACAGTCGCCGGATTCGGGATATTCAGAGCCAGTTACCCGATGCTATGAAGTATTACAACTCAGCTCGGCGGTAGGGCATTTGTTTATAGAAAAGAGCTAATAGGCCGGGGCGAAAGTTCCGGCCTTTTTGTGGATTATTTCAGCCAATTGCAACAAGAAGTAAGGCAATGGCTCGGCAAATAAGCTAGGGGGATTACTTCCCCCATTTTCCTCGTTCTTCGTCGCTCCATAACTCTGGGAAAAAGAACCGTTGTTGCTCAATGGGAGGCAAATATCGCTGCCAGTTGGTGCCGCCTGTAGCTTCAATGGCAGCAGGGCTTTTGTGCAAATACCGCACTGCCGACCGCAGGTGAGCCATTTTCCAACGCACATTCACTCGCTGGTCGAAGTCACGAAGTTCGGTGACGAGTGCGTCAGTCGTTTCTCCGCGCTCATGCAAGCGAAGCCAGCAGGCGTGGAGGTTGCACGATTGGTATTCAGTGGCCAGTCGCACAAGTGAATCACCATACTGTTTCTCAAACTGTTTCAGAGTCAGGGTTTTCTGTTTCGTAGCCAACTCCGTAGCTCCCTGTTTCCAATAAATAGAGTCATACAGCACCTCCATAGAGACATTGTCAGGGACGGGTGAATTGGGCGCCAGCAGATTGCAGAAGTCGGTGGACATGATCTCAATTTGCCGGAATTGCGCCGACTGAAATCCGCTCGACGGGAGCAAAGCCATGCGGAAATTCAGAAACTGATCTTTATCCATTCCCTCGATCATTACCGCAAACGATTGTTCCAGAATGCCGAAGTATCGGTTTATTCGTTGCATCCGCTCCGTAAAGAAAGTTGCTTCCAGAGCCGGGTGGTGCGCAATCTGATCGATCTCGTGCTTTACCAGTTTGAAGTACAGTTCGGTAATCTGATGGTAAGTGATAAAGATTAGCTCGTCGGGGTAGGCCGTGCGGGGATTCTGCAACGACAGAAGCGTTTCCAGATGCACATAATCCCAGTAGGTCAAGTAATCGGCCTGCAGTAAACCTTCCAGGTACGAGGTCATATCCTGACCCATTGCCGCGTATTTTTCCGAGAGCTGGTGGAGTTTATCGATGAGGTCGGGCGATAGGGGAGACGTGTTCGGAAGTGGGACCATAAAGGAAAGTAAAGGATAGTTGGGTAATGTAAAGGTAGTTTTTTTGCCTAATCCATAGTGAACTTATGGACTGCTAAAGCCTTTATAAAGGCAAACCTGAACAAAACCACATGACATCTGAACCTCAATTAGCAGCCTGTTTTCCGGCTGCTGACCAGATTCCAGTCGAATTCCAGTTTCAACCTCTGCATCAGCGTGAGTACTTGATCAATGGCCAAATGCGCTCGTGGAGCGGCCAAACTGTCGATGTTCCATCGCCCGTAATGATGCGCCAGCCTGACGGCTCACTCCAGCGGCCCGTAATTGGAAGTTACCCCGTTACAACGGATACCGAAGCGCTGGAAGCGCTCGACGCGGCTGTAAATGCCTATGACAACGGTCGGGGCGAGTGGCCTACCATGAGTGTTGCCGACCGAATCTGGTGTATGCAGAACTTTGTAGGGCGGATGCTTGAGCAGAAAAAACAAGTGGTCAATCTGTTGATGTGGGAAATTGGCAAAACCCTCGCCGACTCCAACAAAGAGTTCGACCGCACCGTACAGTACATTTACGACACCATTGATGCCCTAAAAGACGTTGATCGGTCGGGCTCGCGGTTTGAGATTACGGAGGGTATTATCGGTCAGATTCGGCGCTCGCCCCTTGGTGTGGTTTTGTGTATGGGTCCGTTCAACTACCCACTTAATGAAACCTATACTACGCTTATTCCGGCGATTCTAATGGGTAATACCATTCTGTTTAAGCCACCAAAGCACGGTACTTTATTGCATTATCCCCTGCTCGAAGCCTTCCGCTCGTGCTTCCCTAAAGGCGTTGTTAATACTATTTATGGCCGTGGTGCCTCAGTGGTGCCTGCGCTGATGCAATCGGGAAAAATCAACGTGTTAACCCTGATTGGGTCGAGCCGGGTGGCCGATAGCCTGAAGAAAATGCACCCCAAAAGCAACCGACTCCGGGCGGTATTGGGTTTAGATGCCAAGAATGCAGCCATTATTTTGCCCGATGCCGACCTCGACCTGGCCGTTCGGGAATGTTTGTTGGGGACACTTTCGTTCAACGGACAGCGTTGTACTGCCATCAAAATTATCTGGGCGCACAAATCCATCGCTGATGCTTTTCTGGAAAAATTCAGCGCAGCTGTCAATGAGTTGAAACCAGGTATGCCCTGGGAGAAATTGACCAATATCACCCCACTCCCCGAGCCTCAAAAGCCCGATTATCTGACAGAGTGTATTAATGATGCGAAGGCTAAAGGCGCCCGGGTTGTGAACGAGAGTGGTGGTACTGTGTCGGGATCATTGTTTTTCCCAGCGGTAGTTTACCCCGTTGCCGAAGGGATGAAACTATACCGTGAAGAACAGTTTGGGCCCGTTGTGCCCGTTGTGCCATTTACGGATGTTGAACAGCCGATTGAGTATGTTATTTCGTCGGATCACGGTCAACAGGTCAGTTTGTTTGGCACTGATCCCGACCAACTGGCGCACCTTATCGACCCGCTGGTAAATCAGGTGAGTCGCGTAAACCTGAACGCGCAATGTCAGCGTGGCCCCGATACGTTCCCCTTCACAGGACGCAAAGATTCAGCTGAAGGAACCCTCTCTGTAGGCGATGCTCTCCGCTCTTTTTCTATTCGGACGGTGGTTGCCACCAAAGATACCCCAGCTAATAAGGCAATCGTGAATCAGATTGTCAGAGAGCAGGAATCAGCCTTTCTGTCTACGAATTTTATCTTTTAGGTTTTCAACGATACAGCATAAAAAAAGCCGCTCCGAGCAATCGGAGCGGCTTTTTTTATACTAAAAGAAAACTCATTCCTTATCCTAAATACGTCTTCAGTGCTTTCGACCGGGAGGTGTGACGGAGCCGACGAATGGCCTTCTCCTTGATCTGCCGAACCCGCTCACGAGTCAAGTTGAATTTCTCACCAATCTCTTCAAGTGTCATGGCATGCTCACCATTCAGGCCGAAATAAAGCGTAATCACGTCAGCTTCGCGCTGGGTAAGCGTCGAAAGGGCGCGTTGCACTTCTTTACGGAGTGAATCGTTGATCAGGCCAGAATCCGGTTTGTCTTCACCATCGTTTTCAAGCACGTCGAGCAGGCTGTTTTCTTCACCCTGTACAAACGGTGCGTCCATCGATACGTGACGACCTGAAATCTTGAGCGTATCAACAACCTCAGCAGGAGTGATGTCGAGTACGGCTGCCAACTCTTCCGGCGACGGTTCGCGCTCAAACTTCTGCTCCAGATCGGAGAACGTCTTTGAAATTTTGTTCAGTGAACCTACCCGGTTCAGCGGCAAACGTACAATCCGTGATTGCTCGGCCAAAGCCTGCAAAATAGATTGGCGAATCCACCAAACGGCGTAAGAGATGAACTTGAAACCACGGGTTTCATCGAACCGCTGGGCGGCTTTAATCAGACCAAGGTTACCCTCGTTGATCAAATCGCCAAGGGACAAACCCTGGTTTTGATATTGTTTGGCTACCGACACCACGAAACGAAGGTTGGCCTTCGTCAGGCGCTCCAACGAGAGTTGGTCACCTTCGCGGATCTTCTGCGCCAGAATTACTTCTTCATCAGGCGTCAACAAATCCACTTTACCAATTTCCTGGAGGTACTTGTCCAGCGACTGGCTTTCGCGGTTGGTAATCTGTTTTGATATTTTTAGCTGTCTCATGGTACGTACACCCCTTGGATTGTGTGCTTGTATAACGACAGTATTGGACGGTCGATTACACAAAAAAGTAACAAAGTGCTGTTAGTTTTTGTTCTCTGGCTTCGGTAGCAAAACTTTGCGTGATAAACGGTACTTACCGGTCTTTTTATCAATGTCTACCAGCTTCACTTTCACCTCTTCTCCGACCTCTAAGATGCCATCCATTGTTTCGACGCGTTCCCACTTGATCTCGGAAATGTGCAAAAGTCCGTCTTTGCCTGGCAAGAATTCAACGAATGCACCAAACGGCATGATCGTCTTCACTTTGCCAACATATTCTTCACCAATATCTGGTACGGCTACAATACCTTTTACGCGGGTGATGGCTTTGTCCATGCCTTCTTTGCTGGTGGCAAATATGCTTACATAACCTGCACCATCGCGTTCTTCGATCACTACGGTTGCACCCGACTCCTTCTGGATTTCCTGTACCACTTTACCACCGGGTCCGATAACGGCACCAATCTGGCTCTGCTCAATTTTGATGACGTGAGCCCGGGGAGCGTGAGGTTTCAAATCATCACGAACGGCCGAAATGGCTTTCTTCATCTCGCCGAGGATGTGCAAACGACCGGCACGAGCCTGCATTAAAGCTTCCGTCAGCACTTCATACGACAAGCCGTTGACTTTCATGTCCATTTGGCAAGCCGTGATTCCCTGCTCGGTTCCGGTTACTTTAAAGTCCATGTCGCCAAGGTGATCTTCATCACCGAGAATATCCGACAATACGGCGTATTTGGTAGAACCTGGCTCAGTGTCGGTGATCAAACCCATCGCAATGCCGGCCACTGGCGCTTTGATTTTTACACCGGCGTCCATCAGGGCCATTGTGCCAGCGCAAACGGTCGCCATCGACGATGAACCGTTCGATTCCAGAATGTCCGATACAATACGAATCGTGTATGGGTTATCGGCATCGGCAGGCATCACTTTCTTCAACGCCCGGTGGGCTAGGTTTCCGTGACCAATTTCACGCCGACCCGCACCCCGGTTTGGCTTCACTTCACCCGTTGAGAAACCAGGGAAGTTATAGTGCAACAGGAATTTGTTGTATCCCTGATACATCGCCATATCGATGATTTGCTCGTCCATTTTGGTGCCGAGTGTAGCCGTCGTCAGCGACTGCGTTTCACCCCGCGTAAATAGGGCCGAACCGTGCGCCATTGGCAGGAAGTCGGCCATACACTCAATCTGGCGAATCTCGTCCAGCTTACGACCGTCTAAGCGTGCCCGCTCATCGAGTACCAACCGGCGTGACGCTTCCCATACGATGTCACCAAAGTATGTTTTTACCAGTGAGCTGTTCACTTCTGACCCTTCTGGGAACGAAGCCATAAACTCATCGCGAACGGCTTTGAATCCTTCGCTACGCGCTTTTTTGCTCGCTTGCTGAAGAGCAGCTACGGCATATACTTTATCATAGCAAGCCGCCCGAACAGCCGCCCGAAGTTCTTCGTCGTGCGTCTCGTGGCTGTAAACCCGCTTTTCTGTTTTACCAACTTTAGCTTCGAGTTCTTTCTGAGCCTGGCATTGTTGCTTGATCACTTCGTGAGCTACACGCAGACCCTCAACAACTTCAGCTTCAGAACACTCGCTCATTTCACCCTCTACCATGCAGATATCCTGCTCAGTAGCGCCTACAATCAGATCGAGCGTTGCCCGGGCCAGATCAGAGGTTTTTGGGTTGATAATATATTTACCGTCGATTTTAGCAACCCGCACTTCAGAGATCGGACCATTAAACGGAATATCCGATACCATTAGGGCCGACGAAGCGGCTAAAGCAGCTAACTGATCGGGTAGAACCTCAGCATCGGCCGAGATCATGGTAATCATTACTTGTGTATCGGCGTGATAATCTTCGGGGAAGATAGGACGCAGAACACGGTCAACTAAGCGACTAATCAGAATCTCAGGGTCCGATAAGCGACCTTCGCGACGCTGAAAGCTACCGGGAATCCGACCAGCGGACGCAAATTTTTCCTGATAATCAACAGAGAGAGGCAAAAAATCGACGCCTTCCTTAGCGTCTTTGGATGAAACTACCGTGGCCAGTAACATCGTATTGCCTAAGCGAACCAGAACGGCTCCGTCGGCCTGACGAGCCAGGCGGCCCGTTTCGATGGTAATTTCCCGACCATCGGGCAGGGCAACTGATTGGGTGTTGATTTGAAACATAGTGTTTTTTGAACGCGCTACAACAGCTTTGACCGCTTACTAAGGAAGAGAGTGATGGTTTTGGGATAAAGGGTTTGGAATGTGTGGCCTTTTACCCGCTACCCTTTTCCTTTTACTAGAAAGAATAAAAAGTAGGGAATCTACCAAAAGAGGCAGATTCCCTAGGAGCGTTGGCTGAATTACTTCCGGATGCCCAACGCGGCAATAACGGCCCGGTAACGGTTAATATCTTTGCGGATCAGGTAATCGAGCAGATGGCGACGCTTACCTACGAGCTTCAACAGACCCTGACGTGTACCGTGATCGTGCTTGTGCACTTTCAGGTGTTCAGTCAGTTGGGTGATGCGGTACGTAAAGAGTGCAATCTGGGATTCCGCCGAACCCGTGTCTTCAGCAGATTTTTTGAAGCCCTGGGTTGCAAAGATTTCTTGCTTTTTCTCGGTCGGTAATGACATCTTCAGACAGCTTTTTTTATGAAAAATTGAATTAACACGCAAAAGTAAGGAAAAACAGCGAACAGTGAGCAGTGAGAAGCTAACAGTTTTGTCAATAGCATCTTACTGTTCAGTGTTTACTGCTCGTTGTTGGCTATTCGCTGCTCGCTGTTTACTGATCAGGGCCTTGAGCTTATCCCAGGCAATAATATACACGTCTTTGTCGAACAGACGGGAGTCGTGCCGGGCTTGATACATGAAGTATAACCCGACGGGAAGCAGCAGTCCGTTGGCCATCCAGGCACCAATTGGAACCCACAAAACACCGTCTTTGGCAAACTTGTCGCCGTTGAGCGTCAGTACGTAGAGCAGAATGAAAAAGATGATCGACACCAGCACCGGTAAGCCAAAGCCTCCTTTCTTGATGATGGCACCCAGTGGTGCCCCAATCAGAAACATGATAAATACCGAAATGGCCTGAGTGAATTTGTGGTGCGTTTCCAGTTCGTACTTATACACCTGTCGCTGCTTCTCCTGCAAATAAACCACATTGGAACTGGCGTAGCTGAGCACACTCTGCGCCTGCGATAAGGCCGCTGGTACCAGCTCCTGCTTTTGGAATTTTTTGCTGGCCAATACCGAATCGACCCAGGGGCCAGCCGCAATCTTTTTGGCTGCCATAGCAGCGGCTACTACGCCAGCCGGTCCTTCGTTCTTAAACTGATAGGAGTAATACTGCCGCGACGAATTAGCTACGTTGAGACTCGTACTTCTATAATCCTTTTTAAGTGAATCAGTCAGGTAAGACAATTCACCCAAGTTTTTCATGTACTCATGGTATTCAAACTGCTGCTCATCGGTACGGTGAATGCCAAACGATTCGAGGCTGATCACGAGTTTATAGTGTTTGAAGCTGTTTCGGATAAACTGTGCCTGCTGGTTGGGTGTACCGTTGCTGGCATAGCTCACATTATTGGGGTCCGACTGTTCCTGATAGTCGTTGCCGTTGTACAACTCAAACACCAGATACGACCGGTCTTTATCGGTATACATCCGCCCCGAATCGGCTAAGATTACCTCGCGGTTGCCCGACTCGACACCCGAGGTAGCGTGTTTATAAATGACCAGACCTTTTAACAGGTCGCCCGTAGTGCTATTGGGATCGGTTGTGATCTTGCGGTCGACTTTGATGCTATAGCCTGGCAAATCATTATAAAAGATACCCTCTTTAAGGCTTAGAGTAGCTTTTGCCGTCTTTATATCGTAGAGCAGACTGTAGCCTTTAAGGTTAGCCCAAGGCGAAACAATGTTGTTAAACCAGAACGAGAAACCGCTGATAAAAACAGCTACAATCAGCAGCGGACGCATAGCTCGGGTGAGCGAGATACCCGCACTTTTCATGGCCGTCAGCTCAAAAAACTCGCCGAGGTTGCCATAAGTCATCAGCGACGACAGTAGGGTAGCCAGCGGAAGGGCCGTAGGAATGGTAAGAAGAGAAAAGAAGAAAAGTAATCGCCCGAACGTAACAAGATCGACGTCTTTCGATACGAAATCGTCGATGTAAAACATCAGCAGGCGCATCAGGAAGATGAAGATGACCACGCACAAGGTCATTACAAACGGTCCCCAGAACGATGAGAGGATGAGTTTGTCAATCTTTTTCAATGGACGATGAGTGGTAGTTAATGAAAAATGGATAATGTACAGTGAGCATATCAGTGAAACGCGCTGACTGTTGCAAATTGTTCAGTATTCATTCAACATTATACATTATTAACACTAACTGCCGACGATTTCGCGGAGCTTGTCCATCATGCCATCCCAGAGATCCTGGAGGTCTTCGGTGTCGGTATTGGTTGAATAATCGGTAATGCGGAGATAAGTCGATTGAGTCAGTTCGCTCTGTTCAACCCGGAAATCAACGTAGTTATTATCGTGGCCGTTGTCGCTTGTATCTAAAAATTCAAAGCGTACACTTTTATTTTGGCGGAGCGAGACTTGCCGGGCAATGTGACTTTCGTCGTCCCACTGAAAATCAAAACGGTGTTCGGGCATGGTATTCACTTTGGCCGCAAACCACTGCGACAGGCCAGATGCGGAGCTAATATAGGGAAACAGCATTTTTGGTGATGCCCGAAGCTCATACTCGGTAACAAACTTAAACTTCTCCATATCAATCGGGTAACATTGCGATATGGGCAAAGGTAAAATTTTTTTGATGCGAATGACAAAACCCGCTTTTGTGGGCCAACTTTTTTTTCGTACTTTTGCCCTACGAAACGGCGGGGTAGCTCAGATGGTTAGAGCGTAGGATTCATAACCCTAAGGTCGGCAGTTCGATCCTGCTCCCCGCTACATAGTTTTTGCCAGATCCTCTCAACCCCAAATTTGAGAGGATTTTTGTTTGTATGGATGTCATCGCCCTCGTCTTGTTGCGAAAAACTCAAGAGTTCAGTATGCAATTTTAGTTCATTCAACTACGATTATCTCTGCTGGTGGTCTCCTGATTATACTGCCAGTCATCTGAACACCCACTTTTTTTTACATTTGGCTATTCGTACATTTTACTGATTACGGAATGGATATAGCCATATCATCACAGGTGTTAAAAGCCCGCAGGGGTACCCAATTAATTTTTCTGGTTTGTGGACTGGGTATGGCTAGTTGGGCCCCGATGGTACCTTTTGCTAAAGATCGCTTAGCCCTGAATGATGCCAATCTAGGTTTGTTGCTGCTACTACTGGGGGCTGGGGCCATGCTGATGATGCCAACTTCGGGTTGGCTAGTGAGCCGGTTTGGTAGCCGTATTGTCATGGCCAGTGCCGTACTGATCATGGCATTTGCCCTGCCGCTGTTGCTCATACTGCCCTCAACGGCTGCCACAGCAGTAACATTGTTTGTGTTTGGTGCAGGGGTGGGCGCTATCGACGTAGCCATGAATGCGCACGGTGTACAGGTACAAAATCTGTATGGACAGCCAATCATGTCGTCCCTACATGGTCTTTTTAGCGTGGGTGGACTGTTTGGTTCGTTGGGACTGGGCTTTCTAATCAAGCTGGGCCTCAACCCGGTCTATGCCATTGTCAGTATTGCCGCGCTGATGATTCTCATTAGCATTACCCAGTACAGGCATTTATTTCCTGTCGATACGGAGCGACATATTATTGCGCAATTTGCTACTACGGAGGAGAAGCCGACGGGGACTAGCCAGCGGTTTGGCTGGTTGCACGGAAGTGTACTATTTCTGGGAGTGATGTGTTTTGCTATTTTTCTGGCAGAAGGCGCCATACTGGATTGGAGTGCCATCTTTCTGCGGGATACCAAAGGGCTCGAGTCGGAGTTGGCGGGGGCGGGCTATGCCGCTTTTTCCGTTGCTATGGCCATAATGCGGTTGGTTGGCGACAGATTGGTGGCCCGCTTGACCAGCAAAACTGTCGTGGTGGGAGGGAGCTTGCTCGGCGCTTTGGGGTTGATGCTAGCCGTCCTGAGCCCCTGGGTTTGGGGCAGTCTGCTCGGCTTTGTGCTGTTAGGCCTGGGTGTCGCCAATATTGTACCGCTGTTTTTCAGCGCGGCTGGCAGGTTGCCCGGTATCGCTCCAACAGTCAGCATATCGGCTATCACCACCATTGGGTATACGGGTCTTCTGGCCGGTCCGGCTTTGCTGGGTTTCATCGCCCAACAGTTTTCACTGAGCATTGCGTTGGGCTGCTTAGCCTTGCTGTTAGTGTTGGTCGCGCTGAGTTATGGAGCGTTGGGAAGAGCTGATTAAATTTAACCAGGGTACTCAACCCTCAGCACGCGATTGGCTGAACTGGGTCAGTACCACTCCGGTTAGCACAACTGCCAGTCCGATGGCTTGTAAGCCGGTAACCTGTTCATCGGCAACCAGCCAGCCAATCAACACGGCAATAATTGGATTAACATACGTATGGGTGCTGACAATGGCGGGCGGTTGAACAGTAACCAGCCAGGCAAAGGCAAGATAGGCGATCAGAGACCCGAAGGCGATTAGAAACGCCAGCCCACCCCAGGCAAAAAGCGGCACCGCTTGCCAGTCAAAAACAGCCCATTCGCCGTTGATCAGCGCAATTAACGTCGAAAAAAGCCCGGCTGCCAGCAGCTGAATGGTGGTGTGCCAAAGGGTGTAACTGCCGGGTTTTATCCGTCGTACAGCAAACAAGGTTCCAACTACCCACAATACGGTACCCGCCAGAATAATGGCTGTGCCTAAAAGTTGATTGGCGGATTGGTTTTGGTGCTGGGCGGTGGGTGTAAAATGGGTGAATAGAACGATACCAGCAAAGCCAATCAGCAAACCAGCAATAATTTTTTTATCGGTAAAATATTGATTCCAGCGTGAACGGTCCAGCAACACAAACCAAAGCGGCTCCGTGGCCACAATAACAGCGGCTGAACCAGAGGAGACATATTGCTCCGCTACAACAACCAGCCCCGAACCGCCAACCAGCATCAGAATGCCACTAATGGCCAAATCCCGGATTTCTTTTCGCTCAGGTAAAGCCTGACCTTTGGTATAGGCAAGCCCTCCCAGTAGCAAGCCCGCCACCAGGTAACGGAGGGCAGATATAACAAAGGGCGGAATTGCTTCAAGGGCATACAGGTTGGCCAGATAGGTAGTTCCCCAAACAAAATAGATGGCTACGAAAGCCAGCACCAGCCATAATCGGGGTGCATTTGCGTTGTTCATGCTATAACCGTTAACGAATAACCCTGGAAGCGCCCGGTATGGAGGGCGTTCTTCCCAAGGAGACAAACTGAAAATAAGCAAGGCTTTATTTTTACAAAGTTAGGCCTCGGCTCTTCCGTTTTAAATCGATATATACCCGCAAAAAATCATTCCAGTTAGGGCCGTTACCTCATTGAAGGCTGCGCTTTCCCAACTACAGGGGGTAGGGGAGGTTGGATTCTTGGACAAGTGTTCTAGGCTTCCGAACTAAACAATAAGGTCATGATTTTAAAAATGGACCGGCTTCCTATTGAGTTGCCAATACCCAAAAACCCTTCAGCCAACGATGCTGCAGCCATCCAGGAGTTGCTAGGTGGTAAGTTTGGTGAGATGTCCACACTGATGAATTACACCTTTCAGTCCTTCAACTTTCGGGGCCGTAAGAAAATCCGTCCGTTTTACGATGTGATTGCCAGTATCGCTGGGGAAGAATATGGCCATATCGAGGTGGTTTCTTATGCCATCAACCTGTTGCTTACGGGCGTAACCAAACGGGGACACGATCCGGTGTCGGGACCACTGGCCGATGCCGCCAATGCCCGTAACACGTATCACTATATTGCCAGCGGTCAGGGGTCTTTGCCCGTTGATTCGATGGGTAACTTCTGGAGCGGTCAGAATGTATTCAGCAGTGGTAACCTGAAACTGGATCTACTTCACAACTTCTTTCTGGAGTGTGGAGCGCGGGGCAACAAAATGCGGGCGTACGAAATGGTAACGGACCCAACGGCCCGCACCATGGTGGGGTATTTGCTGGTTCGTGGTGGTCTGCACATTGTGGCCTATGCCAAAGCCCTGGAAAAACTAACGGGCGTGGAAGTCACCAAGCTTTTGCCGATACCAGATCTGAGCAATAACGCCTTTCCCGAAGCCCGGAAGTTTATGGAGCAAAAACTGCACTTGCAATTATACACCTTTAGTAAGGACGATTATAAGCAGGCGGGCCTGATCTGGAATGGTCCCCACCCCGACGATGGTCAGGAGTGTGTGGTGATCGAAGGAGCTATTCCCGGCTATCCAGTGCCTGATTTAGAGGAAGAACCCCAGCTCAATTCACCGGGTACGGATGATTTTGATCCGCAGGTGTTTGCCGATATGGCCAAGAAAATGGGGATTAAGTACGAGTGGTAAAAAAGGGTTGAGAATAGTGTAGCAGCCCCTGCACAGAAGGCATCATAACGGTGCTTTCTGTGCAGGGGCTGCATACATTTCAGGGCGTTTAGATAATAATCTCGACGCTACCCGTCGTGTCATCCGTGAACAAGCAGTAGTTTAGAGGTCAGACTTCGATTTACTACAAGGGCGATAAGCTTGCGCTCTGCCCTGATCATGTATGAAAACAATACTCGCTCTCCTTACCTGCGGCATGAGCTTTGGTTTCTCAGCGGCCACCGCTCAGTCGGGGCTTTCGCTCACCAACTACACTTTTTCCGCTTCTCAACCCATCATCGGCACGCTCAAGAATAATCAGCTGGGTGCCCGATACACACTCAGTGGGCCTCACGCGGCTTTGTTCACTCTCTCAAAAGATAACCAGCTGGCTATCCGGCCCCGCGCCGTTCGGCAGGCGCAGCCCTGGTACGACCTTGTTTTTGAGGGAAAAACGTCAGCCGGGATGGTGCGCGATACTCTACGGATTGTTAACGATCAGTTTATTCGCAATCAGGTTATTGCCCATCGGGGTGCGTGGAAACAGGCTGGAACCACCGAAAACTCCATCACGGCGCTCAACAATGCCATTAGGCTGGGCTGCATGGGCAGTGAGTTCGACGTGCATATGTCGGCTGATTCGGTGCTGGTGATTAACCATGATCCTATTATTCAGGGGCTGGCCATTGAAAAGACACCCGCTCAGGAGTTGCTTGCCCTCAAACTAAGTAATGGAGAGTCGCTGCCAACGCTGGAGGCCTACCTGACCGAAGGCATGAAACAGAACCGAACCCGGCTGATTCTGGAAATAAAAACCTCAACCTTCGGCAAAGAACGGTCTATGGCTCTCACCGAACGGGTTGTGAAGCTGGTTCATCGGTTGCGCGCGCAGGCCTGGGTCGACTATATTGCGTTTGACTATGACGTCTGCAAAAAAGTACGAGCATTAGACCCCGATGCCAAAGTGGCTTACCTGAATGGTGATAAGACGCCAGCCGACTTAGCCGCGGACAAGCTGTTCGGTTTCGATTACCATTTCAATGTCGTCAAAAAGAACGAAGCCTGGATTCAGGAGGCTCAGCAGCGCCACTTAACGGTGAATGTTTGGACGGTTAACGACAAGGCTATGATGGAGTGGTTGCTGGCCCGGCGGGTTGATTTTATCACCACCAATGAACCCGAATTGCTCCTTGAACTGGTAACGAAACACTAATTGTAGCTAAAGGCTAGAGAGTTTATAGAATTATTTCCGCCAAACTTACCCTATATCTTGCAAGGGTGCGGCTTATGTCTTAAAATTACCCCACCCCAACCCCTCCCCGTTAGGGAGGGGCAAAGGCTCTTCTATAGAGAAAAAAGCTTAAAACGCTCAACTCGAAGCCCCTCCCTAACGGGGAGGGGTTGGGGGTGGGGTGCCACTTCTTATCCACTCTTCCGTGTTTGTAAAACCTCTCTCTATCAATTACTATCGGCTAAATCACCTCTTAATCGGTTGGCTTGCTGGACTGTTTTGTGTCTTTTCTGCTTCGGCCCAGGTTAATATTTCGGGTAAACCCGGCCTGATGTATATCCCAACGGCCAGAGGGCTTCAGGATGGCGACTTTTTGATTGGCTATTCGTATAATCCAATCCGATACTCGCTTGCCGGTATCAACAACCCCGGATCGGTATCAGCGCTGCATCAGAACGCCGAGAACATCTTTTATGGCACGCTTTGCGTTGTTCCCCGCTTCGAAATTAGCGTTACGGTCCTGAAAGAAATCGGGTATATCCCCCTTAAGGCAAACGGCATTGGCGACCGGCAGTTCGATTTTAAATACCTGGCCCTTACCGAACGGGGCAACCGACCGGCTCTTGCGGTTATTCTGTCGGCTCCATTTGGCCTCAACAACTCGCTGATTACTCATGCCCTGGTGGCCACCAAAAACGTCCGGTTTAGCGATAAGATCACGGCGGAGCTGACGGCAGGGTACGGGAGTCCTTATTACTTCGACAAAAGCGGGGGGGGAGACAAATACGATTTTCTGGGTGGGTACGAGCTGCGGAACAAAAACGAAAACCGGGGCCAGTACCTGACCGGTCCGTTTGGCGGTGCCGCCCTACGTTTCAACAACAAAGCGGGCATCATGGCTGAGTGGGACTCCCGCCATCTGAACCTTGGGGGGTACGCGACGCTGTTCAACCGCTGGACGGTGCAGGCAGGCATTCTGAATTTCGATCAGATCCATGTGGGGACCTCCTATGCCGTCTCGCTGCGGAAGCTGCCCAAACGGGTTATGGAGCCTGCGCCAACCAACGAAGACCGGGACGAGCGTACGCTGCTGAACTTTGAAAACCTGACGGTCGATTCAACTAATAAGCAGGTGGTGTATGAGCAGCGACTCTACCGTAACCCGCTCATTGGCATGCTTGAGCTTCAGCAAAGTCTGTCGCAGGCCGACAGTCTCGATTTTGTACCCCGGCATCTGGGCATACCCATTGCACGCTATCGATTAGCCTCAAGCGTTCAGGCCGAACCACTCAGCCAGGAGGATCGCCAATTATTGCGGCAGCGGGCTCCCTTCAACTGGCGACGCTATAAAGCCGATTTCAGACTACAGCCTGAGTTGATTGCCCGCTTTGGGTTTAAATCGAATCCGTTCGAAACCAAAACCAACCTGCTGCTGCAAACGCAACTGGTGTTGTGGCCGGGTATGGCGCTGAACGCGGGACTGACGTTTGCCCTGATCAACGACCTCGACAATGAGCGCACGGGTATCCGGCCCGGTCCCATTTACCTGAACCAGTTTCTGGCGCTGGGCAAGCGTAACTTCCTGAGTATGTCGCTGGGGACGTTCTACAACAACCAATACGGGTTCAACGCCCAATATCGCTGGGCCGATTTGAGAAAACCCTGGTCGTTTGGTATTGAATCGAGCCTGACGGGGTTTTACTATTTCCCGGCCACGAGCTATTACTACGAAACCCCCAACCAGTTTATGCTTTTTGCCGATGTAGCTTACCGACTTCCGGTCCACGCCATCACGGTAAAACTACAGGGGGGGCAATATCTCGATCAGCAGCGGGGTGCGCGCCTGGACCTGATCCGGCAATTTGCGAATGTGGAAGTGGGAGCGTTTGCGACGAAGCTAACTAAGGATTATACCTTTGGCTTCAACCTGGCTATTCCAATACCGCCCGGCCGCCTGGTGCAGGGGAAACACGCCCGACTGCGTACAACGGAGGAGTTCCGCTGGGAGTATAACTACAATGGCTCAGCCAACGTAGGCGCGCCATACCGGATTGGCACCCGCCTGGATGCGTTGCTGCGGCAGTATCATCAGGATTACCTGCGGAGCCAGGTGAGAGTGAGAGAGTAAAGAATGGCAGAAATCAGGTTGGCCACAAACGCGAATCGATTACTAACTCCTTTTCCTCGATTACCCGGATTCGCTGATAATCGGCATGGGCCGGATGGAGCGCACTACCCGAAAAACGACTGCCATAGATCAGCCGAAAATACCGTGATCAATTCGTCCCAGTATTCGCTCTACCAGCGTATAGCCCGTTACGGTGTCCAGGGTTTGCAGGGGCGTTTGAAAATCTAACTCGCGCAATGGAGACCGGAACCAGCCTGCTACCGTTGCCGTCCGTCCCTCAAACGTATCCAGGGCGTGCTGTACTAAGTTCTCCAATAAAAGTAAGCGCTCCGATGCGTCCTTACTGATACGAGTGTCAGTTTTTAAGCGATGTAGATACGACGCTGATAAGCCCAGAGCAGCAGCAATCTCTTTATCGGTTAAACCAATGAGTTTGGCCACTCGGTCTGCTTCGGCACGGAGTATACCCTGTCGGCTGCGGGTGATAATATCCTGTTCGCTCAGTAATCGGATACTGGCCATGGTAATGAACTTTTACACTAAGGTAACGCAAAAGTTCACTATCATAATGCTCGTTTGTTCAGGGCAAAAATTGGCCGCAAAAAGAGCGTATTGTCTGTAGCACTTACGAGGTAGAAGTGGGCGAACGAAGGAGAGGGGTTGGGGCGGCAGTACCATCAGGATTTCCTGCGTCAACCTCACCCCTGACCCCTCTCCTTCGCAAGGAGAGGGGAAACTTACCAGTCGATTTCCGTCTGATTAAATCACTGGTATACTTTTCACTGAAACGTTAGACGTTGACGTTACCCCTCTCCTTCACAAGGAGAGGGGCAGGGGGTGAGGTTATCCGCTTCAACTCCCCTTCAAACGCCCTCAAAATAGCGTCTTTATCGATGAATTTCTCAGCGTAGCGACGGGCGTTTTGCCGGTAGGGGGACAGGTCGATGGACAGGGCTTTTTCGATACCGGCCTGTAGGGCATCGGCGGATTCGGGCTCGATGATCAGGCCTACTTTATGGGTGTCGACGAGGGTGTAGAGGGAGGTACCGGGGACGGCCGTAATGAGCGAAAAGCCACCCGCTGCCAGGATGCCCGTTAGCTTGGAGGGAAGGACTAGGTCGGAGGCCGATTGCCGTTGTAACACCAGGTGAATATCGGCGGTGGCCAGCAGGGCCGATAGGTGCTCGTAGGGTTGCAGGGGGAAAAACTTGACGTGGTCCAGTTGCTGCGATTTGGCCAACTCCACTAGTTTCTGCTCGGCCCCGCCGGAGCCACAGATTAGAAAATACAGGTCTTGGTGATGGCGCAGGCGGTCGGCTACGGTTAGGATGATGTCGAGGCCCTGTTTCTCTCCCAGGCTACCCGAATACAGGACGACCCGATCGGTAGCTTGAAGGCCAAAACGAGCCCGCAGCGACTCGCTAACGGGCAAGGGCCTGATGAAGGCCCGATCGACCCAGTTGGGGAACAATATGCATTTGGAGGCCGGAATGCCCTTGGCCATGATCTTGCGAACCATACCCTCGCTGATGGTAGACACCGCCGTGCAGCCGTTCAGAATGATCTTTTCGGCTTTGGTCAGTATCGACAGGAACGTCTGGTTTTTGAGCATACCCAGCTCCTTGGCCATGTCGACCTGCAAATCCTGAATATGGTACACAAACGGCACGCTACGCAGCCGGGAGTAGGCCAGCGCTATAAAACCCAGATGGAAGGCCGGAGCCATGCAGATCACCACATCGAACCGCTTGCCGAACAGGGCTTTGAGCCAGTAGGGGAGGCTACTCGCTACAAACGAAAACTCGTGCAAAATCCGCTTGCCCGACGATACCGTTTTGGGCGCGTACAACGGACTGCGATGAACCGTTACGCCTTCGATCTGTTCGGTATGCCAGCCTTTGCCCTGGTAAGCCGGGTGAACTTCCCATTCGGGGTAGTAGGGAGGAGCGGTGATGACCTCAACGGTATGGCCCTGCTTAGCGAGCCAGGGTCCCATCTCGCCCGTGTATTTGCCAATGCCCGTAAGTTCAGGGTAATAATTAATGCCGTAAATAAGAATACGCATGAAGTTGATTAAGTATCGAAATGGGGAGAGAAGCTCAAGCTGACCCGTACTCAATTGTTTTGAGAGTATCCAGTTGTCAAGATATAGCGATTTTTGTAGGAGCAACTCTCTTTTGTTTACTTAACCAAATCTTCCTTTTGGCCTCAAAGTACGTATCAACGTAAATACTCAATAAATAGGACAAGAATAATGTTACCAAATAATAAATCAGAATGTGGATCATTTTCTGTAAACCGCCAACATTCGTTACACTTTGAGCATACAATTGAAGAAGGGGCCAGTGAAGTAGATAAAGAACATAAGACATGGACGAATATACTTGGTCTTTATTTGTTTGAACTTTTTGACGGAGATTTATAGTGATAAAAGGAACTGTTAAAATTGTTAAAATTGCGTTAATGAATTCCTGATAGCTAAATATAAAAATTTGAGCATTCCTATTGAATAGGAAGTTGACTCGTAGGTAGGGAATAGAGTAATTTGTCAACAGTATCAAACCAGCAACCAATAAGCAAATAGCGGCTACCTTATCTGAAAATACAATCTTGAAAAAATAAATAGAGATTCCAGAAACAAACCATGGTAAAAACCCTAAAAGGTTATAAAACTCTAAACGTTGAGCGGATAAAAGCGTAAACAAAGCCCCTATTAAAACAATAGATATGGCAAAAAGGCCTTTTTGTTTGACAAATAAATAAATTATTACAGGAGCAGCTAAGTAAAATTGTAATTCAAGATCTAACGACCAGGCGGGTACTATAAACTTAAAATCCGTGTTTAATAAACCTAGTACAACGACATTAAAAAATAAAGTTGTTTCCTTTAACGCGAAGGAGTAATCTGTATTCGTGAAATTAGATAACCCTATTTTTGTTAAGATAGAGATAGATAGGATAAGCCAGTAAATTGGGAATAACCTGAAAAGCCTGCTCTGTAGATACGTCTGAAATGGCTTCTCGAATAGACTGTACTTCTCCACATACATCTTTGCTATCCAGTAACCACTGAGTACAAAAAATACGTAAACTGCGTAGTGCCCAATTGTTAAAAATGCAACAGAATGAAAGACCATAACTATAACCGCTAGAAGGAGTCTAAATATACCTGGGCTAATAGTATGCATTAAGGAAGTGGTATTAGCTCTCACTAATAGTTAAGGATTAAAGTTGACAGTCTTATAAAGTTGATTGAGATGGGCAAAGCCGTGTAACTATGTAGCCAAATATTGCGCCCAACACTATACCGACTAATGCACCTGTCGTTCCCCAACCAATATCACCCCAATCGAAATGGCGGTGTGGTAACTCAAGCTGACCAGCTTCAGCTATGAAAACCGTTACTATAAAACCTAAAATAAACCCGGTCCATCCAATCAATCCTCGCTTGGTTATGACCAACCAGAATCCTGCTAACATCCCAAGCACGAAAAAGGGAACTGCTGTGCGAACGTTCATATTTGCATCAGCATCAATCCATTGACCTAACTTCTTTGGGAAAAAGCCATAGGTGCTGAGTTGTGGATTTGGAAGCCAACTTAAGTAGAAGATGATGGCTGCACCGATCAGAATGAGAAGATAAAATAAAAGTCGAGACATAACCCTATTGCTTGGTAAGATTCGAACTTATATGCTCTTTTCGAAGCAACTCATTGGTTTTTAGTACAATAAAATATTCATAAATTGCTTGAAGGGTAGCATTTGTTATGCCTGCCCATCCATCGAGAAATCCTCGACGTACAATTACTAGATAGATCCACTTTATAAAAGGCCGACCAGGAATCTTGTAAAAAAGCCCTTTTTGATGATACCGTTTTTCGCTAAAGTCTTTGCTGAAAAGTGCTTTTTGGAGAGAGAATTCAATATTGCCCTGATGTTCGTCAAGCCAACGTTGAGCTTCCATTGTTGAGTACGTATTGTGTTTGTTTAACCAATGGGCATACCCTTTTGAAAAAGGATAATGATCAAAATACCCATCTACTGTTTCTACTATTCCGTCGACTTCTAAGACTTCATTTACTTCACGATGATAGCGGGCTTTTCCTAAACGCACTAACCGAATATAATAGGGGGTCATCTGTGAGTGTTTGAGCCAACTATTCCCCAAATAATCTCTCCGCCTGATTCGGAAACCATTAACACTTTCCTGCACCTGAGCGACCCGTTGTTGAAGTTCATGAGCCAAAGAATCTGGTACTCGTTCATCTGCATCTAATATGAGCACCCACAGATGTTTATAATCGATATTGTTAAGTGCTGCATTCCGTTGAGATGCATAACTATCAAACGCACGTTGTGTAACATAAGCACCAGCCTTTTTAGCTATTTCGACCGTTTGGTCAGTACTAAATGAGTCAAGTACATGAATATCATCGCACCATCGGAGGGAGGCTAAGCAATCCGAAAGGTCGTTTTCTTCGTTTTTTGTGATAATGAGAACCGAGATCATAATAACTACGTATCTTTCAGTTATGAAGAAGATTTTCCGTAGTGAGTAGCTACCAGTGTCGTATAACCTCCATTTCCAAGGCTTGTTACTAATTCTTGTGAATTGTGATTTTCAATAACTATCCCCTTCCACTCGTTCTCAAGACCAATTATTGAATAATTCTTTTCTCGCAAATAGTTTAGAATGTCAAACTTATTATAGCCAGCTATCTCCTGACTCATGGGATGATATTCAAAAAAAATCTTTTTTATAAAACCGTTATTAATTTTATCTTTTAATCCTTTAAAAACTTCTAATTCAAACCCTTCAACATCAACTTTCATGATATCTATTTCTGGGATATTATGAAGAACCACATCACCTGGTTCAACGTTAATATTGGTCGAAAATATTTGAAAACTAAAATCACTAGAATTGTGCATTTCGTTATAACCCTTAACGAAAGAACCTACAGCAGAATCCTTACCTTGGTAAAAAGTTAATAATTCACTTTTAGCTCCTAACCCTAAATAATAAAGGCATATATTGCTTAGACTTCCTAAATTTGAAATAAGAATGCCCTTTAACCTTGGATTAGGCTCCACAGCAATAACAGTAACGTCAGGTCTTATTGTAGCGACTTTCTTGCTTATATACCCAACATTTGCTCCTACATCCACAAAAACCCCCCTATCAGGTAAGGATTCTAAAATTGAATCAACTAGGAATGTTTCGTAATTACCTCGTACCATACTCCATCTTGTTGGTAGAAAACCTGTTGGATCAGTTTTAAATCCCACAAGCTTTTCAGAAATATCCAAAAGTGGGTAAACTAATGGTCTCAACAATTTCTTTAAATTATTGTTCATAATATATTTTTAGTTTTCAGTACTATCTCGTCAATTATTTGATCCGTTAAAATTAAATTCTGTTTGTTCGCCAAATGGTATTTATTTCTACGTTTCTCTGGCTGAAGAGAGACGGTAGTAAACTTTAATCCATATGCCTTTGCAATTTCTGCAAAAAATTCAGGCGGATGTACAGAGCTTCTTAGTTCTATAATAGTTGTAGACTCCTCACAAAAAATAATGTTCGTGAGTGCTGCTCCATGCAAAGCTACCACTAAGCTTGAATTGGCTAATATTTTCACCTGCTCTTGAAAAGTTGCTGTTTGTGGGTCGAAAATATGAAAGCCGTGTTTTTCTAATATTGAAATTAGTCGTTGTTCACCGATTAGCTTTCGTTTTTTCTGTGAACCTCTTACTAAATAAACTTTATTCTTCTTGTTAGGTATAGAATTATTTAATATCTTATATCGAATTTCACATAGGATTTCTTTTTTCCACTCTGGGAAAAGGCCCTTATCGTGATGAATAAGATCTCCTACAATTAATTCGTTGACTTTTAGAATTTGAAATGGTCTTAGGGGTATAACTAAGTTTTTGCCTTCACCCAGAATCAAATCAAGAATTTCATTTCCATATTTCGATATAGGAGAATGTAAAATAATAGGATATTGACTAAAATCCTTAATAGTATTTTTAATAATCAAAAGTCGTGGGATGAGATCAACTAACCAATGATAATAATTACCCTTTGCTTCAGGGGTTACAGCAAATATAGCTTTTTCTAGTGAGGGAATTTCATGTCCTAAGTATGGACATGAAATAGCTGGATGTACTTCCTTTCCCCAAGGGAAATTGAGGAAACGTTTATAAATTTGGTTTTTGCTATTAAAAATTGCCCCCCCATATATGCTACTACAATATACATTTTTCAAGCGCCAGAGTGATGAGCAAGTGTTGTTACCATGAAAATACTTTTCTATCTCTTCTTCTGTTTCTGGATCAGAAATTAAGGTGGGCGATTTTCCAAATGGGTTCCCTATTTGGAAAATTGAGGTAAAGTACTTGCTAAGATTTAAGATTGAGCGAACCATGTTATTTATCTATATTCAACAAGCAGGATTACCTTTAACCATTCTATTGGGAAGGACAGTTTTTGTTACAACACTACATGCACCAACAATCGAGTGTTCACCGATTGAGATGCCTGGCATTATGAAGGCACGTGCACCAATAAATGCGTGCGCACCAATAGTAATCGGCGCTGTAATCAAGTTCATAGCTTTTGAATTAAACGCATGTGTTCCTGTACATAAATATGCTTCTTGAGCTACTGTAGCATGCTCGAAAATCTCAATTCTACCCAATGTGTAGGCATTTGCTCGGTCGCCAAGACATGCATGATCATGTAACGTTAGATTCCAAGGTATTTGAATTCTAGCACGTTGATGAACAAAAGGGCGTCCGTATATTGTAGCGCCGAAAGATTTTAATATAAAAATACGCCAAACGTTAGCAGGTTTAGGTGTCCAAGAGCATAGCATTATCCAACAATACTCCCATAGCAGCATTTTAATGCGTTGTTTTTTACTCCAAGGACTCGAATAAGGACTCTCCTGTTCATAAGTAATACGTTCAACTAGCATCTTCATTTAATTTAATCATCTGACTGAACTCTTCTAAAAATAGATTAGCAATTCGTTGCGTAGAATGACTTTCTCGTACTAATAATGCTTGGTTGCCTAGTCTAAATTGTAGACCTTTATCTTCCTGCAATTCAACAAGGCAAGAAGCTAGCTCATCAATTGCATGTTCTGATCGGTGATCAAATATTTGACCGTTGATTCTATCTTTAATAAAATCCTGAAAACAAGATAGATTTGAAACTACTGGGACACATCCCCAAGCCATTGCTTCTAAGGGTGCTAATCCAAATGTTTCACCTTGTTCTGAAACAGAAGGATAAACAAATAAAGCGGCTTCCTTATAATATTCGTTTAACTTATTGATGTCATAAATAGGATCAATAAAATCAACGGGAGAATCTCCTGCAAGCTCTCGAAGTTTATCAAAATAGTCCTGTCCTCCTCCACCACCTGCAATTTTCCAAGCTCCAACTATTTTTAGACGATAATCCTGAGACGTTTTCCGATAAGCCTTAACTAGCAAGTCCAGTCCTTTTTCTGGATGAATACGACCAACATATAGTATAACTGGCTTTTTGGAGCGAAAATCCACTTTTTCATGAACTGTGAATGGAAGAGGATTTGGAATGAGAACAATATTATGGCGTCTGTTTTCTGATGATTCATTTTTTATAGCATTAGCGACAGGAGTTGAATTTGCACGTAAGCGAGATACTGCATTATATAACCACATTTGCCCTTTAGGCATTCTAGCTACATCAACCATACATTTTTTTTGTAATTTTTTGGATAAAATGAGTGGTGCCCAAAAGGTATTACTAATGATTATATCGAATTCATCGTTTATGATTTTTTTTGCTCTGAATGAATATATCAAATCAAAGAACTTTAGAATTAATATTGATTTTGGGGTATCAAAGCCTTTAATTCTTTTATGCAATACAAGATCAATTTTTTCCGATCTCTCTAACCCTTTCATCCATCGTGAAATGTGTACAACTTCATGGCCTTGACGAGAGAATTCCTGACCTAAAATGAACCAACGTTTTTCAACAGCTCCACCTAAAGTTGGCGGTATCGGGAAAAAAGCTCCTTGAAGTATAGCTATTCGCATAGATTTTTACAGGATTGATATAGTTGTTGAGATAATTAACTGCTTATAGCCAGTAGAAACTGATTGGCAGCAAGGTTGACATCGAAATTATTTTCATAACATATTCGAGCTCTTTTGCACATAATGTTACGAACTTCTGAAGACATATGAATCCATTCATGTAATAATATTTCAACACCTTCAACTGAATCTTCTGATATTATTCCCGCTTCAGCAGCTTGAACCTCACGCCAAATATTTACCTTGTTAGAAAGTAAAACTGGTTTTGCACAAGCTAGAGCTTCAGCTACAACAATACCGAAGTTTTCTTGATGGCTAGGTAATATAAAAGCTTCACAGCTATAAAATGCTCCCCATTTTGCATCTCCAGTTAACATTCCTACAAAAGAAACATTCTTTAATAAAAAAGGATCTTTTTTAATAATTTGAAGCAACTCTATTCCATAATTACTTTCTGCCCCTGGACCCGCAATAACTAGTTTAGGTATATTAATATTATTTTGTGAATATTCTCTGCATATATTCGAATAAGATTTTAAGAGTATATCAATCCCTTTCTTTGGATGAAGTCGACTCAAGAACAATATGAATGGTTCATTAATTACAGATGGACACTTTTTTTGGAATTCATTCGACATTGCTATTGAGTACTGAGGAGGTGATTGAATACCCAAGCCTACATTAAACTCTTTTTTGGGCTTATAGGGAGAAAATGATTCTCTAGCTATTATTAATTCAGTTTCACAAGTGAATAATAACCCGTCAGCATCTCTGATTGATTTGTTTTCAAATAATTGCCAATAATACTTATTTCGAAACGCCTTAAATTTGCGACTATTCGCTTTCTGAAAATACGGATCAAGCATGCCATGTGGCATAATAAACCAGCGTATGGGCTTGGAATTATGTCTATTATAATTCTTGAAAAATTGTTGAATAGCAAACGAATGATAAAGCCAAAGCCCATTCGTAATCACCACGTCAAACCTTGAAATATTATCTGCCAGCCATGGTGCAAATTTGTAACTATATATCCAAGGATTCCATCCAATACCTAGAGTATGAATTGGAAAAAAATCGTTCGTTTGATAGTTAGTAGAATCATCATCAAAGCAAACGGTTTCAGTGTACACTCCTAAATTCTCAAGCGGTGAAGATAAATCTCTTATTACTTGACATGGACCACCGGTAGTGGGTCTCATACTGCCGATAATATGTAATATTCGCATTATAATTTAAAAAGTCGACAGTATCTGTCTATAATTATTTTCGATTAAGTCGAGCATATGCTTTGTATTAAATCGCAAACAATTTGAAGATCCAGTCTGGATAGTTACCTCTCTTGCTAAAGGGGACAAAGTAATGACCTCCTGCAAAGTTTTAGCCGCTTGATGCGTCCACTTGCTGATTTTTTCTTTATCAATTGGTTTGGCAGAAATATAGAATGCAGCCTTACCCCCAACCTCAGTCATGGGTGCTTCGTTAGTAGTGATGACAGGACAACTACATGCCATTGCTTCTACAATAGGCCAACCAAATCCTTCGGCTATCGACGGAAATAGAAGGCAGTTTGCACCTGAGTATACCTTTTGAACTAGATCATCATTCATGCTGCTATGGAAATGAATGTCTTGATTAAAAATTGACTGATCTCGTCGGGTCAAAAGCGTTGGTGAGGGCGGATGCCCAATCATTAACAAAGGCAACGAACCATTAAACTCTCGACGCCAGGCTTCGTAAATGTCAATAACACCTACGCGATTTTTATACCACTGATTCCCGCCTATATGAAGAATATATCCGCTAGTGAGATCAACATGTAAGGCCTTACTTATGCAATTTCTTGCCTCAACGAGATTTGTTGGCGTAAACGAACGGTTGAGCCCATTATAAACTACCGTAGATGTTCTAGGATTTGCGGGTAGAAGTCGATGGAGATCTTCGCGAGTTTTTTCGGAAACGGAAATAAAGTGCTGCCCCTTTGTAAAACCGCGCCGTATAAAAGCTTGATAATGTTGACCGCTTAAACTCGTCGGATTTTGAGGAATCTGCCCAAGGGCTGAACGCTGTGCTAAAAAGTCATGGCAATGAACAACATGCGGACGGTTGACTGCTAGAGGAACCCATGGCCCTAACGCGTTATCTGCGAAAACAAAAAGCGTGTCAGGTGAAGAGAATTTCATTCGACGTTGAACCTCCATTGGGAAAACAAGATACTGATCGATATAACCAAGCCATTTTTTGTTGAGACTCGGAATCGGTACTTTAAAAAACCGGGGGGTAGGGGACCACACTTCTACTGTATGACCTCTTTCTTGCATGCCGGTAGCTAGTAAACTGACAAACCGAGGCATGCTTTGTTGACCTAAGAAATATGGATGAGCGAAAAAAACGAGATTCATCTTATAACACCAGCCTCTCGAAAATTATGCAAAAGACTTTTAGCAGTACTCTCGAGAGTGTAAGAAGTTAGATTTTGGTTTGCCCAATCAAAATCATGTAGTTGTTCACTGAATATTGTAATTGTAGAGGCCAGTTGCTCCGCAGAACCCGTTTTGAAAACGCTAAACCGCTTCCAATTTTCAAAATCTGCTTTACATCCCACATTTTCGCTCACAGCAACACAACAACCAGCCTGCATAGCTTCATTCGCAACCAAACCCCAAGTTTCTCCCATTTGTCGTGAAGGTAAAACTAATGCGTCCATTGCTAGATAGTGGGGAGCTAAATCAGTCTGATTCACAAACCCCGAAAAATATGTATGTATCCCAAACTGGTTCCACGCCTTTTCTGCTTCGCTCCGCAACTTTTCTTCCATTTCCCCGCTGCCGATAAAATATAAGCTAATTCTTTCTCGAAGAGATTTCGGGAGATAATACAACATACTAAAAAGGATATCAGGGTTCTTTTTGGGAATCATCTTTCCCGAGAAACCCACAACAAAATTTGCCTCAAGAATACCAGCGTTTTTGCGCGATTCACTACGCAAGTGTTCTTTTTGAGATAAAGAAAGTGCATCAAACCGGTTTATTGTCGCATAAAGAGCTGGTTGTAATTTGGAGGCTGCTACGTTGTGATTTAAATAATGTTTTTTATTTAACTGGCCTATATAAAAGAAGCGATCAAAACCTTTATAAATAAAACTATAGATAACTGATCGTATTAGAGACTTATAAGGAGAACGGTGAAAAGCATCATCCTGTGTTTCGCAACGCAACCAGAGGGGAATATTTCGTTTTTTCGCTTCAATATAAACTACCCAGTCGTACAAGTAATTCAAACCTGTTAATAAAACAGCAATAGGTTTGATTTTATCCATTACTTGTCCGACACCTTTTCCCGTCAATGATTTCCAGTTAGAAAGTGGAATGCCTTTTTCACAATTCAAAATAGTGGATGAGTAGCCATTAAGCATTGGTTCGTTCCAACTGATTGATTGACCAAAGCCTACATCATGATGGCCCCTAACAGAGCAGTCAGAAGCATAAACAACATGAACAATACCTGGCGCTTCTTTCTCAACGGCCTGCCAAATAGGAACTCTATATTGAACAGGATGGGAATC
Organism: Flavobacterium sp. SUN052; assembly: GCF_028867935.1. Classification (GTDB taxonomy): domain Bacteria; phylum Bacteroidota; class Bacteroidia; order Flavobacteriales; family Flavobacteriaceae; genus Flavobacterium. The sequence continues at coordinate 400,281 of NZ_JAPQNS010000001.1, forward strand.
AAAAACTAATAAATGTTTCATATATTATCTAATCAAGTAACGGATACATCAAAATGCTTATTGAAAACTGCCTTAACTACCGATTCACAAATATCCTCATTACCAACTTTTAACTCCCGCACGCGCTCCATGCCACTTAATCGTATTGCTTCACGTTGTTGGTCATTATTAAGCAATTTCAAACATACTTCAGCACACTCTTTTGCATCTGACCAGAAAACTGCGTTCTTATCATCTTTGTATAAAATTGAGTGTTCAGTTGTTCGTTCAGCACATAGTAAGCCACCGGCGTAAGGCACTTCTAAAGACCTTGTAGTGTGTAAATCACGATTCTCTTTTGACAAAAGCCCAAGGCATATTTTGGCACCCTGTATAGCTGCTACATAATCACGACCATACAACGCTTTCCCTTTATAAAAAAATCGCAATTGTTGCCAGTAAGGGGACTTTGTCCAACGATCCCCCCAAATGCTAATGGGTACCCCGCGTTGTATTAATTCGAGAAGAAATTCATCACGCTTTTCATTACGCATCCATGTTCCAATGAAAGCAACTTCAGAATGAAACATTGTAGGAATTTCTCGTTCATCTGAAAACGGTTGGTGAGCAACTTCATCATAACTACGATATACTTTTAGTACCTTCTTTACACCTAGTTCAATGCATTCATTTTTAGTTTCAGACCTGACGACCACTACCAAATCATATTGAGTAATGGCTTTTAATAAGCAGTAAAATCGTTTTCCATCTCTTAAACCTGTTGGATCATCAATATTGAAAAGAACTATGGGAGAACCTAAACTTTTTAAAGTAGATAAACATAAAGGGCCTAACAACTCTCCACTATCTACCCAGATTAGATCAGGTTGATCTATATCTTTCAACATTTTTTTTAGCCAATTTACGAGGGTCATTTGAAGGAATTTATAACCAGTCCGGAAATGCAACTTTCCTAACCATCTCGAATTTAACTGACCTAAAACAGCATTGTAAGGATTGAGTACGTTAACAATATGTCCTATACGTTTTAAAGCATTAACTCGATGGGCGGATGTTGTATTGGGATCATAATTGCCTATGTAGAGAATATTTGCCATTTTTGAGGAATACATTATTTGAATAAAGATGATTGCATGTAAGTAGCTTTGAATACAGGCTATTATTAATGGTTTTTCCTACTTAGGATTGAATGAAAAAAATAAGTGATATGATACATTACGAAATACAACACAATCAGTTGGACCCACCCCCGGAGCATAAAATTGATAGTTACAATAACGCTTTCTGAAGGTAAGAACTGGAAAACAGATGTTAATATAAGTAAACCACATAAACTAAATTGCATTTTTGGGGTAGAGAATTGAGCACTACGTTTCTGTTTTAACTGGATAAAAAAGCCATCAAACAAGAGAAAAACTGGGATAATAGTTATGCCTAATATCAATAAATACCACCAGCCAAAAGCAGCCATACCCGATCCTGAAAGATGACCTGTTCTAAACCCACCTAAAACGCTAGATCCGGCTCCGGCTTTGTAATGCAAATAATCGCCAAATGACATGGAAGAAACTGCTCTTTTATCAATGTCTATGCCAATAGCCTTGATCAATGGATTAGGAAGCATAGCGAGAATCCGTTCAAGATTATAATCGAATAAACTTGTATCATCACTCCCGATTTTTGAAGCATCAACTAAACTAGCATCGTTATATTTAATATTGGCAAATCGAGCTAAGAATATATTTTCTAAATAACTTTCATCCCAATCACCAGTATATAGTCTGATTAATTTACTCGACAATTTATAGCTTTTGATAGCTTCTTTATCACTAAATGCTTCAAGAGTTAGTTGAATAAGCTCAAACCTATCGACGTCAGACCGTTGGCCGCGTACGATAACCATTGCAGTACCAAGGTCAGCAATAGGACCAGTGAATAACCAAATTGCTATAGTTCCAATGAGTATATTCTTTATTGTAAAAATATACGGACGAATCAGGCCAAGCAAAAGGCCAAGCCCATAACCAAAACCTAATGACGTAAAGCCAAACATAAATGCCCCTCTACTATTTCTGCCAATACTCACAGCAAAAAGTAAAATGGTGAAAAACAACAATTGCACAATAATTTTTTTATTTATGGAGTCACGATTTCCGTACAGAATAGAAAAAGGAATAAAATAAGGGGCATATGAAAAAGGCATAAAACCCTGAACGAGTTTATTTAGTGTATTCGACGAATCTGTTTCTGTATTGGATGTGAAAAAAGAGATATAGAACATGGCGCCAAGGCCAATGTAGCCCATTAGCCAAAGCTGAAGTAAGCTCGGTGGTTGGAAAAATTTAAATTTACTAAGGGTAGCACGTATTTTAGCAAGAGGACTTCGAAATTTGTCTTTGTAAACTTGATGCGATACTATTAGAACCCAAAGGGCTAAAGTTGAGTGTAAAAAAACCTCCGTGGGTAGTATTAGGTTATAAATAAGAGGTTTACTTTCAAGCAAGGTAAATAGAAGTGGGCAATAAAATTGTGTGAGGCTAAATCCTAGAATTAAGAAGGAAGAAAGTGGAAATGTACTTAATACATGAATATTCAGAACATATTTGGTCATTACTGACCAAGACAAAATTACTGCAAATACAGCAACAGCATTATCAAAACTTGGCCAGAAAATGCATTGTAAAAGAGACGTGAAAATTAGTACAATCCATGACCAACGTACAAAGAATAGTAGGAACTTGCCCTTTGAATCGTTGCTTTTGCTCAATTGTTGCTTGCCTGCTACGCTATTGAAAGTAGCCTTAGCCACAACAGGAGTTTGAGTAATGCCAGTTTTAGCAGAATCGACCATTACCGATTTTATCATAGAAATGCTAGCGTAGAATAGACAAACTCATTATTTACAAAGAGCGGATTAACTTAGCTACTGCATCGCCATAAGTATCCCATCCGCCTAAACTTTTAACTCTTTCAATAGCAGCCTCAGACATCGCCTGTCTTTTTCCGGGATCGTCAGCTAGTTGTTCTAAGCAGTACCGAATTGCATCTGGAGATCGAATTGGAACGATAAAACCTTCCACTCCGTCGGTAAATAAATCTTCAGCCCCTGTATGATTAGTAGCAATAACTGGACAACCGCATGCAAGAGCTTCACCTTGAACCATGCCAAATCCATCTTGTATACTCGGAAGCACAAATACGTGTGATGTACTATACAGCAATGGTAACTCACTGTTATTTATATTTCCTTTATAAATAACTCCTTTTACTTGCTTTCTTTTAATAAGCTCCTTTAAATCAGTGCTCATTGAACCTACAACAACTAATTCCTTATTTGGATGCTTTAATTGTAAAAAAGCATCAAGTAGATCTAAGAAGCCTTTTTGTAAGCTGATTGCACCAACCCATAGAATCCTAAATTTATTTTGACAAGGATCATCTACTTTTTGGAATCTATCTAGCCGAGCACCGTATGGAATTTTGACAAGTTTAGACAGAGGGACACCCATTTGAATAAATGACCTTTTTACAAACTCTGAAGGTATTAAAATACGATCTGCTTGTTCATATTCTGCTTCTTCTTTTGCAACAATCCGTTTGTCAATACCGTGAAACGTTAACCCCCAACGTTTGTGTTCTTCATTAAGAATATCCTCTTGATATTGAATATGTGCTGAACCCCTGTCACATAAATGATGACCCCCTTCCCGCTGAGCTGCTGCACCTGCCTGCAAACCTCCACCTGAAAGGGCAATTAAATTAGTTGGACTTTTTATTTTTGACGCAACATAGCTGTCTAATATATTCTGGGCCTGCCAGGCCCATTCCCCATTTAGCCATTGCCAACGATTTAATCCAAAACGCCCTCGTGCCATATATGGTGTATGAAGCCAGGGGAACGTTTTTATTTTTGATTGCGGGATTCCCGCTTCGTCTTCTAACTTAAATTTAGGGTAACCAGTCCAAATAGATTCCAGAAGACCAAGGCGTTCCATCTGTCGTGCTAAGTGGAAATGATGAAATCGCCCAATAGAAATCTGTGTAACTTGCATATGCTAATTGTTGAAATAATAGATTAATATAAAAAATGAATGTCATTTTTTATAGATTGTATAATTGACTTGGTTTAGTGATTCATCGTAGACGTATAGCAGTATAAGTATGCTTGACTGAGAATATAGCCTGTTTAAATAAATCTGAAATTTTCATGTCGAGTATTTTACACGATACAGGTAGTATATATAAGCACATTAAAACATCAAAACTTAAATTTCCAATAGCGGCCCCAGCAAGGGAAAATTTTCTGCACAGTACATAGGAAATGAGCATTGAAAGCACACTGAAACACAAGCCGGCAACAGTGATAACGTAAGGCTTATTTAATGCTTCGAAAATGAAAGACGAGGTGAACCAAATCGAATAGAACAGAATACTTGTTATGAATATTATCCATACCTCTGTTGGAACTATCAAAGCATTTTTAGTCCACCAAGCATATAAAGGTTGCCCGAATAATAACAAGCCCAATACAAATCCTAACGCGGTGATAAGATTAATGCCAAGCACACCCAAAAATATCCGCTTTGCAACAGCGATGTTCCCTGCACCCATCTCAAACTGGAAATCAGGGTAAACGGCTACAATTAACATTGAAAAAGCTTGTCCAGCAGATCGGATCAAACTTCTAACAGTGTTGAAGATAGTTACAGCAGAAGGACCAAGAGTTATTCGAACAATAAATGTAATACCTTGAAAATAAACTGCCTGCCAAATGGGTGAAAGAAAATAACCGATTCCTTTTTGTAATAACCCTCTTATTTCCTTTTTTACGAAAAAGGCTGTGTGTTCTTTGTATAGGCCTAGAGTTCTTACTGCAGTATATATATAAATTGGATTATATATTAAAATAACAAATAATGAAGCTAATGAGTATTGTATTATTCCTCCACCAGTCACTAATACAATTAAACTTAATCCGAGGTTAGTTATAGACAGCATTGTTTGAAGGCTAATTCCTACGTTTGCTCTTCTAGCTGCTCTAAAGTAAGCCTCAAATATTTGCTGATAGAAATTGATAATTCTTGATGTTAATAATATCGAAAGAGCAATGACTGCATCGTTAGGCTTGATCAATGATTTATCGAATAATTTATAATGGTGTGAAATTGCCAAAATTAAGAATGATAAAACCAAGCAGACAATAACCAAAAGCGACACAATTATAATTCCTGTTTTAGCTGTATTGGCAGCCCCTTGTTTATCGCCAGATGCATACTTAAATAAAAAAGTATTAGCAACGGCCGTTCCAAAACCTAAATCGGCTAAACTTAAAAATGATGGCACTATCGTTAATGTTAACCATTCTCCATAGTAATCAGCGCCCCAATATCGAATAAAAAACGGTACTAGTAATAGTTGTTCTGCGATCTTAACTACTTTCTGTAATGAAGAAGCAATTCCATTTTTAATTATATTTCTTTTTAAATTCATTATTATCTATTCTTATCGTTTTCTGGCTTTTAAATAGCTTAGTAAATCATTGCCTAACAACCCTTCCACACACAAATCTTTATGTACTTCTTTTCTGGTACGTAGAAAAACGGCTGGATTTCCAGCCACTATTGCCATACTACTCACATTTTTGCTCACCACTGAGCCAGAACCCACTACTGCACCACTTTCGATTTCTCTACAAGAAGGCAAAACCAAAACATCTGTTGCAACCCAAACGTAGTCTTCGATAGTAAGTCCATATGATTTAAATTCCCACTCAGGTGAGTCTACATTGTGGCTGCAGGTAATTATTTTAACTCCTACGCCAATAATAGTATGACTACCTATTTTTATTGGAGATCTTAAATCAAAATCAGATGACTGAACTGAGGTATTGTTGCCTATCATTAAATTTGAATTAGCTTTTCGTGCTAATGCCAAAGGTATTGAAACAGAGTCACCTATAATTGCACCATTTGTACGAGCCACTCTAACTGCATATCTGTTTTTTAAAAAGTTTTTTATGCGGGCTAATGCACCCAGATAAAAACGTAGCCTACTTCGCTTTTGGATATTTCTTACATAAGGCGTTGTACTATCCATTCTAAGTGTAGAATTGCTGATAAGGTAATTATTACTCGCAATTAATTTTTACGGCTCCGCCCTTTCAGTCCCATTCGAGACTTAGTCAGGCAATTCATTTTTCGTTTACTCCCATTGCTGGGTACTATAAAGCCACTAAAGTTTTAGCCAAATCAACTTTGATCACCAACTGTAAGGAGTCGAGTACAATACTGACTACTTTTCCTTGTTGGCTAATAACTTCTCCAGAAAGGTCAGAGAATGAACCAGAAGCGATCGTAAGACGATCTCCCGGTCTGATAGACTCAACATGCAGACAGCTATGATCTACATTATTTAATAAACGTTTGATTACTTCTATTTCCTCCTCTCTTACTACAGCTGGTCTATGCAGCCAGTATAGATAACGGACAATACCAGGCACAGCAAACACGCGGTTGCGCTCTGGTTCAGGAAGCTTTACAAAGCAATAAGACTGGAATAAAGGTTCTTCAACAACCTTAATCCGATCTGACCACTTACGTTGAGTCTTAATTAGAGGGCAATACACTTCTATATTTAACTGTCGTAGCTTTTCAGCTACCAACTTTTCATTTCGAGATTTTGTGTACAAGACAAACCACGGCATAATTTACAGTCATTAGTTGCCCGTCATTAGTCATTTACTGCGCGAGTTAATTGGTGCTGCGTATAGTTATTGGGACACATTACTAATGACCAATGACAGTGAAGCTTAATGACTAATGACAGCCAATTTTACCAAGCATTCACATTTCCTCTAACCATTTGCTTCACTGTCCACCAGCAAATTCTAAGATCTAACCAGCAAGATGCTTTTTTGATGTAGTAGCGGTCGTAGCGGAGCCGGTGTTTCATCCGGATTAATTCACCCGTTTCGCCCCGGCAACCACGGACTTGGGCCAGACCTGTGATGCCGGGTTTAATACGGTAGCGTTCACTATACCCCTGTAGGCTCCAATGCTGGGCATCGTGTTGCACAGCGTGAGGGCGAGGGCCAACAACGCTCATATCACCAAATAAAACATTCAAAAACTGAGGCATTTCGTCCAGGTTCGTTTTCCGCAAATAAGCACCAATACGGGTCACGCGTTGGTCGTTGCGTGTAGCCTGCCGGAACGGTCCATCGGGCTGATGGCGCATGGTCCGGAATTTCAGGCACCGAAAATGCCGTCGGTTATGCCCCGTGCGCCACTGTATAAACAGCGCTGGTCCGGGAGAACTCAGACAGATCAGCAAGCTAACCAAGGGAATCATCCAGCTGAGAATGAAAACCGTAACCAATAACGCAAACACAATATCGAATACCCGCTTTCCGGCGAAGTCAACGGACGTGCTATCTGTTAATACTGGTGCCGACTCCCGGCGGGTAGGTGAATGTAGAACATCAGATACCATACTGTTGAGGCTTGATGGTTAAAAGGGGTGGTTAAGTCAAAGAGGTTATTTCAGCCGGAGTCGACTTAATAATGTTTTCGGTTCGCCTTCACCGTAGTTATAGCCATTGCCTTTGTAGCCGTAGCTATAATACTCCGAATCGTCGTCACCCACGGCATTCAGGATCAGATTGAGCTTGTTGAACCGTTTTTCCTGGTACAGCAAATCAATCATTTTCAACTGAGATTTGGGCGTTACGTCGTGACGGACCATAAACAGCGTAGCATCAGCAAACGGAGCAATCAGCTGGGCATCAGTTACTAAACCAACTGGGGGCGCATCGATGATTACGTAGTCGAATGTCAACCGCAATTCCTTGATTAATTCCTCCAGATGATTCCCGCTCAGCAATTCGGAGGGATTGTGGGGGATGGGACCGCTGGTGATAATAAAGTAATTGTCGTAGCCCGGTATAGGTTGTACCACTTCATTTACCGTAGCCTCGCCAATCAGATAATTGCTCAAACCAACTGTATTCATCTGATTCGAGAAATTGAGGGCGTGACGCAGGCGGGGCTTGCGTAAGTCCATCTCCAGAATCACAGTCCGCTTACCAACAAGGGCCAAACTAGCACCAAGGTTCAGCGATACAAATGATTTTCCTTCTCCACTAATACTTGAGGTAAACAGTAGAACCTGGCAACCGTCGCGGTGATCGCGGAGGTATTGCAGGTTAGTGCGCAGGGTTCGTATCTGCTCGGCAATGATCGATTGGCTCTTGGCCACCACAACCATGGCCTCCGATTGTTTTTTCTTCACCACTTCACCAAGAATAGGCGCATGGGTGCTGTCTTCTACATCGGCCCGGCGCATCACCCGGTTGTTGAGGGCGTCTTTCGAAGCAATCACACTAATCGGAATCAACATACCAATCAGTCCAAACAGCAGAAAAGCTGTTTGCTTGTTTGGTTTTGTTGGTAGGTTATTGCTACGCGCTGGGTCAATAGTCCGCGAGTCCGAAATGGTCGACGCGTAGGAGAGGGCCGTTTCTTCGCGCTTTTGCAACAGATAAGTGTACAGGTTATTCTTGATGGATTGCTGACGGGTAATGTCGAGCAACTGGCGTTCCTTAGCAGGAATAGTGCGGATGAAGCCTTCCATGCGCGCATTGTTACTGGCGTACTGCTTTTTAGCGTTCAGCAACATCGTCTTCATGGTAGCCACGTTTTCGGCAATGCCTACTTTGGCTGTCTTGATCTGAGCGTCGAGGCTCTGTACAGCTGGGTGTTCCTCGGAGGTTGTCCGGGCAGTCTGCTCGCGTTCCGCTTCAAGTGCGTTTACATTCGTGATCAATCCCAAAAGGGTCGGATCGCTCAGACCCAGCGTAGCGGGAGTACCACCCCGGTTGCCCGGTTGGCGCGACAAGTAGCCTTCCAGATCGTTCAATGAGTTTAGTTGAATGTTCACCTGATTCAGTTGGGCATCATTGGTCTGGACGGTTGCCAGAAAACCCTGCGCCTGCATGCTCAGGTCGGTAATTCCTTGGGACGATTTGTAGGACTCCACACCCTTTTCGACTACTGCCAGTTCCCCCGAAATCAGTTTAAGGCGTTCTTCGATAAAGCTTAACGTGTTGGCAGCAGCCCGGTTCTTGTCAGAGATTGCGTCTTCGGTGTAGTTGTCAATCATCCGGTTCAGGATGGCTTCTCCCTTATCGGCAACCGGTGTTTCAACCGACAATTGAATCACGGATGCCGCCTTATTGATTGGTTCGGCTTTCACCTGAGTCAGTAAACTATTGGCAACTTCAGTTTTGCCTAGTACCTGTACCAATACAGCCGGTGTTTTAGGCCCAACCTGTTGGCGGGTAAATACCCGTAAGCGGCCATAAGGCGTTTGTACGCTGGCATTCAGTGGGTACCGTTTATCGCCAATCTGCACATGTTGAGCATCAGGAAAACTTAGTGAAACAACCCCTTCGTATAAAACCGGCTGGCCTTTTTCGACAATTAACCGGATGGGTGAGGTGCCATAAATTTCGCGTTTCCCGTAGGGTGTGTCGTTGTAATAAACAACGTCCAGGTTAAGCTGATCGACTACTTTGCTCATCAGGGCGTAGGTCTTCAGAATTTCGATCTCATTTTCCACCGACTTCTTGGGAGTAAAGAGTTCCATCTCTTTCAGAGCGGCATCGCCATCGAATCCCTTCTTTTCATCTTTGATGAGCAGGCTTGCCTGACTCTTGTACATGGGTGCCTGATACTTCAGGTAGAAATAAGCGGCCGCCAGCATCAGGCCAATACAGAGCACAAACCAGTACCAGCTTTTCAGGTAGCGGAGTAACATTGCCCTGATATTGACACCACCGGTGTCAACCATCTGGTACGCAACGTTGGTATAGCTATAAGGTGTCTCAGACATGTCTGTTGTATTTTGAGAACTACCCCAAACTGGGGGTAATAAAATGTCTTATAATAGCCGAGTCAATACAATTGATAGGATAGAAACAGCAGAAAGCACAATCGGGAGTACCTGGTAAGTCCGGTCGGTTGCTGCCAGTCGTACTTTCCCCGGTTCCACATAAACAATATCATTAGGGCGTAGGTAGTAGTATGGAGAGCGAAACAGGTCGCGTTGGGTGAGGTCGATCCGGGCAAATTTCTTCGCGCCGTTTTCTTCCCGCACCACCAGCACATTGTCACGTCGGCCGCCAATGGTCACGTCACCAGCAAGACCCAGGGCCTCAATAATGGAGATCCGGTTATTTGGGATCGTGAACAGGGCAGGTCGGGCCACTTCGCCCAATACCGAGATCCTGAAATTCAGATTCCGGACATCCACTGTTGGCTCTTTCAAAAACCGCGTCAACTTCTCAGCAATCAATAATCCCGCTTGTTCCACACTGAGGTTTGAGACTTTAACCGGTCCCAGCAGGGGTATCGTAATCTCACCCGTAGATGAGACTATATAGCCTACTGGGGCAGGTAATGAGCCCGTTGTAGCCGGAGTAGCAGCCGTGCCAGGCACAGCGGCATACGGGTTAAAAATCACCGACTTTTCTGGATTAAGCGAGTTGATTTGCACGGAGAGAACATCAGCTGGTTGGATGAGCGGAACGTAAGGAGCAGCTACCAGTATCGAGTCGTTGGCTGCCGAAGCACCCTGAAAATAGACAACCTCTTTAGACGATACACAACTGCTGAGCATAAAAACGAGACCCCCGAGTACTGCCAGTATGGCTTTTAAACCGTTTGCCGACAGGGTATTCAACGAAAAATTGGAGGTGGAAGAGGACTCGTAAAGCATGCGTTTTCAAGTTGTTGAGTTGATCTATAGATTTTCCATAGACTTTGCAAATTACTACTATTCTGTCATTAGTCGATTATTTTTATAGATAAAAAATCGACTAATGAACCCCTCCCCCGGCCCCCTCCCCTGAAAACAGGGGAGGGGAGTAGTCAACGTTTAGCTTCTATTTGTTTAAGTAGCTTTCTTTAATGGCAACCTGAACAAACTGAATCCCGTCACGTAAGTCACCCCTCTCCTTGTGAAGGAGAGGGGCGGGGGTGAGGTTACTGATGCAACACCTTCGTTACAGCGGCTTTGCCACCCGTGATTGCCTGGATCAGGAAGATACCTTTCTGAGAGGAGCGAACCGGGATAACAACTTTCTGTACCGTATCGGGTGACTGGATATTCTGCTCATGAACAGCCTGACCTTGTGGATCGATCAAACGAACCTGTAGGGGCTGCTTTTGCATACTTACTACCTCAACAGTGATTTCATTACCATTGGCAGGGTTGCCCAGTACTACAATCTGCGGACCGCCGTCTTTGCTAAATGCTTCGCGTGAATTGGGGCACCGAGTCGGTGTGAAGCTGATCGAAACAGTTTGGCCGTTCTGCGTTGCGCTTAGGTTCAGCGTTTTGTTATCCAACACAACCCCTAATTCAACCACCCCGCTATTGCTTTGTGGCGAAGACCGCTGCACACCAATGGCTGAGTACGTGATTTGTGAGCCATTACCACCCGTTGTATTAATGATGATTGTCCGCGTACATGGATCGTATGTTGGTGGCAGCATCTGGAATGTTCCTCCCGATGGCGTAGTGGTACAGGCTGGCGGAGTAAAGCTGAGCGACACCGCTGGGCTTCCGCTTTGCGAGGCCCGAATAACCAGTGTCTGATTGTTGGCGACTACCGCAGCATCCACAATACCTGACCGGCTCTGGTCATTAGCCCGTTGTACCCCAACAGCCGTAAATGAAACCGGTGTTCCGTTACCACCTGAGGTATTAAAGGTGATTGCTCGGGTACAGGGATCATACGAAGGCGTTGTTAATTGCAGCGGAGTACTGGCACCACACTGGGTAGGCGTGAAGGAAATCGCTACTGTTGTGCCACTTTGTGTAGCCGTAATGTTCAGAGTTTTGTTGTCCTGAACAACACCAGCCTCTACAAACCCAGTATTACTTTGTGGAGAGCTACGCTGAACACCAACGGCTGAATAGGTGATTTGAGTACCGTCGCCACCCGTTGTGTTGATCGTGATCGCCCGTGAACATGGATCATACGTGGGAGGCAATAACTGAAACTGTCCAGTTGGTGGCGTAGTAGTGGTACAGGCCGGTGGTGTAAAGTTCACTGATGTTGTCTGTCCACTCTGCGTAGCCTCAATAATTAAGGTCTTGTTATCCGTCACAACCTGCTGCTCCACAATACCCGTTGGGCTTTGGGCATTAGCCCGCTGGACCCCAATAGCGGTATAGGTAATGGTTGTGCCATCACCCCCCGTGGTATTGAACGTAATTGCCCGCGTACAGGCATTGTATGAAGGAGTCAGTAACGTCAACGGAGTACCTACTGGTGGTTGGCCAGATCCTGGGAATACCGTCAGCACGAATGTAGTTGACACACTACCACCCCGGTTGTTCGAAGCTGTGATCGTAATAGGGAACGTGCCTTGTGCATTCAGCGGACCATTAATGAACAAACCATTAAAGGTTAGACCTGAAGGCAAGCCGCTAGCAGTCAACGTAAGTGGATCATTGTTCGGATCGCTGAACGTGCTTGGTGGCACCAGGAACGTGAACATAGTACCTGCTGTACCCGTTTGAGCGGGAATCGTGTTAGCTACCGTAGGCTGTGGCACTGTACCCGACGTTGGCCGAACAGTGATGTTCGCTACGGCCGCTGTGCTCTGGCAATCGTTGATGGTACAGATAGCCGAAATTGTAATCACACCCGGCGTTCCCGTTGGCACAATAATGTTGCCTTCCCGGTTAACCCCCATCGTACCGAAATACGAGATATACCCACCTGGGCATCCTGAAGGTGTAATCGTGACAGGCGTACCACCCTGGGTAACCGTTGCCGACGAAGGCGACAGCGTAGGAGGGGCCGTTGGCGTAGCAATCTGCACTGAAACCGGTGTTGCTGGGGCACTTAGACCACCGCTACCATTACAGGCAGCTGTCAGTGTGTATGAGCCGGGGTTGGTGTAGGTGTACACATTACCCGACGCGCTACCGCCCGATGCGACGAAAGTAGGAGTGTTGCCAGCCGTACAGGTGGCCGTAACCGAAATAGGTCCTCCGCAGGTACGCGGGCTGCTCACATTGAGACTTGGGGCGGCCGTCTGGCCGAAAACAGTTGCGGCATTGAGCCCCACCAGACCCAGTACGAAACTGGCGGTGCGAAATGGGCTCCCTATCCGACTGAGCACTTTTTGTATCAGTAAGTTCATGACTAAGAAGTTAGAATTAAAGCAGTTAGTGGATTGATAGAGTCGTTTACCGACCACTTCCCTGGTTATGGCAGCTATCCAACAATTGGAGTACGATGGCCTGTGCAGTGCGGATCGTGTTATTGAACGACTCGTTGATCAGGCTGATGTTGGTTTCGCGGGCAACAAGTGCCGAAGCAATCCGGACCTCCCGTGCAATCACACAGGTGTTGAGTTCTGCTTTCTTAAGATCATCATACAAAAGGATCAGATTAGCGTACTGAACATACGTCAGCGCAAGCAGTGTGGTGTAGTTAGCATCGCCCAATGTTGGCCGTGCATCAACCAGGTTGTTCGTGCTGGTTGTAAGGGCTGCACGGGCGGCAGTTACCAATTGTTGGTAGTTGCTCACGGTACTGGTACCACAGCTGGTTACTTCACTGTCGGCGGCTGCTTTTTCGGTATTATACGTGTTGTTGACACCAGCCACCTGATTAGCCCGATCCGTGTTCAAATTCGCCGTTGTCTGGTCGAACAGATCATTCGCCTGTTTGAAACAGTTATCCGAGCCATTGTAGTTTACCGGGGTCAGCACCACTGCGGGGGTAACGGCTGGAGGTGTTGGTGTAGGTAAGCTGGTTGTTGTTGGTGAAACGGGCTGGCCGTTCACCTGGGGTAATGCAAACGTGGGGAAATAGGGCTGTAACGTTGAGTTTGTACGTAAAGCGGCAATGGTTCCTTGGATGTTAGCGGGGAGTTGCCCGGTATTGATTAACGAGATAATCACTTCTGGCGTGAATGCATTGACGAGTGCAGTTGCATTGGTACCCACCGCTGCGAAAGCCGAGTTAGCATCGGAGATAGCTTGCGAAACAGCCTGGGGTACCTGACCGCTCGATGGAATGCTGGCAATACCACTGGAAACAGACGTTGCTTGTGGTGATGGCGTTACACTGGCTGGTGTGACGTTCGTAGGCGCGGCCACCCTAAGGGTAACCGATGGCATCTTTAAGTCCCGAAGGTCTTTAAAGAGATACTCAGTTGCGGGGTCTTCGTTGGGTGGTGTGCAATTGTGCAGACACAGGGCCATGAAGAGGCCGCCGACCAACCAGTTTCTGTTTCGTGTAATTGTTTTCATGCAGCAGACATATTATTTGGACAGTTGAAAAGGCATGCATAGACAGGTGAGGAACGTACTGTACAGTATGAGTAATTGTACTTGATAGACTTAAAACTATTCACTCAAACTTGTTGTGTTCACTTACTATGTCTGATGGCCAAAGATATAGGCAATGATTTTTAATATAAAATCTAGGGTTTTACTGTAGATATAAAATTGTTGCTTTTGTTATATTATGACTTAGATAGTGAATAATTTGTGTATATATGAACGGTTTTGATCTATTAAACGGTCACTATTTGCGATGGATTAATTTTTGGTTAAGGAGTATTTGGTTCTAATTCTAGTGGGTATGTAGAAAATACTGAATATATTAAAGTATTATAAAATCATAATGTATATACTTATTTTAAGTGTTTAACTTGTTCTTAATTGAGGGTTAAAGAGCCGTGAAAAAAATCTTGATTACCTATACAAAAAGGTTTGTTAAGAGGGGGGATATTAAAAATGGCGTATGAACTTGCGAACTAACGCATGAACGTGCCGTTTTTTTTAATGTAGCACCTCAAAGACCAAGTCGCGGAGGATGTCGGCTTCGGAAAGAGTGGGGCAATCGATACCTTTACTGCGAGCATCGGCCCTGCGTAAGGAGTGAATAACGTCAGCCACTTTGGCGATGGGAAAGGTGCGCGCTGCTTGAGTAAAATCCTTAACAAAGAATGGGTTAACGCCTAAAACAGAAGCCAGCCCTTTTTCAGACTGATCGCGAGATGCCTGCACCAGCAATACCTTCGCGAAGAAGCCGTAAAGCTGCGCTAAAATCACTACCAACGGGTTGTCTTTGGGATTGCGGCCCATATAATCGACAATGCGGTTTGCCCTCAGCACATCGCGGCTTACAATGGCCTTTTGCAGCTCAAAAACGTTGTATTCGCGGCTAATGCCTACTAAACGCTCAACCGTGGCGGCTGTGATCTCTTCGCCAACATGCAGGTTAAGCAGAATTTTATCGATTTCGCCAGCCAGTCGTTTGAGGTCGTTACCGATGTTATCAGCCAGTAATTGACAAGCTTTGGGGCTTACTTTAGCACCCTGTTTATGGCAATAATCGGCCACCCAATCGACCAGCTTATTTTCGTATATCTTCTTGATACCTAGTAAGATCCCTTGCTTTCCAAAGGCTTTAACCCACGTTTTTCGCTCGTCGACCGTAAACTTGCTGTCTTCCTTATTAAAACAGAGCATTAGAATGGTACTACTCAGCGGTTTAAGGGCATAATCTTCCAGTAATTGCTGACTTGTTTTGTCATTGAGACCGCCGAGTTGCTGGGCTTCTTTCACAAGTACCAACTGCCGCTCAGCCATGAACGGATATCGGCGGGCATAATTGATCACGGAACCGACGTCGGTATCCTTGCCAAACAACACAAACTGGTTAAACCCTTTCTCCGCAGCTGGAACCGCTACCTGCTCTAACTGATCGGCAATCAGATCCAGGTAATACGGTTCGTCGCCGTGGATCAAATAAACTGGGGCAATACGTTTGTTACGAATTTCTTTCAGCAGGGTTTCAACAGCGGGAATCATACAGTGAGCAGTGAGCAGTGAGCAGTGAGCAGTGAGCAGTGAGCAGTGAGCAGTGAGCAGTGAGCAGTGAGCAGTTGTTTTGAACTGGCAAAGATAATGTACGGGTGAGGGACAGACGCCTGCTGGCATCAATATAATTGATGATGAACTGTGCAGGATAGAGTTTGGTACTCTAACTTAAATTAACCCTTACGAAATCTCCACTGTAGCCTGTTGCCCGGCTACGTGCGCGACCAACTCGGGCCAGTATCGTCGGAAAGCGGCTTCAAACTCTTCGTAATAGGTTTCCAGATCAAGAACGGCTGTTTCGAGGCCCGATGGGAAACGAGTTCGGCGGGAAATGCCCCGCAAGGATTGGTCGATACCCTCCAGTGTAGCATAGCCGAGAATCCAGTCTGTTCCTGCGTTCCGGTGCTGAATCATGGCAGCCAGCATTCGCCGGGATGGGTCGGGGAAATTAGTTGCCGCACCAGTTGCCCGTTGGTGTAGGGTACGGTAATAGTAATCGGTAAACGGGGCAAGATCAAGCCCAGTCAGCTCGGTGAAGTTTCGTGCAAGAAAATGATCGAAGAAAACATCGACAGCCACGCCCGCGTATTTGTGGCAACGGGGGTGGAGCCGGTCGCGCACGAGGGCTACATCGGGATGGGTATCCGTAAAGGTGTCGATGGCGCGGTGTAGGCGAATACCAACGATAACACCAGCGGGAAGGTGATGCCGGGGATGGGTTGGGTCACCTTTGATAAAGTCACCCAAAAAATTACCCACCAGCAAATCATCCGTAATGGGGGAGTCGGGAACCGTGGATAAATAGCCGTGCGCCAGAATATTCATGCGCGCCGGGAAAGGGGTGGGTCTGATACCAGCGTGACGCCCTCGCCCGCTTCGTACTCGTCTACCTGCACACCAAAACGTCGAAGAAAATCAACCCCTTCGTCGGTGCCAATGCCTTTATACTGAGCGTAAGAATGCAGGAAAATAACGCGGGAGATTTTCATGCTGTAAATGATTCGGGCGCAGGCAATGCAGGGCGAGAGCGTCACATAAAGCGTTGAACCGGCAATGTCGGAGCCATTTTTGGCCGCATACAAAATAGCATTCTGCTCGGCATGGAGGGCCAGTGAACACGAACCTTTCGAATCACGCGGACAACCGACTTCTGGAAATTCTTCGTCGCAGTTATGCGTACCGGCGGGGGGGCCGTTATAACCAATTGAAATGATGCGCGTTTCTTTGGTCAGAACGGCCCCAACCTGTGCTTTAATGCAGTGGGAGCGTTTGGCTAGATTAACGGCCAACTCCATAAAAATATCGTCGAAGTGGGGTTTGGGCATTTGTCTTTTTGATAGGATTACAGCCGGGCCGCCGGGCGGATAAGACAGGATGCTTTTCCCGTCGTGTCGTCAAAGTAAAGAAAATCCTGACTTATCCCGTAATCCTGTCGAAAACTTCCTTAGGCTTCAACCAATCCGGTTTCTTGGTCACTACCACCGCTTTCAACTCGTTCAACAGGGCATAAAGACCGTAATAAGTCCGGTTTACATACAAGCCATCCTGCGATCCCCGTACTACTTTCGACGAGCGAAGTTCCTCTAATTTAGACAGTTCGTCGGCGAAAGCATATACTTTATTGAAGTATTCGTCATCACCAAAGTCAAACTCATCTACGGCAAATGGGGCACCCAGCATCTCAATCATTTGAACAAATAGATCCGAGAAAAACCGGCGATCCTTGGGAGAATCCTGCGCAACGAGAAACTCCAGATTCGTGAAAATCTGCTCCGTCAGTTCTTTGTCCTGAAGCGTATCGGGGTTGATGAGCCGGAAATAGTTATCGTAATAATAATCCGGGATTACTTTAACGCAGCCAAAATCAATCACACCCATCGTACCGTCGGGGTTCATCAGGAAATTACCGGGGTGCGGGTCGGCGTGAACCTGCCGGAGGTTATGGATCTGGTGATCATAAAAGTCCCAAAGCAACTGCCCAACCCGGTTGCGAACGTCCTGCGTAGGGTTCGTGGCCAGAAACTCTTTCAGGTGCAGGCCTTCGAGCCAATCCATGGTCAGGATACGCTTACTCGACAGTTCAGGGTAATATTTCGGAAAGATCAGCCCGTCGATGTGCTTGCAGGCTTCCGAAATTTCGACCGACCGTTTTAACTCCAGATCGTAATCGGTTTCTTCCAGAAGCTTGCTTTCAACCTCGCCCATAAACCGGTCAATCTGCCGCTCGTCGAGGTTTAGCAGCCTAACCGCCAACGGTTTGGCAATGCGAAGGTCGGAGCTGACAGCATCGGCTACACCGGGGTATTGCACCTTCACGGCCAGCTTTTTACCATTCTTCCAAGCCTGATGCACCTGCCCAATGCTCGCTGCGTTGACCGAGTTAATATCAAACTTATCGAACAGTTCAGACGGAGATTTGCCAAAATAGGTGCGAAACGTTTTCACCACTAGCGGACCCGACAGCGGAGGGGCCGAGTATTGCGACATGGCGAACTTAGTACTGTACGCTGTCGGCAGCAGACCACGGTCCATGCTCAACATCTGGGCCATTTTCAGGGCTGAACCTTTCAGTTCACTCAATGCCCCGTAAATGTCAGCTGCGTTGTCCTGGTGCAGTTCTTCACGCGACAGCTCGGGGTTAACCAGACGTTTGCTGTAATGCTTAATATAGTTACCGCCAACTTTTATGCCTGCCTTCACAAACTGACCCGCGCGGGCCACTTTAGTTGTAGGGATTGAGTTTTGTTCTTTCATGAAGTGAAAGAGCGAAAGAGCGAAAGAGTGAAAGAGTGATTTTCTAGTATAACCACTCTTTCACCTTTCGCTCTTTCACTCATTTAGTTTGGTAGATGAACTTGGCCAGATCGATAACAGAGTCGAGGGGCGAGCGGCCAATGAGGTCGAACGCTGTGTTGACTGATTTTTCGATGGCCGTGTCGGTTTGCTCAAAACTCTTGCTCACGTCCTTAACCCAAAAGTCGAGGATGTACAGCGTCTGGAGCCAAAGAGCGTCAGGGTAACGATTGGTAATAAACGGGCGTTGTTCCACTTCGCGACTTTCGCGGCCCTCGGCCAGCAAATCTTTGGCGAAGTCGTAAAAGGCGTCTTTGAATGGATAGAGCGTTCGGTTACCGCCCATCACACCACCCCGAGACCGCATCCGGGCCATAGCAATGCGCGAAACAGGTCCAGTTCCCATGCCCGCTGGGGCAATTGGGTCTCCACCAGCCTGCATCTGCCCACGTACCCGGCCGTAGCTATACACCACAAAACTCCGCTGCGCTTTCAGCAACTCGATCCAGGTGTAATAAAAGGCTAACAGCTTCTCGCGAACAGAGTACGTCTGGTAGGTTTCGTCCGCTTCAACGGTCTGTTTGGCATCCTGAAAAAAGGCGAGCCAAATGTCGGCCTCAATGGCGTCGAAGGAAGAATAATAGTTATAAAACTCAGCTTCCGGCAGTTTCAATTTCTTGGCAAACTGATAAACGGAGGGTGGTTGTTTGCCGTTTTCGAGTACGAACTCGGTGTAGGCTTTACGAATTTTATCAAGCGTTTCCATACAATTAGGGAACGGGCTGTTTTATTAAAAAGTTTAAAGATTATGCCCATTCTACAACCCATTGTCAACATTGCTGAACTGCTTTATCAGAAAGGAATTACTGATGTCATTATTTCGCCGGGTTCGCGTTCAGCCCCGCTGACAATGGCGGTTGCCCGGCACCCTGGTCTCCGTACCCGTGTGGTGGCCGATGAGCGATCTGCAGGCTTTGTAGCGCTGGGTATGGCCATGCAGTCGCGCCGGACCGTGGCCATCATCTGTACCTCGGGCAGTGCGGTTTATAATCTGGCCCCGGCTGTTGCCGAAGCGTATTTCCAGGAGGTACCACTGTTGCTCCTCACCGCCGATCGCCCGCATGAATGGCTCTACCAGCAGGATGGCCAGACGATGGCGCAAGCGGGCGTGTTTGGAGCACACGTAAAGCGGAGCTTTGATCTTCCTGCGGATTATTCACACCCCGATGCGCGTTGGTTTATTGAGCGCTCGGTGAACGAAGCTATTAATTTAAGCGGGTTAGTTCCGGCGGGGCCGGTGCATATCAATGTGCCTTTGCGCGAACCGTTCTATCCCGCTGAGGGCGAAACAATGGCGGTTGAGCCGGTGCGTGTGATTGAAACGCTGCCTGTTGTACAACAACTGCCTGCTGAAACCTGGCATCAGTTGCTGGACGAATGGGAGGGAACCGAACGAAAGCTGATTGCAGTAGGGCAAATGCCTTACGACCCTGCTCTGCTGTCGGTTTTGTATCATATCAGTGAAGAGCTTGGCGTGCCGGTAATTGGCGAACTGGTAGGAAATATTGGCCATAACGGCTTGTTCATTAGCCATTCTGATACGCTGTTGGGAAGCCCCAGTGAAAAATTGCTGGAAAGTCTGCGACCCGAACTGCTCTTGACCATTGGCGGTTCGTTTCTCACGCGAAACCTCAAAACGTTTTTCCGGCAGTACCCATCGAATCGGCATTGGCATATTAGCCCCACCGTCGATCGCGTTGTGGACCCCTTCCGCTCGTTAACGACGCTGGTGCCGATGGCTCCGCTGCCTTTTCTGGAAAAACTCTTTGCGGACATCGATTACCAGCGGTTCCGACAGGGCGACGACGATAGCGATGAGTCGTTCGACTTTCGCGAACGCTGGCAACAAGCCGACCGACAGGCCACGCGCACAGTGCAGCAAGCGCTTGCTACCTCTGCTTTCACGGACTGGACGGCTACGCAGGCGGTGATGGATGCACTCCCGACCGAGTCAATCTTACATTTGGCCAATAGTATGCCCGTTCGGTACGCCAACATGTGTGGGGTTCCGGCTGATCGGCGTGTGGCTGTTTCGGCGAACAGGGGCGTGAGTGGCATTGACGGCTGTCTGAGTACCGCCGTGGGGGCCGCCCTGCAAACCGACAAACTCGTGACGGTGCTGATTGGTGATGTGGCCTTTTTCTACGACCGCAACGCGCTTTGGCACGCCCAACTCCCGGCTAACCTCCGAGTTGTGCTGCTCAACAACCACGCAGGCCATATTTTTCGCATCATCGACGGTCCCAACCGCCAACCCGAACTAGCCGAATTTTTCGAAACCGAACAACCCCTCACCGCCAAACGCACCGCCGAAGACGCCCAAATCAGCTACATATTCTGCGACAATCAGGATGACTTAGCCAAGGCATTAACGGGCTTTTACGACCCCTCTGAGAAAGCAATTTTGGTGGAAATCAGAACTGATAAGTTGGTGAATGAGCGCGAGTTCAAGCGTTATAAGGTGAGCGTAAAAGAAATGTAGATGTTTGAAGGCTTTGTGCTAGATTTATACTGTAAAACAAGGAAGAGATGAAGGTTATCCTCGAAAATGTTGAGTCGCACTACATGGGCATTATTAATGAACTCGCTGAAGTATTGCGGTTCCGTGTAACCAAAGTCGAAAACGAAAGCAAACGGGTAGAAATCGACCGCCGAATTGAGCGATATGAATCTGGTCAAGCCAAAATGATTCGTCCCGATTGGCAAAAGATTACTGAAGAAGCCAAATCGGCCTCATGAGAGATATTCGTTTTGATCCTGATGCATGGCGAGAATTTACGGATTGGAATACTCGCGATCGGAAAACATGGCTTAAAGTTGTCGATTTAATTGATGAAATAATACGGACTCCGTTTGAGGGGAAGGGTAAGCCAGAACCACTGAAACATCAACATAAGGGATATTGGAGCCGACGGATTACTCAGGAACACCGGCTTATCTACAAAGCAACTGACAACGAGGTTGTGATTATTTCCTGTGAGGGTCACTATTGAGCATACGCGTAGCTAACTTCGGAAAATTATATAACTTCGTGGAAATACATCTTCCTAAGCCTACTTAACAATCTGGTGCCAATGATTCGTATGGCCACCTTTTTCCGTACGGGTTATATACTGCTGTTGGCGTACCTGTATCCCCACACAATTGCAGCCCAGTTCACCAATTACAAACGGTTTTTGCCCGATGACCGAATCGTGCAGCTTTGGGCCGAAGCACCTTTTCATAGTCTCGATACCGTCTGGGTCAATAAATGGGTAGACCATGTTCAGAAGCAGGCCGTTGAGCTGGGCGACGAACGGATGTACTGGTATGCATTTGTATTTCGAATCAACCAGCGGGCTATTTTTCAGGCTAAAACAGGACAGCGGGTTACATCCTATACAGATGCCGAAGCGTTTGCTGAAACGATTCCAGTTCCTGTTGTGCGAGCGAGCTTCTATTGTCTGCACGGGCAGGATCAGCTTCGGCGGTACCGGAATATCGATAAGGGCATTCGGTTGTTGCTGCGGGCCAAAGCCATCTTTGAACAGATTGGCTACGAACACATACCCGAAGCCATTGTGTACCTCCGCTCGTTTGGCGACGATTATTACTGGTTTGAGGATTATCGCATGGCTATTCGCTATATGGAACTGGCCGCCCGGTTCCGGTGCGACAAACTGGTAAAGCAGTATTATTGCCAGAATACGCTGGCCCTATCCTACCTGCAATTAAAAGACTATGACCGGGCCCTGAAGGGTTTTCGGAATGTTCTACGGTTTGCAAACGGGAAAAGCTCCGATTGGGTGGGGATTGGCTGTAACGGCTCCGGAAACACGCTTCGGCTGATGGGTAAACCTCGCGAGGCTCTACCGTATCTGTACCGTGACATTGCTCTCAACAGCATCCACGTTCCCGAAAGTGCCGCTTTGTCCTGTCTTTATGTAGCTCAGTCGCTCATCGCCCTAGATAGCCTCGCCAAGGCAAAGACGTTTATCGACCAGGCCCGAAGTCTCTACAATGGTTACGTGTTTTCGCCTTACTGGGTCAATTATTACGAAGTACTGGCGGACTACCACCGCAAAACGGGGAATACTCCGAAAACCATTCTGTATCAGGACTCGATAATTGCTATAAAAGATTCATTGAAAGTCGTATTTGGAAGCCGGGCCTTATCGCTGGCCGAAAGTCGGTCGAAAGCCGAGCGGTATATGCACGATCTGGCGCTGGTCGAAACGGAAAAACAGAACGCCATCTGGCTTCGAAATATCATTATCGGCTCGCTGACGATTGTGGCTCTGCTAGGGCTGTATGCCCTCAACCAGCGACGGCAAAAACTCCAGCAGGAAAAACAGGTGCAGGAAGAACAGCGTAAGCGGGCGGATGAGCAACTGGTGTTTGCCAGAACTCAACTCGATCAGTACATCGCGAATCTGAAGGAGAAAAACGATCTGATCACCCAAATTAGCGAGGAGTTGGAACAAGCCCGGCAGGATTCGCCTGAGCAGGCAGCTATTCAGAATCAGCAACTAAATACTCTCCGCCAAAGTGTCATTCTGACCGATGACGACTGGGTGCAGTTTCGACAATTGTTCGAGCAGGTAAATCCCCGGTTTCTGGAACTGCTGCGCACCGCCTATCCTGAACTAACTCCCGCCGAAATCCGGCTGTTGTGTCTGCTCAAACTGGGTGTAGGCTCAAAGGAGATGGCTTTTATGAGTGGTGTATCGACTGAGGCTATCCGAAAAACTCGTTATCGGTTGCGCAAGAAGTTGGAGGGATACCCGCAAGAGATAGCCCTGAAATCGCTGGTAGCCCAACTCTAAGGCCCATTCCTGCGTTTGGGAGCTACACAGCGGGCAATTGTCCCATTTTTGTCCCTCCCCAATTTTAGGTTTCGAGTACACAACGGTTCAGATTTGACGGTCAATCAGAACCTACTCGCATGACCTGTTTCTACTCCTTCTCTCTTTACGTTTACCGCTCCATTATCTGGCTTTGTTGCCTGACAGGAGCTACGTCGCTTCTGGCCCAGCCCGCACCCAGCCAACCATCAGGACAAGCTGCTACGGCCCGCAAAGCGTCTACTGCTGGTATCGTTCCCGACCAGCCTATCTCGATGGTTATCCTTTCCGACACCCAGCTGCACTGGTGGCGGGGGGCCGGTGATCCTGATTGCAATTCCGATGCGTGCGTTAAGCAGCAGGGGCGCCGAACCAATCTGAACATGCTGACGGCCATTATGAATATTAATTCGCTCGGTTTGTGGCCAACGGGGGCAGCTCGAAAGGGTGATATAGCCCGGCTTAATCAGGCTCCTTCAGCAATCAGTCTTAACGGTGATCTTACCGCCTATTTTCATTCCGAGGAAGTTAATGATTACATGGAATTCTGGGATTCGGGTCGGACAACACAGACCATTTATCCGGGCTTAGGCAATCATGACTATTACAACAACAGGCCCCCCGACAATAATCCCAATTGCTCCGTTAATTGTACAGGGGGCACGTATGGCAGTTACTACCCGGATTATTATCGAAATGCCAAAGAGGCCATTTGGTACATGGCCAATAAACTGACCGATGGCAGCCTGCCCAATGTCGTAAATCGGGATTTGGGGGGATACGTGTCCTTGCAAAACTCGGCTGGTTTCAACGCCCGGCTGAAAGTTTCTTATTCGCTGAATGGTGGTGCAGTTAACCTGGTATCTGACGGTTTTGAGTCAGGGCAATGGCGGGCTTTCCCAGTGCCAAAGGGAGCAACGCAGGTGAGCATGACCATTGAGAAAAACAACGGCATTAATTGGGTTGCTGTTGGTTCCTCTTCAAATCTGCCTGTTACCCGGAACTGTTTTAAAGTACAGGGATCCCTCATTAACTCAACGTTTACGACAACCGACTGCCAACGTGAGTGGCCAACTGGGTCGGAGGGAAGTCTAAGCTATTCGTACGAGATCGGGAAATACCATTTTGTGCAATTGCAGCTTTCGCCCAACTACGAAAGCGACATGATTGAGCGCCCCCTCAGCGACTTGACTCGTGCTGCCTATACACCGGGTAAATCGCCTGGTTTTAAAATAACTCAATCCTACGATTGGTTAAGAGCGGATTTGGTCGATGCTACGTCACGAGGAAAGATCTGTGTGATTCATGTGCATTCGGATACGGGTTACGAAGGAGTTTATGGATCGGCATTATTTACGAATGCGATTGCTAATCAGAATGTAGTGGCTATTTTTTCGGGACACTTGCATGAGCAGTGGGGTGTACGGGAAGAATCGTATTATAGGTTTAATAACGGTCGCAATACGGTTCGTCTTTTTCTGTCTGGGGCCGCGGAGGCCGAACGAATGCTGTATACCGAATTCCACGATAGTTATTTCAACGTCGGCGTCGTAAAAACCAATGGCGGCACCCCGGTATTCAATTCTAATCCGCTCGATTCTGTCCCGGATATGGGTCACAATTCGCTAAATCCGATGGATTTCACCTATCGTTGGTCTAATACCTCACTGATTACACAAACCGGTCAGCCTCCTTCTCTAACGGCCTGCTTGGGCCAGCCCGCCCGCTTCAAGGTAGGCGTTGTAACGGCAGCTACGCAGTTTCAATGGCAGTTAGATGCCAACACGGGCCGGTTTGAGGATATAGCCACCACGGACACCCGTTTTGCCGGGGTTCAGTCGGCGGTACTAATTGTGAACAACCCCACAACAGCCATGAGTGGTTACCGCTTTCGGGTACGGGTGCAAAGTGATGCTGGCGAGCTGACCACTTCTGATGCCGCCAGTATGGGTATTCAGACTACACCACCCCCAAGCCGGGTTTATGTACGAGCAGGAGCTTCCGGTGCTAATAATGGCACCAGTTGGGCGAATGCCTATGTGAATCTCCAATCGGCCCTGCAAGCCCCCTGTGTTTCGCCGGAAATATGGGTAGCCCGGGGGGTGTATAAGCCCACGTCAACGACAACGAACCGGGAAGCCTCATTTAACCTACCCAACGGCGTGTTGGTGTACGGTGGCTTTGCTGGAACTGAAACGGCCCTCAATCAGCGGAACCTTGAGCAGAACCCAACCATCCTGAGTGGTGATATTGACAACAATGATACAAACGCAGATGGAAACAACATCTCAGAAATCGTTTCGATGGTGCAGGGCAACAACAGCTACCACGTGGTAACTGTCGATTATGGGGCTTCGGTTCGGCTCGATGGTTTCATTGTAACGGGTGGGAAGGCCAACGGACAGCATGTAGCACCTTTCAATCTGTCGAGTGGGGGAGGTGTATACAGCATCGATGGCACCACCTGGCTGGCCAACTGCCGGTTTCATGGAAACTCATCAACGGCTGGTGGGGGCGTTTGTGCCACGGTTGGAGGCTTGCTGGTAACAAACGGTGCGTTTTCGGGCAATACTGCCCGGTGGGGTGGTGGTATTTTTGCCACAACTGCCGATGTTACCATCACAAACTGTAGTATTCTGAACAATCAGGCAACGGCCGGTGGGGGCGGTTTAGCCCTGGAAGGAGGGGGCGCGGTCCTGAACAGTGTGGTCTGGCAAAATCCGGCTCAGGCCGACCTCAATACGTATGGCCCGTTTACCGCAACCTACAGCGACATTGAGTTCCTGACAACGGGTACGGGCAATATCCAGGCAAACCCCCAGATTCGTAACGTGGCGCAGGGCAATTTACGGCCAACGCCTTGTTCGCCTTTACTGAATGCAGGCCTACCCAGCAGTTCAACAACAATCATCGGAAACACTGATTTAATTAGTAACCCCCGGATTTTCGGCGGGCGAATTGATATTGGGGCTTACGAAATTCAGTCGGTCAATGCGCTAAATCGAGCGTATGTTAACGCCAGCGCCACTGGTGCCAACAACGGCACCAGTTGGGCCAACGCCTACCGTGACCTGCAGTCGGCTCTTCAGTCTCCCCTTTGTGCTTCAACTGAAGTCTGGATTGCGCGGGGTGTGTATAAACCAACCAGTACGACTGCGCGTACCACAAGCTTCGCAATTCTGGATGGGTTTTCGCTCTACGGCGGATTTGCGGGAACGGAAACGGCTTTGAATCAACGAAATCTGAGCCTAAACCCAACCATTCTGAGTGGCGATATTGACAATAATGATGCCAACACCGATGGCAACAATATTGCTGAAAGCTACACCGCCATTCAGGGTAACAACAGCTACCATGTGGTGACATTTGCTGATAATAGCAGCGTACGTTTGGATGGTTTGGTGATTACGGGCGGGCAGGCCAATGGTACCGGCACCAACGTACAGGGTGGGGGCATATACACTAGTACAGGCGGAGGAGTGCTGGCAAACTGCCGTCTGTTGGGTAATCTGGGGACCGATGGTGGAGGAATGTATGCCTTTAATAGTAGCCTTACCGTTATCAATACCGTATTCGCAGGGAATCAGGCAAGTTTTGGCGCGGCTCTCTTAAATCGTCAAGGGAGTTCCGTTTTGGTGAACACCAGTCTGGCTAACAACCGAGCTACAATAAATGGGGCAGGTTTATACACCAATACGGGATCTTTTTCACTGACCAATTCCATTATCTGGGGCAATACGGCTCCTGCCAGCCTGGCAATAACCGGCTCGTTTTCGGCTACCTACTCCGACATCCAAAGCCTGACCACCGGCACGGGCAACATACAGACCGACCCCTTGTTTGTCGATGCGGCTGCGGGTAATCTGGCGCTGCGGATCAACAGCCCGGTCATTAACCTTGGTAATCCCGCTACTACCACTGCTCAGGCAGGCGCAACCGATCTGGCCAGCAATCCGCGCATTGTGAATACGCGTGTCGACATTGGGGCATACGAGTTTCAGGGAAGTACTGGACCCATCTTCACGCTCAAAACCGGGAACTGGGATGATCCGACTGTCTGGTCGGTGGGGTATGTGCCAGGGGCGGGCGAACGGGTCGAGCTACGTCATATCGTTACACTTCCGGCGGGTTATCTGGCTATTTGCCAGCGGATGGGCTATACAACGGGCGGCCGACTGATGTATGGAGCCAATGCCCGATTACAACTGGGCCAGTAAACAGTTAAGGATTTGGCCATTCGTCATCGGGCATCTAACAAGTTTTAATACTCGATGACGAATGGCCAAATCGCTACTGGTAAACTTCCTATTAGTTACTCCAACAGTATACCCATTTATTCCAATGGAACCGAGTACTCATTCATCTCATTCATTGCGTTTACCCTTTAATAAGAGCCGCCAATGGGTGGCGCTGCATCAGATTGTCCGGCTCGAAGGGATTGGTAACTACACCACGTTAGTGTTTGCCGATGGCTCACAACTACTGGTTGCTTTAACGTTAAAACGACTGCAAAAAAGACTGCCCATGGCAAATTTTGTGCGGCTCCATCGCAAACACATTGTCAACCGGCTTCATCTGACCAGCCTGCTGACAGCCCAGCAGAATGTGTTGCTCAGCAATGGAGAGAAACTGAAAATCGCCCGGCGACGAATGGTGGAAGTCAAACAGCAGCTTTGTGTACATCAGCCTCTGCTTGCCACTTGCCATTATCAGGGCTTCATACCTGTGAAGCAGATCATCAGTTAAAACAATTAATGCCCACTCCACAGTGCCAGCACGCAGAACAGGTCGATTATCCACAAACCGGTTGGCACTTCCCGGCGCTTCCCAACGGCTACTTTTATCACTGTCCAGGACAGAAAACCCCAGATAATACCCTGAGTTATGGAATAGCTAAACGGAATCAGCACGAGAGCCAGAAAAGCGGGTAACGCATCATCGAGCTGATCCCACTGAATGCGGGTAACTGGCTGCATCATAAAAGCCCCTACCAGCACCAACGCGGGAGCCGTTGCAATGGCCGGAACTACAGATAACAGGGGTGACAGAAACAAAAAAGGAAGAAACAGACAACCCGCCACAATGGCAACTAAACCCGTTCGGCCACCCTGCGCAATGCCTACCGCCGATTCAATATACGATGTGCCGGGGCTCGTGCCCAGCAATCCCGCCACTGTGGTGGCTACGGCATCAGTTAGGAGCGACTGGTTCAGATTGCGGGGTTGTCGGGTAAGGGTAGCGCCTGATGGGTGCTGATCAGCCGGAACATCCTCGTATAGATTACCCGCTTCGGCAACACCAACAAACGTGGCAATGCTGTCGAACAGATCGGTAAAGACGAAGGCGAAAATAACCGGCCATAGCGACCATTGTAGCGAGTTTACAAAGTCTAGCTGACCAATCAGGCTGAAATCAGGTGCGGCCCAAATTCCCTTGTAGGTTACCAGTTCGCGCTGGCCAAAATTGACTGCGGAAGCATCGCCCCACCAGCGGCCAATAGGCCATGCCGCCAATGTCGTTAGCACAATCCCGATAATTATGGCCCCTGGTACTTGACGCACGACTAGCACCGCCGTAAGGCACAAACCTCCCACAAAGGTGAGTACAATGGGGTCGTGGAACGATGCCAGGCTTATTAACGTGGCCGGATTGCCAACAATAAAATGGGCATTTTCGAACCCAATCAATGTAATAAACAGACCAATTCCTGCTGAAACCGCATAACGCAGGGGTTCAGGAATTAACCCGACAATAGCCGTCCGAATTCGACCAACCGATAAGAGTAGAAATAGGACTCCCGCCCAAAAAACAGCTCCCAGCGCAACCTGAGGTGAAATTCCCATGCCCTTCACCGCCGTAAACGTGAAAAAGGCATTCAGGCCCATCCCCGGAGCAACCACAATCGGGTTTCGGGCGTATATACCCATCATCAGGCTACAGAAAAAAGACAGAAGTACCGTAGCAGTGAGTACCCCACTAAACGGCAAACCAGCCTGACTTAAAATAGATGGGTTTACTACGATGATGTACATGGTGGCCAAAAACGTTGACACACCAGCCAGAATTTCAGTACGGCGAGACGTAGTGGGCATGGAGCTTAACGGTTGGCTGCTTTATCAATCCAAACGTGGGCATTCGGGTGTTGCTGGATAATGCTAGCGGGAAACTGCTCGGTGACAGGTCCGTGCAGCGCTTGTTTAATTACATCGGCTTTGCGCTCGCCAGTGGCCATTAAAATCACTTCGTGGGCTTCGGTAAGATGACGTAAGCCTAAGGTAATGCCCTGCGTCAGTTCAGTTGGGGTATCAAAGTATTTCTGCCCGACTTGAATGGTGGTTTCAGCCAGCTTGCTTACGTGGCAGTATTTCGCAAAGGAAGTGCCGGGTTCGTTAAGGGCAATATGACCGTTGAGGCCAACGCCAACCAGTAATAAATCGAGTCCACCGTGTTCAAGAATAAAGGCGTCAATCTTTTGGCATTCCGCCGTTAAATCAGTCGCCTTTGCATTGAAATACTGGATCTGTTCGGGTCGAAGTTGGAGAGGGGCAAACAAGTCGCGGTAGAGGTAGAAACTGCAACTACCCTGATCGGTTGGGCCAAACCCCACCCATTCATCGAGTCCTACAAACGTACACTCGTTTACATTCGCATGGCCAGTCTGGGCAAGTTCGACTAGAGCGTGGTAGGTAGCGATGGGAGTGTCGCCAGAGGCTAAACAGAGTACGGCATCCGGTTTGCTTTGTAATAATGAGGCAATATGGCGGGCCGTGTGCTGGGCCAATTGAGCGGCATCGTCGAATACGCGAAGGGACATAGATGAAAAACGTTTGATTTAATACCCGAAAATATACGTTTCCTACGTAACATCTAAAGCAATTCGCGTAGGTTTGTCATGCTATATAGACACAAATGAATTTCTGGCAACAAATAAAAGAACAGTTTAAAGTAGGTAACTCAGCATTGAATTCGGGCGGGCCACCTTGTTTCTGGCAAGTGGATATGCATTCGCATTTGGTGCCAGGTATCGACGATGGCGTGCAGGATGTTGAACAGGCTCTGACTTGTTTGAAGAAGCTAAGTGAATGGGGCATTCAGAAAGTGATTACCACGCCCCATGTGAGCCGCGACTGGTACCCGAATTCATCAGAAACGCTCCGGGCTGGTCAAGTTCAGTTACGGGCGCTGGCGGCTGAGTACAACATTCCAATTGAAGTGGAAGTAGCCGCCGAGTATCTGCTCGATGATTTCTTCCCCGACTTAATCACGAAAGACGACTTACTGAGTTTTGGCGCCGAACGGTATGTGTTGTTTGAGATGGGTTGGGCCTCGGCACCATTCCAACTGGAGAAAGTAATTTTTCGGCTACAAACGCACGGCTACACGCCCATACTGGCGCATCCCGAACGGTATCTGTATTATCATGAAGAGCATGCCGCTCTGCATCAACTCCATGAGTCTGGATGTTTGTTTCAACTGAACTGGCTTTCGGTTACGGGGCGATACGGTGATAAAGTCCGTAAGCAAGCTCATATGCTGCTCAAAGCCCAACTTATTGATTTCCTAGGCAGCGACATTCACCGGGCAGAGTCTTTATCGAAATTCGAATCTGTGTTTACAGCCTCCGACTTTGATTTGTTTCACCAGCAACCCCTGCGAAATCAAAGTTTATTGGGTTGACGGGAAATACGAGATTTTAGGCTTACAGTTGCTGACGCTTTAGGGCTTCGACTCCGCTCAGCCTGACCCAGCAGTTGAATCAAAACGGGTAATTATGCCCAAGTCCACCGTCAGGCTGAGCGGAGTCGAAGCCCTTCTCGTCAGCAACTCTACTAAACATATAATTTTGTCATGCGTCCATTTAGAATGAGCCAGTGACAGCATAAAAAAAGAGCGAATCCGGCCGGATTCGCTCTTTTTTTATGCTGTAGGTGCTAGTTGATTCCAGTATCGCTCGTTGCGCGCTTGAGCAGTACTGGCATCGCAGCCGTTACACAGAAGCCTATTGCTCAGTGTGTTTGCCGTACATTCTTTCTTTGTAGGCGGCTTTGATGACCTCAGTCCGACGCTTTACCGACGGTTTTTGGAAAGCCGTCCGCGACCGAAGCTGACGTAACACGCCCGTCTTCTCGAATTTCTTCTTGAAGCGTTTTAGGGCCTTGTCAATCGACTCGTTCTCTTTTACATTAATGATCAACATAATCCGGATATTGTTTTTTTTCGTTTAAACGGAGGGCAAAGGTAGTATTTTTGGGGCAATGAAGCAAGCAGTCATTGATTTAGGCACCAACACGTTCCACCTTATGATTGTGGAACAACATGCTCACCAGCCCTGGACAGTTTTGTTCCGTGAGAGCCGACCCGCTAAGATTGGAAAGGGGGGCATCAATCGAAACCAAATCACCCCTGAAGCCATTGACCGGGCCCTGGTAGTGCTCACCTATTTTCGCTCCGTTCTTGATCAATTCGGCATTGACCCGGCAGACGTTCGGGCTTTTGGCACCAGCGCTATTCGGGTTGCCGAAAACCAGACCGAATTTCTGGATCGGGTTCGGGAGGCAACGGGTATCCAAATTCAAGTTATATCAGGAGATCAGGAAGCAGCCTACATCTATGCCGGGGTACGGGCATCAGGGGCTATGAACTTGAGCCCCGTTAATCAATTGGAACCGAATCGTCCGACCGCGCCCGTTTCGTTGATCATGGACATTGGCGGGGGAAGCGTAGAGTTCGTGCTGGGAACCCCAGAGCGCATTTTCTGGAAACAAAGCTTCGAAATAGGCGGCCAGCGGCTCATAGAACGGTTTATGCCAAATACCGAAAACGAAATCAGTTTAGCGGCTGTCGAACGGCTAAATGATTTCTTCCGGGAGCAACTCTTGCCCCTGACCAACGCTATTCACCAATACGCGCCCACCACCGGCCGGACCATGCAGTTAGTTGGTTCCTCGGGCACGTTCGATACGTTGATTGATATGCAGTTTATGCACGAGAAAGGCCACCTGCCTGATCCCGAGCAAGCTTCTTTTCTGCTACCGATCGAAGAATTTTATCGCTCATACGACCTGCTCCTAACCCGTAATCACGATGAACGGATGCAACTCCCTGGTATGATCGAACTCCGCGTGGATATGATTGTGGTGGCCGTTTGCCTGATCGATTATGTGCTGTCTACGTTTGGTATTAATACGATAACCGTCTCAACTTACGCCCTGAAAGAAGGAGCACTTGCAGTGAACAACGAACACTGAGCAGATAACAGTAACCAATCCTCGCGAGGAACCTCAACAGTTATTAATTCTGGGAGTAGAACAATTTTGGGATATTCTTTACCAATTATTAATTGCTCACTGCTGGCTGCTCATAGTTCACTATAAAAAAACTGTTGGCTGCTTACTGATAACTGCACACTGAAATTATGCACGGCGAAACCAACTCCAAATCTTCATACCGTAACCTGATTTATACCGCCCTGATTGCGGTGGCCGTCGTCTCGGCTTTATCATTTCCGCAACTCTTTACCCAGATAGGCGGCTTCCAACTCAAAAAACTGATTGTTCCGCTGTTGCAGATCATCATGTTGGGCATGGGCACAACCATGTCGCTGGCGGATTTCGAAGGCGTTGTAAAACAACCGAAAGCGGTAGTTATTGGCGTAGTTTGCCACTTCATTATCATGCCTCTGTTAGGCTTCACACTAGCCAACAGTTTTGATTTTCCACCCGAAATTGCGGCTGGTGTTGTGCTGATTGGTTGCTCACCGAGCGGGTTAGCGTCTAACGTAATCTGCTTTGTTGCCAAAGCGAATGTGCCGCTCTCCATTACTGTCACGACTATCTCAACCCTGCTGGCCCCCTTTGTGATGCCTGCTTTGATGACCCTGCTAGCTGGCCAGTTTATTGAGATTACGTTCTGGAAAATGATGCTCGAAATTGTTCAGATTGTTATTCTGCCGGTTGCTGTGGGGCTGATTCTCAACCGGGTGTTCCGGAAATCGACGGTAGTACTCAATAAAGTTATGCCGCTCATTTCAATGGGTGGAATTGTCCTCATTGTAGCTATTATCACGGCTGCTGGGCGCGACAGTTTGCTCACCGTTGGCTGGACATTGGCGCTCTGTGTACTTATTCACAACCTCACGGGTTTCACTCTTGGCTACTGGACCGGGCGGCTTTTTGGCCTTGACGAGCAAAGCAGCCGGACCATCGCTATTGAGGTTGGTCTGCAAAATGGAGGGCTGGCCTCTGGTCTGGCTGTTCAGATGGGAAAAGTGGCCACCGTTGGTTTAGCCCCGGCGCTGTTCGGTCCTATCATGAATACAACGGGATCGCTATTAGCTACATTCTGGAGCCAGCGGCCACCGAAATCTCACAATCCAACCCAGGCTGATACCTTGATCGCAAATGGCGTTGCGCCAGGGTTATCGCGGTAGGTAAGCCGATGTACGGCATCTACGCGAAGAAATTTGAAGATGTTGTCGATGCCGTACCCAACCTCAATGTATGGCACTTTGCCCAGTGTACTGAAACCAGCAACTGTTTGACCTAATTCGTTAGTGGGGGCGGTTAAGCGGGCGTTATCAGCGCGGACGCCCCCGGCCATAATTTTACCTGTAACAAGTGTGCGCCATTTGAGCCGCCGAATGGCCGGAATTCGATTGAAAAACAATCCCTCGAAGTTGTGTTCGATGTTTGCCGATGCGTACCGATCCGTAGCAAACTCGAAATAATTCATCAGGTTGTAGGCATTGTAGACGTAGAAGGAAGTCTCGTTGCCCAACGGGATAAATAATAATGGATAGGGCACTGCCGATGGAATTATACCTGCGCCGAGCGAGTAACTAGTCCGGCCCAGGATTCCTAACCGGAAAGAATGCTTCATTTCGAGCGTTATGCGGTGATAAGGAGCCACTGTATTGGCTTCTGCTCCGTTCCGAAGGCCAAGGGTGTATCGGAAGATAACCTCTGGCTTCCGGGTAGCACCCAGGCTTAAACGCTCATTATCGCTTTGAACAATCACTTCATCGGGGGCGAATCGCGTTTCCAGCACCATTTCAGCGGTGCGGAACTGACTCCGAATATGTCCTTCGCCGGGATTATCGGGGTTGGTGTAATAGGCAAATGGGTACAGCGGATTGAATGACCGTCCCCGAAGTCCCACTGTCTGTGTAAATCCTTTACCTAACTCCCGACGAACGTAAGCGTAACTCTGCTCCTGCAAATAGGGCCGTCGAATGGTGCCAAAGCGGGAAAAAGCCAGGAAAATATAGTTGCCACCAACGTTTTCCGTCGATATACCCAGCCGCTCAATATCGTAACTGTGCCTAAAACCAACTACTGTCCAGGGTTTGCGTTTGATGATATAATCAGCGCCAATTCCATATTTGAATATCTGATCGCGGGTTCCATAGGCCAGATAACCACTTAGCGTCCATCGGCGGCTGAAATAACTATTCGTGCGTAAACCAACTCGAAAACGATTGCCTTCAATATTATTGTTGGCGTAGGTGTAAAGCAACGGTCCCACATCCACGTTTACCTTTCCAATGGGTTGATAGCCATTGGCGAACAACCGAATGGTCTCGCCAGTGAACTTCACAATGGGTACGTTCCGTACAGAGTCCACTACGCGTAGTCCTCGTAATTCGTCGGCCGACAACGAATCAGGTCGGGCTGCTTCCCAATAGCCTTTTGGTACGTCGCGGTAGTCGTCGGCAAGTTCAATTGAGGGGCTATAAAAGGCGAGGGGATGCGGTTGATTGACGACTACGTTGCGGGCCGTCGCAAAAAAGCGTACCAGGGCACCGGGCGTACTCGGAGACAATTCGTCGGTGTCGATGCGAACTTCCGTACGTAGGGGCAACCGAGAGCCACCGGGCATGGTTTCCCACTCCTGATCGACTCTAATTTCTTCAATAAAATTAATGTTTGCCCGCCGGTCAATCCTCGTCTCAATTTGAACCAGACCCAGGCGCGTAGTATCGAGCCAGGCTGTTCCCGAAAAAGCCAGATCAGTAGCCCGTTTCGGTTCAAAATCAATCTGGTAACACATAAGGTTTCCCACGGCTACCGTATCGATCATCTGCACCTTATAGACCGTCTCCCAGGCATCGCCAAGAGGTGAGGGAATATCTTTGCGGAGCACCCGCACATAATTCTGGTAGAAATTGTACTGTTGAAAAGAGGCTCCCGTAAACTGCGAAAGTAAGCCCCCTTCTTTAATGCCAACTGCCTTGATCTGGGTTTTCAGCACCTTTTCCTTGGTACGGTCGGGCTGATTTAGCTGGTAATATTCGGAGTGGTTTTCGGTGATAAACACGGGCACCGCCGGCTGACCATTTTCATCGGTGATGGCTGGTAGGCGGCTCAACACCCGGCCGATTGGCCCCTGACGTCCTGGCACAACATCGCCGTTGCGTTTTGTGCGGGGTTTTCTCTTTACGTTGTTGACATACGCTTCAACCTTCGTATAGCTTTCGTACTCAAAAGCCGTCAACCGCTCCGGGTTGAATTCGCTCCGGCGGGGTAGGGCTGCCCGCAGAACTCGGTAGGCCGGGTCGCCCCCTTTGCCGTAAACACGAACCTCCTGCAATCGATTTTCGGCTGATTCCAGAGCAACCTCTATTGTTTGACTTTCAATGGGAAGAATGGCAACAGCTTTAGTTCGAAACCCAAGGCTGGTCACCAGCAGTGAATCACCAATCTGTGTTGTCTGTAGCTTAAACCGACCATCTACATCAGCAGTTGCGCCAACGGTCCGTCCTTTGACAGATATAGAGGCAAAAGGAATAGCTGCCCCATTGCCCGCTTCTGTTACTCGTCCCGAAATGCTATACGTCGTTTGGCCATACCCTAATATGGGCAGTAGGGCAAAAAGGAAAAGCCAAAAACTAAGACGATAACGTAGAGTTGGTTGCATTCGGAAAATAGCGTTGGTACTGCTTGATGTACAAACCCCTATTCCGTCAACTTGGTTTACAACCTTACAGTTTTGTGATGAACGGCCTGATAAATAGACATACGTCACAAATGAGTCTGGCGTTGCAGTCCTGTTTACTTACACGGACTTCTGCCTTCCCCGACCCAGATACTCTTCCCGCTGATGTTTCCAGCGTTTGTGCGACCAGAGCCAGTCCGAAGGGTTAGCCTGTATACTTCGTTCGAGGTGGTCACGATAGCTGGTTAAAATTGCTTCATCGGGCAGGTCGTTGTAGGGCGGTTCAGCGAGTTGATAAAGTGTTACGTCATAGTAACCCCGGCGAACACGAACCATCTCCACGTAAAAAACAGGGACTTTCAGAGAGCGGGCCAGTTTTTCGGGACCAGGGTAGAAGGCCGTTTCATGATTCAGGAAGGGCAACCAGTAGGCCACTTCAGGCGCACTGGGAATTTGGTCGGCCACGAGAGCAATGGCACGAGGTACGTTACGGCGTACAGCCACATCACGCATGAGCTTGTGCATCGGCACCGGATTAACGCCGTGGGTTGCCCGGATCTCGCGCATGAGGGTCTCAAAAAACGGACTCGACAACTGTTTGTAGACACTGTCGGCGGTTATGCCGTTGAGTTGAGCCGAAGCGGGTAACCATTCCCAATTGCTTTGATGAGATGCCAGAATGATAACGGGCTCCCCGGCAGCAATCCGGCTGCTGATGAGTGTTGGGTTTTTAAACCGAACCCGGTGGAGCAAGACCTGTGCCGTAAGCGATGGTAGTTTGATCGTCTCGACAATCAAATCGGTCAGGTTATGGTAGAAGCCGCGAGCAAGGCGTTTGATCTCGTCGGGCGTTTTTTCGGGAAATGCGGCTTGTAAATTATCGATCACCACCCGGCGACGATACCGGATGATATGTAACAAAAGGACGTATAATACGTCTGAAAGAGCATAGAGCCACGAAAACGGAAGTCGGGATAACCAATGGAATAAAATCATAATTTCCCCAAAATTAGTTGGAGTGCATTTATTTATTCCTTTACTTGGTAAAAATTACACCAGTTGGATACGCATTCCTCTTCACAGCTATTAATTGAGTTACCTTTTTTGCCTTGTTTGGATTTTTCCGTGGGCA
The DNA here is from genome assembly GCF_028867935.1 of Flavobacterium sp. SUN052. GTDB lineage: Bacteria > Bacteroidota > Bacteroidia > Flavobacteriales > Flavobacteriaceae > Flavobacterium. The sequence goes on from NZ_JAPQNS010000001.1 coordinate 437,934, forward strand.
TGCTCACACACGATGAAGTTCTGATTGAAACCCATGAGCAGTACCAGAAACAGAGTTACCGGAATCGGTGCTATGTTCTGACAGCTAATAAAGTAGATTGTCTCACAGTGCCCGTGGCAGGGTCTACCAATCACCAGCCAATTCGGGAGGTACGAATTGATAACAGCGTAGCGTGGCAAAACCGGCATTGGCGATGTTTGCTGAGTGCCTATCGAAAAGCCCCTTTTTTTGAGTATTATGGGCCTGAGTTTGATGCTGTTTACCGCCGAAACTGGACGTTTTTATTTGACTTGTCCTGGGAAATGCTGACAATATGTCGGCGACTAGTGGGTATCAGTACCCCGGTGAGACTGACAGAATGGTATCAAAAAGAAGTGCCAATCGGCGTATTTGACGCACGTTCGAAGATGAATACCCGGAATTGGGCCGAATCACATCTGTTTTACCGCCCAGAGCCGTATATGCAGAACTTTGGCCCTCAATTTGTCCCTAACGTAAGCATCATTGACCTGTTGTTTTGTGCAGGGCCAGAAGCACTCGATATACTCCGTAAGAGTAAGAAAGTACCCGTTGAGGGCCAATGAACAAACAGGAAATTTATTTCGTTACCCCATTATAAAGTACCTCGTCATTAAAGTCATTCAGCGTCTATCAATAGTCATTTTTTGTTTTTACAGAGAATGGCATTGTATGACAACCAGTGACCACGAATGACTCTAATCTTGACAGGAGAGCCAAAGCGAATGGATGCAAAATTCTCGAACCGCGTTAAAGAAGTAATTACCCTGAGCCGGGAGGAAGCCCTTCGGCTTGGTCACGATTACATCGGCACCGAACACCTGCTGCTGGGCATGATCCGGGAGGGGGAAGGGGTAGCCATCGGACTGCTGAAAAAACTCGGCATTTCGCTTGACGAACTCCGCGTTACCATTGAACAGGCGACCAAAGGAACGGCCACCAACAATGTTAAGAATTTGGCGAATATCCCCCTGACCCGTCAGTCGGAGAAGACGCTCAAGATTACGTATCTGGAAGCCAAGATTTTCAAAAGCCCACTAATCGGCACCGAGCACTTGTTGCTGTCGATTTTGCGCGATGAAGACAATGTGGCTACTCAGATATTGAATAAGTACAACGTTAACTATGAAGTGATTAAAGAGATGCTGGAATATCAATCATCCGGAACGCGGCCACATATGGGGCCTGAAACCGACGACGATGATAATGACCGGGGCATGTTCGGAGGCAGTGGCAGTGGTAGTTCGGGGCAAGGCAAGGACAAAGGCAGCGAGAAATCGCGGACGCCAGTTCTTGACAATTTTGGCCGCGACCTTACCAAACTCGCTGAACTCGGCAAACTCGATCCCATCGTTGGTCGCGAAAAAGAAATTGAACGGGTAGCCCAGATTCTGAGCCGCCGTAAGAAAAACAACCCGATTCTGATTGGTGAGCCGGGCGTTGGTAAAACAGCTATCGCCGAAGGTCTCGCCCTGCGCATTGTGCAGAAGAAGGTCTCGCGGGTGCTGTTTGGCAAGCGCGTTGTTACACTCGATTTAGCTTCGCTTGTAGCTGGTACGAAATATCGTGGTCAGTTTGAGGAGCGTATGAAGGCGGTAATGAACGAGCTGGAGAAATCGCCTGAAGTGATCCTGTTCATTGACGAGTTGCATACAATTGTTGGCGCAGGAGGAGCATCCGGCTCACTCGACGCGTCGAACATGTTTAAACCTGCTCTGGCCCGTGGCGACATTCAATGTATTGGAGCTACCACGCTGGACGAATACCGTCAGTACATTGAGAAAGATGGCGCGTTAGCCCGTCGTTTCCAAATGGTGATGGTTGATGCCACGTCAATTGACGAAACCATCGAAATCCTGAATAACATTAAGGATAAGTATGAAGATCACCACCACGTTAATTACACGCCGGAAGCTATCGAAGCCGCTGTGAAATTATCGGAGCGGTATATCTCAGACCGGTTCCTTCCTGATAAAGCCATCGACGTGATGGATGAAGTGGGTGCGCGTGTACACATTTCAAACATCACCGTTCCTGAAGATATTCTCCGGCTCGAAGAGCAGATTGAGAATATCAAGAAAGAGAAAAACCAGGTGGTGAAGAGCCAGAAATACGAAGAGGCCGCTCAGCTTCGTGACAAGGAAAAGCGCCTGATCGACCAACTGGATCGCGCCAAGCAGGCTTGGGAAGAAGATACCAAAAAGCGTCGGTATACGGTTAACGAAGAAAACGTGGCCGAAGTAGTAGCGATGATGACGGGTATTCCCGTAACCAGCGTTTCGAACGACGAAGGTAAGAAGCTTATCAATATGGGTACCGATCTGAAAGGCCGCGTCATCGGTCAGCAATCGGCTATCGACAAGTTGGTTAAAGCGATTCAGCGCACTCGGGTAGGATTGAAAGATCCTAAAAAACCAATGGGTTCGTTTATCTTCCTTGGCCCAACGGGTGTTGGTAAAACGGAGTTAGCCAAAGTACTGGCTACGTACCTCTTCGATAAAGAAGATGCTTTGGTTCGCATCGACATGTCGGAATACATGGAGAAATTCAGCGTAAGCCGTTTGGTTGGTGCTCCTCCGGGCTATGTAGGTTATGAAGAAGGTGGCCAGTTGACGGAGAAAATCCGCCGGAAACCTTATTCAGTCGTGTTGCTCGACGAAATCGAAAAAGCGCACCCTGATGTCTTCAACATCCTGTTGCAAGTGCTGGACGATGGTATCCTGACCGATGGCTTGGGTCGCCGGGTCGATTTCCGGAATACAATCATCATCATGACTTCTAACATTGGGGTTCGTGATCTGAAAGATTTCGGCGCTGGTATTGGTTTTGCCACCAAGAAGTCGGAAAATCAGGATGAATTGATGAAGAGCACTATTCAAAGTGCACTTCGCAAGGCATTCTCTCCTGAGTTCCTGAACCGTCTGGATGACGTGATCGTGTTTAATTCGCTGCAACGCGAAAGCCTGCACACGATCATCGACCTGATGTTGAAGAAACTGCTTGGACGTGTAACGAGCCTTGGCTATAAAGTAGAACTGACCGAGAAGGCGAAAGACTTCCTGGCGGAAAAAGGGTACGATCCACAGTACGGTGCCCGCCCGCTCAACCGCGCCATTCAGCGTTATCTGGAAGATCCCGTTGCTGAAGAAATCCTGAAAGGAGATCTGAAAGACGGCGACGTAATTCTGGCTGACTACGAGGGCGAAGGCGAAACGCTGACGATCTCGGTGAAAAAGCCAGAGGTAGTTGCTGAGTAGACGTTCGTCAATAGAAAGATAAAAAAGTCCCGGATTCACATCCGGGACTTTTTTTTGGGTTATAGTTTAGGCATATAAAAAGTTGTTCCTAGTCGTTCATAATAAAATCTGAAACAGGCAAATAGTAAATGATTGCATAAAAAGGAGAATAAATGTCTTCGAAATTTTCGAACCGGGAGGTCGGAAAATTGAGTGGTTGTATGAAAGTAGCACAGAAGTGAACTGGCAAAAATAAGTAACGAATTGGGTATTGTTTTCCCCAATGTAACGTGACTCAGTATACTGTAGTTTATATTTAAAGCATTGAATATCAAGCAATTGAAAGTATTTAGATTTCTGGTATGATATTTATACTATATAAATCAAACTTAAACACTCAACTATCATGGGAAATATCCTGTATACCATCGCAGTGATCTGTATCATTCTTTGGTTAGTCGGATTCTTAGGCTTCGGCGGCTTTGGTCTTGGTAATCTTATTCACGTGCTGCTGGTTATTGCAGTCGTAGTTATTCTGCTTCGTATTATTCGCGGTAATTCGCCCGTTTAATCATTGTCATTTAAAGCAATTGGGTCATTGATAGTCATTCTTCGAAAATCCGAAGATGACCATCAATGACCCAATTGCTTTTTAATACCCAGACTTTATGCCAGCTTCCAACCCTCGCGGTATTCGCGCTTCACAAATTGATTTGCCTCGTCGAAGTTAGTGATCTTCATGTTTTTACCATCCCACATCAGTTTTTTGCGACCTGGGTACGTGAAGCCTTTTCCGTCGGCTCGCTGAGTCCGTAGGGTATAACTGCGAATAGCCAGGTTACCCATTAATACCGACTCGGTCAATGGTCCGGCAAAGTCGAACGACGAATACAAGCCTTTGTGTTCTTTGCTGTTGAAACCTGCTTTACACGCTTCTGTCCACAAAATCTGGTGGCCATTTTCGGGCATGTTCTTAACCGCTTCTGGTTTATCGGCACCAACCAGTTTCTGTCCGTCTTTTGTGAATAGTTTAGGATCGTTGCCATAAAGGCCACAGAGCATGATTCCCTTATCACCGATCATCACCATCCCGTTTTCACCATTCTCAGGCATCGACTCGCCTTCTGGCAACCACTCGGGCCGGGTTGGGCGAATTCCTCCATCGGTCCAGTTCATAGTTACAGCCTGTTTGTTTTGAGCTGTTGCCGGAAACTTCAACTCTACACGTGAAGAAGGTGGACAACCCTCAGGGATGTATTCTGGTGTCCAGTCTTTGAGGAACACGGAACCAATGCTGGTTTCTACTTCTGTGGGTGATCCCAAACGCAATACCCGGAAAGGAACGTCCATAATGTGGCAACCAATATCGCCCAGAGCGCCCGCGCCAAAGTTCCACCAACCTCTCCATTTAAAGGGGTGATAAGCAGGGGTGTACCCTACTTTCTGAGCAGGTCCGAGCCAGGTATCCCAATCCAGATCAGCAGGTACCTCGCCAGCAGCAGGTGGCACCGGAATGCCCTGAGGCCAAACGGGTCGGTTTGTCCAGAGGTTAACCGTGTGTACTTTGCCTAGCAAGCCCTTATCGAACCACTCGACCATTTGATTCTGTTGTGGGTTCGATCCACCCTGGTTGCCCATTTGGGTAACAACCTTGTATTTACGGGCGGCTTCGGTCAACATCCGGGCTTCGTAAATATTGTGCGTCAGGGGCTTTTGAACATAAACGTGCTTGCCTAACTGCATAGCGGCCATGGCAACAACGGCGTGGGTATGGTCGGCAGTCGAAACCGTTACGGCATCTATATTCTTGCCTTCTTTCTCCAACATTTGCCGGAAGTCCTTATAGCGGGTGGCTTTGGGATGATTTTCAAAATTTTTCTTCACCTGATCGCGACCCCAATCCACATCGCAAAGAGCTACAATGTTGTTAGCTCCCTTGTTGAAGGCATTGTTCGTGTCGGAGTATCCTTTACCGGCTATGCCAACACCGGCAATATTGAGTTTGTCGCTGGGAGCAATGAAGCCCTTTCCGAGCACGTGCCGGGGAACAATAAAGAAACTGCCCGCCGTGGCCAAAGCCCCCGTTTGCAGAAATTGCCGCCGAGACGGGTTACTTGGTTTTTCTGACTGGTCCATGAATTGAACGATAATGAAGTTGATCGATGCGAAAGCTGAACTACTGAACAGCCGCCTATACGAGAAAGATACTGTCTGAAACATTTTACCCAGAAGCGGGTAAAAATCAACTAGCGTTGGCAATCGTTGAGCTTGCGGGAATCCCACGACTAACCAGCTAAAACCCAATTGCCGAAATGCTACAGGCACCTGCGGCCACCCACCAGAGGGTGGAGAACCCGGCTGTCCCTACGATTTGAGTGCCGACAAACGGGCTAATTAACTGAGACATAGCCCAGGCCATGGTGTAAAAAGCCATGTATTGCCCCCGGTTCTGTTCGTTCGACCGCGCTACTGCCATTGACTGCATAAAGGGCATGGCCAGAATTTCTCCTGCCGTCATAAGTAGTATCGTGATCAATGCCCAGCCCGGCCATTGGCTGGTTGGCAACAAGGCATAGGACAGTCCGGTAAGGCCAACTCCGATACCAATAATGACAAATTTAGGCCTGCTTTGTGGCCAGCGTTGTTCAATGGCGAAGACAAGTGCCATTTCAATAAGTACGATAATGAGGCCATTGAGGCTCATGAGCAAACCAATTCGGGCTTCGCTTAGGTGGAGAACTTGCTTGAAATAAAGCGGCAGCAGACTGAACATCAAAACAAAGGAGCACACAAAAAGAAGCGTGAGTCCCATGAAACGAACGAAAAACCAGTCGGTGTAGGGCGAAGAAGCGGGAGGCAGCGGGGTTAGGGATTGGGTTGAAGTTGCTGCTTCTCCATGTGTCTGTCGGGCTGAATTTATTTGGGGGCTCGGTAAGGTGAGCATTAACACAACGGCTGCAGCAATGCAGGTAAGACCATCGGCCCAGAACAATAAACTATAGTTGAGGCTGGCGAGGTAACCGCCTAGCCCACCGCCTACGGCCCAACCAAGATTAATGGCTAGCCGATTCAAGGAAAAGGCGCGGGTTCTGGTTGCTTCGGTGCTGTAATGGGCAATGGCTGACGAATTGGCCGGACGAAACGTATCGCCCAGCAAAGTAAAACAGAAAGTAGCCACGCACATGCCCGGAAAGCTACTGACAAGCTGTAATCCTAGCAGAAAAAAACCACCAAAGAAAAGACTGTATAACTGGACAGGTGCAAAGCCAAATCGGTCGGTGAGACGCCCACCCATGTAGGCACCCAGCACGGCTCCTGACCCAAACACAGCCATTACAATACCTGTCTGCTGGACGGTGAAGCGCAATTGCTGGGTCATGTAGAGCGTCAGGTAGGGCAGCACCATAGTCCCGCACCGATTAATCAGCATCACGCCCGACAACAGCCAAACCGAAGGCGACAGGCCCCGGTAAACGTTTCGATACAACTGGAAAGGGCGGAGAAGAAGCATAACTTACCCAATTACCCATTTTCCGGCAAACTAGTTCTTACAGCAGATCAATCAGCAGCACAACTATAAAAGCAGCTACTCCAGCCACGGTGCTGGTGAGCGTCCAGGCGCGGAGCATTTGGGAAACATTGAGGCCCGAAAACCGCGAGATAACCCAAAAGCCCGAGTCATTGGGAAACGAACAACAGACGCTACCGCAGCAAATAGCCAACCCGACGTTAATGGCGTTGGCGCCAGCTGGAGCAATCATAGGGGCCAGCAACGAGGCCGTAGTGACGGCGGCCACGGTGGCTGACCCCTGAGCAGCCCGCAAAATGGCTGTCAGCAAAAAACCTAACCACAGCAACGACAGATTCAGGGATGAAAGCGTTTTTACTAATGCATCGGCAATACCAGAGCCGTTGATGATGGCGCCAAACGAACCACCAGCACCCACAATAAGGATCAATAAGCCTGCGTTTGCTCCGCCATCAGCTACTATTTCTTCAAACGACTTCCGACGGTATTTGCTCAGCAATATACCGGCCATTGCCACTCCAACGAGCATTGCTACATTTTTATCGCCAATGAACGCTAACACAGGTCGGGCTTCGCTGGTTGGCGGCAGAAAGTTAGCCGTCAGGCTACCCACCAGAATCAACATAATAGGAAATAAGAGTACGAACAAAGACAACCCGCCCGATGGTAACGGACGATCGTTGGTGGTAGGCGTTTTTTCTTCGATGGGTGCTTCATCCGCAATTTGCATGTGGGCCTGTTTGCCAAAATACAAGGCAGCAACTAACCCAATAACCATAGTGGGTAAAGCCACCAGCAGTCCCCAGCCAATAAATGTACCGGGGTCCAAACTCAAGGTACCCATCACGGCGAGCGGGCCGGGCGTGGGGGGCACAATGCAATGGGTACCAATGCCTGCCAGAATTAGTGCAGTTACGAGCGTCACTAACGGAATACGCGTACTACGGGTGAGGTCACGCAAAAGAGGCATGAAAACAATGAAGGCGGCATTTAAAAATACCGGGATGCAGACAATATACCCCGTTAACGCGATGGCGAGCGGTGCTCTTTTTGAGCCTACTGCACGGAGTAAAAGGGCTGCAATCTGCTCGGTAGCTCGGGAATCGGCCAGCATATTTCCCAAAATAATACCCAGGCCAATAACTAGACCAATGCTACCCAGCGTTTGCCCAAACCCATCGCCGAGGAGTTTGGCTACTTGCAGAAGAGGTAATCCCGATACGAGCCCAGTGAGCAGACCCACGCCCGGCAATACAAGAAAAGGATTGATTTTTAGCCGAATTATGGCGAAAAGCAACAGCGCTATGGCTGCCAGAAAAAGGACAAGTAGGTAGGTATCGGACATGTAAGGCAAGGTTTTCAGCAAAAAGAAAACCGCAAAGCGATACTACCCGGTAGCTTGTTTTCAGGCCGACACAAATATTTTTTTGTCGGTGATAAACGCCCGATTCTGCTCCAAAAACTCCTTGAACTGCCGAATCTCTTCCAACTGGCGGTCAATAGGATGGGTGAGGGGGTAGCTTTCCACATATACGTCCGTAAAGTCAGTAATGATGTACTCCATGAGCCTGATTCCTTTGCGTTTTAAGGCATGCAGATACAAGTTTTGGTGGTTGTTTACGTAGCGGTCTTTCTGATATGAACCCGTTGTTTTCAGGTCTACAGCTTTGTATTTGCCAATTAAATCCACGTAACCGTAGAACAGTACATCCTCAATTTCCCACTGACAATACACCTGCACATCCACAATGGGTCGGGGAAGCAACTTCCGCACTTTCGCCAGAATATCGGGGTCGAAACGGGCTTCGTCAGTGCCTTTAACCACGGCTTCTTCAAATGAAATGCCGCGATCCTGAGCCGCTGTGGTGGGAGTTGGAACGCGGTTAATTGCAGCAATCATTTCCTGTTCGGAAATGTTACCCCCGCGCAAATACCACGAAAAGGTGTTGAGCAGAGTAGGGTAGACCCGGTAATTAATCATGAGCTTGGGGAGTTACTTCCAGAATCCCCTCAATTGAAAAATGGAAACGTCAACGCTAGAAACGACATTCCAACGCGGTGCCGGTAGCGTTTGTTGCCATCAGTGGGGCTAATGTCGCGGAAGTACATTTCAGCAGTTTGCCACTGATAACCTCCCTTGATAGAAAGGCGCTGGTTGATATGGATGCGGGCATACACTTCTGTGGCTAAATTGCCAATGTCGTTGTCGCCCAGCAGGCGGAGATTGATCCCCGTGGGCCGCATTCGCTGGTAACGGTTATCGCCCGTAAAAAACACCGTTGAATCCGTTTTAGCGCCTGCCACTTTGTAGGAACCCGACGAGCTTATAACTCGCCCAATTCTTGATTTACCAAAAGCCAGGCCTAGTATGTCGGCGCTACCGCCCAAATCAACGGGACCAAGGTGAACTTCCGCCCGAATACCAAAATTGAGGGATGTGTTGGAAACAAAGTCTAAGCGGACAGTGTCGATGTTCGCTGTTTTTAAAGAAGGGCCCAGTGCATCGAAGCCGGTGGTTCCCCGCGTTAGGCGGGCAGGAGCCGTGTAAAGATTCAGATTATCACCATAAAATTTGGCTAATCGAGCAGTCCAGCCGATAGACAGAAGGGATCGATTGCCAATATTCAGCAATTGGAAATACGTGAGTGAGGGGGCGTAATTGTCTTTTTTGAAGGCAAACCCAGCGTCCATTCCCGCCATAACTCGGCTTGAAACGGGCTTTTGCGCCAGGGCTGGTACACCCAAAAGGATGCAGGCAAATAGTACGTATTTTTTCATGTATGGGTCATGTAGCATGGTGGCAAATATAACGGCTCACTGCCACTCTGTGGATAATAAACTTAGCGTACCGCCTAGACAAAATCCAAACAATAGGGTAGTGGCTGTGTTGAAATAATAGACATGAATACACGCTGACTAGGACATCAACGCTATGACATCATCAACAACAAATACGGCCTGGTTATGGGGTATGGTAGGGCTGGGAGCCGTGCTGGCTACCCGGTCGATACTTCGTCAGAATCGCAAAATTGACTTTGCTGGTAAAAACATAATCATCACCGGTGGTTCGCGTGGATTAGGCCTGGTACTGGCCCGACAATTGGCCGAAGAGGGAGCAAACCTGGCTATCTGTGCTCGTGACCCTTACGAACTTGACCGCGTGAAGGAGGAATTTCAGGCGCATGGCAAGCGTGTGTTTACATACGACTGCGATCTCACCAGCAAAGATGAAATTAACAAGTTTGTTAAGGCTGCCCGCTTGGAACTAGGCCCTATTGACGTGTTGATCAACAATGCCGGCGTTATTATGGTCACGCCATTTGATAACGCAACGGAAGATGATTTTCGAGAAGCTTTGGATACTAACTTCTGGGCCGCTTATCATACCATTCAGGCGGTGTTGCCCGATATGCGCCAACGGAAAGCGGGGCGCATTGTTAATGTTGCTTCGTTCGGTGGTAAAGTGGCAGCTCCCCATTTGTCGCCTTACGTTACCAGCAAATTTGCGCTGGTTGGCTTCTCGGAGAGTATCCGCGCTGAAATGAAGAAAGACGGTATCTTTGTGACAACCATTTGCCCCGGACTAATTCGGACGGGTAGCCCCCGTCATGCTATCATAAAAGGGCAACATGAAAAAGAGTATGCCTGGTTTAAAATCGGCGATTCGTTGCCTGGTCTAACCATTAGTGCAGAAGATTGTGCCGCCCAGATTATCGACGCGTGTCGGCATGGTGAAGCGGAGCGGGTGATAACCCTCACGGCTAAATTTGGTACGGCTTTGCAGGGCTTGTCGCCCAGTTTAATGGCGGAGACTCTAACGCTTATCAACGATCTACTGCCCAACCCGGCCCCTAATCTCGAAGGGAACCAACGAGCTATAGGAGCCGGAAAGGAATCAAGCCTAAGCCAATCGGTGTTGGCAACCCTGACCGATAAGGCGGCCGTGAAAAATAACGAAATTGTATGACCCCCGAAATCTGGCTCCGTGGCCCTTTACCTGAAATTCCTCCCTTGTTGCAACCCGTAGCTCACGCGCTTTTGCAGGCACGTGATGAGGTAAACGAGCTGATGCATAACTTTCCTGAAAACCGACTCTGGGACCGGCCAGCGGGTTTAGCTTCGGTGGGGTTTCACTTGCAGCATCTCACAGGGGTATTAGATCGTTTGCTGACTTACGCCCGAAACGAGTCATTAACAGGTGACCAACTGGCATACTTATCAGCAGAAGGTAAATCGGTAACGGAGCTGGATTCGGCGGAATTAGTGTCCATGTTCAACGCACAGGTGGAGCGCGCCTTAGTCCAGATTCGGGTAACCGATGAAGATACGCTGACTGAATTTCGCGGTGTTGGCAGGGCAGGTCTACCCTCTACTGTGCTTGGGTTGCTGGTACACGCAGCCGAACACAGTATGCGCCATTTGGGGCAATTGATCGTAACGGTTCGCGTGGTGTCTGAACGCAACCCCGAACTGTGATGTTTTCCTGGTGCCTATGAGAACAGAAGATCCAATCACCCGTCACAGTTCCGATTTACCCCCGTTGCGGTTCTCGCTCAACCTGCTCTACGTGGGTCGATTACTCCTGGGTATGGCATCTGCTCAGACCGTGCTGACCAGCGAAGCGGTTGAGGTCATCGACGACCAGATTGAGGCCGTTACCGATGAACTGGTAGCCACTGAACTGCTGCACGAAGCGGCCGTTCTGGTGGGTGATGTTGATCGCTAATTTTTTGCCTTCAACAACGAAACGGGGGCGTCAGCGTTCAGCAACCGTACGTTTTTAGATCGATCTCCACTCACTTTTAGGAGTCGCTCAGCGGGTTGTGCGGCTAATACGGGTTTATATTGGAGCCCATCAATCGTAACGTTCTGGCTGTTCTGAACCATCACAACAGTTTTTGCCGGGGTTAACAGTGTTATGTTCTTAAGTTGAATATCAGCCGCTTCCACACAAACAATTCCTTTGTTGGCTTCCAACGCTGCATTCTCAATAGTGATATTTTTGATTGCCATTTCGGGCAAGCCCCGGATCAGAATGCCCGTTTCGGCTCCCCGGCATACTACGTTGCGGATGTGAAAATCCCGGAATTGAGGGGTGCCTTCGTTGAGGGGTTGCGATTCGATGGTTGGTAATTCGTTGGATTCGCCAGCCTGCGGAACCGGGTCCTTTGCCTGATAATACATATCGAACAGAATAGCCTCACCGGGAATCTTGCTCATGCTGACGTCGCTCACGTAAATTTTCTCGACAATTCCACCCCGACCCCGCGCTGTTTTGAAGCGAAGCCCTACATCGGTACCCAGGAAATTGCAGTTATTCACAAACAGATTCCGCGCCCCGCCCGACATCTCGGAACCAATTACAAATCCGCCATGACCGTGGAAAACCGTGCTGTTGCGTATGATGATATTTTCAGTGGGGATGCCCCGTTTGCGGCCTTCTTCGTCGCGCCCCGACTTGATACAAATACCATCGTCGCCCACGTCGAGCTGGCACCCTTCGATCAGGCCATTGCGGCACGATTCGAGGTCAATACCGTCGCCGTTTTGGGCATACCAGGGATTTCTGATAGTTAGGTTACGGAGCGTGATGTGTTCGCAAAGGAGCGGATGCAGACACCAGGCGGGTGAATTCTGAAACGTAACGCCTTCGAGCAATACCCGCTTACAACGCGTAATCACCAACAGATTGGGTCGTAAAAACTCCCTGATTTCTTCGGTATTTTGCAGGTTATAGCCCTCAGCCACAACGCCGGGCCGCTTGGCCGAAGCTCCTTTCAACGCCCGCTCGGTTGGGTACCAGGTCGTTTTATCCGCATCCAGAAACCCACCCGACTTCACCAGGGTAGTCCATTGCGAAGCCGTCAGTTTTCCTTTTTTTACGGGGCGCCAAACCTCACCGGCTCCGTCGAAAATGCCCCCGCCCGTAATAGCAATATTCTCTAAATCGGTTCCCGACAGTGGTGCCTGAGCCCGGATCGCATCAACACCTTCCCAGTTTGTTTTGGCCAACGGGTAATCAGTAGTCGTACCGCTGAATTGAACCAATGCCCCAACCTGCACATGCAGATTAACGCCACTTTGCAACGTAATTGGCCCGGTAAGCCAGGAGCCTTTGGGAATCAGAACAGTACCCCCTCCGGCACGAGCGCATTGGGTAATAGCCTCGTTGATCGCTTTTGTATTCTGGGCGACAGCCTGTTCGGAAAGCCCATCAGCCACTGCTCCATACCTGACAATGTTAAAGGTGTCTTTGCGGAAAGCTGGGGAGGCAATCACAGGTAGTTCATATTCGAATTTTCCGGGATAAACCGATGGTTTCAAGAAGCTGGCCAACGAACTGATCTGTTGCCGGATACCATCGGCCACTAGCCCCGCCATAATGGTTGCGCCATAGGGCGAGAAATGCGTATTGTCTTCTTTGGCCTGCGGAAATTTGGAATAAATGCCACCCACAAAATTCATGAACAGGTGTTTAGAGTCCTCGGGCCCGTGCTTGATAATTACCTCGCGACTGCTGGCGTGCAGATCGATCAGGGGCACTCGATATTGTTTGGCAACCGCTTTCACCACGGCCGGGTACTCGCCATGCTGGTCGACAAATTGGGCTGGATTCGATGCATCGGCTGCTGTGAATTTCCGGCGCATCACCGGTGTCAGCAGAACCGGGTTGGCTCCTTTGGCGCGTGTTTCTTCGATATACCGAATCAAGTTTGCGCGATAGTCTGTTTGAGGAGCCGCATACCGGGCGGTATCGTCTTGTTTCTGGTCGTTATGACCAAACTGAATAAATACCCAATCACCGGGGCGAAGCGCATTGTGGACGGCTTTCCAGTGACCCAGCGTTCGGAAGCTACGGGTGCTCCGGCCATTCACCGCGTGGTTCTCTACGGCCACGGCTTCGTTGAAAAAGCGGGGTAAAACCATGCCCCATCCGGTTTCGGGTACATCGAACGGTAGCTTGTTCGCCATCGTCGAATCGCCGATAAGAAAAATACGGAGTGTATTATCGGCCGGGCGAAGAGCGGTCAGAATCAGCAGCAGGACAATGGAAAAAAGGTATTTCATAGAGCGAAGATGATAATCAGGCAGGAAACGTTTGGATTGATCTCATTCTTTATTTACGCAATCGTTCCCGACATCGTTTGCGCAAATAGAGTAGCTATCATTTAAAAATGGACGGTCTGTTTTAAATAATTTAGATAAATAATTGACAGAAAGTTAGTTTTCTGCTGTACGTAATTATGGTATCTAGATTTCCTTCACCCACCCGGACGCGCTCTCACTCCTACGATTTTACCGGCGTATTTCTGAATCCATCGATTCAGCCGTACAAATTACAGTTTAATCCTGCCGACAAAATTCCCAAGTACAAGCAGATTGTGCAGTCAATTATTACTGACATTGATCGGGGGGTGCTTCGCAACGGAGATCAACTGCCATCGATAAGCGAATTGAGTATCGACTATTACCTGGCACGTGATACGGTTGAAAAAGCCTACCGGGAGTTGCGGGATCGGGGGCATATTACCTCGGTGCAGGGTAAAGGGTATTATGTACAGGCCAACGAAGGGTCAAAGCTCAAAATATTGCTGATTTTCAATAAATTAAGTTCTTATAAGAAAATCATTTATTACTCCTTTTTGAAAGCCCTTGGTGATAAAGCTACTGTCGATCTTCAGATTCACCATTACAGCGCGGCTACGTTTAAGCAGATTATTGACCGGAGCCTCGGCAAATACAACTACTACGTTGTCATGCCTCATTTCACGCAGGATCTGGATAAAGTTGATTACATAAGTGTTCTGAACCAGATTCCGGTTAATGAATTGGTTTTGCTCGATAAAGATGTGCCCCAACTAGACAGGGCTTTGCTCAGCGTGCACCAGAGCTTTGACAAGGATATTTGCGGGGCATTAGAAACGGCCCACGACTTGCTGGCGAAATATAGCCGAATGGTGTTAGTGTTGCCCAGCGATGGCAACTATCCCGTTGACATCGGGTGGGGTTTCCGTACGTTCTGCATCAATTATGGGAAGGCGTTCAGCATCAAAGAAAACGCGATTCACGAGTGCGTTCGACCCGGTACGGCTTACGTGGTAATCGAAGAAACGGACTTGTCAGAGCTGGTTAAAAAGGTGCGACAGTCGGGCTACAAATTGGGCCGTGATGTCGGCATCATTTCATTCAATGAAACGACACTCAAGGAATTATTAAACATCACGGTTGTCACCACCGATTTTGAAGCGATGGGTTACACGGCGGCCTCGCTACTTCTCGACAATAAACACATCAGGGTTAAAAACCCGTTCTACATGATCCGGCGAGAATCGCTGTAATGAAAGTGAAAGAGCGAAAGAGCGTCCACTATTACAGTATCGCTCTTTCACTCTTTACTTCTTTCGCTCTTTTAATACCCTGCGTTCTGTGTATACAGGCCGGGTTTGGCGTCTAGCTCGGTTTGGGGAACGGGGTAGATGATGTAGTTCTTTTGGAAGGGCTGCATTTTTTTCTGGACGTCCTCGGCGGTAATCCAGGCCGGAATGATGGTCTCGATTAGGCCACTCCGCACCAGATCATGCCAGCGCGAACCCTCACCAACAAACTCACGCCGACGTTCCTGCAAAAGCTGCGCGAACGTCACGTTTGTAACAGCAGCCAAGCCAGCGCGGGTCCGTACCTGGTTTACAATGGCATCGACATCAGCCTGCACACCGCCCGAATTTCCCCGCAAAATGCATTCGGCTTTCAGCATCAGAATATCGGTGTAACGATACGTGATGAAGTTAATAGGCCAGTCGAGCCGATTGTTAGCTGGTACTTTAGTGAGGTCTACGTACTTCTTGACAAATGAATTTGTCTCTGCTACGCCATTATAAGTAAAGCCACTCTGAATTGAAAAGGCCTTGCGCGTGTCTTTGGCATCGTAGGAATTTAGCAAATCGGTTGCCACCGGACGAATCGTCAGACCGCCTTGCACGGCTTTTCCGTTGGCCAGGAAATACGAATCGGGTACCAGTAGCCAGGCGAAGGTGCTGCCTACAACCGGTGTGAGACCATTGGCATACTGAATATCGAAAACCACTTCGGCGTTGTTCTCATTGGTAAATGAGAAAATATTGGCGTAGCTCGGTAGCAACGAGAACTTGTTACTTGAAATAATATCGTTCAGCTGAGTCAAGGCCTGACTCCACTCGCTCACGCCCAGACCAGGCCCCTCAATGCCGTAGGTAGGGCCGGAGCGGGTCATGTAAACCAAGGCCAAAGCGGCTTTGGCTGCCCAACGAGTTGCCCGGCCTTTATCGGCAGCTGCGTATACTTCGGGTAGGTTTTTCTCGGCGAACTGCAAGTCAGACAGGATCAGTGCATAGACTTCGGCTACTGAGTTTCGCGGAATTTCCTGGGCTTCGAGAGCCGTAACGGGCCGGTCCACAAGGGGAACTTTGCCAAAAAAACGGACCAGATCAAAATAAAAGAAGGCACGTAGAAACTTGGCTTCGGCTTCGAGCCGGGTGCGCAAACTCACGTCGGTAACAATCTTGCCGTTCGTTTTTAACTGGTCGAGTAACACGTTGGCCCGGTAAATGCCATTGTAATTCGTTGACCAGGCTTCGGACACGTATGGGTTGCTGGCAATAGTCTTGTGAAAGCTATTGATGCCTTCCCAGTCGCGCACACCTCCATCCGACACGGCATACAGGTTATCGGAGCGGGTTTCCGAAAGATTCAGTTGCCGGTCGGGATAGTTGCGCAACGCGCTGTAAACTGCGTTGGATGCCTGAAGGAAATCGTTAGTCTGGGTGTAAAATGTGGCGGTTGTGGCCGCAGAAATGGGCACCTGATTCAAGTCTTTGGTGCAGGCCGTTAGTAGCAGTGCTGCCAGAGCGGGATATATGTAGTGAAGTTTTTTCATGGCGTTAAAACGTAACATTTAGACCAAAAACCAATGAACGGGGTAGGGGTAATCCACCGTAATCGCCCGGCTCCGGAAAGGCCCCACTACCGCTAAGGTCGGTATTAGAGGCTTCGGGGTTGAATCCGCCTTTGTACTTGTCGAAACCAAAGAAATTCTCAGCCGTAACATATACCCGTGCGCCCTGAACCTGGGGCAGTTTGACCAGCGTTTTCAGATCGTAGCCGAGGGTGATATTGCGTACCCGAACGTAGTCTGATGAATAAAGCCAGTCGGTGTTTTTGATACGACCGAAAGTTGAGTAGGCTTTGCCAACGAGACCCGCCCCTGGGTTTTCAGCCGAACGCCAGCGATCGCGGAAAAAGCCCAATGCATTGTCGGTGAACCCTTGTCCGGTGCGACCCAGTGCCCGGCCCAGCAGCGAGTAAATAGACCCGCCATTTTGTCCCTGCACCAACACCGAAAGGTCGAAGCCACCGTAGCGAACCGAATTTGTGATACCCCAGATATAATTCGGATTCGGATGGCCAACAATGACGCGGTCGTTGGCGTCGATGGTCCCGTCGCCGTTGGCATCAACGTATTTTGGGTCGCCAGCCACCTCTGCACCGTTTCGGGCAACTTTATTATCAATGTCCTGCTGCGACAAAATACCATTTTGCTGCACGACGTAGATACTATAAAGCGGTTCGCCAATGCGCAGCAGTGAGTGAGAAATATCGAATGCCGAAGGAATCAACACCTGGTTCTGACCACCAGCCAGCGCAACTACCTTGTTGGCGTTATGGCTAAAGTTGAGCGACGTAGTCCATTTCAACGCGCCTACCGTATTACGGGTGTTTAACTCCACTTCCCAACCCTGATTCCGAACGCTGCCTGCATTGCTGAGGTAAGTACCAAAACCAGTAGCGGCCGGAATTGACACGTTAAGCAACAGCCCCTCGTTCAATTTGTTGTACACATCGAATGACATACTGATGCGATTATTTAAAATGGTCGCATCAAGGCCTAAGTCGAACGTTTTAGAGGTTTCCCAGGTCAAATCGGGGTTGTTGATACCACCCGGAGCCTGCCCAATACTCGCTACTCCGTTGAAGGTGTAGTTGGCCGTTGCCAGCTGAGACAGGGTGCTATAATTACCGATGTTGTAGTTACCGGCCGTACCCCAACTCGCCCGAAGTTTGAGGTCGTTGATCGCCGTTAGTTTCTTCATAAACTCTTCCTGCGAAATACGCCAGCCGACCGAAGCAGAAGGGAACAGACCCCAACGGGTATTAGCACCAAACCGGCTGCTTCCGTCGCGCCGGATACTGGCCGACAGCAGGTATTTATCGCGGAAGCTGTACTGTGCCCGCCCAAAAAACGACAGCAGGACGTTCCGTTGTTCGTTTGTATTGCCCGTGACGGCGTTGGCTGCGTTGAGGGTCGTGATCGAGTTGTTGCTAAATCCGCCACTGGCGCTAAGAGCAACAGTTTCGAGCTTATCGGAGTTGTACGAATAGCCTCCCAGCAGACTGATGTTATGCTTATCATTTAACACGGTGGAATAGGCAAGTGTATTTTCATTCACAAACGTACGCTTCCGATAACTGCTATAGGAGCCGCCTGTAAGCGTGGTCAACTGCGCTTGCCGGGCCGCCAGCGATGACGCAACCAGGTATGGCGTGTACGACTTCGAACTGTTGTCGGTATTGTCAAGGTTGACCGTTGTCTTGAAGAAAAGACCCTTCACCAACTGGTACTCGGCAAAAACAGAGCCGAGCGTTCGGAAGCGTTTGGTCTCCCCAATAACGTTCTGCAACTTTCCAATGGGGCTGTTGGGCGACACACTCCAGCGATACTGTCCGTTGTTACCCACGTTCGGGTAAACGCCCATTGTATCTTCCTGAACTGGGGTAAAACTCACCAACTGGTGCAGAATGTTGTCTTTCCCTTCTACACCGGGATCATTGTTGAGCGAGAATGTTGGTGCCAGGTTCATTCCGATTTTAAGCTTTTTGCTCGCGTTTACCTCGACGTTGGCCCGCGCAGAATAAGCCGCGTAGTTGGTGTTGATCACCATGCCCTCCTGCTTCGTGTAGTTCCCAGAGACATAGTAGCGCACAAAGTCGTTTCCACCGCTGGCCGACAATTGATGATTTTGCACCATACCCCGCCGAAAGGCTTCATCCTGCCAGTCAATGTAGCGCAGGCCGGGATGGCCCGGCAACGCCCAGCGATCGTCAGTCATAAAGCCCGTGTTTACCTGGCCGACGGGTAAACCCAGAATAACCCGGCGCTGCTCGTTGGTTTGCGAGGCCGACCGGTTGGCTCCCGATGCGACCCATTGTGCATTAATCATCTCGGTAGCGCGGTCAACCCACTCGTCGGCACTGAGCATATCCAGTTTGCGGGTGCGCTCCAGATAACCGGCATACGTATTGACGGTGATTCGTGGACGGCCAGTATTGCCACGCTTAGTGGTGATAAGCACGACTCCATTGGCGGCCCGGGAGCCGTAGATAGCGGCCGAAGCTGCGTCTTTCAAAACCTGTACCGACTCAATGTCGTTAGGGTTCATGTTGTCGAGGGGATTGCCCGTTGAATACCCGCCTGCTGTATTGGGGGCTGCGGTTGCCAGCGGAAATCCATCAATCACATACAAGGGTTCGCTACCAGCTGTGATGGACCCGTTGCCACGAACCTGAATACTAAATCCTTTACCAAGGCCACCGCTGGTTTGCTTCACCTGCACCCCGGCCAACTGGCCAACCAATGCCTGATCGACGCGGAGCAAAGGGCGCTGTTCAATTGTTTTAGCATCGAAAGAAGCCACAGCCCCCGTCACATCACCTTTACGGGCAGTACCATATCCAATAACGACTACCTCGTTGAGCGTTTTGTCGTCGGGTTTCAGCTGCACCGTCACTGTCGACTGGTTCGTAATAGGCACTTCCTGCGAGACATATCCAATGAATGAGAATGTCAACGCAGAGGCTCCACCAGCGTTCAGATTCAGGGAGAATTCGCCTTTGACATTGGTAACGGCTCCGTTACGAGTCCCCTTCTGTACCACGTTGACACCGGGCAGAGGTTCGTTATTTTCGGCGGAAGTCACTACGCCGGTAAGCGTTTGGGCCACTGCGCTCAGACTCACCAGCAATGTGCTGATAAGCAGGAACAGCCGGGTTAAAGGAATAAAATTTCGCATAATAAACAGGATTTAAGGCATTGTGTCTGAACATGAGCACGTTCACAAAGGTGCTTTTTTTGCTACGGCTGACTCTCCCGTAGTCTCCTGTTTATAATGGCTGTTTAATTTGGGGTAGGTATAAAGAAAAAGCCTGACACGTTGACGTATCAGGCTTTCGGGCGAAAAAGGATCGTTAATCCCTTTTTTATATTACTTGGCTAATGCCTCGGCACCCCCAACGATTTCGAGAATCTCTTTGGTAATGGCAGCCTGACGAGTCCGGTTATATACTAAACGAAGCTCTTTAAGCAGTTCGCCTGCGTTTTCAGTGGCTTTATCCATTGCCGTCATCCGGGCACCATGTTCCGATGCATTCGACTCCAGAACGGCTTTGTATAACTGAATCTTCAACGACTTGGGAATCAACTCGGCAATGATTTCTTCTTCCGATGGCTCAAATATATAATTGACATTAGAAGCCGCCGTAGTTGTTGGCGTTACCGCAGCTGAAACGATGGGCAGCATCTGCACCGTCCGCACAATCTGAGTGGCAACGTTTTTAAACTCATTGTAAACTACTTCGATTACGTCGTACCGACCAGCCACGAAACTTTCCATGGCGCTCTCGGCAGCTAAACGCACGTTGGCAAAGCTCAACTTTGAAAACGAATCCACAAATTCCCGATTAACGGTGAAACCGCGACGGGCAAACGCTTCTGCGCCTTTTTTGCCAATGGCCATGATCTCTACGTTGCCCCGGCTCTGCTGAGCAGCGTACTGCTCGCTGATGCGGGTCAGGGCTGCTTTAAGCACGTTCGTGTTGAACGCACCGCACAACCCACGATCTGAAGTGATCACAATCATCAACACCCGCTCAACCGGACGAACGGCTTTGTAGGGGCTTTCGGAGGCAACATCAGCCCCCGCCGACACCGTGCCCAGCATTTCGCTCAACTTCTGCGCGTAGGGCCGCATCTGGATGATGTTGTCCTGTGCACGGCGAAGTTTGGCAGCGGCCACCATTTTCATGGCTTTCGTGATCTGCTGAGTCGAATTTACCGAACCAATACGGCTACGGACTTCCTTTAATGATGCCATTTTTTAGAAGGTAGGAGCGAGGAGTGAGAAGTGAGGAGAAAAGGTAGCTTGAAAGCCTCTTCACTCGTCACTCGTCACTCCTCAGCACTGAATTTATGCGTATTTCGCTGAGAGATCAGCGGTTACTTTCTTGATAGCCGACGTAGCCGTTTCGCTCAGGTTTCCTTTACGGAGATCGTCAAGAGCATTCTGATGTTGGGTTTGCAGCATCAGCGTAAACTCGCTCTCAAATTCCCGCACCTTGTTAACAGGTACTTTGTCTA
Organism: Flavobacterium sp. SUN052; assembly: GCF_028867935.1. GTDB lineage: Bacteria > Bacteroidota > Bacteroidia > Flavobacteriales > Flavobacteriaceae > Flavobacterium. The sequence continues at coordinate 459,163 of NZ_JAPQNS010000001.1, forward strand.
ACAAACCATTTACCGATGCGTAGATAATGGCTACCTGCTGCTCAACCGCTACCGGTGAATACTGAGGCTGCTTCAAAATCTCCTGGTTCCGGCGACCACGCTCGATTGTCAATTTAGTCGAGGCATCAAGGTCAGAGCCGAACTTGGCGAAGGCTTCCAGTTCGCGGAACTGAGCCTGATCCAGTTTCAGCGTACCTGCTACTTTCTTCATCGACTTGATCTGCGCATTACCACCCACCCGTGATACCGAAATACCTACGTTGATGGCTGGACGGATACCAGCGTTGAACAAGTTTGATTCAAGGAAGATCTGCCCGTCGGTAATCGAGATTACGTTCGTTGGGATATAAGCCGATACGTCACCAGCTTGTGTTTCGATGATTGGAAGAGCTGTTAATGAACCACCACCTTTCACTTTGCCTTGCAGGCTCGGTGGCAAGTCGTTCATCTGCCGGGCAATGTCATCGTTATTCGTGATTTTGGCGGCCCGCTCCAGCAAGCGGCTGTGCAGGTAGAACACGTCTCCTGGATAAGCCTCACGTCCTGGTGGACGACGCAACAGCAGCGACACCTCACGGTAAGCTACCGCTTGTTTCGATAAGTCATCAAAAACAACCAGTGCCGGACGACCCGTATCGCGGAAGAACTCGCCAATGGCGGCACCCGTAAATGGGGCGAAGAACTGCATTGGTGATGGGTCTGATGCATTGGCCGCAACAATCACAGTGTATTCCATGGCACCGGCTTTGCGGAGCGTGGCTTCTACCTGCTTCACGGTCGATGCTTTCTGGCTACAAGCAACGTAGATACAGAAAACAGGCTCACCTTTGTCGTAGAATTCTTTCTGGTTGATGATTGTGTCGATGGCCACGGCGGTTTTACCCGTCTGACGGTCACCGATAATCAATTCACGCTGACCCCGACCGATGGGGATCATAGCGTCGATTGATTTGATACCCGTCTGGAGAGGCTCCGTAACAGGCTGACGGAAGATTACACCTGGGGCTTTACGCTCCAGTGGCATCTCAAACGTCTCGCCCTGAATTGGTCCCAAACCGTCGATGGGCAGACCGAGGGTATTAACAACCCGGCCCAGGATTCCATCGCCGACGTTGACGTAGGCAATTTGGTTTGTACGTTTCACGGTATCGCCCTCTTTGACTTCAGAATAGTCACCGAGTAATACCGCACCAACGTTATCTTCTTCGAGGTTCAGTGCTAGTGCCTGCAAACCGTTCTCGAAACTCAGCAATTCACCAGCCTGCACTTTCGACAAGCCGTAAATACGTGCTACGCCATCGCCGATTTGCAGTACCGTGCCGACTTCTTCGAGTTCTGCCTCAGTGCGGGCGCCGGAGAGCTGCTCGCGGAGGATAGCGGAAACCTCGTCGGGTCTTACGGATACCATATAATTAGTGGAAATCGTTTGTTAGTAGATCAGATTTTCGGGCGCAAAGGTAAGGATAAAGTTTAATAAAAAGATGGGTATTGTTAAAATATGGCCCTAATAATTAGATTTTTCTAATGTATCTGACCTGTGACAAAGTAATATAGAAAGACGAAATAGATATAGTTAGCAGTGAAGCAGTGGAGGACTGAATAGCGGATGGAAATTTAACGGAGGATTTCCTATGCATTATGTCGTAGGGAGCTTTTATTTATCGCTTGTTTTTTGTATCTTGCTTATAACTTATTAGATACATTTCTTCTTTTGAATGACACGATACTTTACCCTAAAAAGTGAATCTTCCGATAAATTCTGGCATATCCAAACCTCCGATAACTCGTTCACGGTGACTTATGGGCGAACCGGCACTACCGGGCAAAAGCAAACCAAAACCTTCGACTCTACCGAGCGTTGTCAACAAGAAACTGAAAAAATCATCCGCGAAAAAACGGGTAAAGGCTACATCGAAACGGTGAACGGTCAGGCTGTTTCATCACCAACCATACCGTCGAAAAAAACGGCTAAACCTCATGATCAGGAACTTCAAACCATACTGAACCGATATGACGAAATTATCTGTAGTACGTTGGTGGACGAGCTTTTACCCTTTTTGCAAAGGGTGGATAAGCGGTGGCACAAGGAGCTTGAAGATAAGACGAGGCTAGCCTGTAAGTACTGGGCAGACTATTACTATTTAGATAAACAACAATACCGAAATGAGCCGGAAGAGTATAAGAAACATAATTATGTCAATTCTTTCGGTCAATATGTTTGCGGACCTCGCGGGACAGAGATGCAGCGAAATTTAGTTCGATTGCTTGTATTTGCCTTCTTACCTGCCAAAGAGATTCACAATTTAGGAATTCATGATAAATGTGATAGCTACTTATTTAACGATGTCTGGAAGACTTTAACCTTACCTGTATTTTCAACTGTCAAACCTTGTTGGTTAACTAATTACGATCCTAAAAATTCATACTGGTTCAGGGCCACATATAAAAGAATACGAGATTTGGAGTTTGAAGGATTCTTATTCAATCCCGAAGTATTTGCTCAATTAGTGGGTGGCTATGACCGATACAGGTATGGAACGCATACAGAAAACGCTAAGGAACAACTTTTTAGTCACATCGATTTTCTGGTTAATGATGAGATCGCTTACCAGCGCGATCTTATTGGACTATTCGACTATCCAGTTGAGATACAAAACAGCGGGGCATACATTAGAAATGAAGATGAGATATATATGGAAATCCAACTTTGGCCCATTGTTTTCTCACGGCTCCTTGCCGAAGGTAAACTAGACCGACACTGGTTTTTTGAACGCTGCATGAGCGTTCAAACCAAAGATTGGAAACCGGAATTACGCGCCTTCTATCGCAAACAGATTGAAGCCAATAATCCCACAATTGGCGAGTTGCTGAGTTTACAAGATGCCCTGCTCCCTTTGTTGGGGGCCGAGCATTCACATGTAGTAAGTTGGGCGGTGGCGCAGGTGAAAATCATCTATAGTATGCCGGATTTCCAGGTAGCGGAATTTCTGGATTGGGTAGCCCCCGTAGTGATGCGTAGCGATTGCAAAACTTCCCTGAAATTGCTGTTGGGTATGTTTGAACGATTGGCTAAAACTCAACCCGACCACCAGCCGACCATTGCTACCCTGCTCACGGACGTGTTTGCCATTAACGACTTGCCGCTGCAAACCAAAGCTGCTCAACTGCTCACCAGATATGCCGCCCCCACCGATACTGATTTGCAAAACCGGCTTCAAACCTATGCCGGCCAAATGCTTGGTACAGTAGCGGGCGATCTTCAGGCATTTTTAGGGGCTGAAGAATCTATACCGAGCACTGAATCAGGAAGCATCACATATCAATATGCCCCACCAAAACCCGTACAGCGGTTAGTGCCGGGGCAGGAAGTGAGCCTGCCAAAAACCTGGACAGAGTTCGTGTTTCTGATCGGTTCATTCATCAGTTCTGACGACCCGCTACATATGGAACTCCTGATGAACGCTCTGATTTTGCCCCCGACAGACCGACCAGATGATTGGCGAGAACAGTTGAGAGTGTACGAGAAGAAGTTAGAGAAGACGCATTTTAACTCCTACGTAAAGCAGGCAGCAAAATTCTACCTGTGGCACTGGCTTTCTGGCAATAATGACGAAACACAACTTCAATATTCCATAAAACTACAATCAGACTATGACCACCGGGATGTAGGTAAGGGGCTGTACGAAATTTTGGCATATAGCCATAAAAAACGCAAAATCAATTCCAAACTGACTCTGTTAAGTCTCCCAACACATGCACCGCACTGGATTTCTCCACAAACCTTAATTAAGCGACTACTAGCTTATCAACAGGCCAATGAACCCATTAAACCGCTCGATTTGGCAATTGCCATTGCCCGGATGCCGCGGGAAAATGTGGCAGAAGCAATGGAATTGTGTCTTGAATTAGATGAGAGTGTGGCACCGTTGATGCGATATTGTTTGGGTGCAACATACGAAATCATTCTGCCAAAACAGAAAGCTCTGAAACGGTTGTTAACCGTTCTTAGAAACGATGATTCCTCGATAGAGCAGCAGTCACTTTGGGCAGTTGCGGCCCGTACATTCAATCCTGATGGAGAGTTTCCTGCATTTGCCGATTCGGTACTGGCAGAATCGGCAAATGTACAAAGACCTTTACTTCCAAAATGTACGCTCAATCCACCTGGCTATGAATTTGTGGTCATTCTGCCGGAAAGCAAAGGGCTCAATCCGATCTTTCTGTACGGAAATGATTTACATTATCAGGTTAACTATGGTTACAACTACCGAGACCTTAGTAAATCAGATTTGATTTTTTGGTATAGCTTGATTGCTCAACAACCCGAGGTGTTTTTTGCAGTAATCACAAAATATGGCTGTCCTTCTTCTGAATTAGGAAATGCTGCTTCCGAATCCCTTCACCTTACTCTTCAACCTAATTTCCAGTTCCGCAAAATGTCGCTGTTGGTGCTGGCGTGTGGGTTGCTTGCCAAAAAGCGTGAAACGTCTGCTTTGGCGGCCGAAGTTCTGATTCACCATTTCGGGGAGCAAACTCTTGATGCCAACCGGCTCGGCGACCGGTTAGGCTGGTTGCTGGCGGGAAACTACGCCCCCATCCAGCGCTTAGCCGATGTGCTGAACCTGGTGAAAGATGTGAGTCCGCTCCACAATAAAGCCTTGCTACTGACGCTGGATGCCCTTCTCGGGCAATTGGCCACCCTAACGGAGTTACCAAAGAATACCAAAAAACTCCTCGAAATCTATCTGGATTTGCTTGTAAAACTGGCCGAAACGTCCGCTGAAACATCGGCGGAAATTCTTCAATCGTGGCAAAAAATCGCATCGCTGAAGTCCATTTGCGGGGCAATTCTCAAGAAAAAGTAATCTTTTCAATGCAAACCCTTACTGACTACACCTACGGCTATGCCGCGCCCTCAACCCTTGCAAAAACCGAGGTTGGAAATACCCTCTCACTTGCTCATCAAACAGAAATCGAGGAAGTCAATGCCGTGCCGTGTTTCTTTTGGGGACGGATGCGGAACCCCTACCTCACTGCCCGCTGCCTGATGACAGTTGCTAAAACAGTACGGTCAAGATTTGCTCTGTCAATGCAGGAATTAATGGCATTACGTGATCCTATCGTTACCGCTGGAACTGGACAAGTACGTTTCGAAGGGTTCTCTTCCTGTAACGGAGTCTATGCCCGTTTGGATATTTTACCCGAAGGATTAGACGGCGATTTTCTGGCAAGTGGCACTACCAACGTGGACTTCAACGAGCCAATGCTCAACGCGCTCAACGGCATCACAAAATCCGAAGAAATGCTGTTGTCGGTTGGGCAACAATCGGTGACAGTAATCAGTGAACGGGCGAAGGTAGTAGAACGAAAAGTGGCTTTGCCCGACCGCTGGATCAAGGGTCTTACAAGTGTTCAACACTATTTAGCCGGAATGCAGCCCATGTTTACGCTCACCCGCTCACAGGCTATACAGTTGTTTCAGAGCCTGCCCAAAGGCACCGTCAAAAGCGATTTATTTGTGGTGCAGCGGGCAGGAAAGTTCCTGTTTTCGCCTTTGCAGCAGGGGTTGGCCGTGAGGGTTGGTGGCGCACACCGGCTTCGACTCGTGGAGGGTTTACTCCCCTTTATCGACGGCCTGAGCGTATACAAACCCGACGACGAGCAGGCAGCAGGTTTTGTGTTGATGATAGGGCCACTGCAATTCGTGTTTGCGGTTTCAGGGGATGCCTACCGGGGGTTTTCGGGCGAAGGAAAGGCATTGGAACACCTTATTGGTGAGTTACCTATGGAATGGATTTACGGAGTCAATAGTCTGATGAAAGCTAATGAACTGTTTAACCCAGCTTTGTTAGCCATTGAAAACGACATTGAATTTGGGTCTATTGACACGCTGACTGCCCAACTGTCGAGCATTGGGTTGCTGGGATTCGATTTAATCAGAAACGAACATTTTTACCGACGGCTACCCTTCAAGATAGGGAGGATTCTGAGCCTGAATCCCCGTCTGAAAAACGCACGTAAATTGACAATTGGTAATAATATCCAGATTGTCGTTCAACAGCCTAACTATACTGAAGCCCGCGTAAAAGGAACAGGGGATGTATTCCATACGGTTATCATTGATCAAGAAATGGCTCGCTGTACCTGTGATTGGTATACAAATCACCAAAGCAAACGTGGCTTGTGCAAGCACGTGCTGGCAGTTAAAATGCAAGAGTAAAACCGTAGCTGACTCATAAGCAAACAGAGAGCCATCTACGGTTTTACTGTTTCGTTTACCCAAGCAACACCTCCTTAATCGGTTCAACTTTGGGGAGTTGACGCTTGAATTTGCTCACATTTCGAAGTTCGTAGCTGATGTTTTGCGCTTTGGCAACTTCCTTGAAATCGTACAACATATTGAAGATGTCGTGATCGATAAAATCAGCTACGCCCCCGTCTACAATCACCTGATCGCCGGGTTGCAAACTCTGTAATACTTCTTTCAACTGGGGTTTGCTCAAGAAATGGAGATCTTTAAGCATTTTGATCTCGATGTGCTTGCCTTGCCGCGTAACCTGAATGGTTGACTGCGAGTTAGTGTACAAAATGAATAAAATACCCAGCACGGCTCCAATTGTAATACCAATTAACAGGTCCGTGAAAATGATACCTAACACCGTAACAATGAACGGAACAAACTGATTGATGCCGTCTTTGTAGATGCTCACGAAGATTTTAGGTTTCGCCAGTTTATAACCAACCATAATCAGGATGGCTGCTAAACACGCCAGCGGAATGTAATTGAGTAACGACCCGGCCGCAAATACGGCAATGGCCAACAGCAAGCCGTGGGTAATGGTAGAAACCCTCGTTTTAGCACCACCAAAAACATTAGCCGAAGTTCTGACAACGACGGAGGTAACGGGCAACCCGCCAATCAGACCTGATATCATATTGCCAATTCCCTGAGCCATGAGCTCTTGATTGGTAGAGGATACCCGTCGTTGCTCATCCAACTGATCGGAAGCTTCGAGATTAAGGAGTGTTTCGAGGCTGGCGACGATTGCGATGGTGCCACCAACTTTCCAGATTTGAGGGTCTGTAAACGCCGAAAAATTGGGGAACGTAAAAATAGACCACCAGGGTTTGTCGGAAGCAACGGTTGGAATCTGAACCATGTGCTGGTGGGCGGTGTCGCCCATATACCAGTCGGGAATGAACACCCGAAAAAACTCGTTGAGGGCTACCCCTATGAACACGACCACCAGCGCAGCAGGCAAGTTTTTGAAAAACTGAACGCCCCGTTTCGCTAACTGATCCCAACTAATCAGAATGGTTAATGACAAGATACTGATAACCACAGCCCCCGTACTAGCTGTTTCGATGGCCCGGTAAATTTCGGAGATGGTATTTTCGCCGTCGGCAAGTTGCTGAAATTCAAATTCGCCTTCATAGTCATTATCACGGCCGAGAGCGTGCGGGATTTGCTTCAGCACGATAACAATCCCGATAGCTACGAGCATGCCTTTGATGACGCTATCGGGGAAGAAACTGCTAAGTTTACCCGCCCGAAGTATTCCCAGAACCAATTGAATCATTCCGGCCAGTACAACACCAACCAGGAAAACTTCGTAAGACCCTACCTTTGTAATAGCATCAGCCACAATCACCGCTAAACCAGCCGCTGGGCCACTTACGCTGATTTCAGAACCAGATAAAAAACCAACGATTACACCCCCGATAATACCGGCCACTAAACCGGAAAAAAGAGGAGCCCCCGAAGCTAGCGCGATGCCCAGGCATAGCGGCAAAGCAACTAAAAAAACTGACAAACCCGAAGGTAAGTCGCTGCGGAGCAGACCGGGAGAATAGTTAGAAAGGGTTCGAATTGGATTGACCTTTTTCATGAAAAGTGAACAAGTAAGGGGATTGGTTTACGCGCTTTGTGCACAACATACAAAATTAAAACAGGATTAAGTCAGAATCTTCTTCAATTCACACAATTTTGGAACCGATCGAACTGTCAGACGAGGAAAAACTATTTATACAAACCAATATTGAGGGGAATGTACAACAGTTAGTACTTCGCTATTCGCGTAATGGCCAAGTGGACGTTAAGAAAATGGCTGTTCAAATCGCAGCCAGACAACGGCTTCGTGACAAATTGCCAACATGGGTAGCTAATCCCGATATTGTTTTCCCGTCGACAGTACCCGTAGAACAATCATCATCGGAACAGACGGCACGTTATAAGGCCCAAATTGTGAATCAATTAACCCCTAGTTCGAAGCATTTACTCGACGGTACGGGCGGCATGGGAGTAGATACCTGGGCATTTGCAAGCGCGACGAAACGGGTGACCTATATTGAACGCAACTCTGAGTTAGCCCAACTGGCTGCGCACAACCTCCCTCGGCTGGGTGCCACAAACGTAAGGGTGGTGAACGATCAAAGCGATGTTGTATTAGCTGATCTAGGTACGGCAGCCGATTGGATATATCTGGACCCGGCCCGTCGTGACGATAGGGGAGGGCGTGTGGTCCGGCTCGACGACTGCGAACCAAACGTGGTGGCCTGGTGGCCAATGCTGATGGCGAAAACCCGTAACCTGCTTTTGAAAACCTCGCCCCTGATCGACATTGAGGCTACGTTACGCACCCTACCGGGAATCAGTGCAGTGCATGTTGTGGCCGTACAACACGAGGTCAAGGAAGTTTTATTTGTTGCGGGTAACGATTCGATTACGCCGGATGATGTGCAGGTTACTGCCTGTGATCTGACAACGACTGGTGCCGTTGACTTTAGTTTTCGTAGGGGCGATGAACGTTCGGTTTCAATACAATTCGACAACCCGCTCACTTATATATATGAACCCAACGCTGCCGTAATGAAAGCAGGTGCATTCCGGGTAGTGTCCCATCGGTTTGGCGTTGCTAAACTGGCCGCACACAGTCATTTGTATACCTCCGATGCATTAGTAGCCAATTTTCCGGGTCGGGTTTTCCAATTCGAAGCCGTTTGCAAACCAACCCGTGCCGAACTTCAGCAATATGTGCCCAATATGAAGGCCAACCTAACGGTGCGAAACTTCCCTCAATCCGTAGATGAACTCCGTAAAAAACTGGGATTAAAAGAGGGTGGTGACACCTATATTCTGGCCACCACCCTCCAAAATGGGGACAAACGACTGTTAGTAACAAAGAAATAGATTTAGGCTCTATGCCAACACTTCTTCTACTTTCGATTTTGCGTTTGATACGGAGCCGCTTATAGAATCAGCAACAGCCTGGACTGCATGCTGAACCGATTTGCCAGCAGAATGAGCCTTGTAACGATACCGGGCTTTGTCGAGTGGGCTCGATTGGCGATAAGCCAGATACAAACCAGTAATAGTTAACGCTGCTACACCAACCCCAATCGCTAGCTGGATCAACTGCTCTTGCTGCTTCTCTGAATCAGATTGGGCTCTGGGTTCCATGTCCCGCCGGGTACCAGCCGCCATTACTGGATCAGGCAGAATGTGAGCCAGGGCCACGCGGGCTTTGTTGACCCAACCGGCTACAACATGATCTTTCCCCTGCATGAGCGCTTCGTACCCTTCTTTAGCCACATCGGCAGGGTTCGCGGTTTTCGATGGATCAGCCCCTTTAACGTGGGCGGCCCCTGCCCGGTTGAAGAAATTAGTGTTTGTTGCACCCGGCATCAGCACCGTAACGGTCACGTTAGTGTCTTTCAACTCATTACGAATACCCTCCGAAAATGACTTGATAAACGCTTTAGTACCGCCGTAAACAGCCATCATCGGACTAGGCGACACCGATACTTCTGATCCAAGCATTAAAATTTTACCGTCGTTACGGGCTACCATATCTTTCAAATACAGCTTGGTCAAATGAACTAGGGAAGTAGTATTGACCTGAATGATCTGCAACTCGGTTTGCAGGTCCGTTTCGGTGGCAAACTTGCCATACTCACCAAAGCCTGCATCGTTTACCAGTACATCAACCTGAATATTTTGCTGCTGAGTTTCGGCATAAATTTCCTCGGGAGCTTTCGGGTCGGCGAGGTCTTTATTGATGACCGTGGCTGTGATGCCAAATTGGTCCCGATAGGTATTGGCGAGTTCGTTGAGTTGATCGTCTGAGCGGCCAACAAGCACCAGATTGTAGGCATCCTGGGCAAAAAGGTTAGCGAGTTCGCGACCAATGCCACTACTGGCACCCGTGATAAGCGCGGTTTTTCCGGTTTGTTTTTCCATGAGTTGAGATAAATTAGTTATCTCGTCTAACTCATTGCCTCTACAGGAGTTTTAAAACCTATTAAATTGTTAGGCTTTGTATAGAAACAGGCTGTGTGGCTCATGTCATTGTCTTTGTTCTTCCATCTTGTTTCCTTTGTCCCAAATCAATCCCACAAAAAATACCAATGAGAACCGTACTGACTATTTCCCTGATGATGCTGTTGCGTGTTGGCGCACAGGCGCAAACCGTGTATGCCGGTGAGCAAACGATTGAAAAAGCCAAATTGCCCGGACTGTTTCTGACCGTTCCAATTGACGAAAAAACAGCAACTACTGAATGGGAGCAGGAGCTTCGTTCGTATGGCCGTTCGAGTGAGTCGCGGGGTGTTTACCGGGTGAGTAATGCCGACATACGGGCTGTTTCTACCGAACCTATCAACCTGATAAGTCAGGTGAAGGGTAACAAAACAAGCACCACCATTTTTGCCTCGTTCGATCTGGGTAGTGGCAACTTTGTAAAAGCGGGAGATGCCAGCTATAATGCCGCCGAAACACTGCTGAAAGATTTTGCCGCCAAAGCGCTGTATAACAATGAAGTACGAGGAGCGGAAACTAGCTTAAGTGAAGCGCAGAAAAATCACCAGAAGCTGGTGCAGAAAGGCGAACGGCTTCAGCGCGACATTGAGCGCAACAAACGCGAAAAAGAGCGGCTTCTCCGTAGTATGGACGAAAATGCAAAAGAGCTGGAACAGCTAACAAAGGATATTGACGTCAATAAAGTAGATCAGACCAATGCCCTCACCGACATGGATGTGAAGAAGAAAAACGTTGAAACGGTGAAAGCGAAGAAGCAGTAATTTCAGTGAACAGTGGGCAGTAAACAGTGAAAACTGCTCGTTGCTCACTGTTTACTGCTCAAAGCGATTTACGTACCACTAACCGGAAGGGGTTCTCGATGTGTTGTGGAGTGTCGCCCAGCACCAGTTCGGCGGCTGTGCGGCCCATGCCCGCAAAATCGGTGGACATTACGGTGATACCGTCCAGCAGCAGTTCTTTTAGAAGGGTTTCGTTGTACGACAAAATACCAACCTCTTCGCCCACGCGGAATGTCGTTTCCTTTACTTTTTTCACTACGGCGTACAAATCTTCTTCAATCAGATTGATGTACACATTGCCTGCTTTGATTTCCTCTTTTTCCATGTCTGGCAACACCCGACCTTCAAACTCGTGTTCGTAACAGAACCGGTAAAACCCGTTCAGAATCGCACGGGGTAAATAGGTGTTGTTCGGAAAGAGAATGTTAATGGTTTTGTATTTACGAAGCAAGGGTAACGCTTCTACTAAAGCCACCATTAAGTCTTTTTCAAAGTGCTGATAAACAGCGGAGTAATTACCCGTAACCCCTTCAACTAATTTATCCAGAACAACCAGTTTGTGCTTTGGGAGTCGGTTGATGAGTTTAGCCGCCTGTTCGCTCTGATCGTAAAAATGGGGGATTATGACGTAATGAGTGTACCCAACGGTATGGCGCTCGATCAGGTCGGAAAAGAGTCGGAAGTCGTTGTTATAAATGTAGAAATCAATAGTAGCCTCGGCGCCGACGCGCTCCACAAAAGCATCATAAATCAGCTTTTTGTGCGCACTCAGTTTATTGAAAAGGAGTAAAATTTTGAGGTTTCCCCCCACCCGGGTGTGATTGATGTAATAGCCCTTGCCTCGAACAGCCCTGATAATCTCATTGGTCTTCAACAGATCATACGCTTTTTCTACGGTGCCCTTAGCCACATCAAAATGAGCACACAATTCGTAGATCGAGGGTAATTTGTCGCCCGGCAAAATGTCATGATTCTCTAAACCAGACACAATCGAATTGTAAATCTGTAAATACTTGGGTGTCGGCAGAAAATCGTTGATTGAAATATGGTTGAGCATGGGCATTTATGGGTTAGCAGGGCAAAGATACTTGACAACAATTGCCCACTCCGTTAAACTAAAACGGAGAATATAGCTCTAATTACTGATTTGAGTAGCAGTTTGGTTGGCTTAGCCGGTGTAGATGCATTATGTTTGATACCTGCTTCAGACTATTCGTTACAAATAAATGTCCTTCGAAAAAGTGTTCAAACCAGGTCAATTAATGAAAAAAGTATTCACAGTCGTATTCGGATTAGTAGCTTTTGCCGCATCAGCTCAGGATTTCAAGCCATTTAAAGTAAATACGTCTATTGGCTATGCCAAGCCAACTGGCGCGGGCTCATCAGGAGGATTTTTACTGTCGTTAGAGCCTAAATATGGTGTCAATGACCAGATTGACCTTGGGCTTCGTATTGAAGGGGCATTAATGGCGCGGGCCGCTGAGGTAAATGGGCTGTTGACCGATACGGAACTCAAGTTTGCTGGTTCATACGTTCTGACGGGTACCTATTTGTTATCTTCCGAGAAGTTTCGCCCGTATATTGGGGTTGGAGCGGGTTTATACTCGACCGGGGGACTAAGTTTTAGTGAAAGTAATGATATTGGGGGACAGTTCGCCCGGAAACTTGGCGCAATGGGGCGTGTCGGTTTCAAATACGGCCACCTCAACATGGGCGTTGAGTATAACTATGCACCGTCGACCAAATACACGGCTAACCTGACCAACAACACAGTAGCTATAGTAAAATCGAATAACTCGTACGTAGGCTTCAAACTCGGCTTCGATATAGGAGGAGGGTTATACGAGTAGCTTTCGTAGATCGGCTGAAACCGAAACAGCCCGTAATTTGTCCATACAGACAGACGCGGTATCTTTGCGTGTACGACCTACTGACGAATGCCAACGTTTCAATTAGCCGATTTACTACGGCCACATATACTAACACTGACGCCTTATTCATCGGCTCGTGATGAATATACGGGAAAAGAGGGCGTTTTTCTCGACGCAAACGAAAACCCCTACGGGCCAGCGCTCCAGGGTTCTTCAACGTTTTCGAGTTCTTTCAACCGATATCCCGATCCTTATCAGGCAGCCATCAAAGAGAAGCTGGCTCCGATTAAAGGGGTGCGACCAACCCAGATTTTTCTGGGTAATGGTTCCGATGAACCCATTGATCTGCTAGTGCGGGCAACCTGCCGACCGGGGACGGATAGCATCCTGATTGTGCCACCCACCTACGGTATGTACGAGGTGTCGGCAGCAGTTAATGATGTGAGCTTGATTCGGGTTCCTCTCACGCCTGATTTTCAACTGGATACCAGGACTGTTCTCGACGCCATTGAGCCTACTACCAAAATAATCTGGCTTTGTTCGCCCAACAATCCGTCGGGAAATCAACTCGACTCAGAAGCCATTCGGGCGGTGATCGAGGGCGCAGTACATTCGTTAGTGGTGGTTGATGAGGCCTATATCGATTTCGCGTCCGACCCATCCTGGACTGCTCAACTTGATCGTTACCCGAATCTTGTGGTGTTGCAAACCTTTTCGAAAGCCTGGGGCTTGGCCGCTCTTCGGTTGGGTATGTGCTTTGCCTCAGAGGAGTTGATTCGGGTACTGAACAAAATAAAGCCGCCCTACAATATCTCGGCACCGACGCAGGAACTGGCTCTGAAAGCACTCGACCATGTCGAGCGAAAAGACGAGATGGTTCAGCAGATTCTGACCGAGCGAACCGCCTTGGCCGAACACCTTCAGGGTATGCAAATGGTGCAGCAAGTGTATCCGTCGGATGCTAATTTCCTGCTGGTTCGGTTCGACAATCCCAAAGAGGTATTTAACTACCTGATCGAACATCAGGTTATTGTCCGCGACCGGTCGAAAGTTCAGCTGTGCGCCGGTTGTCTTCGGATTTCGGTTGGAACACCCACCGAAAACAGTATCTTGCTAAGTTGGCTACAACAGTTTCAGGATTCTGGACGTTGGACGGTAGATGCTGGGTTGATAACCCACTGATAGCTACCTTTTTTGTTGCCTCAAATTTCCAATTCAGAACCCACGTATATGTACAAATCATTTCTTGTTGTAAGTATCGCCCTGATGCTGGGTTTGTTGCCCGCTGGCAGAGCAGTAGCACAATACAATAACTGGGCGGCAGGCTTCCGGCTGGGCGAACCGTCAGGCATTAATATTCGTAAATACTTCCGCGACACAAATGCATTCGATATAAACATCGGTTCGTATGGTGGCCTGTATGGCAACACCCGCGATTATCGTCAGGGCCGCTACAGGAGCATCGGTCTTACGCTCCAGGGGCATTACCTCTGGCACACCCGTCTGCTTGGCCGCGACACCTTCCGTGGCTATTATGGCTTTGGTGGACAGGTAAACCGTCGGCGGTATTACCCGGATGCGTTGAAGGGGCAGCAAACCGAATACGTAGCCGAAACATCACTGGGTGGATCAGCAGTGGCTGGTCTGGAATACTTCGTACCCGATAAGCCATTTTCTATTTTCCTGGAAACGGGTTTGTATGTGGAAGTTATTCCGGCACCACTATTCCTGAATATGCAGTCGGGCTTAGGGCTACGGTATAATTTTTAGCATGAACTCTGAAACCATTCTGGCCGCTCACGACCGAATTCGGTCGTATATCCACCGGACTCCGGTACTAACCAACCGCACTATTGATGCGCTGGCGGGAGCAGAACTGCATTTTAAGTGCGAGAATTTTCAGAAAATAGGGGCATTCAAAGCCCGTGGCGGCCTGAACGCCGTTTTGCAACTGACACCGGATGAACTTCGGTCGGGAATCACAACGCATTCATCGGGCAACCATGCACAGGCTATTGCTTATGCTGCCCGTCAGGTAGGGGCACCGGCCTATATCGTGATGCCCCGCACGGCACCACAGGTGAAAAAAGACGCCGTTCGTGGCTACGGAGCCGAAGTAATTGAGTGCGAACCTACTTTAGAAGCCCGCGAAACGGGTGTTCAGGAAGTAATTGATCGCACTGGTGCGGCCATGATTCACCCATTCGACGATGACCGGGTAATAGCCGGACAAGGTACTGCTGCCAAAGAACTGATTGAAGACGCTGGTGGTGACCGGCCATTCGACTGGATACTGGCACCGGTAGGAGGGGGCGGCTTGTTAAGTGGAACCGCTCTGTCGGTACATTACTTTTCTCCCGACACGAAGGTGATGGCTGGCGAACCCGAAGGGGCCGCTGATGCAGTCCTCTCGTTTCAAAGTGGTCGTGTAGAAAAGGCTCCCTACATTAACACCATTGCCGACGGGCTTCTGACTAACCTCAGCGAACGGACATTGGCTATTATCCGGCAATACGTTACCGACATTAAAACGGTATCGGACCCGGAGATCATTGCGGCCATGCGGCTGGTCTGGGAACGCATGAAAATCATTATTGAACCCTCCTGCGCCGTACCGTTGGCCGTTGTTCTGAAACACAAAGACCTGTTCGCTGGTCATAAAGTAGGTGTCATCCTGACCGGCGGTAATGTTGATCTAGGCAAACTGCCATTTTAAAATTGTCATTGATTGTCATTAGTGGTCATTACTGTCATTAGTTGTGAAACAGGCAGTAACTACCAATGACTACCAATGACTACCAATGACGTTTTTGTATGTCTCGAAAAATAAATATTGGCTTAGTCCAGATGGCCTGCTCCGACGATGTGGAGGCTAACGTCCAGAAAGCAATTGCGGGCATCCGTGAGGCTGCACAAAAAGGGGCTCAAATCGTTTGTTTGCAGGAGTTATTTCGGTCGCTTTATTTCTGTGATGTCGAAGACCATCATAATTTCAGCCTTGCCGAAGCCATTCCGGGGCCAACTACGGAGCAACTTTGTGCGGTAGCCAAAGAATGTAATGTAGTGGTAATTGCCTCTTTATTTGAGAAGCGGGCGCAGGGACTTTATCATAATACAACAGCTGTTCTGGATGCCGATGGAGCCTATCTGGGCAAGTATCGCAAGATGCACATCCCTGATGACCCTGGTTATTACGAGAAGTTTTATTTCACGCCTGGCGACCTTGGTTATAAGGTTTTTGACACTAAAGTAGCCAAAATTGGCGTACTAATTTGCTGGGACCAGTGGTATCCTGAAGCGGCCCGGATTACGTCGTTGATGGGGGCAGAGGTGTTGTTTTACCCGACCGCTATTGGCTGGGATACTAATGAAACGGACCCCAAAGCGAACGACGAGCAATACAGTGCGTGGCAAACTATTCAGCGAAGCCATGCCATTGCTAACGGCGTTCCGGTGGTATCGGTGAACCGTGTTGGACGCGAGGCCGATCAACAGTTTTGGGGTGGTTCCTTTGTGACTAATGCTTTCGGATCGCTGTTGTATCTGGCTCCCCACGACCAGGAAGTGGTGCATGTTCAGGAGATCGACCTCGATCAATCAGACCGTTACCGCACAACCTGGCCATATTTCCGTGATCGGCGTATCGACTCGTATCAGCCTATCACCAAACGTTATATTGATGACTAACCTCACCCCCGGCCCCTCTCCTTCAGAAGGAGAGGGGAGGAATTATATGATGAAAATAGCCTTTTTGTTCACCGCCTTAGCCGCTACGGCGGGCGGTTTTTTTCTGGTAAACCGGCCTGCCGTTCCAGCAGAACCAGTGGGATTGGTGATGCAGAGCCAGCTACCGCCACTCACGCCATTAACCCCTACGCCACGGGCCAATTTTAAGCCTACCCCGGCTAACCGGAAAGGGTTTTGGAATATTGATGTGGTGGGCGACTTTCAACTGCCAGCCACCAAAGCCCTGATTTTTTCGGCGGCTGGGCGCAATCTGCATGTCGACTATGCTTGGGATAAGCTGTTTCAGCGAGGCTTTTCAGCCATCGACCAAACACGGATGGTGGCGGGGAAAGAATATTTGTACGACCCTGGCACAACCCCGCGTGGCTGGACAAGCCGCCTGAAACCGAGTCAGCGGGCGTTGACCATGTATCAGAATTACTTCACCAGTGAACCGTTCGGACTTGGCTGGTCGAGGAACAGCGAGATGGCGCGTGAGACATGGTATCGTCGCCCCCAACAAGACCGGCAGGCCCGCAAAAGCCTGTTTAATGCGTCGATGGAAGTGTGTGGGCAATGCGTGAACTATGGAGATTGTCCGCCAACGGGTATGAAAAATACCAACGGGTTTGTGTTTCTCGATCTCGAAAACGACGGGACTTCGGCGGGTAATCAGCAGGAACATGCCAATTTGTATGTGATGATGGCCAAAACCATCAAGGAGAACGCCATGCCTTACACGCAGTTGGGATCCATCACGCCAATGCCACACAACAGTTTTGGATACTCACGGGCATCTGATTACACGACGGGAGCTGAATGGCTCTGGAACAAACCAGCTAAACACACGGCAACGAGTCGCCAGCGTGGAATGCCCGATGAGATTGTAGATAAGTCGTTTGCCGATTACGTTGATCTGGCCATGCCTGGCACCTATTACTTTTATCCCGATTTTGATTACTCGATTCCGCACAATGCCGATAATGCCCGTCACTGGTTGGGTTCGTTGCTGGGTGAGCAGGAGGTGAATCTGGCTATTACCAATAAACGGCGCGTGGCCTGGCAATGGCTGTTTAACACGCAGAATGCCGATTTCAACAAAAGCGCCAGAGCATCCAATGCCGCCCCGCCGGCCATCGCAGAAGGGATGAGTGTGTTCTACTGGTTCACGGGGGCCTACGGTGTTCTGTTTTGGGATGACCACAACCAGCTCGTTCCTGATCAACCTTCTCCGGCTGACCCGAACTTGAAGGACCTTGGAAACGACCGCAATTACACCTGTTACGAGCACTACATTCACGGTTTGTGGCGATTGTTCAAGCACCACGGCGATCTGTTCAATGGGCGCGAAACGTATCTGAACCAGAACACAGAATGTTCGTACGATGGCGGGAAGACCTGGTACAAATACAACGCAAACCAGCTCAAAACCAAGTCACTGCCCTTTGTCCGGGCCATTGTAAACGGCGACCAGATTTTGGTTAGCGCGACCATGCCCTACGCGCGCCCAAACCAGCAAACCAACGTGCTGGTGCGTTACGTTGAAAATGGTTACCAGTTTTATAGCCAGATTCAGTTAAAGGGCGATGAAATTTATTTGGGTAGAGCTAAGATGGGTCAGTAACGGCTGATTGCTATGCAATTCCATTCATAGAAAGTTTAAATCCCTCAAATACGTTGATGACCTAAAAAAATAGTTTTCTATTTTCTTGACTTTACGTTTTGGTACTCTACATTTGTA
This sequence comes from Flavobacterium sp. SUN052, assembly GCF_028867935.1. Lineage (GTDB taxonomy): Bacteria > Bacteroidota > Bacteroidia > Flavobacteriales > Flavobacteriaceae > Flavobacterium. The sequence goes on from NZ_JAPQNS010000001.1 coordinate 477,598, forward strand.
GAATAAAAACTACACTCGTAGAGAATGAAACTATCCCCGACCGAAGAAACCCTGATGCAGCACCTATGGAGCCGGGAGCGAGCATTCATGAAAGACCTCATAGATGCCTACGAGGAACCTAAACCAGCGGCTACAACTGTCGCAACGCTTCTCAAACGCATGACCGACAAGGGATTCGTGGGCTATCGAGAGTATGGTAACTCCCGGGAGTATTACCCGACCATTTCTCGGAACGACTATTTTGCTAAACATGTCAACGGACTAATCAAAAATTTCTTCAATAATTCGGCGGCCCAGTTTGCCTCGTTTTTCACCACAGAAACAAACCTGTCTGCTGCCGAGCTGGAAGCTCTGAAAGGATTGATCGACGAACAAATCCAAAAGAAAAAGCCATGATACCGTACTTACTCAAATCTGGGTTTTGCCTGTTGGTGGCGCTGGGATTTTATAAACTCATTCTTGAGCGAGAGAAGATGCACCGCTTCAACCGGGTTTATCTGCTGCTTGGTCTGCTATTCTCGTTTTCGGCCCCGTTGGTATTGATTGAGCTTAAGTCGGAAGTGGTGCCGTTTACGGATGTCGTACCGGTTCAATACATTAAACAAGAATTGGGAACAGGCCTGAAGCAGGGACGGATGCTATCGGCTGAGAGTCCTGCAACCGTTAGTTTGTATTGGGTGATCTATGGGTGCATAACCACTATATTATTCGCTCGCTTTGGCCGGAATCTGTACGTGCTTTTTCGGAAACTCAAAGGCTGTGAAACCGTGCCATTCGAGGGAGCCCTGCTTGTGTTGCTTCCCGGAAATGTTTTGCCGCATACCTTCCTGAATTACCTGTTTGTGAGTAGAACGGCTTACGAAAAGGGAACCATTGAAGATGAGCTGTTTACGCACGAACTGGCGCACATTCGGCAGCGACACTCGCTGGATATTCTATTGATTGAAGGGCTAATCTGTTTTTTCTGGTTCAACCCGCTACTCATTTGGTTTAAGAGGGCTATTCAACTGAATCATGAGTTTCTGGCCGACGAAGCGGTGACAAAGAAGAGCGCAGATGTCGTTCATTATCAGTACTTATTACTTAGCAAGCTGACTGATTCTTCACCTGTTTTTCTCACGAGTACGCTTACATTCCAAACCACAAAACAACGCTTCACCATGATGACCAAACAAACATCCCGTGCCAAAAAGGTACTGGTAGCGGGCAGTGCTGCATTGCTTTTCCTCGCTCTGTCGGTGGCTGTGAGCACCCAGACTGTAGCCCAGATTACTGCTCCAACGACGACAAATCAGGTTAAATCGAAGCCAGATAACCAACGAGTACCCAAGATTGACGTTGCCGAAATGGAACGGCGGTTTTCCGACAAGATGGTGTACATACCAGGTGGGCCAAAAGGATTTAAAGCGGCTCGAAAGCGATTTTCGGACCTCTCTTTGGAAGAGAAAAAGCGGGTGGTTTATATTGCTCCTGAATCACGCAAAACACCTACCGAAGCCGAGTTTGAAGCCTGGAAAAATCCGAAAAAATATGGCATTTGGGTGAATGAAAAACGAGTCCGCAATTTTGCCAATACATCGTTGAAAGCAGCAGACATCGTTGCTTTCTCCGGTAGCTACGTACACAAAAACGCTCGCCAGCCTGAGCGTTATCTGTATCAGATGGAACTCAAAACGCAGGAAGGATATGATGAATACATAAAGAGAAAAACTGAAGAGCCATTCCTTTTCCTGAACGACAGAAAACCTTAATTTCCAACTTGATACACTTTTGTTTCGGCGTAGCGCGAGGCAATAACGAACTGAGTATCTTCCAAATGCGGGGCAAACAGGTACTCAATCAGCTGCGGGCTATTGTTGTCTTTAGAGAGGTGCGACATTAGCAGGTGACTCATAAACGGCGGCCTATGCTTCCGGAAGAGCTCTAACGCCTGTTGATTGGATAAGTGTCCTTGCGGCCCCTGAATACGCCGTTTCAGGAAAATTGGGTAGCGTCCGTTTTCAAGCAGATCTTCATCGTAATTGGCTTCCAGAAAAGCGGCATGACATTGACTGAAGTGGCTGATGACGTGTTCGCAGGGGGCACCAATATCGGTGAACACTCCTACTTTGGTATCTCCACAAGCAATCAGGAAACTATGCGGATCGGCGGCATCATGCCATTTGGGGAAAGCTGTAATACAGAGGTCGCCGATCCAGACTGGTTCATACCCCTGGAGGTCGTGAACTGCGAGGGTGTCTCGCGGAAGGCGCGAAAACTGGAGGGTATCGGGTGTGATGTAAACAGGTAACTGATATTTCCTGGCCAATACGGAGAGACCGCTGATGTGATCGGAATGCTCGTGCGAAATGAAAATCGCCCTCACTCTCGCCATCGACAAACCCAGCCGGGCCATTCTTGTTTCGGTTTCGCGGCACGACAAGCCAGCGTCGATCAGAACGGCATCGGTTTCATTGCCAATATAATAGCAGTTTCCGTTACTGCCAGAGTTCAAAGACGTAATAAATAAGGGCATTCCGAGTTCGGCAGGTCTTGTCTACCTACAACGAAGCGGTGCTAGTAGGCGTTCCGGTTTTATATAACTTTGCAAGTTCCTACGCCTGCTATTTTCTATGTCAACTTACTTCATCGTTGCTTCGTGGCGTTATTTTGCCCGTAGTTATGATATGCCTCATGAGCCCTGTCATATTCATGCCCAGAAAGGCATCCACAAGCTGTGTAAATTTTGGATATTTGCTAATGGAACTGTGGAAGTAGCTGATAAAAAAGGAATGACAAAGCGAGAAATCGGTTCTGTACAGCAGGTTATCGAGTCACAAATAGAGACTATAAAAATTATCTATGAAAGCTATTGCCGGACAAACCGAATCCCCGTCAACTATAAAACAAAAAGCACGAACCGCTAAGCGCCCCCCAATGCGCGATTTGCCAACGTTTACGCGTGTGTTCTTTCGCGCCGAGCAGGTTGGTTTTGACTTGAGCGATGGGCGCACTATACTAATTCCATTACACTGGTCAAAGCCCCTTGCCGCGGCAAGCCCTAAACAACGTCGGTCTTTTGAGATGACTGAATTAAACGTGTTTTGGGATGAGATTGATGAAATCATCGGTGTTGAGAATCTTCTATACGGGCGTAAGCTTTATCTCTAATTGTAACTCCCATCTCACCGTTTGGCTGCTGACATCATCCCGAATTTACGGATGTTGTAGGTGAACGTCAGCATCACGTACCGGCGTAACACCATGCTCTGTACATCTTCAATATAGGTGTCGGTGGTGTTGCGGACAATACTCCTGTTCTGATTTAGCAAATCATAGACTGACAGCCGAAGTTCGCCCTGTTTTTGTTTGAACAACTGACGTGCGATGCCCACATTCCAGAGCGCAAACTTCTGGTTATAGCCCGCTGCCAGACCTGAGTTGGCATTATAACCAAGATCAGACGTAGCAGTGAAACGCCCAGGAAGCTGATAGAACAGGCGGAAATTAATAGAAGTATATAAGAACTGGCTGTTTTGTTGTGGCTGTAGCGAATAAGACGCCGACTGGAATGTAACATTACCCGCCAGGTTAATATCCAGTTTTTCTTTCCAGAAGGTGTTGACACTCAGGCCCTGACCTGCGCTAAGATTCCGCCCTTTGTTCAGTAGCTTATTAACAAAACTGACGTTGTTAACAAAACTGCCGTTGGTTGTCCAGTTAAAGTTTACCCGTTGCCCACTCCAGGTAACCGTCCGACCTAGGCTCATAAAACCGTTGACGCTGTAATAGCCATTTGCGTTGACGGGTTGCGTCACCTGACCACCGGCTCTGTTGTACTCGGTTGAATTCACAATGCGCCGATTGATCTGGTTGATATTAATCGAGGCAAACAGGCTCTTGAAACTCGTTGGGTTAAAGTTGTTGTAGTTTAAATTCAGCGAGTTAGTGAATTCCGGTTTCAGATTGGGGTTACCGGTCTGAATGTTAAGTGGGTTGGTGTTGTTCACAACTGGTTGCAACTGATTGACCGAGGGCGGGTTGATGCGACTCCGATAATTGATCATAAACCGCTGATTGCGCGAGACATTGTATGTGAACAGCGCATTGGGGAGTACGTTCAGATAACGGCGGCTCAGCTCCGTATCGACAGTGAGATTGTTAGACCGGAGTGTGGCATCCTGCACGTCGAAACCCAGGTTATAGTTGTAATTGAGCCGACGGGTTTGCAACGACATACCAGCCCGCTGCGTGCGGAAAATATTGTCGAAGCGGTTTGTCAGACGAGCGTTGGCCAAGTCGTAACGCGCCGTGCTTTCATTGAAGTCGTACACTCGCCGGTCGGAGGTGTTATCGTTTGTATTCAGCGCATACCGGAATTCGAGGGTTTTGGCCAGCGACAACGGTTCGGTATACGACAACTGTAAGTTGTTGGTCATCGCGTCGGTTCGTTGCAGGTTTTGCTGGTTGATCTTCGATGCAAACAGTCCGCCAACACCCGTGAGTGAGCCTCCGCCCGTGAGCGAACTGACAATTGGTGTGGTTGCTACCGACTGAAAATACTGGTTATCCGACAGATTGAACCCTTCTGTGTTCTGGTTATTGAGAGACGTGTTGAGGTTGGCCGAGAACGTACGGCCCCGACGGGCAAACTTATGCGTCCACAGAATCGTGTTCGTGCCCGATACCCCGTTGCCATTTGAATTGTAATTGCTCAAACTCGAGTTTAGGGGAGTGCCCCGGTTCGACTGAGTACGGGAATCCGTCAAACTGGTGGCGTTGTTGTCGGAAAAAGTCAGGTTGGGGATTACCCGCAACGTATTCATGGAGTCGATGCGCCAGATCAACTGCATATTGACTCGGTGGTTCCCAAACGTACTTACCGAGTTGGCGCGGCTGTTGGTAATGTTTGTCGAGTCCGATTGGGCAATACCGGGCAGTATGTTCTTGCGATTAGAAAGCCGCTCGGTAACAGTGCGGGTATTGTTGTAGAAGTAGCTGGCACTGAAATCAACTTTTTTGCTCAACCCGTCGGAGAAATTTATACCGGCCGACATGGCTCGCGTGATGTTGGTTTGCTGTCCCGTTGGCAGGCCGCTGTTGCCTCCCTGATTGCCACCTCCGTTACCACCCCGGTTTCCTGCGCCACCATTGCCACCACCTCCAGCTCCGAAGCCGCTCAGGCCACCACCATTACCGAGACCTTCGGCCGAGAAGTTTTGCTGGTTTATGTTGTTGGCCGATGCGATCACCGACAATTGTTGACCGTTGTTGAACTGGTTGACACCCAGTTGGCCCTGAAAGCGTTGTGGTCCACTGGGTGGCTCCTGGCCTAAACCCAGTGACTCTTTGCCAAAGACACCTTTACGGCGGTCACGTTTGGTAGTGATGTTGATCGTTTTTTCCCGGTCTCCATCGTCGATTCCCGAAAACTGCGACTGATCCGACTGTTTATCGTATAGTTGAACCTTGTCGATCATTTCGGCGGGTAGGTTGCGGGTGGCCATTTTTGGATCATTTCCAAAAAATGGTTTACCATCCACCAGTATTCGTTTTACATCCTGTCCCTGAGCCTTTACATTTCCATCACGATCTACCTCCATACCCGGCAGACGCTTAATAAGGTCTTCGACTACGGCATTGGGCTGCGTTTTGAACGAGCCCGCGTTAAATTCGAGGGTATCTCCTTTAATTACTACGGGTGCGCCCTGCACGGTCACTTCCGCCAGAGATTTTACTTCTGGAATGGCCAATAACGTACCTAAAGCTTGTTCTGGTTTGTCGGCCGAAATGGTCAGGCTGCGCCGGAGTTCCTTGAAACCAACGTAGGTCACCAGAATTTGGTAAGAGCCTTCGGCAACGTTCTTGAACAGGAATTCGCCTTCTCCGCCCGTAATCTGAAACGTTACCAGCGAAGAGTCGCGGCTTCGAAGCAGTGAAATGGTTGCTTCGGGTAGACCCTCTTTGGAGGTAGAATCGACTACGGAGCCGCGGATGGTGCCAATACCCCGCTGTTGAGCAAAAGCGCCGACGGTGAAAAAAAGAAATGCAATAAGGAGAAGTGAACGCATAGGGGTGGTGGGGAGTGCAGGCAGGTCCCCCGACCTGCCTGCAACCGGGTCCCCTGACCCGTGGTAAATGCGAGAGTTTTTAGCAGCTTTGCCGCTTCGGGTCGGGGGACCCGGTTTCTGTCCAGTCGGGGGCGGTTCGCCGTTGCGACCTGCCTGCACATTAATCTGTCAGCACTCTAATTCCGAATGGGGTTGTCGGCCATCATCCGCTGCCGGAAACTAGCCATTGCTTTGCGCCGTAGGTCGTCCATTGCCTTCTGGGATACCAGTTTAGCTTTTGGATTTGGGCGGAGCAACGATTCATCGACGGGTTTCGACTCGATCTTGGTGACTTTAAAGGCTTCCTGATCACTTTCGATCTGGAGTACTACCCCCTTGTCAGGCGTCAGTCTGGCCACTGGTGAATACGTAAATGGCAATTCAGTGGTGTACCAGATGGTGTAGGGAGTATTACGCAGATTGGCTGTTGCGCGCTGGCATTTGTAGCCCGAAATCTTGCGTGTTTTATCATCCTCTTTCCAAGTCGAATCACGCACGATTGGGCTGTCGCTGCGGTAATATTCTGTCGTCACTGAATCCTTTTTTATTCCCAGAATCGAAATTCTGTTCTGGGCAGTCATGTCAATGAACGACTCATTTTCGAAGGGCCGGTTCATCCGCATACGCGATGGATCGAAGCGCCGTTGACCGCCATCTCCCTGACCATCGCGGGGAGGTCCACCACCTCCAGGCCCACCATCGCCACCCATTCGGAATGTTCGGAAGCCCGCTCCCATGTCCGTTTTTTCTGATGCCATTCCGTTGCCGAAAACAAGCGTCTGGCTAAACGTACTGGTTTGTGGAACGTCAAATGTTTGGCCATTGGGCAGTGTGCCCCCTGGCCGGACTTCCTGCCCGTTGATGTTGACCCGCACCTGCGACATGTCGATTCGTCGTGTTACTTCATAACGAATTTCGCCCGACGAAATGGCTTCCTGGGCCGAGGCAGCCTGAGCTAGCAAAAGAGCCCCGGCAGCTAATAGGTAGTGATAAGAGTTCATAATACAAAAGAAACGGAATTGTAAGCAAAAGTTGCACGGAAGCGGCTGGTTCTGAATGAAAAGCCAATCGAATATAGATGAATGAACGGAATTCATAGATGAAACAAGAAAGTCCACCCGGCTTAATGCACCAGGTGGACTTTCTTGTTGTGTTTACTGACAGCTTTAATGCCTTATTGTTTCATTACTTTCACCGTTTTAGTCTGGCTAGTAGTCGACACTCGCAGCAAATACATGCCTTCTATCAACTGCCCAACGGCTAACGTCTGCCGGTGCCGGTCGGTAGCAACTGATGCCCGTTGAGTCGTCATGACGCGACCACTCAAATCGGTCAAAGCAAACGCAACGGCTTGCCCAGCAGCTCCTGTAACTTCCACTACGAGCTCATTGCCCACGACGGGGTTTGGCAGCACCACCGCGTTCAGGCCAGTACCCGCTTCAGCCGAAACCGCCATTCGAGCCGCTGCGCAACCGGGCGTGTAGGAAGTCTGCACTTCACGGCCACTCTGGCGGATATAGAGGGTGAACGTGGTGCCGTTACGCTGATAAATGGGAATCTGGAAGGTGTTCGAGCGTTGCCAGTCGGCCAGACCGGGCACCTTAAACTCAATGGGTGTGCCATCTCCGCCAAAGGAGTTAATGGTGAGTTGACCGGTGTCGCAGATAAGCGACGAGCCACCAAAGCTCAAGGCGGTTCCTGTTGGGGGCGTAACGGGTGGGGTAACCGGGGGCGTGGCGCCACAAGCCGAAGTAAAGGGAATGCTGATGGTGTTGCCACCTACGATGCGGGCATCGAGGGTAAAGGTGGTTCCCTGCCGCTGATGCGCCGGGATGGTGAACACGTTACTGGCTGACCAGTCGCGGTTGCCCACGATGCGGTACTCTACGGCGGCACCGTTGCTACCGGTGGTGTTAACAGTTAGTTGGCCGGTATTGCAATCGTAAGCAGGAGTGGTGAGGGCAAAGCCGGAAGGCGGGGTAACGGGGGGATTGACCGGGGGCGTGGTGCCGCTGGTATTGAGTGATAAAACCCAAGCCACGGGAGCCGACGAAATAGGCGGAATAGATTGTCGGGCGGCTAAATCTCTATCGGTCGATTGGGTAACACCAGCCAATATGATGTTTCCATTGGGCTGAAAATCCAGCGCTTGCAGATAATCGGCCCCGCGACCACCAAAGGTTTGGGAGGTTTGTTGGCTCCCGTCGCGGCTAATGCGGGTCAGGCGGAAATCAGCTTCATTGACGGGATCGGTATCTGCCACCAGATAGCCATCCTGTAGGTTAGCGGCAAAAGCGACATAGGCTTGTGACTCACCTGCCCGACGGGGAATTATGGTGCGGAACAGCACATCGCCCAAGCTATTCATACCCAACACACCATGACCTTGTGAGTTATTCGAAGCCACTATTAGTCCATTAGTCTCAGGGTTGTAGTCGATGTCGGTCAGACTACTTTCGCCAGAGTATGCTTTCGTCTTCGTTATGTTTCCGTTGAAATCAAGGGATGTAAGAACACCCGCCGTTTGACTGTAGTCATTGGCTGCATAATTCGGGTAATAATCACCCGCAACTATATAGCCGCTAGTCGTCTCAGCAATCCCATTAGAGCGTTCTATAAACAGCCCACCCGAAGATCTTTGGTCGAGTTGAGCTACCCAGTCAAGTTGTCCAGAACTGCTAAGCTTCAGTACCGTACTTCCTCCTCTAATCTTGGAAAAGGTGATTGTGTGAGCTAACAGGTAACCGCCATCACTGGTGGCCACAATTTTGGTGTAATTGTAGAAAACAATACCTGATTGAGCAGGTAGGTTCTGAATCCATACCGGATTTCCAGCGCCATCGACCTTCGCAACGGCGTACATATAATCGGGTGATACATTGAGTTTCCGGTAACTTCCAATCACAATAAATCCACCGTCATGCGTACCGCCAACCTGAATCAATGCCTGATCAGCCCCTGAGGGTAATCCTATTTGGGTGAAATTTTTGGTCCAAGCTACATTTCCACCAGGGTCAAGTTTAGTAACAGTTTTTGGAGTAATATCTTGGCTAAACGTGTTGATAATTCCTATACTTCCATCACTTGTGACTGCTGTCTTAGGACTGTAAAGGTAATTTTCAATTGTGCGTTGCCAGACAATGCCCGAATTCTGGGCGTGAATTGGTGCTAGCGTGCTGGCAATCAGCAGGCATAGGCACAACAAGAAGCGGATATAGTAGTTTTTTGTCATACGAGGTAAACAGATGTGTAAGTTTGGTATTAAAATCAGGAGCCAAAATTGGACGAAATGGTTGTAACGGCAGGTAAAATAATTTCTATACTGAGTAAATGGGCTTTTCGAAAGCGGGTAAGAGTTGATTACATTTTTGACTTGATTGCTGTCGCACAGGCCTTCGACTCCGCTCAGGCTGACCATCAGTTCGAGAATTTCCCGTCAGCCTGAGCGGAGTCGAAGGCCTGTGCGACAGCAATATTTAGCACTTGTTATATACCCTACCAGACCGGGCAGGTTTGAAAGCGCAAAAGACCCTATCTTTGCTCCTGTTGCCAATTGTAACCATGAATCAAACCTCCCTTTTGCAGCGGCTAAGGCCGCATTCGCTTTTTGTGCTGGGCTTTTTGCTACTGGCCAGCCTTTATTTTATTCCGGCTTTTCAGGGCAAAGAGCTGCCCATGCAAGACATCCGGCAGAGCTACGCATCGACCATTGAGTTGCGCGAGTTCAAAAAACAAACCGGCGAATTCCCACTCTGGACAAACGCGCTGTTCAGCGGGATGCCCGCCTACATGATCGCCTTCGACTATCCGTATACCTTCGTGGGGCGCTCGGTTGATTTCGTGCTGAACCTAATTCCTCGTCCCGTTAATCTGTTGTTTATCACCATGGTCAGCATGTATTTGCTGCTTTTGGTGATAGGTCGCGGCAACGCTGATGACGAAGCGTCTGCTCAGAGTGAGAGTCAGTCGTCACGGCGGTGGCTGGCGGCAACAGGTGCGGTGGCTTATGCCTTTGGAACATATCTGCTGCTGGCTGTTGAGGCCGGACACGTCTCGAAGGTATGGGCTTTTGCCTACGCGCCGGGCGTGTTGGCGGGGGTAATTCTCGCGTTGCGGGGTAGGTACTGGGTAGGTGCGGCAATCACCGCATTTTTTGCCTGTATGGAGCTAAACGCCAACCACTTGCAGGTAACCTACTATCTCTTCATTCTGATCGGAATTTACGTGCTGATGGAAGGTATCGCCCTGATGCGGGCAGGGAAAGCGAAACAGTTAGGTTTTGGACTGGCATTTCTGGCGCTGGCTGGTGGCCTCGGTGCAGCCAGTTTCAGCAAACGGCTTCTCGTGCTCAATCAATACCAGAAAGAAACAATCCGGGGGCGCTCCGAACTGACTACCAAGACTACCGCCCAAGCCGATAATGTGTCTACTTCAGATACCACAGTAGCGGCTTCGGCCCCTCCGGCTACCAGCCAGGATGGTTTGGATAAAGACTACGCGTTTAACTGGAGTTATGGCAAAGCTGAGGCTCTGAACTTGTTGATACCAAACCTGTTTGGTGGTGGATCGGGTGGCTTAGGTCAGAGTTCGGAGATGTACAAAGCCTTGGTTAACAAAGGAATTGACCCCGCTGCTGCCCTCCAATTTGCTGAACTTGGCGCGCCTATGTATTGGGGAGATCAGCCGGGTGTTGGTGGCCCGTCGTATGCCGGGGCCGTAATGCTATTCCTGTTCGTGCTGGGGCTAACGCTCTCTACCAATCGTATCCGCTGGTATTTACTGGTCAGCGCGCTGCTCATGATCGCCATTGCTATGGGTAAAAACCTGCTGTTCGTTAACGGGCCGTTGTTCGATTATTTTCCCCTGTTCAACAAGTTCCGGGCCGTCACCATGACGATGGGCATTGCCCAGTTGTTTCTGGCTGCTGGAGCGGTGCTCGGAGTGCAGGCTATTATTACCCGCAACCTTACCTTCGATCAGTTGAAACGCCCGCTGGCTATCAGTTTCGGCCTGACGGGTGGAGTGGCCCTGATTCTGGCTATTTTGGGTAGTACGTTTTTTACGTTCCAGACGCCCAACGACGTTCCAATTCTGGCCCAGTATTTTGGTGAGCAGGGAGCTACCGAAATGCTTCGTGGACTCATCAGCGACCGGCAGAGTATGGCCCGCAGCGATTCGTTTCGGTCGTTTATATTCATTGCTTTAGCAGCGGGAGCCATTTATTTGTTTGTTACCAAGCGGATCAAAGGGGTGATTTTCTTTCCGGTATTGCTGCTGCTGATGGTTTTTGACCTGTTTATGGTTGACAAGCGGTTTCTGAACAACGGTAACTTCATTCCGAAAACACAGGTAAATTCGGCCTTTGAAGAGACTCCTGCTGATGCCCAGATTCTGACGGATAAATCGCTCAGTTACCGGGTGTGGGACCAGACCGGGAGCTTCATGATGGACAACCGCACCTCGTATTTCCATAAGTCGATAGGGGGGTATCATGCAGCTAAACTGCGTCGGTATCAGGAGTTGATCGAATACGCGTTCCCCAAAAACACGCTCAATATCTTGAACATGCTGAACGGGAAATACGCCATCATTCAGCCGCAACAAGACCCGAGCGCTCCACAGCAACAGCCAGCGGCCCCTATTGCCCAGGCCAATCCTGAAGCGCTCGGCAATGCCTGGTTCGTGAAAACGGTACTGACAGTGGCCGATGCTGATGCAGAAATGGCGGCTATGAAAACGCTCAACCCCCGCGATTCGATGGTGGTTGACAAGCGGTTCAGCAACCAACTGGCCAATTTGCCCGTACTCGATACGACCGGTGCCACAATTAGCCTGACCAAATACATTCCCGATCATTTGACGTACGAAAGTAATGCGCCAACGGAACAGCTAGCCGTTTTCTCGGAGGTTTATTACCGGGGTGATTCGGACTGGAACGCGTATGTAGATGGCAAACTAGTGCCGCACATGCGGGCCAATTACGTACTTCGGGCCATGCGGATTCCGGCGGGAAAACATACTATTGAATTTAAATTTGAACCCCCTATTGTGGCGCTCGGAGACACGCTCGATTTGATTGCTAATGGCTTGTTATTGGCCTTCATTGCGGGGGCTATTTTCCTGAGCACGCGAAAGAAAAAAGTACAAATGGCATGAAGAGAATAGGACCGCGGATGACGCGAATGGAACGGATTACAACGGATTTTTTAGTAAGAAATCTGCAAAAATCCGCTTTATCTGCGTCATCCGCGGTCCTACTATTTCTATTCGCATCTTCATCATTTGGCCAATGTACGCCCCGGCTGGGCGAACTAACCGGAGCCCTTCATATTCAGCCAACGCCAGTTGGTTGTGTCCCCTTTAGCATCAGTGCGTTAACCACGAACGTGACGAAAACGCAGACCAATGCCCGGTTTGTATACGAGTATGATGGTCAGAACGAAGCCAAAACAACGACCAGCCCCGTATACACGTATCGGCAAGCGGGCGTATATCGTTTGCTGCAATTATCTGATATAGATGGTTTACCCGCTCGTGTGTGTGCTATTGTGACGGTTTATGATACAATACCTCCCTTACTTTCGCTGGTTTCCTGTGGCAGCAGCCTAACTATTAATGTATCTGCCCCGCCTTTGTCGCCTTATGAGACCTACCAGATTGATTGGGGTGACGGACAAACAGAGCGCTTACCGGCAGCAGAAGCTCAAAACAAGGTACATACGTATACTACTGGGAACACGTACCGAATCCAGGTAAAAGGTCAATATCAGTTTGTCACCTGTGGAGGCTTGACGACTCGCTCATTCAAACCCGGCGAACCCCCCAAGCCTCCTGTCATCAGTCGCCTGGAACCCAATGGGAAACAAATTCGGGTGTTTGTCAATAACGATGAAGGTGGCTTATTTGCGCTTGAACAGAAGATTGGTTCTGGCGATTTTCAGCGAGTTGCCAGTGGGACACGGGCGGTCAGTAGTCAACTCACTGTCCCACTCGATACAGTTCAAACCAACTGTTTCCGGCTGGTGCAAATTGACCCTTGTTTTCCTGCTGCAAACTATACTGCTACCTGCTACGAACCGCCGAAGCCCAAACCGCCAGTACCAACAGGCCCAGTGCTAAACTGGTGGGTTCCTACGGCATTTACGCCCAATGGTGATGGACAGAACGATACGTTTGGAGTTATCGGCGAAACCGACCCCACAGACTTCCAACTGAGCATCATGAACCGCTGGAGTGTCCTTATTTTTCGAACTACCGACCCTGCCCAGCCCTGGAATGGTACCGTAGCTGGTGAGCCCGCACCAGTAGGATTGTACGGTTTTCACGTTCGTAATGGGCGTACCAACTCCGAAAATAGCCAGAAAAGCGGAATGATTTTGTTGGTGCGATAACCTCTTAACACCATGCATGTAAAAGCTGCAATTGCTACCGGAACAGGTCAGTTCCGCATCGACACAATTGAGATACATCCGCCACAGGGCGACGAACTGCTGGTTGAACTGAAAGCCGCCGGAGTTTGCCACACCGATTACGATTCGATGTCGTGGGGCAAACCGCTCGTAATGGGCCACGAAGGAGCGGGTGTCGTCCGTGCCGTTGGCCCAGCAGTGACACGGTTTCGTCCCGGCGATTCGGTGATCCTCAACTGGGCAATTCCGTGTGGGCGTTGTTTTCAGTGTCAGGAGGGTAATCAACACATTTGCGAAGTGAATTCGCCCGTAACCTCAGGTAATCGGGCCAGCGGGGGGCATGCTGACCTAAAGCGCACCACGCTCAAAGGGCAACCCATCGAACGGGCGTTTAGTCTGGGTACGTTGTCGGAATATACTGTTGTGAGGGAGGCCGCTGCTGTTCAACTGACAGTCGAGATGCCATTTGCGTCGGCTGCAATTGTAGGATGTGGTGTCATGACGGGGTACGGTTCAGTGGTGAATGCCGCCAAAGTGAAGCCGGGCCGGTCGGTGGTGGTGCTGGGAACGGGTGGGGTAGGCCTAAACGTGATTCAGGGAGCCAGAATAGCCGGAGCAGGCATGATTATTGCCGTTGATGTGAATTCCAATCGGCTCGACATGGCCCGGAAATATGGTGCCACACACACACTTCAGGCCGACCGGGCCGATGTTGGGTTGCTCCAAGCTGCCCAACAGGTAAAAGTGCTAACCAACGGACGCGGAGCCGATTATGCATTCGAATGCACGGCCATTCCTGAACTGGGTGCCGCTCCACTCGCCATGATTCGGAATGCGGGCGTGGCCTGTCAGGTAAGTGGCATTGAACAAACCATTGCCATCGACATGAACCTGTTTGAGTGGGACAAAATCTACATTAACCCCCTCTACGGACAATGCCGCCCCGACATTGACTTCCCCATTCTTCAAAAACTCTACGAAAAAGGCGACTTGATTCTGGACGACCTCGTCACCCGAATCTACACCCTTGCCGATTTGCAAATTGCCTTCGATGATATGCTGGCTGGCCGAAATGCAAAGGGCGTTATCGTTTTTTGAGTTTGTTATTGCTTTTCTTGCTGGTGAGTTGATTGTTACTTTACCAATTATATGTTCCGAACCATTCGACTCTCTGATCCCCGTTTTGAACACGGGGGATTGCGTTATATCACTGTAAAAACGCCTAACCTGCTTGGCCGGGGCGATATAACATACTGGTCACCCGATGGAGTCAGCGATCAAGAGTCCTTGCCGCTTGTGCTTCTGTTGCATGGTGTATATGGTAGTCATTGGGCGTGGAGCCTGGTAGGAGGGGCACACCGCACCGCCGACCGATTGATTCGAAGTGGACAACTTCCTCCTTTCCGGTTGGCAATGCCTTCGGATGGGCTTTGGGGGGACGGCAGTGGCTATCTGCCGCACGATGGTCACAATTTCGAAAACTGGATTGTCGACGATGTGCCAGCAGCTTGCCCCGGTGCTGTGTCGGACCTGTTTATCGCTGGTTTGTCGATGGGTGGATACGGTGCCTTGCGATTGGGGGCCAAACACCCCGACAGATTTCGAGCCATTGCCGGTCTATCATCCATTACCCATCTCGACCAAATGGCCCTGTTTGTGGAGGAGCCATTAACGGCCTATCGACAACTCAATTCAGTTGATGAATCAGTGCTGGATTTGATGGTTGAGAATCAAGAGCGTCTGCCGCCCATTCGGTTGGATTGTGGTACCGAGGATGGACTGCTTGAAGCAAATCGGACCCTGCACACAGGCTTGACCGAAGCCGAAATACCGCACGAGTATGAAGAATTCACTGGCGGGCACGAGTGGCCGTATTGGGAAACGCATCTGGAAGATACGCTGCTGTTTTTCGGTCGATTTATGGTCTGATTTTTTAAATCGTAAAGGGTCTGAGCATGACACATGAAACGGTTCTCGTTACCGGCGCCACCGGTTTTCTAGGCAACCGCCTGACTGAAACTCTGGTGCAGCAGAACGTAGCCCGATCAATTATAACAACCGGACGGAACCCAGAACGAGGTAGGCATTTGAGCAAACTAGGAACCAGGTTTCTTCCCGGGGATCTGCGTGACGCTACATTTGTCGATCAGTTTGGCGCCGGTGTTACGGCCATTATCCATTGTGCGGCTCTATCAGCGCCCTGGGGATCGTACCAGACGTTTTATGAGCAGAACGTACTGGCAACACAAAACCTGCTTAATCTGGCCGTGCGAAACCGGGTTGAACGATTTGTTTATGTGTCGAGTCCCAGCATTTATGCCACCCTTGCCAATCGCCTGAATGTCCGCGAAGACGACCCGCTGCCCACGCGCTTTTTAAATGCCTACGCCCAAACAAAATATGAGGCTGAGCAATTAGTGATTCGCCAGCTGACAGACCACCACATTCCCTACGTGATTATTCGCCCCCGTGCGCTGATTGGTGCGGGTGATACCGTGATTATGCCTCGACTGCTGGACGCCCAGGCCAGAAACCGTCTGTTTGTAGTGGGTGATGGCCAGAATGTGTGCGACTTGACCTGCGTGGGCAATGTAGCCGATGCTCTTACACTCGCTTTGAATGCTACCAGCCCAGCGCTAAACCAGATTTACAACATCACCAACGGCGAACCTGTCCGATTCTACGAACAGATTGAGCGAGTTTGCCAGCGCCTGAATCGGCCATTTGTCCGGCGATCTTTGCCCTACTCGCTGGCTCTTGCTGTGGCTACTGTGCTGGAGAACGTAGCCCCACTGTTAGGTAAAGAACCGACTCTGACCCGCTACACGCTTAGTCTGCTGGCTTATTCAATGACACTGGATATTACACGCGCGCGAACCTTACTTGGCTACTCGCCCCGGCAAAGTACGCAGGAAGGTATTGACGAATTTGTCACAGACTGGCGTGGTAACTGATCGGGGGCGGTTCCACACTAAAAATCAACTACCAAATGCAAATCGATCTTTTTTCTGCCGGGACATGCCGCGCGTTGGGCTGGTTCATGAACCGTTCTGCTCCATTTAGATCGGTTACAGTGCCGGTGGGCGTGGCGTTGATTCATCATCCAACAGCCGGGCTGATTCTATTTGATACGGGACTGCATCCACGCTGCCTGGCCATTTCGCATTGGTCGCAGGTATTGGCGCATCAGCTTATTCACTTCGAAACCACTCCTGCTGATACAGTGGTGAGTTGGCTGTACAAGAAGGGTATAGATCCATCAGAAATCCGGTATATAGTACTATCGCATTACCACAATGATCACATGGGTGGCCTGCTCGATTTTCCCAATGCTCAATTTGTTGCATCCCGTGCTGAATTCAAGCGCCTAGCAGAGATTAGTACGTTTCAACAGTCGAGTGCAGCCTTTAACGTAGCTTTGCTACCCACTGATTTTGAACAACGACTGATGCCTATTGAAGACCTCCCGACGGCTCACCGGCCCGAACTGGCTTCGTTTGGCGAGATAAAAGAGGCCTTCCCCAATTTGTTTTTGGTGAATTTGCCGGGCCACACGCGGGTGCAGTTCGGAGCCTATTTGCCAACTGAATCGACGTTTCTGATAGCTGATGCCTTATGGACAGGTGCTGCTCTGGATGGACCCGCCAAAGAACCGCCCTCTATCGTTCGAGTAATTAAAGACAACTGGCAAAGCTACCGGCAAACCATGCAGCAGTTGCGACAGTTCCGAGCTTTGCACCCAAATGTTCGTATATTGGCTAGTCACGATAATCAGGCGTTTGCCATAATGGAACGCTGATAGCCCGTGTTCTATCCACTCATGCTTATACTCAAAATTCTCTACTATTGGCTTGTTTTTTCGCTTCGCGGGATTCCTTCATCGCGGGCTAAGTTAATGCGGGCTAATGAGCGACGATTGAGAAAAAAACTTCGCTGGGTGGTTCAGCAGATTCCGTTTTACCGAAACATAACCGAGCCAAGGCTGGAGTCCTTTCCCGTTATCAGTAAACCCACATTCAATGCCAATTTTGCCGATCTCAATGTAGCCGGAATCGCGCGCGATGAGGCTTACAAGTTTGCGTTACAGGCCGAACAAACGGGGCAGTTTCGAGCTAAACTTCGGGGCTTAACGGTTGGCCTGTCAACCGGAACTACTGGTAATCGGGGTGTATTTCTGGTGAACGACACCGAAATTGCCCAGTGGGTTGCTATGGTGTTTGTACGGGTTCTGCACCTGAATCTGCTTCGTCGGGAGCGTATTGCTTTCGTCTTCCGAACTAACAGCAACCTGTATCAGGCTACCAGTGTTGGCCTAATCACGATGCGGTTTTTTCCACTTGATCTGGATAACCCCGCCGTACTAAATGGGCTGGCCGACTTCAATCCGACGGTGTTGGTAGCACAACCCTCTGCCTTGATTCGGCTGGCAGGGTATAAAAAGCAGGGTACCTTATCCATTGCACCGGGCCGGGTTATCTCTATTGCGGAGGTATTGACTGAGCGCGACCGGAGCTATCTGACAAGTATTTTCAAAACCATTATTCATCAGGTTTATCAGTGTATGGAGGGGTTTCTTGCACACACCTGTGAACTCGGAAATATTCACGTTAACGAAGATATTGTGCACTGGGAGAAACGATATATAGACCCGGTCGCGGTACCACCGAACGCGGCCCGGCCCGAAAAACGTCGTTATCATCCTGTTTTGACTGATTTAGCTCGTCAAACACAGGCGTTAATTCGTTACGAACTGAATGACGTTTTGATCGAACCGGATGCTCCTTGCCCGTGCGGATCGCCATTTACACAAATTGGACAGATTGAGGGTCGGGCCGACGATGTGCTGGTTTTTTCTAATGAGTCAGGCCAGAAAGTGGTTTTATATCCCGATCTGGTTCGCCGGGCTGTGTGCGACAGTAGTGACATTATTGTACTGTATGCTGTTTACCAATTGAATTTTCAGACCCTTATCGTATATTTAGATGATGCCTTAGTATCTGATTCCTCACTGTGCCGAACGGTTCATTCAAACCTGACGGCTTTGCTGATCCAATTCAGAATTTTGGGTATTCTTATTTCTTTTTTACCATATAGCCAGCGCGAGCCCGAAACCAAGTTGCGCCGGGTGAAGCGAAATCCATCGCTCCCCTACCTTGAAAGTTAATCGCCCGGGCGATTAACACAATGCTCTCTATGAATCCTTATTTCACTATTACTGGCCACGGTCGGTACGTACCCAAAACAGTTGTTACAGCGGAAGAAATCGACCAGACGCTTAAGTTGCCAACCGGCTGGACATTCCGGCATACGGGTGTTCAAACACGCTACGTGGCAGACTCCACCGAAAGTAATGCTGAAATGGGCGCAGTTGCCTTACAGCAAGCTATGCAAAGCGCTAGGCTTCATCCCAATGACCTTGATCTTATTGTTTGTGCTTCGGGGTCATTCGACCAGCCTGTTCCGTTTAATGCCTGCCTGTTGATGCAGCGCTTGGACTGGGAGCAGTACCCCATCGCCAGTTTCGATATTGATGCTACCTGTCTGAGCTTTCTGGTTGCCCTCGATGTAGTAACCGGTTTGTTAATGGCTGGTCGCTATCGGCGGGTGGCTATCGTGACGAGCGAACTAGCATCCCGCTCGCTTGATGCGAAAGACCCCAAGACCTACGGCTTGTTTGGTGATGCGGCAGCGGCTGTTATTCTGGAACAGAACGGTAGTGAAACGGGCCTGAGCGTGACGCATCGTAAGTTCGAAACCCACGCAGGTGGAGCGAGTATGGTGCGTGTTGAAGGCGGTGGCAATGCCCGGCATCCACGACATTATCCCTTTCAGGACGAAGACTATTGTTTCAAAATGGATGCGTTCGACCTGCTCCGGTTTACTATTCCCCGGTTCGATCAGTTTTTTGGCGACTTTCTGAAAGACAGCCAATTAAAGCCTAATGATTTTGATCTGGTTATTCCGCATCAGGTGAGTCGAGTAGGGCTTGACCATCTGGTTAAAAGCTATCAATTTAAAGCTGATGCCGTCTGGGCGAACCTTGACCGCTATGGTAACTGCATAGCAGCTTCGTTACCGCTGTCGCTTTCCGAAGCTATCGACGCTGGCCGATTAAAACCCGGCGGACGCGTCTTGTTATTAGGAACAGCTGCCGGTGTGTCGCTGGGAGCAATGGTGATTGAGAGTCATTAGTTGGTTTTTATAGCTTTTGGCCACCTAATGCTCACGGGTGTAGGATAAGTTTAACAATTGCTGCCGCGAGGGGCTTCGACTCCGCTCAGCCTGACTACAAAATTGAGAGTTCCCAGTCATGCTGAGCGGTGTCGAAGCCCCTCGCGGCAGCAACTCGACTAAATTCATGCTCAATTTATAAATACTTCAGGTGTATATGACTATTTAATGGCCATCTATTTCCCTTCAATCACCTTCAGATTCTGAATTGCTTCTGGATAATCAGGTTGCAGGGCTATGGCCTTACGAATATCAGTCAACGCGCCTGCTCGGTCGCCCAAGTTGAACCGACAAACGCCCCGGTTGTGATAGGCAATCGCATCCGCAGGTTTCCAAGAAATTGTTTGGGTATAATCAGCAATGGCAGTTTGGTATTGTTTGGCCTGCAACGCGGCAAATGCCCGACTGGGAACAATAAGTGTATCGTTTTGAGGAGCGTATTTCAGGGCTAAGTTGAAACTTGCGAGCGCATCAACCGGGCGAACGCGCATGAGCGTAAGCCCCCGATTGTAGTGCGTGTCGCTGTCATCAGGTCTTAAGCGGATCGCTTCGTCAAACATTTTCACGGCTCGCTCAGGGTCACCTTTCAACCCATACACATTACCAAGGCCATTGAACACCTGGGCCCGGTTAGAGCCATCTTTCACGGCTTCTTCATAAACAGCCAACGCCTTGTCCAAATCATTTTTCTGTCCATAATACGATCCTAAACCTTCCAGTAGTTGATCGTTGCCCGGAGCATATTGCAGCGCATGGTTCCAGAGGGTTTCGGTGGTTTTCCAGGTTTTGATTTGACTAACCGTCAGGAACAAGCATACAGCGGCAAACACGCCTAAAATTGCCCGGCTTGTGATCGGTGATTGAACCAATTTAGTAACGACCATCACGAGTAAAAACAGCAAACCAAAATAAGCCAGATAGCTGTATCGGTCGGCCATAACAGCTGCCCCAACGGTCATAAACTGAAGCACGAGCGCGATAGTCACCAGAAAAAAGGCTAATCCAAACGCGATCATTCGATCTTTCGCGATCCGATGGCCCGACCGAAATGCCCAGATTAGAAAACCCATTGTTGCCAGTAAGGCCACTGGTCCGAGCCAGTACAAACCCGGAATTTGGCTGGGATCGTCGGGGTAGGGGTAAAATGCCGCCAGTCGAATGGGAACCAGCAACTTCACTACGTACATCAGGAAGCCAAAACTGCCATACACCAGCCATTCCCAGGCAAATGGTTTCTGACCAATGGCTTCTTTTTGTTCCAGAATGGTTAGCATTCCGTTGAAAGTGCCACCCGCTTGCACCGAAACGGCAATACAGCCGAATAAAAGCGAAACAGCAAAGAAGGGTAGCTTTTGCAGGATGGCCCGTCGATCTGGAATGCGTTTATCCACCCAAAAATCGAGCAGCAGTAACACAACGGGCAGCACCACCGCCATGCCTTTACTCAGACACGATAACACAAATAACCCAAATGTGATCCAGAGCCAACTTGCTCGGTTTTGCTCTTTGTACCGCAAATAGCTTAGGCAGGCAGCCAGAAAAAAAAGCGTATAGAGTACGTCTTTTCGCTCCGACACCCACACTACTGACTCCACATGCATAGGGTGAATTCCCCACAGTAAAGCCGTAAAGAAGGCAACCCATTTATTTCGCCCGCTCAACTGGTTAGCTAATTGGTAGACCAAAATGGTATTCACAGTGTGAATGAGCACATTGGTTACGATAAATGACCCCGGTCCCATCCCGAACCAACGGGCATTGATCATCAGACTCATCATTGTAAGCGGATGGTAGTTCAGAGCAACAATGGTTTTCCAGCAGTCCGCATAGCCATATACGTTAGGGTAGAGCAACAGCGGATTCTTAACCACGTACTCCATATCGTCCCAATCGACAAACTCATTCCCGAAACTGAGCGAGAAAACAGCAAAGGTTAACAGAGCGGCTAGGGCCGCCAGAGCGTAATGCGAGGATTTTGGAGTCTCCGTTTGTGTCTCGTCCCAGGTCTGTGGGCTAACAGACCGCTTTATAACTGGCGGTTGTTGAGTATTAGTTTCTCCGGCCTGTGAGGACACTGGCCGCGACTGGGCCGCTTTTTTGGTTGGTTGAGTAGGCTTACGGTTTGCCATCGATACAGTCAGGTATATCGACAAAGCTAAACGAAAAGGCGGAAATGAAGAAAGGGACCAACGTGCGATTGTTCGCTTTGGGTCTTTACTGGGACACTACCCCATACGGCTCCTCGCGCTATTGTTTTACGCGGGTGTTGAAATTTGGGGTTCTTCGGCTGCTTTCGCTTTGACAGACGGGTCAAAAACTGTGCCTTTTACCAGCGTCTTTATCCGCTCAATCTTGTGCGGAAAAAGAGGATCAGGGCCAAGCCGATCATCTAAGGTAGGATCGACTCGAATATTGCCGTCCTTACCCGAATCGATAATGTCTTTTAACGTTTTCATAGTTAAAGGGCTTTTTAAATAGCTACCTCAGGCTTTGCGAAGTATAAACGCAAAATAATCTCTGCCAGTTTCAATCTCTTCTTCAAGGCCATCCTCTGTTAGGCCACTAATCGCCAAGCGATGCTCGAAATCCTTTTGGTATTGAATGACGATGCGATGATAGACGCGAGTTCTTCGATCATCACTCCCTGTAAATAGAACCGTTTCCATCGGATACGACTCGAAAAAAGATAGTAATGATCTAATAACGGTTGCCAAAACTTTTCGCCCATCACCATTGTCTGAAGTCACGTTATCACTAACGCGATTTGTAGCTGTGTCCAAATCGCCAAATCCTAGATTCCAAAACCCTAAATCTGGAAAGTATGTATAATCAACAACTTTGTGAATTCGACCTTTCGGACCAATACTGACAAACTCATACCGGCGTCGATTTTCGGAAATTGTTAATTCGTAAACAGGTACATTCATGAATAGTAGGTAAAAAAAAGAAGGGCAACAAAATTGCCCTTCTCACTTCTGTGTCTTGTTCCACTATGCCATTACCCCGTAAAATTCCTCGCGTTGTTGTTTTACGCGGGAATCGGAGATGAACTCGTCGTAAGTCATCAGCTTGTCGATGATGCCTTTTGGCGTGATCTCGATGATTCGAGTGGCAATTGTCTCTACAAACTGGTGATCGTGCGAGGTGAATAGAACCGGCCCTTTAAATTCGATCAGGCCCCGGTTTTCCGCTTCGATCGATTCAAGGTCGAGGTGGTTGGTCGGTTCGTCGAGCATTACGACGTTAGCACCCGACAACATCATTTTCGAGAGCATACAACGGACTTTCTCACCCCCCGACAACACCGATGATTTTTTCAGCGACTCTTCGCCAGAAAACAACATCCGACCCAGGAAGCCCCGGATAAAGCTCTCGTCTTTCTCTTCGGAATACTGACGGAGCCAGTCTACCAGATTCAGGTCATTTTCGAAATAACCTTCCCGGCCACCATCGTTCGGGAAGTAAGCCATTGTGATGGTTACACCCCAACGGAACGTTCCTGAATCGGCTTTGCGAACGCCCGCCAGAATATCCATAAGGGCCGTTACGGCCAAACCATCGCGGCTATACAAAAACACCTTATCGGTTCGGTTGATCGTAAACGATACGTTTTTGAACAGCTGCGTTCCGTCTTCGGCCGTGTAAGTCAGATTTTCGACCGTCAGAATCTGGTCCCCCACCTCGCGCTCTGGCTTGAAATGGATATACGGATACTTCCGCGATGAATAGGCGATATCTTCAATCGTGAGTTTTTCGAGCAACTTGGCCCGGCTTGTTGCCTGTTTTGATTTAGAGGCATTAGCAGAGAATCGCCGGATAAACTCCTCCAGTTCCTTACGCTTTTCATCCGTTTTCTTGTTCTGATCCTGCCGTTGACGAAGGGCCAACTGGCTCGACTCGTACCAGAACGTGTAGTTGCCGGGGTACATCTTCACCTTCGAGAAGTCGATGTCCACAATGTGTGTACAGACCTGATCGAGGAAGTGGCGGTCGTGGGAAACCACAATTACGGTATTCTTGAAATTGGCTAAATAGTTCTCCAGCCAGATGCTCGATTCAACATCGAGGTTGTTGGTAGGTTCGTCCAGAAGCAACACGTCGGGGTTGCCAAATAATGCCTGAGCAAGCAGCACACGCACCTTTTCAGAACCGTTAAGATCGGCCATCAACGCATAGTGCATATCTTCTTTGATGCCCAAACCCGACAGCAATGCAGCAGCGTCGGACTCGGCATCCCAACCATTCATTTCCGCAAATTCAGACTCCAACTCAGCTGCACGCTCGCCATCCGCATCGGTAAAGTCTGTTTTGGCATAGAGTATATCTTTTTCTTGCGTAATGTCATACAGGCGCTGGTTACCCATGATAACAGTTTGCAGCACCGGAAACTCATCAAAAGCCGACTGGTTCTGCTTCAGCACCGACATGCGGGAGCCAGCAGGCATGCTCACATTACCGGTCTGAGGTTCAATCTCCCCGGATAAGATTTTCAGAAACGTTGATTTACCGGCACCGTTGGCACCTATTACACCGTAACAATTGCCCGGCGTGAATTTGATATTGACATCGTCGAACAGCACTCGCTTGCCATACCGAAGCGAGACGTTTGATACATTGACCATTCTATGTTGGGATTGAGTAGCTAGGGTAATTCAGTAATCGGTGAATAGGTAATTGGGTTAGACCTTACTTACCTCATTTACCCTACTTACCTCATTTACCTTAACTACCTGTCTTGAGGTTTCTAATTTTCGGGTGCAAAGATACGAAATTTTGCGGCTCGATGGGCTGGTAGTCTGGTATATACTGCACATAATGAGCGTAAATACCAAACACTAAAAATCCGTACTTTTGGTAAACCAACTCCTAAACCATTCATTCGCATGAATCCTTTTGAAAATGCTGTTGCTCTTATTACGGGAGCCGCATCGGGTATCGGTCGTTCCCTGGCTATTCAGGCCGCTACGCGCGGAGCGCATGTAATTGCTACCGACATTAACGAAGCAGTCCTTGCCGAAACCAACCAACTGGCTGGTGGTAAACTCGAACTTTACCGTCTGGATGTGTCAGACCCAGAGGCAATTGTGGCTTTTGCCGAACGAATTATTCCAACGCTCAATAACCGTCCGTTACTCCTGGTCAATAATGCCGGCGTTGCTCTGGCAAGTGGGCCATTTTCGGAGACAACCCTCGCCGATTTCGACTGGTTATTGAGCATCAATCTGTTTGGTGTTATCCGCATGACAAAGGCGTTTTTACCCTATCTGATTCAGACTAACAAAGGCCACCTTGTAAACATTTCCAGTGTGTTCGGATTGGCAGGCGTACAAAATCAGTCGGCATATTGTACGGCTAAGTTTGGCGTGCGTGGCTTTACCGAAACCCTCCGTATGGAATTGATGGGCACCGGAGTTGGCGTAACAACGGTACACCCCGGCGGTATCGATACCAATATTGCCCGTGCCGCCCGCATTGGCGAAAACGGGTTTGTGACCCAAGCCATGCACAAACAGGGCGCCCTTAGTTTTAAGGAAGCTGCTAAAACGACCCCCGACGAGGCCGCGCGACAAATTTGGGCGGGCGTCGAAAAACGCAAAGTCCGCGTAGTGATTGGAGCCGACGGTCGCCTGATCGACCGTGTTACGCGCCTGTTTCCCTCGGGTTATACCAGGATGATCAAGAGTAAACTCGACGAAGCCTTCAAAACAGATTGATTAGGCGCAAAATAGGCCAGGTTTCGGGCGTTGGCTATTTTTTGGAATCGGAATCCGTGTAGTTTTGGTCCATGAAACATTTCGCCTACTACCGCTACATTGCTCTACTACTTTTCTCACTTCTTCTTTCACAAGCCTTCTCCCAACCCACCACCGTTCTGTCGGAACGCGAACGTGCCCGATTCGTAGACGAAGTGCTTGAAGACCGGTTTACCAATTTGCTGCCCCAGTTGATGCGCCGGGAAGGCATCGACATGTGGGTGATCATCTCCCGCGAATACAACGAAGATCCGGTACTGAAAACTATGTTACCCGCCAACTGGCTATCGGCCCGTCGGCGAACAATCATGGTGTTTACGGATACTGGTAAAGAGGGAGTTGATGCAGTTGAGCGGTTGGCCATTGCCCGGTACGATGTTGGTAACTTGCTTAAAGGGTCCTGGGATATTGATGTTCGGCCGAACCAGTGGGATGCACTAGTCGACATTATTCAGAAGCGGAACCCCAAAAAAATTGGCCTGAACTTCTCCACGAACTATGCCCATGCTGATGGCCTGACATTTACCGAACAGAAAGAATTTATGGCTAAACTCCCGGCATCGCTCCAGCAACGAGTGGTATCGGCCGAGCGGCTGGCGGTGGGTTGGCTTGAATCGCGCACGGCCAAAGAAATGGCTGTTTATCCACTGATCTGCCGCCTGTCGCACCAGATTGTACAGGAAGGTCTGTCCGAAAAGGTCATTCAACCCGGCGTTACCACCACCGACGATGTGGTGTGGTGGTATCGGCAACGCATTACTGAACTGGGGCTGGAAACGTGGTTCCACCCAACGGTTGATGTTCAGCGAGCAGACGACAAAAAGTTCGATCATTTACGCACGTTTGCCAAACGAGAATCTGGGGAGGTGATTATGCCCGGAGACCTGTTGCACGTTGACTTTGGCATTACGTACCTGCGCTTGAATACCGACCAGCAGCAACACGCCTATGTACTACGCCCCGGCGAAACAGAAGTGCCCACAGCTATAAAGGCAGCTTTCAAGCAGGGCAATCGCTTACAGGAGATTCTTACTGAGCAATTTAAAACGGGTAAATCTGGTAATCAGATTTTAAGTGAAGCTCTAACTCAAGCCCAGAAAGAAGGCATTCGCGGTACCATTTACACGCACCCGATTGGTAGTCATGGCCATGCGGCTGGTCCAACCATTGGCATGTGGGATCAGCAGAAAGGAGTACCTGGCCCCGGCGACTACCCGTTATTACCCAATACAGCCTATTCAATTGAGTTGAATGCCGCGGTCGATATTCCCGAATGGAAAAAGACGGTGCGGATCATGCTCGAAGAAGACGGTGCCTTCGATGGTCAGTCGTTTCGCTATATCGACGGTCGTCAAACAGAAATTTACACTATTCCCAGAACGCTGGGGTATGTGAAATGAAGCAGGTTGGAAACTTGCCGGAAACCTGTAAACTAACTAACTTGTTGTCTAGTTAACAAACGAATTAATGGTAACTGCCATGAACACAGAAATCATAATGCCTGATCCAGAAGAGCTTGATCGCCGGAAACTGGCCTTTGCAAAAGCTTGGATGAAGCGCAAGCGCGAGGAACAACAGCAAATGGTAGAGGATGCCAAAACAAATCCTGCTATTATTGAATCATTCAAGGAATTAGACAGACGAGCCGCCGAACGTGGAACATGCGTCGTTGAGTTATGACTATGATTTCCTTGGAGGGGAACAACACGTTTACACCTTTAAGACTCAATCAGGTGCTGGCTACGAGATCAAATTCAAACCAAGCGGTTATTTAATTAGTGATGCCGATTTGGAAGAATATATCTACGAGCTGGTTATCGCTCTTTCAATCAATCCGTTTGAGCCAGCACTGCCTCCTGCTGATGGCTTGTTGGCCCCTACCATCGCGCAGATTGTAGCCGATTTTTTGACTAGCCACGAGCGGGTGGTTGTCTATATCTGCGATGACTCCGATTCTCGTGCTGATGCCCGACGCAAATTATTTGATGGCTGGTTTCGGCGTTTCAGCAAAAAACGCTACGTTAAAATTGAACTCTCTCTTGGGCAGGATGAAACTGGGCAAGACTTCACCGCTGAGTTAGTAGCCCGATTTGATAACATACTGGTTCCGCGTATTTACGAATCTTTCTTAAAGGCGATTTCAGCCGCCAAATAAATATCATTCTGCTATCTTAAAAAGCGACAGGTATAAGACCCATAATTGGCTTATCCCTGTCGCTTTTTTGACTTTGGCAGATCAACAATAAACGGCAACTTACTTCGCCACTAACACGGCTGGAAGCAGATAGCCATAGAGCCGGGTGGCAACCAGGGCATTCGTGGGGCCGCTAAACTCCCGGGCCTGAGTTACATAGCCATTGGTATCGAATACATACGTAAAATAGCCATTATACTGAATCTGGGTGTTTCTAAGTTGAGTCATCGTTACCTGCTGCACCAAATGCGTACTAGGAGAACCAAAAATCGGTAGGCAAGGGTCAGGTGGAACAACGTTGGGCAGATACGGATCAGGGGGATACGTATTGGGTAAATACGGATCGGGCGGAATACTAGTAGGCTGGTAGGGGTCAGGAGGAACGCCATAAAAAAGGTTCGAAAAGTCTGCGTTCAGAGGGGCCAGATCATTCAGCAAGGGCGTGTCTGTAGGTCGATCACCAGGGGGATTATGATCAGCGGGCGGATTGTGAAGGCTATACGAAAAGTTGATAGCAAGGCTGGCTGCGCCCGTTAGATCATAAGTAATCGCCTGGCTTAGATCGTTAGCGGTGTTGAAGGTATAGGTGATTTTAGACCGGTTATTTTTGCTGGCCCGAGTTATCATCTGCCCCAAGGTGTTATACGTATAAGTCCAGCCTGTTTCAATCCCGGTTCGGCTGTTGCCATACCAGATATGCCGCGATTCGATACAACGTTGGTTTGAATCGATTATAAAATTAATGACCCCAACCAATGTGCTGCCCCGGTACGATTTGGCCGTTATGACCCCCGGACTATAGGTGTAATAAACATTGTCGGCCGGGTAGGCTACCGGACCAGGCGCATACGTTGCGCGCTGAAGTCGCCCATCGGTCTGATAGGTAAGGCTAGCCTGCCCGTGTCTAGTAAGTGTAGCTCCCGCCGTAGCGGCTCTGGCT
Source organism: Flavobacterium sp. SUN052 (assembly GCF_028867935.1). Classification (GTDB taxonomy): domain Bacteria; phylum Bacteroidota; class Bacteroidia; order Flavobacteriales; family Flavobacteriaceae; genus Flavobacterium. The sequence goes on from NZ_JAPQNS010000001.1 coordinate 506,214, forward strand.
AGAGAACTGGCTGCTTGAGAGTTCCTGACTGGACCATCCGGCGAAAACAGCGTTTTGTCCTGACATCCAGTCAGGCCGACCGAAACAGCCAAACTGAGGGCCGCAGTAAATTTTCGAAAAAAAGGGTTCATTAGTACTGTTGTTTGAGTTGAGGGCCAGACATCTTGACCGGCTTTTTTGCACGTGTGTCTGTTAATAGACAATGCAAAGCTCACCAGACCATGAACCGCAACCAATGACCAATGTACCGAAGGTAGCTTTGGCCGCATAACTCACTCCAAACAGGCTGTAGTTGGCAGCGACCCTTCTGGAAAAGAGGGGTTATAAAGCCAATGGGATTCGGGTAAACGCTAAACCTGTAAACAATATCCCGTGTATTTTAGTAGGATAAACAGAGAGATGGTTGACTCAATAGGTCTTCGTGCTTTCTCATAGGTTGGTGTTCTAACATGCGATACCACCCGTTTATTTTTTATTAACTTTCGGCGATTAATCTGTGATTCTAAATCCGCGATCAGACCGACTGTCAAGTAACTTATGGCAAAAAGAACTCCTGCTTCTGATACTGAAAAACCCCAGAAAGCACCCCGCAAACCCAAAGCGGATACACAACCGATCACTCAGAGCGCCGAAATCACTACGCCTGAAACCCCACAAACGGCTCCGGTAGTTGCCTCTGGCCCATATTCCCGCTTCACCGACTTCGATATTCATCTGTTCCGGTCTGGAAAGCACCACCGATTGTATGAAAAATTTGGCTCACATGTAGTCGAACATAACGGCGTTATCGGTACGTATTTCGCTGTGTGGGCCCCTTCGGCTCGGTATGTGTCGGTGATTGGTGATTTCAATGGCTGGGATAAGGGCAGCAACACCATGAATGTTCGCTGGGACGGATCAGGTATATGGGAGCTTTTTGTCCCGGATACAGGAAACGGGCTTACCTATAAATATTTTATTGTTCATGAAGGTGGACGCGAAGTTGAAAAAGGCGATCCCTATGCGCACTTATGGGAAGTACCGCCCCTCACAGCCTCGCGCGTGTGGGATACCTATTATGAATGGGATGATGCCGAATGGATGCAGAACCGAGGTGCCAAAAATTCCCTGAATGCTCCTTTCTCCGTCTACGAAGTTCATCTGTCATCATGGAAACGGGACCCCAGCAACCCCGAGCGTGAACTGAGTTACGGTGAAATTGCGGATGCACTAGTACCCTACGTGCAGGATATGGGATTTACGCACGTTGAGTTCATGCCTATAATGCAGTACCCATACGCACCCTCGTGGGGTTACCAGATTACGGGGTATTATGCCCCCAGCAGTCGATTTGGCTCCCCTCAGGATTTCATGCGCCTGATCGAAAGACTTCACCAGGCAGGTGTGGGCGTTATTCTGGACTGGGTGCCGTCGCACTTCCCCGGCGATGCCCACGGTTTATATGAATTTGACGGATCGCACCTATACGAACACCCCGATCCGCGCAAAGGCTACCATCCCGACTGGAAATCGTACATTTTCAATTACGGCCGGCCCGAAGTTCGCTCGTTTCTGTTGTCTAATGCCCTATTCTGGCTCGACCGCTGTCATGCCGATGGGTTACGGGTAGATGCCGTTGCATCGATGTTGTATCTCGATTACTCGCGCAATGCAGGGGAGTGGGAGCCAAACATGTTCGGAGGTCGCGAAAACCTGGATGCCATTTCTCTTTTCAAAGAACTGAACGAAGCGGTTTATAAGGAATTCCCTGATGTACAGACTATCGCTGAAGAATCAACAGCCTTTCCTGGTGTATCGCGTCCCGTTTACACAGGCGGTTTGGGCTTCGGCATGAAGTGGATGATGGGTTGGATGAACGACACACTGCGGTATTTCGAGCGCGACCCGGCTTTCCGCAAATTCCACCAGGACGAATTGACGTTTAGTACGGTGTATGGGTTTACGGAGAACTTCATGTTGCCGCTTTCACACGATGAGGTGGTTTACGGTAAGAAATCACTGGTAAGCAAAATGCCCGGCGACGAGTGGCAGCGGTTTGCCAACCTGCGACTACTATTCTCCTATATGTTCACGCACTCGGGTACCAAACTTGTGTTTATGGGTGGCGAATTTGGCCAGACTGCTGAATGGAAATTCGACACCAGTCTCGATTGGCACCTGCTCGACCATGCTCCCCACAGAGGCATGGCAGCCTGTGTAAAAGCGCTAAACAAGCTGTACCGTTCAGAACCAGCTCTGTTTGACAAAGCGTTTGCGGAAGATGGCTTCGAGTGGATCGATACGACCGATCGTGAGAACAGTATCATCACCTACGCCCGTAAAGGAAACCACCCCGACATGGCGCTGGTTGTCGTATTGAATATGACGCCTATCCCCCGTTCCGATTACCGGATTGGAGCACCGGCGGCAGGCACTTATGCGGAGATATTCAATTCTGATGCCCATGAGTTCTACGGGAGTGGTGTTACTAATGCTGAGCCAATACAGACAGAAAATGAGCATTGGCATGGAAAGGCAAACTCACTACGAATAAATATTCCGCCTTTGGGCGCAGCTGTGTTTAAAGCGAAAGTATAGAATAAACTTTCACACAAACAGCCCCGGCAAGTATCTTGCTGGGGCTGTTTGTATAATATAGGTATTCATTGAATGTAAAACAGAGTGTATAGAAAAATCTAAATTGTTTTATTTGTTTACTTATGGGGGTGATTAAATGCCGTTCCTGAAATTTAACCTCGATCTATGGTGCCACCTTCTACCCAAAGGTGTAATTTTAGGGGTTAAAACGAGCTAAGTACCTACCAACCTTTAATTTGTATTAAATTATGATGCGACGTTTTCTGACGCTGGCCGTTGGGGTTTTCGGAATGGGGCTGTGTATGTCGGCCACTGCCCAGCAAACTGCCGCTGATTATTTCGAAAGTGGGATAACAAAAAGTAAAGCAAATGATTTTGCCGGGGCGTTACAGGCTTTCAGTATGGCCATCACCATGAACCCCGAAAATGCCCCTAGTTACTACAACCGGGGCCTCGCCAAAGCAAATCTCAAAGATCACCGGGGCGCTATCATGGATTATGACCGGGCAATCGATCTCAACCCTAAAGATGCGTATGCATTTCTGAGCCGGGGAGTAAGCAAGAGCAAACAAGACGATCACAGAGCCGCTACGCTCGACTTTGGCCGAGCCATTGAACTAAGTCCCGACGATCCGCAAGCCTATTACAACCGGGGTGTTAGCCGCAGCCGCCTGGATCAGTATCGGGGAGCTTTACAGGATTTCAACCGAACCATCGAACTGGAACCCAATAATATCAATGCCTATTACGCGCGCGGGCTCACCAAACAAAAGTTGGAAGATTGGAGCGGTAGCCTGGCCGATTTTACAAAAGTAGCCGAACTGAACCCAAAACGGGGGCAGGCTTACGCGGGTCGGGGAGAGTCTAAAATTCGACTGAACGATTTTGCTGGTGCCGTGCTCGATCTGAATAAGGCCATTGAATTTGATGGTAACGACGGAGAATCGTACTACAATCGCGGGTTTGCAAAGAGCAAGCTAGAGGATTACAAAGGAGCTTATGCCGATTATGACAAGGCAGTAGCTATACGCGCTACCAATTACAAAGCCTATTATGGACGGGGTTTCTGCCGCAGCAAACTGAACGACCAGAAAGGGGCTATTCAGGATTTCAATACAGCGGTGGAAATGAACAATGCCAATGCCGAAAGCAAAGTTTATTACACTGGACCCATCACCCGACCTATTTTGGATAATCTGCGCAACGTGGTGCAGGAACGTAACAAAATCAACGATTTGTCAGCAGAACGCTCGGAAGCATTTTTCAGCCGGGCGGTTAGTCGTAATAAGCAAGGGGATGCCAAAACGGCAATGATTGACCTCAACAAGGCTATTGAACTGAATCCAACCTACGCCGAAGCTTATTTTACACGGGGTATTATCCGCTCGCAACAGGGGGATCAGAAAGGGGCCATCACCGATTGCAACAGCGCTATCAAGCTCAATCCTCGCTATGCGGAGGTGTTCTATGTGAGGGGAATTATTAAGCACAGCCTTGGCGATGAAAATGCCGGTTGTCTTGACCTCTCAAAGGCAGGCGAATTAGGGTACACTCCTGCTTACAAGGTGATTAGCGAATATTGTAATTAAGGCAGGAAAGCAAAAAATGAAAAAAGGGGCTGACGCAAACTAATCATGCGTCAGCCCCTTTTTTCATTCCACCTTATTATTCAAACCGCATATGCTTCACCGATTCGCCGGAATGGGCTAATTCCTGGAGGGAATCGATACCAATTTGTAAGTGCTTTTCTACGAAGTTGGTTGTTACGCGTTTGTCGCTTTCTTCCGTTTTGACTCCCTCAGGTACCATTGGGTTATCAGATACGAGTAATAAAGCGCCGTGAGGAATGGAGTTGGCAAACCCAACCGTAAAAATGGTTGCCGTTTCCATATCAATGGCCATGGCGCGGGTTTCGCGGAGGTACTCTTTAAATACTTCGTCGTGTTCCCAGATGCGCCGGTTGGTGGTGTAAACGGTGCCTGTCCAGTAATCCATCTCGTGCTTCTTGATCATCGACGATACGGCTCGCTGTAAGCGGAACGAAGGCAAGGCCGGAATCTCAGGACGCATGTAGTCGTTACTGGTTCCATCGCCCCGGATGGCGGCAATGGGTAAAATAAGGTCGCCGAGTTGCGTTGACCGTTTCAGACCTCCGCACTTACCCAGAAAGAGTACGGCTTTAGGACTAATGGCTGACAAGAGATCCATAACTGTAGCAGCCATGGCACTGCCCATTCCAAAATTGATGATCGTGACATTGTTGGCGGTGGCCGTTTGCATGGCCCGCCCAAGACCGTAAATTTCTACCTCAAATTTGGTGGCAAAGAGTTCAACATAATTGATGAAGTTGGTTAGCAGGATGTACTCGCCAAACTGCTCGATAGGGGTTCCCGTATAGCGGGGAAGCCAATTTTGTACGATGTCGTCTTTCGTTTTCATTAATTTTGATCCATGGACACGCTCAACCTGCCCCCGTTTGGGCATAAAATTAGTGAGATTGGTGGGAAGACTCATATTTTCGACCCACTTCGCCGAAAGTACGTTCGCCTGACCCCCGAAGAATGGGTCCGTCAACACATGGTTCACTTGTTGCTGAACCATTATCAGTATCCTAAAGCACTGATGCAATGCGAAGGTGGGCTTACCCTCAACCAGGCTCAAAAACGGACGGACCTTGTTGTATTCAATCGAGAGGGTCAACCGTTTCTGATTGTCGAGTGTAAAGCTCCTCATATTGTGCTGAACCAAAGTGTGTTTGATCAGATAGCCCGTTACAACCACGTTCACCGTGCCCCATACCTGATTGTAACCAATGGCTTAACGCATTATTGCTGCTGTATTGACCACCAGACCGCAGGTATTACGTTTCTGGATGATTTCCCGGCGTTTGTGTAAGCGGCTGCCTTTGAACCATGATTCGTCCCTATAAACCCACAGATCTCGACTCACTTGTGTCCATTTTTCGCCAGAATACCCCCGTGTATTTTGCCGAGCACGAAGAAGCTGATCTGGTCGATTATTTGACAAATCTGAAAAACCCACAGCTCGTATTTGTAGAAGGCGATACGATTCTGGGTACGGCAGGCTATTACCTAGCCGAAAACGAAAATACAGGCCGAATCGCCTGGGTATTTGTAGCACCACACAGTCATGGGAAGGGAGTGGGACGACAACTGATGGACTATTGTTTGGCTGCTATACGGCAGTCTCCCTATGTACAAACGATAGGCGTCCGTACGTCCCAACATGCTAATTCATTTTTTGCCCGGTTTGGTTTTACCGAGATCGACTTTATCCCCGATTTCTGGGCTCCGGGAATCCATTTATACCAAATGGAAATGCCCGCCTGACGCTGGTCGCTTAATCTTTGTTGACCAGAAAAGCATGAAACCGCACGCCATTGATACGGTTGTACTCGATGGACGGGGCTGCTATTTTGAAAAACTGGGCTGTGCCAATGAACCGCTGCGCTGAAGGTGAAAACGCCTGGATACGCGATAAATCAGCATCAGGGGAGAGGTAAAACTGACGACGACGTTCAAATTTGACCTCCTTTCCAGCGGCATCAACATAAGGCGGGTTTTCGTGCCCTCCGGTCATGCCGCTGCCACTATACCCCACCGCTACATTGAGCCAGCGCGGAAACGATGGGCCAACCGGAAATGTACTGGCAATATTTAGGGAGAGCCAGTATTGCTGAGCATTGTAGTCTTTCAGCAATTGAATTCCGGTCGTTTTCCCGAGCAAATTAGGACGATAGGGGGCATATATACTTTTACGCCAGCCGTATTTGAGTTGTACAAGTTGGTTGCCAAAGGCGTACTGCTGGCCAACAAATAGGGCCGTTCCGGCTACGTTGGCCAACATATCCCCTTTCGAAAACCCCCAGCCTTCGGCTGTTCCATCAAATATTTCGAGTGTTGTTTGAAAGAGCAGTGCCAGCGCTCCACCAGTGATTGTGGCTGCGCGATCATTGACCCCTGTCCACCGAAAGAGTTCATAACCACCCCGACTCATTAGATACGAAGTGGCGGCATGCCCCACTTTATCCATTTGGAGCCATTCGCCATTATCGTTGAAACTGTGAAAGGGTACCCGTTTTTTGTACCACGCTTTACGTAGCAACAGCATGGTAGCCGTGTAAAAAACAGCCGAACTAACCACAACGCCTACCAGGCGGCCCTGATGAATGTCGGGCGAAGTGGGCGCACCCGCGTTTATGGAAAGGGGAGAAGAGGGTAGGGGTTGGGCTTCACTACCCATTAATGAGAGAAGCCACAGAAGCCCGGCCAGCAAGCAGCGTCTCATGAAAGATCAACGATAGTTGTTTTGGCCGTGGAAACCCCGGCTTACTCTGCCTTGGTTACCCGACTGCCGGATAATGCTCGACCAGTCCTTCCGAATACCGATATACGCTCCTACTGCCGAAGGATACAAATCGCCCTGATCCAGCGCCACCGAGCCTGTTAGCTGCAAGCCACCTAATATAGCGAAAGGAACAGCAAGAGTTGCAATGCCCGAAAACTGGTATTTGGCAGTTTTATAAGGTACCCGGTACGTACCTAAATTACGACTATACGAGACCTTTGTTTCGTAGGTGATAGGCCCATCGAACAACGAGAGTCCATCGAGCGGAATAGATCCGGCAAGCCCTACATGAAACACCTGCACCCGATTGTTGTTGGTGTAACCGCCATAGGGTGGCTCGCCGTTGGGGCCAAGAGCTGGGTTAATAAAAGGTGTTCCGAGCGTTTGAGCGCGGTAAGCCCAGCCATCTCTAAACTGAGCGTGGTTAAAATAATCGACTCTGCCCCGCAACTTTGGATTAGTGATCACAAATTCGGGACCACCCTGACTGGTCGTGTTCAGAAACTCGAACAGCACCTGCCGCACAATGGCCCGGCTGTTGTTCGACCGAATGCGCAGACCATTCAAGCCATCGGCCAGGCTAACCCCGTAGAACAAAGCGCCCGTTTCGTAAGGGTTTTGGCGGTACAAATAAAACGAATGGGTTTTGCCAGTGTATTCAAACGCAAAATCGACTGAGCCGAGGTGATTACCTACCCGGTTAGTCAGATCAAAATCAGTATATTGACTTTGGTCGATTACGCCCGAGTTGACCGCCCGAAAGCCCGTAATAAGACTGAAATAGTCGCGGAGTCGAGCTGGTAAATACGGACTCGTTACCAAGCCTGAACCAACCAGGTCTTTGCTATATCCTCCCCAGACAACCTGATGATTGATACCTCCGTAAATGTGAAATTTGTGTTCAGGCTTACCAAGTCGGGCATACAGTGATTTTGAATGGAGCATCGTATGCTGCACATAACGCCCGCCCAGCCAGCCGTGGGCATAGCTGCCTTTAAACGCGATCCATCCTTTAGTAAACCCAACAGGTAAGTAGTTACGGATTTCTAGTTGAATTTTAGGGACGGGTAATGCATTCCCCGACCAGGCATACGAACCCGATGAAAGTGTAGAATCTAACAGGCCCGCTATTTCCCGACGACGGCCTACGTATAGTTCAAGATTGCGCCAACGGGCTTTTGCATAGGCTTCTGGTACGATCACCTGCCCATTTACGTAGCTCGTTGCTGAATTACCAACTACTTGAAAACCCCCTCCCAATGATATACGGCGAAGGGCTAAACGAAGTGAATCATAATCTACAGAAGCACCGACCCGGAACGTGGAGTTGGGCGATTTGAGGGGCACAATACCGTATTGATTGCTGCGTAGCCAAAATGGAGTTTGCGTTCCCGACGAGGTATAATGCCCTACTTCGGCCATAACCTGAAGCGGCCGTTGAGCATACACTGTCGAATGACTAGCACATAATAAGGCTACCAGACTGATTAGCCCGGTTATGAAAAGGGACAGTCGTTGTGGAGAGTCAAATTGGGTTTTTGTCACAGTAATCGCAGTTGACGCAACTGAGTTGCTAAACAAAAGTAAGAGGAAAAGTGTGGAGTCTGACAAAAAAACGATTCGACGGCTTCGTGAAGAGGGGTAGAGGGTGATGGATGAGGGAGAAGAAATCTCCTTTACCCATCCCCATATACTCTTTGCCCTCTACCCTTCACCCCCACGCGTAACACTAAAATAATAACGCAAATGAACTGATTGTTCTAGTTTAGATGTAGTATCTGATAAAGTTTCGGGTAATTTCCAGTCACTTCGGACTACTATAAAACCAGTTAGCTTACAACGAATGAATCTTGAACCTTCTCCACCACTCACCCGCGCTCAGGAATCGCGCGTAGCTATCGAACGCCTTTACATTACGATGCGCCACCTGTTTAACCGGGGTTTTTATAAACCGTCGGGCGTATCAGGTGAGGAAATACGGCAGGCATTACTAACACTGCGCCCCGAAATTTACGGCTCTGTAGGCGATGCTCAGCGAGTAGAACTCGATGGGCTGGTGTATGTGATGGACCGGCTTCCCAAAGGTATAGAAGCCTGCCGGGTGATCACACTCGCTTCTCGCGAGGGCTTCGAAAACTCCCATTTTCCCGTACTAGTCCCGTCCAAACGCCGTCGTAACTGCTATCGCATCGACGCCGATCAGATGGTTATTGAAGTAACCAATGGTCGGAGCGAAATCTACGATATCCTGACCCACCTGACGTTCATGTTTATGGAGGCCGATAAAATCCGGCGCAATGCCAGGCAGGACCGGGATAGCAAAAGCCGCGAATGGCAAAAACTGGAAGCTATTGTGAAGGCTGGCGGCACCGTGAAAGACGAAGACCGCGAACTGGCCCTCACCTACTTAAGCTCGATTCTGGGGCGGACGTTTGAAGAAACGCAACGGGCCTATGCCCGATTTGAGGAAACGGGGTCGGCTAACAGCGGATTGTTTCAGGTGGTATATGGTCTCGGTAACGTGTCGATGGGTGAACTTCGTGGCGAAAACATTGATCGGGAAATCAACTTTACACCCATGCTTCGTGAGCGGATCGGGCAACATCTCTATGGTGAACGCTGGGCTACTCGGATCAAAAAGTATATATGGGAGAATGGCTTGCAGGATCGCCCAATCCACATTGTTAGTGCTAACCCGCACAGTGTTATGAATTGCCTCTATGCAACAATGGCAGTGGGTAACTCGGTTGAGCATGACGACCTGTACGATCTGGCCCTGAAACTAAGTCAGCCTGAGCAGAAACTCCTTAGACAACAGGTGCAGAACTACGCTTTAGACAACGGACTGCATAATTTGCCCGATGCAGCCGGAACCAACCTGTTGGTACAGCTTATCGATACCGCTAAAATTGATCCCAGCAAGCTACCTGCCGAGATTAGCCACAAAGCCGGGATTATGCGGGAGAAACAACCTCTGATTTTGGTAATGGACTACGCCTTTGGCGAACAGGCTTTTGAAACGCTCGACGAACTCCTGAAACCTTATGAACGCGATGGACAAACCTATTCCTTGAGCGTGGCCTCTATCTCGATCATGGGCAAAGCGGGTATTCTGACTGGTGAAAAAGGCGATTTAATGATTCCCACGTCGCACATTTTCGAAGGTACCGCTGATAATTACCCCTTAGACAACGATTTCTGTACCAAAGACTTTGTTGGGACTGGCCTTGATGCCTATGAAGGAGCCATGATTACCGTGCTGGGGACCTCTTTGCAGAACAAGGACATTCTGAGCTATTTCAAAAACTCATCGTGGAAAGCCGTGGGACTTGAAATGGAAGGAGCCCATTATCAGAAAGCGATTCAATCGCATGTGCGTATACGTCGGAGCATTCCATCCGATGTAAAGGTACGTTATGCCTATTATGCCTCCGATAACCCGTTGCTAACTGGGGCTACGCTGGCATCGGGCAGCTTAGGATCGCTGGGTGTGAAACCCACGTACTTGATTACCCTTAAATGCCTGGAGAAGATACTGTGTGATTAATGGGCAGGGTTTGTTGTGAAACCCTGACTGATCCAAAGCAGCCTGAACAGCCAGGCAAATAAGCAGAGCAAATCAGACCTACTTTGGATGAATAGAGGCCTGATTAGAAAACCAGACCATTGAGAGGGTTGTCAGACCAAACACGAGACTGACGAAAAGAGGGAGTTGGGGAGCAGTTTGAGCGCTTTATCAACTTCCTTGCCATACTACCGGTTGTCTTTTCTCCGACGGATTGCCGGGTTGCGAGCCGCCAATTCTGCCTGATATTTGATTTTCAACTGCCGGTCGAGTTCCCGGTCACGCGGTACATAAATACTGGTTTTACCATCTGAAAACTTGAGTTGCCAGTACACGTTGTCCGACGTTGGCGGAATGGAAGTATAAGCGGGTTTGCTCATGATATTGATTAACAGGATGAAACAATGAATTCCTTTACGCGATTTTCTTAACGTCTACCGCGTTGGCTCCTTTGGGAGTCATGGTGGTTGTGAACGTTACTTTGTCCTGCTCGTTGATCGGCTCGGTCAGGGCGTTGATATGCACAAAAACACTGTCTTGCGATTGTAAGTCTTTGATGAAGCCGTACCCTTTTGATGCATTGAAGAATGTCACAACACCCTGGCGGATAACCTCCTCAACAGGGCCGTCAGCTTGCCGGGAAACGCCAAGTTGAATATCTTCTTCGTTAATCTGTTTCTTTTTACGGGGGTCTGGTGGGGTCGACACCAGGTTGCCGTTTTCATCCACATAAGCCAGCATCAACTCTAACGGCTGACCTTTCTGAGCAGTTGCTTTACGGTCTTCCCGCTTTTCCTGTTTATCTTTTCTCTTTTTTTGTCTTTGCTTTTCTTTTTCTTTTTTGCTGAACGTTTCCATGAGTTGTATTTAATCTCGTGGGCTGATCATGACAAACGCCATAATTTTATATCGAGAATGATGCCCTTTATGCGTTGAATGATCTGATTGTACCTATAAAAAATCAGTTCATATAGTAAGCGAACCCTATATTACGAAAATAAGTTGTTTATTGCGCATTTATTGCAAAAATAGGTTAAATTTTGGATTATTTTGATATACTGCACCGATTTAATCTGGTATAAATGTAAAAAGGGTGACTCAAAATAAATGAGTCACCCTTTTTACATTTTGTATTTAAAAAAATTATTCCTCGGGACTTCTTAAACCTTCCCTACCATTTCACCGGGCACAACCCACTGGTCGAATTCTTCGGGCGTTAAATAGCCAAGCGAGACGGCAGTTTCTTTTAGTGTCGACCCGTTTTTGTGAGCTGTCTGAGCAATTTCAGCAGCTTTATAATAGCCAATCTTCGTGTTTAGGGCGGTTACCAGCATCAGCGAATTGTTCACGTGCTTCGTAATGTTCTCCTCAATGGGTCGGATCCCCTCCGCACACTTGTCGTTGAATGACACGCACACATCGCCGATTAGCCGGGCCGAATGCAGGAAGTTGTATATCATCACCGGTTTAAACACGTTCAACTCGAAATGACCGGTCATACCGCCGATGTTAATAGCTACATCATTGCCCATTACCTGAGCCGCCACCATTGTCATGGCCTCGCACTGAGTCGGGTTTACTTTACCCGGCATGATGCTGCTTCCTGGTTCGTTATCGGGGATGTACAATTCGCCAATACCTGCACGGGGACCACTCGACAGCATCCGAACGTCGTTACCAATTTTCATCAGACTGGCGGCCACTGTTTTCAGGGCCCCGTGTGCTTCAACAATGGCATCGTGCGCAGCCAGTGCTTCAAACTTGTTTTCGGCAGTAATAAATGGAAGCCCCGTTAGGTCTGCAATGTGTTTGGCTACATTCTCCGAATAGTTGGGGGGCGTGTTGATACCCGTACCAACCGCAGTGCCACCCAAAGCCAGTTCGCTCAGGTGAGCCAGGGTATTGCGAATAGCACGCAGGCCGTGGTCGAGCTGCGAAACGTAACCTGAAAACTCCTGGCCTACTGTTAGTGGCGTAGCATCCATAAAGTGGGTGCGGCCTATCTTCACCACGTGCATAAACTCCTTCGCTTTGGCATCCAGTGTATTGCGAAGTTTTTCGATGCCCGGAATGGTCACCTCCATCAGAATCTGATAGGCCGCAATGTGCATGGCAGTGGGGAAGGTATCGTTGCTCGACTGCGATTTATTCACGTCATCATTAGGGTGAATGGCTTTCTTCTCGTCGGTGAGCGAACCGCCTTGCAACACGTGAGCCCGGTAAGCAACTACTTCATTTACGTTCATGTTCGACTGCGTGCCGGAGCCGGTTTGCCACACGACTAATGGAAACTGATCGGCTAATTCACCGGCTAGTAGTTCGTCGCACACGCGGGCAATGAGATCGGCTTTTTCGGGGGCCAGTACGCCCGCGTCGAGGTTGGTAAGAGCAGCCGCTTTTTTCAGGAATGCAAACGCCCGGATAATCTCGCGGGGCATTTTATTGATGTCCTGGGCAATTTTGAAGTTCTCGATAGAACGCTGAGTTTGTGCGCCCCAGTAAACGTTGGCCGGGACCTGCACCTGGCCCATTGTGTCTTTTTCGATCCGGTATTCCATATGTGAAAGAGTGTAAGAGCGAACGAATGAGAAGGTTGCCATTAGCTACCAGGCCACTCGTTCAGTACGGCTACAAAGGTAAAACGCGACTGGTATTTTACCGTGTGCTGGCGCAGTTATCTGTGGGCATCTCTGCGTATGAAGTGACTCTGGAAAAAGCTAACATTCGCTATGAATTGTAGGTTAACAAAGGAGTGTAATACACTTTTCATATAGCAACGAACCCTACTAGTTTCAACCATGTCACTGCCAAATTAGCCTGAGAGCGAACAATGGCATTTTTGAAAGGAAAGTTGGGGTAGGTGTTGCGTTGGCTTAATTAATTTACCTTTGCCAGATATTTCGGAGATTATCGACTCTTTTTTATGGAAATACAGAATAACGACGAATTGCTGCGGATTATCGATCTGCTAAACACTACATACGAAGGAGAAGAAGCGTGGCATGGCCCGTCGATGGCCGAAGTAATGAGGGGTGTAACCCCCGATATGGCTGGTAAGCGCATTACGCCCAATACCCATAGTATTGCCGAACTGGTATTTCACATGACCAGCTGGCGGATTTTTACCGTCAAAAAAATGCAGGGTGACGAGACTTTCGACATCCTGACACCCGAAAAAAACTTTGGCCAACTTCCCGAAAAAATCGACGATTTCGAGTGGGAAGCGCTCCAGATGGAGTTAAGCCTGAGTCAGGAAGAACTCATCAACGAACTCGACAAGCGCGATGATGATGAGTTTCTGGAAGACATTGTGCCCGGCCGCGATTATACCTATTACGACCTGCTACACGGAATTGTCAATCACGATATTTACCACTCCGGGCAGATCTCGATCCTCAAAAAAGCCCTGGCCTTCAAAGCGGCCGGAACCGGACGTTTCACTGCTGAAGAAGACGATGAATACGGCTCTGGCTTCGGCAGCACCTACGATCAGGACGATTACTATTAATTTAAGGGTGAAAGAGCGAGAGGCTGAAAGAGTGTAAGCCCATCATTTCGGGAAGTAGTCGCTCTTTCGCCCTTGCATTCTTTCGCTTTTTATGAATTACTGGCTCGTAAAGTCTGAACCCGATCACTACGGGTGGCATCATTTTATTGCTCAAGGTAGGGCCGTTTGGGATGGTGTGCGCAATTACCAAGCGCGCAATAACCTCAAAGCCATGCAGGAAGGTGATCAGGTGCTGTTTTACCACAGCGTAACCAAGCCCTGCGTGGTTGGTCTGGCAAAAGTGGTTTGCACTGCTTATCCCGATCCGACAGTGGCTAATGACCCGTCTCAAACCAAGTTTGGCTGGGTTGTTGCTGAGTTTGAACCGATGATGGCCTTTGCTCAGCCTGTATCACTGGCTCAAATAAAAGCAGAGCCGATGCTGGCAAATATTGGTCTCATCAAACAATCGCGGCTGTCCGTAATGCCGATTAAGCCCGACGAGTTTGAATTGATTCTGAAAATGGCCCATGCAGACCAACGGGATAATGACTAATGGAGAATGGATAGCGACAGGTGCAAAGTGGTCACGATGGACCCGATTGTCTTTCGGAGTGGTTTTCCTGTCCCTTGTTCATTGCGGCTTATCCCGTTCACTGCATGCCCAAAGTGTCCGGCGGATCGAGTTGTCTGCACCCGCCAATAGTGAGTCGATTATTACGCTGCCATTAGGCGACAAGGGCGTTCTACTGCTCACCAAAACCGACCGTGTAAGTTACCAGCTTACCAAATACAGCGCTGAACTTGACCGCGACTGGAGTCTGAGCGGTCAACTCCCCGACAACCTCGATTATGTAGCCTCTACGTTCGATGGGCACGGGGCTGTTTATCTGCTGTTTTCCAGTTATCGATTGCCTATCTGCGAGATTGTGCGGGTTAGCATTGGCCCCGGCTTTGCAGAACGGTTCAACCTCAATGTGGTCGAGCGGTTGCAGGTGACCCATTTTAAAACCCTTGGCGACGGTATTTTTATAGCGGGTATTGTCGAAGAAAACCCACTGCTCTACCATTGTCACCTGTCGCTTCGACAAGCTCGCTTGTTGCCGGGTGGCGAGCGGGGTGCTGCTATTCAGTCGCTCGAAGCGGACACCACGAACCAGCGCATGACGGCTTCGTTCACCGTTCGGAGAGGGCACGAACTGAAATTAGTGGCCAACGTGTATGATGAATTTGGCCAGAGTAAGGGCCACTCAGTCATCGAACCCAAAGCCGATTATTCACTTCTAAGCGGACGACTTACGGTACTCGACGATTCTACACAGCTGGTTGTGGGCAACTATGGTTTCCGGGCTATGCAGGCAAACGGCGTGGCCGCTTCGCAGGGAGTATATTTGAGCAAAATAGGAGAGGGGCGGTTCCCCGAAACGGCCTATATCAGTTTTACAGATTTCAAGAATTTTTTCCGCTACCTGGGCGACCGCGAGCAGGATCGCATGGAGCGAAAAGCCCAGCGCCGGAAAGAGGCAGGTTCTGATTTGAGGCTGAATTACCGATTGTTAATGCATGAACTGATCCGTTATAATGACCAGTATGTGGTTGTGGCCGAAGTATTTTACCCGCAGTTTCGCTACCAAAACGCATACCCGTATGGAGCAACATCGTGGTACGGCTGGCGGTATTCTCCGCAGAGTTATTATAGTCTCTACAATCCATACATGTGGAACCCCTGGTACGGCTCACGTGGGCTAAGTCCCCAGCAGGTTTTTGACGGCTATGTGTATACCCATGCCGTAGTAGCTGGTTTTGATGCTACTGGTAAACTGCTGTGGGATAACAGTATAGAATTAAACTCCGAACGAAGTATTGACTTACAGGAGAAAGTAAGAGTAGTTAAGCAGGGCGATCAGTTGTCGCTTTACAACAACTACAAAGGGCATATTCGCCAGACAGTGATCCGGCCAAATGGGATGACTGAATTAAAGCCCCAGCTTGATATTACCCCTGTCGTGGCCGACTCCCGTATTCAGTCGGCGCTTACCGACGACGTGCGGTTCTGGTATGACCGCTTCTTTCTGGCCTGGGGCTACCAAAAGAACGAAGGTCGCAAAACGGTTTTCTACCTAGACAAAATCGAATTTTGATCAGCTGGTAATTAGGGATTAGGTAAATTGGTCATTAGGGTTTCATTTAAGAGGTATTCTCCGACGGATAGTTACCTAATTGCCAATTTACCTTCTTACCACAATACAACTACTTTCTTACTATCGTTGTAGCAGCAGCTTGTGCCGCAGCCAGAATTGTTACATCAGCGATGGTGACGTTGGCGGGGGCAGTCACGGCATACACGATTGTATCAGCAATATCTTTCGCCGTGAGTGGGTCGAACCCTTCGTATACTTTAGCGGCCCGGCTGGTATCACCCTTGAAACGGACAACCGAAAATTCGGTTTCCACAGCACCCGGTGCAATGTTGGTCACCTTAATACCATGCTGCGTTAGATCCAGGCGCATGCCCGTGCTGAGTGCTTCCACGGCCGCTTTGCTGGCGCAGTACACTGCTCCATTGGCATAGGTTTGCTTACCCGCGATAGAACTGAGGTTTACGATATGGCCACGCTGACGGGCTACCATACCCGGAATTACGGCTTTCGACACGTACAATAGCCCCTGAATGTTGCCGTCGATCATCTGGTCCCAGTCGGCTACGTCGCCATCCTGAATGGGTGACATTCCGTAGGCGTTGCCCGCGTTATTAACCAAAATGTCGACCAATGGATGGCCATCCTGCTGCCACTCGGCGGGGAGTGATGCAATAGCCTCGGCGACATTTGCCTGATCGCGGACATCGAAGGATAGGGTTGTGACTTCAGTGGATTGGCTCAGTTCATTTTGAACGTCAGCGAGCCGGTCGGTGCGACGGCCGCATAGAATAAGCCGGTAGCCGAGGGCCGCAAAAGCGTCGGCGGTGGCGCGACCGATGCCCGATGTGGCACCAGTAATGAGAGCAGTAGAGGTCATTAGGATGATTAGTTAGCGGCCCAAAACTACAACCTATATATAGTTTGGCCCAAAAATTGCGATCAATTACTTACGTCTGTTTCCTAAACACGCTTCCCCACGACCAATGGGGAGTTGATCGGCGTATCAATTGACCAGAACTATGACTATTCACTGCTACCTAAATTCTGTTACACGTTATGACTCCTGAATTTTCGGTTGTTGTACCAACGTGCAAACAACCGAACCATTTACTGAAATGCCTCGACGCATTGAGCCGTCAGAAATTGCCCCATCACCAGTTTGAAATTATCGTGGTGGACGATGCTAACGACCGGACTACGGAGGCAACCGTGCGGAACTTTACGCAGGTATTTGGTATCGAAGCGCGCTATCTAAGTCAGCCAAAACGAATGGGTCTGGCGGCCGCCCGCAACCGGGGTTGGCAAGCTGCCCGCGGCCGGATTGTTGCCTTTACCGATGCTGATTGCCAGCCGCAACCGGATTGGCTTACGTCGGCTTTTGCCTGTTTTAAACGGGGGGCACAAGTTGTTTCGGGGCAGTTGCGGATTCCGCTGACCAGCCGTCCTTCGCCTTACGAACACGCTCCTTTATTTACGGAAAGTGCTGATTTTACCGCAGCGAACTGCTTTTGTCTGCGTTCGGCGATTCACCGGGCGGGTGGGTTTTCGGAAGAATTCACAACGACCTGGCACGAAGATAGTGACCTGCAATTCAGGCTAATCCGGAAAGGTATTCCCGTTACCAAGTGTCCTGAAGCGGTAGTATTGCACCCGCTCATTATACCGACAGAATCGATTCTGGAAGAGGAGCGCCGTAAGTCGCACGACGCTTTGTTGTACAAGCGGCATCCTGACCTGTATCGGCAGCGCATCCCCAAATACCGAGCTTTAATGGCGCAGTATACAGGTTCAGTGATGGGGTTGTCAGCGGCCTTAGCAGGTACTCTGACAGGGCATTTTGCCTTAGCGCTTTTAGCCTTAGGTGTGTGGGTTGTCCTTACATTGAACCTCTTTTTGAAGCGACTGCCAGCGGGGCCTATTACGTTTGATTCGCTGAAACAAACTGCTACAATGGCCATTGCTATGCCCTTTTTATCGCTTTACTGGCGACTGCATGGAGTGGTAAAATACCGGGTATTGTATCTCTAGAACGTATGATAGTGTGGTGATATTTACACTAAATATCTGACTTTTTACACATTTTGTGTAACTACATAGTCACACAAAAGCCTCATCGCTGACCGTTTGCTAAATTGGTCAATGATGAGGCTTTCTTTTTACTCGTATAAAGGCAAATGCCGGTTGGGCAAATTACGCCTGCTGTGGTTCGCAGAATTCCTGAAACGCCATTTCCAGGTGCTGTGCAATCATCTGGGCCGAACGGCCTTCAATGTGGTGCCGCTCGATAAAGTGAACCAGGTCACCATCTTTGAAAATCGCAATAGCAGGCGACGATGGAGGATAAGGAAGTAAATACTCCCGCATCCGGGCAGTTGCTTCTGGGTCGCCACCGGCAAACACTGTAGCCAATTTATCAGGCTTGATGCTGCTGGTCGCTAAAGCCGCTTTCACGCCCGGACGGGCTGCACCAGCAGCACAACCACATACCGAGTTTACCATAACCAGCATGGTGCCTTCGGCGTTAGTCATTGCATTGTCAACTTCCTGAGCGGTAGTAAGTTCTTGAAAACCAACGCTTGTGAGGTCCTCGCGCATCGGGACCAGTAAGTGAGGAGGATACATATCTAATGGAAAATTTACATGAAACCTAATTCTAATTTAGCAACTTCCGACATCATTTCGGTAGAATAAGGAGGGTCAAACGTAAGTTCAACACTTACGTCGTTCACGCCTTCAACTTCCCGAACCTTCTGCTCAATTTCACCCGGAATTTCACCCGCTGAGGGGCAAGAGGGCGAAGTGAGCGTCATCAGAATATACACATTGTTAACAGGAAAAATCTTGATGTCGTAGATCAAGCCCAGTTCATACACATCCACCGGAATTTCGGGGTCATACACGCCTTTAAGGGCCAGTACGATCTGGTCTTTTAGTTCGGTTTCGGTAAGAGTCGATACAGACATTTCTTTTTGATTTATTGATTTACGGCCGCATACTCGCTACCATATTGTTTCATGCGTTGCAACATTGAGGCTAAGCCCCCTGCCCGGCGCGAAGTAACTAGATTACCCATGCCAACGCGCTCAATGAAATACAGGTCGGCATTGGCAATGGCTTCTGGTTTTTCATCAGACAGTACCCGGATCAGTAAGCTGATCAGACCTTTCGAAATCTGGGCGGTCGGTTCGGCATCGCCATAAAAATGAACCATATCGCCCTGTAGTTCAGCCCCTAACCATACCTTCGACTGGCAACCCATAATCCGGTTTTCGTCGGTAATGTACGTTGAAGGCATTGGCGGGAGCTTTTTGCCAAGGTCGATAATATATTGCGTCTTGTCGAGTTGATCGTCGAAGAGGTCAAATTCCTCAATGATCTCGTCCTGTTTTTCGTTGATTGTCATCTAATTCTGCCTAAATCGCTTGCGGAATGCCTTATGCCAACAATAGTGATCAAATTGTTGAGGTATATGTATAGAACTCTGTATTTACCAACAATAATCTCCCTAAAGAACTCCGTATCCTTTTCCGGTACCATTCGGCCCATTTCTGGGAATGAGGCTAATAAAGCGAGTTTATGGTCTAGTAACTCTCCCCATTCCTGCATATATCTTAAAGAAGACCGTGAGAGGTAATGCAAAATATCCCGGAGATCCTCTTGCGCTTCTGAACGCCAGATTATTTCTGTTTCTGAATCCATTGGCGCATTTCCTGCATAACATCAGCGTTACTCACTCCCTTTTTTTGGTCGATCTCTTCCATTGTTCGCTCAAAACGGTCAAGTATAATCAAACGCTCTACCGCTTCATCAAGACTAATCTTGTCCGGTAAATTTTGGAAAGATTCAACAATAGACGCTGTTGTAAGCATGATTTATATCGATTAACGCCGTTGAAAAGAATTATTACGCCATCATTTTCTGCACACGCTGAATACCCTGGATAAGCCGATCAATTTCGTCTTTGGTGTTATAAACCGCAAACGAGGCCCGTGTGGTTCCGGCAATTCCCAATCGGTGCATCAGCGGTTGCGTGCAATGATGCCCCGTTCGAACAGCAATGCCTAATTGATCCAAAATAACACCCGTATCCTGGTGGTGAATACCGTCCAGAACAAACGACAAAACGCTGATTTTATCCTTCGCCTGCCCTATAATACGAACACCGGTCATGTCGCTGAGTTGCTCGGTGGCGTAGGTCAGCAGCTCATGTTCGTGGGCTGCAATATTCTCTTTGCCCAGGTTCTCCATGTACTCAATGGCTGTTTTCACAGCAATTACGTCAGCGATGTTGGGCGTGCCAGCTTCAAACTTGTAAGGCAGATCGTTGTAGGTCGTTTTTTCGAACGTAACTTCTTTGATCATCTCACCACCACCGCGATACGGTGGCATGGCGTTCAAAATATCTTTTTTGCCATACAACACGCCCATACCCGTTGGACCGTACAGTTTATGGGCCGAGAACACGTAAAAGTCGCAATCAAGCGCCTGCACGTCAAGGTCAATGTGTGAGGTTGCTTGGGCTCCGTCAATCAGGACCACAGCCCCTACACGGTGTGCCATATCGATGATTGTCTTAACCGGATTTATCGTGCCGAGAGCATTGGAGACGTGGACGCAGGATACGAATTTAACGCGCTCGGAAAGCATTTTTTCATACTCGTCTATCAACAGCTCACCCGCATCATTAATGGGAATCACCTTCAGAATGCAGCCCTTTTCTTCGCAAAGCATTTGCCAGGGAACGATATTGGAATGGTGTTCCAGGGTCGAAATAATAATCTCATCACCAGCTTTCAGAAAAGTACGCCCGTAGGTTTGAGCTACGAGGTTGATACCATCCGTAGTGCCGTAGGTAAAGATGATTTCCTCAACGTGTTTAGCGTTCAGAAAGCTCTGGATTTTCTGCCGCGAGGCTTCGAAATTATGAGTGGCCCGCTCGGCGAGGGTATGGATGCCCCGGTGGATGTTGGCATTGTCGTGCTCGTAATAATGCGCCAATGCGTTCAAAACGGGGATTGGCTTCTGATTCGTGGCGGCATTATCAAAATAAACCAGCGGCTTTCCATTGACCAGCTGGTCGAGAATCGGGAAGTCCTGGCGAACGCGTTGTATATCAATGGGGGCAAGTACTGATTGCATAAGAAAGGGAGTATTAGCTCAAAATTACAACACAAAGGGGCTGTAAAAGGTGCTTTGAAAAAGACTACAATAACTTCACGGCTTCTTCTACGCTGGTTACGGGTAACTGGCAGGCTCGGTCGTGGCAAACGTAGATGGTTGTTTGGCCATTCACCATACCGCGCCCTTCCAGCAAGGGTAATTTGGATACGGGCGGATTGTTCGATGATTCGGTCCCGCAGAAAATGACACCTGTTGTGAGGTAGCTTTCCAGCTCGCGCCGAAACTCGGCCGCTTGCGGTCCCACAATGGCTATTTCGACGGAGGGCAATACCCGGCGCGTATACAGTGCGGCCCAGTTGCTGAGGTCGCCGGGGTGTTTTTCGACCAGCGGTTGAATCCGCCCCAGCATTTGATCAACACGTTCGCCGTAGGCGGGGCGATCCAGTAAGGTGCTTAACGCGAGTAAATTGCCCGCCATAATGGAGTTTGAGGCAGGTATTACGTTATCAAATAGTTCTTTACGCCGGGCAATAAGGTCTTCGGCGTTTTTGTCGGTGAAGTAGAACAGCGGGTCCCGCGTGGATTCGCCCGATGTGGATACGTCAGGCGCACCCTCTGTTGATGAATCACTAAAACTGGCAAGTACGTATTGTGCCAGCTGATCGGCCTCGGTGAGCCAGTTCTCGGCGAAAGTAGCCTGATAGAGCGCAATCAAGCCGTCGATCACGGCGGCATAATCTTCGAGGAAGCCGGGTTGCTTGGCGCGACCTTGTTTGAAAGAATGCCAGAGACGTCCGTTCCGCTTGTCGCGCATGTGATGAAGCAGAAAATGCGCCAGCCGGATGGCCAGCGTCAAAAATTCCGGTTCATCGAACGCCCGGTACGCCGATACGAGCCCTTTAAGCATCAGCCCATTCCACGAACACAAAATCTTGTCATCGAGACCCGGCCGGATGCGCGTATCACGAACCGCCATCAGTTTCTCGTGAGCACCAGCCAGCATCTCGTGCATGTCATCGAGCGTCCAGTCAGCGTGTTCGGCAAATTGCTCGTCGGTACGGGTACGGTGCAGAATGTTGCGGCCGGTTTTGCCATGACCGGTTTCGTGTTCCCAGTTGCCGTCTTCCTCTACAGAATATAAATCGGCGAACCAGTCAAAATCGGTGCCGAGCAAGTCGCGGAGTTCGGGCGTGGTCCAAGTGTAGAATTTACCTTCTTCGCCTTCGCTGTCGGCGTCCAAAGCTGAAAAAAAACCTCCTTCGAGGCTGAGAAGCTCCCGTTTGGTAAACTCGATGGTTTGATAAACAACTCGTTTGTAAAGCGGATTTCCCGTCAGTCGGTGCGCATCAGAATAGAGGGTGAGTAGCTGTCCGTTGTCGTAGAGCATCTTCTCAAAGTGAGGAGCAAACCAATCTTCGTCGACCGAGTAGCGAGAAAACCCACCGCCTAACTGATCGTAAAGCCCACCAAGAGCCATCCGGTCGAGAGTGAGGGTTAGCTGGTCGAGGGCGCGGGTGTCGTTGGTAAGTTGGTGGTAATTGAGGAGGAAGGTGTAGATACTGGGCATCGGGAACTTAGGTGCCCGGTTCATGCCGCCCTTTTCCCGGTCGAAGCGAGTGGCCAACTGCTCAAATAATTTCGTGGAAACTTCGGCCCGAAACTGAGGCTGGTTATCAGTTAAGCCAAAACGTACTGTATCACTCAGGTTTAATTCATTTGTAAATCCCTCTGCCGATTCGCTCAGTTTGTCGCGCTCGGTGTCGAAGGCTTTCCGAACGCCAACCAGTAGGTTCACCCATTGTTGGGGTGGCAGGTACGTAACGCCATAAAACGGTTTGGCATCGGGCATCAGGAACATATTGAGTGGCCAGCCTCCGCGAACGCCCATTGCCTGAACAGCATCCATATAGATCGCATCTACATCGGGCCGTTCTTCACGATCGACCTTGATACACACGAACCGGTTGTTCATCACCTCCGCAATCTGCTCCCGTTCAAAGGCCTCGCGTTCCATTACATGGCACCAGTGACAGGCTGAATAGCCGATGCTAACCAGAATCGGCTTGTCCTCGTCGCGGGCTTTGGCAAGGGCTTCTTCGCCCCACGGATACCAATCGACGGGGTTGTGCGCGTGTTGAAGCAGATAGGGGCTGGTTTCGTTGGCTAATCGGTTGGCCATTGGAATTGGTTTTGTTGCTAATTGGATAACTCAGAAATAGGCAGGTGTGTGCCACGATTAGTAAAAATAAGCAAGCTTTAGTCTGGTCACTTTATGTATTCATTATCTTTAGGGTACATCCACAACCTTGTCTTTCTTTTTATGGCCCGCCAAGCCCGACCACAAAAAAACACTCTCCGCTCAATACCGTCAGCTGTTGTTGAACAGCCATTCCCCCGAACCGATCAACCGCTACTGACGACGCTTCTTTACTGTCTTTTTCTGCTGACCCTACTGACACCCCTGCTATTTAGTGAGCACGTTTTTTTTGGGTTTATCAGCGTTCGGGCTCTGTACTTCAGGGCGTTGGTTTTGCTGATGGTTGGTCTGGCCATCTGGCACCGGCAATTTTTATCGGCTCCGCTCACGCTTCTTCAAAAAGTATGGCTGATCTGGCTGGGTTGGATGATCGTAACGGCCAGCACCGGTATTGATCCAATCAACAGCTTTCTCTCCAGTTTCCTGCGTATGGAAGGCGTGGTCGGCTATACGTATCTCGGGATCTATTTTGCTGTTCTAGCGAGGGTACCGTTTGGGAAACGACGCTGGCAAATTGCCTGGTTGGTAGTTATTGCTGTGTCGGTGCTGGTCTTTGTTAGTAGCTACAGTACCACCTGGGGTTGGCAAACGGATCGGTTTCGATTTGTGGGTACGGTGGGCAACCCCTCGTATCTGGCAGTTTATTGGCTTATTATCTTGTTTCTACTTGGTTTTGTGGCTGTTTCAACTCCAACCATTGATCGAAGAATTCGGTTGGGAGCAGCAATTATAATGGTTGCGCTGCTGAGTTGGGGCATCGTTCTGACGGGTACCCGCTCGGCCTTTATTGGCTTTGGAGCGGGGTGTCTGGTACTGTTGTTTGGGCTTGTTCGGCTAAACCGACACCAGCGACGGATGTGGTTGTTTGGGGGAATATTGGCCCTCGTTCTGGGCATCAGCCTGTTCTGGCTTGTTCGCCAGGGAAGTTCGTTGGGGAATAATAGCGCCCTGAACCGGCTCTCCAATTTCAAAGCTAGCAACAACACCGCTACTCCCCGCCTGATAAACTGGAAAATGGCGCTTCGGGGCATTGCCGAACGCCCGATAGTAGGGTGGGGGCAAGAGAATTACGGGTACGGATTTATGCATTACTATGATGCTAATCTGCTTGAACGGGACGGGAGCGAATGGTATGACCGTACCCATAACCTACTGCTCGAATGGGCGTTTGGCACGGGTGTGCCGGGCTTGTTGATTGTGTTGGCGCTCTTTGGCGTAATGGTCTGGAATATCATAAAAGCTGGGTCCATCCCGCCAATTGGCCGATTCTTTTTGCTGGCAGCCCTGGGGGCTTACCTGGCCTTTAACCTGTTGAATCCAGATAATCTGCTAGCTCTTCAATTGGTTATTTTGGTAATGGTCATAACCGATGTTCAGGCTACGACAACTACCCAATCGGCCCGGTGGACATGGCCTATTCGAGTGGGGCTGATTGGAGTCGTATTGGTGCTGGGTTGGGTGTGGGTTGATGTTTGGCAAAGTGTTCGGAATCTGAAAAAGCAGGAAGCCGCCCCCGACACGCCAACCCGCCTGAGTATCATCACCGACACGTACAGGCAAGCAACCGTTGGAAAATACGAATTGGCCGACGTTGTGCTGGCCTATGCCTTATCGGTGTTGCCATCGGCTGGGTCCGATGCACAAAAGAACCTTGTTTATGAGCCTGCCGCTGCAATCATGACCGATCAGCAACAGATACGTCCCGGCCTTAGTCGGGTGTTCACGCGTTCGGCTCAACTGAACACAGCGGCTAATCACATTGACCGGGCTATAACAGACCTTCGGCGGGCAGTTGAACTAGAGGCCGGTAAACGCCCAACAACCCTGTTGACTTTGGGTGAAGCGTACTTACGCCAACGCGATCCGGCGCGGGCCGATAGCGTTTTTAAGTTGGCAGCCCGAGTTCGACCCGATTGGCCAATACCACGGATTGAACAGGCGCTAACCAGAGCTTCTCAACGCGACACCAGCGGGTGCCGAGCAATCCTCCGTCAACTAGACACGCCATCACTCGTAAAATACCGAACTTTTATTCGACAGGTTTATACGTCGGCTAACGATTTGCCGGGCTATGTTCAGCGCATCAGATCAGTGCCTTACGATGAACGACAATGGTTTACAAAAGAGTTATATCAGGATTGGGCGTTAACCGCCTACGAGTTAGGGCGAACGGACGGATCGAATCAGGACGATCTAGAAACAGCGCTGGTCAGCTTTTACCTGCACTTCAAAGTGTACAAATTATTTAGCAAAGACGATGTCCTGCAAATGGCTAATGAAGCCCGACGCGGACAGCGCCCTGACCAAATGCAGGTCTGGCTGGATCAACTCCCCAAAACCGGCGCGACGGGTGTAGAGTAAGACACTAGCGTACCAGCAAGCGCTCCTGCACTGCTCCACGCTCGTTACTGACCCGCACAAGGTACATACCTGAAGATAAAGCGTCGGTTGTCAGCGTGTATTGGTTTATACCCGCTCTACTCCGCACAGTTTGGCTGTAAACGGACTGCCCGATCAGATTGGAAAGTTGAATGGTATAATCGCCCGCTTTGGCAGCAGTAAACGATACAGCTACGCGTTGCCGGGCGGGGTTGGGTGCGAGCGTTAGCTCAGTGATTTCGGGTTGGTCTGACAGGGCGGTGATGGCCGCGAGGTTGAACTGGCAGAGGTAAATTTGCCGACCAGTCAGGGTAATATTTCGGCTGAAATTCTGGTAACGGACGGTGATGGTTGTTGGCTGGTTGTCGGCAGCATAAGGGTTTTGGGCCGCGATCAATATATTCTGGCCTTTCACAACGCCCCGCCATACGGGTTCGCGGGCATCCATCAAATCGCGGGCGGGTTTCGGAATCACGAGTTGGTATTCCCCCACGAACATATCCGAAAAGCGCGACAACCGGTACAGCCCGTGAATAAACGACTCATAGGGCGTGTACACATCGTTTGGCCGGTAGATGGTCGATTTTGGGTTATCAAAGCCCGGAACCTCCCACAACCACAACCCTTTAGCCCCCGAAAAGAAGGGAAAAATTGCCGTTGCTTCCGCCATTTCGGGTTTGATGAAGTTGGGATAGTTGCCGCAGCAATCATGGAAGCGCATCCAGACAAACGGCATAATGGGCTTGTCGGTCCAGGCGCGGTTGGCTTCGATCTGGAACAACATATACGCTAGATAATCGGGCGCTAAAGCACTCGGGTAATCATAGTAATAATAAGCCGAGGGCGATACATAATCCAGTCGTTCGTAAAAGGGGCCACCTACGCGGGCAAAAGCCGTAGTGTCTTTCACCAGGTAATGTACCCGGTTTAAATTAGTGCTCCAGTCCACCCAGGAGTTGCCCACCACGTTTACAAACGTGTTCAGAATGGGCGAATCGCTGTAGGTACTCAGGCGGACGCTGCTGAGGTCGGCACGCTCGCGGATGTAACGGAGACCCTCGGCGTAGAGGGCGGTCATGGCTTTTTTGTACCGAAGCAAAAACTGATCGTCGGGCAGGGTTCGGTAGGCTACAGGCGTGGTGGCATCGGTTTTGAGCCGCAGAATCTGGGCATCGGTTTCGCGAATTCGCTCTATATCCACCATCAACACATCGGTCTGGAGCAAATACTTACCGGCAGCGTTGCGCTGATTACCCGATGCGTCGCGCATGAACCCGTCCCACTTGGCGCGGTAGGCG
The DNA here is from genome assembly GCF_028867935.1 of Flavobacterium sp. SUN052. Lineage (GTDB taxonomy): Bacteria > Bacteroidota > Bacteroidia > Flavobacteriales > Flavobacteriaceae > Flavobacterium. Next base: position 533,407 of record NZ_JAPQNS010000001.1, read on the forward strand.
TTGAGATCGTTGTTCCAGGGTGTTTCGGCGGTTTCCCACGGCTGGTTCAGTCCAAAGGCAAAGCCACCCCATTCAATAGCCCGCTGCTTTGGTTGCACCACCGTTCCAAACTCCGCATCCTGCACCGTAGAAATGTGGCTGAACCCGTGTCGAAGCGGTTGCCCCTGCACATCGCCCATACGTGGACCGCCATAAACGATAGTGAAGGGTAAAGTGAACGCCGGGAATTTATCCCACTCAATCCGATTAGGCTGGATGACAGGGGTGTACGGCAGCGGATCGGAGCACCGATCCTGCGCCAAGACATTAAAACCGGGCAGATGGAGCAGTAAAAAGCAACAGACCGTTGATAAGTTTCGCATACCGGTTAACGGCTTGATAGCCGTTATCTGTCAATAAACCGCTAATTTGGCACCTAAGAACCAATAATCGACCATCTCATGCGACTGTTCACCCGTTGTCTGCTGCTTTTCTTCGTGATCGGCCTAACTGTGCAATGCAAACGCGACGCATCCGTCGACCCCAACACACCCGTTACGGCGGCTTCGCAAACGGAACTGCTCGTGGCCAATACCTGGAAAATTGACCGCGTCACCGATACCAGCGGAAAAACTATCGGTCAGAGTCAGTTGGGCCTCGAAACGATGGCCCTGTTTTTCCTGGATATGCAGTTCAATAACAATAACATCGTACGCGCTATCGACCGCACCACTAAGCAAATCCGCAACGCGGGCGACTGGTCGCTGGTCGACGATAACAAGGCGATCAATGTATCGGTAACGGGTTTCAAAGGTGTATTCAAGCTGGTGGAACTCACCAAAAGCTCGCTTATTCTGCAACAGGATCAGGTGCAGGTAAACGGCACCAAACAGGCCGCTAACCTCGTTTTTGTCCCGTCTATCTAAAAAATCCTTATTTTTCGGTTCGCTCACTGACTAACCGATGCAAAAGAATAATCCCCGCGTCCTTCGGGCCTGGACAATTTACGACTGGGCCAATTCGGTTCACTCGCTGGTTATTGTTTCCAGTATTTTCCCCGTCTATTTTTCCGCTACTGCCCTGAACGAATCGGGCGGAGACGTGATCAACTTTCTGGGCTTCCCGATCAAAAACTCGGTACTGTTTTCATACACTGTTTCGGCGGCAATGCTGCTGGCGGCTGTGTTGAGCCCCATCTGCACTGCCCTCGCCGACTACAGCGGGCGCAAAAAGGCGTTCATGAAGTTCTTTTGCTATACGGGTTCTATAGCTTGTGCGTTACTCTATTTTTTCACCCGCGACACCACTACCCTGGCTGTTTTCTGCTTCGGCTGGAGTCTGGTAGGCTGGGCAGGAAGTATCGTTTTTTATAACTCGTACTTGCCCGAAATTGCCACCGAAGACCAGTTCGACCGGCTCAGTGCGCGGGGCTTTTCGATGGGTTACATTGGTAGTGTGTTACTGATGATTCTAAACCTGGCGATGATTCTGAAAGGGGAGTGGTTTGGTGGTATCTCAACGGACATGGCCTCGCGGGTTGCCTTCCTGACGGTGGGCGTGTGGTGGTTTGGGTTTGCCCAGATTCCATTCAATGTGTTGCCCGACGGCACCCGAAAAGTAGCCGCCAGTGCTACAGAATCGTGGGGGTCGTGGTTTTTCAACGGTTTCCGCGAACTCAAAACAACCTTTGGGCATGTCCGCAAGCAGTTGTTGTTACGCCGGTTTTTGATCTCGTTTGCCGTGTATAACATGGGGGTTCAAACGGTCATGTACGTAGCCACGATCTTCGCCAGCAACGAACTGAAAATGGAATCGGGAGCGCTGATTACCACCATTTTGCTGATTCAGCTGGTGGCTATTCCGGGGGCATATGCCTTTGCCAGAATTTCGGAGCGCATTGGTAATATCTATGCGCTGATGATTGCCGTCGCGATCTGGATTGGCATTTGTTACGCGGCCTATCTCGTGCAAACCCAGACGCAATTCTACGTGCTGGCCTGCGTGGTTGGTATGGTGATGGGCGGGGTTCAATCGCTGTCGCGGTCTACGTATTCCAAGTTTATCCCGGCCGACACCCCAGACACAGCCTCGTATTTCAGCTTCTACGACGTGACCGAAAAGCTGTCTATTGTGTTTGGAACGCTGGTTTACGGCCTAGTGGAGCAGATTACGGGAAGTATGCGCAACAGCGTGCTGGCGTTGTTGGGCCTGTTTGTCATTGGGTTACTGTTGCTGTGGCGAATTCCGTCGCAAAAAATCTACAACCCCCGATTGGAAGCCGAAGAAGTTTTGTAGTTTTGCCCCTATAACAGTGACCAGTAAGCAATGGCAGTAAACAGTTTACTGTGCGTTGATGATTGTTCACTGATAACTGCAAAGGAGGTTAGCTCAGTTGGTTCAGAGCGCTGCTTTGACAGAGCAGAGGTCAGCGGTTCGAGCCCGCTACTTCCTACTAAGACAGATTGTCAATAAAAAAGCCCCAAATCGTGCTGATTTGGGGCTTCATTTTATGATGAATGTTAGGCTAACATGGAGAATCGGGAAATAAGGGAGCAATGGTTTCTACCTAGTCAGGAAAAAATGATCTTTGGAGTGAGGTACTCCCCATTGTTTGACACTTATGCACTTTATGTGGGCTACCCAAGGCTGCCTTAGGGTTGGGAACGGCTATCCAGTGATCGTTTGCTCGACTCGGTAAACTGGTGTAGTTTCTGCTTTAGCAGTTCGTTTGGTAAATAATCGGTCAGATATTCGGCTACCCGGATGTTAGCGGCATCAAGCTGAAAGAGTTCAATTTGCTCGTTATTACCTTCAGCGCACAGAATCAGGCCAATCGGCTTTTCTTCACCGGACTGCATATCGTGCTTTTCTAACCAGCGCAAATAGAGTTCCATTTGCCCTTTATAGGCTGCTTTGAACTTGCCCAGTTTCAGTTCAACTGCTACCAGGCGTTTTAGTCGGCGGTGATAAAACAACAAGTCGAGGTAAAAATCTGACTGGTCGATAATCATTCGTTTCTGCCGTTCTACAAAAGCGAACCCATTGCCCAGTTCCAGAATAAACTTTTCAATCTCACGCAAAATGGCTTTCTCCAAATCCAATTCACTAAACGTGTCCTTCAGATTCAAAAAGTCAAGGATATACGGGTTTCTAAAAACGAGGTCGGGCGTCATTCGATCTCCTTCCCTTAGTTGTTGCAACTCCCGTTGGGCCAAAGATTCAGGCTTTCTTGAAATGGCCGTGCGCTCAAATAGCATACCGTCAATTTTTTGTCGGAGCATCCGTACAGACCAGTTTTCGATCCGGCACATTTGGGTGTAGAAGTTTCGTTGTAGGCTGTCTTTCAACGGAATAAGCTCTACAAAGTGTGACCAGGTTAATTGTCGCGACAGCGTCGCGACAATCTCAAAATCCAGAAATGTTTCAGCAAACTGAATCATTCGACGCAGGCTCTTTTCATCAAAACCACGGCCGTAGTCCTTCTTTAGTTGTTGCGCTATCGTAATCACCAATTGCTTTCCGTATTCGGCTCGTTGGTTGGAAAGTAGATCGTCATTGATTCGCTTGCCAATGTGCCAGTATAATATAGTCATACCCGAATTAACGGTCTGGCTTACTGCCTGACGAGTGCCTTCAATCAATTGCCTGATGTCGGTAACGAGTTGATCGTCTTCAGGCAGTAGCTGTTTACGCATGAGAATTGAAATTGGGCAAAAGTAGAAGTAAAATACGAAATGAAAAACGGGAAGTTTTTCCGTATCAGTGACTACAGCTGAAGCCTACAAACAGTTCTTTCATAAAAGTTTGACTTGTTAGGGGATACACGCATTTATTCCTACGACCTCAGGAAAACGTATACGAAGCATCCGACTATAATGGCTTCTATGATCCACATATACAACACGTTGTAGTTGACAAGCCGTCGGACCAGAAAGTGACCGCCAGCTGCTCCCAGCGCCAGCGGAATCCCGAAAATGAACTGGAGCACGTTATTTTCCTGCGCTGGATTGACAAAGCCGTAGCCAATCATAATGAGCCCCATCATGGCAAGAATCATCAGGGGTGATATGAAGTCAAAAATCTTTGAGAGTTCCATAGTCTTTGTGGTTCGGTTCAGAAAAACGTCCGTGCAACCATACCCTACATCCATTATTAATCAAACACTATAGGTAACCTAACTAGCTAATTCATTGATTGTTGGAATTGGGAGTTGCGATAATTCAAAAGTTTAAACTTCGAAATCAGTCCGTTGGCACGAACGGCGCAAGCTCCTGTGCGAACGTCAACGGCCTTGCTAATAAGCGAGTTGGCTCAACTTGTCAAACAAAAAAGCCCCGTCCCGATTTATAAAAGACAGATTCAAGACAATTACGACTATGGCAACGACAATGAATGCTAAAGAAATCGTGCTGGCTTTTCTCGACGCTCTCAACAGCGAAAACTTCGACGCAGCCCGCGATTTACTCTCCGACGATATGTCATTTGTTGGGGTAATGGGTACCACCCGTAACGGCGGAGATGTATATATCGAGGATATGAAGAAAATGCGGTTCAAATACGACGTCCAGAAAGTCTTCGCCGACGATACGGACGTTTGTCTGTGGTATACCATCGATATGGGTGGACCGAAAATATTTAGTAGCGGCTGGTACGCTACGGAAGGAGGAAAAATAAAGTCGCTCAAGGTTCTGTTTGATCCTCGTCCACTTCTTGAAAAGAAAAAATAAATAGACTGACAGGCGTTTTAGGCCTACGTCCCAACGGCAGATCGGTCGGTCATGGTGAGTCAAAAGCTCTTATTTTGCGCCTATAGTAGGCCTCAAGTTCTAGTATATAATTTGGTAACGGAGCCGGATTAATCCGTTGTCGTAAGGCTTACTATCAGTTAGTTGCAGCTTGACTTTAGCGGTGTTCGATCCAAATAGCCGGATGCCCTCGCCCAATACCACTGGATTGAGTTTAATGACCAGTTCATCTATTAACTGGGCATCCAGCAATGTTCCCGCCAGTTCACCACCGCCACACAGCCAGATTGGTTTACCAGCTTCGCTTTTCAATTTTTTCACAAAGTCGATCTCATTCTCGCGAACCAGCTCAATCAAGTCGCCTGGTTCAAATGTGATCGTTTTGGAGAAGATGTAATTCTTCAGGTCAGGATTGATCTGGGTGTATGATGGCTGACCTTTCTGCAAGCCAAACGCGTAGCCCCATTCATACGTATTACGGCCCATGAGGACTGCGTCATACGATTTGATCCGTTCCAGAAAGTCGGTCACAAATTCGCCTTCGGTCAAAAAGCCGTCAATCGACCCGTTGGAATGGGAAATGAAGTTATCGAGCGAAGCTGCTACGTCATAAATCAGTTTGCGCATAAAGAAATATACCGTCGGGCATTATTTATGGTAAAACAACCGGTGGTTTCTCGATTTGTTCGGGACATTGTAGCCGGCTTGCCCTGCACCCCGAAAGAGTAAAACCTGTATGATAGTCGCTTAAAACGGAAGCGAACTTTCTTCGCAGTTGTTTGCCTCAATTGATATAGCACAGCACAATGGTTAATAAAATCGTATTGATTGGCATCCTGATGACCCTCCATCTGAGCCAGGCGTTTTCGCAGAACCAGGAGCCGGTAGTTAGACAAGATGTGCCACTGGATTCAATTCGACTAAGTGATCCCTTTATTCTGGCCGACAAACAGACCGCAACGTACTACATGACCGGAACGGGGGGCATGCTATGGAAAAGCAGCGACCTGAAAAAATGGACTGGCCCCTTCAGAATAGCCAAAACCGACCCAGATTCCTGGATGGGAAAGAACCCCATGATTTGGGCGGCTGAGTTGCACCAGTACAAAAACAAGTATTACTACTTTGCCACCTTCACTAACCGGGATGTGAAAATTGACACGGTTGGCAGCAATATCATTGAACGCCGTGCCTCTCATGTGCTGGTCAGCGACAAAGCCGAGGGACCTTACGTGCCCATGAACGATCCCATCTATCTGCCCGCTAACAAACCAACTCTGGATGGCACGTTTTGGGTAGATAAAGATGGAAAACCGTATATGGTTTATTGTTACGAATGGTTACAGAATCTAAACGGAACGATTGAGAAAATAGAATTGAAACCCGATTTAAGTGGTTCGATCGGCGAGGGAAAACTGCTTTTTCGAGCCAGCGAAAGCCCCTGGAGTCGGGAGAAGGTGAATGACAAGATTGGTCCGAATAAAGTTACGGATGGGCCGTTTCTGTTCAATACCGGAACCGGTAGACTGGGCATGATCTGGACCAGTTGGGTTTATGGTGATTATACACAGGGTGTGGCTTATTCGAAAAGCGGCACGCTGGATGGGCCTTGGGAACAGGAGAAAGAGCCAATAACTCCACCAAATTTCGGACATGGAATGCTGTTCCGCACATTAGATGGTAAGTGGTTGATGTCGCTACACAGTCATCGAAGTAGCAACGGGCGCTCAATCCGGATACCTCGTTTGTTCGAAGTGGACTTTACTGGTGATAAGTTGCTTGTTGGTAAGCCTTACATACCTTAAATGGTAACCAAGGTTATGCCCGTTTGTGAGCTTATTTTGGCTGAAGCTTACTGGAAAATGACAACTAAAAAGTGGTATCAGTCAACCACTTGCAATTAATAGATCAACGGACACGAAATATTCTTTTTCGCTGGATAGATAACTTGTTTGGCGGTAATTTTACGCGTGGCCGCTTTCAACCGGTGACCCTTTTTTAGTCCATGCGTACAACTATCTTTATTCTGCTTCTTGTTGGTGCCTTAGTCTTCGGTAAGATCTACTATTTCCCCAAACCCGATACCGCATCGCAAGCGGGGGGCGGACGTGGCTCTGCCACTAAAGGGGGAGATGGTGGCAAATCAGGTGATAAGTCTTCCTCGATTGCTGTTGATGTATTTCTGGCTAAAACTCAAACTGTTAACAACGTGATTACCGTCTCCGGAACGGTATTACCTAACGAAATCGTCGAGTTGAAAGCCGAGATCTCGGGCCGGTTGATGAAGTTAAATGTTAAAGAAGGAGCTTACGTGTCGAAAGGCGAGTTGATTGCTAAAATAAACGACGACGAGTACAAGGCTCAAGTTGTTAAACTAGGCTTCATTGAAAAGCGGGCTAAGGATATGCAGGCTCGTCAGAAACGGCTGCTGGCCGTCGAAGGTATCAGTCGCGAAGAGTTCGACGTGGCCGAAAGCAATGTCAACACCGCCCAGGCCGACCGCGATCTACTCATGACGCAACTGGCCAAAACCGAGATTCGGGCTCCTTTCAGCGGTAAACTAGGGCTACGGGCCATCAGCGAAGGAGCTTTTTTGACACCCGGCACGTTGGTGACAACCCTGGTGCAAACCAATCCCGTTAAAATTGACTTTTCTGTTCCCGAAAAATATGCGAGCCAGATTCGGGTGGGCAGCACCGTTCGGTTTACTGCCGAAGGAATCAGCACCCCGCTTACGGCGCAGGTACGGGCCATTAGCCCCCTCATCGACGAATCGCTGCGGACGCTGAAGGTGCGCGCTTATTCTACTAACGCAACGGGTAAACTGGTGCCGGGGATGTTTGTCCGCCTGGATGTGCCCCTAACGGGTGACAACCGATTCATTCAGATTCCAACGCAGGCCGTTGTTCCCGTGCTGAGAGGTAAAAAAGTATTCGTTGTACGGGCGGGAAAAGCGCAGGAACAATTCATCAAGACGGGCGTTCGGACCGAAGAACAGGTTCAAGTACTTGAAGGCCTCGTACCGGGCGACTCGGTGATTACCAGTAGTATTATGGCCTTGAAAAACGGGGCCGCCGTAAAAGCGAAAGTGAAAAATGGATAGTACCCATTACCCCTTTTAACTAAACGTTATGAGTATTTCGACCTTATCCATTAAGCGACCGGTACTGGCCATAGTGATGAATCTGCTCATCCTGTTCTTTGGCTTTCTCGGTTTTCGGTATCTGGGCGTACGCGAGTTCCCCTCCATTGACCCGCCGGTTATCTCGATCCGAACCAACTATGCAGGCGCCAATGCCGACATCATCGAATCGCAGATCACCGAACCCCTCGAAAAGCAGCTCAACAGTATCGAAGGTATCAAGTCAATCAATTCGTCGAGCAGTCAGGGCCGAAGCGAAATCACGGTCGAGTTTGGTATTGAGGTCGATATGGAGCGGGCCGCCAATGATGTGCGCGACAAAGTATCGGCCTCGGCACGAACGCTGCCCCAGGATATAGATGGCCCACCTATTGTGAGTAAGGCCGACGCCAACTCCGATCAGATCATGATTCTGACGCTCCAAAGCACTACGCGCTCGCACCTGGAGGTCAATGAATACGCCGAAAATACCATCGTCCAGCGCTTGCAGACCGTTGATGGAGTGAGCGAGGTGTCGATTATGGGCCAGAAAAAATACGCGATGCGGATCTGGATGGACCCCGACAAGATGGCGGCTTACAACATTACAGCGCAGGATGTAAAATCGGCACTGGATCGGGAAAATGTGGAGTTACCCAGCGGCAAAGTCGTGGGCAGCAACACCGAACTGACAGTAAAAACCATTGGCCGTTTCCGCACCGAAGACGACTTCAACAACATGATCGTCAAAACGCTGGGGGATAATGTAATTCACCTCGGCGATATTGGGCAGGCAGAACTTGGCCCCGAAAACGAAGAGTCGACCCTGCGGATGAATGGTATCCCAATGATTGGCCTGGGTATTGTGCCCCAGCCGGGTTCAAATCACCTGGACATTTCGGCCGAAATCAATAAGCGACTGCTCGAGATCCGGAAAGACCTGCCCAAAGATTACAAGCTGGACATTACGTTTGACACCACCATTTTCGTGAAACGATCGGTGGAAGAAGTGGGCGAAACACTGATTATCGCTATTGGCTTGGTGGTGCTGATCATTTTCCTGTTTTTCCGCGACTGGCTGGTGGCCATCCGACCGCTGATCGATATTCCGGTGTCGCTGGTGGGTACGTTCTTTGTGATGTACCTGATGGGCTATTCGATCAATGTGCTTACCCTGCTGGCCATTGTGATGGCAACCGGTCTGGTGGTGGATGATGGCATTGTGGTCACCGAGAATATTTTCAAGAAAATTGAGCAGGGCATGAATCCCGTGGAAGCTGCTATTAAAGGCTCCAACGAAATCATGTTCGCTGTGCTTTCCACGTCCATCACGCTGGCCGCCGTCTTTTTGCCAGTGATTTTTATGGAAGGGTTTGTTGGCAAACTGTTCCGGGAATTCGGCGTCGTGATTTCGGTAGCCGTGTTGATTTCGGCTTTCGTGTCGCTGACGCTGACGCCCATGCTCAATGCCTACCTGAACCGCAAAACACACAAGAAAAGCTGGTTCTACGACAAAACAGAGCCTTATTTCGAAGCAATGACCACGGGCTACCATCAGCAACTGGTGGCTTTCTTCCGTTTCCGCTGGCTTGCCCTGCCCATCATCGTAGCTACCCTGGCAATGGTCTGGTTTTTTGGCAAAGGGCTGCCATCTGAACTGGCCCCCCTCGACGATCGCAACTGGTTCCGGCTTAACATGACGGCTCCCGAAGGCACTTCGTTCGAATTTATGGATGATTATATGCTGCGGGTGCAGGAAATGCTGGGCGATTCGATGCCCGGCAAACAGAGCATTATGCTCGTAACGGCACCGGGCCGAACAGGTAGTGGTAGTCCGAACTCGGGTAGCGGGCGGGTGTTCCTGACAGACAAAATGGATCGAAAAATGAGCCAGCAGGCCATTGCCGACAAAACTACCAAACTGCTCAAGAAACTACCCGATGCCAAATCGGTGGTGGTGCAGCAGCAAACGATTTCGGTGGATTCGCGCGGGGGCTTGCCAGTGCAATACGTGATTCAGGCACCCGACTTTGAGAAGTTGCGGGAGTACCTTCCCCGTTTTCTGGAGGAGGCTCAAAAAGACCCGACTTTTACGTCGGTCGATGCCAACCTGAAATTCAATAAGCCCGAAGTGAACATCCTGATCGACCGCGAAAAAGCGAAGTCAATTGGGGTATCGGTAGCTGATGTGGCTCAGACGGTACAATTAGCGCTGGCCGGCCAGCGCTTTGGCTATTTCACCATGACGGGACGACAGTATCAGGTTATCGGTCAGTTCGACCGGGCAAACCGCAATGAGCCGCTGGACGTGTCGAAAATGTACGTCAAAACAAGCCAGGGCGACGTCATGCAGTTGGATAATATCGTGAAGATGGACGAACAGAGCAGTCCTCCGCAACTGTTTCACTTCAACCGCTACATGAGTGCTACGGTGCAGGCGGCATTGGCCCCGGGTCAAACCATCGGCGACGGCATTGCGGCCATGGATCGGGTTCGTAATCAGTTGAATGATCCGGTGATTCACACTGCTCTTAGCGGTGCCTCACGCGACTATGCCGAAAGTCAATCCAACACGCTCTTCTCGTTTTTGCTGGCGCTGGTGCTGATCTACTTCATCTTGGCGGCTCAGTTCGAGAGCTTTATTGACCCGCTGATCATCATGATAACGGTGCCGCTGGCCATTGCGGGAGCGGTTTTCTCGCTCTGGTATTTCAATCAGACGCTCAACATTTTCAGCCAGATCGGTATTATCATGCTTATTGGTCTGGTGACTAAAAATGGTATCCTGATTGTTGAATTTGCCAACCAGTTACGTGAAGAGGGGTATTCTAAAACGAAAGCGGCTCTCGAAGCGGCCACGCTGCGCCTTCGCCCAATTTTGATGACGAGTCTGGCAACGACGTTGGGAGCTTTACCCATTGCGCTGGCGTTGGGCTCGGCGGGTCAAAGCCGGATGGCAATGGGGATTGTGATTATAGGTGGGCTGATGTTTTCGCTTGTCTTGACCCTATTTGTTATTCCGGCTATGTACACCTTCCTGTCGCGCAGGCGTAACGTGCATGTATCGACCCCAACGGAGCATTTTGTAGGAGAAAATGAGCCCGGTACTCCGGTTGCGTCGATGTAAGCTTCACTGTAAAGTCTTTCTGATTTTACATGAATAAGCAAGCTGTTGTGAATCAGAGCGCTCAGGCGTATATTTAAACTTCCCTGATCGTTTATCCCTTCATTCACAGCTTCATGAGAAATCAGTTTATCTACGTATGTAGTCTATTTTGCTTCGTATTTAGTCTTGGTGCCAGTGCTCAGCCCGGAGCCAGTGTCAGTTTCGAACAAGTAGTGGCCTTGAGGCAGGTTGGCAATCCCGTTATCTCGCCCGATGGTCAGCACGTAGCGTATACGGTACGTTCGGTAGACTGGAAAGAAAATACCTACGATACCGAAATCTGGCTGGCTCGCTCGGGCGAGGCACCGTTTCAGTTGACGCGAACAGCCAAGGGCAGCAGTACCGACCCCAAATGGTCGCCCGATGGACGTTGGCTGGCATTTCTGGCCGACCGGGGCGACAAGGCCCAAATTCAGGTGATACGGGCTGCGGGTGGTGAGGCCCAGCCCATCACTAAAGAAAGCGAAGCCATCAGTGCCTTCGAGTGGTCGCCCGATGGGAAGCAACTGGCGTTTATCAAAAACGAAAAAGAAAGCAAAGCCCTCAAGAACCGCAAAGAACGATACGGCAGTTGGGCCGTCGATGATGAAGAATTCGAACTGGCTCACCTCTGGCTGGTGCCTTTCAAACCCGACCCAATGCCTGCTCCCGGCGAAATGCCCTGTCTTAGCGATTCGGCCAACGCCGATTGTGTGACCTTGCCTAAAGCAACCCGCCTGAGTGAGGGGGCATTCACCATCACCACATTTGACTGGTCGCCCGATGGCACCCAGATTGCCTACAGCTTTCAAAATAACCCGCTGATCAACAGTTCGAAAGGTTCCGACGTAGCCGTGCTAAACGTAGCCACCCGCAAAACAACAACGATAGTTAATACGGCCTTCGGTGATTTCTTTGCGGCTTGGGCGCCCGATTCAAAGTCATTTCTGTATACCACCAGTGCCGACGATTCGACGGGCTATTTTTACCGGAATAACCGGGTCTTTCGACAGCCGATCACACCAGGTTGCAAACCCCAGCAGGTGGCTTCTGATTTTGATGAGAATATAGGCAGCCTGAGCTGGACATCTGAAGGGATTTTCTTTCTGGGGTATCAGAAAACAAAAAGACATCTGTATCGACTCGACCCCGTATCGGGCCGGTTCAGTCCAGTTCCTGGCCTACCTGAGCAAATTGCTGGTGTTCACTTCTCTAAAAATGGTCAACGGATGGCGTTTTCTGCGTCGTCGGCTACAACCTTACCCGAAATTTTCAGGAGCGAATTAGTTAACCCCAAACCGGAGCAACTCACCGCCATGAGTCAGCAGATTGCGGGCTGGCCAACAGCCCAAAGTGAAGTGATTCGGTGGAAAAGTACGGATGGTGCCGAAATAGAAGGTGTTTTGCACAAGCCCAAAAACTATGATCCATCTAAAAAATATCCTCTGCTGGTGATGATCCACGGTGGCCCTACAGGCATTGACGTACCAACGCCGGTTCCTGGTGGTACGGTTTATCCGGTGTTGCAATGGCTCGAAAAGGGTGCGCTGGTACTGCGGCCCAATTACCGGGGTTCAGCTGGTTACGGAGAAAAGTTTCGGGCGCTGAACGGGCGTAATCTGGGTGTTGGCGATATGTGGGACGTGATGTCGGGTGTAGATGAGCTGGAAAAGCGTGGCCTGGTCGACCCCACCCGGATGGGTTGTATGGGCTGGAGTCAGGGGGGCTATATCTCGGCTTTTTTGACTACGAACACAACGCGGTTCAAAGCTATTTCGGTTGGAGCCGGCATTTCTAACTGGGTTACGTATTACGTGAGCACCGACATTCACCCGTTTACCCGGCAATACCTCAAAGCGACACCCTGGCAGGATATGGAGATCTACCGCAAAACCAGCCCGATGACAACCATTGCCAATGCAAAAACGCCGACGCTTATTCAACATGGCGAGCTCGACAAGCGGGTTCCGATTTCCAATGCGTATGAGCTATTGCAGGGGTTGCAGGATGTGGGCGTTCCAGCAAAATTAATCGTTTACAAAGGCTTTGGTCATGGCATTACGAAGCCCAAAGAGCGGCTCGCGGCCACCTGGCATAACTGGGAATGGTTTGGTAAGTATCTCTTTGGTGAAACGAAAGAAATGCCCATAGCCACCAAATAACCAGAACGGCGCACGAATGACACCAACGCAGCAGCGAGAAACGTTGTATAAGCTCCTCGGAAGGCTACCTGATCGGAACCGGTTGATAATGGTTGAACTGGTGGCAACGGAGGAAACCGACGAACTCATCACGGAAAAGCTTCTGCTGGATATTAATGGAATTGAGCGGGTGCCAGCCTATTTTACCAAACCCAAGGGTGCAACCGGGCCGCTTCCCATCGTCTTATTTAATCACTCACATTTTGGGGAATATACCGTAGGCAAAGAAGAGTTCGTGCGGGGCCGGCCGCAGATGCAGCAACCGCCGTATGCGCTGGCCTTGGCTCGGGCTGGTTACGCCGGTTTTTGTCTGGATAGTTGGTGCTTTGGCGAGCGTGATGGGCGAGGTGAAGTCGACACGTTCAAAGAAATGCTGTGGCATGGGCAGGTGTTGTGGGGCATGATGGTCTATGACAACCTGCGAGCCCTTGATTATCTGCAAACTCGTCCTGATATAGACGCCCAAAGGATTGGTACACTGGGCATGTCGATGGGGAGTACGATGGCGTGGTGGCTGGCCGCGCTCGACGAACGAATCAAGGTGTGTGTCGACCTGTGTTGTCTGACGGAATTTGAGTCGATTATAGAAACCAACGGATTGGGCCTGCATGGTATCTACTATTACGTTCCCGACCTGCTCACTCATTTTACGGCGGGCCAGATCAACGCGCTGATTGCTCCACGGCCCCATCTGAGCCTGGCAGGCCGGTTTGATCCGCTAACCCCTTTGGCTGGGTTGGAAAAAATTGACAGTTACCTGCAACAGGTGTACAAAGAGAAATCCGCTGTTGCAGCCTGGCAACAGCGGATTTACGATGTGGGTCACGAAGAGACAGCCGCCATGCGAATTGATATACTCGCCTTTTTGGCTAAATGGCTGTAAGCCAGGCTCTACTTAAATTGCCTACCGGGCTATTCCATTGCGGGGATCAGGCTTGAGCACAAGTTGGAACTCACGCGGAGGCTCAGCCCCCAAAAGATGCCTGACAAAATAATCCCAACGCCGACGGGTCATGTAGGCGGTATACGGACCGAACCCATGAGCACTGTTTGGGAACAAAACCAAGTCGTAGTCTTTGTTCGCTTTCTCCAGAGCTTCTACCACCAGCAGTGTATTCGATGGGGGTACGTTGTTGTCCATCATGCCATGAGCCAGCATCAGCTTGCCTTTCAAATTCTTGGCGTAGTTTTGATTAGCCTGGGCTTCGTAATCGGAGGCTGATGTCAAGCCATTATAGCGCTCGCCCCAATCGTCCTCGTAGTTACGGTTGTCGTGGTTGCCCGACTCTGAAATACCCACTTTAAAGAAATCTGGGAACCGGAACATGGCCGTTGCCGTGGCGAAACCTCCACCCGAATGCCCCCAGATGCCCACCCGGTCAATATCCATGTACGGGTATTGCTGAGCCAGCTGTTTTATACCGGCAATCTGGTCGTTCAGTGTATTGTCGGCCATGTTGCCGTAGCTCATATCATGGAATTTTTTCGAGCGTAACGGGTTGCTGGTTCCTTCAATCTCTATTACCACAAAACCCAGCTCTGCCAGCGATTGGTGATCTCTACGGGCAGCCGAAAACGACCAGTTACCTACGCTGCCGCCCTGGGGGCCGGGGTAAATGTAATCGACAACGGGGTACTTTTTGGATGGGTCAAGCTTGGTGGGCGTGTACATCAGGCCGTAAATATCGGTCTGACCATCGTGCGCTTTTACCCGGAATGGGGTAGGTGCTTTCCAGCCGGTTGCCGTTAGCCGGGAAATATCCGTTTTTTCCAGTGTAAGCAGTAGTTTACCCGCCATGTTGCGCACCACACTAACAGCCGGTACGTCGGGGGCCGAATACGTATCGACAAAATAGTTGCCTGATGGCGAGAGTGTTATCTGGTGGTTGCCCGGTTCGGGGGTGAGTACGGCGAACTGCTTGCCATCGAACCCAACTTGGCATAGCTGACCAAAATAAGGGTTAGCGGCCTGCCGCCCAACGGTCATAAAGTACAGCATTCGCTTGGCCTCATCGACGCGGAGCAATCGGGTTACCACAAAATCGCCTTTGGTGATCTGGTTTTTTAGCGAGCCGGTTGCGCCATCGTACAGGTACAGATGCCCCCAGTTATCGCGCTCCGAGAACCAGATAAATTCGTTTGTTTTGGCCAGATACCGCCAGTTAATAGCTCCCCAACCCGATTCGTACTGCGTAGGTACGGTTTCTTCGAACACCTCACGAACTGCACCCGTTGCCGCATCGGCCAGTCGTACTTTTTCCTGCTTGTGGTCACGCGAGGTAGAGACAAAAGCCAGTTTCGTACCATCTTCCGACCAGTTCACGTCGTCGAACGTACCGCTACTGGATATATCGTCACTCAGCGTGGCCCGGTGCGGATCGGGGGGAATCTGTAGGCGTATGACATTGGGGCCATCTACCTCAATAATAACCCGTTCAATGGTAGGAATAACCTTATCGCCAGGTAAAGGGTATTTCCATTGTTTCAAAGTCGGCTTGCCCACGTTAGTGGTGACCAGATACATGTCGCTTACCTGTCGCTGATCCTGCCTAAAAGTGGCAATTTTCTTTGAATCGGGCGACCAGGCCAGCACAGGGCGGTCGCTCGATCGCCAGCCCGCGTTGTCGGTGGCATAGCCAAAATCTTTGATCCCGTCGGTAGTCAGTTGGGTCAGCGTTCCGGTTTGTACCTGACGAATCCACAAATTATCGTCTTTTATGAAAGCGGCCAGTTTGCGGTCGGGCGAGAGCACTTCGTTGCCTTCCCCTTCTTGCGGTCGTCGGCCTCCACCGTTTGTCGGTACCCTGACTTTGGAGGTATCGGCGGCCAACAGATCGGTTTGGGGATTATACTGCCAGGTTTTGCCATCCGCCTGGAAAATCACCGCCTGGTTGGTAGGAGAGAGGCTAAAGCTTTGAAAGGGAAGTCGGCTTGCTTCGTAGGTTTTGCCCGTTGTTTTGGAGAGGGTAGCGGCCAGCTTCTGCCCATCGAACGGAGCCGAACGTGTTCCTTTGGCAGGATCGATGAGGAAAAAGGCGCTACCGGTAGCGTTTAAATCTCGGTACCAAAACCGGTCGCCGGGAAGCCAGTTTGGACGGACGGCTGCGTGATCAACAAGCTGATCGGCGTTAGAGCCCATAAACCGTTGGGCCTGTTCGTAGTCGTTGCTGGTTAAGGCTGGCCGTGGCTGGGCGTGAGCCGAGATAATTAACGCAAAAGGTAGCCCCTTCACTAAGGTTCTTAGCATAGAAAACTTGATTAAATGCACTGAGTGATTGCTGAAGTGAAATTTCAGTATTGAGCGTTGCTCGAATACACAATATTACCGAAGAAACGCTTGTATTTACAACTGGACTGAGCGTTTCGTTAGGTCTCAACTCGGTATTAATGACTTCATAAAAGTAGGTTTGATTCTCTTTTTCGAAGCCTGTTCATACGCATAGGCCAATGAAATCAGTGGCCCTTCCTGATACGCCCCCGCTATCAACGAAAAACCAACTGGTAAACCATGAACCGTTCCCATGGGTACTGTAATGTGCGGGTAGCCCGCCATTGCCGCCGGAGGACAAAAATAAAAGCCCGTGTCGTAATCGCCGTTAATCAGGTCAATACAGCCCGCGAAGCCAATACTGGTTCCGCAGATGGCATCCAGCTTATTGGCGGTCATCAACTGGTCGATGCGTTGGCGAGAAGTCCGTGTTTTGGCCAGCGCTTCGGTGTATTCTTTACTGTCCAGGCCCGCTTTGGCTTCACTGCTTTCGAGCAATTCCTGTTTGAAAAAAGGCATGGCTTCGGCGTCATTCTTTTTGTTGAAGGCAATCACATCGGCCAGTGAAGAAACGCTCGCTTTCGCCGTGGCCAGGTATCGATTTACGCCGTCTTTGAACTCGTATTGCATTACTGTTAATTCGGCTCCTCCAATCTCGCTGATGCTCTTCATCAAGTCAACTTCAACAACCGTTGCGCCTTGTTTCTTCAGTACCTCAATGGCTTGCTTGTACAAGTCAACGACGCCCTGATGTCCTTTTAAAAACGCTTTTTCTACCCCGATACGTTTGCCCTTCAAGCCGTCAGCGTTCAAAAACGACGTGTAGTTTGTCAAGCCTTTATCTTTGCTTTCAGCCGTGACAGCATCGGCGGGGTCTTGTCCTGTCATGGCCCCTAACAGTATGGCCGCATCGGTTACGGTCCGTGTCATTGGTCCGGCGGTGTCCTGCGTTTTGGATATAGGAATAATACCCGTGCGGCTCACGAGTCCCACTGTGGGTTTGATACCAACAAGTCCACAAAACGAAGCGGGCGCAATGACGGACCCATCGGTTTCGGTACCCACCGCAACGGCACACAAATTGGCAGCCACGGCAGCCCCTGAACCCGAACTGGAACCGCACGGACTCCGATCCAGCACATACGGATTGCGGGTTTGCCCACCCCGGCTGCTCCAGCCACTGCTCGACCGGGTCGACCGGAAATTGGCCCATTCGCTGAGATTAGTTTTGCCCAGTATTACCGCACCGGCTTCACGCAGTTTCTGAGCAACAAAGGCGTCTTTGGCGGCTTTATGACCTTTCAGCGCCAAGGCTCCAGCGGTTGTCATCATCTGATCGCCCGTGTCGATGTTATCCTTTAACAGGATTGGAATACCGTGTAACGGCCCCCGAACTTTGCCCGCTTTGCGCTCCTGATCCAGCACGCTGGCCATGCTAAGGGCATCTGGGTTGACTTCGATCACCGATTTCAGCGTGGGTCCTTTTTGGTCAATAGCCTGAATACGGTCCAGGTACAATTTGGTAATGTCGACTGACGAATACTGACCCAATTGCATGTGTTTTTGCAACTCTCCAACGCTTACTTCGTTCAGCACAAAATCGTCAGTAAACGTTTCTGAGTTCGTTTCTGGAGTCGACTGTTTGTCGGTGGCACAGGCAGCCACGGCAAACGTCGTGGCCGATAGCCCAACGGCTGAGCTATTTTTAATAAAATTCCGTCTGTTCATGAAAGCTGTTGAAATGGAGAAGTGTATTGTACAAGTCCGACTGCGTTCTTACCTCCCCATGACAAGTCTAGTCTGAGCCGGAGCGGTGTCGGCATCAAGCAGTTGAATACTGATGGGGCCATCCTTATGAACAGTCCGGTCAATAGCCAGCGTAATGGTATGAACACCCTGCGGAAGATCGGTGATTACACCCCGATTGGTCAGTTTAAGTGGTTTCTGACCAACCCAGGCCGTGATACCGTTTGTTGTACTCATAGCCAGGTTCACGTTTCCTTTGCTGACCACTTCAATATCGAACCGAACAAAGCTATATCGCTTGCTGGTGCTGGTCTCAACAACGGGCAATTCGTCGACGGGCAGCTCTCCGGAAACCTTACCGTAGATGGGTTGAAAAGAGGCTTTGGTATTGTCCTTCACCAGATAACCCAAGCCTTCGTTACGGATTTTAGTAGCAAGTTCTTTCGTGGGTGAAACGGTGCTCCAGCGACGGACAAACCGAGCGGTAGGCACCCTAAATTGCCCTGATTCGCCCATTTTGGACAGGAAACCAACCAGGTTTGTAAACTCTTCTTTATCCAGGCTGGCCGTTAAACCCGATGGCATCAGTGAGCCGGACACTTTCTCAATCACATTGATCTGGCTCTTGGGAATAGAAACTTCCTGCCCCGATACATCACGCAACACAATGTCGGCTGTTCCGTTGCTGACCAAGTAACCCATCAGTTCGCTGCCGTCTTTTTTCGCCACGCGCTGAAGTTCGTAGCCTTCTTTGATGGATTGGTTCGGATAGAGAATAGACCGGATGATGGTTTCGGCAGGTGAGCTCGTGCCCAAACTGCTCAGGTCAGGCCCGATGCGGCCGCCAGCCCCGCCAATCGCGTGGCAGGTAAGGCAGGCCAGACCACTTTTTCGGAACACAAGTTCTCCTTTGATCGGATCAGCTGTTTCTTTAATAGTTTTAGCCAGACTGGCGATTTCCGAATTTGTCAGTTCCTGCGGCATTTTTTCAACTGGCAGCGTTCCTCCAGAAGCCTCTAATGCCTTCGCCAACAGTTTGACACCTTCATCGTTGCGCCGGTTGTAGGGCACTTGTCGCTGCATCAGTTGCCGCCCTGCTTTGGCTACCGTTTCTGGGATTTTTTTTGCCGTTAATTCGTCGGCAAGGGCGCGGGCGCCGTCTTTATTTGTCAAAAACGCACCGAAAAGACCCGACATATCGGTTTGGGCTGGTAAGGTTCGCAGTAACTCCGCGCTAATTCGGGCCGATTCCGTGGGGTTGACGCTAACCAACTGAGCGGCCGCAGCCAGCCGTAAATCGGCAGGGTTTTTGGTACTCGTCAAGTCCATGAGCGCTTTTTGAGCCTGCGCGGTTTTCATGAGGGCCAGCGCTCCTAAGGCTGCTTTTCGGTTGGCCTTGTCTTCTTTCTGAGCCAGACCAACCAGCGTTCCCGTTAGGTCTTCCAGCCGCCATAACCCAATGAGCCGAATGGCGCTGGCCGAGATTGACTCGTCGGAGTTTTCGATGAACCCAGTGATCCGGTTCAGGTTTCCTTCAGGTTTAGCTCCCCGCCGGGCTGCTTCTTCCAACGTAGTCAATTGAGCGGCAACCTGTTTTTGTCCACCGCTCGTAGCCTGAACAGCCTTGTTCAACAGGATGCTCAAATCAGCCGCTCGCCCAAATTTGGCTATCGAGCCCAGTACATCTTTTTGGTATTCGTCGGGAACCTGGTCATTCTGATACAGCTGCGCCAACTGCGAAACAGCTTCCGGGCTGCTTACTGATTTCAACGCAAAAACGGTCTTGGCCGCATTGCCGAAAAAGTTGGGTTCGGTTTTTAGCCGGGCAGACCAGAGCGGCTCCATTTCTCGGACGGTTTGCCACAGGGCATAGTCCAGAAACTCGTCCATCGGGTTGTCCAGTACCGACAATGCCGTGCGGGCTGCTTCGGCTGTTCTTGCCGTGCGGAGCGCGATAACCGCTTCAAGCCGAACTTGCGGATGTTTGTCGGCCACGGCTTTGGTTAGCAGCGCCGGTACATTAGTAATCTTGGTGTGCCACAGCTCAAGAGCCCGCAAAGCCGCAGCTCTGGCTTTATGACTCTCGGTATTTAACAAACTGAGCAGCAGCGGCTCATTAACCACTTCCAGGGTTTGATACAGCCACAGGGCTTCGAGCAACTGGTGTTCGTAATCAGGTTTTTTTTTGTCCAGATTCTGTACCCATTTCTGAAGTGCCGGAATCACTTCTTTGGCACCGTGAGATTTCAATACCTGCTTGGCCTGCGAGCGGGTCCAGTCTTCGGGTAGTTTCAGGGCGTCGAGTAGTTCAGGAACGCTCGCTTTGGTTAAATTTAGTTTAGGAACTAAGGGTCGGTTTTTAGCCACAATCCGCCAGATTCGGCCATGTTCCTGATCCCGCCGTGGGTCATGAAAGTCAACCTCACCATGTTGAATAATCGGGTTGTACCAGTCGGCCACGTAAATAGCCCCATCGGGACCAACGGAAATATCGACGGGGCGGAAGGCCACATTATCCGTCCACACGAGATCTTCAACCTGCTTGGATGCATATCCACTGCCCTGTTCTTCCAGTTTGAACCGGTTGATTCGGTTCGCCCGAAAGTCGTTGGTGATAACGCTGCCCTGCCATGATTCCGGCAGGTGCCGCCCCGAAATAACCTCAAGTCCACTGTGTTTAGGTTGCCCCGGATTTAAACCCCGCAGAATTCGGGCAGCACCTGGTGAGGTAACAAATGTGGCCCCTGGAAACGCGTAATTTATACCTTCGCCACCGGCACCGTCGGTCAAAAACGATTGACCCCAGCGGTCAAACTGCAAGCCCCACGGATTGATCAACCCTTTGGCATAGATGTCCAGCTCCAGTTTTTTGGGATTCAACTGCCAGACCCCGCCACCTTCCAGCCGTTTAATGCCGGAGGGCGTTTCAACGTGGCTGTAGATATAGATAGACTGGTTGAAATACAAAAGGCCTTCAGGTCCCCAGCGGAAGGTATGGATCAGGTGGTGGGTATCGGCGGTACCAAAGCCGTTTAAGACCCGACGCTTTTTGTCCGCTTTACCATCGCCGTCGGTATCCATAAAGTGTAGAATTTCGGTTGAGTTGGCCACGTATACACCGCCATCACCGGGAAGAATGCCAGTAGGTGTCAGAAGTCCCTCGGCAAAAATGGTCGATTTGTCGGCTTTTCCATCGCCGTTGGTATCTTCCAGAACAAAAATCTTGTCGTTGGCTTCTTCCCCCGTTTTCAGGTGCGGATACGCCGTGCTGCTCACAATCCACAACCGGCCATCGGCATCCCAGTTCATCTGAATTGGCTTGGCTACCAGCGGTTCGGCGGCAAACAGGGTCACCTCAAATCCATCAGCAACTTTGAACGACTCCAGTTCGCGCTTGACATCAGGATCGGGGTTGTCTTTCCGGTCGTCCTGGTTAACTGAAGCGGTAAACAGCAAAAGGACCGGAATAATGAATAAACGGACAAGTCTCAGAGGCCAGGTAGTTTTCATTATGTTAGGCTACTTCAGAAGGGTAAGTTGATAAACTCTTGTTTTTGGCGTGCGGTGTAAAGCAATCTGTCCTTCGAGCCATTTGATAATGAAACTTTGCTCTTCGAGACCCTTGGCATGGCGTCCCTGCTCGTAGGAGCGAAAACCAAGAATATAGGTAGTGTTCAGGGGGCGGTACTGAAAGAAGAATAACTCGTTCTTTTTCAGGATCATCTGTCGTAATGCGGTCGCTTGGTCAAATGACCCGCCCTGGCGAATTTCGACGCCGGATTCCCATTCCTTAGCCGAAGCGGTTGTCACCGTCAACTTGTCGGCGGAGAGCGTGTAAAACCCCTTTTTCAGGCCTGCTATTTTCACTACCTGACCAGCATTGGCGATTTGATCACCGGTTTCGGGTGGAGGAAGTGGCAGATACGGTTCGTCGATGGTAAATGTTGAATTGGTGTTTTTCGACATCGTTATCGTCACTGGTTTCGTGCGGGGTGGCAGACCTAGCTTGCTTTCTAGAATCGTTGCCAGGTAATAGTAGCCTGTCTCGTTCAGATGGATGCCATTTTCGGTTATGGCTTTCTGCTTTCCGATTTCCTGAATAGGCTTAAAAATATCAATGAAGCGTTTGCCACGCTCGGCAGCTGTTTTTGCAATAGCCGCCGAATATACTTCCAGCATGGCGTTACGACTGGCCGGGTGGGCCGCTGAGTCAGAAGTTAAAATTGGAATGGGCGACAACAAAATAGCCCGTGCGCCCAGGGAGTCAATTTTGTTGAGTAGCTTGTTTAGCCCTTCCTTAAAACTAGGTAAACCAGTCTCGCCGTCCTCCGCTTCGGTGTTGCCATAGGCCAGAAAAACGACGGTAGGTTGCGCTTTTGTCAGGGATTCCATCAGCAAATCATAACCGGTGGGCGGGTTGGTAATGGTGCTCCGGGCTACTCCGTATACATTGTCGCCTGTCCAGCCAAGGTTACGAAAGGTAAGGTCGCGGTCTGGCCAGCGGGTAGTCAGAGCCAGTTCCAGATAACCGTACTGGAAATCATTTTCGAACAGTGAACCACCCAGGAAAACCACGCGGTCGCCTTTTCTTAGTTCAAATGGTGAGTTAGGGGATTCAGAAACGGACTGGCGATTTTCCTGCGCGAAAGCCAATCCATTAAGGAAAGGGAGAAACAAGCACAAACTGCAAGCAAGCGTGGCCCAAATCTTAATCTGTCTCATGCACTATTCGTTAGAGGGACTTTTCGGTAGATCGGCTGCAATACGATAAGCGATCTAGTACATAAAGAACGTTAGGGCGTTTGATACTTCATTCAGCTACAAAAAATAATCAAAAGTGAGATCCCGCCGGTGCCGAGTGCGAGTCAATCGAATTGCAGCCGTTTTGAGTTTCATCCTGCCTATTAACCGGTTCACACACCAATTAATGCACTTGGCAGAACTCAGATTGGCAAAGGAGTAGCCCAGGATTTTTTTTGTGAAATCAACGACGTGGTTGACCCATAGAACCCGCTTTACCAAAATTTTTCTTGATCATGGCTTACACAAATAAAACGATTGCCAATACCCTGACCGGTCAGGCAATCCGGTTTAAACAAACTGCCAAGGACACAAACGGCCAGTTGCTCGATATGGATGCTACCTTTCGGGCCCATTCGCTGGAGCCAGCTCCGCATTTTCATCCGTACCAGGCAGAGGACTTTCAGATTTTGTCGGGTGAACTCACGATTCGGGTCGATGGCACTCAACGGACGTTCCGGCAAGGCGAGTCGCTGCACATTCCCGCCAACACGGTTCACTCAATGTGGAATCAGTCTGACCAGCCAACCACGGTGAACTGGCAGGTCAGACCAGCACTAGACACTGAGTACTTCTTCGAAACGCTTACCGGGCTCGCCAATAATGGTAAAACCAAAGCCAATGGTATCCCGTCGGTGTTACAGCTTGTGTTGATTGCAAACCGGTTTTCAACTGTATTTCGGTTGGCCAAACCGGGCCGTACTGTTCAGAAAATTTTGTTCACACTACTCACCCCCATAGCTTATCTGGTTGGCTACCGACCCACCTACGCCGACTATCTCGATTAAAGAGGAGCCTTTTGCTCTTGTATTTCCTACTTCATCAACAAACTTCTATGCTTTACCTCTATTGGTTTTCAACGGGGCTCCTTTGGTTGAGTACTATGCTGACAAACCCAGAAACGGTACAGGCCAATTATGAACAGTTGGTTGCCGCTGAACAGGCTTTTGCCCAATTGGCACTGGATCGGGGGATGCGGACGGCTTTCGTCGAAAACCTGGATGAACAATCCGTTGTCTTTCAAAACAACCGCTTTTTGCCGGGCAAAGCCACCTACCAACAACTTCCCGATGGGCCAGGCAAGCTAACCTGGCGACCTGCATATGCCGAAATTTCGGCCTCGGGCACCTTGGGCTTTACCACTGGCCCTTATGAATTTCGCCAACGATCGATGAACGATGAACCGGTTAGTTACGGGCAGTTTACCAGTGTCTGGCATAAAACCGCAGCGGGGCGCTGGAAAGCATTGATTGACTTTGGCTGTACGCACGCACGCCCCACCCAACCCGAGCAGACCTTACAGCGCCCCCCTCAGTTTGCTCATAAAGTCAGCACTGCGATAGACACATCAGCTGTCGGCGAAGAACTGGAGCAAGTTGATATTGCTTTTGGTCAAACAGCACATACCCAATTGGCTTGAGCTGGATTTCATAGGTTTTTCCAGCATACTGCTTTTCAAAAGTGGCATAGATTCGGTAGGCACCATAATCCATTTTGATTCGGTAATGACCCTTGTTGTCCGTATGAACAGACGCCCCACTCGAATAAGGAAGTGGTGGACGTTTTCATGCGGTTAAGAGGGTGTGGCTGGCTGTTTCGAGTTGCTGCTTAAGGCTGGCTATGTCTTTGGTAAGTTGCTTGCGGAGGAAATAGTCAATAATCGGCGACAGTATACCTAGCAATCCGGTGGGCTCTAAGCTGAGCTGGTAGGTGAAACGCGTGCCGGAATACTGTTTTTCGAAGAGCCGCTTGCCGCGTGCTTTCACCGGTCCACTAATGGAGCGCAAAGCCGTTCGGCGATTGGTCTCAGCCACAGCGACTTCTGCCTGAATAACAACCCGGCGACCCATGAATGTTATTATTTCCTGAACACTCGTTCCAGCTTTGGCAGGACCATCTGAACTTTGCTGCATTTTTACGATGCCAGTGCGCCAGCGAACGTCATTTTCGTAGTTCGCCAGATACGCGTATACTTCAGCAATGGGTCGTTGAATAATCGTGGATATTCGGATGGTGATCATAGTGTGTTTTGTCTAGTATTTGTTTCGACAAAACAAGCGTGTGAATGAGAGTCAGACAGGTGATTTTCTCTGAACTGTGGCAAGCGATATGCGAACGCCTGGTTAAGATATTTGATTGGCGCTAGGTTTCTCAAACGCGCAACGCCTTTCTAAATCAATTTAGAAAGGCGTTGAAAATGGAGATTGGCATGAACGTGTTGCCGCTTTAGACGCAGAATTGTGGTCTCGATAGCAGACTTTGGTGCTGCCTGAAAATTGATTTTAATCGTACGGCCACTGTATGAATTGAGGAGTTAACTAACGTTAGTCACGCTTTGATTTCTTCTCCCGCTTCTCTTCCTTTTTTTCTTTTGGCGTTTTCAACGGCTCTTTTTTCGTGTTCTTTTGGGCATTCTGACTCTTTGCCATAAGGGTTCTGTTTAGAGGTTTTTATTGGTGATAAAATCAAGTAAATATAACCTTTATTCCGAATCGGATGGCTTGCGTTGCTCCACCAAAAGTGTGCCAGTTTAGTCGATAAAACTGCTTCCAAAGCCCAGTGAGCCGTTCATTGAAGGCTCATTTTACTGCGGGTGAAGCGTATCGCCAGGTAAGTATACCCTACGATTGCACTTGTTTCGATGATGGCTTCTGCACCATTTTGGGCGTAAATGCCTGTTTTAAAGTCCTGAACCCAATCAACTAGTGCAAAGCAGTAGCCCACAAGACAGAGGAGCCCACCTAAAGTCAACAAAAAAAAGAGTACGTATAAACGCATAACGTATGAGTGATTGGTAAGTAAAATAAACCTATTAAATCGACAGAGTAATTGTCTGGTTTATGAGACAATGATCTTGCCAATTGGTTTAGTTAGGTTACACAATATTACTGATTAATAGCAATAGAAACGCCCCACTCCGTGAGAAGTAGGGCGTTTTGTTGGCAATAGTGTATATGAGTTAGGGAGTCCTGTTATAGCGCTAAACAGGCGTTATGGTTCATAACGTCAAATCTGTCGTTTTGTTCATATATAATCAATTATTTTTTTACGAATCAGTTCCGCGAATGTACAGCACAGTCTGGCGTCTTGCTGAGCGTTATAAAACGATCGGAACCTCTTTCCCAAAATTCTCCCGAAGGGCAACGCGGGCGGCATGATAACCGCACATGCCATGCACACCACCACCGGGTGGCGTGGCCGACGAGCAGATAAATATATCCGACGCTCCGGTTTTATATGGACTGAGACTAAGCGTTGGCCGGGTGAAGAGTTGCCGCCAGTCGATGATTCCGCCGTTGATGTCGCCCCCTACATAGTTGGGGTTCCATTCCTCAATCTGGGCTGTGTTCATCGTGTGCCGGGCCAGAATTCGGTCGCGGAAACCCGGCGCAAATCGCTCTACCTGCCGCTCAATGTGCCCGGTCATATCCAGCGTAGAGCCGTTTGGGACGTGGCAATAAGCCCATCCCGTGTGTTTGTTGACTGGCGCCCTGCTAGCATCGAACCGGCTCTGCTGCGCCAGCAACACATACGGGCGGTCGGGGTGCTGCCCGTCGTAGGTTTGCTGTTCGGCTGTTACGATTTCTTCCAGTGTACCTCCCAGATGAACTGTTCCTGCCTGGTTGCAACCCGGAGCCGCAAACGGAATTGGTCCGTCGAGCGCCCAGTCGATTTTGAAAATGCCGGGGCCATACCGGTAATTGGTTAACTGAGAGCGATAGTTGGCTGAAAATTTATCGCCTACGATCTGGAGTAATTGTTTGGGAGTTAGATCGAATATAATAGCCCGAGCTTTGGGTATATCACTCAGACTTTTTACGGTTCGTCCGGTCTCAATTTCCCCGCCCAGCGACCGGAAATAGGATGCCAACGCGTTGGCGATAGCTTGTGAACCCCCTTTGGGCATTGGCCAGCCACGATAATGACCAGCTGCCATCAACACCAGGGCAATAGCCGACGTAGTCACGTTGGTTAAAGGTTGAATGGAGTGGGCTGCCATGCCCGCCAGAAGTCCGCGAGCCTCGGTCGTCTCAAATCGTTTAGCTAGTAGGGTAGATGGGAGTATGGCATCAAGGCCAAACTGAGCCAGATCGAGTGGGTGGTTTGGCCAGCGTAAAGGCCCCAGTAAGTCGGGTGCCAGCGTAGACCAGTGTTGTACGATTGGACTCAAAAGCTTCCGGTAAGCGTGTTCGTCGATACCCAGTGTTTTGGCGGTATCGTCTACCGAGCCGGTCAGCAAAGCTGCTTTACCCCCGTCCAGGGGGTGCGCTGCTGCAACGGGGGGATAAATAAATTCGAGGCCGTGCTGAGCCAGCGGTAGTTGCTGAAATAGGGGAGACCCTGCCGCCAATGGATGAATGGCCGAACCAATGTCATGCACAAAACCGGGCAGGGTTAGCTCCGCCGATCGGGTGCCACCTCCAATAGTTGGTTTGGCTTCGAGCACCAGCACCGAAAGGCCCGCCCGCGCCAGTACGATGGCTGCACTCAGGCCATTTGGCCCGGAGCCGACAATGACTGCGTCGTATTGTTTTTGGGGTCCGTTCACGTTATCGAAAATTTTCGGGTCGGTTCAGCACCCGTCCGTCGGGTTTCAGTTGCCAGACTGTTATGGGGTTAAGGTGGTAGCCACCAGTATCGGTTCCCCGCGCTTCAATTAACTGGGCAAATGTTGGCTGAATGTAACCCGTTTCATCAGTAACACGGCTCATGATTTCGGTGGCGTCCCCGTTCCAGTGCCATAAATGCCGAAATCGGACATGGGCTTTGTCTAATACCGGTTCCTGCAACTGGGCCAACTGCCAGCTTTTTCCAGCATCTGTGCTGACATCCACTCGACTCACCCGACCACGTCCGCTCCAGGCCAGTCCCCGAATCTCGATCCAGCCTTTCTGTACTTGCGCCGGATAAGCCGGAAACGTGATAATCGAACGGGCGTCAATGTCGAAGCTAAACTGTCTAACTTTTCCATTCTTGATCACCTCAGAATACTTGGATGTTTCCTCCCGAGTTTGCCAGGGTGCGTCGCCGAGTTCGATACGCCGGAGCCATTTCACGCTGGTATTGCCTTCCCAGCCGGGCAGAAACAAGCGTACCGGGTAGCCCTGTTCGGGCCGGAGCGCTTCACCATTCTGAGCGTAGGCGATAATGGCATCGTCCCACCCTTTGCGGGTTGGAATACTGCGGGTCATCAGGGCCGAGTCGCCCCCTTCGGCCAGAAACCAGCTGGCCCGCCCAATGGTTGCTCCGGGGTTTACGCCTACTTCCCGAAACAGAGTCGACAACAGCACCCCCGTCCATTCGCTCTGACTGGTCAGCCCGCAAATATCCTGCGGGCTCATGGTCTCTTTGCCCGTTCGGAAGTTGCCTGAACATTCGAGAAACACAATGCGCGACACCGACGGAAACCGTTTTAGATCGGCCAGCGAAAAAACGGTCGGCCGTTCTACCTGACCATGAATGAGCAATTCGTACTTGTTTGGGTCAATGGCCGGAACACCATTGTGGTGCCGCTCAAAATGAAGGTCAGACGGGGTAATGATACCGTGAAAATCTTGCAGGGGAGACCGAGATGAGATGTCCGACGGATTTTTTGCCAGCGTTTCAAATTTCGACCGGGTGCCCACTTTGCCAGGTGGCACCCCCATCTGCCGGGTTGGATCGTCGGGTGTTTCAGGAATGCCGATTTGCCGGAAAGTCGCCCCCTTTGCTAAGGATGTTTGCACCACGGCAACAGCGGCTGTGGCGGCTCCGCCCAGCAGGGTCCGGCGAGTAAGTTTGTTGGGTTGTTTGTCTGACTCGGTCATGTTAGCGAATAGTTGGTCCACCCGTTCGGTCGTCGGGGACAAACAGTTTTTGGGCAGGCATCACAACGTTGGGCAGGGTTTTGGCAGTCAGTACCGTTTTCTCATCCAGTAATTTGTTGGCTGTCAGCAGGTAGGCCGTCAGAGCGTATACCTCGTTGTTGGTCAGGGAGCCGGGCTCGTTAAACGGCATGGCTCGCCGGATGTAGTCGAAAACGGTGGTGGCATAAGGCCAGTAGTTACCGATTACTCGCTCGGGTCGTTTGCCGGGCGTGGGAGTCGTTGTCGTGACCAGCGATCCATTTGGCCCGCCGATGCCGCCCGCCCCGTGACAGGCAGCGCACTTGGCAGCAAAAAGTACGGCCCCGGTCGCGGCTGTTCCCGACCCATCGGGCAGACCAAGGCCATCGGGGCGCACATCGATGTCGAGTTTGGCTATTTGAGCGTGTGTCGCTGGAGTGCCAAAACCAAAGCGGGCGGGTTTGGGAATGGTATCACGCCCGAGAGCACTCCGCCCCGAAAAAATTGGTCTGTGCGGTAATGGTACGGCATTCCGGGTAACCCAGCCGCACAGACTTAAAAACAGAACTGCTAGAAACAAAGGTCGTCTACTCATATACGCCAGCTTCGAGGGTGCTGCGCGACAGCGCGTAGTTGCGCTCGTACCGATTCAGCACCACATAAATCGAGTCTTTTCGCTCGTTAATACCCCGCAAAATAACCTTTTTACCGCCATTCTCAACGGTGTAGCTCAGGATCATCCGGTTGCGTTTGGTGGGGCGGCTTTCGGCCCGAATACCCTTGGTGCGCCGGGTTGACCGGGCAATGGGGTCAATTTTCGGGTCTTCGGGGCCAATATTGGCAAGGGCGTATTTGGGGATGAATTGTGCCGCTTCAATCGAGTCCTGAATGACCTGGGTTCGGGCCGCGTCCGGCTTGTCAACCTGCTGACGAGGCTCACCCGGCCCGACTGGACGAGCACCCTGTCCGCCTAAATCCCGATTATTGACTAAAAATTCGCGCCCCTCCTGATTTCGCGCGCCCCGATTTTTGTCCTGCAAATAGAGCACCCGGTTTACAGTGTCGGCTTCGTAATAGAATACCCGCTGCCCCCCAGCCACACCCGTCAGTTCGAATGTCCGGTTAATGTCGCGCATGGGTGCTCCCCCGCCGTTCGACAAGTCGAGCTCAACGGGTTTGGCTGTTTTAAATGTCAGGGTCGTCCAGTTTTCAAACGTAGCCTGTTGCCAGCGTAGCGTGTCGGTGGGCGATTCGGGGAGGGCCTGGCCATTGACACGAAACTCTGATACGGCGTAGTTTCCGCGTAGGGCTTTGATGCCTTTCTGAGCCGGTTGTTTGTAGGGATCATACCGGAAATTAACCCACTGGAGCCAGTACAACAGAACCAGAAATAAGCCAAGCGTAGCGGTTTTCAATCCGATGCGGACGTATTGCTGCCAACCTGTGAATAGGGGCGCAAAGTATGTCGGTACCACGGGCCGCTCCAGAATAAGCAGGTTATACAGGTCTTTTACGTAATACACTAGCAGAAAACCCGATAGCAACACGAAGTACGAACTGTATACGTGGACACCTCCGTCATAAGCTAGGTTTACGTAAACAATGTCGGCCAGCGCACCAAATAGAAGTACAGCCCCCCAGAATGTGGTAGCTCGGAAAAACAGCAGCGCCCCGGCTAATACCTCGACAACACCGGTGAAGACCTCATACCAGGGAACAATACCAATAGAAAGCCAATAAATTTTCTGAGCGGTAAGGTCGCCGAAATCGGTATTGAGCACGCCAAGTGAGGGGTAGGGTAACTGAGTAGGCATGAGTTTGGTAAATCCAAAACCGATGATACCGATACCCGCCCGGTAGCGCACTACCACTCGAACCCAGTAATATAGCAGGGTATAATTAGGTTGTTCGCTTTTTCGGAATCGTGCAATAGCCGTCCAGATACCGCCAACCAAGACTGCGAAAATCAGCGTAATAATCCAGGTTGCATAACCATTGAGTGAGCTGCCGAAGATCCGGTTACCAAAGAAACTCAGACCTGAACCAAAACGAGCAATGTCGTACAGGTCACGGTAATGCAGGTGAAGCCAGTTAAGTGAGAATACGTTTTTAAACCAGCTCCAGTCGTTGGGCAGCGACATTGCGATAAAGAAAACGAAGGCCACCCGGAAGAGAAATTTTTGGGACGCTGTCCAGCGAGAATCGGGTTTTGCAACCACTTTCGAGTTTGCCGGTGTCTGTGCTGGTTGCTCAAGGCTTGAAATCCGTTCAGACCTCTTCTGTTCAATACTGTTATTGGACGTTATCATTGATATTGAATGGTTTAGACGCCGTTTGAGTTAGTGATTTCAAACGAACAAATTTTGGTTGAAGACACTTTTTGCAGGTGTATGAAAAGTTTGAAAATTGCTGACGCATTCGGGCTTCGACTCCGCTCAGCCTGACGGCCTACTTGGATTCAATTACCGGGACTGAGTCAATTTTGGGTCAGGCTGAGCGGAGTCGAAGCCCGGATGCGTCAGCAACTCGACTTGATTTACGCTCGACTTGTCATACACTCCTTTCAAGCCAAAGTGCTAACTAAAAACAGCTTTTTATAGAGTGAGTGAGCCGCGCCGACCAGCCTTGCCAGCCTCTTGCAACAGGTATTTTTTGTTTACTTTAGTTAGGCGAGCGTAAACGGAGTCACGCTTTGAATCGATTCCGGCCAGCACCAGCGCGGTTGGCGCCCCGCTTGAATCTTTCTGGCGAGTTAAAGTCAATGTCAGACGGTCGTCGGGATGATTCGGATTGGCGTTTTGCAAGGTCAATACCCGGCCGCTGGGGTCAACGGTGTAGCGGTAATAGTGCCGCCCCTGCGACCCCGCCAACTCGTAGTCACGGTCTTGATCCGTAGTGGGCAGTTCCTCGGTGCGGGTGTGCTGAAGTTGTACCGGGCGGTTCGAACGAATGCTGATGGTGTTCCAGGTTTCGAAAACCACGTCCTGCCAGCGGCTGGGTGTTTGGAGGGCGTACGGAATTTCTTGGCCACTCTGCCGAAATTCGCTTACCCGGTAAAGACCCGCCAAGCCTGATAGACCTGGCGTTTGCGGAAACCGGCCCGAGCCAATACGAGCGGTAGTAAACCCGTACAGTAGCACCGTCAGAGCAATGAATGCTCCTTTGAGTACTAACCGGGTTGTTTGTTGGCTTTTCGTCCAGATCAGGGCTGATTGATCGGGCTGAGCGGTCAGTCCGAGCGAAACTAGGCGGAACAGCCGAACGGCATCGTGCCCAAATAAAAACAGACCAAACGTCAGCAACAGGCCACTGTACACATACTCGTCTCCTTCGTAAGCCAGATTCGAGAAAAACACATTTCCCAGAAACGGCAGCAGGATCAGGGTGCCAATAACGGTTGTTTTGCGATTGAGAAGCAGCAATCCCCCCATCAATTCGACCGCGCCCAGAAACGACTGGTAACCAGGAACAATGCCCAGCGACAGCGAAAATAGTTTCCATGCCGAGTGGTCGCCGTAGGCTGTGTTAAGGTTACTGAGCGATGGTAACGGAGCCTGCACCGTGAATAACTTGAGAAACCCATAGGCAATCACGGCCAGAGCCAGTCGGTAGCGAACCGCAATGCGTAACCAGTTGTATACCTGCCCATCTAGTTTAAGGCTCCGGTCGCGAACTGTCCAGATTATTGCTCCGACAAGGGCAATGCCTGCCACAATCCCCCAGTTCAGAAAACTGTCCGAACCAACAAAATGGGGTGCATATTTCGACAGCCTGAATAGATACTGAGTGTAGCCGCCCCCAAAATCGAACAGGTTTCGGACAAATTTTCCGTCGAGCGGCAGTAGCTGAATGCCGATATAGAGCAGTAAAAAGCGAAAGAGAAATGTTACCGCCGGACTTTGGTTGTCACTGGTTGGCAGGGCTGGAATTTTCCGGGATTCCCAGGCTGGATGCGGGCTGTCTGGACCAGTAGCCCATTCGCGTTCAATGGATTCAATGGATGGTTTGCTCATTGGTTGTAGGAGATTTAGTAGCCTGTATTTTGTTCCAACGCCTTGTCCGACAGCAATTGCTGCACGGGGATTGGCAGTACATATCGGTTGGCATCAGTTAGGCCAAAAACTGCTCCTGCCCGGCCAGTCCGTACAATGTCGAACCAGCGGTGTGGCTCCAGCGCAAACTCAACACGCCGTTCGTTTTCAATGGCCAGCAGAACAGCCTCTTTGGTAGCCGTTGTCGTGCTGGTGAGGGCGGTAAGCCCCGCCCGGTCGCGCACCGGGTTGAGGTCTGTTAGGCCATCGGCCAGTTTATCCTGCTGGGCGCGAGCTTCGGCGCGGATCAGGTAAGCCTCGGCAATCCGGAAAATGTACGTGGGGTCAGATGCTGGGTTTCGGTAGTAGAGGTTGCCATACCAGCGATTCTGATTGTCTTTGGCGATCAGTACCGAGCGGTTACCACCAACAGCTGGGTTGTTAAGCAGGGCAACGAGGGCGTCGTTGGGAGCCCACTGGCGAGTGCCGCCGGTAGTTTGCGGTTGCCACTGCCCCCGATGACTATTGACCTCGGTTGTGCCGTTGTAGAATAATTCCCAAACTGATTCTGTCGTGCCCCGTGCGTCGCTCTGAAAAAACGTGCCGTATGGCTTCAGCAGTTTGTAGTTGGTTGCGTCTGTAATGAGCCGACCCGCAAAATCCTCGGCTTTCGCCCAATCCTTCTGGTACAAATAATACCGGGCTTTCAGGGCAAATACGGTCTTACGCGTAACCCGATAGCGGTCAACAGTCGTGGGTAAAAGCAACTCGGCAGCTTCCAGATCTTTCAATACCTGCGCGTAGGTGTCGGCAGTACTGCTCCGCTTAATACCTGAATTATCGGTCGGGGCAATTGTCGGGTTCGTGATAATTGGTACACCCCCGAACGTGCGGGCCAGATCAAAATAGGCCAGTGCCCGGATGGCATACGCTTCACCGAGGTACTGGTTTTTCAGCGCCGTGGTCAGGGTTGGGTCGGTTACGGTTGGCACCTTCGCCAGCACATTGTTGGCTCTGTTAATGGTCCGATAAATAGCGATCCAGGCTGCGCTGATGGTCGAATTGTCGGCATTGACCTTCTTGTTAATGAACTCCTGCACCTGCGACTGCGAACCGGTCCACTGAATGTTGTCGCCCGACAGATAACCGATAGACTGAAAACTGGTGCCGTAATAGTCGCTGCTGGCCAGTGCGCTATATACACCACGAAGGGCTGTCAAAGCTGAGTTCTGGTCCTTTATAGTCTCCGCATCCGAAATGGATTCAAGCGGTTTAACGTCTAAAAACGACTGGCAACTGCTCCCTGCCACAAGCAGAAAGAGCGGAAGAATGATTTTTATAAATTTCATTATGTGTTCTGTTGAAAGGCCTGTTAAAACGTAAGGCTTATGCCACCTTGAAAACCAACTGGTTGCGGAGGGGTGCCAAGGTCGATGCCCTGCGAGTTGGCATCGCTGCTTGCGCTCGATTCAGGGTCGAGACCTGTGTATTTGGTCAGCAACCAGAGGTTTGTGCCAACAGCGTATACGCGAAGGTTTTGGACTCCCACTTTACGGGTTAGCTCTTTGGGGAAGGTGTAGCCCACGGTCAGCGACCGAAGCCGCAGAAAAGAACCATCTTCGAGCCAGCGACTGCCGCCATCTCGGTAGTTGTTCACGTTAATGCCATCAGGGCGCGGCACGTCGGTGATGTCGCCGGGTTTTTGCCAGCGGGCCAGATTCGACGCCAAAATGATACGGGCAGCATCCCGTGCCCCACCGCCTTCGCCGAAGAACCGGTTGTGGTTATAAATGGAATTGCCGTACTGATATGCGAAAAACAGGTTCAGGTCGAAGCCCCGGTAGGTCAGGTTATTAGTAAGTCCACCAAAGAATTTAGGCCAGATACTCCCTATAATTTGCCGGTCGGCCACGGTGATCTGACCATCCTTATTCACATCCTCATAAACCGCATTACCCGTTTGCGGGTCCACGTAAAGCTGTTTGTAAACCCAGAACGAGTAGAGCGGGGTACCCTGCTGCTGCAAAATCAGGTCGCGGCTACCGTAGCGCAAGGGGTTAGGTAGCTTCTCAATGTTATTTACATTCTGGGCAATGTTGAAGCTGGTAGTCCAGGTTACCCCTTTGCGTTGAATGTTCACCGTGTTCAGAGCAATCTCGAAGCCCCGGTTGCTGATTTGGGCGGCATTGCTCCAGAACTGGCTGAACCCCGTAGTGGCGGGTAGCGCCAATTGAATCAGACCGTTGGTGGTGAATTTGTCATACAGGTTCACCTCCAGACCAATTCGGTCGTTGAACAGGCCAAGGTCGAGGCCAAGGCTGGCCTGACGGGTGCGTTCCCATTGCAGATCGGGATTGCCCAACTGCTGGGGAGCAATGCCGGGGTTGCCCTGATAGCCCGTACCGCCCGTCCAGAGGCCCTGAGCGGCAAAGTTGCCAATACCATTCTGATTACCCGTGAACCCGTATGAGGCCCGAAGTTTCAGGTTGCTGATGGCTCGCACGTTTTGTAGGAAAGATTCCTGACTAACGCGCCAGGCAGCGCCGACCGCCGGGAAATAGCCCCATTGACGATCAGCACCAAAGCGGCTGCTGCCGTCGGCCCGCAGGCTTAGGTCAAGCAGATACTTGCCGCCGAAATTATAATCAGCTTTGGCGAAAAACGAAGCCAGCGTACTTTTCGACCAGTTTTGCGAAGCGGCTGTGGTGGCTGCCGACGAGATCTGAGTGAAATCATCGTTGGCAAAGCCGCGTCCTTCGGCGTAGGTCCGGGTCAGCACGTCGCTCTGAAGCGTGTTACCGACCAGCAAGCCAATTGAATGGTTTGAGCCAATCTTCTTCCGGTATGTCAGCGTTTGTTCGTTTAGCCATGTAGTATACTGGCTGACACTCGACGTGGCCAACCCATTTGGACTGCCCGAAATCAGGAGTGAGTTCCAGTATTCCGACTCGTTGTAATTATTGTAATCCAACCCCCAGCTACTCCGAAACGTCAGACCTGGCAGAATCTGAGCGTTGAGGTAGAGGTTGCCGATATAGCGTAAGCTGGTGGTGTTTACTTTGTAGTTATCGAGCAAAAGCGTCAGGTTGTCAAACCCGGCCCGGCCAACCAGCACCCCCTGTTCGTTGACGGGCGAAAGGTACGTAGGGGTATGCAAGGCGGCCTGGAGCAAGCCACCCGCTGGTCCGTCGCCCGCCCGCGCCTGGTTGCGGTACGTGCGCGTGAAACTGTTACTGACACCCACCTGAACCTTGTCGTTCACCTGCTGATCGAGGTTGACTTTAAAGCTGGCCCGGTCAAATGTAATGGGGCGGATAATGGCTTCCTGACTGTTGAAACCGGCTCCGATGTAATATTTGGTGGTTTGCGTGCCGCCCGATAGCGACAAATCATAGTTACGGAGTTGGGCCGTGCGGAACAGTTCGCTCAGGCGGTCGTAGGTCTGTTGCTCTTCAGGAAGGCCGCGTCCCCCTTCCGAAACGGGTCGGAAAGGTCGGTTCGCAAATGTGCGATTGAGCGAAGGCGTGTCTTTTCCGGTATTGATCCACCATTCGTTTACCAGCGTCGCGTGTTCGGGGCCGGTGGTCAGATCCCACAACTTGGCCGCCTTGGCAACACCCGCCGACGCATTCAGACTGATGGTTGGTTTCTGGCCGAATGACCCCCGCTTTGTTGTGACCAGAATCACGCCGTTAGCCCCCCGCGAACCGTAAAGCGCTGTTGCTTCGGCATCTTTCAGGATTTCGATACTCTCAATATCGGCTGGATTCAGGTCGGCAATGGGGGAGGTGGCTTTACCGCCCGTGCCGATGGTTTGGAGGCTGTTTCCGTTGATAAACACCCCGTCGACCACGTAGAGCGGGTCGTTGCTGCCGTTGATGGAGGTGGCTCCCCGCACCCGAATGTTGGTGCGCTCGCCCGGCACACCGGTTGATGCCGAAATCTGCACGCCCGAAACCTTACCCTGTAACTGCTGATCGAAGCTACCAACCGGAATCGTTTTTGTGTCGGCCGGGTCGATTTTCACAATGGAACCAATGAGGTTTTTGCGCTCTGAGGTGCCGTACCCCACAATTATTACCTCGCTGAGTTGCGAGCTGGCTTCCTTCAGTACGATATCTATGTTCGAAGAAGCATTCGCGTCGCCCACCTTAACTTCGGTGGTTTGGTAACCAATGGCCGAAATAACCAGAACCTGTCCCGGACCGCTTATTTGGATAGTGAACTGCCCTTCTGCATTGGTGGAGGTTCCTTTTTGTTGTCCTTTCAGAACAATGTTGGCGCCAGGAAGAGGTTCCAGTTCGTCCGCTCGGGTACTTACGGAGCGCACGGTTCCGGTAATTTGGGCTGTTTGTGCCAACAAACAACTACTTAGTAGTAGATAGACTACTACCAGTCCAATAAATTTTTGCATTATTGTATTGGTTATGTGAAAATGGGGTCTGCCAGGACCTTGTTAATCTACCAGCCGGAACGGTTGCCGCCGTTTCGGCTTTTTTATGCGTACTGTTTTATTCACTCGTTAATGATCACCGTACTTCTTTTCGCCTGCCGCAATACGCGCCGTTAGCCGGTTTTGTTTGGGCGGTAGCGGGCAGGTTGCAAAGGGAGTAAACGCGCAGGGGGGATTGATACTCTGGTTAAAGTCCAGCGTTGTCAGGCCGTCGGCACCGGGAGCGTCTGCATACAGAAACCGCCCTGAACCGTATGTATCGTGGGTATTTGTGGCGTCGCCAAACAAGATGAAGAGTTTGTCGGGCCCTTCACCAACTGCATCGAGCCGATGGGTTTTTCCAGCTAGGTCAAACACCAGCGTACCCACCAGCGGCTGCTGGGAAATTTGGCCGGTAACATCCAGAATCGGAATGGTTCGGGCAGTGGTTGGGCGTTCGAGTTTAGCTTTTACCCGGTACGCTTCATCCACCGGAAACCGGTCAATACCCTTGAACTGACTCAAAAGTGGGTTTTCAAGGTCGCGCAACCGAACGGCGTAACGACTGCCCCGCTTGATCACAAACCACCGTAACGAGCCGTGCGACAGTGTTACGGGTTTGCTCAGATCTGGTGCAAAAATGGTTTTAACGCCCAACACCGGCTCAACTCCTGTTTGAACCACCACACTTGGAGCAGCCTCAAACGTAACGGCCCCATTGGCCAGTTTGATGGTGCCGAGTTGTTCGGGTGCTTTGCCCGATGGAAAAGCCAGATCACTGCCGGGATCGCTGCCCACCGTGTTTGTGCCTTCTTTTAACCAGAATAGCCCGGCCAGATTCAACCAGCCGTTCTCGCTCTTCAGCGATTCAATGCGCGACCGGTGCCAGCCATCAACCTGCTCGCGGTAAGCGGGGTCTTCGGCTCTGAAACCCACCAGCACGATGCAGGCGACGCCCCAGAAACCCAAAAAAGCCCGCGCATACGGATTGATCGGTTCGGTTTTGTTGACTCTATCTTCCATAATTCAGTTGGTTTTTCTAAAACTTACCAGGCCTCGCACGGCCCGCAGCTGCTGGTCAATTTCTAACAGGTACTGTTCATTGGGCACCTGAATGGTCAACTGGCCGTTGGCCCGAATACCATCGCTCTCAAAAGAAAGACCCATGATGCGGCAGGTCTCATTTTGCGGGATCGCGTTGGTAACGTCACCCACAAAATTCAGACGGTCGAAGCCCATGATCTGGTAGACCGTTTGACGGAAGGGTAAGCCAGCAGCTGTCGGGTTCATCGTGCAATAGCGTTTAGAATGTCCTGTGGATTGCTTAAGCCTTCGAAATTCTCGTCGATAAAATGGTATCTAATCTTCCGGGACCGGTCAACAACGTAAAGAGCGGGAATGTACACATCCTCGGAAATGCCCGAAACCCGGTCCCAGATTGGGTCAGTTTCCGAATACACACCGAAGCGTTGGGCAACCGTATTGTCGGCATCATGCACAAGCAGCATCGACGAATTGACCGATGGGTTGGGAAGGTAGCGGGGATGCTCATTGGAGAACACCACCAACTGTCCACCGGCTGCTTCGATTTGGGGCGATAACTGAGTTAGTGCTTTCAGGAAAGGAGGGGCATACCGTCCCCAGCAAGGGCAATAAAAACTCACCACCAGCGGCCCTTGCCCCAACAGTTCAGAAATGGTTAATGACTGACCGGGTAGGCCCGCCGTAAACACAGAAGCCTGCCAGGCATCGTGCGTTGCTGCAATGGTGAAAAACGGAGCCGTGTCTCCGGCTTTTATGGGTTGGGTCCGCTCAATTGGCTGACGATTTTTTACAACGATTGATTGTACGTCGCCCCATTCGTTATCAATTTCAAGTATCATGATTATGCGTGACGGTTTAATGATGAGCTTTATTCCCTATACTCTTGTCAATAGATAGGCTTTTAGTGCTTATAGTCTATTGACTTAGTAGTTTTTGCAAATAAAGTGCATCTTTGCATAAGCATCCAAATTATTTCGAATAAATTAATTTGGTGAAATAAACCCCAAGCTACTGGTTTTATTCTGAAGAACAGGTAGTTAACTACAATAAAACGACAGCGAAATGATTTCGAAAAGAGCAAAATATGCTTTCAAGGCGTTGCGGAAATTAGCCGAAGCCTATGGTACAGGTCCCGTGATGATAGCCTGGTTATCGGAAGAAGAGCGTATTCCGAAAAAATTTTTAGAGACTATTTTACTGGATTTACGCAACCACGGTATCCTGCAAAGTCA
This sequence comes from Flavobacterium sp. SUN052, assembly GCF_028867935.1. Lineage (GTDB taxonomy): Bacteria > Bacteroidota > Bacteroidia > Flavobacteriales > Flavobacteriaceae > Flavobacterium. The sequence goes on from NZ_JAPQNS010000001.1 coordinate 572,976, forward strand.
GAAAGGAAAGGGGGGAGGGTATCTGTTGCGCGTTGATCCAGAACGCGTCAATCTGGCTCAGGTCCTGCGCATCATCGACGGCCCCATTGCGCCCACGCCCTGCGTGTCGAAGAATTTTTACGTGAAATGCGACGATTGCGTCGATGAGGAGACCTGTTCCCTTCGGCCCATAATGGAACGGGTTCGCGATGCTAATCTGGCCGTTTACGAGCACATTACCCTACTCGATTACGTACAGGGGAGAGTTGGCAAAGAAGTAGCGGTTTTTTGAAAATCGCTACCCGATTTACGGAATTGCAGGGCCGGTGGCATTCAACCCATTCACAAAGGAAACCAGTTCCTGAATATCGAGGATGTGGTCAACGGCTGCGCCCAGAATGGCCTGCTGCGGCATAAACCCAACTTGTGCCGTATCAGGTCGCTGAGCCACCAGAATGCCGCCTGCTTTCTTGATTGCTTTTAAGCCCTGCGTGCCGTCGGAATTCGCACCCGACAGCAGAATGCCCGTAACGGATGGGCCAAAAGCATCGGCTGCCGATTCAAATGTAACGTCGATTGACGGGCGGCTATAGTTAACTTTTTCGGAATCGTCGAGTGAAAATGTACCGTCTTGTTCAAGCAACAGGTGATAGTCGGCCGGGGCCAGATAAATGGTTCCCGGCACAATGGCATCCTTATCGTCGACCTCCTGAACGGGCAAGCTGGTTTTAAAGGAAAACAGATTTGCCAATGGAGAATCGGCGGAGTTTTTCCGGTGGAGTACAATGATCAGGGCAAACGACAGGGGCGATTTCAGGGCGGGCAGCAGATGTAACAACACGTCGATACTACCGGTGGAGCCACCGATTAATACGAGCTTGTATTCCTTCCCCTCGAACGTTGGTCTTACCCGATTTTTCGCCATATTTTTTCCGTCGATAATTGCCTGAACTTTGGTTGAATGGATGAAAATTTCAGGGTTTCTTTAGATCCCAGCGCCAGGTAGCTGAGCGGTCCCAGACTTTCATCGAACAAGGTCAATACCCGCTCCTGCAAGGCTTTATCAAAGTAGATCAGCACGTTCCGGCACATGATCAGGTCGAACTCATTAAACGAACTGTCTGACACCAGATTATGGGTGGAGAAAACCATGCGAGTCGATAAATCGTCGTTGAATTTGACGTAGTTATACTGCGCAGTATAGTAAGCCGAAAAATCAGCCGTTCCGCCCGACTGTATGTAGTTTTCGGAGTACTGTTTCATGGGACTCATGGCAAATATGCCCGCGCGGGCCGTGTCGAGCACCTGAGGGTTTAGGTCAGTGGCATACAGCAGCGATTTCGCAAGCAGGTTGGCTTCCCGGAGCAGGATAGCCATCGAATACACCTCTTCGCCGGTTGAACAGCCCGCGTGCCAGATTCGGATAAATGGTTTTGCGGCCAGGGTAGGTAGTACTTCTGTTCGTAGTGTTTTGTAGAATCCGGGGTCGCGAAACATTTCGGTCACGTTCACCGTCAGTTCTTCCACAAACCGCTTCAGATAATCGGCATCTGATCGAACCCGGTAACGAAGTTCGGCAAAGCTCGGGAATCTATCTAACGACATGAGCCGGTTAAGACGCCGTTTCAACGATGCTCGGGCGTAGTGGGTGAAGTCGTACCCATACACATCATACAGATCGGTCAACAGCAGGTCAATTTGTTCATCCTCAATCATGGAATGCATAGCTACTCGTTAATGATTGGCCAGTAGTTCCAGCAGCCGGTCTACGTTGATGGGTTTGGCAATGTAGTCAGTTGCACCGGCCCGCAGGCATTTTTCCCGGTCGCCAACCATCGCCTGAGCCGTAACCGAAAAAATGGGCGTGTCGCGCCGGTTTTCTAATGCTTTAATCCGTGGAATAGCCTCGTAACCATCCATATCCGGCATCATCATATCGATCAAAATAGCGTCGATTACGGTGTCCGTTTGCAAAATGTCCAGTGCATCTTTCGCACTCAGGCAGGAAAGACACTCGAACGATCTGGACTGAAGGGTAGCCTTCAGCGCAAAAATATTCCGGGCGTCATCGTCAATTATCAAGACTCGTTTTTTAGGCATCGTGGTGAAGGGAAATGGTAAATGGGTGATTGGATAAATGGGTAATTGGGTGACTCCAATTACCCATTTTCCTATTTCAACCATAAAGCCAAACGCGAAGTAGGGAGATAAGCTGGTCAATATCAACGGGTTTGGTGATGTAGTCTGATGCGCCAGCCTGGATGCATTTTTCCCGGTCACCTGTCATGGCTTTGGCCGTAACGGCGATTACGGGCAACGATTTCCACTGGGGGTTTTCCCGGATTTTGCGGGCCGTTTCGTACCCGTCCATCTGGGGCATCATCATGTCCAGTAGCACCACGTCGATGCCGGGGTTTTCTGCCAGTTTCTGTACGGCTTCTTTCCCGTCCAGGGCGGCCACCACGGTCATGTTGTACTGTTCCAAGGCTTTCGACAGCGAGAAAATATTCCGCACGTCATCGTCGGCAACCAAAACCGTTTTGTTGGCCAGCACCTGGTTGAGGGCACCCAGCTTTTTTGGGGCGCTATTGGTACCGTTAGCCTGTTTATTTTCCTCCACCAGGTGCAGAAAGAGCGACACCTCGTCGAGCATGCGCTGGTAGGAGTGAGCCGTTTTGACAATGATCGAATCAGCGTATTTCTTGATTTTCAGTTCCTCCGACATCGAAAGACTCTTGCCCGTGAAAATAATGATCGGCAGGTTTTCCATACCAGGGTTTTTGCGGGCTTCTTCGAGAATTTCGTAGGCTTTCTGGTCGGGTACTCCCATGTCCAGAATCACGCAGTCAACTTCGTTGCGTTTCAGCGCGTCGATACCGTCGGGAATATCACTTTTCAGTTCCGAATTGATATTAAACGTTTCCAGAAAATAGGCCAGTGCCTTGGCGTGTTTGGGATTATCTTCAATGATGAGCACTTTCCGGTTTTTCCGGTTCAGTACGTACTCAATTTTCTTGAACACGTCCTGCATCTGCTCAAAGGCCATTGGCTTGTCCACAAAATCGATGGCCCCTTTCAGGCGGCTCTCGTTTTTGAGCTTGTGCGACGACATCATGTGTACCGGAATTGGCCGGGTTTGCGGGTTCGCTTTCAGAGCGTCCATCACTTCCCAGCCACTCATAATGGGCAGCTGAATATCGAGCAGAATGCCAAGTGGTTTAAATGTAGCCGCCAGCGTCAGGCCTTCATCGCCCCGAACAGCCACAATCCCTTTGTAGCCTTTTTTACGGGAATAATCGAGCAGTGACCGGGCAAAATTGGTGTCGTCTTCCACGATCAGAATCACCTTGTCGCCCTCCGAAATAGAGTTGCGGTCGTCGGGGATGGCTTCGGGAATGGTACTGCTGATATAAGGACTTGGGGCCTTGGGCGTAGGCGCGGGACTTACGGGTTGGGGCGCTGGGATTTGGGGCTGGGAAGCAGAAGACTGGGGTAATAATGTCTGTACCACATTCCATGCCCCCGACTCAACGCCCATCGGCAGAATCACCGTGAACGTACTTCCCTCGTTCACGACACTGCTGAGAGTGATTTCTCCTCCAAGCAACTTGGCCAATTCGCGGCTGATGGACAGCCCCAGACCAGTTCCGCCGTATTTTCGCTTGGTAGAACCATCGGCCTGCTGGAAAGCCTCGAACACCAGTGGCTGCTTTTCGGGCGGAATACCAATGCCGGTATCTTTCACTATAAAGCTTAACGTTGACGAGCCGACAGCCTGCCGTTTCAGCGTCAAGGTAACGCTTCCTTTTGCCGTGAATTTTAGGGCATTCGAGAGCAGGTTCTTCAAAATCTGCCCAAGCCGCACCCGGTCGGTATTGATAACGGCTGGTACTTCTGGCTCCACATTGATGGAAAAGTCCAATCCTTTCTCTTTCGCCAGCAGCCCAAACAAGGTTTGCAACTCCCCGGTAATGTCGGCAATCGGAGTCGGCTGAATGTCCAGGGTCATTTGCCCAGCCTCGATCTTCGAGAGGTCGAGGATTTCGTCGATCAGGCCGAGCAGACCGTTCCCCGACGATTGAATGACCTGAGCGTATTCGACCTGGTCGGTGCTCAGGTTCTGGTCTGAATTTTCGGCCAGCAGTCGACTCAGCAGCAGAATCGAGTTGAGCGGGGTGCGTAACTCATGCGACATATTGGCCAGAAACTCCGATTTATACCGGGTCGCGAGTTCCAGTTCGTCGGCCTTTTTCTGAATGTCGGTGTTTTTCTCTTCCAGCAGCAAGCCGCGCTCTTCAAGTTCCGCATTCGTCTGCTGTAATTCTTCCTGTTGCACCCGCAGTTCCTCTTCAGATGCCTGTAGTTTCTGGGCCTGCATTTCGAGTTCCGCATTCAGATTCTCCATCTCTTCGTGCTGAGCCTGTAGCTCTTCCGACTGAGCCTGCGTCTCTTCAAGCAACTGTTGCAGTTTCACAAAGTCGAGTGCGGCATTAACCCCAATGGCCATTGGTTCGGCATTGCGTTCCAAAAAGGTAAGTTCCCGAGCTTCAGGATTTCGTAGCAGACCAAGTTCAACGGCTCCTACGCAAAGATCGCCATAGAGCAAGGGTACTATCACCACGGACGCTGGTTTGGCATCGCCCAACGAGGAGATTACCCGGCTATAGTCGGCGGGCAGGTCCTGCACCACAATCGTTTTCTTTTGCTTGACAACCTGTCCAATCAGCCCCTCCCCAGGCATGATAACTTTGGGCGCATTTTGAGCCGCGTAGCTACCCGCCAGTTTAAACGTGGCGTTTTGATCGAGCAGGTAAATGGTTCCGAGCGGAGCATTCAAGTAGTGGGCAATGGTATTAATCAGACTGTTACCGAGTCGGCTTAGGTCTTTCTCGCCCCGCATGGCATCGCTCAGTTTCACGGCACCAGTCTGTAACCAGTTTTTCGCGTTCAGATCAGTAAACGTCTGCTCCAGCGAACCAGTCATCAGGTTGAGGGCTTTTGAAATTCGCCCTAACTCATCATCTTGATCGTCGGTAGTGCGAGCGGCATAGTTGCCACCGGCAATATCCTTCGTGATACCTTCCATGACGGTAATCCGTCTGGCTGTTTCGCGGTATTCCGCTTCGGTCGCCCGTTGCCGTATGATGCGGTCGTCGAGGTCTTTTTTGATTCGCCCATACGTAAATGCCGTTATCAACATGGAGATAATAGCCGCTATAACGAGCAAAATGGGGGTATAGGTAATGTAAAACTGTTGTTGGCTTAGGCGGGTCTGGAGCAAATTATTTTCGTCCGACTTCAACTGGCTGGTCGTTAGGCGAAGATCGTCCATCAATAGTTTGCCCTTTACCATTTCGCGATGACGACTGACCGTGTCCCGACCGAAATTGGCATTACGCCGGGTCAGGTCGATGATCCGTTGCATCTGGGAAAACTTGGCTTCATACAGTTCTCTGATGCGGGCAAGTTTCTCCTGCTGAACTGCATTGCCGATAGTCAGTGCGTTCAGCTTGTCATAACTAGACTGTACTTTAGGCCGACTACTGGTGTAGGGATGTAGAAAGGTTGGGTCGAGCGTTACCAGATAGCCACGTTGACCCGTCTCCGCGTCTTTCATGGACGAGATAATATTTTCGGCTTCGAGCAGCACCTGGTTGGTATGATTAACCAGTTCGGAGTTCTGAATCAGTTTTCGAATGCTGTAGAACGAAGCAATCAGGCTGACCAGCAGCAAGAGCGTCGACAGGGAGAAAACAATCTGTAATTGTCGGATCACCGACCGTTCAGTAGCGGTAGAAGGCATGTTGGTATAGGGGTGGCGGGGTTACAGCGTTTCGGGAATGAGCGCCGGGTTATTTTGCCTGACTGGCAACACGAAAATAAAGCGTGAACCTTCGTTTGGTCGGCTCCGGGCCGAGATAAGTCCGTGGTGCTTATCGATATTCTTCCGGGCAATCGCCAAACCAATGCCGGTACCCTCATAGGCGGTTCGGTTGTGGAGCCGTTGGAAAATCACAAAAATGCGATCCAGGAACTGCTCATCGAACCCGATGCCGTTGTCCTGAACCACAATTCGACAATACGTTCCGTCGGGTGATGGTGGTGCGTCAATTGCCTTTGAATCAATCAATTCAGCGCTGATGGAGATGTGGGGCGGCACATCATTTTTGGCGAATTTGAGCGCGTTACTGATCAAATTCTGAAGTACCTGCCGAATTCGGGCCGGAATCGTATCGATCATTGGCAAGTCGCCAATAGTCACGGTTGCCTTAGTGCGGCTTAGTACCTCATCAAAATCGAGCAGCAGTTCATTCACCAGGTCGTTGAGATCGGTAGGCTGAAAAGCTTCGGGGACCGAAAGCTGCGAATAAGCCAGCACATCGTTGATCAGACTCGACATGCGAGCCGACGAGCGGATGGACCGATCGAGGTAGGTGATGGCTTCGGTATTGCCTTTGAGAAATTCCTGCTTGACAATGTCGTTGAACAACTGAATTTTGCGGAGTGGCTCTTTCAGATCGTGCGATACAACCCAGGTGAATTGCTGAAGCTCGTGGTTGGTTTGTTCGAGTTCCGCGTTTTTGAGTTGTAGCTCGCTGGTGCGCAGGGCAACCTGTTGTTCCAGTAACTCAGCGGCCTGCTTTTGGGGATGAATATCGGTGAATGTGCCGATCCAGCGGGCCAGTACACCCGCCTGCCAGATGGGAATGATCCGCAGCAGGTGATACCTAAACAGATCCGACTGAACTTCTTTCAGGCGAACCTCACGCGTGAACTCTGTAGGGCTGGCCATCGTCTGGGTCCAGTCCTCACAAATGTCGTCGTCGGGATGAAAGACCGGAAATTCGGTTTTGCTTTCAGCGTATTGTAGCCAGTGCTCATTTACGTATTCGAGTTGTCCATTGGGGGCAACCGTAAAGGCCATCTGGGGCAGTGACGACAACACGGTCTGCAACTCCTGCATACGCTCGGCCAGCACCGCCTGAGCCTGTTTGCGAACGTCAATCTCTTTTTGGAGCGAGTCCTGCGTGGCGCGTAGTTCCTGTTGCTGTTCGTATAATCGGCGAAGGGTTTTAACCTTTAGCACCAGAATATCGGGATCAACCGGCTTGGTAAGGTAATCGACTCCGCCCGCAGTGTACCCTTTGGTGATAAATTTCTTCTCCGTATTAACGGCTGACAGGAAGATAATCGACGTGTCGCGCGCTTTGCTAAAACCGGCAATCGCATTGGCTACCTCGAAACCGTCCATACCGGGCATCTGCACATCCAGAATAATGACCGAGTAAGCGTTTTTTAGCACTTTTTTGAGGGCGTCCTCCCCCGATAGTGCTGTATCAACAGCAAAACGATGCAGTTCAAGGATCTTCTTTAACGGCAGAATATTTTCCGGTCTATCGTCAACAATAAGAATCATGGAAGAAGGTAATCATTGCGTTAACTGTGTGAAGGTGGTGATTCCTGTTGCAGTGAAATTAAAAAAGGAAGACGAACTGTTAAGTTATCCTATATTGCTGGTTTATTGCCAACATCGTTTCCAGTCGCCCAAATTAGACTAAACTGTTCATTTCATTCTGCAAAACTTATCGTGTAACCCATGAATCGATTCATTGCCCTGGTACTTTGGTTGGGCGTTAGCCATCTGGCAGCTGCACAGCGGTCTCGCGCTATTCGCTGGACCAGCGATGGGAATAGTTTTATGTCCGTAAAAGATGGTGGCCTGAGCCAGACGGACATGGTAACGGGACAGGCTACCGCCTTGATTACCAAAGAACAGCTTGTTAACCCAGCTACGGGTAAACCAATTGCCATTGCCGATTACGCGCTCTCGGCCGACCGCTCGTCAGCATTAGTGTACACCAACACGGCCAGGGTTTGGCGTGTGAACAGCCGGGGTGATTACTTTTTGGTTCGGATGGCCGACAAACAGGTACGGCAGATTGGCAAAGATCGTCCGGCCCGGTCACTGATGTTCGCCAAAATATCGCCCAATGGCCAGAAGGTAGCCTACGTTAGCGAGCATAACCTGTATGTAGAAGACATTGCCAGCGGCCAGGTGACCCAACTCACCACCGACGGCACTCGTAAGCGTATCAACGGCACCTTCGACTGGGTCTACGAAGAAGAATTTGGCACGCGCGATGGATTTCGCTGGAGCCCCGACAGCCAGCAGATTGCGTACTGGCAGGTGGATGCCACGGGTATTCGTGATTACCTGATGCTGAACACCACCGATTCAACCTATTCGTTTACCGTGCCGGTAGAATACCCCAAAGTGGGTGAGGCACCTTCGCCAACGCGTATTGGTGTGGTTAACATAACGGGCGGATCAACCAAGTGGCTCCCCATTCCCGGCGATCCTCAGCAAAATTACCTGATTCGGATGGAGTGGAGTCCACAGGCGGACCGCTCTACTGCTCCTGAACTGATTGTGCAGCAACTGAACCGCAAACAGAACAAGAGCACTGTTTATCTGTGTCCTGCCACCGGCGCGGCACCCCGCTCTATCCATACTGAAACCGATGCCGCCTGGATCGACGGTAAAGAACGCTGGAACGGTGGCGACCCAACTGGCTGGGAATGGATCGAGGGTGGTAAAGCGTTTCTGTGGGTGTCTGAAAAAGACGGCTGGCGGCATATTTACCGCGTTGGTCGCGATGGGAAAGAAACCTTGCTGACAACAGGCCAATACGACGTTGCCAATATCGAACTGATCGACGAGAAGGGAGGCTTTGTCTATTTTCTGGCCTCGCCCCAAAACCCGACCCAACGGTATCTGCACCGGGTTCGGCTTGATGGAAAAGGTGAGCTGGAACGGGTTACGCCCAATGAATTAGCCGGAACGCACGACTACGATCTTTCGCCCAATGGTCAATGGGCACTGCACTCACTGACAAGCAGCACCATACCAGTATTACGGGAGTGGTTGCACCTGCCCGATAATAAACCGGCTGCTGTAACGGATGGAGCGGTTGCTGCAAAGCCCGTTAACCGGCCAAATCTCCAGTTTTTCACCGTGACTACGGAAGATGGCGTTACCCTTGATGGCTGGATGGCCAAACCAACCGACTTCGACAGTACCAAAAAGTATCCGGTTGTTTTCTATGTGTATGGCGAACCCGCCGGAGCAACCACCAACGATGTGTATTCGGCAGGAAGCAACGGAATGTTTACGGGCGACATGGCCAAAGCCGGGTATTGCTACATTGCTATTGACAACCGGGGAACGCCAACGTTAAAAGGAGCCGCCTGGCGTAAGTCTATTTACCGGCAAATTGGCCGACTGAACATCCGTGATCAGGCAATGGCCGCCAAAAAACTGATGCAGCAACACAGCTACCTGGATACGAGCCGCGTGGCTGTTTGGGGATGGAGTGGGGGAGGCTCAACCACCCTGCACCTGATGTTCCAATACCCCGAAATTTACAAAACAGGCATTGCCGTGGCAGCCGTTGGCAATCAGTTGCTCTACGACAATATTTACCAGGAACGCTACATGGGATTACCCCAGGAAAACCGGGAAGATTTTGTGGCTGGCTCGCCCATCACCTACGCCAAAAACCTGAAGGGAAACCTGCTGTATATTCACGGCACCGGCGACGATAACGTACACTACGCCAACGCCGAACAGCTTATCAACGAGCTAATCAAATACAACAAACAGTTTCAGGTGATGCCCTACCCGAACCGGAGTCACGGAATTTCGGAAGGCCCCGGCACCTCAGAACACCTGCGAACATTGTATACTAACTACCTGCTACAACACTGCCCTCCGGGAGCGCGGTAAGGTAGGGTTTTGTATAAAAATGGAACCGTAACGCCGGAATGTGCGAAAGTTACGGTTCCATTAGTAGGGAATCTAGGAGGGTTTTATAAGAAAGACATGGGAAGCAATTGTCATTAACTTTTTTCAAGAACTGCCCAATGATGCAGGCATGCGTATTTATGGGTTAGCGGCAATTTTATCAAACCGACAGAAAAAAAAACAGTTAGCCAAACAATTGATGAATAGAATGAACTGTAAAAATTGTAACACCGAACTAAATTCAAACTTTTGCCCCAACTGCGGACAAGCAACGAACCTCAAAAGAATAGACGGACATTACATTATACATGAAATTGAACACGTTTTGCATTTTGAGCGTGGAATACTATACACTATTAGAGAGCTTATAACGAACCCAGGACAAAATATCAACAATTATCTTTCTGAAAACAGAAGTAGACTTGTAAAACCAATTATTTTCATTATAATAACTTCATTGATCTATTCACTTTCAATTAATCTTTTTCACATTGAAGACCAATATGTGAAATTTGAAGGGGGAGAATTAACAACACCAACCAAGATTTTCAAATGGATAGAAGAGCATTATGGCTATGCAAATATTATTATGGGTATTTTCATCACATTTTGGTTAAAGTTGTTTTTTAGAAAATCCCGCTACAATATATTTGAACTGTTAATTTTACTTTGTTTTGTAATGGGAATAGGAATGTTAATTTATTCACTGTTTGCTATAATCCAAGGTTTGACAAAAGCAAAATTAATGGCTATTGGAGGGATGATAGGAATTGCCTATTGCTCTTGGGCAATAGGCCACTTTTTCGGAAGAAATAAAATTACCAATTATATAAAAGCCTTTTTTGCTTATATCTTTGGTATGCTAACTTTTACATTGACAGCATTACTTTTAGGGTTTTTTATTGACTGGTTAATAAACCATTAGGACTCGTGGAAAATAAAAAAGGTGTAAATCTAACTTTTATAATCGTTGCATTCATATTAGGAACAACATTGCTCAAACATTTTGATTTTAAAACATATAGTTTTAAAATGCCAGTGTTAGATGTAATTTTCCTAATTGCCTTCATTGGCGCAATTTACTTTATCATAAAAGACTATAAAAGGTAAGGACTGTTACTCACATGGGTTTGGTAATACGGAGTGAAAGAAGCGCTTCCCTGATACTTTTGTGTGAGGTTCATCACCAGAAATTCTACTGAACTTTTTTGCTAAAAGGCCGCGGCATCACTAATAAACTGCTTATGAAAAATAAAGTGATTGACAAAAAAACAGCTGATCATTATTTATGGGGCGACAGTTGCGATAGTTGGGTTTTGGTGGATACCGCTGGACTATCGATTAAACAGGAAAGTATGCCCAGTGGTACAAGAGAAAAGTTGCATTTTCATGCAAATGCTCAACAGTTTTTCTTTGTTCTCAAAGGCACAGCAACTTTTTACTTGAATCGTGAAGAAGAAGTTGTATCGGAACAAAAAGGATTATTGATTCACCCCCAAACCCATCATTTTATTGCCAATAATACGAATGAAACACTCGAGTTTCTTGTAATTTCCCAACCCACAACTAATAACGACAGAACAACTATAGAATAACAAGTACAGTACAAAAATAAATAGATACATAACGATGCCATTGTTCAAGATAATCAAGATTGTAATCCTCCAGATTCAAAGGGATTTTTTAAGGTTTATAAAACCAAGCCTAATCCAGTCGATTCGGTGAGTAGGTTTGCACAAACTTCGCTTCACTTAAAAAGGATAATCATTACACGGGAAATTTGCTATGAATAGAAAATACAAATCCTTATTGCCAGCCATAACGTTTGTTGTTTTATCAGGATTACAACTATGCGGCCTTACCGCTTCTGCACAGGGGCCGGGTCCGGGCCAACGGATACCGCTCCCGCCTATACCTTTAAAAGGAGATACAACACATACCCTATCTACACGCTTCACGCTGGCCTCTGCCGCCAAAAAATCTCCCGATGCAAAAGGGTTTATTCAACGTTGGCTGGTGCTGGAACCGGTGAAGAAAGATATTGTCCGAAATAATATTTTCACCGACAACTACCTCAGAACCGCTTTTTCAACCGACAACTTTTCCAGCGATTACACTACCATACCCAAAAATGGCGAAACTGTAAAAGTGGGAAATCAGGACTTGAAGTGGTATGCGCTGGACAGCAAAGCGTTTAACGTTAATCTGTACCATTTTACCTACGCCCTCAACAAGCCCAGATACGGCGTACTGGTCTGGTTGGTCACGGTCATTGATAGCCCCGAAGAAATCAAAAATGTCAGGATGGCGGCTGGATGTAATTCTGGCAGCATGTGGTGGTTGAATGGTCAGGAAGCCTTGCTGCTTTCCGGTGATCGGGATATGATTGCCGATAATGGTACCTCTGCACGGTTAACCCTAAAAAAGGGAAAGAACATCATCCGTGGGGCCGTCATAAACGGACCGGGTATGGCTAACTTCTGTGTTCGTTTTCTAGATGAAAAAGGATCGCCCGTAAAAAACCTCGGCATCAGTTACGAATAAAATGGGTTGGCCTGTTTGAGCTAATCGACACAACTTATCACATGAAAAGAATGAATATACCTTACCTGACGACCTTATTCTCTTTATTCATAACACAACTAGTAATAGCCCAGGTTGGAAGACCATTTATCCATGACCCCTCAACCGTTGCCGAGTGTGAAGGCAAGTATTATACATTCGGCACGGGCGGTGGCGGATTGATTTCCAATGATGGCTGGACATGGTATGGTGGCGGAGTGAGACCGGGTGGTGGAGCGGCTCCTGATGTCCTCAAAATTGGCGATCGTTACCTGGTCGTATATGGGGCAACCGGCGGTTCACCCAACCACAAAGGAGCTATTTTGACCATGTGGAACAAGACATTGGACCCCAAGTCCCCTGATTTCAAGTATTCTGAACCGGTTGTGGTGGCAACATCGGATGGCTATGAAGAGAACGACGCCATTGACCCCGGTCTTATGTTAGATCCTACTACCGGACGCCTGTGGCTAACCTATGGTACCTATTTTGGATTCACTCGCCTGATCGAACTGGACCCCAAAACGGGCAAACTCAAGGCCGGTAATAAACCAGTCGATGTAGCTATCGTATGCGAAGCCAGCACGTTGGTTTATCGAGACGGCTGGTACTACCTGCTGGCCACGCATGGCAGTTGCTGCGATGGTGCCAACTCGACCTACAATGTGGTGGTCGGCCGCTCCAAAAAGGTAGCTGGCCCTTACCTCGATAATGTAAGCAGAAGCATGTTGGAAGGTGGCGGGAAAATGGTGGTTGCTACCCGAGGAGGATTAATTGGTCCTGGGCATTTTGGACATATCATTCTTGAGAAAGGCGTTGAAAAAATGTCTATCCACTATGAAGCCGATTTAGAGCAGGGCGGTCGAAGCGTGTTAGGCATACTTCCGGTGGTTTGGAAAGATGGCTGGCCTGTTGCCGGTGAGAAGTTTAAGGAGGGTACGTACGAGATTGAATCTGTACGAAGAGGCTACGGCTTAGAGTTGGCCGTTGATTTCACCAGAATGGCCGTTGCACCACGGAGATTTAACCAGCCCGATAATGATCCGATAAAACCTGTTCCAACTCAGCAATTAGCCGATGTGATGAAAAGCTGGCCAACCGGAACTATCAATGTGAGAATAGGCGACTACATGTCTCGTCCTCATCAAAAATGGACTATTACTGATGCGCCTGATACCACCGGGTATTTGGGTGATCCCTATTATAAAATTGTACTGGCAGGAACAGATCGGGCCTTGGCGGCAACTGCTGATGAAGAAGTGGTAACCGTACCGGCATTTACCGGCGCACCCGAACAGTTATGGCGCATCGATCAGTTAACAGATGGAACTTACCGGATAATGCCCAAGGTAGTACCGAATTCAGGAAAGAAATTAGCGCTGGTTTCCTCTGGAGACAGCACACCGACACTGGCAGAATTTGATTTTAGCAGCGATAATTCTAAATGGAATTTCAGGGTTCACTGATGTAGAGCTTGTCAAAAAATCAAAAAGTGAACCCCATTACTATGAAATTGAACAAACTATTACTTTTTAGCTTTTTGACAGTTTGTATTTCCTGCTACGGGCAGGAAAAATCAAGCGCTTATAATGGATTAATTATTTCTAAACCAAGCCCGAAAGTAATAAGAAACGTTAAGGCAGTTGGTTTGGCTCCTGATTTTGACACTACTCTAGTCAGTCAATATATCCGAAGTATTTTTCAGGATTCGAAAGGCAATTTATGGTTTGGTACTATAGGTGAAGGCGTAGCGAGGTATGATGTAAAAACGTTGACTTACTTTTCTAATCCTGATGGATTTATTACTAACTCGGTTTTTGCTATTAATGAAGATAAACAGGGTAATCTTTGGTTTGGTACTGACCAGGGCGTTTATAAATATGACGGAAAAGTATTTAGAAATTATGGTAAAAAAGACGGCCTGAATCACCTGGATATAAGTCGTAAAAGTATCCTTGTTGACAAATCGGGTGCTGTTTGGGTGGGTACACATGGTGGGGTTTATCAGTATGATCCATTGGCCGATAGCAAAGGCGGTCAAAGTTTCTCATTATTTCAGCAGCTACCTCCAATAAATGTTGCTGGCATCATGGAAGACAAAAGTGGAAACATTTGGTTTGCTTCTTCGAATAAAGGTGTTTTCCGCTACGACCATTCGGCTTCGCTCAGGTCAGGTGGGAAAACAATTGCCAATATTGCCGATAAGGAACAATTGGGAGAAAACTATGCGGGGGGCATAGCCGAGGATAAAGCCGGGAATATATGGTTTACGATGAAAAACGGCATTTGCAAGTATGACGGAAAAACGTTGACAGAATACACTGCTAAAGACGGACTAGGTGGAACGGAGTTTTGGGGTATCATTATAGAACAGTCGGGTATTGTTTGGATTACAGCCCGAGGCAGTACTACGCGCTTTGATCCTTCAGGACCCTTACCAAATCCCAAAGCATTTACGGTGTTTACGCCTGCTGATGGCCTAAATTGTTGTGTACAAAGTATGTTTCAGGATAAGTCAGGAAATATGTGGTGGGGTGCAGGGCAAGGTCTTTATCGGTTTAACGGCACCCGGTTTTATCAAGTCAAAAAAAATGGCCCGTGGTAATGCAACTGGAAGCCAATGTGGATCGACCCAGATTCGCAACTATTCAGGTAAATACCCGATTTTTGTCGATGTTGCGAAAGCAATGCCCTACCGGGTGATTACAACCTGATTTTATGAATCGCTTCTTCAGCTTATTACTTCTCAGCTGCCTGGCCTATGTTGCTCAGGCTCAACGGTATGAATTTACCCACGATGATACCTTGCGGGGCTCCATTACCCCGGAGCGGGTGTGGTGGGATTTGAAATACTATCACCTAAGTATCAAGGTGCAGCCGTCGGACAGTACAATTGGTGGTAGCACAGTGATTGCTTATAAAGTGCTAAAACCCGATCAAACGCTTCAGGTTGATTTACAACGGCCTCTGAAAGTCACCAGAATTGAGCAGGATGGCAAGGAACTGACCTACAGACAGGATGGCAATGCGTATTTTGTGACGCTTAAAAAGCCACAGAAAACGGGTCAGAACGAGCGACTGACGGTTTTTTACGGAGGGAAACCCCGTCGGGCGAAAAATCCACCCTGGGATGGCGGCTTCGTCTGGACCCGAGATTCCACTCAGCAGTGGTTTATTGCCACGGCCTGCCAGGGTTTGGGAGCCAGTGCATGGTGGCCTTGCAAAGACCATATGTACGACGAGCCTGATTCCATGCTCATCAGCGTTACCGTACCCGAACCCCTCACCGACGTATCGAATGGGATGCTGCGCCGGGTCACCAAAAACGGCGACGGTACCCAAACGTTCGACTGGTTTGTGGGCAACCCCATCAATAATTACGGCGTCAACCTGAATGCCGCCCAATATGTCCACTGGTCCGATTCGTACGCGGGGGAGAAGGGTAAGCTTGCATTGAATTACTATGTCCTGCCTCAAAACGAAGCGCAGGCCCGGAAGCAGTTTCAGCAGGTGCCGCTAATGCTAAAAGCGTTTGAACACTGGTTTGGCCCGTATCCGTTTTATGAAGACGGCTATAAACTGGTTCAGACGCCGTATTTAGGTATGGAACACCAAAGCTCGGTTACCTATGGAAACCGCTTCAGAAATGGTTATCTGGGGCGCGATTTATCGGGAACGGGCTGGGGACTACTCTGGGATTTTATTATTGTGCATGAGTCGGGACATGAGTGGTTTGCCAATAACATCACCTACCGCGATGTGGCCGATATGTGGATTCACGAGAGCTTTACCAACTACTCCGAAAACCTGTTTGTGGAGTATTATTACGGCAAAGAAGCCGGTGCTCAATACGTGATCGGTTGCCGGAAAAACATTCGCAATGATCGGCCGATTATTGGTGTTTATAATGTAAATAAGGAAGGGTCAAGCGATATGTATTACAAAGGCGGCAACATGCTGCACACCATCCGACAAATCGTCAATAATGATGAACGCTGGCGGCAACTGCTGCGGGGCATGAACAAAACATTCTATCACCAGACCGTCACGACCAAGCAGATTGAGGACTATGTGAGCAAGCAGTCGGGCCATAATTTCCAGAAAGTGTTCGATCAGTATCTGCGCGATACCCGGATTCCTACCCTGGAATACCGGCTGGAAAACGGCGTTGTCGAATACCGCTGGGCCAACTGCGTGGCCGGGTTCGATATGCCGGTTCGGGTATGTGTCGACGATGCCAACGGCTACCAGAACCTGAAGCCAACCACCACCTGGCACACGTTCTCGGCCAAAGGAGCTACCTCGATCAACGTAGATGCCAACTATTACGTCAACGTGAAGCGCCTGTAAACCCCACCCCAACCCCTCACCCGTAGGGAGGGGCTTTTATTCCATCCAGACCCGAATTTGGCCCTGAAACTCCTCACCCGGATTCAGCACGCACAGGCCCTCACCCGTGTTGAACGCGTTCACATTGGCGGTAAGCGGCTCAATGGCAATGCTGTCGCGACGGCCGGGCGTGTAAACAACCAGATACGGAAACTCCCGACTCTGCCATACGTTGAGTGACACCTGCTGTTTAGGTGAATGCAAAACGGTGATGACGCCATCTGGATTCTCCGGCACCGTAAACGCATTGTCTAAATTGCGTTCGTGAAGCGGCATCGTTTTAGGGTTCGTGAATGGCGTACGCCCTGTTGGTAGCAAGTTGTCGTCTAGCTGGATCATCTCCTCTACGGGCATCTCAATGGTAAGGTCATCCGTAGTTTCGCCGTTGAGGGTAAAGTACGGGTGCCAGCCAAAAGCGGCCGGACAACGCGTAGTGCCAGTGTTCAGGGCCGAAAAGGCCACCGTCAACGTACACGATTGATTGGGCGATTCTGCTGGTGGAGCCGTTATGGCGTAGGTAACCTGGAGCGAAAACGGAAACGGATACCCCGAAACCATATCTGCTTCCGTCAAATCGTATTGAATTGTTAGCAGGGCGTATTGAGCCGTAGTTTCCTGTGCCACCACCCGAAATGGTTTTGGATGCACCAGTCCATGAATCGCATTGTCGCGGGACGGTTCATTCAGCGGCAACGAGTAATCTTCTCCCTCAAACCCATACACTCCATGCCTAACCCGACTCGGAAAGGGGTACAACAACGCACTGGCGTAGGTTTCATCGGCGAGTAACGCCTGTGGCGAATCGGGAGCGCGCACAACCTGCATCAGCGTGCTTTTGGGGCCAAGTACCAATTGGCGAAGAATGCCACCATGTGCTGGAATAACCGAAAAGCCCTCGCCGGTTTCGGTATACAGGACTACGTACTCAAGAATTGGTTCACTGGATTCGGCATTGGGCAATACCCCGAATGGCTGTGTGTCAATAGAGAAATTCATAAGCCGGGTTATGACTGATTTAAATAGATACCCTATGAACTGTACCTAAAAGTGGGTGCTGTTGTTCGATGAATCGCCCAAAGGGGTCACATTTCCCCTTCTACACCCAGGCCAAACAGTGCGAAATCGTATCGGACGGGGTCCGCCGGGTCTAGTTGCCGGAGGGTTTGCGTGAGTTCAAGAGCCGCCCTCCAATCGGTTTGGGGTCTTTCCAGTAACCCCAAAATCCTCGCTACCCGACCGACGTGTACGTCGATGGGAATCACCAGCTGATCGGGTCGAATGCGGGTCCAGATACCAAAATCAACCCCATTGGTATCGCGCCGAACCATCCATCGCAAAAACATCAGCAGCCGTTTGCACGACGAGTTGCGGGCGGGGGTAGCAATGTGTTTACGGGTACGTTCGGGAAAGCCGGGCAGGCAACAGAACCGATCGTGGAAACTTTCTAAATGAGGCTGCACTGTTTCCGATGATGTTCCGCCATCAGCAGGCAGAAAAGCATCCTCAAGTGAGTCGTGCTGGTTATAGAAATCCTGAAAAAAACGCAGAAAGTAGCCCGTATCGGTCAGGTTAAACGTACGGTGTTTGAAGGAGCTAAACCGGGTCAGATCGCGGTCGTCGTGATTTTTGACGAAATCATAGGGCGCGCCATCCATGAGGTCGATCAGTTCGGCGGCTTTTTTCAAAATCACGGGTCGCTGCCCCCAGGCCAGTACAGCCGCCCAAAAACCCATAATTTCAATATCGTGCCGGTCGGTAAACCGATGCGGAATGCTGATGGGGTCTTTGGCAATAAAAGAAGGCCGATTGTATTGATCGGCCTTAAAATTCAGCAAGTCTATAACGTCTGTATTCATCGACTTTTACCACCGCTAACCACCCAGGCCATGCCTCGCGAAATCCCCGAGATAAGTGCTAAAATGCCCGAAATCAGGGTAGTGAAAATGGCCACGAACGGGTAGCCAATAGTAAACATCACACTGAATACTTTATAGCCCGGCGTAGCTTTCATGCGTTCGTCGCGCAGGCGGTGCCGTTTGGCAATTCGTTCTTCTTTCGTTTCCATAATCAGGGAACCATATACGATACCTCAGCCCGAAAACTCTGATTGTTGGGGGAAAGTTTCTCAAATGCTTTGGCCGAGAGTTTAATCAGTACCCGATCGTTCACGCCCGTGTTGGGCAAACGGCCAATTACTTTCACCCATAAACTCTGGTTGTTAACGTCGTTGCGAACCTGCACCAGCGATCCCACCGGGGCCGAGCGGTGCAGGGCCAGATATTTGTTGGCCGACTCGTCGGCTTCAATTGCTTCAGCTATGCCCATTTCGGCCACCCGCTTGCCTTTGGCGGGTAATTTTGTGCCGGGATCGCCGGGACGGGTGGGCTTTTCTTCCTTCGGTTCGGGGCGCTCAGCGGGCCGCGACATGGGCGAGCGGGCCAGGGCATCGTCAGCGGGGCGGGTAGCCGGGGTTGGGGCCGGGTTGGTTTTTGCCGGTTCCTTTTTCGCCAGATCCGGTTTCGGTTCCGCTTTGGCCGGTGGAGTTGCTGGCTCAGGTTCACTGCCCGCTTGCCGGGCGGCAAATCCTTTTTCAGAAACGATCAGGGCTTGTCCCACCAGAATATTGTCGCTGTTCAGGTTGTTCCACCGGCGAATATCGGCCATCAGAACCTTGTTTTTTACGGCGATACTATACAGCGTCTGGCCCGACTCTACAACGTGCACATCTGTGTTCTTGCGCAGATCGGCCTCCAGGCGCTGGGCTGCTTTAGCATCTTCTTTAACGTCTTTTTTGGTCAGCTTTTCGGGTTCTTTCGACTCCGTTTTTGCAACGGGCTCCGACTTTTTCATCAGTTGCTCGTCCTCTTTAGCGGCTTTTTTAGCTTCTTTTTCTTCGCGACGAGCCGCTCGTTCAGCCGCTTTTTCCTCCTTACGGCTCAGTTGCGGTTCGGGCTGTGGAACACGTACGAGCTGGTTGTATTTAACGCCATCTTTCATACCGGGGTTGGCGGTCTTGATTACATCGACGGAAGTGTTGTAACGCCGGGCAATGGCATAGAGTGTCTGGCCCTGATTGACCCGGTGTAATACAAAAAACTTACCATCGCGTCGTTCGACGCCTACCGAATCGAGTGTTGATAGCGCAGGGTGGAGAGTTGTTAATGAGCAATTTATGGATTCTGCCCGGAGTCCGCTGCTCAGCAAAAGAGCCGCAGAAGAGAAGGCAAAGAGGATTTTCATGGGTTATTAACGGTCAAGAGTGGGGCTGTTGTTGCGTAAAAGTAGCTTTTCTACAGGTTATTTCAAATCCCATCGGGCCGTACAATTCCGTAAGTTTGCGACCATGAAAATTCTAGGAATCATCCCGGCCCGCTATGCCTCAACGCGCTTTCCGGCCAAGGCACTTGCTGATATTAACGGTAAAAGCATGATCCAGCGTGTGGTGGAGCAGGCCCGGCAGTCGCTTTCACTCAACCGGGTGGTTGTGGCCACCGACGATGAGCGGATAAGCTCCCATGTTGCTGCCTTTGGCGGTGAGGTAGTTATGACTGGCACGCATCACCAGAGTGGTACCGACCGCTGCCAGGAAGCCTTGAGCAAGGTTGGTGAGTCGTTTGATTACGTAGTAAACATTCAGGGCGACGAACCGTTTATCCAACCCCGCCAGATTGATCTGCTAACGTCGGTGCTGGATGGTGCCACTGAACTGGCCACCCTCGTTAAAGCCATTACCGATCCACAAACGCTGTTTAATCCCAATTCCCCCAAAGTGGTTGTGAGCCAAACGGGCGAGGCTCTATACTTTAGCCGTCAGCCGATTCCATTTCAGCGCGACCGTGAACCGGAGGGATGGCTCCGAGATGATGGCCCCGCTTATTACAAACACATCGGTTTGTACGCCTACCGAACCGATATTCTGGCTCAGATTACGCAGTTGCCCCCTTCGTCGCTCGAACGGGCCGAAGCCCTCGAACAACTCCGATGGCTCGAAAATGGCTATCGCATTCGTGTAGTAGAAACAGTTCTGGAAAGCTACGGGATCGACACCCCGGAAGATCTTTTACAGGTAACAGGTAACAGTGAACAGTGAGCAACCTCACCAGTTACTCGTCGAGTACAATGGCTATTTTGCTGCCCTGAACGGCCATTCGGGAGATCTTCTTTTTGGGCAGATTGTCGGGGAGCTGCACCATTTGCCATTGTTTGGAGACCGGGTTAAAACTCCAGATTTCGTTGCCTTTGCTTTCGAGCAGAATTCCGTTGGGTGTCCAGGTATTGTAATGGTCCGATCCGGCCTGAGCCTCGGTAATGTCGGTTATGGTATTCCGGGCAGGGTCGTATGACCGGATCATTGCTTTACCGTCTACAATCTGGACAAAACTGAACGCTTTCTGTTTTGGGATCCGGTGCAGCGACCGCCCGATGTTGGGCGCCAGTATGGTGTCTTTAGGCTGCGCGAGATTCATAAAATGAAGCGTTTGCGGTTCGCCAAGTATAAACGTAACCAACTCATGGTCGGAAATCCAGGCCTGATAACCAACCTTTCCCACCTTTCGCGATTCGAGAATGATACTTGCGTTAGTAGGCTTTTTGAGCTCGTACTTAACCAAATCCTGATCGCCATTGGATGCCCGCTGCACAATGCACGACAGGTACTGCGACCCTGGTATCACCGTTGGTGAATATTCGGAGTCGGGCGTTTGTGTGAGTTGCGTCCGAGCGCCTGTTTTAAGGTTATACGACCAGACATCCGTTTGCTTGTCTGGCATGGCCGATACGTAATACAAAAGCGGTTGGGAGGGGTGGAAAAAAGGCTGGTTGTCGTACCCAACCTTATCCGAGATGTTTTTGGGGTTGGATAAGCTCATCTTCCCCTGTGATACGGACAGGTCGAGCAGGTAAACGTCGGTACCCGGCTGCGCCTGAACAGAAAGGGTAACAAGCAGACAGAAAAAAAGTAGTCGGAAGGTCATAAGAGCGGGGGACGTTAGGTTGCTTTTGGTTTATGCTCGCCAATCTACACATTGATACCTATTTTTGGCGAATACAAATCCAAAATGCTCTTCCGTTACGCGCCAACACCTTCTGGTTTTCTGCACCTCGGCAACGGGGTCAACCTCATCCTGACGTACTTGCTGGCTCGGGCAATGGATGCACCGATTTTGCTTCGGATTGATGATCTGGACTCCGACCGTAAACGCCCCGATTATGTAGCTGATATTTTTCACTCCCTCGATTACCTCGGCCTGACTTACGAGCAAGGCCCTACTGGCCCCGATGACTTTGAGCAGCATTGGTCGCAGCGTCACCGGATGCCCTTATACGAACAAACCCTGACTGACCTGGTTGAGACCGGAGTTGTTTACGCGTCGAAATTTTCCAGACAGCAGATTCTGACCATGGGCGATTCGGCCATTGACCAGATGCGGGCGCAAAACCTACCCCTTTCGATGTCTGACGTGGTTTGGCGGGCTCAAGTTCCTGACAACGAGCACTTTCCTGATTTTGTAATCCGCAAGCGCGACGGAGTTCCTGCCTACCAGATTGCATCCCTAACCGACGACATCCATTTTGGTGTAACTCACCTCGTTCGCGGTAACGATCTCCGCGAGTCTACCGACATGCAACAGTATCTGGCTCGCTTGTTGGGACATGAGAGGTTCGCTACACTACCCGTTTGGCATCATCCCTTACTGACCGATTCGGCCGGGGAGAAGCTATCAAAATCGGCGGGTAGTACCTCGCTGAAAGCCATGCGCGAAGCGGGGAAATCGCCTGTATTTGTGTATGGTGCCGTGGCACGCTTGTTGGGTTTGCCACCCGAAATAGGCGAATCGCTGGCAACGCTGGAAATCGGTTTTAGACCTGAGTTGATGGAAGTATTTTGTCCATGAGGTTTAGAATACCTCCGAACAAAACAGCAAACACAGATGTTGGAAGTTAGTACAACGGGTTGACTATTCGGCAGAACAGCCCGTATGTTGCTCTCAACGTTATGAAAATAAGTTGGTTACTACTCCTTTACGGGCTTTTTGGCCTGTTTTCTAATTCCGCTATTGCTCAGAAATTTACGGACTCTTTATCGCGGAGAGCATACCTGACTGACTGCATTCAGTACGCGCTCGACAACAACCCCACTGTTCGGCAGCGATTAATTGACCAGGAAATTGCTGACCGAACGGTTCGGTCTACGTTAGCGGCCTGGTACCCGCAGATTGGATCGAGTTACAACCTGCTGCATTACCTGAAACTTCCCGTCACGCTCATCCCCAACCGAACCACGGGTGAAGTTGTACCTACTCCGTTAGGAGCAAAAAACACGTCGACTCTTTCGCTGTCACTGTCGCAAAGCATATTCAACCGTGATGTGCTGCTGGCGAGCCAAACGTCGGATGCTTACCGCGTTCAGGCGGCTCAAACAACGGTGGATGCCAAAATAGATGTGGTCGTCAATGTCAGCAAAGCGTTTTACGATGTTATTCTGACCCAGCGTCAGGTGGAAATTCTGGCCGAAGATATTACGCGGCTTCAACGGAGTTTGCAGGATGCTACCAACCAGTACCAAAGTGGTATAGTTGATAGGACTGACCCGCAACGGGCTAAAATTGCCCTAAATAACACGCTGGCACAGCGCAAACAGTATCAGGATTTAGTAGGGGCAAAGTATCAGACCCTGAAACAACTAATGGGTTACCCGCCAACGAACCAGTTGACAGTGGCGTATGATACGCTCCAGTTGGCTAATGAAGTGGCAATAGACACCCTGCAACTGGTTAACCCGAGATCACGCATTGAATACCAGCTTTTGCAAACGCAGGGGCAACTGCTCGATGCCAACGTGCGATACAATCGGTGGGCCTACCTGCCCTCGGTAAATGCCAACGCCAATTACAACCTGCTATACCAAAACAACGTTTTTCCCCAGTTGTATAGCCAGGCATTTCCCAACTCATTAATTGGTTTATCGGTGAGTTTGCCCATTTTTCAGGGTGGACGACGGATTCAGCAACTCCGCATTGCCGAGCTACAGGTTAAAAGGTTGCAGTGGGATTTGAACGCGTTAACGAGCGCTGTAGATGCTGAATATGCGCAGGCACTGTCGACCTATAAAGGCAATCTGGCAAACTACCTGGCTCTTCGCGAGAATCAGGCACTGGCTCAGGATGTCTACCGAATTATTAACCTACAATACCGTTCCGGCGTAAAGACGTACCTGGACGTGACCATTGCCGAAGCCGACCTCCGCACGGCCCGACTCAATGTATTCAATGCCCTTTACTCGGTCTTGATCAGTAAGTTAGATGTTCAGCGGGCATTGGGTACTATTGCGTATTAAGCTCAACAGCATGAAAAAAAGTATAAACTCAACTCTACTAGCGGGCCTTGTTTTTCTGATTGCTGCCTGTGGTGACAAGAAAGAACAACAGCAGGCACCTCCGCCCCCTACGCCCGTTACGGCCGTAAAAGCAACCAAAGGAAACGCTACTTATTACGATGAGTATCCGGCCACCGTTACGGCGCTGGTGGAGGTTGAAATTCAGCCGCAGGTTGCCGGAAACATCACCGGGATTTTCTTTCAGGATGGCCAACCCGTACGAAAAGGCCAAAAACTATACACGATTGATGCGCAGCAATACCGTGCCACTTATGACCAGGCGGTGGCCAACCTGAACGTGCAGAAAGCGAACCTGAACCGGGCCGAGAAAGATGCCAATCGATACAATACGCTGGCGCAACAGGATGCTATTGCCCGGCAGGTGGTCGATAATGCAACGGCAACGCTCGAAGCCGCCCGTATGCAGGTGGCGGCTGCTGAAGCCAACATCCGCCAGGTGGCTACGAACCTGAAATATACCACTATCTACGCGCCCCTCGACGGTACCATCGGCATCTCGCAGGTACGGCTTGGAGCCGCCGTGGCCCCCGGTTCAACACCTCTCAACACGATCTCGTCCGACAATCCGATTGCGGCTGATGTTCAGTCCGACGAAGCCCAGATTCAGCGGTTTATGCAGTTGCAGTCCAAAGCCAACGTCGTTCGTGATTCAACGTTGACCCTGGTGCTGCCCGATGGTACGCGCTATCCATATCCGGGTACCGTTCGCATCGTTGACCGTGCCGTTGATCCACAAACGGGTACGTTGCGCGTTCGTATTGCCTTTCCCAACCCGAATAAACAATTGAAAGTGGGGCTCAACGGCAACATTCGTGTCAAAAACTCGACCCCTGAGCCACAGCTTCTGATTCCCTATCAGGCCGTGACTGAGCAAATGAGCGAATATTTCGTGTTTGTGGTGGGCGATAGCAGCAAAGTGACCCAGAAAAAACTGACCCTCGGCGCTCGCATCAACGACAAAGTGGTAGTGAAGGCCGGCCTCAAAGAAGGCGAAATGGTCGTCACGGAAGGTACCCAGAAAATCCGCGAAGGAGCACGGGTCAAGGTTAATAGTCCAACAAAAGAGTAAAAGTGATAAAGAGTGACGGTCCGGCGTCCCGGGGAGTGTTGCCATAGTCTAGCCGCTCTTTCACTCTTTATCTTTTTCGCTCTTTCACTCATTGAATCATGTTCGCAGAAATATTCATTAATCGGCCTGTCACCGCCATTGTGGTGTCTGTTGTAATTGTTGCCCTGGGCGTGCTGGCGTTGCTGAGTTTGCCGGTCAGCCAATATCCCGACATTACTCCCCCCGTGGTTCAGGTGACGGCCAACTATACCGGAGCCGATGCCCAAACGGTGGAGCAAACCGTAGCAACTCCCATTGAGACGCAGGTAAATGGCACGCCCGGTATGAGCTACGTGCAAACCAACGCGACTAACGACGGGCGTATGAGCATGAACGTAACGTTCGATGTGGGAACCGACGTGAACATTGCCGCACTCGACGTGCAGAACCGCGTGGGCATTGCCGAACCACAGCTACCTGAGGAGGTAAACCGGTTGGGCGTTACGGTTCGGAAACGGAACCCCTCGCTGTTTATGCTGGTGGCTATTTATTCGCCGAAAGGGACGCACAATGTCTCTTTCCTGGATAACTACGCCAACATCTACATTCGCGACGCCTTACTGCGCGTTGAAGGGGTGGGTGATATTTTCAGCCGCGCCGATGATTTTTCGATGCGGATCTGGCTCAAACCCGACCGTCTTGCCCAACTTGGCCTTACCTCCGACGAGGTAATTGCCGCTTTGCAGGAGCAAAACTTGCAGGTAGCCGGTGGTTCGGTGGGTGGCCCACCTCAGCCGACTTCGCAGGCTTTTGAGTACACGGTCTTCACCAATAGCCGACTCAGCAAAGAAGAGGAATTCAACAATATCATTGTCCGTAGTGATCCGGCGCAGGGTTCACTGGTTTATCTGAAAGATGTAGCCAGGGTTCAGTTAGGCAAGTTTTCGTATGCCAGCAACTCCTTTGTCGACGGCAACCGGGCGGCTTATCTGCTGGTTTATCAGCTGCCGGGCAGCAATGCTCTGGCTACCGCCGAAGGTGTTTACGCGGCTATGGACAACCTGAAAAAGACCTTTCCGAAAGACGTTACGTATGTAGTGCCGTTCGAGTCAGTTTCGGTGATTCAAGTGTCCATTTCAGAAGTGGTGCAAACCCTGCTCGAAGCCCTGGGGCTTGTGGTGCTGGTGGTGTTTTTGTTTCTGCAAAGCTGGCGAGCCACGCTCATTACGTTGCTGGCCGTTCCCGTATCTATCGTGGGTACGTTCGCTCTGTTTGTACCGCTGGGTTTCACCATTAATACCCTAACTCTGTTTGCATTTGTGTTGGCCATTGGTATTGTGGTTGATGATGCCATTGTGGTGGTAGAGGCTGTGCAGGCTAATATCGATGAAAAGGGAATGTCGCCCAGGGAAGCAACAGTAGAAGCCATGCGCGAAATTTCGGCCCCAGTTATTGCCATTGCCCTGATCCTGGCGGCTGTGTTTGTGCCGGTTGGCTTCATTCCCGGCATTGTCGGGCGACTTTATCAGCAGTTTGCCATCACCATTGCCGTATCCGTGCTGATTTCGGCCTTTGTAGCTCTCTCACTGACGCCTGCTCTGTGTACGCTGATGCTCAAACCGCAGCACATCGACGAAAACGCGAAGGGGCTGAATAAGTTCTTTTACAAGTTCAATCAGTGGTTTGGGCGCATGACCGACTCCTATTCGAGTGGGGTGCAGCGGCTGATTAAAGCCACCCCCATGGTTATTGTTGGGTTGATTGTGCTTTATGTCGGCACCGTGTTTATGTTTCGGGCCAAGCCAACCGGGTTTATTCCAACGGAAGATGAAGGTCGACTAATTGTCACTTACGAAATTCCCGAAGCTGCATCAAGTTCGCGCAGTTTGGCAGTACTGAACGCCATGATGGATACCTTGAAACGGCAACCCTACGTCAATCACTTTTCGGCCCTGGGCGGGCTGAACGCCATTACGTTTGCCTCTAAATCGAACAGCGGAACCATTTTTATTCAGCTAAAACCCTGGGAAGAACGTACCGAAAACGGGATGCAGGCCGACTCGCTGGTACCCAAGTTACAGCGGGCCATGGCCAATCTAAACGATGCCCGGGTACAAGTGGTGCAGCCGCCCGCTATTCCGGGTTTAGGACAGTCGTCGGGTTTTACGTTTGAGATTCAGCAGCGCGAAACAAACGACGATGTACGAGCATTCGACGGGGTGGTGCAGAACTTCATTGCAGCCGCTACCAAGCGCCCCGAAATTGGCCGTGCTTTTACCTATTTCACGGCCAAAGCACCAGCATACCGGGTAGACGTGGACCGCGAAAAATGCAAGAAGCTGGGTATAAACGTAGCCAACGTGTACCGAACAATTCAGGTGAACCTTGGTAGTCAATATGTTAACGATTTCATTATCTACGGCCGTAAGTTCAGGGTGGTGGCTCAAGCCGATACGATGTACCGTACCGATGTTGAAAAGCTGAATCAGTTCTACGTTCGCAATCAGGGAGGGCAGTTGATTCCGATCAGTAACGTTATCAAGACGTCGATCATCGAAAACGCCCCGCTCATTTCGCACTTCAACCTGTTCCGCTCCGTCGAACTGAATGGGGCCGCCAAACCAGGTTATAGTAGTGGACAGGCGAACCAGGCCCTTCGCGAAGTAGCGGCCGAAGTGCTACCAGCCGGGTATTCCTACGATTTTGCGGGCCTAAGCCGCGAAGAGATTAGTGCCGGCAATAGTTCCGTTTACATTTTCGCCCTCAGCATCGGCTTTGTCTTTCTATTCCTGGCTGCTCTGTACGAGAGTTGGTCGGTGCCGTTTTCGGTATTGCTTTCAGTACCCATCGGGGCTATGGGGGCTATTATTGCGCTGTTGCTTTTTCCGTACCTGAATAACAACATCTATGCACAGATCGGCCTGATTACGCTGATTGGTTTGGCCGCTAAAAACGCCATTCTGATTGTGGAATTTGCCAAAGAGCGCGTCGATAGGGGAGAAGACCTGCTCGAATCAACCATCGAAGCCGTCAAGCTGCGTCTGCGCCCCATTTTGATGACTTCACTAGCCTTTATCCTGGGCGTAGTTCCGTTGGCTCTTGCCAGTGGAGCCGGGGGCGTTGCCCGTGCTACCATCGGCCGGACGGTGCTGGGCGGTATGATTGCTGCAACTTCACTAGCTATTTTTATAGTGCCCGTACTGTATGTTGCAATCACAAAACTGGCTTACGGCAAAAAAGGGTTGGAGGAGTTGAGAAAGAAAAAAGAGCAGCCAGAAGAGAAATCGGGAGATAATCCTCAAGTGGCTTAGTGCCTTTTTTTCGACAGAAATACAGGATAAACAGGATTCTTATTACCCTAAAAATCTTGTTTATCCTGTAATCCTGTCGAAAGAGTTTGCGTTAAAAAACCTTAAATAGACGCAGAAAGGGGGATGCCTAAACACTCCCTTCCGTTAGTAGGTTAAGCAAGAACAGACTTCGGTTATCCGTTCTTACTCAATAGGGGCGTCAGTGGACGTCTCCTTTCACAAAGAAAACGACATTATGCAACAATACTCCATCCTGTGGGCCGACGACGAGATCGACTTGCTCAAGCCACACATCATGTTTCTGAAGAATAAAGGATACACGGTTACGCCTGTAAACAGCGGAGCCGATGCCCTCGATCAGGTTGAAAATGAAAAATATGACCTGGTTTTGCTCGACGAAATGATGCCCGGTATGACCGGTCTTGAGACGCTTTCCCAAATCAAACAGATGCGGCCCAATATGCCCGTTGTGATGATTACCAAGAGCGAAGAGGAACACATTATGGAGGAGGCAATCGGGTCGAAAATTGCCGATTACCTCATTAAGCCCATCAATCCGAATCAACTTCTGCTGTCGCTCAAAAAGAACTTGGATAACAAGCGTCTGGTAACTGAGCGTACCAACATTGGCTACCAGCAGGACTTCCGGAATATTTCGATGCAGTATAACGACCGCATTGATCATGAGGAATGGGCTGATATTTACAAGAAACTGATTTTCTGGGAATTACAGCTTGATGGTGCTCAGGATAAAAGCATGACTGAGGTGCTGAACATGCAGAAAAGTGAGGCTAACTCTAACTTCTGCAAGTTTGTGGAAGAGAACTACGACGACTGGTTTAACGATCCGAAAGCCGATAAGCCATTAATGTCGCACCAGTTGATGCGTAAAAAAGTATTTCCGCTGGTTGAGCAGGACGCTGAACACCCATTGTTTTTTCTGTTGATCGACAATCTTCGCTACGATCAGTGGAAGGTGATCGAACCCATTCTGACTGACTTCTTTACGGTTGAAGAAGAATCATCATACTACTCAATTCTGCCTACCACCACGGCTTTTGCCCGTAACGCCATTTTCTCGGGTATGATGCCGAGCGAAATGGAGAAACACCACCCGGATATTTGGGTGGGCGACGACAACGACGAGGAAGGGTTGAACAATCATGAGGACGAATTTTTGCGTCGGCAGCTGGATAAGAGCCGCCTGAACATCAAGATGTCGTACCACAAAATTCTGAACGTAAACCAGGGCAAATCGCTGGTTGATAACGTGAACAACCTGATGCAGAATCAGTTGAACGTGATCGTTTACAATTTTGTGGATATGCTTTCGCACGCTCGGACGGACATGGCCATGATTAAAGAGCTGGCTCCTGATGAGGCTGCGTATCGGTCTATTACGCGTTCCTGGATTCAGCATTCGCCCCTGCTCGAATTGATTCGTAAAATCGCCGATAAAGGTGGTCGCTTGATTGTTACGACTGACCACGGTATGATTCGGGTTCAGAAACCCGCCAAAATTGTGGGCTATCGCGAAACGAACACGAACCTGCGGTACAAGCAGGGCAAAAACCTCGGCTTCGACGATAATCACCTCTTTGTGGCCCGTAAGCCTGAGCGGTTCTTCCTGCCCAAACCGCACGTGTCGACAGCATATGTGTTCACTAAAGAGGATTACTTCTTTGCGTATCCGAACAACTACAATTATTACGTGAACTACTACCGTGACACCTTCCAGCACGGGGGCGTTTCGTTGGAAGAAATGATTATTCCATTCGTGTATCTGAAAGCGAAATAAAGGGATAGAATTTTGAGTGAGTACAGCGGAGTCGGCTTAATCCAAGTTAGTTGGGTCAAGCCGACTCCGTTATTTTTTGTACACTCGCTGCCGACTTTGGTAAAACACTAATCGAATGCCACCTCCCTTTGTGTCTTTCTCCATTTTTACGTGAGAAAAGCCGCGTTTGCTGTAGATCGTTTGCGGGTACGAATCACAATAAAAAATTAACTCGTACAGGTTTGGCGAGTCGCTCAGTTGCGTCAAAACACCGGCTTGAATGGGGCGTTTATCGCCTTTGGGCACTGCGATAGAAAACGAATTGTCGGTGGGGCATTTGGTGCCTTGTTCATAAACCTGCTGTAAGCTCGACTCATCTACCGGTGGCAATTGCTGCTGAACCTGTTGTTGCTGGACTTGTTGCTGTTGTTGAACTTGCTGGTTGGATGGAGGGTTATCGTTCCCCACAGTTGCTGGCACCTCCAACCGCTTTTCAGGCTGATATTCATTCTTAACGGGCGCTGTATTCTGTTTACTGACGGTAGCCGATACAGGCTTTTGCTCAACCGGAAGGCTATCAGCTACAGAGGCAGAAATTCGAGTACGGCTCTCAAGACGGGAATTTGTAGGCTGTTTTGCGGTTGCTTTTGGGTTGATACGAGGCTTTGACGCTATTTTCTTTCTTACAATCTTGTCAAGTTCGACTATTGAATTTTGCTGAGGGGGCATAACTGGAATGACTGCCTCTGGCTTACGCGTATAGTCGGCTAGTGGGATCGTAGTTGACCGCTGCGGTCCACCAAAATACAACACTACTCGGGCGGCTTCGAGGCTGATGAGTGAATCGCGTTGAGCAGTATAAGGTTTGAATGAACTTAGTAGACGGCTGATTTCGAGTTTGTTATCTGCCGAATCTCGGTCAAATTCCCTTGTTCCCGGCAACTGGAACAGAGCCTTCGCCTGGTCTGCCAACTGGTTGAACTCCTGCCGATTAATAGAAGAACCTATTCCGACACTCTGGTTTACAGAACTGTTTACCGATTCCTGATTGGCGCTTTCGACAAAGTCATAAATTGTGTCGTTACTGTCTTTGTTGGCAAGCATCATCAAATAGCGTCGGGTGACGGCACTATCCGGCACCCAATTTTTGTCGAACAGTTTGAGTGGCGCCACCAGTTGGGGTACTTCGTTAAACGGGCTCAGGAGTTGCTGAACTGTCTGGGCAACGTCAAGAGTAGAATAGCCATTTGTTCGCCGTTGTGAACGTTCCAATACAGCTAGGTTATATCGTGCTGCATTCAGATTATGCATCGCTTCAAACGTCAATCTAAACTCAACTGAACGAACCAGATCCAGAACTCCCTTTCCATAAGGCTCTATATTGTTGGCTGTGCCAGTATTGAGAAGTGCCACTGCCCGATTATTGTAATAAGTCGCACTGTCCATTGCCGACGAATCGGCTCTGAAAAAGGGCACCAACACGCCAGCTATCTGCGTTTGCGGGGGAGTAAAATACAGAAGCAAAGGCAATAGGATCAACACCAGCAAAGCGAGGGGCTGGTATTTGGTTTCAATCCGTTCCTGCCGAACTAAATGCTGCTGAATAAGTGGATCTTTTATTAAATCAGGATTTTTTTGATACGCAGTCAGTTCGCCAAGTCCCGAGTTATTCAGGTGAAACTCCTGTTCCCATAGCCGTATTTGCTGCTCTTCATAGGCCACACTGCCGGGTGTCAGTTTGAGGTCATTTAGCATGTCCACAGCCGTTTGCCGGGCCACCCCAATTACTTCGGGCGAAAGCTGAGCGAGCAAATTTGTGCGCAACGGTTCGGGAATAGAATCCTGACGGAGCCAAGGCAAGGCCGTCAATTTCAGGATATTCGTCGACGTGACCAAGCCCTCAACCTTAAATTCAGATTCCAGTGCCCGGCCGATGGCCAGAGTCATAGCCCAGTCGGGGGTGGGAAAAACGGCCGTAGCACAGGCCCAGGTGAAGAGCCACTCCCGCACTGAATCGCTCTGGTCAATTCCCTGAATCGTTACATTCAGGAAGTTCCGCACATCGGCAATGGTCATTTGGGCAGTGTTGGGGGCAAAAATGCCACGGTTGGGTGTTCCCGGCAAGACCTTGAATTGCCGCAGCAACTCGTCAAACGAAGGCGCATTGTCGGGTTGACCCAAGTAATCCCGCAACATAATCTGACCGTCGGGCGTGGCGGGTAGCAAAATGAAAAACCGGCTTAGCGCGGCTTCCAGATAGTGCCAATTGGCCGGGTAGACAGGCGTGAGCAAGGCACGGCTTGTCCAGCCCGACAGAGCGTCGACGGCCCAATCGGCCACCTCGCCTGTATCGTAATCAAGCAGGCGCGTGCCTTCTGTTACCAAAACCAGATAGTGTGCTCCGTACAACCGAAACAAATCCGCAATGGGCAGACCTTTAGGATAATTTTCGTTCCAGAGATAGCGCGGATCAGAATGGAAGAAAAACACGTCCATCTCCACACTTCGGGTAATCAGCACACCCATCACATAGGCATACAACTTCGCCTGTTGATCGTAGGCCGAACGGTCGTCGATCAAAATTAGATAGCGTGGTCGGCGTTTGATGGCTTCATACTGAACAGTCGGCATACCACCGTTGCGGACCGTTTGGCGGATGGTTGGCAAAATAGCCAGTACGTGCCGCTCGCTCTCTTCACGTTGCTGAAGTTGCTGCGCCCAGTTGAGCAACGACGGGCTCGGCTGAATAGCATCGTCCTGGGGCGGGAAACTTAGAAAAAATGGACCACCAACGGGTCGCTGAGCCGCTCGTTGGTGTTGCCGCCGACGTCGGGCCAGCCACCAGCCACCACCCAGTAAACTGCTCAGACCCATCAGCAGCAAGGGCACCCAATTGGCCAGAACATACCGGCTTGTTTCGGGCAATCGTAGAAAGGGTAGGGGAGTGGGGTTGTACGTACTAGGTGGAAGAGTCGGGTCGGGTGTTGCCTTTGGTGTATCAGGGCAGCCGACAGCCTTTAGGGTAACCTGACTTTTAACACCTGACTCTATTTTTCGGGTAAATTGATGCCGAACGGTTGTCTGGCTGGTTGACAGTGGAGGTGTTCCGTCGCCAAAATCCCACACGTATGCTTGTCCATTGGCCACACCAGGACTGCGATTGACAAACGTTACGGTATTCCCCTGAACGGAAAGACTGAAATCAACGGCACAGTCGAGCGTTGGAGGTAGGGGTGGTTTCGATTTGTTGATCTGTAAAATGATCAGCGCGATTGCTAACCCCCCAATGATCAGGAATTCTACTGGCCAAAAACGATGCCTGGGATTCGCCTTTTCATCATTCTCGTTGCCCTCATTCGACTCATCATTGACGGGTTCTGAGTCAACTGTTTTAGTAACCTGCCCGGCCATCACGGCAGTAAATACGGCACCAAATCGCTCCTGCTCTGCAAACGTGCGACACACAATCGGACACAGTAGTTCGCGTAATGTTTTCCAGTCTTCAGCATTGGTTTGAGCGGTAATGCCTTCTGGAAACAGCGACTCGACCACGGTGAACACACGCCCATACTGTGCCGGAGCTACAGCAAACCCCTCCGCCCGAAGTTGTTCGAGCAGTTCGCCAATAGGGACGGGCTGTGTGGTAGAGGTCATTTGGGTTGGGAAGTGGTACGATGGATTTGTAATCCGTCGGGCTGTCAAGCCAAGTGCAGTGACTTTTGGCCTCTCGGCCCGACGGATTACAAATCCATCGTACATAGCTAGAATTCCGTTTTCAATCGAGTCAAATCATCGGGGTGCTTGGCCAGAATGCTCAAGCTAGAGGCTAGCTGGTTATCGGGAAGCTTCGACAAAGTGGAGCCATTAAGAATGTCGTTGCGCAGAAAGAACAGCCAGCTGATTAGCTCGGCAGTTGCCGGTTTCTTTTTCATGTTGATGCCTCGTAACCCGATGAATTTGGCTACGTACTCGTCTAATCGCGCATCCACTTCCTGGCGCAGCGTTTCGTCCTGCTGATAACGAGGCTCACGGCCAAACACCTGTCGCGCAACGATACGCTTGAGTTGATCGGCTCCCGGAAACTCGATATGAAAAAACACACATCGGCGTAGAAAGGCGTCGGGCAGGTTTTTCTCGGAATTACTGGTCAGAATTACGACGATTGGATGAGCCGGGCCTTTGCGGTACGTCCGGCTTTCATCTTCCCGAACGGTGAACTCGTAGCGGTCCAGCTCATTGAGCAAATCATTAGCGAAATCGCGTGGAGCTTTATCTACCTCATCAATCAAAACCACTGAGCCTTTGGACGTTTGCCGATCAACGCCCGGCAGCGACCGATACCGGTCGGGGACGGGGTCGTGGCTCAACAAAATGGCCTGTCCCATCGCCTGTAGCTGAATAAAATCGGCCGCCTGGGGTGGCTCCGGCTGGTCTTTCAGGTGAGCCGCGTGGAAATGCCCCAGCGCATCATAGGTGTAAAAAAGATCGGTGGCCGACGAGGTTGTTTTAGTTGAAAACTGGAGCGGAGTCGGCAGGAAACCACCGTTTGTTTGCCGGGCCAGATCAGCCGCCAGCTTGTAGGCCAGTTGCGTCTTGCCCGTACCCGGTTCGCCCGTCAGTAGGAGAGGGAGCTTGAGCAAAATAGCCGCCCGCACCGCATTGTCTAAGCCCGACTCGATGATGTAGTCAGTAGGGCTGGGAATCAAACGGGCCTGTTGAAGGTCAGCGTCCGAAAACGAAAAATGGTCCAGGAGCGGCATAGTGGTCAGGTAGTTTGCGTGTTGACTTTTTCAATAAGGTCGAGCAGGTCATTTTCCAGCGTTTCAACGTTCGATTGCCGGTAGAGATTTTTCTTCATATCGTCGGCAAGCGAGTTCGAGGTGGCAGGCAGATAATGGTCGTTCAGCCAGTTTTCGATGTCGTCGTGTCGGGGCGTTTTCAGAAATTTTCCATCACGGTTGATCACCCACAAACGGGGCGGCAACGGCCCCACCCGCAGCGCATCGAACCGCGAAATGAGTTTCTTTAGCGGACTGCCCGACAGAAAATCCAGCAAGGAGCGTTCCTGCTCAATAGTCCAGAAAAACAGAAACGACAACCGACCTGGTGCCAACTGTGCAGACCATTCGTTGAGACGCGTAATGGTGTCCGAAATAGCCCGAGTAGTAATGTCAGTTACGGCCTCGGGCGGCACCCGAAAAGCGATCAGTACGTATTCGCGCTGTTTGAAATAATTCTGCTCGAAAAACTCTTTACAGAGGTCAACCGCCGTTTGAATACCCACATTGGTATACGCCGGGATCGGCCCTGTAACGGCCAGCAACATTTTGCGAAGAATGTGTTCGGGTGTAATGTCGCTGCGGGTCAGGTTCACCACTTTGCCCCCGTCGAAAAGATCACTGAACGAATAGTAATAAAACCGGCGGTCGAGCGACTGCATCACGCTCTCGTAAAAGAACTTGCGAATCAGGCCAAGCGGTGATTCTGTTCGGGCACCAGCCAGCAGATATTGCTGAATGCGAGACCGATTGGGGTTGCGTAACGGATCGAAATACTCATTAAAAATGTCGGAATAAGGCGCCTGATCGCGTTCAAAAATGTACGCCTTTTCGGGGTTTATCTTAGGTTTCCGCCCGGCCTGATACCGGATTGCCAACCATTGTTTATCCTCCACAATGGCCGACCCGGTATCCTGCGTGAAAAGCCCCCAGATAGTCGCCGTCGGACGCGAGGTATCAAGCATTCCTCCCCGAACGTCGATGGCTTTTTCGGCCACCTGTTCGGGGAGGAGCTGTGCCAGTTCTTTGCGGCCTTTTACGGCCAGAATCGCATCGCGGTAAGCAACCTGAATAGTGTCGCCCCCGGCCAGCGTTTGATGAAACGTCGTGGCAAACTGCATGGCGTGGGCGTCTTTTACGGCACATTGCGTAGCTACCACAACCCGCAATCCCCGCCGAAAAAACGTTTCGACCTGCCCCCTGGTAGAGCAACCATTAAGCACCACAACCTTCAGATTTTTGGCGTAGGCATTCAGCAAGCCAGCAATACCATCGGGCCCGCCCGCACCGTCGTTCAACAGCAGCTCGTCGTGCCCGGCGTGCCCACTGAAATGAAACAGCACAATCCGCTCGCCGTGGGTTTTGATATCCCTTCCAATCTGTTCGGGTGTCGACAACCCGCTTCTCCGCTGAACAAACTGAACCGTATTCGCATTTTCGAGTGGCTCCCAAGCAAGCTGAATGTTGTCGGCCTCCTGTTCGAGCATGTCTAAATGTTTCTGGTCTTCACTTTGAGCGAAGTAGCTGAGAATAACGGGCAGTTCGTTCATAATTATGAATCAATCAGTACAATCAGGTTGTTTCATTATGTCTACTTGAAACAACCTGATTGTAGCGGTTAGTCGCAATTTCAGTGAGTTGTAGAAACAGGAGCAGGTGGATTAGCCATCAATTCCTCGATCCGCTTTTTAAACTTACTCGCCACCCGGGCAAATCCTTCGCCGTTGGGGTGAATCTCGTCGTACCATTGATCGTCGGCCACGGTGCCGGGCGTTTCAATATACGAAACCGTGTCGGCAAACTCCCCGGCAACGGCTTTCATCCGGGTATTGAACTCAACCAGAATGTGTTTCAGGATCGACTTGCGGACTTCGTGGCTGTTGATGCCTTTCTCGATCATGTAGCGGCCTAACCAGCCTTTGTTGGTGACACTCAGCGGAATAATGTAATCGTAGCCATGCACCAGAACTTTTAGCTTGGGATTGGAATCTTTGAGCTTCTGGAAAACGGCCCGGTACATGGTTTGCAAGCTGTTCAGATCGGCTGTCAACAGGTCTTCCAGGTAGTCGGCTGGTTCGGCATTAGCCGGTACGTTTGTCTTAATATACCGCCTGAACTGCTCCCCCAGAATATCGTTGCCGCCCCCGCTCAACACAAACACATCAGGGTGCTGCTTGTTGATCGCGTCAATATATTCCTCGATCGGCGGGGTACCCTGCGCCATCGTAATGTTGCGGAGCGTATCGCCAGCCGCTGCCACACAAAATACTGGGTAGCTAGACGCCAGGTGGTCGATGGTGTCTGTAACAAGCGGGTGCTGGAACCACGAATCACCCTCGGAAACGATTTTGATGCCGGTTGTATTCTGTTTGAGGGCTTTCTCGTAGCGACGGTTCCGCCGGAATCGGGCAATTTTATTGGCTACGTTCAGGCCGAGATCACCCAAAAAACCTTTCTCCCGAAGGGGGACATTGGCGGTCAAGTCGCGTAATACAGACTTTAGCTCTATTTCCGGTTTTTCACTGTCCGTTTTATTCTCTAAATACAGGCCCAGTGCAAAATCCATCAGGGCTTCATCATTCAGCATCGATTCGATAGTCGCCGAATCGACCTGATTGTACGTTGGGTTTTGCCAGTGCAGGTCTACCCGCTGCGTCGACCAGCCTTTCACTACCGGCTTTTTAGATACAATCTGCCCAATTCGTTTCGTCTCATCGTCGAGGCCTCTGTTGCCGTCCAGCAGTGGGGGCTCTGGCAGGGCATCCAGTTGCATTTCGGTCGCATCGTATAACTCGGTGCTGGCAATGAACTTAAAGTATTCAACCCGTTCTGGCCAGTTATACAGCGGAATAACAGCACTCATCTGGAAGGGTATGATTGGCTCTCCGTCGTACTTCAACGCAATAGTTTTGCCGGTCTCTAGCTTAAAAACCTCGTCGGGTAAAAGCGACAGATACGACTCGAAACCCATTGACAGATACAGGGCACTAACATACAGATCGACAGGCGATTGGTTGGTAATTTCGATCCGAAGGGGACAAGTCCAGCTGCCATCGCTTTCCTCAAAATTCAAGGTTGTCTGCTGCCCATCCAGCGTTACGGCAACTTCGGACCCATCCACTTTTTGCCGCCATAGTTTAATTGCGAGCGGATCGCGCTGGAGCGTGTTGGCTGAACTCTGGTTTTCCAGTTGACGGATGTATTCCCAACGGGCAATGTGGCCAAGGTCCGAAGCCAGAATGTTTAACGCGTCCTCGTTAGCCGCATCGACGGGCAGAACTAGTGGCCGATATGCCTGGCTGTCGTCGGGGTCTGTCGCACGAATCGGGTAGGTCAGGTAATACTGCCCTTTGCGTCCGCGTACTACGTAATCGGCTTTGGCTGAATCCTGATCGATACTGGCATCGGCATCGGGTTGGCGGGTGGCCTGGGCTGGTTTTTCGTCGGCCTCGTCCACGATTGTTAACTGGTCTTTCATGCGTTGCATCACGTCGTCGAGCAGTGTCGCCTTGTCTTCCCGGCTGACGTCTTCCAATTCAAAACCAACCCTGATTTTCTGGGACATCAGGCCATCAATGTGGGCTTGGTAAGTAACGTTTTCCTCGGCCAGACCAGCATCGGGCTCCAGCGTTGTATAGTCGGGGAAAATGGTTTTCACCCGGAACCGCACTGCCTTGCCATCGGCTACGGTGCCTACGCCCGTGATGAATTCGTGGGTCGCACCAATGCCCTGAATGGCCCCTTTGTCGAGGGTCCAGCCCGCCTTGTTATGCGTGATGGTGGCCACCAGACCGCCGTTGAGCTGCTCTGAGCCGCCCAAAAATGTCCGGTAGAGCATGCCCGCCGAACCATTGGCTACCCGGAAACGGGGTTGCTGCTCAAACACGTTGCGGAGGTAGGCCCTCACGCGGCTTTGCAGATCGTGGTACGTGATGCTTCCACCGGTACTTCTCAGAATGTTGATCAGCGCCTTGGTAAACACCCCTTCGCCACCAACCTCCACTGCTGATTCGTGGGCTTCGCAGGCCGATAAACTCACATGAACGCCTTCGGGAAGGGTTTTGGTCATTTTGTCGGCCTTCAGCTTGTCCAGACTGATCGTATCAGCAAACACAAACTTCGCCCAGTCGCGCTGATCAAAAGCGAACGGAATTCGCTTTTCAACGGGCTTCAGGTGCGGGAAATCGGTTTGGGCAACCTCAACGGCGCGGGTATTGTCGCCGGAGTGACAGCAGTCGAAAATCGTAACAATATGCGGCTTTTTGTCGGCCCATAATTCGTTGATCAGATACCGTAACTCTTTGTCAGCCAGCAGAAAATTGTCGGTTGTGGTTTGGTCATAGTAACAGGCCAGGCATTCCAGTCTTCCGTCAGTTTCTTCTTCCCACGCTATGTCGGCTAGCTCCTGCGTACCATGACCGGAGAAATAAAACAACACCGTGTCGTCGGGGCCAGCCTTACCAAGATGTTCCCGGAATTGCCGGACAATCTCCGCTTTGGTAGCTTGTTGGTCGGTCAGTCGCTCCAGATGCGTCTCAAAGCCAACTTGTTCGGTGAGGTAGTTTGCCATTTTGTCGGCATCGCCCACGCAGCCACTTAGGGCCGGGAACGTAACGCGCCCACCCAGAATAAGGTCAGCCCGGTAATCATTGATTCCCACTACCAGTGCATACAGGTTGGGGTTGTGCGGTGGTTCCGACGAGGGTAAGTCGGCATCTTCATACGGCTCATCTTCAAAGGCAGCATCGCGCGGCTGTGGCATTAACGACAGCAAATCATCTTCCGAAGTGACCGCAGCAAC
Organism: Flavobacterium sp. SUN052; assembly: GCF_028867935.1. Classification (GTDB taxonomy): domain Bacteria; phylum Bacteroidota; class Bacteroidia; order Flavobacteriales; family Flavobacteriaceae; genus Flavobacterium. The sequence continues at coordinate 612,822 of NZ_JAPQNS010000001.1, forward strand.
CGTGTCTGATTCAAATACAGGTTCGAGTGAACGGCTGGCCATTGGCGCAAAAATTGCCGCCTGCACACCCGCAATAACTCGGTCCCACTCGAATGCCGGGCCAATATCCCACTTGCCACTGGGGCGGTAGTTTATGTGCGACACAATACCCTTGAAAGTCAGCACATCCTTGGTGGTTTGAAAGCGCGTGGCTTCGGGCAGAAACTGCCGGGGAATCTTGAAAGCAGCGGTCAGGTAACGGAGTAGTATGATGAGGCTGTCGTATTGCTCACTGGTATGCGTTGGGTAATACACCTGCCCACGAAATGGCTCCTTGATTTTCTGGTAAGCCTCCGTTTCGTCCAGTGAGCAGTACACATCTGCCGGTCCAATCTTACCCGTTTTGGGATCTTTCTGACGCGAATAAATTGTCTCCAAATTACCCTGGTGTTCGGTCAGGTAACCATAATTGGAGAGCTCTATGCCAATGGTGGCCTTGTCCTGGGCATTACCCGTACCTTCATTCCCGACTCCCGCTCCCAAATGCCCCGACCAGAACTTAGAGGGGAACAGTTGATAAATGGTGCCATCGCGGGCAATCACAAACGCTACCGACACGTGAAAATCCTGGCGAGTCAGCGTACTCATATCGCCCCGTAGATTGCCGGCGGTAAAGTGCACAACAACGCGCTGCTTGGGGTGTTCCACGGCATGGAAGTAGCCTGATCGTGTGGCCGGTTTACAGAACTTGGCCTTCAGCCGTAAATTTTCGCCGGGCACGGGCACGTCCACAGGTTGAAAGGTATACTCGCCTTGATTACCCGTTTCCCGGAATAATTTTTCCGCAGCAGGTATGGAAGTAAATCGCATGGTTATAAGTAGTTTAGGGAAAAGATAGCTGGTAAAAAACAGACCCTTAATATGCTATTTTTTGGTAAGCCATATGACAATTTTATAGTATTCGGAGAGCGAATTTATTGATAGGTTGACTTATCGGTAGCAATACGAAACCTGCCCTGCCTTTTGTATCTTTGTGGTATTAAAACAGGTTGCTAAGCGAATGAAACCTTACCGCGTTTTACTGTACTATTGCTACACACCCATTGCTGACCCGGAAGCTTTTCGGGAGGAGCATCATCTGCTGTGTTTGCGACTAAATCTATTAGGGCGCATTATTATAGCCCCCGAAGGCTTAAACGGAACAGTGTCGGGCCTGACCGCCGATTGCGAGGCCTACATGGCCGCTGTGAAAGCCGATCCGCGTTTCGACGCCCTCGAATTCAAGGTCGACGAGCAGGATACCCATACCTTTCAGAAACTACACGTACGGATTAAATCCGAGATTGTTCACTCCGATTTACCCGTCGATCCGCTCAAGCAAACGGGTATCCATCTGGAGCCGGACGAGTTCCGAACGTTTAAAAACGACCCCGACGTCGTGCTAATCGATATGCGGTCGAACTACGAACATTCGGTGGGGCGATTCAAAGGAGCCATCACGTTTGATATGGAAAATCTTCGCGATTTGCCAGAACACATGGACGAGATTGCCCACTTGAAGCAGAAGAAGGTTATTACCTATTGCACGGGTGGCATCAAGTGCGAAAAAGCCAGTGCATACCTGTTATCGCAGGGTTTCGAAAATGTGTATCAGCTTCATGGCGGTATCATTAAGTATGGTCTCGAAGAAGGAGGTGAAGATTTCGACGGTAAATGCTACGTGTTCGATAACCGTGTGGCCGTTGATGTCAACCAGGTAAACCCAACCGTAATCTCAACCTGCCACCGTTGCGGTACGGCCTCCGACCGGATGATCAACTGTGCCAGCCCTGCCTGTAACAACCACGTAGCCTTGTGCGAATCGTGCGGTTGGGAGCATCACGGCACCTGCACCGACGACTGTTTGTCTGATCCGCAACTACGGGTTTACGACGGAACAGGCTATTATAGTAAGAAGACGGAAGGCTATACACCCTGGCAAGGCTACAAGAGCTTCGCCGGGAGCCAAACGATTTCATAATACGTTTCTTACGTCCTCGACCTGTGTCCTCACAAGATGCTATGCATCGCAACCCGTTAAGCGTCCTGTGAGGACATAGGCTGAGGAAAAGCTTGAATTTTGAAACCCCACTTATGGCTGACCAAAAGCCCCTGATTTTAGTAACCAACGACGACGGAATCACTGCCCACGGCATCCGCACACTCGTTGAGGTAATGCAAGAACTAGGTACCGTAATTGTAGTGGCTCCCAATAGTCCCCAGTCGGGGATGGGCCACGCCATCACTATTGCCAACCCCTTGCGACTGTATCCAAGCGATATTTTTGCCGACGTTATTTCGTACGAATGCTCGGGAACCCCTGCCGATTGCGTCAAGCTTGCCAAGCATCATGTGCTGAAAGATCGCGCTCCCGATCTCGTCGTGAGCGGTATCAATCACGGCTACAACACCTCCATCAGTGTGTTGTATTCAGGTACGATGTCGGCAGCCATTGAAGCCGCCATCGAAGGCATACCGGCCATTGGGTTCTCGCTGGGCGATTTCAGCCGCCAGCCCGACTTTTCGCACGTTCGTGAGCACGTACTAACCATTGCCCGCCAGGTTCTGGAGCGTGGCCTCACCAAAGGGGTAGCGCTGAACGTGAATTTCCCGGCTCGTGGGCCAGAACCTTTGCAGGGAATCAGAATTTGTCGCCAGGCTAACGCCAAATGGCAGGAGAGTTTTGATGAACGGCGTGATCCCCATGGTCGCCGGTACTTCTGGCTCGACGGCGAATTCGTAAATTTCGACACCCATGCCGAAGATACCGACGAGTACGCTGTAGCAAACAATTACACCTCCGTAGTGCCGTGTCAGTATGACCTGACAGCCCATCAAACGGCTGCACAAATGCGGGAATGGACCTTTTAAAATGAATGTCGGATTGGGGATGTCGGATTTAGGATTTATTGCCGGGCCGAGGTCGGCTGACGCCGTAACTTGCTCGCGTCAGCAATAAATCCAAAATCCAAAATCTCTAATCCGAAATCCTACAACATTATGACTATACTTGGAAATGTATTGAAGCGGGGGATTCGGTTGACGGAAGTTGTTCGTCGGCGACGGATCAACGCGCTGAAAATGCAGCGAAAAACCTTCACAAAATTGATTGGGAAGGCTCGATACACCGCATTTGGAGAGAAATACGAGTTCGATGAACTACTGCGCTCCGTTGAATTTGGCAGCGAGCGCGAGTTCTACGAAAAGTATAAAAAGCTGGTTCCTATCCACGACTACAACAAAATATACAACGAGTGGTGGCATCGCTCCCTCGACGGAGAGAAAAACGTGACGTGGCCGGGCCGGGTTAAGTATTTTGCGCTCAGTTCGGGCACATCAGAATCGGCTTCTAAATATATACCCGTGACTAAGTCGATGGTGAAAGCCATCCAGAAAACGGGTGTACGGCAAATTCTAACCCTGTCAAAGTACAAAGAGTTACCCGCAGCTACGTTCGAAAAAGGATGCCTGATGCTGGGTGGTAGTACCAAACTCAACAACCGGGGTGGGCAACTGGTAGGCGACTTAAGTGGAATCACCACGAGTCAGATTCCATTCTGGTTTCAGCGGTTTTATAAGCCGGGGAAAGAAATTGCGCAGGAACGGGACTGGGAATTGAAATTAGACGAGATTACCGAGCAGGCTGCTCAATGGGACATTGGTTTTATTGCGGGTGTGCCAGCGTGGTTACAGATCCTGATGGAGAAGATCATTGCTCATTACAAGGTCAAAACAATCCACGACATTTGGCCAAACCTGGCCGTGTTTTGCCACGGTGGCGTTTCGTTCGAACCCTACAAAAAAGGCTTTGAGAAACTGTTGGGCAAACCAATGGTGTACCTCGAAACCTATCTGGCATCGGAAGGATTTATCGCCTATCAGGCTGATCCGAATTCCGAAGGGATGCAGCTGGTGTTGAATAATGGCCTGTTTTTCGAGTTTGTGCCCTTTAACGAGCGCAACTTTACAGCAGATGGTGATCTGGCCAAAAATCCCGAAACGCTGATGATCGATGAGGTTCAGGAAGGGCAGGAGTATGCTCTGCTGATCTCGACCTGTTCGGGGGCATGGCGGTACCTGATCGGCGATACCATCCGGTTTACGAGTAAGCGCCGGGCGGAAATCATCATTACGGGCCGCACCAAACATTTCCTGAGCCTTTGTGGAGAACATCTCTCGGTCGACAACATGAACAAGGCGGTGGAACTCGTTTCCAATGAAATGGGCATCACAGTGCGCGAGTTTACTGTGGCAGGCCTCACCTTCGATCGGGAGTTTGGTCACCACTGGTATATTGGTACGGATGAACCTGTTGATGCCGAAAGGCTTCGGCAGCGTATTGATCAGAAGCTGTGTGAACTCAATGATGATTACGCAGTAGAACGTAAACACGCACTGAAGAAACTGGAGTTGACCGTTGTGCCGACAAAAATGTTCTACAAGTGGATGGAATCTAAGGGCAAAATGGGGGGGCAGAATAAGTTTCCCCGCGTGCTGAAAAAAGCGCTGATTGCCGATTGGCAGGGATTTCTCGAAAAGTAGTTTCAAGAGCATAAAAAGTTAAAAGTCGGTTGGTGCACATGATTTGCTTGTGCACCAACCGACTTTTAACTTTTAGGCGTGATCTTTATTTTAACTCCGCTAACTGCTGCACATTCCGCTTCGTATCGATTTTGGCGGCTTTGGCGAGGTCCATTGCTTTCTGGGCTGCTTTTTGGGCATCCGCTTTTTTACCAGCCCGGAGTTGCGCTGCGGCCATTTCGTAGTAAAGGTCAGCTTGCTCCTGAACCGTTGCTTTATTGGTAGCCAACGCTTTCGTAATCCACTTGGTCACCGTTGGTACATCGCTGGGATCGGGACTCTGCTTGTTGAACAGCCGGGAAATATAAAGATACTCAGGAACGGTCAACGGAAAATTTGAAACCTGACTATCCATTCTGGCTACTGCTTTACCTGTCTGACGAGCCTTGAAATACGCATTTACTTCAGGCAGGAGAGTCCGGTTGGCGGCAACTTTCTGGTCGATACCAATCTTCACCAAACCATTTCGCACCTGCATAACTTTGGCCGCTGGAAACTGCGCACCTCGTCCGCTAAAAAGCGTAGACATCAGAATATTCTCCGCCACATTACGAGGCTCATCGGCACCAAACGCCTTGTATTGACCCAAATTGTTGATCAGGTTTTGGGCCAGCGGATTGTCCATATCCATCACCAGCTTCTGAAGCACCAGCCAGTTTGTCTGGCTAGCCATCTGACCTACTGGTTGTTGCCGGGCGTACTCTTCCATCGCTTTAATGTTGGCCACTGTGTCGGTAGTTACTTTGGCATACATACCGTAATCGATCAGGAAGTTGGGATTACGATCACCGCTGGCAAACCGTTGGCGGTATTTCTGGCTCCGGGTAGTTGGGTCGAGCGCCTGGGTTCCGTGGCGAATTACCTCCTCAGCTGAATTATTGCTCATAGCCATGTGAACAAGGTTCTGCTGAGGATCAAAATACAGGAACAAAGGCAACGAGGGCACGTAAAGCTTTCGTTTGCTCAACCAGGCCTGCGTCTCCTTGCTCATCAGGTCGACTTTGGTGCTGACGAATTTTGCGTTGTAAAACTTGCCCACCCGACTGTCGGCCAGCGTAGGCATAAAGCTTTGGCAAACGTGGCACGTTGGCGAATAAACCTCCACAAAAACGGGCTTGTTGGCCTTACGGGCAGCCGCAAATACCTGATCGACTGATTCAGGGCGAAATGCAATCCCTCCTTTCTGGGCAAAACTACTGGCCCCGATCAGGCAGAGTAAAACGATTAATTGTTTCATTTCTGTTGCTTCATTTCCTCCTTAACCCGGCGGCTCAGAACCTGGCATAGACTCATAATATCGCGGGCCATGTGTTGGTCGCCCGTTGCCGACTCGACCGTGCTGGCCAGTCCATCCATGATCTCAATCACAAACCGCTTCATGTCCAGAACCTCCATATCCTTGGTCCAGAGGTCCATTTTCATGGTTCCTTGGTGGTAATGATCCCAGATAGAAACGGCAATGGCACGGGTATCGCTCAGGCCTTCGTTGGGGTTATCAGTGGCATCCCAATAAATTTTGTCAGGGACGTTCTGGGTATCTAACTCTATGCTGAAATGAATATCTGACTTTTTCATAGCCACAAAGATAGACGCTGGATTTTGGATTGGGGATTTCGGAATGGGGATTTGTTGCTGACGCCAGTCAATTATGGGTCAGCAACAAATCCCCATTCCAAAATCCATTAGCTTCCAAATACTTTCCGCAGAATATCCGTAACCCGTGCTGCCGGGTTCTCCCGGATGCTTTTCTCCTCCTGGGCAACCAGCAAAAACAATCCGTCAACCGCTTTGTTTGTGGCGTATTCGGTTAAGTTGGGGTTTACCTTCTGCACCAATGGCAAGCGGTTATACGTATTTACAATGTCGCTGTAATACTTGGTTGTGTTGTTGGCTTTCAGCGCTTTGTCGATTTCTGGCGTAAACTGAGCTACCAGTTCCTGACCCGAAGTTCGGCGCAAATATTGCGTAGCGGCATCTTGTGGGCCCCGTAAAATGCCAATGGCATCCTGAATGCTCATCGACGTAATCGCTTTTATGAAAATGGGTTTCGATTGTTTGGCCGCGTCCTCGGCAGCCCGGTTCAGCGATAACACAAACTTGTCGACTTGTGGCCCTAATCCAATTTGCCGAAGCCGTGATTCAACGCGCTGCATTTCGGGAGGGAACAGGATTTTAATCAGGTTGTTTTTGTAATAACCATCCGTGGCCGAAGCCTGATCTGCGCCTTTCTTGATGCCCACCTGCAAAGCCTCGCGTAAACCGCTGGCAATGTCGGCGTTAGTGAGTGAACCCGTACCTGAAGGCTTCGTAACCGCATCCAGAACCTGCCCAAAAATAGAGCGGGGCTTTTGGGGGGCGGTTGTATCCTGAGCGTATGATGTTGAGTATAGGCACAGCGTTGAGAGTGCCAGCAACCAGATTTTCTTTCTCATTCGATTAAGCGTTTTGTACTTTTGACCAATAATATCCCCAAAGGTTTAGCCCATTGGGGACTTTTGCAACCTGCACAATGATTAACACGATACGCGCCGAAGTAGTGACCATTGGCGACGAAATTTTATTCGGACAGATAACTGACACCAACACCCAGTGGATCAGTACCGAACTGACAAGCATCGGTATTCGTACGGTTCGGAAAACATCAGTTGGTGACCAGGCCGATGCCATTCTTGACTGTCTCCGGGAAGCTCACCAGCGGGCTGATCTTATCATTATCACGGGTGGGTTAGGACCGACTAAAGACGATATTACCAAGAAAACGCTGTGTACGTATTTTGGCGTTGGCATGGTGCGCAACCAAACGGCCCTCGACTTGGTAACGAGTTTTTTTGTGAAACGCGGTCGCGAGATGACCGACATTAACCGGGGTCAGGCCGATTTACCCGCCAACGCCGAGTATATTCAGAACGACTGGGGAACAGCGCCCGGTATGTGGTTTAACTACAATAATGGCGACGGACGCAACGTCGTGTATGTGTCGCTGCCGGGTGTACCGTTTGAGATGAAAAGCCTGATGACGAACCGGATTCTGCCTCGGTTGACGCAGCATTTTGAAACGCCCATCATCAAACACAAAATGATTCTGCTGGTTGGCATTGGCGAGTCGTTTCTGGCCGAACGTATCGAAGCCTGGGAAGATGCATTACCTCCGCATATCCGATTGGCTTATTTGCCAAGTTTCGGGATGGTACGCCTTCGCCTGACGGCAACTGGCACCGACGAAGCTACGCTCAACCGTGAACTTGCCGAACAGGTAGCCGCTGTACTGCCCATAATTGAACAGCATGTGTTTGGGTTTGATAACGACGAACTTGGCTCCGTTGTTGGTCGGTTGCTTCGCGAACGTGGTTTGATGTTGGGAGTCGCCGAAAGTTGTACCGGGGGGTATGTTGCTTCACAGATCACCAAAACACCTGGCTCATCAGCTTATTTTCAGGGAAGCATCGTTAGCTATGCCAATGAGTTAAAGGTGACCCAACTGGGCGTTAGTCGGGACACTCTGGCCGAATTTGGCGCTGTAAGTGAGCAAACTGTCCGCCAAATGGCCGAGGGTTGCCGACGCTTGCTTGGGGTAGATGTAGCATTGGCGACCAGCGGTATTGCCGGACCCGATGGAGGAACACCCGACAAACCTGTTGGCACCATCTGGATTGCTTGTGCCACACCAACCGGCACGGTTGCCCGCTTACTGAAGCTCGGTCAATACCGTGACCAGAACATTCAACTTACAACCGCGTATGGCCTTAATTTGGTGCGGGAAGAACTTTTAAAACAATGAAAAATGATGACTGTCAATTTGTCACGGCTTCATCATTAACTATTCATCATTCAAGCTAATGGCTCTAGTAGACATGATTATGCCCAAAATGGGCGAAAGTATTATGGAATGCACGGTAATTCAATGGCTCAAAAAGCCAGGTGAACGTATCGATGCTGATGATTCTATTCTCGAAGTAGCTACCGATAAAGTAGATACCGAGGTTCCTGCTACGTACTCAGGCGTATTGAAAGAGTGCTTGGTTCATGATGGTGACGTGGTGCCTATTGGAGCGCCCATTGCCCGTATTGAAACGGAAGAAACAGTTGAACAAGAAGAAATTCCGGTTCCTGCGGCAAAAGCGCCTGAGTCGGTTTCTGAGCCAGAACATCACAGTGCCGATGGTGACGTTTTGGAGGCTGCCCGTGGTTTGGAAGCGAGCATTTCATCGATGCGCACCCGGCCCGATTTAGCCCAGGTAACCTCGTTCGAGGGGCGTTTTTACTCACCGCTTGTGCTCAACATTGCCAGAGAAGAGGGTATTAGTCGGGATGAACTCGACCGCATTCCAGGGTCAGGTGCTGAGAACCGGCTGACCAAAAAAGACATTTTAGCTTATGTGGAGGGGAGGGAGTTCGTGGTAGAGAGTAAAGCCGTTCAACCCTCCTCGCCAACTCCCAAACCATCTGCCCCAACTCCGCCGTCCTCTGCTCAGTCTATCAATGGTCAGTCAGATATTATCCAGATGGACCGGATGCGGAAACTGATTGCGCAACGGATGGTGGAGTCGAAGCAGATTTCTCCCCACGTAAGCTCGTTTGTGGAAACCGATATGACGGCTATTGTGCAGTGGCGGACTAAGATCAAAGACGATTTCAAGCGGCAAACCGGCGAAAACCTCACCTACACGCCGATTCTGATCGAGGCACTGGTGAAGGCAATCAAAGACTTCCCCATGATAAACGTATCAGTGGATGGCGACAGAATTCTCGTCAAGAAGTCGATCAATATTGGTATGGCGGTAGCCTTGCCCTCGGGCAACCTAATCGTACCGGTTATCCATGACGCCGACCAGTATAATTTAGTTGGGTTGACCAAAAAAGTCAACGATCTCTCCAAACGCGCCCGTGAGAACAAGCTCACTGCCGACGATCTGGCCAATGGAACCTACACCATGTCGAATATCGGCACGTTTGGTAATGTGATGGGAACGCCCATTATTTTACAGCCACAGGTTGCCATTATGGCATTTGGAGCCATTGTGAAAAAGCCGGCTGTGATTGAGACCCCACAGGGCGATCTGATTGGTATCCGTCAATTGATGTTCCTATCGCATTCCTACGATCACCGCGTGGTTGATGGTTCACTGGGAGGGCAGTTTGTGAAGCGAGTAAGCGATTATCTAGAAGGGTTCGATACAGCCAGAAAATTATGAAACAACGCATTGCCATTGACATGGATGATGTCATGGCCGATACATACGGCAAATTTGCCGACTTATATCTACAGGGCGACGCTCCCCGCTTCACGATGGAGGAACTCCGCGAGAAATCATTTCATGAATTACTCGATGAAACGGAGTATAAAATCTTGTTCAAAAACGTCTATGCGCCGGGCTTCTTCTCCGACATTGCCGTGATGGAGGGCGCTCAGGATACGATTGCCCGTTTGATGGAACGTTACGAAGTTTTTGTGGCAACCGCAGCAATGGAATTTCCTAATAGTCTTCGTGAGAAATACGACTGGCTGGCTAAACACTTTCCGTATATACACTGGCGTAACATTATTTTTCTGGGCGACAAAAGCATTCTCGGCGCAGACTATCTGATCGACGATTTACCCCGGAATCTTAAAACGTTTAGTGGGCAGGGGTTGCTTTTCTCGGCTCCTCACAATCGGGACGAAACCGATTATCAGCGCGTTAATACTTGGCAGGAAGTCGAAGAAAAATTGCTCTGAATGGAGTGAAATGAACCCAGTAGCTCACCGTAACTTTTAATAAAAAAGCATATGCACATAGCCATTACTGGAAATATTGGCGCGGGAAAAACCACGCTGGCTCAATTATTGTCAGCCCATTATGGCTGGGAAGTTTTGTATGAAGCCGTGGAGGGAAATCCCTATTTGGCAGATTTTTATGCGGACATGGAACGATGGTCGTTCAATCTGCAAATTTATTTTTTGAACAGTCGTTTTGAGCAAGTTCGAACAATTCGGGAAAGTGGCCTAAGTATAATTCAGGATAGAACTATATATGAAGATGCATATATTTTCGCCACAAATTTATACAGGAGTGGCAACATGACAGAACGTGATTACCAGACCTATCGGAGCCTGTTTGACAACATCGTGAATACCGTTCAGGCGCCAGATTTAATGATTTACCTACAGGCAGGGATTCCTAAGCTAATGGCACAGATACGCAAGCGTGGGCGCGCGTTCGAACAGTCAATTAGTGAGGAATACTTGAGTAGCTTAAATAAATTATACGAAGAATTTTCAGAATCTTACACAGGAGGCAATCTCCTCATAATCAACGTAGATAACCTCGACTATAACGCCAACCCGAGCGACTTATTGTCAATTATCCAACAAGTGGATGAAAGATTGGCAGTAAGTTTGTAGGGGAATATTTAGTACCGTTTTGCTGTGAACGTTACTAAATAATAAACCTATGAATGATCCCTTCGACCTACTCACGCCTGATGAGTTAATTCGGGCCGACAATCAAATCAAAATGCTTAAACTCGAACTGTTACACGATGTTCAGTTGGAGCCATTTAGTAACGACACATCGCCTGAATTGGCGGGCAGTTTTCTGGACAGTATTTTGGCTCTTGAAGCAATGCAGAAAGATCCCTGGGAAGTATCACTCTACGATTTAATTGGCCAACCACCATTTCAACCTGAAGACGAACTGACTAACCACGAGGTAACTCAGGCACTTGATGCCCTACTTCAGCGGATGGCAGAGAATAACATCTCGTTGACAATTCTGGCCCCTGGCGATTATAACGATCGGACCATTTATCGGTTTGTAACAAACGAATTGTTTAGCTACGAAATAACTGACTTAAGCGCTACTTGTAAAACGAATTTCGTCTATGAAGAATTTTACCCAAACGCTCGCCACGATATTGTAAAACAGAGCAAGAGGTTTTTGAAAGGATTGATTAACAGCGATTTCTCCCGTTTCAACAATTGCTTAGGCGAGCAGTTTCTGGAGCGGCAATTGATTCCCTATTACGTAGTCAATGTTCGTTCGGCTATAGTTGATCACCTTCATGAATTGATTGAAACCCTGTGGCCAAGAACCGTTCGGGAAGGGTCGGTAACGAACATACTGATCGATGAACATTCAGAAACAGCCCAGACAACACTAATACTACATTTGGGCGTAGAAGGAGACCCAAATTTCATTGTAAAAGAAGGTACTGTTCACCTTAGTCGATATGACTTTTGGTGGTTTATCGACCGGGTTGAGATTGGAGACTGGGTGTTAGAATAAACTAGCTTAAAAACAGAAAAGCCTGATAGTCAAAAGATTATCAGGCTTTTTTATGTGACCACGGGGAGACTCGAACTCCCATGCCTTGCAGCACCACCCCCTCAAGATGGCGTGTCTACCAGTTTCACCACGTGGCCATTTGTGCGAACCGGGTGCAAAGGTATAATTTTGAGTTTATTTTCCAAAACCATGCTCGCAAAGATTCAATATAATTATGGATTTATAGGGCAGAGATGGGCAATTTTTCGTACTTTTATCTTTCCAATTCATCTTTAATAGCCTGACAATTATGGCACTGGAAATAGTCGGAAAACTCATAAAAATATTGCCCGAAGTATCGGGGCAGAGCCAAAAAGGCCCCTGGAGCAAACAGGAATTTGTTCTTGAAACCCTCGATGCTTCGTATCCTAAAAAAGTATGCCTCACGGCTTGGGGAGATAAAGTAGCTGACTTGAAGACCTTTAACCTCGACGATACGATTAAGGCAACGTTTAGTGCCGAATCACGCGAATACAACGAACGCTGGTACACCGAACTGCGGGCTTTCCGTATAGAACAGGGCGATGGCGCGCAGCAAGAGCCACGTGCGGCTAGTTCGGCACCGTTACGCCCTGCTGCACAAGCCTCGGCTCCGGCACGGGCAGCCTCTTCGCCAATGCCGTTTAGCTCATCGTTTGATGAGGAAACCAACGATTTACCATTCTAAAAAAATGGCTCATTCATGGCGTTTAGCTAGCTACAACAGAAACACCTGGTGGTAGGAAGCTAAACGTCTTTAACGAGCCACCATAAAGCAACAAAAAGCCCCGATGTTCTCGGGGCTTTTTTAGTGATTCGGCTGGGATTCGACCGGCAGCGGCCGACTGCCAGGACCCATACATTAAAAGTGTATTACTCTAACAGACTAATGGGTAGCACTGTTACGCCCATTACAACTGTCAACAATTTTGGTGATCCGGCTGGGATTCGAACCCAGGACCCATACATTAAAAGTGTATTGCTCTACCAGCTGAGCTACCAGATCAGTGGGCAGTAGCAGTAGGCAGAAAATACTGCATATTGCCAACTGCTACTGCTAACTTCTTCTTTGGTGATCCGGCTGGGATTCGAACCCAGGACCCATACATTAAAAGTGTATTGCTCTACCAACTGAGCTACCAGATCAATTACTTTTGCAAGTTAGGAAGGCGTTTTTAAGGCGCTTTCTAAAATCGTGGTGCAAAAGTATGGCCTTTCATCGTTCAATGCAAGCCCTGGTTCTTAAAAAAAGACTATTTCTCGTATTTTTTCTCTGTTTGCTATCTACAGGGGGGCAAGCGGCTGTGGCTTTGAAAAAAGCGGATTCCCTCTTTCTGGCGGGCCACTTAGACGATGCTGCCCTGCTTTACGAAGCGGCAATGGCTGAGGGTCAGATGGCTACCGATCCAATGTTGTTAAAACTGGCCTATGTATCGGAGCGAAACAGCGATCCCGCGCGCACGCTTTATTATTTGCAGGTTTATTTCGATCGGCACCCCCAGGAAACTGTTTTGCGAAAGATGAATGAGGTAGCCCGATCAAACGGGCTCATTGGCTATGAAACTGACGACCTCAATTATTTTTACTTATTCTACAAACAATATGGCATTTACGTGCTGATGTTTCTGCTGGGACTTGGACTGTATGTGTTCGGTGTGCTGATTGTGAAAATGAACCGCAAAGAAACATCGCCCAGCCGCCATAAATGGGTTGTGCTGCTCTATTTGCTTGCTCTGCTTCTGTTTGTGAATTTGCCCGAGGGATACCAGTCGGGTATTACCAGCCGCGACCGGGTATTGCTACGGCAGTCGCCCTCAGCGGCCGCTCCAGTAACGGAAGTGATAGGCCGGGGACATAAAGTCAATATTCTGGGGAGTGAAGATATCTGGCTCCGTATTTTCTGGAACGACCAGCTTTATTATGTTCGGAAGGATCAGGTCTGGCTTATTTAAGAATTTGGATGTTAGATTTTGGACATTGGATAGGTCATAAACATCCACTTATGAAATCCAACGTCCAAAATCCCTAACCTATCGTCCTTTTAACGGTGAATCCTTCTCCTTTGCCAGGGTGTTATATACTAGGCGGTCGGTGAGGGAAGGGAACAGCTTATTTAGCAATACAGTTAGTTTTCCCTGGGCGGTCAGAATGAGTTCGCGCTTCCGCTTCTTCACCGCATTCAAAATGTACTGGGCGCACTCTTCAGCCGTCATCATGTTTTCTTCGTCACGCATAGTTTCGCCTGTTGGTTGCCCATTGGCGTCCAGTGCAGCTACCCGGATGTTGGAAGCTGTGAAGCCAGGACAGGCCGTCAGGACGTGAACTCCCGAATGAAGTAATTCGGTGCGCAACGCTTCAAGAAAACCGTTCATGGCGAATTTAGAGGCCGAATAGCCTGCCCGAACCGGAAGGCCCCGATAGCCTGCAATAGATGAGATACCCACTATGGAACCTTTCGTTTTCAAGATGTGCGGTAAAGCATGGTGCGTTGCGTTAACGGTTCCCATGTAATTTATATCCATCACCTTGCGGAAAACATCTGGGTCGGTATCAACTACGAGCGAGCGCATACTAACCCCCGCATTATTGATCAATATATCTAGGCGTCCATAATGGGCAATGGTCTGCTCGATAAGCGTACGCACGTCTGATTCAATGCTGACATCTGCCGCCAGGGCCAGATTAGTAATGCCTGCCTGTTGAAGCTCACGGCTTACCGTTTCCAGCGCATCGATTTTACGAGCGCAAATAACAATGGATGCCCCTTCGCGGCCAAAGGCAAACGCTAAAGCCCGCCCAATACCCGAAGACGCGCCTGTAATCAACACAACTTTTTGCTGCATAACAATGAATCAGATAGAACCTATTGCCATTTGTTTGTGGGCAAGACGCAAATATAGCTATACTTGCAAAGGACACGGTTTGTCCCGACCAAACACCACCGATAATGATGAAACAGGCTTACCTGATTGCCTTATTCAGTTTGCTGCTGATACCGATAGCGTGCGAACAGGCTTATCCTGACAAACGCGACACCGTCGATTTTGAGGCCACTTTATCAGCCTCACTGGTGAAGGGGCAGGGATCAAATTCGTCGGCAACGGGTTTGTTTACCGGTGTCTATACCAAATCGACGCGCGAGTTTTCGTATTCAGTGGCCTACAACGGTATGACGCTGACAGGCGCGTATATTGGTATCGGTAAACCCGGTGTAAATGGCGTTACCGATAATGTGTACCTTTTTACTGGGCGAGGAAACCCACTTACGGGCTCAGCAACGCTAACGCTGGCCCAGGAAAACAACCTGATGTTTGGTCTTAATTACATCGTACTGACGTCATCTGCATTCCCCCAAGGAGAGTTGCGTGGGAATATTGGGTTGAAAAAGTAGTTATTTAAACAAGGTAACCGTGCCTTTCCACTGTTGTTTGGTATAGCGGATGAGGTAATAATAAACCCCCGGAACATCGACGGAGCCAGACCAGCGGAAATTGCGGTCCGTAGAGCGAAATACCTGACGCCCCCAGCGATTCAACACCTCAACAAAGCCAAACTGCTCGGTACAGTTATCAGCAGGCAGATCGGCCACCGACCAGAAGTCGTTTACTCCATCACCATTTGGTGTAAACACGTTTGGAATCTTCAGATTGTAGTCGATGCTGGGGTTCTTTAGCAGGATAGTCACTGAGGTGGAGTCCGTATGTTTGGGCTGGCAACTACGGTCATCGGCTACGAAATCGAGCACAAAGGTGGCTTCATCTTTTCCTTTCAACAGTTCGCAGGTGGGCCGCCAGAGGAAGCCCGATTGGAGCGTTGGTCGACCGAACTGATTACGCCAACTCATTCCCAGATCTGCAAACGAAAAACCACGTCCGCTACCCGTTAGCCGAATCGAATCGCGATCGGGGTCGTTACCAAGCACGTCGAAACGAATGATTGAGCCAGTGGTATCAGCGGGGTTTACAATGAGCTCAATAGTTTGCTTGGCTAAGTTGGTCTGGATTGTTGGCGGCTGGCTGGGCAGCCCCACTGCCGACAAATTGACCGTAACCGTATCCTGGAAGGTTCGACTACAACGGGTTTTTGTGACCACGAAATCGACCAGATAATTTGACTGCGTGGCCTGGGCGCAGGCCGGTTTCCAGACAAATGGCCGGGTAACGCTTCCGGCTCCCGATCCGTTCGTAAAACTCATGTTAGCCGAAGCTAGCGAGAATCCACGCCCGATAGCCTGCACAGACACCACATCATTGTCCTGATCGGTGCCAATGGCGTTGAATGAAAGCGAACTGCCCACTGTAATCTGACCCCTGTTTTGTGGTAGCGTAGTAACAACACGAGGGCGATTCGCAGCTGTGGTGACAATGTTTAATTGAACCAGTAGGGTGTCAGTCAAACCTTGCGGGCAGCTTTCATCGGTAGCCCGAATTGCAAGGGTAACACGGCCGCTAACACCATTGCTCAGACAGCGGCCAAAGCAAAATTCGGCTTTCACCGTATCGGTAGCGGTTCGGGTGGTAACCACGTTGGGAGTGAGCGAAAAACCGGGTAGCGTACCGCTGGCATTGGTGATGGTGATGCGCTGGTTGGCGTTGGGATCGGTCAGATAGAGAGTAAAACAGTTCTGGTCTTTCTCGTTGATGGTGATAACCGTCCCTCGCTTATAATACTCTTTTGCCCCTTCTGTTTTCATCAGAATCTTCGGGGGATCGTTGCGCGGGCAGTCAATTACCTGCAACTGAAAATCGCGCCGAACCTGCCCAATCCTGACGGCTGCTTTGCCGGGCGTTCGTCGGTATTCTTCGACCAGTACCGAAAAAACATAAAGGCCAACGGTGCTTGCGGTAACGGTTAGTAGGCCGGTTCTGGAATTTACCCGGAGTGGCTGGGGACCAGGAATCATGTTGGTCACCGAATATCCCTGTCCCCACGAAATAAGTGGGTAAGGGCCGCCCCGCACCGCATCAGAACGACTAGGGTCGGCAACAGTGCGCGAACTAAAGCCGTTGAGCGGAGTTGCCAGCGAATAGACCAAACTGTCACCATCGGCATCTTTCGCGCTAAAATCGAAACTAAAGGGGTTGTTAACGCAGATGTAATCACCCTTGGCAATGCCAAAAGAAGGTGTTGAGTTTACAAACTGCCGGTTGCTCTGCCAGGGAGCAGCGAATTCGAGCCAGAACGTAGACCCGGCACCACCCGGATCAAAGATGTTATTGATAGCTCCATTTCGGCAACAACGCTCCCAAACCATGTAATAACCATCGGGGTCGTTGAAGTAATTGGGAAACGTCAAATCGATACTGTATCGAAGTAAACGGGTGCGAAGCGTACCGATAGCGCAAACCGAATTTGTGTAACTGATTAAACCGTCGCTTACTAATGGGAGGGCTATCCGTGTTTCAAAGGCATTGTCTCGTTTTCTGAAAATGTATACTATAATATCAGGATCAATGGCTCCTCTGTTGCCATAAATGTCATCAAAATACAAATTCATGTTTATTCGGTGGGAATAAAAACCACCAGCTCCCAAATATTGGAGTTCAAATTCTCCTCCAACAATATGTGTGGCTTGCGCTGAGATACCGCTGATCATCAACAGAAAAGTGATAAATAGCTTAAAAAGAGAGTGTTTGTAAAAAGTATGCATGCGTTAACGTTTTCCGATCTGCACAGGTCCAAAATTGAGGCTTAATTTAGCATTTTATTCAGGTATTATGAGAAGAAGGAGTCATAAAGAACCACAACGGTTGGAACGCGTAAGAATAGATACCGTAGCCGCTGAGGGTAAATGTCTGGTACGCACACCGGAGGGTGTCATATTTGTAGAATCAGGGCCGGGAAATCCGGCAGTAGCGCCTGGTGACATAGTTGATTTGCGTATAGTGAATCAAAAAAAACAATACCGCGAAGCCGTTGCCGAACGTATTCTAGAGTACTCGCCCCTTCGGGCTGAGCCGTTCTGCGAACACTTCGGTACGTGTGGTGGGTGTAAATGGCAACACATTCGCTACGATGAACAACTGGGTTTTAAACACCAGCAGGTCGTTGATCACCTTACGCGAATAGGTAAGGTGGCGTTGCATCAGATCCGGCCCATCATGCCCGCTGAAACTCGCCAGTATTACCGCAACAAACTTGAGTTTACCATTGCCGAAGGCCGCTGGATGACTAGCGCTGAGGTGCATTCCGACGAGCGAATCGACCAACGGGTAGTGGGCTTTCACGTTCCCCGCCGGTTCGACAAGGTACTGCCAATTCGTCACTGTTATCTGCAACCCGATCCGTCAAATGCTATTCGACTGGCCGTGTCAGACTATTTGTTTGCCCATAATCTGGCGGCTTATAACCTCAAAACCCACGTTGGGTACCTTCGCACGCTCATTATCCGTACGGCCGAATCGACCGGGCAAACGATGGTGACCATGCAGGTAGCGCAAAACAACCCCGACAGGCTGGCTCATCTGCTCGATTATTTGTTGGAACAGTTTCCGCAGATCACGTCGCTTAACTATATCATTAATACCAAAAAGAACGATACGTATGGTGATCAGGACGTGGTGAACTACGCCGGAACGCCCTACATTGAGGAGCAGATGGATGATGGCAGCGGCCAACCGCTTACGTTTCGGGTAGCACCCAAATCATTTTACCAGACAAACGCAGCTCAGGCTTTCAATCTCTATAAAGTGGCTCGTGAATGGGCAGGTCTCACGGGGCAGGAATTGGTGTATGACTTGTATACGGGTACGGGAACTATTGCGCTGTTTGTGGCCCGACAAGCCCGTAAAGTGGTGGGTGTGGAGTATGTAGAAGATGCCGTGAAAGATGCGCGTATCAACGCCGAAGTCAACGGAATTTCGAACGCCAGTTTCCATGCGGGCGATATGAAAGAATTGCTTACCGATGCCTTTATGGACGAACATGGTCATCCCGATGTAGTGATTACCGATCCGCCCCGCGCCGGTATGGATGAAGCCGTTACGCGCCAGCTTCTTAAAGCTGCTCCACAACGAATTGTGTATGTGAGTTGTAACACAGCCACGCAAGCTCGCGACCTGGGGATTCTGGATGAAGCCTATCAGGTAAGCAATGTGCAACCGGTAGATATGTTTCCGCACACGCACCACGTCGAAAATGTAGTTTTGTTAACCAAACGAAGCTAACTAGCAACACGAATGGTACGGATTTAACCGATTGTGTAGATACTCGTTTCTCTATTGATTCGAATCTGTTGCATCCGTACCATCTGTGTTCAATTAAATTCCAGCACCATGAAGAGAGCAATACGTATCCAGTCAATTCTTGTTCTGATGTTAGGCATGGTTTTATGGCAGGCTATCCCGAATTGTTACGGTCAGGCGGGGCTTCCCGACCCAACTGTGCCAACCAGCCCAACCTCTCCAGCGGGTAATTTCCCCGGCGGTACCTCACCCGGAAGTTCAACGGCGACAAACTGGCTTCGGCTCAATGGTGATGTGGGCATCAATACCTCGGACCCCAAGTCGCGGTTGCACGTGGCTGGGGGCGATGTGTATGTCGAAAATATTGGGTCAGGGGTCATTCTGCGCTCGCCCAACGGGTATTGCTGGCGCGTTACGGTCGATAACAGCGGCAACTTTGTTCGAACACAGATAGCTTGCCCCGGCGATCCGCCGTTAGCGTCGAATCAGCTGGTGTTACAACCCGGCCCCGGCGATGGACAGGATGGGTACACCAACACGTTCAGCACAACGGCATTGGGAGGAGGACCTGGCATGGCTGTTGGCTCCTGGACAACTAATAACGGAAACCCGGTTCTTTATCAGAGCTACCTTCGTTTCAACCTGACGGCCATTCCTGCTACTGCCCGAATTGACAGTGCTTTTTTAACGCTAACGTATTATCAGGGCTGGTTTTCGGAACCGAATGTGGGGAACAACCCTGTCTATGTTCAGAAAGTAACGAGCAACTGGGACCAGGCTACACTTACCTACGACACACGGCCAACGAGCACAACCGTTGGGCAGATGGCGGTTGCCTCGGCTGAGTCTTTTCCGGGAATCTATCGAAAATTGAATGTCAAGTCATTCGTTGCCGATATGGTAGCCAACCCAACGACTAACTTTGGCATTACCCTCCGTTTACAAGATGAGGCTCCTGCTCCACCTTACCGTGATCTGCTATTCAGCACGAGCGAAAATCCCACTCCCGAAAACAGGCCGAAGCTGGTGGTGTATTATAGTTTGTAAGCCAAAATCAGGATTCAGACTTAAAACGGCGTTGCCTGATTCGGATCGGCGTTGCCGAAGTTGGAGAGGTCGTTAGCGCGACTACGCAGCGTACCACCGGTGGGTGGCAGGGGCGGCATGGCTCCTGGTCCGCTTGGCGGCTGATTGCTTGGTGGATTTTCGAAGCTACTGAGCCCAGTTACATTGCCGGGAAAGCTTTGCGCCTGGGGAACCGGTTCAAAATAGGTATCCAAATCACAGAATTTAGTGAAACGGTTCACAAACCGTAGCTGAATGGTATCCAGAGCACCCGAACGGTTTTTGGCTACGATTACCTCGCCGATACCTGCTGTTGAATTACCTGCTTCATCCTGCGTAATATTGTAGTATTCGGGGCGGTACAAGAACATAACCATGTCGGCATCCTGCTCGATAGATCCCGATTCACGAAGGTCAGAAAGTTGAGGTTTTTTGTCGCCACCACGGGTTTCAACGGCCCGGCTCAACTGCGACAGTGCAATCACCGGTACGTATAACTCTTTGGCTAAGTTCTTCAGCGCTCGCGAAATCGACGCAATTTCCTGTTCCCGGTTAGACCCCTTACTGTTGTCGCCCTGCATCAGCTGTAAGTAGTCAATCACGACCATCTGAATGTCGTGTTGGGCTTTCAGACGGCGGCATTTAGCCCGGAGCTCCAGAATGGATAGGGCAGGGGTGTCGTCGATAAAAATGGGGGCTTCGGTCAGGCGCTGTATCTTGTGGTGGAGCTGGGTCCACTCGTGCGGTGCCAGATTTCCTTTCTTGATTTTCTCACTGTCGATCTCTGCTTCCGCTGAAATCAGACGATTCACCAGCTGCACCGCCGACATTTCCAACGAGAAAATAGCAACTGGTTGGCCAAAGTCCACAGCCGCATTACGCAGTGCCGACACCACAAACGCCGTTTTTCCCATGGCTGGACGAGCAGCCAGGATGGTTAATTCGGAGGGTTGCCAGCCCGAGGTAAGGCGGTCGAGCGCACTGAAACCGGATGGAATACCGGTGAGGCCATCCTTGTTGTTTTTCTTAACTTCTAACTCTTCCAGGGCTTTCCGAACAATGGTACCCATGTCGGCGTAGTTCTTCTTGATGTTCGACTCCGAGATGCGGAAGAGCGATTGTTCCGTATGGTCAAGAAGTTGGAAAACGTCAGTTGTATCTTCGTAGGCATCGCGCAAAATGGTCGATGCCATAGTGATCATGGCCCGCTTCAGGGAGTGTTCTGTAACAACCCGCGAGTGGTATTCGATGTTGGCCGCTGAGTTTACTTTAACGGTCAGGTCAGCCACGTAACTACCTCCACCAACAAATTCGAGTTCGCCGGTTTTGCGCAGTTGTTGGGTTACCGTGAGCAAGTCGATGGGTTCCGAATTCTGGAACAGCATCAGAATGGCGTTGTAAATCCGCTGATGCGCTTCTTTGTAGAAACTCTCGGCCTTTAAAATGTCAATTACCGCCGAAAGAGCATCTTTCTCAATCATGAGCGCTCCCAGCACCGCCATTTCAAGGTCGGTGGCTTGCGGGGGAAGCTTCCCTAAACCGGTATCTAAGCGATCTAACCACTGATTGCCTGATTGTGAACGGGTTCCGCCGATTCCGGGTGTTTTTCGCAGGTGCTGGTTGGGTCGAGAATTCTCCATGATTACTACAATGTTACGTAATCTTTACCAGAAAAAGCAACCCCTAAATAAGTAGAGAATAGGCTTTTATTAAGCGTTAGCGTCCTAACCCATTGGTAATAAAACGACTGCCCGGTTAAAAAAATACCGGGCAGTGGAAGATTCTTTTTACCGAAACAGAGCGTGATTCGAGTATGTCACCGACCCCAGGCGGCTGGGTCGTTGCGCCAGGCTGCCAGCGAGGCCAACTGCTCTTGCTGCACATATTCCATTCGTTGGGCTTCGTCGATCAGGGCTGCGTAATCGCTCAGGCAAATGAGCGGCACGTTGGCTGCTTCGAAGTTGGCAGCGGCCAGCGGAAACCCGTAGGTGAAAATGGCTGCCATACCAAGCACTTCAGCCCCGGCCTGCCGTAAGGCTTCGACAACTTTGAGCGAACTGCCACCCGTTGATATAAGGTCTTCAATTACCACCACTTTGGGCTGACCAGTGCCTTCCGGTGACGTAAGCCGCCCCTCGATCTGGTTTCCCATACCGTGTTTTTTAGGTTCGGGCCGAACGTAGCAATAGGGGAGGTCCAGTACATCGGCCACCAATGCGCCCTGCGCAATTCCTGCCGTGGCAACTCCGGCAATGATTTCCACCGTTGGGAAATTAAGTCGGATGGCATCGGCAAGCGCGTTTTTGATAAACGTTCGTACCGCCGGAAACGACAGCGTTACGCGGTTGTCGCAGTAAATGGGAGATAGCCATCCCGAACTCCACGTGAATGGATCATGGGGCCTAAGTTTCACGGCCTGCACTTCCAGCAACTGCCGGGCAATTTGGTCTTTCATCGAACTCAAAGCTTGATTATCGGCCGCAAATATCCGTTTTTCACCCGGTTAATGAGCGAATAATCGAGGTTGATATTACAGAATTTCTATGTACCCATCCGTTCCGTTTACCCTGATTCGTTGTCCATCTTTAATCAGTCTGGTGGCATTATCCACACCGACAACGGCGGGTAAGCCGTATTCACGGGCTATAACGGCTCCATGTGTCATGAGGCCACCTACTTCGGTAACCAGGCCTTTTATAGATACGAACAAAGGAGTCCAGCTCGGGTCGGTAAATTTAGTGACTACTATATCTCCCTCTTCCAAGTCGGCATTTTCCATGTTCAAGATGATACGGGCTCGTCCCTCAATAATTCCGGAAGAAACTGCCAGACCGGCAATGGCATCGGCTGGAAGATTCTCATGTTTATACTGACCCGTAATGATTTCACCGTCCGAGGTGATCACCCGTGGGGGTGTTAGTTTTTCATATATTTTGTGTTCGTCTCTTCGTTTTCCGATGATGGAGTGATCCAACTGTTTTGTGCGTATCAGATCATTTAGTTCGTCAAACGTGAGGTAGTATATATCTTCTTTTTCCTGAATAACCCCGGCCTCCAAGAGTCGTTCGGCTTCTCCGAGAATCGCCTGTTTGTACACAAAGTACCGGCTTACTATATCGTATTTGGGATATTCCCGGTAACCGGAGAGGTTCCGAACCAGGTCGATCATGCGTTTGGTCTCCTGCGACTTTTGCTCACCATCCGGTAATTGCCGCAATCGATCCAGTAACTCCTGTTCTTTTTTCAATGCGTCCTGCTGTCCCTGTTCAAATTTCTGCTTCCCGGCATACGGTTCAAAGTTTTTGATATTGCTGAGAATCAGCGGAACAAGTGTGCTTGGCCTCTCACTCCAACGGGCTTTAGTAATATCGATTTCTCCGCTGCACCGCATACCGTATTTGTCCAGATAAGCGTAGATCGCGTCCCGAGTTTCGTGCCCACCAATCAACGTAGGCAGTTCATCCAAAAAGTTATCGGCTTTTACGCCTTGTAAATAAGCAATTACGTCCGGGTACGGGCGGATTACATCGGCCACATCCAATAGCGCCAGACCCATTTCCGACGTGATATTGTTTTCAACAGATTGAGTAAGCGTGTCGGCTACGTTTTTCTCCCCCAACCAGTGCTCGATGTTTTCGTTGATCCATAATGCAGCATTCATCGCCGTCATAATCACCCCAAAGCTTTGCGGTATGCTCTTCTTTATTTCCCCAATGCTTTCCCGGATGAAATCAAATAGATCGGGGCCTGATTTAGTCAGAATGGTTTGTTTCAAAGCAGCAATGGATGTTTGACTTCGCTGGATCAATTCAAAAACGATGGCTGGTTCATAATCCTTTAGTGTTTGATAATCCGGAAGTGAGGCACCCTGATTACTTTTGGCGGCACTCGGTTCTCCATCTGGTGACGATTGTATAAAATCGCCCCGCTCCAGAATGGTTGTCAATGCGTCTTTGATGAGCGGATCGAATTTCCCCAGGACATTCAGTGTATTTTCTCTGCCAGCCGGTGAAGCCAGCATCGGAGCAACATCCACGAATAACCGTCCACCAGCCGTTCGCATCGGGGCATTGGCCATGAACTGCCATAAAGTCAAGCCAAGGGGTTTCATGGCGTCGGTCATCATTTGTTGATGACCGACTGATAAATAGACGTGTGGGCCGGGGTCATTCGCTTCAGGGATCGGATATAGCGTAGTGATTGGACGGCTCTGAACAATGTAAAACGTATCGTCTGCCAAACACCATTCAATGTCCTGGGGGATGCCGAAATGGGCTTCGATAGTTCTGCCGATGCGTTCAAGCTGCAAAATCTGCTTATCGGTCAGTGCTGGCCTGTGCTGTTGGTCGGACTCAATCACCTGCTGGTCGGTGCCGCCCTCTTTCACCGCATAAATGGCTAGTTTCTTGGCGGAGACTTTCTTATCGATCAGCTGGCCATTACGGACTTTATAATTGTCGGCATTCACCATACCGGAGACCAGGGCCTCACCCAACCCGAAACTGGCATCAATGGAAACCACCTTCCGGTTCGACGTGACGGGATCGGCTGTAAACAGAATACCTGCCGCCTGCGGAAAAACCATCTTCTGAATCACCACCGCTAACTGAATTTTGCGATGGTCAAACCGGCCCGCGGATTCGGCCGTCTGAAGGCGGTAAAAAACCGCCCGCTCGGTAAATAGGGATGCCCAGCACTTGCTAACATGCTTCAAGATTGCCTCCCTTCCAATGATGTTCAGATAGGTATCTTGTTGACCTGCGAAAGAGGCCGTCGGTAAATCTTCTGCCGTAGCACTAGACCGAACAGCATAGGCATTCGTTTCGCCAAACCTGGAGAGCTGGTGCGTAATAGCCTCAACAATAGCCTGCGGAATAGCTATCTCTTCAATAACCCTGCGAATCTTAGCGCTCAACACCCCAATCTGGGCCCGGTCTTGCACGGTGAGTAGGGCTAACTGATCAAGTAATTCGTTAACCGCCGACGATTCGCTAACGACCTGTTTGAACGCTTCCGTTGTAATGCAAAAGCCCTCAGGTACGTTGATTTCGTCAATTCTGGCCAGCTCCCCCAAGTTCGCCCCTTTACCCCCAACAAGACTGATTGCTGTTTTGTCAATGTGTTGAAAGCCAACTATGTATGAGTTTGGGATTTTCATGGTTTCGCTTGGTTCTCGTTGAGTGTGTTGGTTGTTTGAGTCATTATCTCAATGGCCTGAGAAAAGTAGGCTTCGAGGGTTTCAACTTCTTCGTCTGAAAATGAACCAATCAATTTTTCTGACCTGGCTCGGAATTCTTTATACAGCGGTGTCAGGAGCGCCATTATAATTGCGGTATTAGGTACGATAATAATCTTACGTCTATCGTCGGCTGCAAACTGCCTTTTTACCAGATTTCTCTTCTCAAATCGGTCTATCAAACCAGTCACAGCACCGGTAGTCAGGCCAGTTAAGGTTGATAGCTCACCCGCTGTCATTTGCCCCTTCTGGATTAAAAATCCCAGGTATTTATGGTCCGTTCCAGAGAGCCCCGCCTTCCGGGCAACGGCTTCGTGCATCTGAATTGAGGTGTAGGCATACTGCTGGCTAAGCCTTCTGATCCGGTCTAAAACATCTTTCTCCATACTATATCTTATTATCTAAATATCTTATCTACAAAGATAAATTGAAATAAAGAACTACTCCAACTGATTTGGACAAAGAGTTGTCAGTACAATAGGGCGATTGAGACTTATTTACAAAATTGGAACGCGGACAACGCGGACGCTTTGGAACGCAGATTTGCGCTGATTTCTATAGAAAATGTGTGAGAATCCGCGTTGCAAAGCATCCGCTTTCTAACAATTTAATTGTTTTATGCCCTTAGTTGTCAAAGGGTTGGGGAAAGTAAAGATTACGAACTTAGACTCAAATGCCAGCCGGAGAAAGGTTTTACGGTAGCGCAATTTGGGCCTCCGTCTTTGGCTGTTCCAGGGACTCTGGTTTCCAAAATGAGGGAAGAGTCAGCCAATGCGAGATTGATCGTTTCTAATGAAATATCTCTCAACGGAATTTTCAATCGTCGGGTCCAGGGCGAGTTGATTTGACCGGCAGCGGTTCCAATGTCAACGTAAATGAAGCGTTCGGTTGATGGCCCCTGAACACACGATCCTGCAAAATCATAAAAAGCAGTTTTGCCATCCTTTACCGATATTGAGAATTCAAAACACAGGTCATCCCCACTTGATTGTTGGGTTAGAATTGTTTCATAGCTATGCCCACTGCCCTTTTGAATTCCGAAGTCAACGCCTGTTGGAGGGCCTTCCAAGATAATTCGTACAGATAAGTCTTGCTTCATTTTATGATAGATAAAGCTAGAGTTTGCGTCACGTAGAAGAATTAGAATAACACACAGGGCTCTTACTCTTCCTCCATCCGGGTCACTAGAATCTTGTCGATCCGGCTTTTATCCATGTCGATAATTTCGAACTGATAATTCTGCCAGCGGAACGTTTCACCGGTCTTGGGAATGTCTTTCAGGATATGCAGCGCAAAGCCACCGAGGGTATCGAAGCCTGTCAGGTCGCGCCGTTTTTGGTCCGATAGGTTGATGTCGAGGTGATTCAAGAAATCGTCAAAAGGTATCTGAGCATCAATTAGATAGCTTCCATCTTCGCGTTCAGATATTTCGTAGTTAAACTCACTCGTGTCCGATATATCACCAACCAGTGCGTCGATAATGTCGTTGAGTGTTACCATACCCAGCACACCACCATACTCATCAACAATGATACCCACATACTGGCGTCGTTCGCGAAACCGTTCGAGTACCTGATAAGCGCGGTTGTTTTCGGGAATGAACAAGACTTCCCGCGTAATGGGCTGGAGGTTCAGCACCTCAGTATTGAGGTCTTTACCCAACAGATCTTTAGAAGCAATCAGACCCACTACCTCGTCTACCGAACCCCGACAAATGGGATAGGTGGAGTGTTTATGGGTAATGATCTTCTCAATGTTTTCGGCTGGTTCATCTTCCAGATCCAGATAGACCATCTCTTGCCGACTGGTCATTAAGGATGTAATTCGCCGATCGCCAAGTTGAAACACGTTTTGCACAATCTCCTGCTCAATCTCTTCGATTACGCCACCCGACGTGCCTTCCTGAATGAGGCTTTTGATTTCTTCTTCCGTTACAGCGCTGTCATTTGGCTTTATGCCCAGTAGCTTAATTATTCCGTCGCTTGAGGCCCCTAAAAGTGTAATGAAGGGCGACGTCATTCGCGAAAGCAGGTTCATGGGCGCGGCCATTGTTTTGGCAATACCCTCCGGATTCGATAACCCAATGCGTTTGGGTACCAACTCACCCAATACCAACGAAAGATAGGTAAGTATCAAAAGAACAAGTGCCACTGCTACTGGCCGCGAGTAAGGAGCCAGGAAAGAAACCTGAGCTACCAAATTCTGCGCATCGGTGGTGAGCTGGTCACCACTGAAAATACCCAGTAAGATACCGATAAGGGTAATGCCGATCTGAACAGTTGACAAGAAACGATTGGGTGAATTTGCCAGATCAAGGGCTGCCTGAGCCCGACGGTCGCCGTTTTTGGCGCTGGTTTCGAGTTTTGCTTTTCGTGACGAAACCAGTGCGATCTCCGACATAGAGAAGACACCGTTCAGAATCGTCAGCAAGAGGATTATAACTATTTCCACAAAGGGCGTAAATTGGCCTGTTGCAAAAATAGCAATAGTAAGAAGGAATGGTGTGCCACTCCCACAGATTAGGCGGATTTTCATTCATATCCTTGCTATTTTTGTTACCGAAATTGATTTCACTCACTAAATAGACTAGTTAGTTGATTAATTTCAACAGCGAGTACTTTCCCCTACGAGATGATTGTTTTTATTGACGACCGACCAATTCGGTTAGTAAGTGCCAAAAAAGCCAACCGGTTAGAAGACTTCACGCACTACGATAAGATCGTGGATACACGGCTTGAAATCTTGAAAGAAGATGCGCTCAAAGGCCACTTACTGTTGCTGAATACCACACCGACAATGGTCGAAAAAGTGGTGTATCTGGTTCAGAATGCCAACGTCAGCGATTTGCTGTCTGTCACGCTGGTCTGCGCTGATAAGGAACAATGCGAGGAACGCTTCACCAGCCTGTTCAAAGTGGTAAAAGCTGCCGGAGGGGTGGTTTTCAAAGGCAATCAGATGTTGCTCATGTTTCGGAGGGGCGTTTGGGATTTGCCCAAGGGAAAATTAGACGATGGTGAATCGTCGCAGCAAGGGGCCGCTCGTGAAGTTGAAGAAGAAACAGGGGTCCGGGTGACTATTGAAGAGAAAATCTGTACGACCTGGCACACTTATTCAATGAACGGAAACCGGATCCTGAAGCGCACTAAGTGGTACAAGATGACATTACTTGACGAAAGCCGGATGGCGCCACAGGAAGATGAGGATATTGAAAAGCTGGCCTGGCTCGACCGCAAACAGGCTCAGGCTGTCCTCGCCAATTCGTTCAGCTCGATCAGATACGTGATTGAGACAGTAGACTCCCAAAAGTTAAAAGCCTGAACCAGGGCGTTCAACAGACAATCTGGCGATACATCAACAAGCAAAAGCCGCGACCGATTTTATACCAGTCGCGGCTTTTACTTGTTGATAAACTGGTTATTTGGATGCGGCAGTCAGTACGTACGGCACAAAAGCATCCACATTCTTGCCGTAGCGGTGCAAATCGCGGATAATGCTCGAACTAATAGGAGCGAGGTGCGGTGAAGTAATCAGAAACACGGTTTCTACATCTTCATACACAAAACGGTTTACCTGCGAAATGCCGTTTTCGTATTCAAAATCGGTGGTGTTGCGTAGTCCCCTGAGCAAAAATTTGGCTCCCATTTCACGGGCAACGTTAGCCGTCAGGTCGTCGTACGACACCACGCGAACAGCCGGATGCTTCGCAAAGGTTTGTTCGATTAACCGCACCATCTCATCGAGCGCGAAATACCGTTGTTTGTTGGCATTTCGACCAATACCGATGATAATCTCATCGAACAACTGGAGCCCCCGTAGCACAATGTCTTCGTGACCTTTGGTGAATGGATCAAATGAGCCGGGAAATAGGGCAATACGGGGCATAGAAGTATTGAGTGAATGAGTGATTGAGTGTGGTTCGATGTGTCGATTGAGTGAAACTGGTTGGCGCACGTCATTTCCGCGACGTTTCACTCAATCACTCAATAAAGCTAATCACTCAATAAGGAAAGTCCATACAAACTCAAATATCGATGTTCGGGAAGGTCGTCGAAATCGCCGTTGAACCGCATACCGGCCGGGGTTTGGCCGAACATCATATGGGGCAGGAACTCCGCCAGATTCGTATACGAATCTGAAAAAGGAGTGATTTCGCCATACAGCAGAATATTGACCGAATATGGCTCTAAGCGTAGTTCTTCAAGAACATACAGAATATAGTACGTCAGATCCTGGGGATTTTTGAACCCAAACCGATTGCAGAAACGCAGCGCATGATTAGACCGCAGGACAATGGTCACGAACTCGCCCTCAAAATATAACAGCAGATTCTGTGTACTGACCAATTGCTGTTCTACCGCTGCCGAGGCCCGGATAATAGCACTGGTTTGGTGAACAAAGGTGGTCGTTTGCAAGGGATAAACACCCGCCAGGTAATTAGCCAGCCGATGCTCCACGTTGAACACCGATACGAAGTTGTCGTTGGGTTGTTCAAAAAAGTGGGCATACTCGTGCGGAGGCAACGCACTGCCGCGCATGAGTGTCATGTAGCTGGTTGCATACTCTTTCCGGAACAGGGGCGTAGGAATCAGCGTAAAGGCGGGTGAATTGACCGTAACCAGCACTTGCTGCCAGGGGCCCGCTGATAGTATGGGATGATCCTGGAAAATGGCGGGCAGATTGTCTGCTAACGACCGTTCGGTAAGGAGCGATGGAAATGAAAAATCTTCGAGCCACGACAGCCGTTTTTGGGCATCTAAATACGCAAACCGCAAATGCTCCTTACCCACCTCAACGCACAGAACCGATTGTTCCGTTTGAGCGGAATCAAACGAACCCTGACGAATAGCGACAATTGGAGACACAGTGGAGGGGGTAGTTAACACAAACGTAGGTAATGCAGTTCTGACAGGCTAATTACAACATTAACAAATTATGAAGCAAGAAAGCCCCGTAAGGCAAACACGTCTTCTATTGAATGGCATCGTTGAAAAAGAGTATGTACTTCTTCGGGTGGATAGGATTTGATTTCATCAAACGTCATCAAGCGAACTTCTTCAATGATTTGACCATCAGTACTCATTTCCGGGTCCAGACCCTGGCGGATTGTTCCGCTGATAACCTGTACGTCGAAAAAAAGCTCCAGTGCGTGTAGCGGTGGTTCTCTGAACTCGTTTACAAACAACATATCACCCACGACAATTTTCAGGCCAGTTTCTTCATCAAATTCACGGGTAAGCCCCTCGCGGGTAGCCTCGCCAAACTGAAGACCACCCCCCGGCGGACACCAGAATGTATCGGACTGGTTGATGCCCCGGTGCCGAACCATCAGGAGTCGGTCGCCGTCACGGAATAGCCCACATACCCGCAGGCGAAGCCGGTTGCCGTATAATTTAAGAACTTCAGAGCGTGCTTTATCCTCGGCTACTGTCATCATTTGGTAGTAACAAATCAAAAAAGAGGACAAAGATACATGGAAAATAAACGTTGGCTGTAGGATATTGACCATTGGATATGGGATAGTAGACGCTGGATTGTCCGGCAACTCCTACCTTTGTCTTCCAAAAGAGCTAAGTGTATGGTCGAAAGCCGCTCATACACTCTCCGGAACGCCGGACTGTTGCTCTTTAATTCTTTCACTCTTTAGTAAATGCTTCGTCTTCTTACGCCCGATCCCTGGCCTGCATACGAACTGATTGATGCCGGTGGTTTCGAGAAACTCGAACGGTTTGGTGAGTATGTACTGGCCCGCCCGGAACCCCAGGCAATCTGGGATAAATCGTTGCCCCAAGCCGACTGGGATCGTCGTGCTCATGCTACGTTTCGGCGTGACAAACAGTCTCCAGAGCGGGGCGACTGGCAAAAATCCGCTGATATGCGTGATCCGTGGTTTATCAATTTTCAGCAGGATGGTCTGGATCTACGTTTCAAACTGGCATTGACATCCTTTAAACACGTTGGTATTTTTCCAGAACAGGCTACCAATTGGGCGTTTATTCACGATAAAGTAAAGGCATTACAGGCGGGCAAAGCATCAATCAGCCGGCCCAGAGTGCTCAATCTGTTTGCCTACACAGGCGGGGCATCGTTGGCGGCCTGCCAGGCCGGGGCCGATGTGACGCACGTTGATGCCGTGAAACCCGTGATTACCTGGGCCCGGGAAAATATGGACCACAGCAATCTCAAAGATATTCGCTGGGTTGTTGAAGACGCGCTCAAATTTGTTCGGCGCGAGGTTCGGCGGGGTAATAAATACAATGGCATCATTCTGGACCCCCCAGCTTACGGCCGTGGTCCCGACGGTGAAAAATGGGTGCTGGAAGAACACCTCAACGAGTTGCTCAAAGCCTGTGCTGACCTGCTCGACCGGGATAATCACTTTTTTATCATCAATCTTTACTCGCTTGGTTTCTCATCGCTGATTCTTGACAACCTCATGCGGCAGGTGTTTGGTAAACCCGCCGGAGCCGAATGGGGTGAGTTATACCTGGATGACCGTTACCAAAAAAGGCTTCCGCTGGGCGTGTTTTATCGGTTCTGATTTTGGTTCGTGTTACATTTGTGGGAAAGAGAATTATAATGATCGGTAGAGCAAAGGAGTCAAAAAGAGAACGTGCAAAAGAGTGCCACAATAGACGTCGGCCCGCCACTCTTTTGCTCATTCACGCTTTCGCTCTTTCGCTCTTTCTCTGTGGTTGCGATGCTGACCCACGCCAGCAAAGGCGAATTCCTCCGCTGCCAACGGCCAGCGATAGTTCTCGAATAGAGGCTGCCTTACGCACGTTAACCCGCGCCATCAATCAGTCTTCGCCCGCGTCGGCCTATGCCAAACGGGCAAAACTCTATTTGAGTATAAACCGCACCAAGGAAGCCCTGGAAGATATTGACGAGGCCATCAGTCGAAACAATACTGAAGGAGCCTACTACCTGATTCGGGCACAGGTATTGCGTACGCTAAAACTTCCCGATAAAGCGCTTGATAACGCCCAACGGGCTGAAATTTTGGGCGCCGATACCCCTGAGCTGTACACACTTTTGGCTGACATTTGGCAGCAGCGCAATCAATTTGCCAAGGCGCGCCTGTATCTGGCCAAAGCGCTGCAAATGGCCCCATACGATGGGGAGGCCTATTTCTTTAACGGCCTTATTACGGCAAAGCAGGGCGACACAAGTCAGGCCCTGGGCTTATACCAGCAGTCGTTAAAATTGAAACCTCGTTTTTTAGAGACGTACAATCAATTGGCAGCGGTTTATCGTTCGCTGGGCGATCTGGGAGCAGCCCTAACCTATAACGAACAGGCCATTCGGTATTTCCCTAATAACCCCCGCCTTACGTTTGGTCGGGGCATGATTTACCAGGCCGGTGGACGACTCGACAGTGCACTGACATTTTACAAGCAAACTGTGTTACTCGAACCGACGTATTATCAGGCCAATTTTCAGGCAGGGTTGATCTTACAACGTTGGAAAGCCTATACGCAAGCACTGGCTAATTTCAGCCGGGTGCAGCAACTGAGCCCCCAGTATCCACGCATCGACACATACATTGGGCAGTGTCAGGAGCAACTCGGTATGTATGAGCAGGCAGTAGCCTCTTACACCAAAAGTGCTCGCCAAAATCCTGCCGACCAGCAGGCGGTAGCCGGAATGTGGCGGGCGCAACGCCGAATGTATAGCCCAAGTAGCGATAACTCCGTACTTTTGCCGGATGAAAGTGGAGCAGCAGGCGCTGAACAACCAACAGCGCCCGTTGACACCCGAATGGATATACAGACAATCCAACCCCGAAGCCGACTAACAACCAGGCCGGATTCGATCAAATAAACCGTTTCGAGTTTCAGTAGCTCGTTATTCGTCATGAAACCGGAATAGACTTACTACCAAATTATATGATTGCCCAGGATCAACTCATTCACGTAACGCTACCCGATGGGAGTGTGCGCGAATACCCAAAAGGAAGTTCCAGTCTCGATATTGCGCTGAGTATCAGCGAGGGGCTGGCTCGTAATGTGTTGGCCGCCAAGGTCGACGGAAAGGTGCAGGACGCTAATCTGCCCATCAACAGTGATGCCCAGGTACAACTGCTCACCTGGAACGACAAGGATGGTAAGGCCACGTTCTGGCACTCGTCGGCTCACCTTATGGCTGAGGCTTTGGAAGCGCTGTATCCGGGCGTTAAACTGGCTATCGGACCAGCCGTAGAAAACGGGTTCTACTACGATGTCGACTTCGAAGGAAAGCATTTCTCGCAGGATGATTTTAAGAAAGTAGAAGATAAAATGCTCGAACTGGCTCGCCAGAAAAACGAGTATGTTCGGCAGCCAATTAGCAAAGAAGACGCGCTGGCTTATTTCATTGAAAAAGGCGATCCCTACAAAGTTGAACTTATTCAGGGCCTGGAAGACGGCTCCATAACTTTATACACGCAGGGAGGTTTCACCGACCTCTGCCGGGGACCACACATTCCGAACACTGGTTTTATTAAGGCCGCCAAGCTCATGAACGTGGCTGGTGCCTACTGGCGGGGCGACGAAAAGAACAAGATGCTTACCCGCATCTATGGGGTTACTTATCCCAAACAGAAAGAGCTGGAAGAATACCTGCACTTACTGGAGGAAGCTAAAAAGCGCGATCACCGCAAACTGGGTAAAGAACTTGATCTGTTTACGTTCTCCGAGAAAGTAGGAGCGGGCTTGCCACTCTGGTTGCCAAAAGGAGCTCTTGTTCGGGAGCGGCTCGAAAACTTCCTGCGCCGGGCACAGGTGCGGGCAGGGTACTCACCCGTGGTAACGCCCCACATTGGCAGTAAGCAATTATACGTGACGTCGGGTCACTGGGAGAAATACGGCGAAGATTCGTTTCAGCCAATTCGTACCCCTGATCCAAACGAAGAGTTCCTGCTGAAGCCTATGAACTGCCCTCACCACTGTGAGATTTACAAATCGCGTCCGCGCTCATACCGGGATCTGCCGCTTCGGCTGGCTGAATTCGGGACGGTGTATCGCTACGAGCAGTCGGGTGAGTTACACGGCCTGACTCGGGTACGTGGGTTTACCCAGGACGATGCGCATATTTTCTGCCGCCCCGATCAGGTGAAAGAAGAATTTATGAAGGTAATCGATCTGGTGCAATACGTTTTCAAGACACTGGGTTTTAACGATTACAGTGCCCAGATTTCGTTGCGTGACCCTGATAATGGAGCCAAATATATTGGGTCGGATGATTTGTGGGAGAAAGCAGAATCGGCCATCATTGAGTCAGCAGCTGAGAAAGGGTTATCAACCGTGACGGAAAAAGGAGAAGCGGCTTTCTACGGCCCTAAACTTGACTTCATGGTGAAGGATGCTCTAGGCCGGAAATGGCAGTTGGGCACTATTCAGGTGGATTACAACTTGCCAAACCGCTTTGAATTGGAATACGTTGGGGCCGATAACCAGAAGCACCGGCCTGTAATGATTCACCGTGCCCCATTTGGCTCGCTGGAGCGGTTTATTGCTATTTTGATTGAGAACACGGCCGGGAATTTCCCGCTCTGGCTCTCGCCTGATCAAATTGCCATTCTGCCAATTTCGGAGAAATACGAAGACTACGCCAACGACCTGTTCCTTACGTTGCAGGAGCGCGATATTCGCGGTTATGTCGATCTGCGCGACGAGAAAATTGGTCGCAAAATTCGCGATGCAGAAGTGGGAAAAGTACCGTTTATGCTTATCGTTGGCGATAAAGAACAAGCCGAAGGGAAAGTTTCTGTGCGCCGGAAGGGCCAGGGCGACTTAGGAGCAATGTCGGTAGAAGAGTTTACAACCCTGTTCCAGAACGAAATAAAGGCTTGATGAGCTCAATGTTGATAGTCTCAGGTCAAAAGGCAGTTGGCGCGACTATGTCTTTAGCAAAAGCGATACGGATGTTTTAGCCGACTTTTGACCTGAAACTTTTGACTTTTGGTCGTCAATTTGCTACATTTCCCGAACTTTTAACCGTCCCCTACGTTATCAGGGAGACATTTTGAATCACTAAATAGTATCTATGGCATTACCCCAGCGGAGACCACCCCGGCGCGTGGTTGAAGAACCCTACCGAATTAATGATCGGATCCTGGCCAAACAGGTTCGGGTCGTCGGCGAAAACGTCGAACAAGGCATTTTCGAAATTGACAAAGCTAAGGCGATGGCCAAGGCCCAAAGCCTTGATCTGGTAGAAATCTCCCCCAACGCCGTTCCGCCTGTCTGCCGCATTATTGACTACTCCAAGTTCAAATACGAGCAGAAAAAAAAGCAGAAAGAAATTAAGGCCAACGCTCAGAAAGTCGTTATCAAAGAAATTCGTTTCGGCCCAAACACCGACGATCATGATTTTGACTTTAAGCTCAAGCACGCGCTCACTTTCCTGAAAGAAGGCGCCAAGGTGAAAGCTTATGTGCAGTTTGTGGGTCGCGCAATTGTGTTCAAAGAGCGTGGCTTCCAGTTACTCGCCCGATTTGCAAAAGGGCTTGAGGAGGTCGGCAAAATAGAATCAGAACCCAAACTTGAAGGCAAGCGCATGAGCATGTTTCTTGCCCCAAAAGTTGTTCAGGTAAAGAAATAATTTCAATAAACAACCAACAGCGAGCAGCTATCAGTGAAAACTGTTGGTTGCTCGCTGTTTGCTGTTGGCTGTATTTTCCGTATCTTTGCGGCCTGTTTACAAATGGTCCGGGTAATCCGGCGGTCCGGCGATCCGGTCAAAACACTAAGCGGTTCAGAAAATGCCTAAAATGAAAACAAACTCGGCCGCCAAGAAGCGTTTCAAGCTGACGGGCACCGGGAAAATCAAGCGGAAGCACGCCTTCCACTCACACATTCTGACGAAAAAGACAACCAAGCAGAAGCGCAATCTGACTCACTCAACACTGGTATTCAGTGGCGATGAAATGCGGATCAAAGCGATGCTGGCTATCTAATTTTCGTTTCTTTTTGGGATGCCCTTCGGCTCCCGGTTTTATGTTTCACCCGACGAAAGGCAACAAAGTACAGTGAGCAGCGAACAGTGAGCAGCAACCAGTTTAAACCAACTGATGGCTGTTAGCTGATAACTGATAGTTGACTGTCGCCCGCGTCAAAAAACAACTAAAAAATGCCACGTTCCGTCAATCACGTTGCCTCACGGGCGCGTCGGAAAAAAGTAATGAAGCTGGCCAAAGGCTATTTTGGTCGGCGTAAAAATGTCTGGACGGTTGCTAAAAACGCCGTTGAGAAAGGTTTAGGCTACGCATACCGCGACCGTCGTGCTAAAAAGCGGGATTTCCGCTCACTTTGGATTCAGCGTATCAACGCTGGTGTTCGTCTGCACGGCATGTCCTATTCTGCCTTTATCGGCAAACTGAATCAATCGGGAATTGAATTGAACCGCAAGGTTCTGGCTGACTTAGCCATGAACCACCCCGAAGCGTTCAAAGCTGTTGTTGATCAACTGAAGTAAACAGAGGGTTATCATGACCCACCAACATAAAGCCCTGACCAATGGTCGGGGCTTTTTTATTGATTTACAACAGGACATTATCCACGGGGTTGAGTTTTTCGGGAAGATGTTCGTCGCCAAGGAACTCTCTAACTTCGATTTCGATGTTGCGGCAGATGGTTGTTATAGGAATGTCGTTTACACTGTTATCGAACGGGTTTTCGCTGAACTCGCCAATCTGTTCCATCGTGAAAAATACCCACGAGATTAACAAGGTAAATGGTATTGTTAACCAAACGCCATAGTCGCCTACTTTGTCCATTTCTTTAAGGAGAGCAAAAGGGAGCAGCGAAATGAACAATAGCACAAAAACCCGGCTGAAAATGCTGTACTGACGAAAAAGGGGTGTGCTTTTGATACGTTCACAACCGCCCTGAAAATCGTAAAGATTGGCAATATGCTTCACTAAATCGCTGTGTTCATATTCATCGATTACCTTAGTTTTTTTGAGTCGACCCAATTCATGAATCTGTTTTTTGAGCGCATGAATAGCCGTGTTACTTTTCCCCGCCATCGATTCGTAATACTCCATCCGGTTCATATCTTGAAAGACCTTTTTCAATCCCTCATCAAACTTCTCCAGCTCGTTACTTTCCGACAGAAACGTCTGATGCAAATCCTGAGCGCTGGTGGCCCAGGGAATGGTGCGCCGTAATTGTAGCCGAAGAATGTGCACCCAGGCAATGTGACGGTACAGAAACTCGCGCTGGATATCCTTATCGGGAACAAGGGAAATAAATGTAGCCGCAAACGTTCGACTTGTGTTAGTGATGCTGCCCCAAAGCCGCCGGGCTTCCCACAGCCGGTCGTAAGCCTGATTATTTTTGAAGCCGACATAAAACGCAACGGCCGTACCAATGGTAGCGACGGGCAAAAATGAGATACCCACGAATTGCCAGCCAAGTACTTTGTAAAGTAGACAAGCTACCAGGCTGATAAGGAAGGTTCTGAACAGGTTTTTACGGGCAAAATGCCACAGAAGCTTAAATTGAAATGTTTTACCGACGTACATAAGAAGTGGTGGTGTTTTGGTGAGTAAGCCATGAAGCTACTACTTTTTGCCATCAAAACAGAGTATCCTCTTTATGGACTGGTAGATGATAACCATATAAAAAACTTGACCTATTCAGGACTTTCTGAGAACTTTACGATCTACAACCTTGCAACCTATGACTTCCCGTCGGACTATGCTCCAAACGCTGGCTGTTGGCACCACAGCTGGTATTCTTGCACCAGATTCTTTGCTGGCAGCAACTTCACCCAAAAAAGATAAACTGGGCGTGGCCCTCGTAGGTCTGGGCTATTACAGCACCGATTTGCTGGCTCCGGCTTTGCAAAAAACCAAGAATTGCTATTTGGCTGGCATTGTGACGGGAACACCCGCCAAAGCCGAAAAATGGAAAAAACAGTACAATATTCCCGATAAGAATATCTATAGCTACCAAACTTTTGATCAGATAGCCAACAACCCTGATATCGACGTGATTTATGTGGTACTGCCGCCGTCGATGCATAAAGAATATGTGGTTCGGGCGGCCAAAGCGGGTAAACACGTTTGGGTGGAGAAACCAATGGCGGTAACGGCCAAAGAGTGCCAGGACATGATTGATGCCTGCAAAAAAGCAAATGTGTCGCTGTCGGTGGGCTATCGTTTGCACCATGATCCCAATACGCAAGCCTATGTGAAGTTTTTACGCGATGGCAAAATTGGTAAGATCAAGATGGTAAACTGCTCAGCGGCTTACTATGACGCCCGTACCGACCATTGGAAGCAGAAAAAAGAGATGGGCGGGGGCGTGATGTACGATATGGGTGTGTACGTCATTCAGGGCGCACGGCTGGCCACGGGCGAAGAACCTATTGCCGTGACGGCTCAACAGTATACGACCCGGCCCGACGTGTACAAAAATGGTCTCGACGAGACGTCGATGGTGCAACTGGAGTTTCCAAGCGGAGCGCGGGCGGCTTTACAGACCAGTTACGGTATGAACATGAATTTTATGCACGTGATTGGTGAAAAGGGCATTCTTAGGGTAGAACCGTACTCTGGCTACAACGGTGTAAAAGGCAATGGGTCAGGCGGGTTCACCTTTGATAATCCGTACGAAGTACCCATGCAGCAGGCCATGCAAATGGACGATGATGCCCTGGCGATCATGAACAAAAAGCCTGTTCTGGTACCCGGTGAAGAAGGACTTCGCGATATTAAAATAGTGGAAGCCATTTACGAAGCAGCCCGGACGAGCAAGCGAGTGAAGATATAAATCCTTATTTTCGCACCCCCAACTCATATTTCACTATGCAACCTGCGGATTTTACTGCTTTATCAACTCAACAACAGTTAGACACGCTCTATTACCAGGGCGATATTCTGGCTAATCGCTACGAAGACGAGTTTATTTTTCTGCTTTATAGTTTGCATAATTTCTACGTAGAGCTTCGCCACGATGCCTACACCAACAAGCTTCAGGAGGTAACGGCGTTTAAAGACACCGATCAGTTAGATGCTTATTTGCCGTATCTGGCAGAGGAGCTTATCTAGTTTCATGTTTCAAGGCTAAACCAGTAAATTGGCTTAGCCTTGAAATGGTTGCCCTATTCAACCCAAAGTACCAGACCTTTCAAATAGCCGCCTTCGGGATGAAACAAGCTGACAGGGTGGTCAGCGGGTTGGCTCAGATGATGGAGAACCCGCACCTGCCGCCCCGCTTCGATAGCGGCAGCCACCACCGTATTATAGAACAACTCCCGATCGACAACCTGTGAACACGAGAAGGTGAACAGGATGCCACCCTTTGCCACGCGCTTAAATCCTTCAATATTTAATCGTTTGTACCCCTGCACTGCCCGGTGTCGGGCCGAAATGTTTTTGGCATAGGCAGGGGGATCTAATACAACAATGTCGTACTGGTCAGGGTGTGCTTTCAGGTAAGCCATCACATCGTCGGTTATGGCTTCATGTCTGGATTCATCTAAATTATTCGTAACCGCGTTCAGCGCCACGTTGCGGTTGGTCAGGTCGATCGCTTTTTGGGAAGAATCGACGGAGTGAACCAGTGCGGCTCCGGCTGCCAGAGCGTACACCGAGAAACCGCCCGAATAACAAAACGTATTTAACACCCGTTTACCGTGCGAATAACGGGCCAGCAGTTGGCGGTTGTCGCGCTGATCGAGAAAGAACCCCGTTTTTTGCCCTGTTATCCAATCGACCCAAAACGCGCGGCCATTTTCATGCACTTCGTGGGGTGTTTCGACGGAGCCGAGTAGGTAACCATTCTCAACGGTTTGGCCATAAAGTTCGGGTACGGTTTCGTGGCTTTTGTCGTAAACGGCTATTAGGGTATCGCCATACACGTTTTTCAGGGCGTCGGTTATTAGATTACGTTCCCGGTGCATACCAATAGAATGAGCCTGCAACACCGCTACTCCGTTGTAATAGTCAATGACAAGGCCCGAACAGCCATCGCCCTCACCATGAACAAGGCGGTAGCAGTCGGTTTTAACCCCCGGCGTAGTCGCAATAATAGCCTCACGGAATTGCCGGATGCCGGTTAATTTTTTTGTCCAGTAATGAATGTCAGGGACAATGCGCTCGAAGGAGAAAATCCGAACAGCAATGCTACCATCGTGGTAGTGGCCCGTGGCAAGGTAGTTGCCTTTCTTGTCGAACACTTCCACCACGTCGCCGTCGCTCAGAGTTCCTTCGTAGCGGCTGATGGCTCCCGAAAACACCCAGGGATGAAACCGGCGGATGGCCTCATCACGACCGGCTTGAAGATATAACTTGGGTAATTGCATAATCCTGCAAAAATACGAAGATTTGCCGGGGAGAACTGTAAGAATTGACACTCCCTGTCTTTCGTAAATACATTCAATCAGTTAATGTATATGTCGATCAATCGTCGCGATTTTTTAAAGCAAGCCGGTCTGTTGACTGGCGGGGCACTGACTCTTTCACAGACAGCCGCCTGGGCCAGTAAAAACATTGGTGTATTCGGAGTGCAGTTGTACAGTGTCCGGGACGTTTTATCCAAAGATCCTAAGGGCATTATGACCCAGTTGGGGCAGATGGGCTACCGTCAGTTTGAGAGCTATCAGGGCAATCAGGGATTCTTGTGGAGCATGACACCCAAAGAAATGAAGTCGTTTCTGAACGATATAAACGTGAAAATGGTCAGTACACACTTCAACTACGGTGCGCAGGCCAGCAAACCGGATGAACTACAGAAGAGTTTCGATATGGCTGCTGAAGCGGGGTTGACGTACGCCCTGTGTCCGTACATTGGCCCACAAAAGTCGTTCGACGACTGGAAGCGGATTGCCGATGGGTTCAACAAAGCCGGGGAGATGGCCAAAAAAAGTGGGGTTAAATTCGGTTATCATAACCACGACTACTCGTTCAGAGCTCTGGAGGGTAAAATCCCGCAGGAATACCTGTTGGCAAATACCGATCCAAAAAATGTGATGTTTGAACTGGATCTGTGCTGGATTGA
This sequence comes from Flavobacterium sp. SUN052, assembly GCF_028867935.1. Lineage (GTDB taxonomy): Bacteria > Bacteroidota > Bacteroidia > Flavobacteriales > Flavobacteriaceae > Flavobacterium. Next base: position 654,175 of record NZ_JAPQNS010000001.1, read on the forward strand.
TGTGGCAGGGCAGGATACCAAAGCGCACCTGGAAAAGTACGGTAAGCGATACGAACTATGCCACATCAAAGACTACAAAAAGGTGGATGGTAAGCCTGTTCAGAACGATCTTGGAAAAGGAAACGTAGACTTTAAAGCAGTTCTTCAGACAGCCATGAAAAACGGCATGAAGTACTTCCTGGTGGAGCAGGAAGAATACCCAACGTCACCCATGGAAAGCATGAAACTGGATGCGGACTACATGAAGAAGTTAACTGTATAACTTCAGGCGTTCACTAAAAAAAGCGATGCTGGCTTTATAACTGGCATCGCCTTTTTTTGTTGGATGGGGTAACGTTTTTGGGCTTGGCGAAGGTGGGGTTAGAAAGTACCAAAGTTCAAATTCAGTAAAAGTGCTAATAGAAAGTACAAATGTTCAGCCGAGTACTAAAGTCCCACTTTTGCCAAACCCATGTTAGGCGTAGGCAATTTTATTCCGTTACGCTTTACTTTAAAACATTTCTTTCAATTTAAACTTTGGCAGACCAAATGGTAAGACAACAATTGCAATAAACCATAAAATAGGACCACCGTAAGTACCCAAGTCTCCTTTGATATGTCCTGGTGTTACTTGTAAAAACAAAAATGATAAATCTGCTAATCCAATAATAAAAAAACCTATAAAATATGCAAGCCAAGGTTTGGTGTTTTTCCATAACATTATTCCCAATAAAATACCAAGAAATCCATATCCTGCTACATCTAAACAAAAATTTAGAATAAAGTTAGCGGTTACTTTCAGTGTCATCGGGTCTGTGGCGAATTGGAATTTGTCAACAGGCATTTTGTCACCACCAAGTAATGCACTCCATAAGCCTCTGTTTGGGTCAGTTATAAATTGGCTCACACCGATATAACCTACGTAAATATGTAGTATTCCCCAAATTACATAAGCTATTGAGCCTATTTTAACTGCTGTTTTAAGTCTGTTTTGACTTTCAATCTTGTTGTTATCCATTTTTTAAATTTTTAAATTAATTAATGGTGCAAAATTGAAACAAAGATTTTAGTTATTTTTTTACCTATGTTAAAAAATCATTTCTTGGCTCTTATTCTACTTAAAGTTACTTGCGATACACCGATATAACTTGCAATGTCTCCCAAACTAATTCTTTGCAATAAGTGTTGGTTGTTTTTGGAAAAACTTAAATACAGTTCCGTTGCGTCATTATTAAACATTTCTTTTATTCTACTAATGTTATACAATGCAGCACTTGAAAATATTTTTCTTAAAAATGTTTCAAATGTATGATGATTTTTTGCCAATAATTGTACATCTTCATAATCAATATAAATCAGGTTTGTATCTTCCAAAGCAACGGTCAAAAAATCTGCTGGTGTTTGATTAATAAAACTGTCTAAAGCGGTAAAAATATTTTTCTCAGAAAAAAAACGTAAAACAAACACTCTGTCTTTATGATTGTAATACTGTTTAACCAGTCCATTTTCAATAAAATACATTTGTTTACAGATTTGTCCTTCTTTATTTATGATGTCGCCTTTTTTGTAAGATTTTGTTTTGAGTTTAGATATAAAGTCTAATTCAGCCTCTTTTGAAAGCTGTGTGTACTTATTTATTTGGTTTACAAACTCTGTCATTTATTCAAATTATCCTTGTTTACACGAGGTCTGGTTTGCTTACGCCTAACTCCCCAATATACGCATGTTTTTGCTATAATTAGAGCCTTTCATTGAAACCGCCACAATGTCTATTTTGTACTTGCGCTTTGGTGAAACCTGCTACTTTTCAGGGAGCTAGCCAAGTGTTTTGTCTTTTGGCAATACAAAATGCGCAATGCGTATTTCGTATTGCCGTTCATGCTTTTATACAATTCGACAATACAAAATACGCATTGGGTGAAAATACCCTATTCTCTAATTACCTCACGGGAACTTCTGAAACTGATTGAAATCGGGTTTCCGCTTTTCTAGGAATGCGTTTTTGCCTTCTTTTGCTTCGTCGGAAAGGTAATAAAGTAGGGTAGCATCGCCTGCGAGTTGCTGGATACCGGCCTGTCCGTCGAGTTCGGCGTTGAACGAAGCTTTGAGCATACGGAGTGCAATCGGACTCTTTTCGAGCATCTTGCGGCACCATTCAATGGTTGTTTCTTCCAGCTTGTCGAGGGGGACAACCTTATTCACCAAACCCATATCGAGGGCTTCCTGCGCGTTGTACTGATCGCAGAGGAACCAGATTTCGCGGGCCTTCTTCTGACCTACTACCCGCGCCAGATACGAAGCCCCAAAGCCACCGTCGAACGAACCAACTTTGGGGCCAGTCTGGCCGAAACGGGCGTTTTCGGCAGCAATGCTGATATCACACACCACGTGCAGTACGTGGCCACCGCCAATAGCATACCCCGCCACCATAGCGATCACCGGTTTTGGAATGCGCCGAATCTGCATTTGCAGGTCCAGTACGTTCAGGCGCGGCACCGAATCTTCTCCAATGTACCCGCCGTGTCCCCGCACCGACTGATCGCCACCGGAGCAGAACGCTTCGCCCCCTTCGCCGGTCAGAATCACCACGCCAACGCGCTCATCCTGCCGGGCCAGTTCCATGGCCTCTGACATTTCTTTCACGGTTAGGGGCGTAAAGGCATTCCGCTTGTGAGGGCGGTTGATACTGATTTTGGCAATGCCTTCGTAGTAGGAGAAAATAATCTCCTTGTACTCTTTAATGATTTCCCAGGGGTAGTTGCTTTGCATAATTAAAAGTGAAAGAGTGAAAGAGTCAAAGAGTGAAAGGCGGCAGAAAACGCTCTTTCACTCTTTCGCTCTTTCACTCATTAGTATATTCAACGTCATGATATTGTACATCCCACGTGTGGTCGGCCATCATGCGGACGGTGGCCAGGCAACGTTCAAACGGAAATTTGCGGCCCCATTCGTGCGGGGCAACCATCGACAATACATCGATTCCGTTTTTGCGGACGTAAAAATAATAGGTTTGTCCAACGATTGGATCGAACCCCATCTGGGCCCCATAAATACGCTCCGAAACTTCAACCCGGTGACGAATAGCCGTGGCCTGCTCGGCCAAAAGCTGCATCTGTTTATACAGTTGCGCCAGTTGAAGATCGGTTTGTTCGCGCATGGCCGTAACGGCCCGCCCTGAAATTTTACCCTTGTCTTCAGGCCGAATAACGGCCCCACCCGCCGAATGGGCATATTCCATCAGACCGGGACTTTCGGCCACTTTATCGATCGAAATGGGGTTAATAATAACGTGTGCTTCTTCCATAGATGCCGGGTAAACCCTTCGTTTGTTACCTTTGTTTAGTATGAAAACGGGTTTATGGTTAGATTGCATCAAAGATACAAACCCACATGGAAGCTATCTCTAAAACGATGAATCGTCAGGAATTTTTTCGGCTGCTGGGCATTGGCGTAGGAGCCATGACCGTGGCAAATAGTTTGAGCGCGTGCGAATCAAAAGCCGAAGTTACGCCGGTTGGTAGCGATGCCATTGATCTGACTATTCAGTTGGACGATGTACGCTACTCCGACCTTTTGAAAAAGGGCTATTACGTCGTGGTCGACAATCGGGTAATTGTAGCCAGTATAGAGCCTAATCAATACGTGGCTGTATCGCCGAAATGTACACATGAAGGTACCACGCTGGTGTATAAAGCCAGCAGTAATTCATTCTATTGCGCGCTCGATGGCTCGCGGTACGATATAACGGGTAAGGTGTTAAACGGTCCAGCGACTCAACCGCTCACGGTTTATAAGATCTCGAATGACCAGAAAAGCAACTCGCTTCGCATTTTCAGTTAAGTACCCGAACGTATTTTATTTTAACTACAAACAACTGTTTAAAGCCTGCTTCGCCCCTAAATCCCCTAAAGGGGACTTATTTTAACGTCGGATTAAGTCCCCTTTAGGGGATTTAGGGGCGAAGCAAGCCTGCTATCCAAGTCATATTAATACATCCAAGCACTTAATGCTTTTTCTTGACGGAAGTTTACCCGCCGATCAGTGGCCCAATGCTCGTACTGCTTACGAGGAGCATGCGATTGCTTTTGGTCGAGCGTGGCAATCAGGACAGCAAACATTCGTCTTACACACTTCGGGCTCTACAGGGACGCCCAAACCGATTACGCTCAGCCGTAGTCAAATTCAGGCCAGTGCAGTGCTGACGGGACAGACATTTGGACTGCAAGCAGGGGATACAGCCTTGTGCTGCTTGAATACAGCCTATGTTGCCGGAACAATGATGCTTGTGCGCGCTATGGTTCTCGGTCTGAAACTGACGCTCGTAGAACCCTCTGGAAACCCATTGGGTAATTTCGATACCGACTACACTCGGTTCGATTTTATGGCTTTTGTACCGCTCCAACTGCAAACTATTCTGGAGCAGTCGCCAGAGAAAGTGCCTATTCTCAATAAGGCCAAAGCTATTTTGCTGGGTGGAGCCGCTACCAGTCCGGCGCAGGAAGCCCAACTTCAACCTGTTACCGCACCCGTATATGCCACCTACGGCATGACCGAAACCGTTTCGCACATTGCGATCCGGCGCTTAAACGGCCCCAACGCGGCCGATTTCTTTACAGCCTTGTCGGGTGTGGAGCTGGGCATTGACGAACGGGATTGTCTGAACATTCGGGCAGCTGCTAGTGATTTTCAGTTAATTCAGACCAATGATGTGGTTGAATGGCTTGACTCAGACGAACCACATCACAGGTTTCGCATTTTGGGTCGGGCCGACTCTATTATCAATACTGGAGGGGTGAAAGTGCAGCCTGAACGGGTTGAGCGCGTCATTCAATCGGTGTTGGGGTTAGCCGGATTAGTTCCCCGGCTGTTTGTTACAGGTCTGCCCGATGAGCGGTTAGGTCAGCGAATTGTGCTAATTCTTGAGGGAGAAGACGCAATGAAGGAGCAAGTCAACGCCCAACAGGGACAGTGGACTGAAGCAATTCGTCGGGAAATTGGTCCGTATGCTGTCCCGAAAGACCTTATCTTTACGCCCACATTCTGCGAAACGCCCACGGGCAAAATTGACCGGAACAGGACGTTGGATGCCGGACGTTAGCATTGGATTTTGGACATTTGTGTCTACAGTCAAAAGGTCAAACGTCCGAAATTCAATATCCAATATCCAGATTTCTATGTTTAAAAACGCTCAGATTCGCTTTCAGACAGCCCGGTCATTACCGGCCCCATACGCTTATTTCTTCACCTTGTCGGCAAGGCCAGCCTTCAAAGACTACCTTGCTGTTGACCTAAGTATAACGTATCCCGACCGCGAGGATATTGACGAGGATGAACTCATCGCCGAAGGATACACCCTCGACGATGATTTTACATGGAGCGGGCGGCTGGGTCAGGTGTGGCAACAGGCGCTGGAATCGCTGGTGCGTACGACCAAACTGGCTCCACTGGACGAAGATGAACTGGACGAGGATGACGACTTCTGGGAGGTGACGCTGACTGAGGAAGATGGCAATCAAACGGCAGGAATGCCCCAGAACTACGAAAAATGGCAGTATTTGATTCAGGAGTTGATGCAGGCCACCTACGAGTCTGCCGGTCGTGAACGACCCTTTATCCTGACCTACCTGGAGCCTAAACGGGATGGTGATTATGAAGTAAACCTTACGGCTTCGTTTGTGGAGCGAACGGTGAAAGTAGAGATTATTAATGATCGCCGTTCTCAGTTAAAAACCTTGCCCTGGAAACAGCTACAGCCGATCATGAGTACGGTGTACGACATTGATTTCACCACGGAAGAGGCCGAACTGAAACGCCCCCGACGCGAAGGCGCCTGGCTTAATCTGGGTACAGAGGAGTGGCACGACGTAGGTCCCTACGAAGAAATTGTTAATCTATTTCGGAAGATCGTCTAAATAGCCCCGACTGAATCATGCCATGGAAGGCTGCTTGTTGAGCAACTAAATTGAGCCGGATTTTCAACAGTGGCATCCAGTCGGGTAAGCGCGAGTTGTGCAGCCCGGCTGTAATTCTAAAGAAAAGTAGCATACTTTTAGCCAGAACGCGCTGCCACCCGATTAGGGTCGGTACAAAATCAGTTACCAGCCAATAGCCGCCCGCCTGTAGTGTGCCAAGCAGGCGAGGGATCATCTCGTTTTTTAGCCAGTCTTCAGAAAATAAATCCAGGACAAACGGAGTCAGAATGACATCGAACCGATCGGCCTCCGTTAATTCGACTTCGGAGCCGAGTCGATACTCGATTTTGGTTCTATAGGCATGGTTAACCAGGCGCTTCTGGGCTAATTCGAGCATTTGTTCCGACGCTTCAAGATATAAAATGGATGCCGGTTGGCAGTGGTTCAGCACCTGCTCCAGTAGCCAGCCCGTTCCTCCGCCTACTAACAACCATCGGCCACCGCTGGGCAATCGATTCAGTAGAGATAGTTGCGCCCGTTCGAGTGTTCGACCAAAGACCAGATGAGCCAGTCGGTCGTAGATGGGGGCAACAAGGTTGAAATTCATTGTAATCGCCAAAATAATCCAACGCCCTATTTTTTTCGTTACTAATGGAATGGTGGACTTATTGATCCACCATCAACAAACAACGTTATGAAAAAAGGATGGATAATTGCGCTGCTGCTCCTGTTGGTGGGCGGTATTGGCGCTTATATTTGGTACAGCCGGTTGAAAAACGAAGCCGAGTCTGAGGGAGGAGCCTACGATGGAACCCTCAAACCCAGGGTTGAATTAAGCCGGTTCGATTTCACCGACTTTAGCGACGAAAACATTTCGATGAACATGTATCTGTTGATTGATAACCCGTTGCCAATCGAATTTAAGGCCCGCAAAGTCAATTATTCGTTTTTTATTAACGGTCAGGAACTGGTAAATGATTCATACGAGAAGGTGGTGAGCCTGAAATCGAAGGACAGCACAACCATTGCGCTTCCGGCGAAATTAAAGGCTAAAAAGATGACTGAAGTTCTGAAAGATCTCGAACAACGGGGTGTTGACAGTACCAACTACCGGCTCCGTACGACGTTTGATCTCGATGTGCCGATTTTGGGCGAACGCACCTTCACCGTGGACAAAACCCTCCGAATGCCAACCTATTATATTCCCCAGTTTAAGGTGGATGAAATTGATTACGGCAAACTCAGCCTGAAGGCAATGGATGTGGCCGCTAAAGTCAATATCATTAACAAGAACAAGTTTCCGTATAACATCACTGACACCCATTACACGATCACGATCAATGGCAAGCAAATTGCCGAAGGTGATCAGTTGGAGCCAATTTTAATTAAAAAACAGAGTACTACACCCGTAGTATTTCCAGTGACAGTGAAGCCGGGTCAGGCTCTGGGTTTGTTGCCAAAAGCGCTGTTTGATAAGAAAGACACCCCCATTGAGATTGCCTTTCGGTGTAAAATTCTGGATAAAAACGACAATCCGATGTTTCAACACAGCAAATTTGTGACGACCATTCGGGGTACACTGGCTGACTTTACGAAGAAAAAATGAAACAGTACGACATCATTGTTATTGGAGCCGGTTCGGCCGGGTTAGGCGTAGGAATTGCCATGAAGCGGCTTGGTTTTTCGGTGATGATGGTGGAAAAAAACGACCACCGGATTGGGGGCGATTGCCTGAATGACGGCTGTGTACCAAGCAAGGCACTGATTCATGTAAGCCGACAGGTGCACCATTCCCGAAGCGTTACCCGGTTTGGGGTTCGGGCGGAAGGCGAAGTCAACATGGCCGAGGTGATGCAGTATGTTCGGGAGCGCCAGGACGTGATACGAGTACACGAAAACGCTCAATATCTGCGCGATACAGAAGGCATTGACGTGATGCTGGGACTAGCAACATTTGTGGGTGATACCGAGATCGAAGTCGCTTTGAACGAGGGAACAACCGTTCGGGCAAAAGCCAAGAACATCGTTCTGTGCACCGGATCACTCCCCCAACAGCTCGACGCTGAGGGTATCGACGCTGTAAAAGCAATACCGGGTCGCGTTCATACGCACCAGACTATATTCTCGCTTGAAAGTCTGCCCAAGCACCTGCTCGTAGTGGGAGCGGGGCCAATCGGCATTGAAATGGCGCAGGCATTTGCGCGTTTGGGAAGTAAAGTAACGGTGGTTGGCTCCGAAGATCGGGTGTTGAGCAAAGAGTTACCGGAGGTATCCGCCCTGTTGCAGCAACGTCTGGAAGGGGAGGGGATTACCTTTAAATTGAAACATAAAGTTGTCCGGTTCCCGGACATTCAAACGGCTGAAATCAAATCTGAAAATGGCCCGGTTGAATCGGTGCCCTTCGATGTGGTGCTGGTAGCGATTGGCCGGACATTTAATTTCGACGCCTTGAACTTGTCGGCTGCTAGCATCGAGTTGGACGATAAAGGCCAACTAAAAATCAATGATTACCTCCAGACGACCAACAAGCACGTTTTTGTTGCGGGCGACGCTGCCGCTGGCGCTCCGGCTGGGACCCGTTATTTTTCGCACGGTGCCGAAGTTCATGCCTCCATGCTGGTTACCAACTTTATTACGCCCGGCGTTTTCGAAAAGAAACTGAGTTATGACAACTTCTCCTGGGTGACCTTCACCGACCCCGAGGTGGCTACATTTGGCTGCTCAGAACACGACCTCAAAAAACGCAATCAGGATTATGAGCGCATCGACTACGACTTTGCGCACGATGACCGGGCGGTGATTGAAGATTACGAATATGCCCGCATGATTCTATCTGTTAGCCCTGCCGGTATCAACCCCTTCAGCCGGAAGATTTTGGGGGGAACAATCATTGCTCCCAACGCCGGTGAACTGGTTCAGGAATTGATTATGGCTCAACAAAAAGGCCTCACAGCGGGCGATTTCTTCAATAAGATTTATCCCTATCCCACGGCAAGCCGCGTCAACAAATCCGTCTGGGTCGACGAGATTGGCGGTAACCTGCCTGCCTTTGTGAAGAAAGGGGCCAAGTGGTTGTATTAAAAGAAAAAGCCTCTCAGACTGTCTGAGAGGCTTTTTCTTATTGATTGAGGCTGAAGGCCCGCCAATACGATTAATTACAACTGAGGTTGTTGCAGGGCAGCGGCCTCGTCGGCATGGGTTACTTTGCGGTTGCGCATAAAGAACCACAAGCCAGTGAAGGCAACGATCAGGATGATAGGGAACGTGGTCATTCGGGCCAGGGTTGCCTGTCCAGCAGCCAGTTCGAGGGCATCTCCAGAGTTACCAGCAGCCGTCTGCACAGCCCGTTCAGCATCAATCCACCCACCAATAATTGGCTGGAAAATAGACGTGGAGAACATACCTACCCCACCGAGAATCGACATGCCCAGGGCACCCGATGCCGGAATTCGCTCGGCTACGAAGCCGATCATGGTTGGCCAGAAAAAGCACACCCCAATGGCGAAGAAAACAGCCGCTACGTAGGCCATGGCCCCGGTTTGGGTGCTAAACAGATAAATACCAATGGTTGCAAAAATAGCGCCACCCAGCAATACGCCCGTTTGGTCGAGCCGGTGAATGATGGGGCCACCGAAGTAGCGTCCAAAGGCCATCAGACCTGTTACAAGGGCTAGAATCACTAACGGTTGCGCTCCCGACTTGGCCATGATCAGGCCAACCCATTGTTGGGGGCCAAACTCCGAGATAGCAGTCAGCGCCATGCAGCAGAATATAAACAGGTACAGCGGAGTCAACATGGCCTGGAAGTTACTGGAAAGCGAAGTTGAGCCCGCCACTTTTGCGGTCGGGAACGTCTGCCCAAAGAATAGAAAAGCGTAGATGAGCGTTGGGATCATAATAACCCAAATCTGCGCCTGCCACGATAAACCTAAATTTTCGGGACCCATAACGAGTGAGATCAAACTACCTACCACAATGCCACCAGGGAACCACATGTGGAAACGGTTCAGCATTTTATTCATCGTCGAACCAGTATACATATCAGCAATCAGAGGGTTACAGGCTGCTTCTGTGCAACCGTTACCGATACCAATAAATAAGGTAGAAATCAGCAGGGTAGTGTATCCCTGCGCATAGATCGTGAGCAGAATTCCCAGCATATGGCACACAAAGGCAACCATCATAATTGTCCGGGGGCCAACAGTGTAATAGACCAACCCGCCCACAATCATGGAAATGGGAAAGCCCAAGAACCACATCGAGTTAATGAAGCCCAACTGTTCGGCAGACAGACTAAGCTCAGTACCTAATTGAGATAAAATACCCGCCCGGATACTGAATGAAAAGGCGGTGGTAATAAGTGCGAAGCAACTGGCCAGAAAGAGTCGCGAAGGATTGACAGCTTGGTTCATTTTGGAGACAATAGGGGGTTTAGATTTGAGAAAGTACAATTAATCCGAAAAGTAGCTCAAAGGGCAAGATTACCCACATTTCATGAGTTATTCGTCCAAAATTTTATAAAAAAGCGGATTTGCCCTAATTTTCGCCCGGAAAATTATTCAATCGCTGAAACGGGTAAAGGCATTCGTTTGGCCACTTTACAAGTATAGTCGTTCGACAGGGTCATCCGGTTTATACCGCATCAACACAAAACATCAATCAAGTATGCATCGCAAATTGCGCATGGGTCAGATCGGGGGTAGCCTCGACGCTTTTATTGGAGCCGTTCACCGACGTGCTGCTGGTTTTGATAACGAAATTGAATTAGTCTGTGGTGTATTTAGCCAGTCGCCCGACAAATCAAGAGCTACAGGGAAAGCGCTTTATCTGCCCGAAGATCGTGTTTACGAGAGCTTTGAGGCCATGATTCTCCGCGAAAAAGAATTGCCGGAAGGGGAGCGGATGGACTTTGTCAGCATCGTTACACCGAATCACATGCATTTTCCGCCCGCTAAAATGGCTCTGGAAAACGGGTTTCATGTCATTTGCGACAAGCCAATGACGCTGAACCTTGCTGAAGCTAAAGAGCTTGCGGCCATTGTAGAGTCAACGGGGCTTGTGTTTGGGCTGACGCACAACTATACGGGTTACCCGATGATTAAAGAAGCTCGCGATATGGTTCGCAACGGCAAACTGGGCAAGCTTCGTAAAGTGGTAGTCGAGTATCCGCAAGGCTGGCTGTCGAAGTACGAAGAAGGCAACAACTACAAACAGGCCATCTGGCGTACGGATCCCGCTAAATCGGGTGCGGCTGGTGCAATGGGCGATATTGGCACTCACGCCGAAAACCTCGCTGAGTACGTCACTGGTCTTAAAATCGAAGAGTTGTGCGCTGACCTAAGCACGTTTGTGCCGGGTCGCCTGCTCGATGATGATGGCAACGTGCTGCTTCGCTTTGAAGGAGGAGCCAAGGGGGTTTTGCATGCCAGTCAGATCTCGAATGGGGAAGAAAACTCGCTCAAAATCTACGTGTATGGTGAACTGGGAGGGCTGGAATGGCATCAGATGGAACCCAACACCTTGCATTACAAATCGCAGGAAGGGCACCGGTTGCTTCGCCCGGCAGTTGGCGATTTGTCAGCCTCTGCCAAAGCACACTGGCGGATGCCGGCGGGGCATCCCGAAGGTTTTTTTGAGGCTTTCGCCAATATTTACCGCAACTTTGCCTTTGCCGTAAAGGCCCACATGAATGGCGAGCAGCGCGATCCTCTGTACGATTTCCCGTCGGCACAGGATGGTGTTCGGGGGCTCGCTTTCATTGATACAGTACTTGCCTCGAACCAGTCAAGTGAAAAGTGGACGAAATTCATTAACTAAATCCTTATGCAAAAAATCCAAGTTGGTGTGGTTGGTACCGGGTTTATTGGCCCCGCTCACATCGAAGCCCTTCGGCGCTTGCCGAATGTTGAGGTTGTCGCTCTGTGCGAAGTAACTCAGGAACTGGCCGAGGCCAAAGCCGCTCAATTGGGCATTGCCCGTGCATACACCTTTGATGAACTCCTAAAGCAGGATGACATTCAGTGTATTCACATCTGTACGCCTAACTTCCTGCACTACAGTCAGTCAAAGGCGGCTTTGTTGGCGGGCAAGCACGTGGTGTGCGAAAAACCACTGGCCAAAGACCTCCACGAAGCAGAGGAACTCGTGGCACTGGCAAAAGAAACAGGCTTGGTGAATGCGGTACACTTCAATCTACGCTACTATCCACTAGTGCGGCAAATGAAGGTGATGCGCGAAAAAGGAGAGCTTGGCGATGTGTATAGCATCATTGGTTCGTACCTCCAGGATTGGCTGTTCTACGAAACAGATTACAACTGGCGTCTAGAACCCGATAAGTCGGGCGACTCGCGGGCAATTGCCGATATTGGCTCTCACCTGATGGATATTATTGAGTATGTGACGGGTGTAAAAACAGCCGCTGTCATGGCTGACTTTAACACGATTCACAAGTCGCGTAAAAAGCCACTGAAGCCCGTAGAGACATATTCTGGAAAAATGCTTCAGCCGGAAGATTACGCAGATGTCCCCATCAATACCGAAGATCATGCCAACGTACTGCTCCGGTTCGATAATGGCAATCGGGGGGTAATCACGGTGTCGCAGGTATCGGCGGGTCGCAAAAACCAGTTGAAAATCGAGATTTCTGGTTCAAAGAAAACCTTTGCCTTTGATTCGGAGTCGCCCAACCAACTCTGGCTCGGTAACCGCGATGGTTATAACCAGACTATGACCGATGATCCGTCGCTGGTTCACGCCGAAGTACGGTCGGTTATTGGTTTCCCCGGCGGTCACAACGAAGGCTTCCCTGACACCTCGAAACAATTATTCAAGGAGGTATACGATGCCGTTGCTGCCGGTAAGCAACCCGAAAACCCAACTTACCCAACCTTCGCCGACGGTTACCGCGAACTGCTCATTTGCGAGCGGATTCTGGAGTCGAGCCGCAAGCAGGCATGGGTGGAGGTTTAGCAGAAAAGCTGTAAATTGGTGTTATAGGTAATAAAAGCTAGATAAGCCATGAATAATTACCGGGAAATTATTTCAATCAATCCCAACATTCGATTTGGGAAACCTTGCATCACGGGTACACGGATTAGCGTGTATGACGTGCTGGGTTGGTTGTCGGTTGGGATGAGTATTGACGATATTATGGAGGACTATCCCCATATTACCCGTGAACAAATTCTGGCTTGTCTGGCTTACTCCGCTGACCGGGAGCATCATGTCAAAATTGTAGTGAACTGATGCGGTTACTGTTAGATGAGAATATCTCGTACCGTGTCGTAAAGAAAGTAAATACTTATTTCCCTGATTGCGAGTCCGTACTTCGTCGGCAACAGCCGGGTTTGGAAGATCGATATATCTGGGAAATTGCCAAAGCTGAAGAATATAGCATTGTTACATTTGACGAAGACTATGCCGACCTCAGCCAGTTAAATGGCTTTCCGCCAAAAATAATTCTCCTGCGGCCTGTCAATCTGACAAGTCAGGAAGTCGCTGATTTATTGATTCGTAATCTAGAATCTATTCACAACTTTCTAACTAATTCTGATGAAGAAAGAGGCTGTTTGCAATTGTTCGACTTTAATAAATTCTGATAGATCAGATGAAAACAATGAAAGGCCCGGGCATATTTTTGGCCCAGTTTTTGGGCGATCAGGCCCCGTTTAATTCGCTTGATACCATTGCCAAATACATGGCTGATCTCGGCTATAAAGGCATTCAGCTTCCAACCTGGGATCCCCGCGTAATTGACCTCCAACAAGCCGCCGACAGCAAAACCTACTGCGACGACCTGAAAGGTAAGTTGGGCGATATGGGACTCGAAATCACTGAGCTGTCTACTCACTTGCAGGGGCAGTTAGTGGCAGTTCACCCAGCTTATGGTGCTATGTTCGACGGGTTCGGTCCGGCTGAATTGGCTGGCAAGCCCAAAGATCAGCAGGCATGGGCTGTAAATCAGTTGATGCTGGCTGCTAAGGCATCGCAAAACCTGGGGCTAACGTCGCACGTGTCGTTTACGGGTGCGCTGTTGTGGCCGTTTGTGTACCCCTGGCCACAACGCCCAGCGGGTCTGGTCGAGACTGGCTTTACCGAGCTGGGCAATCGCTGGCTACCGATCCTGAATGCCTTCGATGAAGCGGGCGTAAACATCGGTTACGAACTGCACCCCGGCGAAGATGTTCACGATGGAGTTACGTTCGAGATGTTCCTCGACAAAGTGGGCAATCACATCCGGGCGGGCATCAACTATGACCCGAGCCACTTTGTGTTGCAGTGCCTCGACTACCTGGAGTTTATCGACATCTACCACGAGCGGATTTACGCTTACCACGTGAAAGATGCCGAGTTTAATCCAACAGGCCGTCAGGGCGTGTATGGTGGTTTCCAGGGCTGGGTTGAACGCGCTGGTCGTTTCCGTTCATTAGGCGATGGTCAAGTTGATTTCGGTAGCATTTTCTCTAAACTAGCGCAGTATGACTACGACGGCTGGGCTGTTTTGGAATGGGAATGTGCGTTGAAACATCCAGAACAGGGTGCAGCTGAAGGTGCTCCATTCATTGACAGCCACATCATCCGCGTAACCGAACGGGCATTCGACGACTTCGTCGGAACCGGCGCCGATGAGAATTTCAACAAGAAAGTGCTGGGATTGTAAACAGAGATAAGATGGTAAACAAAGAAGGTCTTAGAATTTCCTAAGACCTTCTTTGTTTTTCTGAACGTATAGCTACATTAAAACTCAATTCCTCTGCACTGTCTACACAAAAGTTAAACCTGATGCTCAAAGGATAGTGTAACATCAGTTAGTGAGTATCGGCAGTATTTTGTACAAGTGGCTTAAGAGACCGTTTTCGTTCTACCCAGAAATACAAGGGAGGCAATAACAGGGGTGTAAAAAGCAAGGTTGATAACAGCCCACCAATAATAACGGTTGCCAGAGGGCGCTGTACATCGGATCCAATACCGGATGAGGTGGCAGCAGGTACCAGACCAATAATAGCGACAACGAGCATCATCAGAATAGACCGCAGTTGTCCTGCCGAGGCACTCGCCACCACGTCGCGTAGCGGCTGTTCAGGATTCACTTCGCGTGACCGGCTGATGGCAGATAGCAACAAAACGCCCGCCATCACTGATAATCCAAAAAGTGATACAAACCCAACCCCCGCCGACACATTGAAATTAAAGCCCCGCAGGATCAGAGCCGCCACCCCACCCGCCCCGGCAAACAGCACGCAAATAACCGTCATCAGGGCGTAGCGCACGTTCCGAAACAACAGAAATAAAACACCCAGCACAATCAGAAACGTAAGCGGGATAGCCAGGCTCAGTTGTTTCCCGGCCCGCTCCAGGTTCTCGAACTGCCCACCATAGCTAATAGCGTAACCATGCGGCAGTTTTACCGCCTGCCCTACCTTACGCCGGGCTTCGGCCACAAAACTCCCCTGGTCGCGCCCCCGAATGTTAGTTCGCACTGTAACAAGCCGCTTCCCATCGAGCCGATAAATATTGGTTTGCCCATCGACGAGCCCAATAGAGGCCAGTTGGTTCATGGGTATGAGTGCCCCGCCGGGTGCGGGAACCTGCAAACTTCGGATCACATCGATGTTGTTACGGTCTTCGGGCAGAAACCGCACCACAATGTCGTAGCGTTTTGGCCCGTCGTACAGGGTACTGATGGTTTTACCGCCAATAGCGGCTTCGATCATGGTTTGAATCGTGGCTACGTTGATGCCATACCGGGCCGCCTGTTGTCGGTTTATCTGGATACTCAACTGCGCCTGTGGCCCCTCCTGCTCAATACCCGATTCCGATGCGCCATTGATACCCCGCACAATGCCCAGAATCTGGTTGGCCCGTTCCCGCAACAGCGTCAGGTCATATCCCGTCAGGTTAATGGCCAGATCAGAGGCCGAGCCCGTCACGATTTCCGTTACCTGATCGATAATGGGTTGGCCAAAGGATAAGCTCGCACCGGGAAGCTGGCTTTCCAGTTCACCTTTTATTTTGAGCAATAATTGCTGTTTGGTCGTGTCGTGTACCCACCCATCATAGGGTTTCAGAATCATCAGGATTTCGGTTCGGTTGGCCGGAAAAGGGTCCGTCCCATCGTCGTTGCGGCCCGATTGGGTAATGATACTTTCGATCTGTGGGTGCCGTGACGCTGTTTGTCGGATGATCGGCGCAATGGTTTGGTTGCTTGTGATATTGGTGCCGGAGGGTAAAAACGAGCGCATGAAAATAGACCCTTCGTCGAGTGTTGGAAGAAACTCGGTACCGATCTTTACGGCAAACCCGATCACCACCAATACGCTCGCTATACCTACCAGAAATATCAGGCGGGGTCGGTTGAGCATACGGCTTACCAAGCGTTCGTAGGCCGCTTCGAACCGATCGAAAACACTGCGCCGGTGTTTTTTAGGGTTGTGATTTTCGACCGCCTTTCGAAACACAAATGTCATCAGTACCGGAATCAGCGTCAGTGCAAAGAGCATAGAGCCAACAACGGCAAAAGCCAGTGTCAGGGCCATGGGCGAAAACAATTTACCTTCGACCCGCTGCATGGTTAGAATGGGTCCGTAAGCCAGAATGATAATGGTAACGGCAAAGAAAATTTCGCGGCTTACCTCGCTGGCCGATTGTACCGTTAGTGCCACAATGTTCGGCCTTTGCCCATTGGCATCGGCGGGTGTCGTTCGGTAGGCATGAACTAGGCGAGCCGCCATCACACAGGCTCCGTCGACAATAATGCCAAAGTCAATAGCCCCCAGCGAAAGCAGGTTTGCCGGAATGCCGGTCAACTTCATGAGCATAAAGGCAAACAGCAGGGCAAACGGAATGGTAACAGCCACCACCAGGGCTGAGCGTACATCGCCCAGAAACAGGATCAGGATAATTACCACAATGGAAATGCCTTCGAGCAGGGTATGCGAAACGGTTTCGAGGGTATAACCAACCAACGTTGAGCGGTCGTAGATAACCTGTACACGAACGCCTTTGGGCAGCTCATTGGCTTCTAAATCGATGATGCGCTGCTTGAGAGCCTTGAGTACTTCGGTGGGATTTTCACCCCGGCGCAACGACACAATACCTTCAACACCGGAGTTTATATCGACACCCCGGCCTGGCATTGCATACCCCAAAATTCCCTGCGGCTGGGGCGGAGCCTGCTCCACGCTCGCCACATCATGCACGTATACCGGCACCCCGTTGAGCGTTGTCAGTACGATATTGCCCAGATCAGCGCCGGTCTGGATAGCGCCTAAACCCCGCACTGCAAATCCCTGATCGCCACGCTCAACAATGTTGCCGCCCGTATTCTGGTTATTAGCCTGAACAGCCGTGATCACCGCTTCCAGCGTCAGATTATATTTCCGAAGCCGTTCGGGGGAGGTCAGTACATGAAACTGCTTTACGGGCCCGCCAAAGGTGACCACATCAGCCACGCCCGGCACCTGTGTCAGCGCCGGCCGAATAACCCAGTCCTGCAAATCACGTAGATCCATCGGGGTAAGATTCGGTGGTGCTTCGACCACATAGCGGTAAATTTCACCAACAGCAGTGGTCATTGGTCCCAGTTCGGGCGTAACGCCATCGGGCAACTGAGCAGCGGCCAGGCGCTCAATTACTTGCTGACGAGCAAAGTAATCGTCGGTGCCGTCCTGAAAATTCAGTTGCACTACAGCCAAACCGAATATGGTACGGGAACGCCGGGCAATTACTTTGGGAGTATTGTTGAGCGCCCGTTCCAGCGGAATGGTCACTTGTTGTTCTACCTCTTCGGCGGCTCGCCCTTCATACTGCGCAATAACAATGACATTCGTATCGGCAATGTCGGGATAGGCCTCTATTTTCAGGTACGAAAAGCTGATAAGCCCAGCCACCATCATCAATCCAGCCGTGATGACTACTGCAATCCGGTTATGTAACGCCCAATCAATTAATGCCTGAATCATAAAAATACGGTGGAATTCCTAACCGGATTTGAACACGGAGCGGCCCATGTTCGACTACTAGTGCGAAGCTGCCTAATACCCAAAGCTGAGACCTTTGAGCTGAATTGTACCTTTGGTCACTACGTGTTCGCCGGTTCTGAGCCCATTGAATACGATAATGCGATTTCCGATTTGCTGACCCAGCGTAACGGGTCGTCGTTCGAATCGATTGCTATCGGCCACAAACACGTAATCCCGTCCCTGCACCGTTACAAGCGCTGTTTGCGGAACGGCCATAAACTGGCCTTCCGAAATCCCAAATGCAACCGTGGCAAACATACCTGCCCGGTATTGCCCTCGTGGGTTAGCCAGGCCGATTCGGAGTTTAATCGTCCTGGTAGTATTGTCGACCACATCACCAAATGATTCGATGCGCCCATGGATGGTTTCGTCGGGGTAGGCTGTAAACTGAACCGTGCAGGTGTGGCCAACGCGCAACTTATTGATCTGGCTTTCGGGCACGTCGCAGATAAGCCATGCCTGCCCGGGCTGGGCACGCTGCAGCCCATTGGGATTGAAACCCGCCAGTTGTAATTGTGCTTCATGTTCGGCCAGCAGCGATCGCTCGTTTGCCAGATTCGTCCGTTCTACAGCTAAAGCGGTTTGCGCTTCGAGTACCTCACGCCCGGTAGCCGCCCCGTGGGAAGCCAGATCGTTGGCGCGAGCCAGTTCAATCTCTTTTTGTTTGATATTGACGCCCTGAATCTGTCGTATATTGGTCAGGTGCTGCTGCAATTCGGTGTAGTTTGAGGTCAGATCGGGGTTGGCAAACAAAACCAGGGGCCTGGGAGCACCCGGAGCCGCCACCACCGTAGCCACCACATAGGCGGGAGCCTGGTAATCGGCAGATAAGGGTTGAGGGCGGATAGTCTCTGTCCGAAAAAATTGCAGGGCCGATGCGCCTGCGGGGTATTCGATTTGCTTGCCCTGCTGCTCAATAGTGGGTCTAGAAACAACCGGTGCAGTGGATACTGTGGCTTTGTCGCTTTTCTGACAACCGGCCCCCAGCAGGAGCAGGGCAAATAGTACTTTGTTTATCATGGTGTTCCGAGCTGTTGAAGCTGGCCGGTAACGAACAGCAGTTGAATGAGGGTTTGCCGATAAGCCACTTCCGATGTCAGATATTCTTCCTGCACATCGAGCAATGACCGTTGAGCGTCTAAAAAATCGACCAGTGTAGTACCACCGCGCAGGTAGGCGTACCGAACACTGGCCAGTACCTGCGTAGCCCGGTCAAGAATACTAGCGTATCGCTCTACATTTCCGCGCTGAGTCTGGTAACTCCGGTAAGCGATCTGCACTTCGGTTTGGGCCAGCAGTCGCGTGTAGGCTGTTATCTGCTCTGATTGCTGAGCCACCACCTTCGCTTTCTGTATTTCGCCCTGGTTTTTGTTGAACACCGGCAGCGGCAGCGTGCCATAAAACCCCACATACGGAACGCCATTTTGGGGGTTATAGATCATACCTAGTTCAGGTCGGGGAAAGCGTAGTGCCTGTTGGAGTTCTACATTGCGTCCGGCTACTACCGATGCCTGTTCGGCTACCCGCACATCTGATCGACTCCGCAAGGCCTGCGTTTGAATACTATCGAAGAGTACGGTATTTAACCGGGTTTCCAGAAGCGTTGTATTGTCGGACAAGATAACCTCAACACTATCAGTTGTACCTAATAACCGGCGCAGGTCGGCCAGTTGGTTGCTGTATTCCTGGTGGGCTGTACGTCCTCGTAGTCGGTACTGATCAGCCAGCACTTCGGTGCGCAACAGATCGGTTTGGGTAATTACCTGATTACGAAGTCGAACCTGACTAATGCGCACCAGTGTATCGAGGTTTTGTTGCGCCCGCCCGATGAGCTCCAGACTCCGCCGGGCTTTCCAGGCATCGAGCCACGTCTGGGCAACGCTCAGGAGCAGGTTGCGTTCTGTTTCGGCTATGTTACGGCGCGTCAGTTCTACCGTTTGTTCGGCTACGCGAGTCGCTTTCTGCCGTTGCTGAGCTAGATTTACCGGCGTGGTGAGCTGCCACCAAACCTGACGGTTAAGTCGGCTGAACGGCCCTGTTCCTTCGGGAAACCGGCCGGGCTTTACCAGTTGGAGCGACTGGTTATTCAGCACGGGATTAGGCCGCAGACCAGCCGTTACCACATCTGCCTGAGAAATACCGATACCCAAACCCTCGGCCCGCAACACAGGGCTATTACGTTGCGCTTCCCGGATGGTTTCCAGCAAGGATAACGATCGAACAGGTTGGGCCACCGCCAAGTTACCACTCAGCATCAGTAAGGCCACCAGACCACCCAGCCAGCTGCTGATTGGTTTACTCCTTATCCAGTTATCGTTTTTAGTATCGAAAAGCAGTAGTGCCATTAATTTGTATTAAGTGGAAAAAGCGTACCAATTCGTTCAAACCAACAGCACCCCAGTTGCCAACTGGCAACCGGGGTGCTGTTGACCTGCTGTAAGGAGTAGCTCCTCAGTAAGAAAAGCTAAAAGGAGATACAACAGTGGGTCTTACACGAGATAGGTTGGTATCAATTGGGCCGGAGTCCATTTGTTGCAATTGCTTATCAGAATAGCGGATGTAAAGGTAGGAGGTGCTGTTATCGACCGATGTTAACAAACTCTTAGAATTCTGTTAGAATTCTCTTAGAATGGCTACAAATGAGGTAGTTCGACCAAGAAAGTGGCTCCTGCCTTTGCTTGTGGGTCGATAGCGATGGTGCCCTGATGCAACAAAATAATTCGCTGGCTCAACGACAAGCCAATGCCATATCCATCGGCTCGTTTATGATTGGCTCCACGGTAAAAAGGGGTAAACAGGTGAGGCAGATCTTCAGAGGGTATACCGACGCCTTCGTCGCTAAACTTAAGTTGGCAGGTTGTGAGCTGACGGGTGATCATAACTACACTTTGCTGATTGTCGGAAAACTTACAGCCGTTTTCCATCAGATTAATAAAGGCCACCCGTAACAGGTATTCATTACCATGTACCAGAATGGGTTCGTCGGTAGCAGTGTCTGGTGCAAAAATAATCTCAACTTTGTGGGCGGCATTCATCCGTCGGGCCTGCTGGCGGGCATCCAGCAATAATTCATCCAGTCTAAGGGAGCGGAATGTAATGGCCGAGGGGTCATAACTGGCTTTGGCCAGATCGAGCAACCCATCGGTGAGCCGGGCCAGCCGGTGAGCATCAGCCAATGCCTGCCGAATCGTCTGCTGATATTGATCGGCACTTCGAGGTTTCCGGTCCGACAAATCCAACTCGGCAATTATGGCCGACAAGGGTGTGCGGGTTTCGTGGGCGACGTTAGAAACGAACTGTTTCTGGGCATCGAATGATTGCTCAAGCCGGTCGAGCATGCGGTTGAACGTAACCGCCAGTTCTGCTATTTCGTCGTGGCCATTACCTTCGGGAACGCGCCGGTGCAGGCTGGTTGCCGTAATATCATCGACCTGATGGACCACTTCGCCCATCGGTTTGAGGGCTTGGCGGGCAAAAAACCGCCCCGCTAACACTACAATAAGAATACTGATTATAAACGTACCGAACAGCGTGTATCGCAGATTAGTCAGTTTTCGGAGCCCATGTTCATCGTAGGCCGCAGCCGTAACCAGATACGTCTGGGCATGATACCGATAGGCAAATCCAACTACCTGGCGATCTTGCTGCGTAAATCGTACCGTGCCATGTTGCCGAATTCGGGCCAGCAACAGAGGGGTCTCCTTTACAAAATCGACCCCAATATCGTCGTGATAGAGCAGGGTAGATCGGTCATCATAAACGGCTACCTCCTCCTGAAACAATGCATTGGGCGAATTCTGATAGATTAGCTTCAGTGCCGACGGCGCCACCCGACCGTTCAGCAGCAGTTTCACTTTGGTCAGTGCCTGCTGCTGCAGCCGGTCGAAATATTCATCTTCCCGAAAATCGGCGTACGATATATACACAGTACCGGCAAAGAAAATCAGGATCGCCGTAATGATCCCTGTAAACAGGCCCGTCAGTTTATTGCGAATTTTCATCCTTCTTTCATGATAAACCCTATCCCTGCTTTTGTGTGAATCAGTTTTGGCTCAAAGTCGCGGTCAATTTTCTTGCGCAGGTAATTGATATAAACATCAATGAAATTGGTACCGGTATCGAATGTTGTATCCCAGACTCGCTCGGCAATTTCGGCGCGGGGCAACACCCGGCCCTGATGGCGCAGCATGTAATCGAGCAGGTTGAACTCCTTGGGTGTCAGATCGATTTCTCGGCCGGCCCGTTTTACCGTTCGGGTGCGGGGGTCCAGTTCCAGATCGGCCAGGCGCAGGGTCTGGTCGAGTTCGGCAGGACGCTGGCTATTGCGCCGAAGCAGCGTTCGAATGCGCACAAATAACTCCCGAAAATCAAAGGGTTTGACCAGATAATCATCCGCACCGGCATCGAACCCTTCCACTTTATCATCGGTAGTACCAAGCGCCGTCAGCATAATAATGGGCACATCGGGGCGGCTCTGGCGAACCTGCTGGCACAAATCAAGGCCATTGAGCCGGGGCAGAATAATATCCATAATGATCAGATCGTAAGGCTGGCTCAGGGCGATTCGATGTCCCATCAGGCCATCCTCAACAATGTCGACTTGAAACCCTTCTTCTTCAAGCCCCCGCCGAATCAGGTCGGCTACCCGCTCATCATCTTCTACAATCAGAATCTTCATGAATACAAGGATTAGGCACTTTCGGGTGAAAATGATTATGGGTAGTTACTTACTAGAGGCACAATTAGCCGCTCAAATACTGCCGTTTTGAGGACTTACTCTTAGTACGCTTCAACCGTATTATGTACGATTCGGTGATGCGACCCTAATATCGACTCCTTCTATCCCTCCTGGACTCCATCCTCCCATCAGTCTGACGGCTACTGCTGGAGTACCGTTTAAGTACGAGTTACCGGTACTCCTGCTCAATAATAGTGCAAGTTACTCTTCACCGCAGCTGCCTGGCAATGGGTTGAGCCTTTCTTATGAAACGTATCCCCCTTACATTACTGGTACGCCCACCGCAAGTGGCGTGATGAACCTGACCGTCAACGCGCACAGTAATGTGAATAGTCAGGAGGAATCGGCCTGGATACCCATTATCATCACGGTCATCTCAGGACCAGGGAGTGCCTTGACACTGCTGGCCCCACCTATAACTGCACAACGGGTGCGTTCCACTTCAACACCAGCGGGGGCGATGGCACCCCGATTACTTTCTCCGCTATTGGCATTACGGGGCCGACGACGAATCCGGATCAGTTTGTGGACACTGAACTACGTACCGTTAATGATGTGCAACCGATGCTGCTCCAGGCCACTCAGAACGGCACAACGGTAACCTACTTATGGAACCTGAAAGCAGCTTGTGGCCGGGCGCGGCTTGGTGCGGCTGAGCCAGAGCGTAAATTGAATGTGAAGGTACTGGGCAATCCCGCCGTGGGAGATATGGTGCACATCGAGGTGAGTGGAGCTGAAGGCCAACTTCTGTTAGTCATCTTGATCAACCAGCAGGGACGCCCGGTGAGCGAGGAACGCATTAGCCAAGCGGGTGCCCTTGAGCGGCTCAGTATCAAGCTAAGTGCCTCGTCCAGTATCCATCTGCTACAGGTACGCAGCGCCGATCAGACGGAAGTGGTGCGCGTGCTGAGGACGAATTAAGCTAAGGGGTGTATGCTACTGGGCCGTCAAGATCAGATTTTGGCCCAGTACGCATCGTCTAGCTGTACGTTTTCTAGGGATCCATGGTAGAGTTGGTGACTATAAAAGGCTAGTTAATCCGTCAAGCGACCAATCAGTTCATCAGCATTATGATAAATGAGTGGCCCACATTCGTATGAAATGTTCCACCGGGCATTCCGGAGTGAAACGGGTTTAGTGTCAAAAGTGACGAAGAGCCGTTTTTGCTGGCATTTAATAAGCGGCTCGTGCTTTGATTGATTCAATCGGGATGCATATGTTTAAAACCCCTTACTCTGCCGAATTCGTTGTGAAAAGTTGTTTCCGCTTTCGGTCATCCTGTTGCAGTTCGTTAGTAATTTATTGGCTCAGACACTACCCAGCCCCCTGACGGCGCACATCGCCGTGATGCTGCTAACAGCCAAAACTACCGCCGACGCCAATGCCTACCTGACCAAGCCCTTTAATGGGCAGGAACTTACTCTTCGGATTGGCAATCTGATTCATCACCAGGCACACACCACCCCTGACTATCTACTTACAGCTTTCCAAGGCACTCATTTTTCAGCTGCGTGAAAGTAGGCGGTCAATGGAATAGGTTGCTCGGCAAGCCCTTCAGCCTGCCAGGTCCACTCCAGGTTGGGCTTGCTGTTATCCGTATGATGGTAATATATCTTAAACGGATGGTAACCAGCTTTCAGATTCACCGTAGTCGAAATGGGGAGTTTTAGCTTAGGCCGGTCTGGAAAGCTCCGATCAAGAATAAGGGCATTATGCAGCCGCAACAAATAACTCCCATTCCCATTCATACTGAACTGATAAGCGCCGTCTTTGGGTATTTTAATATAGCCCTCCTGGTAGAGCATACCTTCTTTTAACGCTAGTTTATTTAACTCAATACCCGGCTTGGTGCCGGACTGTGTTGCCGGACGACTGCTCAGATCCGCCACCCAGGGAAATTGTCCTTCGTAAGTTGACCAGCTAATCCCGGGGGCCAGCTTTGGGGGAGCCACGGCAGCCATAAGCGCCAGATCATAAGGTCGAGGGGCTTCGGGGTCGGGACGCCGAACCTGGGTTGCTTTTTCCTTAAACATCGTTTGCATCTTCTGGTAGGCCGCTTCCTTGCCCAGATTCTGGCGCTCTTGCGGATCCGTCACGACATTATAGATCTCGAAATCGTCTTCGGCTGATTTTATATCATAGCGTACACCAACAAAATCTCCCTGCCGGATTTTCTGCATCTGGTTGCGTTTTCGGCCCCGATGATTGGTGGAGAACTCCTCAAATTTGGGTGTGTTGCCATTGTTTTCATATTCAATGTAGACCAGTCCCTCCCGTTGTTGTCCTTTGCCAGTTAGCGTCGGGAGTAGCGAAACGCCATCGGTGCGGGCAGGGGCAGGTATCTGGGCCACATCAGCAAACGTTGCCAGCCAGTCGTAAAGGGCACTGGGCTGAGCCACTACTTTGCGGGGAGCAATGTTACCCGGCCACTGGACTAAGGTAGGCATCCGAACTCCGCCCTCCCAGACGTCACGCTTGATGCCATCGAAGGGACCGTAACTATTAAAAAAGTTGGGTTCGTACTCTTCTTTCAGGTAGGATTCAATGGATGGACCGTTGTCGGATGTAAAGACGACAATTGTATTCTGATCAATGTTTAAGTCTTTCAACAGGTGCAGAATGTCGCCAACGCCATCGTCAATCCGGCGGCAGAGGGTAGCGTAGCGCTTATAGACGTCGGGCCAGGCAATATTGGGTGTTTCTGTTTTTTTATCATGGTCGTAGGTGGCCTGGGCATAGTCTGGATGAATGTAGGAGTCAGGCGTTCCCGAGGCCGTATTGATCATAGCACCTGGTTTGCCCAGCCATTGTAAACCACCCTGTAAGCCTCCACCTTTAGGATACGCTTGGGTGGGGAGTTCCAACACGGCATGGGGCACGTCGTAGGCTAAATAGAGAAAAAACGGCTTGTCTTTACCTGCCTGTTGTTTGATTAAATCTTTGGCTTTGGCCGTCCAGAGGTCAGTGGTGAAGCTCTTGGCGAGACCCGCCGACACATTGGTTTTATTTTCCCATACTTCTTTCTTTCCCCGATAGATGCCTTCCACAGGGTAGTGCTCATGGCCGTCGACGTGCCGAATATAAGCGTACGAATAGTCGAAGCCCCGGTTCAGGGGATGCGCGGGCCAGTTGGGTGCTTCGGCATCGGCACCCTGCAACCCCCACTTTCCAACCAGATTCGTGCTGTAACCCGCCCGCCGAAGTACCGAACTCATTGTATAGGTATCCTGCAACTCCTTATCAAACTGATTGTTACGAATGTTTGCATGCCCCTGGCTTACTCCCAGCATGAGCGAAGCACGCGAGGGCGCACAAACCGGAGCTGCGCAGTAGTGGTTGGTGAGCATAGCCCCGTTTTGAGCCATCTCATCTAACGATGGTGTAAACTGCCACGGCTCGCTGGGGTTATTGGCCTGCATGCGCTGTTTTTGCCAGAAAACCCCCAGGTCACCCCATCCCATATCATCTACCAGGATAAAAATGATATTTGGCCGGGCCGCAGGGGCTGATTTCTTCTGCTTTCCCGCAGGGGTGTTACCAAGTAGACTGATCAGTCCAATCAGCAGTAATAGATGTTTCAGGGTCGATGCAGTCATAGTTGTCAAAAGGCTGGAGTAACGGGTTCGACGTTACCCCAGATAAAGCCTCACGTTTATAGTTATTTACCGTAGCCTGGATTCTGCTCCAGATTAGGATTTAGCTGGCTCACAATGGTTGGAATTGGCCAGAGATAATCCCGGTCTTTGTTGAACTTACGCGTACCAATTTTTTTGCCGTCCAGGTTGAAAATGTCCGTATTCATCACCACTTCGGCCGTGCGCCACCGCCGGATATCGTGATAGTACAAGCCTTCGCCCGCTAGTTCAATTCGGCGCTCGTGCCGGATTTCAGTTCGAAGCTGGTCTTTGCTCAAGCCGGGCGTTACGGATGCCACGCCAGCCCGACTCCGTATCAGATTGAGGGCCGAATAAACGGACGCATCGGGACCAGCCGCTTCGTTTTGAGCTTCTGCGTACATCAGCAACACATCGGCATAACGAAATACCATGTAGTTAATCTGCGACTGACCAGCGGCAATGGTTGTTCCCGCTTCGTTGTCTTTGTAAGCCGTATATTTTTTCTGGCCAATACCGGTAAACCCAAATGTGTTCGCCTGAACGGTTTTAGCCCGAAACTGGGTACCCGGCAAAACCAACGTTTGGTTTAGGCGGGGGTCACGGTTATCGTAAGGCTTTTTAGGATCGTAAAGGGGCGATTTGCTGGCGGGCAGGCCGTCTTTCATGTAAAAATCATTCAGCAAATCTGGTAGCGGAGCAATAGAATTAAAATCGGTCAGGATAATGTCAACGTTTGTTGTGAACTCAGGGAATTTAAACTGAACATCAAAAATCACCTCCTGGTTACCCTCTTTATCCAACTGAAACAACTCCCGGTAATCGGGGAACAGGCTGTACGTTTTGGCGTCAATAATGGCTTTAGCAGCCGCAGCCGCTTCGGCCCATTTTCCACTATATAGCAGAGTGCGGGCTTTGAGCGCGTAAGCGGCCCCTTTGGAGGCTTTACCCTTGCTGTCGACCGTTACGGGCAGGTCAACAACCGCTTCGTCGCAGTCTTTAACGATCTGCGCCTGCACCTGTTCAGCGGTGTTACGGGGCAGGTTGGCGTGTTTCTCGATGTTAGGGGTTTCCAGAATGAGCGGCACACCACCGTAATAAGTCAATAGCTGTTGGTAAAACAAGGCCCGAAGAAATTTGGCTTCCGCTGTATACCGCTTCTTCGTGGCATCATCCATGGTTATGCCGCCGATATTGTCGAGCAGAGTATTGGCCCGGCCTATTCCGGCGTAGCAGGCACCCCATTTATTGTTGATCACGCCATTATTGGCGGCATCATGAATACCCTGGGCAATAAAGCCGGCTCCGCCCGTATTGTCGTAGGTGTAATGATTCGGCGAAGCTGCTTCCATTGAAATGGGGTCGCCGTAGACATTGGCGTTAGCCAGCACGTTATACGTGCCGAACAGAGCGGCTTCGGCCTGCTCACGGGTTTTCCAGTATGTGGCCTGCGTATAGCGATCGGTGGGGTTTACATCCAGAAAACTGGAGCAGCTGTTTAGGGCCAGAGCCAGCCCAACCAGAATAGTATATTTTTTCATGAGTCAGGAGATGTTAGAACGTGATGTTTAATCCTGCGGTTGCCACCTTTGCAATGGGGTACTGAATAATATTTTCGTTGGAGGCACTACGCTCTGGATCGCCTAATTTGAATTTGGTGAACGTCAATAAGTTCTGGGCGTTGGCAAAGACGCGTAGTTTGCTAATACCAATCCGGTTTGTCAGTTTAGTTGGTAAAAGGTAGCCAAGCTGGATATTTTTTAGCCGCAAATACGAGGCATCGCGCAGCCAGAAATCTGAAAGCTGAAAATTTTGAGGGTAACCGCTCGATGTCGTCAGGCGAGGGTATTTGGCATTTGGGTTCTCGGGAGTCCACGACTCGGTCAGCCAGTCCTTGGTAATACCCGAGCCATTGCGGTAGGGAAAGCCGAGGTTCAGGTTAATGTAGTTATCAACGCCCTGTACACCCTGAAAGAAAGCCGTCAGATCAAGATTTTTGTAGGTGGCTCCCAGCGTAAAATTGTACGTCTGTTTGGGAATTACGTTGCCAATAATCTGCCGGTCATTGTTATCGACTTTACCGTCGTTGTTGAGGTCTTTGTATTTGATGTCGCCGGGTAGGGTGACGGCATTCTGAACCGGGGCCGCTTTAATCTCATCGGCGGTCTGGAAGTAGCCATCCGCAACCCGGCCGTAATACGAGTCTATGGGGTAACCTTCAAAGATAACTCGGTTGCCGTTGAAGATCTGCACCCCGTTGGTGTTAAGCACTTCGTTTTTCACCAGCGTCAGGTTTCCGCCCACGTTGTAGCCTACCTGCCCGATTTTATCGCGCCAGTTTAGCGTGTACTCAAACCCTTTGTTCTGCACCTTTCCTACGTTGCGAACTGGGCCTGCCAGGTTGCCTACCTGCTGGGCAATGTTCACCTGCCGTAGAATCCCGTCGGTGATTTTGTTGAAATAGTCAATTTCACCCGTTAGCCGATTGTTCAGTACACCCACTTCCAGACCAATATCGGTGATGGTTGTGCTTTCCCAGGTCAGGTTCTGCTCAGCAATCTGGGTGATGGCAGTTCCGCCCACTACGCTGTTGTTGAAGTTGTAATTGATCCCCGAATTGACCGCCGATACAAACCCGAACAACTGTTGGGGCTGGCTACCTAATTTACCCCAGGAAGCCCGCAGTTTGAGGTTTGATAACGCCCGTACGTCTTTCAGAAAGGGCTCTTCGTTGATGCGCCATCCGCCCGATACCGATGGGAAGAACCCCCAGCGTTTGTCAGCGGCAAAACGCGATGATCCATCGTATCGAAAATTGACTTCGAACAGATATTTAGTGTCAAAAACATAATTGACCCGCCCGAAATACGACTGCAAGCGCGATTGAGTGGTGTTTCCACTAACGGCTGGATTGGAACTACCCGCGTTAAGCTCGTAAATATCGTTGCCAATATACCCCTGATTACTCGCCAGAAAGCTGCCATTTTTAAACATTTCCTGACTAAATCCGAGTAGGGCACTCAGTTCGTGTTTGGCCGAAAGTGTCCGGTTATAGGCCAGTGTATGGAAGTGAGTAAACCGCAAATCCTCGCCCGCGCCCTGGATTACGCTGCGAACGGGGATATTTCCCATTGGCGCTACCGCTCCTGTTTTGGGCTGGACTAAATTAATTTGGGGGTTATTGAACCGCTCGGTGCTATAAAGCAGGTTAGGAGCCGCCGTAACTTTATACGTAAGTCCGGGGGCCAGTTTAACCTCTGCAAAAAGGTTGAATATGGTCTGGAAAGAACTGTTTTTGTGAAAACCCTCGTAAGAAAGTGCGTAAGGGTTTCGGAAAAAATTATGTCCTGGCACCCGTACCCACTGGTCTGCATAAGAGCCATCGGCAAGCACTGGTACCTGCATGGGCAGGCCTCTGTAGAGTAGACCCATGATGCCACCCTCACCATTTCCATCATTAGTCGTATAGGCACTTTCGCGGTAGTCCCAGTAAGTGGCGACAATTCCGCCCCCCACGCGCAGTCGACTGGTAATATCGGAGGTGATATTGCTGTTGACGGAATAGCGTTTGCCCCAGGTATTGATCAGAATACCCTCCTGATTCAAATAACCCAGCGACAGTGAGAACTGCGTTTTATCGTTGCCGCCCGAAAAGCGCAGGTTATGCTCCTGCTGAGGTGCCCTGCGGAACATGATGTCGAACCAGTTGCTATTGGCATAAATGTAGGGGTCAGAACCAGCTTTGTATTCGTCGATAAGAGCCTGCGAATATTCGGCTGGGCTTCCCTGATTGGCCAGCGCCCGGTTTTTGCCTTCCATATAATCGACCGTGTTGGTTACAACATCCGGCACGGTAGTGGCCTGCTGGAAGCCAACATAGTTATTGTAATCGACTTGGAGCTTTCCCTTTGAACCGGTGCGGGTTTTAACCAGCACGACACCATTGGCAGCCCGGTTACCGTAAATAGCCGCCGAGGCCGCATCTTTCAGAACGGTAATACTCTCAATGTCGGCGGGGTTCACGCTGGTGAGCGGAAACTCGATACCGTCTACCAGCACCAGTGGGTCGTTGCCCGTACCAAACGAGCCCACTCCCCGAATCCGGATAGTAGCGGCATCAGCGCCGGGTCGCCCTCCGCTCATGTTTACGTAGACGCCCGTCAGTCCCTGTAGGGCCTGAGTTGAATTAGTAATGGGTCGGTTTGACAGAAATTTCTGGTCGAGGGAAGCCACTGACCCGGTGAGGTTCGCTTTTTTCTGAGTACCATAGCCAATCACAACTACCTCGTCGAGCGCCTTATTGTCGGCCAACAACGAAATGGTGAGTTGAGTACGACTGCCAACAGCTACCTCCTGGGTGATATAGCCAACAAAAGAAAAGGTCAGTACCGCGTTACCATCGGGTAACGTTAACCGGAAGTTACCTTCAGCGTCGGTGGTTGTACCTTTCACGGTGCCTTTCAGCACTACGCTTACCCCTGGCAATGCCGCTCCGTTTTCATCCCGTACGGCCCCGCTCACAATCTGGTCCAGATTGCCGGATGATACGCTGGCTTCGTTTGGCTGTGAAGAATTCGTTCTAGATTGGTCAGTTGGTTTAAGCGGGCTCAGAATAATCTGTCGCCCGAGTACTTCATAATGGAGTCGAAGAGGATTAACCAATTTCTTTAGTACATCTCCCAGCGGCTCGTTGCTCGCAATAAGCGTAAGTTTTTGATCCGCCGGAATTTCGCGCGGACGAAAAGCAAAACGTATGCTGGCCTGCTTTTCAATTTCATTTAAAATAAGCCGTAGCCGCTGATTTTCAAGGTGTACGTTCACGCGCTTCTCCAGCAATTCTTGGGCGGAGGCATCCCACGCTAACGATACCCCCGCGAACGTAAGCGCCAGCAGGACCTGTATAAGAGTAAGTTTCATGAGTTGAAACAGGATTCGGGTAGTAGCCGGTTTTTTCATTAGTTTTAAACGTTTTGATTCAAAATCAGACAATAATGCCCCCTGCATCCCCTCTGGGATGCTATGTACGACAGTTTTGGGGGTATTGACCTCAGTAGTGTTGCGACCACTGCTGAGGTTTTTTATTCGCAGTTAGTCCATAGCGGTTCGTTGTGAGGAATGAATCGGAGTGGGAACGGGGCAGCCTTTGCTGTAGACGACAATTTGTGCATCAATAAGCTTGTACTCCGCGTCGAGAACTCTACAGATTACGTCAAGTTTCTGAAAAAGAGACTCATCGTTGAGGCTTAGGGTGAGGGTACAGTTTTTCATCACATCTTCATCATATATGACAGTTACTCCATACGTTTTTTCAATAGCGTTGAAAACCCTGGAAACAGAAGCATCGTCGAAATCGAAACTCTCTGCTTCTTGGTCAGAAAGTAGAATGCCCGGGTTGTCCACCAACGATTTATCTAGTTTCACATTATCGCGGTGGAAAACAACTTTTTGATTAGGTGTCAAAACAATTCCTTTCAATTCAGGGTCCTTGACCTGCTCTGACTGACTTGGATAAACAGCTACCCGCCCAGATTTAACATCGACCGTAACCGTAGCAGCACCCTTTTGGGCATTAATGCGAAAACTCGTTCCCAGTACCTTCGTGACTAAGCCATTGGCATAGACTATAAAGGGCTTCTTTGGGTTTTTGGTAACGTCAAAATAAGCCTCACCCGTCAAGTAAACCTCCCGCTTTGTAGCAGCAAAGTGTCGTTTATACCGCAACCGCCCCCCTTTTTGCATGATAACCCGGCTTCCGTCAGACAGTTGGATGTACATAACCTGACTGGCTTCGTTCAGGGTTTCTACCCAATCATTGGTTGGCTGAACGAACGACTTAAGGGTGCGTTCGGGTTGCCTAAACATCAATCGCCCGACCCAGCTTACGCCCAGAATAAGCAGCAGGGAGGCCGCTATTTTCCAGCCGTTTGACCTAAATAGCCAGCGCTCTGCGGGAATAATCCGGGAGCCACTGAGGGAAGTATCAATTCGGTTCCAGAGCGCATCTATCCTGACTGTGTCAACGGGCCGTTGTTCAATCTGCTCCAAACTCACCACTAATTGCCGGGCATGCTCAACCTGATAATACCGTTCTGGATAATCGCGGAGGAAGGCCTCCCAAAAGGAGTCCGTTTCTGGGGTTGGCCCACAAACCCACTCTTTGAAGTAGTCGTCGGCTGCCAGGTCTTCCGCGTTGAATTGATAATAATTCATGGTTGTATTGTTATAAAAACTGCTCCATTGTAAACCACGCCAGACCAACCGAGAGGATTCGAATGGCTTCGCGTAATGATTTCAAAGCGGAATAAATAAACCGGCAGGCGGATTGATAATTGACGCCCATAATGTGGGCAATTTCTTCATTACTAAAATGTTGGTAGAAGCGCAGGTTCAGCGCTTCCTGCTGACGGGGTGTTAAGCGTCTGTAGCTGTTCCGTAGTTGCTCAAGAACGTGACTTATTTCCTCGTCTTTAATCAACCGGGTCTCAATCCCTGTATCATCTGCCCTGACAATCAGATCATCGACACTACAGGCCTGAAAAAATGGGTCGCGGTTGCGGGTTCGGGTGATTTTATTCCGTAGCGATCGGATGAGATAAAACTTAATCGAGTCCGTATCGCTCAGGTTAGCCCGCCTTTGCCAGAGTTCTATAAATAAATCATGGATAGAATCTTCAATGAGTACAACATCGTTGGTGACCTTGCGCCCATAGTTGAGCAAGTCAGCTGCGTACAATCGGTATATCGACTGGAAAGCCCTTTCGTCGCCCTGACGGAAGGCACACCACAACTCGTTTGACGTATCGTTTATTGACACAAGTAGGCTGACTTTGGCTAGGAACTAGTATGGCTAAATAACCTTAAACGCAAGATGAGTGTCTGCAACAGGTATTATATACTAATGCAAGTTATAGCGAGTTTTAGTCCTACTTTTTTTAAAAATATTTTTATTGATGGGTTTGAAATGGATTTAGCCATGTGGATGCCCCCTGAATAGTTCTGAAAATGAGGTTTTTGGTGCCGACATTGAGCCTATGCTAAGTTTTTATTAAGCAATTACGATTGAATAGGTTTTGGCGCTCAAACGCACGAGTTTTGAGCACGACTATGTGATATAAGTGTTTGTATTAGCTTATAAAATGTAAACCAAAATAGGTAAAAAAGATAAAAATTGAAATTTAGTTAGATAATTCAAGAATAATTTAAAACTATAACAAGGGTGTCCGGCTGAAAAACACTCTTAGCTATACTCGACATGATCTAATCACTATGACTGCTACTGTCCACTGGGATGAGAGCCCTAACCGCCCGTTTTTGGCTCCGTCATCGGAACCTGGCACAGACCCCGACCCAGTGAAACCAATCGACTCGGAACGGTTCATCAGGCAGACCTTCGAAACGGACCCCTCAAAAGGATATGAACTTTTATTTAAGCGGTATTATCGCCCGCTTTGCAGCCACGCTATACGGTTTGTATATGCCAAAGAAATAGCAGAAGATATTGTGGTAGAGGTGTTCAGCCAGTTCTGGAGCAAGCAGTCGTACCAGTCCGTAACTGTTTCGTACCGGGCCTACCTATACACGTCGGTGCGGCATGCAGCGCTGGCTCACCTGAAGAGTGAATTTGGCCGGGAGCAATCGATGGAGACAATACCCGAACCGTTTACGGCAGACATTCAGCTAACTCCGCAACATTTATTGCAGTACGATGAACTGCACGTAAAAATTGACGAGATCATCCGCTCTACACCTCCTCAGTGTCAGAAAGTATTCATAATGAGCCGGTTTGATGGCAAGAAAAATGGGGACATTGCTCAGGAGCTGGACATTTCAATCAAAACGGTTGAAGGTCACATCACGAAAATGCTAACCATTCTTCGGCGGGCACTCAGCGATCTGGGCATGATGAGTCTGCTACTGTGTTCGTGGTTTTGTACGGCTTAGCAAGGGTAACACCCTTTTTTTTCACTCTTCTGGATAGTCTCGTCCCTGACACCATTATGGAACCGACCGTATCAAAACGCATCGTCTTTAACTTATTCGACGGAAATATTACCGCTTTGCAGAAAAAGGTAGTCGAAAATTGGTTGCTAAATCCTGACAATCAGGAGTTGTATTTTCAATGGCTCGACGAGTGGGAACTGGCTAATTTACAGTTTTCAGGTGACACCGATAAAGCGTATCTACGCTCTTTAAACGTCCATCCAACCGACACGCTTTATCCCACTGTTGAACCGGTTTTTCAACCCATTCGCCCAATAGGCTGGTGGAAACCGCTTTATTCAGTGGTTGCAGCCGCTATGGTGATTTTGTTGGCCGGGTTGTTTTTATTCCGTGATAACCTGTTGATGAAACGGTATGAAACCGCTTATGGACAGATAAAAACGGTGAATTTACCCGACGGAAGCCGGGTGACGCTCAATGGCAACAGCCAGCTAAAAGTAAACCGTTTTGGGTTCAGTGAAGGTGACAGAGCTGTATGGTTGCGGGGCGAAGCGGAGTTTTCGGTGGTTCACACCGCTAATGATAACCGGTTTGTAGTGCATACCCCCGACCAACTGGAGGTTCAGGTTTTAGGCACCGAGTTTATTGTGTTCAGCCGGGGCAGGGGCAGCAAAGTCGTGCTGACGAAAGGCAGCGTTCGCCTTCGCCAAACAACAAATCCGGCCATGGCGCCTGTTATCATAGCGCCCGGCGACGTGGCTACACTAACCACTAAAGGTCACCTGGAGCTTGTGCACCACCAATCCCTTACCTCCTATGTGGCGTGGAAGGAACACCGATTTGTCTTTGAAAATACCTCCCTGGCAGAAATAAGCCGACAGCTGAACGAGCAGTTTGGAGTACGTATTGTGCTGTCTGACAGTACTATGGCCCAGCGTACGCTGGGTGGCACCTTCCGTGCAGAAACAGCTACTGATATTTTACAGGTATTGACTGATCTGCTCGACATTCAGGTACAACGCATTGGTAATCGCCCCGAAACGTACGAATTAACGCCTTCCACGCATTGATTTAATCACCTTTTCGCTATGACTCAACCAGTACGAATAACCCTATTAATGGCAGTGGCATTGTGCTACAGTTTGTCATTATCACCGGTACTCGGCCAGCCGCTGCTGGCTCAGAATAAAACGGGCAAGCGGGTGGTCTCGAATCCGCATTCAGCCACAACCCTTCGGGAAGCCCTCATGGTGCTCAAACAACGCTATGGTATTGACATTCTTTTCGAAGAAAAAATGCTTGAGGGCATCCGGGTTACCGGCAACTCCGTTAACCAGAACGCGAGCCTTGAACGAACATTGTCGGATCTGTTGACGCCCGTTGGCTTACGCTTCAAAAAGGTACGCTCCAACACCTATTTGGTGATGCCCGATGAAGGGACAAAAACAGGATTTCGCCAGTCGGCAACCACTGCTCCGGTGCTTCTAGGGGAGACTAGAGAGCAGAATGAGACACCCAGCCAGCAGGTTGTCGATAAGATATTGACCGGCACGGTGAAGAGCGAAACCGGCGAAGGGCTGCCGGGCGTAACGGTACTGATAAAAAATACGAGCCGGGGTACGACCACCGATGTCAATGGCCATTTTCAGCTTAACCTACCCGATGAAAACACCATTCTTGTGTTTTCGTTTGTCGGGTACGTGATGCAGGAGATAGCGGTGGCAAACCAGTCGGTGGTTGATATCCAACTCAAACCCGATGATCAAACGCTGAACGAAGTGGTGGTGGTTGGTTACGGCACCCAGAAAAAGAGCGTTGTAACCGGCGCCATTTCAAGCGTAAAATCCACGGACCTCGACAACCAGCAGATCAGCCGGGTAGAGCAGGCACTTCAGGGGCGGGCATCGGGCCTGACTATTGCTTCTAGTTCAGGAGCTCCCGGCACGCCAGCTACGGTGCGGGTGCGCGGTACAACCTCTCTCAACGAGGGAGCCAGCAATCCGCTTTACGTGGTTGATGGCGTTGTGGTGGGAACAGGGGGCATCGATTATCTGAATCCGGGTGATATTGAGTCTGTTGAAGTGTTAAAAGACGCGGCCTCAGCGGCTATTTACGGGGCCCGGTCGTCGGCAGGAGTTATTCTGGTAACGACTAAAAAAGGAAAAACGGGGGGCATCCGGGTAGCGTACAGTGGGTATTTCGGCACGCAGGCCCCCGCCCGGAAGCTGAACCTGCTGGATGCCACCCAATACGCTACGCTGATCAACGAACAGTCGATAAATGCCGGGGGCAAAGAACTGTACGCCAACCCGGGTTCACTCGGGCGAGGAACCGAATGGCAGCAACAGATTTTTAATTCCAATGCCCGGATACAGAACCACGAAGTTAGTCTCAGTGGAGGCAATGACCGCTCCACTTTTTACACATCATTCGGCTTATTTGACCAGCAGGGCATTGTGGCCACCGACATTTCCGGTTTCAAGCGGTACAACATCCGGCTTAACTCCGACCATAAAATAAAAGACTGGCTTCGATTTGGGCAAACACTGGGTTACTCGCACATCAATAACAAATCGGGGGTAAACGGGAACACCGATTTTGGGGGTCCGCTGAGTTCGGCCATCATGCTCGACCCACTCACGCCTGTCGTCATCACCGACCCGGCGGTGGCCGCCGGTGTTCCATATTCAACGCAGCCGGTCATTACCGATGTGGATGGAAATCCTTATGCCATCTCAACCAATGTCGTACAGCAGGTTACCAACCCACTGGCATTCAACAAGACAAGACACGGAAACTACACCTGGTCAGACGACATCGTCGGCAATGTTTTTCTGGTGGCTGAACCGATAAAGGGATTGCGGCTGCGCTCCACCCTGGGAACGACGCTCTCATATGGTGGCAGTGAAACGTTCACGCCCGTGAGTTACCTGAATTCCAACCAGATTACTACCCAGAACTCGTTTGCCCGCGCTAACAGCAAGGGTATCAACTGGAACCTGGAAAATACGGTTTCATACGACCGGGTAATTGGAAAGCATGACTTTACGGCACTGTTAGGTCAAGGAGCCTATATGGACAACAACACGGTTGGCTCCACGGTAACGTATTTTAACATTCCGGCCAAAACGTTCGAGGAAGCGTCGCTGAACTTCAGCACCCCAGCCAGTAATATTAATGCCAGTGGGTTTGAGGGGGTTCAGCACCGGGTCACATCGCTGTTCAGCCGGTTAACTTATAGCTACGACGGCCGGTTCCTCTTTACAGGAATTGTCCGGCGGGATGGTTCCTCCCGATTCGGCATCAACAACCGCTACGGTTATTTTCCATCGGCCTCGCTAGGGTGGGTGGCTTCGCAGGAGCGGTTTTGGGCCATAAAGAATACGATTAACTTTCTAAAGATCAGAGGTTCCTATGGGATCACGGGAAACGACGTACTGGGTAATTTCAGGTATCTGTCGACTGTTGGCGGGGGACGAAATTTCACGTTTGGCAACGATATTTACCTGATTGGCTACAGTCCCGACGCCCCGGCAAATCCCGATCTGCGCTGGGAGCAAACGAGTCAGTTAAACCTCGGGCTCGACATGGTTCTGTTTCAAAACTGGAACTTAACGCTTGACTGGTACAACAAGAAAACGTCGGGAATTCTGCAAACGATAGTTTATCCCGGCTATGTAGGTGCCGTGGGGGCTTCCTACGGCAACGTAGCCGATATGGTCAATCGAGGTGTAGAGCTGGAACTGGGCTACCGTAAACGATTCGGTAAAGTAAGCATGGACCTGCGGGGTAATGTTTCGTACCTGAAAAACCAGGTGACTTACCTGGGTGCGGGTAAATCGTTTCTGGAAGGCGGTGCCAAACTTCAGAACAGTACTTACGAACTGACCCGCACCGCCATTGGACAACCGGTTGGGGCCTTCTACGGATTCCAGACGGCGGGTATTTTCCAGACTAAAGAAGAGGTTAGCGCTTATGTGGGCCCAGATGGCAAACCCATTCAGCCCAATGCAGTACCAGGCGATTTTCGTTGGGTAGACCTCAACAATGATGGTAAAATCACGGCTGACGACCGGACGTTTATCGGTAATCCGATCCCTAACTGGTCGTTTGGATTCACCGGGAATGTTTCCTGGAATAACTTCGATCTGTTGGTGTTCGGGCAGGGAGTTGGGGGTAATGACATTTTTCAGGGTCTGCGCCGGTTAGATATTCCAACGGCCAACTGGCAAACCAAAGCACTAAACCGCTGGCACGGGGCCGGAACATCAGACACGTATCCGCGTCTGACCACGAAAGACGCCAATAACAACTTTTCTAATCCATCGACTTATTACCTGGAGCCGGGCGACTATTTCCGCATCAAAACGCTGCAAGTGGGGTACACGCTTCCTGCGGCCCTCAGTGGTAAAGTTGGCATACAGAAAGCCCGTGTCTATGTCAGCAGCAATAACCTGGTAACGTTTACAAACTATACGGGGTATGACCCTGAAATTGGCGGTAGCAGCTACGGTATTGACCGGGCTATCTATCCACAATCGCGATCGTTTCTACTTGGCTTGAACATTGGCTTCTAATCACACAACACTACGCGAATGAAAACCCGATCAATATTCGTCAATACGACTCTGGTGGCTATTGGCCTGTTGAGCAGTTCCTGCCAGGATAAATTTCTGGATGTCGACTTCCGCGCTACGCAGGTTGAGTCGAACTATTATAAAAATCCTACTGAAGTATTCAACGGACTGGTGGCGGCCTATGACCCCATGGGTTGGGAAGGCACCAAAAGCTACGGCAACTTTGCCTGTTTAAATGCCGCATCCGATGATTGCTACGGGGGCGGGGGCAGCTCATCCGACGTTCCCTTTCTGAATTCAATCAATGCTTTTCAGCTCGATGCCGCCAACGGTCCGCAGATTGATTTCTGGGAAAAAGGGTTCGCGGGGGTGGCCAGAACAAACACAATCCTCGACAAATTACAAGCGGATGTACCTGGCCTGACTAGTGCTGTAAAAAGCCGGTATGTGGCTGAGGCTAAATTTCTCCGAGCATACTATTACTTCGAGCTGGTGCGGCTGTTTCGTAATGTACCCTTGTTTACGGCCTCGCTACCTAAAGAATCAATCTACGAGGTGAAGCAGGCCACTCCGGAGGCCATTTACGCTCAGATCGAAAAAGACCTGACCGAAAGCCTGGCGGAGACTAATCTTCCCGACAAAGTGCCGACGGCTACAGAGGGCGGTCGGGTAACACGGGGCATGGCGCAGGCCGTACTGGGGAAGGTATATCTGTATCAGAAAAAGTGGGCCGATGCCGCTAAACAACTGGCTGACGTTAACGGAACCCCCGGTGGGACAAACAAATATGGCTATCAGCTTTTGCCGAAGTTCAGCGATATTTTCAGACCCGATAACAAATTCAGTGCGGAGTCGATCATCGAAATCGGACACACTTCACAGGCCGCTTCGGTTTTTGGCAACACCGCCACTATCGAGGGGTTAGTAGCCAGCAAAATGTTCGGTCCCCGCAGCTACAACGGTCTCTACTATTACTCTGGCTGGGGGGGATGCCCCATTACGCCGGAACTATATAGCCTGCTCAAAAAAGATCCCCGTTTCGATGCTACAGTTGCGGATGTTGCCGCCTTGGTGAAAGATAAAAAGGGGACGTATCTGCCAGGTTACCAGGACACGGGCTACTTTATTCAGAAGTATGCCCCCCTCAAAACGTTTGAAAGTAAGGGAGCCGGTACCTCTGCGGTGAACTACCCCCAAAACTATATCGAAATGCGCCTGGCCGATACCTACCTGATGGAGGCAGAAGCACTGGTTCAGTCGGGTGGCAACTCAACGCGGGCAGCCGCTCTACTGAATGCCGTTCGGGCGCGGGTGGGACTGGCTGCCGTGCCTGCGACGCTGGACAATACTTACAACGAACGTCGGCTGGAGCTGGCCACAGAGGGACACCGGTTTTATGACCTCGTTCGCACCGGCATGGCTACCACCGTGCTGGCTTCCAGTGGGTTTGTGGCGGGTAAGCACGACGTTCTTCCTATTCCGTTACCCGAACTGAACAATACCAAACTGGTGCAGAATCCGAACTACTGATCGAGCCATGAAAGCAGGTTTAACCATTCCCGCTCTGTTTGCACTCACGGCCATTAGCCTTTTGGCTGGATTGTCTACTACTGGCTGGATTTCCCATCCGCCAGACGCCCCCAAAGCCAGTAAGCCAAACATTGTATTCATCATCACCGACGACCACACCTGGCAGGCCATCAGTAGC
Source organism: Flavobacterium sp. SUN052 (assembly GCF_028867935.1). Lineage (GTDB taxonomy): Bacteria > Bacteroidota > Bacteroidia > Flavobacteriales > Flavobacteriaceae > Flavobacterium. Next base: position 694,664 of record NZ_JAPQNS010000001.1, read on the forward strand.
TACGGGGGAAAGTACATGCAAACCCCTAATATTGACCGGCTCGCACGAGAAGGGGCTGTTTTTCGCAACTGCCTGGTAACTAATTCCATCTGTGGGCCCAGTCGGGCAACCCTGCTGACCGGCACCTACAGCCACATGAATGGCTACAAGCTCAACGAGAAAGTTTTCGACAATAGCCAGTGGGTTTTCCCGGAGGCTATGCAGCAAAACGGCTATCAGACTGCCTGGGTGGGAAAGCTCCATCTGGGTAGTTTTCCGAAGGGCTTCGACTACATCAACGTGTTGCCTGGTCATGGTGATTATTACAACTCCCGGTTCGTTAGCCCTAAAGACACCGTGCGCAGTAAGGGGTACGTGACCAACGTAATCAGCGATTACGCCCTCGACTGGCTCAAAAACCGCAATTCCGATAAGCCGTTTATGCTGGTGGTTGGCCACAAAGCGACACACCGAACCTGGTTCCCCGACCTGCCTGACCTCGGTGCTTTCGACAAAACGACGTTTCCCCTGCCCTCAACTTTTCACGACACCTACGCTGGTCGAAAAGCAGCGCAACGGCAGGATATGAGTATCGAAAAAACAATGCTGCTCAACGAGGACCTGAAGGTTCACATGGACTATCAACGGCCAATTTTTAAGCAGATGAGCCCCGAGCAGCGGCAGCAGTTTCAAAACTACTACGAGGGCAAGGTAAGCCGGGAATTCGACAGCCTGAAATTGTCAGGCGAGGCCCTTACCCAGTGGAAATACCAGCGCTACCTGCGTGATTACCTGGCCACCGCCAAATCGCTTGACCGCAATGTAGGTCGCCTGCTCGACTACCTTGATGAGTCGGGCCTGAGCAAGAACACCGTAGTCATTTATACCTCTGATCAGGGTTTTTACCTGGGCGAACACGGCTGGTTCGACAAGCGGTTCATCTACGAAGAGTCGCTCAAAACCCCGTTTATCATCCGCTATCCTGGGGTGGTTAAACCCGGAACCGAGCGAACGCAGTTAGTCTCGAACATCGACTGGGCGCCTACCTTGATGGACATTGGTCAGACGCCCATTCCAGCGCAGGTGCAGGGGCAATCATTCTTACCGCTGTTGAAGGATGCCAAAGCTGCCGGTCGCAAAGCTGTTTATTACCACTATTATGAATACCCTAAACCACACAACGTTTCTCCACATTTCGGTCTTCGCACTGAAGGCTACACCCTGGCGCGATTCTACGGACCCGATGATTTTTGGGAGTTGTATGACCTCAAAAAAGATCCGAAGCAGCTGGAAAATGTGTATGGTAAACCCGCATACGCAACAATCACGGCTACTCTGAAAAAGCAGATGCAAGCCGAAATCGAGCGGTATCGTGACAAGGAGGCTGATAAAATAATGGCGCAATCGCTGTAAACACCGACTTCTCCTATGAATCTATCCATTGATGCCATCAAAGCCCAGACGTTCGACGCTATTGTTGTCGGATCGGGCATATCGGGGGGCTGGGCCGCCAAAGAACTAACCGAAAAGGGTCTTCGGGTGCTGATGCTGGACCGGGGTCGCCATCTCGAACACATAACAGGCTATGAAACCGCCATGACGAACCCCTGGGAGTTTACGCACCGGCTCCGGCTCACGCAGGAACAGCGCGAAACGCACCCTTATCTGAGCCGGGATTACCCCTACGGGGAAGACAATGCCAGTTTCTGGTTTGATGACCTCAACGCACCTTACGAAGAAAAAAAACGGTTCGACTGGTTCCGGCCGAATATTCTGGGGGGCAAATCCATTCTCTGGGGTCGCCAGAGTTACCGACTCAGTGACCTCGATTTTGAGGCCAACGCCCGCGACGGCCACGGTACCGACTGGCCCATTCGCTACAAAGACATCGCTCCCTGGTATAGCTACGTGGAGAAGTTTGCGGGGATCAGCGGGGAAAAAATGGGCCTGGCCCAACTACCCGACAGTGAATTTCTGCCGCCAATGGAAATGAACTGTGTGGAAAAGTACGTGCAGCAACAGCTTAAATCCAAAATGGGCCGTGCCATGACCATCGGGCGGGTGGCCAACCTGACCAGTCCCACGGCCTTGCAAACGAGTGTGGGCCGCGCCCCCTGTCAGTACCGGCATCATTGCCGGCGAGGTTGCCCGTATGGGGGCTACTTCAGCACCCTTTCGGCCACACTGCCTGCTGCCCGCAAAACTAACCGGCTCACGGTTAAGACGGATGCCATCGTGCGCGAAGTCCTGTATGATGCTCAAAAACAGAAAGCTACCGGTGTGCGTGTGGTGGATTCAAAGACCGGGGCTGTGACGGAATACTACGCACGCATTGTCTTTGTAAATGCGTCGGCAATAGGCAGTTTGTTTGTCTTGCTCAACTCTACCTCCGATCGTTTTCCGAATGGCCTGGGCAATGATAATGATGTGTTAGGTCGGTATGTGATGGATCACCAGTTTAAGGTAGGGGCTAACGGCAACGCCAGCGATCTCGGGTTTAACGATAAATACTACACAGGTCGTCGGGCCAACGGCATTTACATACCCCGTTTCCGTAATCTGGGAGCCGAAAAGCGGGATTACGTCCGTGGTTTTGGCTATCAGGGTGGGGGAAGCCGGAGCAGCTGGCAACGACTGATTGCTGAGGAAGGCTTTGGAGCCAACTGGAAAGATAAAGGAACCACGCCAGGCCCCTGGAGTATGGGTCTGACCGGTTTTGGCGAATGCTTGCCCTATGAAGACAACCGGGTAACGCTAAATCGGCAGAAAACCGATAAATGGGGGTTGCCGACGGTATCGTTCGATGTCAAATTTCGGGAGAATGAACGATTAATGCGAAAAGAGATGGCTACCGATGCGGCCGAGATGCTTGAAGCCGCTGGGATGAAAAACGTTCGTATCCGCGACGAGGGTTCTTTTCCGGGTATGGCCATCCACGAAATGGGCGGGTGCCGGATGGGACGCGACCCCAAAACCTCAATGCTGAACGCTAACAATCAGCTTCATGCGGTAAAAAATGTCTTCGTGACGGATGGAGCCAGCATGGCCTCGTCGTCGTGCGTAAATCCATCGCTGACCTATATGGCCCTGACGGCGCGGGCGGCTGATTTCGCGGTTAAAGAAATGAAACGGCAGAATTTGTGACCAATCTTGAAGTTAAGTTTTTCTATCTGAACCATCAATCGCCTAATGAACAAAACTGTACCTTTCGCACTGGCCACTTTATGGGTGCTCAGTGTAGGTGGGGAGCCTACCATTGCCCAATCGGTAGCTTTTGCCCGTACCGCTAAAGTACTCCCCACACCTGGTCAGACGGGTAGTTCTCCACTACCACATTCTAACCCTAAAACGCTTAGAGAAAGCCTAATGCAGCTTAAGCAACTGTATAAGGTCGATATATTATTTGAGGAATCAGTGGTGGCCCGATACACCGGTCTACGCGATCCCATTAATCCGAACGCCCGCCTGGAAGCCACGCTACATGTGCTGCTGAAACCGCATGGTTTGCGGTACAAAAAACTTAATTCGGGCGCTTATCTTATATTGTCACCAAGAGCTACTGAGCAAACAACCGCCCGGCTACCCGAAAGCAACCTGCCCCCTCTGACGGCAGGCCTTGTTTCAGGGCCTAGTCTGGTTAGCCTGCAATCAACCCGTTCTATTGATCCGGTGCAGGCCGATATTCCCGTGAGCGGGCGGGTTACCAGCGAATCGGGGGAAGCACTGCCGGGGGTCAGTATTGTGGCCAAAGGCTCTCCCAGGGGTACGACCACCGATGCCGACGGGCAGTTTAAACTAGGGGTAGTCGACGACAACATTGTGCTGGTATTCAGTTTTGTGGGATATACCAGTCAGGAGCAACCCGTGAAAGGAGCGGATGGCAAACTGCGCACGGTGATCGATGTGAAACTGGTACCCGATAATAAATCACTGGATGAAGTGGTGGTAGTTGGATACGGTCGACAAGCCAAATCGCAGGTTATTGGGTCAATTGCCCAGCTAGAAAGCGACAAGATAAACAACCGCGCTGTTCCGCAACTTTCGCAAAGCCTTACAGGGCAAATGCCCGGCGTTACCATTATTCAGCGATCAGGACAGCCCGGCTCAAGCGGAGGAAACATCCAGATTCGGGGGGTTGGGTCGTTTGGTGCGGCTACCAATCCGCTCATCCTGGTGGATGGTATTCCGACCAACTCCTTCAATGACATTGATCCGAATGATGTAGAGACGGTTTCTGTACTGAAAGATGCTTCATCAGCCGCTATTTATGGGGCGAGGGCAGCCAACGGGGTTATTCTGGTGACGACTAAATTAGGCAAAACCAAGAAGCTCCGGGTCAGCTACAACGGCTACGTGGGTGTACAGCGCATGACCGCTACTCCCGAAATTGTGAACTCCTGGGAATATGCTCAACTGGCTAATGAAGCCATTCCCGGAACCTACACAGATGCCCAGATTCAGAAATTCAAAGATGGTACAGACCCCGACAATTACCCCAACAGCGATTTTGTGGGAGCTACCCTTAAAAAGCAGGCGCAGCAAACGGGGCATAACCTCTCACTGTCGGGAGGAGGTGAGAACACGCAGTACCTGCTCTCATTCGGGTATCTGAGTCAGGATGGCATTGTGGCCAAAAACAACTACACCCGCTATAACCTGCGCCTGAACCTGACCAATACGCTGTCGGAACGCCTGAAGCTGACTACACGCCTATCAGGCATTCAAACGCTCGATAAACAGCCAGCACCACCGCCAGGCCTTGATTTTAATGACATGACGGCCGGTATTGGACAGGTAATTCGTACCGCCCCCATTTACCCTATCCGGTTGAGTAATGGCGACCTTGGAACAGGAATCGTTAACAAAGGCACCCCCGTTTCGTACCTGGCCAATGACTCCTTTTACCGGGGTAAGACCACCGATATTGGAGCCAACGCCCGTCTGGACTGGCAGGTGATCGATGATCTGACCCTGTCGCTGGTGGGAGGCTATACCCAACTGAGCGGGCGAAGTACCCGGTTTCTGGCTACCCAACGGCTCACCGCCACCATCTCGAACGCGCCATCGTCGCTCAATGAAACAAACAGTACCACCGCTTACCAGACGGTACAGGCGTTTGCCGACTATCGAAAGTCGTTCGGGCTGCACGAGTTTGGGATTCTGGCGGGCTATTCATTTGAATCCTCAACTTTAGAATCACTCGGATTAAGCCGCTCGAACCTGCCGACCAACACCATTACGGTAATCGATGCCGGCGACGCCAGCGCGCAGACGACCACAGGCAATGCATCGGCCTGGGCGTTGCAGTCGTATTTTGGACGTGCCCAGTACAACTACGATCACAAATACCTGGTAGAAGGTACTGTCCGGTACGATGGCTCATCGCGCTTTCCGACGGCGCGGAAATTTGCCGCTTTCCCTTCGGTAGCCGTTGGCTGGCGAATCGGGCAGGAATCATTTATTAGGGATAACGCAAGTTGGGTCGATGAACTGAAACTAAAAGCCTCGTATGGTATCCTCGGCAATCAGAACATTCTGAATACCAATGGTTCTGCCAACTATTATCCGTACCAGAACGTGTTGAATACAGGTTTCAATTACCCGTTTGGCGGGGTAATTTCCACTGGCGTGGCCCGCACGACCATCACCGATACAACTCTCCACTGGGAATCGACCAGAACGCAGGACGTGGGCATCGAAGCCAGCTTTTTCAAGCGCTTGCTGAGTGTAAGTGCAACCTATTTCCAGAAGAAAACGTACGACATTCTGGTAAACCCCGCCAGCAGCGTGGCTCAGACCCTGGGATTCACGGTGGGCCAAAAAAACTCCGGCAGTTTGATCAATCAGGGGTGGGAGTTTACGCTTAACCACCAGCACCGGATCGGCGGCTTTTCGTATTCGATCGGCGGCAATCTCACAATGCTTAAAAACACGGTGCTTGACCTTGGCATCGGTAATGTAAACCAGCCCAATGGCCTGGTGGGTAACGGTAGCACCTTATTCATCGGCTACCCGACCGGCATCTACTACGGCTACGTGGCAGATGGCCTGTTCACCAATGCCGACGATGTGAAAGCGTGGGCCAACCAGACGGCCATTGCACCCAACGCCAAACCGGGCGACATTCGCTATAAAGACATCAGCGGTCCCGAAGGAAAGCCAGACGGAAAGGTAGATGCCACCTACGACAGAACCGTTCTGGGTAGCACCGTTCCAAAACTGAGCTATGGCATTAACGCTACAGCGGCCTACAAAGGATTTGATTTATCCATTCTGTTTCAGGGGGTTGGCGGCACCAGCGGGTATCTGAACGGGTATGCGGGCTATGCGTTCAACAACAGTGGAAACGTACAGCGCTGGCAGGCCGACGGTCGGTGGACACCCGACAACCCCGATCGCAACGCCACTTATCCACGACTGGAGTTTATCACCAACAGCGGCACCAACAACACGCTTACCTCGTCGTTCTGGGTGTTGAATGGGTCGTATGTACGGTTGAAAAATGTACAGCTAGGTTATTCCATACCGTCGGTGCTGACCAAAAAAGTTAGGGTGCAATCCATTCGGTTGTATGCTAATGCTGAGAACCTGCACCTATGGAGTAATTATCGGAAAGGCTGGGACCCCGAAATTAATTCGGGTGGGGCTTACTATCCCATTCTGGCCAATTACACATTTGGTTTAAATGTCACATTCTAAACCACCTACCTCACAACCATGAAAACATTCCCAATTGCTCGTCCAGTCCGCCTGCTGCTCGTGCTGTTTACCCTGAGCATTGTTAGCTCCTGCCGTGATCAACTAGACACATCACCCCTGAGCAGCTACGCCAATGAAACGTTCTGGACTAACGAAAACAATGCCCTGTTGGCCCTGACAGGGGTATACCGGGGAAATATTCAGATGGCCGCCGTGCCGAGCACCAACGCCGAATACTCGGCCACTGACTGGTGGTCATATCATGGCTTGCTGCTGCTGGATATGGCGACAGACAATGCCTATGACCGGCGGGGCGATAACTCGGGGATCAATCAGCTGACCAACGGCAACCTGACATCCAGCAACACCTATTTATCCAATTACTGGAACAGCAGCTACAGCCGGATTGCTCGTTGCAACTATTTCCTGGAGAACGTAGGTAAAACGCCGGTCAGTACGGATAAAGTAAACCGCATGAGCGCCGAAACCCGGTTTATCCGGGCCTGCCAGTATTTCTATATGTCGCAAACGTTTGGTTCGGTGCCGCTGGTAACCAAAACGTTGACTCCCGCCGAGGCCAATACGCTCACCAAAGCGCCGAAGGCCGAGGTCGTCAAGTTTGTACTGGATGAGCTTACTGCCATTGCCCCTGCTTTACCCCGAGCCAAAGATCTGCCATCCGCCGAGCGAGGCCGTGCAACCCGGCAGGCAGCTCTTGCCTTTTTGGGTCGGGCGCAGTTGGCCAACAACGATTTTGCAGGGGCTGCTGCCACCTACCAAACCATCATCGATTTCGGCGACAACAGTATTGACCCCGACTTTCAGGGCCTTTTTACCGGCACCAACGAAACCAGCCGGGAGATTATTTTTGCTACCCAATACGCGAAAGATTTGGCCCCGAACGCCATGCAGCAACACTTTTTCCCGGCTGTCAACGGGGGATTTGTGTTGTTCAATCCGCTGGGAAGTTTGGTGGAATCGTATGAGTTTACTGACGGGACCCCGTTTTCATATTCAGACAGTCGGTATAATGCCAAAGACCCCAGCACCGACCGGGACCCACGACTGCGGTTTACGGTGCTGATAAATGGGCAGCGGTTTCTGAATGCAACGTACAACGCTCACCCCGACTCGACCCGCTCGTCGGACCAGCTTACCACTTCGAAGCAGGCGACCCGCACCGGTTATACGCTCCGTAAGTTCTGTTGGGAAGGACAAACGGGCGATTTGCAGAACTCGGGTATCGATCTGCCCATCATCCGGTATGCTGAGGTGTTATTGAGTTACCTTGAAGCTAAGCTGGAAGCCGGAGCTGCCATCGACCAGAACCTGCTCGACCAAACGATTAACGCGGTGCGGGGCCGGGCAACGGTCCGAATGCCAAAAATCACGGAGAAAGACCCCGCCAAACTCCGGGTGTTACTCCGGCGCGAACGGCGTAACGAACTGGCCTTTGAGGGCATTCGCCTTTGGGATTTGATGCGCTGGAAAATTGCCGCTGATGTATTGAAAGGCGACTTTTATGGTGCTCCGTTTCCGGGTGCCAAAAACCTGCGGGCTAAAAACGCAACTACCAAAGACCCATACAGTCGGTGGTACGTAACCTCGAAGGCCTTCCGGGCAGGTACCGACGAAACATGGCCTATCCCACTCGGTGAAGTGAATATCAACCCCAACCTGAAGTAATTATGCATCAATCTATCGCGCGGCTTATTATTGCTGGACTACTGGTTCTGCCTCACCTGGTTTCGGCCCAAGCTAAACCGAATATCGTGTTAATATATGCGGACGATCTGGGCTACGGGGACCTGAGTAGTTACGGGGCTACCCATGTCAAAACCCCCAACATTGACCGGGTGGCAGCTAAAGGATTGCGGTTCACCAACGCCCACGCCAGTTCGGCCACCTGCACGCCCTCGCGCTTTTCTATGCTGACGGGGCAGTATGCCTGGCGCAAAACCGGCACCGGCATCGCTCCCGGCGACGCTGCTCTGCTGATTCCAACCGACCGGATTACCCTGCCTGAAATGCTCAAAAAAGGAGGTTATACGACGGGAGCAGTGGGCAAATGGCATCTGGGACTTGGCCCTAAGGGCGGCCCCGATTGGAATGGAGAGATTAAACCCGGGCCGCTGGAAATTGGGTTTTCTTACTCGTTTTTGCTCCCCGCCACTGCCGACCGGGTACCCTGTGTGTATGTTGAAAATCACCGAATTGTGGGATTGGACCCCAAAGACCCCGTTCAGGTGAGCTACAAAGAACCCATCGGCAATGAGCCCACGGGTAAAGATCATCCCGAACTGCTCAAAATGAAGTACTCGCATGGCCACGATCAGACCATTGTGAATGGAGTGAGTCGGATTGGCTACATGAGCGGGGGGAAAGCTGCCTGGTGGGTTGATGAAGAAATAGCGGATGTACTGACGGGTAAAGTGAACCAGTTTATCGAAACCAATAAGGCCCGGCCGTTCTTTATGTATTTCGCGACGCACGACATTCACGTTCCCCGGATGCCTCACTCACGATTTGTTGGTAAGAGTGGCATGGGACCACGGGGCGACGCCTTGCTGCAACTCGACTATTGCGTGGGCGAAGTGATGAAAACCCTTGACCGGCTTAAACTGACGGACAAAACCCTCGTCATCATCACTAGTGACAATGGCCCGGTAGTAGACGATGGCTATCAGGATGATGCGGTAGCGAAATTGGGCAGCCATACCCCGGCAGGACCGCTGCGGGGTGGTAAATACAGTGCGTTTGATGGGGGAACCCGGGTGCCGTTTATTGTCCATTGGCCGGGTCAGGTAAAGGCGGGCGTGTCGAACACGCTGCTGAGTCAGGTGGATATGCTGGCTTCGCTGGCCGCGCTGACGGGGCAAAAACTGGGGGCCAACGACGCTACTGACAGCCTGAATGGCTTAGACGCACTGTTGGGGAAAAGCCAGACTGATCGGGCCTACGTAATTGAGCAGGCCGTGAATAATACGCTGTCGATCATCAAAGGCAACTGGAAATACATTGAACCGAGTGGCGGAGTTGCCATTAACCGCAATGTAAACATAGAAACAGGTTATAATCCAGCCCCCCAGCTCTATAACCTGTCGGCTGATATAGGGGAGAAAACGAACATGGCCGAGCAGAACCCACACGTTGTGAGCGAGCTAGCCACTTTATTGAAGCAGGTAAAAGAAGAAGGCAGCAAGCGTCAGTAACCAGCGACAAACTATGTTAAAACCCATTCCAATCCTGTTCGTTACGGCCATGACGGTCAGCTTACTGAGCGCTTCCGTGAGCCCTGTTCGGTTTGCAAATAGGGCCATTGCCGAACAGAAGCCAAACATTGTCTGGATATTGTCGGAAGACATTTCGACCGATCTGGCCTGTTATGGAACACCCGTGGTGAAAACACCCGTACTTGATCAGTTTGCCAAAGAGGGCATCCGGTACACGAACGCCTTCACCACGGCTCCGGTATGTTCGCCGAGTCGGTCGGCCATGATAACGGGCATGTACCAGACCAGCATTGGGGCGCATAACCACCGGAGTCACCGCGACGATGGCTACGCATTACCCAGCCCCGTTAAGCCTATTACGGAGTATTTGCGGCAAGCTGGTTATTATACGGTGAATGTAAAAACGGCCGCACCGGGCGTAGCGACGCCGACTAAAACTGATTTTAATTTCAAACCAGCCGAGCCTGTTTTTGAAGGAACCGACTGGTCGCAGCGAAAGCCGGGCCAGCCGTTTTTTGCCCAGCTCACCATTGACGAAACGCACCGGGGAAAAGCCTGGAAAACGGTGGTAAAACAGCACGAACCGCACATTAGCCCGGAGTCAGTGGTGATGCCGCCCTATTACCCGAATCATCCGGTTGCCCGCGCTGACTGGGCCACGTATTTGGAGTCTATTCAATTGATGGACAGCTATGTAGGTAAAATTCTGCAACGACTTCAGGATGAAGGCATTGCCCAGAATACAGTCGTTATCTTTTCGGGCGACAATGGCCGGTGCCACATTCGGGATAAACAGTTTTTATACGACGGAGGCATTCACGTCCCGCTGATGATCCGCTGGCCGGGTCAATTGAAAGCGGGGCAGGTGAACACAGACCTTGTGATGGCTATCGACGTGTCGGCCACGATTCTACAGATGGCGGGCGTAACTCTACCTGCTTACCTGGACGGGCAGGTTTTGTGGGGGCCGGGTGCCAAAAAACGCGACTACATCATTGCCGCTCGCGACCGGATGGACGAGACGGTGGACAAGATGCGGTGCGTGCGCGACAAGCATTACAAGTACATCAAAAATTACATGCCGGAGCGACCCTACATGCAGCCTAATAACTACAAGGAAACTGAGTACCCGATGTGGAATCTGGTGAAGGAGTTGAACAGTGAGGGTAAACTGACCCCTGCTCAGGCCCTGTTTGCCGCTCCCACTAAGCCCGCCGAAGAACTCTACGACATTACGACAGACCCCGACGAACTGCACAATCTGGCTGCTAACAGCCGCTCGGCCAAAACGCTGACTAAAATGCGCGGTTTGTTGGCCGATTGGGTGAAGAAAACGAACGATCAGGGTCAATATCCTGAAAAAGAGATCTGGTTACCTAAGAAGAAAGCCGAATAATCTATCACTCAACGGTTGATGACACAACTTACCTTACTGCTCCGTGGGCTGACAGGCTCCCTGAGTCTGCTACTATTGACCGCCCTGGTCTGGGCGCAACAGCCTGCCAAGCCTAACATTATTTTCATCCTTGCCGACGACATGGGCTACGGCGATGTCGGGTGCGATGGGCAAAAGCTGATAAAGACCCCTAACATTGACCAGTTAGCCAAAGAAGGAATGCGCTTTACCCAGTATTACGCCGGTAGTCCCGTTTGTGCGCCCTCGCGGGCCACGTTAATGACCGGTAATCATACGGGGCATACCTACATTCGGGGTAATTACGACTACGAAACGGAGGGTAACCTGCCCATTCCTGATTCGACGGTAACGTTGCCGGAGTTACTGAAAAAACAAGGCTACCAAACCGCTATGATGGGGAAATGGGGGTTGGGTGGTCCCGGCTCAGTTGGTGGACCCAATCGGCAGGGTTTCGATTATTCGCTGGGGTACCTTGATCAACGTAAAGCCCACGAGTATTACGCGCCGTATCTATGGGAAAACGAGCAGAAATATCCACTCGAACAAAATGCGAACGGTGCGCAAAAGACCTACAGCCACGATGTATTTGCCGAAGCTGCCCTAAAATATATTCGCGAGAAAAAAGACAAGCCTTTCTTTCTTTACCTGCCGTTCACAATTCCACACAACAAGTTTGAGGTGCCTTCCGACGCACCCTACACCAGTGAGAAATGGGCGCAGCCCCAGAAAAATTATGCAGCTATGATTACCCGGCTAGACGGGGACATTGGCCGGATTATGGCATTGCTGAAGGAACTGGGCATCGACAAGAACACCCTCGTGGTATTTACCAGCGACAACGGCCCGGTAAAAGCCATGAGCGATCATTTCGACAGTAATGGACCTTTTCGGGGTTACAAGCTGGATTTGTACGAGGGTGGGATTCGGGAACCGATGATTATCCGCTGGCCCGGACATATCAGCCCCGGTACAGAAAGCCAACGCGTGACAGCTGCCTGGGATGTTTTGCCGACGCTTTGTGAGCTAGCAGGAGTAACCCCACCCCCTGGCATCGACGGAATGTCGTTTCTGGCAACTCTGAAAGGAAAGAACGAAACCCGGCAACACCCGTATCTCTATTGGGAGTATTTCGAGACGAACTACAACTGGAAAAACCCCGACAACAAACTGCCTCGTGTGTTCCTCGACAAGCAGGCTATTCGGATGGGCGAGTGGAAAGCAGTACGCACTGATTTGTTTACCAAGCCCGATGCACCGCTGGAGTTGTATAATCTGAAAAATGACATCGGCGAAACCTCCAATGTAGCGGCCCAGCACCCGGACGTAATCCGGCAACTAACCGAGTTAATTCGAAAGGCCCGCACCGAGGGTGATACCTTCAGGGCTAACGCAAACCAATTGCTGATAAGCCGATGAAACTGAGATGGCTTAGTTCGCTAGTGGTTCTGGCTCTGCAAACCGGAGCTATTGCCAGGGCGCAAACCGTTCGGGGTGATGCCGATGCCGTGGTTCGCTACGTATTGTCGTGCCAGAAGCAGAATGGCGCGTTTGGCCCGTTGGAGCAGGCTTACACGGACGTGGCCTGGACGTACCCAGCGGTTTTTACTCTGAAACTGTTGAACATACCGGTGCCCAACGCCGACTCCTGCTTCCGTAATGGTCAACAAGCCTGGATCGAGAAAGCACCCTGGAAAAATGGGCCCTGGTACAGCTCGTTTTTTCAAAAGACCGATTTGTACCGCCTGTTTGGAAAAGAAGGACCCCTTGAGGAGGGAATTGCTCCGGGCAAGGTCTGGCAACTGACCTTCAAACCTCGTACCAGCTATTTGGAACTCCGCAATTATCACACAGGGGAGTTTTTCGATCTGGCTTCACTCTGGTGTATTGTGGGGACAACCAAACACCTGCGGGCCAGCGTTGCCAATCCAGAAGCGGCAAACACATTCATATCCAGCCGACAAGCAAGTGGGGGTGGTTTTGTAGAAGGTTTAGGAGCGCCAACCCGGCCCACCGAAGCACAGGCGCACCTGATCAGCACGCATGATGCCGTGATGACGTTAACCACCTTGGGGCTTCCCGTTCCCAACAAACAGGCATGTATCAACTGGATTCGTTCCTGTCAGGCACCAGACGGAGGATTCCGGTGGCATCCAACAGCCACGTCGTACAGCAATCAATCGGATGTCTGGTACACCTGGGCGGCTCTGCAAACCCTGCATGCACTGGGGGCCAAACCGTCTAACCCGACCGCCTGCGCGCAGTGGCTGAATACATTACAGAACTCCGACGGGGGCTTCGGAGATCGTCGCGGTTGGGCTTCCCGACTGTATAGCACCTACTATGCCATTGAATCACTACACTGGCTCACGGGTAATGCCCGGCAGGGTATAACGCCCAAACAGCTTGAAAGAGCCGTTGATAAAGTCATTCCCGAAGGCCGCTACCATATTTATCAGGCTCACCACAAAAGTCCGGCGGGTGGTCCTGGTATGGTCGATTCAGTGGTGGCCATGGGCTTAAACCTGATAGGGATAAAGTCGACAGAAAAGGCCATTAGTCCCGGTGAGGGGATGAGCCGGGCAGTTAAAGAGGCCCGTGAGTACGCAGCTCGCAAAGGGTACAAGCTGGAGATTGTAGAATGTCCCGAAAACTACAGCCATAAACTAAGCTGGTTCAGCGGCCTGCCTGCTGATCACGTTTCCAACTTCATCATTCCACCCGGTTTGTCGCCCTCCGCACTTGTCAGCTACAATACAGCGTATCAGGCTGGCAAAACAGGCTTACCCTGGGCAGCCTTCAATGAGCAGGTGATCAGGCCTATTCTGGGTTTGAAAACACTGTTTTACCCCGAACTCGATTACACGATGGCTAACGCCTACCTGGTTTATGATGAAGGGCTGAATGGTCACGTAGGCTACAATGCCGTTCCGGGAGCTCATTTTGGCAACTCTGACTGGATGCGGCATTTTCCGTATAAAGAGCGGTGGGTGGGACGATTGCCCATCATTGCAGATGGCGATGCCCACGGCAATATTGTGCAGTGGCGTAAGTGGATCGACGAATTCAGGAACGTCTATATTGCCACAGACTATCAGTATAAAGCTTATATTGATGCCTCTCAACAGGGTCGTTCGGTGTGCGTAATCCGGTATGCAACGGGCGAAATTCGCTACTATGGAGCACCAGCCGCCGTGACTTATCTCAAAAAGCACCGAAAGGAATGGCAGTGGTGGCCCGAATAGCATAGGCAAACTGAAATCCCAAACCTCACAAAATCGATCTCAATACCCATGAGTCTATGAAAAAGAAAGGTGCTGATACGTTTCTGGGCATGGACGAACCTTAGCTACAGCAGCCGCCTGCTGAACCAGTCGGCTGACCAATGGTCGGCGGCTGAACAGTGCTTTCTAACCCACCCATTGTCTATGCATTTTACTCCTTAATCGCGACCACTTCTACTTCAATAATCACGTCCTTATCTACTTGAAGCGAAACGTTTTTTATTTCGGAGAGCGATGGTAAATCGACTTTATTTTGGCCAAAATACTGACTGGCTACCGAATTAATAATCTGTTCGTTATCACTGTTAGATTTCTGGTCAGAAGCAAGAACGCGATACGAAATCTGACGGATATTACTAGCACCCATACCCACAGCGCCCAATGTCTTCGTGATGTTCGCAAAAATGAGCGTCAGCTGAGCGTTGAGATCACCTTTAGCCACCACCTGCCCCTGTAAATCAACGGGCCGTTGCCCGCATATATAGATTTTCTTGTTAGGTACCGACGTTTCTACCGGATATAAATAACCGGGCAATAGTTTGGCCGTGGGCGTGGTTTGGGCCAGCGCGGCAAGCCCTGAGAAAGCCAGCGTAGCAGCCAGCAGGGCGGTTTTCATGGGGTTGTTCATCATCCTCTCACAGCGTTATCGCTTCGTCTTTTTCCTCGTAGAACAGGTAATTCAGGTAATCGCAATAGGGTTTTATTAACTGGCAACCCTTGGTGAGCTCATCAACAAAGTTCGGTTTAAGCACGTCTTTGTCGGTGTAGCGGTGCATAAAAAACAACTGCTTACGCCGAAGCAGGTCAATATTCGGATGATCGGCGGTGTATCCTTTGGGGGCTGTTTTCATGCTTTCGCCCCATATTTCGGGGAAATAAGCCCGAAAATCAGGCGCTTCGATAATGTCGGTCAGCGACTCCACATTATAGTCAATTTCCTGACGAAACTTTGCCAAGTGTTCGGGTGTGGGCTGCCACATACCCGCGCCAAGAAACGTTTCGTTTCCGGGTTGAACGTGAATATAATAGTCAATTCGGCCCGAGTGCCGCCCGCCGGGGCCGATGGCCGCTGCGAGATTTTGCTTATAAGGGGCCTTGTCTTTCGAGAAACGAATGTCGCGATTGATCCGAAAAATGCAGTCTTTTGGATCGGTATTGGGCAATGCATCAAAAGCACTCACGTTTTTTAAGACCTGTCCTACAAACGCCGTAAACTCGGCTTTGGCTGTTTCGTAGCGTTTGCGGTTGGTCTGGAACCATTCGCGGTTGTTATTTTGCGCCAGGTCGCGCATAAAGTCGAGCGTGGGAGCCGTTAGGGCGGCTTTAGTTACGGTTTTAGTAGCCATACGTCCAAAGTTACGGCATTTTTTAACCGATGAGAACACCTACGCTAGGATACGTGGGGTAGGTATAGATTTTAATAATCAATTTGCTGTTGTACAGAACAATTGCCTGGATGGGCCAAGTCTGTCACAAGTTATGTAGTTTTATCGCATGAAGGAAAGTTGTTTGGTGAGGGTGCTTATAAGTCTGGTAGTTTTTTATTTCTTGCCTGGGATAGCTCAAACGAAGGGCCAGCCTCCAGCAAGCCAGTCTCGTATGTCTCCGGCACTTATTGCTCCAGACCAACCCGTTTCTTTATCCCAAACTAACGCACGCTCTTCAACATCATCTGCAAAAGACCCACTGCCACGTCTGAATAATTCGGCTATTACCCTGAGCCAGGGTAACAAAAATGGGTCGGCACTGTCGCTGCTGGAGCGGGTTCGGCAGGCGCGGCCGTCGGACACTGTTGCTTACAATCGGGCGCTTGTGCTGATCAAACTAAAGCGGTTTGACGAGGCAGCCGTTGAAATGACCAAACTGACCTCGTTTGGTCATGCCCAACTAAACCTGGCTGCACTGCAAGGCCGGTCAGGTAAATGGGAAACGGCTCTTAAAATGCTCCAATCGGCCCCGGCAACGGCAGAGTGGGCCGACGAAAAGGCGGTCAATACGGCGCTGGTTCTTTATCAGCTCGGTAATTATGACGAAGCCGCCACCGCACTCAGTGGGGCGAGTGCTGGTTCAACCGCCCAGCTTTTGCAGGGTGATATTGCTCTGGCCCAGGGGCGGTTTGCCGGCGCGTTAAACGTGTATAAGTCACTGCAAAATGATGAAACATACGGTCGCATTATACCCGTCAGAATTGGGAATGCGTTGCTGGGACAGCGTCAATTTTCGGAAGCCGCCCAACAATTTGAAACCTATTTAGCAAGTGGAGACCGTTCAGCGTATGCATCTGCCCGATTGGGGCTGGCCAATGCGCTCTATGGGCAGCGTGAATATGGTAAGGCAATGGTCGAGTACCGGGCTGCTGTTCAACTAATGCCTAAATCGGCTGCGGCCCGAACGGGACTGGCCAATACATTCGCTAGTAACCACGATTACCGAAGTGCCCGAACCAATTACGAAACGGCCTTGAAGCAGCAGCCAGACAATCTAAATGCTACTCTTGGTCTTGGGGTAGTTGCTTACCGACAGAACCAGTTTGATGAGTCTGCTGACCATTTCTCAAAGATTGACGAGCTGCTTGAACCAACAAATCCTGATCATGCCGATGCGTTTCTGCATCAGGGCTTGATGGCGCTCAGTAGCAGCCGCTACGATACGGCCCGGCGAGCACTGGAGGTGGCCACGCGGCTACGGCCTGGCGATCCTTCGGCCTTTTCGGGGATGAGCGAAGTATTCCGGCGACAAGATCTATATGGGCAGGCTTTGGACATGCTCCAGCAGTCGATCACCAAAACAGCCAACCATCACTGGCCGGGAGCTACAGCGCCAACGCCCGAAATGACGTCAAAAACGCGGGCCCGGATGCTAGCTAACCAGGGGAGCTTGCTACTCAAGCTGAATATGCTGGACAAGGCGTATCCGATATTCAAAGAGGCTTTAAAAGATGATCCACGCAATATCAACGCCCTCAATGGATTAGCGGTGAGTCTGTTGGAAACTGATCAGCTCGAAAAGGCTAGTAGCCTGTACGACAGCATTCTGAGTAGGGGCAACCACAAGGCTTTTCTGCACAATAACCGGGGAATCGTGCGGGCCTACGCGGCAATGCAGCTAGACAAGAAAAAGCAACCGGAGCAGGCCCGTCAACTGTATTTGAAGGCGAAAACTGACTACGAAAAAGCGCAGGAAATTGATACCACTCGCCGATTTTATCAGAACAACCTCGGCAACGTGCTGAAGAATCTTGAACAATATGAGGAGGCTATAAAAAGCTATCAGGCGTATTTGAGCAAGAGCGCAATCAACAACATGGGGGTTCTGTATGCAGCCAGCGGCAAGCCCGACTTTTCTCGGTATTACCTCAATCTGGCCATCGAATTAGACTCCACGAACCTGATTTACCACTACAACCGAGTAAAGCTGTACCGTCAGGCCTTTGCTGATTCGCTTGCTCGCAAACCCAATTTGCTGGCAGCAGAACGCAGGCTACCCACAAACTCGATCAGTGCCAAGTATAGCCGGGATGGGTATATTAATATCTACCTGTACGATTACGATTTCGACGCGTACGATTACCCCGCCGACCATCATTTTCCTGTCAAGCCCGAAAAACCTCAGGCTCCCGATTTGTTGCCTGTTGATGATTTTGTAGCCATGCCCGACCCTGAACCGACAGTTCCCGTTGCTACACTTCCAGTTGTTGTTGCCCGAGCGCCGGGCACGCCACCCGTTAATACTGCATCGATTACTGGTTCAACTCCACCAGCGCCTGTAGCAGCTCCTTCTGTTCAGTACAAGCGTGCCCGAATGCCCAAACCCGCCCGGCCCCGTCGGTCATCGCGCTGGGGCAGCACGCGTTGCCCGACGTTTTAAGGGAATTTTTACCATTTCTGATTCCTGACAAGTGGACCTTTCTGACTTGCTTCAAATACGGGTGCCCTCTAAACTGGATATTAAAATGGGCATGATCTAACTTAGTGTACTATGAAAACCAGAAGGTAGCGACCGCAGCTAAATTAGGCATATATGCAGGTTCAAAATGGCACTTAAGTTTTGTCCAGAATTTTGTCGCAAGTCAAAACCTAGCTTACATAAATTGGTCAACCGATGACAGACCTAACAACTTTTGAGCGAGTAAAATCTTTCACCATAGAATTTACAGGTGCAAAACCTGCTAAAGTTACCCTGGGTACCACCCTCGAACAGGACTTAGGCATTACGGGAGATGATGGAGAGGATTTTATGTGGGCCTTTTTCAATGAGTTTGACGTTGACTACACGGGCTTTGTTCTGACAAAATACTTTGTCCAAGAAGGATTTGATCCAATTGGAATATCGCTGTTGATTCGGAAGGTATTTACCAACTTACCTCCGTTGACTTCTCCGATTCATGATATAACAATCGTCGATTTAGTCAAGTCGGTTCATGAAAACCGGTGGATCGATCCTGTTTGATCTGGTGTGTATGATGGTTTCCTTAGCCTGGAGCTCATACTCTTTCCCTAAACCCGTATCATTAGCTACCACTATTTGCAAATACATACATCATATATAGTGTCCACGATAAACTAATTGTTGAAGCTTTTCTAGTCGCATTCCACTCCTGCTACTCACTTGTCCGCAGCCGTCAGCAAATTGTCAATGGCAGCTTTTGCTGTGTGATACGGAGCTAATTTATCCGTTCCATTACTCGCAAATCCAATCCAGGCTTGACTGATAACACCTCGCTGATCGACTATGTAAGTGGTGGGATAACCCATAATAGAAAAGGAATTAGCCAGGCTTTGGGCTTCAGGGATAATTTTAAAATCGAACCGGTTCTGCTCAAAAAAAGAAGGCTTTAAGTTGGCTAATCGGTCAGGAGTAAAGCCAAGAAAGAGAACATTCTTCCCCTTGTATTCTTCGACGAGCTTATTGAAAGCAGGAAATTCCCCCCGGCATAGAGCACAGCTCATGAACCAAAAATTTACTACCAGAATTTTGCCCGCTAAAGAAGTCGTATCAAACGATTCGCCGTTCAGGGTTTTAAAAGCAGAGAGGGGCGCTTTCTGGCCTTTCACGCATGTTGCCCAAGCCTGATGGCTCTGCTGCATTTTTTGATAAGTAGGGTCGAAAATCGTAACAAGCGAAGGTTGATTTAACGACTTAGTAGCGCTGGCAGATTCTCTGGCTTTTTGTATGGGTTCAGTGCATAGCTTCAGCTTGTTATTCTGGGCGTATAAAGCCGAACTTCCAGGATAAAGCAAATAAACTAAAGTAAATGCGGCTACAAGCGAAGAAAAGGACAATGAAAGGCGCATGGAATAGGAGTTTTGAGTGAACGTCTATTCCGGTAACGAAGCAATCGAACAATGCTTTTGGAGCAACCAGTCGTAGTAACTATAAATTTAGTAAGCGGTTAGAAACTATAGGTGGTAAACTGATGGACTCGACAAACCACGTTACTGGTTGGCTATTTGTCGTTCAAGCTTTATGTTAGTAATCATCCGCGCTTATTGACTAGCTTTGGTCGTGCGCTGTACATTGACTAATACCTATACACTACAACAATGAAAAGACTGGTATACTTCTCGCTGGCACTTATGTTGGCAGGTGCCTGCAAGCAAAACGCTATGATGACGACAACGCCAAAACGAGTCGTCGTAACGGGAATTGATGCTTCCAAAAAACCCGGAGATGATTTTTTTGCCTACGCCAACAGTATTTGGTACGATACAGCCCGCATACCGCCCAGTCAAACTGGCGTAGGGGCGTATTCGTTTATGAATTTTCCGCAGCGTATCCGGTTACAGGGAATTCTGGACAGCGTTTCGGCCAGGAATAACCCGGCGGGAAGCATTGAGCAAAAGGTGGGTGATTTTTATGCCTCAGGTATGGACACTCTCGCCATTGATAAACGTGGTTATGAACCTATTAAGCCCATGCTTGCCCGCATCGATGCCCTGCGCGACGTCCCTGCGATGTTGACCCTAGTGACCGAAGAACAAAAAGTTGGGGACAGGTCTATCATTGGCTTCTACGTTGGCCCCGATAACAAGCAGAGCTCGATCAATATTGCTCAGTTTAATCAAACCGGCATTGGCTTGCCCGAACGAGATTATTACTTCAAAACTGATTCGTCGACCCTCACGATTCAGAAAGCCTACCGGGACTATCTTACCCGACTGTTTGAACTGACCGGGACGGATGCTACCTCAGCTGCGAAAAGTGCCGCCGTTGCCTACGACATTGAGAAACAGTTGGCAACCGCCCATCGAACCAATGTTGAACGTAGGGATGTAAAGGCAAACTACAATAAACTGGCCGTAGCTGATTTGTCGAAAAAACACCCTACCCTTGACTGGACTACCCTGTTAACCAACCTGGGCGTAAAGGCTGACTCCGTCAACGTAGCACAACCGGGGTACTATGACAAGCTGAACACAATGCTGACATCCGTTTCCATCGATGATTGGAAAGTCTATCTGAAAGCTCACGCCCTGACCAACTATGCCAATTACCTGAGCCAACCGTTTGCGGATGCGACGTTTGTGTATTCTAAAATTCTGACCGGACAGGCGGTTAAAAAATCACGGGCGGAGGAAATGACGCAGGCGGTTGATGGTTCGCTGGGTGAGGCACTGGCGCAGTTATACGTGAAAAAATACTTCCCGGAAGATGCCAAAAAACGGATGACTGTTCTGGTCGCTAACCTCAAAAAAGCCTTTGAAGCCCGGATCATTAAACTGGATTGGATGAGTGATTCGACCAAGACCAAGGCACGCGAAAAACTGTATGCTTTCACTGAGAAAATCGGCTATCCTGATAAATGGAGAGATTACTCGAAAGTGGATGTAAAACGAAACACATACTTTGAGAATCGGCTGTCGGCCAACAAAAACGATTATGTCCAAAGCCTGGCTAAAGTTGGGCAGCGGGTCGACCGAACAGAATGGCGCACCACGCCACCAACGGTAACGGCGTATAACAATCCTCCGCTCAACGAAATTGTATTCCCGGCGGGCATCTTACAACCTCCTTATTTCGATGTAAACGCCGACGATGCGCTCAACTACGGCGGCATCGGCATGGTGATTGGTCACGAAATAACGCACTCGTTCGATGATCAGGGAGCCCAATTCGATAAAGTGGGTAACGTGACCAACTGGTGGACTAAAACAGATTACGCCAAATTCAAAACGAGAACCCAGCAGGTAATTGATCAGTACAACCGGTTTACCGTGCTTGACTCAGTGCACGTAAAAGGGGCCTTAACCGTAGGCGAAAACACCGCCGACATTGCTGGGGTGGCCATTGCTTACGATGCCTTTAAGTTGACTGAGCAGGGCAAAAGTGCTACGAAGCTGGATGGCTTTACACCCGATCAACGGTTTTTCATCTCAATAGCCCGGATCTGGCGGGTTAAAACTCGGGACGCCTATATGGGCATGTATGTCAACACGAATCCGCACTCACCGGCCAAGTGGCGCGTGAACGGACCATTGATGAACTTCACACCTTTTTACAACGCCTTTAATGTGCAACCGGGCGACAAAATGTATAAGCCCGAAAAGGACCGGATAACCGTTTGGTAGGGTTCTGGCAACCTAAAGCTAACAGACAGAACGTCGTTAAAATGAAAAAAATATTCCTTGCCCTTATTGGTACGATTGCGATTAGCACCCAGATCATTGCTCAAAACGGCACGAAAGCCTCGTTTCCCGATGGCAGTCCGATCAGTAGCTGGTTTACAACAGCCAAAAAAGTAAGCCTTGCCCAACTAGGTAAGGCTTACGTGATTACTGACTTTGGCGCAAAACAAGACAGTACGCTTGTGCAGACCGACGCTATCCAGAAGGCCATTGATGTTGCCGCTCAGAAGGGTGGGGGCGTAGTGGTCATCCCTAAAGGGACGTTTATGAGCGGGGCTTTATTTTTCAAGCCTAAAACCCATCTGTATGTGGCCGAAGGGGCCGCCTTGAAAGGGTCTAACAACATTGCGCATTACCCCAAAATGCCATCAAGGATGGAAGGCCAGAGTTTGGATTATTTTTCTGCACTGGTCAATGCGTATCGGGTCGATGGGTTTACGATTTCGGGGAAGGGCACCATTGACGGTAATGGGTTGCGTTTCTGGGAAGCCTTTTGGGCTCGGCGCAAGGAAAATCCTAACTGTACGAATCTGGAGGTTTCCCGACCCCGTCTGGTGTTTATCTGGCAATGCAACAACGTGCAGGTTCAGGATGTAAAGCTGCACAATGCGGGTTTCTGGACCAGTCACTACTATCAGTGCCAAAACATAAAAGTGTTGGATCTGCATATTTTTTCGCCTTACAAACCCGTGAAAGCGCCCAGCACAGATGCCATTGATATTGATGCCTGTACCAACGTGCTGATTAAAGGATGTTACATGTCGGTTAATGATGATGCGATTGCCCTAAAGGGTGGTAAAGGCCCCTGGGCCGACCGGGTTCCCAACAACGGAGCTAACACCAACATCATCATCGAGGATTGTGAATTTGGTTTCTGCCATTCGGCGCTTACCTGCGGCAGCGAAGCTATTCACAACCGGAATATTCTAATGCGGAACTGTCACGTAAGCGAGGCTAGCCGGGTGTTATGGCTGAAGATGCGGCCCGATACACCACAATTGTATGAATACATCGCACTTGAAAACATTAAGGGCCAGGCGCATAGTCTGTTGTATGTGAAGCCCTGGACGCAGTTTTTCGATTTGCAGGGTCGCCCGGATGTACCCCTTTCGTACTCCGATCATGTGAGTCTGAAAAACATTGAGCTTACCTGCGATACGTTCTTCGACGTAGCTATTTCTGAACACGACAAACTCTCCAATTTTGCGTTTGAAAACCTGGTGGTGGAAAGTAAAAACGCAGGTATCGACAAAACAATAGTCAACGGGTTTACGCTCAAAAATGTGAAGGTCAATCAGAAAACCGTGGAGTGATCAGACGTAAGATAAGTTAGTTGTATATTTGATTAGAAAACGCGTAACTTTTCAAGTGATAATGGAAGCACCGTTGTGCCTACATTGACAAGCCCATAACTGAAGCCAGCGTGACCGATAATTCAGACATAGTAGCGGAGAATGATCGGCTTCGGGCGGCCTTACAAGCTGCGGAAGTAGGCACCTGGGACTATCATTTACGTACGGGCCAAATGCAGTGGTCCCCCATCTGTAAGCAATTGTTTGGCTTACCGACAGATCTACACGTCACCACGGCTATCCTCTTGGATCAGGTTCACCCCGACGACCGGCAACGGGTGAGCGAAGCCAATGCCCTCGTGTTTAGTCCATCCGGGGACGGCCAGCATGATGTTACGTTTCGCACGTTGAATCCGCAAAACACTCTCCGCTGGGTTCGGGCGCAGGGTAAGCTCATTCGGGATGAGCACGATGAACCCATCCGCTTTAGTGGCATTGTGCAGGACGTTACCCAACAGGTGGTGGCCCAGCAAAAGCTAGCACACAGCGAAGAAGAGTATCGTCACTTGTCGAGGGAGCTGGAAAGCCAGGTTCAGCGCCGAACGCAGGAGCTGGTAGCCTCAGTTCAGGATTTAAAGCGCTCCAATCATAACCTGGAGCAGTTTGCTTACATCGCCAGCCACGACTTGCAGGAACCCTTACGCAAAATTCAGTCGTTTAGCACCCTGCTGCAAAATCACTATACGAGTCAGTTAGGAGAAGGTGTTGACTATCTCCAGCGGATGCAAAATGCGTCGAGTCGAATGTCTGTTTTGATTAAAGACCTGCTGCTGTATTCGCGTATTTCTACGCAGCAACAAATTTCTACGTCGGTACCCCTGATGAGCGTGGTTGAGTCGGTTCTGGTCGATCTGGATTTAGTGGTGCACGAAACCGTGGCGGTAATACAGGTCGACAGCTTGCCGACGGTGTTAGGAAATGGCTCGCAGTTACGGCAATTATTCCAGAACCTGCTGAGCAACGGACTCAAGTTTCGTTACGCTGGAGGAAAGCCAAAGATCAGGATTAGCTCCCGACAAATTGATGTTGAGAGCCTGCCCGCTGTGGTAAAACCGACTCGATGGGCACCGACATATCACCAGATTGATGTGTCGGATAATGGAATTGGGTTTGATGACAAATACGTAGACCGAATTTTTCAGGTGTTTCAGCGGCTGCACGGCAAGGACAACTACGGGGGAACCGGCATTGGGCTAGCCATTTGCGAAAAAGTAGTGGCTAATCATGGAGGAGCCATCACGGCCCGGAGCCAGCCGGGGCAGGGCGCTACGTTTAGTATTTACCTGCCGGTGTAGATACCACAAAAAAATAGCCATCCGTCAGCGACAAATGGCTATCAACACTAACCCTCTTCCCTGGCTACCAACCGGGACAGATTTATCCCAACCTGAAATTGGGGATAGAGAAACTAATTAAACGTGTTAAAAACGCTCAAAGATCGGGAAAGCGACGCCCGTTAGTGACCTATAGCTGATTAGAAAAAACTTAGAATGCTTATTTCAACGTACATCGGCGAAACAGGCGCTCTAATTTTGTGGGCACTATAGCTTATGAAAATACTTGTACCGTGTCTGTTTCTGGGCGTTATGGGGTGTAATCAGCCCGATACGCACTCGGCTTATCCAGATGTCGTAGTTGGAGAAGCCATCCGATTAGCCAGCGAGCATTGTTATCCGCAAGTGGAAGAACTTAACTGGTTACGGCGACGAATCGACAGCCTGGAAAATGCCCCTTACAGGCAGCAACAGTTTGTTTACGCGCTTCGAAAAAACCAGTTAACGTTATTTGCCGTCGGTCCCGCCAAGTTCTCCCAGTTTAAGGGCACATTGCTCGACTGCCGGGGCAGGTCGTATTCCCTCTCGGGGCAAGACAAGCTGACAGCAACCATTATCTATACACCACCTGCTTACCGTCATTAACTGAAAGAGCTCTACGCTACTTCGTCCAGCTCTTCAATAGCCTGCTGACTAAATTCGGTAGGGGTGAGGCCAAACTGGGCGCGGAAAGCACGACTGAAGTACTTCGGGTCGCTGAATCCAACGGCGAAGGCAATTTCCGCTACACTTGCTTTTCGTTGCTTCAGGAGCAGTTCAGCTTTTTTCAGGCGGGTTGTTCGCAATAGGTCAATCACCGAGAGGCCCGTCAGCATTTTGACTTTACGAAACAGCACGGGACGGCTCATGCCCATTTCACCAACCAGGCTGGTCACGTTGAACTCTGCGTCGTGGAGGTGCGTGTCCAGAATGGTCATCAACTGGTTCAGAAATTTCTCGTCGGGGTGGTCCAGCTCCTGCGCCTGTGGTTGTAACGTCACAAACTGATGGTATTTGGCTTTCAGTTTCTCGCGTAGCATCAGCAGATTGCGTACCCGGGCCTGTAGTAAAATGGGATGAAACGGTTTGGTCAGGTAATCGTCGGCACCAGTTTGCAGGCCCGTCAGTTGGTTGTCGATGGCTTCTTTGGCCGTTAACAAAATCAATGGGATATGACTCGTCCGTGGGTCCGCCTTTATTCGTTGGGTTAGCGCAAAGCCGTCCATAACTGGCATGGCAACATCGGCAATAATCAGATCGGGCAACAACTGCGAGGCTTTGTCCCAGGCAATGGCTCCGTTCTCCGCTTCAATTACCTGACAGGTCGATATAAACAGGTCACGGATATAGGCTCGAATATCATCCTGATCATCCACAATCAACAGCAACGGCCGGACCGACTCGGGCTGCTCATCGGTACTCAATAAAAAGTCAGTCTCTTCGACTATTAATGGGGTTTGAACAGGCAGCAGATGCGGTTCTGGTACCGGTTTGCCAGTAAACATAGTTTGTTCAACCACAACGGGGCTAGACAGCGGAAGTGCAATGGTGAATCGGGTGAAACCGGGCCGGTCAGCACGACTTTCCTGACTTTCGACGCTGATTGTTCCGTTGTGTTGCTCCACAATGTGCTTGCTGAGGGCTAATCCCAGACCAAAACCAGTATCGTGCGTTTTTTGCTGATCGACCTGGTAAAACTGATTGAAGATATGCTCTAAAGCATCGGCCGGGATTCCTGAGCCAGTATCTTCGATGGTGATAATAGCCTTGCCATCGGCGGGGGAGGTCTCAGCAGCTTTGTGCAGTCGAATGGAAATCAGGCCCCCGGTAGGCGTAAATTTAACGGCGTTAAGCAACAAGTTATACACCACTTTTTCGAGTTCGCCCGCATCGAACCAGGCGGGTAGGGTCGATACGTCGGATTCGTTGGTCAAAATGATCTGGCGTGACCGGGCATGCTCGCGGAAGGAATCGGTGATGTTGCTTAAAAACGCGACCAGATCGGTCTGTCGCCAATGCAACTGGACGTTGCCAGTTTCGTGTTTCCTAAAATCAAGGAGCTGATTGAGCAGTCGAAGCAGCCGATCGGTGCTTCCCCGCATACTGGACAACTGTTTCTGGATAAACGGATCGTCGGCGTAGCGATCTGACAACATCTCGATGGGGGCCATCACCAGTGTCAATGGCGTTCTAATCTCATGGGCAATCTCGGTAAAGAAGTTCAGCTTGGTCTGATGAAGCTCTTGCTGGCGGATCTTTTCAGTATGCTCAACCCGCAGATCATGAGCTAGTTGGAGTCGGTTTCGGTTAAACCGGCTCCAGAGATTTAGCAAAATCAGGAACAGCACTACATAGCCGATATAGGCCCAGGATGTTTTCCAGATTGGCGGCAATACGCTGATTTTAAGTTCTAAGGGCTTTGGACTCCAGATGTTATCGTTGTTCGCACCTTTTACCTGTAGCACATAGTCACCGGCGGGCAGGTTCATATAGGTCGCTCTGGGGTCGCTCACGTAGTTCCAGGTATCGTCGAAACCCACTAGCTTATAGGCGTAACGGTTCTTGGCGGCATTGATATAGTTGAACGCGGCAAAGTCGAGCGAGAAAACATTTTGCCTGTGCGTGAGCGTAAGTCCCTGCGAATAGTCAACTCCTGAATCGCTGCTGTCGACCGGCAGTAAGTTGGTAACGGGTTCGTTGAACAGGCGCAGTTGCGTAAACGCCAGAGGGTGTATGGTGGTGTTGCGCCGAATACTGTCGGGGTGGAAATAAACGATGCCGTTGTAGCCACCGAAATACAGGTATCCCCGCGAATCTTGATACGTTGAATTGTTGGTGAATTCTTTGCAGACCAGCCCATCGTGCTTGTCGTATTCTGAAAAGGTCGCGCTTCTGGGGTCGAGTTGCGCCAGCCCTTTGTCAGTGCTGATCCATAAACGTCCCTGCCTATCTTCCTGAATACCAACAATGGAGTTGCTGATTAAACCCTGCGCGGCTGTAAAGCGCCGAAAAGAGCGCTGATTAGGCAAGAGCAAATTCAATCCGTTATCGCGCGTGCCGACCCAGATCCGGTGCTGCAGATCTTCGAGAAAGCAACTAATCGAATTGCTGCTAAGCGACGATGAGTCTTTGGCATTATGCACAAAATGAATAAACCTCGACTGGGCTGCTTTTTTTACATACAAACCGCCGGTGGTACCCAGCCACATGCGCGCCTTCGTATCGATCAGCAGACACATGCTGTTGATGGAACTGATGGAGGGGAGCCCATTGGCAAGGAACGTTACTGGCTCAAATCCCTGCGTTTTTGGATCGAACCGACAGAGGCCGCCCAGGTTCGTAACAACCCACAGCGTTCCCTGGGCATCCCGTCGGAGATCGTAGATGCGGTCATTAGGCAGGGAATGCGGATTATTCGGTTCGTGTAGATACCGGGTGATTGTTTGCCGACGCAGATCGAGGTAGTTCAGTCCCTTTAAGGTGCCAATCCATACCCCATTCGATCCATCTGCCAACAGGCATTTCACCTTGTCGTTCGAGAGGGTATGACTGTTTTTGGCATCGTGGACATAGTGCCGGGCAATAGTCTTGTCGGGATTAATCAGAAAGAGGCCACGATCTTCGGTGCCGAGCCAGAGCTGATTCGATGCGCTGGCGGGGAGCATCGCACCGGCAATTTTAAAGGGTGTTCTTCCATGGCTATCCAGTGGGTGAAAAGAGCCAAACTGACGGGCCAGTGGGCTAAACAGATCGACCCCACCGTAGTATGTTCCGACCCAGAATGACCCATCGCGGTCGCGAAATATGGAGCGAATAGAATTGTCACTGAGCGAACCCGGTTCGGCGGGCTGGTTCGTCAGGGATTGGAAGTGGCTACCATCCTGGGCAACAATATACAGCCCAGCCATTGTGCCGACCCAAAAATTGCCTTTGCCATCGGGCTTAATGGTCCGAATCGTCTGCGTACTCAGATCAAGGTTCGAAACGGTGTTCCACGGAATAACCTGCCCTCGTTGTCTGTCGAACAAAACCAGGCCATTACCTTCAGTGCCGACCCACAAACGACCCAGTTTATCTTCGGCAATGGCATTGATACTGTTAGCCGTATTCGGATAAATTGAATCAGAAGGAGACAGAAAATAGGTGGTCGGTTTGTATGTTCCGGCTGCGGTAGGCTGGAGTTTAGTTAGTCCATGAGCAGTGCCTACCCATAAATTCTGATCTCGGTCTTCGTAGAGTGCTCTGACATGCGGATTAGGCACACCGGGTTGATACTGGAGTATATCGATTGATTCGTTGGCCGAGCGCTGATTTTGTAAACGGTACAGGCCACTTTGGGTGCCCACCCAGATACGCTGACTATGATCCTGAAGAAGGTAATTAATAGAAGAATCGGGCTGTTTGCTTTTTGGGTGGCCTATGAGAGGAAGGCGCTGAAAATCATCGGTTTCTGGTCGGTAAATTGCCAGACCTTTCGAACTGCCAACCAACAGATTTCCTTTTTTGTCTAACAAAAGGCTATTGATTGTATTCGATGCAATACTGCGTTTGTTTCCGCTGTGAGCGTGATAAACAGTCACTTTGCGAGAGTCGTACCGGTTTAGGCCATTGCGGGTGCCAAACCACATAAATCCCCGTCTGTCCTGCGTTATGGCATACACACTGCTTTGTGATAAGCCATCGTCGACGGTGAGATGGCTGAACGTTTTCTCTGGTTGCTGGCAGGCAGCATCCGGCGCGAGAAAAAGACCGTAGCTCAATCCCAACCATAACAGAAACGTAAGTTTTGTGCCGCTCATTTTAGCTTTTCTATAACGCGTTGAAGCCCGATTGCTTTGCTTACTGATGCAATCTACCCGATTGCCAAAACGCGCTTACCGTACTGTTTTTACTCTATAAAAGTAAGGACAATTGCCTGGGATGGTCAGATGTCCGGCCGGAATGCTTACTTTTGCGGTATGGGCAAGAGGATTCCGGGCAAACTGCAGTGGATAATCTGGTCAGGTGGCTTGCTGGCAGCCTGGTTGCTCTTGTTAGCGCCCGCTCGGAACGCTGATTTCCAGACTCCGGCCTACCAACAAGCCCAGGTTTCGTGTGCCTCTCCTGAAGGATACGTTGATGAACCGGGTTGCTCTCCAACCGTTTACCACCACGAAGTTATTGCCCTGGCCAACCCACGGGTAGGTTTTTCATTCCTGCCTTCACTGGAAGTTTTGCCTTTGTTTGTGTCGGCCTTTTTTCAGGCTTTGCCCACAGAGCTTCCGGGACGGTTGCAGGGTTCGTTCTTTTCCTTTGGCTTTCTGCGTCCCATTTTTGAACACCAGATCGCCATCAATGCCCCCTGAGGGGCGTTTCTAGTTCGCTCCTTTGCCTGTTCGCGTCTGCTGGAATTAACCCGGAAGCGGTACTGGCCTTGTATTCAATTCATCTTCTGTCGCATTACTGGACCAGACGGCAAGCCTGATTAGTAGTTCTTTTTCGCTAACTCAGCCACGAGCCTGGTTCACCTATTTTTTGCTTTTTCCATTATCGCTATGTGGTCTTATGTAGCCCGCGTCATTCTTTCTTATCGTCCATTTTGGTTAGGTTTTCTTTTGTTGCTGACGGGGCTTATGGCCTACTTTGGTGCTACTCGGTTACAGTTGTCGTATCAGGTTGCCCGGGTGTTGCCTTTGTCCGATTCTACGCAGCAGCAGTATGATCGTTTCAAGCAACGCTTCGGCGCCGATGGTACACTCATGGTTGTTGGCTGGCAGAGCGACCGCTGGTTCGACCTGCCAGTGTATCAGAGCTGGTACGAAATGACCAATCAGGTAGGAAAACTGCCCGGCGTTAAGCAGGTGCTCTCGACCGCCCGACTGTACACGCTCGACAAGCGCGATACCGCCTGGGTAATTAACCCGGTGGTTCAACAGCGCCCACAAACCCAAATTGAGGTCGATAGTCTGAAAGCGAAAGTAACATCGCTGCCGTTTTACGAAGGTCTGCTGTTTAATCCCGACACAAAGTCGACCCTCATGGCAATTTCGTTCGATGAGCAGAAACTCAACTCGCGCGACCGGATTGCCCTGGTTGAAACCATTCGGCAGTATGGCCGCACGTTTGCGGAGCAAAATAAGGTTACGCTGCACTACTCGGGCCTTCCTTCTATTCGGACGGAGGTCATGAAGAAAGTATCGGGCGAGATGAAATTGTTTATGGGGCTGGCTGCCGCTGTAACGGGCCTGATGGTCTGGTTGCTGTTTCGATCGGGCCGTGTCGTTTGGCTGTCGATGATTGTGGTGGCTATGGGCGTTTGCATTGCCGTGGGTACGTTGGCCTTGTTTGGTTACGAAATTACCCTGCTAACCGGCCTCCTGCCACCGTTGCTGATTGTTATTGGCGTGCCGAACTGTGTGTTTCTGGTGAACAAATACCACCAGGAACTGGCGGTGCACGGGCAGAAACAACAGGCACTGGAAGCCATGATTCAACAGATCGGTCTGTCGGCCCTGCTGGCGAACGTAACCACGGCCATCGGTTTCGGCGTATTTTACTTTACCAACAGTCGGCTGCTGATGGAGTTCGGCGTGGTAGCTGCCATTAGCGTTTTGGCCGTGTATGTGGTATGCCTGCTGCTGGTTCCTATCGGGCTAAGTTACCTGTCTGTTCCCAAAGCAGCCAAATTGCAAACCTTGCAGGGCGACCGCTGGGAACGCCTGCTGACCAACATCGACCATTGGGTGCATCATCGCCGGAAACTCATTTACGGAACCATTGCGCTGATCACTCTGGTGAGTGCATTCGGTCTGACACGCATACGGGTGGAGGGCTACGTAGTGGACGATCTTCCCAAGAACGACCCAGTTTATACGGACTTACGGTTCTTCGAACAGCAATTCAAGGGCGCGCTTCCCCTTGAAGTGATGATCGATACCGGCACGCCGAACGGAGTATTTGCCGAAACGGGTCGGGTGCTGTACAAAATACGGGCAATGGAACGCATCATGGCGAGCTATCCTGAGTTCTCTAAACCAAACTCGCTGGTCAATGCCATTCGGTTTGCATATCAAAGTTATCGGGGTGGTCAGGCGCGCTATTATGTGCTGCCGCCAGCCATGGAATTGCAGAAACTGTTTAATGGAGCACCCCTGGCTGGAAAGCAGTCGTCGCTGGCGCAGTCCTTTCTGGATTCGAATCGGCAGGTGACTCGGGTGAGCTACCAGATGGCTGATATTGGCTCCATTCGGTTGAATAAACTGTTGACTAACCTGCGCCCCCGGCTCGATTCGCTCATGGCTGGCACGCCATATAGGGTTAGCCTGACCGGTCACAGCCTGGTTTTTCTGCAAAGCAACGACTACCTGCTGGGCAACCTGTATGAGAGTCTGCTGATTGCCATTGCGTTGATTGCCCTGGTCGGCATGGTGTTGTTCCGTTCGATTCCCATTATTCTACTGTCTAAACTACCCTGCCTGATTCCGCTGGTGGTAACAGCGGGGATTATGGGCTTCGCCGACATTGCCTTCAAACCATCGACCATTCTGATTTTCAGCATTGCGTTCGGTCTGGCGTCCGACGGTACGGTTTATTTCCTGACCAGCTACCGACGGTATTTGCAACTGGGCAATGATCCCTCTTCGGCTATTTCGCAGGCTATTCACGAAACAGGCATCAGCCTGATTTATACCGCCTTGATTCTGGCGGGAGGCTTTGCTGTTTTTGCGGCATCGGGTTTTGGCGGCACAGCCGCTTTGGGTGTGCTGGTTGCCACAACGGTGCTTATGGCCTGTTTAACCAACCTGGTTCTGTTACCAGCTTTATTATTGACATTGAAGCGCTATCGAGTATGAACGATCTAATCACTCAACAGCATGATTGCACAACCAACTCTGGTCACTGCGACCCAGACCCACCTCCATCGTGTTAAAGATGGGGTATTTCTGATTGCCGGTGTTTTATGCGCCGGTATGGGCTTAAACGGGTTTTTGCTGCCCAATAATTTTATTGATGGGGGGGCCATGGGCATCTCCCTGCTCCTGGAAATTACAACGGGCGTCGAACTGGCCCTGTTGATTATTCTGGTCAATCTGCCGTTCATCTGGCTGGGGTATCGCCAGATCTCTCCTGGATTCGCCGTCCGCACTACAATTGCCATCAGCTTACTGGCCGTTTGTCTGGTGTTTGTACCCTATCCGGTTGTCACGACCGATAAACTGCTGATCTCCGTTTTTGGCGGCTTCTTTCTGGGTGCCGGTATCGGGCTGGCCATCCGGGGTGGGGGAGTCCTCGACGGAACCGAAGTACTGGCTATCTGGGTAAGTCGCCGGTCGGCACTTACCGTTGGCGACGTCATCATGGTCATCAATGTGCTAGTGTTTGGTGCGGCAGCTATCCTATTGAATGTCGAAACGGCACTCTACGCCATGTTAACGTACCTGGCCGCGTCGAAAACCGTCGATTTTCTGATTCATGGTATCGAAGAGTATACCGCCGTCATCATCGTTTCGGAGCATCATGAAGCCCTGCGCAGCATGATCACCGAGAAGCTGGGGCGGGGTGTAACGGTGTTTAAAGGGGAGAAAGGGTACGGCAAACGGGGCAACCAGAAAGATGATACCAGCATTCTGTATGCGGTGGTCACCCGCCTTGAATTAACCCGCCTGAAAGACAGTATCAGTAGCATCGACGAGAATGCTTTTGTGATCAATCATGGTATTGATGATGCGAAAGGCGGTATGATCAAAGGCCGACCGCTGCACTAACTGTAGCATAGATTATTTCCGACAGGATTACAGGATAAGAAGGATGTATTCTGTAATCCTGTCAAAAAATAGCAATAATCAATATGGATTCGTATAACTATGACTTATGGCTGGTAATTCTGGCACTCGCTATTTTGGCGGTGGCGTGGTTGCCGTCTTTATTGGAAAAATACCCGCTTTCGTACCCCATCTTGTTCATTGCTGGAGGCTGGCTCCTGTATCAGTTGCCACTTCCGTTGCCAGATCCGTCGCCCCTAAAGCACCCCGAATTGACAACGCACCTAACCGAGCTTTGCGTGATTGTTGCCCTTACGGGAACTGGGCTCAAGATTGATCGGCGGTTCAGTTTGCGAGGGTGGCGGGTACCCCTCCGGCTTATCTGGCTGACGATGGTCGTGACCATTGCCGTGTTTGCCATGCTGGCCTGGCAATGGGCCAACTGGCCACTGGCTTCGGCCCTGTTTTTGGCGGCAAGTCTGGCCCCAACAGACCCGGTGCTGGCAGGGGATGTGCAGGTGGGTGATCCGAACGAAGGGGGCGAAGATACCGTGCGGTTTGCCCTGACGGCGGAGGCTGGTTTGAACGACGGAATGGCCTTTCCGTTTGTATATCTGGCCATTGGTCTGGCCCATTTAGGAGAGTTTTCATCAGGCCAATTAACCACCTGGCTACTCTACGACCTGTTATACCGGGTGGGAATTGGTGTGCTGGGGGGCTGGTTGTCGGGTCGGTTGTTGGCTTATTTGATTTTTGAACTGCCCCAACGCATCAGCATCAAAACAACGGCCTATGGTTTTGTAGCACTGGCTGTAACACTAATAAGCTACGGCCTCACCGAACTGGCACATGGATACGGATTTCTGGCGGTGTTTGTCGCTGCTATTACAATCCGAAGTCATGAGCGCACCCATGAATACCATACGTATATGCATGCGTTCTCCGACCAGATTGAGCGGTTGCTTGTAGCCCTGCTCTTATTGCTATTTGGTGGAGCCATCGCTGAAGGGCTCCTGCAAGCATTAACTGTTCAAGATGCTGTTTTGGGAGTGGTTATGATACTGCTACTCAGGCCGCTGATCGGCTGGCTAACTTTGTGGCAGACCCGCGTAAGGGGGTTGAAACGGTGGATCATTGCTAGTTTTGGTATTCGGGGTATAGGATCTATGTTTTATATTGCTTACGGATTACAACAGGCTTCATTTGCCGAGCCAGAACGGATCTGGGCATTAACAGGCTGGATTATTGTTCTCTCCGTTTTCCTGCATGGTATATCAGCCACGCCCGTCATGAACCGATTAGACCGGCATATTGGCGTACCTGCCCAGTCGGGAACTCCTTAACTCAACAATTAATTCTTCGTTTAGCCCCTACACGAAGTGACCGACCTTATGGCTAAAGTCTTAATCCAGTTTGCGCATCCCATTCTGAGCAAGTCCCGGATACACGCGTCCCTTATTCAACACTGCTCGACTCTAAAAAACGTAACCGTCAACGATCTCTACGAGCGGTATCCCGATTTGTATATCGATGTTGATCGGGAACAGCAGTTATTACTTGCGCATGACATCATTGTTTTTCAGCATCCATTTTACTGGTACAGCAGCCCCGCCATCATAAAGCAGTGGTTTGATCTGGTGCTGGAACATGACTGGGCCTATGGATCGCGGGGGAAAGCGCTGGCTGGCAAGTGCATGATGAACGCCATTTCGTGTGGGGGTAGTCGGGAGGCTTACAGCCCTACGGGGACCAATCGGTACACGATTAATCAGTTTCTGGCTCCCTTTGAGCAGACGGCCCGCTTATGCAAAATGACGTATCTGCCTCCGTTTGTTATCCATGCTACTCATCGGCTCAACGTCGATGAACTGAGCGACTACGGCCAGCAGTTCCGATCCATTCTGTCGGCACTGTCCAGCGATCAAATCACCGCTCAGGATATGGAAAGGGTGCAGTATATCAATGAGCTAGCGCCCTATCTCAACCGATCACAAGTGTAGTTTTTTACTCAACTCACCACCTCTACGAACATGAAGGAATCCTTTTTTTTTCAAGCCATGGTTTACCTGGCGGCCGCAGTTATTATGGTGCCCATTGCCAAAAAAGTGGGCTTGGGCTCGGTACTGGGCTACCTGTTGGCTGGTGTATTCATTGGGCCCGCTTGTCTGGAATTTATTGGGCAGGAAGGCACCGATATTATGCACTTCGCTGAGTTTGGGGTAGTCATGATGCTATTCGTCATTGGTCTTGAACTGGAACCCTCGCGCCTGTGGCGACTGCGGAAATCGATCCTCGGCATGGGTGGCCTTCAGATTGGCGTTACCTCAGCTATGGTAGCCGGTCTGGCGTTGGCGTTCGGTATCGATTGGAAACAGGCGCTGGTACTGGGCATGGTTATTTCGATGTCATCGACCGCCATTGTGCTACAATCCCTCAACGAAAAAGGGTTGATGCAAACAGCGTCCGGGCAGGGTTCGTTTGCCGTTCTGCTGTTTCAGGATATTGCCGTAATTCCAATGCTGGCCCTGTTTCCCTTGCTTGCCAGTATACCCGTTACTGCTCATACCGAGGGTGGTCATGGTACCGCTACCCTGATTGAATCGCTACCGACCTGGTTGCAGCCATTGGTGATTTTGGGAGCAGTTGCCTTCATCATTATTGCCGGTCGCTACCTGACACCCCCACTGTTTCGGATCGTGGCCCGAACTGGCATGCGGGAGTTGTTCACGGCAACTGCCTTACTGCTGGTGGTTGGTATAGCAGTCCTGATGACTACGGTGGGGTTAAGCCCGGCGCTGGGAACGTTTCTGGCGGGTGTGGTGCTGGCCAACAGTGAGTACCGCCATGAGTTGGAGAGCGATATTGATCCCTTCAAGGGCTTGTTGCTGGGCCTGTTTTTCATGGCCGTGGGTGCTTCCATCGACTTCCAATTGATCATGGCGAATCCGGTCTTGATTTTCGGATTGGTCATTGGCATCATGGTCTGCAAACTGCTCGTGCTGCTGGGTATTGGTCGCTGGTTTAAGCTGTCGACCGAGCAGAACCTGATTTTTAGCTTTGGCTTATGTCAGGTCGGTGAGTTTGCGTTCGTGTTGTTCAGTTTTACGGAACAGGAAGGTATTCTCGCTAAATCGCTGACCGATGTAATGACCGCAGTGGTGGCAATTAGTATGGCCTTTACGCCCCTGTTCATGTTGCTGAACGAGAAACTGCTGCTGCCCCGGCTGGGTGTGAAAGAAAAGGATGACCGCGAAAGCGATGTAGTGAGTGAGGAAAACCCGGTAATTATTGCCGGTTACGGCCATTTCGGGAATACCATTGGTCGGTTTTTGCAGGCCAATAGTGTGGGGACCACCGTATTGGATGTTGATAGCGACAACGTGACATGGCTGCGGAGAATGGGCTACAAAGTATATTATGGTGATGCGAGTCGCCACGATTTA
This sequence comes from Flavobacterium sp. SUN052, assembly GCF_028867935.1. Classification (GTDB taxonomy): domain Bacteria; phylum Bacteroidota; class Bacteroidia; order Flavobacteriales; family Flavobacteriaceae; genus Flavobacterium. The sequence continues at coordinate 731,747 of NZ_JAPQNS010000001.1, forward strand.
CTGGAGATTGCCGGGGCGGGTAAGGCCAAGATCATTGTGATCGCCATCAACGATAAAGAGAAGCGGCTCGAACTGATTGAAACGATTAAGAAACACTTCCCAAATCTCCATATTCTGGTTCGCTCCACCAATCGCTACGATGCCTATGACCTCATGAACGCGGGTATGCTGCACATTTACCGGGAGACACTCGATACCAGCCTGCGTGTAGGCGTTGATGCGCTGACGTTGCTGGGCCACCGGTCTCACGAAGCGACCCGAGCCGCCAAAATGTTTTTTGTCCATGATGAGCGAACACTTAAAAAACTGTCGGCCATTCGGAATGAGGAAGAGTACGTTACGGCGGCCCGCGAGAGTATGGAGGAACTTGACCGGCTTATTCAGGCCGACCGAAACGCGCCCAATTTGCGTATTGAAGAGGGATGGGATGATACAACCCTGATCAAAGATGCGCTGGGGAAATTGTAGTTCAAGAGTACGATGGATTTGCAATCCGTCGGGCCGTTAGGCCAACTTTGGACCCTATTTTGGCCTAACAGCCCGACGGATTGCAAATCCATCGTACAACGTAAAGCTCAGTTAACCGTTGAGCCACGGATAATCAGATTGGTTGGCAACACAATTCGCTCGGGTACGAACCCATCCTCTTTAGTCGATAGCTGCCGGAGCAACACCTGACCCGCTTGCTGACCCAGTTCATCAACGGGTTGCGAGACGGTAGTTAATCCCGGCTCGATAAGTGCCGAGATAGGGTCATCACTGAATCCAACAATGGCCAGATCGTCGGGCACCGAAAGCCCCCGATGTTTGGCTACACTCAGCGCTTCGAGGGCGGTGGGGTCATTCATGGCAAACAATGCATCAGGAGGATTGGGCAGGTTGAGTAGGTGATTGACGTAAATATTCGCCTTGTCCAGGTTTAAATCATAAGCAATAACCAGTTCAGGATCAATGGGTAAGCCATAAGCCGTAAGAGCATCCCGGTAACCATTGAGCCGATTGCGACTGTTGGCCAGCGTGTCGGGTCCGGCAAGGTGGGCGATCCGTTTTCGACCGGTTTTGATAAGATGCTCCACCGCCTGAAACGCCCCGTTATAATCATCAACGGTCACGTTCGATACGTTCATGGCTTCGCAAACACGGTTGAAAAATACAACCGGAATCCCCTTCCGCTGGAACGTCATGAAATGGTCGAAGTTGCGGGTCTCTTTCGTGTGCGACACGATCAAGCCATCGACCCGGCTGGCTAACAACGCTTTGGCGTTGGCCACCTCAGTTTCGTACGATTCATTCGAATGGCAAATAATGACGTTGTAGCCCGACTTTGCCAATTCCTCCTGGGCACCAATAATCACTTTGGGAAAGAAAAAGCTGATAAACTCAGGCACCATAATACCAATGGTATGGGTCTGGTTGGTCAGCAGCGAGATCGCTAACTGATTTCGCTGGTAATCCAGTTTTTCAGCTAGTTCCAGCACTCTTTGCCTGGTCTTTGCATTTACGTTGGGGTGTGCCGTCAATGCCCGCGATACCGTGGACTTGGAGATGCCTAACTGGCGGGCAATATCAATTATGGTGGTCTGATGCATTTTGTATTATTCTTATAAAACGGCCCGAAAGCTATTATCAGGCGCTACAAAGGCACGTTATTTTTGGGAATGTTCCCAACGGATATTGGGAACATTCCCAAAAAAATAATCAAAAATAATCTTGCTATCGCTATGCTACGGTGGTAAATTAATAGTAGCTCAAGTATAAGGTTAGCGTAATCAATTGAAAAACAAACGCTTATATACTTAGCTTCTCCACTTATTCTAAACAGTATCAAATCATCTAAAAATTGAATTATTCCTGTCCCACATGTTTATGACAAAGATTGTACAATGCTTAGCAGTAACTATACTGCTACTGATTGCTGGGGCATCGACTCAACTGGTGCTGGCGCAGTCCCGGTCCGTAACTGGACGCGTTTCCGATGATACGGGCGCTCCCTTGCCCGGTGTCAACGTGCTTGTTAAGGGTACCCAACAGGGTGCTACCACCAACGTAGATGGCCGCTTTACATTAACGGTTCCTGGTGGAGACGTTACGCTGACGTTTTCCTATATCGGCTACATGACTCAGGAGGTTTCGGTTGGCAACAAATCGACAGTCGATGTAAGTCTGAAAGCTGACGACCGGTCGTTGAGTGAGGTCGTTGTGGTGGGTTACGGTACCCAGCGGAAAATCGAAACCACGGGATCAATTGTCTCCATTAAGTCGGCCGATCTGGTGCAGACGCCCGTAGCCAATGTGGCGCAGGGTTTGCAGGCGCGGGTAGCGGGGGTGCAGGTGAGCCAGAATACCGGCGCACCGGGTGGTAACATCAGCGTGCGGATTCGGGGAACTAACTCGATCAACGGCAACTCCGAGCCTTTGTACGTCGTCGATGGAATTCAGATTTCGAACGGGGGAGGCATCAATGAAGTCAGCCCGCTCTCGACAATCAACCCAAACGACATTGAATCAGTTGAAATTCTGAAAGATGCCTCGGCATCCGCTATTTACGGATCACGAGCGGCTAATGGTGTTGTTCTGATCACCACCAAACGTGGCCGGACGGGCGGCACCCGCGTGACGCTCGACAGCTACTACGGCGTTCAGAACGTGACCAAAACGCTGCCGGTGTTGAATGCCGCCGAGTTTGCTCAGTTAGAAAACGAAGTATTCAAGAACAGCTACTATCCTAATCCAGCCTCCCTGGGCGAAGGTGTCAACTGGCAGAACATCATTTTCCGTCAGGCTCCCATCCAGAATCATCAGTTGTCGATTAATGGCGGGAATGAAAAAACGCAACTGGCTCTTTCGGCTAACTACTTCAATCAGGATGGCATCATTGTTAACTCGGCCTTCAAGCGGTATTCGTTCCGCCTGAATGTGGATCACCGCATCAGCGACCGGGTTAAAATTGGCACCAGTATTCTGGGCAGTTATGCCGTGAACTCCGGCATCACCACAGGGTCGCAAACCATTGGCGACGCAACGGTGGTAACGGGGACTATTTTGGGGGCTGCTATTGGTGCCCCACCTACCTTACAACCTTACCGACCCGATGGCACCCTGTTTCCCTTTGGTGAGCAGGCTAACGGTCAATACCGCGAAGTGTCTAACCCGCTGTCATTTGCCAGTATCCTGAACCGAACGGGCATTCAGCGCACGCTGGCCAATGTGTACGCCGACGTCAACATCCTGAAAGGCCTAACCTACCGGGCCTCATTCAACGTCGATATGCAGAATCGCTTGCAGGATATTTACTCCCCCCGCTCGATTGTCAGCCAGGCCGACTTGAACGATAACTCGGGTTCGGGTTCTAAGATCAATACGAATAACCTGGCGCTGTTGCACGAAAGTATTTTGACTTACGCGCAGACATTTGCCCAGCATCATTCACTGAAAGCAACGGCTGTATTTGCCTCGCAGATAGAGAATGCTAACTCGAACAACATCAGCGCCACGGGTTTCCCGAATGACGCTACCCAAAACGAAGCCGTTCAACTGGCCCTGACCCGTACGATCAGCAGCAGCCGGAGCAGTCAGCGTCTGGATTCTTATCTAGCCCGTATCAACTACGGTTTCCGCGACAAATACTTTCTGGACTTGACGGCGCGGGTCGATGGGTCGAGCAAGTTCGGGGCCAACCATAAGTACGGTTTGTTCCCCGCCATATCGGGGGCATGGCGGATTATTGAAGAACCGTTCGCCAAAAACCTGTCGTGGCTTTCGGATCTGAAACTCCGGGCTAGTTACGGCATCACCGGCAATGCGGGCGGGCTGAATCCGTACCAGTCGCTGGCCACCGTATCGGCCTCGGGTAGCGATTACAACATCAATCACGTATACCAAACCGGCATCAATCCGTCGGGGATTGCCAACCCCGACCTGCGCTGGGAACGGTCGACTCAGGCTGACATTGGGTTGGATATTAGTTTCCTGAACAACCGCGTCAGCGTAATTGTGGATGCCTACCAGAAAACAACCCGCGATTTGCTGTACGTAAAATCGTTGCCGCTAAGCTCGGGTTACGGCACTATTACGGGCAACTTTGCCTCGCTCGAAAATAAAGGACTTGAGTTCGCTGTGAACGCCCGGATACTGGATGGGCCGCTGAAATGGAGCGTGTCGGGGAATATGACATTCAACCGGAACAAGGTTTTGAGTCTGGATGGTGGGGTCACCCAGGAACGGTTCATCACGGCTTATTCGCTGCTGAAAGTAGGCAGTCCGCTGGGTGTTTTTAAAACCTACGTTTTCGATGGCATCAACCAGACGGGCGAGACTATTTTGCCCGGTTACGACGGACGTTTGGGTGGTCAGAAAGTAAAAGATATAAATGGCGACGGCCTTATCTCATCGGCCGACCAGATCATCACCGGCAACCCAAATCCGAAATTCATTTACGGATTCTCGACCAATTTGTCGTTCAAGCGGTTCGATCTGAGCGCTTTTGTGTCGGGTTCGCAGGGCAACGACATCTATAACGCCAGTCGCCTGTCGTTTGAAATGCCATTGGGACAGCGTAATCAGTTCAAAGGGCTGGTTGATCGCTGGTCGGCGACCAACCCGAACAATCAATACGTCAGTGGTTTTCAGGCGGGTCGGTTACCCATTACCAATTATGTGATGGAAGACGGATCGTACCTACGCTGCAAAAACGTGACGCTGGGCTACACACTGCCACGCATCAAAGGAATTCAGCAACTTCGGGTGTACGCCAGCGCCAATAACCTGTTTACGATCACCAAGTACAGCGGCTTCGATCCCGAGGTGAATACCTACGCCGGATCAAATACAGCCATTGGTATCGACAACCTAGTATACCCACAAGCCCGCTCGTTTCTGGGTGGTCTTCAGGTAACGTTTTAACCCCATTCAACCGAAACAATGACACGCTTTCCTATATATCGCTATAGCCTGCTGACCCTATGCCTGCTGACGCTGGGGTCCTGCGAACTGGACGAAACCATTTACTCGTCTATTTACACCGAAGCTTTTTACAAAACTGCTGCCGATTCTGAAAAAGGGTTGATAGCCGCTTACGATCCCCTCGGCGATATGTACAGCGGGCCAGCGGCAACCCTGATCGCCGATTTCAGCGACGACCAGACCTACCCTCGGGGCGTGGTGGGCCGCAACACACTAACACTGTTTACGTACGACGTGAACTATACCACTCAGAAAAGCAACTCCCGGACCAACGAGTCGCCCCAGCAAATCTGGGCGTCGGGCTACGACGGGATCGAGAAAGCAAATTGGATTATCGCCAAGGTGCCCGATGCGGTGATGCCCGAAACGCGCAAAAAGCAGATCATTGGGGAAGCCTATTTTTTGCGGGCGTTTTACCTGTGGTCGCTGACTAAAAACTTTGGCGACGTACCCATTAAAACCAGCCCGAGCTATTCAGAAGCGGATGCCATTGTGGGCAAAAGCCCCAAAGCGGATGTGTACAAGCAGATTTACAGCGATTTAGACATGGCGTTTGCCGCTGGTTTACCCTCTTACCCAACGGTTGACAAGGGCCGTCCGAGTAAAGAGGTAGTCAACGCGCTGTATGCCAAAGCTGCCTTGTATAACGAAGATTGGGCCAAGGCTCTCGAAAAGGCACAGGCTGTGATCACGTCGGGTAAGTATTCGCTGATGCCTGATGTTCGCAACGTATATCGGTACGACCAGGAGGATGCGGCCCGCGTCGAAAATATGTGGGCCTTTGAAGTGGACCCTGTTTCGCCGGGTAGGTCGCACCAGCTGACCGGTTTGTGCGGACCGCCCGCCAGCGCTGGCCCCGAGTATGGGAAAACGACGTTTGGGTCGATGTTCGCGTACATGTCTTTTTTCCGCAGCTTCAACCCACAGGATAAGCGTCGCCAGTTGCTGGACACAAACTACCTTGATAAAAGCAACAAGATTGTTGCCCAGCGCAACATTACGCCGATTACGACCGATGGTGTATTGATCAAAAAATATCAGGACCCCCTGTCGACCCTAAATCTCATTCCCAACATCCCGATTCTGCGTCTGGCCGATATGTATCTGATTGCCGCCGAGGCCGAAGCACGGGTAAACGGCCCTACGGCAGTGGCTTATGGCTACATCAACACGATTCGAAAACGGGCTGGATTGCCTGATCTGGCAACGGGTTTGAGCAAGGATGCTTTCATTGAAGCGGTTTTGCAGGAACGCGCCTGGGAGTTTTTTGCGGAGGGCGACCGCTGGTACGATCTTACTCGCACCGGTAAATACCTGACTGTGATTCCAAAAGCGGTGAACAGCGTGTATCCGACCCGGACCGTACAGGCCAAGAACAAATACTTCCCTATTCCGCAGGATGAACTGAATGCCAATCCGAAGCTGGAACAAAACCCGGACTGGAAATAACCGCGAGTATTATGAAAAACACAACGTTCCGTTTTCTTATTGCGCTTACGCTGCTGGCCTTATCAGCGTTTAGCCTAGTCAATGGTCAGTCGGCACCCCAACTGGCTAACGACCGGATCAGGTTGATCTGGACCAAAACGGCCCGCGGGTACGAGATCAAACAGGTCCAGGTAAAACAGGGCAGTCGATGGCAAACGCTGGGTGCTGCCTCAGGTGAAAACACGCTGCTGTATGCTGCCGAGAAACCATCCGAGAAACCGAGCGAGACTTTCAAAACCATTACGGGTGAGGTGTTCCCCGACCCCAAATACCGGTACCAGCTCGTGCAGTGGGCCGAAAGTACTAATCCCGTTTCGCTGAATACCGCCGGGCAGGCTATTCACTTTTTCCCAAAAGAGGTCCGGCAAACGGGCAAAAACAGCCTGACATTTCAGCAGGAAACCGAAGCAGGAACGGTGATGACCGAGTGGGCCATTGACCCTAAATTTCCGACAGACGTAGTGGTGAAACAGACCCTCACCGCTAAGAAAGGGGGCTACTTTTCACTGGCCAGTCCTACGATTGCTTCGGTTGCGGAACGCGAAATGAGCTGGGCCACCGTGCCGGGTTATTTTCAGGGAAATACATTTCAGCCCAATTTTGTTCTGGCCTATGCCTACGGACATGGCATTCCGAAACTGCCCGTGCTGTACCGCGAACGCTGTGCTACAACACTGTCGCCTATGGTTAGCACCCGCAACGGATTGACGCTCTCAGTAATTCCGGAACCCGGACTGTCTCGTGACCCCTGGGCAGTGGACAAAAGCACGCAGATCGACTGGAACATCGGTTTGTCGCACATGAACCGCAAAGCGGAGTTAGCTCCCACGTTGTATTATCCGGTATTGGGAGAGCCAAAGTCGGCGCTGAAACCCGGCGAAACCATGAGCTACACGTTCCGGTATAGCCTGATCGACGGCGACTGGTTTAAGGCGCTCAACCATGCGGCCTATGATGTGTACCGGTTTAAAGAGTCGGTGGCTATTCGGCAAAGTAAGCAATCGCTGACGGAGCGCATTCAGAAAATGCACCACTACCTGACGGATCCGAAAACCTCGCTCTGGAACATAGAAGACTTCGAAGGCAAGAAAATTGGGGCCCAAACCTACAATGGGGGGGTGGTTGGCTCGGACAAGGACGCCATGAAAAATGCGGATTACGGAGCCATGTGGATGCTGGCGACGGCCACCGGCGACTCGCTGCTGAGCCAAAATGTGCTTCCCTACGCCAAAAACTTCAAACTGAGCCAGCAGCAAACCGCCGACGGTTTTTTCAAGGGAGCGGCTATGGGTCAGTATTATTTGGCCAAGAAAAAGAAATTCGTGGAAGAGTGGGGTGATGTCGTTGAGCCTATCAGCCTAACGTATTATATCATGCTGGATTTTGGCAATATGCTGCTGTTCGATCCCACCAATACGGAGTTGAAAATCCGGCTCCGGCTGGGTGCCGACCGGCTGCTGAACTGGCAGAAACCCGATGGCAGTTGGGCCGTGGCCTACGACAAGAGCACGGATGCCGAGACGTTCAAGGACGTTCAGGATGTACGCCCCACTTTTTACGGTTTGATTGTAGCTCACCGGGTACTCAACGACCCGAAATACCTGGCTGCGGCCCGCAAAGGTGCCGACTGGATGATCAAAAATGCCATCGAAACCGGCAGTTATCTGGGGGTTTGTGGCGATGCCCGCTATGCTCCCGATTTTGCTACGGGCCAAACGGCGCAGGCTTTTCTGGATCTGTACGACCTGACTAAGGATGCCCGGTACAAGGCAGCTGCTATCACAGCCGCCAAGGTGTATACCACGTCGATCTACACGCATCCGATTGCCACGCACCAGGCCAAAACAGTAAACGGCACGCCACGCGAAGATTGGGAAATTAGCCAGACGGGTCTGAGTTTTGAACACGGGGGCATTTTCGGCTCGGCGACTCGCCAGGGGCCCATTCAACTATGCAGCCACGCGGGTCTGTTTATTCGGATGTACGGACTGACCAAAGAGCCAATTTTTGCTGATATGGCCCGGGCTGGAGCCATTGGACGTCATGCGTTTGTAGAGCCCAAAACGAGTGTGGCGTCGTATTACTGGAACGCGATGAACCGGGGCTCTGGGCCGTACCCGCATCATGCCTGGTGGCAGATTGGCTGGCTGACGGACTATCTGATGGCCGAAGCCGAACTACGCTCCGACGGTAAAGTGAGCTTCCCCCGTGGCTTTGTGGCCCCAAAAGTTGGCCCACACCAGACGTACGGCTTTGCACCGGGCACGATCAACGGTCAAAAAGTAAACCTGATCATCAGCGAAACACTCGTTCAACTCGACAATCCTTCCGTCGACTACCTGTTGGCGAAGGCTGTTCAGGGCGGGAAAGCCTTCGTTGTTTTATTGAACAGCCGGGCGCAGCCTTCCGACGTAAGAGTCACGGTCAAGGGCCAAGCCCCCGTTTCTAAACAACTGCCTGCTTACGGAATTGAGATAATGACCATTGATGCCGGGGAACTCTAGCCTTAACCCACTGACATTTTGAATACAACCATAGATACCCTCGTCATTGTCATTTTCTCGGCCTTCGTGTTGGGAATCGGGATGCTGTTTGCCCGCACCGGCCGCAACCTGAAATCGTTTTTTGCCGGTGGCGAAGCTGTGCCCTGGTTCATCGGCGGCCTGTCGCTCTTCATGAGTTTTTTCTCCGCGGGCACGTTTGTCGCCTGGGGAAGCATTGCCTACAAACACGGCTGGGTGGCCATCACCATTCAGTGGACTATGTGCATTGGTGCGCTGGTAACGGGTTTGTACCTTGCTCCCCGCTGGAAAGCTACCGGCGCTCTGACCGCGGCCGAGTTCATTCGTGAGCGACTGGGCGTGACGGTTCAAAAAGTGTACATCCTCATTTTTACGCTCGTCAGCCTGTTTATCAAAGGGTCGGTGCTGTACCCGGTGGCCAAACTGGTTAGCTCGTCGCTGAATTTGCCGCTGGTGCCCTGTACCATTGGGTTGGGTATTTTCATGATTGCCTACACGGCCGTGGGTGGACTTTGGGCCGTGATGGTGACCGATATTTTGCAGTTCGTGGTGCTGTCGGCGGCCGTGTTTATCCTACTGCCCTTGTCGCTGGATAAAGTGGGTGGTTTCGACTCGTTTATCAGTAAAGTTCCACCCGACTTTTTTGACCTGCTCCACGGCGAATACACCTTTGGTTTCATACTGGCTTTTGTGTTTTATCACATCGCTTACATTGGCGGCAACTGGACGTTCGTACAGCGATACACCAGCGTCGATAGCCCCAAATCGGCCCGCAAGGTAGCCTTTCTATTTGCGGGCCTATACCTCATCAGTCCGATTATCTGGATGCTTCCCCCGATGATCTATAAGGCAATCGACCCATCGCTGGCGGGCTTAGATACGGAGAACGCATACCTGAAAATCTGCCAGCTGGTGTTGCCTCCGGGCTTGCTTGGCCTGATGCTCACGGGTATGTATTTCTCGACTTCGGCCAGTGCCAACACCGCCTTGAACGTGGTGTCGGCCGTTTTCACAAACGACATTTATAAAGGTTTGATCAAACCCGATGCGTCCGATAAACAGCTTATCAGGGTGGCCCGTGGCTCGTCGTGGGTGTTTGGGCTAGGGATGATTGGCATTGCGCTAATGGTTCCGGCTGCGGGTGGTGTGGTAGAAGTGGTCTTGAGTATTTCGGCTATTTCGGGCGGGCCCTTGCTGGCTCCCCCGCTCTGGGCATTGTTCTCAAAACGACTCACCGGCCGGGCAACGCTCTGGATCACCAGCATTGGTTTAGCGGTCAATCTGTTCTTTAAAGTTCTGGCCCCCTGGTTGCTCGATTATAAACTGACGCGGGCTACCGAAACGGTTATTGGGATCGGTTTACCGCTCTTGCTGTTACTCGCTTATGAATTGTGGGCGGCCCGGCGCACGGTGTCAACCCAGGCGTATGGAAGCTATCTCCAGGCCAAAGCGCAGAAACGAGAAGATGCCCTGCTCGACGTTGACCCGGAAGAGGTGCTGGCTATTAAGCAGCAAAACCAGTTTGGACTGCGCGTCATTGCTGGTTCATTGCTGTTTACAGCGGTAATGTTGTTTGGTCTGAGTTTCCTGACTACACAAGGCTCGGGTATCACGGCGGGCATTGCGGGGCTCGTTCTGATCGGGTCGATAATTCCGTGGCAGGCCTCCCGACGTAGCCTGGCCTTACCCAATGTCCCCTCGATCAAGCACGAAATTCCCCAGCCTTAACTTATGTACTCACGACTCATCGTTTTTATTTGTGTGTTATGCCTTACCGCTTCGGTGGGGTATTCTCAGTACACCATCCGTCAGCCTAATGCGATTCCGCTGCATGGTGAGTGGCTCTTTGCACTCGACCCCGCCCATACGGGTGAGATTGGCCGCTGGTTTGCCGACGACCAGCCCCTGAACCGCTGGGATAAAGTGACCGTTCCGCATTGTTTATCCGTCGATCCCCGCTATATGTTTTATAACGGGAAAGCCTGGTACCGCAAATCGTTTCCATGGCAATCGACCGGTAACAAACGGGTGTTGCTCCATTTCGACGCGGCCTTCTATGCGTCAACCATCTACCTAAACAACCAGAAAGTCAGCACGCACGAGGGGGGCTACACACCCTTCCAAATTGACATCACAGAGTTTTTAAAAACAGGCGACAATACCCTGACGGTTTCGGTCGATAACGATACATGGAAACCAGGCAGCATTCCGGGTGCTAAAGACAACAACCAGGTAAACGACCCATTTATGGGCTGGATCAACTACGGTGGGTTGATCCGTCCCGTTTACCTGACGGTTGAAACGCCCGTTTATGTCGATAACATCAAAGTCGAAGCTACGCCCGATCTGGCTAAAAATACGGCTACGGTCCGAGTAAGAGCCCGGATTCGTAATGCATCCGGCCAGGCGGCAACCCCTAAACTGTTGGTTACTATCAACCGTCAGGGTCAGCCAGTAACGGCCCAGTGGAAAGGCCAGCCCGTTTCTGTTCCGGCTAACCAGACGGGTATGATCGATCTCGAAACAACATTGAAAGCCACCGATGTGAAACTGTGGAGTCCCGATAGCCCTACCCTGTATACCCTAACGGCTTCGATAGCTGGAGACACCGTGAACACCCGGTTTGGCATCCGAAAAGTAGAGGTTCGCAACGCCCAGTTATTGCTTAATGGACAACCCATTAAAATGGCGGGTGGCAACCGCGTGGTCGATTACCCCGGTTTAGGCTCGATGGAACCCGATTGGTTGATCGAAAAAGACATGCGGCTGATGAAAGAGGCTGGAATGGAACTACATCGGCTGACCCACTACACGCCGTCGGAAGCTGTTTACGACTGGGCCGATCAAAATGGCATGCTCATCATTACGGAAGCGGGTAACTGGCAACTGACACCCCGGCAAATGGACAGCGACACGATCCGGGCCAAGTTTCGGCAGCAGTTCCGCGAGATGGCCGAGCGCGACTGGAATCACCCCAGTGTCATTGCTTATAGTGTTGGGAATGAATACCTGTCGGAGCAACCGGCGGGGCAACGCTGGACCAAAGACATGATTGCCTACGCCCGCGAACTCGACCCGACCCGGCTGTACACATTTGCGTCCATGCGGCTAAATACCTTGCCCAAAAAGCCGGAAGACGAAGCCAGCCAGTATTGCGATTTCATCTCGACGAATACCTATGGCAACCATGTCAATGTGCTGAAACACATTCACTCGCTGTACCCCGACAAACCAATTTTCATTAGCGAATACGGCACTCGCGCCGATGGCAAAGATGGCGAGGCAGGTCAGGTAACTCATCTCGAAAAATTCCTGGCTGACATTCGTCCGCTGCCCTACGTGATCGGTGCTTCGTGGTGGTCATTTAATGATTACAAGAGCCGCCACCATGGCACCAACCCGAGTGGTTACCGACCCTGGGGTTTGGTTGGGCCAGAGCGCGAGTTGCGTCCGCTCTACAAAGCGCATCAAACGGGTATGGCTCCCCTGACGGTCGAAAAAACGAACTGGACACCCGGTCCCGAAGGCGTGCATCAGTTGATTCTCCGCGTTACCGCCCGGCCTGATTTTCCGGCATATGCCATCAAAGGGTATCGCTTAAAAATGAATGGGCAAACAATAGCTATTCCCGATTTGCAACCGGGTCAAAGCACCGATCTGATTATTCCGGTACGGGGTTTTGAGAAAAGCACAACCATCGAAATTAGCAAGCCAACAGGCTTTCAGATTCTTTCACAAACCATTGATTTAACGAATGATACGCGAACAAGCAACCGATAAACGCAGCCTCCGGACAGTCCGGCACGAAGGAGATCTGATTGTAGTGGGAGGGGGGCTGTCGGGTGTCTGTTGTGCCATTACAGCCGCCCGGGCGGGTATTCGCGTGGTGCTGGTGCAGGACCGCCCGGTGCTGGGTGGTAACTCATCCAGCGAAGTTCGGCTGTGGGTGCTTGGGGCCACTTCGCACATGGGCAACAATAATCGCTGGGCACGCGAGGGCGGTGTTATCGACGAACTCCTGCTCGAAAATCTCTACCGAAACCCCGAAGGTAACCCGCTTATTTTCGATACCATTTTGCTCGAAAAGGTCATACTGGAGCCAAACCTGACGCTGCTTTTGAACACAGCCGTGTATGAGGTAGAGAAGTCGGATTCGGATACAATTAGCCAATTGAGGGCCTTCTGTTCGCAGAACAGCACCGCCTATGAGCTGGTTGCGCCCCTTTTCTGCGATGCTTCGGGCGATGGTATCGTAGCCTTTCAGGCAGGTGCGGCTTTTCGGATGGGGGCCGAGAGTAGAGAAGAATTCGACGAGAAATTTGCCCCTTCGGCTGAATACGGCGAACTGCTGGGCCACTCCATTTATTTCTATACCAAAGATACCGGTCGTCCTGTTCGCTTTGTACCACCCGCTTACGCCCTGCAAGACATTACCCAGATTCCACGCTACCGTCGCTTCAACGCCAAAGAGTACGGCTGCCAGTTGTGGTGGATTGAATACGGCGGTCGCCTGGATACGGTTCACGATACTGAAACCATCAAGTGGGAACTTTGGAAAGTAGTATATGGCGTTTGGGATTACATCAAAAACTCCGGTCAGTTTCCCGAAGCCGAAACGATGACGCTCGAATGGGTCGGCCAGATTCCGGGCAAGCGCGAAAGTCGTCGGTTCGAAGGCGATTATATGCTGAAGCAGCAGGATGTGGTGGAGCAACGAACCCACCCCGATGCGGTAGCCTTTGGGGGCTGGTCCATCGATCTGCACCCCGCCGATGGTGTCTTTTCGGAAAAACCCGGTTGCAATCAGTGGCATAGCAAAGGGTTGTATCAAATTCCGTATCGCTGCCTCTATAGTCGAAATGTGTCTAACTTGTTTCTGGCAGGCCGTATTATCAGTGCCTCGCACGTCGCGTTCGGATCGTCGCGGGTGATGGCCACAGGCGCCCATGTTGGGCAAGCGGTGGGGATGGCCGCAGCACTCAGCGCTCGCCAGAAGTTGGTTCCCCGCGACCTGACAGAGCCAGCCCAGATGCAGTCACTGCAACAGGCCTTACTCAAAGCGGGTCAGCATATTCCCGGCCTTCAACTCCAGGACGCTAATGACCTGGCTCACCACGCCAATCTGACCGCATCCAGTGAATTTGTCCTGACCGAATTACCTCCCGATGGGCCTTTGCAACCCCTAACGCACTCCACTGCTCAGATGTTGCCGTTGCCAGTAGGGGGCATCCCCCGGATGACAGCCTTTATAACTGCCGACCGGGATACAAGCCTGACGGTTGAGCTACGACGAAGCAGCAAGCCCTTTAATTATACTCCAGACGTGACACTGGAAACTCAGACGATAGCGCTCAAGAAAGGCAAGCAGGAAGTAGACCTGACGTTTTCCAGTCAACTTGCTGAGCCGCAATATGTGTTTGTTATGTTCCTGAAAAACGAACACGTCCAACTACAGTATAGTCAGTTGAGGGTAACGGGCATCCTGTCGGTATTCAACAAAATCAATCCGGCGGTGTCGAATTACGGCAAACAGGAACCCACCGACGATATTGGCGTGGATACCTTCGAGTTCTGGTGCCCCGAACGCCGACCTGCTGGGCAGAATATCGCCCTGCGTATTACACCCGGCATCCGCTTATTTGGTCCGACAATGGTTCGGAATGGGGTTCAGCGACCCACCAACCAGCCCAACGCTTGGGTACCCAGCCTGAGTGACGCCAACCCAACGCTAACCCTTACCTGGCCACAAACGCAACGCATTAGCCGGGTCGAATTGCGCTTCGATAGCGATTTTGATCACCCACTGGAAACGGTTATCATGATCCACCCCGAAACCGTTTCTCCGTTTTGTGTGCAGGAATACGTTCTGTGCAACGATCGGCAGGAGCGGCTCGCACATCGGACCTATAATCACCAATCAAGCAATACGATTCGGTTTGACCAGCCGATCGAAACCCGAAGCCTGACGATTCACTTAACAAAAAACAAGTCGGTTACGGCTCCCCCGGCGCTGATGGAAATCCGCTGTTACGAAGCCTAGGTAAACAAGATTTGTGAAACGAATGACCGGGAGAGGGGTGTCTTCCGGTCATTCGTTCTAGGAGTCGCTGATTGTTTCATCAAGTGTAGCCCCTTCCTGAAGACTTTTGACGGCCACCCGTTTTCCCTCAATCACCAGAAACCGGAGTGGTAGCTGACCGTGCAAAACACGCAGTGAAACCCGCAGTTTACCGGCTTGTCGGGTCTTGGTGCAGGTTCCCCAGGCGTAGCCGTTCGACCAGAAATAGGTGCCCACTTGGCCATTGAACTCCATTGTCTGGCTTACCCCCGAATAATGAAATCCGCTGAGGGCCAGCGTTGTTGCCCAACTAACCATCGCCCGGGCATAATGGTGTCCGCATTCGGCTTCATCGAACGGATTACGCTTACTGCCATCAAAACGGTTGCGGATGTTTCGGATGCACAACAAGCCGGGCTCGGTCTGGTTTTCGTAAAGCATACCAATGGCCGCTGTGTACTCAAAGCCGGTCATCACCTCCGAAAAATACGGAAAGGGCACTTTGGGACGTCCTTTTGGCCAGCTCGCCATGAGCAGAGCCGCTTCGTCGCCCAGCGCATACGACCGCATGTTGTTAAAATGGTCGGTCATAGACGCCCGGTAATTGTATTTCAGAATTGATTGCAGAGTCGTTTTGATGTTTTGCTGATTTACCAAGTAGCCCAGCCCACAAACGTGCGCCATAAACTGCGCCACTAACTGATCGACCAGGCAACCTTTTGCCAACTGATAGGCCGGGTCGTTTTGCTCCACCTTATTGAAACCGGAAAATGTTCCCTTGGCAATCAGGTGGCCTGCCGGAGAAACAACCTGTTGTTCGTAATACTCGCCATTGAACAGGTTGCCGTCGGTCCAGGTGCTTCCTTTTTGGAAAAGCTGATCGCAGGTTTGCGCAAACGGGCGGTCATTCATAGCCGTTGCCATTGCCGACGCGGCTTTTAGCGCACCCAGGTACCACAATTGCATCTGTGGATTTGGACCAAAATATTCTACATCCATCGTGTTGTGCTGAGCGCCTTCCATCACACCGTCGCTGTTGGCATCCCAGCCGCCCGGTATCCAGGCAAATGCCAGCGCTCGTTTAACCTGGGTCCAGTTCCGGCGCAAAAAATCGGTATCGCCCGAAAGTTGCCAATCGCGGTAAAACTTCATGATAGTGCCCATCTGCCCATCGGCGGCAGCCACGCCCCCACCAAAGCCTTTTTGCAACGGTAAGCCCACCCGAAAGCTCATCAGCCCCGTCGTGTCCATGGCATAATTGAACTCAACATCACGCATGGTTTTAGCCAGATTACCAAATAGGAAAGGTGTTGCCTGTTCGTAATTCCAGACGTGCGTACACGAGCCATGACAGGAACCCACGTCATCCATGACGCCTTCCCAGCCAAACATGCGACCGTCTTCGGTGCGGAAAACAGTTTGGGATCGCAAGGTGCTGGTGTTGAACAGGGCGGCTTCTTTTACTTCGTCGGGGTAATTGCTTTGTAGCAGGGCGTTGACGAATTGCAGCGTTTTCTGTTCGAGCTTCGGCAAGAGCGGAACAGTTTTGTCGGCTATGACCCAGGCGTCTTTATACTGCGTGGTGTAGTAATTGCCAACCCGCTCTTTCGACCAGCCGAAGCGGTTTGGGAAGTGCCAAGTCAGAAAAAACGTGAATGCTTGAGTCTCCTTCGGCCCAACTGTCTTTTGTATAGATAGGGATGCCATTGGGTCTTCGTCAGCAGAAGTTGATTTCTCACTTAGTTTACCATCGTCGCTAAAGTCATCCCAAAAATCGAGCAGGGCGTTTTCCCAGGCGTTCGTAACCGATGAGGTTCGGTAACTCACACTCTGTTGTTCGGCGGTTGTAAGGGCAATGGTGCCCCAGGCCGGGTCGCCTTTATCGACTCCGTCGGAGTACATATATATACCACTCAGGCCGTTTTCCTGCCGGAACTGATTGCGGTTCTGGGCAGCACCCTGCGGTTCCAGCTCGCCTTTCCAGGATTTTTTGCTTTTGTTACCATCTCTGCCTACGAAATTGTGCATTGACCCACAAACAGAAATAGTAAGCGGTTGATTACCCGTATTTGTGATTTCGTAGGTTAATACCGCAATCGGTAAACCACTGGCGTCGGCATCGGTTGGTATGAGCGGATTAAAGCCTTTGATACGGACAGAAACGGGCATCTGAGGATCACTCAAATTGACCTGCCCAAACGGGTAAGCGGTTTCGAAACTGGCATTGGTAAAACGGGGCAGGCCGTGATGATCGACCGGGCGGCCTTCCATGTGTTGGTACTCGTGGGATTCGAGCGGGCCCAGCAACGCTTTCGTTTTCTTCTGTTCCAGCACATGAATAGCAAAAAATGGTGCCGTGTTTCCTGTTAGTACTGTGCTGTATCCCTTCGCCGGGCGGTTCATAATTTCCCAGTCCTGCAACTGGCCACGACCACCCAGCGAAACCGTTCCGGTACCAATTCCTCCAAGTGGTAACGCAATTCGCGTAAGGTGCTGCTGGTCATAGCGTTTCAGCATGGGCCACGTTTGAGGACGCCATGGGACCACCTGAGAAAGCGCCGGAAATGCTGCAAGCAGAAAAAGCAGGTTCAGGTATTTTTTCATTGTCAGGAAAGGGTAGGGAAGGCCTGGATTTACTTACTCATTAAGATGTCAGAAAATGAGTAAGTATTAACTGCGTGACTAACATTTATTGGCCCTGCCAGTTTACTTTATTAATGAAGAGCAGACAATCTACCTACTTACTAATTTACGGACTTACGTTACTACTGCTGACTCAGTGCCAGCAAAAAGAGGCCCCGTCGGCTCCCAAGGCTGAAGGTTTCGACCCGCCCATTCCAGCTACGCTATCTTATTTAAGTTCTAAAATAACGATCCGCCTAAGCGATTTACAAGCCAAAATCAATGAGGAGCTGGACCCAGTATTGGTGGGTAAGGGGGCTGGGAAAGAGCAGAAAAACTCGCTTTTCCCATTTAGTGTAGTGCGCTCAGGGCCAGTTCGAATTCAATATATCGACAAGCAGGTGAAGTTTTCGGCTCCGTTGCAAGTCCAGTTGCCCAAAATAGGCAGCTCGACCAAAGCCGGACCCGTCAAAAATCCCTTTTGTGCCATTGATGTCAATTTTATGAGTCCACTGACCATAACACAAACTTGGCGGTTGGCAAGCAAGGTGAAATTTGCGGGTTATGAATGGACCGTAAAGCCGAAAATCCGGTTGCTGGGAATTAATATTTCGTTGGAAAAATTTGCCCAGCAATTATTAGAAAAGCACCAATCGGCTATCGAAACAGCCATAGATTCGGCCGTTTACAATGAACTACGGCTTGACCAGATAGTAAAGCCAATTTGGGGAGATATTCAGAAGCCTCTGCTGTTGAGTAAGCAGTATGGCCTGTGGTTGCTGCCAAAGCCCATCAGCGTCGCGGCCAGTTCAATTAGTGGCGACGATTCAACCATTACCACACCTGTTCGAATCGCCTTTAATACCCAAACTCAACTGAATCCCACAAAACCCGAACCTACCTTGACCGCGCTCCCGCCTTTGCAGAAACGGGATCAAATTCCTCAAAAATCAGATTTACGGCTGTTAAGTTACGTTCCGTATGAGGACATCAACCGAATACTGGCCAAGCTGCTGATTGGTAAAAACAAGAAGTTGCTAGCGGGTTCTCTAACGGTTAAAAGTGCGTCGGTTTACGGGGCTCAGCGGTCTCTGATCATCAAAACGGAGCTAAGTGGGTTGGTTAATCAAACGGTCTACCTCCAGGGGCGCCCCCGTTTCGACACGCAAACCCGGACTTTACGTGTCGATAATGTAGACTTCACGACAGGAACAAAAAATGCGTTATCCAAAGTTTCAGGCGATATGGTACACGGTGCTCTATGCAGTCTGCTGGAAAGGATGCTGACAATACCACTAGGGGAGGATATAGCCGAGTTACCCAAAAAAATTGACCAAGCCTTTGAGAAGAGCAAAGGAGGTAAAAAAACAGACCTGAATATTGAGTCATTCAAGTTTTTACCCCAGAAAATTGCCATCAGGCCCGATGGTATTCAAGCGCTCATCAAAGTAGAATCGACCGTGTCGATGAAAATTCAGCAATTGTAAACCAAATAAGCTGTTAACAGCCTCCGAACATAGTCACAGCAAAAACGCGTTGCCCTGAAACTGATAATTCAAGGCGTGTAGGAGGTGAATCTGTAGATAGGGTCATTGGTCGTATGAGAACCCAGCTTTTCCCTCCATCGGCAGAGCGGGAAATGCCACCTTTATGGCTGCAAAAAAGGTATTGACCCGCTTGTACGAGGTCGTAAATAGTCTGGACTGGAGACAGTTCCGTCTCTTTGACGAGCCAATTGCGAGCGGGCGCTAACCCATCCATATGCTGCCACGTTTTGCCACCATCAACAGAGGTAGACGTGCGTAAACCCTCATTGACCCCTTTCCAGGCTCCACCCACACGAATGGCCGCAAAATGGTCCTGAATTACGCTTAATTGATAAACACTACCTTGATCTGTCAGTACGCTCTCCCAGTGTTTGCCATTGTCCGTTGAGCGCAGAAGCCCTTGTGAACTGCTGCCCACCACTGTACCGTTTAAACTCGCCAGACTGGAAACCCAACCATCCGTATACACATGATTCCAGGTTTGACCATCGTTTGTTGATGTGTATATGCCCGTTGAGCAGCCAACAACGAGGGTTCCGTCTGAGGTCTCGACCACGGTGTGTACGGCCTTATCGGGTAGCGACATATGCATAGCTTGCCAATGGTTCGTGCCCGGAATTCGTTTGTAAAATCCATCCCTGTAGACGCTGACGTAGGGGCCGGAATGGCCTGGGAAAATACCCGTTACTTCATAATTTGTTTTAACTCCCTCAAGAACAGCACGCTCCCAAAAGCCACTGCCTGAGCCGTTGCTATGATAGAGACTGCCGTTATTCGCGCCTAAAAACACCTCGTCGCCCTGCGCAAAAATTGCTGTTACCTGCGTGTTTTCGGGTAACTTACTATTGAGGTTTTGCCAGGTCACGCCACCGTCGGCAGATTGAAAAAGTGTATTTTTAGTCTGCTCTTCGGCGTGAGCAGGGCGTGCTGCCACCTGGGGCGAGGCAGTTTTCTGAATCCGAAAGGCGAATATAGCCAGAGAGAGGAGCAAAAAAGCGGTGATGCGCATGATAGATCTGGAGCAAGAGATAAAACGATGGGTCAAATGTATAAACAGCCTGATAACGAGGGATAATTTAGCCGTAAAAGAATGTAAACGAAATGTAAAATGATATTTCGGATAGTGCCTAAAAACAAAAACTGCCGGGCAGTCGGTTTCAGAACCAACCACCGGGCAGTTTTTTTATTCGTTTATCTAGTTTATACCGTTGCCAGCATTGACTCTGCTTTGGCTTCCAGTAAACTTTCACCCATGAGGTAGCAGTCGGCAGCACGGGCGGCTTCGCGGCCCTCCGAGATTGCCCACACTACCAGCGATTGACCACGACGGAGGTCACCGGCAGCAAATACATTCGGGACACTGGTTTGGTAGTTTGTGGCTTTCACGTTTCCGCGTTCGTCCAACTCGACACCCAGGTCGGCAACAAGACCCTCGCGTTGTGGGTGCAGGAAGCCAGCTGCCAGCAGTGCCAGTTCACAAGGAATTTCGCGTACCGAGCCTGGAACTTCAACCATTTGCATCCGGCCACCCTCATTTTTCCATTCCAGATTCACAATCTGTAGGGCTTTCAGGTTGCCATTTTCATCCCCAATAAACGCTTTGGTATTGATCGACCATTCGCGCTCGCAACCTTCTTCATGCGAGGTGCTGGTACGCAACATCATGGGCCAGTTGGGCCAGGGCGTATTTTCTGCCCGCTCTTTTGGAGGCATTGGCAGCAGTTCAATTTGTGTAATCGAAGCTGCACCGTGCCGGTTTGAGGTGCCTACGCAGTCTGAACCAGTGTCGCCACCGCCAATAACTACCACGTTTTTACCTGTAGCCAGAATCTCTCCGTTGGCATAGGGAGCTCCCCGGTGGTCAACCTGAACAGGCCGTTCGGCTACCCGCTTATTCTGCTGGCTCAGGAATTCCATAGCTGGATAGATCCCTTTCAACTCGCGACCAGTAATCGGGAGATCGCGGGGCACAGTTGAACCACCTGCCAGCAACACCAGATCGAAACTTTCCAGCAAGTCTTTAGCTTTGATGTCGACACCAACGTTCACACCCGTGCGGAAGGTGACGCCTTCTGCTTCCATAACGGCGAGCCGACGGTCGATCACTGCTTTTTCCAGTTTAAAATCGGGGATGCCGTAGCGTAACAGACCACCAATCTGATCGGCCCGCTCAAAAAGCGTAACGGTATGTCCCGCTTTGTTCAACTGAGCCGCAGCAGCCAGTCCGGCAGGTCCCGAACCTACAACAGCCACCTGTTTGCCAGTGCGTTTCTTAGGCGGATTAGGCTTCACATACCCCTTCGCGAAGGCTACTTCAACAATTGACTTTTCAATGAATTCAATCGCAACAGGCGGCTTATTGATGCCCAACACGCACGACGACTCGCAGGGAGCCGGGCAAATGCGACCCGTAAACTCGGGGAAGTTGTTGGTGCTGCTCAGAATCTCGTACGCATACTCCCAATTCTGCTCATACACAGCATCGTTGAATTCGGGAATAATGTTGCCGAGTGGGCAACCACTGTGGCAAAACGGCGTACCGCAATCCATACAACGGGCAGCCTGTTTTTGCGTCGTGTCCTCGCTAAACGGCGTATCAATCTCTTTATAGTCGTGAACGCGTTCCTGAGCGGGACGCTTGGCGGGCAATTCACGTGTAAACTCTAAAAATCCAGTGGGCTTTCCCATGATGTCTTAAACTATTTCGTCAATTACCCCTGCACTACATCAACTACTATGTCTTGATAAACAACGCTCTTATCTCTGATTTGATCCGAGAGCGAGATGCCCCGGCTGGCTAAGGCCTGGCGGAAATCGGTTGGTAGTACTTTCACAAATTGGCCGATCTGCTTATCCCAATCTTGCATCAGCGACAGGGCAACGTTGCTGGTGGTGTACTGGAAATGCTTTTCGATGTACTCGCGGAGGATACCCTGATCTTCATCGTTCAACGATTCTAGCACAACCATTTCAGGATTTACTTTGCTGGCGAATGTGCCATCCTGATCCAACACATAAGCTACCCCGCCCGACATACCGGCTGCGAAGTTGCGTCCCGTTTGTCCCAAAATAACAACTAGACCGCCGGTCATGTATTCAAGGCCGTGATCGCCCACACCTTCTACTACAACTTTGGCACCCGAGTTACGTACGCAGAAACGCTCACCCGCCATACCCCGAATGAAAGCCTCACCCGATGTGGCTCCGTAGAAAGACACGTTGCCAACGATGCTGTTTTCCTCAGGTTTGAACGTGGCTGTCCGGTCAGGATACACAATCAATTGCGCCCCGCACAACCCCTTGCCAAAGTAGTCGTTGGCATCACCTTCGAGTTCAAGCTTGATACCTTTGGTAGCGAAAGCTCCCAAACTCTGACCAGCCGTACCGCGCATTTTTATGTGAATCGTGCTGTCAGGTAAGCCAGGTCCACCGTATACTTTCGATATTTCGTTCGACAGCATGGTGCCAATCGAGCGGTTCAGGTTGTTCACCGTGAATTCTCCATAGACCGATTCTCCACTGTCGAGGGCTGGTTTTGCCAGCTCGATGAGTTCGCGGTCAAGTACCGTGTCTATACCATGGTCTTGTTCTTCCTGCTTGTAAAGGGCCGTATCGAAACTGACGGGCTCCCGGTAAAGCAGGCTTGATAAGTTCACATTTTTGTATTTCCAATGGGGCAGATCATCGCGAGTTTCGAGCATCTGCACCTGACCAACCATCTCATCAATCGAACGGAAGCCAAGTTCAGCCATGATCTCCCGCATTTCCGTAGCCATGAACGTAAACATATTAACTACGTGCTCGGGCTTGCCAGTAAACATTGCACGGAGTTCCTTGTTCTGCGTAGCTACACCCACCGGGCAGGTATTCAGGTGGCACTTACGCATCATAATACAGCCAGCCGCAACCAAAGCGGCTGTGGCTACGCCAAATTCTTCAGCGCCCAACAAAGCGGCAATAACGAGGTCGCGACCGGTGCGAATTTGACCATCGGCTTGTACCGTTACGCGGCCACGGAGTTTGTTCCGAACAAGCGTTTGGTGCGTTTCTGCCAGACCCAGTTCCCAGGGCAAACCCGCGTGACGGATGCTGGACAGGGGAGAAGCGCCCGTTCCGCCGTCATGCCCGGCAATCAGAATATGATCGGCGTGGGCTTTGGCAACCCCGGCGGCAATAGTTCCTACGCCTGCTTCCGACACCAGTTTCACGCTGATCCGGGCAGCCCGGTTCGCGTTTTTGAGGTCAAAAATTAGCTGGGCAAGGTCTTCAATTGAATAAATGTCGTGGTGAGGTGGTGGCGAGATAAGACCTACTCCGGGGGTCGAATGACGCGTCCGACCAATCCAGTCGTCCACTTTATGGCCGGGTAACTGACCGCCCTCGCCCGGCTTGGCACCCTGCGCCATTTTAATCTGCAATTCACGGGCATTGGTCAGGTAATGGCTTGTTACCCCAAACCGTCCTGATGCTACCTGCTTAATGGCCGAGTTGAGGTTGTCGCCGTTGGCCAGTGGGTTGAAACGCATTTCGTCTTCGCCCCCTTCGCCAGAATTGCTCTTGCCACCAATGCGGTTCATGGCAATGGCTAAGGTCGTATGGGCTTCCCACGAAATAGAACCAAACGACATAGCGCCTGTGGCAAACCGCTTAAAAATCTGCTCGATTGACTCGACCTGATCAAGTGGAATGGACTGACCTTTTTTGAATTTGAGCAGACCACGCAGCGTAATTGCCTTTTTCGACTGATCGTCGATCAAGCGGCTGTATTTTTTGAAAAGATTATAATCATTGCGCTTGGTGGCTTCCTGCAACAGGTGGATGGTATCAGGGTTGAAAATATGCTTCTCCCCACGTTGTTTCCACTGGTAAATACCGCCCACTTCGAGCCGCTGCACCGACGAAACAGGCGTTTCGGGATAAGCGGCTCGGTGGCGCACCAAAATCTCTTTCGCGATCTCATGCAGACCCATGCCCCCAATTCGCGACACCGTGCCGGTAAAGTAGCGTGAGACCACTTCGTCATTGAGGCCAAGGCACTCAAAAATCATGGCACCCTGATACGATTGCAGGGTTGAGATACCCATCTTCGAGAAGATTTTCAGTAACTCGCCGTTGACCGCCTTGATGTAGTTTTTATTCAGTTTATCGAGGTCATAATCAACCTGCAACAAGCCTTTTTCCTTCATGTGGGCAATCGTCTCAAACGCCATGTACGGGTTCACCCCCGATGCGCCGTAGCCAATCAGCGTGGCCACATGGTGGGTTTCCCACACGTCCCCAGCTTCAACCAGAATACCCAGTTTACCCCGTAAACCCCGCCGAATCAGGTGGTGGTGGACAGCCGCGGTTGCCAGCAGCGACGGAATCGGTGCGTGGTCGGAGTCGATGGCGCGGTCGGAGAGGATAATGATCTCGAACCCATCTTCAATCGCATCTTCGGCATACCGGCAAATGCGTTCCAGGCCCCGCTCCAGCGACTTCCCGTTACCATCGGCGCGGAAATACGTGTTTACAGTTTTGGCCTGAAAATGGTGCCGGTCCATAAAGCGGAGCTTATCGAACTCCTGCGTTGTCAGTACCGGCTGGTCAAGTTCAACCTGTTTGCAATGTTCAGGCGTTTCGGTAAGCAGGTTGTATGTAGCGCCTACAAACGAAATCAGCGACATAATGGACCGTTCCCGAATCGAGTCGATCGGAGGATTCGTCACCTGAGCAAACAACTGCTTGAAATAGTGGCTCAGGTGTTGACTTTGCTCGGAGAGAACGGCCAGCGGCACGTCGGTACCCATTGAACCGAGGGCTTCTTTACCCGTCTCGACCATCGGAGCCAGAATCATGCGAAGGTCTTCAGACGTGAAGCCAAACGCTTTCTGGCGGGCCAGCAACTCGTTTTCACCGTAGTTCCGGTATGTCCGGGCGGGTGCTTCGAGTTGCGAGATATGAATCTTATATTCGTCGAGCCACTGCTGGTATGGTTGAGCCGAGCAGATGTCGTTTTTGAGTTCTTCGTCAGCAATAATACGACCCTGCTCCATGTCCACCACGAACATTTTGCCTGGCTGCAAACGACCTTTCTTCACGATTTTGGCTGGATCAATGTCAATGACACCGGCCTCGGAAGCCATAATAACAATATCGTCGTCGGTCACCCAGAAGCGGGAAGGGCGAAGGCCATTCCGGTCGAGGGTTGCACCCACAATGCGGCCATCGGTGAACGAAATCGATGCTGGACCGTCCCAGGGCTCCATCAAACCCGCATGGTATTCGTAGAAAGCCCGCCGGTTGGCATCCATCTGCGTGTTGCCGTCCCAGGCTTCGGGAATCAGCATCATCATCACGTGCGGCAACGACCGGCCACTCATCACGAGTAATTCAATGGCATTATCAAGGTTGGCTGAATCCGACTGTTTATGGTCGCAGATTGGCAGCAACATTGCCATTTCTGTCTCCGTAAACTTCGACGATTGTAGCAGAGCCTCAGCGGCTTTCATCCAGTTGACGTTACCTTTAACCGTGTTGATTTCGCCATTGTGGGCGATATAACGGAAGGGCTGGGCCAGTTTCCAGGATGGGAACGTGTTGGTTGAGAAGCGGGAATGCACCACGCCAAGGGCCGACACAACTTCTTCGCGAGCCAGATCAGGGAAATATTCACCCAGCTGACCAGTTGTTAACTGACCTTTGTAGGTGATGGTACGGCATGACAACGAAGCAAAGTAAAAGCCATTGTTAATGTCTTTTACGGTTTCGTTGATAATCCGCGAACTGTAGTTTCTTAATACGTAAAGTTTTCGTTCAAAATCGTCTGAATTCGTAACTGAGTCGGGTCGTTTGATAAATACCTGCTCCATTTGAGGTTCTTCCAAACGGGAGCCGTTGCCAAGATCGCTGTTGTTAGTTGGTACTACCCGATAACCGAGCAGTTCCATACCGAGCAGGTTGATTTTGCGATTCAGAATGGCCCGACACTCCTCCCGAAGTCGAGCTTCGCGGGGGAAATTGACCATCCCAACGCCGTATTCGTCGGCTGCTGGTAATTGGATGGATTGAAGGCGACATTCATCCACAAAAAATTCGTGGGGAATCTGGAGCAACAGACCAGCTCCATCGCCCGTGTTGGTTTCGCAGCCACAGGCACCCCGGTGTTCCATCCGGTGTAGCATGGTCAGCGAATCGGCAACAATCTGGTGCGACTTGCGGCCTTTAATATCAGCTACAAAGCCAATACCACAGTTGTCGTGTTCATACTCGGGGCGGTAAAGGCCCGTCTCCTGAGTAAACCCGGTTTGTGCGGGTTGGTCGCTTTGGTCAGACATAGACATAACGGATAATTGTCAGGCCCTCGCTTCGGTGGGGTTGTACTAAGCGACCACCGTCGCTACGACGATTATATAATTGAAAAATCGGTAAAACAACTGGAACTCCGACTATAAATAGAAAGATGGCTGGGTGTCGGATATGCGGGCGTTTGTGATAAAGCCTTGCAATATAGTACGCATTTTATTTGGAATAAAGCGGGTTTAACCAAATTTCATTCTCAAAATCCACTTTTGTCAAATTGATTATAAATGTTCTTTGATATTGACTATTTTTCAATAAAAAAGGCGTTCAAACATGAATGTACCTAATATGCTTTCAGGCGAAAAAGGCCTGAAAATTGGCGATATTGGCAATAAAAAAGCCGATTTTGTAAATTTATGAAAATAACTATTGAAGTAGTTGACAGAAATGAACTATAAACTAGCCTCTTGGCAGTTCCAGGTCCATTTCGTCCTTTATCTGGAACCCAGATAAACGCTTACTAGTAAATTCACGTAGTAAATAGACGATTTTTTGAACTGCGCCTTCGGCGGATAGCCCTTCGGGCCGGATGTTAGAGATACAATTCCGCGATTCATCTGTCAAGCCAGGTTGCGGGGCAAACGTCAAATAAGCCCCCAAACTGTCCGGCGAAGATAATCCTGGCCGCTCGCCAATAAGCATCACCACCATTTCAGCTTCCAGAGCATACGCTACTTCATCGGCAATGGCAACCCGCCCCTGTTGCACAACAGCCAGTGGGGCCAGTGACCAGCCAAGCCGATCAGCTTCCTGAGCCAGGCCGGATACGACGGCTGGAGCATGCGCGTTCACCGCCGTTGCCGAGAGTCCGTCGGCCAGCACAATGGATAGGGTAGGGGCTGGAGTTGGTTTAGGCTGATCAGCTAGTTGCTGTCTTGAGTCGTCATTGAGTCGTCGGCCCAGATCGGGTCGTTGGAGATACATGCGCCGGTCGACAGCCTGGCTATGCAGAACCAGTGGATTGGGGAATACTGCGTTGAGTTGAGGGAGAAGCGTGGGTAAATCTAATGTCGCAAAAACAGCATCGCGAGCGCGGGCATGATCAAGTTGAAAAGCCAGCAGAGCGCGGGTGGTCAAACTGTGACCCGTGCGGCCCTGCGCAATGCGGGCGGGTGTGTGCGAACGGAGAAATTCCCAGGGATCGTTCATTGATGATTAGCTACCTCTTTACAAAGAATGACCATGCCCCGCAGTTCTTCTTTCATCTGGGGAAACGTTAGCCTATGAGTTCCGTGAACTTGAAAGCCCATTCGCTTATAAAAACCCAAAGCTGCACTGCTGTCCATCGATTTGAGCCAGAGCGTTTGTTTGCCCTGCTCGCGAGTTATTGTTTCCACAAATTGCATGGCTGCCTGACCTACTCCGTGGCCAGTAGCAGCTTTAACCAGGTAAATGCGCTCCAGCTCAAGGCTGTTCCGTTCGGACTGAGCAGGCAGCGTACTGTTGGGTACTGCTTTATGGATGTTCATTTTGAGAAAGCCCACAGCTTCGTTGTGAAGCCGTACGGTGAAATAGCGGGCGTTCGAATCGGCCAACTCAGCTGCTAACTGAGCGGGAGCAAAAGAGTGTTGCATGTACCACTCACCCCGGTCGTACCAATAGTCAAGATAATGGTCGCGGTAGGCGCGGAGTGCTATCTCCGAAAGGGCAGGAGCATCGGAAACATGTAATTCTGTAAAGGTTACTGGGGGCATGCGAAAGCAGGTGCTTTATTATTGGTTATGCGGTATTGAATCCAAGGCAATCACCTCTACGCCTTCAATATCTAGAAAGTCGGCCGTATTGTTAGTCAGCACCGGGAGTTTATAAACCAGGGCTGTGGCTGCAATAATAGAATCACCAAGCGACCGTTTCCGCTGTTGCCGCAGGCGAATGGCTTCGGTGATGATCTCGGACGTAATAGGAAGTGTCGTGATGACATCGAAAAAATGGTTGAACGTATCAATTTCATTCTTGGCCAGCCTGTGAAAGCCAACGACCTCCACTTTAGTAATAGCTGATGCATGAAGTTGGTCAAGATGTTCAGCCAAATAATTACTTAAATAACTGTAAGCAGGTTGTATCGAGTAGATGATAACATTGCTATCTAAAATCATTCTTCCCGGCCAGCTAAAGGTCTATCCTGACGGGTTTCACGCTGCCATTCTGATGGATCACCATATTTTTCGGCTGTTCTGAGCTGAGCCAACTCTCTGGCTATTGCTAAAAAACTTTGTTTGCGTTCATCCATTTTCTGAGGTGACATGACAACCCGACCATTCAGTTTGGGAAGCAAGGCTAACAAAAGCTGCTTATCCTCTGGCGTATCAATTTCAATAGTTAATACTTCCATCGCATTAGTTTTTGGCAAGATAACAAAAACGTGACTCAGTTTGTCTCATCTGACCGCTTCAGGCTGCTCAACCCAATTCATACCGCCGAAACGTCGCTTCAAACCATAGTTCTGTCGGTTGAAACAGTCGCTGTTTCATTACGCCTGGGCGGCTCCCCAACTTTGTAGCACCAGAACGGGAAAACAAACAATTTTCCGACAAAACATCCTCTTTTCCGGTACGCCGGACCGATCCAAAACAACAAATTACAATGAAAACAACATTCCGCTTCCGCTTCGTATGGTTCGCTCTTTTGCTGAGCGCTACGCTATTCGCTGCCTGTAAAAAGAACGCTGTTGAACCAGCCACACCCGCTGATGCCGCCACCCAGGCCGCCGGAAAGTACACGTATTCTGAACTGTCGTATGATGGTAAAACACTGCCCGCCGACAAGACCGATTTGAAAGGTACAATTTCAGTTACCCGCCAAACAGCTTCGACCGTATCGATTAGCCTGGACATCCGTCAGAAGTCGACGAACGACGAGTTCATGGTATTGTCGGCCAGCGATATTGAGGTGAAAGATGCTGGTAATGGAAACTTAACGTTCCACTACGATGGCGAACAGATTGGTAGCCAGAAAGGCAATAAATTGACAATCAATGGCGAAGACAGTAGCAGCGTCCGGTTTACCATCAGCGCGACAAAGTAATCATTCCAGTTCCCTTCCTCTAAACAACCACTACACAATGAAATCGCTCAAGAAATTTACCATGCTGGCTCTGGCAGCGCTCACTTTAACTAGCTCTCTATCATCTTGCGCCACTGTTTTTGGGGGCCGTGTTACGGCCGAGCAAAAACAAAAACCTCAGGCTGGCGAACCCACCCGGCAGGTTCGGGTTGGGGCGCTCATCGCCGACATCCTGTTGTTTCCGCTAGTGAGTATCCCGGTTGATTTTGCAACGGGGGCTATTTATAAACCCAAACAGGGCGTTGCGCAGAAAGCTCCGGCCGCCCAAAAAATGACCGCCGAGAACAAAGCGAAAAAGTCAAAATAGGTAAGTTAGGGTAGGAGTGAAAATCCCGGTGCAATTGCGCCGGGATTTTTTGTTACCGGCCAGCTACTATAATCCCTTCAACGGCAGGGCGCTGTTCTTTGCGGCCCATCACTTCCGACATACTGTCGCGGGGGGTAAGTTGCACCGTATTACCGTCAAAGCGGCAGGTTAGGGTGTCGTAGTGAGCGGTGTCAATGAATCGCCACGTCATCACAAACGTATTGGTGTCGCGCCAGACCCCACTGGCAGCAATGGGATGGCGGGCTTCATTCGGAACTGGTGTTGGAATAAGTTTTAGTGGCAGGGGCGACAGATCGGTGATGCTCTCGCGCCAGCTAGCCAGGCCACCTTTAATAAGGTGTTTGCCTTGTTTATCGGTCAACTCCATTGTCCAGCCACCGCCCGCAAACGCCAGACTGAACTGACTGATTCCCGACTTATTTTCTGCAATTGAAAAACGCTTGCCATTCACCTGTGAGGCAATTGATGAGGCAACGCTTCCCGGCGGAGGAGTGATTACCAGACTCTCCATTGTCTTCTGAAAGCTTTTTTGGGTAGCTTCAGTGGTTTGGTTGTTTCGTTGGAAAGCCGGTAACAGGTGATTCCAAACCTCATCGAGAACGGCCTGCATATCGGCCTGTTCGGCGGTGATGGCAATAACGGCATCCTCGTCGGGTAGCACAATGCAAAACTGGCCACAAGCTCCGTCGGCGCGGTAAGCCCCATTGCGGCAGCCCCACAGCTGGTAACCATATCCCTGAAGCCAGTCGTCCTGTTCAACGGGACGTTTGGGTGAGGTAGGGCGGGGTTGCACAATCTGAACCTGCGTAGCGGCATCGACCCAGGCTGACGAAACAACTTGTTTTTCGTTCCAGACACCGTTTTGCAGGAGCAACTGCCCAAACTTGGCAATATCTTCGGTCCGTAACCGCAATCCCCATCCGCCAACGTTGTTGCGTTGCGTGTCAATCTCCCAGTCAGCTCCTTCAATGCCCAGCGGTTCGAACAAACGGGGTGTCAGGTATTCCATAAGCGTTTGTTTGGCCTGTTTCTGCACAATGCGTCCCAGCATATACGTAGCCATCGTATTGTATTGAAACCGGGTGCCCGGCTCGTGGGCAATAGGGAGCGCCAAAAACGTTCGGGCCCAGTTATCATTGGGCGTTCCGACCAAACGCGGGAAAATTTCGGCATCCGTCAGCGCATGACCGGTCGACATGGTCAGGAGGTGTTTCACCCGCAAGTTGGCCAGTAAGTTGTCGGCATCGGCGGGAAGGTCTTCCGGGAAAAAGGAAACAACCTGATCTTCAATATCCAGTAAGCGCTCACTAACAGCCAGGCCAACAGCCATGGCCGTTACACTTTTACTCAGCGAATAGAGTGAGTGTTTGAGATCAGCGCGGTAAGGGCCCCACCAACCCTCGGCAACCACGTGCCCATGGCGCAACACCATCAGGCTATGCAACCGAAACCGCCGACGTTCGGCTACCTGAATGAAATTTACAATGCCTGCCGAGGACACACCCTGCTGGTCGGGCGAGCTTCGGGGTAAACTGGTGTCTTTCTCGGCGGTTGAGCCAGGAATTGCCGACAATAAACTGATACCGGCTAAACCAA
The DNA here is from genome assembly GCF_028867935.1 of Flavobacterium sp. SUN052. GTDB lineage: Bacteria > Bacteroidota > Bacteroidia > Flavobacteriales > Flavobacteriaceae > Flavobacterium. Next base: position 763,274 of record NZ_JAPQNS010000001.1, read on the forward strand.
CTCCCACTTTTTCAAGAAACTCACGACGGGTCTGAAACATGACTCATATTATTGACGAATTACAAAGATGGGGGTGTGCGACAAGTTTCTAAACGGTTAAGGCTAATTTTCTATTTTCTTTGTAACAATGGAGCGGCCACTCAAAAACTTATTTCCCGCTAAAGCGCCCATCCATGTTCATTAAAGCCCATATTTCGTTATTCGTGAAATGGAAAAACCACCAACCAGCTTTTGGGATCAGTTGACTGGTCTGCTCGTGCCGAAGCGAGAACAGCAAACGAATTCGACAGTTAAGAACGAACGAATTCTGGCTGAACTGATTCGCTGTTTTGAAGCATCCCTGAACCGTGAAAGTATAGGTACAAGCATACTGTTCGATGCTCACTTTGTCATCATTTTACATCCAACGAGCTACGCTGAACGGCTGGCCGCGCTGCCGGTCATTGTCAATGAAGCAGTGAAAGCTTTTTATGACCGCATTGCTACCCGTAAAAAAGGGACAGACCGAATCGTTACGGTAGCTTCACACTGGCATTTTAAGTTTGGACCGGGAACAGAGTTCGACGGTCGGACTATTTCGCCAGCCGACGTTGAGGTAGTTGGTTCACTAACCGGTGCCGCGCTCGAAAACGACAGCCTGTCGAACACGCCCGTTGGCGGCAATCTGAAAGCGACGCGCAAAGTGAAAAATACCAACGTCTACCAAAAGTTAGATGTAAACTTGCCTTCGTTCAGCCATATTGACTTCCGCGAGTCGGGGGCTTTCGCGGTTCGAATGGACCCTGCTCTGTTTAACAACCCCGAAGAGGACGCCCCAAAACTGCAAATGCCCAAAGCTGCGGAAGTGACGGCACCACCGCAACAATCGGCTTCTGCATCAGTGGCTCTGGCAGCTCCTCAACCGGTGCCTGCCCGATCCGAACAACCGGCAGTGGTACAACAGCAACCGGCTGCGCTGGCTCGTATCGACTGTTTTATTGCTGATCAGAATACCGACGAAACGTATTGGATGCACGACCGTGAAGTGGTTATTGCCCGTCGCGAGCCCGACAATGAGGCTTTTGCTAATTATATACGACTAGTATCACCTTATGTGTCGAACCCTCATGCCCGAATTCGGTATAGTGAGGCCGAAGGGCAGTTTCAACTGGCTTCGTTTAGCCAGCACGAGACCCGCCTGAACGAGAAGGTTGTCGCCCGCAGTGAGCCAAGTAGCCCGGTATGGGTACCTTTGCCCAGTCCCTCACAGATTTTGCTCAACGGCATTGTTACACTTTCTTTTCAAAGCACTCTCTAGCGTATGATCGATACACTGTTTGCCATCCTGCTGGGTGCCTTTGTGGTATTGCTGCTAGTGCGGCATTTTCGCACTTTACCAAAATAGACATTCGTCACTGGTCATTTTGCTACGCGGTTATTCGTCATTGAGTACGGGTAAGCAGCTATACAAATGACCAAGTCCTAACCCCAAAACTCAATGATTACATCGCTCCTACACACCGCCGGACAAACTAATGTTGGCCGAGCTAGAAAGGATAACCAGGACGCCTTTGTTTGTATGCCCCTTTGGTCGGACAAGGATGCCCTGTTGATCGTGATTGACGGGGTGGGGGGGTATGCTGGTGGAGCAGAAGCGGCAGCATTGGCCAAAGAATCTATCGTGCAATACATGGCTGCGCCCACGGGCGACACACTCACGATGCTCCGCGAGGCCGTTGTTTATGCCAATAATCAGATTGTAAAGCAACGGCAGCAGGACCCCGCTCTTGCCCGGATGTGCTGTGTGCTGACGGTTGCTGTTGCCAATATAGAGGCTCGCAAACTTCTGTATGTACATGTAGGAGACACCCGCCTGTATCGGTTTCGGGCTGGCCAGTTAGAAAAAATTACCCACGATCATTCGCTCGTTGGTGTTCGGGAAGATGCTAATCAACTCACCGAGCGTGAGGCTATGAGCCACCCTCGACGGAACGAGATTTTGCGGGATGTTGGCTCGATACCCCACCGGCTCGATGATCCCGATTTTCTGGAATCAGGCGAAACGGATTTTTTACCCGGCGATGGACTGCTCCTATGCAGCGATGGGCTGACCGATATGATCACTCGGGCGCAGATTACCGATGTATTGACCCAACCTTTGTCGGCAGAAGAACAAAGTACTGAATTAATACGGCAAGCCAACGAATATGGCGGCCACGATAACATAACCGTGGTGTTAGCCTGGTATCCGGTTGAAACAACGGTGGACAACGGTTTACCCGCTATAAAACTCACGCCCGAACAAGCTAGCCCTGAATCAACAACCCCCCTGAAACCAGAAGATGCGACTGCTGTTGTCTTAACTGGCGTTGCTGGCACGACTGTTGCGCCAACAACGGGTGAGCCTGCGAAGCCGAAGAAGGCTTCGTTAAGATGGCTTGGGATACTGATGGGAGTAATCGTTATCGTAGTAGTGGCGGGAATAACCTGGTGGCAAACCAATGCGCCCCCCCGTGTCGAGCCAGACGCTGTAGCCCAGCCGGCTCCCGTTTTGAAAGATTCTGTTCGATCTATTGCAACGGATACTGTACGGCCAGTGCCCACAGATTCGTTGAACAAGTTTACACTGAAAAAACAACCCAACTCAACAAACAAGCCATAATCCACATGCCAACGGTCAGCTTTAACACACATTTTCCGGGCTATGACGTGCTGGGTGAAATTAGCCGCAGCAACGCTCGTGTGCTGAAGGCCCGGCACATTGCCACTGGCGACATTGTGGCCATTAAGCACTTTTCGCTTAACACAGATGCCGATACGCTTCGCCGGTTTGAGCGCGAATCGACTATAATGACCCAGATGGAGCATCCCAACATTGTAAAGGTGCGGGAGGTACGTCTGGATGCCGAATTGCCCTATATCGTGATGGATTACGTGCAGGGCGGTAGCGTTCGTCAACTCATTGAACAAGGTAGTTTATCCGTCGAACTGACAATCAGGCTGGGTTTGCAGATGCTGAATGCGTTTCGGTTGATTCATGCGCAGGGTATTGTTCACCGCGATGTGAAGCCCGAAAATATTCTGTTTCACCGGTTGGCCAGTGGTGAACTGCATTTTTTGCTGACCGACTTTGGCGTGGCTCGCTTGCACCAGCAACCCGTTACCATGACCGGGCAGTCGTTAATGACGTATGAGTACGCAGCTCCCGAACAGTTCGACAATCCGCGTCAGGTAAGCGAAATGGCCGATTATTATGCCCTTGGCGTGGTGATTTACGAATGCCTGACGGGTAATGTGCCGTTTCCAATGCGGGGCGAAACGGGGATGGTCACGTTCATGAACGCCGTGATGAACAACCCGCCCCCTCCGCCGGTGCTGCCAACCAATCAGCCCTTGCCAGGAAGTTTGGAAACTCTACTCACGCAATTACTGGCGAAGAACCCCACGGAGCGACTGCACAATCCAGACGCGGTGAAACTCTTGCTGAAACAGGCAGAAGTAGAACAACTGCACCGCGAAACTGGCCAGCTACCCACGCCTGCTCCTGTTCGGAAAGAGAGTTCGGTGACTGTTGCTCCAGTTGTGCAGGATCGGCCGGTGGCAGCGGCACCCCAACCTACGCGCACGGCTACGTTCAACACGCCGACGCCACCACCAGTTGCGGTCAAACCCCGTCGGCAATATCTGCCTATTGCCATTTTGGCAGGTGCTCTACTGTTAACCGGACTCTGGGCGTACTGGTATTTTACCCAGCCAAACACCTCATCTGCAAATTCTCCTTCGGCTTCAGTACCAACTCAAGAGACTACATCAATTCCAGATGAAGACCTTCCAGAGGAAGTTGAATCGACTGAAATTACGGATTTGACCGTTCCCCCGGCTGTTCGAAAAGCTGAGGATCTGAAACAGAAGCAGGCTCAGGCTGAAATTTCTGAGAAACAATATCAGCAGGAGGTTTCGGATGCGATCAAGCAGTTGGAAGCAACCACGTTTGGCGGTAAAGTGGGCTTTCTAGGCGGGGTTAAAGGACTGTCTGTCAAGCTCGAAAACCCAACGACGGTGATGTTTAAACAGGTAGCTGTGCAGGTGGAGTACGTAAAAGACAACGGCGACACGTACAAATCGCCGATCATGTATTTCAACAATATTGGCCCCGGTGGTAGCATTACCAGGAAAGCCCCCGACAGTCCTCGCGGAACACGGTTCAGTGCGCGGGTGCTTCGGGCCGATGCCGCTCCCCGACCAGCTACACTGAATACGTCCATACTCCAAAATTCGTAGATACGGATTAGCTATTGAGATAGTGCAATTGCATGTGCGTTACCACGTCACCAATTGTCTTTTCGAAATCGATGATAAGCTGTTCCAACTCGGGTGAGCTGGTTCCGGCAGTGGCCAGTTGTTCGAGTTGGCGGATGGCTTCTTTCTGGCTGTGGAGCCCTATGTTATCGATCGATGGTTTAATTCGGTGGGACAGGGACTGTACTTTTTCGAAATCACCTGATTCGTACGCTAGTTTCATTTGGCTGGCAACAACGGGCGCATCTGCACAGAACAAGCTGGCCATTTTCTGAATAAATGCCCTGTTGCCCCGGCCAATCGCTTCCAGTGTCGAGAGGTCATACAAAGGTGTCTCGACTGTTGTTCGTTTGATGTCTGTGCCTTCTGTGGCGGGCGACGGTAGCCATTTGGCCAGTTTTGCAACCAGCTCGTTTTCCTCAAATGGTTTAGCCAAAAAGTCATTCATGCCTGCTGCAAAGCAGGCTTCTTTTTCGCTTCGTATAGCACTGGCCGTCAGTGCAATAATAGGAATAGTTGTGTTTATCTGGCTGCGGATAAGGCGGGTCGCTTCCAGCCCATCCATAACAGGCATTTGAACATCCATAAGCACCAGATCAAACGATTCGGATTGTAGGATGTTGACTGCTCCCAACCCATTGGTAACCTCGGTGATGGTAACGCCGTAGGGCTCCAGAATGGTAGTGGCCACCAACCGATTCATGTCATTGTCTTCCACCAGCAAAATGCGTTTGGCTAACAAAGCGGCATGGCTTTGCGGATTTTTTTGCTCAAGCGTAGCCGGGCTTGTTTCGTTGCTGACTGGAAAGGGGAGCTGAATGTGGACGGTAGTTCCTTGGTTCTTCAGGCTCTCTACCCGAATGGTGCCACCCATCAGATCAACCAATTGCTTGGTGATGCTCATACCCAAGCCTGTTCCGCCATACTGTCGGCCAATGCTGGTATCTTCCTGGGTGAATTTGGCAAACAGGTTTTGCTGAAAACGCGGGTCGATACCAATGCCGGTGTCAGAAACGGTTATGTCGACGAGTTGATGAGCTCCCCTGAGTTGGCTCGCACAGCGGACATGCACGCTGCCCGTATCGGTGAACTTGATAGCATTGCCAATCAGGTTCATCAGAATTTGATTCAGCCGAAACGGGTCTCCCAACAGCGTAGGAGCGAGTCCAGGGTCAATTGATGTGGTCAATTGTAACCCTTTTTCAGTAGCGCTGTGCGTCATTACGTGAACCGCCCGCTGGAGTAGCTCGGGCAGGTTGAACCCAATATGCTCCAACGTAAGCTGACCTGCCTCAATCTTCGAAAAGTCCAGTACATCGTTGATAATCACCAGCAAGTTACTGGCTGCGGTGTTCATCATGTTTAGGAAAAAAAGCTGCTGCTCGGTGAGGGTAGTTTTTGTCAATTGTTGGCCCAGGTTCAGAATGGCGTTCATTGGCGTACGGATCTCGTGGCTCATATTGGCTAGGAAAAGCTCTTTTGCCCGCGCTGAATGTTCCGCTTCCTGTTTCGCAATCCGTAACTCCGATTCGAGTTGTTTCTGATTGGTGATGTCGAGGTGGATACCCGTTGAGCCGATCACCTTTCCCGTTTCTGACATAAGGGGCGCTCCGCTAATGAGCCACCACATGGCTTCGCCCCGCTTGTTTTTAATAGCTACCTCATATGCGTCCGACGCGCCTTTCAGCCGACTGTCGTTTTTTTCTTTCATAAATTCGGCGTTTTGCCCTTTGAGCAAAATCTCCGTGGCAATGTTGCCAATCAGTTCGTCAGGTTCGTAGCCACTCATGGTACAGAAACTCTGATTGGTATACACGATACGCTCGTCCAGGTCAACTTCAATCAGACCCAGATTCATGTTTTCGATAATTCGCTGGTACTTCTCTTTTTGCCGAAGGGCGGCATCCTCCGCGCGTTTACGCTTGGTGATGTCGGCGTACCGCCAGAGGTGCCCTGAGTAAATATTGTTGGTGAAAATGGGGACGTAATCACGCTCGAAAATGCGACCATCCGCCAGATCGAGTTCTTCGCCAATAACTGGCTTTTGATCGTACAGAAGCTGGTTAACCCGCTCTACAAACAGGGTCGGTTCTTTGAAATAATCTTTACTCTGCTCAGCCATACCCGAGCAATCCAGGCCTTCTAATTGGTTGGGGGTAACGGGAATAGCAAACAGGTCGCAGAAATGCTGATTGACCAGTATGATCGTTCGGTGTTCACTCTCCAATAAAACACCATCCTGTAGGTTTGCAATGACGTTTGAAAGCCGATCAATGGTTATATTCCGGGCGGCTTCCCGGCTATTTTGCCGAGCAAGTTCCGCTTGCTGCTCACGTATGATGTCGAGCAGCCGCTGATTCTCCCGCCGGAGCTGTTCATTTTCCTGAATCAAAAGCAGATCCGCCGATTGTTGCCCTGCAAAAGGAGTGGTAACGACATTTTCCATACCCGTTCACGTGAGCCAATGCTCTTGCTATTGTTGTGATTCAGGAGAGCGAAAGCTCATTGGTCTGAATCATTTTATAAATCGTTGATTTGCCAATATCCAGCTTATCGGCAACCAGCACAACATTGTTATCGTACTTTTTCAGATAAGACTTAATAATCTGAATGGTGTAATCGCGCAGAGTTTTTTCGTCATTATTTACCGAAACCCCCTCGGATTCAGAGGCAAGCATCACATCGTCGGGTTTTACTTCGGTGCCGTCGCACATAACAGCGGCCAGTTGCATCACCGACTTTAGCTCGCGCACGTTGCCCGGAAAACTGTACCGGAGCAACTTGTCGGTGGCCAAGGGTGAAATTGCCATCGAGGGCAGTCGATTATCCTGGCAAAAATCGTCCAGAAAATAACGGGCCAACACCATAATGTCGGTTGAGCGATCGCGCAAGGGGGGTAGCGAAATAGGAAGGCCCATAAGCCGATAATAGAGATCTTCCCGGAAACGCCCCTGCCGAACTTCGTCCAGTAAGTTTTTGTGCGAAGCAATAATCAGACGAATATCCAGCGGAATTCGTTCGGTACCGCCCACCCGCATCAGTTCGCGTTCCTGCAACACGCGCAGTAATTTGCTTTGTAAAGTGAGGTCCAACTCGGCAATCTCGTCCAAAAAAAGGGTGCCTTTGTTGGCTTCTTCAAACCGGCCAATCTTTCGGTTTACAGCGCCCGTGAACGCGCCTTTTTCGTGACCAAACAGTTCGCTTTCGGCCAGATCGTGCGGAATGGCCGCCATATTAACGGCTACGAATGGTTTCTTTTTACGGTCTGAATGATAATGAATAGCCTGAGCAACCAGCTCTTTCCCCGTTCCGGTTTCACCAGTTATGGAGATATTGATATTAGTACGAACGGCTTTCTCAACCAGCGAGAACACTTTTTGAATAGCCGGACTGTTGCCTTTTATGATGGAACCAAAGTCATATTTCTGTCCCAGCTTTTCGTGCAGCAGTTCGATTTCCTGCTTCAGGCTCTGATTTTCGCGAATTTTGAGAATAGCGTTCCAAAGCAAATCTTTTGTTCGGTCGTCCTTCACGAAATAATCGCGAACGCCAGCCTGCAATAAACCTACCGCTGTTTCGACATCATTCTGCCCACTTATGACAATTACCGGAGTATCGGGTAACCGCTCATGAATACGGCGGAACAGGTCGCTTCCATTGGTATCGGGTAGCGAATAGTCGATGGTAATCAGGTGCGGCTGGCAGATAGCCAACTGAGCCAGACACTCGGCCCCAGTGGTAAACCGGTAGAGTTCATAATCGGGGTTGAGCGATAGATGGTATTTCAGCACTTCGCCGTACCAGGGGTCGTCTTCAACTATAAAAATACGGTAGGTGGAGGATTCGCTCATCAGTTAACCTGTAGCATGGATTCAAGTTGTCTCTAACTTTTTAACAAGGCGATAGCTTCGCAGAAAAGCATGGCTGAGTTGTATCATCAGGGTGTAGATAAGAACCAAACTAACCTGAAGAATAAACACCATTGACATACTAGCCATGAAAGAAGCTATAAATGAAAGAAAAAGCAAAACAATATGCAGCCATACTACCCGAAGCGTTACTTGTGAGTGCGCGAAGTGATGTTTTAATAACCAGTGATGCATGTGATTTCTGTCGGCCGAAAAGGGTGATAAACCCTGACGAATGCGCGTGCTGAATACCCGAAGGGCGTCCATAACGGGAATCATGCAGCTTGCTGTGATCAGTACAACGAGCTGATGAGCCATTGGGGCCGACTGGTTGTAGGCGCCCTCGATAAGGGCGATACCCAGACTGGCCATCAGAAAACCGAGCACTACCGAGCCGCCATCGCCCATAAACAGCCGCGCGGGTCGCCAGTTGAATTTCAAAAAGGCCAGCAAAGCTCCCGATAGCGGGAACAACAAAAAGAGCCAGTGCGGCTGATTGGTCAGCCATGCCAGCAGGCTTAATAACAGGCAGTTGGCCAGGGCCAAGCTTCCCGCCAGGCCATCGATGCCGTCGATCAGGTTAAAGGCGTTGGCCATGCCGGTCAGAATCAGAACCGTTAACGCGTATTGCACCAATAAAGGGAGTTCGGTAATACCGAAAACACCGTGTAACGAACTTAGCCGAATACCATAATGCGCCACGGCTACCGAACAGCCGATCTGAATCAGCAACCGGACCGATGCCCGAATATTCAGCCGGTCGTCGATAACCCCGGTTGCCACTAGCACCAGAAGAGCCAGTGTTAGGGCGGAGTACTGACTAAAAAGAGTTTGTAAGGGACTATAAATTAGCGCAGTAATAAGTATGGCAAATCCGATGGTTAACCCGCCAATGGCTGGCACAAGTTGGTGGTGGACTTTTCTGTCGTTGGGCCGGTCGACCAGACCCAAAACCGGACTCAGTCGAATAAGCAGAGGGAGCAATGCCCAGCAGGCCACTATGGCGAAGGCGAAACCGAAAAAAAGACTTGTAATCGTGTATGGGTTAGCGTTCATTAGGTTATTCGTAGAAGTAAATAGGGATTTGGAGATGAGCCAGCTCCGATTGCATCAGCCAATCTGATGACAGCCGTGAACCGGCCAGCGACATGAGGTTATTTTTCGAAGACGACCTATTCATCACGGTGCGCACCAGAAAAGCGTATTTCTGGGCAATAACCGACCAGCTATACCGACGGAGAGCAATTGCCTTTAAGGTGGCTGCCTGTTGCTTCAAGTCGGCAATGGACGTATGCCGAACATGGCCAACCAGTTCATCAGCTGTTCTGAAAAACAAAGCCTTGCCTTCTGTTGTCGTGCGGTTATACGTCACGTCGAATGCAATGACCGGCAGGCCCAGGTACATCGCTTCGACCAGCGACGGATTGGTGCCCCCCGCACTATGCCCATGCACGTAGACTAAACAATTACTACGCAACAGATCGAGTTGGCGCTGGTCGTAAATCGGATCGAGCAATCGGATGTTGGCATGTTGCTGATGGCGCTGGCGCAGGGAAATGCCGTAATCACTATTGGCCCAGTTGCCAACCATAACGAGCATATGCTTCGGTAACTGAGCAAAGGCGTCGAGGATCAGGTGGATATTATTTTCGGGTTCGATCCGACAGACGGTGAACGCATAGGGTCTGGCAAGAAACGGGTACTGCTCACGGTCGGCGGGGGTTGGTCTAACGGCCATCGTGTGATCGGCTCCGTATTCGATAATCTGACTTAGCGTTTTGTAACGAATCGCTGTATAATTCTGAATCGACTCATTATCGGAAATATCGACGTGCGAGTACCGTACCGCCATCCACTCAGCGGCCCACAAATACCACTTGGCTATTTTGCTCCATTTGTTACGTTTCCACTCGATGCCGTCAATAGAGATGATAATCTTTTTGCGGGTGAACCAACGGACGAAAGGAACCATGAAACCACCGCTTACGCCCAGAATGAGCAGTACATCGGCATAAAATAGTGCATGCAAAATACTAAGGCAGTCGTAAAAGATGCTCTGAATACCGTTGGCGTCAAAAGGAAGATAAATCAGCCGGGCTCCCTTGTAGTGGCTTTGGCGCTGTGCCGGCCCATATTTTTTGGTGGTGCAGTATACGGATATGTCTAACTCGTTACCTAACTGGTCGACTAAGTGTTCGGCTAGGGTTTCAAAACCGCCGTATTTGGCTGGGATTCCAACAGTGCCAATAATGGCTACGTTCGTTTTTTTCATGCTTGTTTATGGGTAAGTATTGCCAGCCTTGTAGCTGAATACGTGCCAAACTCGCAAATGAGCCCTATTTCGCCTATTTCAACAGTTTAACATAGTTTCGTTTCCAAATTCTGGAAATTTATTCCAAAAAGGACAGCAGGGAACAAAAGAAAGTGTTAGGTAACCTGAAGGTTGAAATCGTAACTGGTGGTCGCAAATGAGAAGATTATTTTTATGCGACTATTAATGTTGGTAGAGTGGCAAGTTGAGCAGGATTGGGGAATTGCTATTCCGAAAATTGGATAGTTTTCCATAAAATGGAATCGCGTCACTGCTATAAAGTGAGTAAGTGATTGTTAAATAGGGTATTAACCGTTTATTGATTATTGGTTCCGATTTTGCTGGTTTACACCTTTTGCTTTAACCTGACTTATATAATCGTTTCAATGGTAGCGTCAATTGTTCAGTTTTCAGATAATACCTGGTCTAAGCACGCAGTTAGTCAATCAGCAGAAGACAAAAATGCACAGCTGGTATTATGCTTCGGGGCAAAAGGAGTTTTACAGCAACCGACGATCTTTGATACTGTTAAAAAACGATTTCCCAAGTCAGAAATAGCTATGTGTAGCACGGCGGGTGAAATTTATCATGACACGGTGCAGGATGACTCGCTCGTGGCCGTTGCCATAACGTTCAGCAGTACCCGAATAAAAACAGCTTCCGTCAATATTCGTGATTTTAACACCAGTTTCGACGCAGCTCAAGGGTTGATCAACAACCTGATAGCCAAAGACCTGGCCTATGTGCTGGTATTGTCAGATGGCAATCTGGTTAACGGCAGCGAATTGGTAAAAGGGTTAAACACAGGCGATAAAAAAGTATTGGTTACGGGGGGCCTGGCCGCGGATGCTGCTAATTTTAAATCGACGCTGGTGGGCCTGAATGAACAACCCTCCGAAGGTAAGATTGTGGGTATAGGGTTTTACGGGAAGAAGTTGGTCGTATCCCATGGGTCACAGGGAGGTTGGGATACATTTGGGTTGGAAAAAGAAATAACCAGCGCCGAGGCCAACGTTTTGTACGAAATTGACCATGAGAATGCGTTGGATATTTATAAAAAATATTTGGGACCCGACGCCGAAAATCTACCGGGTTCTGCTTTATTTTTTCCGTTGTCGGTTACTATTCCCGGCACAACAAAATCAATAGTCCGAACGATTCTGTCGATCGACGAGGAGAAAAAAAGTATGACGTTCGCGGGCGATGTTCCCATTGGTTCTACGGTACGGTTTATGAAAGCGAATTTTGATAAACTTACCGTTGCAGCGGCTATGGCTGCGCAGGAAACCAGTTCATACAGCGATCTAAAGCCGGATCTAGCCTTGTTGATCAGTTGCGTTGGTCGGAAACTGATTTATGGCCCCCGTATCGACGAAGAGGTCGAAGCCGTAAGCGAAACATTAGGTAAGAATGTGCCTTTAATTGGTTTTTATGCCAACGGAGAAATATCGCCCTTCCGTGATCGTGGCAATTGTCAGTTGCATAATCAAACCATGACTATCACTTCCTTTTATGAACTACCATAAATTACTGTCAAAACAGGTAGCCAGATATTTACCCGAAGAGCTAAGGGATAACCCTGCAATGGACAAATTTCTGGAAACGATCAGTGAGACGTACAGGGTACTTGACCGAGGGAAGGAATTAGCCGAACGAGCGTTTACGATCAGTGAAGAAGAATATGTTGACCTGAATAATAGGCTTAAACATGAAGTTGACGTAAAGAAATTATCGATTGAAAAGTTAAAGGAAGCCGTAAAAACAATATCGGGCGTTGACGAGCAAAATGATTCAGATGATTTACTGGCAATTGCCCGTCTTCTGAATCAACAGGTGAATAAACGGAAAAATGCGGAAGAGGTATTTGTCTCGTTTATTACTAATATGAACAGTGGGGTATTGCTTGAAGACGAGAATCGGAAAATAGTATTTACCAATCAGGTTTTTTGTGATTTTTTTTCGATCCCTGTCTCACCAGATTTATTAAGAGGGGTAGATTGTAGTAACACCGCTGAGGAAATAAAAGGGTTGTTTGAAAATTCGGAATTATTTGTAAAAGATATTCACTCAATTCTTGAAAAGCGTGAACTAGTTACTGGTGATGTACTTAAGTTAGTGAATGGTACTATTTTTCAACGAGACTATATCCCGATTTATATCGATGATAAATACAAAGGGCACCTATGGAGCTATACAGATATTACAGAACGTAAAAAAAGTCAGGATGCCATTATTCAGAGCGAGTTGAAAAACCGCCTGATTATGAATGCGGCTTTGGATGCTATTATTACAATTGATAAAGCTGGCTTCATAACCTTCTGGAATCCGCAGGCAGAACTGATATTTGGATGGAAAGCAGAGGAGGTGCTTGGTCGTAAACTATCTGATCTGATTATCCCAGATGTGCACCGGCTTTCTCATGAACGCGGCATGAAACAATATGCCAGCACTGGGAACGGACCTGCCTTGGGTAAACAAATGGAGTTGCCGGCAATTAACCGGGATGGCAAACTATTTCCGATTGAATTATATATTATTCCCGTTAAACAAGGTGAAGACGAATTCTTTTGCTCGTTTATTCGGGATATTTCCGAACGGAAAAAGAATGAATCCGAACTGGAAAAACTATCCCTGGTTGCTAGTGCCAATAAAAACGGTGTTGTGTTTGTTGGCATGGATGGCAAAATTTTCTGGTCTAATGAAGGATTCAGTAAACAAACGGGTTATTCTACGAGTGAAATTATTGGCAAAACCCCAATTGAGCTGTGTAGGGGACCCTTTTCAGATCGGGAAAGTCTGAAAACCATGGTCACCTCCTTTGAAACGGGCAGGCCATTTGATATTGAAGGTATCCACTACAAAAAAGATGGTACCTGGTTCTGGGGTCGGACCAATGGACAGCCCGTAGTTGATAAGCAAGGGAATATTACCCATTTTTTTTCGCTAATCGAAGATATATCAGCGGAAAAGGTAACACAGAAAAAATTAAAAGAATACGAAGAGCGCTTACGAATGGCTTTGGCCAATGTTGGTGATAATTATTGGGAACATGATTTTCGGACGGGAAAAACTTATTTTTCAAATCCAGGCAATAATTTATTAGGTTTTCAATTAGAAGAGTTTACAAACGTAGCTAGTTTGTGGTGGAAACAGATTCACCCTGATGATAAAAAAATATTAGAAATAAATGATAAGAATTACAAATCTGGAATAATTCATCACCACCATCAGGAATACCGAATGATTCACAGTGATGGCACTATTCATTGGGTGCTTGATCGGGGTGTAGTTACCGAAAAAGATGATGATGGGAAACCGCTAAAAATAATTGGAACGCACATTGATATTACCCGGCAAAAAGCCCTGGAGATGGAGCTTACACTGGCTAAAGAAATGGCGGAAGAATCGACCAGGACGAAGGAGATGTTTCTGGCTAATATGAGCCATGAAATACGAACGCCGATGAACGCCATTATGGGCATGGCAAATCAATTAACCAAAACGCCCCTGAATACAGATCAGCAGTTTTATTTGAGTGCTATTCAATCGGCCACGGACAATTTATTAATTATTATCAATGATATTCTGGATCTGTCAAAAATTGAAGCTGGCAAATTGTCTCTTGAAAAAATAGGCTTCGATCCGAAATTAGTTGTAGGCCGATCAATGCAGGTGATGATGCACAAAGCTGAAGAAAAAGGACTTTTGTTTACAAATTCGTTTTGTGATACTTTATTGTCACCGGTATTGATTGGAGATCCGTACCGCCTAAATCAGATTTTGCTTAATCTGATTTCAAACGCCATAAAGTTTACGCAGAAAGGTCAGGTAGATATTAGTTGCCGGGTTGTTCAGGATTCGGAGGGATTTCAGACGATTGAAGCAACCGTTAGTGATACCGGAATAGGGATGGACGATTCGTTCAGTAAAAATTTGTTTCAAAAATTTAAGCAGGAAGACGAATCGGTTACCCGTCGGTTTGGTGGTACGGGGCTTGGTTTGAGTATCAGTAAAAATTTAGTGGAACTGATGGGTGGCACCATGAAAGTGCACAGTAAAAAAGGAATCGGAACATCCATCTCATTTACCATACCGTTTCGGAAAGGCGATCAGAGCAATTTACCCGTCAAAGAAATCGATAGCGTCAATACCGATATTATCTCGGGAAAGCGAATTTTGATGGCTGACGATAATGAAATGAATCGCCTTGTTGCGTCAACTATATTGATCAATTACGGCGCTTTTGTCGACGAGGCTCAGACTGGACGTGAAGCTGTAGAAAAGCTACAAAACCAACCTTATGACCTTGTTCTGATGGACATACAAATGCCGGAAATGGATGGGGTAGAAGCTACCCGGAAAATACGAGCGGAGATAAGTGATCAGGTACCTGTTATAGCCTTGACCGCGCTCGCTGTTAAAGGAGATCGTAAGAAATTTATTGCCGCAGGCATGAGTGATTATTTGTCGAAGCCATTTGAAGAGAGCCAGTTACTCGCTGTTGTTTCGAAGTGGCTAAGTCAATTAGAAACTCCTGATCAAAACATAACCACTGAAGCCATTCCCTTATTTGACTTGTCGAAACTGGAAAGCATTGCCCGAGGCAACGATGCGTTTGTCAGTAAAATGATTGATTTGTTTGTGGTGTACGGGCCCGAATCGGTTCAGGAAATAAAAGAGGCTTATGTGGCAGGCGACTTCGAAAAAATCAGGAAAACGGCACACCGCATTAAGCCATCGATTGATAATCTGGGGATCACCTCCTTAACTGAGGACATCAGAACTATTGAAACAAAAGCCGAAGTCTATCAGACATCAACACAACTGGAAAAATTGATTTCCAAGCTGGAGACCGTATTGACAAAGGTTGTCAATGAACTGAAAGCTAGATCGTGAAGTAATTAATTTTTCGATGGAGATAACAGGCTGCCTCAACTTTGACAATGCTGCTCGATGAATTACAAATTCGATCTAACAAGCGTATTCAGGATTTCCTCAGTTAATACCTAAAATGTTTATAGTGAGACGTTTGTAAGGGAATTTGTGCTGATAAGTTACCGCTTGGACCCACAACGTTGTGTGTCCAAGCGGTGCGGTCTAATCAGAGCCTGTCACTCGCGAACACTAAACGGGTTTGACAGGAAATTGCAGGTACGACGAGTGCGAGCCGCCCGTGTGGATGATGTGCTGTCCTTTGTTGTCGGGTACATAACCGGGTGTGCCGGGCATGATTGCACCTAAATCATTTTTTGAGCTAATCACCAATCGCAGCTGTTCGCCGGGGTAAAACGCCATGCCAATAGGGAAGAGGTCAATCTCAATGTCCGCTATCTTGCCCGCTTGCAGTTTTTCAACCCGGTCGAAGCTGTGTGCAGGCACCTCGTCTGTCGAAAGCGTTTCGTCCAGATGCCGGGCCGAAACCCGTAACCGGCCATTTGACCCCTTGTAGCGGAGAACAGACCCGCCCCGTTCAGTGAGGTCCTGCATCAACGCACCCTGATTGGGTACGATAAATTGTTGCAGATGATTGCCGTGAATATCGAGCTTCTGGACTAAAATAAACAGATCCATGTCGTCTGCCCCTTTGGCTTCTACCCATAGGTGCGCTTTGGGATAGCCAACCAGAACGGTTTGCTTGTCAAAACGAATCGTGAATGAGGCCAAACCGGGGTCGCCCTGGGTATCATACAATACAGGTACCTCCTGCGCGGGCGCTTCGAGGGTCAGGCTGCGTGACCGGCCGTTGAGGTAGTACTTCTGAGTAATCACGTCTACAGGTGGGAATTCACCAGCGGGCTGGTTGATCAGGTCGCCACCTTCGAAGTCATGCACAGCATACCGAACGCGCGGTGTTGTCTCCCAACCGTTATCTTCTCCTTTTAGGTAATAATCGAAAAAACGACGCAAATCCTCTTTGTTGGCTTCTTCGTAGTAATCGGGCCATTCCTGCGTGTTGTGAATGCGTAGCCACTTCTCCGTTGAAGCCATCCGTCGCCAGGCGCGGAACGTACCTGCCGTGTGCAAGGTATTCGAATAGCTGGCCACCACGTAGGCGGGCACCGTAATCTTATCGAACTTCGGGATCTTATCTTCCCACAAATCATTATTGGCTAACGGATAGCGTAGAGCTTCTTCATACACATTCTCGCGCTTGCCTTTACCAACATGGTTTACTTGTAGTCGCTTTGTGAAATGAAGGTCGGGCATTCCGCCCCGCATCGTAAGATCACGATACCCGTCACTCAGGCCTTCCCAGGGGTTGATGGCGGCCAGATGTGGGGGTTGTTCGGCGGCTGTGAACCATTGCGAGAAGGCCAGATACGACGTGCCGCTCATTGCCACCTTGCTGTTGCACCAATCCTGTACGGCGAGCCATTCAATCAGGTCGTGGCAATCTTTCCCCTCCTGTGTTCCGATCATGGCAATGTCACCGTCCGAATGGGCTATACCACGTGCATCGGGGTTACAGACCGCGTATCCCTGCGCACACCAGTAAGCTGGGTCCGGCCCTTCGAATTTTGCCAGCCCGGACAGCATCCCGTTGTCGAGGCCAAGCATATTGAAAAGGCCGGTTGTTTTGGGGGCCGTGCCACCGCTTTTGCCGTAGGGGCTCCAGGCGACAATAACAGGTACTTTCTCACTACCTACCGGCCGGAATACATCGACGTAAATTATTGCACCGTCGCGCAGGGTAACGGGAACGTCTTTTTCAAATACTATATCAACTGGCAGCGGCAGAAATTGGGGGTCTGCCTGATACCCTGCGGGCAGGATTCGGGTACCCGGATCGAATGGACTGAAGATGCCGTGTGCAAACCCTTCTTCGTAGGTGTAAGCTGGTTCATAAACTGGCATCACCTTTTCTGTGAGTGTCGCTAGATTTTCCATTTTATTTAAGTTTTTGTGAATTGTGAATCTCTTTTTACCTGTTGAGTGCTGCCAGGAACTGATGCGATTAGCAGCCCGATCAGTGAGACAAAGGTATTGGGAGGTCATCCCGGAGAGATAAACCATTCAAACCAAAAACTATAAATTTCAAACCTCGCGGACGCGGTAAAATTTGGGTGTATTACCCGTTCCCTTTTTAATGAAATTACTGAAGTAGTTGGGATATTCAAACCCCAGCGCATAGGCAATATCAGCTACACTCCAATCGGTATAACGCAGTAAGGTTGTAGCTTCCGCCGTGATCCGCTCGGCGATGAGCGTGGTAGTCGATTTCCCGGTTATTTCTTTGACAGCGCGGTTCAGGTAGTTTACATGAATGGAGAGGAGGCTCGCATAGTCCTGGGCCGTTTTGAGTTTCAAAGGCGCATTCATGTTTTCAATCGGAAACTGCCGCTCAAGCAGTTCCATAAACTGGGTGGTAATTCGTAACGAGGCACTGCTGAATTGTACAAAGTGCTCAGTTGGCTGCATCTGCAAGGCTTCATGAACAATGAGCTGGATATAATTGCGCATCAGATCGTCTTTATACAGGTAATCAGTCGAATCGCTGGCAATCATTGTGTCAAAAATTCCGGCGAGCCTGGCTTGCTGCTGTGCGTCGAGTTTGAAGGCGGGCGTCCCGTTTACGTTAAATAAGGGGGATTGCTGAAGGCTTTCTAAACGCTCAAGAGGCTTCATGAAAGCTTCAGTGAAAACGCAGGAATAGCCGGTATGATTCTCCGACAGGATTTCGGTGGCGTAGGGCACGCGGGAATTGGCAAAGAACAGGTACACGCCGTCGAGGTGGATAACCCGGTCGTCGTAGTGTATCTTACTGTTCCCCATACTAAGCAGAATCAAATAGAAGTGCCGCCGACCGAAGGCTGTCGGTTTACTTTTCGGTACGTTGTTCCGACTGACTTTAAAACCTTTAAGCTTTAAGACGGATTTTAAGGCTGGATCTGGAAATTCAACAGGAGATTTCATAGGTCGTAAAAGTACAGAAATCAATACAAACTCTAACGCCAATTCGCAGTTGTAGTGGTTACAACTTCACAAAGGGTGTCAACCTCTCCAGACAGGTTGAAAACACTCATGATCTGCTGGCGAAATGTGTTTGCAGAGAAATGATACGCCCGCTCACGGGCTGCTTCTGCCATGTGTAGATAGATGGCCATGGTTGATGATAGTCGCTGAAGCGTTGCTACCAGTGCGTCGGAGTCAAAGACATTGATCTTGAACCCCTCAACGCCATCCTCAATTAGTTCGCAAATACCCCCAACGGGTGGCACAATTACTG
The DNA here is from genome assembly GCF_028867935.1 of Flavobacterium sp. SUN052. Classification (GTDB taxonomy): domain Bacteria; phylum Bacteroidota; class Bacteroidia; order Flavobacteriales; family Flavobacteriaceae; genus Flavobacterium. Next base: position 781,998 of record NZ_JAPQNS010000001.1, read on the forward strand.
GTCGGCCGCAGGCCATAGCCTCTAGAATGGTCATGCCGAAGGTTTCGATCCAGGCGTCGGGGTGCGACAGATTGAGAACCACATGCGCCTGTTGATAGAAGGGGAGCGTATCGGTTTGAGCCGGAAATACGAAACAGTTAGCAGACGGGTTTGTCCGCTGCATAAACCCCTCGAAACCAGTTTTAGATTCGTTCAAAACGAGCAAAAACCGGATATTCGGTAATTGGCGAGCTGTCTCAATAAACTCGTATACGCCTTTGTAGGCTTTGTTAGAGCAGAGCATGAGCGCCGTAAATGGATCGTTCATGTTTGGAGTATATACCTGACTGGCTCTACTGGTGAATGACTCGGGTAAGGAGTTGTAGATCAAGCGAGAGACAGGCCGGACGAGGGCCGTTTGCCGACGGGTATATTCGGATACAAATACCACCTGTTGGGCTGTTAAGTCGGCAATGGCAATTAGCCATGCTTTTAATAGCCAGGGTTTTATACTTACCTCGTGTACATGATACACTACCCGGCAACCACGCAGCCAACCCGCCAATGCGGCCCCAAACGGCAATAAAGTATTGATATAAACCTGATCCGTTGACCGGAGAATGAATAGAAATTTGACGAACAGGCGAAGCTGAACACTCAGGTAATACCAGAGCGTCAATACCTTGGACGGGTGCCATTTATACCGAATTTCAGTGGTAGTTATACCATCAATGTTGCTCAGAAAGCCGCTTTCCAAGGGTGTTGCTGTGAATAATAGAACGTCAGTAGAGGCCTGTTGCAAGGCTTCAAGTGCCTGCCGGAAAACCAATGGACTCCCGCTCCAATCGTTAAGCAGATGGACCGCAATAATTCGCTTCGGTTGCATAGAATGAGTTGACTGTAAGAGGATTGTTTTCCAGGACGGCGCTGTACACTTGCCGGAGTTGATGACCACGCACCGACCAGTTGAAGGCGGTATCGAATCGTTGGCGGGCCAGCTGTTGTTCGTGCTTATACAAAGCTGGTGACTGGAACAGATTGTGAAGACGAGTGGCCAGTTGCTTTTCACCGGTGATTAGATCCGTTTCGGCAACTCGCAAAGACGAATCGGGATGCGTGAAGCGGCCGGGGCCTTCGTTATCCCAACAGACCACGGGGAGACCATAACTCATGGCTTCGGCCACCACCATGCCTGCCCCCTCATGCGAGGGAAATAGAAAAACTGAGGCTGACTCGTAACAGGCGGCTACACCAGCTTTGGGAAGCCAGTTAATAACGTCCGTGCAATGCCCGATTTGCTCGCTTTCGATAAGTGCCCGAATTAGGGACTCAGCCGGTCCGCTACCTACCAACGTCAGGCGAGTCCGGTGCTGATCGGCGGGGGTAAGCTCACGGTAAAAACGCGCAAACGCCCGAATCGTACTGGTAAACCCTTTCAAGGCCACAAACCGCCCTACCGAAAGTATGTGGAAGCAATCCGTTCCTGAATCGGGGACATCAGCGACTGGCTCAGACGCAACAGAAGGGACAATACTGTATTTATGCGCAGGCAGTCTTAGGGCATCGGCTGCTGCATGATTCATGCATAGTATATGAGCCGCCCGCCGTTTACTCAGCTGTAAAAATGGATCTATTTTCCAGAAAGCTTGTTTCAAGGTCCACAATGCCCGGTCCTGAAACCATGCCTTCCTGCCAAATTCCCGTAAAGCATTTTTGGGAATGGCCGGATGGTGCCCCACGGGTCCCCAAACGAGTGGTTTGCCTAATAACCACAGGAATGTTGGCGTCCAGTCGTTATGAAAATTTACATTATGCACCAGGTCGATTGGGAGTTTTTTGCGCCAAAGCCAAATCGCGAGTGTGAATTGCCAGCCGTAGTAATAAATCATTGACAAGAGCGGCCCCTTTTTCCAGAAACGCAGCCAGAACGGCCAGTCAAAATACAGGAACTGAACCCGTTGCTGAAGTTCGTTCAGTTCGGGATGTTCCGCCCAGTAACGGTCAATTGCCTCCTGATTGTTGGGCCGAGTTACGGCGATAACGCGCTGGAAGCGGGCAATTTGTACAATAAAATTCCAGCCCATGCCATCTTCTGAACCTTTGTAAGGATTCACGGCGTAAGCGGTAGCAAGTATGGTTTTCAAGCGTGAATGAGTGAAAGAGTGGCGGTCCGGTGTTCTGGAGAGTGAACGTGTGAGTCCCGTTGGCGAAGCAGGCGGGCGGGAACGCCCCCGATGACACTGTTGGCGGGGAAACTTTGTGTGACAACTGCACCGGCAGCTATCACGCAACCATCACCAATAGTGACTCCGTTGAGTACGGTAACTTTGCTGCCAATCCAGCAATTGCGGCCAATGGAAATGGGTTTACGATCGACGCCCTGCAACCGGATGGGTACGTCCAAACTGTCGAACTGGTGATTTTCGGGGTGACAACTGAAGTACTGGCCAATGATACAATCGTCGTCGATGGTTAGGCCACCCGCTCCACCCAGATAAGCAAACTCGCCAATACCCACTCGGTGTCCAATGCGAATGTAGCGGCCGGGATTGTCGAGCGTTGTGGAAACCACCACCCTGCTAAAAGCCCCAATACTGACCTGATTTCCCAGCCAGATTCCGTCGGTGCTGATGGCTGATAAATGGACGAAATCGCCTAATTTAAGAAAAGGCCCCCACCGGATTTTGGATAGATTAAAGAACCGAACGCCCCGGCCCCGAATCATCCAATTGGATTGCCGCCCCCGAAAGATCAACAGCCCTCCCCGGATCAGAGCCAGGCCCTGTTGCCAGCAGAATGCCAGGATAACGGAGCTAGTCAGCGTAGAGGAGAAGCGGAAGTTTGGATTGCGGCTCTGGATAATTCGTTCGAGTATCTTTTTCATAATTGTTATCGGTTGATGTGCCCCCGCACTAACTCAATCGTTGAATGCGGTTAAAAATCCGACTAAGAGTCAGCGACAAATCCTGATTCAGAAGGGGCATATAATCCGACTTCGGATACTGTTTTTGCAAGGTGTCGAAAAGGCCGAGGTAGCTCTGGGTCAGGTGGGTGATGGTAGCCGAGTCGAGCTCTTGTTTCCGGCGCAGAATCTCTTCGGGTGGGGCGTATAAAAAAATGTTAAGTCGGGGTTTCAATAACAGGCTATACAACCGTCCTGCCAGACCCGAAGGTAGTTGTAGGTTGCTCCGGCGACTGTCGTTGATGAAGTCGAAATAATAGCGGTCGTACAGCACGATGTAGCCACGCCACACATATTTGATCTGTATGTAGAACTGCCCCAGCAGGTAATCGGCAAAGTAATACCCGAAGCGCAACAGCGACGAAACCCCGCTCTGGTTGGTGCCTTGCCGGGGAAGTCGGTCAGCCGATCGTTGTTCGGCTGCTTTCCGCCCGTATTTCCAGGCGCTGAGAATGGGCAGCAGTGACGGGCGATGGCGGAGCACAACTACCCGTTGCCGTAGTCGCTTTTCAATTTCGTACTTCGTCTGCTCAATCACAGTCGACTTGCCCGCCCCATCGACTCCGCTGAATGTGACAATCATGCCCCGCCGGAACCCAAATGACCGCAGCGTATCCCATCCATAAGCCAATGTGTTGATCATTCCCCGCCAGCCTCTGTTTTGGGGTAATTTGCGAACGGTTTTGGTAAGCTCTTTGGAGGTTGACCCTGGGGCCTCGGCTCCAAACAAAGCCAGGTAACGTGCAGGGACAGGGGCGTTGTTGAGGCCGTAAAAAAGGCGTACGTAAGTTTTGTCGGTTTCGAAAGTTGGCACTTTCAGGCCGTGGGAAGCCAGGGTTGCCTGTTCCCAAACGGACTTGGCAGGCATAAACTCCAACTGCTTCCGTTTGAAGGCCCAAATCAGATCGAGGTGGAGAAATGTACCATCATGACACTGGAAATGAAGCTGTTTCATAAAGCTGCGGTGCTCTACAACCACCTGATTTATGCAGGGATGCTGCTGGAGATACCGAGTCAATTGATTCGCTACAGACTGTGGCATACACAAATCCAGGTCCGACGCTTCGGACAAGGCATCCAACTGGGTAGGCATAAATTTGAGAGCCGCATACGGTTGCTGATGCAGCCATACCGACACATCGTGCAGAACCAACTGACGGTCGGTAGGGCCGTTTTTCTGACTCAGCCAATACGTGAGCGCATCGTTCCAGGTTGTCAGTAGCCAGCTTACCTGTTGGTGCCATTCGGCCTGCCGACTGTATACCGATAGGTAGTAGGTTACGGTATGAACCAGGTAAAGCATCTCGGCCAGATCGGTATCTACCCGATACGACTCACTAAACAATTGCCACTCCGGTTGGCTCAAGGTGGCGTCAACATCGCGCCGGACAGCGGTAAAGCCCTGATTACCCAAAAGGGTGTTTGACTGGTACAAGAAATGGAATAGATCGTATAAGCCCGGTAACTCGGCCCGGTACAATTCCCAATCGATGACAACGAGTTTGTTCTCGTTTAACATCATGTTCCAGGGGGTGAAATCACCGTGGGCTGCTGCTACCGACACCAGCATTTGTTCGTTCAAACTAGTCATCAGATGGTCAAGTTTGTCGAGCAGGCTGACCGGTATGCGGGGGTCGTTGGCCCGCCGAACCTGGATAAGCGTATCTTTTGCTTCCTGCCAAAAGGTCGCCTGACGTAGCGGCTTATTTCGCCAGTTGCGGCTAAGTAGTTCGCTCAGGGCACCCGTAGGTAAATCGGCGAGTTGATTTACTGGTCGGGTCGTGGTTGCCCCCATATCCTGTTGAACCAGAACACTCTGAGCTAACGACTGCTGCTTATAAGCGTTGAGTCTGGGCACATAAATTTGCTCAAACGGTTGGCGCTGATTGCGTCGCAGGGCAACCGCTTCGGTTTGCAGGTTGGCCGTAGCAGCGGGCATAAGGGCGATTTTGGCAAAGAAACTCTGGTTAGCATGGGTGCTGTACCAAAGCACCAGTTTACGGTTGGGCCCTGCTGTACCCGTAAACAACGCCCACCGGCTTAGCTGAGTGCGTTTCAGCAGTCGATAACCAGCTTCGGTGGTGTAAAACGTAAGCCGGTCCTGAGCTGCCCAACGCCCTAGTTTTAACCGAAAAAGAAGCCGCACCAGCCAAACGAATGCCTTTGCTTTACGGGTGCCGCCATGATAAAACCGGAGAAAGTCGGGTTGTTCGGCCCTGACTGGCCAGAGCCAGCGTATACTGCCATCAGCGTTGCGAATCAGCGAACAGGAGATAGGGCAAGTGTGGGTTAGCGACGGTTTATCTGTGATCGGAAGATCAATCGTTGCCAGCCCCGTCTGCAAGCGTTGAACGTCTGATGAGTAGTCGTAGTGGGTCATGCCAACATGTATTACCAGTTCCATGCCAAGGCCCGGAAAAGGCGAAATGAATGCCTGGAGGCTGTTTTTGGGTGGATGCAGTTCCGCCGGTGGGAAAGTGGTTCCAGAAATTGGAAAGCCGTCTGTTATGCGTTTCGGAGATCGGGGCGACGGCGGAAGAGAAACAGCTTCTCGCGGGGAGTGAGCAGCGGATTGATCGACAGGCTGATGTAGAAAATCAGAAGCTGGTAAAACAGAATACCGTAGTTGGTTTCGCCGAAGATGCCAAACTCGGTGAATGAGTTAATCATAATGGGAATGAGCACTCCAACGCAAATCAGGCTTTTTTCGCGCACCGTAACCTGCAAAAATCCCCGGATGGTGAACACAAGCTGGAAGAGGACAATGGTGAACCCAACAAAACCCAGGTTCATCAGCACCTGAATAAACGTGTTGTGCGTCATTTTGGCCGCGTAGGTGAAAATGTGTTCGCCCTGAAAATAATCGGTGGTGGCAATACGCATAAACCCAAAGCCAAAGAACGGGGCTTCGGGTAGACCTTCTGTGAGGAGGGCTGTCCAGAACGGGAGCCGCCCGGTCATACTCATCACTTCGTCGAGCCCACCGCCATGTTCTTTAATCAGCAGTTTCTGTACCGCCAAGGGCACGGCCAAGGCGGCCCCGGCATACATCAACAGTTTCAGCCGGGTATTCGACGATTGTCGGATGTGGAAAAAGGCGATCAGCAGACAACCAATGGTCGACGAGCGGGAGCCCGTCAGTACAACAGCCCACATCAGCAGGCCAATTTTGATAAACGTCCAGACAAGCTGATGCTTTCGGTAGATATTGAAAATAAAACACGACACGCCCACCGCGCACAACATGCCTAACTCATTGGGATTCATGATGAAACCGCCCAGTCGCGCTTCTTCGCCACCGTGGGTAAGCCGGTAAAATGTATCGGGATCAACGTACATGCCCACCAGAAAAATGCTGATCATCATCATGACCGCATCGCCAATAACCTGGTACATTTTAAGGGTACTCCCCGGAAAATAGTGGTCGATCAGAATGAAACAGGCGATGAAATAATAGCAGAAGACCAGCCCTTCCAGATCCATAAACCACTGGAGACCAGAATAGCCCGGATCGGTAGACCAGATTACGGATAGCAAGCCCAAAAACAAGTAAGCCACGTACAAAAACGGCGACAGGCTGTGGTTCCAGCCAAATGACGCTACGGCTCCCCGGTTGATGATCGTCCGGTACAAATACCAGATCGAACCCGTCATGGCAATGCGGCTAATCACTTTAATGACCCGCGTAATAGAGATGTTGTTGCTCCAGGTGAAAAACCCGCCCAGTTTGATAAACAGGATGATGGTGAGCCAGAAACCAACCTGTTTCAGAAAACGGGTATGATCCGTTTTAATGGTCAGTTGGCGTGCCATACCTGTTGATACAACTCGTGGAACTGCTTCAGCTGACGTGACCAGTTGAAGTGTTTATCGACCATCGTTCGGGCGTTTTTGCCCAGTTGAGCCAGTTTTCCCGTCTGCCACTGCTCATGCAAAACGGATAACCCCTCCGCTACCTGGGGTGCAGTTCCCTTAGCGATCACGTAGCCCGCATCGAACGACCGGATGGCATCACCCACGTTGGTGGCTTCGGACACCAGGCAGGGTAACCCCAAAGAGGCTGCTTCGAGCACCGAAACCGGGAGGCCTTCGTAGCGCGAGGAATGTACAAAAATGCTGCACAGCCCTAGAAGCTGAAGTTTTTCGTCGCCAAACCGGCTGCCCCAAAACGTAACCCGATGCTGTATGCCTCGCTGATCGACCATCTTCTTCAGGAGCTGCCGATGGGGTCCATCTCCAATCAGCCAAAGGCGCGCCGTGGGAACCGTTTTGTGAAACTGGGCAAAGCCTTCAACCAACCAGTCTAAACCCTTATGGTCAATGTCGAGCCGACCGCAGAACCCGATGATAAACGCGTTGTCAATAGGTTCGGTGGATAGGTCTGGTGCGGAAAATCCGTACGGAATCATCACCGATTTCTGATTAGGAAAAATGGCTTGTAAGCCGTCGATTTCGCTTTTACCCAATACATGAACTGCTCGCGCTCCCGAAAGGATTTTTTGCTCAAAAAGCTTAAAATAGACTTGTTTGGCCAGCCGGTTTCGCTGCAAGGCATGGCTGTTATAATTGCCGTGGGGCGTTACCAGGTAGGGGATTTTGTGTTGCTGCAAAAAGCGGGCAGCGGCATAGAAACGAGGAATAAATCCACCGTGAAACTGCACAACGGCTTTCTCTTTCCGCGCCAGAATGGCCTGTTTCCAGCTTGCTCCAACCCAAAACGGATTCCGACTCGCTCCGTACAGACGAGTGGTATAGGTTCGTTCGGGGTAGTCGTGGATTTGGTTGGCCGAAAAGCCCCAAACCTCTACCGCATGACCGGCCTGCTGCTGTTGCGTAGCCAATTCATGCACCACTTTATTGACGCCGTTCATTCGGGCCGGATTGGCCTTACCGAGAACAAGGTGAATGATTTCCATGTGAATAAGCCGTTACGATGTAAAATCAAAAGCCAGTAACTGATTAAGATTGCCTGTGTAAAAAAGAGCCCGGTCAGTACACCACTAAGGCCGTAGCGCGTGATGAGCCAAGAAGCCGTTGCCAGGCTGAACCCGGTTGCCAGTGCGTAGCCCGCGAAATAATGTCTGTTGAGCAGCCGCACGCGGAGAATAATTCGGATCGGGAATCCACTAAGTACCAGGACGTACACCGCCGACAAGCCATACATCACGTACCCAAAGGCGCGGTAGTCGCTGCCACCGGCGAGGGTCAGTATCGGTTCGGCGGCAAGGGTTAGTAGGATCAAAATCGGTAGCAAGCCAATCAGACTTTTGAGGAGTACTGAACGTAGATAGGCCATTAACTTTTTGGGGGTCTGAGCCAACTGAGCTGCCCGGGGCACCACATAGCTTTCGAGAGCCTGAAGCCCCACATTCAGCAAACCGAATATGTATTGGGCTAAACGCAACGCACCCAGTGCTGCGGCCCCTAACGACCAGCCTGCGGCCACAATGAAGAAATTGCCCGCCAGCCATTGTGTTATTGCCGATAGAAGCATCCAGCCGCCCTGATCCCGGTGCTTCTGCCAGACCAGTTGGCAATGTGCCCACCGGAACGCACCGGGTTTTAACCAGATTATTCCCAGTATTACAGAGGGCAAAAACGTGAGCCCGATTATCCATAAAGCCGTGAGTAGCGACAGGTTTTCGGTGAGTTGAAAAGCCAGAAGTAACACCAGCTGACTACCATTTGTTAGGCCGTCTATGAGCATGGCCTGACCGGCTCGCTGTTGCACTAACAGCGTTTTGCGCAGAAAATCCTGGAATAAAAATAAACCCGTTGCTAGTGCAGCCGGAACCAGAAATTGGCTCGTAAACGGGATGAATCCTGTCGGTAATAGGGCATAGATAGCTGCACAAACGGATAGAAGAACGGTGAGTCCAACTGCCTGAAGCCAGAAAAGCCCGTTTGTATATGGTTTTTGAACCACTACCCATAAACCCGGCCACGTAACCTGGTAGATGCCGCTACCCACCGCTTGCTGAACCGACAGGAGAAACAATTGAGCGAGAATAACCGCCGAAAACTGACCGTATTCGGCAAGCCCAAGCCCCCTTGCCAGTAATAGGTTGGTGGCAAAAGCAGAGCCGCTAATCACGATCTGATCGGCCAGCACCAGCCCTTTCTGCGACACCATTAATTGACGATCTTGTTGACGGTTCATACGCTGGCGAGGGCTAGTTTAGATTTCATAGTACGTTGGCGAATGAACCTGATCAGAGGTTTGAAAAGCTCGCTAATCAGCGAAGGGGTGTATCCGGCCCGGTTTAGCACGAACTGCATGAGCGGCAGGTTCAGGTTGTCGCGAAGGAGGTCGGCTTCCAGAATCCGGTTCTGTTTTGTTCGGCGACTGTCGAGCAGCATCAGATTCAGCGTAGCCGAGGCCATCATCATTACGGCTGTTGGCTCGGTGGCCACGGGCGAATTCTTAATGATCACCACATCGAAGCGGTTGCGCCAGTCGGTTATTAGTTGCTGCCACACCGAAGGCCGTTCCCAGTAGGCGTCAACCGACTGGGGGGTTATGTAGGTAACATCGTCTGTATTTTCCTGGTCGGTTAGGGTGCCATCTGCATCAATAACAAGCACTGTTTTGCCGAGGTTGAGTACGGCATTGGCCAGCCCGTTCGTCAGGGTTCGTTTGCCTTCCCGTTTGTCGAATGACGAAACGGTTACCACTGCACCCGGTAGCAGCCACTGTTTAAGGTCCATGTGCAATGCCCACTGCCGGAAAAATGCGCGTTGCTGCACCGGTTTAGTAAAATAGGGCACGGTGCCAGCCACTGCCGTTTCCGACGTTTTTTGAATGTTAACCTCATTATTGACCCTTGCTTTCATGAAATGAATACCATAGATCACCACAATGCTGATCAGCAAACTCAGAAAACCGGCCAGTACCTTTATGAGCGTTGGGTTGGGCGATACGGGTGTACGAGCCACTTTTCCTTCAGTAATGACCCGGTGAAACGAGATGGTAGCCGCCCTGGCAATGTCGGCTTCGGTGCGTTTTTGATGCAGAAACCGGTATATCTGTTCGTCGAGGCTGAAGTTGCGCTCCAGCACCGTCATGGTTTTTTCTTTGGTAGGAAGTCCAATAAACTCAGCCTCGGCCACGCGAATGGTTTTGTCGAGGTCTTTGTGCTTGATTTTCAGGTTGGTGAGCGTATTGTTGATGCTCTCTTTCATGTACTCGGACAAATCGCTCATTTGCGTGTCCAACAGCTTCACTTTCTCATGCTCAGGCGTATAGCGGGTCAGCAGTTCGCGCCGGTCGCCCTGTAACTGCTTCATTTTCTTGACAATTTCCGTTGAAAGAAGGTCGTTGAAGGCTTCGAAATTGGGCGCCGATTTAAGGAAATCGGGATTCTGGCGGACGTACCGATTCAGGCTGTCGATGGCCAGTACGTTCATGTGAACGCTGGACAGCTGTTTTTGTAGGTCGGCAATCTGGCGAAGATCGGTTTCGGTTTCCTGCCGGATGTTGATGATGTTTTTGGCGTTCCGATATCCTTCAATGGCCTTTTCGCTGGCTGTAAGCCGACCCTGGTAGTCGGTCAATTGTTTGTTCAGAAAGTCAACGGTGGTATCGGCCGTGCGGAACCGGTCTTCCACACCATCAGCGATATAGGCCGCAGCCACACTATTCACCACATCGGCGGCTTTTTGGGGCACCGAGCTTCGGTAACTAATTCGCAGCACCGGAATGTCCTTGTCGACGGCCATAACGTCGAGATCGCCAACAATCGATTCAACGACGCTTTCCTGCGTGCGGACAACAAATTCGTATTGATCATTGATAACCAGCCGATGGCGTTTTTTTAATAGCGCTTCGTTGCGGCTAAAAAATAGAGTGCCCCCGTCCAGGTTCACGATCCGGTTAAGTTCGCACTCAACGGCTTTGCCGCCGGGTAAAGTGATGGTCAGGAGTGAGTCGCGCCGAATGGCCAACTTAAACGTTTGATTGTACCAGCCTGGATTGGTAAAAGCGGCCGTAATTCGAATAGGCGACTGTCCATACAGATCGGTCTTGCGGATTTTGCCGATTCGGTAAATGGTAACGGCCAAGTCCAGGTTTGAGAACGCTTTGCTTAGTAGTACGTTGGATTTTAACAGTTCAACCTCAGCCAGAATTTTGTTGGTGTTCGCAAACACATCGAAATCTTTGTAGAGGTTGGCGCTCGGAGCTCCTTCATTGGCGTCGGCCAGTTTAATTTTTGCCATGCTATCGTACATAGGCGTAGCGTAGCGCAGGTACCGGCCTGCCAAAAACAGGGCAATGCTCATCACCAGAGCAATTAGCGGTAAGCCTCTTACGAACGGCCCCAGAATCCCCAGCGTTTTCGATAACTCAGACATGCCCGATGATCAGATAAAAAACTTGACTAAAACCAGAATGGTCGTGATAGCGCTGGCCACGGGTAGCACACTGGGCCCGGCTCGCTTGTCCCACAGCTTAGCCTTTTTGGCGGGTACATACACCACATCGCCGGGTAGAATCTGGATATTACGGGTGGCAAACTGGTCCATACGCGTCAGGTCAATGCTGATGGTGTGCGGCTGATTGTCAATAGTGCGAATCACCTGAATGGCCTGACGGTCTGCGTACAGATCAAAATCACCCGCCCGCCCCAGCAATTCAACCAGAGAGTTGGACTCCTTTTCGAGCAGGAACTTGCCAGGGTTTTTCAACTCACCCAGTACGGTCACCTCTCGGTTCAGCACTTTCACGTCGATAATCGGATCAACTACCCACTTTTTAAACTCGGTCAGCAGTTGTTGCCGCGCTTGCAGGAGGGTCAAACCAACCAGCTTAACTTTTCCTATTTTCGGGATGGGTACTTCGCCATTGGGGTCAACCATCACCCATTTGCCATACACTTCGTTGGCGCTATAAATGCTGTACAGCGAGCCCACGCTCAGGTCGTCGTGGTTCCAGACGCTAATGCTGATTTTGTCGTCTTTACGAATCGTGTACTGGGTGTTTTCCTGCCCGAGAAATGTTGAGTCGATTTGTGTAGAGACTGAGCTAGGCCGAAAGAGGTTCTGCGTCGCACAGCCCGACAGCCAGCACGTGAAACTGGTTAGTAACAGGCTGATCAATAATGATTTGATTTGCATTATGCCGCCGTAAGGAATGAGAGGAATTTTTGCAATTTGCCTTGCGGCCGTTGTTGCAGCAGGGAGATAACACCCTGAATTTTTTTCAGAACGGCCTCGATTTTATCCAGGTCATTCTCCCCCTTGATGATGTAATCGAATGCACCGTATTTCAGAGCGTTCACGGCTACCTGCACATCGTCCTGCCCCGAAATAATCACCAGATAGATGTTTGGGTTGAATCGCTTGATTTTTCGCAGCACATCCAAGCCGTCGAGTGGTTCCATCCGGTAATCCAGAAGAATGATGTCTGGCTGTTCGATCAGTTGGTTCAGGCAGTCTTGGCCATCGCTGAACAAAGTGATGTTGCCGTAACCCAGATTAAGGATATGTTGCTCGTAGAGACTCCGGCAAAATGGGTCGTCGTCGACAATGAAAATGGATAATTCGTCCTTGGCTTTCATAAACTAGTTGTTTGGCTACCAACTACTCTAATTCTATGCCATTGACTTTGTTTGTTGATAATCAGTTGATTGTATGCTGAGGGCGACGCTTTTTATCTATGTGCGGGAATCTCTTTCCAAAATCTGGAAAAGGATTGGTCTGGGATTTGAGATGAGTTTATTAATTGAGCAATGGTTAAGTTGAGTTGCTGACGCTTGTGGGCTTCGACTCCGCTCAGCCTGACGGTTAACCTGGGTGCAATTTCCTATATTGAGTCAACTGTCAAGTCAGGCTGAGCGGAGTCGAAGCCCTTCGCGTCAGCAATTTTTACTAATTTCTGTCCCATTGACGGTCTACTAGAAACCGTTCCTGCGTACATAAACGAGCCACTTGGATAAGCAGAAAGTAATAGGGAGAAAGACAATTCGTTAGGTTGAAGGTTATTCCTTTTATTAAGTTTTGAATACCTTGCTTTACCATAAAAAGTCAACTCAACCCCTTTATTAGTGGCCAATGCCGACTGTTAGCTATACGACACATCTGCCCGATTACGAAATTTTGTCAGAACTGGGACGGGGAAATACACGAGTGCTAAAAGCCCGACATATACCCTCGGGCGACATTGTTGCCATTAAACAGTATGCTTTTGCGGCTGATGCCGATACCCTCCGACGTTTTGAACGGGAGTCGCAGATAATGACTCAAATCAACCACCCGAATGTGGTACGGGTGCGTGAGGTACAACTGGCAGCATCTATGCCGTATGTGGTCATGGACTTTATTGAAGGGGGCGATTTGCGGAGTTTGCTCCGTCAGGAAGGACATTTGGATGTACCCACCACCATTCGGCTGGGATTGCAGATGACGGGGGCTTTTCGGGCCATCAACGCCACGAAGGTAATTCACCGCGATATTAAGCCCGAAAATGTTTTGTATCGGCGGCTCATCAGTGGCGAACTCCATTTTCTGCTTTCTGACTTTGGGATTGCCAAATTCTGGGCCGACGACAGTATCCGTACGCTCACCGGCCAGTCGCTGATGACGTACGAATATGCGGCTCCCGAACAGTTTGACAACCCCCGCCTGGTCGATGAAGCAGCTGACTATTATGCACTTGGTGTGGTGCTATACGAATGCCTGATGGGGCAAGTTCCGTATGTGCTACAGAACGAAAAAGGACTGGCCCAATTTGTGCAACAGGTGCTGACTGCCCCTTTACCAGCCTTGACGCTTCCATCAGGCCAACCCTTGCCACCCAGTTTGGTAACCCTGCTAACCGGTTTATTGACGCGTGACCCCCAAACCCGGCTTCGCAACACCGACCAGATGGAGCTCCTGCTCGAACAGAGCCGGGTGGAGCAGTTGCAAGCCAAATGGTCGGGGCAGGCACCGCCGGTAAGCACCACAAAAACGTTGGCTGGTCTAGTGGTAACGCCTTCCGGGCAGCACGCCGTTGCTGATGAGCCCGTGGAGGAATTGGTGGAAGAAAGGCCAAGTACGAGCTGGCAATGGTGGGGAATTGGTGGAATTGTACTGGCGGCAGCGCTAGGATTCTGGTTGTACACCCGTTCTGCCAATCAGACTTCCGACGGCTCGGCCATGCCCGTGGATTCAATGGCAATAATGCCAGTCGATAGTAATCAAATCGGAACTGATACGGAAGCCGTTTTTGATAGCACCAGCACCAATGAGCCAGTAGAAGAAGAGGTCATCGAGGAACAAACGCCTACTGATTCAACTCCCCCAACGCCGAGAGATTCGAGTACCATCAATACCATTGTAATTCCCGATTTGAAGCAGGTATCTCCGCCAGATACCACGCAGTAAAACAAAGCCTTTCAGTTAAAAGCCCAATTGCCCCACAAACCTAATCTCGCCAGCCGGCAGGTTTAAACGGCGTTTGATTGTCTGTCAGAACGCAGGGTGTCAGCGGAGGTCGATCGTTGAAAGGCCATAGCTTCACGTATGGAGAGGCTCGCTCACCCAGGTAGGGTGGAGACGGCTCTGGATTCGGTTGCCGGGAGTGGAAGGCATAAAACAACTCGTCTCCGCTTTTGCCGTATGAACTCGTTGACTGGATTGTATCGACCCGCCCTGTTGCGCCGTACGAAATCCCCTGTACATCTTTCCGGTCCAGCCAATAATGCACCAGCGAAACGGCCGACGCCGAGAAATAACCCACTACGCTAACCTGATGATTATCAGACCGATGAACGTTTCCGCCCAACGCGGTAGGTGGCGTATCGGCCAACCCGCCCGAATGCTGCGTCTGTTCTTCGAAACGTTTGAAGTATCGGAAGGCGTCGGCGGTTAGCGAGAGCTGCCGAATATCGACCAGACCCGGTTGCGAATCATAAAAGGGAATCTGCGCCACGCGTTGCCGGGTCAGGTTGCCTCCATTGATCGACTGATCGTCGAGCACCAGAATATCATATCCATTGATAATCTGCCAACAGGGCGATTGGCACTGGTAATCATAAATCCAGTCCTTTTTGGGTACGTCTGGGGCCTCTTCGCCTGCCTTCCCCGCCGGGGGGCTGAAACAATCGTTGAACGGTTCGGTACCCGTCACAAAATAGTCGCGTCCCCGGTAGGTATTAGGTAGTATTTTGTAGTACGAATAAACGCCCTGCCGACAGCTATGACACCAAAATTGACGTTCCCACAGCTGCCAGGTCCAGCGGTAGTAGTTATGCTGGTCGGCGGGGTCCTGACTGTCAATAAAAATGTCGTGAGCGGCTGTATATCCGTCGAGCTGTTGCACCGATAAACTGTTGGGATTGAACTGAGCGCTGGTTTTTGTGATAGGCGCAACAGGCTGCATCACCTGCTGGGTAGAAACATACTTAGTACCGTCAGCAAGGGTAAACCGGAGCTGATAGGCATGCCCCACCTTACCTCTGAAGTCGCTGGGGAGCTGATAACTTCCATCAATAGTCTCGTGGCAGGCAACCACCTCCGACGAATCCACCACCACACTTACCGATGCTTTTGTGAGCGCAACGGTGCTGAACTGCCCCGTCAGCCTGTCAGCCTTCGACTGGTTCAGTTTGATGATCTGCGGTTCGGGTAAGTTCGTTATAGTGCCATCTACAACAATAAGGGCTGTTGTGCTACGCAATGGATTATCGGCCGGATCAATGCAGGCAGTTGGTACTACGAGTAAGATTGAATAAAGCAGCAAAAGGAGGGGGAGTGAGCGCATGGACTAGCGACTGTACACTTTATTGTGTTGTATTATATACAAAAATAATACCTTTTCTACTGTTTGTTTACATAGATATTCAAGGTGTTTTACTTTTACAAATACTGCAAACAGGCCAGCTGAACGTTCAGACTGCTTATCCTCTTTTGCCTGTGCCACATGCCATATTATGAACCGATATTTTCCCTTTGTTCTTCTTTTTTTTCTGATTCCTACCAGCTTAGTTGCCCAGATTACATACACCCTCTCCGGTGTCGTGCGCGATTCGGCAACCAATCAGCCGCTCAACCGGGCCGCAGTGGTGCTTAACTACGAGCGATTTACGACTGGTACCTATACCAACGCTGAGGGTGAGTTTTCCATCAAGATTGAGTCGGGGGTGCATGTGATTGTGGTACGGCACGTTGGGTATGTACCCAGTCGGCAAAGCATTCGTGTTCGGGGCAACACCGAGCTCAACGTGCGGCTACCCAGCGTGTCGAGTCAGTTAGAAGAGGTTGTAGTGACTAGCAAAGGTTACGACCGTAACGTTCGTCAGCCGCTGCTGGGCGTTAGCCAGATCAATATCACTACCTTGAAGAGGATGCCAGCCGCTTTGGGCGAGTCGGATATTTTGCGGAGTCTGCAATTGCTGCCGGGGGTTACCAGCGTGGGCGAAGCCGCCAACGGCGTCAACATCCGGGGTGGCACCACTGATCAAAACCTGATTTTGCTCGACGATACGCCCATTTTTAACCCGACGCACATGTTCGGGTTATTCTCGGTGTTTCCGCCCGATGCTGTCAGCGGTCTCGACCTTTACAAAGGCAACGTACCGGCTCGTTACGGCGGACGGGCAGCCTCGGTGCTCGACATTAGTCTGCGCAATCCCGACCTGAACCAGTTTAAACTAAGCGGGGGAATTAGTCTGGTGGCCAACCGGCTAACGGTAGAAACGCCCATTATAAAAGGGAAACTTGCCCTGATGGTATCGGGTAGGGGGGCCTTCAACGACTTTCTACTCCGGCTGGTTTCGCCCCGCTTCGAAAATATACGGGCCAAATTTGGGGATGGAACGGCTAAGCTTTTCTGGCGGATCAACGACCGCAATACTGTGACGGCCATGACCTATTACGGGGCCGATCTGTTCCAGACCAACCTGCTGGGGAGCCTGGCTAACGTCAACGCGTCGGCCACGAAGTATGAGCAGCAGACACTCAACGGCATGGTCCGCTGGTTTCACGCGTTCAACCCGAAGCTGAACCTCCAGACTACCGCCCTGGTAGCTCAGTACGTACCTAAAATTCTGTCTATCGAAGATAGTACGAACAATGCTGTGGTGCTGAAACAGTCGCTATTGCAGCGGCAGGTGAAATCGAACCTGAACTACCAGTTAGCCAACCAGAAAATTGAACTGGGCATCAGTGCAACACACTATCGGCTCAACCCCGGCGAGTTGATACCCGGTAGCAGCCCGGCTGTAAACTACCGGAGCACACCCATCGAAAACGCACTCGAACTGGCTCTCCACGCCGAAGACGAATGGAACGTGTCGGACCAACTGTCGGTATCGGCGGGGCTTCGCTACTCCCATTTTCTGAATCTCGGCCCCTCGGTGGTTCGTCAGTATGCCGTCGGCGAAACGCCCGACATAACCACTCTGGTTGACTCGGTACGCTACGGGGCCGGGCAGGTGAGTAAGCAATACGGTGGGTTGGAACCCCGGCTGGGTCTGCGGTATACACTTGGCCCCAATGCTTCGGTGAAGGTTGGCTACAATCTCATGCGGCAATATTTGCAGACCATCACGAGCACAACCACACCGTTGCCCACCGCTCGCTGGAAAACGGCCGACGCCCACATTTTGCCCCAGGTTAGTCAGCTTGTATCAGCAGGATATTTTCGAAATAGCACCAACAACATTTACGAGGCATCGGCTGAGGTGTACTGGCGAAGCACGCAACATGTGCTGGATTACAAACCCGGTGCCGATTTTATTCTGCAACCGTATCCAGAAACCCAGTTACTGGCAGGCCGCAGCCGGGCTTACGGTATGGAGTTGATGGTGGCCAAAAAGAAAGGTGAGATGACAGGCTGGATAAACTATACGTACTCCAGAACGCAGAATCAGGTTAATCAGGGCGCCAATTTCCAACAGCAGATTAACGGCGGCAACTGGTATTCGGCCAACTACGACCGGCCGCATAGCGTCAATATTAGCCTGAACATTAATCAGACGCGCCACCACAGTTTCTCGTTCAATTTTGCCTACAGCACAGGTCGGCCTTTCACCGCGCCCGAAGGGTTTATCCGGTATCAGGGCCGCACGTATCCGTACTACAACGAGCGCAACCAGTACCGGCTACCCGCTTATCACCGGCTCGACTTCGCCTGGAACATCTACAACCCGAGTATGAAAAACCGGAGTTGGCAGGGGCACTGGACGTTTACGGTCTATAATCTGTACGGTCGTAAAAACGCGTACTCAATCTATTACCGTACCGAAGGACAAGCCACCAACCCCTACCGACTGGCCATTTTTGCCGCCCCTATTCCAAGCCTGACCTATAATTTCGAGTTTAAGTAAATCAACGTTATTACATGAATCATGCGCTCAACCTTCACCCGTTTACTTGGCGGTTTGGCTTGCCTTTTTGTGCCACTGGCCTGCGTTGATCTGCTGGATCTTCGTCTGCGTGGTACCGTAGACGTGGTGGTAGTGGATGGCACCATCACCAATCTGGCCGAGCCACAAATTATCCGGCTCAACCGCTCCAAAGCCGAGCCGGTGACGGGCCGCTTTGGTATGAGGCCCATTACCAAAGCTACTGTCGAGGTGGTTGTCGATTCCTCAGCGGTCATCGCCTGTCACGAAACGGTCGATGGGAGCTACCAGTTGCCCAGTGATTTTAAGGGACAGATCGGGCATGCGTATCAACTGCGCTTCACCCTTGCCGACGGTACGCGCTACGTATCCAGTCAGCAGGTTATGGCTGATGTACCGGCCATTGCGGCTGTCGAGGCCAAGTTTAACCCAAGGAGTCTGTCGCCCGCCTTGGATGGTTTTTTCACGGCTGGACACGATATTTTCATTGACTTTACCGACCCCGCTGATAAGCATAATTACTACCGCTGGGACTGGAATCTGTACGAACCTCAGAAATGGTGTCGGACGTGTGTAAGCGGGTTTTACTCGATCTTCGAGCCGCTCGATACAATTCCGATTGGATTTTATAAGTCAGGCACCAAGTTATATGAAGAATGCTTTTATCCCCCCGCAATTCCAGGCAGGCCGGTAAGCGAATACCGATTAGATTATGCGTGTCGCACGCAATGCTGGGAAATCCTACATAGCTATTCCATTAACGTGTTCGACGACCAGTTGACTAACGGCGGCCCAGTTAGTAAGCGTCGAGTTGCCCAGATCCCCTTTTATCAAAGCGGGCCGTGTCTGGTGGAGCTTCGACAATTGTCGCTGACTAAAGATGCTTATATATACTACAAACTGTTTCAGGATCAGACAGAGAACACCGGCGGATTGGCGGATACGCCCCCAACCGTCCTTTCGGGGAACGTGCATAACGTAGCCAACGAGAAGGAGGCTGTCATTGGCTATTTCACCGCTGCTGCCGTTTCTAAAAAATCTCATTACCTCGACCGAAAAGATACCGAGGGTCGCTCTTTCGGGGCTATGATAAATCCTGATCCGCCCAAATTTGATGGTGAGGAGTTGTTTTTTGCTCTGAACAGGCGCAAACCCAGTCCAGAACCCCCACCGCCCAATGATTTTCGAATATTCATTGATGGCACACCGCGCCCACCCTTGGCTGTCTGTGGCCCTATCGACCAACGAACACCATTTAAGCCACCGGGCTGGCCTGACTAATTACTGTTGACTACTTTGACATTTCGACTAAAAATATCCATGCCATGCACAGACTTTGCCGATCAATACTCTTTTGTATCAGTGTTGAACTATTGGCATTCGGTTGCGTAGATCCGTACGAGCCCGACACCACAAATACCGTCAATGTGGTGGTGGTAGATGGCACAATTACCAACCTGCCAGAAGAGCAGATTATCCGGCTCAATCGGTCGAGAGCCGATTCGCTCACGGGTCGATTTGGAACGAGGCCTATCACCAAAGCGAGGGTTGAGGTTATCGTTGATTCATCGCAGGTTATCGCCTGTCATGAGACGGTTGACGGGAGTTATCAACTTCCTGCTGATTTCAGAGGGCAGGTGGGCCATGCCTATCAGCTCCATTTTGTGTTGGCTAATGGCACCGAATACCGGTCGAACCAACAAGTAATGCAGCCAGTGCCGCCTATCGACAAGGTATCGTCGCAGTTTAATACGAAAAGCATTTTTCCACCCATTGCCGGTTTTTACACGGCTGGGCATGACTTATTTATTGATTTCAAGGACCCAACGCAAACTCGCAATTTTTACCGTTGGGACTGGAAACTGTACGAAAAGCAGGAATGGTGCAAAACCTGTTACCAGGGCGAATACGTCATCTACGGCGACATTACGGCTACCCTGATGAATTATTCCGGGCCTGTTGGGAATGTGTATACCTACACATCGGGCAATACCAAACTTCTGGAAGATTGTTTTTATGAACTGACCCCACCCCCGCCTTCGATCCGAAATCCACTGCCGGAGTATAAGTACGATTACAGTTGCCGAAGTCAATGCTGGGAAATTATCTACAGTCACGACATTAACATCTTCGCTGATGAGCGCAGTAATGGCGGGCTGATTCAGAGCCGGAAAGTAGCTCAGATTCCGTTTTACGATCACAACCCCGGCCTGGTTGAGATTCGGCAAAGCTCGCTTTCTGCTGACGCGTACCGGTATTTCAATCTGTTTCAACAACAGACCCAGAATACGGGTGGTCTGGCCGACACGCCCCCAACGGCCCTGATCGGTAATGTACACAACGTTGCCAATTCAAGAGAGGCTGTTGTCGGCTATTTTGCGGCATCGGGGGTGGCCACCGTGCGCTACTGGCTCGATCGAAAAGACGTGTCGGGTATATCGTTGGGTAATTCCAGCCCCGAAGGGAGTTCTGCTCTGCCCGGTGCCGAATTATTCTACGCCCTAAACCTGCGGATGCCCCAACCGGAACCGTCTCCCCCCCAGCAGCCCCAAATGATATTTCTGTATGGACCACCCCGTCCACCAACCGCCATTTGTGCCCCCAGCGATAGTAAAACGCCGTTCAAACCCGAAGGCTGGCGCGAATAATAGAGGTTAGTTTAGGGATTAAGCGAAGTGAACACGTTAAATTCTGCCTAAAATTTCCTTAGGTAAGAAACCTGATCTGCTACTTTCGACTTGCCCCGCATGAAACCCAACCGCCGAACGTTTCTTCACTACTCGGCCAGTTTACTGGCCCTGAGCCCGTTAACCCTGGCTGACGCTGTTGCCAGCCATACCAAAAAAATAGGGTCCGCTGCCGGTAAGCCGTATGTTGTCTTTGTTACAGGCGACCACGAATACAGCGGGGAGCTAACTCTGCCGCTCATTGCCGCCGAACTGGAAAAAAACTACGGTATGCGGACGAAAGTCCTCAAAGCCTCTCCTGACCAAAACAGTGAAAAAAACCTGCCTGGTCTGGAAGCCCTGAAAGAAGCTGACCTGGCCGTTTTCTTTTTGCGCTGGCGGCAACTGCCGAAAGAGCAACTTCAATACATTGATGAGTACCTGAAATCGGGTAAGCCGGTGATGGGTTTCCGCACCACGACCCACGCATTCAATTTCCCCGAGGGCGACGAGCAGAAACGGTGGAACGCCTTCGGGGAGTTTGCCTTCGGAAGCCCGCCGGGTTGGGGAGGTAAAGCCCAGCACACGCACTACGGCCACAAAAGTACCACCGATGTTACCATCATTCCCGAAGCGGCCAAACACCCTATCCTGACTGGGGTTGATCCATCCTTTCATGCTTCTTCGTGGTTGTATCGAGTTTTGCCCGATTATCCGGCGAAGGGCTCCACCTGGCTGCTGATGGGTAAATCTGTCAACCCTGACAAAGCAGCCATTGATAATCCTGTTGCCTGGACCTGGAAAAATGAGTGGGGCGGCAAAACGTTCTTTACAACCCTCGGTCACCCCGAAGATTTTCAGGTTGAATCGTTTCAACGATTAGTGGTGAACGCGATTCATTGGGAATTAGGCATGCCCGTTCCAAAACGATGGAAAGGTAAAGTAGCTATTAATGTCCCCTATCGGGGCATAGTCAAATCTTGATTTTTAACAGTTTGCAAAGCGGTAATTGAGGTAAATTGGTAATTAATATGACCCTGCTCACCAACAAGAAATTTACGTTTAAGCAACTGCTGATAGCCGTACTGCTATGTGCCGTCGGTTTCAGCGCGTTTCAGTTCAGCGCCCCCAGCGCACTGAAAATCAACAAAGGGTCGCGCATTGTGC
This sequence comes from Flavobacterium sp. SUN052, assembly GCF_028867935.1. Classification (GTDB taxonomy): domain Bacteria; phylum Bacteroidota; class Bacteroidia; order Flavobacteriales; family Flavobacteriaceae; genus Flavobacterium. The sequence continues at coordinate 804,098 of NZ_JAPQNS010000001.1, forward strand.
TGCTGGGCGATAACCTGGGCTCGCGGCTGATGAACTATGATCATTTCGAAACCGAAATGCAGGTTCGCTACCCCGATAGCCAGCTCTTTATCCGCAACATGTGCGATGGGGGCGACACGCCCGGCTTTCGGCCTCATGCCAGTCGGTTCTCGCCCTGGGCGTTTCCCGGTGCCGAAAAATTCCAGACGGAATTAGCCAATAACTCGCAAAGCGAAGGGCATTTCGATAACCCGGACCAGTGGCTTACCCGGCTCAAAGCCGATGTGATCGTTGCCTTTTTCGGGTCGCCTGAATCATTTCAGGGTAAAGAGGGGCTAGCCAACTACCGGGGTGAACTGGATGCATTCATCAAGCATACATTGGCCCAGAAATACAACGGAACGACCCCTCCACAGCTGGCCATTATTTCGCCGATTGCCTTCGAAGATCTGTCGGGTACGTATGATCTGCCGAACGGCAAAAAAGAAAACGAAAACCTCGCCCTATACACGCAGGCGATGAAAGAGGTGGTGGCCGCCAACAACAAAAACGCCGAACAGGTGCTTTTTGTGGATGCCTTTACGCCCTCGCAGCAGTGGTACGATTCCAGCGCCGAACCGCTCACTATCGACGGCTTACAACTTAATGATGCGGGCTATAAGCGACTGAGCTTATTACTGGCCGACGCCGTTTTTGGTCGCACGCAGCCTAAAGCTGAAGCCAACCGGAAACTGGTTTTCGACGCCGTGAAAGAGAAAAACTGGATGTGGCACAACGACATCAAGATTCCCAACGGGGTTCACGTCTACGGGCGACGGTACAACCCATTTGGCCCCGATAATTACCCGGCGGAGATCGAGAAAATCCGGCAAATGACCGCTATCCGGGATACGGCTATCTGGCTGGCAGCTTCGAAAGGGCAGACGATGGACGTGGCCGCTGCGGATGAGAAAACACGGGTGCTGCCTCCGGTAAAAACCAATTTCAACCCCGAGAAAAACGGAAGCCTCACCTACCTCAGCGGTCAGGACGCGCTGGCCAAACTGAAGGTGCCACAGGGCTACAAAATTGAGTTGTTTGCTTCCGAAGCAGAATTTCCTGATCTGGCGAAACCCATGCAGATGTCCTTCGACGGAAAGGGTCGGTTGTGGGTAGCGGTCATGCCGAGTTACCCACACTACAAACCCGGTGATGCCAAGCCCAACGACAAAATCCTGATTCTGGAAGATACCAACAACGACGGCAAAGCCGATAAGCAAACCGTGTTTGCGGATGGTCTGCACCTGCCGCTGGGCTTCGAAATCGCGAAAGAAGGGGTTTATGTGTCGCAAGGAACGAACCTGAAACTGTTTACCGATACCAACGGCGACGACCGGGCTGATAAATCTGAGATTCTGCTGAGCGGCTACGACGACCACGATACGCACCACAATAGCCATGCCTTTTGCGTGGACCCATCAGGAGCTATTTATTCGGGCGAAGGCGTGTTTTTGCATACCAACGTCGAAACACCTTACGGCCCCGTGCGGGCTACCAACGGTGGTTTTTATCGCTATAGCCCACAACTGCACAAGCTGGAGCGTACGGCCCAGCTATCAATTCCGAACCCCTGGGGTATTGCCTTTGACGATTGGGGACAACCCTTTTTCGCCGAGACCTCAAGTCCCGATGTTCGCTGGATGATGCCGGGTTCGGTGTTGCCCCGCTACGGCGAAGCGACCCACAAATCGGTGCAGTTGATTGAAGAAGCGCATCGGGTGCGGCCAACGTCGGGCCTCGAATTTGTGTCGAGTCGACACTTTCCTGATGATATTCAGGGTGATTTCCTGATCAACAATACCATCGGGTTTCTGGGTATGAAAGAGCATACGCTGGTAGACGATGGAACGGGCTACAAGAGCAAGCATCGGGCGGATCTGGTGGTTAGTGAAGACCGTAACTTCCGTCCCGTCGACATGGAGTTTGCCCCCGATGGCTCGCTGTACCTCATCGACTGGCACAACATTCTGATTGGGCATATGCAGCACAACGCCCGCGACCCCCTGCGCGACCATTCACACGGGCGGGTGTACCGAATTACCTATCCGTCGCGGCCACTGGTGACCCCCGCCCAAATCGACGGTGCTTCTATCGAGACGTTGCTGGATAACCTGAAACTGCCTGAATACCGCACGCGCTACCGTACCCGCCGTGAATTGCGGGGCCGCAGTGCCGCCGAGGTATTGCCAAAGTTGACCGCCTGGGTAGCCAAACTCGACAAAAACGATCCCCGCTACGAGCACTACCTGCTCGAAGGTTTGTGGGTAAGTTGGGGAATGAATAAAGTCGACCAGAATTTGCTGAAGCGGGTACTCAAGTCACCCGATTATCATGCCCGGGCCGCTGCGGTTCAGGTGGTGCGTTACACGGGCCACCAGGTCCCTGACCAGGCTGATTTGCTGATGCAGGCCGTCCGCGATGACAACAGCCGGGTTCGACTGGATGCTATTGTGGCTGCCTCGTGGATTGGGAAAGAAAAAGGCTTACCCATCCTGGCTGAAGCGAATAAGAAGCCCATGGACGATTGGATGATTCACGCCTATGAAACGGCGGTGGCTCACCTAAACGGGGTACCCGTCAAGAAGAAGAAAGAGATTACTCAAACATCGAGCCTCAAAGGTGAGGAGCTAGCCTTGTACACCAAAGGCCGCGAGATCTTTGCCAAAGAGGGCTACTGTATCACCTGCCACCAACCCGACGGCAAGGGGCTCGCTGCCTCTGGATTTCCACCCCTGGCTGGCACAAACTGGGTATCGGGTAGCGAAGAACGGCTGATAAAGCTAACCCTGAAGGGTTTGCTTGGCCCGGTCGAAGTGGTGGGTAAAACCTATCCCGGCCAGGTGCCCATGACTCCGTTCGGGGGCTTGCTCAAAGACGATGAAATTGCTGCCGTGTTGACCTATGTTCGCAATTCATTTGGCAATCAGGCACCCGCCGTGATGCCCGAAAAGGTGAAGCAGGTTAGGGCTGCGGTTGCCCGTAAACAGGATTTCTATTCTCCAGAGCAGTTGCTCAAAGAACATCCAATGGAAAAATAAAGTATAACCCTTACATTTTATGACTTCGTCGACCACGTCACCCTATCGTCCGCCCATCGGGTTTAATCTGTTAGTCTGGACGGCCGCTATCTCCGAACAAATGAACCCCATTGCGGAGCGGCTAAAAACAATTGGCTACGACGGTATTGAGTGTTTTATTGATAATCAGGATGTTTCTGTTTATAAACAGTTTGGTGACCACCTGACTCAGCTTGGGCTGGGTAGCACTTGTGTTACAGTTGTGGGGCCCGACGAAAACCCGGCTAGTGAGTCCGTATTGGTGCGTCAGCAGGCCATTGATCACCTGAAGGGCGTTGTTGATCGGGCTCATGCTCTGGGTGCATCTGTTATTTGCGGGCCGTTCCATTCTGCTTTTGCTGTTTTTAGCCGCCGGGAGCCACAAGCCAGCGAATATGCCCATAGCGCTGAAGTGCTCCACGCCGTTGGCGACTATGCCCAGCAGGCAAACATCATTCTGGCCCCTGAAGCACTAAACCGATTTGAGTGTTACCTCTGCAACACCATGGCGCAGTTGTCAGATCTGGTACACCGTGCCGACCACCCTAATGTTCGGGCAATGTTCGATACGCACCACGCCAATATGGAAGAAAAACGGTTTCCAGAGGCTATCAAAACTATTGCCCCGGTACTGGCGCATGTTCACATCAGCGAAAACGACCGGGGAACGCCTGGTTCTGGTCATATTCCCTGGGACGATACGTTCAAGACGCTGGCTGAAGTGGATTACCGCGGTTGGATGACCATTGAAGCTTTCACCCGCAATGATATCAACTTTGCCAACTCCATCAACGTATGGCGGGAATATAACGAACCCTGGCACATCGCTGAAAATGGATTGAAATTCATTCGGGAAATGCAGGATAAATATGCAAAGGCAGTTGTATAAAATCCTCAGTATACCGCATGAACGGTGTTGTCTTAGAATTCGTTATTAATGAAAGGACTTACTTCATCATGCGATTCATTCCATTAGTTGCCTTATTTGTGTTGTTTCTGACGGGCAGTGTCCGGGCTCAGGATACTACTCCCGCCGTTTTGCCGAAGCTCAAAGCGGGCGAAGCAGTAGCCACGTTTGCCGGTGGTTGTTTCTGGGCGCAGGAAGAAGGTTTCGATCAACTGAAAGGTGTTCGGGAAGTTGTTTCCGGCTATGCGGGCGGCACTGTTGCGAACCCGACCTATGAGCAGGTTGGCACCGACAAAACGGGTCATGCTGAATCGGTACAGGTCTATTACGATCCAACCAAAATCAGTTACCGCGATTTGCTCGATGCGTTTTTTGCGGGCCACGACCCAACCACGCTCAACCGGCAAGGTCCTGATGTGGGAAGGGATTATCGTTCGGTAGCGTTTTACCGTACCCCTGCCGAAAAACAGGAGATTATGGATGCTATTGCGCGGGTGAATGAGTCAAAGCATTACCCCAATCGGGTTGTAACGGAAGTGACCCCTTTCACAGCCTTTTACCCCGCTGAACAGTATCACCAGAACTATTGTCGGCTGCATCCCGACCAACCCTACATCCGGCAGGTGTCAATGCCAAAAGTTGAAAAGCTGCGCAAGGCGATGCACGGAAAGCTGAAGAAAGAATAACAGAAACAAAAACGGCCTCATTCCTGAGGCCGTTTTTGTTTCTGTTATTGAGCCGTTTTCTTGGCGGTCATAATATCCCGGTAAACAATTCCGGTTTTTGAATCGGTTTGCTGCACATCAATGTTGATGGAAGACCCGTCGGCCGTGCCAATTTTCTGGGTGCCAAAATACATATCGTAGCCACTGCCGTTGCTTCGCAGATTAACGGACCCTAAAATGGACGTTTGGTCGGAATAGCCCGTCAGCTTGATAGTTTGCGTCAGCAAAACCACCGAAGCCGAATCGCGCCGGGCCGTCAGCGAACCCGACAACGAATTGGTGCCATCACTCGCAGGAAGGTCATATTCATACAGAATAACGCCCGCAGAATCGCTCCGAATGTACGAGAGCGGATACACACCGGCAACCACGCTGCCTGCATCGGGTGTAACATCGTTTTTAGTTGTGCAGGCCGCTACCAGCGCGAATACGAAGACAATCAGTAGATTTTTCATAAGAGATAATAAAGGTTGATTCCTACTTTCGTGTACAATAGCCCATACTCCATTGTCCGTTTAGTTGTTGCAACAACCAAAAAAATGCAGAGAAATTATTGAAAATTCCATGGCGCTGGTGCAAAACAACCTGACAATGGAGACGTTGTTTGAAAGATGAAAAACAGTTTATTTTCCACTGAGCGGGGCTACCTGCTTGGCGCAACGGCCCTGTTGCTGTTGCTATTTATACGTTTATATGTCAACCGACAACCCGTGCTCAATACCGCCGAGAGCGACTATAGAGCGGGTCTCAAACTAAACCTGCAACCCGGATTGGAGGCCAACTCCATCCAACGACTACTCCGGCAGGGCAACTACCTCACCGATCCCCGCGACATTGCCCTGGTTGCTGATTCGCTTCCCGCCAAACTCGAGCGGGAAGGCGCTCCCGAAAATCTGGGAACTATCAACAAACGGAATTTTGCCATTCAAACTCCGCTGGCCTGGAAAAGCCCGATTGGTGGAGCCGCTTTTCAAAGCCGCCTGCGGGCGTCCCGGCAGCAAATCGGCTTAGATTCAGTAACATATAATAAGGAACTGAATAGCCCCAAACCGTACCCGTCAACGGTGGGGTCTCCCAACTCGGGACTGCAACTAGCTGGGCAGGTGGTAGACAACGCCCCGGAGCCACGTCCTTTATCAGGTGTTCTAGTTCAACTAGAATTACATCAGTCACGGCCAGATGCAGCTGACGATACACCTAATGCGCTCGTTTTTGCCCGCACCGATGCCAATGGACGTTTTGCGTTTTCAGGTCTACGCCCGGAGGGGGGCTACAGCGTACTACCGCTCAAACCGGGTTTCGAGTTTGGTGGTCGACGGGGTTCTGCAAAGCTCACTGCCTCGACGGATTATATTTTTACAGCCCGCCCGCACACGCTTCGGCTTATTGGGACGGTGGCGTATGGCCAAATCAAAAGCGACCGGGCCTTTACGGTACGCACGCCCGACGAATTTCGGTTGATGTTCTGGATGCAGGTGGGTTTATTTCTGCTGGCGTTCTGGGTGGTGCATGCTGTATGGACGCTTCGGCGGTTCCAGCCCGACCCACTCTTGCTGCCTATTCTCATGATGCTGACCGGCATCTCGGTGCTGATATTACTGGCTATTCAGGAACCCCTATCCGACACGTTTTATGGAGGACAGGCGGTTTTAGGCGTAGGCCTGGGGTTGTTGGGCTTGACAATTGTGTCGCAACTGCCCATTGGGAAATTTTATACGCGCTGGTGGTTTGATCCGCTGATGAACTTGCGGAAGCGATCCGTTTTTCGGCTTACGGGCTGGACATGGTTACTGCTGGCGTTTGGGTTGGCGGGCCTTACACTGGCTTTCGGAACGGGTCCGGAAGGTAGTGGGGTACGGGTCAATTTGCGGATTGGAGGTTTGCTCTTTCAACCCAGTGAACTTACCAAATACCTCATGCTGCTGTTTTTGGCGGGTTTTTTTGCCGCCAACGAAGAACAACTCCGCACGTTACCCGACTTGCGCTGGCGGTTTAGGGTGAGCATCGGCGTATTTCTCGGAACGGGTATTCTGATGGGTTTGTACCTGTTGCTGGGCGACATGGGACCGGCGCTGGTAATCGGCTTTACCTTCCTGCTGTTCTATACCATCGCCCGCCAAACGCTGGGAATCACCCTACTTGCTGGTCTTATTTATGGCGTTTCACTTTGGCTGTTGTCAGGACTGATGGCTACGCTGGTGGGTGTAGTGATGGCCATTGTGTTGCTGGTCTGGAAAGGCCATGCCCGCACTGCCACCAGTACAGGCTGGCTGGCTTTATTAGCTGAAGGGCCAGTGCTGCTTGTAATGGTGATTGCTGCGTTTGCTTTCGGCGATCAGATTCCCGTGGTGGGCGACCGACTGGCCGACCGCAAAGCCATGTGGGTAAGTCCCTGGAACAACGATGTGTATGGGGGAGACCACCTGGCGCATAGCTTCTGGACACTGGCAACGGGTGGCTGGACCGGCCAGGGCTTAGGGAAGGGCTTTGCTACCGCCATGCCTGCCGCCCACACCGACATGATTTTGCCTAGTTTGGCCGAAGAACTAGGTTGGCTGGGGTTGGTAGCCGTGTTTTTGCTGTTGTTCCTGTTGATTCACCGGACGCTGTTGCACGCGCGTCAGTCTGGGCAGCCTTTCAGTTTTTATTTGTGCGCGGGCATTGCGCTGGCAACTGGCGTTCAGTTTTTGCTCATTGCGGGCGGCTCGCTGGGCCTAGTGCCGCTCACGGGTATTTCAGTACCGTTTCTGAGCTACGGAAACGTATCGCTGATTATCAACCTCACGGCAATGGGTGTAGTATTTGCGGTGGCTAACCGACCCGGCGTAGCCCTGCAATATGATTACCTCGAAAAACATTACGACCCCGTTTTAGCCACTGGTATTGCCGGATTTCTGATTGGGTCGCTGGTGCTGGCCGGGCGGGCGGGCGAGGTATCGCTCCTGAACTGGTCGGACTATATTGTGCGGCCCAGCCGGGTGTTGAGCCGCGATGGTTTACCCGTTTACAGTTACAACCCGCGCATCAATCGCCTGACCGATGCGTTAGCTGCCGGAACCCTCTACGACCGGGGCGGGCGCGTGCTGGCTACCAGTTCACCCGATACGGTACGCCGGAATATGCCGCAGCTACGCAAGGCTGGGCTCGATAATGAATCGGTTATGGCCATGACTCGTCGGCGGCTGAAACGGTTTTATCCCTTTGGCGAACAGATGTTTTTCTGGGTGGGCGATGCCAATACACGTCTGTTCTGGGGGCAACAAAACGGCTATTTTGCCGAAGCCGCTCACCTCAGCGACTTACGAGGCTTCGATAATCATCCCCAGCAAAATACGCTAATCACCAGCCGGTACAAGGCCGACCGCTTTACGCCCGCCGTGAGCCGCCCGCTGACATTACCCTTGTATGATTATAGTGAACTGGCCCCGGCATTGCGGTCGGGAATCGATGGGAGGGTGGTTGACGAATATAAAGCCCGGAATCGAAACCTGCACCTGAGTGTCGATGCATCGCTTCAGGTTGCCCTGCAAAACGCATTGGCTGGATCAGAATTCAGTGACAAACGGCTGTCAGTGGCGGTAATGGATGCGTCAACGGGCGAGGTGTTGGCGTCGGCGCTGCACCCGCTGCCCAACCTGCAAAAACCCGACGAGATGACCTTGCCGGACCGCGAACGGATGTCCTTGCCGTACCTGGTCACCGACCGCGACCTGGCCATGACGTATCCAACGGCACCGGGTTCAACTGCAAAAATCATGACGGCAACGGCGGCCCTGAACAAACTGGGTATGGAAGCCGCCGAGGTAAGTCTGCCCGTCAGTTGCGGAGAAATTATTCGCCGGGGTAAAGTGGAGAGCGAACCCTGTGGTGGTCAGGTTGATATGCGGCAGGCAATTGTCCGGTCGAGTAACGTCTACTTCATCCGGCTGGCCAACGATTACGCGCTGGACAACGAAATGGCAAACCTGTATCTGGCTACGGGTATGAACATCGATTATGTTGGCGGGTATTCCTTTGTTGATTCACATACACCCACCGACAGAGCCAATATCCTGCAACACTGGCGCGATTCGTCGTTTGTGGTTCGTCGGAAATTGTACCAAGATTTACGGTATCCCCGGCGGTATCGGAGCGAATTTTCGGGACTTGCCTGGGGGCAGGGTCAGCTAACGACCGCACCGGCTGGTTTGGCTCGCATGGCTGGAGCGGTGGCTAACCACGGTGTGATGCAACCGTCGCGTTATGTAGTACGCCGTGCCGGAAAACCCGTTCCGCTGGCTAAGGGCGTAGTGTTAACGCAGCAACCTGCCGCCGATCTGCTGCGCGATTTTATGATTGAGCAGTCGAACCCCGGCGGGCGGGCTAAAATTGAAGTGAGCAAGGTGGCGGGTAAAACCGGAACCCCAGAACGGATGGTGCTGGGCGAGAAACAAAACGACGGCTGGTACGTGTTTTTTGCACCCACGCCCAACGGAAAGTCGCACACGGTAACCTGCGTGCGAATGGAATTGGGAAAGTCGTCGGCCGACGCGGTGAAACTGGCGAATACTACCATTGCTCCAATTCTGAAGGAACGGGGTTATCTGGGTTCGTTTTAGGGAACTGGACAAATACAGGACCTGACTGGCCACATCACCTGTATATAAAGACTAGTTAAAAGCCGGTAATTTCTTCAGAAACTTACCGGCTTTTTTGTTGCCCAACAGTTTTTTGCAAAAATGCGAGGGGCTGTATAGTAACCTGTTGACCTTTTAACGTATTTTTAAAGCCATATCCTTCTTCTTAGTCTACACACTGTCATTATGTCGCATTTTCGGGTCGCGCTTCTTGTCCTGTTTGTATCAGCCCGTGCGTCTGCTCAAGGTCTTAAGCCCGACAGCTCGTTTATCCAACTCGCTGGCAATCAAGTCGTCGAACAATATAACAAGGCGATTTACAAACAAGCGCATGTGTATGATGGCAATGAATACATTACGCACGACTTCCGCATCAAAGTTCACCCGTTTTACCGGGTTGATAGTTTGCAAACGGGTACCGTTTTCTATAATGGCGTACGGTACGACAACGTACGGATGCTGTATGACATCGTGCGGGATGAGTTGGCCGTTCAGCCACCCGAAGGAGCTTACCGGATTCGCTTAAGAAATGAACATCTCACTTCGTTCACAATTGGCCCCTATACGTTTACACGAATTGGTGCGGACCCATTGTTTGGCGGAGTGTCGATTGGGGATAGTGCAGTGGGTATACCAGCCGGATTTTACGAAGTGCTGCACGACGGTCGGGTAAAAGCTTTGTCGCGCCGGGTAAAAATTGTTCACGAAGACATTTCACAGGGCTTTTATAAAGCCGACTATCAGCAGAAAGACCGTTTCTTTGTCCTGAAAGAGGGTGTATATCATGAAGTAAAAACGAAACGATCACTGCTTACTTTGTTTCCAGATCAGTTCAAAATACTGCGTAAACATATACGCAGCCAGGGTCTAAAATTCAACGATTCAGGACGCGAAGAAGCCATTGCCTCAACGGTTCGGTACTATGAGTCGTTGCCGTAGTATTGCTTCCACCACACATAAACGAAGTGAGTATGACCTTCCTCTACCGAATTACCTTACTGATTGGACTTAGTTTACTGGTGATTTCCATTGCTTTTGGGCAAAATCAGGCTGATATCCCCATTAGTGGCGATTTCTCGAATCTGCGCTTTGAGCAATTCGTACAACGCATTGAAGCCCAGACGCCTTACCGTTTTTACTATACCCCTGCCGACGGTGATAGTATCCGGGTGGATTTGCGTGTAGAGAAACAACCTGTTCGGGCCATCTTGCAGCAGTTGTTCGAAAATACCCGTTATGCGTTTGCTATTGACCGTCAAAACCGGGTGTACATCACCACCGACCGCGTCATTCGCACCGAGTTGCCCGTTGGCTATTTTCGGCGGGGAGGGCCGGGGACATCAGGCACCGACACAACCATGGCTGCTTACCTAACCGACGTTCGGAAGCAGCGGGTGGAACCGGAGACCAAAACCTACGAAATCGGCAAACGTACCAACCCAATCAGGCCCGGTCGGTCCACCATTGCAGGCTATGTGCGCAATGCAGCATCGGGTGAGCCCATTGTGGGAGCGGCTGTGTACGTAGAAAATCCACGGATTGGCACGGCCACCGACCAATTTGGGTATTACTCCATCACACTTCCCAGGGGCCGCCATGATCTGAAATTGAGAAGCATTGGCCTGAAAGACACACGTCGGCGGATTATTCTGTATAGCGATGACAAGTTCGACATGGAGATGGACGATGACGTGATTGCTCTGAAAGAGGTCGTTATTGAAGCCGAAAAAGACAAAAACGTGTCGGGCTTGCAGATGGGGCAGGAGCGAGTCGACATTCGGAGCATCAAGCAGGTGCCAACTGCCCTTGGTGAAGCTGATTTACTGCGGGTGGTGCAAACCCTGCCCGGTGTGAAAACGGTAGGCGAAAGCTCTACGGGGTTAAACGTGCGGGGTGGGGCCACCGATCAGAACCTGATTTTGTACAATGATGCGACAATTTACAATTCGTCGCATTTGTTCGGGTTTTTCTCGGCCTTCAACCCCGACATGATCAAGAGTGCTGAACTCTATAAAAGTGCCATTCCAGCCCGGTTTGGTGGACGACTATCATCAGTGCTGGACGTGCAAACCCGCGACGGCAACAAAAAGAAACTGGTCGGATCGGGTGGCATTGGCTTACTCACGGGCCGTCTGACCCTGGAAGGCCCCATCCTGAAAGACAAAACGTCGTTTATTATCGGGTTGCGATCCACCTATTCCGACTGGTTGCTGAAACAACTTCAGAATGCGTCGTTTCGTAAAAGCGCGGCCCAGTTCTACGATCTCAACGTCCATATCACGCACGACTATAACGAGAAAAACACGGTGTATCTGACGGCCTACCAGAGCCGCGACCGGTTTAAGCTCAACAGCGATACGGCTTACCGTTACCAGAACCGCACGGCTACCCTGAAATGGAAACACGTGTTCAATAACAAGTTATACAGCGTGTTTACAGGCAGTTATAGCGGATATGAATACGACGTGTCAAGTGAAAAAAATCCGGTCAATGCCTATGACCTGAGTTTCGCGATCAATCAATCGCAGGTGAAAGCAGACTTCAACTTTTTCCCCAGTAATCAGCATTCTCTAGACTTCGGCATCAGCACCACCCATTACCGGATAGCGCCGGGTACATTTGGGCCCAGAGGGTCGGAGTCGCTGATTTTGCCCGATGTGGTTCCTACTGAGCAGGGACTGGAAAGTGCGGTCTACATCGGCGACCGCTTCGATATCAATTCCCGACTAACCATTAGCGGGGGCCTTCGATATTCGCTTTATTCATACCTGGGACCTAATTCTGTGTATCAATATGCGCCAGGGCTACCCAGGTCGATCAGCAACATTGTCGATACGGTAGCGTATGGTAAGAACAAGCCCATTGCAACGTATCACGGGCCGGAGTATCGATTGTCCCTGCGGTATGTATTATCCAGTACGGCCTCGCTGAAGGCAAGTTTCAACCGGACCCGGCAGTATATCCAGATGATCTCGAACACGACCGTTATTTCGCCTACCGATATCTGGAAGCTGAGTGATGCCAATATTAAGCCGCAAATTGGCGATCAGTACGCAATTGGCATTTATAAAAACAACCAGAAAAACACCATTGAAACCTCGGTGGAAGCGTATTACAAAACGATGACCAACCTAATTGATTATCGGAGTGGTGCCTCGCTGATTCTGAATCAACATATCGAAACCGACGTAGTCAATGCCGAAGGGAAAGCGTACGGAGTTGAGTTTTTGGTAAAAAAACTGACCGGAAAACTGAACGGCTGGCTCAGTTATACGTACGCCCGAACCCTGTTACGTACTACAGGGACAGGCAGCAGCGAAACGGTGAATCAGGGTAAATACTACCCCAGCAGTTTCGACAAGCCGCACGATGTAACACTGATCAGCAACTATAAGATTAACCGCCGGTTCAGCCTGTCGTTCAACTTTACGTACAGTACTGGTCGGCCCATTACTTTACCCGTCAGCAAATACATTCTTGATGGGTCACCCCGCCTGTTGTATTCAGAGCGCAATCAGTATCGAATACCCGATTATTATAGAACTGACTTTGCCATGAATATTGAAGGGAACCACAAGGTCAAAAAGCTGGCTCATAGTTCGTGGACAATCGCCGTTTATAATTTGCTGGGCCGACGCAATGCCTATTCGGTGTATTTTAAATCGGAGAACGGAAAAATCAATGGGTATCAGCTATCCATTTTCGGTCAGCCCATTCCGTCAGTGACGTATAATTTCAGATTCTGATTTGATGATTATTGGAACGCGGATGTTATCGCACCGGCGGACCGGGATTGAACGGATTTGCACAGATTTCTTTTTGGCAATATTGAACTTTTAAATTAAATGGCCCTGCCCCTAAATCCCCTGAAGGGGACTTAATCCGTGAATAAGCTAAGTCCCCTTCAGGGGATTTAGGGGCAGATCAGACAGCCATAACAACCAGAAATGATTATAAAAATAAAGTATCTCACCTTCTCTCTGCTCCTGCTGCTAGCCAGTTGTGTTGATCCGTATCGACCACCCGAGATTGCCGAACCCGACAGCTATCTGGTTGTAAACGGCTACTTTAATAGTGCGCCGGGCACCACAACTACTATTCAGTTGGCCCGCACCCAGAACCTGGCCGATAAGAAAACGCCGGTCGCTGAAACAAAAGCGCAGGTAAGTATCGAGAGTAAAAACAAAGTGATATACGCGCTTAAAGAAGGTACAGGGGGGGCCTATACACTGTCGGGTGTGACGCCACAAGTGGGCGAAACGTACCGGTTGCACATACGGACGGCCAAAGGTGGAGATTACTACTCGGAGTATGTGCCGGTGGTTGCTACGCCCCCCGTTGACAGCGTTAGCTGGCGTGTAGAAAACGACGGCGTTCAAATCAACGTGAATACTCACGATCCTAAAAACAATACCCGCTATTATCGCTGGGAATTTGAGAGCACATTTGAGTACACAGCTCCTTTTTTCTCGTCGTATGAGGTAAAGAGTAATCAGATTATCAACCGTAACCCAAGTGTTTATCGCTGTTGGGGAAACGAAAACTCTGCCAATATCATGACGTTCTCAACTACACGATTGAGCAAAGATGTGGTCAGTCAGTTCCCGATAGCCTTTATTCCGGGCAACTCATTTAAGCTGAGTGTAAAATATAGTATTCTGGTGAAGCAGATCGCCTTAACACAGTCTGGGTTTGACTACTACGACCAACTGGCCCGAATCACCCAGAATATCGGCTCTATTTTTGATCCGCAGCCTTCGCAGATCACCGGAAACATTCAGTCGCCCACTAACCCAAACGATCTGGTACTCGGTTTCTTTCGGGTGGGAACAGTTGAAACGAAGCGAATATTTATTAATAGTAGAGATTTGCCAAACTGGCCAAACTATCCGAATACATCACTCTGCCAAGTCGATACGCTGACCACTGCCGACGTGCTTAAATACCAGCCCTCTATCATCACTTATGATTTAGAATTGATGAAATACCTAACGACCTCGCTAGACTGTGTTGATTGCCGGACCAAAGGAGGAGTCATTCAACGACCAAGCTTCTGGGAGTAATATGCGCCAAAATAACTTACTTCTGACTGTACATATTCTGGCGATTGGCCTGCTGATTACTAGCCACTTTACAGTGTTAGGTCAACAAACAGTTTCGGTTAATTCCTTAGTGCAATTATTTGATCAGTACCGTAGGCAGGCGCTCACTGAAAAACTGTTTGTCCATACTGATCAGTCGTTTTACCTTACTGGCGAAACCATGTGGTTTAAAGCGTACTACGTTGATGGTACGTTTCACCGGTCCCTGGATCTAAGCAAAGTGGCGTATGTCGAACTGCTCGACAAAGACCAGAAGTCGGTGCTACAAACCAAAATTGCGCTCACGTCGGGCGGTGGCAGTGGTAACCTGTTTTTGCCCGCTTCGCTGAATGCGGGCACCTATCTCATGCGGGCGTATACCAATTGGATGAAGAACTTCAGTGCCGACTTTTTCTTTGAAAAAACGATCACTATTGTCAATCCATTTAAGCCGCTCAACTTGCCGCTGCTAAAAGAAACACCCGACTACGACGTACAGTTTTTTCCCGAAGGTGGTCAGCTCGTGCGGGGGCTCTCGGGGAGGATAGCGTTTAAAGTGGTCGATGCATCGGGTAGGGGAGTTGCTGTTCGGGGAGCGGTGCTGAACGGGCAGAACGATACGCTGACGACCTTCAAAGCTCACAAATTTGGGATGGGCACGTTTACGCTGACCCCGTCGGAAGGTGCTTACCGAGTGCTATTAATTGACGGCAAAGGTCGGCAGTTAAGTCAGCCGTTGCCTGCCATTCAGGCACAGGGCTATACTATGCATGTGGAGGATGCTACTGCCGAACAGTTGAAAGTTACTGTGGCCACCAAAGCTGCCACTGCGTCAGGCGTGTATTTGTTTGCCCACACCCGCCAGGACATCAAAGTGGCCGAACAGAAATCCATTGGAAATGACCAAACGGCCATTTTTTTAGTCAACAAGAAACAGCTGGGTGACGGTATTTCGCACCTGACCGTTTTCAACGAGCAGCAGCAGCCTGTTTGTGAACGGCTGTATTTCAAGCGTCCGGCCCGCCAACTGGCACTTGCCTTGAAGCCCAACCAGTCGCAGTTTTCTCCCCGAACAACGGTTAAACTGGATGTTGCAGTCAATGGGCTGAGTACACCTAAGACAAATTCAGCTGCTCTGTCGATGGCCGTGTATCGGGTCGATTCGTTGGGGGCTGTGGATTCAGGTAATATACTGAGTTATTTATGGATGACCTCGGACCTGAGCGGTGCCATCGAATCGCCTGAATATTATCTTCAGTCAGACAGTGGGGGCAGGGTAAACGCTGAAGTCGAACAGGCCACCGATAACCTGATGATGACCCACGGTTGGCGACGGTTTCGTTGGGATGAGGTATTAAGTTCGGCCGGCACTGGAAACTCACCAGTCAATAGCCAGAAACGACGAAATGCCTTCATTGCTGAGCACAACGGATTGATTGTCGAAGGTACCGTGACAGACCCGGCCACGGGCGCGCCGGTTCCTGAAATTATGACCTTGTTGTCGGCACCGGGCAAACCCGTTCGTTTGTATGCGTCGAGAAGCGATAAGGCGGGTAAAATTCGGTTCGAGATGCCTGACTTCTACGGAGCCAGAAGCGTGATTGTGCAGACGAATCCCGAAGACAGTCTGTACCGAGTAACCATCAATAGCCCATTTTCGGAGTCATTGTCGTCAACGCGCCTGCCTGATTGCAAGGGATGTGGCTTATCGACCGCCGAATTTTCTTTGGAGGAGTCGCAGGCTGACCAACTGCTCGATCGCAGTGTATCCATGCAGGTACAATCGAGTTTTTCGGGCAGTGTAGCTAATAAATATCGCTACCCCGTGGTCGATAGCACGGCTTTTTACGGGAAGCCTACCGAAACGTATATGCTCGATACCTACACCCGGTTTCCGAGGATGGAAGAGGTGCTACGCGAGTACGTTCCAGGTGTAATGCCCCGAAAGCGGCAGGGACATTTTAGGTTGTTTGTTCCTAATTCACCCTACAGCACATTGTTTGACTCGCCCTCGCTGGTATTGCTGGATGGCGTACCGATTTTCGATATGGATAAAATTATTGAGTTTAGCCCGTTGAAAGTTAAACAGTTAGATGTTATTACAAATCAGTATTTCATTGGTCCCGCCTTATTTACAGGAGTTATTAGTTTTATGACCTACAAAGGCGATCTGGCCGGTTTTCCGCTCGACAGTCGGCTTGTGAAACTGGAATATGATGGATTACAGGTACAACGAGAATTTTATGTTCCCCGCCATTCGGCAGCGACCAGCCGACTACCTGATGCCCGGACGCTGCTGTACTGGAATGCTGATCTGAAGACGGATGCACAGGGTAAAGTTCAGGTCGAGTTTCCAACATCTGACCAGCTTGGTACGTTTGTGATAGATGTAAATGGTCTCACTCCCGACGGGGTATCGGGTAGTCAGCGGATGCTATTCGAGGTGAAAAGCACCGTGAAATAACCCACTCAGCAATGACATTCATAAATAACCTGAAACAGCTTTTTGGCCTGGGAGCGCCACCTACTGAAACCAAGCTGGTACATGAACCCACGCCCACTCCGGTTGCCAGTAAGCCTGTTCCGGCTCCGTCGGGAATGCCATCTACTCCAAAGCAGCGGGAAAAAATTATCCGGTTTGTGGTCGAAAAACTGTCCGCCTACAGCAGCGAAACGGAAGCACTACCCACTGGCCTGGTGCTATGGATACGCTGCGATGATGCCGCCGATAAAGACCGGATGGATGTTGCCCTGTATGCTAGTCAGCCGGGGCATTTTCAGCAGGAACTCAGCCGACATCTGGCTGATCACTATATCCGGCTGGCACCTGATTGGAGATTCAGCTGGCGGTTTGTGCCCGACGAACTACCAGCCAGTTGTACGTACCAATGGGGGAATCTGGGTCTCGAAGTAGTCCGACCATCCATCGAGAAACCGCTTCAGGTACGGATACGAGCGCTAACTGGCCAAACGGTTGAAGCGAGTTACCTGCTTGATCCTACTACCCAGACTGAATTCCGTGTTGGCCGTGGACAAATGGTACAAACAGCTTCAGGTCGCGTTAGAACCAACGACATTGCCTTTATTGATGCCGACGAGCCTGGTTTCGATGCCATGCGAGGTGAGCCTAACCTGAGCGTGAGTCGTCAGCACGCAACCATCCGCTACGATGCCGATAAACGCCGTTACTGCCTCATGGCTGACGCTGGTGGTCTGCCTGCCAACGGCAACAAAACCAAAATCCTACGCACAAACGACACCATCGAACGCGCCGACCTTCCCGGTGTTGGCTACGTATTGACCCCCGGCGACCAGATCGAACTGGGTGGCGAAGCTAAACTGCTGCTGGAGCTGGTGTAGGAAGGGAAACAAACTCAATTATCCACATCTTTAACAGTAGGTCGGGAATCGTTCTGCCGCTTTTCGTAAGTGACCTTGAACCTACTCAAATTGGGAGTGTGAGCCCGTTTGCGCTTTTGTTCATACGCATGTATCGTTTGGCCTAGCCGGTACAGGAACGGGTGCCCCACCGATTCGTATTCGTACTTGTTGTCGTTCAGAATACCGTCTTTGTTCACGTAGATGGTTGCGCTTAGCATGTACTCGATCTTGGTATCAAAATCCACCACATACGAGGCATCAGTCAGGAAGCCGTAAGCCCAGCCAACTTTATTGAATACCCGAACGCCCGCTGGTAATTGGTGGTGCAGATTATCTTGAAAGAAAAACTTCACAAAACTGTCGTAGTACTGTGTTCCGTCGTATTTGGGGTAGTTGGTTTCGCCGGGAAACTGCGACAGATACTGGTACAGAAAGGTATAGTCGGTCTCTGTGAGGTCAAAGCGCTGTTTGGCGGGTACCGACAGCGGAAACATCACCGACTGAAGCATCTGGTGCAGTGATTCGAGGGGTAGTTTATTGTGCGTTGTAAAGTCAAATGGCTGATTGATCAGGCTGTCTTTGGCAGTGAGGTAGCCTCGCCCGATTCGGGCAGTACGACGAAAATCGAACGGATCGGGGTTGTGAGCAGGCGGTTGGGCATGCAGCACACTGCCATCTTCCCGAAGAAATCGAATCGGATTTGTATAGCGATTTTCATCGGCCGTCATGCGCACGAATCGCCGGGTAATGCGGGTGTCGGCATACCCTTTTGCGTGTAATGACCGGTTAATTGCCTGTTGCCCGACAAACTCATACATCCGGCTATAGGGGTCATTCTCACTCACCAGAAAGGCTTTTTTGATCAGGTGATCCACCGATGGAAACCCGTTTTGGGCAGTTGGGTCAACCCATTCTTTGGTCTGGCCACTGTGGGCGCTGTCGAACTGCATGCGGGTGAATCGGTTCACGCCCGGTTTATTCAGAGTATTCAGTTTCTCAAGAGATAACAGAGCAAGGGGAAGCTTTACCGTCGAAGCTGGATTAAAATATTCGGTGCTGTCAACCCGAAACCGGTAGTGCGTAAAAGTGGGGTTGTTTTTTCGGTCGCGGTCAATTTGAGTGTATATAATCTGGAGCCGGTAGGTTTCCGGGTGTCGTATTACTTCCTGAAAAATTGGGTTCGACTGGCTGGCAAAGAGTTTAACCAGTATTGAGTCTGTTCGGGGTTGAGCGTGGCTCTGGGAAACAAAAATCCCTGCGGCTATAAAACCTACGATCCATTTTAGTGTTGGTAGCATGGGGTGAAGATGGTGAAGAAGCAGAGAATAATCAAGCATGTTCTGACGGGGCCAGACTTGAGAAGATCCTATACTTCACCCATCTCACTTCTTAATTTTCGTTAATTAACCCCCAATTGTTCATTTTTGCGGCCACCTTTACCGTTACACTCATGAACGTTGCTATCGACTGGGGAAATTCCTCGCTCAAAGTAGGCTGGTTCGATGGTTCAGCACTGATCGAGACCGGACAGTTTACAACCATTACTGAGTTGGCTCACGCTCTGGCCCAACAACCCGCCGAGCGTGGGATTGTGTCATCGACAAGTCAGCCCGCCGATGTGCTGGAGAGTCAGCTGGCCGAACTTGGGGTTGGCTCCTCGGTAACTCGCTGGATGTTTTTGAATGGACAAACGCCCGTTCCGATTCAGAAGGAGTACGACACCCCTCATACGCTGGGGGCCGACCGCGTAGCCGCAGCCGTGGGTGCCCAGTTTTTATATCCGGGTGAGCATTGCCTGATTCTGGATCTGGGTACGTGCATCACCGCCGACTGGCTCGATGGAACGGGTGTGTTTAAAGGAGGATTGATTTCGCCGGGGGTACGAATGCGATTACGGGCCATGCATGAGTTTACAGCTCGTTTGCCATTGCTGGAAATAAACCGGGACAATCTACCTGACTGGCCCCGACTTGATGCCCGCAATACGCGCGATGCCATGCTCAGTGGAACTATGAATGGAATGCGGCTTGAACTCGATGGGATCATTGCTGAATACCGCCAGCAATACCCCGATAGTCGGGTGCTGGTGTGTGGGGGGGACGGCCCTTTGTTTGAAAGTCGTCTGAAACCCCCGATATTTGCAGTGCCGCCGTTAGTGCTGTGGGGATTGAACCGAATATTACACTATAATGTCTAAGAATTATCTGATTGTTAATAGAATTGCCCAAGTTATAGTTCTCGTCTCAACGCTTTCAACGTCGTTCGTTTATGCTCAGGGCTTAGGTAACTCCCCGTATTCGGCACTAGGGCTAGGCGAAACATACAACCAGGCTAATGCGGCTAACTTTGGTATGGGAAGCGTTGGTATCAGTAATGCCAGCCCATTCTACCTGAACTTACAAAATCCAGCTCTGTTGGCCCGTAGAGGCCGTTTTACCGCTTTTGAAGTTGGTTTGATTGGTCAATACAAACCACAAATCAGCCAGATTCGGACAGGAACAACGCAAAGCCAGCGTGATTTTGGTGCCAATATCAATTATGTAGCCCTTGCTTTTCCCGTGTCTCCCCGCTGGTCGATGGCCATTAGCCTACGCCCTTATAGCTATGTCGATTATAAAACACGGAGTTACGGTCGCGTTCAGCAAAATAATACAAACACAATCTACGAAGCCGAATATACCTACTCAGGTCGGGGTGCTCTCAACAAAGCATCGTATTCAACGGGCTATCGGTTCGGAAAAAACGTTTATTTAGGCGCTGATTTCTCCTTTCTTTTTGGCAACCTTACCACTAACTCGGATGCCCGCGTGTTGATCAACGAGGTGGGTGGAAGTGCTACAAACCCGCAAGATATTGTGGTATCGCGTTCTAACCGGGTTAATTACGGCGGTCTGATTGCCAAGTTAGGTGCTGGCTGGCGCCCAAAGTTGAGTGAAAACTGGACGCTCAATCTTGGCGCCACGTTTGACCCTGGCAAGTCTCTTGGCGCTACTGAAACTGACGTTTATCAGCAGGTGACAATTAGTTCCGATGGGTCGCGTGGTTCAAGTTTATCTGACGAAGACACGCTACGTAAAAACTCGTCATCGTCGGCACGGTTACCCCAACAGGTTCAGTTCGGTATCAGCATCGAACGCAACAACAAATTGACTGTAGGCGTCGATGTAGGCCTCCAGAGGTGGTCACAATACCGCACGGTGAGCGGTCAGTCCGGTAACCTGAGCGATGCCATGACGGTAGCGGCAGGATTAGAATACACCCCCAAGGCCAACTCCACAAAATATTGGGATTTAGTAAGTTACCGGGCAGGGTTTCAATACATTCAAACGCCCTACATTGTTGAAGGTAAACGGGTTAACGACATGAACGGAAGTTTGGGTATGTCGCTGCCAATTGGCTCCTACTTTGTCAATTACGTCAACCTGGCCGTTCAGGGTGGGCAGCGGGGCGTGTTGACCGGTTCGCAGATCCGGGAACGGTACGTTCGGTTCACAGTAGGTTTCTCGCTGAATGACTGGTGGTTCCGTAAGCCTGTACTTGACTAGGTGTGAATGTTGGATGTATAATGAAAAGGGTACAATGACTCAGCTGGAGAACTTTCTTCATTTTGGTAAAAAGCAGCTGCACCGAGTGGGCAGCCGTGTAGTCATTTTACTCTTTACTTTCTGCAACTTACAATTTCTCACCGCCTGTGAAGAGCAGAAGACTGTCAAGCAAACTAAAGCCTACGAAGGACCAATTGAAGAGATAAACGGTGTGAAAATGTTGTACAGCGAAGCGGCCATGTTGCGCGTGCGTATGACAACTGCCCGACAGTATCGCTACCAAAACGACGACCGGAAATACCCCGACCCGGTCGATATTTTGTTTTTCGGACCCAATGGCGAAGAGGTAACTACCCTGCGGTCTGACTCTGGCCGGTATGACAAAGCCAAAGACCTGTACACGGTCATGGGAAACGTAGTTGTCGTTAACAAACAGAAGCAGGAGAAGCTGAACACCGACGAACTAAACTGGAACCCGCGCACCAAAAAAGTATTCACCAATCGCCCCGTCACCGTGCTTAGTAAGCTCACCGGTGAACGACTAAAAGGAGTGGGGCTGGATGCCAATCAGGATTTCTCCCAGTACTCAATTCGCAAAGTAACGGGTATCTTCAATGTCGAAGGGGGCGGGCTTTAATTCCATTTCTTAAGTGCCAGATTCTCCCCATCGAACACCCCGTAGGTACGGGCGTGTACCCACTCGCCGATGTTTACGTAACGACTGTTAGGGCCGACGGCCAGGTCGAGCGGTAAATGCCGATGGCCAAAAATGTAGTAATCGTGGTGGTGTTCTTTTTCGATGGCCTGGCTATACTGAAAAAGCCATTCTTTGCCTTCACCTAGAAATTGTTCCCATTCATTACCTCCACTAATCCGGCTTTTCTGCGACCAGGCCGAGGCCAAAGCAATGCCAATATCGGGGTGTAACCAGCGAAACATCCAGCGGGCCAGACTACTTTCGAAAACTTTTTTAAGTTGTTTATAAACATGGTCGCCGGGGCCGAGGCCATCACCGTGACCGATATAAAACCGCTTATCGTTGATGTCATACACGCGCGGTTTACGATACACCGGTATGCCCATTTCGCTGGTGAAATAGTCATTCATCCACATGTCGTGGTTACCCGTAAACAGCGTGATTGGAAGACCATTGTCGGTTAATTCTGCCAGTTTACCCTGTAGTCGACTGAAGCCTTTCGGAATACTGTGTTTGTACTCGAACCAAAAATCAAACACATCGCCGACCAGAAAAATAGCCGCAGCATCAGCGCTAGCCGCTTCGAGCCACTGCACCACCGCGCGTTCGCGGCTGCGGCTCTGTTCGGGGTTGGGGGTGCCGAGGTGAAAATCGGATGCAAAGTATATTTTTTGACCAGAGGCCAGCGCAATGGTGTCAACAGGGGGCATAAACAAGAAATAAAGGGCAAACATATACCCTGCAAAATTAGTAGTACTCTACAGAACAACTTTTCTTTTTACACTTATGAATAAAAAATCCATTCTTCTCTCTGCCCTCCCAGTGCTGCTATTTGCCTGCGGCCGACCCGATACTGACGATACCGCCGGAACAGGCGAACTCGCAAAAGAAGTAGTGGGTGTACATCTGCTCAGTGTTGATGCCAACTACGATGAACCCTGTAACTACCTGGCTGAAGAGTTCGTCACAAGAACGTTTAATCTGGAAGGAGTGACGCTGGAGAAATTCGACGAACCCAACGGTTGCGACTTTCAGTGGGGGAATAACAAAATCGGCCTGATGATGGGCGGCCCCAAGCCATTTCCTTCTATTTACCACGCTGAGTATGTGTTCGATCGGCTTTATCAGCCAAACTCGAAAAAACTGGCTATGCAACAGGAAATGGCGGCTGAAAAAACCGAACCAATCAGTGGACCAGCCCCAGAAGGAACTGTTTCTGAAACGCCTACCGATACGAAAGACAGCACGAAGAGCACAGCAACTGCCAAGCGTGATACGTCGTCAGCCAATGATACGGCCAGTACGGTATCGGGTGTGACCCGGCAAGCGGCCAAATTTGTAAAGCCAGCTTCGTCACAAGCGGGTTTTGTAGCTGTGATGGGTATAGGTGACAAGGCTGTATGGGAAACATCCAAACATACCATGCACGTGCTGTACAACAACCATATCCTAAATGTAAAGGTAGAAACGGCTGACCCAGAAAACCTCAAACGTCTGCGAGCTGTAACGCTGGCAAAAGTGATTCTGGAACAGATGGCGCACTAACAAGTACGGTGGACGGGACCGCGCGGTCCCGTCCACCGTACTGAAAAAATAAAAACCCCGTCTCAATTTTGAGACGGGGTTTTTATTTGTAATTACAGTTATCTAAATCTGGGGAAGCGGAAGCGTTTCGGGATCAACCTTCGGGCTTATCACTTCATCAGGAAGAATTGTTTCCGTTCCACCTTCACCCCGCTTTTTGTAAGCCTGGTAAGCCGTGTCACGTTCAAACGGACGCTTTCCAATCAATCGCTCCAAATCAGCCTGATACAGAATCTCTTTTGCCAGGAGTTCCTGCGAAATGATCTCTAACTGATCGCGTTTTGTGGTTAACAAGCTTTTTGTACGCTGATACGCTTCGTCAACAATTTTCCGAACTTCTTCGTCAATATTCTTCGCTGTTTCCTCCGAGTAAGGCTTGTTAAAGGCATAGTCTGATTGCTTCGAATCGTAGAACGAAATGTTACCGATCTTATCATTCAAACCATACATCGTTACCATACTGTAGGCAAGTTTGGTGATGCGCTCCAGATCGCTCAGGGCACCGGTCGAGACTTTGCCAAACACAACATCTTCGGCAGCACGACCGCCTAAAGCCATGCACATTTCGTCCATAAGTTGCTCGGTCCGGTACAGATACTGCTCACGGGGGAGGTATTGCGCATAACCCAAAGCCGCAACGCCACGAGGTACGATTGTTACTTTAACGAGTGGATCAGCGTGTTCCAGGTACCAACCTGCTACAGCATGACCAGCTTCGTGATACGCAACAATTTCCTTCTCTTCTGGTGAGATAAGCTTGTTTTTCTTCTCAAGACCACCAATTACCCGGTCCATTGCATCCTGGAAGTCAATCATATGGACTGAGTCACGATCACGACGGGCGGCAATCAGGGCAGCTTCATTACAAACGTTGGCGATCTCGGCACCGGCAAAGCCAGGTGTTTGAGCAGCCAATTCTTTAGGCTCCACGTCGGCATTAAGCTTCAGTGGTTTCAGGTGAACTTTGAAGATGGCTTCCCGGCCAATAATATCGGGCTTATCAATGCTGATCTGCCGGTCGAAACGACCTGGGCGAAGCAGAGCAGGGTCCAATACGTCGGGGCGGTTGGTTGCCGCCAGGATAATGATTCCTGAGTCGGTGGCAAAGCCATCCATCTCAACGAGCAGAGAGTTCAGCGTGTTTTCGCGCTCATCGTTGGCTCCGGGCATTGATCCCCGACCCCGTGAACGACCTACCGCGTCGATCTCGTCAATGAATATAATACAAGGCGCTTTCTCTTTTGCCTGCTTGAAAAGGTCACGTACACGAGCAGCACCAACCCCTACAAACATCTCCACAAAGTCGGAACCCGACAGTGAGAAAAACGGCACACCAGCTTCACCGGCAACGGCTTTTGCTAACAAAGTTTTGCCGGTACCCGGAGGGCCAATCAACAAAGCACCTTTCGGAATTTTAGCTCCCAGTTTTGTGAATTTACCGGGGCTTTTGAGGTAATCGACGATTTCTTTGATTTCCTCCTTAGCTTCTTCTAAACCGGCTACTTCGCTAAACGTGATTTTCACCCGGGCTTCGGCATCAAATAGAGCAGCCCGCGATTTACCGATGTTGAAAATCTGACCACCGGGACCACCCGCGCCAGACATACGGCCCAACAGGAAGTACATGGCCAGGATCATGATAATCAGGATACCCCAGGTGCTGATAAAACTACCCCAATCACTGCGCTGCTCAACTTCGTATTCGATTTTGTCAGCATCAGGAACACTAGCCTGAAGTTTGTCGAGATCTTCTTTGAAGGATTCTCCGGAAACTACCTGAAACGCGTAATGAGGGCCATTACCAGTTCCGAAATAGGGTTTCTCAGCAAAAAGGCTTTTATATTTTGGGCTTTGCAGCGCCTTATCATTCAGTGTAATTTCGACGACTTTGTCATTGACCACAGTGACCTCGGCCACTTCACGGTCTTTCACCATCCGCTCAAAGCGCTTTAAGGAAGTTTCTCGAATCGAACTCGTCCGACTCATAAACGTAATTCCCAGTATGGCCGCAATCAGCAGGAAGACGATCCATCCCTGAAAGTTTGGGCGTTTGGGGCCACGGGATGATAGCGGATTTCTATTATTTTCTGGCATTTCGACAGGTTGTACAGTAAAGGGGTTTTAATTAACTAACACCGATTATAAAGCGAATGTTTCGCGCTTGAAACGCCAATGATAAACGGTCAGAAAAGGTATTCGAAGGGAATAAACAGGGTAATTAAGGCAATCTAAACATTGGTGATCAAAAGTCTGACGGATAAACCGTAAACAAGTTACCTAACGCCTATTTCACTTAATTACCTTTTCATTTAAAACGCGTTAGGAGCTGTATCTGGCTTTGTCTCGTCCAAATATTGAACGTCGGCATCACCCCAAAGTTGTTCGAGGTCATAGAATGCCCGACGCTCTTTCTTGAACACGTGGGCTACCACATCGACATAGTCGAGCAAAATCCACTCGCGGTTCATTTTGCCTTCCTGATGCCAGGGGTTCTGGCCCGTATTTTTGTGCACCTCCTCGTCAACAGATTGTGCAATCGCGTCTATTTGGGTGTCGGAGTTACCCGAGCAGATAACAAAGTAGTCACAAATGGCATTTTTTACTTCGCGTAGGTCCATTACGACCACATCCACGCCTTTTTTCTCTTGCATTCCCCTCACAATCAGGTCGCGGAGTTCTTCGGAAGTAACTTCATCGCTGTTAGTTCGTTTACGTTCAGCGGCAGTTTCGTTGTTAATTGTCATGCGTATGGTTTAAAATTGCACCCTAAGTTTCTTGAGCTAAACTCAATAAACTTGGGCTTAAAGACTCAGTTTCAGAAACTTAGTTTTGGATAATAAGTCAAAAGAGCGGGTACGTTACCATGGAGCGAAACCGCTCGGCGCACCATCTGAGAGACCTTCTCATTAAACATAACAAATCTTTGTACAAAATCCGTCCCAAAACTCTTTTTATTGGCCAAAATAGTTATTATCTGCCAAGCTGTCAGTCAACTAATGACGAAGCCGCCGATTTAATTGTTCGAGATGATCCGCCCGAAGGTACGCTGGTGATAACTGACCGACAAATGGCGGGGCGCGGTCAACGGGGTAACGTCTGGCTGGCTGAACCCGGTCAAAACTTGACGGTTTCGTTGCTGTTGCGGCCTGGTTTTCTGGCTCCAACCGAGCAATTCTGGCTCAATATTGCCATTTCAGTAGGAATTGCCGACGCCCTGACTCCGCTTACGGACGGCCTGCTTCGGGTTAAATGGCCCAATGACCTGTACATTGACAACCAGAAAATGGGTGGTATTTTAATCGAAAACACCATTCAGGGGCAGTCGTTGGCGTGGTCGATTGTGGGTATGGGCATGAACGTGAATCAGACATCATTTGAGCTGCCAACAGCCACTTCATTACAAAACAGGTTTCCGCTGCCTGAAGGCTACAACCTCCCCGGTTTGCTGACCACCCTCTGCGAGCATATCGAGAAGCGGTATCTGCAACTGAAAGCAGGCCATCGCGCTGCCCTGAAGGCTTCGTACCTGCAACGATTATTTCGGTATCAGGAATTGCATTTGTACCGCGATGTACTTAACGACCGGTATTTTAGTGGGTTTATTGTGGGTATTGATGAAACCGGTCAGTTGGGGATAGCGGTTGATGGACAAGTGCGCTATTTCGGATTTAAAGAGCTAGAATTCATTTTAAGTTAACGCGTGTGCATTTATGGGAAATTTATCCGTAGAAATGATAGATTAATATGAAATATCGTGTTACTATCGGCTCGTATTTAGTCTAAAAAGTGGTACCCTTTCCACCCATTTTTACCCCTATGAATACACAAAAAAAGGCTTGGCAATAAAAGATCGGAAAATACTCTATAGATTTAGTATTTATTTTGCGATCGACTTGTACGGTTTTGCCCGATCAGGCTCAGATATTGCTAACCCACGTAACAGATGCTGCAAGTTTTTACGAAACGCCACTGGGCGTTGTGCCTGATTGGAATTTTTTTATCAGGCATTTATAGTTGTCCACTGATAGCTAGTCCAGTCTTTCCGGTTCAATCTTCTGGTAATTCTACAGTACAAGCACCAACGTCGTTAACTGGCCTTGAAACAATAGAAAATGGGGTCATAAAAGTTGGTGTTAACGGACGCTACGGCGGTGCCATTACGTATCTTTCTACGGCTGGCGGCACCAACATGGTGAATAACTATGACTTAGGTCGACAGTTTCAAATTGCGCTTTACGGCGGTCCCAACGACTATTCTAAAAACGGCCATCCCTCCTGGGCTGGTTTGGGTTGGAACCCAATTCAGGCAGGTGATACCTACGGTAATGTGTCAGAAGTTGTCGCCTTCGATAAACAACCCAATCAGTTATACGTCAAAACAATTGGTAAGCAGTTCGCCCTAAACAACGTACCGGGCGAAGCCACAACAGAACACTGGATTAGCCTGTCGGGCAATGTGGTGAAAGTACACGCCCGGATTGAACTGAGTCGCTCTGACAGAACTCAGTACCAGGCCCGTACGCAGGAGTTTCCCTGTATGTATGTAAACGGGACATACAATAACATTTATACGTATCAGGGGAACAATCCGTACGGCAACGGAACAATGACCAAACTGACGCCCCCCATTCCAATGGAATATCTCCGGCCTGTGACGGAACCATGGATGGCGGCTACCGACAAAAATGGCTTTGGTGTTGGCTTGTTTGCTCCCTATAATTATCAATGGACCAAAGCTTTTTTCGGGACCGATTTAAACGGCGGGGAATTTAGCAGCAGCTCTTCCTACGTAGCCAATACCCGGTTCGAGGTATTAGACCACAACATTGTTCACGAGTGGGATTATGAACTGATCGTGGGCAACATCAACGACATCAGAAACTACGTTTATAAGCAACCGCGTCTGCCTTCAACGATCAATTATACCTTCAATAACTCGCGTAAAGGCTGGTATTACAATAACGCAACGGATACGGGCTGGCCGATCCAGAATCAGTTGCACATCATGATTTCGGATAAAGACCAGGGGCAAGCGAAGTCGCCAGCAGGATTCTGGCACGGTCGTGATAACAAAATACTGTATTTACGGGCTGCTTTCCAGGGTCAGACGGATAAGTTCAGGATTAACTGGCGGCAATTGAACGACCAGGAATTTTACGGTTTTTCTGACCGATATTTGGACTTTCCGATACTCGACGATGGGCAATTTCATACATACGCCATTGACCTGAGTCAGAAGGCGGGCTGGATTGATCAGGATATTATTCAGATCCAGCTACGACCACGGGCAGAAGGCCCCGCCGTGAATGGCTGGGTAAAAATTGAATACATCTCGACTGTCCCAGGCGGTGACCCGATTGTGTCAATTCCAACCACCCCGGTAACACCCCCAACCACCACGCCTGTTACACCTCCCGTAGCCTCTACCGCTACAACCCCGCCTGTTACTACGGCTCCGCCCACTGTGACGATAACGGTACCACCAACGACAACAGTTACTGTACCGCCAACTACCACAGTAACTACGCCACCAACAACGACAGTAACGACTCCACCTACAACTACGGTAACGACTCCGCCAACGACTACTGTCACTGTGCCACCTACAACTACGGTAACAGTTCCGCCAACAACCACTGTAACAGTTCCGCCGACCACTACTGCTACAGTGCCCCCAACAACAACGGTAACGAATCCGCCGGTTTCACCAATAACGTCTTCAACCGGAGTAGCACTAAAATTAATTGCTCCTATGTATGATTGCAATACAGGTGGACTGACGTTTAAATCGACTGGTGGAAATGGCTCGCCCGTAGAATATATGGCTATTGGGGTTACCAACTGGACTACTAACCCCGATCAGCGTATCGACATTGGAGTGCGTCAGGACCCACGTTCGCAACCAATCGTACTGATGGCCCGCCAGAGTGGGGTTGTTGTGTCGATGTCGTTTGATTTTCGGGCAAGTTGCCCCAACACACCCGTTTCGAGCACTTCGACGCTACAACTAACCGCTCCCATCTACGACTGTATGACCGGGGGGCTCACGTTTCAATCGACCGGAGGGAACGGAACAACAGTAGAGTATAAAGCTGATGGTGTAACAGGCTGGACTACCAAGGTCAACCAGCGCATCGATATTGGGGTCATTCAAGATCCCACAAGCAAACCTTTGCTCCTGATGGCCCGCCAAAATGGCATAACCGTTTCGTATATGTTCGATTTTCGGGCTGTTTGCCCCGGCGTGAGTCCCCCATTGCCTTCACTTATACCGGTAGTAACTACCCCCACGCCAACGGTGCCGCCACCAACTATTAAGAGCCCGATTATAAAAGGGGGCGTTCAGGACACGGTTCAGCCGAGAGACCAAAATACTTCGTCTACTTGTTTATGCCCGGTTATAACGATTAAACGAGTACGCAAACCGTAAACAGATCAGTAGGTAATCACCACGGCAAAGTTTACCCTGTAGTGTATTTCCTTTTATCGTTTACTGTATGAAGACCATTTTATTGGGTGGAATTGGAGCCGTAATCCTGACGGGATTCCTGGTCGCATTTCGGCCTCCGATGTATAGTTCGGCTCCCAGGCACGCAGCCGCATCGCCTAAAAATATCATCTATATTCTGGCCGACGACCATCGGTACGATTTTATGGGTTTTACCGGCAAAGTGGCCGGGCTAAAAACGCCTAATCTCGACCGGCTGGCCAATGAGGGCGCGCATGTGCGCAACGCTTTTGTTGGCACTGCCCTCTGCTCGCCCAGTCGGGCCAGTATCCTGACCGGGCAGTATGCCCATACTCACAAAGTTGTCGACAATTTTGCCCCGCTGACACCCGGCCTTAAGTTCTTTCCTCAATACCTGAAGCAGGCAGGATACAAAACGGCATTTCTGGGCAAATGGCATATGGGCAATACCGATGATTCGCCCCAGCCAGGATTCGATTATTGGTTGAGTTTTAAGGGGCAGGGCGTGTACTACAACCCAACATTCAACATCAACGGCAAGCAAGTGGTCCACGGCGATAGTGCCTATACGTCAGATCTGCTCACCGACTATGCGGTGAAGTGGATGAGTTCGCTGGACAAAAGCAAGCCGTTTTGTCTATATCTATCGCATAAGGCCGTTCACGCTGAGTTTCAGCCCGCCCGACGGCACAAGGGTATGTATCGGAACATTCCGATCAATTACCCGCAAACCATGTATCTGACGGCTACTGACACCAGCAAGGTGTTTGGTCCTAAAACAGCACAAAGTCCCGAAACAAAAGCGTTAACAGTCAATATGGCTGATATGCCTGCCTGGGTGAAAAACCAGCGGGGCAGCTGGCACGGTGTCGATTATATGTACCACGGGCAGATTGCCTTTAATGATTTTTACCGGCAATACTGCGAAACCCTGATGGGCGTGGACGATAGTGTCGGCCGGATTTTGAAGTGGCTTGAGGATAATAACCTGTCTGAAACGACGATGGTAGTCTACATGGGCGACAATGGGTTTAGCTTCGGCGAACACGGCCTCATCGACAAGCGTCACATGTACGAAGAGTCAATGCGGGTGCCGCTCCTGATTCGCTGTCCGGCCCTGATAAAACCCGCTACCAAACTGGAACAGGTAATTCAGAATATTGATATAGCCCCCACGTTTCTGGCCTATGCAGGATTACCCAAACCGACTCAGATGCAGGGAAATTCCTTCTTGCCTTTCCTGAAAGGAGAGACAGCCGGAACTACGGACCGACCCTGGCGTGATCGGGCTTTTTATGAATATTATTGGGAGCCCGATTTCCCGCAGACACCCACCATGTTTGGAGTGCGAACCGGGCGATACAAATACATATTCAACTACGGCGTTTGGGATGCCAATGAATTGTATGATTTGCAAACTGATCCACTCGAAGCGAACAACCTGATTCGGAGCAAAGACCATCAGGACATTGCTAAAGATCTACGAAACCAGGTATTCGACTGGCTTGAATCAACGGGTGGCTTGCAGATTCCATTACATCCTGTTCGCCAAAAACGGAATGATCACCGTTATAAGGGTACTTACTAACTGTTGGAATGAATTGTAACAAAATATATAATGGGCTGATAATCGTTTTGCTTTCTGGCGGCTTCGTAAGTTGCCAGTCAGAAACTAAATCGACTACTTCAGCCGATACACAAACGGCTCCCGCTACGGCAGAGATCCCCAAACCCGTATTGTCAACTCGTGGTAAAACGGACGAAATGGCCTGGATTCCGGGTGGCTCGTTTCAGATGGGAGCAGAGGATTTTACCGATTCTCAGCCCGTTCATATGGTTAGGGTGAATGGATTCTGGATGGATGAGCACGAAGTGACCAACGCGCAGTTTGCCAAGTTTGTAAAGGCAACCGGGTATCGAACCGTCGCCGAACGTCCACTTAATCCGAAGGATTACCCGCAGGTGCCGCCCGATCAACTGGTGCCCGGCTCGGCGGTATTTACGCCAACTCCGCAGCCCGTATCGAAAGATAACCCCCTGCAATGGTGGCGCTACGTGGCGGGCGCGAACTGGCAGCATCCGAACGGGCCGGAAAGCTCGATCACTGGTCATGAAAATGAACCGGTTGTGCATGTTAGCTATGAAGATGCCTTGGCCTATGCAAACTGGGCCGGTAAACGACTGCCAACCGAAGCCGAATGGGAGTTTGCTGCCCAGGGTGGTAAAGGCTACCGGACCTACTACTGGGGCAGTGAGCTCAACCCCGGCGGAAAATGGATGGCCAATATTTACCAGGGCGACTTTCCGCATCGTAACACTCGTGAAGACGGTTTTGCGGGCGCGGCACCCGTAAAAACGTTTCCGGCAAATCCGTATGGTTTGTATGATATGGATGGCAATGTGTGGGAGTGGTGCCAGGATTTTTACCGGCCCGACTATTATGCACAATCGCCGGGCAATAACCCGCAAGGGCCATCGGATAGTTACGACCCTGATGAGCCCGGTGCGGTAAAGCGAGTGCAGCGGGGTGGCTCGTTTTTATGCAGCGACCAATATTGCATTCGTTACAAAGCGGGTAGCCGGGGTAAAGGCGAAATAACGAGTGGCAGTGATAACCTCGGTTTTCGTTGCGTTCGGGATAAATAAACAGAATTATTCGATTTTGATCATACGCTCGATGACCCGTTGCGTACCGGCTTTGGTACCCTTGCTCGTTATGTCGCGGTCAAATGGGCGGTTTATGTTGTTGCCAGCCAGATCTTCGAGCCGAGTCTCAACCTGTAGTTGGTAGGTGCCCGCCTGCCAGGGGTTTGTCGGTTTGAAAAAAACTCGTTTTTCTTCATCGCTAAGCTGCCAAACGCCCGAAACGGGTTTTCCGGCTTTATCTAAAACAGAAAGCGTTTCAGTCAACAAGCTATAATCGAGCGCTTCACCGAATGCCACGCCCAGTGGTTGTACACTACCCGATTTGGGTTGCTGAATGGCCCAAGTCGACGGAGCAGGAGAGAGGCTATCTCGTTGAACGGCCAGGAAAGTTTTGGTTTGTGATTTTCCCAGCAAAGCGCCTTGCTGGTCGGGCCAGTTACCTGAAACGATCAATTGATACTGGCTATCCCCTTGTAAAGGGGTTCCTAATCGTTTGTTAGGTTGCAGATCTCGTTTTATGCGTCCGGGGTCGAGCCAGAGCGTAAGCAGGGTCCGGTCGGCATTCCAGAGTTCAGGCTGAAGATCAAGAAATACGCCCTGCAACGTATCGGTGTTGTTTTTTAATAAGGCAACGTATTGCTGGGACTGACCTTCGCGCATAGGCCTCGAAAATCGGAGATATATTTTCAGCAAGTTATCCGGCAATGAATCCTGAGTAGGATAAATAGCCAGTAAGGCGGGTTTATCATTCGAGTCTAAAGTAGGGATAGCGATTTCGCCTAGTTGCCTGCCTTTCGCCCAGACGGTGTAGCGTAAACCACGGGTAAAGGGCACCAGGGGTTCAAAAATGACCTCGTTACCAACTGCCTGATAACTGCCTGCAATAGATGTTTCTTTTCCCGCTAACTTGACTGACAGTACTTTATCCAGTGAATCAGCTGGGATAGCTGAAACTAAGTGTAGAGGAATGGCCAGCCCAGTAGCGCGTTTGTCGTGCCAACAGATGGTGAGGTTTGTTTCCTCGGCGCGATGGCAGGAAACCAATAGCCCGGAAACAAAAAAAATCAGGTTACACACCGTGTATAACCTGATTGCTGGTTGATGAAGGGATTTATAAATACCGATCACTGGATGTCCAAAGATCAAGGCTGCCATTGGAGCGACGCTGTAACAGAATCATGCGTGAATCATCGAGTTTATCAATCTGAACCACGTTTGTCAAAGGTAACGATACAAAATCGACACCGGCTGTGGCAAAGTTTTCTACAACGGGAGTTGTCAAGGAACCCTGATAAGCCTCAATATTCTTGTATTTTACCTTAAAGACAGGGCGGCTTGAATTAGCCATAATCAGGAATGACTCATTGCCTTTGGTCAGCGTAATAATGTCGAGGGGCGAATTACCACTACCCATCTCGGCAACTGTCCGGCCTTTTACGTGGCTTCCTGCCTTCAATTCGTCGAGTGGAAATAACACCAATGGCGTGCAGGTATAGCTGGCCAGTAGGTATTTTTTGCCTTTTATCTCGGCCGTGGTAAAGGTCTTGATGGGAGCCATTGTTTCGTACTTGCCGTGGGCCGCGTGGTAGATTTCGAGAGACGCCTGATCCTGGGCGTTGGTAAATGGAAATGGAATGCTACGGAATGTAGAGCCAAACTCCTGGTTCGATAACCCACTGACCAATACTTTTCCGTCAGCAAAACCAATATCCGAGATTGAAGCAACCCGCATTGATTCGCCCCGTTGGTTTTTAGCATCTTCGCTCGCCACATTGGTTAACGCCAACATCGAGAACGGAACCTCTTTCAGCGAAACAGGGGTAAGTTTATCCCCCACAATTTTGAGCAGCACGGGCGTGCCATCACTGTGTTGCACCCCGCAATACACCGCCTTCGATGTTGGGTTAACGGCAATGTCCTGAATCGAGATGTTTTTTACCTCGGTTCCCAAAAGTGTAGCAATCTGCTGGTCGATATTCTTGACGTCGACCGCAGCGGCCTTGTCCCCTTGGGCAACGTCTTTTGTGTCGATGGCAAAAACAGAGGCACTCCGTCCGTCGCCAATGAACAGGACCCCATCGGGACCAAACGTAAGCGCATTGATAGACTTGATGGCGGGAGTACCCGTCACAAAGCCATACTTGTTGGTGACCGAGCGGGAGGTTGTGGCCAGTAATAAAAGGCCAGCGCAACCAACGGCCAGTACAGCATACAGTTTTTTCATTTTTGTAAACGTTAGTTAGTTGTGAATAAGCTGATTTATAGTACCGTCGTGGGTTACAGAGACTCTAGTTGAAAAATCTGCGATTGAATAAATGCAAATTTAACTAACCAAAACAACACCTTTTACTCAACGCATTTATCCATAATAGACTACCTGCACCGGAACACCGACAGATGTCTAGTTTTAACCGACAGGATCGTGTTGGAGGTGTAGAGGAAGTTTATTGGTTGAACGTAGTTGTGGTCGAGTTGCTGACGCTTTAGGGCTTCGACTCCGCTCAGCCTGACCCAGCAGTTGACTCAAAACAGGCAGCTGTACCAAGGTGGACTGTCAGGCTGAGCGGAGTCGAAGCCCTAAAGCGTCAGCAATTTTAAACTTGTTCTACATGATATTGATTATTCCCTAGCGCAAGTCATTAATGGCGCAGAAATCCATATCGCCATAGTCCAGGTTTTCGCCAGCCATACCCCAGATAAACGTATAGTTTGAGGTGCCCGAACCTGAGTGGATAGACCAGTTTGGCGAGATCACAGCTTGTTCGTTCTGCATCCAGATGTGGCGGGTTTCCTGTGGTTGACCCATAAAATGGCAAACACTCTGCCCTTTAGGAACTTCAAAATAAAAATACACTTCCATGCGCCGGTCGTGGGTGTGAGCAGGCATGGTGTTCCAAACGCTACCAGGTTTTAGTTCGGTCATACCCATTTGCAGTTGACAGGTTGGTAACACGCTATTGACCAGTACTTTGTTGATGGTGCGGTGGTTAGCCGTTTCCATACTGCCTAACTCAACCACTTCGGCTTCGCCCCGCGACACTTTACGGGTTGGATAGGAGTGATGGGCTGGTGTTGAGTTCAGGTAAAACTTGGCTGGATTAGCGCTGTCATGCGATTCAAAGGTGACTTGCTGGGTACCCTGTCCGATATAGAGCGCTTCTTTGTAGTCCACATCATACGAAACTCCATCTGCAACCACGCGGCCGGGGCCACCCACGTTGATCATACCCAACTCCCGACGCTCAAGAAAATAGGCCGCTTTCAATTGCTCAGGAGTTTCCAGCGTAAGTGAACCCGTAACGGGCATAATACCACCAGTCAGGTAGCGGTCGAAAAATGACAATGTCCAGCGAAACTGGTCCGCTACAAACAGCTTTTCGATCAGGAAATTCTGCCGTAGTTGATCCGTATTCATTGTTTTTACCTCAGTGGGTGAGCTGGCGTATCGGCTCTCAAAGGCAATTGCAGGTTTGGTAGTGCTGTCTGTGTGTATGGTTGTTTCGGGTTGCATAGCAATAATTTTCGCTGAAAAGACTCTGTATGTTTTGGTAAAAATAAGCCGTAATACGCGTTTGCCTACCCATTCTTTCGGGAAGAGAGACCGACTCACCCAAATCAGAAGTCCAGGATCTGCCAGTAAATCAATAAGTAAGAGATACCCACTGATAGATTTGTACCTTTCTACAAATTCCATCAAACGATAATGACCATGAGAATCAGCTCATTTACAAAACTTGCCGGCTCTATTATCATGACTCTTTGTGCAACGCTACTGCACGCCCAAAACCAACAGGATTCGCTGGCGATTCAGGCTATCTTGAGCGACGAGGTAATTGCCTGGAACAAGGGAGATGCTGAGCTGTATTCCCGCCAGTTTGCGCAGAATGGCACGTTTACCAACATTGTGGGGATGTTCTTCACGGGCCACAAAAACTTTTTGGAACGGCACGAGCAGATTTTTAAAGGCCCCTTTAATAAGACGGTACTGAACCAGAAAACCGTTTCGTTCCGGTTTATTCGTCCAGAAGTGGCAACTGTAGAGACACTGTGCGAAGTGTCGGGGTTTTCGGCGGCTGGCCCTCCTCCGGGTATCAATCTTGATTCCAAAGGTCGACTGTACACCCGGCTCCTACAGGTTATGGTAAAGGAGGGTGCCGATTGGAAAATAGCCTCCTACCACAACGTTGATCTGAAACCGGGAATACCGGTTCCAGAAATGAGGTAACAAAAGTATCGTACTAGTAAAAATTGCTGACGCGAGGCCCTTCGACTCCGCTCAGGGTGACATCTCATCTGATGCAGTTTAGTTGATCTGAATCAAGTGTCCAGTCACCCTGAGCGGAGTCGAAGGGCTTATGCGTCAGCAATTTCCTGAGCTGCTAATGACACCATTAGGTTTATTTAACCTTATAAAACTTCGCGCCGAAGGCGAAAATGACGATGTAACAGATTATAGGCAGATAATAAGCCGCAGCTACATCTTTATCGGCAATCATACCCATTAACGGAGGGAATACGGCTCCACCCACAACTCCCATCACAATAAACGACGAGGCCTGCTGCGTATGCGAGCCTAACCCCTTCAGCCCCAGACTGAAAATGGTGGGGAACATGATGCTGAAGAAGAAATTGAGAAATAACAGCGCAATAAACGACGGCCAGCCCAAGCTCTGTGTAATGAGCAAACACATGGCGATGCTGCCCAACGCGAAACCAGCCAGCATTTTATTCGGAGCGATGAACCTCATGAGATACGTGCCCACAAATCGGCCAATCATCATCATGACCATACTTAGGGCAAAATAATAAGATGCCTTTTCGGCGGCTAACCCCATTTTCTCGATGCCGTAGTTGATAAAAAACGCCCACGTACCTCCTTGTGCTGCCACGTTGAAAAACTGCGCGACCACTGCCCAAACGAAATGGGAGTGTTGAAAAAGCCCTTTCGGTGCGGCTAGTTCAGCGGGATCGGTTGAGACTGCATAGGAGTCTGTCTCAACGGCGTGGGCATCCTGAACGGGGGGGACTTTTACAAAGGCGAACGCGATGGCAATGGCCAGAATAACCGAGCCAATGACTTGATATAGCAACTTCACGGATTCAAGGTCGTTGGAGTGTTCCTGACCGCCCCGCAGAATGAAATAGCCACCAATAAGCGGCCCAACAACGGCACCAAGTCCATTGAACGATTGCGCAAAATTGATGCGCTGATCGCTGGTGCGCTGATCGCCCAGACCCGCCACAAACGGGTGCGCTACGGCTTCGAGCGTAGCCAGACCGCAAGCCAGAATAAACAGAGCGCCCCGGAAGAAACCAAACGACTGGGCGTTTGCCGCCGGAACAAACAAAAAAGCACCAAATGCATACAGACCCAGCCCAAGTAACACCCCGTTTTTGTAGCCAAACCGCTTCATGAATAGGCCCGCCGGGATGCCCATAACGGCGTAGGCTCCAAAAATGGAAAACTGTACCAACCCAGATTCTGCTTTTGATACGTGCAATACGTTCTGAAAATGCCGGTTTAAAATATCACCCATGGTGAT
Source organism: Flavobacterium sp. SUN052 (assembly GCF_028867935.1). Classification (GTDB taxonomy): domain Bacteria; phylum Bacteroidota; class Bacteroidia; order Flavobacteriales; family Flavobacteriaceae; genus Flavobacterium. The sequence goes on from NZ_JAPQNS010000001.1 coordinate 842,366, forward strand.
GGCAATACCCCACAGCATGAACAGCGAGGTGACGAACACCAGTGTAATAATGTATTTCTTTTCGGTAAAAGCGGCTGGTTTGGCCGCATGGCTTGTCGGAACTGACTGCATAAGGTTTGGGAGATCGATCAACGTAGTAACTAAACCCTAAGAGTCATTTTCCTTCTGTTGATACTCTTTGCTGCCTAAATAATCGACTTGTTCCTGGCCTTAGTAGGTTGATGTTGACTTTCCAATTCAGGAAATGGTTGAGGTTAAAGGTTTATTGACCTGGACAAAATTCCTGCCGCATAGGCCTTCGACTCCGCTCAGGCTGACTGCCATCTTGAGCGTCCCCCGTCAGCCTGAGCGGAGTCGAAGGCCTTACGCGGCAGCAATAAAGTTGGACTTGGCAACAAGTACTTACTTGCTCTACAGCCGGTTAAAATGGTGTACATCCAGACAGAAAAACGGTTTTTTTGTCCAAAACTTTGACAAATTATCCGCCATTATGGCCTTCGGAAATGCCAAATAACCTGGGCTTATTAAAACCAGGGAGTCACGACTACGCCAACGTACAACAACGGAGCTAACCCCAGCGGGGTGATATGTCAATAGTATTAAGCTGATGCCTTATCAAAAAAGCCCCATCGGGGCGATATGTTCTGAGTTGACCATTTACATACCGCCCCGACGGGGCTCTGCCAATAATCGGGGCTAGTGCTTTCTATTTACATGCCGCCCCGCTGGGGCTTTGCTTCTATTATCACTTGCCCAATCCGGGTAATCGGGCTAACTTGCTGACCAAAATCAAGCGAATTACAGACCATAAAAGACAAGTCATTCTAATATAAAGACATAGCGTTGCTTACAGTTTCCCCTCAGGAAAAACCGCCAAAATTTTTAGCGAGGGAGGAAACAGTGAAGCAGGACGCGCTCGAAAGGGTGCGCTCCTCTTTGCTGTTTCTACATTTAACCCTCGCTGGGCGCTTGGCGGTGCCTTCCTGAGATACAATGTGGGCAGCGGAGGCCGCACCCGTTTTTTTTGCCCTCTGAGCCTCGGGGTGTTCAACCGTATTACCCCGACGTTCATAATGCCCACACTTACCTGGATTGGGAAAGACAAAGTAATCAACCATCACCACGACGTACCGTTTCGGGTTCTCGACGCGCAATACAGCTACGGCACCCCCGCTCCTGAGTTAGAAGCCGGGCAACCTGAGGGCAATCGGATTATTCACGGCGATAATCTGGAAGCTCTGAAAGCACTGCTGCCGTATTACGAAGGCCGAATCAAGTGCATCTACATTGACCCTCCCTACAATACCGGCAACGAAAACTGGGTCTATAACGATAATGTCAATGATCCAAAAATCAAACGGTGGCTTGGTAAAGTAGTAGGCAAGGAAAGTGAAGACCTCAGCCGCCACGACAAATGGCTGTGTATGATGTATCCGAGACTACAACTGTTGAAACGGTTATTAGCTGATGATGGAGTTCTAATAGCGTCAATTGATGAAAACGAATACTCTAGTTTTAAACTTGTTTTAGATGAAATCTTTGCAAGAAGCAATTCCGTCGGTACCCTAGTTTGGAAAAATGCTACAGATAATAATCCAACTAACATTGCAATTGAACACGAGTATATTTTAGTCTATGCTGAGGATAAAAAACTGATTCCTTCTGTATGGAAATCAAGTGACATCGAAATAAAAACTAAGCTGATTGAATTAGGTGATAACCTGATCAGGATTTTTGATGACGAGACCGACTTGCAAAAAGAATATACTCGATGGTTAAAAGATAATAAGCCATTTATTTGGCCTTTTCAGGACTATAAATTTATAGATAAAGGAGGGATTTACACGGGAAGTCGTAGCGTGCATAACCCTGGTAAAGAAGGATACAGGTATGATGTTTATCATCCATTAACAGGGAAGCCTTGTCAACAGCCAATGATGGGATATAGATTCCCATTTGAAACAATGCAGTCCATGTTAAATGCTGAAAGAATTATTTTCGGTGAAAATGAAAGTAAGATTATTGAAATCAAACTGTATGTAAAAGACTATCGGGCCAAACTCTCAAGTGTGCTTGAGTTAGATGGTAGAATTGGTACGAATAATATCAAAGAGATATTTCCTGAAAGTAAACGACAATTTGATTATCCTAAGCCTTTTTCATTATTAGAGGAAATTTTTAGTTATGTCACCTTTAACGACGACATAATCCTCGACAGCTTCGCGGGCTCCGGCACGACAGCTCATGCGGTGCTGAATTTGAATAAGCAAGACGGTGGGAGTCGGCAGTTTATTCTGGTGGAGATGGAGGATTACGCCGAAACCATTACTGCTGAGCGGGTTCGGCGCGTGATCGATGGTTACGGCGGGAAAGAAGGAACCGGGGGCAATTTCACATACTATGAACTGGGGCCTGCCCTCTTCATGGAAGACAACCAACTAAACGAGGACCTGCCGCTGGACCGCATTAGGGAGTACATCTGGTATTCCGAAACGCGCTCCCCAATGCCAAGGCTGTCACGCTTGGCAGACCGTGAAGAAACCCCGCATTTTCTGGGTAAGCACTTCGAAACGGTCTACTATTTCTATTACGAGCGCGACGAGCTGACCACGCTGGATTACGACTTTCTGTCGACGGTGCAAACGCGGGCCGAGCAATATGTAATCTACGCCGACAACTGCCTGATCAACCGCGAGTGGCTCCAGCAGCGACACATCATTTTCAAGAAAATCCCCCGAGATATTTCCCGGTTTTAACCTCACCCCCAACCCCTCTCCTTGAAAAAAGGAGAGGGGAGAAGCCCCGGACTCTTTTTCGCCCCTCCCCTGAGTTAAGGGGAGGGGTTGGGGTGGGGTTGATCGAACGACAACAATGGAACTGAAACCCTATCAGGCGGGCGTTATTCGCGACCTAGACCGCTATCTGCACTATATTCAGCGGGAACACCGCTACGATCTGGCCTATAATCGCTACTGGCAGGACGAAGTAGGCGACTACGATCCGCTGAACAATACCGGTATGCGGCCGTACCAGAACAATGTGCCGGGAACACCGCACGTCTGCGTGAAGGTACCCACGGCGGGTGGCAAAACCTTTATTGCTGTCAACGCCCTGCACACGCTGTTCGATGCGTTTGCGGTCGACCGGCCGAAAGCCGTGGTGTGGCTGGTTCCCTGGAGCAACCTGCTCGACCAAACCGTACGCAATCTGTCGAATCCGGCGCACCCATACCGGCAAAAACTGAACAGCCTGTTCAATCATCGGGTAGCTGTTTATCAGAAAAAAGACCTCTTGCAGGGTGCCAACTTCAGCCCGTCGGTGGTGCAGGAGCAACTGAGCATTTTTGTGCTGAGTTTCGGCAGTTTACGGGCAACGAAAAAAGAAGACCGGAAAATTTTCGAGGAGAATGGTGCGTTAGCCACCTTCGCCAGCCAATACGATTCCAACGATCACCTGCTGGCCGACACCGACCAAACCGCCCTGATCAACGTGATTCGCAGCCTCACACCCGTGGTTTTGGTCGACGAAAGCCACAACGCGGAAAGCGAACTGAGCGTTGAGATGCTGCGTAACCTGAACCCGTCGTTTGTGCTGGACCTGACAGCAACGCCAAAGAAAAACGCCAACATTGTCAGCTTTGTGTCGGCCATTGAACTCAAGAAGGAGCAGATGGTGAAACTGCCGGTCATTGCTTACAACCACAAAGACAAATCGCAGGTGGTTGAGAGTGCGCTGAACCTGCAACGGCAACTGGAACACCTGGCCAAAGCTGAACAAAAGGCGGGTGGGCGCTACATTCGGCCCATTGTGCTGTTTCAGGCCCAACCCAAAATTGGCGATGACAACACAACCTTCGAGAAGTTGAAACAACAGTTGCTCAAACTGAAAATTCCCGAAGCCCAGATCAAAATCAAAACCGCCGACATCAACGAGCTAAAGGATGTTGACCTGATGAGCCCGAAATGTCCGGTGCGGTATATCATTACGGTGAATGCCCTGAAAGAAGGCTGGGACTGTCCGTTTGCCTATATTCTGGCCTCCCTCGCCGACCGTTCTTCGGCTGTTGACATTGAGCAGATTCTGGGTCGGGTGTTGCGGCAACCCTACGTGATGCGCCACCAGAACGACCTGCTGAACGTATCGTACGTGCTAACGGCCTCGGCCAAGTTCAACGACACCCTGCAAAGCATTATCCGGGGCCTGGAATCGGCTGGTTTTAGCCGGAATGACTATCGTGCAAGTGACGAGCAAAAGGCTGATGCGGTGCCCCAGACCACCGCCAAGGCGTTGCAAGGATTTCTGTTTCCCGAATTAACCGAATCGGTCAGTGATGAGATTGAGCCGGACAAGATACAGTTCGACCCCACGGCTCCCCCCGACGAACTGCCCGTTGTGTTGCCACCCACGCTGGCAACCATCACCCAGCTAGCCGTAACCAAGAATCAGGAATTTGAACAGCAAATCAGCAAGCAGGCTTCCGACGATTCGTCGCCCCTGTTTCAGGAACTCGGCGATAAGGTGAAAAAGATAGCGATCAATCAGGATTTTGCGGCCATTGCTCAGCAGTTGAGGTTGCCACAGTTTTATCTGGACGTTCCCCAAAGTGGACTTTTTGGGCAGGGCGAACGGGTCTTGCTGAATCAGGAAGTGTTACTGAAAGGCTTCCAGCTAGCCAACGAAGACATCAAGATCGACTGGGATACCGTTGAAACAGACCTGTACAAAATCGACATCGAACGAACACAAGGCAATCAATACCGCCCCGTTTTCCTGCAAATCGACAACATACAGCTCAAAGAAATTTTCGTTGATTACATTCTGAGCAAGCCCAAAGCCGGGCAGGTAAAAGACCTGACACACCGGATGATGCAACTGGTGGGCAACATGTACCCCATTCCTGACCAGCAGATTAGATTGTATCTGGAGCGAATTCTGACCAGCTTCGATGCCGAACGCATGAAAGACCTGCTGGCGCGGGAATACACCTACCGGGACAAGGTCAAAAAGAAGATTCGCGCGCTGGCGGATATCCATGCCGAAGACCAGTTCAAAAAACTCCTGGCTGTCAGCAAAATTTCGGTGGAACAAGGATTCACCTTCAAGAAAACGATTGTGCCCGGCCAGCTGGGGAAATCACTCGGAAAATCGTTGTACGAACGCGAAGGCAGCATGAACGGGTTTGAGGAACGCGTTATCAGCGAACTAGCCGCCCTGCCCAACGTTGTCTTCTGGCACCGTAACCTGGGGCGGGCTAAAGGCTTCGCTATCAACGGCTACAAATCGAACCATTACCCCGATTTCATTCTGTATACCCAAAACGGTACGCTGGTTGTGCTGGAAACCAAAGGCGACGACCGCGACAACTCCGACAGTGCCGCTAAGAACCGACTAGGCCAAAAATGGGCTGAGCAGGCCGGGCGGCAATACAAATACTTCATGGTGTTCGAAACGCACCGGCTGGTAGACACGTATACGGTAGCGGAGGTAAAAGAACTGGTGAAGCAATTATAATTGCGTTATTGAGGCCAGTTATTCGTTATCGCTCACCTTTTTATGACCCCGCTCCTTGTATTAACCCTGCTTATCAAGCTATGGCTACCTGCTTCAGAGCCAGCCAGCGAGTTCATTGATGTACAAACTAACTGGACATCAATCGTTGCCGACACCCTACAACACGACGGGAGGCCCCGCTTTTATTCAGTCCATCTGCCCCCAGCCTATTCCCAAACCAAGAAACCGATCCCCCTTGTAGTGGCTTTGCATGGTGGAGGTGGCAGTGGTAAGCAGTTCGAAGCCCAGTCGCGGTTGAGCGAAAAAGCTGACAAAGAGGGATTTATTGTAGTGTATCCCGATGGTTTACTGAACCCTGGAGTCTTAGGGCTGCGTACCTGGAATGCGGGTGCCTGTTGCGGACAAAGCGCATCGACCCGCCAAGCTGATGATGTTGGCTTCATCAGTGAACTGATTGATAAGCTCGTGGCTACCTACCGAATCGACTCAAAACGAGTATATGCAACCGGGCATTCAAATGGGGGGATGCTGTGCTACCGGCTGGCTTGCGAACTTCCTAATAAACTAGCGGCCATTGCTACCAATGCCGGAACCATGCAGGTAGAAACGGCCTGTCGTCCCAATCGGGTTATGCCGATTTTGCATATTCATTCGCAACTGGACCGGAATGTGCCGTATCAGGGTGGTGTTGGGTCACGAAGTATAAACCGACAGTGGAACCCGTCGGTGGATACAACCTTGAGTGTGTTCGCCAAACTGGCCAAATGCTCCCCTCAAAAGCAAGTTGTTCGGACAACAGATAGGTACACCGCTTACCAATGGACGAATTGTAACGACAAGGCCGTGATCCAATTTTACCTCACTACCGACGGGGGGCATTCGTGGCCGGGTGGGCTCAAAGGAGCACGACGAATTGGGGATTCACCTTCCGAAGCGTTCGTGAATAACGATGTTATCTGGGATTTTTTTAAGGCGCACACATTACCGTAATCACCCTAAATTTTATCAATGAAGAACGCTATAAACTCCCAATCAGTTAGTAGAGTAGCAGGCAATAGCTGCCTTATCAAGCTAATCTTAACGAGTACAATCGATATGGACGTAGAAATCTGGAGCGACGTAATGTGCCCCTTTTGCTACATTGGCAAGCGAAAATTTGAGGCTGCCCTGAGTCAGTTTTCCCACAAAGATCAGATCAACGTGGTCTGGAAAAGCTTTCAGCTGAACCCGGACATGAAAACGGAACCGGGCAAAAACATCAATCAATACCTGGCCGAAGTGAAGGGTTGGAGCCTTGACGAAGCCAAGCGCATGAACGCTCATGTTACGGGCATGGCCCGGGAAGTGGGCCTGACGTACGACTTTGATAAGGCCGTAGTGGCAAACTCGTGGGATGCCCACCGGCTTATTCAATTGGCCAAACAGCACGGGGTAGGCGATGCGGCCGAAGAGCGGCTGTTTCTGGCTTACTTCACCGAAGGGCGCGACACTTCCGACCACGCTACGTTACTCGAACTTGGCACTGAAATTGGGCTCGACCCAACTGCCGTGCAGCAGCTTCTTGACAGCAACCAGTTTGCCGAGGCCGTAAGGCGTGATATTTACGAAGCCCAGCAGGTAGGAGCAAGGGGCGTTCCTTTCTTTGTGCTCAACCGGCGGTACGCTGTGTCGGGAGCTCAACAACCCGAAACATTCCTGGGGGCGCTTAACACCGCCTGGACTGAATGGGAGAAAGCAAACCCCGTTCTTACCGAAGTACAGGCCGAGGGCCCCGTTTGCACGCCCGGCGAGATTTGCTAGGAGCGGTGTAGAGTATTGGTCAGAAGATGAGTGTAGGCCAAATTTATGAGTTGAGCGTAGGTTTTGTTTAGTTGCTGACGCATCTGGGCTTCGACTCCGCTCAGCCTGACAGTTTACTTGGACGCAATTACCGGTTTTGAGTCAATTTTGAGGTCAGGCTGAGCGGAGTCGAAGCCCAGATGCGTCAGCAATTTTCGAACTTATCCTACACCCTCAGAAGAGCTAGAGTTTGGGATTAGCAGGGGATTTTAAGTTCAATGCAAATCACCAGACCCGGCTCGCTGCCAGATTAATCAGGGCGTTTATCGCAAATGCCATCCCGAATGATGCCGCAATAGAATATTCGCTGAGCCAGAAGGCTTGCAGGAAAAGGAAAGTAGTAAACCCAAATAAGCCAATTACCAGCCCACGCATGGTGGCAATAGTGGCACTACTTCCCTGAAGGGTATGCGAGAAAATAGCCAGAATCGAGGTTAGAATGGGGAATGGCGTCAAAATGCCACTCCAGTTGGGCCCCAACAGATTGGCCAGGCCAGTTATGATCACGACAAAAACGGTAGCGACGCCCATGCGGATGAGAATATCGTAGCGTAATCGTCGGGCGGTGATGGGCGGACCGGTTGGTGCCGGGAAAAACACCAGAGCCATCAGAACGCTGCCTATCGCAACTGCGTAACTAACAACCAGACTCAGTTGTACGTAGTTGTAAAACAGGGCTGTAACTGTATAAGCGACGTAAGACAGTAAGAGCGTTGGGAGCCAGGTGAATGTTCGGGAGAAAGCCGAGTAGCTGAAACAAAAGCTAATCAATGCCAGAACACCAATTATTGTCCCCCGAATAGAATGGATGCCAAAATCCGTGCCCTGCTCCAGAATAAAAAACAAGAGAATCGGTCCCGCCACCCAGGGTAAGCTGCCAATTAATCCCCCTAATTTATTTCCCCACTTCCGAATCGCCAGCGTGACCAGCGCAATAACGGAAGGCATCAGTGTTACTTTAAGGAGAAGTATGTTCATCCGGGCAAAGGTACAAGCCTATTGCCACTGCCATAAATTTGCTCCCTAAATTTACTTACCAGGGCGCTGTAACAGCCAGTTATAGCGCTACTACTACCAGTTATGAACTGGGAGTAGTCTGATTGCTAACGTCCTTGTAAGTTTGTATTGTCTTCTTTTTGCCCTACACACTATGTCCTACTACTGGCCATGAAACTGCTCCATATTCTGCTTTCGGTTCTCGGATTGGGGGTCCTGCTGTCGTGCAAGAAATCTGGTTACCAGACAAAAAATGGTGCCGTCTACTACAAAGATTACCTCATGCAGGGAGCTGATTACGATTCGTTTCAAGAACTGAATGCTGTATTTGCCAAAGATAAAACCCGGGGATACTACCGGGGTGTTACGCTCGACAGATCAGACGGCGCTAGTTTTAACGCGCTCGATGAGCATTACGCCAGAGACGAAAAATTAGTCTTCTACTGTGATAATTACCTGGATTTTAAGCTGTTTGAGACGAAGCGAAAAGACAAAATTAGCCGCGTTGAGGGCGCCGATGCTAGCTCATTTTCAGTCTTGGCCAGTGAATATGCCAAAGATAAAGTCCGTTGTTACTACCAGGGTAAAGGTTTTGCCGTGAATGATGTAGCGTCATTTGAGCCAATCGATTATAGCTTTGGTAGAGATAAGACGGTGGGCTATTTCGACCTCAAGCCAATATCCGGCAGCCAGGGTAGCTCGTTTACCGTTTTAAGCCGGAACATCGCCAAAGACAACCAGCATGTTTATTATTCCTGGACAAGGTTGGATGGCCCGCTCAAAGCGGGCATTCGCGAGATCAAGGCCGCAGACCCAGCTTCGTTTACCGTTGTTGGAATGTATTATTCGAAAGACAAGGCTCGCGTCTATTTTCAGGATCGACCATTGCCAGCAGCCGATCCGGCCAGCTTTGGTCACTTGAATGAAGCATATCCGCAGTTTGCCGCCGATAAAGCGCAAGTATATTATCAGGACAAACGGATTGGAGAAGCGGATAAATCCTCATTCAAGCTATCGACCGATGATTACGCGGTGGATAAACAAACCGTTTTCTACAAAAATCTGCCCCTAAAAGGGAGCGATGTAAGCTCGTTTTCTGTGCTTGAATCGGGGTATGCCAAAGATGGGAAACGAGTTTACCACGAAGGCAAGCTGTTGACCGGTGCAGACCCAGGCTCGTTTGCGATGGTTAGTAATTACGCCGATCGGGATGCCGCTGATAAAAAGCAGATTTACCATGAAGGACGCCGGGTGAAGCCGGACAATTAAAAAACCCGGCAGGAAACTACCGGGTTTTTTAATTGCATTTATACTAAACTGCTTGTTTCTAGTTTGTTGCGTTCAGTTTTACAATAATGCCAGGGCCATAATACAACACATAATAGGTGTTGGGGTTTTTTGAACTTAACAGAATATCGACCGGCGTAATGGCAGGCGTGAACAAACTGGTAGCCGGATTATCGCCACTAGCCACGCGGCCGGGCGTTGAAAAACCAAACTCAGTTACGAGCGGTTTGCCACCTGGTGTTAACACAATATCGGTCAGACTTGAAAAACCGGTTTTGTAAACCGTTGGCGTAACGGGAGCCGGACCTGTACCACTAACCTGAAAAATATTTGAGATACCGGTAGGGAAGGGGAAACCACCTAAAGAGGTAACGAGGAAATTAGTGCCGTTATACACAATTCCGGTCGGAACAGGGTCGATGGTTGGCGGCCCCATTGGAGCGCTTGGGTACGTTGGATTTGGGTAATCCGGGAATATAGCGTAGATGCTCAGCGCACCCGTTCCCTGATTCCGGCGCACAATGGCATTGCCACCCGCATCAGTAATAAACAAATCCCCACCAGGTCCAAATGCGAGGTTATAAGGGTTCGAATCTTTCGGATCAGGAGCATTGGGGTGGGCGTTCCTAACAAACGTACCAATGTCGATTCCGGTTAGCAAACTAGCGGCAAAAGGTGCTGTTACACCCGGAACAAAGCCAGCCACATCGGCAATGTAGAGTTTGTCTTCAGTGCCGTGCAGAATATAGAGCTTACCATCTTTATACAGCAGGTGATTGAGACCTTCGGGAGAATTCTCAGGGCTCACTGCTGACACGAAGCCGGTGATCACGGGGTATTTGGCACCGGCCGGAGTAATCACCGTAACCTGACCGTTGTTTACCGTTCCACTACCCGCTTCAGTTACCCATATGTTGCCGGCAGGGTCCTCAGTGATTCCGATTGGTGCCTTGAGGCCAGTAGCGAAGGGCGGACCCTGTACAGCACTTAATGTCAATGGGTTCGGAATCGGGTGGTCCTGCAAGCAACTGGCAACGGCGAAAAGAAAACCACTCACGATGAGTAAGTTTCGAAATGATTGAAACGTAGCGCGTTTTTTGATCATGATTCGGGTGAATTAAGATTGTTTTGGGGAGAGTGAAAACCTTTAATAGGCTGAAATATAAGCGCTGTATATAAAATGGACAGTCAAAAATTGACTAAATGGTAGGTATAGTTTGTGAACTGCTCAAAGTTCACTGTGACTAACGCATGGCTGACTTCCAGAAGGCTCTAGAGTAATACGTATTACTGAAAAATAGGAGACAAATGATGTTGGGGTTAGTGAGTCTTGTCTTTTTCGCTATTTTTCGGGAATTAATAATCCGACCGTCGTGACTGAACTGCCACCTACCCAACCATCACTCCTGCCCGAGCAACAGGAGAAATTGCGCGAATTGACCGCTCAGAGCTGGAACCTTGAACTGGTTATTTCGGGAGCCGCCTTGTTTGCCATATTGCAACTGCCTGACTTACTTGATCTAGCGTTCGATTATCTCCGGTACAATTTCATGAGCCACACAAACGGGATTTCGGGGCTGCTACCTTCACTGGCATACAGCATGATGAAGGCTACCTGCTATGTGCTGTTTTTAGCTTTCCTGACCAACTTTGTAATGCGGGCTTTTTGGGTTGGCCTGGTGGGCCTACTCGCTGTATATCCCACCGGTATACACTACGACAGAATTCCATTTTCTACCCCCTATGCGCAAAAGCGGATGGCTGAAGACCTCGGCCCGCTCGATGCCTATATTCTACGGCTCGATCAACGGTGCAACATTGTTTTTGCCGTAGCCTTTTTGTTCGTTTTTCTGCTGGTTTTTGTTGCTTTCGCCTATCTGCAAATTATACTGGTTTACTCATTCATCCGTCCAATACTATCTGCCGACGTGTTGTATGTGATTAAACAGATAGCCTTGGGTCTTTTTGCTATTTTCTTCCTGATCAGTATTATTTTGAGCCTGCCGGTTGTCAGATCAAGCCCGACCGGCAGTAAACTGCATTATCAGTTTACTGCCCTAAGCAGGTTGATGTACTGGGGAATGTATAAACCTGTGGGCTTCATTATCAACACCTTTTATAGTCACCTGCCAGCTAAGAAAATTTTACGCGTACTGTCCATGATGATGGTCGTCTTTGTTGTTCTGATAACAGTCGAATTTTTAGCCGATTTTACCCGGGTGGACCGGCGAATATCAGTCTTCAATCAACGCCATTTGTACACAGCGCGGCAAGATAGCCTTTTTGTAAATCCAACCGCATACGACAATCAACGGGCCGAAGATGAATACGTTGATGCGGCCTCAATTCAATCTGATGTCATTAGCGAATCATTCATCCGGTTATACATCGCTTACCCGAAAGCCTTAGACACTTTATTAACCCGGTTGGCTAAAACACCCGCACGGATCGACACATTGCCGAAACGGGAGAAGAGACGTGAGTTTGCTATTTGGAGCAGTGAACAGATAAGTCAGTTAATGCGCATCACAGTAAATGACTCCTTATATAGCAGCCCTGACCTGCTTTTTACGCAATTCGGTCAACTTCAACAACGGGGCTGGCAAACGGTGCTGATTCCAACAAACCTCCGACTGGGGAAGAATATCATCAAGATCGACATACAGTCTGACTCCCTGGCCAAGCCGACCGAGATTAGCACAATACCCTTCTGGTACGTACCAGACAAATAGCACTGATCTTCCAACGAGTAGAGTTTGAAAGTGGCAAGTATCCGTTTCATAAATGGGTGAAGGCTTATCATTTTTCGTTTAGCACGCCTGGATCGCCTAATTTTGGCACACCCGAAACGCCAACTGACTACGTAAGGCGTACCACGGGCGAATAGAACTATTGCACCTAATGATCAACGTAACCCGTCCTTTTCTAAGCCTGCTCATAGCGAGCCTGGGGCTATTCTCCGCATCGGCACAACCAGCCGTAATTTCTGGTGACTATCCAGATCCTTCAGTGACAAAAGTGGGCAATACCTATTGGGCATCAGCCACTTCGTCAAATTGGTTTCCTGCCTTTCCGTTGCTTAAATCCAACAATTTGGTCAACTGGGAATCTGCTGGCAACATCTTTACCAAAATTCCTGACTGGGCCGATTATTATTTCTGGGCACCTGAAATCACCCAGGAAAACGGCAAGGTCTATGTGTATTACACGGCTCACAAAAAAGGCGGCAATCTGTGCGTGGCTGTGGCCAGTGCTGATCGGCCAGAAGGTCCCTATCGTGATCATGGTCCGTTGGTCGGCCAGTCTGATGGGTCTATTGATGGGTTTCCAATGCGCGACGAAACGGGCAAATTATACCTGATTTGGAAGGAGGATGGTAACAGCATTAAGCAGCCAACCCCAATCTGGGCGCAACCGATGAATGAAGAACGGACGGCCCTGACGGGTGAAAAACGCGAACTCTTTCGGAATGACACTCCCTGGGAAGGCAACCTGGTCGAAGGCGTATCCATGCTGAAGCACGGCGATTATATCTACGCGATTTATGCCGGAGCTGGTTGCTGTGGGGCCGGTTGTAATTACGCGACTGGTGTGGCACGAGCCAAAAACCTGCTCGGCCCCTGGGAGAAATACAGTCAGAATCCCATCCTGACCGATGATGCGCAATGGCGCTGCCCCGGTCACGGCACAGCCATTGAAAAAGACGGGAAATATTACTTCCTCTACCATGCTTATGACAAACAGTCCAATGTGTTCACTGGTCGACAAGCACTGCTAAAAGAGTTTACATTTACTCCTGACGGCTGGATTAAGTTCCAGTCTGAAACTCAAATTGTAACTAAAGCCGCGCCCGCACCTGCTGAGGTGTCGGATTCATTTGCGGGTAAGATATTATCCGATCAGTGGCAATGGTCAGTTTTTCAACAGCCCGATGTCAAGCTGAAAAAGGGTGAATTAACCCTGATGGCCCAACCAGCAAAGGCGGGCAGTTCTGTTGCGCAGCGTACCTTGACGGGCGATTACACGGTAACTACTACGATCAATCGTAAACGCTCGAACAGTGAGGCAGGTCTGGCGGCTATTGGCGATGATAACAATTCATTGGGTATTTCGGCAGATGCACAGAGTTTGACGATCTGGAAAGTAGAGCGAGGTAAAAAATCGGTTATTAGTACGCAACCTTTAAAAAAGTCAAAAACGGTTAATCTGAGGTTGGATGCGAAGCAAGGACACTTATTCACCTTCGCTTATTCAACAGATGGGAAAAACTATCAAAGTTTGAGTGCTCAACCACACGACGGGGCTTATTTGCCTCCCTGGGATCGGGCTGTTCGCGTGGGTGTTACGGCTTTAGGGTCAGCAGGTCAAAAGGCTGTTTTTAAGGATTTTGTGCTGAAATCTATGTAACTGGGTGATTGGGTAACTAGGTAAATGGGTAATTGAGGAATTACAAGTTATCCAGTTACCTAATCCCCAGTTACCCAATCCCCCAATTACCCATTTACCCAATTGAATTAATGAAAAAAACTCTTGCTCTCGGCCTGGTGAGTGTTGTTCTGGCGACAGGATGCCGCACCAGCCAATCCACTACGGCAACTTCTCAAAAGCAGCAACCTGTTACCACAATCGCTTTCGGGTCGTGCAGCGACCAGAAACGCCCTCAGCCCCTTTGGGATGATATTGTGGCGCAAAAGCCTCAGGTCTGGATTTGGCTGGGCGATAATATCTACGGAGATTCCGAAAATATGGATACGCTCAGAATCAAGTATGAACGCCAGAAAAGCAACCCTGTATATCAGCAACTGCGGCAGTCAGCCTCGGTAATTGGCGTTTGGGACGACCATGATTATGGCGTTAACGATGGGGGTAAGGAATACCCCAAGCGGGTCGAAAGCCAACAGCAAATGCTGAATTTTCTGGACGAGCCAGCCAGCAGCCCGCTTCGAAAACAACAGGGTGCTTACTCTGTCCACAGCTACGGCCCCAAAGGCCAACGGGTGAAAGTCATTCTGCTGGATGGGCGTTATTTCCGTGACCCGCTAAAGAAGAACGGCAAAGACAACGTACCCGATCCGTCGGGCGACATGCTGGGGGAAACGCAGTGGAAATGGCTGGAGCAACAGTTGACAGGTTCTGATGCCGATGTGCACCTGATTGGTAGCGGCATACAGATTCTTCCCGAAGAGCATGTGTACGAGAAATGGGCTAACTTCCCCACTGCGCGCCAGCGGTTTCTGGATCTGTTGGGGAAAACTAAGCCAAAAGGGGTAATTCTGATGAGTGGTGATCGCCATATGGGCGAGGTCTCCAGGGTAAGTGTGCCGGGGCTGGGCTACGATCTGTTCGATATAACCAGCAGTGGATTAACCCACGTATCGAAGCCGCACGAAGAACCGAACAAACACCGCGTTGGCCCAATGGTTGCCGACCTAAACTACGGCCTGATTACAATTAACTGGAATCGTAAGCCCCTGACTGCTACCGTCAAAATTAATGGTGACGGCAATGCGACGTACTTGACTCAAGAGATTAGCTTTTAATTGTTAACCCACCCGTCCATGACTATTCCCGACCTCCGGCTCTGGCAACGTGAACTTAATCAGGAGCTGAAAGACATTTTAGGCTATTGGCAACGGTATGCCCCCGACCAAACGAACGGTGGTTTTTATGGGGCTGTGGGATACGATAATGTCCCCAAACCGAATACAGCTAAAGGGGTAGTTCTCAACAGTCGGATTCTGTGGACGTTCTCGTCGGCTGCCTTGCATACCCAACATGATGATGAGTATTTGCCGACTGCCAAACGGGCTTTTGAGTACCTGGACACCTACTTTCGCGACCGGCAACACGGGGGCGTGTACTGGATGGTCGATGCCAAAGGTCAACCTACTGACGATAGCAAACAGTTGTATGGGCAGGCCTTTGCGGTATATGGCCTGAGTGAATATTACAGGGCTACCCGCCACAAACCTGCCCTGGATTTTGCGCAGGAGATTTTTCAGGCAATGGTCAAACACGCCTACGATCGAGACCCCGCCCGACACGGTGGTTTTATCGAGGCATTTGCCCGCGACTGGACCGAAGCCAAATCGTACGCAATTGCCCGCAAAGACAATGGTGAGAGCAAAACCATGAATACGCATCTGCACATTCTGGAAGCGTTTGTGAGTTTGCTGCGGGTGTGGCCCGCCGATGAGGTGAAAAAGCAGGTGCGGGGTCTGATCAACAATTTTCTTGGCCAAATTATCGACCCGAAAACGCACCGGATGGTTCTGTTTCAGGGCATGAACTGGGAACCCCGCCGAACGGGTATCAGCTACGGGCACGACATTGAAGCCTCGTGGCTGTTACTCGAAGCGGCCGAGGTGCTTCACGATGCTGACTTGTTGACCAAAGTTCGTAAAGAATCGGTGCTGATGGCAAAGGCCGCTCTGTCTGGAGTAGACCCCGACGGCGGTATGAACTACGAGTACGAGGGGCCAGACCAGAACTTACCCAAACAGAACCCCGCCAGTGGACACTGGAACCGCGAACGCTCGTGGTGGGTGATGGCTGAAGCAATGGTTGGCTTTATGAATGCCTATCAACTGACCAAAGAAAAGGCCTACCTGGAAAAGTCTGCGGCCAGTTGGGAATACACCAAAAAACACCTGCTCGACACTAAAAACGGGGAATGGTACCTGGGAGTCGATGCAACAGGTAAAGTACTGGGTAACGAAAAAATCAGCCCCTGGAAATGTCCGTATCATAACGGCCGCGCCTGTATCGAGACGATGGAACGCATTGGGCACCTGATTGATAAGTAAGTTGGGACACGGATTAATCCGTGTTCCAACCATTTCATTTCAAATCCACAAACGACATCGTGTGCGGGGCATCGAACCGCTGGTTTTTAAATTTTGCTTCTGGGAGGTCGTAGTTGGAAATGAACAATCGACGGCCGCGTAACAATACTTCAGCTGGTTGGTCTAACTGGCCGTTTCCGCCGTCATTATCGCCATTTTCGGCCAGCGTACTCACCTTCCCATCGGGTGAAACAAGGCGGATGGCGTTGTTTTTAGAATCACACACATACAGTTGATCCGTTGCCCGATCCACAATCAAGCCATCAACGCAATCGAGTTTGGCAAACTGTGTTTTTTGGTTTAGAGAACCATCGGGCTTGAGGGTCATTTTGTACATGATTCCATCGCCAAAACCACCCGTGTACAGATTGCCTTTGCTGTCATAATCGAGTCCATCGGCTCCATTGTCGATGCCGCTTTCGTTGGCCTGGGTTGTGAACGTTGTCAGAACGTGCGGATCAGTCGGACCGGGTTTCATTTGCACGGGTTTACCCGGATTCAGTTCGGCCATCGAAAAGCGCAAGATGGCACTATCTTTTGGTCGGTCATCGGTGTCCCACTGGCTATCAGTGATGTACAACGTTGATCCTTTCCAGACAATCGCATTAGGCAACCGCAGGCCGGTTATTACTGGTTCGGCTTTGGTGGGTTTGCCATTCTGAATGGTTATCCGCATCAAGCGCGACTTGTAATTCTTGTTGAAGAAAAACTGATTGTCAGCGTAGTACAGATTACCGTCGGGGCCATACGCCAGGTCCATTGGGGCGGCATGACCCGTTTCGGTCAGGGCAGGCGGAGCAAAAAACATCCGCAACGAATCGCCCTCCAACCGCAGCAAGGCAGCCGGAAATGAGGGGTTGCCAAAGTTGGGCACCGACAAGATCACACTACTATCGGGAGCCAGTGCCAGGCCATCGGGGGTGTTATAGGATTCTGGCAGATTTTGCAATAACTGCACGTTTCCGGTAGCGGCCTCGGTATTTTGCGTCGTGCTAGTTGTAGAATCGCCCGTTTGGGTTTGTTCACGTTGATTTTTCTGACAACCTATCGTTACGCTGGTCAGTAACAGGATGATAAGTGTATTGTTCATCTGGTTGAGTCTATTTGAGTCTATTCGTTTGATATACTAATCAAACCTTTTGTTTGGGATACCGTTAGAATCTTCGATCAAACGACTCAACAAAAATGAAAAAACGCTTCTTTTCTAGCCTTCTAGCTATTGGTCTGACTGTTGGCGCAGCTCACGCTCAACAGGCTCAGATGACCTCGGTTTTTCAGGACAATAAGTACCAGATTACGGGAGTAGCGGTTTCAAAGACCGGGCGAATGTTCGTGAATTACCCCTATTGGACCGATATATACCAGTACGCGTTGGTTGAAATTGATAAGGATGGTTCAAAGAAACCGTATCCCGATGCCAACTGGAATAGCTGGCGACCGGGGCAAGACCCCTCCAACAAGTGGGTCTGCGTGCAGTCGCCCTACGTGGATGATAAAGACCGACTGTGGGTAATCGATCCGGCAAGCCCCAAGCAATCGGGGGTGTATAAAAATGGGCATAAGCTGGTTTGCATCAATTTGAAAACCAATAAGGTAGAGAAGGTGTACCCGATTGCGGGTGTTGTTGGGTCGGTGAGTTATCTCAATGATGTTCGGGTAGATACCAAACGCGAGGTGGCGTACATTACCGAGTCGCAAAACGGAGGTATTGTGGTGTTGGATATTAAAAGCGGTAAGGCCCGCTTAGTTTTACAGAATCATCCGTCGGTGAAGGCTGACCCGGCGTTCCGGTTCATCATCGATGGCCGCGAACTGAAGGATGACAAAGGACCTGTACGCTTCAATTCCGATGGACTTGCCCTAACGCCCGATGGTGATTGGTTATACTACAAACCTCTATCCGACAATAAATTATATCGAATAAAAACGGAGTTTCTCCGTGATGAATCGGTGTCAGACAAAGGACTTGGAGGAAAGGTAGAGGACTTAGGCAAGTGGACAACTACCGATGCGCTGATCATGGACCCTGCCGGTAATCTGTATTTGGGCGATATTCTCAATTATACCATTTACCGGATCAAAAATACTTCTGGTACTAAAGCCGAGTTGAAACGCGAGAACATTATTACAGATAAGGAACGGTTGCAATGGCCCGACAGCTATGCCATTCAGGATGGGTTCCTGTATATTACCACCTCGCAAATTGACCACATGGCCAAAAACAACAAGAACCGGTCAACCCGTACGCGGCCTTATGAAGTCTTCAAAATAAAGGTTGATTAGGGTAACTGGGTACAACACCAGTTAACAACTTACCACAATTACCCAATTACCGCGATTCCCAATTACCTACCTCAAAATACCAACCGGAAATCGCTGCCTTTGCCGGGAGTAGAGGTTACAGTTAGCTGTCCTCCGTGGAGTTGCATAATCTGTCGAGACAGGCTCAGGCCAATGCCAGAGCCTGTTTTTTTTGTCGTATAAAACGGAATGAAAATCTGTTCGATAGCTTCCGGTTCAATACCAGGGCCATTATCACAAACGGAAAGCGTCGTACGGTTATCTGCATTGGTAGCTTCGAGCCTGATGGTAGCGCCGGTTGGGTCGTCGTAGGCCTCCATCGCGTTGCGAAGCAAATTGAGCAAGATCATCTCCACCTGACCAGCATCGGCCAAAATTGTTGGCGCTGGCGACGGCACCGTAACGGTGAGCGTAATGCCCTGACGATTGAGATCGGGTTGCGCCAGTTTGGCGACGCTCAAAAGCAATTCTTTGACGGGTACTTCCGCTAATTTTGGTTGCGGAATTGAAGTAAAGCTTCGGTAGGCATCCACGAAGCGCATGATACCCTGCCCCCGACTTTCGATTGTTGTGAGGGCATCGCGGAGGTCGTTCAGCGAAGAGGATAGGAGGGCAGGAGAAAGTGAGTCCGGAAATGCACTTTCGTCGTCATTGACCTGTTCCTCTGCCTGCCATCCGCTCATCAAATCGATTTCGACAATGTCGCGCATGGTGCCGGTGAGCGACACGATGGGGGTAATGGAATTCATAATTTCGTGGCGCAACACCTTGGTCAGGTTTTGCCACGCTTCCAACTCTTTCTGCTGAAGTTCTGACCGGATGTTTTGTAACGATACAACCGAGACCAAACGGCCCCGCAATCGGACGCTTGTGGAGCGGACCGTTAGTTCTCCATCTTCGCCACTTTGGTAGGTGGCAGCAGCAGCCCCGATGTTTGCTTTCAGCCAGTTGTGCAAATCGGCTTGGGTAGCCTGCAAGTCAGCCAGCGTTCGGAGCCGATACACATTCAGCAGTTTTAGCGCCGTTTGATTCACCAACTCCACCCGTCCGCTGCTATCGAACGAAAGTAACCCAACGTTTACGTGCTGGACAATCGTATTCAGGTAATGCAGGTTAGCTTCTTTTTCGGCTCTGGCTTGCCGAAAGGCTTCCAAGACCGTGTTAAACTGCCCATTCAGTGCCCGAAATCCCGGCCCCAGCGAGTCGTCGGACCGGAACGAAATAGCAAAATCGGAATACTGAACCGATTCCAGAAATCGCGTCAGTTTACGATTCGTGCTGGTGCAATACGCAAACAAATTGACCGCTAAACCAATAAGAAGTACCCCGCTAAAAACGGGTAATATCCGTGGATAGGGAGCCCACCACCAATAGCTCATAAGCATGGCTATCAGCAGAATAAGGCCAATACGCCAACCAATACCGATTGCGAAACGGTTCATGGTTTACCCAGCGATCCAGCTGAATTCATAAGCCAGATTTGGCACCTTAGTGCGCTCGGCAACCCGGCGGAGACGGTCGGGGAGGGCCATCAGGTAATCACGAGCCCGTTGACCAGCATCATTAAGGTCAGTTACATTAGCAATGTTCCAATCCACAAGCAGGGAGTCCATCAAGGTGATGTAGTCGTTGGTTGTATAGACGCCAAGTCGCTGGGCCGCATCGGAAAAGTGACTGAATGTTTGCCCAATTTTCATCCCTGTTTCGCGCAGGAAGTGAGCAGGCATAACGATTTTCTTACGCATCATGTCTTCGAAAGCCAGCATCATTTCGGAGGGGTCCACCTCCAGAATCAGGCTCACAAAAGCTTTGTACGCTTTGGCATGACGCATTTCATCGGCGGCAATCACGCCACAAATTTTCGACAGTTGTGCGCAACCGGCTTGTTTGGCGAGGGTAGCTGTCCGGCGGTGCGAGAGGTTGGTGGCCAACTCCTGAAACGATGTATAAACGAAATTCCGGTAGGGGTCTTTTCCCGTTCCAATGTCGAATCCATCAGCAATCAGGTATTGGGTTGAGGTTTCCATGGCCCGCATATTTACCCGACCCGAGAGGTACAGAAACTTGTTGAGCAGGTCGCCGTGGCGGTTTTCTTCTGCAGTCCACCCCCGAATCCAGCGCGACCAGCCATTGGCTTCTCCCTGTTCTACACCTTCCATGTCCATTAACCACGATTCGTAAGTAGGCAGTGCTTCCTCGGTAATGGTATCGCCAACGAGCACAGCCATGTAGTCGTAAGAAAGTTCACGGGTGCTTTCCTGCAATTCTTTAATTTCTTCTAAAAAAGTTTCCCGCGTGGCATCGGGCAACAGATCGGCAGGTTGCCAATTTGTATCGATAGGCTTCAAATAGTCGCCTACTAACGCGTCTATTTTTTCGCCGACGAAGCGCATTACATCCAAACGAGAGCCAGAAAGTATCATAATATCAACCAACAAAAAGTGAATGATGAATGAGGCATGATAAGTAATAAATGACAAGGACTACACCCTATACTGTCCTGTTGATCATTAATCGGTCATCATTTATCATCCAATCAAAAAGCAAAGTACGGAGAATTTATAGGGTATATCACATAGAAAACACTTCATGAGTGAAAAAAAGCCATCAATGACGATTAATTTGCACCCTTTTACGATTTCTAATGAAAATAGTACTCGATTACATATTGAGCGTAGTGTACCTGCTCTTCTTCGGTTTGGTGTTAGTGATTTTCCACGGCTTACAGGTCTTTACGTTTGATCTTTTTGGCAGACCTGTTCAAAAAGTAGTAGTCGATTGGATGAACGCCTGTTTAGCGTATGGGCTCTATCTGACGGGAAGCAGCATTCGGTTGCACCAGAACTCACCGTTACCAACCGACCGCCCTATCATCTTTGTTGCCAATCATCAGAGCCTCTTCGATATTTCGGCGATAAGCTGGTTCATGCGTCGGCACACGCCCGTCTTTGTATCGAAAATCGAACTTCAGCATGGTACACCAGCGGTGTCGTATAATCTTCGCCGAAGCGGTGCCGCCCTCATCGACCGCACTAATCCTAAACAAGCCATCAGCGAAATTGCACGATTAGGCAAGCAGATTCAGGACCACTGCGAATCGGCCGTGATTTTTCCGGAGGGTACCCGCTCGGCTTCGGGACAAATGAAACCCTTTGCTTCGGCTGGTGTAGCTGTGTTGCTCAAAAAAGCGCCATCGGCCTTGGTGGTGCCCATCGCCATAAAAGGAACGGGACACTTCAACCCACGCAAGTTGTTTCCGCTCCGGTCGTTTACCCGAATGTCGTGGACGATACTGCCGGGCATTGAACCAAAAGGGCTAACAGCCGATGCCGTTGTAAAGCAAGCCGAAGAAGCAATTGCGAGGGAATTAGCTTAGGCGACAGCGTAACCTGTATACTGCCGGTATTGGGGAGGCTGAAAACCAATTACAATGTCGGATTTGGGAACCCCCATTCGTTCTAGTTCTTCGGCAATATCGCGATCTGTGTTATTAACCTGAATCCAGATTTTACCGTCAGGCTTGATGTCGATGTGAAACACAACTGAGTAACGAAACATTTTTTTATCCCAACCTATACTTACTAGCTGGTAGTGCCTTCTTTCGTCATCAAGAATCAACTGGTTGTCAACGTCTTGAAGATTAAACGGCTTTACTTTGGCGTAGTCTTCATAAATACTTAGGATATACTGGCGATACTGGTCTATTCTTTCCATAACGCAATTATTTCTTCATCTTCGTCATATACAACAATCGAAATATCTGTTTGATCAAGAATGTAGCGGATGCCAGGTTGTTCAAAACGTTGCTCATAAACGTCTTTAGGTACAGCAAGATATAATTTTCGTCCTGCTTCCTGTAATCGCAAAAGGACTTTGTAGTTGGTATATTGCCCAACAGCCACATGAAAATCACGCATGAACGATGCACCAACGAAGCTTTTTACTTCGATAGCAATTTTCTCTATTGCATTGTCAACATCGCGTTCAGCTGCCAACATACGCTCTGCCCCTAAATCAATATCCAATTTGAAATCCATGATTCGAATCGGATAGGGATCATGCGTAATTATCCAGCCATCCTTGATAAGTGCTTCGCGGACTGCTTCATGAAATATGTCCTTTGCCATTGTGTTACAGTGTAGACAAAGATACTATTAATCCTGCTACATGCTGTACTTCTCCAATCGCCGGTACAGAGCTTGCCGGGATAGTCCGAGTTCACGGGCTACGTCGGTGATGTTGCCGCCGTATTTCTGCATCGCCTGCTGAATCAACCGCCGTTCCATGTCGTCTAACTGCATTGAATCGGCAAGGGCTGTTTCGGCTGAAAGCCCGGCTGAACTGGTGCCGAGGCCACCAAAAAAATCGCCGGGTTCTAACAGTGTGCCCTGTGTCAGAATTACGGCTCGTTCCACGGCATGTTGGAGCTCGCGGACGTTACCCGGCCAGCGGTGTTGCTTCAGATGCCGCACCAGGGCAGGACTCATTCCGGTTACCGGCCGGTTGTATTGCTTCCGGTATTGGTTCAGGAAATAATTGGCGAGAGGTTCAATATCATCCGGGCGGTCGCGGAGGGCGGGCAGATGAAGTTCAATGGTATTGATTCTGTATAGCAAATCCTGCCGGAACCGTGGCGACGGACCGTCCCCGGCGGCTACGCGCTCGGTAATGTTGGCATTGGTGGCGCAGATCAGTCGTACGTCAATGGCTTTAGGTTTGTTACTGCCAATGCGCGTAACCTGTCGTTGTTGCAGCACCGTGAGCAAACGGGCCTGTTGAGGAAGCGTAATGTTACCGATTTCATCTAAAAAAACGGTACCTCCCTGGGCTTCCTCAAAGCGCCCGGCCCGGTCGTCGCGAGCGTCGGTAAAGGCTCCTTTGACGTGGCCAAACAATTCACTCTCAAACAGCGACTCGCTCAAGGCCCCCACATCGACGGGTACAAACGGTTTGGCACTGCGGCCCGACTGCTCATGAATCATGCGAGCGATAAGATCTTTTCCGGTGCCGTTTTCGCCCAGAATCAGCACGTTGGCATCGGTATTAGCAACCCGGCTCACCGTGTCGAGAACCTGCTTCATGGCCGAACTCTGAGCAATAAAGTTTGCTTGGGTCGATCGGGATGCTGCCGCATCACTGCCGTTACGGGTAGTTGATTTATTGCCTGATTTCACGCTTTCGACTTTTTCCCTTATCCCTTCTCCGGCAGAACCCATGGCGGCTTCGATAGTGGCCAGTAACTTATCGTTTTGCCAGGGTTTCAGTACGAAATCTTTAGCACCGACTTTCATGGCTCGAACGGCCATCTCAACGTCACCATAGGCCGTAATGAGCACTACCGCCGACGACGGGTCGATGTCGA
Organism: Flavobacterium sp. SUN052; assembly: GCF_028867935.1. Taxonomy (GTDB): domain Bacteria; phylum Bacteroidota; class Bacteroidia; order Flavobacteriales; family Flavobacteriaceae; genus Flavobacterium. The sequence continues at coordinate 866,507 of NZ_JAPQNS010000001.1, forward strand.
GAATGCGGTCGAGCCAGAAAAATCCCTCACGACCACTACTAAGGTCGCGCTGGAAATTCATGTCGAGCAGTACCAGATCATAATGGCCGTTGGTGATGAGAAACGGAATACGTTCGGGATTTTTCTCAATGTCAACATGGCCGAAATGCCGCTTGAGTAGCAATTTGGCGGCCATTAGTACATCAGGGTCGTCGTCGATTATCAGGATACGGGGCATAGTTTGAATTGGCGGTTGGCTGGAGCGGTTAGGAGTGCAAATTAACGGCTTCCTGCTCATTGTTCTTACTCCCGGTTGTGCCAAATTAGAAACGCAACGACTGCGGATTTTATGGGTTGTAAATAAGTTATTTTTTTTCAGCGTAGTCAACGCTTGACTCTGCTATTTGTAGTGAATGATGCGCTGTTAGCCGAAAGGGTTGCATGAGTTGATAAACAAAATCGCCATCTAACGGGCCTATTGACCCACCAGATGGCGATTTGCAGACGAGTTGTTGTTTACTGCTTGATAACTTTTACGGTCTGGCTCTTGTCGGCCGTATTTGCCTGAATCAGGTACAGACCTGGCACTCGGCCCAACCGAAGTGTTTGGCGTTCGGTAGTTCCGGCCCGCTCTATAAACTGGGTTTCAACGGCTACACCCAGCTCATTGACAACGTTTAATACCAACGGCTGATTGGTAGCTCCCTGAACCTCAACGGTAATAGCTTCCTGCTGCGTTGGGTTACCCAGCACACGAATGGTTAAACCAGCGGTTGGTTCGGAGCTGGCTACCCGAGCCAATGCGCAAGCCTGCCGGAAATTAAATACCCGGCTCACAACTACACCGTTCTGGCGGGCCATTAGCGTAACGGTACTGTTGTTCTGATCACCTACAACACCGGCATCAATTAAGGCTACGGGGTTTGTTGTCCAGCTGGTTACGCCCACGGCCATAAACTCAACGGGTGATCCGTTACCACCTGCCGATGCGAAGGTTAACTGGCGGGTATTACAGTTGTAAGCGGGAGCCAGTAGCGAGAGTGAACCGGGTGTGGTTGGGGGTGGGGTTCCGTTACAAAACTGGCGGAAGTTAAACACCAGCGAAACAGGGCTGCTCCCGGCCTGACGAGCCATAATGGTGATGGTGCTGTTGTTTTGATCGCCAACAACACCAGCTTCAATGGCTGCAACGGGGTTTGTTGTCCAGTCGGTTACGCCAATTGCCCGATATTCAACGGGCGAGCCATTTCCGCCGGTGCTCTGGAATGTGATCTGGCGCGTGGTGCAGTTATACAGCGGTGTTTGCAAAGTAAGTCCGGTGCTGGGTGGCGTCGAAACCTGGAACACTGAAACCGAATTGCTCACTTCGTTTGCTAACAGTAACAGAGCCTGTCCATTGGGGCTGTCGGTGGCCGAAATATAGATAATCCCTTCTGGGCCCAGATCATCGGTGGCTGCGTTGGGAGTTGCACTCCGATTAATATTGTATGTTACAAATTGAGGAGCCAAAGGGTTGGTTACGTCATACACCATGACTCCCCCGATGCGCTCAAGCGTAATAAAAGCATACTGACGACCATTGATCTCGGCGGTTGTGACCCCTTCTGGCTCGGGGCCTTTGTTGTCAGAGCGATCTTTAACGGCTACCGAGTTACCATTGCTAGCATTGAACAACGCGGGGAAGCTGGCCCGCGTGTAGCGCTCAAAATCGTCGCCACTGTCGTAAACCAGCGCGCCATTAATGTCCCGAATCGAAAACGAGCGGCCACCCAACACATTAATCTGGTCGAAATCGCCGTCGCCATCCGTATCGCCGGTCTGATTGGTAACGGTCAGACGACCCAAAAGCTGGTTGTTTTTCAGGTCGGCGGCATTGGGGAATACAGTCGGGTCGAGTACATAACCAGCGGCATTCACCCGCACTTCTTCGGAAAGGCCAGGATAGTCGCGGGCGTCGCCCTCATTGGCCGTTACAAAATAGGTTTGACCACCTACTGAATAGGAAGCAATGGCGTCGGGCAGATACAGGCCAAGAACGGGCTGTTTCTGTAAGGTCAGCGCACCACCCTGGTCAGTCGGGTCGAACGAGTTGATATCGAGGTTATGATTTTTCAGACCGAGTGGGCGAATCGGGTTTGGAGCCAGCGCTTTGTTGTCAAGGTCGATAACGGCAATGGCATTGTTTTCCTGCAAGGTCACATAAGCGAAGCGCGAGTCTGGTGTAAAGGCCACGTATTCCGGTTCTAAATCCTGGGCTACCGTACTTCCATTGGCCACATTGCCCGATCGGCCAAAAATCCGAACACCCTGCGCCCGCAAGGCATCGCGCTGGTCGTTGAGGGAGGTAAAACCCACGGTTGTAACGTTGACCTGCGACAAACTGGCGATTCCCCCACTGATGTCAATAATGGTTACCGAACCTTCGGGGTCCACACCCGTAGTAGAATAGCTATTGGGTTCGCCCTCATTAGCTGTCACCACATAGCGACCATTGGGCGAAAAGGCAATCATGTCGGGCATGGCACCGGCTGTCACCTGTTTTTGGAGGTTTCCGTTGACGTCATAAAACGCCACCGAACTGTTGGCTTGTGGGTTTAGCCCTTCCAGGGCCACCGCTACCAGCCCATCACGAACGGCCACGCTATTGATGTTGCCCAATGGCGAAATATCAATAGCTGTGATAGAAACGGGAGCTGCTGGGTTGGCGAAGTTTACAATGTCTAGCCGCCTGCCTACGGAGTTGGCAATAAACAGGCGCTTACTACTCTTATCGAACGCTACAATTTCTGACGAGCCAGCAGTAGGGTTTCGGTAGCTGGTCAGCAGGCTCATTGATAGCGCACCAGATGGGGCTGGCATAGCTTTATCATTATCTACGAGCTGGATCAGGTGGGTAGGGGTGGCACCCGCCTGTACACCAGTCAGGTTTTGCAACCGAAGGAAAATGAATTCGTCCGCTTCAGCGGCAGCGTCGTCCGTCACGGTCAGGGTTACCGATTGTGGGGCAGTGCTGTTTGCCGGGAATGTCACACTAGTGCCAGTTAAGGCATAGTCGGCTCCGCTGGTAGCGTTGCCCGACGATACAAATACCTGTACGGAAGCTGGGCTGGCGACTGGTGCGCTCAGATTCAGGTTAATAATAACTGTTCCGGCCGATTCAGCCATGGTACGGCTGGCCCCAACAAACGAAACCGTTTGAGCGGTGGCTACCGTACAAAAACTCAGTAGCGAACCAATGATGAATAAAAATTTTCTCATGTTGTGTGCGATAAAAGATAACGGAAGCGAGATTTGGCCGCAAAGTTCTGAATTGCATAATTACCGGGATATTAAGGTTTCAGGTAGGCACTTAACGCTTCGTTAATGTCTGTTTAACCTGTCCGCTTTCGGACGGTAATGCGTCCGAGGGCGGACGATATAATTGCCAATTATGGAATTAACTTGCTGATAATCTGTGAACTGTTTCCTTTGGCATAGCAATTGAAAAGAGTGATAGTGCGAAAGAGTAAAGGAGCGGTTCGCCAGACAACCTTCTTTCTGTCCACTTAGTAAGCGCATCGCTCTTTCACTCTTTCGCACTATCACTCTTTATTATTATGGATCGCGCATTACCCAAACGTTTCTGGACCCAGCAACGCATTGCTATTGCCGCTGGAGGAACTCTGGTGGTCGGATTACTGGCCTACACGTTCCTGCTCGCCGACACTCGCTCGAAGCTTAACGTTGAAAAAGAAAAAATTACCATCTCAACTGTTTCTACGGGTCCTTTTGAAGATTTCATTGCCGTAACGGGGGTTGTTCAACCCCTGAAAACAATTCGACTTGATGCCATTGCTGGTGGTTACGTTACCGAAAAACTGGTTGAGGGCGGTACTATGGTAAAGCAGGGCGATGTGTTGCTTCGGCTGGAAAACCAAAACCTCCGGCTCAACTTCCTTCAGTCGGAAACAGAAGCCAACCGACTGGTGAACGATCTGCAAAATACCCGGCAGCGCCTGCGCGTTGAGCGCTATTCGCTCCGCAAAGCCCTCTCTGATCTCGACTTTCAGATTAGCCAGACCAAGGATGTATTCGACCGGCAGGCCAAGCTGTTCAAAGACAAGGTGATTTCAGAACAGGATTACATGAAAGCCAAGCTCGATTACGAGCGATTGGTGGAGCAACGGAAAATTGAAGCTGAGTCGCAGAAATACCAGGAGGAAAACTCCAGAACGCAGATTCAAATGCTCGAAGGGACATTGGCCCGGACGCAGAAAAACGTGTCACTCTGGCAGCAAACGCTCAACAACTTAGTGGTGAAGGCACCGGTTTCAGGGCAGTTGTCGAGCATCGACGTGGAAGTAGGCTCTAACATTAATCAGGGTCAGAACATCGGCCAAATCGACGATATGAATGGCTTTAAAATGCGCGTTGGTGTCGATGAACATTATAACAACCGCATTTTCGCCGGTCTGAAAGGTACGTTTGAGTACAACGGTGCCAAGCATGAGTTGGAAATTACTCGCGTTTATCCTGAATCGCGCAACGGACGTATCGACGTTGACATGAAATTCACGAAAGGTGCCCCGAAAGATCTTAAACGTGGACAGTCGTCGCCGATTCAGCTGGAACTAGGTAAAGCAGCCAAAGCAATGCTGTTGCCTGTTGGTGGCTTCTTCTCTGATACCGGCGGTAACTGGGTGTATGTTGTGGATAACTCCGGCAAGCGGGCAACCAAACGAAACATCACTCTGGGCCGCAAAAACCCCGAGTTTTACGAGGTTCTCGAAGGGCTTCAACCCGGCGAACAGATCATTACAAGCAGTTACGAAAATTTTGGTGACAACGAAGTATTGGAGTTTTAAAAAATTATGATCCAAACAATTAACCTCCAGAAGCTCTTCGCAACAGAAGAGGTCGAAACTACCGCCCTAAACGGCATTAACATGGATGTGAAAGATGGCGAGTTTGTCGCGATTATGGGCCCTTCGGGCTGCGGCAAATCAACCCTTCTCAACATTCTGGGCCTGTTGGATAACCCGTCAGATGGGGAGTATAACTTCTATGGCACGGCAGTGGCCAAAATGACCGAACGCCAGCGGGCACAACTTCGCAAAGGCAGCATTGGGTTCGTGTTTCAGAGCTTCAACCTGATCGACGAACTGACGGTATATGAAAACGTTGAGTTGCCGTTGCTGTACCTTAAAACCCCCGCCGACGAGCGTAAAACCCGTGTGGAAGAAGCCCTGACCCGGATGAACATCATGCACCGGCGCAATCACTTCCCGCAGCAGCTATCGGGTGGTCAGCAACAGCGTACGGCTATAGCACGCGCCGTAGTAGCCAAACCAAAGTTAATACTAGCCGATGAACCTACGGGTAACCTCGATTCGGTAAACGGCGAGGAGGTAATGAAACTATTGGGCGAATTAAACGACGAGGGTACCACCATTATCATGGTTACTCACTCCCCATACGACGCCGGTTTTGCCCATCGGATCGTGAACCTGTTCGACGGCAAAGTAGTGACTGAGAATTTCCACGTGTAATCAGTCTGAGCCGCATGAGACTCTCATGCGGCTCATGCATTTTACCCCATCCCATGTTCCGCAACTACCTCACCATCGCTGTTCGCACGCTGTGGCGCAACCGGCTATTTACCACTATCAACGTAGTTGGGTTATCTGTTGGGCTGGCCTGCGTAGTGGTATTGGTGCTGTTCGCGCAGAAATGCCTGACCTGGGACACGGCTCACGCTAATCTGGACCGTATCTATTACATCCAGACACAATCGGCCAACGGCGATACGCAGAATCAGACTGTGTATCCCTTGCTGGATCAGATGCTGCGGGACTACCCCGAAATTGAAGCGGGTACGCACGACCAGAACTGGAGCAATCCCTGGATTGAGTACGGCGACAAAAGTATTCAGGAGTCGACCAGTTACGTTGATTCTTCCTTTTTTAGAGTATTTACCTTTCCCCTAAAATTTGGCGATCCGACTACCGCACTACGTAACAAGCGATCGGTTGTATTGAACGAAGCCCTTGCCCAACACCTGTTTGGCGAGATAAATCCCGTTGGGAAGCGGGTTACGCTCAACGATACGCTTCAGTATACGATCACCGGCGTTCTGAATAAACTTCCTGGCAACTCATCGCTCCAGTTTGGTGTGTTGTTGCCCGCTGCTAACCTGCTCGATAATCCCGGTTTCAAAGAGAGCGCCGACTGGTATAACAGCTTTGCCAGTACGTTTATACTGCTTAAGGAAGGTGCCGACCCTGCCCGCTTGCAGGCTAAACTGCCCCAGTTGGTTAAAGCTCATTATAAGAACGATGGGCAACGCCGAGCCTTGTTGTTGAGCCCTTTTAAACAGTTCATCTACAACGAGAATCCCACGTTTCCGAACTTAATATATGGGGCCATTATGGTTGCCCTGTTTCTGTTGCTGATCATCAGCATAAACCTGATCAACCTCAATACGGCATCGGCCTTGCCCCGCGCCAAAGAGGTAGCCATGCGGCAGGTTGTGGGCGCTACCCGTCGGTTGGTACTGAATCAATTCTGGATCGAATCAGGATTGGTAGTCCTTATATCATTAGGGTTGTCGATCGCGTTTGCCGTGTATTTTTTGATTCCGCGTTTTAATCAACTCCGCGACGGGCGGATGCAATTAGATATCAGCTGGGCCAATGATTATCCGACCATTCTGGCCGTGCTGGGCATTGCGCTGACAGTGGCCATTGTGGCTGGCACCTACCCGGCCCTGTACTTACTCGGGCTCAAGACCACCGAAGCCGTGAAAGGCAAAATCTCAGGAAATCCCAAAAGTGGTCGGTTGCGCCAGAATGCCCTGATTGTGCTTCAGTTTACGCTTGCCGTCATTTTTATTCTTGGCACCATCGGCATGCGGGAGCAAATCCAGTACATGAAACAGGCCGATCTTGGTTACGACAAAAACAATGTGCTGGTGTTTAAAACGAATCTGGCTTTCCGCAATGATAAAACTGCGCAGACGCAGGCTCAGGCAATTTTTGCCCGGTTGCGCCAGAATCCAAATGTCGTTTCGTTTACCAGTTCCGAACTGATTCCTGCCTTTTACTGGGACAATTTCAATTCGTATTATCCAGAGGGAAGTAAAGAGAATAGTATCAACATCAGGCACGTGTCGGGGGCCGTTGGGTTCACCGAAACGTACAGGATTCCCCTGCTCGAAGGGCGCAATTTCTCAGATGAGACGCCTGCCGATTCGGTCAATAATGCGGTGATCATTAATGAGTCGGCCATGAAAGCGTTCGGCTGGAAAACGGCGGTGGGCAAAAAGCTTCGGCAACTCAACAACACCGCGACGTTTACCGTCGTCGGTGTCACAAAAGATTACCACTACCGCACCCTCACCGACAAGGTAGGCCCCATGTTACAATGGTACAGCGGTCGGCCGGGTTTAAACGAGTTTTTGTCGGTACGGCTGGCTGATGAGACCAAAGCCCCGGCATTGATTAAGGAGCTGGAAGGGCAGTTTCAAAAGATACCCGCCCGTCGCGAACTATCGTATACCTACCTGTCCGACGAAGTAGCCAAAGCATATCAGTCCCTCGATAACGTATGGCAGATGATCAGCTTTGTTACGTTCATTGCCATTCTGACCGCCTGTGCCGGTATTTTCGGGTTGATCTCGCTGGTGGCCCGGCAACGCACTAAAGAAGTGGGTGTTCGGCGAGTGCTGGGCGCTTCGATTATTAGTATTACAACGCTTCTATCGTCGGATTTTCTACGACTTGTTGGCATCGCCATCCTGATTGCCTCACCTGTGGGCTGGTGGCTGGGCGAAAAAATGCTGACCCATTTTGCCTACCATATCAGCATACAGTGGTGGTATTTTGTGCTGGCAGGAGGAATGGCGGTAGGCATCGCGTTGGGTTCAGTGGTGTTTCAGGCCATTCGGGCTGCGATGATCAACCCGGTCAGAAGTTTGCGAAGTGAATAAACCTCAACTTTTATGATCCGTAATTATTTCAAAATCGCCTGGCGGAATCTCGCCAAAAACAAGCTATTCTCGGGCATCAATGTGTTCGGATTGGCCCTCGGTATGGCCAGTAGTTTACTGATCGGGCTGTGGGTTGGCGACAATCTAAGCTATGATCGGTTTCTGCCCGATGCCGAACGGATTCATTTTGTCCGGGTCAATTTTCAGAACCCAGTCACTGGAGAAATAGCAACAAACTTTGTTACCCCCGGCCCACTGCAGGAAGTCATTGCACAGCATATACCCGAAGTGGCCGCTGTGACCAAGATCAACTACGGACCGGAGTTACTACTAAAACCAGTTGGCCCATCGGCTGCTGACAAGTCGGGTAAAGTAAAAGGTCACTATGCCACCGACGATTTTTTTGGGGTATTCGACTTGCCCGCGTTGGCCGGAAATCCCAAAGCTGCGTTGGCTCAGACCAATCAGATTGTGATTACCCGAGCGGTAGCTGACAACTTCTTTACTGGATCAGGAAATGACTACCAGCTAGCACTCGGGAAAACGATTCAACTCGACAACGATAAACTCTATGTAGTTGGAGCCGTGATCGAAAACCTGCCCCATGCCTCAACCCTCCAATTTGGCTGGCTCGTGAACTGGAAGGTTCAGCAGCAGGACTGGATGACAAAGTGGGGAAATAACAGCTTTCAAACGTTTGTCAGACTAAAGCCCAACATAACGCTGGCGCAGGCCGAAACGGCCATGAAGACAATTTATCCGCGCTTTGCAGGCAAGAATTTCGAAATCGGCAGACCAACCCTGCAACCCATCACGGACCTGCACTTGTATGCTGATTATAAAAATGGAAAGGCCGTTGGCGGACGCATCGAATACGTACGAATTTTCTCGTTGGTAGCCCTCTTTATTTTACTGATTGCCTGCATCAACTTCATCAATCTGGCCACGGCTCGTTCCGCCCTGCGGGCACGGGAAGTGGGGGTTCGGAAAGTGGTGGGTGCCTTGCGATCGTCGCTGATCGGGCAGTTTTTGAGCGAGTCGGTACTGACCAGTTTGTTGGCTATTGTTCTGGCGCTTGGGCTCGTCTGGCTAGTTTTACCAACCTTCAACACCACATTTGGAAAACAACTGAGCATCGACCTGACAAGTCCGATTTTCTGGTTGAGCCTTGCCGGACTGGTACTGATTACTGGCTTTTTGTCAGGAAGTTATCCCGCCCTGTTCTTGTCGGGATTGCAGCCGGTCAAGATATTGAAAGGCAAAATGCAGGCTGGCAATGGCCCAGCTTTGTTTCGGAAAACACTGGTTGTTTTTCAGTTCTCCTTGTCCATTTTCCTGATTGCGGGTGTGCTGGTAGTCGGTCAGCAGATGACATACTTACGAACCAAAAACCTTGGTCTTGATCGCGAGAACCTTATTTATGTGCCGCTTGAAGGGGCTCTGAATGTTGGTGATAAAACGGAAACATTCAGGCAGGAAGTGATGCGTCAACCATCAGTCGCTGCGGTCACCACGTCTAGCGATCTGCCTACGAACGTACAGAATTCATCTGGCGATCTGGAATGGCCGGGTATGACGCAAACCACAGAAAGCAACGTATCGATTCTACAGGTAGGGGGTGATTTCATCAAGACAATGAACATAAAGTTGCTTGATGGGCGCGATTTCAGAACGACGGGTCTGGCCGATTCATCCAGCTACATCATCAACGAAGCGGCTGCCCGAATGATGGGGATGAAATCACCGGTAGGACAGGAGGTGAAATTCTGGCGGGGCAAAGGGCGCATTGTCGGTTTAATGAAAGATTTTCACCTAAGGTCGCTTCATGAGGCAATTACCCCGGTCATTCTGCTGTATAATCCATTGGAAAACAGTTACCTGCTTGTAAAAAGTCGCGCCGGGAAAACCCAGCAGACCATTGCCGACCTCGAACGCCTGACTAAACAGTTCAACCCAAACTATCCATTTACGTATCATTTTGTCGATGAAGCGTACGAAAAACTTTATAGTGCTGAACAGCAGGTCAGTACACTGGTCAATTATTTCGGAATCCTGGCAATCTTGATCTCCTGTCTGGGCCTGTTCGGGCTGGCGGCCTTCACCGCCGAACAGCGTACTAAAGAGATTGGAGTTCGTAAAGTAATGGGTGCCAGCGTTGCCAATATCATCGGTCTGCTCTCCAAAGATTTTCTGATGCTGGTGTTGGTTGCCATTGTTTTGGCTTCTCCATTGGCCTGGTATGCGCTGAGACAATGGCTCGGCACATTTGAGTACCGCACCGATTTGTCGTGGTCGATATTCCTAATAGCCGGTTTGCTGGCGGTGGGGATCGCCCTGCTCACAGTGAGTTTCCAAAGTATCAAAGCTGCGTTGATGAACCCGGTAAAATCATTACGGTCAGAGTAAAGACCCCAACAACAAATGCTAAAGAATTATCTCAAAATCGCCTTTCGCAACCTCTGGCGAAGCAAAGGCTACGCGACTATTAATGTAGTGGGTTTGGCAACGGCCTTTTGCATCTGCCTTTTTCTGTGCCTGACGGCTTATTTACACCTGACGTTTGATTCGTTTCACGCCGATGGTGATCGCATTTTCCAAACCTACCTGTTTGCCAACGATCCGGATGGAGCCACTCGCTCCGGTAATGTGTCGCTGCCGTTAACGCCCGCCCTCAAAACCGACTATCCCGAACTGGAAGCCGTTACCCGCGTGATGGTGGGTCGCAAAAGCCTGGTTGAAGTCAATGGAAAGTATTATGATAAACTGATCAACTACACCGATCCCGATTTTCTGAAGGTGTTTTCGTTTTCGCTCCAGACGGGAAATCCGCAAACGGTTTTGCGCGAGTTAAGTAGCGTTGTCATCAGCGAAAACATGGCGAAGGACATCTTCGGCACGGCGAATCCGATTGGCAAACGCCTGCGGATTGGCAATGATGGGATTCAGAAAGACTTTATTGTTTCGGGCATCATAAGCGATGCTCCTGATAATTCATCCGTTCGCTACGATGCATTGGTACGGATGGAAAACGCGCCGGATTACCAGAGCAATAAAGACAACTGGACCGCCAATTTTCATTCAGTTTTCCTGAAATTGCCACCCAACGTTGATAAGACTGCGTTTGAGGCTCGCTTGAAACCCTTTGCGAAAAAGTATTTTCAAGGGACTATCGATGAACTCAATAAGAAGAAAGCAAAGCCAGATCAGGCTGGCGATGTGTTTGCCGTGCGTTTACAAAAACTCGCGGATGTGCACTTCAACCGGGAGCTAAGCGATAATAAAGGCACTCCGATTGCGGTTGTTTATGTGCTTTTGGGAATGGCTTTTTTCATTCTGGCCATTGCCTGTATCAATTTTATTAATCTAAGTATTGCCCGCTCTTTTACGCGAGCCCGCGAAATTGGCGTTCGGAAATCACTTGGAGCGCTTAAACAAGGGCTTTTTGTTCAGATCTGGAGCGAGTCAGCCCTGATCTGCTGCGTTGGTTTTCTGGCGGGTACAGGCTTGGCTTATCTGTTACTGCCCGTCTTTAACGCCACATTTGGTGGGAAGCTTAAGTTGGGAACGGCTTTCCAGCCGGGTTTTATCGCGTTTATTCTAGGCGTGATTGCCGTAGTGACGCTGATAGCGGGTGGGTATCCGGCCTGGAAAATGGCCCAGTTCGATACGGTATCAGTCCTGAAAGGTAAGGTAACCGTTAAGCGCCCCGGAGCCCTGCGCAACGCACTCATTGTTACTCAGTTTGCACTATCATGTTTATTGATTTGCTGCACTGTTATTGCCTTTCAGCAGGTAGACCATCTACGCCACAGTCCGCTTGGTTTCGATAAAGAGCAGGTAATCAGTATTCCGGTAGGAACGCAGGTGAACGGTCGGCAGGTGTTGCAACGGTTGCGCAATAAACTGGCCAACGATCCGGCGGTACTGTCAATTACAGGGACGGGCGTAAACCTGGGTAAGGGTAAAGACCGGACCAGCTCGCGGAGTACAATTGGCTATACGTTCAAGGGAAACAAGGTAATGACGGATATGCTGCTGATTGATTTTGATTACCTCAAAACCCTGAAAATAAACCCTATAGCGGGTCGTGATTTTGACCGGGCTTACTCCAGTGATTCGGTCAATCGGGTTATTGTAACGCAAAGCATGGCCAAAATGATCGGCTCTGCTAATCCGGTGGGTTTGCTACTTGGCGACGATGGAGACACTACTGGCACCAAGTCGCAGATTATTGGCGTAGTGCCTGACTTTCGGTTGTATTCGGTGGCCGAGGAAGCCTGGCCCATAACTCTGTATCTGTCGAATACGGAACCCATTCATTACGTTTTTGTGCGGGTTGCCCCTCAAAACCTGGTTAAGTCAATGGACAAGCTGAAAGCAGTATGGGCAGAAGTCGCTCCTCAGGCGGAGTTTATCGGTTCGTTTCTCGACGAAAATGTTGACGCCTGGTATCAGAACGAGGAGCAACTTTCCCAGATACTTGGTCTGGCATCGGTTATCGCCATTGTGCTGTCGTGCATTGGCTTGTTTGCCATTGCCCTGCTGATGATTGAGCAACGCACCAAAGAAATTGGCATTCGTAAAGTGATGGGAGCCAGCATCCCCAGCATTGTGTTGCTGCTGTCCCGCGATTTTGTCAAGCTGGTACTGATTGCCCTCGGCATCGCCGTGCCCCTGGCTTGGTTTGGCATGAAAACGTGGCTGGATAATTACTCGTACCGAATCGACATAAGCCCCTGGGTATTTGTTGGCGTTGGGTTTTCGGCCATTCTGATCGCGCTACTTACGGTCAGCTTCCAAAGTGTGAAAGCGGCTCTGATGAATCCGGTGAACTCATTACGTTCTGAATAAACCAAATCTATTCCATGAAACTCTTGCTCACCTCTTTATTACTAGGCTTATGCGTTTCAGCAATGGCCCAGCAATCCCGCTCGTCGAGCCTCCGAACGAGCATTAACGACGATGATAAGATAATGGCCATTGAGGTTGAAGGTACCGTTAATGGCAACCCGGTTAGTTACAATCGGCGGTTCCAGATAGCCGGCATGAGCAGCGCCGAAAAAGATGCGTTGAAGATCCGTGTTCTCGATTCCTTGGGCGTAAACCCACCCCCAGCCCCACCCGTGCCCCCAGTCCCGCCACTACCTCCGGTTCCACCAGTTCCCCCAACCGAAACTGGACGATCGACCGTTCAACTAGTTTGCGAAACGTGTGCTGGCAATGGGAAAATAACGATCAATGGAGATGGATTCTCGCTGGAACGCGAGTCACGTAATGAGGGCAAGAAGCCCATGTTCCCGATGCAGGTGGACTTGGAGCCCGGTGAGTATCGCTACATGTACTGGCAAAACGGCGTGTTACAAATGCAGCAACCGTTTACCGTAAAGGCTGGAGAGAAGAATGTAGTGAGAGTAAAGTGAAGGGTGTTGATACATAGCTCTTCACAATAAAAACTGACTCAAGTCGAGGCTCAGGATTTCTGAAAATGAAGATTCTATAGCTTCGGCTTGATCGCCTTTCCGGTAACGAAGCCATTGACCTGTTCGATAATTATACACAAAGCCTTCCTGAATGTCATACGCGTAATCCTCAATGAGACTTACAACTTTCTGCAAATCTCCTTTGAGACCCCTCGTATGGCAAACTTCAATAATAATCGGGATGTGTTCTGCTTCACGGTCGTAAAGAATCAAGTCGGGCGTGGGACTGGTGCGACCTTCGTCAAGCATTGTTTCTGGCAATGGTTCTAGAGATATTGCTTTGTCGTAATAGTATAATTTACCCAGACCAACCGTCAACTGACTAATGGCACGTTGATGGTCTATGGGCGCATTAACCCCCATCTCATCTTCATGTACCATTGAGCTACTATGTTTAACTGTGTACGTCTGCATATTTTCTGTGTTTGTGTTCAAATATACTAAAAAGCAATAGTCTTATGCTCCGCAACCATTTCAAAATTGCCTGGCGAAACCTGTGGAAACACAAGCTGTTTTCGTTCATCAACATCTTCGGGCTGGCGTCGGGGCTGACGGTTTGTCTGTTGGCTATTGCCCACATCAAAGGAGCGTTTGATTATGATGCGTTTCATCCCAATCGGGACCGCATTTACCGGGTTGTGACCGACGTGGTTGGTCGCGACAACGACCGCACAGCTTTTGCTACCTCGCCTATGCCACTGGCCAACGCATTGAAGCAGGACTATGCCTTTGTGGAAGCTGCCACACGCGTCGTGCGTACGTATGGGGAGGTTTCGGGCGATTCCCGGCGGCTCAACTTGCTGACATTTGCGGTAGACCCCGACTTTTTCAGGCTGTTCGGTTTCCGGCTGGCTGAAGGTCGGCCCGCCACCGAACCCGGCACAGTAGTAGTGACCCGCCAAACGGCCGAGAAATTTTTTGGCAAGGTAAGCCCGGTGGGTAAGGTACTCGACCAGCCAGGCATGTCGCCCGCCCTGATCACGGGTGTGCTGGCCGATATGCCGAACCGGTCGCATCTTAAATTCGACGCCTTGTTTTCACTGGCGGGGCTCAGCAAAAACAACTCAGCAGGCGTTTTCGAAAACTGGCGCGAGTACCAGCATGGCTACACGTACGTGTTGCTGAAACCCGGTCAATCGGCTCAGAGTCTGGCACAGGTGTTACCTGCTATTGCTGCTCGGGCTATCGCTGGCGAGCGTTTCCAGCACGAGAAAGGATATAGCTTCAGCGTACAGGCGCTAACTCAGATCTCACCTTCCCGCCATGAACAAATGCATTCAACGTATGAGCCGCAAGTTGGGGGCCTGTTGGTGGAGATGGGAGTGGGCCTGCTCACGTTGCTCATGGCCGCTTTTAATTACATTAACCTGACGCTGGCCCGCTCGCTGAGCCGCGCCCGTGAGGTCGGTATTCGAAAAGTAGCCGGAGCCATTCGCTGGCAACTGCTGAGTCAGTTCATGGCCGAATCGGTGGTGCTGTCGCTGCTGGCGCTGGTGCTGTCTTTTGGTATGCTGGAGTTAGTTAAACCAATGGCTTTTGTTCAGCAATGGCTCATTGGCGGGGTGCATTGGGACTGGAAAATCTGGACTGTTTTTATCCTGTTCAGTATTGTAGCCGGGTTGCTGGCTGGTATTATTCCGGCGCGGGTACTGTCGGGTTTTCAGCCTGCGCAAGTGCTTCGAAGTCAAACGGGTTTGAAGGTTATTAAAGGAATTTCACTCCGCAAGTCGCTAATTGTCATTCAGTTTGCTATCTCGCTGGTGGCTATGATTGGTCTGCTGACCATGACTCGTCAGATGGATTACATGGCAACGGGCGAATACGGTTTTCGGCGGGAGCGGGTGCTCAATCTGCCCATTAACGATATACCGGCTCAGCGGTTGGGCAATGAACTAAACCGGCTGGCGGGAGTAGAACGGGTCACGGCTACCTCCGAACTGTTCGGGTCGTTTGGGGCCAGCACGAGGATCAAACGAACTCGTCAGGCTCCAGATTCATCAATGGCTTTTACCTGGGCCGTCGATGAGCAGTTTGTACCGGCTATGAACCTGAGTCTGGTAGCGGGCCGTAATCTTCCACCGGCCACTGATACCACTGGGCGGTTGGCACTGATCAATGAAGAAGCAGTAAAAGCATTTCGGCTTGGTACACCACACGAAGCTATTGGGCAGTCGCTCTGGCTCGACGACAATACGGCGGTGACCGTGGTGGGCGTTTTAAAAAACTTTCGATCAACCTCCTTTGCCTGGCCCATCAAGCCGCTTTTACTCCGTAACCAACCCGATCAGTTTCATTACGTGAGCGTAGCCGTCGCGGCAGGCACCGAAGAAACGGTTCTGGCTGATGTTAAACGTGTCTGGAAGCGTTTGCGGCCGTTTGTTCCGTTCGAAGGGCAGTGGTACGACGATTTCCTTGTGGCACGACATACTCATGCTGAGGATACTAATTTTATGGCCTTACTCATCGGGTTGGCTTTTTCTATTGCCTGCCTCGGTCTGCTGGGCATCGTGACATATACTACTCAAACGCGCACTAAAGAAGTTGGTATTCGGAAAGTGATGGGAGCCAATGTGGGGCAGGTGATTTGGCTATTATCCCGGAGTTTTGTGCAGTTGCTGCTGGTAGCAGGCTCTATCGCGATACCGCTGGGTTATTTGGCAGGTTATGCGTTTCTGATCAATTTTGCATATCACGTTTCTATCGGCATTGAAACGATGGGATTATGTTTTGGCGTATTATTGCTCCTCGGCGGCTTAACAATCAGTATTCAAACTTATCGAGCCGCCATTGCCAACCCAGTAAAATCATTACGAACGGAATGAAACAAGTAGCCTTTACTATGCACCTCAAACCCGGTAATGAGGTGGAATATCAACGCCGTCACGATGAGATTTGGCCTGAGCTTTCGGCGGCCTTGACCGATGCGGGAGTTCGTGATTATTCCATTTTTCTGGATCATCAATCGGGCACCCTTTTCGCAGTGCAACGCCAGACAGATGACAATACTGCCGACGATTTACCAATGCATCCCGTGGTACAACGCTGGTGGGCATACATGGCCGATCTGATGGATACGAATCCCGACAATTCACCCGTGACAATGCCACTAGAACAGGTGTTTTATCACGAATAAAATTTTCTGACAGGATGACAGGATAAAGAGGATTTGTTGTAGCTGATAATCCGCTGATACTGTCGAAAAAATTAAATGTCCGCAAACGAACGTAGCCGTCCGATTGCGGACATTTTTTGTGAGCAACTGGTTTTAATTAGTTGATAGTTACTGATTTATAATTTAGGTACAGGATTTGAAGAGGCTTTCGTACGTGCCTGGCGTTACGGCCTAGCGTGATCAGTACGAAACGACTAATTTCGAAAATTCAAGTTCAGATATATGCTCCGCAACTACCTCAAAATTGCCTTCCGAACGCTCTGGAAAAACAAGATACATACGGGTATCAACGTGGTGGGACTGGCTGTGGCTTTTGCCAGCGCCACCCTGCTTTTTCTGACATCCTGGTTCGAATGGAGTTACGACCGGTTCCACGCCGATGCCGACCGTATCTACCGAGTTTATTTGCAGGATGCATCCGGCGAGGCAACCAGCATCATGCCGTATCCACTGAGCCCAGTCCTTCAAACTGAAATGACGGATGCCGAAGCGGTAACCCGGATGATGTGGCCCCAAACCGAGTTTGTGGGTGATAAACACGTTGCCAAACAGATTCGGTTTGCTGATCAGGATGTGTTCAAGACGTTCACGTTTCCATTAGTGAAAGGCGACCCCAACACGGCTCTGAAGGAGTTGAGCAGCATAGTGATTACTGAAGACATGGCCCGTGACCTTTTCGGTGACGAGAACCCCATTGGCAAATCAATCCGCACCGATGGGTTAAACATGGGGCAGGCGTTTATAGTGACGGGCGTAATGGCCAACATACCCACGAACTCTTCGTTCCGTTTTGATGCACTCGTACGGCCCGAAAGCCGAATGGATTACCAACCCAACAAAGCGGAGTGGGGCAACCGTAATCATGAGGTATATGTAAAACTCAAGCCGGGCCGGGCCGGCGCTCCGGTCGATGCGCTCACCGCCGAAAAACGACTTCAGTCGCTGACGCGCAAATACTGGCAGGCCGAAATTGCCGAAGCAAAAAAGCGGGGTGAAAAGCCCGACGTTCGGGGTGAATACATCAGCCTTCGTTTACAACCTCTTACCGACATTCGGTTTGATACAAAAGGAGTAATGGGCGCCGGGATCAGCAAAACATACGTGTATGCCCTCGCTCTGATCGGGCTGTTTATTCTCCTGATTGCCGGTATCAATTATGTGAACCTGTCGCTGGCACGTTCCATCACGCGGGCTCGTGAAGTGGGGGTGCGCAAGTCGTTAGGGGCGCAGCCGGGACAATTGTTCGGACAGTTCTGGGCGGAGTCGCTCGTGATTTGCCTGGTTGCACTGGCCGCAGGATTAGGTTTGACGGTTGGCTTGCGGCCGACATTTAATCAGGTATTTGGTACCCGGCTTTCACTCGATTTGCTGACCAATCCTTTTACGCTGTTGGCTATTGGACTAACGTTTCTGCTGATCACGCTGCTGACGGGTGGTTATCCGGCCTTGCTCATGGCTCGGTTTGAGGCCGTTACCGTGCTCAAAGGTAAAGTCAAGGCTCCGCGTTCCGGTGGTTTGCGAAGTGTGCTGATTGTGGCTCAGTTTGCGCTAGCCAGCCTGCTTATTACCTGTACGCTGCTTATTAGCCAACAACTCCGTTACCTGCGCGAGCGCCCCCTGGGCTTTACGCAGGAACAGGTCATTAGCCTACCCCTCCGCAACCGCGACAACCTGAGTGGGACCGATGCTATTCAGAAACTCCGTAATCGGTTGCGTAATAACCCAGATGTTGTGAGTATTTCGGGGACAGCAACCAACCTTGGTAGTGGTCTGGATGGTAACACGTCGAGGAGTATGAGTGGCTGGACGCACAACAACCGCGAGGTCGAAACCGACTGGCTACGGGTTGATTTTGACTACCTGAAAACACTGGGAATGAAACTGGAAGCGGGTCGTGATTTCAACCCGGCCTTTGGTACCGATACTGCCAATGCAGTGATTATTACCCAAAGTCTGGCAAAGCAATTAGGTGAGAAAAATCCGGTAGGTGTGGTGATTCAACCCGACACAGCCGATAAAAAATACCAGATTGTCGGCGTAATTCCCGACTTCAACTTGTTCTCGCTGCATCAAAAGGCGAAGCCCATTACACTTCACCTTGATAATCGCAGCGGGCTAAGCTACGCACTCATAAGAACCACACCACAGGGGATGGTTCGGACAATGGATGCGTTGAAAGGACTCTGGAAAGAGATGGCGCCTTCGGCCAGCTTCCAGGCATCGTTTGTGAATGAAAATACCGAACGCTGGTACGAACGCGAAGAACGCTTCGCTACCATTTTCCAAATTGCCGCTGGTCTGACGATCCTGCTATCGTGCATGGGCTTGTTTGCTGTTGCCTTGCTGACAATTGAGCGGCGCACCAAAGAAATTGGCGTGCGTAAAGTGCTGGGAGCCAGTGTAGGGAGCATTGTTGCGCTGCTGTCTAAGGACTTCCTGAAACTGGTGCTGATTGCCATTGTGATAGCCAGTCCGCTGGCCTGGTATGGCATGAACCAGTGGCTCCAGGACTTTGCCTACAAAATAGACATCGAGTGGTGGGTGTTCGCGCTGGCCGGATTGCTGGCAGTGGGAATTGCCTTTCTGACGGTGAGTTTCCAAAGTGTGAAAGCAGCCCTGATGAATCCAGTCAAGAGTTTACGTTCCGAATAAACCACCAAACCGATGCTCACAAACTACCTAAAAATCGCCTGGCGGAATCTCCGGAAGGATAAATTCTACAGCCTAATTAACATTCTGGGTTTAACCATCGGAGTCACCTGTGGGCTATTGCTGTTGCTGTACGTAACTGATGAATTGAGTTACGACCGTTACCATGCCAATGCATCCCAGATTTACCGCATCGTCTCCCACATTACCGAGCCCGACAAGGTCAACCGCTGGAGCAGTACGCAGCCGCCTTTAGTTCCTACACTCAAAAAGGATTACCCTTTTGTCAAAAATTATGTGCGGTTCTTTCCTTACGGGAGAGTCATGTTTCGGCAGGGCGAGAAGCGGTTTTACGAAGACGACATCTATGCCGCCGATTCGACCGTGTTTGATGTGTTTAGTTATAAATTTATTGAAGGCGATCCCAAAACAGCCCTTTCTCAGCCCGGCAGTGTGGTGTTGACCCAAAAATCGGCTCAGAAATTCTTCGGTTCGGGGAGTGCGCTGGGGCAGGCGCTGCAAACCGACGACACAACATTCTATAAAGTGACGGGCGTTTTAGAAAATGTGCCGAAGAACTCCCATTTCACATTTAATGCCCTGATGTCTACGGGTCAGAACGAACGTCAGGCAACTAGCTTTGGGGGATTTTACATTCAGAGCTACTTGGTTCTACCCGAAAACTTCGACACGAAAATTCTCGAAAGTAAGTTTCCGCAGGTCTATGACAAATACATTGGACCCATTTTCATGCGGATGAACATCAAGGTTAACTACGAATTACAACCGCTGACCCGCATTCACCTCTACTCGAATCTCGAAGGCGAGTCGAACGGTAACATCGGCTATGTGTATACCTTCAGCGCCGTGGCATTTTTTATGTTGTTGCTAGCCAGTATCAACTACATGAATTTGGCAACCGCCCGCTCGGCCAAACGGGCGAAAGAGGTAGGGCTGCGAAAAGTGATGGGTTCTGCGCGGGGTAGGTTGATGGCGCAGTTCCTGACCGAATCGGTACTGATGACGGTGCTGGCGCTAGGAGCCAGCCTGATTCTGGTTCTTTTGTTACTCCCGTTCTTTAATTCTGTGTCGGGAAAAGAAATTCAGTATCGTGAGTTGCTCCGACCAACGTTCTTACTTACGGGGCTGGCTATCATGGTATTTACAGGATTTATTAGTGGTAGCTATCCCGCTTTTTATCTGTCGGCTTTCGAACCGGCTTCGGTGCTCAAAGGCTCGTTTAACGCTAAAGGCGGGAGCTTCTTTCGAAAAACACTGGTCGTATCTCAGTTTGCCATTTCGCTCATCATGCTTATCTGCACCTGGGTGGTATACAAGCAACTCAACTTCATGCGTAATCACGATTTAGGGTACGACCGGGAGCAAGTTTTAACCATTGATTACCAGGACAGGCAGCCCAGGGATAAATTCAATGCTCTGCGAAATAGCTTACTATCAAATCCAAATATTCGGGAAGTAGCCACCGCTTCAGCCCCGACGAGCAACATCGGCAGTCGGGTCATCTTTGCCGTTGAATCTAATACGGGCTTGAAAGAAATGGGGTTCAAACCCTTTCAGATCGACTACGAATACCTGAAAACGATGGGCATGAAAGTCATGGCCGGGCGTGACTTCTCCGACAGGATTCCGGCTGATACGCTCAACTCCGTCATAGTGAATCAAGCTGCCGTAGAGCGGATGGGTTGGAAAGAACCCCTGGGTAAAAAAGTGATGCTGGGCGGCTTACCACAGGCTGGTGACAAGGGGCCCCCACCACCAACGGCGCAGGTGGTGGGCGTTATAAAAGATTTCCATCAGCAGTCGCTTTACAATCCCATCGAGCCAATGATTCTGATGTGTCGCCGGGCTAATGGCGTCATCCACATTAAAGTACAGGCACAGAATGTCGAAAAAACGGTGGCTTTTATCGGCCAGAAATGGCGCGAAACATACCCAGATCGTCTGTTTGAATACCGATTTCTGGATCAGGATTTTGAGTCGGCTTATCAGGTGGACGAAGTTCGGGGGCGCATTTTCACCACCTTCTCCGCTTTGACCATCCTCATTGCCTGTTTGGGCTTATTCGGTCTGGCGACGTTCACCACCGAGCAGCGCGTGAAAGAAATTGGGGTGCGGAAAGTTCTGGGAGCGTCGGTGTCGAGCGTAGTGGTACTATTGTCGAAAGACTTTACCAAGCTGGTGTTGCTCTCGTTTCCGGTCGCCATTCCGATTGCCTGGTATTCGATGTACAAATGGTTGCAGAATTTCCCGTACAAAACCGACATTGGCGTCTGGGTTTTTGTGGCTACCTGCCTGCTGACGCTATTCATCTGCTGGGCTACGGTTATCTACCAGAGTGTGAAAGCGGCTTTGGTAAATCCGGTGAAGTCACTTCGGTCTGAGTAACTAAACCTTTCATATTATGGCTCACATTGCTATACCGATTCCAACCCTGCCGGGCAAGCAGGATATTGAAATTGAAGTGACCATCAACGGCAAGCGGCAACAACTGCACTACCGGGTGGAACTGTTCTACTGGGAAGACTGCGCCCTGCCGAGTTTTGACCGTGTCGAATGTATTCAACGCCTGCTGGCCGATTACGATCAGGACTGGACGCTCTATTACATTGGCTCGCCAACCGATGATTTTGTACCGATTACGTTTGTGAAACGAGAAGACCTGATTAAACAACGGCAACTCCGAATGGCTACTGCCTGAGGGTGGTTTGTGGCTTGTTAAACTGTACGGGTATTCGTCCGGTGTAATGTCCGAAACTGGACATTACACCGGACGAATACCCGTTTTTCGGGTTATAAAGGGCATTTCTCAAAATGGCACGGGAGTTGACCATCGTTCACATAAACTCCTACCTAATGAAAACTGTACTGGTCGTGGCCCTGATGGGCATTAGTTTTATGAGCGCTGCCCAGCGTTCATCGGTGAGCAAAAACGTTAACGATGATGGGCAAACGCTCTCGATCCGGGTGGATATTGAGCAGCCTAGCCGGTCGGTCCATTATCGGCGCAGCTTCGATGTTTCGGGTATGAGTAAAGCCGAGCGGAAAGCCCTCGAAATGCATATTATTGACTCTCTCGACGTTGAAACTCCGGTTGCTGTAGCCACAACGTCGCCTACAGTATCGGCCAATACAGAAAATGGCCGGGCGGTTGTGGTAGGCGGATCAGTTCCTTACACGAAAGAGGTAACAGAAAACCCGGAGATGGGTACGCTGTTTATGCGATATCGCTACAAGAAAGATGGGGAGGACATCACGTTTGAACGAACCATAAAAACAAGAGGCAAATCGGAGCGCGAAAAACTGAAAATTATCGAAGCAACCGAACAGGATCTCGGTTTGCCCCACGTACAATAAGCCGTTTTACTGCCCTCCAGCCTCTTTAAACTATGTTTAGAAACTATCTCAAAGTAGCCTGGCGCAATGTGTGGCGCAACAAGGTGTTTAGCTTCATCAACATTGTTGGTCTGGCGGTTGGTCTTGCGTGTTTTCTGCTTATTACACTCTACGTTCGTGATGAACTCGGTTACGACCGACATCACCAAAATGCCAACCGGATTTATCGCATGACCCGGACTTTCCTGTCGCAGGATGGCTCGGTATCATTGCGGTTATGTTCGGTAGCGCCACCATTTGGGCCACTGGTGAAAAACGACTTCCCCGAGGCAACACAGGTAGTTCGAATGATTCAGAATTCGGGTTTGGTACGCTATGGCGAACACGTATTTACTGAGCCAAACATCTTTGTGGCAGAGGAGAATATTTTTAAACTTTTCTCCTTTGACGTGCTCAGCGGTAATCCCGATCAGGCGCTGGTGAATCCGTTTTCGATCATGCTCTCCAAGCCAATGGCTGAGAAGTATTTTGGGCGTGAAAATCCGATTGGTAAAACGATTCAACTCGACCGACAGTTTGACCTGACCGTGACGGGGGTGTACGAACCCCAACCCACGCAGTCTCATTTTCACCCCGATTTTTTGCTCTCGTTCTCAACCATGAACGACCCACGGGTATATGGTCGGGAGGGCCTGCGTAACAACTGGGGCAACAACTCGTTTGCAACTTATCTGTTATTGCCTGAGAACTACGATGTCAGTCGGATGGAAAAAGCCTTTCCGGCGTTTCAGAACAAGCATATTCCCGCCGGTGATGGACAGAAAGTGTCGAGTTATTCGCTGTTGGGCCTGCAAAAGCTGACCGATATTCACCTGCGCTCGCGCACCGACGATGAAATTGAGCCGGGTGGCGATATTCGCTACGTGTACCTGTTCTCGGCCATTGGCCTGTTCATTCTGATTATTGCCTGTATCAACTACATGAATCTGGCTACGGCTCGCTCAGCTGGCCGCGCCAAAGAGGTAGGTTTGCGGAAAGCGGTAGGGGCCATTCGCGGTCAGCTTATTGGTCAGTTTCTGAGCGAATCGGTGCTGCTGGCGGCCTTGTCGCTGGGAATTGCCGTGGTTCTGTTGCTGATTGGGTTGCCACTCATGAACGACCTGACCCAGAAACAGCTTCGGTTTACACAACTTATCGACCCGGTCTTTATAGGTATGCTGCTGGTGGCTACCCTGCTGACAGGGCTTATCGCGGGCAGTTACCCGGCTTTTGTTCTTACGGCTTTTCAACCCATTGCGGTGCTGAAAGGGCGAGTGACAACGGCTCTAAAAAACGGACGGTTGCGACAGGTGCTGGTGGTGACTCAGTTTGCTATTGCCGTCGTGCTTATGATTAGCACTGTGGTTGTTTTCAGTCAGTTAACGTACATTCAGAACTACGAACTCGGCTACAAAAAAGATCAGGTGGTATTGCTGCCTGTTTTTTCAGACTCTACGCTGAACTACGAAACCATCAAGCAGGAACTGAAAAGCAGTAGCACCATTGCCGATGCGGCTCGTTCGTCGCGCGTGCCATCGGGGCGGTTGCTCGATTCGCAGGGGGCTTCGGTTATGCTGAACGACAGCCTGACACCGTCGAAAGTGACAATTAAAATGCTGGCCGTTGACCACGAATTTATTCCTACTTATGGCATGAAACTGGCTGCTGGGCGCAACTTTTCACGGGCCTACACTACTGATGATTCCGCGGCTTTTGTGCTGAACGAAACCGCCGTATCCATGTTGGGCTGGAACAGTCCACAAGAGGCAATCAACAAGGAGTTTCGCTATGGTGGTCAGAAAGGGCGCATTATTGGAGTCACCACCGATTTTCATTTCGAATCACTGCACCAACAGGTAGCTCCACTGGTGCTATTTATTAACCCCGATTCGTTCAACTACCTGTCGGTTCACGTAGCGGCCGGTCAATTGACGGGGGGCCTCGCGCATATTGAACAGGTCTGGAAACGATACTTCCCCGACCGGCCGTTTTCGTACCAGTTTTTGGATCAGCGTTTCGGGCGGCTCTATGCCACTGAACAAACTCAGCAGACCTTGTTTGGCATCTTTGCCGGTATTGCCATTCTGATTTCGTGCCTGGGCTTGTTTGGCTTGTCGATCTTTATGGCCGAACAACGTACCAAAGAGATTGGCGTCCGAAAGGTGCTGGGCGCTACCACTTCTGGTCTGGTGGCTTTACTGGCCAAAGATTTGATAAAACTGGTGTTAGTGGCTATTGTATTGGCCAGCCCGGTAGCCTGGTGGGCTATGAGTCAGTGGCTCAGTGGGTTTGCGTACCCTGCTCCAATTAGCCCCTGGATATTTGTCCTGACAGGGTTGGGAGCTGTTCTAATTGCGTTTCTGACAGTTGCCTATCAGAGCATCAAAGCCGCGCTGATGAACCCGGTAAAGAGTTTACGAAGCGAGTAGAGCCTTTAGGGTTCATCCCATTTTTCGACTTATTCATCCCATTTCTTCCACCCCCTTGAAAGTCCCGCCTAGTTTTGGTCAAAAATTAACCAAAAGGATGCGGGACTTATCACTATTTAGGCGCTACGAGCTAGTTTTCGTGTTGAGCACGGCCACCATTTACGTCATCAGACGGTTGGTCGAGGAAGTTAACCGAATCGACGGCCTAATTGGTTTATCGGCTAGCGGAAACGGAATTGCCGCGGGTACTTACTGGCGAGATATTGCCGACTATAATCACACCTTAAATAACAACATTCCGCTAATTGCTGGGGTATGCCTGTTTTTGGGCGCCTGGTATGTCTTTCATTATCTGGCATACCCTGCTTTTGACGATCGCCCTAACAATCAGCAGTTCTGGCAGCAGTTCTGGTTCTATTGCGCCTTAACGGTAGTATTGTTGATACTCAGTGCGTTTGTCTATCACTATGGGAAGCTATATGTGCGTTACCGACATGATCAGGCCGGGCAGATTATTGGGCTAAAGGTTTTTTCACGCTTCCGTAAAGCCACGGTTTTGGTAAACGCCATAGGGCTAGGCGTTTGGCTAGGAACGTATGAGCTGGCCTTTCAGTATTACCAGTTTATTGTTCGTAAACTCGCGACTCACAGGCCACTGTGGTTTCGGGTTGTTGTTTATCTGCTTGTGATTGGATCGGTGGCAGTGGCCGTCATCATTGGCACAGCACACACGGTCCCGCATATACTTTGGCAACCACCAATGGGGCCAACATTACTGCTGGCCGGTTTCATTGTTCAGGTACATTTTCTCCAACACTATTTTTATACGCGACTGCTTTTTTCGTTTCGACAAAGCGTTCATTATCAGAGTTATATATATCTATTAGGCAAATTTATCGCCTTGGGAATTTGTACCAGTGTCGCCTTTCAACTGGCTTTTATTTGGGGAGACTATACTACCTACACGGAGGTGGCAAACGTTAGGGAGTATTATTTCGATCAGAATATATTCCCTTTTATCAGTGCCACCTTGTTATTTCTCCTTGCTTTTACGCTGTCGATTGTGGCAGCTTATATACGCAGGGCGTTGACTAAGGAAAAAGCCGTTCTGCAAACGCAGGTTTCGGCCAAATCAGCGGAGTTGGCAAGCCTTCAGGCGCAGATCAATCCCCATTTTCTGTTCAATGCGCTGAACAGCCTGTATGCAACGGCCCTGAAAGAAAATGGCGAAAAAACGGCCGACGGCATTCAGAAACTGGGCGATATGATGCGGTTTATGTTGCAGGAAAATAACCGCGACCGCATTCCGCTTGACAAAGAGGTGGAGTATCTGCGCAACTACATTGAGATTCAGCGGATGCGAATTGATGAGACGCACAACATCGAAATTCGGGTGACTATTCAGGAGCCAAACCGCCCGATTTACATTGCCCCCATGATGTTGACGCCCTTCGTGGAAAATGCTTTCAAGCACGGCATCAGCTTCCGGCATCCGTCTTGGATTTGCATCACCCTGACCCTCGACGACACTCGACTGTACTTTAAGGTCCATAACACTCGGCATACTCGGCAGGCCGATACACCTGGCCATCAAGACCCTGAAAAAGACCACTCTGGCGTAGGGCTTGACAATGTTCGAAAACGCCTTGACCTGATTTATCCCGGTCGCTACCAGCTCGACATTCAACAGTCGGACCAAGATTACTTTGTCTCGCTGACGCTCGTGTACTGGTAAAGAGGCAAATGCATCAAAAATGGCTGTTTGGGATTGGTGTTTTTATACCCCTGATAGGCCGCGATCATTTGTTGCTCACCCTTTGTTAAATCATATTCCAGCATGTATTGAATTTGGCCGTTGATCGCTAATTCATCAATAACATCGACAAGATTCTTGAATGTAGACGCTGCGGTGGGTCGAATTAACAGCGTGGAGCGTTGCTGCAACGACGTTCGTGCTAATTGCGTTCGTAATCCCGAAATCGAGTAATCAGTCTCGAAATAGTCTGCACTACCGTTTTCTGGCCGGTACACTAGAAAACCCAGTTTGTTTTGATCAAGCAAAAAAAGGCTGGTATTCAGAGGCTCATAGCTTTCAAATTTACCTCGAATAGGGCCATAAACCTCTGTGACGACGGCCTGTTGCAACTGCTTCACCCAGATGAAAAAGGTGATCAGTAACATAGCAATACTTACGAAGGGAACCATGTCAATCGTGGGAAGATGATGTGTTCGGCGCGTCGCTTTCATAGATAGCTTATCGTTTTAAACTGAAGATGCGCCCGATACAATAAATCCATAATTCACTCTTTCGCTCTTTCATTCTTTCGCATTTTAACTCTCTATGAAACACCTCATTACGATTCTTCTTATTCTCTGGCTTGTTCCCGTATCGTTCGGGCAGACACAATTGCCGGAAGTTGCCCTCAAAATTCAGCAGGTTGAAAAAGGCTTGTTACCAGCAGTGCAGATAGCAGGCAAACCTCCGGTTGGGTACACCATTGCCGAACGGATGCGCCAGTTCAAGGTTCCGGCTGTGAGCATTGCCGTAGTGAATAATGGCAAGGTTGAGTGGGCCAAAGCCTATGGTTATTTGAGCGTCGATAGTTTGCAAAAAGCCGACACCGAAACGCTGTTTCAGGCAGCGTCGATTAGTAAACCCTTATCCGCACTGGGCGCGTTGAAGCTGGTTGAACAGGATAAACTCAGCCTGGATACGGACATTAACCAGTATCTCAAAAGCTGGAAAATCAAGCCGTCGCGGTACACTGAACAGAAACCCGTTACCCTGCGAGGATTATTGTCGCACACTGCTGGCCTAACGGTGCATGGGTTTGGCGGCTATCCAAAAGGCAAAGCGTTACCGACACTGGTCCAGATTCTGAATGGTGAAAAACCAGCCAACTCGCCCGCTGTTGTGTCCGACACGGTTCCCGGTGTGCTTTTTAAGTACTCAGGTGGGGGTTATGTAGTGATGCAGCAGGCAATAGAAGACCTAACGGGCGAATCGTTTCCTGCCTTCATGCAAAAAACAGTGTTGACACCGCTCGGCATGAGCCACAGTACGTTTCAGCAGCCCCTACCCGGAGTGATGGGTAAAAATGTCAGCGTCGCCCATTTTGGCAATGGAAAAAAACTGCCCGGCGACTGGAACACCTATCCCGAAATAGCCCCCGCTGGCCTGTGGACAACACCCACCGATCTGGCTCAGTATATTATTGAGGTGCAACAATCGCTACAGGGCAAGGGCAATCATGTGCTGTCGGAGACGATGACAAAAACGATGCTGACCAGACAAATCGGTAATCAGGGACTCGGACCCGGCCTCAATAATGGAAACGGGCCGGGTACATTTGGGCATGGGGGTGGCAATGCCGGGTATCGCTGCTTTATTTACGCCTTTACGGAGTTGGGGCAGGGAGCGGTGATTATGACCAATTCGGATGATGGCATGGACTTGTTCTACGACATTTATCGCGGCATTTCTCAGGCTTATAACTGGCCATCGTTCAAGTCGGTAACCAAAAAAGTAGAGACCCTGTCACCAGCGCAGTTAGACCGGTTGGTGGGCCGATATGAAGGCTACGGCGACAGAAAACCGGTGCTGGAAGTTACCCGGCGGGATGATGGCCTTCAGATTCGACAAAGCTGGGATGGTTACCGATTTGTATTGTTACCAGAGTCAGACATGAAGTTTTTTGTGAAAGATGACGGTGGCCCATTTACCTTTGAAACTGCTGCCGATGGCACTATCACCGCGCTGCTCGCCTTTGGCAGTGATCGTTGGACCAAAGTAAACTGGATGCTATGTCTCTGACTGCCATTGCTATCGACGACGAACCTCAGGCCCTGGAAGTGATTCGACTTCATGCCGCCAAGGTTCCGTTTCTGGATCTAAAAGCGACGTTTACCGATGCCTTCGAAGCCATTGCCTGGTTGCAAAACAACCGCGTTGACTTGCTGTTTCTGGATATTAAAATGCCGGATATATCGGGCGTTGAGGTGGTGAAGTGCCTCCCCGGGCGCGTGCCGATGGTGATCTTCACCACGGCCTATTCCGACTATGCCGTACAAGGGTTTGAACTTGATGCCGTCGATTACTTGCTGAAGCCGTTTTCGCTGGCCCGTTTTCTCAAAGCCTGTACCAAAGCGTACGATATGCACACGCTGCGGGCGGGCAACGTACCGGACTACATTTTCGTGAAAACGGGCTACGACGAAGAAAAAGTAATGCTCGACGATATTCTGTACATCGAAACAGAAGGCAACTACCTGTCGCTCGTATTGACAAACCGGAAATTACTCAGCCGTCAGACCGTTATTGATTTACTTCAAAGTTTGCCCCGCGATCAGTTTGTGCGGGTGCATCGGTCTTACTGCGTGGCCGTCAATAAAATCACAAAAATGGCCCGCCAGGAAATTACCGTGGCGGGCCATGTTATACCCATTGGCGCATCCTACGAAGATGCCGTGGCAGCAATTCGTGCCCGACTCGTTTTGTAGGGCCCCACGACGGCACCGTTTACGCCAGCCTTGCCGAAGCTGAAGGCAGAAAAATTGTTTTGTCGCGCAGAAAAGCAGCAATCCAGACCAGAGCCATAGGCAATACGGCATTGAAAGCAGTGCCATGTGATAGCTCGGTGGCTAGCGCCCCGGCAAAGTAACACGACAGCAGAATGAAGCCGAGTTTCATGGTTTTAGGATACAGGAAAAGCAGGGCAAACCCGATTTCCATAATCCCCAGTACCGGAATATACGGTCCGACACCAATCTTGGTTAACCCTTCGACCAGTTCGGGCGATTTCATTAACTTCATAATCCCACTCAAAATAACCATGCCAGCTGCCAGCACTGTGAAGGTGACGGTCAGTATCCGATTTACTTTAGGATTCATCGTACGATAGATTTAGTGTTATCTCCTTCAACCGCGAAGTGAGGATACAAACGTACCTAAACCAACTATCCAATCGGTAGTAGTATACCAAAGGATAGTACTATCCTTTGGTATACTACATGGTGAATCGCAACTCGACCGCTATCTTTATTCTATGAGCACAGTCATCGACGCAACACCGGCTACCATAGGGGCAAGATCAGGGCACACTGCCATAGAATGTACGCAGAGTTTACAGGCCGTACAGGATGCCCTCTACGTGTTAAGCGGAAAATGGAAATTACCGATTATCATTGCCCTTAAGGGTACTCCTAGGCGTTTCGGTGAGTTACAGCGCATGGTGTCGGGCATTACCGCTAAAGTTCTCAGCAAAGAACTAAAGGAGCTGGAAATGAATGAGTTTGCCGTACGGCGGGTATATGCCACCATACCCGTTACTGTCGAGTATGAACTGACCGAATACAGCCAGTCATTAGACAGCATTATTGAGGCCTTGCGGAATTGGGGAGTTCAACACCGGACCCGGATTTTAGGGCAGACTAAGAGAGAGTAGTAAACGTCTAAAGTGGGTAAAGCTGAACCCTATCAAGGTAATTAAACGTAATAAATGGAAACTTACTAATAGCCATGTAGCTCACTTTACCTAAAAATAAGCAACAAAACCCCGAAAGGTCCGTTTTTTCTATAGTGGCCCTATTAGGGTTTGTTCGTTTTTTTAATTAATCAACACGTTATGAAATCAATGCATGCACTGGCAGCCGTTTCGCTGCTATCTCTTTCCGCTTTGTTTTACTCCTGCAAAGACGACGACAATGGTACTACTCCCGTTGATAACAACGACACGTTTGGCGCATCGCTCACCGGTTCTCAGGAGGTTCCTGCTGTTAGCACATCTGCAACGGGAAACTACACGGCTAATTTCGACAAGACAACCAAAGTTCTAAACTACACCGTCACCTATCAGGGGCTGACACCAACAGCGGGACACATTCACTCCGTGACGGCGACTACTGCCGAGGGAAACACAGGAGCTGTGAGTATTCCGTTCTCTAGTACGCTGACTTCGCCTATTATTGGCCAAGCTACGCTTACCCAGACCCAACAGGATGAGATGTACGCCAACCGTACCTATGCGAACCTGCATACTACAGCTAACCCCAATGGGGCAATCCGTGGTAATATTAAAAAGACAGACTAAAATAATTTAGCTTGTTCAAATTGGCAAAAAGACCGCCCTAGGGCGGTCTTTTTGTATGGGTATGGATTGTCGGAATTGTCGGGCTGAAAAAACGTGCGGTGTTACTGCTTAAGAACTTTGACAACATTCGTGCGGCTACCCGACGACACGCGTAACAGATACATACCTCCGACCAAATGACCCACGGGAATCGTCTGCCGGTGTTTTTCGGTCGCCTGTGATGCTCGCTGACTCGATACAACGCGTCCCGTCGCATCGGAGAGTGCAAAATCGATATGCTGCCCGCCTGCTCCTGTGACTTCAACCACCAACTCCGACCCGACAACTGGGTTGGGTAATACACGGGTGGTTAAACCAGCACCAGATTCTTCAAGACCAACCCGCGACTGACCACAGGCCGCTCTTAGATCGAAGTTTACTGTTACGCTGATTCCATTTTGGGTAGCTGTAATTGGAATCGTTTTAGGGTCAGCGCGTAAACCTGGCTCCACAACTCCAAAATTATTGGTGGCGGAGCTTCGGCTGATGCCCGGCGCGCTGAAAACGATGGGCGTGTTATTCCCCCCGGTGGTGTTGAATGTAATAGCTCCTGTCTGACAGTTATACGTTGGCTGGCTTATTGTCAAGGGGCCACCTGATGGTGGTGGGGGAGGAGACGAACAGAAAGCCGCCAAATCGAAGATAATAGTGCTTGACTGTCCATTTTGAGTAGCTGTAATCGGAATGATTTTGGGATCGGCCCGCAAACCCGGCTCTACCGTGCCGCTGTTGCTGGTAGCCGAGGAACGGCTAATGCCGGGGGCGGAGTAAGTCATGGGAGAACCATCGCCCCCACTGGTATTGAAGGTTATTACCCCTGTCTGGCAGTTGTAGGTAGGTTGCAGGAGTGTAAAACCAGATACTGTCTCGGGCTTGAGTTTGACTAAAGCATCGTTGGCTGTGTTGAATACCAGACTACCATCCCCTGCCACAGCCAGAGCCGTTAAGGCACCATAGGCAGATGAGTTCGTAAATACTCGTTGCGTGGCCACATCAAGCCCGGCCTGATTGATCAGGACAATTTGCGGGTGTTGCCCACCTGATGTTGTTCCAACAGCATAGAACCCTCGACCTCCACTAGTGTACTGGGTAATAAAGGATTGTGATGTGGCATAAATGCCCGTAGAACGAACCCGTTTTGTATTGCTATCAGTATTTAGTTCCAGAATGGCGGTTGCTGCCGGATGGCCGCCCAGGGGAATGGAAGGGATACCCGTTCCAACCAGCGTGTACCCAGAACCATCGGGAGTTAGGATCGCATCAGTAACGGATTGAAGATCAGGTAACAGTTTTTGCCACACCACATCCCCTTGCCCATTAAGCTTGGCTGCCCAGCCCGATTGTGGAGCATCGAGTTGGCCCGTTGCATTGTAGTAGCCAGCCAGCAGATAGCCGCCATCGGGGGTAGTAATAATGGTTTTGCCACGGGTCAGGCTGCGGTCGGGAGAAGCGGGGTTTGGCGTTGGGTAAACGATGGTCTTCGTCCAGGTTTCGTTCAGTGAAGCATCAAATTTGCGCACCACCGCAACGGTTTGTACGTTTGGATTAGGACTCGTTACCAGCAACACAAACCCGCCATCTGGCGTGCCGGTCAGGTCTTCATATATATTGGGCGAACTCGAAAAACCAATCGACTTATTGGCAAGCTGACGATTTCCGTCTGCACTCAATTTGGTGAACAAAATGTTGCCCGTATTGTATTCAGTACCAATGTAGCCGGTTTCGCTATTGGTGGTTGCGGCCAACACAATTACCGATGTGAAAAAGCTGGAGAAAGGACGGGAAGGGAAATTTAAAAAGGTGATTCCATCAAGGGACCGAGTAAAAATTCTATTTCCCGTCAGCGAGTAGTTGGCAGCTAATCTGGAAAGAATAAACTGTCCCAAAATAGCTTCCTGTCGCCTGCTACTGTCTGCAGTAACGATAGTTCCATCGGTTTTGATCGCTAACCCCCGGCTTATCCTTGTGCTCCACTGCACATCGGGCACCGTTTGCGCCACTGCCGTTTGGAATGATGCTACACCTACCCAAAGTAGGTATAAGAGAATCCACTTTGTTGAGTCATAGAGATTTTTCATGGTCGAACGTGGTTTTGTTAGTTGTCTGCACTGATGAGCAAGGGGCAACTACCCCTGTTGTCGGCGGCTAAATTATAGGCTTAGCCAATACGGCAAGCGCCGGGAAATGGATTGTCCCCAGAGTGGAAGGAATAGTCTCCAAAGTGAAAGAAACTACCCCACCCCAACCCCTCCCCTGAATTCAGGGGAGGGGCTAAAACCTCCAAAATAAGTCTCTTCACTATGTTCGTAAATGGAGCAAAACGGTCAAAGTATAAGTCCCTCCCCTGAATTCAGGGGAGGGGTTGGGGTGGGGTACTATCAGCCCTTTCCCGCAAATTCAGCGGGGGTTACCTGATAAAATTCCTTGAAAACGGTGGCAAAATAGGTGGCTGTTTTGAAGCCTACGAGGTAAGCAGTTTGCGAAGCCGAATGGCCCGCCCGCAAAAGGTCGGCGGCTTTGCGCAGGCGATACTGGCGAATCAGTTCGGTAGGGGAGAGTTGAACAACACTGTGAATTTTCCGGTACAGCGTTTTCCGGCTCATGGCCAGTTGGTCGGCCAGCCAGTCCACATCAAGCGACGTATTACTTAAGTTGGCCTCCAGCAGTGCGTAGATCCGTTGCAGGAACATATCATTTACGCTGACGATTGGCGTAGTGGTGTCGGGGTGGCTAAAGTGCTGCTTGTAATACTCGCGCAATTGTTGCTGGTGTGCCAGCAGGTTCCGTACACGCAGGTTCAGTTCGTCCAGATGAAACGGTTTCGACAGGTAGTCATCGGCTCCTTCCTGTAAGCCATCCAGCCGGCTTTGATGAGCCGCTTTAGCCGTGAGCAAGATCACCGAAATATGGCTGGTGGCTGGGTTGGTTTTAATAAGGCGGGTTAGCTCATAACCATCCATACGAGGCATCATTACATCAGAAAGTATAATGTCGGGTAATTCTGATTGAGCCAGTTGCCAGCCCATTTCACCGTCGGAAGCCCGCAGTACCTGGTAGGTCGTTGATAGCTCACTCGCCAGAAATTCGCGTAGTTCTTCGTTGTCTTCCACCACCAGAATTTGCGGATGATGACCGTGTTCTGCACGTTCGGCCGACACGGCCAGCTGCTGGGTTTCTGCTGGAACTTGAACTGACTTGGTGACAGAATTAGTCACACTAACAGGCAAGGGGGCTGTATGAACCGATGCGGACTGAACCGGCAAGGTTAGCCAAAACGTGGTTCCTTTGTTCGGCTGACTGTCGACCGTAATGCTGCCACCTAGCAAGTCGACCAGTTCTTTCACCAGCGAAAGGCCGATTCCGGTGCCCTCATAAGCTCGCGTCCGGGAGGTGTCAACCTGGTAGAACCGGTCGAAAATATGAGGGAGATTGTCCGGCGGAATTCCGATGCCCGTGTCAGCAATCTGAATCTGCATAGCCGATACGATCTCGTCGACCTGAATGGGGGTGAGTACGACGGTAATCAGACCTCCTTCGGTCGTGAATTTGAGAGCATTTGACAGGAGGTTGGTCAGGATTTTATCCCATTTGTCGGCGTCGAAAACGTACTCATTGGGTAATGAGTCGGCTTCAATCCTCAAACTGATTCCTCGTTGAATAGCCTGTTCGCGTATTAAATCAACCCGTTGACGTATAAAATAACCCACTTCGCCCCGCATTGGCGAAACAGCCATCCGGTTAGCTTCCAGCTTCGAAAGGTCGAGTAACTGGTTAATGAGCTGCAACAATCGGGTAGCATTGCGTTGAGCCAGCAAAAGCGTTTGCCGGGTTTGTGCATCGTGGTGCGGATTCTGGAGGAGCCGCTCGATCGGCGATAAAATCAGCGAAAGGGGTGTACGGAATTCGTGGGTGATATTGGCAAAAAAGCGCGTTTTTAGTTCATCCACTGCTTTCAACTGTTCAGTCTCGCGCCGGTTGAAATCCAGCAATTGCTGCTGTCTGATTCGGTTCGCATAAAACCGGGTTAACCCCCAGATCGCTCCGCTTACCGTCAGCGCATATAGGAAATAGGCCCACCCCGTTTGCCACCACGGTGGACGGATCACCAATGTAATGGAGGCTCCTTTTGGGTTCCAGATTCCATCACTGTTGGCGGCTTTTACCCGAAACGTATAGTGGCCAGGCGACAGGTCGGTGTAGTTAGCAAAATGGCGGCTGCCGTTCGGTACCCACTTTTTGTCGATACCTGTGAGTTGATACGCATACTGATTTTGCTCGGGTTGTGCGTACGTCAGGGCCGAAAACCCAAACGAAACAAAGTTTTCGTCGTGCCCGAGGGTGATAATGCTGTCGGTGATGGGTCGCGGCACATTCATCACGTTCAATTCGGTGATGTACACCGGGAACGGATGTGTATCGTCCCGAATACGATCCGGGTTAAAATGAATGACGCCGTTCAGGCTCCCGAAGAAAAGCTGGTCTTTGCCGCGAAAAACGGCGTTTCGCAGAAATCCATTGTCCGGCAAGCCATTAATAGTCTGGTAATTGCGAATTGTTTTTGTGCGTGGATTATAGAGGCAAAGCCCTTTGTCCGTACTGAGCCAGATAGCGCCGAAACAGTCACTCGTGACGCTCAGAACTGTATTGCTGAGCAGACCGTCGCGGGTCGTGATAGCCGAAAAAAGCCCGGTTGATGGATCAAAACTATTCAAGCCGCCCTGTTGTGTGCCCAGCCAGATTGTACCCGCATCGTCTTCATAAATTGTTAGAATGTCATTCGTATTTAACCGACTTTTATGCCCCGCTCTGTACCGAATAAATTGGCCGGTTCGTGGGTTAAGGCGACCAATACCCTGCTTTCGAAATAGTATCCAAACCTCGCCTGATTTACTGACCAATAACCCGTAAACATACTGGTCGGGCAGGGCTGTCGGGTCGTTTGGCCGATATTTGTAGTAGTGGTAACGGTGACTTTTCGGATCAAACGAAGCAACCCCGCCGTCTCCCCCAATCCAAATCGCGCCCGTTGGCGACTTGTCGATATATTCGGCCGGAATTTCAGACGGATAAGCCGTGTATTTATTCGACGCCTGATCGTATTGGTAGATTCCCGTTGCAGTGGCGAGCCAGATTCCCTTATCACCGTTTGGTAAAAACCCCTGAACGGCATTTTTGCCTTTACCCAGTGTGCCCAGCATGTCGGAAGGAACAGCCAAGGGGCGATTGGTGCCTGGGCTGGTTCGGTAAGTAGTGTAGATGGTGCTCAACCAGAGTTGATCGTGGTGGTCCATCAGCAGAGCCACGATCCTGTTTTCGGGCACGTTGACCGTGCTCTGGTTTGGCTTTACCTGAATAGTTTCAAATGGTTTTGTTGTAACCGATTGGCGATCGATGCCATTGTCGGTGCCAATCCAGAGTGTGCCCGCCCGGTCATGATAAACAGCCTGAATGTTGTTGCTGCTGAGACCTTTGGGGTTAAGCGGGTCCGAATGGTATGTAACAACGCGATCACTGGCTGGACTAATGCATTGAAGGCCATTGGTGGTGCCCACCCATATGAATCCATTTGAATCGCGATGGATAGCGTTCAGGTACACAAACGGATTGAGTTGCCCTCCCGGATTATACGGCTTTAGTTGCCAAGGCTGGTAGCGCAAATCGAGCTTAAACGCGCTATACCCCGCCGTTGAGGTACCCATCCAGAGAACCTGCTGATTATCCAGATAAAAGGCGATAAACGTTGGTTGAGTGCCCGTTACGCCCGGCACTGGTATCAAGGTATAATGCCCCGTTGAGCGATCAAATAGGAATAATCCCTGATAGGTTCCAACCCAAAACCGGTGCTGAGGATCTTCGAACACGGTTTTTATGGTCGCTTCTGGCTGAGGCAATGGAAAAAGAGTAAACCGGTGACGATCGGGTTCATAGCGAGCCAGGCCGCCCAGGGTACTGAGCCACAAAACGTGCTGACTATCTTCATAAACTGAGTGCTGATAATTCCAGAGGCTGGCATTTTTGGCCCTGATAGGGTGGGGGGTAACCCGCCCGGTACGCTTATCCACTTCATGTAGTCCACCCCCTTCTGTAATGGCCCATAAACGGTTGGCGTGATCCTCGAAAAGTCCGGAAATCTGGTTGTTCAGGAAACTATGGCTGGGGTTGTTCAGCTCGGGTTGTAAAACCGTAAACTTGTATCCGTCATATTTATTGAGTCCATCGTTGGTGCCAAACCACATAAACCCTTCCCGGTCCTGTAACATACAGTTGACCAGATTATTAGACAGACCATCTTTAACGGAGAGATGCTCGAACTGGTTGCTTATAGGCGACCGATCCCGACTATCTGCTCTGGTGACTGAAGGCAATACCTGAGCAACTCCCCGTATCAAGGACAACAGCAGAAGCCCAATAAGGCAGAAGCGATACATACATGTTGGGGATGGGATTGCGATGCAAAGTAGTCGCAAAGTGAAAATTACCTATTTTCTTTTGTACGAATGGTAATTGAGTGTCAACTAAAACCCGGTTGAGAGATTGGCTATTCATTGTTGGCTATTTTGTCCGTTTAGCGGACAGTAGCTGTCCAAAAGCGGACAGTACACTCACGTTTGTTTTATAAAAAAGACCTCTACACGGCTTTAGAGCTGTTTTTCGTGTCTTGGCACCGCATTTGATCGGCATTGTCGTATAAAATAAACCGGGCATGAAACGAGCCTTTCTGGGAGAGTTTGAAGAAGTGGTTTTACTAACCGTAGCCGTACTTGACGAAGGAGCCTATGGGGTTACGGTTACGCAGGAGATAGAGCAACTGACGGGCCGTACTGTGGGCTTCAGTACGGTACACACGACATTGCAACGGCTGGAAGAAAAAGGGTATCTATCCTCAAAAATGGGAGGAGCAACGGCAGAGCGGGGTGGCCGACGAAAGCGATTCTTTGCAGTTACGGCCCTGGGCCGGAAAGCACTGGCCGATGTGAAACAGACCCGAACGCAGTTGTGGGATGCCCTACCCCCACAAACCCTGCAACTCATGGGAGGCTAACCATGAACGCAAACAACCATATTCCGAAACCACCGCGCTGGGTACAAACCCTGCTGCGCTGGTGGGGCCACCCCGACACGGCCGAGGAAGTGCAGGGCGACCTGCTCGAACTTTATGAGCACTGGGTGCAAACGGCAGGAAAGCGCAAGGCAGACTGGCGCTACAGCCTGAGTGCATTCAAATTACTGCGGCCACTTGCCAGACGAACTACAAAAGAACAGTATACAACAAGCTACATATTCAGTCCCACTATGATACGCAACTATGTAAAAATTGCCTGGCGCAACCTGACCCGAAACAAGGTTTTTTCGGGTATCAACCTGCTGGGATTGTCAACAAGTATTACGGTATGCTTGCTCATTTTTCTGTTCATCATGAACGAGTTCAGCGTCGATAATTTCCACAAAAATGGGAAAAGCATCTACCGTGTCATGCGTGGCATGGATCACGAGGGTAAAGAGGTAGCTGTTTCTTACCTCTCGGGGCCGTATGCGCCCGCTTTATTGACCGACTTCAAGGGGCAGATCACCCAGGCTGTGCGCGTAAACCCGACCGATGCTTTAGTTACCAGTCAGGACAAATCGTTTCACGAGCGTAAAATCATTGATGTTGATCCCAACTTCTTCACGTTCTTCTCATTCCCGTTACTGAAAGGTGATCCGGCAACCGTTTTAGCTGATCCGGCAAGTGTCGTACTCACGGAGTCGACTGCCCAGAAATACTTTGGAAGTATCGACAACGCGCTCGGTAAAATCGTAAAAATCGATAAAAATCTGGCTGTAAAAGTCACCGGTATTGCGCAGGACGTACCCGCAAATTCTCACCTGGATTTTGACCTGGTAATACCGCTGGAAAATAAAAAAGACCGGGGCTGGATGACTACCTGGATCAATAACGGCCTCTACACCTACGTACAGCTCGACCCAGCGGTTAGCGAAGCACAGGTCGAGCGCAATTTTCCGAATTTCATGGAAAAGCATATGGGGCAAGTCATGAAGGAGGCCGGTTTCCATTTCAATCTATCGCTCACGCCCTTAGCGTCTATCTATTTTGAACAGTCGGCCTTCGATAGTGTAAAGCATGGCGATAAAAAAGTAGTCTATATTTTCCTGTCGATTGCAATACTCATCCTGCTGGTGGCCTGCATCAACTTCATGAACCTGTCGACTGTTCGGGCGGTGGAGCGGTCAAAAGAAATTGGCGTTCGTAAGGTGTTGGGAGCCATTAAAGGGCATCTGGTATGGCAGTTTATTGGTGAATCACTTCTGCTGGCTACCATCTCGTGCCTGGTTGCCATCGGCTTACTAGCTCTGGTTTTACCGTTTTACAAACAACTGTTAGGCTACCCATTAAACCTGGCTGTATATGCCCTGCCGATCGTTCTGTTTCTCATCGGGACCATTATCGTAGTAGGTTTTCTGGCGGGTAGTTATCCGGCTTTTGTACTGGCCGCTTTCTCGCCTATCCAGTCGTTGAAAGGTAGATTACGGCTGGGAAGAGGGGGAACGTCATTACGGCAGGTGCTGGTAGTGGTGCAGTTTAGTATTTCGATTCTGCTCATGCTCGGAACAGCCATCGGTATGCAACAGATGAGTTATCTTAAAAACAAACAGCTGGGCTACACTAAAGAGCAGACACTGGTAATCCCAATCGACAACGATGATATCTACAATTTCTTCCTGAAACATAAACCCGAATTGCTTGCCCAAAGCCGGGTAGAAGCCGTGTCGATGATGTCGGGCGAACCAGGCGGTTTTTTCGATGGGCTTATGTTCGACGTTGAAGGACATGCAAACCGTTGGAAATCCCGAACGGAGTTTGCCGATTTTGATTTTGTAAAAACCCTTGGTCTGAAAATTATTGCCGGTCGGGATTTCTCGGCCCAATATCCCACTGACACAACACAGGCTGCCTTAATTAATCGAACGGCAGCTGCCCGGCTAGGCTGGACCCCGGACCAAGCCATTGGCAAGTGGCTGAAAAATACCCTGCGCGATAACACGAACCGGACCATCATTGGCGTAGTAGAGGATTTTAATTTTCTGTCTTTGAAAGAAGTCATAGAACCGTTAGTGATCGCTCCGAACGACGACCGACGGGCTGCGTTGATCAGGCTGAAACCCGGTAACCTGACGGCTTCAGTTGAAATGATCCAACAATTGTATGTCCAAACGCAACCAGCTTACCCGTTTGAATATCGCTTTCTGGATCAACAGTTCGATCAGATGTACCAGACAGATCTGCGTCAGCAAACAATTCTGAGCGTTTTTGCGGGTTTAGCCATATTTATAGCCTGTCTGGGCTTGTTTGGACTGGCCACATTCTCAGCTCAGCAACGTACCAAAGAGATCGGAGTTCGTAAAGTGCTTGGTGCATCCGTCGGTAGCGTTGTGGCGCTCCTTTCCCGTGATTTCCTGAAACCAGTAGGCATTGCCATCCTGATCGCCAGTCCGATTGCCTGGTACGCCATGAGTCAGTGGTTGCAAAACTTTGCTTACCGCATCGACATCGGGTGGTGGCCCTTCGCGCTGACTGGGCTACTGGCTGTGGGCATTGCCTTGTTGACAGTGAGTTTCCAGAGCATCAAAGCGGCCTTAATGAATCCAGTTAAATCACTCCGTTCGGAATAAGGATGAACCGTCGTCGCCAAACTGGCCCTCCTCGCTGGGCACAAACCCTCCTACGCTGGTGGGGCCATCCCGACACGCGGGAAGAAGTGGAGGGCGACCTGCTCGAACTCTATGACCACTGGGTGCACACGGCGGGAAAGCGGAAGGCCGATTGGCGGTACTGCCCGAATGCACTCAAATTGCTGCGGCCACTGGCCAAACGAAAAGAACAGTATACAACAAGCTACATATTCAGTCCTGTTATGTTACGCAACTACATTAAAATCGCGCTGAGGAACCTGGTTAAGAACAAGGCCTATTCAGCTATCAATATCGGCGGTCTGGCGGTGGGTATGACCGTGGCTATGTTGATTGGCTTGTGGGTTTACGACGAACTGTCCTACGACAGATACCATCAGAATTATGATCGCATTGCCAAGGTCATGCAGCGCGGCACGTTTGAAGGTGAGTTTGGTGCCGGGGCTTATATGCCCCTTCCATTAGGCAATGAACTACGTACCGATTTCAGAGACGATTTTACCTACGTGGTCATGTCGTCCTGGAATGGGGAGCATATTCTGGCCTATGGCGATAACAAATTCACAAAACGGGGCAATTTCCTGAGCCCGGAAGCCCCCGATATGTTTACCCTTAAGATGCTTCGCGGTACGCGGGCGGGACTGAAAGATCCGGCGTCTATTATGCTGTCGGAGTCTGTTTCTCAGGCACTTTTTGGGAGCGAAGACCCGCTGGGAAAGATCGTCAAGATTGATAACAAGCTGAATGTAAAGGTAACGGGCGTATATGAAGATTTACCCTACAACACCGAGTTTAAAGACCTTACTTTTATTGCTCCCTGGGACTTGTACGTGTCGTCGGAGTCGTGGGTAAAGCGGGCGCAGGATAATGCAGAATGGGATAACAACTCCTGGCAAATACTGGCTCAAATTGCACCAAACGCCAATTTTGAGGCCGTAAACGCCAAGATCAAAGGGTTACGCGTGAAGCATATTCCAGAGACCGCTGCTTACAAGGCCGAAGTGTTTTTACAACCGATGTCGCTCTGGCATTTATACACGGGTTGGGATAAACAGGGAAACCTGGAAGGGCGCATACAGTACGTCTGGTTGTTCGGCATTATTGGCCTGTTTGTGCTGCTGCTGGCCTGCATCAACTTTATGAACCTAAGTACCGCCCGCTCCGAAAAACGGGCCAAAGAAGTGGGGATTCGAAAAGCCGTTGGCTCGGTCAGATTCCAGCTCATCAGTCAGTTCTTTAGTGAATCGCTGATGGTTGTTGCGTTTGCGTTTATCCTGTCTATTGGATTGGTTTTGCTTTCGCTTCCTCTCTTCAACGAAGTGGCCGATAAACAATTGGGGGTATTATGGAGCAACCCCGTGTTCTGGCTTTTAGGCATTGGGTTTAGCCTGTTTACGGGCCTCGTTGCAGGTAGTTACCCTGCCTTTTACCTGTCCTCTTTTCAACCGGTCAAAGTCCTGAAAGGAACATTCAGAGTTGGTCGGTTTGCTTCTATTCCCCGGAAGGTGCTGGTGGTTGTTCAGTTTACGGTTTCGGTTACGCTTATCATCGGGACTATCCTGGTTTTCCGCCAAATCCAGTATGCCAAAAATCGTCCGATAGGCTATGACCGCAATGGGTTGATCACAATTACGATGAACACGCCCGAACTACACAGCCATTACAATGCTCTGCGAGAAGAGCTGTTGCGCACGGGTGCCGTCGTGGACATGTCTACCTCGTCGGGCCCAGCAACGAGTTTGAATTCACAAAATATTGGATTCGAATGGGAGGGAAAAGATCCCAACGTCAAAGCCCAGTTCGGGACAGTAGCCGTAACGCACGACTTTGGCAAAACGGTGGGTTGGCAATTCAAAGAGGGTCGCGATTTTTCCCGAGCCTTTGCGACCGATTCGGCG
This sequence comes from Flavobacterium sp. SUN052, assembly GCF_028867935.1. Classification (GTDB taxonomy): domain Bacteria; phylum Bacteroidota; class Bacteroidia; order Flavobacteriales; family Flavobacteriaceae; genus Flavobacterium. The sequence goes on from NZ_JAPQNS010000001.1 coordinate 909,291, forward strand.
GCACTGGTCATGAACGAAACGGCAGCGAAGTACATGAACTTGAAAACCGGGTCGCCGGTGGGTATGATCGTGAAATGGAATGGACAACCAATGCGGGTACTGGGTGTAATTAAGGACATGGTGATGGGATCGCCCTTCGAACCTGTTTACCAGACCGTTTTTATGTTGAACTACGGCTGGGCGGGTGTCATCAACATCAAACTCAACCCAGACCAGAGCGCGTCTGAATCGCTGGCTAAAATCGAAGCTGTTTTCCGGAAATTCAATCCCGGCAGCCCATTCGACTACAAATTCACCGATCAGCAGTACGCTCTTAAATTTGCTACGGAAGAGCGAATTGGTACGCTTGCTTCGGTATTCGCTCTGCTCGCCGTGTTTATCAGTTGCCTGGGCATTTTTGGGCTTGCCTCGTTCATGGCCGAACAGCGCATTAAAGAAATTGGCGTACGAAAAGTACTGGGAGCCTCGGTATTCAGTCTATGGGGACTACTCTCGAAAGACTTTGTTGTACTGGTCACCATTGCCTTTGGTATTGCAACACCCATTGCTTACTATTTCCTGAGTAACTGGCTTCATAAGTACGAGTACCGAACCGAATTGTCCTGGTGGATTTTTGTGGTAACGGGCGCGGGGGCATTGGTCATTACGCTGCTCACGGTAAGCTATCAAAGCATCAAAGCGGCTCTGATTAATCCGGTCAAAAGCTTGCGAAGCGAGTAAGCCATGAATCGCCCTAAACCAATAGAACCACCGCGCTGGGCGCGAACCCTACTGCGTTGGTGGGCTCACCCCGACACGCAGGAAGAAGTGGAGGGCGACCTGCTCGAACTCTACGACCACTGGGTGCAAACGGTAGGAGCGCGCAAGGCCGACTGGCGCTACAGCCTGAGTGCCCTGAAATTACTGCGGCCGCTGGCCAAACCAACTACAAAAGAACAGTACACAACACCCTCCCTTCTGAGTTCTGACATGATTAGCAATTATTTGAAAATCGCCTGGCGTAACCTGCTCCGTAACCCCGGTCTCAGCACGATTAATATTGTTGGTCTGAGCACAGGCCTGGCGGCCGTTATGTTTATTCTGCTCTTTGTGCGGGATGAAGTGTCGTACGACCGGTTTCATACGCAGGCCAATCAACTGTATAGGGTTGTTCTGAACGCAACAACACCTGATGGTAACGAAGTAGCAACCGGGGCAACGGGTGTACCACAGGGACCTGCTTTTGCCGCCCAATTACCCGAAGTGGCGGGCTTTTGCCGCGTACAGGGATACGAAATGTTGATTCGGCATAAGGAGGAGGCTGTGTATAAGCAAGTCATGTATGTCGACACGTCTTTTTTAAAGCTGTTCAGCTTTGACTTGCTGGCCGGTAACCCCAACACGATACTGAGCGATCCGGGAAGCGTGGTCATTACCGACGATATGGCCCGAACTTACTTTGGGACGACGGACGTGCTCAATCAGCTGCTGTCAATCGACGCTGGAGGAAGTTTCGAAAGCTACCGCATTACTGGCGTCGTGAAAACGCCACCCGCCAATTCGAGCATCCGTTTCGATGTACTACGGCCTTTCGTGGCATCGCTCCCGCCCAACCAGAAAGCATGGTCGGAGAGTGACTGGTCGGAGGGGTTTTTGAACACCTTTTTGTTGTTGCGCACCAACCGTGACGGCATCGGTGCTGATCCCGTAAAAACAGAGCAGAAACTGGCTACAGTATTTGAAAAATATGCTGGAAAACAGCTTGCTCAGATTCGCAAAGAGCAAGGCTCGTTTCAAATGGCCTATCATCTGCAACCTTATACGGCCATGCATCTCGACGACCGGTATGAGTTGAGCAATGGCCTGGAGCGCGGGTCGTCATCGCTCTATTCGTATATTCTGAGTGGTATTGCCGGACTGATATTACTGCTGGCGGGTATCAACTTCGTTAATCTGACCCTGGCCCGGTCGTTGCGTCGAACCAAAGAAGTTGGTATTCGCAAAGTAACGGGCAGTACTCGTGGGCAGTTAATTGGGCAGTTTGTTGGCGAGACGTTTTTGCTAACTCTGCTGGCATTTATTCCAGCTTTGCTCCTGGTTTACCTATTGTTGCCCGAGTTTGGTGCGCTGGCTAACAAAGCACTGCAAATCAGTTATCTGCTCAATATTGAGACAGTCGGACTTTTCGCGGGCCTACTGTTACTGGTAACGCTGTTGGCTGGTTTTTATCCGGCACGAGTTCTCTCCAGTTTCAATCCCGCACAAGTGCTGTACGGTCGGCTGCGGATGGTACGGAGCAGTAATCCGAGTAAATCATTGCTGGTGCTTCAGTTCGTCATTGCCACGGTGCTGCTGATTTGGACTCTGGTGCTGCATGGGCAGTTTACGTTCATTCAAACGGCCAATGTTGGCTACGAGCGTGCCAATCGAGTGCGGGTTTATGTTCCCTGGGGCCGCGAAAGACAGGGCGAGTTAGTGAAGCAGGCGCTTCGTAATCAACCGGGTATCGAAGCTGTTGCCCGAAAATCGGGAGGCCATCGGGCCGGTACCTACTACGTGGGAAACAAGCCCGTTAAATCGGGTAATGAATGGGTTGATGATCAGTATCTCAACTTCGTGAACATACCCATTGTGGCAGGTAGGGGGTTGCAGGCGAGTTTCCCGGCCGACAGTCTATCCAATATTCTGGTCAACGAAACCTTCGTGAAGCAGTTTCTGGCAACCAACCAACCCGCTGTTGGGCAGGTCATTCAACGTCAGGAAGGCGACAATGGTCGGCGCGATTTAACGGTGGTTGGCGTGGTGCGCGATTATCAATACCGCTCGCTGCGCGATAAACCCGAACCCGTTCTGTTTCAGCTTGGCAAGCCCGAACAGATGAATCAGCTCTACGTCCGGCTGAACCCCAGCCAGATGCAGGCCGGGTTGCAAACCATCGAACAGACCTTCAAACAGCTCATTCCTTACCAGCCGTTTTCCTACTCTTTTATGGAAGATGACCGCCTGAGCGATTACGCCAATGATGCCCGTTGGAAACAACTCATCACCTATGCCGCTCTGCTGGCCATTCTGATTGCGGGCCTTGGGCTATTTGGGATGATTTCGCTGACGGTTGAACAGCGAACCAAGGAAATTGGCATTCGGAAAGTACTGGGTGCGAGTGTTTTTGAAGTCAGCCAGTCGCTGGCCGGGAACTACCTGAAATCGGTAATGCTGGCCTTCCTGATTGCTGCCCCCATCGGCTGGTATGCCGCCCGCCAGTGGCTCGACACGTTCGCGTACCGAATGGAGTTGAACGCATGGCTTTTTGCGCTGGTTGGGGTGTCGATACTGGGCATCGCCTTGCTCACGGTGAGTTTCCAAAGTGTGAAAGCGGCCCTGATGAATCCGGTGAAATCGTTGCGTTCAGAATAGTGATGAAACGCCCCCAAGACACCGGTCCGCCCCGTTGGGCGCAAACGCTGCTCCACTGGTGGGGCCACCCCGATACGCGGGAGGAAGTGGAGGGCGACCTGCTCGAACTTTACGACCACTGGGTGCAAACGGTGGGAAAGCGTAAGGCTGACTGGCGCTACAGCCTGAGTGCGCTCAAATTGCTGCGACCATTGGCCCAATCGAAACGATCAAACCACTATCCAACCCGGAATCGCTACGGCGAACCGGCTTTACCACCCTCCTTATTAACTCCTGCTATGATACGGAACTATGTTAAAATCGCCTGGCGCAATCTGGCAAAAAGCAAAGGGTATTCGTTTATTAATATTACGGGTTTGGCCGCTGGTATGGCCTGTGCCGTTCTGATCTTTCTGGCCGTCAAACACGAGACCAGCTACGACCAGAACCACAAAAATGGCAATCGGATTTACCGAGTCGAGACGGAAAACATAACGGAGAAACACACCTATCCAGGTACCTACACGGGCATGGCCAATGCGTTGCACACCGACGTCCCCGAAGTTGAGCAAGTAGTTCGGCTTTTCAAGAATTATGATAAAACATTCGCCCTCCCCAATTCCGACAAACAATTCAAAGAGTCGTTCGTATTTGCCGACAATAACCTGTTTCAGTTGCTTGACTATCAGTGGGTAACGGGCGATGCTCGCACAGCTCTGCTACAACCCAACACGGTGGTATTGAGCCGGTCGTATGCCGACAAGTATTTTGGCACAAGCAATGTACTCGGGAAAACCATCCGGCTCGACAATAAGCAGGATTTGCAGGTGACTGGGGTGCTGGACGATTATCCGGCCACAACCAGTTTTCCGTTCGATCTGGTGGTTTCGTTTCCTACGCTTAAAAGCAACAATCCCGATTTTGACTTGAATAAATGGAATGGCTGGGGCGATAATTTCCAGGTCTACGTGCTGCTTAAAAATGGGATTCGTCCCGCCCAGTTAGCCCCCCGGTTTCGCAAAATCGTTGCTAAATACATGGGCGATGAGGCCCTGGCTGACAAAGATTTTAAACTAAACCCGCTCGCTCAGTTGCACTACGATGGAAACCTGAGTGGTCGCACGGCTAATCTTACTATGCTCCGTACGCTGTCGCTTATTGGTGCATTTGTGCTCCTGATTGCCTGCTTTAATTTTATCAATTTGGCTACCGCTCAGGCTTTTAAACGCGCCAAAGAAGTTGGCATTCGGAAAGCAGTAGGCAGTAACCGCTGGTCGCTGGTGTATCAGTTTTTGGTAGAAGCCAGCCTGATCACGATCCTGGCAGTACTGGTTGCAATCGGGGTAGCGCAGATCAGTCTACCGTCAGTAGTGTCGATTCTGGCAATTCCTTTAACAACTTCGGATGTGTACACCTGGCAAACAGGCGTGTTTATACTGGCTCTGGCCGTTGTCACAACGCTGCTGGCGGGCATGTATCCTGCTTTCCGATTGTCGGGTATGGCACCGATCTGGGCGCTGAAAAACAACACCATCCATTCAGGTAAACAATGGTTTTCGTTGCGCCAGGGGTTGGTGGTTGTTCAATTTACCGTGTCGCTGGTTTTGGTCAGCAGCGCTTTCCTGATGAATCAGCAACTAAATTTCTTTAAAAACGCTGACCTGGGTTTTAATAAGTCGGCCATTGTTACGGTTGGTCTGCCCGACAATGAACCTGAGAAGTTGCGGGCGCTTCGGGCTCGCCTGGCCGGGTCTCCGCAGATCAAAGACATCAGTTTTTCGTTCAATAGCGCATCGGCAGAAAGCAACTGGATGCAGCTGATGGAATACCGGAAAAACGCTAAAGCCACACCGATAAAAACCCAGATGAAAATGGGTGATTCGCATTATCTGCAAACCTACGGCATTCAGTTGCTGGCGGGCCAACACCTCAAGGATACAGACACATTGTCGGGCTCTTTCAAGATTATTGCTAATGAAGTGTTCATCAACCGAATGGGCATTCGCCAGCCAGCCGATGCAATTGGGCAACGCGTATACTACGGAGATGGAAAGGATTATGCAACGATTGTTGGTGTCTCGAAAAACTTCAACGTCAATTCACTGCACCAAAAAATCGACCCAACCGTGATTCAGGTGGTTCCCAACAACTTTTATCAGGCTGGCATAAAACTGCAAAACGAAAAACCTACAGCCGAGATGATCCAGGCAGCGCTGGCTCAGATCGAAACGGAGTGGAAAGCAGTGTTCCCTAATCAGGTGTTTGATTACCGTTTTCTGGATGAAGCGTTAGCTCAGGCGTATCAGTCCGAAACCCGAACCGCGCAGCTGATCGAAGCCTCCACCTTTCTGGCCATTCTGATTGCCTGCCTCGGTTTGTTCGGGTTGGCGACCTTTACAGCCGAGCAACGCACCAAAGAGATTGGTGTCCGAAAAGTATTAGGCGCATCAGTTGTCAGTATCGTTACATTGCTTTCAAAAGACTTCCTGAAGCTGGTTTTAATTGCGCTGGTTATTGCCTCGCCCATTGCCTGGTGGGCCATGAGCCAATGGCTCCAGAACTTTGAGTTCAAAATTGCCATTGAGTGGTGGGTATTTGCGCTAACTGGCTTGCTTATGATCGTTCTAACGCTGTTCACAGTAAGTTTCCAGAGCGTGAAAGCGGCCCTGATGAATCCAGTGAAAAGCCTACGGTCCGAGTAGAGACGCAAGATTTCGGGGCTTAGATTCCGCAAGATCTTTACCACAATTGCCCTTGTCCTGAAGCGTACATCCATTGTCCACAAACGGACAAGTTGGGTGTACGCTTTTTTGTAAATCACTCTCCACATGCTCAAAAAGCCAATTTTCTGAACTGGCACTGCATTTGATCAGCAAAAATAGAGATAATAGACAGTCAATGAAACGGACGTATTTAGGTGAGTTTGAAGAAGTGGTTCTGCTGACAGCAGCCGTACTGGGCCTGCAAAATCAGGCGTATGGCGTGGCTATTACGCATGCAATTAACGAAGAGACAGGCCGCTCTGTGCGTCTGAATCAAATTCATGCCGCCTTACAACGACTGGAAGATAAAGGTATGGTAAAGTCGAGTATGGGTGACCCAACTCCCGAACGGGGTGGTCGACGCAAACGGCTTTTTACCGTAACAGCTTATGGCCAGCGGACCTTGCAGGAAATTCAGGTAGTGCGGTCGAACCTATGGGACCGGCTACAGGCTCCACTTTCACCCGCCCTGAGTGTATGAAACCCGGTCCAATCCCGCCCCGTACTGCTGACCGACTTCTGGAGTGGTTCGTAGCTTCTCATCTGCTCGAATCGCTACAGGGCGACCTGCACGAGGAATTTGCCTACCAGGTCGAGCGCATTGGCGAAGGCCGGGCGCGCTGGCGCTACTGGTGGGATGTGCTGGGCTTTCTCAAGCCCCGCTTCATTCGCCGACCTAAATCAGAGTACTCAACCCCAACAACAACGACGATGCTACGCAACTACTTGAAAATCGCTTTCCGGAATCTGCTCAAAAACAAAGCGTATTCGGCTATCAATATTGGTGGACTGGCTGTTGGTATGTCGGTGGCTATGCTCATTGGCATCTGGATACAGGACGAAGTTTCGGCCAATAAGCATCATAAAAACTACGAAACCCTCTACGAGGTAAAACTGAACCAAACCTTTGATGGACGCCGGGGTACGCAGGATGCGTTACCGTTTCCGACGGGCGACGAACTTAGAGCCAACTACCCCGACTTTAAGGCCGTAGCGACGTATCAGCGGTCAGAAGGAAACCGCTCCTTAATTGTTGGTGATCAAAAATTCGTCAAACAAGGCATTTTTATTGGTGAAGATGCCATTGATATGTTTTCACTGAATATTCTGAATGGCGATAAAAAACCATTTAAGGAGCCCTATTCTATTGTACTGACGGATGAAACGGCCCAGGCTCTTTTTGGTAATCAGGACCCGATCGGTAAGATCATCAGACTGGAAAACAAGGCTGATGTAAAAGTAACAGCCGTAGTTGCCAAACAACCGAAAAATGCCACGCTCCAGTTTGAGTATTTGCTGCCCTGGAACTTGATGGAGAAGATGAATGACTGGGTCAAAAAAGCAAAAACGGATTGGCGGAATAACGACTTTGGCCTTTTCGTGCAGCTTAAAGACGGTATCGATCCGGCGCAGACCACCGCTAAGATAAAAAATGTAGTCTTGAATCATCAGGCCAATGATGTTGCTGCAAGAACGCTCGTCAAGCCCGAGCTTTTCCTCCACCCTATGTCGAAATGGCGGCTCTATTCGGAGTTTAATGAGGGAGTAAACACAGGAGGGTTCATTAAATACGTTCGGCTATTTGGCATTTTTGGGCTATTTGTTCTGGTGATTGCCTGCATCAATTTTATGAACCTTTCCACCGCTCGTTCAGAAAAACGGGCCAAAGAAGTGGGTGTCCGCAAGGCAGTTGGCTCGGGTCGTAAGCAGCTTGTCGGGCAGTTTTTGAGTGAATCGACCCTGACTGCCTACATGGCGCTGATCCTGGCATTGGGTATTGTACTGCTCTCGCTGCCCTACTTCAACCGGCTGACGGAGAAAACGATGGCGGTTCCCTTCGGCAATCCCATTTTCTGGGGTGTTATGCTGGCCGCTACGTTACTGGCTGGTCTACTGGCAGGCAGCTATCCAGCACTTTATCTGTCGTCATTCAATCCCGTCAAAATTCTGAAAGGGGGAGTACATGTCGGGAAAAGTGCTTCGTTGCCCCGCAAAATTCTGGTGGTGGTTCAGTTCACCTTTTCAGTGGCGCTGATGATTGGCACCATCATCATTTATCAGCAGATCCAGCACGGCAAAAACCGCCCGGTTGGTTTTACCAAACAAGGGCTCATTTCCATCAACTCGTCGAAAGAGTTGCTCGACCATTATGAAGCGCTTCGGGCCGAACTGTTGACAACGGGAGCTGTAACTTCTGTTTGTAAGACTAACGCGCCACCCACCCAATGGTGGAGCAACAATGGTGGCTGGAAATGGAAAGGGGCTAGCCCAGCCGATGAATCCGCCATTTTTACAACCATTGCCACGGGTTACGACTACGCCCAAACAATGGGGATCAGGATGAAAGAAGGCCGCGATTTTTCGAGGAATTTCAGGACCGACTCCTCGGGTGTGTTGTTGAATGAAGCCGCTGTCAAACGGATGGGACTAAAGCATCCGGTTGGCGAGATTCTGCGATGGGCGAACCGCGAATGGACTGTAGTTGGTGTAATCCCCGACATCGTTATGGAATGGTCTGCTTACCGCGCCGTTGGCCCAATGACTATTCTTTTTGCTGAGAATTGGGTCAATTTTATCAACGTGCGCATTAACCCAACGGTAGCACCATCCGTGGCTATCGAAAAGATGGCCCCGATATTTAGTAAATACAATCCGGTCTATCCGTTCAGTTACAAGTTTGCCGATTTAGAGTACGACAAAAAATTCACCTACGAAGAACTCATTGGTAATCTGTCGGCCATTGTGTCGGTGCTGGCGATTTTCATTTCCTGCCTGGGTTTATTCGGTTTAGCCTCCTTCATGGCCGAGCAACGGACCAAGGAAATCGGTATCCGTAAAGTGTTAGGCGCTAGCGTAACCAATGTATGGGGGTTGCTGTCCAAAGATTTCGTTCAGTTGGTTATTATTTCCTGTTTGGTGGCTTCGCCTGTGGCCTGGTATGCCATGAATAAATGGCTGGAAGACTACACGTACCGAATAACCATTGGGGCGGGTGTGTTTCTGATCGTGCTTTTAGTAGCGCTGGTGATCACCTTATTAACCATCAGTTACCAGGCTATCAAAGCCGCCATTGTAAATCCGGTGAAATCCTTACGCACCGAGTAAATAATGAACCCCAAACAACCACCCCGCGCTGCCGACCGATTGCTGGAATGGCTGGTGGCTCCGCATCTGCTGGAATCGCTGCAAGGCGACCTGCACGAGGAGTTCGCTTATCAGGTCGAGCGGGTGGGCGAGCGCCGGGCCCGCTGGCGCTACTGGTGGGACGTGCTGGGTTTTCTCAAACCCCGCTTCATTCGCCGACCTGAATCGATCTATTCATACCCAACGACAACTACGATGCTACGCAACTATTTTAAGATCGCTTTCCGGAATCTGGTTAAGTATAAACTCTTCTCCCTGATCAATATTCTGGGGCTAAGTTTTGCCATTCCTTCTGCGCTGATGGCATTAATTCAGATCGTAAATTATTACGAATACGATAATTTTCACCGGGATAGTGAACGAATAATGCGGGTAATAACGGATGAGAAACAAAGTAATGGCGATCTGATAAACTGGGCATCCAGTCCGGTTCTATTAGCGAATCATGTTAAAGAAAATCTCGCCGGTATTGAAAACTCCGCAACTGTGGTAAGAGAGTATAAATGGGTGCTGAGTAACGATATAAAGACAAAAAACATAAACGCTATTTACACGGATGCATCCTTTTTTCAAGTCTTCAATTTTCCATTAGAAAAAGGGACGTATCCAACGGAGCCTAATACAATGGTTCTCAGTCATGAAACGGCCCAATGGTTCTTTAACGATGCAAATCCAGTTGGCAATGTTCTCACCAGCCCCAAATCTGGCAGTTTTAAGATTGTCGGAGTGTTAAAACCATTTAACCAGAAAAAAACGCAGTTCAGAACCGATGTAATCATACCATTAGCTGATTACTTGGCAATCAATGGTAAAACAACAGATTGGACTACTCTGGAAGCCCATACATTTTTAAAATTAACCAAGGGCAGAACATCTACCGACCTGGATAAGCAACTAGCCCAAACGTCAACGGATATCAACAAGTTAATTGGAACGGCAGCTGGAAAAAATCTACATTTCAAAGCCCAAAATCTGGCAGATATTTCACCGTCGAAGGACGTATTGGAAAATGACCCCTATATCCAGGATATCAGAAGCATCTATATAAATTTTGCCTTTCAGCTGATTATCATTTTACTGGCTTCCCTAAACTACATTAACCTTACCCTGGCCCGCTCCATGAACCGAGGCCGTGAAGTAGGGGTACGTAAAGTGATGGGGGCCACAAAAGCACAGCTTATTTTTCAGTTTTTGACCGAATCAGTGTTAGTTTCTTATATAGCGTTGGGTCTCAGCTTACTTATATTGTGGTTTATAAAGAATCAGATTCATGTTTCCTGGCTCACCTGGGACATCGACCATCTGGGTTATCTTATCCTGTTGTTTTTCGTTTTCAATCTGATTCTGGGGTTGGTAGCCGGTGCGTCCCCGAGCCTTATTCTATCATCTTATCAGCCCGTAAAGGTGTTGAAAGGCAGCGTTTTGCCGGCGAGCTTAGGGAAGATAGGCTTCCGTAAATCGTTAATTATCGTTCAGTTTACGATAGCACTGGTTTATGTGTTTTTCATTGGGCACATGTTTCACCAGGTAAACTATATGGCCAACGATAATGAGAATTTCAACCGGGATAATATTCTCAATATAAACCTAACGGGAAATCAGAACAGCCGATTTGCAACTGACATAAGCGCCCTCAAAGAAGTTGAAAAAATAGGGCATACGTCTCTCAATTTTGGCATTACGCCGACCTATTCGGGTATTAAGAATACGAAAAATGAAGCATCGAAACCGGCATTTTACTATGCCGTAGATCATAATTTTATCGACAACATGGGCCTGCAAATGGTGGCAGGTACAAACCTGATCGAAAGTAATGCTGCCGTAGCTTCGTCCATGATTGTGGTCAATCAAAAGGCGGTCGAAAATCTTAAGCTCGGCTCTGAGCAGGAAGTAATTGGAAAACTTATTCTGTTAAATGACACCCTGTCGGCGACTATTATAGGCGTGGTTGCCGACTTTTGTCATTTTGATTATGAGCACAAAATAGAGCCGGTCGTTTTTCAGTATCAGCCGTCCTTATTTAAAGTTTTGTGCGTAAAAACCAGCCCAACAGAGGATAGAAAAGCGCTCGAAGCAACCATTGCTGATCTATGGAAGAAACACAATCCTTATCAGGAAATGAATGCATCGTGGCTGGACACCGACATGTATGAGCGCTATTTTCCATATGAAGACATGCAATTTGCGGGCATGGAATCCATTGTAATTTTTGTTATTGCCATACTGGGGCTTATCGGCATACTGACGTACAGTTTGGAAAAAAGAACCAAAGAAATTGGCATCAGAAAAGTAATGGGCGCTACTGTTTCCGAAGTCATAAAATTAATGTCGGCCGACTTTATCAAATTACTCGCCATTGCCACGGTGATAGCCATTCCTCTTGGAATAACCGTCGCGTGGTACATGAATAGCTATCTCGTGTTCAATAACGGGATCGGTTATCTAAGCATGTCCGTTCTTTTGTTCGTTGTTATAGGCATTGCCTTGGGAGCAGTGGGCTACTTTTCATGGAAAGCAGCCCAAACCAACCCCGCACGGACACTAAAAGCGGAATAACATTTTGCAGGCTATTCGATTCGAAGCGAACCTACGTTCCGGTAGGTGTTTACGAGTACGCCCGTAGACGTAACCTTCGTGTTCACGAAAGCCAGTTCGCACGGGTCAACACTGTCTGAGAAAAAGCGTTTGCCCCGGCCCAGAAAGACCGGATAAACCAGCAGCACCACCTCGTCGGCCAACCCCTGAGCAAGCAACATGGGCGTCAGCGTGGAACTACCCCAGACAATCAGATCAGGGCCATCTGTTGACTTGAGGTTGCGAATGCCGTCTATGATGTCCGGTCCTAAGTCTGCGGCCGGGCCCCAGTCGAGGCCGTCCGGTCTGTGGGTGGCGACGTATTTGGTAGCAGCATTCAAACTGTTGGCTATCGGCGTATCCCCGGCTGTGGGCCAGTACTCGGACCATAAATCGTAGGTGTGACGGCCCAGCAGCAAATCGAAGGAGCTACCCTGTGCTTCGACAACAGCCTCTAAACCAGCTGGACTTCGGAAAGGTAGCGTCCAATTGCCATACGTGAAGTTTTCGTTGTTTTCGTGCTGGATCACGCCGTCCAGCGTAATATGTTCTAGAATTCTGATCGTTCTCATGTTGCCTGCCAGTTGTTTAATGTTACCCAAAGTTAATACAGACGAGGGACCTGCAGGAGGGGCAATTATGACAATGTAGGGGCGTTTTGCGACCGTCTAAAACGTAGGTAATTTGATAGGATTTGAAAAGAATCTGTGGGCCGAGAGGTGCGTCATCTAATGAGAAAAATATACCTCAAAGTCGGCTCGAACCCATCAAATCAACTTGTTAACAATAGCCAGTTTAATCAGCTGGGCAGTGTTTTGTACGTCATACTTAGCCAGCATGTTTTTGCGGTGGCTGCTGACCGTGCTGACATCGACAAAGAGCTGATCGGCAATTTGCTGGTTTGTTAAGCCATCGGCAATTTTCACCAGAATTTCGCGCTCCCGCCGGGTTAGTACGGGGAGGTTCATTTCATCTGGTTTTTTGAGGGTCATCGACGCCGACAGACTGTAATACGTCTTGCGCTGCATGACTGCTTTGATGGCATCGACAATTTCGTACTGAGCCGCATCTTTCAGGATATAACCGCTGGCTCCATTGTCGATCATCTTCTTGATGATGCCCTTTTCGTTGTTGATGCTGAGGGCCAGAATATGGATAGAGGGGTACAGTTCTTTCACCTGCTTGCACAGATCCAGTCCGTTGCTGTCGGGTAGGTTAATGTCCATCACAATCACATCCGGCTGCTGCTGCTGGAGTTTGGTCAGTAGATCTTTACCGGTAGCGACAACACTTAGGCAGTCGATTTCTTTTTCGCGCTCAAAAATGGCTTTAAGACCCTCTGCAACGAGGGGATGATCTTCCACCACAAGTAGGTTAATCATGGTTCAGCGGGATTTCAACGTAGTAGGAGCACCCCTTACCCGGCTCGGTCTGGAGGTCAATGGTGCCTTTAAGATAATTAATTCGGTGGTATAAATTCTGGATCCCCATACTCTTGGTTCCGTTCACCTGCTTAGGGTCAAAGCCCAGGCCGTTATCTTCCACGGTTAGGTTGATCTGATTAGCTTTGGCCATGATCTGCACCACTACCTCGGTCGCCTGCGCATGGCGGACAATGTTGGTCGTCAACTCCTGCACAACGCGGTAAATGGTCGTTTTGTACAAGTTGTCGAGCTCGGCAGTATCCAGCCCAAAGGTCTGGTACGTAAACCTGATGTTGGTGTTTTCGGTCAGGGTCTGAATGTAGTCCCTAAGGGCATCTTCAAGGCTTAGCCTGACTAAACTTTCAGGCATCATGTTGTGGGACACCCGGCGAAGCTCCGCCAGCGACGCGTCGAGCAGGTTCATGCTTTTCTCGAAAGCCAGCGCGTTTTCTTCCGACAGGATAAAGGTTTGTTTCATGGCTTGGAAAGAGTATTTGACACTGGACAAAATGCCACCGAGTCCATCGTGAAGATCTTTAGCCAGACGGCTCCGTTCTTCTTCCTGACCTTTCACAATGGCGTGGCTGGCCGACAATTGTTTTTCGCTTTCGAGCTGCTGGAAGGTTTGTTCATACAATGCCTTTTCCTGTTTCCGCACCCGCGCCCGGTTTCGCATCCAGAGCCCAAAAAAAAGCAGAGCGCCCACCAATACCACAACCGAAAACACCAGCAGGCTCACCAGCCGCTTCCGGTTCTGGTTTTCGAGCGAAAGTTGCCGTAGAGTAGCCTCTTTCTTTTCGGTTTCGTACTGGGTGGCCAGCTCTTTGGTAGTTTTCACAATGGTGTTGTTCAAACTGACTTCATGCAGCGAATCGGCCAGTTGGAAAAAGCGGGCAGCCTGTTGCGGATCGCGGCTGTCGGCCAGCAATAATCGGCCGTAGTGGGTGTAATACGTTGGTAAATACTGGTTGCTGGTCAATGAGCGGGCTTCAGCCAACGCCTTGTTAATGTGTGTCAGTGCGTCAGCGAATTGTTTCTGATAATAAAAACCTACCGAAAGCCAGTAGTGTGCACGGGCCGTCCGGTCGGGCGATTGCAGGCTTGGGCTCAACTGGCTCAGGACCCGGGCGTGGGGGAGAATCGCCCCGAAACGGCCCATATCCAGATCATGCTGACAGCCGTTTTCCAGGGCGTCGGCCATGGCTACGGTATCGTTCAGTTTCCGGGCCAGTGCCATGATCTGCCGGTTAGTAGCATTGGCTTCGTCGCGTCGGTGCAGCTTCCAGAGAATGGCTTCTTTATTAACCAGATGGCTCAGGTAAAACCCGTCTTCATCGGCCTGACTGATGGCAATAGCCCTGTTGATGTACGTGAGTGCCGTTTCTGGTTTATCGGTTTGCGTAAAAACCGAACTCAGGTTGTTGTACACATTTGCCAGTTTGACGCTGTCCCGAAACGCTTCGAACAGGCGCAGCGACTTAAAATAATAAATTGTTGCCGAGTCGAGCCGTTGCATGAGCCCAAAAGTGTTGCCCATGTTTTCATACATGATTCCTTCGCGCATGGGGTCTTTTCGGGAGCGACTCAGCGCAACGCCTTGCCGGAGCAGGGCCATGCACTGGTCGTATTTGCCTTCCAGATTCAACAGTTCGCCTTCGCTCGAATAGTACCGGATGATGCCCCGCACGAAGCCCAGTTTCTGGCTCAGTTCATAGCCATCGCGATAATACTTCCGGGCCGTTTTGATGTCGTTGTAGGCATACTCGTCGCCGATTTTATCCAGCAGCTTAACGCGATTGGTATCTGGTTTAGAAGTTGCCAGCTTTTGACGTAAAGAAGCTAATTCGCCAGTCTGCGCCAAGTCATCTGTGCTATATCCACAAAAAATCAAGGTGAGAAAAAGGGCAAGTAAGCGGCTGGCAGTCAAGTTCATGACCTGTGTCTGTGAAGGGTTGGAATGATGACTCAAAAAAAGGGTTTTTCCAGCAATAAAAATTCCCCCTTTTAGGGGAAATAAAACATAGTTAAGCTCTCTACTTTTGACCCGTCCCCAAATCGTTCACAACTGATAATGAAACTAGTATGCATCATCTGGGCCATGCTCAGCGGTCTGTATACGGCCTCCTTCGCGCAGGAGGGTCGACCAGCGCTTGCGTCTGAAACTACCGAAGATGGGCGGGTAAAAACGATCCTCCAAAAAGCCCTGCCCCACGACCTGCCCGATTGGCGGGTCGACGACGAATCGAAGACGGAGGGCGTGGCCTGGTTTCACGATGGCGGTGCCGCGGTAAAATATCCCTTTAGTCATGGTTTTTTCATTCGGTATGTCCGCCAGAATGTGAGCGAAGCCGAGAAGGAAAAATGGCGGAAGATTGCGGTAGATATGGCTGGTATTCAAAAGATGCTGGACGAAACCGAGTGCGAAATAAAGATTCTGGTAAACGGTTTCAGCGCTAATCTGGAAACCGATGGCACGGCGAAAAATCGTTCAATCACGCCCTTCGACCTGGCGCTGGTTGGGCCGCGTGAAAGTCGGTTGGCAATGGGCACTGGCTGGAAAATCGCCAAAACCGAAAATTTGGACGACCAGCAAACGGCGTATTCACTGGCAGCTCCCCAGAATCACGCGGTTCCGATGACCCAGATCCAGACGGTACTTGTGGCTGTAAAAGGGTCACCCGCTGTGCTCGACTATTTCCTGAAGAACACAGATGTAGCCGCCCTACGGGCATTGGTTGGTCAGCAAAAGGTGAGTAGGCCGACGGCTTCAAGCACAGTCAAAATAGGGGAGAAGCCGTTGGTAAAACCAGTTGCGGGCGTCAACGAAATTGAGATTACCCTCAACGGGGGCGATTTTCAGCACCGGCTTATTCGCCTGAAGCATTCGGAACAAGGCGAGTTTGGCTACCTGCGCAACAACCATCCCGACCCAGCCGTCACCGACAATGCCACGACGCGCATTCTGATTCAGGAAGACGACGATTTCAAAATGAAGAACAAGGCGGGGTTTCTGGATATCACCATCCCGTTTATCCGCCAAACGGGCGTATTTGAGGTGCAACCGGGTGCCGAAAAAGCATCGTTTTCGGGCGGTATCAATTGCTGGGAGGGCTGCGAATACAGCTTCGACGCCGATGGCCTGACGATTACCGTTACGCGCTACGACCCGGTTGGTGGTTTTATCGAAGGAACGTTTACCGGCGACGTAAACGTGGTTTACAAAGCTCACCTGTCCCTCGACAACGACCAGAAAAAACGACCGAACGCCCAGATTCAGGGACGCTTCAAAGTTCGCCGAAAGGCTGACCGATATTAACTCATTACCCCTTCACAAACACGAAAACAGATTATGAAAAAGTACTTTATGTTAAGCCTTGCGCTCTTAGCTGGCGAGAGTATGGTAGCCCAGGATATGAAAGCCTACCAGAACTATGACTTTGTCGCCGGTGATAAAATCATATTCAGTGATGACTTTCAGGATAGCCAGACAGGCGAGTTTAGCATCCACTGGAAATTGAAAGAAGGTCAGGCGGTGGTGAACAAATCGGGTGATGAAAAAGCCTTCTTTATTACAAAATATTACACCAGTCTGGCCCCAAGGGTCAAAACGCCAACCTATCTCCCCAAGGATTTTACCATCGAATTTGACGCCTATCTGGACGCTGCTTACGACTCCAATCCGGGTATCCGAGTCAAACTGATGAATGGTGAGGATGCGCCCGTGTCCATCGAAACCAACCGGGACTACACTACTTTCAACGGCCCCGAAGGTAAGTTGAACGGTGATAATCCTGAAGAAGTCCGTGCGGAAAATTATTTCAATAAATGGATTCATTACGCCATTGCGGTAAAAGGCGGGCAAGTGAAAATTTATGTCAATCAGCACCGGGTGTTGTCTGTTCCCGAGGTGACATTCAAAGCCACTTCCCTGCTGGTACAAGGCGATGCCAGCGAGGGTAAGACAATGGCATTCAAGAACTTTAAACTCGCAGCTGGTGGCGACCAAAATCTAATCGGAAAAGCCTTTACCGATGGTAAATACATCTCGCACGGTATCAACTTCGATGTGAACAAAGCGGTGATCAAACCAGCGTCGATGGGCGAGATTAACGCCATTGCGAGTATCCTAAAGCAAAACCCAGCGCTCAAATTTGAAGTCGGCGGGCATACCGATGCAGATGGCGACGATGCCAGCAATCTGAAACTGTCGGAAGCCAGGGCCAATGCCGTGAAAGCCCAACTGGTATCTATGGGTATTGATGCCGGTCGGCTAATGACCAAAGGGTACGGCGAAACCAAACCCATCGGTGATAACAAAACCGTTGAAGGCAAAACCGAAAACCGCCGAGTCGAATTTGTGAAGATTTGACGTCATCAAGGTTTACTGGCATCCACTAAACGCAGGGGTAATTGTCGAAGTCGTTTCCCTGTAGCGGCAAACAGCGCATTCGCCAGAGCCGGGGCGATGGGGGCCACACCGGGTTCTCCGGCTCCACCCATGCGTTCGGTGCTGGGTACAATGTGTACTTCGATTACAGGGGCTTCATGCATGCGCAGCATTCGGTAGTCGTGGAAGTTGCTTTGCTGCACGCGCCCGTCGGTAAGCGTTATCTCGCCATACAAAGCCGCTGTCAGCCCAAAAATAATGCCCCCTTCCATCTGGGCTACAACCCCATCGGGATTTACCGCCAACCCGCAGTCGATGGCGCAAATGACCCGATGGACCCGGATTTGGGCGTCTATTACTGATGCCTCAATTACTTGTGCTACGTAACTATTCATCGCTTCGCAAACGGCAACACCCCGAAACTGACCCGCTGGCAATGGTTTATGCCAGTCGGCTTTTTCAACGGCCAGATTAAGCGCAGCCAGATGCCGGGGTGCATTCTTTAACAACCTACGCCGATATGCCACCGGGTCAGCCGAAGCCTGCGCAGCCAGTTCGTCGATCAGGGTTTCCATCACAAACGCGGTGTGCGTTGCCCCTACCGATCGCCAGGGCGAAACCGGAACCCCTACCTGCGTGGTGTGCAATTCGAACGAGCAGTCGGGGATGGCGTTGGAATAAGGCGCTCCCGTGGTCACCGAACTGTAGTCGATCCCATTGGGGGCAATCAAATCTTGAAGCGGGGTATTGACAAATAGCGATTGACCAACAATACGGTGCTGCCAGGCGAGGGGCAAACCTCCCGGATCGGTTCCAACCTGAACGCGATGAACATAAACGGGTCGGTAGTAGCCACCCCGAATATCATCTTCCCGCGACCAGACCAGCTTAATGGCATTGCCGCTGGCTTTGGCAATCTGAACGGCTTCCAGTACCCAATCTTTGCTGAACGTACCCCGACGGCCAAAGCTGCCGCCCATCGTAGGTGTATGGAGCAATACGTGCTCAGGCTTCAGGCCTAGGAAATCGGCAATTTCAGCCTGATGCAGCAAGGGAGACTGCGTACCGACCCACACCTCGCATTGGTCAGCGCCGAGCTTCACCGTGCAGTTCAGAGGTTCCATGGGTGCATGAGCCAGGTACGGAAAGCTGTATTCAGCATCAATCACGTGGGTTGCTTTTTGCAAACCAGCCTTCACATCGCCCTTTTGGTAAACAGGCAACTCGGCGGTGTTGGCCAATCGACGATAGTCCGCCAGTTGCTGGGCGCTATCGAGTGTCGCGTTGGGGCCTGAATTCCAGTCAATCGTCAGCGCATCGCGCCCCACTTTTGCGGCCCAGAACGAGTCAGCAATGACCGCCACACCCGATGGTAGCTGAACAACCTGACGAACCCCTTTCACCGCGCTGGCTTTGGTAGCGTCGAACGACTTTACCGTTCCGCCAAAAACCGGCGCATGAGCCACTACCGCCGACAGCAAGCCCGGAAAGTGAATGTCGATTCCGTAGATCGCTTTGCCGTTGATTTTATCGGGAGTATCCAGCCGCTTTTGCGACTTGCCAATGTATTTCCAGTCTTTTGGCTCCCGGAGCGTTACCGTTGGGACAGGTAGTGTGGCGGCCTCGGCAGCCAAGGCACCGTAACTTAGGCGATGCTCGCCTGCAATAACATAACTGTTTTCAGTGCGGCAACTTTCCGGTGAAACACCCAGCCGCTTGGCTGCGGCATTGACCAGCATCTGGCGGGCTGTGGCTCCTGCCTGTCGGCAACGGTCGAACTCCGATACCGTGGTTTCTGAGCCACCCGTAGACTGGGCAATAAGCGACTGCGCAAAGTCGGCCGCTTTTCCGGGCGGACTGTGTTCGACCCGTATGCTGTTCCAGTCACAGTCCAGTTCTTCCGCAATTAGCATGGGGATGGTTGTCCATATTCCCTGCCCGATTTCCACTTTCGACAGCACGATGTGAATGCGATTGTCGGTACTGATTCGCAGGTATGCGTTCAACGGCGTTTCGGTTGCAGGCAGACTGGTCAACCGCCCGGCTGCATGGGCAGGCAGCGAGAAGCCAATTAATAATCCCCCTGCGCCTATGGCACTGGCTTTCAGAAATGCCCGTCGGTTCACCCTACCCTTATTGATCATGGTTAAACCTCATCCAGTTTAAATGGCAAGGTACGAATACGCTTGCCGGTTAAGTCAAAAATTGCATTGCACAAAGCGGGAGCAAATGGAGGTAAGCCGGGTTCACCCACGCCCCCGGCGGGTTCGTCATTTCCCATGATATGCACGTCAATCTCCGGCGTGTCACGCATACGAGGCATGTCGTAGGTGTTGAAGTTTTGCGATACGGCTTTGCCATCGGCAAACGTGGTTTCATGTTTTATGGCCGCGCCCAGCCCCATAATGATACTACCTTCTACCTGCGCACGAATGATGTCCGGATTGACGTACCAGCCACAATCCATCAGCGCAATCACTTTATTGATCCTGACTTTTCCGTCTGACTTGCGAGAAACCTGCACAACATGACCACAGATGCCGCCGAAACATTCGGTAATGGCTACGCCCCAGCCTGCATTTTTAGCTCTTGACTCCCAGTTGCTAATGCTTTTCAACTGGTCGATAAGTGCCTGATAGCGTTTGTCGGGCAAATGGTTTTTGCGGAATTCCATTGGGTCCTGACCGGCCAGATGCGCAAGTTCATCAATAAAGCTTTCACCAGCAAAACCAGCGGTACAGGCTGATGGGGCACGCCACCACATTACCGGTATGGGTGAGTGCGTGCCGACACCACCAAAACTGACATGCGGAATAGCCTTCACATAGGCGCTTGCCATGCCCGGCAGGTTGCCTGTATTATAACCGGCCGGTTTTGTATCGGGGTACGGTTCAGGCTTCCACTCCTGCCCAAGCAATTGCGTAGCGGTTATGGTCTGGAAAGCCAGGATATGCCCACAGTCGTCGAGGCCTCCTTTGCAGGCGTAGAAAGCACCGGGCCGAAACGGCCCCTGGCTCATATCATCTTCCCGAGTCCATACAACCTGAACGGGCGCTTTCATGGCTTTCGAGAGCAAGGCTGCTTCATGAGGGTAATCGGGAAATGCCTTGCGGCCAAATCCACCGCCCAGAAAGGTCATGTTTACTACGACGTTTTCTTTCGGAACTCCCATTCGCTCACTTAAATCAGCTTGTATCCAGTTAGCTTCCTGAAGGGGGCCCCAAATCTCGATGCAGTTATCCTGCACGTGAGCAATACAGTTGAGGGGTTCCATACAGCTATGCGACTGATAGGGCGTTTCATAAATCGCTTCCAGTTTTTTAGTCGCGTTCTGATAAGCGGCTTCAAACTGGTTCGACTGACCAGGCTTTTTAAGATTCTCCCGCATTTGTGTGGCAAGCTGGTCCGAATCAGGATGTGGAAAACCCGAATCGTCCCAGTCGACCTCCAGCACTTTGCGGCCCTGCATGGCAGCCCAAAGCGAATCGGCCACAACAGCAACCCCTTCGCAGAGGCTGCCAAAAACAGCCCTTTGTACAGGTAACACCTGCCTGACACCCGGCACTGCCATTGCGTTTGATGCATCGAACCGGCTCACTTTCCCCCGAAACCGGGGGTTTCGCTCAACCACGGCATACAGCATGCCTGGTAGTTTTTTATCAAGTCCGAATTGAGCCGTACCGTTCGTTTTTAGCTGAATATCCTGCCGGGGCACTGGCTTCCCAATGAGTTTATACTCCTTCCGATTTTTTAAGGATACGTTTTGCGGGGGCGTCAATCGTGACGCTTCTTCGACCAGTAAGCCGTAGCTAATTTTTTTAGTAGATGGTCGATGAATGACCTGGCCGTGCTCGGCATAGCAGTCTAACCTTGGAACCTGCCATTTTTTAGCCGCCACTTCGATGAGCATTTCCCGTGCCGCAGCACCGATCTGTAACAATTGTTTATACCAGCCCCGCACCGAAAAACTGCCCTCCTGAGGCTGAGGGCCAAATTTGGCGGGATTGGCCGGTGCGAATAAAATAGTAACCTGATCCAGATCGACTTCCAGTTCTTCGGCAATCATCTGGGGAATAGCCTGAAAGGTTCCCTGACCCATTTCTGACCGATGATTCATCAGCGTTACCTGACCCGATTGATCAATGGAAATCCAGGCCAGTAATTCAGTACCTGGTTTCGCTGCTGTTTGGTCATTGACAATGTCGACCGTCGAGGTTGCCGAGACGGCTCCGTAGGTTCCGATCGTCAACGCAATACCCGAAAGACCCGTTTGCTGGATAAACATTCTGCGCGATACACCCTTGCCGGTTTTCATTAAGCCTTGGTTTTATGGAGTAGATCAGCGGCTGTTTTAATCGCCTTTCGGATTCGGGGATACGTGCCACAGCGGCAGATATTCCCCGCCATGGCTGCGTCAATTTCTTCTTCGGTCGGGTGAGGGTGGTTGGTCGCTGCCTTTGTTTTTAAGAGGGCAACCGCCGACATGATCTGCCCACTCTGGCAGTACCCGCATTGAGGCACCTGCTCGGCAATCCACGCCTTTTGTACGGGATGATCGTTGTTTCTAGAGATGCCTTCAATGGTGGTGATAGGTTGATTCAATACGGCAGAAACGGGAAACGAGCATGAGCGGATAGGAGCACCTTTTAGATGTACAGTACAAGCCCCGCACTGGCCAATGCCACAACCATATTTTGTTCCGGTCAGGCCAGCCAGTTCCCGAATGGCCCAAAGCAAAGGCATCTGAGCATCAGCATTGACTGTATATTTCTTTCCGTTGATTACTAATGTGTAAGCCGGCATAGTCGCTTGATTTTGAATTAGGTAAGGCGAATAAATACGAAGGCGGAACCGTTGACAAACGGGATTGACAACTGACCTGATTTGGTTGACGAACTACATAATACGCTCGCTATTTCAGCGATAGGTACCAGATGAGACGAAATCGCAACTTATCCTTCAGGTCGGGTTGCTGGTCAATTGGTTTTGGTCGTTCGTGTATTGTACCGGAGTAATGTCAGCCAATTCCTATAACTTGTGAAACGTGTTCATCACAAACCGTACATACGACCCATGCCTACGTTGTCTAACAACTCATTAAATCAGAACTGGTTTTTCAGGTACAAGCTGTACCATCTGCCGTTCTGGTTTCTATACCATTATGTTTCGTGGGTAATTACATGGGGAAATCCAGTTGCTGTTTTCCAGACACTCATTATACTGCCCTTCACCATTAAATATAGCTTTTACGTCATTTTTCAGGCGTTTGCTGTGTATTTCAATTTATACTTCCTGATGCCTGTGTGTCTGGAGAGAAGCCGCTTTGCTCCGTACTTCGGGTATCTACTACTGACTATAATGAGCGCTACCGTCTGTATTGCTGGCGGCTATTATTTCAGTGCCTTTGTCAGTGGGAAAACGATACAGGAATTGTTTGGCGAATCGGCCTGCTATTATCAGTTTTTGGGAAATGCATTCCTGTCAACAATGGCCAGTATGACCCTGGCCATGAGCATTAAACTAACCAGAAACTGGTTTAAGGCTCAAAAGCAGCAGCAGTTGCTGGAGAAAGAGAAACTGGAAACGGAGTTGAAATTCCTGCGTAATCAGTTCAATCCACATTTCCTGTTCAACACCATCAATTCCATCTTTTTCCTGATTCACAAAAATCCCGATATGGCCTCAGCCTCGCTGGCGAAGTTCTCGGATCTGCTGCGGTATCAACTCTATGAATGCAATGACCAACAAATACCCCTGAGCAAGGAGATTGCCTATCTGGAGAATTTTATTGAACTCGAACGACTCCGACAAAACAACAACGTGACAGTTACTGTGGCTACAGCGCCCGTACATGCAGACCATCTGGCAATAGCTCCGTTCATTGTGATGACCTTTGTTGAGAATGCCTTCAAGCATGTTTCCCGGCACAGCAATCAGCCAAACTGGATCACCATTAAGCTTGAATTAACCGGTTTGCAGGTATCGCTTTTAGTGGCCAACAGCACCACGCCGAACGGGGCCAATGAGGCCGTGCACTACGGAGGTATCGGGTTGAAAAATGTGCAGCGCCGATTAGATTTGCTTTATCCTGGCCATTATCAATTGGCCATTCAGCAGATGGCAGATCGGTTCGAAGTCAACCTGGTGCTGACCTTGACTGAACTCGTAAGACCCTCTTCATTGCTACTCGACGGATATACACCCTTTGCCGAAACGAACAGATTTGCATGATCAACTGTGTTATTGTCGACGATGAACCTTTAGCCAGGGAGGGGCTGGCCAGTTACGTGCGCGAAGTGGACTTTTTGCGCCTGACCGACACCTGTGAACACCCGCTCGATCTGATAAACAAGTTAGAGCAGCAGCCAGTTGACCTGATCTTTCTGGATATTCAGATGCCCAAAATGAGCGGTATCGACTTCCTGAAAATCGTGCAAAAGCCGCCTATGGTGATTATTACGACGGCTTATCCCAGCTTCGCGCTGGAAGGGTTTCAATTAAACGTGCTCGATTACCTGCTGAAACCCATCACCTTCGACCGTTTTTTTAAGTCGGCCAACAAAGCGCGGGAGTACCATCGGCTGCTGAACCAATCGACCACAACCAGCCCACAGAAAGCGGAAACAGAATCCGATTATTTCTTCATCAAATGCGGCAATAAGTACGAAAAACTCGTTTACGACGATATTCTGTTTATCGAGGGTATGCAGAACTACGTGACGTTTTTTACCACGAAGGGCAAATACATGACCCTGCTGAATTTGAAAAACCTGGAACAGAATTTAACCAGTCCGGCATTCATCCGGGTGCATAAGTCGTATGTAGTGGCCACCAGTAAAATTGACGGGATTGAGGGTAATGAGCTTTTTATTCAATCGCACCGCATTCCCATCAGCCGCAACTATCGCGACCAGGTCATGAACGACGTATTGAGCGATAAACTGTGGAAGAAGTAAATTCGCCATGTTTTCAAACTGAATACCCACCGAAGCGGCTAAACTGGTTTGCTTACCAAATGTGGCCGCTCGTTCACTACTTTCAGGAGCAACTCTCCAAACAGGGTGTTGGCCCAGGCGAACCACTTGCGGGTGAACTTGGCTGGGTCGTCCTTGTCGAACGACTCATGCATGAAGCCCGTGCCCGCGTGGGTCTTTTTCAATTGCCGTAACTGCGTCAGAATCTCCTGATCGTCGGTGGAGGTCAACGCCCGCATAGTCAGGCTCATGGTCCAGATGTTATTCACCAGCGTGTGAGGGCTACCGGTGCCTTCGGCCGCTTTTCCCTGAAAATAATACGGATTATCGGCGCTGAGTGCGAATCGACGGGTGTTGCGGTAAATCGGGTCGTTGGCCGGAACGGCCCCCAGATACGGTAACGAGATCAAGTTGGGCACGTTGGCATCGTCCTGCAACAGATGGTTGCCAAAACCGTCAATCTCCAAGGCGTAGAGCTTGCCGTATTTCGGGTGGGTATACACGGCGTATTGCTTCAGGGCTTTTTCTACTTCGTCGGCCAGTGACCGGCAGTCGGTTGCAAAAGCCGCGTCGGG
This sequence comes from Flavobacterium sp. SUN052, assembly GCF_028867935.1. Lineage (GTDB taxonomy): Bacteria > Bacteroidota > Bacteroidia > Flavobacteriales > Flavobacteriaceae > Flavobacterium. The sequence continues at coordinate 934,503 of NZ_JAPQNS010000001.1, forward strand.
TCGGATTTTGTCCATCATCGCGGCCACCTGCCGCAGCGATACCACCGCAAACCAGTTAGAAGGCACCAGGAAGGGGAAAACCGTAGCATCGTCGGATGGTCGGAATGTGCTGTGAATGAGCCCAATTGGGCGGGTGGGGTTGCCGTATCCGTCGCCTGGCACCGTATCTGTCGACCAGGAGGTGGTTCGGCCGAATTTATAGGCCCCCCGATCCGTTTTGCGTTGCTGTTCGCGGCAGGTTTTCAGAACAAGTTTCATGGCCTCGGCCCAGTTAGCGTCGAAGGGACTGGTGTCGCCGGTTGTTTGCCAGTAATGGTACGCTAGCCGGATGGGGTAACACAGCGAATCCAGTTCCCATTTTCGCTCATGCAGGCCCGGCTTCATAGCCGTATGGTCCGTTTTCCATTCGCCTTCCTTCTTCAGGTCTGAATAAAACGCATTGGCATACGGGTCGAGCCGGATGCAGCTAGTTTGCCGACGAATCACGCCTGCTACCAGTTTTCGCAACGCGTCATCCTCTTTCGTCAGGGGCAGATACGGCCAGACCTGAGCGGTGCTGTCGCGTAGCCACATGGCGTCGATGTCGCCCGTGATCACAAATGTATCGGGTTTGCCGCCGGCATCACTGTACTGAACGGTGGTGTCGAGCGTATTGGGAAAACAGTTTTCAAAAAGCCAGCTCAATTCGGGATCGCGAACGGTTTTCTTCACCCGTTCGATTGCGCGTTCGACAGCGACACTGGTGAAATTCCGTTTGTTGGGAGCCACGCGGACGGAAGGAAACGATGGTTCGGTACCCGCCAGGATTTGCTTAGGGCTCAGGGCGATTCCGGCACTGGCTACGGCCGTTTGCTGAAGAAAAGAACGACGATTCATCAAGGATACAGTAGAGTTCTGCCGTGGGTTTGGCATGTCGCCACGGCTTTGCGAGTGCCAAAGTTATCGATTGCGAATGGATAACCATGAAAGAAACGGATTGAAGCACGTTTATCAACGTACTGGTAAGCTCGATGGCAGTATGTAGGTAGAGTAAGCTGTCCACAAGCGTACGGACACCTGTCCGATTCTGGACAACGTTCGTACGCTTATTTTATAAAAAGGCTCTCTGGGAAGCCAGAAACGGCTTTTTTGCTTACTGGCAAAGCATTTGTTATACAAATACACAACTAATGTTTAGGCATGAAAGGGACGTACCTGGGCGAATTTGAAGAGGTGGTATTGCTGGCTGTGGCCATTCGGTCGGGCGATGCCTATGGAGCCGCCATTGTCAATGAGATCGAAGGGCAAATGGTCCGGTCCGTGAACCTCGGGGCGGTGCATTCGGCGCTGAACCGGCTTCAGGAGAAAGGACTGGTCAAATCCGAGATGGGTGGCATGACTGCCGAACGGGGTGGTCGGCGGAAGCGACTCTATTCGGTGACGGCTTATGGTCGGCGGGCGCTGGAAGAGATTCGGCAACTGCGCAATCAGATGTGGAATGCCATTCCAACCACCGCCTGGTCATGAGAAGGCCAGTTGCTGCGTCTCCTCCGCGCTGGGCTACGCGCTTACTACATTGGCTTTTTGTACCCCACCGGGCTGAAGAGCTGGAGGGTGATCTCGATGAGCTGTTTTGGCAGCGGGTGGAGGAGGCAGGGTTGGGCCGGGCCCGCTGGCGGTACATACGTGATGTGCTGAGCCTGCTAAGACCATCGCTGCTAAGACAAAACGAACGAGAATTTCCAAAACCAACAACTACGACAATGATCCGTAATTACGTCAAAATCGCTTTTCGAAATCTGGTGAAGAACCAGATGTATTCGTTCATCAATATTTTTGGGCTGGCCGTGGGATTAGCCGTCGCCATGCTCATTGGCCTTTGGATTTACGATGAACTGGGTTTTAACAAATACCATTCAAACTTCGACCGAATTGCCAGGGTCATGCAACATGCCCTATTCAATGGTAAGGTCGAGTCGCAGGTGTCTAACCCAGCCGTGATGGGTCCCGAAATCCGGGCGAAGTATGGAAGCAGTTTCAAGTACGTGGTTCAGGCTTCCTGGCAGGGGACGTACGTTCTATCGGTAGGCGACAACCACGTGTCGAAAGAGGGGATTTATTTTGAACCGGATGCACCAGCCATGCTGGGCCTTCGAATGCGTGAAGGGACGCATACCGGGCTACGGGACCCCTATTCAATTATGCTCTCGGAGTCGGTGGCAAAATCGTTGTTTGGTGAGGCAAACCCGGTCGGAAAAACAATTAAAGTTGGCCGGAAATACGATGTGAAAGTTACCGGTGTCTATGAAGACTTGCCTTATAATACCTCGTTTCGGAGTGTGAAAGTGATAATGCCCTGGGCGCTATGGCTGATTGACAATCCCTGGGCCAAAAACATGGAAAGCCCCTGGGGCAGCAACTTCAGTCAGACGTTTGTGCAACTGGCCGATCAGGTAGCGTTGGACGATGCCTCGAAACGAATTAAAAATGTAAAACTTGACAACGTCGATAAAGAAGAGGCCAACTATAAATGGGAGGTGTTTCTGCATCCCATGAGCAAATGGGAGCTGTATAACGAATTCAAAAATGGAGTGAATACCGGCGGCCAAATCAAATACGTCTGGATGTTTGGTATCATTGGCGTATTTGTGCTGTTGCTGGCCTGTATCAATTTTATGAACCTAGCAACGGCCCGCAGCGAGAAGCGAGCCAAAGAAGTAGGTATTCGCAAAGCGGTTGGTTCGGTACGGTCGCAGTTGATCAATCAGTTTTTTGCAGAGTCGTATTTGGTGGTGTTTCTGGCGTTTAGCCTCTCTGTTTTGCTGGTGCTGGTGTTGTTGAATCCCTTTAATGAAGTTGCTGATAAAAAAATTGAGTTCCTCTGGGCAAATCCCCTGTTCTGGTTGATCTGCCTGGTTTTTCTGGGCATAACCGGCTTGTTGGCTGGAAGTTACCCCGCCCTTTACCTGTCGTCGTTTGATCCGTTGAGCGTACTGAAGGGAACGTTTCGGGTAGGTAAGCGAGCCGCTTTGCCCCGCAAAATTCTGGTGGTGCTTCAATTCACTGTTTCGATTACCCTGATTATCGGGACGATCATCGTCTATCAACAAATCCAGCACGCCAAAAACCGACCCATTGGTTATGAGCGCAACGGGCTTGTTAACATGGGCGTGGAAAAGGAAATAAAAGACCATTTCGAAGCCTTCAGGGCCGAATTGAAATCGGTGGGGGCCATTCAGGAAATGGCGGCTTCGAATAGCCCGCTTACGGGTGTCTGGAATTCCAATGGTGGATTTGACTGGGAAGGTAAAGATCCTAGCCTGGCGGTCGATTTCCCCAACTCCAATGTGACCTACGAGTGGGGCAAAACGGTTGGCTGGAAAGTAAAAGAGGGTCGGGATTTTTCGCGTGAGTTCGCTACTGATTCATCGGCTTTTATCATCAACGAAGCCATGCAGAAATTCCTCGGATTCAAGAACCCTGTTGGTAAAGTCCTGAAATGGAACAAGAAACCTTACACCATCATTGGCGTGGTCAGCGATATAATGGCCGAATCACCATTTTACCCGGTACGGCCTTCCCTCTATCACATTGAAACTGATAACATCTGGAATATGACGCTCCGCCTGAATCCTACTAAAAGCTCAACCAGGTCTATCGCACTGATTGAGCAGACCTGGCGGAAATATGTACCCAACGTGCCGTTCACGTATGACTTTATCGATCAGCAGTATGGCAGCAAGTTCGCATCCGAAGAGCGCATTGGTAAGCTATCGTCCTACTTTGCGGTGCTGGCTATTTTCATTTCCTGCCTGGGTATTTTCGGGATGGCAAGCTTTGTCGCCGAGCAACGGACCAAAGAAATTGGCATTCGTAAGGTGCTGGGAGCCAGCGTTGTCAACCTCTGGCAGTTGCTAACCAAAGACTTTGCCATACTCGTGCTGTTTTCCTGCCTGATTGCTTCTCCCATTGCCTATTACTATCTGGCCGACTGGCTCAACGGCTACGATTACCGGGTCCCTATTTCGTGGTGGGTATTTGTGGTTGCTGCGGCAGGTGCCTTACTAATCACCTTATTGACCGTCAGTGTCCAGAGTATCAGGGCGGCTCTAGTGAATCCGGTGAAGAGTTTACGGAGTGAATAGTGATGAAACCGGCTACACCCCCGCGCTGGGCTACGCACCTGCTCCGCTGGCTCTTTGCCCTCCACCGGGCCGAAGAGCTGGAAGGCGACCTCGATGAGCTTTTCCAGCAACGGGTAGGGGAGATGGGCTTACGGGAAGCCCGCTGGCGGTATGTACGCGATGTGCTGAGCCTGCTGCGGCCTTCGCTGCTGAAACGAGACAAAACGGAATATGCCAAACCAACAACAACTACAATGATCCGCAACTATCTGAAAATCGCTTTTCGCACCCTGATCAAAAACAAGGGGTATTCCTTTATTAACATCGGCGGGCTAGCTGTAGGGATGACCGTGGCCATGCTGATTGGCCTGTGGATGTACGACGAGCTATCGTTTAACAAACAGTTTAAACACTACGACCGACTGGCTAAACTCTGGCAGTTTGTCAAATTCGATGTAGAGAAATCGTCCTACGACGCACTGCCGATTCCGCTTGCGAAGGAACTGCGCGACAAATACCCTGACTTTGAATCGGTGGGTATATCCGTGACGCGGAATGCAATTCTAGCGGCTGGGGAGCAGAAGCTGCTAAAAATGGGCAATTACGTCGAGCCAGACGTCATCGACATGCTATCGCTGAACGTGGTGTCGGGAACACGGTTTGGCAACAACGATGTCAATTCGATTCTGCTGTCTCAATCGCTTGCCGACATACTGTTCGGCGCGGAGAACCCGCTTAATAAACTGGTCAAGCTCGACAACAAGCAGACGGTGAAGGTAGCGGGTGTCTACGAAGATTTTCCAGCTAACACCACGTTCAACGACGTAACGTTTCTGGTGCCCTGGAAATTCTTTGCGGCTAATGATGCCGGGGCCAAACGCGACCAGGATCAATGGGACTCCAATTCATATCAGATTTATGCCCAGATTAAACCGGGTGCCGATTTTGACCAGGTTTCGGCTAAAATCAAGGATATCCGGATGAAGCTAGACAATCCACCTGGTTACAAACCGGAGTTCTTCCTGCATCCCATGAGCAAATGGCATCTGTATAATGATTTCAAAGATGGAGTAAACACGGGCGGGCTAGTCACGTTTGTGTGGTTGTTTGGCGTTATCGGCATTATTGTTCTGTTACTGGCGTGCATCAATTTCATGAACCTAAGCACGGCGCGCAGTGAGAAACGCGCCAAAGAAGTTGGCATTCGTAAGTCGATCGGGTCGCTACGGAGTCAACTGGTTGCGCAGTTTTTCAGCGAATCGCTGTTGATGGCGGTGCTGGCCTTTGTGCTGTCCATTCTGTTCGTACAGCTTACACTGCCGTTTTTTAATCAGGTAGCGGATAAGCAGATGGGTATACCGTGGAAAAATCCGCTGTTCTGGCTCGCTGGGTTTGGGTTCAGTCTGCTAACGGGTTTGATTGCGGGTAGTTATCCGGCCTTGTATTTATCGTCCTTCCAGCCTATCAAAGTGTTAAAGGGCATCATGCGAACCAGTCATTCGGCTACGATTCCCCGTAGAGTGTTGGTTGGTTTTCAGTTTACGGCTTCTGTTACACTGATCATCGGCACCATCATCGTCTTTCGACAGATTGAGCATGCCAAAGACCGTCCGGTGGGCTACAGTCGGAGCGGATTGATCGAAATCGGCATGAACGCGCCCGAGCTGTACAACTATTACACGTCTTTACATACTGAGTTGCTGAACACGGGGGCCGTAGCGGGCATGTCCGAATCATCAAACTCAATAACCGTACAAGCTGGAGGCACAACGAATATTACCTGGAAAGGGAAGAAGACCGACAGTAAGCCACTGGTGATGAGCAATTACGTAACCCATGATTTCGGCCAAACGGTAGGCTGGCAAATCAAAGAAGGTCGTGATTTTTCACGCAATTTCACGACCGATAGCTCCTCAATGATCTTGAATGAAGCATTGGTCAAGTTAATGGGCTTCCAGCATCCCGTTGGTGAAATTGTTCGGCAAAGTGGTCGTGACTACAAGGTGATTGGCGTCATTAAAGACATGATAAAAGAAGACCCGTTCAAGCCCGTGAATCCGTCTTTTTTCGCGGTCAGCTACCAGAATGTCAATACCATCAATATTCGACTGGCTCCTCAAGTGTCGGCTCACGAAGCACTGGCGAAAGTAGAACAGGTGTTTAAGCGTTACAGTCCCGACGCACCCTTCGACTATAAATTCGTAGATGATAAGTATTCCCAGAAATTCGGCATCGAAGAACGTATTGGTCGATTAGCCGGTGGGTTCGCGATTCTGGCTATCCTGATTAGTTGCCTGGGCTTGTTCGGTCTGGCGTCGTACATGGCTGAGCAACGGACTAAGGAAATCGGTATTCGGAAAATACTGGGCGCTTCGGTGTTCAACGTCTGGGGCTTGCTCTCAAAAGAGTTTGTCATACTGGTAGCGATCGCCTTCTGTCTGGCAGCTCCGCTGGCCTATTATGTGCTTTCAGACTGGCTCAAGAATTATCAATACCGCACCGAACTCTCTTGGTGGATTTTTGCCCTTTCCGGGGCAGGAGCGTTGGGCGTTACCTTATTAACCATCAGCTTTCAGGCCATCAAAGCCGCTCTGATGGACCCGGTGAAAAGCCTGCGGAGCGAATAGCCATGAATCATAAATCCCCACCGCCCCGCTGGGCCACTCGTCTGCTGCACTGGCTGTGCCCGCCCCACCGGGCCGAAGAGCTGGAAGGCGACCTCGACGAGCTTTTCCAGCAACGGGTAGGGGAGATGGGCTTACGGGAAGCCCGCTGGCGGTATGTACGCGATGTGCTGAGCCTGCTGCGGCCTTCGCTGCTGAAACGAGACAAAACGGAATATGCTAAACCAACAACAACGACGATGCTACGCAACTATCTGAAAATCGCTTTTCGCACCCTGATCAAAAACAAGGGGTATTCCTTTATCAACATTGGGGGGTTAGCTGTAGGCATGACCGTGGCCATGCTGATTGGTTTGTGGATGTACGATGAGCTGTCCGTCAACAAAACATTCCAGCACTATGACCGCATTGCGCAGGTCATGCGCAACCGAACGGTGAATGGCGAAACCGATACGCGGCCGGGCTTACCCATACCGTTGGCTCAAAGCCTGAAGACTAGCTACGGCCAGACGTTCAAACACGTTGAGCTGGCCTGGTGGACTAGCCTGCACACCCTTACGCTGGATAATCAGGTGTTTTCAAAGAGTGGCAAATTCATGACACCCGGTGCGCCCGAAATGTTATCGCTGAACATGATCAACGGTAGTCGGGCGGGGCTAACTGAACCGGCATCGATACTGCTGTCGGCGTCGCTGGCGAAAGCCCTTTTTGGGGAAGCAAATCCGCTGCACAAGATCCTAACGATTAATAACACCATGACCGTTAACGTGACGGGTGTCTACGAGGATATGCCAGCGGGGAGTAGTTTTGCCGATGTGCAGTTCATTGCCCCCTGGGACCTCTACACGGCGTCGACGGATTGGGTAAAGGAAGCAAAAGACGACTGGACAAACACCTCGTTCGAAATTTTCGTCCAGCTGGCTCCATCGGTCAGTTTTGCCGATGCATCAAGGTCGGTCAGGAATCTGCTCGTTGGGAAAAACAATACCTCGTCGGCTCAGAAACCCGAGGTCCTCTTGTACCCCATGTCGCGTTGGCATTTGTATTCCGACTGGAAAAACGGTATCAACGAAGGTGGTCGGATTCAGTTTGTCTGGTTGTTTGGCATCATTGGCGTGTTTGTGTTACTGCTGGCCTGTATCAATTTTATGAACCTCAGCACGGCTCGCTCCGTCAATCGGGCTAAAGAAGTGGGCATCCGCAAAGCCATCGGTTCCCGTCGGCAGGAACTGGTAGCCCAGTTCTTTGGTGAATCACTGCTGGTAGTTGCGCTCGCCTACGGGGTGGCCCTTGGGCTGGTATTTATGGCGATGCCCTTCTTTAATCAGGTTGCCGACAAGCAAATGGCCGTACCCTATACAAACTCGCTATTTTGGGTAATGGGATTGGGGTTTGCCCTACTGACGGGCCTCATTGCCGGTAGCTATCCAGCTCTGTATCTGTCGTCGTTTCGACCCGTTGCCGTGTTGAAAGGAGCCCTTCGAACCGGCAAGAGCATTGCAACACCCCGGCGAGTGCTGGTGGTTGTGCAGTTCACCGTCTCGATCACGCTGATCATTGGTACGTTGGTTGTTTACCGGCAAATTCAGTTCGCCAAAAACCGACCTATCGGCTATAATCGGAATGGGCTGGTTTCGCTGCTCCTGAACGTGCCTCATTACGAACAACACCGGGAAACCGTTCGAAACGAGTTGATCCGGTCGGGTGCGGTGCTTGAGGTAGGCGAATCGGCCAGCCCACTAACCGAAGTCCGGTCGACCAATGGTGGTTTCGACTGGCCAGGTAAAGATCCGACGCTACAGGTCAACTTCGGGACAATTAATGTATCGCATGAGTTTGGTAAAACGGTTGGCTGGGAGTTTACCCAGGGGCGCGATTTCTCAAGACAACTGGCCACGGACTCGCTGGGAATCGTTTTGAATGAATCGGCGGTGGCGTTTATGGGCATGAAGGATGTCCTCGGCAAAACCGTCACCTGGAACGGAAACGGCTTTACTATCAGCTTTCATGTGATCGGTGTGATTAGAGATATGGTGATGGATTCGCCTTATGAACCCGCCACACCGTCGGTCTTTTTCATCGGTCCCAAGCCCGGTAAAGTCCTGACCATGCGACTCAACCCTGCCCGTAGCCCACAGGCCGCCTTGGTAACTATTGGCGATGTCTTGAAAGAACACCTACCCGATGCTCCGTTCAACTACACCTTTGTTGATGATGAGTACGACCAGAAGTTTCGCAGCGAAGAGCGCATTGGTACACTGGCGTCCATTTTTGCCGCGCTGGCAATCCTTATTTCGTGCCTCGGCATTTTTGGGCTGGCTTCGTTCATGGCCGAGCAACGCACCAAAGAAATTGGGGTACGGAAAGTGCTGGGTGCTTCGGTGCTGAATCTTTGGAGTTTACTCTCTAAAGACTTCGTCGTACTGGTGCTGATTGCCTTAGGTATAGCCACTCCAATCGCCTATTACGTTCTGGATAAATGGCTCCAGGCTTATACGTACCACACCACGATTGCCTGGTGGGTTTTTGCTATCACAGGCGTGGGTACGTTGTTCATTACGCTGCTCACAGTGAGTTATCAAAGCATCAAAGCGGCATTGGTCAATCCGGTAAAGAGCCTGCGGAGTGAGTAAGCGCGGAGACAAATCGTTGGCTTTACGGTTTCAGGCTATTATACTCTTTATCAGTCACCGGCTGCATCCACATTACTCGTCCGGTAGCGGTGTTGGGTGTAATGGCAACTTGCATAAACCCGACCGTTGGAGATGCGCCGTGCCAGTGGGGGATATTGGGTGGGCATTTTACCGCATCCCCTTTTCGGAGAATCTGGATCGGCTTACCCTGCCGTACTGCTCTATCCAAGTCTACATCAGTAAATATGCTACATTTATCGCGTGAAACAGATCTACTCTACTCTCGTTATCTGCCTACTGCTCGGTACAACGAGCTTAAACGCTCAGATTATCAAGCTGGCGAAAGACAAGCTGACACCCAATATGGTGTTTATGTCGTTTGAGCGAATAATGGGTAAAGAAGCCCTCCGGGTCGTAAAGGATTCGACGATCCAGAAGGTAGATGAGCCGACGTTTGTACGGCTCAACGGCATTGACTTCATCAACGGCACCATTGAAGTGAAGGTGCTGAGTCGACTACTGAAGAACGCACCGGAAACGGCTCGTGGCTTTATCGGCGTGGCGTTCCGAATCAACGAAGCCAATTCTAGCTTCGAAAGTATCTATATCCGCCCCACCAACGGCCGGGCCGACGATCAAATACGTCGTAACCATTCCATTCAGTACTTCTCTTACCCCGACTACAAATTTGATCGCCTGCGAAAGGAGGCCCCGGAGCGTTACGAGTCGTATGCCGACATGACCTTGAACGAGTGGATTACGATGAAGATCGTGGTGAACGGCCCCGAAGCGAAACTTTACCTGAACGACGCCAAACAACCCAATCTGCTGGTCAAGGATATGAAGCATGGTGCGGGCTCTTCAGGGGGCATTGGCCTGTGGGTTGAAGTGGGCACCGAAGGCTATTTCACTGATTTGAAAATTACTAAGTAGTAAGAACTGCTGCCTAGGGCAAAGTCAATTGAACCAGCCCAGGTTTCTTGTCAGACCAGTTAATTAACAGGAAGTCAGCAATTGATTTATAAAAGAGGTTGTATGCGCCAACACTACATCCTGCGCTTCTTTGTGAGGTGTATGGCCACTACCGGGAATGATGAGTTGGCTAGCCTGCCCTGATACTTGCCGGACAATGCCCTTCACTTGTTCTAGGCTACCGTATTCGTCCTGCTCGCCCTGAATAACCAGGACGGGGCATGTGATTCGAGGTAGGAAATTTTCAATGTTCCACGACTTAAATTCGTCGGATAACCAGGTGTTTGCCCAGGCCCAAAACACGGCGTCTGTTTTGTCTCCGTGATATTTTTGCAGACGCTCATTTAGGTTGGTAGTCCGGTAGGCTTCTACGGCGGTCTGGATACCGGTTAAGGTAATGCCTTCCACGAAGATGTGGGCTCCCTCTGTAATGATACCCACTATGCAGGACGGGTGTTTAGCGGCTGCCAGCAGTGCAATGGAACCTCCATCGCTGTGGCTAAACAGGATGGCCTGTTTAATGCCGCACTGCATGATTAACTCGTTTAGTATGTCAGCCTCTTTTTCGAGGTAATCAAGCCTCCGTTCGTGGTCGGCAAACGGACTGGATTTTCCATAGCCCTGCCGGTCGTAAACCAGTACATTGCAGCATGTTGCCTCCCCCAGTTTAGCGGGGAAGTCACGCCATAACTCAATGCATCCTAGAGAATCATGCAAGAAAATCAGGGTTGGGTATCCTTCCCGATAGTAGTCTGGCTAAGTCGAAGGGTTACGCCATCAAGTGCCACTATTTCGTTGCACCAGATAGCAAAAACGGTTCAGCACTGGCCCAGGCAGCCGGGAAATTTTCTAAAAAACAGCCGTGCCCGGTATTCGGAATAATACAGATTTGATGCTTCGGGATAAACCGACCGGCACTGACAACACGCTCAACGGGATTCCCCTCATCGCCGTCGCCCGCCATGACTAAAACCGGGCATTTGATCATACCCAATAGCTCTTTACCGACGGTCACGTTATTGTAACAATTCGCGACCTGGGCAAACATGTATTCCAGACGGTTTGGCTCCGGCATAAGTTTTAGCTGTTGGTCCCAAAAGGGTTTGTCCATGGCCATCGCCTGCTTCGCCGTGAAGTTGAACTCTCTCAATCCCGGACGTAGCTCACCGGCTCCCATCACGATCATTTTCTTTACTCGATTGGGGTACATTGCGGCTAGCTTATAGGCCGAATACCCGCCGTCGCTAAAGCCAATGACAATCACACTATCGCGGGTAACGGCGTTTAAAACCGCCATCGCGTCTGTAGCCCGTTGCTCCAGCGTGAGTGGCTTGTTGCCAATTTCCGACTTTCCATGTCCACGGGTAGATATAGCTATGACCTGAAACTTGTCCTTCAGCTTATCGATGAAGTCAGTCATTTCGACGGTAGAGCCAAAGAGGCCGCCATGAAGCAGCACAATTGGCTGTCCTTTGCCGTACACTTCGTAATAGATTTTGGCATCGTTTGCCTGTGCATAAAGACCCGCCTTTGAATTATTCCCGTAGGGCACTGTATACACCACATTGGCTGGCTGAAACGCTCTTCGTAACGGCTGTTGCGCCTGAATAGTGACACCTATAAGGAGAAAGGAGAGCGCTAAAAGAAGTTTGGAAAGCATCTGAATTTGTAGGAAAGTATATGTCAAAGGATAATCATTCGTAGTCGTAAAATCCTTTTCCGACTTTTTTGCCCCACTCTCCTTTGGTGAATTTTTCAACCACCGTTGGCGAAGGCCGATCGGCGGGGTCGCCACTCTCGCGGTATTTCTCCATGCCCACATGGTAAGCAAGGTCGACCCCAGTAAGGTCCAGCAGTTTAAACGGACCCATCGGATACCCAAGCCCATTCATCACGGCCGTGTCAATATCCTCGTGGGAGGCTACCCCCATATCAAGGAGTTTAAGGGCTTCCTGTCGGGTAGCCTGCAAAAAGCGATTGACCAGAAACCCGTAGATTTCTTTATGCAGCAAAACGGGCGTTTTTCCCATTTTTTGGGCCGCATTCATCACCAGCTCAACCGTCTTTTCTGACACATGCGGGCCTTTCACGACCTCGACCAGTTTCATCACTAAAGCCGGGTTGAAAAAGTGCATATTACACACCCGATCTGTGCGAGTGGTGGCATCGGCAATTTTGGAACTGACAATGTAGGAGCTATTGGTCGCCAGAATCGTATGCGCCGGGCAGAGCTTGTCCAGTTGGGCAAATAGCTTGCGTTTGATATCGAGCTTTTCAACGATGGCTTCAATAACCAAATCGGCTTCGGCAACAGCCTCTTCGATCGTTGGCACAAAGGCAAGCGAACCACGAGCCTGATCGGCGGCCTCCTGAGTCAATTTCCCTTTCGTCACCCGTTCGCTTAGGTACGTGTCGGCGAACGAAACCGCTTTCTCCAGTATGGCTGAATTGGTATCCGTGCACATTACCCGAAAACCAGTCAGGGCGGCACAAATGGCAATTTGGTGGCCCATATTACCCGCGCCAATCACTGCTATTTTATTTATTTCCATGCTTTTTAAGCGAATACGAGCGAAAACTTTTCCTTACAGACCACTAACCCTAGGCGCAACTGGTTCAAGATTAGCTTCTTCTTTTAGCGGCTGATTTCGCCACCAGTTGGCCAGCAATGATCCCGAAATGGTCATCCACGGCACCGAAATCGCTGACGCTAATCCGACCGTAGCCACTTTGCCCATTTGCAGAGCTATTCCCGAAGCCAGTCCGCCGTTTTGCATACCTACCTCCAGCGAAATGGTGCAGCAGGTTTGCTCGTCGAGTCCCAACAGTCGGCCACTCCAGTAGCCCAGCAGGTAGCCGGTGGAATGGTGAATGACCGACGCGACAAAGAGCAGCGGCCCGATGTTGAGTAAGGCATCCCTTCCGGAGGAAACAATCACGATCAGCATCATCAAGACGCCAATCATAGAAATAATGGGCATGACCGTTTGTAGCCATTTTACCCCACTGCGAATTATCCGGTTGATGATCAGGCCCAACACAATGGGAATAATGATGATCTCGACCACGTGCAGCATCATGGCCACAAAGTCAATCTGTACAAATTGGCCCGCCAGGAGTTTCATCAGAAAGGGTGTCATGACAGGTGCCACCAGGGTCGATATGGTCGCGATGGTCACCGACAAGGGCATATTCGCTTTGGCAATAAAGGCCAGCACGTTGGACGTTACCCCGCTGGGTACCGACCCAATCAGGATGATACCGGCCGCTATTTCGGGCTCAAAGCCGAACCCTTTGGCCAGCGAATACCCGACAAGGGGCATAATAGTGAAGTGACTCACCAGACCAATAATTACCGCCTTAGGCATTTTGACAACGCCTTCAAAATCTTTCAAACTCATTTCGGTGCCCATCGTGAACATGATGAGCTGAATGAGCGGAACGATCAAACTGGTGAACTTGAAATCACCAATTCGCTGAAAATACTGCGGGTAAAACAGGCCCACAGCCACCGCAGCAAATACCCAGATGGTAAAAGACAGTTGCCGGATAGCAGGCATACTGCGCCCACCGATAGCCAGACAAACCAGCGCACCAATAACGAACGGGCCCGTAGCGGTCAGGCTATTCCCAAGCAGCAGCACTCCTATGGCCCCAAGCCCCAACAAAGCGGAACTCCAACGCAAGATTGTATATAGGTTTGGCATAGGTGTTTAAGAGGTGATTGGTTTGGTTTTACAGGCTCGTCGTTCAGTGCGCTTTCTGCTAGACTCTATTGCCGGTGTTTCCCAGGGCAATCCGGTTGCTGAGGTTGGTCGCACGTTGACGTAGTTTTTCTTCGACCTCGGCCAGTGAAGCCTGTTGCTCACCATCTATACGAGCCAGCATCGGGATGGTTATGGCCGCTATGGCATTCCGGTTTATATCGAGAATGGGAAACGAAATCGCGTGGAGGCCCGCATATTGGTTGCTTTGAATAGAGGCAAAGCCTTTCGTCGCCACTTCTTTTAGTTTGCTGCGAAACCGGGTAACTTCGTCATCTGATTTGTCGGGCAGGCTTTCACGCACCATCAAATCCATAATCACAGGTTCCTGAAACGCCAGTAGCACCAGCCCGGAGGCTGACGGAGCCACGGCAATTTCGGAACCCACCCGGGTCATGAAACCCAAGCCATCAGGCGGTTGAATAGATGCGATCACAGTTTGAACCCCTTTACTGTATACGCGCAGATCGCAGGGGAACGAAATGTCCCGCGACAGTTCTTCCATCACTGGAAGAGCCTCCGTCAGCAACCGATAGGTAGGCGGATGGAAATGCGACAGCTGAAACAGTTTGGCCGTTATGGTGTACGTGTTGCCATAGTTGGCCACGTAATCCCGGCGCACCAGGCAGGTGAGCATGCGGTAAATTTCACCCAGATTCCGCCCCAACTTCGATGCGATTTCCTGCTGCGTCAGGCCATTTTCACTCTGGCAAAGAGCCTCCAGAATATCAAGGCCCTTCTCCAGAGCTGGAGCCGAATATCCATTCGTCTTGTCGGCTACGTCGTCGGTTCCGTTCGCTTTCATAGGTTATAGGCCCGTTTGATGCACCTCGATAATGTGGCCGTCCGGATCATGAAAGAAGATCTGGTACCAGCCTGCCAGCGCCCATTTACCGTAGTCAGCATAAGGAATTCCCTTTTCTTCCAGCCGCTTTTTGAACCCTTCGATATCGTCGGTGCGGAAACAGAAATGACCCCGTTCGAGTGGGTTGATGAACTGCTTCATCTGAAACCCGAGGTTGACATCCTTGCGCGTGATGTGAAACTCGACGTTTCCGTCGGTCAAAAAATCAACCACGCCATCGAACCGCTCGGCGGTATCCTCCCCAACGAGACTGTGTTCGGCATCGGTGATGCGGCTAAGGCCGAATACCGATTGATAAAACTCCGAGATTCTTGGCACGTCTTCCGTGCACAGATTCATGTGGTGATAATTGAATTTCATGAGAAATACGGTTTGCCAAAGGAAATATTGTTTTGCAAATATGAAATGTGATTTTCAAATATAAAAATAAAGTTGTAGTTTTGGGGGAAGATTTATAAGAGAAGTCATTCTTTGCGCGAAAATAGACGATGCACGAGTCAGCGATAGAACAGCCGGTCCAAGTAAACGAAGGGTGCAGTCTGGCCATGGTGAGACGGGTAGCAGCCATGCTGGACCTGGATTCAGGTACGTTCGCGGAAGGTGGTGTACTACCAAGGGGCTGGCACTTTTTCATGCTGGCGGGCGAAACCCGAAAGTCGGCGCTACGGACGGATGGCTTCCCCGGCCTGGGAGTTCCCATCCCTGACCTTGGCTTACCCCGCTTGCTGCTGGGTGGCAGAACCGTCTCCTACACGGGCAATATCGTGATTGGTTCAGTGGTGGAGCGGACGAGTTTTGTAAAGAAAATCACCGAAAAAACGACCCCCTCAGGCCCGATGGCCATCGTGACAATCCAGCATGAACTGCGCCCGGTTTCGGCCACATCGCCCGTACTTGTCGAAACCCAGACCTATATCTTGCTCAGTGGAAAAACCGGTCCGGCGAAAGTGGAGCCAGCTCCGGCCGCACCGATTCAGGCCGAATACCAGAAGCCATTTGTGCCCGACGAAACCCTGCTGTTTCAATACTCAGCCCTTGGGTTCAACTCGCATAAAATTCACCTCGACCGCGACTACGCACGAAACGTCGAAGGGCACTCGGATTTAGTGGTGAATGGCGGTCTGGCGACCCTGCTGTTGACCGAATTCATCCGAACGGAAGTAGGGCTTGTTGTAACCGAGATAACCGTAAAACATGCCGCCCCGCTGTACTGCGGCCGACCACTGACGCTGACAGCAGACCGGTCCGAAACAAGCTGGAACCTCACTGTTTTCGATGATTCGAACCGGGTTGCCGTAACGATGGAAGCCACTTTAACTGATCTGCTCTGATGTTTGAGCCACTGAAAGGAATTAATATTCTCGACTTAACCGCTGTTGTCGTTGGGCCCGTTGCCACCTGGCGACTGGGGCAGTACGGGGCGAACATTATCAAAGTCGAAAACCCCTCGGGCGATCTGATGCGCGGGCTTGGCGGCCTCTCGCCCACGGGCCAGCATGCGGGCGCGTACTTGCATCTTAACCGGGGCAAGCGCAACATTTGCCTCGACCTCAAGAAACCCGGCGGCAAACAAATCTGCGAACGACTCGTTGGCTGGGCCGACGTCATCGTGGCCAATATGCGCCCGGATGCCCTAGCGCGATTAGGTCTGGATGCCGAGTCGATTCGGGCGAGCTACCCGGATAAAATTTATTGTCTGATAACCGGTTACGGCACTGATGGCCCCTATGCTGGACTGCCGACGTATGACAGTGTGTTACAGGGTGCTTCCGGTATTGCGGGGTTGACGATGGCCCGCGACGGTAAACCAGCTTATGTACCCATGCTCATCTGCGACCACGTGGTCGGCGAAATTACAGCAGGGGCGATCATGGCCGCTCTGATGCAGCGTCAGCGCACGGGTGAAGGGGCCAGTATGGAGATTCCGATGTTCGAGACGATGGCGTCGTTTGTGCTTCAGGAGCATTTGGCCCAGCAGAGTTTTGTCCCGCCGGTTGGCCCAGCAGGCGACCTTCGCCTGCTGAGTCCCCATAACCAGCCGGTGAAAACCAGGGACGGCTATGTCTCCTTCACCATCAACACCGACGCGCAGGTACGGGCGTTTCTACACGTGACGGGCAAACAGGCGTTGCTCAGCGATGCGCGTTTCAGCACCGTTGCCAGCCGGGCGAAGTACGTTTCGGAGTGGTTCGAAGTAAGGGGGGCACCGCTCGAAAATAAGACGACCGACGAATGGCTTGCCCTCTTCCGGGAGGCCGACCTGCCCGCGATGCCCTGCCATACGCTTCAGACGTTAGTGGAAGACCCACACCTGAAAGCCGTTGAACTACTGGGCGTTGAAGAGCACCCGACGGAAGGAAAAACAGCGGTCATCCGCTCCACCATCCAGGTTGATGGTAAGTACCCGTCCGCCCGTTCCTCCCCCGTACCTCGTGGTTGGGATACAAAAGACGTACTCAAAGAACTGGGTTTTTCTCCGGCCGAGCAGGAGTCGTTCCTCACCCAAAAAGCAGCACACATCTATGAATAATAGCCCATTCCCCGAAGGCAAAAAATACAATCAACGGCTACTCGACCACAAGGTTTGTGTCATTGTCGGTGCCGCGTCGCTGCGGAGTATTGGCTATGCTACGGCTGAGTTGTTTGCCGCGCATGGTGCCCGGCTCGTCCTACTGGATCTGGTCATGACCGATCAGATCGCGCAGGAAGTGACGAACTCCATTGCCGAACAGATTGGCCATACCCCGGACGTACTTTGCGTTCAATGTGATATCCGCAGTGCCGCCGACTGTGATAAGGCCATAGAGAAAGCTGTGTCATCGTTTGGCACCATTGACTGTCTGGTGAATTGCGCCGGGATTGTTAAGTCGGAAGGCATGCTTTCCATTACCGACGATGCCTACACAACAATCATGGACGTCAACCTGAAAGGGACGTTTAACATCTGCAAAAGTGCTTTAAAGCGTTTCGCAGAACAGCAGAGCGGGGTCATTGTCAACCTGGCTTCTCTGGCAGCCCAGCGGGGCGGAGGGCTGGTGGGCGGGGCGCACTACGCGGCCTCGAAAGGGGGGGTAATTAGCCTGACGCGGTCGATTGCCCGGGAGTTTGCCTCAATAGGGATTCGGGCTAATGTGATTTGCCCGGCAATGATCGAAACCAGCATGCTGGACGGGCTCTCGGAAGACCAGTTAACGGCCGTCATTTCAACGATTCCTTTAAAACGAGTCGGTAAAACGGTCGAACTGGCCGGGGCCTGCCTCTTTCTGGCGTCTGATCTGTCGGGTTTCATCACCGGAGCCACCATCGATGTCAACGGTGGCATCCATATCCACTAGATTCTCATTTGATCCACTCATTCAAGCGATTAACCTATGGATGCCTATATCATTGATGCCATTCGAACGCCCATTGGCAGTTTTGGCGGAAGCCTGTCGACAATGACCCCGCTCTGATGAACAGAAATCCGGGCCTGTCTCCCGATTCCATCGACGATGTGGTGCTGGGTTGCCACAACCAAGCGGGTGAGGATAACGGGAACGTGGCCCGTATCTGGGGCTCATCAGTAAAAAGGCTACGCAGTTGTGATCGAGCGAGTTTAAACAGTAATGAATTCGTGTTGAATGCAGGTATGCCTTTGATACAGTGAGAGAAACAAACTGGCCTAAACTGCCCACTGGCTTTACGGTTTCAGGCTATTAAACTCTTTATCGGTCACCGGCTGCATCCACGTTACTCGTCCGGTAGCGGTGTTGGGTGTAATGGCAACTTGCATAAACCCGACTGTTGGAGATGCGCCGTGCCAATGGGGTGTGTTCGGGGGGCATTTTACCGCATCCCCTTTTCGGAGAATCTGGATCGGCTTACCCTGCTCCTGATAGTAGCCGATGCCACCCATCGCCAGCAATACTTGTCCGCCCGCATGGCTATGCCAGTTCGAGCGGGCACCCGGCTCGAAAGTCACGTAGCCCACCGGAATGTTAAACGCACTGTCTGGCTCAATCAACTGCTGCACCCAGACAGTGCCGGTGAAATTAGCCGCTGGTGCCCGCTGGCCTTTCGGGAAAATGGCACCCTTGTCCATCTCGGTTTTGGGCTGAGCCTGGGCCCTTGCCTGAAGTGTACATAAGACCGTGAGGGAGAAAATGGCTATTGATTTGTAATTCATGGCGTCGTGTTTGAAAAGGGACTCATGTTAATCTGCTTCAATGATTATCGCCTGGAGTCAATAACCTGCTTTAAAGCCGCTCGCCCGGCCTCGGCTTCCGTTTTGCCGACGTTTGTTTCGATCAGGGCCATTGCCTGCTCCAATTGAGAACCGGTTAGGCCCACGTGCAAACAGATACCCAGATGGGATTGCAACATGGGTTCGACGCCCCCTATACTGGCCAGCACTGAAATGGTTGTCAGTTCCCGTTCGGTATAACTGAGTACATCTCGCTCGAAAATATCGGCAAATAAATGTTCTTTCAGAAAAACGTCGATTTCGGGACTGAAGGCGGAGTATCCACGCTTAGGGCCGGTTTCGGGTTGGCCTGTCAGTCGTTCGAGGACTTTTTTGCCACGCTCGTACTTGGGTTCGCGGCTCGTAATGGGCGAGGCTTCTTTACCCATTTTGTCGGTAATGCCTTTCTTTTTGCGTTCGTCCAGCACCGTCATCATTGCCTGTAGCCCCCGAATACTTCGAGGGAAACCACAGTACGCATACAGATGCACCAACACTTCCTTGATTTCATTGACAGTCAGACCCGCATCCAAACCGTCACTTATGGACGGTTGCAATTTTTGCAGGTCTCCTTTTGCCGTCAGCGCAGCAATAACAACCATGTTCTGTTGCTTTGGCGATAAGTTAGTAGATTGATTCATTGACGGTTGTGCGTTGAGTTGAACAAGCCCCAAAAGCAGACAAGCAAATAAACTCAGCAGGGATATACGCATGCGGTTAGTAGGAAACGAGGTGGACAAACTCAGCGTGATTGAACGAACCCCGTATCGGGATAGCAGATGGCAGCCACAGGGATTAATCAAGCTTCTTATCCTTCAGGAATTTAGCCATAAGGTCAGCAATCTGGAGGTTGTTGAGGTCGGCAAACGGAAAATGCGTATTGCCTTTGATACCCAGTTCGGGCAGGTGAACCACCGTGGCATTGCCGCCATGTTTATTGATGGTTGCGGCCCAGATTCTTGCCATCTCAAGCCCCGCCCGCCAATGGTCTTTATTCCAAACGGTTGTCGGTTCTTTGGCGATGTTGTCGCCATAGTAAACAATGATCGGAATTTTAGTGAGCTTAGTAAAATCCTCCATTGGTATTTCAACGCCTTTGAGTTCACCAAAAAGGCTGGCAGACTGGATCGGTTTGGGCAATTCACCCGTCGGGAAAACGAAACTGCTGAACGGCTCATAGGCGATAACAGCTTTTACTTTTGGGTTTTTTATGGCTGTAAACCAGCCTGGCCCCCCTCCCTGCGAATGCGTGATGAGGATTCCCGCTCCAATTTTATCGAACAGTCGGGAGCAGGCATTGGACACAACATTCGCATCAAAAGTGCCCGTATTGGGCGTCATTTGTCGGAAAAACTGCTCCAGGGAAGCTGTATCCTTTGGGAACTGGCTACCGGCAAAGTAGTCTGGATAGTTACCAATCCGAAATTGAGTAAACCAGAATTGTTCATCGGGGGTAGGAGTAATGGTAGCCGCAACCGTACTTTTCCCCGCTTCACCCCGCCTGGGTTGATCGAGCAAATAGACCCCAAAACCCCGCCGGAGAAAGATCGTCTGAAAGCCTTCCCGTCCGTCTGGAGTTGATTCCCAGGTTTTCTTGGACTCGGCGGCCCCGTGCAGGAAAACCAGCGGATGTTTACGGGCTTTCACCGGAATCTGGTAAAAAGCATAGGCATGATCGCCATGAAAAGTCTGCCCCTGTGGTTTCAACGCATTAGCCAAGTCAAATTTGCCCGGTTCGGTGATGGTTGTTCCGCCAACCGTGAAACTACCCTGTTCCTGAATCATCAGTGGTCCTTGCTTACCCTTGTTTTGGGCATTGACGCCATAAGGAACGGTACTGGTAAGCAGAAGGGCAACCAAATAACAGCCCCAATACGGATGATCTACTTTGGGTAGTTTAACAGATTGAAAAGCTTCCATAAGTGAGTAGTTGAGAAATTTATATTCAGTGGACCGGTGTGGAGTTTAAAACCGTCCAGGTCTGTATTTAGATCACCTTGATCTTTTTTAACCAGTTCAGCACGTCCGTTTCCACTTCTTGTGCTTTGGCATCTTTGATAACTAATAATTGACCATCCCGTTCTGAACCACCCCTGGTTGTAAACCCTTCCAGTATGGTGCTGTTGGGACAAAGCTCCTTTACGGTCTGGAATGTACTGCCAACACCATAGCCACCATTGCTATTAAACGGAATAACTGTTTTGCCCCTTAGATCATATTGACGCAAAAAGCTTTTCATCGGCGGAGGCAACTGCATACCCCAGGTTGGGAAACCGACGAACACAACATCGTATTGTCGAATATTGTCAATTTTTGTTTTTAACGGGGGCAGAAAACCCGTTTCGTTTTCCTTCGCAACCTGCTCCACTGTGGCACGGTAGTTCTCTGGATAAGGGGTTACCAGTTCAAGCGGCACCAGTTTACCTCCTACACGCTTGTGAATAATTTCCGCAACGGCTTTGGTGTTGTTGGTGCGGGACAGATATACGATTAATACTTTATTCGGGCCTGGAACAGCCGCAATGGTTGCCGGACGGTCTTTCGTTTCAGAAGACATACAGGCCATACTTATCAGGCAACAGGCCCAAAGCAGGTGTTTCATAGCCATGATTAGTGTCAGCGCTCGTTTTTAGTCTTTTCAGATGTTCTTACCAGCGCCGACGTGTTGAATAACCCACTAATGTTTGATGACATGGGTGTCCCGTACACTGCTAAATGTCAGGGCCAACATTTTCCAATCGTTCCGTTGTTTTTTATAGACTTCGGTTACGGTGAACTCTGTCTTTGCCTCCGTGCCCCGAACCATAGCCACCAGCGTAATGCGGCTCCAGATAATGGCCGTATTGTTGTCAAACAGCTCAACCGCCGTATCGTGTACATCCGCCTGCTTGTACCAAATGCTTCCGGTTTTAATGATTTCGAGTTCTTCGTCCTTTTTCCAGGTGCCACTCATATGGACAAACTTTGACTTATCGTCGAAGAGTTGAGCCAGTTTGTCCACGTTCTTGTCGGCCATCCACTGCCACTTTTGCTTCGATAGGTCAATGATTTCCTGCTGAGCCTTCGTGGGGGGTGTCGTAGCCGTGCTTGACGTTGTGGTCTGGGCGAAGGTTGCCTGCATACCGATTAGCAGGAACCATAAACTGAGCATTGTTGCTTTCATACAGTGATTGATTTTTGGGATTAAATACACAAGTGAACTCGACTAATTTTTAACGGGCCTCATCAGCTTAGAAAATGAAAGTTGTCCCATCGTCCATTTGCCGTTTTCCTTCACATATACTTCTGTCACCATAAAGGGATTAACGACCGCCCGGCGGCCCGGTTCGTTGCCGCCCACTACGGCCACTAAGTCGAGGTCACTTAACAAGATGGCCGTATTGCCAATCATGTTGAATGTCGTTGAATGGACAGTCGCTTTCTTGTACCAGATGTTTCCGCTTTTGATAACGTCTAGTTCCTGGCTCTTTCCCCAGGTTCCACCCATGTGAACAAACATCGATTTGTCATCAAATAGGGCCGTTAACTTGTCGACATTTTTGTCGGACATCCATTGCCATTTATCTTTCGAGAGCGTGATGATCTCCTGTTCCATGCTGGTACTAGCCGTTGCTACGTTCGGTTTTTGTGACTGGGAGAAGGACGTTTGCATGCCTGCCATCAGGAAGGGAAGTGCGAGAATTGATGCTTTTAGTATATTTTTCATTGGTGGCGTGTTTTACTAATTCAGTTTTCGTTCGCCCAGCCATTTGACCATGGCCGGATCACGGTGATCGAAGAACAGGCTAGCCTTGGTGTCCAACCCTTTGATGGCTTCCATATCCTCAGCGCTTAACTCAAAATCGAGGCTGTTAAAATTCTCTTCCATCCGCTCCTTCCGAACCGATTTAGGGATAGCCACCACGCCCCGTTGCGTCAGCCAGCGCAGCACAACCTGGGCAACCGATTTGTTGTACTTCGCCCCAATGGACGCCAGCAACTCATTATGGAACAGGTCGTTCTTGCCTTCGGCGAAAGGTCCCCACGATTCGATCTGCACCTTGTTATCGACCATAAACTGCTGCGTGTCGATCTGCTGGTGGAACGGATGGGTTTCAACCTGATTGACGGCCGGAACAATTTCGTTATGAACGATCAGGTCGATGAGCCGGTCGGGCTGGAAATTGCTCACGCCAATGGTCCGAACCCGCCCCGATTTGTAAATCTCCTCCATGGCTCGCCATTCGCCGTACACGTCGCCCATCGGCTGATGAATCAGGTACAGATCCAGGTAATCCAGTTGTAGCTTTTTCATGGACGCATCGAAGGCTTTCTTCGTGGCTTCGTAGCCATCCGACTGAATCCAGAGCTTGGTAGTGATAAACAGATCTTCTCTGTTTACACCGCTTTTTTTGATGGCCTGCCCTACTGCTTCTTCATTGCCGTACGAAGCCGCCGTATCGATCAGTCGGTAGCCAGTGGCGATGGCATCTAATACGCTTCGTTCACATTCGGCCAGATCAGGCACCTGAAAAACGCCGAAGCCGAGGATGGGCATTTCTACCCCATTGTTCAATACTACGTGTTGCATGGGTTGTCTATGTTGATAAGACAAAGGTCTTCCTATTTCTTTGGCCGACTGGTATACAGATTACGGGGATTATTACCACTATTACTGATTCGAATAAACGCATCAGGTAGCGTGTTCGGAAAGTGGTAATTTTGAGGTAGGTAAATCAACAAGGCAATGGATACGCTACGACGGTTCGAGACAATCACTGATTACAACGTATTTAATAATCACGAAACGTTACACCCGCTCATCAGTGTAATCGACTTCTCAAAAGCAGACCCCCGAACAGGCTCGGGTATGTATTTTGGCTTCTACGCCATTCTCCTGAAAGACGTAAAATGCGGAGATCTGGTGTACGGCCGCCATACGTATGATTATCAGGAAGGAACGCTGGTTTTTCTGGCACCGGGTCAGGTAGCGGGCATGAATAGTAATGGAGAGACCTATCAGCCTAAAGGCTACGGGCTGGTGTTTCACGCAGATTTGATTCACGGCACGGCCCTCGGGCGGCATATTCAGGACTATACATTTTTCAGTTACCAATCCAACGAAGCCCTGCACGTATCGAAGCGGGAACGGGAGTTGGTGCTGGATTTCTTTGCGAAAATCGAGTACGAATTGCAGCATGCCATCGATAAACACAGTAAGAAGCTGATTGTCAATAGTATTGAACTGTTTTTGAACTATTGTGTCCGTTTTTATGACCGCCAGTTTATTACCCGAAACCATGTGCATCAGGGCGTTTTAGAGCGTTTCGAGAACTTGCTGAACGCTTACTTCCAGAGTGACAAACCGCAAATAATCGGGTTGCCTTCAGTAGCTTATTGCGCGGGTGAGTTGAACTTGTCGGCCAATTACTTTGGCGACCTGATCAAGAAAGAAACCGGCAAAACGGCGCAGGAATATATTCAAACTAAGCTCATCGACGTGGCCAAAGAACGCATATTTGACCAGAGCAAGTCTGTTAGTCAAGTGGCCTATGATTTAGGCTTTAAGTATCCCCAGCATTTCATCCGGGTATTTAAGCAGCGGGTTGGCCAGTCACCCAATGAATATAGGACGCTGCATGAAAATTGACAGCTTGTAAATTTGTCCAACAATTTAGGGGCAAAAATTCACCATAATCGGTAAAAGCAACTTTTACGTTTCGTTAACATTCTTTTACTGTCCCGCTAACACATCTCAGAACAAAGACTGGTAGGTTTACGGTACGCCGTTGCGGCCCAAATTAGTTGGAATAAAAAAAAGAAAAAGGATGAACTGCTCCCGCGTATATGCTCTGCTCATACTGTCTGTTTTTCTCACTTCCTGCGGACAAAACCAAACAAACGTACCGAAAGAACCAAAAGGTAAGATCGAGTCCGAAATCAACGACATAGGGCCCAATATAACGGTTCGTACTATTAAAAAAGGCAGAGATGGCACCCTGTTAATTGCTGGCCCGAATAACTCATCCTCATCATTTGGTGATGTTTTTCGATACGACCCTACCAGGGCCGGGGAAAAATCGTTCACTAATCTCACCAGTAAAATAGGTTCGCACCGATTCTGGGATGTCCTGGAAGATCGACGCGGACATTTTTGGTTCACTACTACTGATTCAGGTGTTTATTATGACAACGGGAAATCCATTCAACATTTCACTACAGCCGAGGGACTTGCCAATAATCAGGTTTTGTCTGTTTATGAAGATAAAGCCGGCATTATCTGGTTGGGCACTGGCGGTGGAATAAGTCGTTATGATGGTAAATCGTTTCGAAATTTTACTTCTCCGAACGCCCCGCTTTTTTATAAAGAACCGGATTGGAATAATGACATTCACACAATCTTTGAAGATAAAACAGGAAAATTGTGGGTTGGCACAAGGGGCGACGCCTTCGTTTATGACGGGAAGAAATTCACTACGTTAACCCACAAAGGCGAACCCTTTCTCGACGTTTGGAGCATAATCGAAGATCGGAAAGGCACTATTTGGCTCAGTGGTTACAATGGATTTAGAGGCAGCTCGGGTGGCCTCTATCGCTATGACGGCAGTACCTTTACCAAGGTGTCAGAGCGGGGGGCTTATGCTATAATGCAGGATAAAAAAGGAGACATCTGGACTACTGGTCCCGTAAATCCGGCTAATTGGACGGTGCAGGCAGTATCCCGTTATGATGCAAATTCCCTGTATAATGAGAAACCCATTGTAAGCGAAATTAGCTCAGGAAAGGCTTTCTATGGACTTTTGGAAGCGACCGATGGCAGTATTTGGTTTGGCGATGCGACCGGCGTGTATCGGTATGATGGAAAGACCATCACGGACTTTTATAACAAAGCGGGTCAGAAAAAATATAGCATCGATACGAAGCAAAGTGTCGTAGTCTGGAAAGGGTCTATGGTGCTTGGTGGCTGGGAAGGTTCTACGTTTCGTGGTGATGGTTTCCTTACAGGGGACGTCGATCTGGTAAAAGGAGAATTATTGATTGAGAATCGTCAGCTAGTGGGCGGTGCCGCTGAAGTCGACATGGCTACCATCGAACAAAAATTTGACGATCAACTTCCCCACAATAAATTACCACCATTTTTTGATGTCAAAAAATTTCCTGTTTCTACATTCACCATCACGAAGGTTGAAACAGGGAATGATAAAAACACAAACGTTCCAACTGATGGAAGTGTAAGAGTTACAAGGGAAGGAAATATAAAGGTTACAGGGAACCTGACCATAGAAGGTATCACGAAGGCAGTTACTTTTCCAGCCCAACTATATTTCAAGGACGGAATGGACGGAACTGTCGAGCTGAATGGCGCGCTGGTCGTTGATCGAACTGATTGGGGTATCGATTCTGGATCAGAAAAGAACTTTTTTAAGTCTGGTGATGGGACTATTTCGGACGACGTTAAACTGTTTATAAAAATCGTCGCAAAAAAAATGAACAGGTAGTGCCGCCTTGCCCCACTCGAATCAATTCAAACTTCTATACTCGTTTGGCGACACACCCACCTTCTGCTTAAAGAACCGGGTAAAATGCTGCGGGTATTTGAACCCTAATTCATACGAAATTTCACTGACCGATTTTCCGGTATCGAAAATCCGCTCTTTGGCCAGATCAATCAGTTGAAGCTGAATGTACTCCAAGGCCGATTTGCCGGTTTCCTTTTTAATTAAATCACCAAAGTAATTCGGCGATAGGTTTAATTCGCTGGCAAAGTAAGCGACCCCCGGCAGGCCCTGCGTTTTCAGCGCGTCACTCTGCAAATACGTATTCAGCTTCTCTTCAAACTGCGCGATGATGCCATGATTGGCATGTTCGCGGGTGATAAACTGGCGCTCATAAAAACGGGTACAGTACTTCAGGAGCAATTCCAGATTCGCCACAATCAGCTTTTTGCTATGGCGGTCGAGGTTCTGGCCGATTTCAACGGCAATGTTCCCGAAACAGTTGTCAACCACTCCTCGCTCCGAATCGGACAGGTGCAACGCTTCATTGGATTGGTAGCTGAAAAACGAATAGTCGTGAATCTGCTTACCCAGGCTGGTACCTTTAATCAGGTCGGGGTGGAAGATCAAGGCCTTCCCATAAGGCTGGTGCAATTCGCCCTCGGGCTCGCTGCCAATTACCTGCCCCGGACCAATAAACACCACGGTGCCTTCCGAATAATCATAATACTGATTGCCGTATCGCAAATCGCCACAGTTGGTTTCCTTGATGATGATGGCGTAGAAATCCAGCCGGAATTTAGTCCGTTTCAATGGGGTACCCTTTCCTAGATCAACCAAATTGATCAGTGGATGGAGCGTCCTGTTGTTGAACGTCTCACTGTATTTTTTGATGGTATCGTAGATCGTCATAGCAACGGTTCGGCGCGGGGTGGCAGCAGCAACTGACTGTCCATGCATCCGATTTTAATCAAAACTACAACCGAAGCGAGCGAGTCATGCTGCTACCTGTAAAAGTGGTAGGTAAAACCGTAAAATGTATAATGACAGGCGTATAGGCCGAGGCTACCTTTGCACCTAATCTACCAACTTGTCACATAACACATTATAAATGAGTCGTATACTTGTCTACTTAATAGTGCCTTTGTTTGCTTTTATGCCAGAAATAAGCCTCGGGCAGACAGCCGATAGTACCCAGTCCAGATCTGCGGAGGCCGAATCCAAGGCATCCGTATCCACATTTTCGGGATCTGTAGGAATCACCAACAATGGTTTCTCCATCGTTCCAACGTTTTCATTAAACAGACCGGCGGCTATTATGAACTTCTACTGGCGTAAGAAACGATTCAGCTTCGACCCGGACATTCGCCTGGTATCGGATGCCAGCAAAGGAGGTTTTATTTTCTGGTTTCGGTACCGCCTGATTGAGCAAAAGAAATTCAGTCTGCGGGTTGGCGTTCACCCGGCCTTTTCGCTGGTAAAGAAAACCGTCATCGAGAACGGCTCCGACAGTGAAATCACAGAGATGCTGCGGTTTGCGGCAGCGGAGGTCGTGCCTACCTACCAGATTACGCCCCACTGGACCATCGGTGCGGTGTATTTACATGGTAGCGGGCTGCAAAAGCATGGCCCGCAGCGCACTGATGTGTTCTTTTTCAACAACAGCATTTCGAACATCAACATCGGGGGCAATTTCAGACTTACCCTCGTTCCAACGGCGTATCTGTTTTATGTTGATGGCCATAAGGGCAGCTATTTTTCCGGAACCGGCATTCTGGCCAGGAAGGGCGTTCCGTTTACAATTCAGTCCACTATTAATCAGACCATCAAGTCCAATGTTCCGGGCAATAAGGGGTTTATGTGGAACGTGATGCTCGCCTATAACTTCAGTAAAACATTCAAGCACCTCAACTAACACCCGCTAATGAAAACTTACTCGTTAACGATCAACAATAAACTAACTAAGGGTTGCCGCTACGGGCATTCGGGTGCGCAAAATGCCATTTGATATCGACAATCTCGTTTAACCAATCATCGTAAACAACTCAACTTGTATGAAAGCACGGCCCATTTTTTTATTTCCCTTTTTCTTAGTCTTAGCCGGTAGTATGGCCTGCACAGCTGACAACCCCGTAGATGGCCCTGGTGCCGAAACCAACAATAGTCAGGGAAACGCCCCGAAAGACAGCGTGACTAATCGGCTGCTTATCCGAATTGGTTCCAGTACGTTCTCGGCGACTCTTGCCAATAACGCAGCTGTGACCGCTTTGAAGAAGCAACTACCGCTCACGTTATCCATGAAGGAGCTGAACAGTAATGAGAAGTTTGCACAACTGCGATCGGAACTGCCTACCCAGTCAAGCAGTCCCGGCACGATTCAGTCGGGCGATTTGATGCTGTATGGTTCCAATACGCTGGTGCTCTTTTACAAGACGTTTCAGACCTCGTATAGCTATGCCAAGCTTGGCCAAATTGACAATTCGTCGGGGTTGGCAAAGGCGGTAGGGTCTGGCAATGTGACCGTCACGTTTGAACTGACCAAATGAAATCTATGAGCAACGAGACAGAAGGTAAAGGCATCCTGGAACGGCTTCAGGCTGGGGAGCCCCTTCGAAAATATGATCCTGAATACGGGAAGTTTGGCCAGGTAGTGGCACGCACTATCCGGCTGTGCGTTGAAATGAATGCTACCGCCACCGATACCGATCAGGTACGCCAACGGTTAAGCGACATCATCGGAACCGAGATTGATGAATCAACAACCATTTTTCCGCCGTTTTACACCAACTTTGGCCGATTTATTCGGCTTGGGAAAGACATCTTTATCAACCACAATTGCTCTTTTCTGGATATTGGCGGTATCACTATTGAAGACGATGTGCAGATTGGCCCTGGCGTCAAGCTCACGTCCGAAAATCACCCACTGGACCCGGCCGACCGTAAAACGCTTCTGCTGGCACCAATCGTAATCAAACGAAATGCCTGGATTGGTGCCGGAGCAACCATTCTACCGGGAGTTACTGTTGGAGAAAACGCCGTTGTGGCCGCCGGAGCCGTAGTCAGTCGGGATGTACCGGCGAATACAGTGGTGGCTGGTATACCGGCAAAAGTTGTGAAGACAATTTGAAGTCAGACAGCCGTATAAAAAAGGTAAGCATGACGCCTATAACAATATTAAAGACCATGCTCCTGACCGGTACCATGGTATCGGTTATGGCATATGTTGGCACCAAACATCATCAAAAAATGGTAACAGACACAAACACTCCTATTTTTCCCAAAGGCGAAAAATTGACAAACGGCTATTTTACCGGAGATGCCTATCTAACTCCCCTTTTGGCGAGAGATAAGAATAACGATTTCGCAATGGGTAATGTGACGTTCGAACCCGGCGCCAGAACTAATTGGCATACCCACCCGAAAGGGCAGGTGCTATTAGTTACCGAAGGGGAAGGGTATTACCAGGAGAAAGGCAAACCTGCCCAGCCCATAAAGAAAGGGGATGTGGTCAATATTCCTGAGCAGGTAGAGCACTGGCATGGCGCATCCGCAACCCATAAACTGGTTCATGTCGCCATTACCAATTACCAGGGCGATACGAATGTGGTTTGGCTCAGCCCTGTCTCGCAGGCAGAATACGCCGACGCTAACAAAACAAATTGACAGAATGAACAAAACCACACGGCTGCCGGGACTACTGTTTTTTGTTGTCCTGTTATCAACAACGGTTATGAATGCACAACAAACAATAGTTGACAATCAACGATTAAGCGTTCCGCAGCAACGCATCGTATCCATTTCTGCGTTAACTGCCACTGGTGATCTGGGCGGGCTGAAAGCACAATTGGGGGCAGGGCTCGATGCCGGGCTGACGGTCAATGAAATTAAGGAACTACTGGTGCAATTATATGCCTACTGCGGGTTTCCGAGAAGTCTGAACGGAATCAGCACGTTTATGGCTGTACTGGATGAACGAAGAGCTAAAGGTATCCAGGACCCGCAGGGAAAGGAAATTCGGTTGGCCAGCGACCGTTCTGACAAGTACGAACGGGGCAGAAAGGTGTTGGAAACCTTGACCAAAACGTCACAACCAAAGCCAGCGCCCGGTTTTGGTGAGTTTGCACCACGGATTGATGCTTTTTTGAAAGAGCACCTTTTTGCCGATGTATTCGACAGCGATGTACTGACCTATCAGCAGCGGGAACTGGTAACCATATCTGCCCTGGCCGCTATGCCTGGTGTGGCATCCCAGCTACAGGCCCACGTAAAAATAGGGCTGAATATTGGCCTTACCGAAAACCAGTTGGTGGAGGTTGCAGGGCTAATCGAAACGTTCATCGACCGGACTCAGGCCAATACACTCCGTGAGGTACTGGCAAAGCCAACTGTTCCCGTTATTGAAACAGATATGATGGTGCGCATCGCTGAACTGGAAATTGCTCCTGAGTTTCTGGATCAGTACAAGGCTATCCTGAAAGAAGAAGCGGCAAAATCGGTACAACTAGAGCCGGGGGTTATTGCCATTTTTCCAATGTTCGAAAAGGAAAAGCCAACCCAATTTAAGCTTGTCGAAATATATGCGAGCCAGGCGGCTTATCAGGCACATTTGAAAACACCGCATTTTCAGCATTACAAAACAACGACTCAGAACATGGTGAAGTCATTGAAGCTAATTGAGATGAGTAGTATTGACCCCGAAACGATGCAGGCCGTGTTTAAAAAGTTAAAATGAGTTCTGGCAAGAGTGGTGAAGACGCTTGTTCCGGTAAAAGCGGTGAAGACAATTTGAGGTCGAACAGTCTCTCGCAGAAAGCAGGTAAACATGACAGTTTGTCTATTTTTCAAACTTTACTAATTCATTATTGTAGTCAATTGTAATCTTAAAGTATTTTAAAAACGAACCGCCAATTGCACCTTTTACAACCCTATCCATACTGCCAATCATTCCTTTTGACCAGGCTTCATCTGGTCTAGTTGCAAACCACACAGGCCCCGCTGCTAAGTTTCCAACTTTTACTTCTGGCACTTCAATAAGATCTGCACCTGTCAATTCGCCTTTTTCTATAATTCTCCAATCAGGATGTTGACGGTGCCATTGATTAAAAAGACTTTTTGCAATGAAAGAACCTGCCGTTGATTTTGTGTTGAGACCCAATTTGTTTTTGCCGTCATCACTTAAAATCAGTGTAGCTCCAGTATCAAAAAGAAAGTCAATTGCTTTGCCATCAATCATTAGTTTCATGCTGGGATGCCCAAATCTTTTGTTTCCCATCTTATCCTTTTTAAACCCAAGAGATTGGGTATTTTCATCTACTGAATTTTTAGGAATGGGCGTATTGATAGAAAGTTTACCCGTTTTGTAATTAAATGTCCAGGCATTATTGATGAAAAAAAATTGACCTAAAAAAACTTCATAGTTAGAAAGCTTTGACATAAATATACTTTCTCTAGTGTCGACTGGCACTTCAAAGAAAGGCTGATTTATGTATTCTTTAAAATAATTTTGAATTTGCGGATATGGTATTTCGTGATTTTTGTAGATTTCTGTTGCAGCAATATATTTAGTTGTATCACCGTCAATAATAACATACCTGACCTTTGAATCTAATCCAAGTTTATTTACGGTTGATCTATAAATTGCTGTATAACCGCCACCAGAATCGCAAAATCCTACAATTGTATCTCCGTTAATTGTGGGTATTTTTAGGAAAAATCGCCCTTCTTTTAGCTCAGCAGGTAAATATATTTCTTTACTTGGTTGCTCAGCTATTTTTTGTGCAAAACCACTTGTTGAAACAACTACTAGTAAAATAAATAATTTTCTCATAATAGCTTATTTGAAGTTACGGAGAGTTGAAACAACCTGACAGCCAACACATACACATACACAACGGTATTGCGTAAATCAAACCCGAAACACTGTATAGACGCAATATAGCTCTTATAAACCTGACGGTCAAAGAGCTTTTCACTGAGAATCTGGTGCCTTTTTATGGAAATAACGGTCTTGAGAAAGACAACGGTGGCCCCGACGAACACCAGATTGGATACGGGTAAAATTAAGAAGGGGAACCAGATTACATCGGCCGATATCTAACTAAAAAGCGAAGCCAGTCTGATAAAGACTGGCTTCGCTTCGTTTTTCTATTCCGATTAACCCTGAACCTTTTTGTCTAGTTCGGGTTTGAATGGCTGGTTGTAAAAACGCTTGCCCCTGTTTTTATACAAGGCATTGGCTACCGCGCCAAACACGGGTGGGAACGGTGGTTCGCCTAAGCCGGTTGGGTCGAGGTCATTTTCAACGAAGTGAACATCGATCAGTTTCGGGGCCTCGTTGTGCCGAATGAGCCGGTAGTTGTGGAAATTACTTTGTTCGGCTGCCCCGTTTTTATGCGTCAGGGCTCCGTAAAACGCATTGCCAATTCCGTCGACTACGGCTCCCTGCACCATGTTTTTGGCCGCATCGGGGTTCACCACGATACCACAATCCATAGCACTGAATACGCGCTCCACATAGGGCTCACCATCGCGGGTGACCATATCGACCACGTGGGCCGCGTAGGAGTTGTGGCAGAAATAAGCCGCTACGCCCCGATTGTATTTCTCATTACCGGGTTTGTTCCAGTTCGACTTGTCGCGCACCAGCGTGAGAACACCCGCATACCGGTCGGCATCATATTCATTGTTTTTGCCAACAGGATTCTCCTTCGCCCGTTTCAGGAGGTCAAGCCGGAACTCGATGGGGTCTTTGCCCATTGCCTCGGCTACTTCATCCAGAAAGGATTGCTCAGCGGCAGCGTTGAAGTTGGAACGGGGTGCCCGGAAAGCACCGATCGTGATGTTGGACGGAATCTCCCAGCCTTCGGCCAGGTAATTATCAACGGCTCCGGCCGGGAAACGGTTAGCGTGTATTGGGTGTTCCGGTATGCCGCCCCCTTTTACATGGAAACCAATTAGGTTCTTGTTGGCATCTAAAGCCGCGCGATACGTAGCTGTGTACATGGGGCGGTAGATGCCATAGGTCATGTCATCTTCGCGGGTGTACATCAGTTTGATGGGCGCTTTGGCTTTTTGGGAGATCAGAGCCGCTTCATAAACATACTGGCCATACGCCCGACGGCCAAAGCCCCCACCCATCCGCGTCATCTGAATTTCTATCTTGTCGGCAGGCAGGTTTAATAGTTTCGACAGCGTTGGTTCAACCCAACCTGGTGCCTGCAACGGACCTGCAACTACCGCTTTTTCGTCCGTCACGTGGGCGAAGAAATTCATCGGCTCCATAGTGTTGTGAGCCAAAAACGGAGCATTGTAGGTGCGTTCGATAATCTGAGCCGCGTTCTTGAACGCCGTTTCGGGGTCGCCGTCTTTCCGTAACTGCTGCGCTGGTTTTTTGGCCAGTTCCTGCATTTTTTCAAGCTGAGTACTGGTACTTTCGAGCCCGCCGGGAACGGTAACTTCGCGTTTGCCGCCACGCCCCATCATGATATCTTTAACATCTCCGGCAGGCTCCCACTGAGCTACCAACTTTTTGCGGGCATTCATGACTTCCCAGGTGCTTTTGCCCACCACAACCAACAGATCATTGAAGGAACGGGTATCGAAACCGCCCTGCTCAAAACCGTCCTGATACAATTTCAGGCTGAAAACATCCTTAATACCCGGCATTTTCAGTGCTTGCGACGCATCAAATGATTTCAGCTTCATGCCAAACGCCGGTGGATGCTGAATCATGGCGATCAACATACCGTCAGCGCGATAGTCAAGCCCAAACAGTGGTTTGCCCGTAACAACCTTGAGTCCTTCTACATTTTTCTTGGAGCTTCTGACAATAGTGAAATCTTTCGGAGATTTCAGCTTCATGCCCTTTGGCACAGGAACGGTAGCAGCTTTACTGGCCATTTCGCCATATTTCGCCGATTTTCCGCTCGCATGCGACAAGACACCTGCTTTGGTCGTCACCTCAGCAACGGGTACATTCCAGGTTTGGGCGGCTGCTTCGCATAACATTTGGCGTGCGGCTGCCCCTGCCTCGCGGAGGGGTTTCCAGTACATCCGAACTGAGTTACTGCCTCCCGTAAACTGTGGTCCTAGTTTCGCGTTGTCGTGTGGACCCATTTCAACCACCACGTTTTTCCAGTCGGCATCCAGCTCCTCAGCCATCATCATCGGCAACGACGTCATCACGTTCTGCCCAAACTCCGGGTTAGGACACATGAGTTTGATCACGTTGTCGGGCGTAATCTGAATATAGCCGTTCAGTTGAGCCCACTGGTCCGGCAGGTTCAGGGCCTCCATTTTGTCGGCGGCCTTTACGTTTGATAGCCAGCTTACACTGAGCATCATGCCCCCGCTCGCGAGGAGTGAGGTCTTTAAAAAGGAACGCCTGTTATATGTATTTTTGCTTGTTGTCATGATTTTTTTTGGTCATTAAATGGTCATTTGCTTCGCGTCATGCATACGGTCATTTGTCGCAAAAACAATAAGTGACGACTAATGACTGGGAATGACAACCAATGTCCAATTTATTTGGTAGAGGCTGATTTGATGGCGTCCTTGATGCGCAGGTAGGTGCCACATCGGCAAATGTTGCCACTCATGGCGGCATCAATATCGGTGTCGCTAGGCTTTGGGTTGCTTTTCAGCAGCGAAGCCGCACTCATGATTTGTCCCGCCTGACAGTAGCCACACTGCGCTACATCGTGTTCCAGCCACGCTTTTTGCACCGGATGGTCGCCGTTAGCCGACAGGCCCTCGATGGTAGTGATGGCTCCCTTGCCTACAACTGAAACCGGCAGTTGGCAGGAACGGACAGCCGTGCCGTCGAGGTGAACTGTGCAGGCTCCGCACTGGGCCATTCCACAGCCATATTTGGTCCCGGACAGGTCCAGATGATCACGCAATACCCAAAGCATTGGCGTCGCTGGATCGACATTCACCTGCCTGATTTTTCCGTTAATTTTTAGATTGTATGTAGCCACAGTGATCGGGTTTGTTTGTTACAGATAGCGTTTAAGATCGTAGGTAATTCTGGACAGTACAAAGGTCTTCTTTTTGACGGTAGAGTCGGGTATACAAATTACGGATAATGCTACCAATTTTACTGATTTGTAAGCAGAAAGCTTCAATGCCGGACTCGTAAAGAGTACATTTGGTGGTCGTGGAATAGTCTTACTTTTTAAAGAAAGGATATAGTTTCGTGATTGATACAAGTGGTTTTTCATTGGTAAGTTTGCCATCTTTCACCGAAAGCCTCGTATCTCGTATTTTTCTAAACCCTCGTACTAAAACCTTATGAATTCAGTTGATCGCAGAACGTTTTTGCAACAGCTTTCTCTGGCCACCGCGGCCATAACAATCCCGCAATACGGGTTTTCGCGGTCGGCTAAGGCCGATGATTTTGTTGAAGCAGACACCACCTACGGCCGGGTCAAAGGGGCACGCAATGATGGGGTGAGTGTTTTCAAGGGAATTCCCTATGCGGGACGTGTTTCCGGTGACCGACGTTTTCGTCGGCCTGCTCCGCTCGACCCCTGGACGGGTGTTCGGGATGCGTTGCAGGTTGGCCCTCCGGCTATCCAGGCCCCGCGTCGCAACGAGCCCGCTCCCGCCGAAGATTGCCTGTTCCTGAATGTGTGGACGCCCGCCAGCGACAATCGCAAACGGCCGGTTATGTTCTATAGTCACGGAGGTGGGTTTGTGATTGGGTCAGGCGCTTCGGTCAGTCAGGACGGGTCGAATCTGGCCCGGAATTTTGATGTGGTCGTTGTTGAAACGAACCATCGGCTGGGGTTACTGGGCTTTTTGTATCTGGACGAAATTGCCGGACCCGATTATGCCGGGTCGGGGAATGTGGGCATGCTGGATATTACGGCTGGCCTGAAATGGGTCCACGACAACATTGCCCAATTTGGGGGCGACCCGAATAACGTAATGATCTGGGGTGAATCGGGTGGGGGAGCCAAAACATCCTGCCTGTATGCGATGCCTGAAGCGGCTCCGTATTTCAACAAAGCGTCGATTGAAAGTGGGCCGGGCGTTCGGATGACGCCCAAAGAGGTTGCTGCCGAAACGACGGCCATGCTCCTGAAAGAGTTGAACATTGCACCCAAAGACTGGCGGAAACTACTCGACGTGCCAGCAGCTGATTTGTTGAGCATGCAGGCCAAGCTGCCGTTTGTGCCCCCCTTCATTGAAAAGAACAAAAGCCAGGGATTCATGCGCTGGAACTATGGTGGGTTTGGGCCTGTGGTCGATGGCACTGTGTTGCCTCATCATCCGTTCGATCCAACGGCGCCCGATTTGTCTAAAAATAAGCCTCTGCTGGTCGGCTGGAACGAAGACGAGCACACTTTTTTTGCCTGGGAGCGTAAAGACACTGAATTCACCACGCTGGATTTTGAGGGTGTAAAGAAAAAGTTCGAACCGCAGTACGGAACGGAAGCTGGTAAAATTGTTGACACCTACCGGAAAGCAAATCCTAAGGCTACGGCCCCGGATATTTTCATTGCGGTGTCGTCTATCACCATGATGGGGCTGGGATCGATAGATATTGCCGAGAAAAAAGCGAAGCAGGGAGGTGCGCCAGTGTACCTATACAACTTCGGTTATAAGACAGAGAAGAAGATTCCGGGTTCTGACTATGCCATGGGAACGCCCCACGCGATGGATATTTCGTTCAAATTTAACAATGAAATACCCCCGCGTGACGGTTCGCCCGCTAAGGAAAGCTTCTTCGGCGGCAACCGCCCCGAACGGTTTGCCGCTTCGCGTCACTTTGCCGAACTGTGGACTACCTTCGCCCGAACGGGGAAACCGGCAGCTAAAGACGTGCCCCAATGGCCTGCTTACAACCTTAAAACCCGGCCCACGATGCGGATTGACACCCAGTGCGAGGTGATTGACAACCGCTACCGCGACGAACTCGCGTTGTGGAGATCCATTGGCAAATTATAAAACCCCCATTCTATGCATTGTAGGAATACCCTCCTGGTTAGTTTCTTCCTAACGGCGATATGTCTGGCGCACACACTGCCCGCCCAGCAAATCAATGCCGACATTCTGCAAAAGCCCTGGAAAGCGCAATGGATCACTGGACCGGGCCGACCCATTAACCGGTTCACAGCCACGTCTGATTTGAGCTTGAAAGAATACGGCATTGTCAAATTCAGAAAGACCATTGAATTGAGCAGTAAACCGGCTTCGTTTGTCATTCACGTGTCGGCCGACAATCGCTATAAGCTATTTGTAAACGGTCAATACGTTTCGCAGGGTCCTGCTCGTGGTGATCTCTATTTCTGGAATTATGAAACCCTCGACCTGGCTCCGTACCTAAAAGCGGGGGGCAACACGGTTGCGGCTGTTGTATGGAATGAAGGGCGCGTGAAACCCGAAGCCCAGATTACGTACTTGACCGGCTTTATTCTACAAGGTAATACGGCTGCCGAAGAAATCCTGAATACAAACGACAGTTGGAAAACCATCAAGGATGAAAGCTATCAGCCGTTAGCCGTTCGGGCTCCCGGCTATTACGTGGCTGGTCCGGGAGAACTTGTCGACATGGCTAAACACGTGAAGGACTGAGAAAAGCCCGACCATGACGACAGTAAGTGGGAGAAAGCGCGGATGATTGGCCTTGGAATGCCCAAAAATGCAGCGGTTAATTCCACCGGATGGATGCTGGTGCCTTCTCCGCTGCCCCAGATGGAAATGACTGTGCAACGGCTGGCCGTCACCCGCCAAACAGAGGGTGTGCAGGTTCCCGCGAGCTTTCCGGCAACGAGCACTAAAGTCACAATACCCGCCAATACCAGGGCAAGCATTTTGGTGGATCAGGGTTTTCTGACCAATGCTTACCCAACATTACGCTTCAGTAGCGGGCGAAATGCAAGCCTGTCAATGGGGTATGCGGAAGGGCTGTACATCGGCAAAAAAGAAGCTTTACGTGGCTTTCGGGTACCAACGCTCCCCAAAGGGAACCGGAACGAAATTGAGGGGAAGCTATTCATTGGGCGGGCCGATAGTCTGGTCTCCAACGGATCGCCTAACCAGGAATATACTCCGCTCTCCTGGCGAACGTACCGCTATATTCAACTCGTGGTCACTACGAAAGAGGACCCCCTGGTTATTGATGATCTGTACGGAACGTTTACGGGGTATCCGTTTAAGCAGAATGCCAGCATCCAGACCCAGAACCCCGAAATGGGAAAGATGCTCGACATTGGCTGGCGAACGGCGCGGCTTTGTGCATTTGAAACGTACATGGATTGCCCCTACTACGAACAGTTGCAGTACATCGGTGATGCCCGGATACAGGCGCTGGTTTCGCTGTACAACGCGGGTGACGACCGGCTGGTCCGCAATGCACTTACGCTGATGGATCACTCCCGTATTGCTGAAGGTATCACGCTGAGCCGGTATCCGACGGATTTGCATCAGGAGATTCCGACCTTTTCGCTCTGGTGGGTTGCCATGCTGCACGATTATTACATGCACCGACCCGATAGTCAGTTTATTAAAGACAAACTTCCCGGAGCCCGGCAGGTAATCTCTTTTTTTGAACGGTATCAGCAAGCTGATGGCTCCTTACAGCGGGTGCCCTACTGGGTCTTCACGGATTGGTCGCAGGGAAAAGGGTGGAATTTTGGGATGGCCCCCATTGGTAAAAATGGTGAATCAGCCGTGCTGGATATGCAACTGCTCTGGACTTACCAGTTGGCCAGTGAACTGGAAGCCAAACTGGGCCTGACCGAGTTGAGTCGCCTGTATCTGAGCCGCGCTGATTTGCTTAAGAAGACCATTCAACGAAAATATTGGGATGCCGGAAAAGGGCTCTATGCCGACACCCAAGCAAAGGATACGTTTTCTCAGCACGCCAATTCGCTGGCCATTCTGTCGGGAGTTATGGCAGCGGACAAAGCAAAGCCGCTGGCCAATAAGCTGTTGGCTGATACAACGCTGGCACCTGCCTCCATCTACTTTAAGTTTTACCTCCACCAGGCCCTCACTAAAGCAGGGTTGGGCAATGACTACCTGAGC
The DNA here is from genome assembly GCF_028867935.1 of Flavobacterium sp. SUN052. Taxonomy (GTDB): domain Bacteria; phylum Bacteroidota; class Bacteroidia; order Flavobacteriales; family Flavobacteriaceae; genus Flavobacterium. The sequence continues at coordinate 974,196 of NZ_JAPQNS010000001.1, forward strand.
TGGTTAGGCAAGTGGCGTGAAAATATGGCGATGGGCCTGACAACCTGGGGAGAAACGTCCGATGTGAGCACCACGCGTTCAGATTGCCATGCCTGGGGATCAAGCCCTAACATCGAATTTTTTCGTACCATTTTGGGAATTGAAAGCGCTGGTCCTGGTTTTTCCAGCTTGAAAATCACCCCTCATCTGGGTACCATCGAAACCATTAGCGGAGAAATGCCTCATCCAAATGGCAAAATAGCGGTGAGCTATACCGTGCAGAAAGGCAAGCTTCAGGCCGACATCAATCTGCCCGAAAAAACGGCGGGGACTTTCATTTGGAACGGTAAAACGTACACATTGAAACCCGGAATAAATAAGTTGTCCTTATAACGACCGGTTCTGCCGACTTAGAATTAGGGTCTTTTCCGAAATAAGTAGCCTGCTAATAACCCTGTGCGGTATTAGCAGGCTGTTTTGTGTTGAGGGTGTTCGGTCTGCGTTTTTTCAATATAATGTCCAATAAAACCCTGAAATTACCATTGTTTAAACGAAACTTGTTTAAACGAATATTAGTTTTACTTTTGCATCGCAAGTATTGATTTATGAAAATGACCTACCGCAACGAACACCACCGATTGATTTCCAATCTGCACATTACGCACGGCCATATCGTCAATCACTTTCAGCAGAAGTTAGCACCGTTCGATTTATCGGTGCAGCAATACTCGGTGTTGCGTCAGCTTTTTGATGTATATCCTAACAGTCTGGCTGTTGGCGAGTTAAAAGCGAAAATGACTGATCAGAACTCCGATATGACCCGCTTAACCGATCGGCTGGTTACCAAAAACTTACTCATTCGAGAAGTTGACCCCGCCAATCGTCGCCGGGTAATTGTGAAGCTGACCGACGAATCGTATCACCTGATGGAATCGGTAATTGCTGAACTGAAGGACTTTGAATCGATCATCCGTCACTTGACCGATGAGGAAGTCAAAACGATGAATACACTCTTGGATAAAATTAAAATCGCAGTACAATGAAAACGTATCTACTAGGGGCAGGGCTATGGGTCATAAGCCTTGTTGGCGTTGTGGCTCAACCAGCACCAACCACCATACCCCTTGACAAGGCCATTCAACTGGCTCTGCAAAACAACAAGGGCATTAAACTGGCCGACTCGCGCAGTTTGGCTGCCGAAGCGCGCGCTCAGGAGGTGAAAGACCGCAACTTGCCCCAGGCCAATGCCTCGCTTGCTTATTCCAGTTATAACCTGACTGGTCCTTTTGCGTTGGGGGAGGGTAGTGATGGTAAACCACTGTTTGGTATTCCGGCCGGGCCATTCAATGCGACCATTGGTGGCGTAACGCTTAGCAAAGAAGTATTTGGCGGTTTTGCTGAAAAATCAGCTCGTCTGTCAGCCGATTTACTGGCCAAAGCCAGCCGTCTGGATGCCCAGCGTAATCGTTCTGAGTTAGTCTACACCGTTACGGATGCGTACTATAACATTGTCAAGCTGATCAAATCAACGAGAGTTATCGAGCAGAATATCAGGCAGTTCGATGAGCGTGAGCGCGAAGCCAACAATTTGCAGAAAGAAGGAATCGTGACGGCAAACGAAGTGCTGAAGATTCAATTACAGCGTAACAATCTGCAACTCAGTCGGCTCCAGGTCGATAAAGCCCGGCAGACTGCGCTGTATAATTTTAAGCTGCTCGTTGGTCTGCCCGACGATCAGACCGTGACGGTTGACACCACGCTGACCAACCCGGTCACAACCATCGAACCGTTGGACAGCTTTCTGTCGCGGGCAGTGCAGACTCGTCCTGAAGTGCAGGCCAACGCCCTCCGGGTGCAGTCGGCCGAAGCGCAGCTCCGAAATACCAAGAGCAGTATGTATCCGCATTTGGGTGTCTCGGCAGGCTATAATTACATCAACCCAACCACAAAAATCATTCCTGAGCGTAGTTCGTTTATCAGCGCCTGGAACGTTGGCGCGGGTTTATCGTATAATATCGGCTCGCTGTATAACCTGAAGGGACGCTTGAATACTGCCAAAATAAACGTTGATGAAGCCGGTCTTCAGGGGCAGCAGCAAGTCGATCAGATCCGGTCGGAGGTGGTAACGGCCTATAACAACTACCAACTCGCGCTGGAACAACAGAACGTCATTCGCACGGCCGTGGGGCAGGCCAAGGAAAATTACCGACTGGCAGAATCCCGTTTCAGGAATGGACTGGTTGGCTCAACTGACTTGCTGGAAGCGAACAGCTTTCTGATTCAGGCCCAGCTCAATGTGATCAATGCCACTGTAGACGCCCAACTGGCCCACCAGCGCCTGCTGAAAGCCACAGGTATCAATTTATAAAGTTCATGTATGGTCATTAAGTGGTCATTAGTCGCTTAGCATCAATGACAATTTAATGACTACCAATGACCACCTAATGACAATTAATTTTCAGCAAAATCATGAATACCAAACTGTTTATCCGAGTGGGGGGTGTTATTCTCCTGTTGGCCGCCATTTTTTTCGGTTATACTGAGTTTCGCTATCTGCAACGGCATGAAACCACCGACGATGCCCAGATCGATGGTGATGTGGACCCCGTTACGCCTAAAGTGGGCGGCTACGTGAAAGCCATCCGGTTTAAAGACAACCAATACGTTAAAGAAGGCGACACCCTGTTTGTGCTCGACGATGCCGATTATCGCATTCGGGTGGCTCAGGCCGAAGCCGCTTTGCAAAGCGCACAGGCAGCAGCAGGGGTCAGCCGCTCAAATGTGAATGTAGCGGCTGCCACCATCCAGAGTTCACAGGCCAGCGTTGAGACTGCCCGTAATCAGGTAGCCACGGCGCAAGCCAACGTTGTTGCGGCTCAGGCACGCAACCGTCGCGCTAACCAGGATTTTGAGCGGTATAGCCGCCTGCTGGCCGAGAAAACGGTGCCCCAGCAGCAATTTGATGCTATTGAGGCCGAGCGCGATGCGTCGCAGGCACAGCTTCAGGCCGCTCAGGCTCAGTTACGTACAGCTCAATCGCAGGTTAGTGCAGCGGGTACCCAAACGGGTGTTACGAGCTCACAACGCCGGGCTTCAGAGGGGCAGATCACAGTAGCGCAGGCCGCAGTGAAGCAACGCCAGACCGAACTCGATATGGCCAATCTGCAACTGTCGTACACCATTGTTCGGGCGCCAACATCGGGCGTTATTTCAAAACGGACCGTGCAGGTAGGACAACTGATTCAGGCAGGACAGTCGTTGTGTGCGGTGGTGAGTAATTCAGCGCTGTGGGTAACGGCCAACTTCAAAGAAACGCAACTCAAGCAAATGCAGCCCGGCCAGGTAGTCGACGTGGATGTAGACGCCTTTGGTAACGAGAAATTAACCGGCAAAGTGGGGTCTTTTGCTGGAGCAACAGGTGCTAAGTTTTCGCTGCTGCCCCCCGACAATGCTACTGGTAACTACGTCAAAGTGGTGCAGCGGGTACCGGTTCGAATTGAATTAGACAAAAACAGCCCTCTGTATACCAAACTGCGCCCCGGTATGAGTGCAACAGTAGCGGTGGACTTGCAGACGAAATAAAAAACTATGAAGCTCGGATTTGATAAATGGATTGTGGTCATCACGGTAACGGTGGCTGCTCTGTTACAAACAATCGACTCCTCGATTGTGAACGTAACGCTCAACCAAATGATGGGCAACTTGGGGGCCTCGCTGGGCGATATTAGTTGGGTAGTTACCGGATATGCCGCTGCCAGTGCGGTTATGATTACAATGTCGGGCTGGTTGACCGCTAAGTTGGGTCGCCGGAATTACTTTGCTGCGTCGATCATCCTGTTTACTATAGCTTCAATTTTTTGTGGTACATCCACCAATGTCTGGGAACTGGTCTTTTTCCGGGTAGTACAGGGCATTGGCGGGGGCGGTTTGTTGACAACCGCGCAGTCGATTCTGATTCAGACATTCCCCAAAAAGGATATTGGTATTGCTAACGCCATTTTCGGGATGGGGGTTATTATTGGTCCGTCCATTGGCCCAACATTAGGTGGGTATATCACCGATAACCTGTCGTGGAACTGGGTGTTTTATATCAACATTCCCTTCGGAATTCTGGCAACTTTTCTGACGTACACGTACATCAAGGAGCCTGCCGAGAAGGTGGAAGCGGGTAATATGGACTGGCTTGCGCTTATCCTGCTTGTCATGGGCATTGGTGGTTTGCAGATCATCCTGGAGAAAGGCCACGAAGAAGATTGGTTTTCGTCGACCTTCATTGTCGGCATGTCTATTGCTGCGGGAGTTGGCCTGGTTGGCTTTATCTGGCGGCAACTGGTCGTTAAAATTCCGATTCTGGACCTGCGTCTGTTGCTTCAACGTCGGTTTGCGGTGGGCACGCTTTTCAATTTTATTCTGGGTTTCGGACTCTTTGCGTCGGTGTTTATCATTCCCGTTTTCTGCCAGACTATTCTGGGCTTTACGGCCAGCCAGACCGGTTTGCTGTTGATGCCGGGTTCGCTGGCAACGGGTGCCATGATGCCAATAGTGGGCGCACTTATGAGTAAAAACAAGATCTCACCCGTCTGGTACGCAGGCATCGGTTTTCTGATGTTCTTCGGGTTCTGTTACGATCTGTCGGCCATCAGCCTGTCTGCCGGCCCCGATTATTTCTTCTGGCCGCTGATTGTTCGTGGGGTAGGTATGGGATTGATATTTATCCCGTTGACGACAATCACGATCTCTGATCTGGAAAACGTTAAAATACCGCAGGGTTCGGCCCTAACGGGGATGATTCGCCAGCTGGGCGGTACGTTCGGAACGGCCATCATGACAACCTACATCTCGACGCGCACCGTGTTTCACTCATCGCGTCTGGGTGATAATATCTCTACTTACAACCCCTTGTCGGCTGAGCGACTTCGGCAGTACACCAACCTGTTTTTGTCGAAGGGCGATGCCTTGGCCACTGCCACCAGCAAAGCTTATGGGGTGATGCAGGGGGCCGTTATCAAGCAAGCGCTGGTGATGACCTATGCCGATGCGTTCCTGGTCATCGGTGCGTTCTTCCTGGTTTGTGTTCCGTTGCTGTTGCTGTTTATTGGCAAAAAAATCCAGGCACCCGCCCACGTCGAAATGGCGATGGAATAGGTCAGTAGCTAAAGTTGGTTAAAAAGTGAGGTAACGAACAGACGTAAGTGGCTATATAACTCGTTTCAGGGATACCACAAATTGCATGACGATTGACATGAATTCAATTTCCCAAAGCTTTTACGAGGAGTTAGTGCAGCGGCTTAACCAGATGACCATCCGCAGTAATCGGCATAAAGTATCTTTATATACGCCCCTCAACGCAGATCAACAAACAGAAAGTCCCAAACTGACCGAAGAAAACAGCGAACACACGGTATTTGCCTTTAATATCATGTTTGAGCGTAACAACACAGAATCAGAATGGCGTTTAGTGACCCCTCTCAAATTCACTGATTAGCCGGTGCTTTACCGTTGATCTAAGCCTTACCCTGTCATCATAAGGGTAAGGCTTAGATTGACCAAATAAGAATCAGTATCTAATTCAACGAAAAGGGAAGATAAACCGTAAAGACAGAGCCCTTCCCCGGTTCACTACGCACGCTGAGAGAACCCTGGTGATTGTCCACCACTTTTTTGCAGATGGCTAACCCAATGCCGGTGCCTTCATACTGCTTTCGACCATGTAAGCGTTGAAACAGGCGGAATATCTGATCTTCATATTTTTGCTCGAAGCCAATGCCGTTATCCTCAACGGCGATTGAAACATAGTGGGGGGAGCCATTTTGAGTCACCGTCACGGGGAGTTCGTTCACTGCAACAACAGTGGCTGTAATCTGGATGACCAGTGGACGATCAGGACGCGAGTACTTAAGCGCATTCGAAACCAAGTTTTGAAAAAGCTGGCGCATTTGTAAGCCGTTTCCCTGAATCTCACCCAGCGAATTAATCCTTATGGTGGCCTGTTTCTGCTGAATGATAGTTTCTAAATCACTGATAACGTCAGCTACCAGTTTGTCTAAATTCAGGCGTTCAAAAGGCATTTGAGCCGTAAGTCGGGTGAACGACAGCAGGTCTTTGACCAGTGCCTGCATCCGGCTGGCAGATGCCTGCATGCGGCTCAGCAGATCAGTACCCGCAGTACCCAGATTGGCACCATACTGAACCACTAATAAATCACTAAAAGTCTGAATCTTGCGTAAGGGCTCCTGTAAGTCATGCGAGGCTACGTAAGCAAATTGGGTTAGTTCGGCATTGCTGCGGTTGAGCTCACTAACAGTTGTCTCCAACTCCTGTTGGTATCGTTCCAGATTGGCTTTTGCCTGTATCAACTCCTGATTGGCCTGAAGGGTTTGCCCAACAATTTTCTGCGCATCTATATTGACAACAAAGCCCGTCCAGGCGGCTATCTTGCCGGGATCGCTTTTGATCGGCTGGGCCGTAAACAGGTGCCATTGATACACCATTGAGCCTTTTCGCCGAAGCCGACACTCGTAGGTAAACGGTTGTCCCATAGCAGCTTGCCTGGTCCAGTGACGCCAGAATCCGGCCTGTTCATCAGGATGGATAATAGTACTCCATTTTGTCTGGTTGAGCAGCTGTAGGCTAGCTCCTGTAAATTCATGAACCCAGGCATTGGCATAGAGCAACTGACCCGACTGGTTGGCGGTGAAGATCATCAACGGCAGTGAATCGGTTACCCGTTTGTAGTGCTGCTCGCTGTCCTGTAGGCGGAGGGCTAAGTCTTTTAGCTGCTCGTTTTTATGCTTGATCTCTTCGTAGGCCGACACGGGCTGGTCGGTAGTGAATTGAGATCGCCAGTCTGTAAACCGGGTAGGATTTAGTCGACGAGAAGAGGGTAAACTATAATAAACCGTAATGCGGCTGCCGCTGCCCGCACTGGTGATTTCCAGTTTTTCCACCAGCCGCTGGGCATAAAGTAACCCCTGATTGAGCGGGTTAGCAACAACCAGATGGCTATCTTCGACGGCTGCTATTAACGACTGTTGCTTGGCCGAGGCTAACACGCTCAGGATCAAAACCGGTTTCGAACCCTGCTCCATCACGTAACGGGCCACTTCCGAAACCGCCGTAGCAAACGTGGTCTGAGCCGCCAGCGATAGGCCTGCTAATTCAGCCAGGCGCATGCTCCGCTTATGGGCGACTATCAGGTCCATGTCGTTCTCTAAGGATACGCGAATGAGTTCCTCCATAAAGACTTAGTTAACAAAACGACCAATGAAGACCGACGTATCATCGGTTTGCCGGGCATAATCCTTATACAACGCAGCTGCCAATATAGACAAATCATACCGTTGAATCAGCGGGTATTTGGTATGATCCCAGCGTGATTGCAGTCCGTCGGAACACATCACGAGCAGCTGGCCCCGTTCTAGAGGTAGAACATGATCATGCATTGTTGTGGGTAAGTTCAACCCAATAATTCCGTTATAAGGCATTAGGTTCTTGGAGACCGACAACTGAATAAGCCGCGACGCTATATTGCCCACCCCACACCAGTTCCACTGACGGCTAGTCACATCATAAACAACAACGGACCCTACTAATCCCCGCGTTTTGTTGACGGCCCGGTGCATATACCGAATAATGTCCACAGGGCGATGATCGGCACATAGCCGAAAGGCCTTGATGCCTTCCTGCACGGCCCGTTGAGCCTCTGGCCCGTGCCCCAGGCCATCACCCAGAAATAATTTGAGGTGATCGGTTGTTCGTTTGACATAAAAACCGTCTCCACAGGCCTCTTCGCCCGGCATAGGCACTACCAACGAACGGAATTCAAAACCAGACTCTGGAGCTGTTTGCGGGTGCGTGAAAATGCGTGCCAGCAGAATGGTCCCCCAGCCCTTCAGCGAATAGAGCTGGGCTTGATCGGCTAAGCGGTTAATGGCTCCCAACCCGCTGCCCAGCGTACCGGTGGTAGACACGCCATCCTGCATCATCCTGGCCGGATCGGCCATGCCGGGTCCGCTATCAATGCTGATCAGTTCCAGACCCGCATTCGTAAGGGTACGGAATGGGCGAGCCAGCAGATCGCCCCCACCGGCATGTTTAATTAAATTGGAGACCATCTCGGCAACGATCAGGTCAATTTCATGCAACCGGTGGGCTTGAAAACCGATTTCGCCAGCCATACGGCTGACTCCTTTTTTGATCAAGGCCAGATAACTCCGATCCCTGGCTTGAAATCGTACGTGGGGCGTGTTATCCATTCTTCCATTTGACAATAGTGATTGTCGTCCCCTGACCAAGCGTACTCTGAAGATTAAATTCATTCACCAGGCGTTTGGTACCGGGCAAACCAAGCCCCAGACTTTTGCCGGTTGAATAACCATCCTGCATAGCTAACGAGATGTCAGCGATTCCCGGCCCCTGATCGGAAAAGGTGAGCCGAATACCGCTTTCACGTCCCTTACTGATTACTTCAATGAGTACCTCGCCATTACCCGCATAGCGAATCATATTACGAAACAGTTCACTAGCGGCCGTAATGAGTTTGGTCTGGTTAACCAGACCCATTCCAAGTTTTGTAGCGGCTTCTTTAACCCGATTTCGGAAGGGAACCATGTCCTGATCCCGGGAAATGGTCATCTTGTCTTTACTCAGGGTCATCCACATCGTCGTCAGCTGATTGGGCGTACTGGCCATTGTGGGTTTGTAACAGGGCCATACCGCGTTCAACATCCAGCGCAGTATGTACTCCGTTTAAGGATAAGCCAAGCTCAATCAGCGTGATGGCGACAGCAGGCTGCATACCCACCACAACGGTTTCGGCATCGAGCACGCGGGTCATGCTGGCAATATTGCCCAATATGCGGCCCATAAATGAATCGACGATAGAGACCGCTGAAATGTCGATGAGTACGCCACGTGCCCCGGTTTTGTAAACCATCTGAACCAGATCATTCTCCAGGTTCAGCGCTAACCGGTCATAGAGATCAACTTGAATGGTGACCAGTAAAAACTGACCCATTCGAAGGATAGGGATTTTATCCATGTGCGGGCAGCATTAAAAAGTCTTTTTGTCGGAATCCAGCCGCTTCACAACCAGCCTGTTCATACTGAAGGCATGCTTGAGGGCGCTGGCCAGAGAGGCTTTGGTAACAATATTCGATAAGTCGATGCCCAAATGGACTACGGTTTGAGCAATCTCGGGCCGGATACCGCTAATGATGCATTCGGCCCCCATCAGCCGGGTGGCACTCACGGTTTTAATTAAATGCTGGGCAACCAGTGAGTCTACGGCAGGTACGCCGGAAATATCCAGAATGGCGATGCTGCTGCCCGTGTCGACAATTTTCTGGAGCAGGTTTTCCATTACAACCTGGGTCCGTGAGCTGTCTAAAGTACCAATGATGGGTAGCGCCAGAACACCTTCCCAGATTTGGATGACGGGGGTCGAAATATCGCTAATTTCATCAGTTTGGCGCAGAATAACCTCCTCGCGACCTTTGATATAGGTTTCGAACGTAATAAACCCGAATCGATCCAGCAAGCGATTAATTTGTTGACTAGCTGCAAAAAGTTGTGCTGGATCGTGAGCAATTTCCTGCTGAAGTAAGGCCATGATGGCATCTTTCAGACTGAAAATATACAAGCCGGTTTCGCTGGGCGAAAAACCCTGTTGAGCACGCGCGATTGAAATACCAGAAAGAATTTCAAATACTTCGTCAAAAGCCATCGAATCGGGCTGATTGATGGTTTCTTCAGTGAGGGCTTTGGTAAGGGCTTTAACTAATTCTTCAGATTGAGCGCGTAGCTCTTCATTGGACATCAAGTCATCCCGGAGTGCTTCAGAACTTAATTGTTTTTGGACCCATAAATCGAGTAGTCGATCTTTGTTCGCTCTAAGGAGTTGTGGTATACTGCTGGCCATTGGTAATTATAGGGAAAAATCAGAAGTGCGAATGTATAGGAATATAAATCGTAATCTAGACACAACAGTATAATTTAAATCAAATCCAGAACATAAGTGTTGATTGGTTCGTATAGGTTTTGTTTTGGTACACTAACTAACTTTATCGGTAAAGTTATAGAGGAATAGTAAATATCCAAAATTAGTTGTTATGCTAACCTTTATGAAAACACTTATTGGAACTTGGTTTATTTGTAGTACGAACTTCCCTATGTGGTTGAAGGGCGATAAAACGAGCCCAATATTTTCGTATTCACCCGCTCAGAAGAAAGGTGCCAACGTATTACTGGATGAGGTGAAATACCACAAAAAGGGGGATCTAAAAACAATTACCGGTTATGACTATCAGGATGAGCACGATTCGTCGGCTTTCGTCTGGCACGGTAAAGGACTGCTAAGTCTGTTGCGGAGCAAGTGGAAAGTCGTGTTGCAGGATCCCGATGGGCAGTGGGCGGTGATTTGGTTTTCAAAAACGCTGTTTACCCCCGAGGGCGTCGACATCATTAGCCGGACTCCGAAATTTTCTCCGCAAATGCTTGCTGATATCAAAGCACAGATGGCCAACCACCCATTGCTAGCCCCCCACCTGTCGACCCTGCGCGATTTGCCCCTTCGATAAGACAAGTTTTTTTGGACAGGATTACAGGATAAGACAGGATTTTTAAAAAACAGAAATCTTGTCTTATCCTGTAATCCTGTCCAAAAATGTATGTTTAGCGGGGTTCCCGGTGTCATTTCCGTATCTTTGGGCAACGCTTTCGTCTACAGACCGCTACTTATTTTTGGGATTACTTATGAACAACGACGTTCCAAGAAAAGCTGCCCCCGCCCCGCCGAAACCCTCTTTATTTAAGCTAATCAAGCCGTATTCCCGCCTGATTGGTTTGCTGGTTTTGCTGGCTCTGGTCAGCAATGGGGCCAACCTGGTGCTGCCCCTCATTATTTCGCAAGGTATCGACGCCTACACCGCCGGGCATTTTGTTCTGAAAACAACGCTCATCGAGTTTTTGGCGGCATCGGTATTCATTTTTGTTTTCTCGTATGGGCAAAGCATTGTACAAACCTATGCCTCGGAGCAGGTAGCGAAAGATTTACGGACCCAACTGGCCGACAAAATTTCCCGCCAGAGTTTTACATACATCCAGCAAACGAACCCCTCGAAACTGCTAACCAACCTGACCTCCGACATTGACTCGGTCAAGATGTTTGTGTCGATGGCCATTGTGTCGCTGGTTTCTTCGCTGGTTATCATCATTGGGGCCAGCATTTTGCTGATTCGCATCAATTGGCAACTCGCGCTGGTTGTGTTAACGACGGTGCCTATCATCGGCATCACGTTTTATCTGGTGCTGCAAAAGGTGCGGGTGCTGTTTATGAAAAGCCGCGAGGTGATAGACTGGCTCAACAAGGTTATCAACGAAAGCATTCTGGGTTCGGCCCTTATTCGAGTGCTCAACTCGCAACAACTGGAGAGCGATAAGTTTCTGGCGGCCAACACCGATGCCAAAGATCTTGGCCTGGCCATTCTGCGCCTGTTTGCCGCTCTTATTCCGGTGATCAGCTTTACGGCCAACATGGCTGCCCTGGCTATTCTGGTGCTGGGTGGCCACTTTGTTATCACCGGCAGCATGTCGCTGGGCGATTTTACGGCTTTCAACAGTTATCTGGCCCTGCTTATTTTTCCGATCATCGTGATTGGGTTTATCAGCAATGTTATAGCGCAGGCTTCGGCCTCGTATACGCGGGTGAGTGCTGTATTGCAGGCTGATGAACCCACCAAAACCGGTACTATAACAACCCCGTTGCGGGGCGATATTGAGCTTCGGGATGTGTCGATGTTCTATGGCGGTAAACCCGCCCTTAATTCCGTTTCGCTGCACATAAAGGCAGGTACCCGAACCGCCATTGTTGGCCCAACGGCTGCCGGAAAAAGTCAGCTTTTATTTTTGCTGACCGGCCTAATGCCACCAACGTCGGGCGCTATACGCTATGATGATCGACCCATCGACAGCTACGACGAAGATGCTTTTTACCAACAGGTCGGGTTCGTGTTTCAGGACAGTGTAATGTTCAACCTGAGTCTGCGCGAAAACATTGCCTTCAGCGATACCGTCACCGATGAATCACTTGAAAAAGCGATTGCCACCGCCGAATTACAGGACTTTGTAACGTCTATGCCCGATAAACTCCAGACACTGGTTTCGGAGCGGGGCAACAGCCTATCGGGTGGGCAGAAACAGCGAATCATGCTGGCCAGGGCGTTGGCTCTCGACCCAAAGGTGTTATTGCTGGACGATTTTACGGCGCGAGTCGATAGCAGTACTGAACAGAAAATTCTGGCCAACGTGCAGCAAAATTACCCTGGCCTAACACTGGTTTCGGTAACCCAGAAAATTGCCGCCGTAGAAGATTACGAGCAGATTATTCTGCTCATGGAGGGCGAAATTATTGCCAGCGGCACTCACCCCGAACTCCTGAAAACCAGCCCCGAATACGTTCAGATTTATCAGTCACAACGGAGCACCAACCAGTATGAATTACGATCTTAACCAGTTTGTCGGGCAGAAAGAAGAGAAAAATGCCACGACCAAAGCCCTCCGTAAACTACTGGCGCTGATCGACGATGAACGGCAACGACTTATTCTGGCTTTTGCCGCCATCCTGGTCAATTCGGTCCTGACGCTGGTTAGTCCAATTCTGATCGGCCGTACCGTTGATCAGTACGTGCAGACCAAACAATTTGATGGAATCTTACGAAATGCGGCTATTCTACTGGGTGTGAATGCCGTTGCGCTGGTAACGAATTACCTGCAAACACGCCTGATGGGTACCGTGGGCCAGCGGACGCTATTCAAGCTTCGCAACGCCGTGTTTAACAAGTTGCAGGAACTGCCAGTGGCGTTTTTTAACCAGAATAAAGCGGGTGATCTGATTTCGCGGATCAACAACGATACCGATAAGCTGAATCAGTTCTTCTCGCAATCGCTGATGCAGTTTGTAGGCAGTATTTTTATCATGTTCGGCGCGGGCCTGTTTCTGCTGTTTATCGACCTGCCCCTCGGCGCGGCATCGCTGGCTCCTGCGCTGCTGGTCTGGGTGTTTACGTCGCTGGTGTCAGCCTGGGTGAAACGGAAAAATGCGGCTAGCCTGAAAAGTGTGGGTAATTTGAGCGCTGAGGTGCAGGAAAGTCTGACCAACTTCAAAGTCATTGTGGCTTTCAACCGGCGCGACTATTTCCGTAAACATTTCGCCGAAGTAAACCAGGATAATTATCGGACGGCTATCGGTGCTGGCCTGGCCAACAACGTGTTCCTGCCCGTGATTGGCGTAGCCGCCAATTTGGGTCAGGTAGTGGTGTTGACGTTTGGCATTTATCTGATTTCGAAGGGGGCGTTTACCATTGGTTTGCTCGTCAGTTTTCTGGCTTACATCACTAATTTCTACAATCCCATGCGTCAACTGGCCACGATATGGGCTAACTTTCAAGTGGCGCTGGCAGGCTGGGATCGTATTTCGCACTTGCTGTCCCTGCAAACCAATTTGCAACCCGTTGCGCATTCGGCAGTTGAGCCAGATGCAGCCCTGTTGTCGTTTCGGCAGGTGTCCTTCCGCTACCCCGGTGGCACCGACGTGTTGCACAACATCACCTTCGATCTGGAACGAGGCAAAACATACGCCCTGGTTGGCCCAACGGGGGGTGGCAAAACAACTACGGCTTCGCTGATTGCCCGTTTGTATGACCCTACCAGCGGCACCGTATTGCTGGATGGTCGTGACATTCGCGGGTACACAGCGGAAGAGCGATCCCGTAAAATCGGCTTCATTTTGCAGGAACCGTTTCTGTTTACGGGCACCGTTCGCGAGAATATTTTGTACGGTAATGAAGCCTATCATAAATACACCAATGAGCAGCTGGAGACAGTGATTCGGGACGCTAACCTGACGGGTTTGGTCGAGCGTTTCGATCAGGGTCTGGATACTAAAGTGCAGACCGTTGGCGATTCGATCAGTCTGGGCCAGAAACAACTCATTGCCTTTATGCGGGCGGTTTTACGCAATCCAGAACTACTGATTCTGGACGAAGCCACCGCCAATATCGACACCATTACGGAGCAACTGCTGGACGAAATTCTCCAGAATTTACCCGCCAGCACCACGCGTATCATCATTGCTCACCGCCTGAATACCATTGAAACCGCCGACGAGATTTTCTTCATTAATGCCGGGGAGGTCACCCGCGCCGGTTCGTTCAACGACGCCGTTGATATGTTGATGCACGACAAGCGGGTGAGTTAGATTATCCTGTCCGTCGGTGAACACCAGGTGTCCGGTTCTGGACAGTTCTGCGTTATAATATGCATTCAGAAGGTCCATTTCTGCCAGGAATGGGCCTTTTTTTATTTTGGCAAGGCATTTGACATACAGAAATAGAGGAAATAAAATGAAGCGTGTAAACCCAATTGTTACCCCATGCGACGGAGTGATCTAGGTGAGTTCGAAGAGGTCGTTTTGCTGGCAGTGGCCGTACTCACTCCGAAAGCTTATTCAGTAGTGATTGCTGAAGAGCTGGAGAAAGAGACCGGGCAAATCGTCAGTACCGGTGCCGTACACGCAGCCCTGCAACGGCTCGAAACAAAAGGGTATCTCCGGTCTGAACTAGGCGAAGCCACCGCCGAGCGGGGTGGCCGCCGTAAACGGTTGTTCACTGTAACTGCACTCGGTGGACGTGTGCTGAGCGAGGTTCAATCGGTGCGTAACCGATTCTGGGAGCGTATTGTACCGCAAACCATTCTGAAATGGACGTAACGCAACCGTGGTATGAAACTCCAAAAACACCGGGTACCAACTCCTCAAGATGACGGGTTGCCCCCAATGCGTTGGCTCGACCGGCTGCTCATGGGACTGGTAGCACCCCACCTACGTGAAGAAGTGTTGGGCGACCTCCATGAACGCTATCAACGACGTGCTCAGCGGGTAGGGGAGGCCCAGGCCCGACGCAGTTACTGGCGCGAAGTACTGGCGTATATACGACCTGCTTTTATCAAACGACAACCCAAAAAATACCATTCACCGGAATGCCAGCCCATCTTCTTTCTGAGTCCTAACATGATACGAAACTACTTTAAAATTGCCTGGCGGAGCTTGCAGAAAAACCGCTTGTTCACCTTCCTCAATACAATGGGGTTGGCGTTAGGATTGGCCGTTGCCCTGATCCTGTTGCTATACATCAACGATGAACAATCGTTCGACCGGCACAACCGCTTGGCGAATCGGATTGCCCGGGTTACGCTCAATGTGTCGTACGATGGCAAAACGCAGCAGTGGGGTAACGCCCCCAATATTGTTGGACCAACAATAACTGCACAGCTGGCGGGCGTAGAAAATCAGGTGCGCTTTCTACGGCATAACTTCGGCCAGACTGCCTTCGTAAACTCCGCCGAGCGTGAGTTTACCGAAACACGACTGTACTGGGCCGACAGTACATTGTTCGATATTTTCGATGTGCCCCTGATTGCTGGTCAACCGGCAACGGCGCTGGCTGGCCCTAATCGGGTTATTATCAGTCAATCGACGGCTCATCGGTATTTTGGTACGGAAAATCCAATTGGAAAGTCGCTTAACGTCGATCATTCTATTCCGCTGGAAGTGACGGGTGTATATGCCGATTTTCCAGCAACGTCTACTCTCGATGCGGACCTGCTTGGCTCGTTTGCCAGCGTAAAATGGGCCAGTAACCCCAGTAATCAAAGCTGGAGTAATGCCAGTTTTGAAACCTATCTGTTGCTGGGTCCGTCGGTGCAACCGCGCCAGATCGAACAGCAGATGGAAACGATAGTCGCGAAAAACGTACCGAAGGCTGATCGCTTTTATACGCTTAAGCTTCAACCACTGACTGATGTGCACCTGCATTCGGCCAATCTGAGTAATACGAGTTTTTCCCGCCCCGGCGATGCCCGACAGGTAAGCATTTTGTTGCTTCTGGCCGTGATTGTACTGGTGATTGCGAGCATCAACTATATGAATCTGGCCACGGCCCAATCGCAGGTGCGGGCCAAAGAAGTAGGCGTCAATAAAGTGGTTGGTGCAACCCGGTCGCAGTTGATTGGCCGGTTCTACGCCGAAACTGCCCTGGTCGTCGGGGGAGCCATACTGTTAGGTCTTGGCATGGTGGTGGTGAGTTTACCTTATTTCAATCTCCTTGCCGAAAAAAGCCTATCGATTCAGGCGCTCTTCAAGACCGAGATGCTGCTCAGCCTGTTTGGACTTGGGGCGGGCATTACCCTCCTGTCGGGCTTATATCCGGCGGTGGTGCTGTCGAATTTCTCCATTCGTGGTTTGCTTCAGCCGTCGTTTGCCACCGGTTCGGGTGGGGGATTGCTCCGTCGGTCGCTGGTGGTGGTGCAGTTTGCGGCTTCCATGGTGCTGACGATTGGTACGCTTCTTTTTTACCGGCAACTACAGTTTATTCAACAGCGCAATCTGGGCTATGAACCCACCCAGGTAGTAGCCGTTACCATGGCTGCTGCCGAAACCAAAGCACAAATGGCCGCCTTACTTAATGACATAAAGGCGGTGAGCAGTGTCGAAGAAATTTGCCGGGCGCAGGTGTATCCAGGGCGGAGCGGTAGTGGACGTACATTAGGAAAACCATTGGACGACAAGGCTATTATACCAATTACCACCAACCGGGCAACGTCGTCGTTCATCCAGGTACTGGGTCTGAAATTACTGGCGGGCACTACACTGCCAGCTGCCAAGACGGACAAGCCGGATACAACTGCCGAAGCAGACACAACGGTTCAGATTGTTCTCAACAAAACGGCGGTTGAGTTTATGGGATACACCCCCGAACAGGCTATTGGCAAAAAAGCGCCCGGTGTGTTCGGCAACAGTGCCGAGATTGTGGGAGTGGTCGACGACTTTCATTTTCAGTCGTTGCATCAGCCAATCGGTGCGTATGGTTTTCATAATGCCAATACCGAAGACCGACCGTATATGCTGGTCCGTGTGCGGACGCAAAACCTGCCTGAAACCATGCGGCAGCTAGAGGCTATCTACCATAAAGACATCCCGGCATCGGCATTTGAGTTCACGTTTCTTGATCAATATCTGAATAATTTGTACCGTAGTGAGCAACAGACGGCGCAGATCGTATTCATTTTTGCTGGGCTGGCTATTTTGATTGCCTGCCTGGGTTTGTTTGGGCTGGCTACGTTTACTGCCGAGCAACGGACTAAAGAAATTGGTGTGCGTAAAGTATTGGGTGCCAGTGTTCCCAGTCTTATCACACTGCTCTCCAAAGACTATCTCAAACTGGTGATGGTAGCCATAGTTTTGGCTTCGCCGATAGCGGGGTATGTCATGAATAACTGGCTGCAAAACTTTGCCTATCGCATTGACCTTGAGTGGTGGGTATTTGCGGTGGCAGGTGGCCTTGCCGTAGTTATTGCGCTCCTGACAGTCAGTTATCAGAGTATCCGTGCCGCCCTGATGAACCCCGTCAAGTCCCTACGGTCTGAATAAGCCATGCAGCCCGAACAGCTCCCCAAAAATAGACCGCTCCGAAACTTCGTCATGCGTTGGCTCGACAAGTTGCTGATGGGACTGGTGGCTCCGCACCTGCGCGAAGAAGTGCTGGGCGACCTCCACGAGCGTTACCAACGGCGCGCTCAGCGGGTAGGGGAGACTCAGGCCCGACGCCAGTATTGGCGGGAAGTACTGGCGTATATGCGGCCCCGATTTATAAAGCGTAAGTTTGAAGAATATCCCTCACCTTTTTTCATCAGCCCGGTCATGTTACGGAATTACGTTAAAATCTCGCTGAGATACCTTGCCAACAATAAAGTCAATTCGGCCATCAATATCGGCGGATTGGCGCTTGGTATGGCATGCTGCCTGCTAATCGCACTGTATGTATATGATGAATTGAGCTACGACCGGTTCAACGCCAACTACAACCATATTTATAGAATAACCGAGCGGCAGAAACAGCCAGAGGGGATTTTTGATGTGGCCGCCACACCAGGTCCACTGGCGGCAGCGCTCCTGAAAGATTACCCGGATATTCAACGGGCTACCCGGGTTGGGCGGTGGAATGGTCTGCTGAGTCTGGGCAGCCATTCTGTGGAACCGAACATGTTGCTGGTAGTTGATCCCAGTTTCTTTACCCTATTCAGTTTCCCGCTCCTGCGGGGCGATACTAACACCATTTTTCGCGCTCCCAACGAGGTGATCTTTAGCGAAGCTATGGCAGAACGGTTTTTCGGTGCCAACTGGCGACGCCAGCCCATTCTGGGTAAATCGGTCAAGCTCAACGATCAAACGCTTATGCTGGTGGGGGTAGTCAAAAACCCACCTATCCAGTCGCAGATTCAGTTTGACGTGCTGATGCCGTTCAAATGGCTCGAACGCAACGACGAATGGAGCAACAAATGGAACAGTAACAGCTACCATACCTACATCCAGTTGAAACCAGACCCATCGGGGGCACCGGCTAACGCCGTGGCGTTTGAAGGTAAGATTCGGGACCAACTCAAACGGTATGATTCGGGGAATGAAACCCCACTGCTGCTGCAACCACTGTCGAAGATTTACCTGTATTCAAAATTTGCGTTTGAGACCGATTATGGCAAACGGAGCGACATTGCCTACATCCGTATTTTCGTTTCGGTTGGGCTTATTGTCCTGCTGATTGCGGTGGTCAACTTCATCAATTTAGCTACCGCACGAGCATCACAACGGGCTAAAGAAGTAGGTGTTCGGAAGAGCGTTGGTGCTCAGCGCTCCAGTCTGGTTGCGCAGTTTCTGGGTGAAGCATTGTTGATGACTAGTCTGGCAATGGTGCTGGCTCTGGTGCTCGCCGAAGTGTTTCTGCCCCTCTTCAACGATCTGGCGGATAAAAGCCTGCTGATTCCGTATCAGCAACCTGTTTTCTGGTTGGTGATGGTTGGCTTAACGGCCGTGGTCAGCTTATTGACGGGGTTATATCCGGCCTTTTTCCTTTCGTCTTTCCGTCCGGTTGTCGTATTGAAGTCCAATGTCGCGAGCTATTTTGCCACGGTGCGAACCGGCCGTAGCTTTCGGCAATCGCTGGTGGTGGGTCAATTTGTGCTGTCTATTGTACTGGCGATTAGCACCGTAGTAATCTACCGGCAGTTGATCTATATGCAGACCTCTAAGCTGGGATTCGATAAATCGCAGTTGCTTTACGTACGACTCAAAGGCGATTTGAAAGGGAATGCGTTGAGGTTCAAAAACGAAGTGGCGCAACTGCCGGGGGTAGCGCAGACCTCAGTGGCCACGAGCAATCTGGTCAACATGGTCAACGGCTCTACCATTGAATGGGAGGGGCAGGTGCCCAAAGATGAGTTTCTGATCACGCAAATGAATATTGACGCCGATTTCGTGAAAACGCTGGGGATATCGATGGCTTCGGGACGGAATTTTTCAGATAAAATCACGTCCGACACCCTCTCGAAAATCGGGGCTTACCTCATCAACGAAACGGCGGCCAAACGCATGGGCTGGACACCCGCCACGGCCCTGGGTAAGCGGGTCAAGTTCTGGGGGACAGACGGCAACGTGATTGGTGTGGTGAAAGACTTCAATTTTAGATCTCTGCACGTGGCCATCGAACCATTCATTCTTCGGTTCCGACCTAAAGAATTTTACTTTAACCTGCTGATAAAAACCAAACCCGGTATGGTGGCGCGTGCGATCACCGATATATCGAGCGTTTACAAAAAACTGGAGCCTGGCAGCCCCATTAGTTACGGGTTTGTAGACCAGGATCTGGACGCGCAATACAAGTCCGAACAACGCATTGGGCGTATCATTCTTTGTTTTGCCATCCTGACCATCCTGGTGTCGTGCCTTGGCTTGTTTGGCTTAACGGCGTACACGGCCGAACAGCGCACCAAAGAAATTGGGATTCGTAAAGTGTTGGGGGCCAGCGTGGCCAGCATAGTATCGCTGCTGTCGAAAGACTTTTTAAAGCTGGTGTTTTTTGCCATTCTGATTGCGTCGCCCCTTGCCTGGTTTGCAATGAGTCGCTGGTTGCAGGACTTTGCCTATAAGATTGACATCGAATGGTGGATGTTCGCGCTTGCCGGTGCATTTGCCGTGGGAATTGCCTTGCTGACCGTCAGTTTTCAGAGCATCAAAGCCGCCCTGATGAACCCGGTAAAATCATTACGTTCAGAGTAGAGACCGGTCCGTTGGTGCGACAAAGAATTGCGTCTACCTGCAAACACAAACCATGAAACCACCCCGTTTAGCAGACCGCCTGCTTAGTTGGTTCTGCGCTCCTCACTTGCGCGAGGAAGTGCTGGGCGACCTCCACGAACGCTTCAACCTACGTGTGGTGCGGGTAGGGGAGGCTCAGGCACGACGACGCTATTGGCGGGAAGTGCTGGCCTACGTGCGCCCCCGATTTATCAAACGACAACCCCAGGAATACCCCCAACCAACACATACAGACATGATACGCAACTACGTTAAAATCGCCTGGCGGAATCTGGCAAGAGCAAAAGGGTACGCCTTTATCAACATCTCGGGGCTTGCGGTTGGTATGGCGGCTTCGGCTCTCATTTTTCTGTGGATACAAAATGAATTGCAGTACGATCGCTTTTATCCGAAAACAGAGCGCCTGTTTCAGGTTTATAATCAGGATGTTTTTAGTGGCGTTGCGCAGGTTTGGGGCTCCACACCCAGACCGCTGGCCCCTGAGCTAAAACAGAAATATCCCGAAATTGAGGACGCTGCCCGTTACCATCCCGTCAGCTACCTGCTGACTGCCAATGACAAAAAGATAAACGTCGATGGTGCTTTCGCGGACCCTGCCTTTCTGCACTTATTTGATTTTGCATTCATAGCGGGGAACCAGAAAGCGGCCCTCTCCGAAAATAATGGGATCGTGCTTACAAAATCTCTGGCAGAGAAACTGTTTGGTACGACCGATGCCCTGGGCAAAACCGTTCAGCTCGACAATAAAGACAGTTTTCTGGTGACGGGCATTATGGCCGATATGCCTACTAACACGCAGTTCAATCAGGTGGCTTATCTTTTACCCTGGACCTATTTTGGCAAAGCTGGTGGGAACACTGACGACTGGAGTTCGAATAATCAGTACACCTTTGTGTTGTTGAAAGACAAGACCAATCCGCTGGCTGTCAACGAAAAAATAAAGCTCGTTACGGCCGAACACCTCAAAGGAGTACTTGATAACGTAACGCACCGGCAGATTTTCCTACATCCGGCCAGCAAATGGCATTTATATTCGAAAGCGGAGAATGGGCAGTTGGTTGGTGGGCAAATCGTTACCGTTCAATTGTTCGGTGTTGTTGCAGCCCTCATTCTGCTGATTGCGGCTGTCAATTTTGTGAATCTAAGCACCGCCCGAAGCGAAAAACGAGCCAAAGAGGTTGGCATCAGAAAGGTAGCGGGCGCCCAAAAATCATCGTTGGTGTTCCAGTTTATCAGCGAGTCGGTGATGCTTGCCCTTTTGTCGGGCGGTCTCGCGCTGCTGATCGTTGTTGTTTGTATTCCCCTGTTCAATGATCTAACGGGTAAGCAGTTGACGTTGGATTTTGGAGCCATTCAGTTTTGGGCGGTTGTTATTGGTTTTGTGCTGTTTACAGGTTTACTGGCAGGCACCTACCCCGCTTTCTTCCTCGCAAATTTCCAGCCTGCCACCGTTGTGAAAGGCCATTCCAGACCCGTACATGCTGTGTTTTCGTTACGGAAAGGGTTGGTGGTCGCCCAGTTTACGGTTGCTATCGTACTGATTATTGCCACCCTGGTGATCAGGCAACAATTAAACTATGCACAAAGCCGGGAGAGCGGTTACAACCAGAATAACCTGTTGTTTAGCTACCTGTCGGGCGATCTGGATAAGCGGTTTGATGCCGTGCAACAGGAATTACTACACAGCGGTGTGTCAATATCCGTTAGCAAATCACTCGGCCCAATCACCACGCTTAATTCCCGGCAGTGGGGGTTGTCGTGGCCGGGCAGTACCAAAGCGGATAAAGATATTGAATTCGACCGGTTTGGTGCCGATGCGAACTTTACGAAAACAACGGGCACCAAACTGCTCACCGGAAGAGAGATCGACATCCGAACGTACCCGACCGATTCAGCGGCCGTTATGCTCAATGAAACAGCGGTCAAGACTATGCAGTTGACGAACCCAGTAGGTACAATTATTCGCTTCGACAGCCGTGACTGGCATGTGGTGGGTGTCGTGAAAGATTTCCTGTTTGCCTCGCCCTACGACCCCATCAATCCGGTGGTTATTGGCGGTCCGGGCGGCTCCATTCCGTTCTCGTGGATGAGTATTCGGTTGAACCCGAATAACCCAATGGCGCAAAATCTAGCCACTATAGAAAAGATTGTCAAGACTTACAATCCCGCCTATCCGTTTGATTACCAATTTGCCGATGACCTGTATAAAGCCAAGTTTGCCGAAGAACAGCGTACGGGTGCTTTAACGGGTTTGTTTAGTGCGTTGACCATATTTATTTCCTGCCTGGGCGTATTCGGGCTGGCTGCCTACACCGCTCAGCAACGAACCAAAGAAATTGGCGTCCGGAAAGTGTTGGGTGCGTCGATTACCAGCATTGTGCAGCTTCTGACCAAAGATTTTATACAGCTATTGCTTGTTGCATTCGTCGTTGGAGCACCCATCGGCTGGTTCGCCATGGAAAAATGGTTGCAGAATTACAATTACCGCATTGCCATTGGGGTTGGAGTCTTTGCGCTGACGTTGTTTTCAGCGGTGTTGATCATACTGGCGACGGTTAGTTTTCAGGCCATCAAAGCGGCCCTGATGAATCCGGTCAAGAGTTTACGGAGCGAATAGTAACCAGCTGGCCGACCCAAAGGCTGACCTACCGGACGGGTAAGTACACTCGAAATGTGCTTCCCTGCCCGGGTTGGCTGCTAGCTGTAATGGCGCCACCGTGCCGTTCGGTAATCTTATGGCAAATGGCTAAGCCAATACCAAACCCATCGTATTGGTTGCGCCCATTCAGGCGTTGGAAGACTTGGAAAATGCGATTCAGATTCTTCTCATCGAAGCCAATACCATTGTCGGCCACCGCAATTTCGTAGAAATTATCGTTGACGACTTTTGCTTTCCCTGCGGGAGAAGCCGGAATCAAACCTGTTGGAATCTCGGCTCTGGTCAGTAACCGGCTACTCACGGTAATGATTGGATGAGTTTCTTTTAAGCTGAATTTGATGGCATTAGAAAGCAGATTCTGAAACAGTTGACGAATCTGTAATGGATTGGCCCGTAGGGTGGGTAAGTCGCTGCTGGTAAGTTTCGCTTTGCTCTGATGAATGGCTGTCCAGAGTTCATGTTCCTGTAGCTCACCAATCAGTTGGGCCAGATTGACCACAACCATAGATTCTTGCCGCGTTTCGATTTGTGAGTAAGCCAGAATGTCCTTAATAAGCAGGCTCATACGTTCGGCTGCCGTATTGATTCGCTTGACAATATCATTGACTGATGAGTCGAGTTGGGGGGCGTATTGGGTGGTCAGAATGCTGGAAAAAGTGGCTATTTTCCGAAGTGGCTCCTGCAAATCATGCGAGGCAACGAAGGCAAACGAACGCAGGTTTTCGTTGGAATGCTTGAGTTCGAGGTTGGTCAACTCAAGCTCCTGCCTGTATTTGTGCATCTGGGTAATGTCCTGAACCGCCACAACCATGCCATCACCAAAGCGGACAATCGCGAAATCGTACCAACAACCGGCCCACGGAACCTCCAGCCGTACTGCCTTACCCGTTTGCACAACCTCAATACACTGAGCAAACAGGAAGGTATCCCGCGACCCTGGAATAAACTTTGAGATACGTCGGTGCTGAATTTTTTCGATGGGATTTTGAAGAACGTCGGCAGCCATCTGATTGAGCTTGGTCATGCGGAAGTCCACAATCTCTCCGGTTTCGTTCCGAATACTTTTACTCAAGACAATCGCCGTAGGGGTTATGTTCATGATCTGTTCAAGCAGATCATTTTGTTGTTGCAGCGCCAGTTCAGCTTCCTTGAGAGCTCCTCCCTTTTCCCGCTCTGGCGAGCTTGAATCATTGGTAGCGAGCGTATTGTTGGATGCATCATAGTTGACCAATACGCCATCGTGGAGCTTTATTACCAGCAACTCGTAATCACGCAGTACGCCATCACGCTGATCCGTAAAACCCATTTTAAACTGAACGGCCTGTCCACTCGAAACCACAAGGTCGAATAGACTGATGAGGTAGGTTGCATCGGTGTCAGAAACCAACTGGCTGATAGATTTACCAACCAGTTCAGGCTGAGAAAGCCCCCAAACCTCCAGAGCGGGCGCATTGAGCATGACCAGCCAAAAGTCGGTTATTTGCCCATCTGAGTTCCGCTTGGCTTGAAAGTTCACTACGCCATTGAGGGAAGAGTTGAAGTCTAAATCCTGAAAGGTGTTTACTTGTAGTGGTAGCATTATATACAATGAAACCTTTGCGCCCAATAAAAGCTACTAAGATAGAATAATTCCAGTCGAGTTGTTCTGATTACGTAAAGTTGTTTACTGAAAAGAAAAGTGATGATACCCGTATGGAATGCACCCTACGATTGCATCATAGCCATATCGACAGGAATCGGTAACGATTCGTCTTCCTTCTCCCTGATATGGTTCGTAATTTTATCAACATCTCCCTGCGCAACCTCTGGCGCAATCGAAAAGTCACCGCTATCAGCACCCTGGGTTTGTCCATTGGGCTTGCCTGCGGCATCATCATTTTTCTGCTGGTCAGCTATATGTTTAGCTTCGACCGCTACCATACCAAGGCCGATCGAACATACTGGATCGTGACTGACATCAAGCAGGAGCAGTTTATTCCTACCGATGCTACGCCCCGCCCGTTGGGCGAAGTGCTGCGCCGGGATGTGCCATTTGTTGAAAATGCGGTGCGACTCGAAAACATGTTCAAGCGCATTGTCAGCGTACCCGACGGCAAAGGCGGCTATGCCAAAAAGTTTGAGGAATCACGCAATCTGTGCTTTACGGAACCGCAATTCTTTGACATTTTCGATACCGAATGGATCAGTGGCAATGCTAAAACCGCGCTGGTTGCGCCGAATACCGTTGTGTTATCGGAGCGGTATGCCCAGAAATACTTCGGATCGGCTGATCCCATTGGTCGAACGCTTCGCTTTGATAATCAGGTCGATTTAACAGTTACCGGACTGGTCAAAAATCTGCCATCGAACACCAAACTGCGGTACGATGTATTTGTCTCGTATGCTACCGTTCCGGGCCTGCTCGGCGAACGAGGAAAGCAGGAAATGCAGAATTGGGAGGGTATTTCCACGCTGTGTTTTGTGACGCTCCGAAACGGAACACCCGTTGAGCAACTGGCCCGTGTGTTTCCCGGTATTCGCCAAAAATACCTGAAAACAGAAGAAGCCCGCAAACTCGACTTCCACGCTTTATCCCTTGATAATCTGAATCATAATCCGCAATACGGCGGTCAGGCGCCCCGCCCAATTTTATACGCGCTGATTGTTGTGGGCCTGTTTCTGGTGTTGGCGGCCTGCATCAACTTTATTAATATCGCTACGGCGCATGCTTTGAAGCGCTCCAAAGAGGTTGGGGTTCGCAAAGTTATGGGCAGCACCCGGTGGCAACTAATTGGGCAGTTCATGACAGAAACGGCACTGATGACGATGGGAGCGGTGTTGCTGGCCCTGCTTCTGGCCGCGGCCTGCCTGCCCCTGCTGAACAATGCGCTGGCCATGCTGAAAGCCGATATTTCGATTCTCGACGTGTTTGAGCCAAATTCACTGCGCTGGTTTGTGAGTTTGATTGTTGGCGTGATTTTCCTGGCTGGCTTTTATCCCGCCCTGGTTATGGCGCGTTTCAACTCCGTGGCAGCGCTTCGTACGGGGTATGGCCAGCTAACAACCAGGCAGGTGGGCAGTGTGTCGGTTCGGCGGGGACTGGTTGTCATGCAGTTTTTTATTACGCAGTTATTCCTGATTGGGGTTATTGTAATGATGGCGCAGGTGCGGCACATGCAGCAAACCGACCTGGGTTTCCGCAAAGAAGCCATCCTGACCATTCCCGTTCCCACCAACAACCCCTTGAAACAGGAAGTAGTCCGCAGTAAAATGCGACAAGTGCCGGGTGTAGAGCTGGTGGCTTTGGGGGCAGAACCTCCCGCTTCGTACCGGCGAATCCCCGTACCATTCACCTACGACACGCACCCCGAGCCCGAGAAATTCCAGACGACGGTTAAGGTAGGCGATACCGGTTTTGTGCCGTTGTTCGGCATCAAACTGGTTGCTGGCCGGAACTTCCAGACGAATGACACTACCACCAACGAAGCGATCCTTAACGAGACGATGGTCAGGCAGTTGGATGTAAAGTCGCCTGCTGACGTGCTCGGTAAGAGCCTGCGGGTTTGGGGTACTACCAAAACAATTGTTGGTGTAGTGGCCGATTTCCACGTTAGCATCCTGAAAGAGCCAATTCCCGCTACAACCATTCTGAATCATTATCCCGAAAACCACATTGCGGCCTTGAAACTTGATCCGGCAAACCTCACCGCCACGGTAAAAGCCGTTGAAGCGAGTTGGAACGAGCTGTTTCCTGAACACGTGTTCACCGCCAATTTTGTGGATGAATTGCTAAACCAGTTTTACCTCACCGAGCGGATTTTGCTGGGACTGGCGCAGGTGTTTTCGCTCATTGCCATTCTCATTGGTTGCCTGGGGTTGTATGGACTGGTGGCGTTCATGGCCGAAGCCAAAACCAAAGAGATCGGTATCCGCAAAGTACTCGGTGCCAAAGTGAAAGAACTGCTCTGGTTGTTTGGTCGCGAATTCAGCAAACTGCTGGGGATTGGTTTTGTACTAGCCGTGCCCATCGGCTGGTTTTTGATGAACGGGTGGTTGCGGGGCTATGTGTATCGCATTCAGCTCAGCTGGTGGGTGTTTGCCTTAACCCTGGGTGTCGCTGGGCTAATTACGGTGCTGACCGTTGGCTACGAGTCCCTCAAAGCGGCCCTGATGAACCCCGCAAAATCGTTGCGGTCGGAGTGAGATCAGGTTGCTCAGGGTTTGACTGTTAACCCAGTTTGATCTGCAATCATGGCCTTGATTCCCCAGCCGCCGAAGTTTTCCGAAACCGCAAACCAGAGCTCGTTCTGTCCTTTTTTTAGATTTAGATACAGCGAATCGTAATAGCCTACGGTGCCCAGAAATCGGTAATCGCGAGACAAAAATTCGTCAGCGCCCGAATACGTCAGTTGGCCATTGACATATACCCGCACCCGGTCGCTAAAGCCCAGATCCAGTTTTTTGATCTGGGCTTTGTCTGAAAAGAGGGTCAGCTTTACAAATACCGTGTTGTTGCCTTCCTGAAGTTTTCGAATGCGTGCTACGTTAAGGATTCCCGAGTTTTCAGCCGCTAGTGGGCTCCAGGTCAGCGAATTTGCAAGCGCTTTTGGGAGCGTATAATCGGTTTGTACGAGCTTTTCATCGAAGGTGTTCGATACCTGCCAATTCAGCAGCGTGCCGGGCTTGGCAGGTGCTTCCGGTTCGAAAGACCCTACCATCGGCGGATTATCAGTTTTAGTATACCTGAAATTGGCAAAGCGGGTTAGAACCGGGCTACCGTTAATCAGGCATATGGGACCGGCCTGGGGAGTCCGTTTTAGTTGATGAATCAACAGCGCGGGTTTGGTCAGATCGCCCACGTACACTTCGGCCTGGGTATCTCGAACGATCAATTTGATGGGTACCCATTCGTTTAGCGGGTACGTTACCGTCGTTGAATACCCATCTCCATAGTAGAATTGCCAGGAATCCAGGTTATTGTAAATGGGAATGTATTGGATGGCATCGGGATTCCCGACCCGGTGGGGGCGTAGGTACACATACTCAAAATTGGCTTTATCCTGCGTGCGGAAGCTAAATCCGATGAAGTTACGCTCCGGCGACAGCGTCATGTCAAATTCGATGATCCCATTTTTAAACGACGAGTCTTTCAGAACGATTTGTCCACCGCTTAGTTGAATGCCAGCCTTGCCCTGAAATGTTACGGGGGTGACTTCACCCGCAAACGTCCATTTTGTTGAATCGAACGGGACACTGGTTTGCGCAATGGAAAAGTGACTAACGAAGAGGGAAAGAATAAGAAGGAAGGGTTTCATACAGGTGATCCGATTGGTAAAAGTTGGAATAACACAGCAAAGACTTTTTTAGCGGTTGCCTAGTTCGGCGATGAACCCCCAGTTCTGATGCTGAAGTCGGCCCATCGCATCGAAGCCTTTACCAAAAATTGACGCGTCGCCCTCCGTAATAAACAGCAGCTCGTTTTGCCCTTTTTTCAGCGGTAACAGAATTTTGTGCGTGCCGCTGAATATCCGGTCCAGCTTCATCTTGTCGTAGCGAAATAGCTCCTGGCCGTTCAGCACAATTTTTAGTTTACCAATAAAATCGACGTACAAAAACTTGTCATTTTCGGCTGCCGACTGAACTTTGTGTCGGGCAATAGCTACTCCATTCGGGTTCGAAAAATACCGGCAGAGGTTAACAACATCGGCTTCGTCGGGGTGAACGACGGTCCAGGTTTTACTGGTTGTTTTGTGATCCATGTCCAGCATTTTGCTTCTGGGGAACTGTTCGGAAATTTCCCAGTCGGCCAGAACTTCAGGTAGCTCCCACACATTGATGTTAGCGAAGTAGGATGAGCCAAACATCGACCTGAGTAAGATTGGACCCTCCCGAAACGAGCTGCTGATCAGGTAGATGTCCATTTGTGCCGTGGGGCTGTTGTTTACATAAACCTTAAGGTTATTGTTCTTCACCTCCATAGCCACATGAAACCACTCTAGGCGTTTAATGTCAGCGGTTGTTTCGTAGTTGGGATAGTTATAGAGTACCCAACTCAGAGCTCCGTTGTAAATTGGTACATACTGAATGGCTTCGCGCGTGCCGCCGTAGCCCAGCCTGAAGTACAGGAACTGGTAATTTTGCGCGTCGGTGGCCCGGAAACCAATTCCCGACATGACCTCACCAGCGATGTCGAGTTCAATTCGAAAGTTTTTTACCGGAGCCCCCTTTTTCAGGGCAATTGCCTGACCCTGGCTCGTTAGCACCATACAGGGTTTGTTCTGAAATACGGTATCTATTAAGACGGCTGGTTCGTTGGAAGCGGAGAAAACATCCCAATCCGTTTTAACGATCTGGCCAAAGCAATCTGCTCCGATAAACAGCAATGCCAGAATCGTGTAAAGGGTGAACCGGGGCATATTTTGGTTTTTCATTTTTTGGTTTGTCAGGTTGTTCTTTATGTAATTTGTTAGTGACCAGTCGTTACGGAAATAAGCAGCGGTCAACCCTCTTTGCTGCGTATCTCCAGAAGGCGACGGCCCGGCACAAACGTCTGAAAATAGCCTTATAATGCCCATTCAAGCGTGTTCAAGTTTGGATCAAGCTTGTGCAAAAGCGCCCCGTTCTAACAACTGATATGATTTCGCAACAGGAAGACCTTGTACTGGCTGAGTGCCGCCAACTCATTGAAAAGAAAGTGGGATGGGGGAGAAGCGATGGCTGGTCGACCCATGATTTTGAGCGGTTGAGCGAGCAGATTGCCAACCAGACGGGTGTTACGTTGAGCGTGACAACGCTTAAACGCGTCTGGGGGCGGGTCCGATACGACTCCGCACCTACACCCACGACACTTAATACGCTGGTTCAGTTTATTGGTTATTCAACCTGGAGTCAGTTTCGGGAAATGAGGCCCACTCCCGATTTGCCTGACCAGCCAGCCCCGCCCGTTTTTGGTCAAGAGGCCGATCCAAAACCTTCACAAGCCCTACAACCAAGCCGTTCATCGCCCTTGATTCGATGGGGATTGGGGGCTATGTTGCTGGCTGGAATAGGGATAGTACTGACCATACTGTTTACCCGGCAAACGCCACCGGTACTGTCCCCAGCCGACTTTTCGTTCAGCAGCCAGCCCGTCACTAAAGGCATTCCGAACTCGGTAATTTTCCATTACGATGCAACAGCCGCTCCCACCGATTCGGTCTATATTCAGCAGTCCTGGGACCCTCGCCGACGTGAGTTAGTGCCTCGAAACGGGCATGAATACAGCTCGATTTATTACTATCCTGGCTTTTTTCGGGCCAAGCTGGTGGTGGGAAAACAAATTATGCAGGAACACAATGTGTTGATTGCGTCGGAAGGCTGGAATGTAGCCGTTATGCAGGAGCCCGTGCCCGTTTATTTCAAGCCAAACGAGGTGATTAAGAATGGCGAACTGAATCTGTCCGTTGCCGCGATTAAGCAGCGCAATATTCAGATGCAGCCAAAGCCTCCTACGGTTCAGTACCGTTATGTGAAAGAGTTTGACAACCTGCGGGCGGATAATTTTGTGCTGGAAACACGCATCAAAAATACCTTTCAGCAGGGAGCCTCGGTCTGTCAGCGTTCGAGCATTATGCTCCTGTGCAAAAACAACGTATTCAACATTCCCTTGTCGGTCAAAGGGTGCGTGGGCGACATGAATCTGTATCTGGCAGGTCATCATGTCAATTCGAAAAACACGGATTTATCCGCTTTCGGCGTCGACCTTTCAGAGTGGGTGACGCTGCGTTGCGAGGTCCGAAACAAACACGTGCGGTTGTTTATTGATGGTCGCCAGGTGTACGAAGCCACTGCCCCCCACGCCAGCGTATCCATTGTTGGAATCAGTTATGCGTTTGAAGGCAGTGGTGCTGTTGATTTTGTCCGCTTCCGTCGGCAGGATGGAACAACGGTTTTCGAAGATAATTTCTAGATAATAGACTTAGTTTAATTGCATCTCTATCGGAGTTTTTGCTGCTGTTTGCATATATAAGAAAATTATATATTTTTGTTTTAAACCTTCTTCTTTCTATGAAATTTCTAACCACTACCCTTTTATTACTGACTCTAACGGCCACTGCCCAACCCACTACCCGTGAGCGGTTACCAATAGGTAAATCAGCTAATTCTACCGTTGAGATTCTATGGGATACGGCTGGGGTGCCCCACATTTACGGTCAAACTCTGGAATCGATGTATTATGGCTTTGGCTATGCCCAGATGCAGAATCACGCCAACCTGCTACTGCGGCTTTACGGTCAGGCAAGGGGCCGGGCGGCTGAGTACTGGGGACCCGAGTATCTGGATTCCGACAAGATTGTAACCCTGTTTGGGGTGCCGCAACAGGCGCAGCAACAGTACACCCAGCAGGACCAGGAGTATCGACCGTATCTGGATGGGTTCGTCAGCGGTCTGAACGCCTACGCCAAAGCGCACCCGGAGGCCATTGGGGCTGAATTCAAACAAGTGCTGCCCATTACACCCCAGGATGTGCTTGCCCATATCAGCCGCGTGATTTGCCTGGAATTTACGGGCGGAGCAGAAGCCGGAGCAGCCCGGGTGATGCCGCCCGGCTCGAATGCCTACGCGATCGCACCAGCTAAATCGGCCTCACGAAACGCCATGCTGATGGCGAATCCGCACCTGCCCTGGGAAGGGTTCTTTTTGTTTTTTGAAGCCCACCTGAACGGGCCGGGACTTGTGGCTTACGGTGCTTCGTTGGTTGGTCAGCCGGTGCTCAATATTGCCTTCAACCAAAATCTGGGCTGGACGCATACAGTGAATACGATTGACGCGGCTGACCGGTATGCTCTCACGTTGCAGGACGATGGCTATGTGCTGGATGGAGTCAAACAGGCGTTCGAAAAGAAAAACGTAACCCTTCAGGTTCGGCAGTCGGATGGACAGCTTAAACCGCAGCAACTTACCTACCAATATAGCCAACATGGGCCAGTGATGGAAAGCAAAGACGGGAAAGCCTATGCCTTCCGGTTTGCGGGCTTAACCAATCCTGCAATGGCGGCTCAGCATCATTCCATGGCCAAAGCCAAAAATCTGGCAGAGTTCGAAGCGGCACTTCAACGGCTGCAACTGCCTATGTTCAACGTCATTTATGCCGATGGAGCAGGCAATGTTTTGTATGTGTTTAACGGCAATGTACCTGTGCGCAGCGAGGGAGACTGGCGATACTGGCAAGGAGCTATTGACGGTTCGTTGGCAAAACACATCTGGACCCAAACACACCCCTATAAAGACCTTCCACGTGTGCTTAACCCACCCTCGGGGTTTGTGCAGAACGCTAATGATGCGCCCTGGAGCTGTACCTATCCGGCGGTGCTGGACCCCAACGCCTTTCCAAAGTATATGTCGCCCGTTGGTATGCCGCTCCGGTTACGTCCTCAACGGTCGATCAATCTGATCAAAGATGATGCGTCGATTAGTTTTGAGGAGTTGATGGACTACAAACTCAATACGGGTCTGGAAGCTGCCGATCGATTTCTGGATGACCTGCTGGCCGCCGTTGAGCAATATCCTGACTCCTTAACCAGGCAGGCCGCTTCGGTGCTTAGAACATGGGACAAAACGACCAACCGCGATAGTAAAGGGGCGGTTTTGTTTACGGCCTGGTTCGATCGGTTTAATCCCGGAATGGCAGCCGTTGGCTGGGATGCCACCCGCTCCGTTAGCACGCCCGATGGGTTGAAAGACCCCAAAAAAGCCGTTGAGCTCCTGGGTGCCGTGGCCGCGCAGGTACGTCAACGATACGGTCGACTAGATATCGCCTGGGGAGAAGTGAACCGATTTGGTCCAGCCGGAAACGACTACCCGGCAAATGGCGGTTCGGAGCATTACGGCATCTACCGGACTATCCAGTTCGTGCCGGACCCCAAACAACCCCAACTGAACCGGGCAGTTGCTGGCGACACCTACGTTGCCATTACCGAGTTTGGCAAGAAACTGCGGGCGCAGGTATCCCTTAGCTACGGCAACGCAAGCCAACCGGGTCACAAGCATAACGGGGATGGCTGGAAGCTGATGTCCGAAAAAAAACTCCGCGAAGCTTTACTCGATAAGTCGACGATTCTGCAACAATTGGAGAAAAAGGAAACGTTACGGTACAGCACTAATCCGTAAAACAAATAGAACCCCGCCTGACGAGCGGGGTTCTGTTTGCTGGCTTTCGTGATTTACTCGCTTCGCAAACTCTTCACAGGGTTCATCAAAGCGGCCTTTATGGAGCGGTAACCAACGGTCAGGATGGCGACGACGAACGTGCCGGCGATAGCCAAAACAAACACCTCGGGGCCAATGCTGATCTGGTCTTTGAACGTTTGTAGCCATCGACTCATGGCAAACCAGGCAACCGGAACAGCCAGCACAAACGCGATCACAATAAGCCGGGTAAACTCTCCGGCGAAAATCCAGACAATTTGCCCGGTGCTACTGCCCAACACTTTGCGGATACCAATTTCTTTGCGTTTCTGAGCCGCCATAAACGACACCAGCCCGTACAGACCCAGACACCCAATAAAAATGGCAATGCCCGCGAATACTTGAATCAGTTTCAATATCAGCGACTCGGTTTCATAAAATTCAGCAATCTGATCGTCAAGAAATTGGTAGGAAAATACCTGATCGGGGTGAGTCTGACTCCAGATCTTATCCAGAGCAGAAAGGGTAGTCTGAGCCTTGGACAGGTCAATCTTCACAGCGTAGTAATCATAATTCTCGGCGACTGTACTGATGCACATTGGCTCGATGTCGGCATGAAATGACTTATCGTGAAAATTCCGGATTACGCCCACAATTTGCCCTTTGAATCGATCGCCATTCAGGCTCAGCATTTTGCCCAATACGGCATCCGGCGAGGAGAGGTTGAGCTTACGAACAAAGGCTTCGTTGACCACAAACTCCCGAACAGAATCGGCGGGATACACGTTTCGGCCGGTTACCAGTTGCAGATCGAACAACGGGATGAACTGATCGTCTCCGCCCCGTACATTGATAGCGAACTGTTCATCTTCGGGCCGGTTGTCATACCGGGGCGACGTGGTCCAGTTGCTGCTGGAAGCAGGAGCAGCCTGGCAGAGCGACACTTTTTTTACACCCGCCAGCGACGAGAATTTATTGGCGACCGTATGCCGCGTCTCCGGTTTTGAATCGGTCGCCAGTGATACCATCACAACGGCTTCTTTATCGAACCCTAATTCAGCCTGCTGGGCATAACGCATCTGGTTGGCAATCACAATAACCCCGATGATCAGAATCTGCGAAATAGCAAACTGCGTTATGATCAGTGCCCGGCGGGTGTTGAAACCGCCAATCGCCTGCTGTGATAGCCGACCTTTCAGGGCCAGAATCGGTTGAAAACCGGCCAGAATTAGTCCTGGATAAGCGCCTGACAAGATCGTGACGACCAGTGTAAGGCCAAGCAGGAAGGCCGGCAACTGCCAGCTCGTCAGTAGGCTAAGGTTTAGGCGGGACTGAAACCAATCGTTTACAAACGGTAGAAGGGCCAGCGAACACAGCAATGCCAGTAGTAAAGCGGTTACTGTAATTAGCCCCGTTTCGGTAATGAATTGCCAGAACAACTGTCCCCGAACACTACCGAGCACTTTCCGAACACCCACCTCTTTCGACCGATTCAGAGCCTGGGCGGTGGCGAGGTTGACAAAATTGACACAGGCGGTAATGATCAGAAAGAGCCCGATGCAGGCCAGTACCCACAGGTTACTTTTGGTCATGGTACCTCCATACCGGGCATCGAAATGCAACTCGGCCAGCGGTTGCAACTTATAATGATGCACGTTCTTGCTGGTTGGCCGGTATTTCTTGACGTAGGCGGGCAGCACGCTTTCCACCTGAGCGGGTGTAATGCCGGGGCGTAGTTGCAAAAAGCATTGCATCGAGCTGACAATGCCTCCCCACGAATCGTCGCTGGCAAGCCAATCATCGTATTGCTTCAGGGTGGTATAGGAGGCAAAAATTTCGGCCCGCAGGTCAGTATTATCTGGTAAATCGGCCATTACGCCAATGATGCGGAGGTCGATCTTGCTATTCATCCGAATCATCTGGTTGATCGGGTTGGCATTGCCAAAAAACTTCCTGGCCAGGCGTTCGGTCAGAATGGCCGTGTTTGGTTCGGTCAGGTTGGTTGCTTTGTTGCCGTTGATCAATGGAAAATTGAACAGATTGAAGAAATCCGTTTCGGCAAACGCGACACCTTCTGGCTCTATATACTTGGTAACTTCCTGCCCCTTCTTCACCGTGATCAGCATGTCGTCGAATGTAGCAACGCGGGCAACTTTTTCGGCAAACGTGTAGTCGTTACGAAAAGCTTTGCCCAGCGGTGCCGGCACACCTCGTGAGTAGCTGATTGTTTCGCGGTGCTGTTCCGTGACGAAGCGATACGTCCGGTCAGACTGGGAGTGGAAATTGTCGAAACTCAGGTGATAGGTGATAAGCGTGAACAACAAAATGCCGCAGGTTAGGCCAAGGGCCAGTCCAGAAACATTAAGCAGCGCGTAGGACCGGTTACGCGTCAGATTTCGGATTGCGATTTTTAAATAATTTCGGATCATAGCCGGATGCAGAGGAGAATAGTGTTCGTATGGTTGTTTAACTTGTTTTCGACGGCGTACAAAGGGCGGCAACACCGAGATCACGTTGAGCAGGTAGCGGAGTGTAGCCTGCGTTCGGCCCGCCCGATGGTGCCAGTAAGCGTAGAGTTCATCCAGATCACCCTCAACTTCTTCGAGGGTGTTTTCAGGATGGAGCTTGGTCAGTAGCCAGTACGCCCAGCGGGGCGGTCCGACGGGTCGGGGTGAACCAGGGGTGCTCATTCGCTGCGTAAGCTTTTCACGGGATTGACTAATGCGGCCCTGATGCTTTGGAAACCGACCGTTATCATAGCTACGAACACGGTGACCAGCAGGGCTATCAGAAAGATGCTGGGACTAAGGGGTATCCGGTACTTAAAATCCTGTAACCAGGCGTCCATCACCCACCACGCTACCGGTACCGCAACAACAAAGGCGAGTGCAATAAGCTGGATAAACTCCCTGCTGAACAGCCACAAAATACTGTTTACGCTGGCCCCCAACACTTTCCGAATACCGACTTCTTTTGTTTTCTGTACCACCATAAACAGCACCAGACCATACAAACCCATGCAGCCGATGAATAAAGCAACCCCAGCAAAGAAGTTGATGAGTTTGCCCATTGTCTGCTCACGCTGATAGGCCGACTGTATCTGCTGATCGACGAAGGACGGCTCGAAAAAACTGTCAGTGTACACCTGATTATACACTCTCTCCAATTGCTTTAACGTCTGGCTGTAATTGGTTGAGTTGAGTTGGATGTTCGCTGCGAAATAGCCATCGGCAAACGTTGTCAAAAAGATAGGATTGATGCTTTCCTTCAGGTCCGACTGGTTGTAATCTTTCAACACACCAACGATCTCCAGTGGTGCAAAACCACCTTTATGAATAGTCTTGCCCAGAATCTTCACCGGTTGGCTGAAACCCAGACGGTGCATAAACGTTTCGTTAATGAGCGTTTCACGGGCTGTGTCGGATGGCTGTACGTTGCGCCCGGCGACTAGTTTTAGATCGTACAGGTTGATATAGTCTGCGTCGACCCAAACCTGTTGCGGTGTGTATGGCTCTTTTTCTGGACGCTTCTCAAAACTAACCACCGTTTGGCTGACCCAACCCGACTGCGGGGCACCACCCATCGAGTAGCTAAGTCCAGCAACGTTGGGTAGAGCCGTAGCGAGGTTACGAAAGGTGCGCATTTTGCTCCTGTCCTGAGCGGGCAAATCAGGTAGACTAACCGTCAGGATGGCATCTTTGCGAAAACCTAACTCTTTCTCCTGAACATAATTTAACTGGTGGGTGATAACAACAAGACCGATGATAAGCAACTGGGCAATGGTAAACTGCGCAACCACCAGCCCTCGCCGGACAGAGAATCCACCAGCTTGCCTGGTCATTAGTCGACCAGCCAGCGCTACCACTGGCCGGAACCCTGCCAATACCATTGCTGGGTACAGACCGGACAGCCCAATGACACTACTCGCCAGCAGCGCAAGTCCTACTAACACCGATGGCGAGTAGTAAAAGGTGAACCGGAACGGGCCGTGCATGTATTGATGGACCATTGTCTGCCCATACTGAAACAGGATGACAGCCAGCGCCGTTGCGACCACAACAATGAGTGTCGTTTCGCCCATGAACTGCCAGAAAAGCTGGGTCCGTGTACTACCCAGTACCTTCCGAACACCCACCTCCCGCGCCCGGTTAAGGGCCTGTGCCGTGGCGAGGTTAACAAAATTGATGCTCGCCGTTCCGATCAGAAGCAGTCCGATAGCCAGCAGCGACAGGAGCAGGCTCCGACTCACCCCGCCAAATTCGGGCGAAAGGTGCATTGTACTAAAAGGAACAACTGGATAGGAGGTTTCCTTTATTTTTTCTGGATTGTATTTTTTTACGAATGAGGGCAATTGCCGATTCCAGTCGGTAGGGGTAAAGCGGTTGTCGAATAGCGCGAAGCAGTGGGTACTGCCGTTGGTGTTATCGAATCGCTCATCTTCGGGGCGCGCCCCCCGCTGCTCGGTTAGCGATGCCCACGAACCAATGATGGAGTAAGCCAGATCGGTGTTGTCCTGATAATTGGCGAAAACGCCCACTACGCGAGCGGGGGTACGAGCATTGATCCGAACCGTTCTTCCTACTACGCCCGTTGTGGTGCCGAAGCATTTGTTGGCCATCTCAGCGCTCAACACAACCGTGCCAGGCTGTCCCAGGGCATCGGGACTACCAGATAGCCACGTATAATCAAAGATGCGAAAGAAGGCAGGTTCTACAAACGCGCCGATATGCTCTTTATCCTTGATCTTCTTATCTGCACCGTTGGCAACGGGAACAGAAAGTAAGGGAGAGTACCACTCATCGACCATTGCCACCTGCTCTACGGTAGGGTGATTGGTGCGTACGGCCTGCCCAAATGCGTAGGGAACTCCTCGGATGTTGAAATTACCCTCAGAGGACATAAAGCGGGACGTAAACTGATAAATACGGTCGTAGTTGCGGTGATGCCTGTCGATCTGGAAGTGGTAGCGGATCAGGGCAAAGATCAGGAGCGCGCAACCAATACCAATAGACAGTCCTGTGATATTGATGAACGTGTACGTCTGGTTCTTGCGCAGATTCCGCCAGGCGATTTTTAAATAGTTGCGAATCATGTCGGGATGGAAAAGAGAACGTTGTTCGTAAGGTTGTTTAGCTTGTTTTCGTCGTCGCACAAAGGGGGGCAGCACCGACACCACGTTGATTACGTAGCGGAGTGTGGCTTGTGCTTTACCTGCCCGGCCCGCCGGACCTCGCTCATACCAGTAGGCATATAGTCCGTCCAGATCACCTTCGACTTCTTCGAGGGTGTTTTCAGGGTGGAGCTTGGTCAGCAGCCAGTGTGCCCAGCGGGGCGGTCGGGATCGCTCCGGCGAACCGGCCGCATCACCGACATTTCGGGGTTTATTCGAATTCATACGCCACCGAGTTGAAGGGTATTGGGCGGAAGCAGTTGCCAGAGTTCCTGACGTAGTTGCTGAATTTCCTGAAGAGCGCGATTGCCCAGCGCCGTTACCCGAAACAGCCGCTTGCGACGACCGCCCCGTTCAGTAGTGGCTCCGCCTAGTTCGGATTTCACAAAACCCTTTTCTTCGAGCCGGATCAGTGTGTTGTGAACGGTGCCAAACGTGACCACCCGGCCGGTATGATCTTCCAGCGCCTGGCTGACCGTAACACCGTAGCCTTCTCCGTCGAGGATGGCCACCATCAGCAGTACCACTTCTTCAAATTCCCCCAAATACGTCCGGCGCATTCGCTTATTCTGATTAGTTTACATTTTATCGTACAAATCAGCGGCCAAACCCTCCAAAGTGCCATCACGGCTTTAAAAGAGGAAAATTGCCACCGATTCGATCATTGATTTGTCCGAAACTGGACAACAATCGTCCCACAACGGACAGGGGCTTGTGACATTCTTGTCGTGAAGCTGATGTTCTTTGGCCTACTACTTTTAGATGAGATAGCCAGAAATCATTGCTTTATTTAGAAAGCAACACGATCATGAACAAGCAGATATGGATAGGGCTGGCAATTGCACTGGGCCTTTCAGTAAATGGGTATAGTCAGCCTAAACAGGTAGGTGGTCCCTGCGAAGGCTGCGAAGCCATTCATGAGAGCCCCGTACCGCT
Organism: Flavobacterium sp. SUN052; assembly: GCF_028867935.1. Taxonomy (GTDB): domain Bacteria; phylum Bacteroidota; class Bacteroidia; order Flavobacteriales; family Flavobacteriaceae; genus Flavobacterium. The sequence continues at coordinate 1,013,289 of NZ_JAPQNS010000001.1, forward strand.
CGACAAGCTGGATAGTTTCCTGAAAATGCCCGACGCAACCTGGACTGGTAAAAAACCGTTGGGTATCAATGGTATCGTGTACAAAGCCGACGGCAGAACTCCTGCGCCGAACGTTGTGCTGTACATTTATCACACGGACGAAAGGGGGCATTACGTAGCCAAAGAGGCAACCGGCTGGGGCAAACGTCATGGCTCCATTCGAGGGTGGATGCGTACGAACGAAAAAGGTGAATACAAATTTGTCACGCTACGTCCCGCGCCCTATCCTGGCCGCACCGATCCGGCGCATATTCACATCACCGTGAAAGAACCGGGCCTGCCAGAATATTACATCGACGAATTCGTGTTTGCCGACGATCCGCTGCTTACCGCCGAGCAGCGGCAAAAGTTGGAGAACCGGGGCGGAAGTGGCATCCTAACCCTCAAAGACGTGGGTAACATGTACAAAGCCAGCCGGACAATTATCCTCGGTCGGAACATTCCGAACTACCCTACGAACCAGTAAAACGGGACTATCAATTGTTATGGTTGCTTCTCCCCGTAGCAATAGCAGAGTCCGTCGGGAGCCACCACGAAAAAGACTTTCCAGTTGGTCTCGCCGTGCTTCTGGAATGAGAAGTTCGAGAGTTCTTTTGTCAGGCCATTGGCTGTCAATTCGGCGTGGGCATTGTCAACATTATCAACCGCGAAAAAACACCCATCCTGCGTGGGATCACCCCCGTTTTCGGCCAGCCCAAGCTGAATACCGTCGCGGGCGATCGTCGCCGATTTGTGCGGGCTATCAGTTCGCGATAAAAGCTCAAAGCCCAATATTGTTTCGTAAAAAGGCAGGGCTGTGTCAAGGTTATTGACGGGTAAATTCATCTTGTCCTGCTGGTAGGGCCAGGCTTGGGTGATGGTTGCTTTGGGCTGGTTCATGTGTCTATGCTAATTGGACAAATAGGTATTGCCCGCTATTCCTGAGCAATGATAAACCCCGCACAACGTAGCCTTTTTACGTTATACGGGGTTTGGTAGAAAAAAATGGGGGTATAAACAGAGTGCTGTTAATTGCTGACCAAAGTATCCATTATGGGTGGCAAGGATGTCCGTTATGAATTGCCGCATAGGCATTTGGGAAGGCGTAAATTTCCTTTTTACACCTCGGATTGTTTGCCCTCGGAATATGTACAGTCTCCTTTTTGATGAGCTGCCTAAGTCGTTTCCAATATACTACAGTGGCTGGATGAGCTGGGTAGCCTATTTCTCGGTAATGATTACCTAACCATCCAAAGCTAGAAATAGGTATAGAGTCAGAATGTAGTAAACGGATTTCTAAGCTGAACACACCCGTAGAAGTAGCATTACCAAAATAGGGTGTAACGGTCCTAATCTGAGTCCAACCTTTCCAGGGATCTGGAATGGATGGTGGCACCTCAATCTCACCAAACGCTGGCGTGTTTCCTGTCGGCTCAATAAATGGTAAAGGACCGGAGGGCACATGCCACAGGCTAAAAAGGCAGGAGTTACGATTTTTCAAATCTTGACTGATATCGTGAGTTGTCGATGCTATCCATTTGCTAAAGCCATTTCCGACGAGGAAAGCTAGATCGGTTTGCTGGTTTAGGAGTTGGTTTAGTATGGCGACGTCTTCTTTAATCAGATACATTGGTAGCCAGGCCATATGTCATCGTTTAGAAACGCAGCGGCAGGCCATTCTGATTAAACAAATGCTTCACAGCGTAGATTCGATTTGCTTTAACTAATTTAAGATGAATTAGTTAAGGTAGATGAAATATTTGCTTTATTCTGTACTGATAATTAATCTAAAACAACAAGTTCAATGGCAACTGCATGGCTTATATCAGGTATCGTGTTACTAGCGTATTGTGTAAGAGCGCTTAGAGCCAATCCGAACAAACCAAATTGGAACAAAGCTATTGCGGCTTCCCTTTTGTGGCCATTTTCGATGTTCATGAACCGGTATAAGTAAGGCCGTGTAATTCGTAAGCATCAGCTATTTGAAAAGTACTGTTAATGGGTGTCTGAGTTACTCGGTCACCAGTTGTCCAGGCGGATAATGTTCTTCAACTCCCCGCTGAACAGGCTCAGGTGTCCTTTTGAATGCATATCGAAAGTGCCGATGATAATTACATATCTCTTGCTGAAGTCATCTAATTTCTTCTCTTTCTTTATCCGCTCAGAGAACCCTACCCAGAATGCATTTTGCATTAAACGATGATCGAAATCCTCCTTGTGTAAGTAAATAGCGTCTCCTTCAAATTCAAGATTCAAATAACCAATTACTTGTACCAGTTTTCCGTGGTATTTCTCCGGTGTTGCAATTAGTTGGATCAACGATGGAGTGTACACTCTTTGATCTGCGTTTTTATTTGGTCGGACTTGCGCAAATAGAGTATTATACGAAGCGACTGAAAGAAATAAAATTAGAGCAATTCTTTTCATTTAGACCTTTTAAATGAGAGCTGATTACTTTAGTAGGTTAGCTTCATAACTATTTTAAAGCAAGTTATGGGCTACTACAGTCCAATATCCAAACCTATGGCTACTCGACAATTGGTTAGCAAAATTGCCGAAGTTATCCGGCGCTCAATCATGATTTTTATTGTTTTATCCATATGTGCCTTCTTCTTATTTCTCTTTTGGCCAATACCAACGCAAAAAGTGATTGGTCCCTACCAAGATTACATTGTCGAAGATGTATCCAAATCTCAGCAGTTCGTTATACCGGGTAGGTTTATTAGTCCTGTTGTAGTAAGATACCGAATAGAGGGGGCAATCAACGGCAGTGCCTTGGTAACCTTTCGGACGAAAACGGCTGTCTATGATTCTATTCCCCTACAAGGCGTTGTCGCCGATAGTATGGTACATGACTTTTATGAAACCAACGATATGATAATCACCTATAAATCCAAAGGGGCAAAAAAAGGACATTTAGTGATCAAGGCAGCCCTCAATTGGTAAATAAACAGATGCGATTACTGTGTCGCTCCTTGTTTTTGCCAAGCCAGTTATTGAGGGCATGGCATGAGCTAAGAGAATAATCAAATAGCCTTTTGATCTGTAATTTTATCAAAGCAAGGAGCTATTTCACAGAAGCCGAAAAGATATAATGAAGAATAGAGAACCAGGAACACTTATCGAGCAAATCAGCGTAATTGCCCGCTTACGTTTATCAGACCATTCAGACCAAATATAAGTGGTCAATCCAGTAAGTATCAAATGCATTGGAGTAATCAGTAGTATCGCTAGTCGCCAGGAGGATGCTGCACCAAGTTATGACCCGTTTCATACCGGCAAAGATGTAAAAATCCCCGGAGAAGCGATTCGTCCGGGGATTTTTTGTAGTCGTAACCTATGTATTCTTCTTGGCTTCTTTTTTGGCTCGTTTGGCTGCGTCTAACGTCTGATCGGCTTCTGCCTTCTTCGACTTATCGCCCATTTCTTTGGCGTCTTTCTTCATATCCTTAGCCTTGTCTTTAGCCACTTTTGTGGTTTTGACGGCTTCTTTCTTTGTTACATCTTGCGCTGGCGCTGCCCCCAAGGTAAGCAGCACGAAACCAGCTCCGAACAGCAAGGTTTTCATAACGTCTTTTTGGTTGATTTATAAGTCAAACTCTCCAGACGCAGAAAAGTTATCGCACCCCCCCTGACAACAAGTCTTATTGATGGATCTCCTCTAAAATGGCATTGAGATTCTGGAGTGGCTGCTCAAAATGCTTCCGGTTTTCCTGGCGAATAGCCCACCAGCAGGCCAGCAACGCGAATAGGTAGATGGTGGCGGCACCGGTCAGATGGTGGGCCAGGCCACCCGGCACATAGACCCGGAAGATCAGCCATACCCCCAAAGCGGTACTAAGCGGAACAAGGCCGTACTCGTAGGCCCGTTTGAACTGGTAGAACGACCGCAGGCTGTTGTATTGCTGTTGAACAGACGCCTGAAGAGAAAAGCCTAGGTCGGTCTGGCTTGGACTAGCCAGAGCAATCCGTCTGAATTGCCGCATCAGTACGAAGGTGAAGGGGAGGTAGAGCAATAACCCTAGTAGGCAGGCCCACTTCACCTCCGAGATACTCCAGTATCTAATAAGCAGGTGGCTGAGTAAACCATAAATAATAAGTTGATAGGTAAAAAAAGCCCAGAAGTATTGAATGGTCCGGTTTACCTGCCGAACAGTTCTTCCTTTGGTGATAGCCAGCAGACTTGCCTGGTCATAACGAATGGATTCCGACTCGGTCGCTTTCCATTCGTTCTTGAATTCATCTAGTGTTGACATAGGTTAGTTTTCTTTACAATTTTTAGCCAGAAGCGACTCTAATTCTTTTTTTATGCGGACCAGTCGTACGCTCACATTGGTTTTTGACAGACCGGTGATACTGGCAATCTCCTCGTAGCTTAGTTCATCCAGGTAGAGAAGCACAATCGCTTTATTGAGGGGTGAAAGCGTAGCAATCGCGTCAAAAAGCGTTTTGATACTTTCCTGAAGCCCATCGGGTGGCGGTTCGGGTACCTGCTCATGGCGAGCCAACAGGGGCTCGACTTTCCTTTTTTGAGCCGTTCGTTGGTGTGCCAGGGCTGTGTTCAGGCAAACGCGGTACATCCAGGTTGAAAACGTGGACTGCCCCGTGAACGACGGATAGGATCGCCACAACTGGTAGATCATCTCCTGAAGTAGGTCGGCCCGCTCGTCAGCATCAGGCTGATAGGCCCGACTGATTCGGTGGGCGATGCCCATGTGCTGATTGAGCTGGTCGAGAAACGTTTTCTGGGTGGCCGTATTCATAAGACTGGTTTCCGTTTGCCGTTGCTTAGTTAGTAGCCAGGACGCTCAAAAAACTACACGAAAACAAACAGGTTTGCCAAAAAACTGTCGCTAAACCGATCCGATCAGCGAAGGAGAAGTATATAAGTCAATTCTGACCACTGGCAAGCAGTCATTTATCGATTTGGAAATTCAGGATAACAACAGTTCATAAAATCTTAATTGTCAGTAATTTTCCGGAGCGGCATCCTTAGTAACACAGGTTCATGGGGATGCTCCCAACTATTTTCTCTATGCTGAGTCTGAAACGTTTAGTTGTCCTGTTCTTTGGGGTCGTTTGTTCTCCCAGTTACGCACAGGACGTTTTTTACGTGGCCGTCAATGGCAACGATACCAATCCCGGAACGGCAAACCGACCGTTGAAAACAGTGGAATCGGCTTTGAAAAAGGTGACCAGTGCCCGCAACAAAACCGTAACCATTTACCTGCGATCAGGCCGGTACAATCTGACTAAACCCATTGAGATTACACCGACATTACTGAACGGGCATACGCTCGCTATTGCGGCTTATCAGTCGGAGACCGTGGTGCTGAGCGGAGCCGTAGCGGTAGTGCCGCAGTGGCAACCCTACCGGAATAACCTGGTACAGGCTTCCATTGGCAAGGGGCTCGTTATTGACCAGTTGTATGCAAATGGAAAGCCCCTTACGCTGGCCCGCTATCCTAACGTCGACAGCACCGCCCGGGTGTTCAACGGCACCTCTGCTGATGCAATTAGCCGAGAACGGGTAAAAAACTGGGCCGATCCGGCGGGTGGCTACGTACATGCTTTACACCAGGCGGAATGGGGTGATTTTCATTACCGTATTCTGGGGAAAATGGGCGATAGTCTGCAACTGGAAGGAGGCTGGCAGAATAATCGGCCAGCGCCAATGCACAAAGAATACCGCTTTGTCGAAAACATTTTTGAAGAGCTCGATGCGCCCGGCGAATGGTTCTACAACGCTCGTACGGGCACGTTGTACCTGTATCCACCCACTGGGCTGGACCCCAAAACGATAACGGTTGAACGATCGGTGCTGGACGACATGATCCGGGTGAAGGGCACGCAGCAAAAGCCGGTTGAAAACGTCACCCTGTCCGGCTTAACGTTTACCGGAACCAACCGCACATTTATGCTTACGCGGGAGCCCCTGCTCCGCAGCGACTGGCGAATCTATAGGGGCGGAGCCATACTCACCGAGGGTAGCCGTAACATTACAATTCGCAACTGTACGTTCCAAAACCTGGGCGGTAATGCTGTATTTATCAGTAAGTTCAACCGGAACGTAGTCATTGAGCATAATTACATCCACCACATCGGTGGTAACGCCATTTCATTCGTTGGTGATACGGCAGCCGTACGTTCTCCGGTTTTTCGGTATGGCGATTCGGTGCCAGTCGAAAAAATGGACAGGACTCCCGGCCCCAAAACGGACAACTACCCGGCCCAGTGCCGTGCTCATGATAACCTGATCCATGCTATCGGAACCATCGAAAAACAGGTGGCTGGGTTTGAAATCAGCATGGCGATGGATATTACCCTGAGCCATAATACCATTTACCACGTGCCTCGTTCGGGTATCAACGTAGGCGATGGCTGCTGGGGTGGCCACATAATCGAATTCAACGACGTATTCGACACCGTGCTGGAGACCGGTGACCACGGCGCGTTTAACTCCTGGGGGCGTGATCGGTTCTGGTTGCCGGGCATTAACGATGTGAATGCGTTGGTTGAGAAATACCCTGACCTCCCACTGCTGGACGTTATCAAACCCATCACCCTACGGAACAACCGATTCCATTGTGAACACGGCTGGGACATTGACCTGGACGATGGGAGCAGCAACTACTATATCTACAACAACCTATGCCTGAACGGTGGCCTGAAGCTCCGGGAAGGATTCAACAGGGTGGTCGAGAATAACATTCTGGTCAATAACACCTTCCATCCGCACGTATGGTACGCCAAAAGCATGGATGTATTCAGGCACAACATCGTCACGGCGGAGTACGCCCCCATCCGAGTTCCAATCTGGGGCAAAGAAGTAGACTATAATTTCTTCATCCAGCAGGCGGCTTTACGGGCGGCTCAGGTTAACAAAACTGACCTCCATAGTCAGCAGGGCAACCCATTGTTTGTGAATGATGCCGCTGGTGATTTTTCTGTTAAACCCGGCTCACCAGCGCTGGCCGTTGGTTTTAAGAACGTTCTGATGAACGAGTTTGGCGTGGTGAGCCCTACCCTAAAACAAAAGGCCCCTAAACCGCCGATCACTGTTGTTCGAACACTCGAAGACGGTAACGCAGGCATGACAACCGAATGGCTGGGGGCTACGCTCAAAAACATTGAAACCTTGGGCGAGCAATCAGCCTCCGGTTTACCCGACAAGCAGGGCGTACTCGTTGTGAAGGTTTCCCCCAACAGCCTGGCCGAGCGAAATGGCCTGGAGGGCGGGGATGCGATCCGGCAGATCAACGGCAAGCCCGTTGCCAACGTAGCCGAAATGCTGAACGCCCTTCAGGTCATTATGTGGCAAGGCAACGCTCAGGCTACCGTTTGGCACAACCAACAGTCGAAAGAGGTACGATTACGGCTGAAATAGGCGATCGTGCCTTCTGCTTAAAAGAATCCTACTCCGTCCGCAAGCTCTTTATCGGATTCATTAGAGCTGTGCGGACTGCCTGAAAGCTGACGGTGACAAAGGCAATCAGAATGGCGGCAACGGCTGCGATACCAAACGTCCAGATACTAATGTCGATGCGATAGGTATAGTTTTCGAGCCATTGCTGCATGGCGTACCAGGCTGCTGGAAAGGCGAAAATAAACGACAGGGCAACCAGTTTCAGAAAATCGGAGGATAGGAGCTGAATGATGCTCGACGTGGAGGCACCCAGCACTTTTCGGATACCAATTTCTTTGGTGCGCCGTTCGGCCGAGAGGGTTGCCAGACCAAACAGGCCAATGCAGGAAATGAAAATGGTCAGAATGGCGCCAAATAGCATAATCTGTTTCCATTTGGCTTCCGATTCATAGCGTTTCAGGTTTTCATCGTCCATAAACGTGTATGCGTACGGGTTGAGCGGAAACAGTTTTCGGAAGGTTCGTTCAATGTGTTTGAGGCTGGCAGTGACGTTGGCAGGCTTAATTTTTATGAAGGCCTTCCCATACGAATTACCCGGTTTCATGGTGAACAGCTGCGGAGGGATTTTCTGGTTCAGTGCATTGACATGATGATCCCTTACGACCCCCACAACCTGGTATTTTTCGCCTTTGTTGTACCAGAAATCAACAACCTGACCAATGGGGTTTTTCCAGCCCGCTTTTTTCACAAACGTTTCGTTTACCAATACCGATCGCGTGGAATCAGAGGGAAAATCAGCCGAGAAATTCCGGCCTTTCACAATCGGGATTTTAAAGAGTGGCAAGAACGTGGGGTTAATGGTTTCATAAACGAAATTGATCTCGGTTCCGCCAGTTGCTTTTGCCACGGTCATCCACATGCCCCCGTTTTTGGGTGCCATGTCAATAATATTAGGGTTTTTCAGCAGTTCATCTTTCCACAGCGTTACTTCCTGGCGCGTCAGGCCCGACTTTCCCACGCTGACTACGCCTTTGTCGTCGTAGCCTAAATCTTTGGTAGTGATGTAATTGAACTGGTACTGGATCGTGAGGGTGGCAATAATCAGGAAAGAAGCCAGCGAAAACTGGAACACAACCAGCGACTTCTGGAGGTAGTTTTTGCCGGAAAGGTTAAACCGGTTATACAAAGTCTGAACGGGACTATAGTTCGATAGAACCAGCGCGGGGTAGAAGCCTGCCAGAAAACCCGTAGTCAGAAAAAGGCCGAGATAACCCAACACCAGCCAAACATCAAACAGATACGAGAGGGCGAGTGATTTGTTCGCGAGTTGGTTAAACGTGGGTAGAACCAGCAGCACCAACCCCAGCGCCAGTAAAAACGCGCAAAAACAAAGTAGAAAGGACTCGCCCAAAAACTGGATCGTCAGTTGCAAACGGCCACTACCCACCACTTTTCGGACGCCAATTTCTTTGGCCCGTTTCAGGGACCGGGCAATAGTCAGATTGACAAAGTTGATACAGGCAATTAACAAAATAAACAGCGCAATACCCGTCAGAATATATGAGTAAGTAGGGTTGCTTTGATCCGCCAGCCCGTTGGTGGCGGGTAGGTCGGTGCTCAGGTGCATGTCGGTAAACGGCTGTAATTGATACGACACCTTGTTTTTGAACCCGAATTTTTCGGATTGCATTTTGATGGCTTCTCTGGCATCGGCCAGATAAATTTGGTTCATTTTAGCCTCGACAGCCTTGATACGCTCGGGCGTGAGATCTGCCCTTGGGTTCAAGACCACAAACGTATTCTGGAACACATTAAACCAGTTTTCTGGATTCGCCAGTTCGTTTGCACTGACAATCATCGGGAGCAGTAAATCGAATTTGACCGACGAATTTTGAGGGCATTTTTTGCTGACACCCGTCACGGTATACGGCTCGAAAATCGCATTCTCGCCATACGAACTTTTGAGCGAAAGCGTTTTGCCCAGCGCATCAGTTGTGCCAAACTGTTTTACGGCCAGTTCCTCCGAAATCACAGCCGAATGCGGTTCCTTCAGGGCTGTTTTGGGATTGCCGCTAAGCAGGGGGAAAGAAAACACAGAAAAGAAACTGGAATCGGCAGCAAAGGCTTCCTGACTGATAACCTCATTGCCGCGTTTCATGTCGTGTCGGTCGCCCTGGTACCGCACAAACGACTGAATTTCCGGAATTCCCGCGCTAAATTTTGGCCCCTGAAAATGGCCGGTATTCGATTGTTTAAACTCCAGCTTTCCAGCGGGCGACACCTCCTGGCTCGTTATCCGGTAGATGTGGGGGTTGTTGGCATGAAACCGGTCGTAGCTGACTTCATCTTTGGTATACAGCATAATCAGCATGGCAGCTGCCAGACCGATGCTCAGGCCAATGACATTGATAACCGAATACGCCTTGTTATGAGCCAGCGTTCTGACAGCGATTTTGAGGTAATTACGGATCATACTGGGAGATAGTAACGCTTGGGTTGAAGCAGATGAGGGATAGGGAGACGGTTTTCGCTTGAGAAAAAATGGGTTGATGTAATGCACAACGGCCACCGCAAATTCGCGACCGGCACGGGCCTTGCCAACCTGATTTATACGCTTGTAAAACACTTCGTGCAAATCGCCCTGCACATCTTCTAGCAGGTGAGGAGCACAGCACCATTCGAGCAGCGCGTCGGCCCAACGGGGTGGTCTGGCTGGTTTTTGTGGTTCGGTTTTCATAAGAAGCCTGGCTGGTTCAGCCTGTAATGAGTTGAAATTTGCCCTGTGGAATGGCCTGCCATAGCCGATCCCGAACTTCCTGTATGTCCTGCAAGGACCGAACGCCCAGCGCCGTTAACGTAAAAAAGCGTTTCCGTCGGCCTCCACGCTCGGCGGTGGCGCCCCCCATTACAGAGGACAAAAACCCTTTTTCTTCCAATCGATAGAGCGTCGCGTGAACGGCGCTCATGGTAATAGACCGCCCGGTCTGCTGCTGAAGATCTTCCCAGATAACCACGCCATAGGCTTCGGTAGGACAGGCGGCAACAACCAGCAAAACTATTTCTTCGAACTCACCCAGAAAGGACCTTCGCATAGCGCTAGCGGACAGAAATGATTAGTTGTAATTATGCAAAACAAATCTCCTGCCAAACTGAAAAACACCCTTTTTTATCGGTTTGGAGCTTACTGGCCACATTCGCCTGTACGATTTCGGACAGTAAATGTCCAGTAGTGTACGGCCAGTTTCTGCCTGTCCAGAACCGAACGGCACCGTCCGTTTGCGGACATATTTTCGGTAGAACTAATGTGAAACTAGCTGATTAATAGTATACTATGTTTCTGGTATGGTGTTTGGGCTTGCTTTTAAACAAGCCGTACAAGCCGCTCAACTCCCATGCTCAGCAACTACTTCATAATCGCCTGGCGAAACCTGGTTCGCAACAAGGCATACGCATCAATCAATGTGCTGGGGCTGGCCCTGAGCCTGACCTGTGGCATTCTCATTTTTACACTCGTTAATTATCATTATAGCGTTGACCGGTTCCACACCCATGCCGACCGAATTTATCGGGTGGTGATGGAAACCCACCACGAAGGAGTTGGCTACTCGTCGGGGGTGTATTCGCCACTGGGCCGGGTGATTCGCGATGAACAAACGTTTGCTGAAAAAACAGCTCGTGTGCTGTCGGTAAACGGGGCGGTACTCAGGGTGCCTAATGCTGGCAAGGTCGACAAATACCGGTCAGACGTGGTGTTTGCCGAAAGCGACTTCTTCTCCATTCTCGATTTTCCCCTGATTCAGGGCGACGCCCAAACGGCACTCAACGCCCCCAACACCGCACTATTGACGGAGCGGATGGCGCAGAAGTTTTTCGGGACAGCTAACCCGATGGGCAAAACCTTTCGATTCGATAATCGGATGGATTTCACCGTGACGGGCGTGCTTAAAAACCTCCCCGCCAACACCGACCGAAAGGAAGAAATTTACCTTTCATTTGCCAACGCGAAGCAGTATGACGAGTACTTCAATGAGCAGAACTGGGGCAACTATTCAGGGGCTATGCAAGTGTTCACCCTGCTGAAACCGGCTACCACCGTGGCAACGGCGGAGAGTGCGCTGACCAGCGTCATGAAAAAATACGTGACCGACGACAGTAATAACCACAACGTACTCAAGCTTCAGCCCCTGGCCGATATTCACCTCAACACCGATTACAGCGGTCGTATCGACAAAACGAATCTATGGGTGCTGTCGCTGATTGGATTCTTGCTGATTGTTGTAGCCTGCGTCAACTTCATTAACCTGGCAACGGCACAGGCGCTCAAACGGGCCAAGGAGATTGGCGTTCGGAAAGTGTTGGGAAGCAGACCGGTGCAGCTTTTCTGGCAGTTTATGGCCGAAACAAGCCTGATCAGTGCAGTGGCCACCCTAATTGCCCTGGGTGCGGCCTGTCTGACGCTGCCTTTACTCAGTCAACTACTGCAAACGGAACTGGCAATCAATCTGTTTGGCGACCTGAAACTTTCGGTATTTCTGCTTTTGTCGGCGCTGGTGGTCTCCTTCCTGTCGGGGGCATACCCCGGTCTGGTGCTGGCGGGTTTCAGGCCGGTGCTAGCGCTGAGTGGACGACTGGCGCAACGGCACATCGGTGGTTTTCCCTTACGGCGGGTGCTGGTAGTGGGTCAGTTAGCCTTGTCGCAGCTGCTGATTATTGGCACCATTGTCATCACCAATCAGATGCGCTATGCCAGAAGCGCAAACCTGGGTTTTGCGAAAGAAGGCATTGTGATGATGCCCTTGCCGGTTCAGGAAACCGCTAAAATGAGTACGTTGAAATCGCAGTTTATGCAACTGCCGGGGGTCGAAAACGTGTCATTCTGTTTCCAGGCCCCGGCTGACCAAGACATCAATGCTACAACGGTTCGCTTTGGGGGACGGGCTCAGGATGAGAACTTCCTGATCATTACAAAAGATGCCGACGAGGAGTATGTGCCTACGTTCAAGCTGACGATGCTGGCGGGCCGGAACATCACCCATTCGGATACGACCAACGAGTACGTTTTGAATGAAGCGGCTCTGAAAGCACTAAATGTGAAATCACCCCAGGAAGCCATCGGCCAGATGCTTTACACCAGCAAAGGGCGCCGGAAAGGCCCTATTGTGGGTGTGATGAAGGATTTTCATAATGGGTCCTTTCGGCAGTCGATTCCGCCCATCTGCATCCGGGCTAATGCTGGAGACTACATCTCCTGTGCGGTGCGGATTAACCTAAGCTCTACGCGGACCGCGCTGCCGGCAATGGAAAAAATCTGGACGAAAACCTTCCCGGAATTCATTTACTCGCATCAGTTTCTGGACGAGCGAATCGCTGATTTCTACGCCCTGGATGAGCTGATGCTGACATTGCTGACCGTTTTTGCACTGATTGCCATTTTCATTGGCTGTCTGGGTCTGTTCGGTTTGGTATCGTTCATGGCCGCTCAAAAAACTAAGGAGATTGGTGTTCGGAAAGTGTTGGGGGCCAGCGTACCCTCTATTCTGTGGCTGTTTGGGCAGGAATTTGTCCGGCTCACGCTGGTGGCCATCGTCATTGCCTCGCCCATAGCGTGGTACGCCATGAATCGCTGGCTCCAGAACTTTCAATATAAAGTCGACATTGCCTGGTGGGTGTTTGTACTGTCTGGTTTGCTGGCGGTTAGCATCGCCCTGCTCACGGTAAGTTTCCAGAGTGTAAAAGCCGCCCTGATGAACCCAGTGAAATCATTGAGAAATGAATAAATACGAACACTAAATGCTACGAAACTACATAAAAATTGCCCTTCGGACCTTCAGGAAAGATACCACCTTCACCCTCATCAATGTGGTGGGGCTGGCTACTGGGTTAGCTGTGGCATTGCTCATTATCCAGTATGTACGGTTTGAACTGAGTTACGAGAACACCAACCCACTGGCTGATCGAATTGTGCGGCTCAGTATGGATTACTTGAACGGTGGTGCCGTGGACGCGCAGGATGCTGAAATGTACCCTCCGGTTGGGGCCAAAGCGAAACGGGAAATGAATGAGGTTGTCAACTACACCCGCGCTTATCCCGTAAATAACCGCAGTGCGACGATTCAGATTAGCGATACCTATTACCTTATCGATAACGTTTATGCCGTCGACTCCTCCTTTTTCTCGATGTTTAATTGCCCCCTACTCCGGGGAAGTCGGAAAGACCTCTTTACCAAACCGCATCAGGTTGTTCTGACGGAAACGATGGCATTGACTTACTTCAAGACGCTGGATGTGCTGGGCAAAACCCTGAAAATGTCGAAGCGAAAAGGCAGTGCGCTGTTGGAAATAGTGGGCGTAGTACCAAACAACCCGGTCAATACGCATCTGAAATTCAATATGCTCATCTCGTACCCAACAATGTTGTCGGACTTCGGGGAACGGGAAGACAATTGGAACAACAATAATACGTACACGTATGTACAACTAGCCAAGAATGCCACGTATGAAAGGTTTACCAAATCACTGGCGGCCTTTAGCGATCGATTGGTTAGAGAAAAGAAAATAACCAACGAGCAAGTAATCGGCCAGAAGATCAGTGACATTCACCTGTATTCACACAAGACCTTCGAAACTGAGCCAAACGGTGAAGCGCGGTCGGTGTATTTTCTGCTGGGCGTCGCGTTTCTAGTACTCCTGAGCGCCTTTGTCAACTACGTGAATCTGACCACGTCTAAAGCCCTCGACCGGGCTCGGGAAATTGGTATGAGAAAGGTAGTTGGCTCCACCCAGAACCAGATAAGAACCCAGATTTTTACGGAAACTATTCTGATCAATATCGTTGCCGGGGGGCTGGCGGTGGGGTTGGTGGCCGCCCTACGGTCGGTGTTTGTTGAGGTGGCTGGCCTGCCCGATGGCTTTACTGTGTTTCGGGACGCCTTTTTCTGGGAAAGCCTGGGTGCGTTTTTAGTATTGAGTATTTGCCTGTCAGGGTTTTATCCGGCTTTTATCCTGTCGTCCTTCGATCCGGTTGTGGTGCTCAAAGGCAACTTTTCACGCTCCGTCAAAGGGACACTGCTGCGCAAGTCGCTGGTGGTTTTGCAGTTTACGATTACTATCATTCTGCTGGTGCAAACGTTCGCCGTTTACCAGCAGGTCAACTTTTTACGGGACCAAAATTTAGGTCTAGCTATTGATCATACGCTGGTTGTAAAAGCTCCGGTGGGAAGCAACGCCCAACAGGATTATGGTGCGTTTCGGCAGATGTTGCTCGATCAATCACAAGTAAAATCGGTATCCGTTTCCGGCACCGTACCGGGTCTGGGATCGGTGCAGATGGGTACCACAACGGGTATCAATCTGTCGGAGGCCGTCAAGAAAACCTATTACAATTATTACCTGACTGAAATAGACACCTCGTTCTTCGACCTGATGGGCATTAAGTTACTGGCGGGGAAAAACTTTGATGCCACCACCCGGCCGGGCTTTCAGGATACAACAAATCGGCAACTTATTGTCAATGAGGAGACCATTCGGCTTTGGGAAATACCCACGCCCGCAGCGGCTATTGGCAAGCGGGTTGACCTCTGGGGACATAAGGCGACAATTCGGGGCGTTGTGAAAAATTACCATTACGAATCGCCGAAGGCAGCTCATATTCCGATCGTACACGTGTACTCGCCCAATTTCGATTCGTTTGCCAGCGTGAAGTTTGCGGGCGGAAACACGGGTGAGCAACTGGCAACGCTGAAGAAGGTATACGAAGCCAATTTCCCCCATTCGCCGTTTAGCTATTTCTTCATGGACAGTGAGTACGACAAGCAATACAAAGCTGACGACCGCTTTCAGCAGGTGTTTGGTGCCCTGACGGGCTTTGCCATTCTGATCTCCTGTCTAGGGCTTTTTGGCCTGGCTACGTTTACCGTTTCCAAACGCACGAAGGAAATTGGCATTCGTAAAGTTATTGGGGCCAGCACCACCAACCTGATGCTTTTACTCTCCAAAGATTTCATCAGAACGGTTCTGCTATCTATCCTGATTGGCCTGCCCATTACCTACTTCATTGTCAAAAACTGGCTGGCTAATTATGCCGCCCGAATCGAGCTAAGCTGGTGGCTTTTTGCCCTACCTGCCCTGGTGGTGATGGTATTGGTACTAGTGTCCATTGGCAGTAAAACGGTGGCTACCGCCCTCATGAATCCCGTTAAATCTTTACGTTCCGAGTAGATACCAACAATAAATGCTACGAAACTATTTCACCACCGCCTTCCGCGCTCTGAAGCGCAACTGGAACTACTCGACCATCAATGTATTGGGATTGACCCTGGGTCTGGCGAGCTGTTTGCTCTTGTTCGTAGCCGTCCGCTACGAACTGAGCTTCGACAAGCACAACAAAAACGCCGACCGCATTTACCGGATGCTGGGTAGCGACAAAACCGCGACGGAAGATAAACCCGGTGTGGGAATCACATTTCCGGCCCTGGCTGCGCTCCGTACTGAATTTCCGGAGCTGAAACACCAGCTCACTATGGTTAGTCAGGTTCGGTCGGCAGTGGTATCGGTAGGTGGCCCGACTGGTACCGACAAGAAGCGATTTCAAGAAACGAACAATGTAATTGCGTTTGCCGAGCCGGAGTATTTTAATCTATTCGATTACACATGGGAAAAAGGCAGTCCGCAAACGGCACTTGCGAACCCCAACACGGTGGTGCTTACTGATCGAATTGCCCACAAATATTTTGGCGATACCAACCTGATGGGTAAAACCATTCGGCTTGACAACAAGATGGATTTTGTGGTAACGGGCATTGTGCAGGCTCCACTGGCTACCACCAGCATGCCCTTTGATGTGTTTCTGGCGCATGCTTCTATTCTGGCTTATGGCAATACATCGCCCCCAGACGATTGGAAATCAACCTATAGCGGGGCTCAAATTTACATGATGCTGCCTCCAACTACGGCAAATGCGGAGTCTCAAGTCGCCAGGATCGAGCGTCAGCTGGTTGGCTTTGTCAAAAAATACCACGACCCGGAGGATGCCCAGAAGCTGAAATACGTTTTACAGCCCCTGACCGATATACACTTCGCCACCAACACCTCAAATTTTGCCCAGCGCAGTATCAGTATCGAAATGATTTGGGCGATGGTGCTGATCGGGCTGTTTATTCTGGTAACGGCCTGTATTAACTTTATCAATCTGGCAACGGCTCAGGCTATTCGCCGGTCAAGGGAAGTGGGCGTTCGGAAAGTGTTGGGAAGTACCCGGGGGCAACTGGTGCGGCAGTTTCTGGGCGAAACCGGCGTGTTGACGGGCATAGCGGTGGTAATGGCGTTGGTGGTAGCTCAAGCGTCGCTCCCTTATGTAGGTGACTTGCTGAATATTACGCCAGGTGCAGTGACCTTGTTGAGCCCCCTGGTACTTGGCTTTTTGGTAAGCTTAGGCGTGCTGACAACGGTGCTGGCGGGTTTTTATCCTGCCCTGGTGTTGTCGGGTTATCAGCCGATTTTAGCCCTTAAAGGCCGGGTTCAGGCAACGGCAGCGGGTAACTATTTCACCCTCCGCCGGGGGTTGATTGTTGGGCAGTTTGCCATTTCTCAGATCCTGATCATCGGGACTATTATCGCTTATAGTCAGATGGAGTTTTTCCGCTCTGTCGATTTGGGCTACAACCGGGATGCCGTCTTGACCGTTTCGTTACCTCAAAATGAGCCGGGTCAGCTGGAGAATTTACGGGCTAAGCTCACCAGTGAGCCGGGCGTAAAGTCGCTCAGTTTCGGCATGAGCAGCCCCTCCGCTAAAAATAACTGGACCACGAGTTTTCGATTTGAAAATGACGACAAAGATCCCGGTTATGGTGTTGTGATGCGCCCCGCCGACACGGCCTATGTTCGTACGTATGGCCTGAAACTGCTGGCCGGACGAATGTATCAACCTGCCGATTCCATCCGGGAGCTAGTGATCAACGAGACGTTTATGAAACGGCTGGGATTTCAAAAGCCCGAACAGGTGATTGGAAAGCAGATGGCGGTGGCTGGCGGGACCGTAAAAAAACCAATTGTGGGCGTGGTGAAAGATTTTAATATGTTTTCATTGCGGGATAAAGTCGAGCCAAGCGTGTTGACTACCCAGCGGGGAAACTACGTTTCAATGGCCATCAAACTATCGACCGCAGAGGGTAGGACCAAGACCATCAGTCAACTCTTGAATCGAGTCGAAACGGCCTGGACAGCAACCTATCCTGAGTTTGTTTTCTCCTACGAATTTCTGGACGAAACACTCGCCAACTTCTACAAGAGCGAAGAAAAACTGTATTCATTACTTCAGTTACTGGCGGTCATTGCCATTTTCATTGGTTGCCTGGGGCTTTACGGGGTAGTTGCGTTTATGGCTGAAACCCGCACCAAAGAAGTGGGTATTCGCAAAGTGCTGGGTGCGTCCACGGCCCACATCTTCAGCCTGTTTTCGGTCGATTTTGTCCGGCTCGTGCTGGTTGCCCTGGTGTTGAGTTCACCCGTTGCCTGGTATGTGATGAATAGCTGGCTGAAGGACTTTGCCTACAAAATTGACATCGAGTGGTGGGTGTTTGCGCTGGCGGGATTGGTGGCCGTGGGTATTGCCTTGTTGACGGTCAGTTTTCAGAGTATAAAAGCGGCTTTGACTAACCCGGTGACGAGTTTGCGAAGTGAGTAATTTACTATATTGCTTTCTCCCTTCGCTCGTCTCCTATGCTGACCAATTACGTAAAGATTGCCTGGCGTTCCCTCGTTCATCAACGGTTATACAGTTTGCTCAACATTACCGGTTTGGCACTGGGGCTGGCAACCTGTGGTTTGCTGGTTCAATACGTCCGGTTCGAAAAGAGCTATGATCGGGTAGCGCTCGACCAGGTAGAGGAGAAACCCGTTTATCGGGTTGAAAGTCTGTTTTACGGGGCTGGTCATAAATCGGATCACTGGGCGACGAGTACCAACGGATGCGCCCCGGCAATGAAAGCCAGCTTCCCCGAAGTGGAAAACTTCACCCGCATTGCCTGGCGCAACGCTGAGCGGGTTGTCCGATATACTAATCTGAAGTACCGCGAAAAGCACGTTTGCCTGGCCGATTCCAACTTCTTTACCTTTTTCGATTACCCCGTGCTGCTGGGTGACCGTCGGACGTTTCTGAACGAACCGAACACCGTTGTCCTGTCTGCATCAACGAGCAAGAAGTATTTCGGTGGCCAAAATCCACTTGGTAAAACACTGAAAATAAGTACCCTTTCGCAGGAACTTACGTGCCAGGTTACAGGTGTTTTCGCGGATATTCCTGTCAACTCAACTATGCAGTTCGACATGCTGATTTCGGGACGAACAGCATCATCCCGGTACTGGCACTACTGGTATCAGCACTCCAGCTATACGTTTGTTCAACTCAAACCGAACACCGATCCCGGTCGCCTTGAAGCCAAGTTTCCAGCCCTGGCCGAGAAATACAAAACGGAGGCCAGTATGCGGGATGTTACGTGGGGGATCAAACTGGTTCCGATACAGGACCTGCACCTTAACCCCGCTACGCCAAACGAGGTTGAAGTGAAAGGCAACCGGACCGTGGTCCAGTTCCTGTTCATTATTGCACTGGTTATTCTGCTGATCAGCTGGGTAAACTATAGCAACTTGACCACGGCGCGGGTAATGCACCGGGCCAAAGAAGCAGGTATCCGACGCATGATTGGCTCCACCCGCCGGATGCTGCTGGCGCAGTTTGTGGTCGAGTCGATGTTGGTTCATACCATTGCGCTGATCGTTGCTATTCCGGTTGTGCTCCTGGCTACGCAATGGCTTCCTGACTCGCTGCATCTCCAGGCTGCCCAAAGCGTATGGACCGAGCCCCTGGTTGTGATTGGGTTTCTGGCTCTGTGGCTGGTTGGTATGCTGGTCACGGGTGTGTACCCGGCTTTTGTGCTGTTACGAACTTCGCCTTCTGCGGTACTCAAAGGCAATGCGAAAGTGTTGGGAACTGGACAGCCGTTGCGGCAAGGGCTGGTGGTGGTGCAGTTTATGATTTCGGTGATACTGATAGTGAGTACGCTGGTCGTGTATCGGCAAACGGCGTACATGATGGGGCAGCGGCCGGGGGTGTTAACGGATCAGGTTGTGGTACTCAAATCACCCGTAACCACGCCTGATTATGCCAGTAAAGTTGAGCTATTGAAAAAGCGCATTGGTGCGCTGGCGGGCGTATCGGCCGTTACGGGGTCGGGCTCCGTGCCGGGTAAAGAGGTGGGGCAATTTCTGGCCAATCGCCGGTTCGAAGCGCAGACTGCCAACAACCGGCTTTTCGAAATGCTGAAAGTCGACTTCGAATTCATGCCTACCTATGGATTACGTATTGTGGCCGGTCGCGGGTTCGACAAAACACGGCCAGCTGATTCTACGGCACTGGTGCTCAACGAATCGGCGGTGAAGCAGTTTGGCTTTACGTCCATCCAACAGGCCATTGGTCAGAAAATAGCGCTGGAAACAACGCCTAACCAGGCCAGCGAGATTATTGGTGTCGTGCAGGACTACCACCAACAGTCGCTGCACCAGCTGTTTACGCCCCTCGTATTGTTTATGGACCCGGCTTTCCCCTGGATTCCGACCAGTTTCTATTCCATTAAGTTCCGCGCCAATAAGCCTCAGCAGTTACTCGCCCAAGTCGAAACCATCTGGAGTGAACTCTTCCCCGAATCGTCGCTGGACTATTTCTTTCTGGATGATTTCTACGCCCGGCAGTACGAGTCCGACAGGCAGTACAGCTTTCTGTTCACGCTGTTTGCGGGCATTGCCATCTTTATTGCCTGTCTGGGTTTATTTGGTCTGGCTACGTTCAGCGCTCAGCAACGCACCAAAGAAATTGGGGTTCGGAAAGTGTTAGGGGCCAGCGTAGCCAGTCTCGTTACGCTACTCTCCAAAGATGTGGTCAAGCTGGTACTGATTGCCATTGTTATTGCTACCCCGCTGGCCTGGTGGGCCATGAGCAAATGGCTGGCCGATTTCGCCTACAAGATTGATATGGCCTGGTGGATGTTCGCCCTGGCGGGTTTACTAGCCGTTGCCATCGCCCTACTCACCGTTAGTTTCCAGAGTATCAAAGCAGCCCTGGCCAACCCGGTGACCAGTTTGCGGAGTGAGTGAGCGTATGATAGAGAAGCGGGTCAAGACGTACAGAATGGCTGATTTTGCCGTATCTTTTCTGATGATACTATACTCCGCTAGGTTATGAATACGTCACGTCTGCTCCAACTGGCTATTGTCCTGCTCTTGACTAGCAGCAATGTGGTGGCGCAGTCCAACGTGGCCCAAGGGCTTAAAGGCGAGTACTACGCCGGTACAAACTTCGAGAAGAAGGTGTTCACGCGTATCGATCCTAACCTGAACTTCAACTGGCGCGGCAGACCTCCGGGGCCTGGGCTTGATGATCAATATTACTCCGTGCGCTGGACGGGTAAGCTTTTGGCTCCCGTTTCGGGTCAGTATCGTTTCGCCGTTGATGTAGACGACGGTGTGCGGGTGTGGGTGGGTGGCAAAAAAATTATTGATGCCTGGGATTTACACGATAAGACAACTTTTGTCGGCACTGTAACACTACAATCAGGTCAATCGTATGACCTTCGGGTTGATTTCTTTAATGCTATTCTGGAAGGCGAAATCAAGCTTTACTGGACAAAGCCCGATGAAGTCAACCGGCTACTTAGTAGCCTGATCAACTCGAAAGGGTCTATTTTGTCTCAGCAATACCTAACCCTTCCAACGGCCCGCCCAGTTGCCAAACCTGTTACCCCTAAACCCGTTGCACCGGTTGTTGCCAAGCCAGCGTCGCCAACGGTTGCCGCTCGGAAACAACCCACGCCCGTTACGAAACGCCCTGTTGTAAAACCTGCGGTATCGCCTGCCAGATCAACTTCTCCAGTGGTCGTAGCGTCCCGTCCAGTAGCTTCGCCCGCAAAGCCCGTGACCGAAACAGTTAGTGCTGCATCGACCGTAAAACCTCCAGTTTTAGAAAATCTGAAGTCGGGCGAAACCGTGGTCCTTACGCAGGTCTGGTTCAACCAAAGCGAATATACCCTGCTCCCAGCTTCGTATGCCGAACTCGACAGACTGGTGCAAACCCTGAAAAAACAACCTGCTCTCCGCGTTGAGATTAGCGGCCATACCGACAATCTAGGCGATAAAAAGTTGAATCAGCAGTTGTCAGCGTATCGGGCCAAGGTGGTCGCTAATTACCTGATTCAACATGGCATTGCCGATGGTCGCGTCAGTGATAAGGGCTATGGCGACGCGCGGCCAATCAACGACAATACAACAGAAACAGGCCGGATAGCCAATCGTCGGGTTGAGGTGAAAGTCTGGTAATGCTGGTGCTTAGTCGCAGCGCTGGCCATCTAAGCGGAAATACCGGATAGGGACCGGTTTTACAGCGGTTGTGTCGACAAAGCCTTTGAGCGCGAACAAGCCGATGAATTTAGGCTCCATGCCGAATGAATACGTGGTAAGCTCTTTAAACGAGAAATTGTCGACCGGACTGGCCGAGTATAAGAAACGAAATTTCTGTCCCTGTTTCTCCAACCGGAAGGCCACGTTTTTTAGGTTGGTAGTAGCAATACGCTGCACATCGGCACTGCCCAACTGAAACAGAGGCTGGTGGATAAACTCTTCCAGGTTCGCGTACTCGCTGCCGTACGAGGCTACGGCCTGAATCAAAATTTCGCCGGGCTTTGTGTAGCCTCCAAAAAAGTTGTTGTAGGACAGTGATAGGCGGATGCTTTTTCCCCTGAACAGCGTGTCTTCCAGTAGTAATAATCCCGCCTGTTGCCAGTTTCCGCTGGGTACAAAATCCGTAAAGTGGACTTCGGTGGTAAAGCAATCATCCTGAATTCGTTGCAACAGGAGGTTTTGCACCCGTGGTTTTTCGCCGGTTTTGGGCCAGTTATCACCTTTGAGCGTAAACAGCGTCAGTCGGCCCGGTTTTTCATTTCGGCGCTTCCAGAACGTATCGTTTTTATCCTGCACAAACCAACCATTTTGCGATAGGGTGAGGTCATCAGTCGCCTGGAAATTATCTCGTAGATGCTCAAAATCGGGGGGTAATATGAAGATAAGGAAGCCAGCCAGCAACAGGACTATTCCCGCAACGACCCAAACCAGTCGGCTCCTTTGGGGGCTTTTCGGGATGGTGACAGTATCAGACTTTAGCGGCACCTTGACCTGTTCGCGATACCGAAACCAATACGTAAAGTGTTCTCCCGCTTTTTTGCGCTCTACTTCGGAGGTGACGGGTGCTTCGAAAACGTACCGGGCCAGCGTATCCAGCGTGGCTATCGATGGGTTTTCCTGCTTACCGGGCGTGGGCGTAAGCACAAAAGCCGCGTAGTTTTTCAGGCTTTTCCAGCCAACAATCAGTCCGGTGTGCTCTTCGATCTCATTACTTAAGTGCCTGCTCTCGGGTTCAGAAAGCGGTTCACTCAGCGGATGACCGAAACATGTTGTGATTACCGCATTGAAAAGATGGGCAAACGCCCGCCGGTCAAACTCATCCATCAGATAAAGGTAGTTGTCTGGTCGCCAGGCCGCAATTCTGTAGCAGGCCTGGGTCGGTAAATAACGACTCCTGTAGGCATTTAAACGCCCGAAATTCACAATTCCGTGACGTTTCCGCCTGAATTCCGTTCGCTTTTACCCAGGAGACGAAGCTTTGCCCAAAACTTGTCTCCCCATGAAAAACGCACTGATTATTGGTTTATGGATGGTTGCTCTGACTGGTCAGGCGCAACAGCTTCAGCTTCATTATGATTTCAGACACTCGATCAACCCCGATCTGAATCGCCGAAATTTCACGTCGATGACATTTGAATATTTCAAAGGCAACGACTCTACGGGCTCATTTTTATTGAAAACACAAGCTGACTTTACGGGCGAAAATAATAACATCGGGCAGATTTTTGTCCAGGTTTCCAAGAATCTGCGCTACTGGAAACCCCACGTTTATCTGGCTCTGACGTACAGCGGTGGACTGGGTGTGGCACCTCCCACCTATGGCTACTACCTCACCAACACGTTTGGGGTGGGCGTGGCTTATCCGTTTCAATGGCGTGGTGCCTGGTTCAGCACGAGCCTGGTGTATCGATTTAGCACGTTTGCCAGACCAAGTCATGATCCGCAGCTTATATTTTACTTCGGAAAAGGATTCTTTAACTACAAGTTCATGATTGCCGGGAGTTTAGTGGCCTGGAGCGAAAACCGAGATCAGGGTACTGACTTCACCCAACACCAACAGGGTAAGAAAATCGCGTTTTTTGGTGACCCGCAATGCTGGGTCAAGGTTGCCCGAACCGTGTCTATCGGTTCTCGAATTAACCTGTTTTATCACGTACTAATCAATGGAAACCAACTTCAGGTGTATCCGACTCTTGCCCTGAAAAACCAGTTTTGACTATTCGCGACGAATGGCCTCGACCGGATCGAGCCGGGCGGCCCGCATGGCCGGGTAAGTGCCGAAGATGACACCGATTAACATGGCGATGACCATAATCAGGATAAATGTATTCCAGGTATAAGCCGCCTGAAAGGGTACCTCGGTGAGGGCTTTTACGATGGGAATAAATGCCATAGTGCTCAGCAGACCCAGCACCAATCCCAGCAAACTTCCGAACGTCGAAATGGTGATGGACTCAGACAGAAACTGCCACAAAATATCCCGTTTTTTGGCCCCGAGCGCTTTCCGAACACCAATCTCTACCGTTCGCTCGTTCACCGAAATCAGGAGTACGTTCATCACGCCAATGCCACCGACCAATACAGAAATGCCCACGATTAGACCCATAATAATGCGGAAGAGCAGAAAACCTTTGGCTGCCTGGTCGACCCGCTGTTCGTTGGTAATGATGGAGAAATCGGCCAGCTGGTTTTTCATGTTGCCTTTCAGCCAGGTTTCAAGTTCGGTTTTCAAGGCAGGGACATCTTCTACATTGCCAGCCTCAATCACGGCCATAGGCGGAGTTGCTTTCAGCGCACTGTCCGACAGGAGGGTAAAAGGCATGAGCAGTTGACCCGCTTTGGCATCTTTATCGGCCGAAATTCCGATTACAGTGAGTGCCTTGCCGTTGTATATTACCTGTTTGCCAAGGGCGGCTTTTTCAGGTTGCTTACCTACCAGTTGCCGGGCCAGTTTCTGGTTGACAAATGCCACCGGTTGTCCATTCTTTAGTTCCGTTTCGCTGAAGGCCCGGCCATGAATCAGGCTTAGATCGGGGTGGAGGGGGAGTCCGAGAGCGGTGATTATGGACCCCGTTTTACCGGTAGCCGTCTGCGTACTTATTTCCCCGTTTTGGCGTGAGTAGAGGTATGCCTTAGCCGGTAAGGTCAGCGACGACCGCATTTTGGTGAAGCTGTTGTAATTAAAATACGCGTAGTCAGCTTTTCGTACCTGCACCTCATTGACTGATTTGTAGGGACTCGGCTGAACCAGAATCGCCTTTAAGGAGGTGGTTTTGGTAATCTGCTCCTGCGCGTACTGTTCCATCCCGTCGATCAGCGACAGAATCGCCACCAGTGCTGCCACACCAATGACAATCCCCAGAATGGACAGAACAGTATGGAAAAAACGGGAACGGATATTTTGGAATGCAGTCGCGAACGATACCAGGATCTTTTTCATCGGGAGAAGGGAGTCCTTATCTGTGGACTGTTCGACAAGATAAGCCAACCCTTCTCCACCCGCCAACGCCATTGTGACAAACGGCGGGTTTTAATCAATTAACAGCGTTTGGCACGGAAAACTGATACACGCCAGAACCTACTTCGAGCTGTACGTAGCCATCCTTTACCGATTTTACGTTAACGAATGGGTTCGCTTTTAGCCCTTTACTGCCTTCCCTTATCTTGTCAGGGTTGGTAGTCGGGATAAACACATCGGCAACGGTGTTCACCGGAACCGTAACCGATAGCGTCAGTTGCTTGCCATTTTTGCGCCACGACGATTCAATCTTGCCGTTAATCGACTGGTAGCGGGCTTTTACAAATTGGAGACCTTCATTGGCAATGTCGGGCTTCACAGTGAACGTTCGGTACCCG
Organism: Flavobacterium sp. SUN052; assembly: GCF_028867935.1. Lineage (GTDB taxonomy): Bacteria > Bacteroidota > Bacteroidia > Flavobacteriales > Flavobacteriaceae > Flavobacterium. The sequence goes on from NZ_JAPQNS010000001.1 coordinate 1,038,754, forward strand.
GCTTGTCCCACTTTCAGGCCAGCGGCATGCTCAAACAGCCACTCATTTACGGAGCCAAACGCATAGTGGTTGAAGGAGTTCATGCCCGCGTTATTCTCAAATCCTTTGCCTTTGATATAGCTGTTCCAGCGCTCCCAAACCGTATTGGCCCCGTTAATGACCTCGAACCCCCACGACGGATAATCGGTGTTCAGCAGGAGTCGATAAGCCTCGTCGCTATGCCCGGTAACTGACAGCGCCGGTAACAGGGGCTTTACGCCCAAAAAGCCCGTTGAAAGTTTGTTGTTATTGGCTCTGATCAGGTCAACCAGCCAGTTGCCCGCTTGTTGCGTCTGGTCGGGTTTGAGCATCTGCATATAAATGGCATTGGCATAGGCCGTCTGGGTATGGCCATCAAACCCCATTTCGCCATCTACGTAGCCGTTCCCGTTGCCATAGGCGGCACTATTGGCTTTGAATTTGCCCGTGGCATCGGCGTAGTGGTTCAGAAAGGCTTGCTTTATCTTCTCAAAAACCGCTTTGTAATGCGCCGACTCGTCGGGTTTGCCAATGGCGCTTGCCATTTCGGCCATCATCGAAGCTACGTAGCCATAGTACATGGTAGCCAGCATATCGGGCGGTGTTTTCTTGCCAACCGATAACCAGTCGCCAAACCCGCCTTTCGGAGAAATTTCCTCAAAACTGGCTTCTTTATACACATAGGTGTTCTTGCTTTTCTGTTCCAGAAAATCGAGGTACGCAACCATGTTTGGCCAGAAATTTCGGATCACCCGCGTGTCGCCGTAGGTTTTGTAAATCGTGTAGGGGCAAATAATGCCGGCCTCCGACCAGCCGGGCGAATACGTATCGGTTTTGCGGACGTTCGGCGCGGGGGCATATATCGGGTAGGCGTGGTCGGGCCGTTGGGCATCGTTCAGGTCCACCAGCCATTTGGTGAAAAAGGCCGCTATGTCGTTGTTGAACGTGGCCGATTCGACGTAAGCCTGGGCATCGCCCGTCCAGCCGAGTCGTTCGTCGCGCTGGGGACAGTCGGTGGGCACTTCGAAATAGTTGGAGCGCTGCGTCCAGACAATGTTCTGGTACAGCTTGTTAACCATTTTATTGTCGGTCTCAAATGATCCTGTTTCGGGCGTAGCCGAGGTCAAAACAATGCCCGTAATAGCATCCAGACTTGGGGCGGTTCGGAACCCGGCAACTTCCAAGTACTGAAACCCGTGGTAAGTAAATCGGGGTGTCCAGGTTTCACCTTCTTTGGCCCCTTTCAGAATATAGGTATCGATGGCTCTGGCTTTTCGCAGGTTTTCCGTCATGATCTCGCCATTCGGAAACAAGACCTCGCCAAACCGCAGCCGGATGGTGTCACCCTTGTTGCCTTTTACCCTGAGCCGGACGACGCCCGCAAAATTCTGACCCAAATCAAACAGGTATTTGCCTCCGGATTTGGGCGTAACTGATTTTGCTTTCAATTCCCCAAAAACCTGCACCGGATTGCCGGGATACGCCTGTAGTTTTCGCTCTGCTTTATCGGGATATACGCGGCTGCTTTTCCAGACCGAATCGTCGAAGCCGGGCTGGTTCCAGTTCTTAAATTCGCGCCGGGCATCGTAGGTCTCGCCGTTCAGGATGTCGGCTTCAACAATGGGGCCATGATTTGTTTTCCAGGTCTGGTCGGTAACCACCGTTTCTTTGGTGCCATTAGCGTACTCGATTTCCAGCTGGGCTTTCAGCAGCGGAACATCACCGTAGAAGTTTTTCACGACGGGGTTGCCCACCAGCAGGGCATAGCCAAGGTACCCCGCATACCAGCCGTCGGCGACGATAGCCCCGAGGGCATTGTTGCCCGCTTTCATGTTGGCCGTAACGTCATAGGTCTGGTAATAAACCCGTTTGTTGTAGTCTGTCCAGCCCGGCGTAAAATAGTCGTTTCCAACGCGTTTGCCGTTGATGTGAAATTCGTACAAGCCCAGCGAGCTTACGAACAAGCGAGCCCGCTTAATGGGGGCTTTGAGTTGTACGTCTTTTCTGAAAAAGGGGGCGGGTGGCAGGTGGTATGTTTTGCCCTTACCTAGGGCCGTCAGGTCGTTGCCAATCCAGTCGCCTTTCCAGTCTGACTTGTTCACCAAGCCCATTTCCCAGCGAGCAACTGCACTCCAAGCACTAGCCTGCCCATTTTTGTCCCAGCTACGCACTTTCCAGTAACAGACCGCCCTTGAAGTCAGATTTTTACCCGCATATTCGATCTGGTTGGTGGCATTGCCCGGCTGTTTGTTCGAATCCCACAAATCAGCCTTGCCGGGGGCCAGTAAAGCCGCCGATGATGCTACTAGGATCTGATAAGCGGTCTGTTTTTGACCCCGGACAGCCGAGGTCAATTCCCAGCTTAAGCGGGGTATTTCGGTGTCGATAACTGGGTTTGTCTTGTATTCCGTGCGCAGATTAACGGGCTTCAGGTCGATTGTAGCCGCGAGAGCATCGCTACATACAGAAATCAAGAGAAACCCAACAAAAGATGTGATTAGGGCGGGCAGGTAGTTGACGTTCATATAGCAATCCGGGACTGTAGGTGGTTTGTTTCTATAATCCCGGTTTTGGTGCGAACTACTTGTAATAGGGGTTGCCCAGCGAATCAATGGCCGCCCAGGGGTAGTGCCACTTATCCATGTACACGTTGCCGGGGGAGAAGCTGTCGTTGGCTTTCTGGAGTTTTTGAGCGAGCATCCGTTCCAGTTGCTGCTGGGTCTGGGCCATTGTCGCGTCGTTGACCCGGTTCTTAAGCTGGTACGGGTCCTGCTGATTATCGTATAGAAGCCAGGGTCCTTTCAAATCGCGCACGTAGGTGTACCGGGCGGTGCGGATGCCCCGGTACTCGCGCCCACCCCGACCATAGTTCCACTGGTGGAACGGGACAATACAGGCAATCATGGCAGCCTCATCGGGCCGGGGTGCGCGGGGGCTACGGAACAGGGCGGCAAAATCCTGCCCTTCTACACTTTTTGGAATCGACAGCCCCGTCATCGACAGAAGCGTAGGCATCACGTCCGTGAGCGATATGGGTACGTCCATCGTGCGACCCTTGCGGCCAAATTCGGCGGGGTATTTGAGCAGAAACGGAATCCGAATCGACTCGTCCCAAGGCTTTTGCTTGTTGATCTGATCGTGCGAATACAGCATATCGCCATGATCGGAAGTGAAAATGAAAATGGTGCTTTCATCAAGCTTAGCGGCCTTCATAGCTGCCTGTAACCGGCCAATACAATCGTCGAGGGCGTTGATGTGCGCATAATAACCCCGTAGCGCCCGGGTTGCCTCCGTGGTATCCTTGGTGGGAACATTGGCCCGTAAGTTGATGGGCGTATTGGCGTATTTCTGGCGATATTCTTTCGGGGCTGTCTGGTACGGATCGTGCGGTGGCCCCCAGGCCAGTACCAATAAAAACGGAGCATCGCGTTTCTGGGTCATGAAGCCAATGGCCGAATCAGTCTGGCTGATGGCGTCGTACTGTTGCCAGACAAACCGCTTGTTCACCTCATTGTAATACGGCGAATTGTTGTAGTCGTGGGTGCATTCCAAGGCTCGCCAATACTCGAAGCCCTGCCGCCGATCGGCCGGAATTGGAGCTAGACGGCCGGGGGCAAAGTCTTTGGCCAAACCGCCATTGATGTGCCACTTGCCGATGAAACCCGTTTGATACCCGTTTTGCTGGCAGACTTCGGCTAGTGTAACGGCTTCATTCCGTAGTGGGCGGTCGTTGTAGAATACCCCGTGTGTATGGGCGTGCTGGCCCGTCAGCATACTCGCCCGGCTGGGCGCGCATACCGGCACTTCCGCTACGCACATACGCGCATTGACTGATTCGGCCGCCAGTTTGTCCAGATTTGGGGTAATAACCTGCCGATTTCCGGCATAACCCAAATCCTGGGCGCGCCACTGGTCGGCCATCACAATAACAATGTTAGGCTTGCGGGCTGGAGCCGACTGCTTGGACTGCGAGACAGGCTTCCAGGCGATTAGTCCCAGAATCAGGGCACCTCCTATGCACACATTGACTGAATTCATAGCTGAGTATTGGTTGATCCGGTTTACCGGGCAGCTTGCTTAAGCCGCTCGAAGGTGGGGAGTAACGATTTCTTTAACGCTTGCCCTTTTGGCTGCGTAGCCAGATTGGCGAGCTCCTGCGGGTCGGCTTTCAGGTCGTACACTTCCTCGTAGGAATCGGCAGATTGCCGGACGTTAAAGTAATGGACGTACTTTTTGTCGGCGCTCAATACGCCTTCCGATTGGGGAATAAACACCGTGGGTATGTTGATCAGGTGTTCAAAAAAGAACTCGGTGCGCCAGGGTGTTTTGAGGGCATTGTTCATCAACTGGGTAAGAGGGCGTCCCTGCATTTGGCTCGGAACGGGCACTCCCGCCAGAGTCAGCAAGGTGGGTGCAAGGTCAATGTTTAGTGTATACTGGTCGGTGGTGCGGCCGTGCCAGGCGGGTTGCCGTGGATCATACACAATGAGCGGTACCCGGATTGAGAGTTCGTGGCCATACCATTTGTCGGCAAACCCGTATTCGCCTTCGTAAAACCCATTATCGCTGGTGTAAACGATCACGGTGTTTTTGTCCAGACCGCGCTCTTTCAGGGCTTTGCGCAGGTTACCAACCACCTCGTCAATCCCTGTTATCAGGCGGAAATACGATTTGGTTGTCTGCTGAAACATCGAGTCGGTAGCGAACCGGCGCGCCCAGCGAATGCGGGATTCGTTCTGGTCATTGTTTCTGAACCAGTCGGGAAACTGTCTGTAGTATTTATCCTGAGCCGCCGTTGGCCGTTTCAGGGTCTTGTCGCTATAGACGCTGGCGAAGCGTTCGGCGTAAGGGAACTCGGGCTTGGCGGCATCCTGCGCGTGGGGAGCTTTGAAACTCACCGACAAACAGAACGGCTTTCCGCTGGGGTTGCCTTGCAGAAACTCATCCATTTGCTGACCCATCAGATCGGTCAGGTGGATGGGCTTACCCTGTGAATCGCGAGCCGCGTAGTTCCCCTGCCCATCAAAGCCCCGCCAATAGTCGTAGGCACTAACGGGCATCTTGTTGCCAACCCCATATTTGCCAATGAAGCCTGTTCGGTAACCGGCTTTCTGGAGAAGTAGCGGATACGTCTGCGCCAGGGCTGCTTCGGTAAAGGGCGTTCCAAAATCGTTGATCCCGTGCCGACGGGCATATTGTCCGCTCAAAATACTGGCCCGACTGATGGCACAAATAGGCGTGGTCACGTACGAGCGTCGGAAGTAAAATCCATCCCGGGCAAGCTGGTCAATGTTTGGGGTTTTAATCACCGGATTGCCCGCTACGCCCAGCGCATCCCACCGCTGATCGTCGGCCAGAAGAAAGATGATGTTGGGCGCAGCTGCCTGTTGGGACTCCTGAACCGACACCGGGCGAAGTGCCAGGGCCGCTGCTACAACTGGAAGGAAAAAGACGAAGCGTTTCAAAGTCGCTGGGGTTTGGGGTAATGCTACTAGATAAGTTACTGTAAACAATCCGTTGCTATATCACCCCACCCCAACCCCTCCCCCTTAGGGAGGGGCTTTGGTTGAGCGTTTTTTAGCCCCTCCCTAAGGGGGAGGGGTTGGGGTGGGGTTGACTGCAACGAGATATTTGAACGCCCAATTAATACCCCGGATTTTGCTGTAATTTATTGACTGACAGCTCAACACTCGGGATGGGCGACAGCAATTTAGTGGCTGATATCGTGTAGGCTTCGGGGTACAGAAACGACTTAGCTGCTTTTTCCCGTTTGCCGTGAGCCGTCATTACTTCCAGCGCTTTTCCGGTTCGTTTGAGATCATACCAGCGTTGGTTTTCAAAGCAGAACTCCACCTGCCGTTCTTTCGCAATCAGAGTTTGCAGAGCCGTTTTATCCAAGCCGGTTAGCGGGCTCACTAAGCCCGCCCGCGTACGCACCTGTTGCACAAAAGGAATTGCCTCACTCGATTTACCAAGTTCATTCAGCGTTTCGGCGTACATCAACAGCACATCCGAGTAACGCAGAACCGGCAGGTTGTCGCCACTACGGTCGTCGGGAGCAGAAATGGGTGCTTTGTACTTGGCGCAGTAGGGGATAGCCCGGACCTGCGAATCCCAGTCAACACCCGTCCAGAACCCGATCGACACATCTTTCCGTTTGTCACCCGCTTCGAAAGCGTTGATTAAATCCTGCGTCGGCTGGTTCCAGCCCGCCGAGATAATGTTGATATTCGGCCGTTTCGTAATTGCTCCGGCGGAGGTGTGTGGGGCAAACATAAAGATAAACCGATTGGCCAGTTCAGCGCTGTTTTCCGAATATTGAATGGCGAAAATGGTCTCTTTACTGTCCTTTGCCGCTGGGTTGAAGAGGTCGGCATAGTTGGGTTGCAGACTATATTTTCCGGCAGTAATAACTGATTTCAGAACGGCCTCCGCTTCGGCGTAGCTGCCTCTGGTGAGATACACTTTGCCAAGCAGAGCCAAGGCGGCTGTTTCGTTGGCTCGGCCTACTTCATTCACATCGTTCGCACTGGCAAACCGCGTCGCGGCCTGCTTCAGATCAGCAATGATACTCTCGTATATCTGGACTTCGGTGTTCCGTTTAATGTTTACGGCTTCCTGCGCGGCAATGGGTGTCAGTACCAGAGGAACCCCACCAAACTGCCGAACCAGATTGAAATAATACAGAGCCCGCAAAAAGAGAGCTTCGCCTGCGCACCGCTCTTTGTACGATTGTTTCGACCAGGTCACGCCCTCCCGATCTAGCTCGCTCAAGAGCTTGTTGCAGCGCGTGACGCCATTGTATGACAGGTTCCAGAAGTTCGAATACGCCACATTATCGGAGGTCAGAATAAACTGGTCGATAACTCCGCGCGACGCTTCGCCGATGCGAGTGTTGTTCTGGAAGCTGGCATTGTCAGAAATCAGCTCCGCCAGCACCCAGTGAAAGTTTTTTTCGTAGTCACGCATGGGTACGTAACAGCCATTGGCCAGTAAGATGTACTCAACTTCGGTCCGGTAAAACGTCCCTTCGTTCAGCGTGGTTTTGGGATAAAGCTCCAGAAAGCGATCGGAACAGCCCGATAGCAACAGAAGGGTTAGGCCGCAAATGAGGGTTCTCATTTTGTTTTCGGTTAATGTTGAATGTTGGTTCAAAAGTTGCTGTCGCGAGGGCCTTCGACTCCGCTCAGGCTGACAGGAAACGCTCAAGACGGCAGTCAGCCTGAGCGGAGTCGAAGGCCCTCGCGACAGCAATCAAGTTAGAATTGCAGATTGATCCCAATTGAAGTGGTTCGGGCCAGCGGGTACGACGACATATCGAAACCTGGCGATAGTGTGTTGTTGATGTCTCTCGACTGAGCTTCGGGGTTGGCTCCTTCGTAGCGCGTAAACATGGCCAGGTTCTGAACCGTCATATACAGGCGGCAACCATCCACAAACCCGGTCTTTTTAACCAGCTTGTCGGGAAGGGAGTAGCCCAGCGACAGGTTGGCAATGCGCAGAAATGTAGCATCTTCGACCCACATCGAGTTGACCCGGTGGCCCCAGCTTGGCGTCAGTTTAGGCACACCATACAACATACCTGTTCCCGGATCGGCCGTACTGCGCCAGCGATTCACCCATTCCTGACGCACGTTGAAAAAGCCCTGTAGGTTATCTACCGTTTGCCGCAGCCCGTTCATCACCTGCCCGCCGTATTGACCCGTTGCGATGATGCCCAGGTTGAATCGTTTGTAGGTCAGGTTGTTCGTCAGACCAAACGTGAATTTGGGATACGGGTTGCCAATAATGGCGTAATCCAAAAAATCGGTAATTACGCCGTCGCCGTTGATGTCCCGGTATTTAGGGTTACCCGCGTAGACCTGGGCAGTTTTTGTGAGGTTGGGATTCGCAATATCCGCATCCGTATACAGGCCGTCGAGAATGAAGCCGAAAAACTGGCCGATGGGTTGCCCAACCACCGTCACGTGCGTGGGGTTATTGTCGTTGTTTCCCGACAGAATCCGGTCGCCGTTATCGTTCAGCGAAAGCACCTTGTTGCGGTTGATGGCGATGTTGGCGTTCACGTCCCAGTTGAAACTTCCCGTGAATGGTTTGATGCCAATCCCCAGCTCAATCCCCCGATTCCGAACATTTCCCTTGTTAACAACCGCCGAGTTGAACCCGCTGATGGCTGGTACCACGTCGTTGAGAAGCATGTTCCGGCTGGTGCGATTGTATACGTCGAGGGTGACCGCCAGGCGGCTGTTGAACAGTTCGGCGTCGATACCGGCATCGAGCTGTTCAGACTCTTCCCAGGTCAGGAATGGATTGGCTAAACCGACGTAGGAAGCTGATACCTGGTTGTTGCCGAATACGTACGACCCCGGATTTATGGATGCCAGATGGGAGTAATTACCAATGTTGTTGTTGCCGCTTTTGCCGTAGCTGACTCGCAGTTTCAGGCTATTCACGAACTGACTGCTCTTCAGAAACTCTTCTTCGGAGATGCGCCACGCCCCCGCCAGTGATGGGAAGAGGGCATATCGATTTTCAGCCCCAAACCGTGACGAACCATCCGATCGTACCGTGGCCGTGAGGAGGTATTTGTCCTTAAATCCGTAATTTATCCGGGCCAGATACGATATAATGCTCCACTGGTTCACCGATTGCCCCCAGGCGCTGATGGCCGGAGCGGCATTTATCGTTTGCACCAGATCATTGCCATAAGGTCCGGCGTTCACGCTTAATCCTTTGCTCGTATTTTTCTGGGTGGTGTAGCCAACCAGGGCGTCAATCCGGTGGTTTTGAAAAGCCCGTTTGTACGTCAATGTGTTTTCGATGAGCCAGTTAAATGTCTGATCGTTTGAATTGACGGAACTGCCGGTGCCCGCTACCGGGGGGCGGTTAGGGCCACCAACCGTGCTGGGAATGTATTGCGAAAACTGGCCCGTTGACCAGATCGTATTGATCGATGTTTTGGCTTTCAGGTCTGGCGTAATGGCCCACTCCAGAAACGTGATGCCCAAATTTTGAAACTGCTGCTGCGTTTGTGCCGTCTCGCGAAGCACAAACAGGGGGTTCGCAAAATTCCAGGCCGAGTGGTATTTGCTCTGCGGAGAGACAAGGTAAGGAACCAGGTTTCCGTTAGCGTCGTAGGGCGACAAAACCGGATTGGCCCAATTGGCTACCCCTATTACATCTTCCCGATTGGAATTGGTGTTGGTGCGGCTTTGCTGAATATAGGTCGGCTGAATTGAAACACCCACCCTGATGGCTTTACCGAGGTTCAGATCCATGCCCAGGCGAGCGCTGTACCGCTGCACGCCCGTGTAGCGTAGCACACCCTCCTGGTTGAAATAGCCCAGACTGGCACTGATGCGAGAATTCTCCGTTCCTTTACTCAGGTTCACCGAGTAGTCCTGTATGGGTGCCGCCTGAAGTAACAGGTCATACCAGTCGGTACCGTCGCCCGTGAGTTGTTCGGGATTGCGGTACTCCACCGGATAGTCGTTGATGGTTGGTTCCCGGTTTTCGGCCCGGCGAACGGCAATGTCGATTTTGTTGCGCTGTAAATCAATAAACTCCCGCTGGTTCATCAGGTTGGGGCGTCCTTTCTGAGGCACTGCCTGGACTCCCCGCATCACCGAGGCCGTAATTTGGGTGCGGTTGAACTGACCTTGTTTGGTGGTGATCATCACTACACCGTTAGCGCCACGAGATCCATAGATAGCCGTGGATGAGGCATCTTTCAGAATGGTGATCGACTCAATATCGTTAGGGTTGAGCAGCAACAACGGATTCAGGTTCTGGTTTAGCCCCGACGAGTACGGCATTCCATCGACCACGTACAGGGGCTCGTTACCCGCACCAAGCGACCCACTTCCCCGAATCCTGACCGACGTACCGGCTCCCGGCGCTCCCGAAACCTGCTGAATCTGTACCCCGGCTACCTGACCAATCATTTTCTGATCCAGCGTCGACACCGGTAAATCTTTCACCGCTGTCTGGTTGATGGTCGCCACCGATCCGGTCACGTCGCGGGCTCGCTGAGTACCGTAGCCCACCACCACCACTTCTTTCAGCGCCCGGTTGTCGGCCATCAGTGTAACGTTCAGGCTGGTCTGGTTGCCCAAAACAATTTCCTGAGGTACATAGCCCACAAAGGAGAAAATCAGCGTGGCATTCTCGTCGGGTACATTGAGGGAATATTTACCGTCTTTATCTGAGGTAGTACCCCGCTGTGTTCCCTTGATTACAATGCTCACGCCCGGCAACCCGTCTCCTTTCTCGTCGGTCGTGCGGCCCGCAACGGGGCGGTCGGCTTTCTGGGGTTCGGCAGCTGCCACCGCTTCGACGGTTTCCAGGGGCGCGGGTGTGTTGACAACATCTTTGACGTTAGTCTGAATAGCCGCCCAATGCTTTGACGCATCCTCCCTGCTGTTCGTGGATTTGCGGATGACATACCCGCCTTTCGTCAGTTTTTTGTACTCGAACCCGGCCGGTTCCAGCACCCGGCGCAGGTTTCTCTCCAGCGATGCCGTAAAGTCAAGCTGGTTCGACTGCACCACAATCTGGCCCATCGCAGCCTCTTCAAACAACAGGTCAACCCGGTACACACGTTGCAATTCCAGCAGTGCATCCTGCAACCGCATCGTTTGGGTCGAACCCCGTCGGTTCACCGTCGGCTCCACTTGCCGGGTCGCCAGTAGTTGGGCGGGTGCCGGCCAGAACGACAGGAGCAGTAAGGCCCAGCCAAAAGAAAGTAGCCACTTTTTCATAGAGAAGAGGGTTTTGTTTGCGTATTGACTGGATTAGATAAAGTGAGTTTGATTGTTTTTCCCTGACGAATCACCGTGAAATCGAACAGCTCGACTAGGGCCTGCAACAATTCGTCGGCGCTCTGCGCGTGAAACGTGCCGGTAACGCTCCGCTGGGACAATGCCCCATCCAGCTCCACGGTCAGGCCAAAGTTGTCGGAAAGCAGGGTTGCGATCTCGGGCAGGGGCGTTTGCCGAAACGTGTACTGGTAGTTTTTCCAGGCTGTCGCCGTATTTGGGTTACTAGCCAGACGTTCCCACTGGGGCTGTTTGTTGGTCGCCAGATTCACGCAGTCGCCGGGTTTCATCATCAGGGTGTTTAGCTTGTTTAATGCCGTGAAGCGCAGCTGAACCTTCCCCCGGTTCAGCACCACCCTCGTATTATTTCGGCGCGTATTGACGACAAATTCGGTGCCCAGCACAACCACCTCAACCTCGTTGGCCGTGTGCACACTGAAGCGATCATTGGCGACCGTGTGTACAATGACAAACTCAGCTTCGCCCTGTAAAAACACTTCTCTTGCGGTGTAGCCGAACGTGAACCGGGGAATCTGGATGGAGGAATTGGCATTCAGCGTAACCCGGCTCCCGTCGTCAAGCACGATGGAGCGAACTTCCCCATACTCGGTGGCAAGGGTACGCCGTCCCCAATACGTGCGGGTCAGATACCCCACGGTGAACAGCAAAAGGGCAACGGAAGCCGCCACGAAATAGCTACGGGACCACCACCGGCTCCGATCCACTAACCGACGGACGGCGAGGGGTTGAGCGTCGTCTTCCAGTTTCTTTTGAAACAGGGCAAAGGCCACATCGGGGTCGGTTACGATCTGGGGGTTCTGGCGTTCCCATTCCTGCAACCAGCGATAATATACCTGCTGGCTATCGGGCGTTTGTAGCCAATCGCGCAGAAGTTCTTCCTGTAAAGGGGTTGTTCGCCCGTCAAAATGACTGAACAACAGCTCTTTGTTAATGAGATGCATGGCGTGGGGATCAGCTTCCGATTACGTACGACAGCGCGAAAAACAGTAGGCACAACTCCTGGTGCAGGAGGTGCCTGAGGCTCGATAAAGCCCTCGTGATGTGACTTTCGACCGTTTTGTGGTTGATCTGCAACTCCTGCGCGATCTCGGCATGGGACCGGCCATCGAACCGGCTCATGATAAACACGCGCTGGGCTTGCAGCGGCAGGCCGCGCACGATCTCGTTGATCCGCCGGATCAACTGGTCCATCTGTAAGATCTGATCGGGTTGCTGCACCGTATCGGGCTGGCCGTCGTCGGTGACCTGATCCAGTGAGGCCGTCCGGTTCAGTTCAAATTTGATGTAGTTGAGCGCCCGGTTGCGCACCGCCCGGAACAGGTAAGCCCGGTAGGAGGTGGTGATGGTCCGGTAGATCTGATTCGTCCAGAATTGGAGAAAAATCTCGCCCACAATGTCTTCGGAGGCCTGGCGCGAGTACACAAACCGGATGGCCGTGCTGCACAGGTCGCGGTAGTAAGCCCGAAACAGCAGTTCGCACCCTCGTTTGGGGTCGGTTTCAAAAGCCAGCCGGATAAACAATTCGTCGTCTGGCTCCGGTGTAGCATCGGCTGCTACGTGGCCCGTTACTGAGAGCTTCACCGGTTGGGGTAGGTTATGCCTGAAAGCGACCGTCTGCATGGACTATATCCGTTGAGGTTATAGCCTAAAGACAAAACCGACCCCTATACCCCCGAGTCTAATAGAAACTTTTTTAGAAATTTATGAATCAGAGCAAGAAAAGCGTCTTTTGCCCCCAACCCCCTAAAGGGGGCTCAAGCATGACAATTCTCAACCTTAGCCCCCTTTAGGGGGTTGGGGGCAAAAGCTAGAATGCAGAATATTTTAGTGTACAGTGTGTTAAGTAGGGAAGCGTACCGTTTCCGTTAGTGCAAAATCGGATGGCGATGAAACGGGGCACTCCGGTCAAACAGATAACGGTACGTGACGAGTGTCCGGCTGGGTTCGGCCCCCAGGTTGCGGGAAATGTTCAGGATTTTAGGGTTGAAATCGCCCTGCCACTGCATTTCGAAATCGGTGTATTTGGTTTTGGCTTTGATCACCTTTTCTGCTTCCACAATCATGTAGTAATCGATGCCGGTACCCTGATAGTCTGGTGTCACCCCAAAGACCAGCCCGACAAAGCGGGTACAGATACCCAGTTGTTTAAGAACAACGAATTTGAGTTTGGCCCACCAGTTGAACTGGCCGTTCAAATGACGCATAAGCTGATTCAGATCCGGTAAATTGATCCACATCGCCACTGGCTGATCGTTGTGGTAGGCGAACCAGATCAGATTTTCGTCGAGAATGGGCCCCATTGATTTCAGCAGTGAATACGCCTGGTCTACGCTCATTTCCTTGTTTCCTTCGTGGGTAGACCAGGCTGCGTTGTACACTGTGCAGAAATCGGTTGCGTATTTACGCATATCACTTTTCGTCAGGTGTACCGCTTTGTAGGTCGGGTCGTCAATAAATTTCTGGTGGGCGTTGTAGAATTTTGGTTGTAACTGAGCCGATTCGGTAGCAACGGGCATTCTGAAACAGATCTGGTTATAGAAGTTCTGGAAGCCGTAAGTGTCGAACAGTTTTTGGTAGTAGGGCGGATTGTAGTTCATGTTGTACAGCGGGGGATCAAATCCTGACACCAGCAGGCCCCACCATTTGTCGCGCTCCCCGAAGTTGATGGGGCCATCCATGGCTTCCATACCGCGTTCGGCCAGCCATTTTTTGGCCGCATCGAACAGGTAGTTGGCGGCTTCCTGATCGTCAATGCATTCGAAAAAACCGATACCACCCACCTTGATCGTATCGCCTTTGCTTTTGTAGCGCTTATTGACAAAAGCCGCCAGGCGGCCAATCAGTTGTCCGGCATCATTGCGCAAAATCCACCGAATTAGTTCGCCCTGCCGGAAGGCTTTGTTCTGCTTGGGATCAAATACCGCAGCAACGTCTTTGTCCAATGGCCTGATCCAGTTTGGATTATCTTGGTTCATCAGAGTATGAACCGCCAGGAAATCAACTTCTTTTTGAGAATCATCAACCGTACTTAGAGTCATTGCTATGTATGGGTTTGTCTTACTAACACCTCAAGAGGGGTAAGGGCTGTTATTTCTATCAATAGGACTCCTAAACACAAAATAACCTCCATCCATTCGGACAGAGGTTATCAGAAATCCCAAAACTTTCAATAGTACTAGGGGTGGGTAGCTTTTTCGTTAACGTTAATGCCCCCACCCCAAAGAAGACAGCCAGGCGTGAATCACACAGGGCTGTACAATAGTGTCTACCAACTATTAGTACTGATTGTAACCTTAATATGCACTGTCGGAGGAAGGCGATTGGTGGAAACGCAGTCGGCACCAGCGTACTAATTGCAGGCGCTCAACCGGCGTTAGATACAGTAAAAACTTCCGGAGTTCTTTACGGAACAGGGCCCGGTCGAACCTGACTTTATCCAGTATGAATTGACTATAGGCTAACCACGACATCGTTCTCCTCGGTTTAGTGTATGACAAAGTTGGGAATAAGAGCGCCAACGAGCATTAGAAAAGCGCTTAGAAAAATATTAGAAATCAATGGGTTAAAACGAGTTTATCGGCGGGCTGGTCGGGCACCGCATGCTGGCGATTGAAACCACGGTAGATAATCGGAAAGACCAGCAGCGTCAAGATCGTAGCCGTTATCAGCCCGCCAATCACCACAATAGCCAGCGGTTTCTGCGTTTCAGAGCCAATTCCCGTTGATATGGCTGCGGGCAACAGACCAATGGCGGCCATCAGGGCTGTCATTACCACGGGCCGAACCCGCGAGGCCACCCCCATACGAATAGCCTGGTCGAGCGGCATCCGGTTACGGCGGTTGTTGGTAAACACACTCACGAGAATAACCCCGTTCTGAATACAGATACCAAACAGGGCAATGAAGCCCACTCCCGCTGAAATCCCGAAGTTCATACCCGTAATGTGCAGAGCCAGAATACCGCCAATGAGCGCGAACGGTACATTGACCAAAACCAGACCTGCATCTTTGGCGTTGCCAAACAGCACAAACAGAATCACAAAAATGGCGGCCAGACAAATAGGCACAACCTGACCCAGCCGGTCGGTAGCCCGTACCTGATTTTCGAACTCGCCAACCCATGAAACCGAATATCCTTTCGCTGGACGCAGTTTCTCTTCCACGCGTTTCTGCGCTTCGGCAATGGTACTGCCCAGGTCACGGCCCCGCACGGAGAATTTCACGCCGATAAACCGTTTGTTCAGGTCGCGGTAAATAAATGCCGGACCGGTTATCTGTTTAATGGTGGCAATCTCTTTCAGCGGAATTTTGCCGCCACTCATGGTGGGCACCATCAGCCGCATAATGTCGTCTTCACTTTTTCGGTACTCGGGCTGATAGCGCACCCGTATCTCGAATTTGCGCTCACCTTCGTACAACACCGAGGCCGTTTTGCCGCCAATCGCCATCTCGATAACCGCCTGAGCATCGGCCGTGGACACCCCAAAGAGCGCCATTTTGTGATCGTGAAGCAAGACACTCAGTTCAGGCTGACCCACGTTGCGGATGATTCCCAAATCCTTGATGCCTTCTACATTCTTGACGGCTTCCATCGCCTGACTGGCATACTTTTCGAGCTCATACACATCCGGCCCGAAAATCTTGATCCCGTTACTCGCCTTGTACCCCGCCACAGCCTCAGCCACGTTGTCGATAATGGGCTGCGAGTAATTGTACAGCACACCAGCGTAGTTTTTCAGCCGGGCGTCCATCTCGTCGGTGAGTTGATCGTTGGTGAGTTGGTGGCCGTTATGACGCGCTGGCCAATCGGCTTTTTGCTTCAAATCGACCTGAAATTGACAGAAGTAGAAACCGTTGGGGTCGGTGCCATCGTTGGAGCGACCTACCTGCGACATCACCTGTTTAACCTCGGGAAAGGTGTTCAACTCCTTGCGAATCGTCTTGGCCATATCGACACTTTCGGGCAGCGACATGCTCATGGGCAGTTCGGCCGTAACCCAGAGTGCCCCTTCGTTAAGTTGTGGCAGAAACTCAGTGCCCAGAAACGTGGCCGACGTAAACGTTGCTACCATAAAGCAGATGGCTCCAATCAGGCTGAGCCGTCGACGCCGGTAGCACCAGTTAAAACCAGCCATTACCGTCCGGTCGAAAAAGTTGACCAGCGGGTTGTTCCGTTCGCGCACGTTTTTCTTCAACAGGATCGAACACAATACCGGCACGAGCGTCAGGGTGAACAGCAGGGCTCCCAGCAGGGCAAAACCAAGAGTCCAGGCCAGGGGCGAGAACATTTTTCCTTCCACTTTTTCGAACGAAAAAATGGGGAGTAAGGCCGTGATGATAATCAGTTTGGAGAAAAAGACAGCTTTGCCAAGTTCACCACCCGTTTTTCTGATTAGGCCCATCTTGGCCATCCGGTTGAATCGAGCCATGCCTACCCGGTGGGCCAGGTGATCGAGCGAGACAAAAATGCCCTCCACCATCACCACCGCCCCGTCCACAATAATCCCAAAATCGACTGCACCCATAGAAAGCAGGTTGGCTGACATGCCTCTCAGCTTCAGGCACATGAAGGCAAACAGCAGCGCCAGCGGAATAATGATGGACACGATAACGGTGGTGCGCCAGTCGGCCATGAACAAAAACACAATCACAGTAACCAGCACAATACCTTCGGTCAGGTTGTGCATAACCGTCTGCGTACAAAACTCGATCAGATTGTCGCGGTCGTAAAACGTAACCAGCTTCACGTCGGAGGGCAACACCTGCGTATTGAGCTCTTCGATCTTGTCTTTAACCCGTGTCAACACGTCGCTGGGATTCTCGCCTTTGCGCATCACGATGATTCCTTCCACCACGTCGTCGTTGTTGTTCAGGCCGACCTGCCCTACCCTGGGTAGGTTCGATTCGGCTACTTCGGCCACGTTTTTCACCAGAACGGGATTTCCTCCCACCTCTTCAATGAGAATATTCTCAATGTCCTGAATAGAGGTGAGCAGGCCAATTCCCCGCACCACGTATGCCTGCCCATTCCGCTCGATGACGTCGCCCCCCACGTTTATATTGCTGCGGGTAACGGCCTGATAAACATCCAGAGGGGTAATGTCGTACTTGGCCAGTTGGGTTGGGTTAACCCGTAGCTCGTACATTTTATCGCGGCCACCGAACGCCACAATATCCGCAACGCCGGGCACGCTGCGCAACTGCCGATCCACAACCCAGTTTTGCAGGGTCAGCAACTCGCGACTGTCCCGGTCTTTACTTTCGAGGGTATACCGGAAAATCTCACCGGTAGGGCCGTAGGGGGGTTGAATTTCGGGTTCGACACCGTCGGGCAACGAGACATTGCGCAGTAGGTTGTTCACCTGCTGGCGGGCAAAGAAATCATCAACATCATCGTCGAATATGATTTTCATGACCGAGAGGCCAAACATGGTAGTGGAGCGTACGTTGCTTTTCCGCTGCACCGAGTTCATGGCCACCTCGATTGGAACGGTTACGAACCGCTCCACCTCTTCGGCCGAGCGACCGTTCCACTCCGTGACCACAATGATTTGCGTGTTGGTTACGTCGGGGAAAGCTTCCAGTGGTGTTTTCAGGTAGCTGACGATACCCGCAATCACCAGTGCCGCCGTCATGAAAAAGATGAAGAACCGGTTCTTGAGCGAAAAACCGACAACGTTTCGAATGAATTTGTTCATGAATTAATTGTTCAGGGCGTTGTAGACCAGCAGCTGATTTTTGGAAATGATTTGTTCGCCCGGACGCACACCCTGACTGATGTAGGCGACATCGCCCAGCGATTTGTACAATTCAACCTCACGCGTCACAATGTCGGAGCGGGTGTTGAACACCATGACGTAATGCTTCGACCGGTCGAAAATGATCGATCCAGCGGGTACCGTGAGCAGTTTCATGGGTTCCTGATAGCGCAGCGTCACCGTGGCATGCATCTCTGGCTTGAGCTTCATGTTGGTGTTTTTGATGCGGATACGCACCGTAAGGGCCTTGGTGCCAGGGTCCAGCACGCTGAACACCTTGTCGACATGGCCCTTGAATTGTTCGTCGGGATAGGTCAGCGTTTGCACATTGGCTTCCATCCCCAGTTTTACCCGGCCAATGTCCGACTCGTTTACGTTGGCCAAGACCCACACATCGCTGATCTGCCCAATGGTAAACAGGTTGTCGGCATTGTCGGAACGGAGCTGCATGTCGCGGTTCACGTTTTTCTCGATCACGAAGCCGTCGATGGGCGCTTTCACGGTATAAGTCGATGATTTGCCAATGCCATAAATGCGGAACACCTCGCGGATACGGTCCACTTCGGCTTTGGCTTTATCGACTTCCTGCTGTGCGGCCGCTACCTGAGGCTGAGCGGCCAACTTACTTTCCAGTAGGTCCTGAGCAACAAGCAGATTCTTTTCGGCCAGCAGCAGGCCCGATTGAGCCTGTAAGGACTGACGCTCAAGGTCGGCTATTTCGCCCGACCGAATGACGGCTAGGGTCTGGCCTTTCCGTACGTAATCGCCAAGTTCAACTTTTACATCTTCAACATTGCCGCCAACGAGTGGATACACTTTGATTACCCGGTTTTCGTCGGCTACAATTTTGCCCACCAGCGTGAGTTCGGAGCGCACCGGCTGGATCACTGCGGCTTCCATCCGGATCTGGCGCATCATGGTATCGGACAGCCGAAAAGCGGTGGCTTCTTCGGCCTGGGGCTTCGACTGGCAGCCAACGGCCATGGCCAGGCAGGTTGCCGCAGCCAGAAAATAAACAGGAAAACGCATGTTAGTTAAATAGGTCTGTACCGATGAGATAGTTGAGTTCTTCGTAGGTGCTCACGCGGGCGGCCCGGAGCCGGTTTAGTTCGCGCACACTCTCGTTGTACGTTTCAATGAGGTCCACAAACTCGATCAGGGAAATATTACCCTTCTGAAAACTGCTTACCACACCCTGATTCAGCAGATCGAATTGCTCAGTGAAGCGGTTTTCGATCGCTTGTACCTGCTGTTCAACGGCGCGTACTTTGACCAGTGCGCCCGTTACTTCGTTGGCAACCTGCAAGGCGCGCTGGCGTTGTATTTCCTGCTGGTAGCTTATCTGGGAGCGCGCAGCCTGAATGGCTCCCTGATTTCGGTTGAACACCGGCAGATCAACACTGACGCCCACCCCCACATAATTGGGGATGTAGCTTCCCTGCTGATCGTAGGTGCCGCCCACCCGCACATCGGGTTTGGCCATCGCCCGTTGCAGGGTATAATTCAGTTCTGCCTGCCGAATCAGCGATTGGGTAGCGCGGAGGTCGGGCCGGTTTTGCAACGCTACCTGCCGCAACGAATCGTCGGAAATGGCCAGGAGTCGGTAGCGGGGCAAGGATTCGTTCAGTACCTGCGGAACAATAGGTGACTCGGTGCTGAGTAAGGTCTTCAACGCCCGCTGGTCCTCGGCCAGTTGAATCTGGATTTCGGTGCGGTCGTTACCCAGTTGAAACAGCAGCGCCTTTAGCCGAAACAGTTCCCGCAGCGACACGTTGTTCCGTTCGTATTGCCGTTCGTAACCCGCTACGGTCGTTTCCAGCGTTGTGATCTGCTGGTTGTACCGGTCGAGCGTTCGCTGGGCAAAATGAATGCCGTAGAACCGGCTTCGCAGTTCGTACCGGAGCCCTCTGAGCAAATCGAGCAGCTCCAATTCGGTCAGTTGAGCAGCCTCGCTGGCCAGGGCAATGCGTTTGTTTCGTTTGCCAGCCGTATATAGCAGTTGTTGGAGGGCAATTATTTTTTGCCCTTGCTGCCCAACGTCGAGCACCCGCTTGCGTTGCTGATTAAACGTACTCAGCTCGACCGTCAGGGTCGGATTATCGTAGAGGCTGGCCTGAAGAACCTGCGCCCGACTGGCCTCGACCCGAAAGCGTTCGGCCAGAATGAGTACGTTGTTGGAAAGAAACAGGCTGTCGGCCTGCCGACGGGAAAGTCGCAGCGTATCCTGCGCTGAAGCGACCCCAAAAAGAAAGAATGTAAGAACAAAAAATAGTAGCCGCATCGATAGGTTGTAAAGCGGCTGCAAGGTTCAGTTCCGGCTATTAGAGAACAGTTATAGGAATCTTAGAAAAAAATTAGAAGTGGCTAACTCAAACCGCTGCTTAAACCTGAGCGCGGGGAAGGATAACGGTAAACGTACTACCCTGGTTGGGTTCGCTTACAACCGTGAGTGTTCCCTGGTGCAGATCCACAATCCGTTGACAAATAGAGAGGCCAATGCCGAAACCGTCATACCCCAGGGCACCGCCGGCCCGGTAAAATGGTTCGAAAATTTGGCTAATCTCCTCGGCACCAATGCCAATGCCTTCGTCGCGAACGCTGAACCGGCAGTCGCCGGTAACGGTACTGATCTGCACCCAGGCCCGGTGGTTGGCGGAGTATTTACAGGCGTTATCCATCAGGTTTAACGCTACCCGACGGAGCAGGTCTTCATTACCTCGAACGAGTGTATCCGTTTCCGCATCGGGCAAATTGTCGTAGTCGACCTGTATATGGTAGTTGGGATACACACTGCTCAATTCATCCTGCGCGGAGAAAATTACTTCTTCCAGGCGCACCACACCCATTTTTACGTGCTGGATGTTCTCCAGCGTTCGGGCCAGAAAGAGCAAACTGTTCGACAAGCCAATCAGGCGGTCGGTATCGGCCATCAGGTTATGCAGTACCGATTCGTGTTCATCCACGCTCAGTCGTCGGCGAAGCCCCAACTGAATCTCCGATTTTAGGGCGGTCAGGGGCGTGCGCAATTCGTGGGAGGCATGCGAAACGAAGTTACGTTGTTGCTCAAAAGCCTGTTCCAGCCGTTTCAGAACGTGGTTGAAGTTGCTGGCCAACTGATCGATCTCATCTTCACGCTTGCCTTCGTTCAGTCGCTGTTGCAGATTCTGGGCGGTAATGGTCTGAATTTGCTGGTTAATGTTTGAGATGGGTTGCAGCGACTGACCGGCAAAGAAGAAACCAAGCGCTACGGTGATACCAATGCCCCCAATGAGTCCCCAAACAAGAGTCTTTCGTAGGTTTTGAAGTTTGCTTTTGCCGTAGGTATCGGAAGCCGAAGCCAGAACCACCAATTGCCGGTCTGGTTCTTCATAACAAATGCCAATCAGTTCGTTGTCTCCCCGCTGAATTTCAATTTCTTTATCCCGTCGAACTTCGTCCAGCAGAGCGGGTTGATAAATAATGGGATGATCGTCGACACTGCTGTAAATAATCTGGTTTTTCTCGTTGAAAATCAGAACTTTCTCGTCGTAGAGGGCGGTGAGCGTGTTGCGGTCAATAATTTTGAGCAGGTCGTTGTCCACTTCGTTCACTTCAACCAGAAACCGCACCGTAGTGCGCGCTTTTTGCTTGAGCCGATCAAAAAATTCTTCTCGCCGATACTGGGCCGACGTGAGGTAGACCAACAGCGAAAACAGCATCAGAATGGATGCGACAATAAGGGAGAATTGCAGCGATATACGGTTGCGGATCGTCATGGACGCCTAGTCTTCTTTTATCGTGTACCCCAGACCGGGGCGCGTTTGAATGAGCTTAGGCTCAAACTCTTTATCAATCTTTTTGCGGAGGTAATTTATATATACTTCAACTACGTTGGTGCCGGGATCGAAATTGAAACTCCAGACTTTTTCGGCCAGATCCATTTTCGAGACTACCCGGCCTCGCTGCCGCATCAGGTATTCGAGCAGGGCAAACTCTTTGGCCGTCAGTTCAATAAGCGTGTTACTTCGTTTAACGATCTTCGACGAAACGTTCATGGTCAGGTCTGCCACCTGTAGCACCTCTTCCCGCGTTGGATTACTCAGCAGGTCGGCTCGGCGGAAGCAGGTAGACACCCTGGCAATAAGTTCGCGCAGGTCAAACGGCTTTACCATGTAATCATCGGCACCGCGATCCAGCCCTTCCACTTTATCTTCTATTTCTCCCAGTGCCGTCAGCATAATAATGGGTAGGTTGGGGTATTCGTTACGCAGGGTCCGGCAAATTTCGAAGCCGTTCAGGCCGGGCAGGTTAATATCCAGAATAACCAGGTTGTACTGACCGGTCAACGCCAGAGCCCGGCCATTGTAACCCTCATAGGCCACTTCGGTGGTGTACCCTTCATCGCGTAAACCCCGGCTGATATTTTGGGCAATTCGCCGATCGTCTTCTACAATTAAGATTGAGTGCATACAAAAAGAAAGTTTTGGTTGTAGGCAGATACCGTTGAGTGGGGTACGCTGCAAACGTATGGGTAGCCGTAACAAGTACAACTTTAGGGTAAACGAATGAGGTTCCTGTTTAGCTCGATTCTAAGTTTTTTCTAATCGTGGTTGCGACTGTAAATGCCTGTTTCTGAACAAGGAATAAAGGCGTTTCTGTTCGTCTAGCTCTCGTATGCCTGAACTTTTTTAGGGAAGCGATAGGGGAAAAGCGGGCTGAACTGTCCTAACCGCAAACCACCTGACCATTAATTCGGGGCGGAGTCTCTTTACCGTATCAATATACGCATCATGAAATCATTCATACTTCCCCTCTTGTTAGCCCTATTTTGCACCGGCCAAAGTATGGCTCAAGATAGCCTTTCAACCAACAAGCCACTTGATACCGAAAGCCATTACCCCAAACGGGCAATTCAAATCGGCTTTATTACACCCCTCAGTACCAACGGTCTTGAAAGTGGCCGGGTTAGCAATCGCTTATCCATCAATATGTTGGGTGGTTATGCCGCCGGTCTGGATGGCGCTGAGTTCAGCGGCTTGTTCAGTATCGAAAAAGATTATGCCAACGGAGCGCAGTTTGCCGGTATCGTCAACGCTGTTCGCAACGGCGGTCATGTCATTCAGTTTGCAGGCATCACCAACCTGTTGGGCGGGTCGTTGCAGGGCGCACAATTTGGGGGCATTGCCAATGTGGTGGGCAAGGGTGTCAAAGGGGCTCAGTTCGCGGGGATTGTCAATGCAGCTGGAGGGGACGTGCGGGGCATTCAGGTGGCGGGGATTGCCAACGCAGCGCGTTCGGTAACCGGGTCGCAGATCGCTGGCATTGTCAACGTGGCCCAGCGGGTGAAAGGTATCCAGATTGGCTTGATCAACGTGGCACAACAGATCAATGGGCCGCAAATTGGGCTGATCAACGTGTCGGCCAACGGGTACCGCCGGTTCGAGGTGTGGGGTAGCGACGCCCTGCCCGTTAACATTGGTCTGAAAATGGGAGGGAACCGCTTGTTTTATAACATCTTCGCGCTGGGCTCCAACTTGCCCGCCAATGGCCGCACCCGCTGGGGCTATGGCTACGGCATCGGTACGAACCACCCGATGGGCAAACGGAGCGAGATAAGCATTGAGGCCATGTCGTACCAGATCCACGAAGAACGCCGAAACTGGGGCCAGCTCAATATGCTTAATCAGGCGCGGGTAAGCTTTATTTTCCCAGTCTATAACCGCCTGGCGCTGACCGTAACGCCTACCTTCAATGTACAGGTATCGCAACTGGAAACCCGCGACCGTAGCGACATTGGCACCAAATGGGTGAGCTGGAACATTTACGATCAGCTGGTAAACAACCGGACTCGCGTTCGGATGTGGCCTGGTCTGAATGTAGGCGTTCAGTTTTAGTTTAACTTGCTTATCCGGGTGCTTATTCTCACCTGGCGGGCAACCACTTAGGGGTCTAGGCCGTATGGCTTAGACCCTTTTTGTTGATTTCTTAACATGGCTGTCTCCGTTCACAAAAAGCAGGTAAGTATTTTTCTGTAAAAACCTGATTTTCCGAACGGTATAATAGCTAATTAATCCTTAGTTAATTATCAATTCATTAAACCTGTTTTCTGAAATTGATAATTGTAAAATGACCAATACTTTTACGCCCAAACGTTTTCCATTACACTAATATGAAACATTTTTACATTGCTCCCCCTCCGTTAAAATTGCTGTTTGCAACTGGCCTGATGCTGGCTTTTATGGGGCAAACACTAGCCGCTTTTGGCCATGTTCCAAAAGCACCTACGCATTATGCGGCTGATATTGTTGTGAAAGGCCGCGTGAAAGACGCCCTTACCAATGAGCCGTTAACGGGCTGTACCGTCATCGTAAAAGGCAGTCAGCGGGGCACCAGTACCGATGCCAACGGTAACTATTCGATCACTGTTCCTGACCGTGGGGATGGAACGGATAAAGCGGTGTTGGTATTCGGATTTATCGGGTACCTGAAACAGGAAATCACGGTGGGTTCGCAAACAACCATCGACGTTGACCTGAAAACCGATGCGGCTGAACTGTCGCAGGTGGTGGTGATTGGTTACGGCACCTCGGCCAAAAAAGACATGACCGGTGCGGTGAAGTCGCTGAAAAGTGCGGAGTTCAACCGAGGGATCATTAACTCACCTGAGCAACTTTTGCAGGGTAAAGTGGCAGGGGTGAACGTTACCTCAGCCAGTGGAGAGCCGGGTGGTACACAGTCGATTACCATTCGTGGGCCGGGTGGCGTTCGTACGGGAAGTACGCCCCTTTTTGTACTGGATGGGTTGGCATTGGATAATTCGAGTACGGGTGGAGCTACCAACCCGCTCAACTTTTTGAACCCGCAGGATATTGAGTCGATCGACGTGTTGAAAGATGCTTCGGCCACGGCTATCTACGGGTCTCGCGGTGCCAATGGTGTGGTGTTGATTACCACCAAAAAAGGCAAATCGGGTGTGTCAACCATTACGTATTCGCCCAGTTTTGGGGTGTCGACCTTGACGCGGGCGCTCCCCGTGTTTTCGGTTGATCAGTACAAGGCAGAGGTAACAAAACTTGGTGGTACGGTCGATGACCAGAAGGGTAATACCGACTGGCAGAAAGAAATTACCCGCACGGCATACACCCAGAACCATAACCTGGCTCTGGGGGGCGGTTCCGAAAAAACGACGTACTACGGATCGTTTGGTACGCAGAGTCAGCAGGGCATTCTGAAGGGGAACCAGTTCAATCGTTACTCGGGCCGTATCAATGTCAGTCAGAAACTGCTGGAAGACCGCCTGACGGTAGATGTGAACCTCAACGCTACCCAAACCAAGAATGAGCGACCTCCCATCGGAACCATGCTCGGTAGCGCTATTTCGAACAACCCAACGTATCCGGCTTACGATGCCGCTGGTAATCCAGCTCAGTATCAGTCGATCACGAACCCTCTGAAAAGTTTGCAACTGGAGCAGGATATCACCAGCATTACCCGGCTTGTGGGAAGCATCTCGCCCTCGTTCCGAATCATAAAAGGGTTGGTTTATAAACTGAATTTCGGCATCGATAACTCCAGCTCCGTTCGGGATCTGCAATCGTTGCCCAACGCCGTTCCGTTGCAGGATGGCCGCCTGGAAACCATCTATACGTACAACAACAACCGGCTGATCGAAAACTACCTGACCTACACGTTATCAGGGGGCAAACACGATCTGACTGCGTTGGCGGGGCATTCGTATCAGAAATTCTCGTTGCAGGGGCGCTCGTCGAGCATTAACAAGTTTCCAATTTCGAGTATCCAGCCGATCTACAACCCCGGTCTGGGACAAGATTTGACGCTGGCTAATAACAAACCAACGGGTTACGCCGTAATCAACGAGTTGCAATCGTTTTTCTCCCGTGTGAACTACCAGTATAACGATAAATACCTGGTAACTGCCACCGTTCGGGCTGATGGTTCGTCGAAGTTTGGTGCCAATAACAAGTACGGTATTTTTCCTTCGTTCTCAGTTGGCTGGCGTTTATCGGAAGAGGCTTTCATGAAGTCGACTCCGTTTAGCGACCTGAAGCTTAGGGCTGGCTGGGGCCGGACAGGTAACCAGGAGATTCCATCTAAAATTACTCAGGCCCTGTTTACCTCGCAGGTGTCGGCTGCAACCAGCTATCCCCTCACAGCCACGGGGCCATACCCAGCTGGCACATCGTATTCGCGACTGGCAAACCCCAATATTCAGTGGGAAGTATCGAACCAGACCGACGTAGGTCTCGATTTTGCCCTGTTCAACGGCGCCCTGTCGGGTGGCATCGACTACTTCAAGAAAGTGTCAAATAACATCCTGCTCGAAGTGATTCCATCGGACCCTGTTCAGCCTGCGGGCACGTTCTGGACCAACGTGGAAGACATGACGATCACCAACAAAGGGTTAGAATTTGAACTGGGATACCATTACACGGCTGCCAGCGGGTTCCGCTTTGACCTGGGGGGCAACATCACGTTTATTAACAACGTGGTTAACAACTCACCGTACTCGGTTATTCCATCGGGTTCGGCTGCAGGCTCGGGCTTAACGTCGGCTACCATCAATGGCTACGTGAACGGACAGCCCATCGGGACGTTTTTCCTGAAGGAGTTTACCGGTTTTGATGACAAAGGACTCAGCATGTACCGCGATGCCGACGGCGATGGCCTGGTGACGGATAAAGACCGGGTTTCGGCGGGCAGTGCGTTACCAACGAAGCAGTTTAACTTCAACGCCAATGCCGCCTTCAAAGGGTTCGACATAGCCGCTAACTTCAATGGCGTTTCGGGCAATAAACTGTACGACAATACGGCCAACGCCAGTTTCTACAAGTTGCGCCTGTCAAAAGGACTCAACACCACGGCCGAAGCCATTGCATTTGCCAACGAATCGATCAACAACTCGGCTCCTGTTTCGACCCGCTACCTGAAAGATGGTGGATTTCTGCGGCTGAATAACCTGTCGCTTGGCTACAATGTCAATGCCAATGCGCTGGGTATCAAACGCTGGGTGCAGAATATACGGGTGTCGGTGACCGGCCAAAACCTGTTTGTGCTGACGAAATACGATGGCTATGATCCCGAGGTGAATACCGACCGGACCATCAACGGTATCTCGTCGTATGGTATTGATTACCTAAGCTATCCCAAAGCAAAATCTGTCGTTTTCGGGTTAAACCTGACCCTTTAATCTGCTAAAACCATGAAACTAAAAATAGGAGTGCTGCTAACGCTGTTCAGTATCGTTTTCGTTCCGAGTTGTACTGATCTGAATGAAGTTATATTAGACGAAACATCGGCTACGGGCCTTTCCGACAAGCAGGCCGCCGATGGGATTATCGCGCCGGTGTATGCGCGCCTACCCGATATTTTTCTGCATACCAATTATTTCACGGCGCAGGAAATATCAACGGACGAGGCAATTCTGCCCTACCGGGGCGGCACCGACTGGGGTGATAATGGTATCTACATTGCTATGCATCAGCACACGCACACCAGCACCGACCCGAACTTACGCAGCACCTGGAACTTCATTTTGCAGGGTTTGTCGCGCGCCATTACAGCTACCAATGCTTTACCGAGTCTGAACGACGCATCGGCCAAAACGTATCTGGCTGAGGCAAGGGGCATGCGGGCCTATTACAACATGCTGACCTTCGACATGTTTGGGGTGGTGTTTGTGAAAGATGATCTGGGTGCAACCTCGGAAATTCTGCGGAACAGTCCCGCGCTTGACTACTTAATTGCCGAACTGCTGGCAGTTGAGCCCAATCTCGACACCACCGTTGGACCAGGTCGCCTGACCAAAGGAGCCGTTTGGGGGTTGCTGGCGCGTTTGTACCTGAATGCCGCTGTGTATCGCGATCGCTACGCAGCTACGTTTACGTTCAAGCCGGAGGACATGGATAAGGTGGTTGAGTACTGCGACAAGATCATCAACTCGGGGCAGTATCAGTTATCGAAAGACTATTTTTCGATCTTCAACGGCGATAACCACGATAACAAAGAGTTGATCTTTGCTGTTGACCAGCGGGCCGACCTTAACGGGCACAACCGGATGGCCTATTTCTCAATCTCGGGCGATCAGTTTCCGCTTCCAGCATACCCCAACGCCAACGGTACTGACGGCCCCGCCATCACTCCCGATTATTACCGTAGCTGGGTGAACGCCTACGCCCCAAAAGACCCAACGGTTGATCCCCGTTTCTACAAGCAAAACCTGAGCATTTACTCCAATCCGGGCGACTCGTGCGTGGCTGAAGCCAGCTTCAATATCAACCGGGGTATTTTGCGCGGGCAACAATATGGCCTGATCCGCAGAAATGGTGTTTTTGTGAAGTGCGCCAATGGGCAATTTAAGGTGGGTAAACTGTTCCACGATACCCGGAGCAAGCCTACGCTGGCCGTTGATTTCACCGAGCAAATCGATTACACCGTACCCGGAAGTAACTACAACACTGGCTACCGGGTGGAGAAATATGAGTTCAGCAAGAAATCGGTCAGCGGCCGTAACTTCGGTGAGGCCGACATTGTGATTCTTCGTCTGGCCGACGTATTTCTGATGCGGGCTGAAGCCAAACTTCGTAAGTCGAACGATGCGGCTGCGGCCCTGGCGGATGTCAATACCGTTCGGGCAGCTCGTACCGCTACGACACCACCACCAGCCCTCACATCAATGTCGCTCGATCTGCTGTTCCGTGAGCGGGGTTTTGAGTTGTACTGGGAAATGGTTCGCCGTACCGACATGATCCGGTTTGGCAAATACGAAGGACCCTGGACGGAAAAAACCAACACCGACAAGACGAAGCGGATCTTCCCAATTCCGCAAACAGCCGTCGATGGAGCGTCGAACCTGCCGGGTTATCTGAAACAAAATGATGGGTACTAGCGTGTAGTACAAGATAAAAATTGCTGACGCGAGGGGCTTCGACTCCGCTCAGCCTGACAGTCAAACTAGGCGCAGTTACCCATTTTGATTCAATTGTTGGGTCAGGCTGATCGGAGTCGAAGCCCTTCGCGTCAGCAACTCAACTAAACTTACGCTCAACTCATTAACTTGTCCTAACTCTTGGGTATTAGATAACGGGTTTGGTGTAATAATACAGGCATAAACAGGCTGTCCGTGAGCGAACGTAATCCGTCCGTTTGCGGACAGCTTTTTTGTTACGGTGATTGGTAAAGTATTGATAGTCAGAAGTAAAATCGGTTTGGTATAGCCTTTGTTCTACTCTGTTTCATCTGCTGGTTATTCCTGAATCTGACCCCTTTTCTCATGCTGCACAACTACCTCAAAATTGCTTTTCGCAACCTGTGGCACAATCGGTTGTACAGCCTGCTCAACATTGGCGGGCTGGCCATTGGGTTAGCCGCTTTTATATTGATAGTTCAGTACGTTTGGTTTGAGCGAAGCTATGACCGGCAAAGCCCCAATGCGCCCTACATCTGGCGGGTGTATACCGAAAATTACGTGAACGGTACGCTCGAAACCCGCGATGCCAATTCCCACAGCGCCATTGGACCCACGCTCAAAGCCGAACTGCCCGAAGTAGTCGACTATACCCGGATTTACAGCGCCCGCGACCTGGCCGCTTTTCGGGGCCAAACGCCTTATCTGCAACAAGGAGCTTACGCGGTGGATGAGGGATTTTTGCGGATGTTTCCGTATCGGGTGCTGTATGGGCAACTGAACAACGCGCTGAATCGACCGAACACGGTGGTCTTAACGGCTTCCACGGCTCGGCGCTATTTTGGCAATCAGAACCCCGTTGGCAAAACGCTACGACTGGCGGGTGGATGGTTCACGGGCTTGCACGTGGTGACGGCTGTTGTGGTTGATTCGCCACCCAATACCCACTTTCGGTTTAAAATGCTATTGGCCTACAAAACGCTTTATAGTCAGGGACATAGCGACAATTGGGATAACTACTGGGATTATAACTATGTACAGCTTCGGTCCAACCGCGACGGCGGACCGGCCGACCCCGAGCGCGTTCGGGCAAAACTCGCCGATTTGGGTAATCGACACCTCGATAAAAACAGCCTTAAACTGCGGATGCAGGCCCTAACCGACATCCACCTCCACTCTGACCTGACGTACGAACACGAACCCAATAGCAGTGCCCGGATTGTTTATTTCCTACTGGTCATAGGGTTTCTCATTCTGGCTATTGCCTGGGCTAATTACAGCAACTTGACCACCGCCCGTTCGCTGACCCGTGCCAAAGAAGTGGGGCTTCGGAAAACGATTGGAGCGGATCGCTGGCAGCTTGTCGGCCAGTTTATGGGCGAAGCTTTCCTGATCAATACCCTGGCGGTATTGCTGGCCGTGTTGCTGGTTAGCCTCAGTGCGCCCCTATTCGATACACTGACTAACCGACCACTCACGCAAAGTGGGTTTATGGAGAGCCCCGTCTTTTTTGGGTTGCTGGTGTTATTGCTGCTGGGAAGTATGCTGGGTTCTGGCCTGTATCCGGCACTGGTGTTGTCGGGCTACACACCCATTGGCATGTTGCGCGGAGGCTTTGGCAAGTCGGGTGGGGGATGGGGGCTGCGCCGAACCCTGGTGGTGGGGCAGTTTGTGGGTACGGTGGTGATGCTGATTGCCATAATCACTGTGTATCGCCAGCTTCAGTTTATGCAGCATCACGACCTCGGCCTCACCATCGATCAGATGCTAGTGGTAAAAGCACCCCTGCACGATTCAAGTCAGGACTCCATGTACCGGAACAAATTTGATGTGTTCCGGGCGATGGCCACGCAGGTAGCGGGCGTACAGCGCATGACAGCCTCGTCGGTGGTGCCGGGCGATGGGATCAACGCCATTGGCGGCACCAGCAGCGGGGTATACTGGAAAAAACGAATCACCACCGAAAAACAGACATTTTACTTCGTCAGTGTCGATGAACACTTTATGGAGACCTACGGCGTTCGGCAACTGGCCGGAGCGGGGTTTCGGTCCAACCAACCCCAGTGGCGTACCACATACTTGATAAACCGGGCGGCCCTAAAGGCGCTTGGTTTTCCTTCACCTGAAAGCGCCGTGAATGAGTTGCTGGTTTTTGGCGGAACCGAAAGCAACCGTGCGCCCGATTCCCGCGTGGTGGGTGTCATCGACGATTTTCACATTGAGTCACTGAAGTTACCCACCAAGCCTACCCTGTATGTATGCGCACCAACGAACCGGATGGCCTACTATTCGTTTAAGCTGGATGCAAACCGAATCCAGAGCAGCGTGGAGCAAATCAGTCAGTTATGGAAGCAGCTCTACCCCGATAGTCCGTTCGACTATTTCTTTCTGGATCAGAAATTCAATGAGCAATACCGGTCCGAGCGGCAGTTTAGTGAGTTGTTCGGGCTGTTTACGGGTTTGGCCATTTTTGTGGCCTGCCTGGGTCTGTTTGGACTGGCTACGTTCACAGCCGAACAGCGTACCAAAGAGATTGGCGTGCGTAAGGTGTTGGGTGCCAGTGTGGCCAGCATCGTTACCTTGTTATCCAAAGATTTTCTGAAACTGGTGTTGATCGCCATTGTTATTGCCGTTCCGATTGCCTGGTACGCCATGAACCAGTGGCTCCAGGATTTTGCTTATAAGATCAGTATCGACTGGTGGGTATTTGCCCTTGCGGGATTATTGGCGGTGGGGATAGCCCTGTTGACGGTCAGTTTACAAAGTGTAAAAGCAGCACTGATGAACCCGGTGAAAAGTCTGCGGAATGAGTAGCAGAGAACACCGTTCTTCATAAACAAACCCAGCAGCAACCCACTCAAGAGCGGCTGTCCGCTAATGAACAAAAACGTCCGATTGCGGACAGGTTATGGTGTTCTTTTGTGATTTTTATCCTCATTGTCAGTGGCTTGTGATTTAGGTATGGAATTTGGCAGTTAGCAGGTCAAACCTAATTTCCCATGCTTCGTAACTACATCAAAATTGCCTGGAGAACGCTTGGCAAGCAACGCGGCCTTACATTTATCAACGTTTTTGGACTGGCAGTAGGGCTCACCTGCTGTTTGCTCATTACGCTGTACGTGCTCGACGAGTTGAGTTACGACCGCTTCAACACCAAAGCCGACCGCATCTATCGCGTCCATGCTGATATTAAGTTCGGCGGTAATGATATGCGGTTTGCCGTGTCGCCCGATCCTGTAGGCCCCACCCTGAAACAGGACTACCCACAGGTGGAGCAGTTTGTGCGACTGCATCGACGAGGTACATCGTTGGTAAAACGGTCCGGCTCAACCAACAACCTGCGCGAAGAAAACATCACTTTTGCCGACTCTACCCTGTTCGACGTATTTACACTTCCCTTAGTCGCAGGTGATGCTAAACGAGCCTTGTCGGAGTCCCATTCCGTGGTGATTAGTGAGTCGGCGGCCCAACGGCATTTTGGCTCACAAAACCCGTTGGGGCAAACGCTGGTGTTTAATAACCAGGAGGCCTACAAAGTGACAGGGGTTATGCGCGACATGCCTACCAACTCGCATTTCCAGAGCAATTTTTTCCTCAGTATGATCAACGATGATTATTCCTGGGGACGCTGGCTCAGCAACAACCATCACACCTACGTAGTGTTACGGGAGGGTGTCGATTACAAGCAGTTTGAACGCAATTTTGACACAGTAATCGAGAAATACGTTGGCCCACAGTCACAGGAAATGATTGGTACGTCGATGGCTGAGTTTCGGAAGGCGGGCAACAGCTTTCGGTATTGGCTGATGCCGCTCACTGATATTCACCTGCACTCGAAACAGCAGGCTGAGTTAGCAGCTAATGGCGATATTCAATACGTGTATATCTTCTCAGCGGTAGCCCTGTTTATCCTGCTCATTGCCTGCATTAACTTCATGAATCTGGCCACGGCGCGCTCCAGCAAACGAGCCAAAGAAGTGGGCGTTCGGAAAGTGCTGGGGTCGGAGCGGGGGCAGCTTGTTGGGCAGTTCATGGCCGAATCGGTGTTGATGACGGTGTTGGCTATGCTTGTAGCCCTGGTTATCGTAACGGTTTCTCTACCTGGTTTCAACGCCATTTCGGCTAAAAGCCTAAGTGTAACGCGTCTGCTTTCGCCCGCTTTTTTGCTCGTACTGATCGCACTTCCGCTTGTTGTTGGTTTATTGGCAGGTAGCTATCCCGCTTTTTTTCTATCCTCATTCCGGCCAATCAGCGTGCTCAAAGGTGCAGCGGGTAGTGCGGCTGCGGGTGCTGGCAACAGTTCGGGGCTGCGTAGTGGGTTGGTAGTATTTCAGTTCATGATGTCGATGGTGCTTATTGTTGGCACTATCATCGTTTATCGGCAGATTACCTATATCCAGACCAAAAATGTTGGCTTCAACCGCGAGCAGATCCTAACGGTTAACGATTTATTCACCCTGGGTAGTCAGGCCGAGACGTTTAAGCAGGAGGTATTGCGCATGCCGGGTGTAGTAAGTGGATCTATTTCAGGCTTCCTGCCCACACCCTCGAACCGAAACGATAATTCGTATTTCCCGGAAGGAGCAGTCGACCAGAAAAAGGCAGTTCAGATGCAGACCTGGGGTGTCGATCACGACTATATCCATACGCTGGGCATGCAGATTGTACAGGGGCGTGATTTCTCGCGGCAATTTGGCACCGACTCTACCGGGATCATTCTCAACGAATCGGCGGCAAAACTGTTTGGTGGTAATGTCATTGGTAAGCGTGTTATGACGTTTAACGATCCCCAGGGCAAAACCACCAAAACGTACACAGTCATTGGTGTGGTTAAAAACTTTCACTTTGAATCACTCCGGCGTAATATCGGGGCTTTATCCATGACCCTCGACCCCAATTCGGGGGCGGCATCGTTCCGGTTGAGTAGTACAAACCTGCCAGCTTTGGTTGGGCAGATCGAAGCTAAATGGAAGCAACTGGTGCCCGGTCAGCCGTTCAGCTACGCGTTCATGGCCGACGATTTCGATGCCATTTACCGCGCCGAACAGCGAATAGGGACCATTGCCCTGACCTTTGCGCTGCTGGCCATTCTGATTGCCTGTCTGGGGCTGTTTGGACTGGCGGCCTTCACGGCTGAGCAACGCACTAAAGAAATTGGCGTTCGTAAAGTGCTGGGAGCCAGCGTAGGCAGTATTGTTACGCTGCTTTCTAAAGACTTTCTGAAACTGGTGCTGATCGCCATTGTGATTGCGTCGCCCCTGGCGTGGTATGCCATGAACAGCTGGCTTCAGGACTTCGCCTATAAAATTGACATTGAATGGTGGATGTTCCTGCTGGCGGGTTTGCTGGCGGTGGGAATCGCGCTGCTAACGGTAAGTTTTCAGAGTATCAAAGCAGCCCTGATGGACCCGGTGAAAAGTCTGCGGTCCGAATAATATATAAATTGCCCCCCAACACACACAACAAATGGTAACGAACTACCTCAAAATTGCCTGGCGGAAGCTGATAAGGAACAAAGCTTTTTCGGCTATCAACATCATTGGATTGGCCATTGGTATGGCTACCTGCCTGCTTATCAGTCTGTTTATTTTAGACGAACTAAGCTACGACCGCTACCCTGAAAAGGCCGATCGTATTGTGCGCGTTACGTTTAAGGGGATGATGAACGGTGAGAAAATGCGCGAAGCCAGTGTGATGCCGCCCGTGGCCCAAACCCTACGCAATGACTACCCCGAAGTACTGGAAGCCACCCGCCTGCGTACGGGCGGAATGGCCCGCGTTACGTATCAGACCAACCCGTTTCAGGAGGAGAACCTGGCTTTTGTTGACTCCAATTTTTTGCAGGTATTCTCGTTGCCGGTACGCAAAGGAGCGGATACTAAATCGGCTCTGCTGCAACCTAATACGGTTGTACTCACGACGGTGGCGGCTCAGAAACTCTTCGGTAACGAAGATCCGATTGGTAAGCTGTTGACATTTAAAAATTCACTGACACCATTCACTGTAACGGGTGTAATCGACCCGGTGCCAGTTAACTCCCACTTTCATTTCGATCTGTTTGCCTCTATGGCATCACTGCCCGAGTCAAGGTCAACAACATGGTTGCAGTCTAATTTCTTTACGTATCTGGTGCTGCCCGAAGGTTACGATTACAAGCAGCTACAGGCCAAACTGCCCCAGGTTGCCGACAAGTACATGGCTCCCCAGCTAAAGCAGATGATGGGTGTTAGCCTGGCTGAATTTCGCCGGAAGGGAAATGACATTGGCCTTGTTCTTCAGCCATTGACCGACATTCACCTGCGCTCCGACCTGAAACCCGAATCGAATCTGGAACCGGGTGGAGACATCCGGTATGTGTATGTTTTTGGTAGCATTGCCCTGTTTATGCTGCTGTTAGCCTGTATCAATTTCATGAACCTGTCGACGGCCAGCGCTACCAAGCGCTCCAAAGAGGTGGGCGTTCGGAAAGTGATGGGCTCAGCTAAAGGGGCGCTGGTTAGTCAGTTTCTGGTCGAATCGATCCTGCTAACGGCATTGTCGCTCGTTTTGGCGGTTGGGCTAGTTTGGCTGATGCTACCTTTCCTGAACGACCTCAGTGGTAAAAGCCTGCAATTGAATTTTATCAAGATGCCCTGGCTGTTGCCCAGCCTGTTGGGGTTTGGCTTGTTGGTGGGTATGATGGCAGGTAGTTATCCGGCCTTTTTTCTATCGTCATTCAAGCCGATTGTTGTGTTGAAAGGTGGCAGTGCAACGGTACATGCTGGACGAAACGGATTTAGCCTTCGTAGCGGATTAGTCGTTTTCCAGTTCTTCATATCGTTTCTGTTACTGGTAAGTACTTCGGTGGTGTACCGACAACTCCGCTATATTCAGAGCGCTCGGTTGGGCTACGACAAAGAGCAGGTGCTGGTGTTACAGGGAACCTGGGCGTTGGGCAAAAATGAGTCGGTGTTCCGTCGCCAGTTGGCGCAGGATTCCCGCGTGGTAACGGCTAGCGTATCGGGTCATTTACCGACTGGACCAACTAACAATGGCCTCTTCTCGCTTTTTCCTGATGGACAAAACGAGCAGGTACGCCGGGTGGTCCGGTATGGCATCGACCATAACTACCTGCCTGCCATGGGCATAAAAATCGTTGCAGGGCGAAACTTTTCACCCTCGTTCAGCACCGATTCAACGGGGGTGCTCATCAACGAGACGGCCGCCCGCACATTCGGATTTGGTAAAAATGCGATTGGGCGGCTATTGAGTAACCCCAATAATCAGGGCGATAAAAAAACGTATCGAGTCATTGGCGTGGTGCAGGATTTTCATTTCCGGTCGTTGCACGAGCCAATTGCTCCCCTTGCTATGGTACTGGGCGATAACTCCGGTTCTGTGATCGTGAAAGCCAAAACGCAGGACATAGCGGGCTTGCTGGCCTCGGTTAAAAAGCAATGGGCAGGCTTCAAATCGGAAGAGCCGTTTCGCTACTCGTTTTTAGATGAGAGTTACCAGGCCACTTACGAAGCCGAGCTGAAAACCGGGCAAATTCTGGGTCTATTTGCGGGCTTAACCATTTTCGTGGCCTGCCTTGGTTTGTTTGGGCTAGCCACATTTACGGCGGAGCAACGGACCAAAGAAATTGGTGTTCGCAAAGTGCTGGGTGCCAGTGTTGCGAGCATTGTGGCGCTACTTTCTAAGGACTTTTTGAAGCTGGTGCTGATTGCCATTGTGATTGCGTCGCCCCTGGCGTGGTATGCCATGAATCAATGGCTACAGGACTTTGCTTACAAAATTGATTTGGAGTGGTGGGTATTTGCGCTGATGGGGCTATTGGCGGTGGTGATTGCGCTGCTGACGGTGAGTTATCAGAGCATAAAAGCCGCCCTGATGAATCCGGTGAAAAGCTTACGGTCAGAGTAGAACAGGCAACAGTTGTAACACTAAACCAGTGTAGCCCTTATCTCAAAGCCTAAGCCCTTTACCCCAAACCCCTAGACCATGCTTCGCAGCTACCTGAAAATCGCCTGGCGGAATCTGCTGAAAAACAAGACTAATACGGCTATTAACATCACAGGCCTCAGCATTGGCATGACCTGTTGTATTCTTATTGTGATGTATGTGGTTGATGAGTTGAGTTACGACCGGGACTGGCCAAATGCGGCCCGGATTTATCGGGTAGCGCTGGAACGGAAATACCCGGATCGTAGCACAAAGTACGCCATCATTCCTCCGTCGTATGCGGGTGTATTTCAGCAGGAGCTGTCGGAAGTAGACGAGTCTGTTCGCTTGTCTCCGTTCAATGGAAACGGCCCAACCTTACTCAAGTACAAAGGGCAATCGTTTGAGGAGAACAACATCATTATTGCCGACTCTGGTTTTTTTCGGGTGTTTCAGATTCCCGTTCTGCGGGGCAATCGGGATAAAGTACTGAATCGCCCCAACACGGTTGTGCTGACTCAGAACACCGCCAGCCGATTGTTTGGTCAGGCCAACCCGCTCGGCCAGCTCATTGAGGTGGTGGGTGGGCCCAAACTGGAAGTGTCGGGTATTTGCGAAAACCCACCAGAGAACACCCATTTTGACTTCGATTTTCTGGTGTCGAGCGTGGCCAATGAAGCCCAGCCAGCCAATTTTATTAGCTTCGCAGCGGCAACGTATGTCCTGCTGAAGCCAGGAGCCAGGCCCGAAACGGTCCAGGGTAAAATTCCAGCTTTGGTCGAGAAATACGCAGCGGGGCAGGTGCAGCGTAATTTTGGCGTTTCCTTTCGCGACTATCTGAAAGCGGGCAATGGCTATTTCTATTTTTTACAGCCACTCCAGAGTATTCACCTCAACTCAAACCTCGAAGCCGAACTGGGTACAAATGGAAGCCAGACACTGGTTACTATTTTCTCGATCATTGCCGGGTTTGTGCTGCTCATTGCGGGAATCAACTTTATGAACTTAGCCACCGCCCGGTCGTCCGACCGGGCGCGGGAGGTGGGCATTCGCAAAGCGCTCGGCTCAACCAAAACGCAGTTGGCGGCCCAGTTCCTGACCGAATCGGTACTGTTGAGTTTATTTAGTTTTCTGGCCGCCGTTATGCTGGTGGCTGGCTTGCTGCCTTATTTCAACAACCTCGCGGGCAAACAACTGTCCATTGATTTTCTGGTTGGCTGGCGGATGCCGCTGCTAGTGCTGATGGCCTTGCTCATTGGCTTGCTGGCGGGCAGTTATCCTGCTGGCGTGCTGTCGGCCTTTGAACCGATCAAAGTGCTGAAGGGTAAATTTTTCGCTACCCGGCAAGGGCAGTTCCTCCGAAATGGGCTGGTTGTGTTCCAGTTCTCCATTTCCGTAATGCTGATTATCTGTACGTTGGTGGTGCTGACTCAGTTACACTATATCCAGTCGAAAGAGTTAGGCTTTGCTAAAGAGTCGGTTGTTACCATTCAGGGAACTGGTTTTCTGCAAGGTAAAACGGAAGCCTTCAAAGAGGAGCTAAGGCAACTGGCGGGTGTTGCTCAGGTAGGAGCCACTAATTCAACGCCGGGCGCACAGAACTTTTTTGGAATAAGCTTCCGCAATCAAGGTGTTGCCGAGACTGTAACCGGCAGGGGTATGGTGATCGACGATGATTACCTGCCCGCGCTTAAAATGAGTATGCAGGCCGGGCGCTCCTTCAGCAAAGCCTTCAACGATTCGCTCTCGGTGATCCTGAATGAAGAAGCCGTGAAAGAGCTCGGTCTCACCGACCCCATTGGCAAGCAGTTGATCAGCCCCGATAATTTGGTTAAGGCCGATGGCCCCGAAGTGACTTACACGATCGTTGGCGTAGTGAAAAACTTCCACTTCAGCTCGCTTCACCAGCGAATTGCTCCCCTGTTTATTCTGCACGACCGTTGGTTTAACCGAGCCAATAACCAGATCATCGTGCGACTGAAAGCATCGGATTCGCAGGCGGTGTTGGCGCAAACCGAAGGGCTTTGGAAACGCTACCTGCCCGAACAGCCGTTTCATTACTCGTTTCTGGAGGCCGACTGGGGTGCGTTGTACCACTCCGAACAGGTGTCTGAACGTCTGTTCAGTGTGTTTTCGCTGCTGGCTATTTTTATTGCCTGCATCGGCTTACTGGGCTTGGCCATCTACGTGATTCAACAACGAACCAAAGAGATTGGCGTGCGTAAGGTGCTCGGTGCCAGCGTATCCGGCATTGTGTTGCTACTCTCTAAAGATTTTCTAAAACTGGTGCTGATTGCCATTGTGATTGCCAGCCCTGTCGCGTGGTACGCCATGAGTCAGTGGCTGCAAGACTTCGCCTACAAAATCGACATGCCCTGGTGGGCTTTCCTGTTGGCGGGCTTGCTAGCGGTGTTTATCGCCGTGCTGACGGTGAGTTTCCAAAGTATCAAAGCTGCGTTGATGAACCCCGTTAAAAGCTTACGGTCAGAATAGTCACCCAACCTTCACTCTGCCCCTTTCACTCCCAATCTAAAATCATGTTAACGAACTACATAAAAATTGCCTGGCGGAACCTGATCCGCAACAAAGCCTTTTCGGCTATTAACATTCTCGGCCTTTCTATCGGCATTGCGGCCTGCGTACTCATTCTGCAATATGTTGCCAATGAGTTGAGCTACGATAATTTTCACACCAACGGCGACCGAATCTATCGGGTGAGGCAGGACCGGTATAATGAGGGTAAGCTCAGCACGCAATGGGCGGCTGGGGCACAGGCAGCGGGGAAAGCGTTTAAAGATGCATTCGACGAAGTAGAGGATTACGTAAAAGTACTGCGACGTGGCCCGTTGGTGGCCGACTATAAAGAGAAAAGCCTGAAAGTGGAGAAAGTATATATCGCCAGTCAGTCTTTTTTTACCGTCTTTTCGTATCCGTTGGTCGCGGGTAATCCCAAAACGGTACTGACCGAACCCAACACCGTAGTTTTATCGGAATCGGTAGCCCGGCGCTTGTTTGGCAGCGAAAACCCAATTGGTAAAACAATACAGCAAAACCGAAAGGAGGCTGTCAAGGTAGTAGGCATATTCAGGGATTTTCCAGTCAATACGCACCTGCAACCCGATTATATTATCCCGTATGTAACGTTTGTTAAACAGGTTGGCCCCAACGACAACCCAGACACGGCCTGGCAGTGGGATGGAGCGCTGTCGTATCTGCTGCTGCGCCCCGGCGTTGACCCACAGGCTCTCGAAGCCAAATTTCCGGCACTGGTCGACAAACAGGCGGGCGAAGACCACCGTAAGTATCGTTCGGCTGCGGTATATCTGCTCCAGCCATTAAAAGATATTCACCTGTATTCGCATTACATGATGGAAGCCGAGCCCAACGGCGACGGCAAAACTGTTTATCTGTTGCTGGCCGTGGCGTTTTTCATCGTGGTCATTGCCTGGGTCAATTACGTGAACCTGGCCACGGCGCGGGCCATTAACCGGGCCAAAGAAGTAGGCGTTCGAAAAGCGGTTGGGTCGTTGCGGGGTCAGCTCATCGGGCAATTTATGACCGAGTCGGTATTGCTGAACGGGTTGGCCGTGGCCCTTGCAATGCTATTGGTTGCGATTGCTCTACCAACGTTCAACGAACTGTCGGGTCAGCAATTGAGCTTTGGTATGTTGGGGAGTCGGCTGTTCTGGTTGCCATTGGTAATTTTGTTCGTTGTGGGCAGTTTCTTTTCGGGTTTATACCCGGCGTTCGTGCTATCGGGCTTCAAGCCGGTGGCGGTGCTGAAAGGGAAGGTAAGCACCTCGCGTCAGGGAATCATATTGCGCAAGTCGCTGGTCGTGTTTCAGTTTTCGGCCTCGCTGTTTTTGCTAGTTGGCACCCTTGCGGTTTTTCAGCAAATCAGCTTCATGCGTAAACAGAGTCTGGGTATCAACATTGATCAAACACTGGTTATCAACCCGCCCATTGTTGCCAACGATTCCACCTTTATGCGGCAAATGGCCGCTTTTAAAGAGGAGCTGTTGCGTCAGTCGTCCATACGGCACGTAGCGGCATCGTCTATCGTTCCGGGGCAGGCATCCGATTTTAACGCAGGCGGTATTCGTCTGAAAGGAACCGACGAAAGCAAAGGAACGCAGTACCGTATCATCGATATTGACTACGATTTCATCAACACGTACGACATGAAACTGCTGGCTGGTCGTAATTTTTCAAAAGAGTTTGGGAGCGATCCTAAAGCCGTAGTATTCAATAAAATGGCAATCCAGCAGCTGGGTTTCAGCGATCCGGCCCAGGCTATTGGCAAGCAAATTGACTTCTGGGGCGACATTTTTACCATTGTTGGGGTAACCGATAATTTCCACC
This sequence comes from Flavobacterium sp. SUN052, assembly GCF_028867935.1. Classification (GTDB taxonomy): domain Bacteria; phylum Bacteroidota; class Bacteroidia; order Flavobacteriales; family Flavobacteriaceae; genus Flavobacterium. Next base: position 1,079,556 of record NZ_JAPQNS010000001.1, read on the forward strand.
AACAATCCCTGCGCGATGCTTATGAGCCGCTGATTCTGCGCTTGCGTCCCGATGTACGCGGGTACTTTTCTCTTAAAATGGCCACGAGTGATTTGAGCAGTCAGATTGCCGCCGTTCGGGCCGAGTGGAACCGCTTCTTTCCCGGTAATCCGTTTGAGTACTTCTTTCTCGATGAGCACTTTGCCGATCAGTACCGTGCCGATCAACGTTTTGGACAGGTTTTCGGGTTGTTCACGGTGCTGGCGATTCTGGTTGCCTGCCTGGGTCTTTTCGGGTTAGCGTCGTTCACCACGGCCCAGCGCACCAAAGAAATTGGCATTCGTAAAGCGCTGGGAGCATCGGTGGGCGAGATTGTGCAGATGTTGTACAAAGAGTTTGCCGTGCTGATTTTGGTGGCATTTGTTGTGGCTACACCCCTGGCCTGGTATGCCGTCAGTCAGTGGATACAAGGGTATGCGTTTCGTTCGGACTTACACTGGTGGCTGTTCGTGATTCCGTTTGCCGCTGTGTTGGTCATTGCGCTGCTGACGGTAAGTTTCCAGAGTATGAAAGCGGCCCTGATGAATCCGGTTCAGAGTTTACGAAGTGAATAAACCGTGTCTTGATTAACAGCTCCCCGAACGGGTAGGTAGACGCGAAACGTGCTACCCTTTCCGGGTTGACTAGTGGCTGTTATGGCTCCCTCGTGGCGTTCTATGATCTTTTGGCAAATGGCCAAGCCAATGCCCGATCCGGCGTATTTGCTTTTGCCGTGTAGCCGCTGGAAAACTTGAAAAATGCGGTTGATATACTTTTCATCAAAGCCAATTCCGTTGTCCATCACCGAAATTTCATAGAACGTATGACTGGTTGTAGACATCAGATCTGCTGGCCCTTCTGAGCGGTCAATTACCCGGCTACTAACGATAATAACTGGCGCAACATCGGGCAAGCTAAACTTAATGGCATTAGAAATCAGGTTTTGAAATAGCTGGTGCATTTGTGAAGCGTCGGCCATCAGCGTGGGTAACTCACTCAGCTGTAGCTGCGCTTTGCTTTGATGGAGAACTGCCCAGAGTTCATTTTCTTTCAGTTCATCAATCACTCGATTAATGTTGACGAGCTGGAGAGAATCCTGCCTGATTTTAATGCGCGAGTAGGCCAATATGTCCTGAATAAGCAGCCGCATCCGTTCGGCTGAGCCAGTCAGTCGTTTGATGATGTCGGTCGCGTCGTCGTCGAACTGATCTTTGTATTGGATGTGCAGAATATTGGCGAAGGTGACAATTTTGCGGAGCGGCTCCTGTAAATCGTGCGAGGCTACGTAGGCGAACGATTCGAGGTTTTCGTTCGAGCGTTTAAGTTCGAGGTTGGCCATTTCCAATTGCCTGCGCGATTCTTTCTTGGCAGTAATGTCCTGAAAAGCAACCACAATGCCATCTCCCAAACGGGCTACCGAAATATCGTACCATCCCCCAGCCCATGAAACATCGGTTCGTATCGAAACTCCCGTTTGAACTACCTGCTTGTATTGTGTAAACAAGGGCGTTTCAAGCAAGCCCGGAAAGTATCTGGAGATACGGCGATGCTGAATCTTATCGATGGTATTTTGAAACAGATCGGCTGCCACCTGATTCAACTGAACCATGCGGAAATCGATTATTTCGCCCGTTTCATCCCGAATGCTTTCATGCACCACAATTGACGTTGGTGTGGTGTTCATGATTTTTTCCAGGAGTTCAGCCTGTTGCTGTTGAACGAGTTCGGCTTCTTTGAGCGCCGTTACATCTGAATAAGTATATAGAATGCAGCCATCGAAGCAGCCAAATGAGCCGTCGAACCAACCTTTCGCTCCAAATTCATCGTAATAAAAAGTATGTCGTTTCACCTGCTCCGTTTCCACCGTTTCAACAAACCAGCGGAAAAGATCTGATTGCTGCCAGCCCACAAACAAATCGCCAATCATAGCTCCTGTCATCTCAGACACAGATCGACCCATTAAGCGAGCATTGTATGCGTTTGTTAGAACAAACTGAAAATCAGTAATTTGGTCTTGATCATTGCGAATAGGACGGGCCAGCAACAAGCCCGCATGCGTATTGTCAATTACTTGCTGGTAAAGAATGCTTTGGTGCAGTTTTGCATTTTCGGCCTGCCGCAGCTCGGTAGTGTCGAGAATGTTGGCGACAAAACCGTCGCCCCAGGGTTGTACCGAGACGTTATACCAGCCTTCAAGGTTATCGTAGTTGTAGTATAGTTCGACCTGCTCGCCAACACCCGTTTCAGTTACCCGGACATACTGCTCGAACAGGTCCGTATTTTTAATGTTAGGCAGAATGTCCAGTAGGGTAGCTTCGCCAACTTCCAGTGGTTGATGGGCGAGTCGGGCAGAGGCCAGATTACGAAGTACGGGTTTAAAGTTGATGATTGTCCCGCTCGCATCACGTATAGCTTTATACGCCGAAATTGCCGTCTGCGAACTGTGCTGAATGCTTTCGAGCAAAGTTGCCTGTCGAAGTTTCTCGGCTTCCTCGTGTTTCGCTTTACTTATGTCGCTGAACGTAATTAAAATACCATCGTTCAGTTTGCTGATTGTTGCGTCGACCCAAAGGTCAAAATCGGGAAAGTGATTTTGTTTATGGCAGATCTGCCCCGTTTCAATAACGGCTAGATAGTCATTGAAAAAGGATTTCGTTTTGTAGTCCGGGAAGACCTCCGACAGTAATCGGCCTTCGACCTGTTCGCTGGTTAAGTGAATAAACTGAACTGCTTTGTGGTTAGCTTTCAGGTATCGGAAATCCTGAATCTGGCCACTTTCGGGGTCACGCACAGCTTCATACGCAACGATACCGACAACCGTACTTTCGAAAATCGTTTCTATCAGCTGAACCGGCGATTCAACTTCGGGGATCTGCTTCTGGTTTATTGCATCAGCAATGCGCACCAGCACGCCCTGATCCAGTTTTTCGACTTCCAACTGGAATGTTGTGTTAACTCCGTCGCGTTGACCAGGGAATTCCATGGAAAACGCGACACTCCGTCCACTGGTTACAACGAGCCTAAACTGGTCAATCAGGTAGGTGGCATCTGTACTGGCAACGAGTTGATGAACTGACTTACCCACTAATTCAGACTCTGAGCGATTCCATATGGCCAGGGCAGCCGTGTTAAGCCTGTGCAGACAAAAGTCAAAAATTTGCCCACTAGAATCCCGTTGAGCACAGTAGGTCATTGTGCCAGTAAGTGAAACATTCAGGTTCACATGCTGAAACGGGATGATTAATGAAGAGGGCATTTCATAAATAGCTTGGTAGGCGAAACTAAGATATGCTTATTTTTTCTGAGTAGTATTAACATTGGTCACAGACTGCCTGAAATCTTAGAATCTGGTCTATGGTTAAATCTGAAAAGCGGAATAAGACTAGGTAAAAGGACGTAGTGTAAATGGTAAACGTATTTTTACTTACAATTGATATTGGATCAATTATTGACAGGTAGCTATGCATAATGGTAAGCGCAACTTATTGACTATCAATGTGAATTCATACTTTTACAATTCATTTACAATGTTTTACTGGATTTTTTTCGGACTACCTTCCCCGACATATAGATTTGCTTGGTCACTAAACAAATCGACTAAACCATGAGACACAGAATTCACCTTTTTCTGATTTTCGCCGGGATCTTCATCTGCTCGCACAGCTTTGCTCAGGATTCGCCTTCAGCGTGTTCGGCCGCTTTTCTGGATGGTAAACTGGTTGTTGATGCTTACACGCCCACCGGTAAGTGTCAGTTAGCGCCCACGGCAACTGGAACGTTAACCGTTCAAACAGCCGAGCTATCATCGACGAAGAGTATTCCGGTTGATCCCATCGATTTCAAGGTAGCTATTCGCGACAAGGCCACTGGAACAATAGTTATGTATTCTGACAAAACATACCGGCAGGTGCCTGTACAGGAAATACTGGCGCGTTGCAAAAAAGGTGATCACATTGTTTTGTTGACAACTGAAAGTCGCTACGCATTACCCCACAACGAAATCCTAATTCAGTAAAATCATGAAAAATATAGCAGTTGTTTTTATCTTGTGCTCATTACTGGTTCAGCCAGCTAAAGCACAGTTACAGGCCAATTTGTATTGGAACCCCGTGACCGTCAATGGCCACCCGATTGATGCAAGCGCCTTTTCAATCAATACGCGTGGAGTGCTGGCTTTGGTCGATGGTGATTTGAGGTCGCCTAAACACAAGCAGGTACCGTTTAGAGTGTTTATTCGGCGGAGCGGAAAGATTATTAAGCAGTGGCCTGCGGGTAATGCCAGCGACCATTATGCCCTACAACTCCACACGTTGATGCCGTTTGTGCGATTTGGCGACGAGTTAGTGCTTGAGCCTGTCGGGGTAGATGGTAAATGGAGCCGACGGATTATTCGCGTTGCCATAATGAATTGGATAAATTGGTTCACCGGACAAGGTTGCTAATGAAAACGTTTAAAAACCTCACCCGCCCCGTTGGGTGGGGGTTATCTACTGTCGTGATGATTGGGGCTTTAGGGCTGGTAGTCGTGCTATTTGTCCAATGGATAGCCTACCCGGTCCAAACGGACAAGTTACCCCAGTCTGAACGGGTCAATCTGGCGCTCCGCCGGACGGCCCATCATCTATTTTTAGCGGCAGGAGATTCGACCTCGCAGATTCCGGCTGTACAACAGATTGACCCACTGACGTACCGAATTCGACTTGATCACGCGTTCAATTACGATCGACTGCCCCGGCTACTTCAAAAGTCGTTTCAGGTTCAACACATTGTAGGCGATTATAACGTAGCGGTGCTGGATTGTGCCAAGGAGCAATTACAACTGGGCTACAACATGATCGACCTGGCCAGCAAAGAACCCGTAACTTGTGGAGGCCGCTCCATGACGGCTGGTTGCTATATGTTACAGGTTAGGTTTGGTGAACCAGCTCCAACTAGTAAACGAGCCATGTATTGGCAGTTTTTAGCCCTTGGTGGTCTGTTTGTCGGTTTCCTTTTTATGGTGTGGAAACGGCAGAAACAGCCTGAAATAGAACTTGCGCTGCCAGCTGAGCCGGTATCTGACCCGTCTACCCAGTTAGATTTTGGACAGTCGTCCCTGGCTATACGTAACCAAATTCTTACCGTTGACGGGCAAACGCACAACCTGACTTATCGAGAAACCAAGCTGTTACGCGTGCTGGTAACGCATGCAAACCAGGTCTTGGAACGCGATCAGATTCTGAAGTTGGTGTGGGAAGATGAAGGAATTACTGTCGGCCGGAGTGTCGATGTATTCGTGTCGCGGCTACGTAAACTCCTCCACGAAGATTCGCTGGTTAAAATTGTGGCCGTACACGGAGTTGGCTATCGCATGGAAGTGCAATCTGCTTAAAAGAATCGTTTTAGTGCTCGTAACACGTGGGCCTGATCCTGTGGAATAGCGTTGATTTTGCGCCAGAGATCGTGCTGGGCATCGTCGGAGAGGTACCAGCCTAGAGGTAGAGGCACGCCCGACTGGCGGTCGAGTGACAGTTGGAAAAAGCGTGTTTTGGGCGTGTAGTTGTGTAAGGTGTTGCGCATCAAACTGGCTACGTAAGCTGATTTTCGCTCATTTGCATTCATCGACGCTTCAATAGGCATTATCACGTCAATGAACGTGTCAGAAATCCGAACGGGATCATCGAGTAGGGAATTCTGAAGATACAGAACCACCGGAACAACCTGAAACGGCGCATTGGGCCGCTTGTTGAGCCGATCAATGTTGGGAGCAATGCAGGCCAACACCGACATCGCCGTTTCGAGCCCGGTATTGTCCCAATAACCTCCATCAACCACATGCCCGAATGCTCGCCCGTTGGGCCGAGTAAGCAAGCCACCACCCGTGAGCCAGGGGAAACGGGCCGTTACCGATGCCGCCGTTTTAATCGGCATATCGCGCCGGGTAATGTCATAAATATCCAGTACGTCATGGAAATACGTGCTGTCGATGCGGAGGTTGCTAAGAATTGCTTTTTGCCCGCTTTCGGTCAGTACACTATTCAAGAACAGGCTGGGCGTGTGAAGCGGATCTGCCCGGAAAAGACCCAGAAAAGGCTGTTCAAGGGTGTTTCGTTGAAGCTTTTTTCGGTACGACAAACTCCAGGCATCTTCGAGCCAGTTGCTTCGGTTCAGTTGCTGCACCGCAAACGGTACCATCCGTTGAAGGGTCTCGTGGAAAAGAAAAGGACCCAGTAAAGGCGATAAAAAATCGTCGCCAATCGCTTGCCGAAATCCGTCGATGCTGACGGTTGTCTTTTTCGTTAAGACAACCGGCGATACCCTTGCCACACTTCCGACCCGCCCGAAACTATCGAGCTTGTCGTGCTGAAAAGCGGCATACAAGGCAACACCAGCCCCTCCCCCCGATACACCGCTGATGGCAAATGTCTGTTGCCGAAAAGCCGGAAAAAGTGAGTCTAGCTTGTGTAACACGCCCGCTGTCCAGTTCAGACTTCTAATGCCACCGCCTTCAGTGGCGATAATAAACACCGGCATCGTATCGGTAGGCCACGACTGACGAACCGTTGTCCAACGCGCAAAATGCTCGGCTATTCCAGGTCGAGCCGCCACCTCTTTACTGGGTTTTGTGTCGGTGAATCGGAGCAGGGTGTGGTCATTGAAAAAGCTACAGAACACAATCCAGAGCAAGGTCAACAGTAACACGGGCCGGGTGGGGCTGTTCCAGTACGACAGGATAGAGACGAACGGTGTGAACCATACGAAACCCGTCAGAAGGACACCCAAGGGACCCAGCTTCCGGTAAATCATCCAGTCGATGGGTACGAAAATGAAGAAAGCCCAGAGCAGCCAGTTGCCAACCAAAAACGCATACACCAGACGGGTGGTGGCGTTGGAGGAAACCCAAACATTAAACCAGTGTCGACGGTCGGGAAAATACTGGTGCGGATCGAACCGTATTGTCGGGATGAACTGGCGAAGTACCATGCGGTGAAAAACAAACCAGAGCCCTAACCCAACGGCTAGTAAAAAGAACCAGATTCCATAAAACGGTTGCGCATTGTCGGCACTAAGACAAGCCAACCCCACCAAAATGGGGGGCATTACCCCCAGGACCATTGGAATTCGTTGAATATAAATAGCCAGCCGTTCACGCTCCCGTTCCGATTCCTGTTGCGGAAACCGTCGAAACGTATCGAGAAGCTTGGGACCTCGCACGTCGGCAAGGGTCAACAAAAGTCGGGAGCAGAACCAGATGCTTAAGCCCCACAAAACGGTGTACAGAGAAGCAACCCGAAAAGGTCTGTTCGTGAAGAAATTGGGTTCACTCGCGTTCAGCGACCGAAAAATATCATCAATCTGTGGACCCCCTCGCAGAATCAGATACGCTACCAGTAACATTAGCACATGCATCAGCACATGCCGAAGTACCGCCCATGAATAGATCAGGAAGTACTGGATGCTGAGTACGATATGACGAACGCGACGAAGCATGGTAAACAGTGAGCAGTGAGCAGCCAACAGTGAGCAGTTAAAAACTAAGAGTGAAACTGCTCACTGCTCGTTGTTCACTGCTAATACGTTCTTCCCTTCCAGACAATGCCAATCGGAAGCCAGTAATAGACGAATGCCAGTAGACCGAATATGGTCTGGTAAGGTTCGAATAGTATCATGCTAACCCAAAGGTGTGTCTGCTTTAATTTTATTAACCCACGCCATAAAAGAAGTGTTTGGCCAAGCACTTTGGCGGTATATAAACCGAGCGCAAGGGCAGGCATCCAGAAGGCCAACACCAGCAGAATAGGTCCAATTAAATACTGGATCAGAGTTGAAATCAGCATGGGGAGCGGTAAATCGAACACCCCCCGCATCCAGCGTTTACGTTGTTGTAAATAGGCGTGTAGGGTAGGGGTTGGTTCCATTGCCACTACGGTGTCAGGGTCGAGTTTGTGCCCAAACCCGTACCCTCGGCCAACAATAGTCTGGAACAAGGTATAGTCTTCGACAACGGAGAATGGCAGCCCTTCAAAACCACCAACCTCTTCGTATGCCTTCCGGCGGAAAGCCATGTTGCTGCCTACACCCGTTAGCGGAATGCCAAAATCGGCCGCAACCGCTATGAGTTGGAACACCAGTACACATTCCACTGCCTGAATCTGAGTCCAAAGAGAGTTGCCCTGAATGGTAGTACACCCATTCACAACGCCCACCAGTTTACCTGCTTGCCCAGTTTCGAACTGCCGAATCATGGCTTTGAGCCAGGTGACAGGCACTTGAGAATCGGCATCGGTGGTGAATAGAAGGGAGCCTGTCGCAAGGGGAGCCAGTTGCGCTAGTACATTTGCCTTCCCATTCAAGTTTGGGATTAAGTGAGAAATGGGGATGAGTTGGTACGCTGATTTCCCCTGAATAAACTCCTTGGCTTGTTCGAAGGTGCGGTCAGTGGAGGCATCGTCTCCAATCAGAATCTGGAGCCGGTTTTTGGGGTAATCGACCTGGTCAAGGGCGCGAAGGCAATGAAGAATAGAGTGTTCTTCATTGCGGGCTGCGATCATAATCGAAACAAAGGGCAGCTCAGACGACGACTCACTCATACATCGACAGAACAGGCTGGGGAAGAGCACGGAACTCGTAGCCGCGCATGGTATAATAGCGTAACAGCCGCGGAAGTGCGTAACGCATATTGGGGAACGCTTTGATGCTGTCGTGGAAAACAACGATGGAGCCCGGTTCGGTGTATTGTAGTGTTTTTCGAAGACAACCTTCCGGAGCCAGCGACTGGTCGAAATCGCCCGACAGTACATCCCACATCACGACCGAATAATTAGCCAGCACATCGGCCGCCTGGCTTTTTTTGATTCGGCCGTAGGGTGGGCGGAACAAGGCTGTTTCAATGCCTAATTGCTGCTGACACAGATCAATATTCGCTAGATAGGTATCGTCTTCTGTTTTCCAGCCGTTGAGATGGTTGAACGTGTGGTTCCCAAGTAGGTGGCCTGCTTCGATGACCTGGAAATAGACATCGCGATGCTTGCGGACATTATCACCAATGCAGAAAAAAGTAGCCTGAGCGGCAAATTTATCCAACTGTTCCAGCACAAACTCTGTTACGTCGGGGATCGGCCCATCATCAAACGTCAGATAGATTACCGGCTCCTGGTTGTCCATGCGCCACAGAAATTCAGGATAAACCGAGCGAAGCAAAAAGTTGGATTTGTGCAGGAACATCAGTTTAAGTTTCTTCCCTTCCACGTAAAGCCTTTTTTTTGAGCAGCAAGGCCAAAAAAAACAACGTAAAACGGGTACACGAGTTGGGTAATCGGAATCCACCAGACGGCCCGGCTTCTCTGTAAAAATGTAAGTATGATGCGCAAAAATATAAACTCTGGTGCGGTTTTCAAGCTGATGATTAACGCAACCATCGGCCAGTGAATAAGCCCCGCTATTCCTCCTAATACGGCTAAAACCGGGGTAATGTTGCTCAAAAACACAAAAACTGCCAGAGCGGATGGCTGCCAGCTATCGTAGGCCCGCCATTTACTGGCCCATCGTTTTCGCTGGTTAAAAAAGGCACCCCAGCTCGCGTGTGGAGCCGTTTCGACAATTGCTGCTGAGTTTTTAAGAAATCTCACCCCAGTTGGATACAACCTGGCAATCTTGTGCATCAGCAACTCATCATCACCCGACGCAACATGATCAATCCCCGAAAATCCATTCACTTCTTCGAAAACTCGTTTTTCATAACAAAGGTTGGCTCCATTGCACATTGTTGGTGTTCCCAAGGCCAGCGTTGCCGCTCCAGAGCCAATCAGGCTGGAAAATTCGACTGTTTGGAGTTGAGAGAAAATAGTTACCCCACCCCCTGCCCCCTCCCCATTAAGGAGGGGAAATAACTCGAAACTAGTAGTTCCCCTCCCTAACGGGGAGGGGGCAGGGGGTGGGGTAAACGTCACTGGACCCGTCATCATTTTTGGCTGATACTCGGTGTAAAACGACGCAAAGCTGAGTAGCCAGTCTGGGCCAACCCGGCAATCACCATCGGTAGCCAGAATCAACTCTCCACGAGCAATGCGAATACTTTGGGCAATGGCACGCTTCTTCGGGGCTCCCGTACGCTCGTCGGCTAACGGCAGCAGAGTTAACGTATACGGCAGGCCGTCAGCCAGTTGGCGGACTACCGCTACGGTATTGTCGGTTGATGAATCATCGGCGACAATAACGTCGAAGTGAGGATAGGTTTGCCGAGCTAAATCGGCTAGTAAATGGGGGATGTTCTGCGCTTCGTTCCGTACGGGAATAACCACGGTGATAGGTACGGTGGACTGTGCCGCTGCGCGAGCTATCGGAATACTCGCCCAACCCCACCACAGCGCCAGCGTCATCAGACAATACAAGAAACTGATCAGGAGCAGTAGTGAAGTCATGCCGGACGGGTGCCAGTCAGGCGTAAATGCCACACACTCACCAGCCCTACCAACACCGGAGCCAGAATATTAACTACCCAGAGTGTAAGCGTAGAGGCAACCAATACGGGTGCGGGCAGCGCGTAGGGCTCAAAAACCCATAAAGCGGCAGCTTCCCGCACCCCTAGATCGCTGAGCCAGTTGAAAGCGGGCGTAATTGTCTTGACCAGAAAAACCAGGGCAACACCCGCCAGAAGATCGGGCATGGGCAGCGATAGGCCGTATAGGTGCAACACAATCAGAAACTGTCCCGAAAAAGTAAAATAACGAAGTGTAGCGGCTCCAAAAGCAGCCGCTAGTTCAGTTCCTGTGTATTGCCCGGCCACGGCCCAATAAGGCGAAAACCGACTGACAAAGCGCCAATGGCCCGACCATCGCACCAGCGACCGGCGACTCAAGGCCAGCAAAACGCCGAGCCCGGTAAGAACCCAAAGCCCTACGGCTAGCGCACGGGCAGTTGAGCTATCGCGGGTGGGCACGTGTAAGAGGTGGCTGCTCCAGGCGATTGCACCCATCGCAATAGCGACATAAAACTGCATCCCGCCTGATACCAGTGCCGCCCCCACCGAATTGGCCCGGCGTTGCGTTTGCAGCGATAGTACCCGGCCGACCGTATCGCCAATACCCGTTGGGATAGCCATGCCCAACGCCAGCCCGGCCAGCACGCCCCGGTAGGCATCGCGAAACGAAACCTGTTCGACTCGCTGTACTAAAATCTGCCATTTTAAGGCTTCAAATCCCCAGTTGACGGGGGTAAGTACGATCAGTAAAAGCGCCCACCAGAATAGGTTTTCGGTGCGGGCCAACGCCTGACCAATCACCGAAAAATCGAACGGCTGGCGAGTCGTAGCATAGGCGACATAGGCCAAAAGGCCGACTAAAACGCCCAATTTGGCCCAAAATGCTATTTTTTTGTTCTGTAGAAGTATCAAAGCAAGTCCGAAAGCGTTACCTTGCACACATGGCTTCTCCAATTGTAACCGCTCCCGAAAAAATTATCCTCGGCGTTGACCCCGGCACTCAAGTTGCGGGTTACGGCATCATTGCCGTGCAGAAGGGAGTTATGCGCATGTTGCAATACGGCGTTGTTCAGTTGAGCAAATATACAACCTACCAACTGAAGCTACAGAAGTTACACGAGACCATGATCCGGCTTATCGACGAATATCATCCCGATGAAATGGCAATTGAAGATCCATTTTTCGGAAAAAATATTCAGTCGATGCTCAAGTTGGGCCGGGCGCAGGGCGTGGTGATGGCGGCTGCCCTTTCGCGCAATATTCCAATAGTTGAATATGCGCCCCGCCGTGTAAAACAGTCGGTTACGGGCAACGGAAATGCCTCGAAAGAGCAGGTGAGCATCATGGTGGCGCACCTATTGAAAGCCGAACTCGACCCCCAATTCTTCGATGCGACCGATGCGCTTGGTATTGCCATCTGCCATCACTTCCACGAGGGTGCCATGCCCACTGTCTCGTCAAAAAAGACCAAAAAAGGAGCATGGGGTGCCTTCGCTAGCGAACACAGCGACCGGATTTTATAGAAGCAATTTGGAACTTGCTAGTATCAGTTGACAGTTGTATAATTGTCACTTGATAATCCGTTCTATGAAAACGTCACATCAGCCTCTGGCTCACTCCGATGTATTGGCCGAAAAAAGGCAGGTTAATTCCAGACAAAATGGATTGACCTATTCTAGTGTATCTATACAGCTTGATCAAGTGGCAGATCAGTTGGGCGTGACGCTAAAAGAACTGGCTCCTTTGTTACAACTTTCTGAAAGCACGCTGCACCGGCTTCGTCGTCAGACAAGTATAAACAAGCATACTGCTGAGCGGGTTGACTTATTGAAAGCCATTGTTCAGCACGGATTGCGCGTTTATGGTGGTGACCAACAGGCATTTCAAAATTGGTTGCGTTATCCATTGGGTGAGTTGGACGGCAGGACTGCCCTGGAAACGTTAACGACTATTGCCGGTTTTACGCAGGTCGATGACGTGTTGGGGCGCATTGAACATGGCATCTTTTTCTGATTTTCCCGTCCACCATTCATGCTGGTTTATCGTTTGCTTCAGGAAGCGTATCGTAACGAGCCGCTATCAGGACAGGGCGCAGTTCTTTATGGAGGTCGTTGGAATCCTAAAGGATTATCGTTGTTATACACTACCGAATCGCCAGCCTTAAGTTTGCTGGAAGTGTTGGTGCATATCAACCCTAATCAAATTCCTCGCTACTATCTGGTGACGATTGACGTACCCGACTCATTCCGATCCTACCGTGTTGATGAGCTGCCGGTTACTTGGCGGGCAACGGGCACAGCACAACCATTGGCTTCGCAAACGTTTCTGCTGAATTGGTTAAAAGAGCCGGATAGTTTAGTGGTGGAGGTACCCAGCACTATTATACCGATAATGGCCAACTATTTGATCAATCCGCGACATTCTCTGTTCGCTAATTGCCGGGTAGTCGATTCACGGGTATTTGACATTGATGAACGACTATACGACCCGTCAAGACGAGGGATTTAAGAGTCAAACCGTGTGTAGGCCATCGGGATACTATCGACGAAGCTACCATCCCGATTTTGGGTTTTGTTGCGATACACGCCTTCTTGCTCAAAGCCAAGACTCCGATACAGCCCCAATGAAGCCTCGTTACTCGCTCGTGCCTCCAACTCAATCCGCCTGATTTCTGGAAATTGCTGTTTCACATCGCTCAAAAAATTGGTGAACAACAACTTGCCGATACCCTTGCCTTGCTGCGATGGGTGAACTACAATTGTCAGATTGCCCAGAATATGGTCAAAAATGCGAAGACCGTATTTGCTACTGTGTATCTCGCCAATGAGTTGCCCTGCCTCGTTTTCAACGACTAATTGCAAGCCTGTTGGTGGGCAGATTGTCAACAAAGAAGCAATGTACGCATCCGTAATTTCGTCGGGCATGCGAGCAATGCCGTTAGGGTCTTCGGCAACCGCACTGTGCAGAGCTAACAGGTCGGCATGATCAAGTGGGGTTGCGGGGCGAATGGTCATTGACTTTTGCTTTTATGAATCGGCAAAAATTAGGAAATTGGTAGAGAAGTGGTGAGAGTCTCGGATTTGCCCAATGGTTATTATTGTTGCAGGTGGGATATTTTATAATGTTCAGTTCGGAACCGCTGCCCAATTGAAAATATGATGTTGAAATTAACAACAAAAAGTCAAATAGAAACTCGTCTGCCCGAACAAAAGTACAGCGATGTAAACAGCCGAAGTTTCAATCGCCAGCCCCACTTGCAGCAATACCAATGTTAGCTTTAGTGTATCTTCGTCGAAATGTCAAAATAATATGGAACGTCCTTATTGTCTAGTGTAATATAATACTCTTCAATAAAAGGCGAACCATTATGTCGGAACTTGCAGAAGAAATGAGGTTTAAAATAATGCTCATCTCCTCTTAAATCATAATCCACGATGTCTAGATAATCAATAACGCTTACTCTTGCAACTTTGACCTTTAAAAAGTCCGCATCGTTTTCCGGCGTTTTGTCTGTCCAAAAAAACTTTTTGCTAACATATATTTCTTCTATGGCAGTTGTAAACTCCAACCCTTTGTGGCTGCGACTTCTAATTTCAGCCCCGAACCATTGGTATTTTCCTTCTTTATTGAGTTCATGTTCGGGATATTTTGTATCATCTATTGAATGAATAATCATCTTTGAATTTCGTTTACGATTTTCAAAGGAATAGTTAAGCCAATCACCAAAATCATTTTCAATTTTTCTTTTCATCTCTAATCTCGAAAGGACTTTGGTTTCCATTGAAGATTGCGGATGTATGATAAAATTTGAGAAATGAGAAGATAATGTTTTTGGCAATGCAATTAATTTTCGTTGTATAGTTTCCCAACCCCAAAAGATAATATCAAAGCCAAGGTTTTTATCTTCTTTTATCGTTTCACAGTATTCATCAAAGTCTGGATGCTCACTGTATGTTGTTGCGATGTATAAAGCACTAAAATTAACTTTCGGTTGCTCTTTTGTAATAAAGTCTATGGTTTCATCTATATCGTTTAGTAGTTCTCTTTTTATTAGGACAGACTTTCTGGTTAAGTCTTTTAGCTTGCTTTGAATAACTATGTCCTTTTCTAGTGAAATAATGTCAACGCCCTTTTGCTTGTGTCCATTTTTGCCAAAGCATTTGAATGATGTAGTGTTATGGATTTCGTTGAACATGTCAACGAGAAGGTTCGCAAGGTCTTTTGAATTAACCGGCGGTGGTATTTGAAATTCAGGCATGGTGTATTATAATATTACAGCTAACTATACAATATACGAAAGTTTTGTCATGCTTTTGTGTTTATTTATACTTTATAAGTCGTATTCTTTGTATTATTAGCGCTGTTAAGATTAAACTCGAAGCCCAAACTACGGCAAAAAACGCTATTTTCTCTTGCAGATTAGAAATTGAACTTCTAATCTGCAAGAGAAAATAGCTGCTTGCTTGATTACAAATGAAAAAATGCGACTAAACCGAATCTGAAAAAATCACACCCTCACAACACATTCTCAAATCGCTTCAGCGAAATGCAGTTTGTGGGAAGTGGGTGTTTGTTCCAGTGGGGGTGAATAGCCAGGGCGGCACCGAGCGATGTTGCCTGCGCTACGGATGCGGCATACACCTCGATCTCGGGGAAGGCAGCGGCCAGCAGGTGCATATACACGGGGTTTTTGCCGAAACCACCATCTACAAATAACTGACGAACGGGAGAGCCTGCCAACACGAGTTCGGTGGAGAGCAATTGCTGGGCTACAATATCGAGCATAAGCTGGTGGTAAGCTTCGGCGTAAGTTGTGAACTGATCGAGGTTGCGGCTACTAAATAGCGACCCTTTCATCGACGATAGTCGGTCTGGTTCATATTCTCCCGTTGGCACGGTATGCCGGGCTCGTAAAGCATGAATCAAATCAGCCTCAAACGCAACCGATTTATACGTATCGAGCGACACTCTGAAATGCTCAGCCAGGCGTTTGGTTTGCCATTCGTGTTCATAACCGGCAAAAAGGCGCGATGCTTTAACAGGCTTTCCCTGGTAGGATAGAAAGCACAAACAATCGTATTGCAACTCCTCGTCGGTGAGGGGCGACGCGTTAAAGGGATTCATACTCACGCACCAGGTGCCTGTAGACAATAGCACAAACGGCTCCTGAAAAGAAGCCAGGTAGGGTATCAAGGCGGCTGAACTGTCGTGTAGGCCAACACCAACCGGGATAAGGTGGCTGTTGACAAAGGTTTCAATGGCCGAGTCAGACGGAACAAGTTGAGGCAGGCAACCATCAACATTTTCGTCAGTGAGCCAGTGGTGGTACTGTTGCTGATCAAAATCCCAAAGCATTGTATGACAACCAACGCTGGTCAGCTCTGAAACCGGCCATTTGTTAATCAGGAAGCTAACGAACTGGGGAAGGTGTAAAGAATACGCAACCTGTGCGAATTTGTCGGGCTGCTCGTATTTAAGCCGATACACCTGCAAACCCGAATTCAGCATGCCCAGGATAGGCGAAGCCGTTTTTCGCGAAACAACCGTTTCTCCACCGTAGGTATCAAAAAACTGGCGGTGCAGTGCTTCGGGAAATGGCTTTAGGTAATTGTAAAGCGGGGTAACTGGTTGGCCTTCTCCATTAATATGCACAAAACTAGCTCCGTAGGTGGTCACATTAACCGCCTTTACACTATAAGCCGGATTAGCCAGTACCTCGGCCAGCGAGGCTCGTAGCCAGCCAATCAGTCGGTCGAGGTCTTCGCAGGGGTCGCCATCTTCATCGGAGATTTCGGCAAACGTTTCGGTTTGTTCATCAACAACCTGGTACTGCTCATCAAAAAGCAGCCGTTTTTTATTGGTCTTTCCAACGTCGAAGATGGCGATTACTCTAGTCATTTGTAGTCATTGATTGTCATTAGTGGTCATTCGTAGTCACTTATCGCAAAACCTCCAATGACGATAAATGACTATGAATGACCACTAATGACAGTTCATAAGCCTGTAGCTACGGTTTTGCTGCCGCGTTCCTGAATGAGTTTTTCGCGTATACCAAGGGTGCGGAACAGACTCAGTGGATTCAGGGCTGCACCTGCGCGAAGCCGTGCTTCTGCCACCAGCGGACGCACATCGGTACGGGCGGCATCTTGCAACAACTCCTGAGCCCGAACGGCATCATTAGATTCGCGGGCTTCTTCCAGCGCTTCACGATCCACCAGCAGGGCCTGAGCATACGCAATCTGAATAGCTTCAACGCTTTGCAACAGGTCTTCGAGTGGGTCTTTTACGTTGTGACTCGCGTCGATCATCCAGCCCAAATCAGTAGCATGATTCATGCCACGCGCATCCATGCCGTCTACCAATTCATTGAAAATCAAAAATAACTGGTAGGGCTTGATACTGCCCGCCGTGAGGTCGTCATCGCCGTATTTTGAGTCGTTGAAGTGGAAACCACCCAGTTTTTTCTCATTCAGCAAAATCGCGACAATCTGCTCGATGTTGGCATTTGGCAGGTGGTGCCCCAGGTCAACCAGTGTGTAGGCTTTATCGCCCAACTTACTGGCATATAGTAAGCTGCTGCCCCAATCGCCCACTGTCATTGAATAAAAATTGGGTTCGTAGCATTTGTATTCAACGAACATTTTCCAGTCTTCGGGTAAAGCGGTGTATATCTCGCCAAGGCTTTCCAGGGTTCGGTTAAACGCCTTGCGGAAGTTCAACTGACCGGGGAAGCACGAGCCATCCGACAACCATACCGTTAGCGATTTCGACCCCAGATTAACCCCGTGCCGAATCACCTCGATGTTGTGGTCGATTGCCTGCTGCCGAACACCCGCGTCGGTGTGCTGCAACGAACCAAATTTGTAGCTCAGGGCCTGATCGGGTTGATCCTGAAAGGTGTTCGAGTTAACTGCATCAAAGGCCAGTCCGTACGAAGCCGCCAGTTGCTGAATGGCTCCAGCATCAGTCGGAATGTCCCAGGGGATATGTAAGGAAATGGCTCCACTGCTCCGATTCAGGCCGTGGAGCAAGCCCACATCCGCAATTTTTTCTTCCAGACTCCGTGGTTCACCACCGCCCGGAAAACGACCGAAGCGGGTTCCGCCCGTACCAAGTGCCCAGCTTGGAATAGCGATTTGAAACGCGACTAATTTCTCAATTATCGTTTCTGCCTTGGCTAACTCATCCGTCCAGGGAGCCAATTTTCGGCGGTGCGCCTGACCAAGCTGATCGTTATGGTCGGCGATATGTTCGGGTTTTAGGAGCATAGAATTATCGTACAAAGGCCATGGCAACGCCACCATCTACGTTCAGCACGTTACCGGTCGACTTGTCGAGCAAACCGCCCACAAAAGCGAAGCAAGCATTGGCAATATCCTGGGGCAAAATTGATTCGTTCAGTAAGGTGCGCTTCGCGTAATAAGCGGGTAGTTCTTCAACCGTAATACCATAGGCTTTGGCGCGCCCTTCGGCCCATCCTCCGGCCCAGATGTTCGAGTCGGCAATAACGGCATCAGGATTCACCACATTCACGCGGATATGGTCGTTGCCCAATTCGGCTGCATTCAGGCGACTCAGGTGCAACTGGGCCGCTTTGGCTGAGCCGTACCCTGCATTATTAGGGCCTGATACGAGCGCGTTCTTGCTGACAATATTGACTATATCGCCCCCTAAGCCCTGCTTGCGCATGGTAGCAACGGCAGTCTGTGTAACCACAAACTGACCTTTTACCAGGATGTCATACAGCAAGGCCCAATCTTTCTCGGTGTGGTCTTCAATGGACTTCGAGATACTGATGCCCGCGTTATTGATCACAATATCTACCCCGCCAAAGGCCAGGCTGGCAGCCTCGAAAGCAGTTTTGATACTGTCAGCATTCGTTACATCAAGCAGGGTTGTGGCAACAGAGTCGCGGCCGAATTTCTTTACAAATTCGTCTTTAGCCCCGGCCAGTCGTTCGGCGTTGATGTCGTTGAGAACCACCACGGCTCCTTCTTCAACAAACTTTTTGGCGATTGCTTTTCCGATACCGCCAGCGCTGCCGGTTATCAGGGCAATTTTGCCCGACAACGGTTTGGCTTTAGGCATCCGTTGCAGCTTGGCTTCTTCGAGTAGCCAGTATTCAATGTTAAACGCTTCCTGACGAGGCAGTGAAGTATATTCCGAAATGGCTTCTGACCCACGCATCACATTGATGGCGTTGATGTAAAACTCAGCGGCCACCCGCGCTGTCTGTTTGTCTTTCGAGAAAGTAAACATGCCCACGCCCGGCCACAGAATTACCACCGGGTTGGCATCCCGAATAGCGGGCGAGTTGGGGTGTTTGCATGACTCGTAGTACTCGGTGTAATCAGCGCGGTACTGCTCGAAAAGTCCGTTTAAATATGCTTTCAGGTCTTCAGGTGAGCGCTTCTCTGTTAGATCAGCGTGTTCCAGAACCAGCGGCTTTATTTTAGTACGCAGGAAGTGGTCTGGGCAGGAAGTTCCCAGCGGAGCCAGCCGATCCAGATCATTGGAGTTGATAAACTCCAGAACCCGCTCGTCGTCGGTGAAATGACCTACCATATGCCGCTCACTACTAGCCAGGCCACGTAGGGTAGGAGCCAGCACAGAAGCCCGTTTCTGGCGCTCTTCGGGAGCCAGCGACTTTGTGTTGGGTCCACCGAAAACGGGGCGGTTCTTACCGTAATTTTCTTCCAGATACGTAGCGCAGATCTCGATTACTTCGAGGGTATTCACGTAACTTTCGTAGGCTGTGTTACCCCAGGTAAACAAACCATGCGACCCGAGCATGATACCCCGGATACCCGGATTTTCTTCCAGGCATCGTTGTAGTTCAAGGCCCAGTTCAAAACCCGGTCTCCGCCACTCAACCCAGCCAATTTTTCCGTCGAACAGGTCATGCGTAATCTGCTTGCCGTCTTTTGCTGCCGCAATGGCAATAGCGGCATCGGGGTGTAAGTGATCGACGTGGTTGAAAGGCAAAAAAGCATGTAAAGCTGTGTCGATAGACGGAGCTTTGGAAGCCAGATCGTAGATGCAATGGTTGAATAACTCCACCATTTCGTCTTCGTGTTCAGGGCCGCGATACACGTTTTTGAGCGCCTGCAACCGATCCATATACAGGGCTGCCAAACCACTTTTCGTAAGCGTGCCAATATCGCCACCGGAGCCCTTTACCCACATTACCTGGGTTAGTTTACCCGTTAGCGGGTCGGGCGTCATGGCTTTGCAGGAGGTGTTACCTCCCCCATAATTTGTTAGGCGGAGGTCAGCTCCGAGTAAGTTCGAGCGATAAATAAGCAAGGCCACTTCGCGTTCTGCCTCTGGTAGTTTATCGAACTCAGCGGCTTTCGCTTCATCCCACAGGTAGCTAACATGTCGGAAGTGCGATCCGTCGAGCGGTTGGGAGAGAGGAGTGGTTGGTTCGGAAATCATTACGTTGCTATGTTTCGATTTTTAGGAGCTAAAGTAAAAGACTGAGACAGAAAAACTTTCCTCTTCTGTCCTGTCATAATGAGTTACCAATGCCTACCAGCACAATAGAAATTAGAATGACGAAAATGCCGGCCATAAATGTACGGAAGGTATTGGCTGATACGCCTGACCACTCCTTGAGGTACAAGCCCCATAAATTGGCCGTCAGAATGATGGTCGCCATGTGCAGAATCCAGGAGCTGGCTCCGTTACCCAGTTTGCTTTCTCCCATTCCGTAGAAGAAGAACTGAAGAAACCAGGTCGTTCCGGCTAAACCAGAAAACAGAATGTTGGACACGATGGGCGTTTGGGAGTTGGTGTAGTCGCCAAAGGTTTTGTTTTTGGCGTTGAGATACATACACCACAGGAAGTTGGTTGTAAGGCCCCCCCAGAGCACCACAATGTAGGTGACATTGTTCTGGAAGAGTGGATTTCCTCCGTTGACTACCGCCTGTTCGGCCATTGGCTTACCAGCCTCAATTCCAAAGTTGAAAAAGGAACTAAGAATCCCCGAAATGATGGCAATCGTTAAGCCTTTTGTCAGGCTGAACTCTTTGACGCTGGCTTTCTTTTCGGCATCCGAAAGTTCGGCTTCTTTCATCATCCCGGCTTTGCCTGAAATGGCAATGCCGATCAGACAAACCAGCACCCCTAATAGCACGAGCTGACCTCCGCTCGAAGCCATCATATCCGTTAAGGACGCTTTGCCTGCAATGGGGTTTATGGAGTAGTAAATAGGAGGGACGAGGGCTCCGAATGCCGAACAGAATCCTAATACAACGGAGTTGCCCAGCGACATGCCCAGGAATCGAACCCCCAGGCCGTAGGTGAGTCCGCCAATACCCCAAAGCAGTCCCATCACAAACGTGATGAGTTTGGTAGTCTGGTCGGCATTGGCAATGATGCCTGTAAAATCGGGAACGGTGAGTACAGCGGCAATTGGCGGAACAATCAACCAGGAGAACAAGCCTCCCACGATCCAATAACTTTCCCAGGCCCAGCCTTTTACCCGGCTAAATGGAATATAAAAACTACCGGACGCGAAGCCGCCCAGACTGTGGAACAAAACACCCAACAATGAACCCATAGATTTAGGAATAATCAGTTCGCAAGTAAAGCAGTATAATGCAATAAACTTACCTGCACTGTCCTGTTTTATTGTGGCAGTTGGAAAACTGCCAGCGGGTCAAGTTGGGTGTTTGTTTCGGGTTTTTTAACTGTGTAAACTTGCCCCCAACCCCCTGAAGGGGGCTTTGTCCGACTTTGGAGTAAGCCCCCTTCAGGGGGTTGGGGGCAAAGTATAATGAGCATTATTATCGGCTCCCGGCATCATCGTTCTGCACTTTTCGGCTTTGCTTACCGCCCGAACTCATCTGGCCGAAACGCCACTCAAACGCAAGCCGGACGGAACGACTCACAAAAAAGAAACGAGTTTCTGACTCAAAGGTGGGTGCCGACTGGCGGTTGGTCTGCGACACGCCCCGGTTGAATGGGTTGTTGACACCCAACGTCAGGCTCGCTTTCTTTTCCATCATCTCGCGCTTCAGGGCAAAGCCGTACCAGTAAAACGGTGTCCCCTTGCCTTGTAGGCTAATCCAGCCCGAATTAAAATTGGCATTAGTCTGGAAGGTGTAATTATGCGGGAATTTGTATGTGCTGCTGGCGTTGACGTTGCCCACCAGCCCGCTGTTGCGTTGGTTTAGTGATGGACTGTTCAGGTCTACATACCGAACATCCATGCCTCCGTTTAATGTCCAGTTTTTGTTGGGCTGCCCCGATAAATTTGTGTTCAACCCGAAGGCTTTTCGCTGGGCGATGTTCTGGGGTTTGCTCAGGGAGATTCCGCTCTCGTCGACGGTTCGCACAAATTCGATGGCGTTATTGGTCATGCGCCAGTAGAACGCTGAATTGATCGACAAACCTGCTTTGGTTGTCACGCTGTGCCCTAGCTCGATAGCGTGATTCAGTTCGGGATTCAGATATGGATTGCCCGTTTGCAGGTTACGTGGGTCACTCGCATTGAGCCAGGGGTTCAAAAACCAGAGTTGGGGGCGCTGAATTCGCTGGGTATAGCTGGTTTTGAGCATATGCGTTTTTAGCCCTTTCGAGATCGTTACGCTTGGAATGAGATTGGTGTACTGGGTAGCTAACGAAGTCTGGGTAGTCATGAAGTTGCCATCAATGGTAGTATGCTCAAGCCGAGCCCCAAGGTTCATATTCCATTTCCGTTTGGTTTCGACTCGCAGAGCGGTGTAGCCCGCAACAATCTGCTGGTTGTATTCAAAATCATTGGATTGGCTTGGGTCGGTAACAAAGGGTTGCTGACCATCCAATGACTGTTCCACGCGGTATTCGCTGCCAATAGCTCGGCGAATGGCTTTCAACCCCATTTCCAGTTTCAGACTGGTAGTGTCGCGACTTGTTCTGATTTGAAACGGATGCGTATAATCGGCCTGAAGCGTGTATTCTTTGTTGCGGCTGTAATTGGAGCTATGCTGACGGAAACTGAGTTGCTCGTTCTCGCCCAGTGTGTAGCGGTCTGTATCGTAGAAATAATTGTCGGGCATGCGGCTGAACTGGGTTAGTAAAGCAAATTCCTGACCCGGCTTGCGGAACGTTTTGGTGTACCCCAGATCGAACTGGCTGTTGCCATAAGGGTTACTCATTCGGATATCATTGCGGAAGTTCTGTAACAGATTTCCAGCCGGGTCGGTCAGGCGATTAATGACCGAACTATTGTTTGGATAGTAGCCCCCCCAGGCATTCGCCGAGAAATTCAGGCGGCTCGTTGAGTCCGGGTCATAATCCAGACTGAATTCGCCGTAGCCACCCGTACCCGTATTGTCCGCTCTGCTTTGCTGTGATAGGTAATTGAGCGGCTTACCATCGGAAAGGGTCGTGCGTAGCATCTGGATGTCCCGAATATTCCGAAACTGGTACCCATTAACTGCCAGCGAGACGCCCAGTTTTTTAGTTTTCAGTGCCAGCTTTGTATTGGTGCTCCGGTTCAGGTTTCCCAGCGACGCCATCACCGAACCGTTGAAACCCTGAAGCGCTTTTTTGGTAATAATATTGATCACGCCAGCTGCCCCTTCGGCATCGTATTTGGCACCAGGGCTGGTGATCACCTCAATTGATTTGATATTATCAGCGGGCATTTGTTTAAGCGCATCGGCCAGGTTGCGGGCCATCATGGCCGATGGCTTACCATTTATCAACACCTTAATATTACTGTTACCCCGCATCTGAATGTTGCCGTCCAGATCCAGACTCAACGACGGCACCTTCCGCAGCACATCAGCCGCCGATCCGCCCACGTTGGATACATCCTTTTCTGCATTATAAACCAGTTTGTCTCCCTTTTCTTCGATCAACGCTTTCTGGGCGGCCACTGTCACCTCACCCAACGTCCGGCTATCTAATTTAAGTTTGACAGTCCCAATGACAACAGAAGGCAGATTTTCAGCTAATGCAACCGCTTGATTACGAGTCTGGTATCCCACCGACGACAGAGCAAGGGTGTAGCGGCCTAGTGGCAGATTGGGCAGCGTAAATTTACCCGTACTGTCGGTAGTTGTACCACCAATAAGTTTGGCAGCATCCCGAACGGCAACAGTGGCGAACGGAACCGGCTTCATCGTTGTGGAGTCGACGAGAGCGCCTGTGATGGAGCCTGGATGAACAGATTGGGCAAAAGTTTGCCCAACCCATAGCGCCAGGGCGGCTAAGGTGAAAAGAAACTTCATAAAAGATTGACTTGTGGTTTGGAAACTGGTTGGGAAGGAGCAGGCTAGGCCCAACCGTAGCTAGGGGCTGGATAGAAGTGCTCAGCAGTTTTGTCTAAAGAGACAATCTGGCTGGTAATGTTGCATGCCATTGCTGGAAATGGCTGGATTATTTCGCTTTTCGCAGAAAAACATCGTTACTAATTGACTCTAAGCGTACCTCTGGGCCGCCACTTTGCACAGTGCCCTCCAGCAAATAGCCCACTATAGGGTTCTTGGGTTGTTTGTTCTTGAAATCAATGGCTAGATCGGAATAGACTTCGCCCGTAATGGTTTTCATAGCCACGTTGGCCCCTTTGGACCCCGGCCAGCTCAAATCCACAAAGCCACTGATCGATTTTGCCCAGACCGGGCTTGTGGCCCCCTGAATATTAATGTTGCCATTGATGGTCTCAACGCGCAGAGCAGCCTTGCGGGGTAGCGAAATTTCGTAGTTGATCGTGCTGCAAACTGTGTACGATTTACCATCCCGATCTGTTTGCCAGGTCGACTTTTTATCCGGGCAATCTTCGGCTTTGCCCTGTTTGATCATTTCGCGGTCAAAATCAGTTTTCAAACTAACCGCCTGATCGGTTGAGCTAGTTTCCACAACGAGCGCATCGTTGAGCTGACCATTGTTTATCGTCACCGCAATGCGCACCGAGGCTTCCGATTTATCCCAGTAACGAACCTGGATATTGTCGCCGAACCTCAAGTTGAGGTGAACCGCTTGATTTGCTGCTACTGGCAGCGTTTTCGTAATGATTTTCTGACCGAAAACAGGTTTTACCAGAAACAAAACCAAGAGCAAGAGCAGGGTATTTTTCATGAGAATAGGAAGAAAAGGAGGTTGAAGAAGGTGTTATTTCTGTTTTCTGATGTAGATGTCGCTGCTGATGGTTTTCAGTTGCAGTTCAACACCACCACCGTTGGCCGTACCGTTGATCACGTGGCCACCACCCATGCGAGTCATCCCGTCTTTTTTGGTCATTCCCAGGTCAAAGTCGGTGTACATTTCGCCGTTGATGGAGCTTAATTTGAAATTCGCCTTAGTCGATGCTGGCATGGTTATGTCAATTGCTCCACTGATGGTCGAAATGGCGGTTGGCTTTCCCTGGTTAAGCGATGAATATACCACTTTGACTTCGCCATTAGTCGTATTGGCGACTACAGGGCCAGTTACGTTCAGGAGGTTGATATCCCCATTTTTGGTACGGATTTCCAGATCGCCGTCCACGTTTTGAATCGTTATACCACCGCTTTGCCAGTTGGTTTGCTCATACAAAACGGACGCTTTGTTAGGGATTCTAATAGTATAGGCCATATTCTTGCGTGACGCTTTTTCGATGCGGATGCCCCCGTTTTCGGACGTGACAGCCAAACCAATACCCGTGTTATCAACGGCTGAATTGTACAACGGCTTAAGACCCTGAGCGCGCTCTGGTGGTGCTTCTACTTTCGAGGTGGTCTGAACAATGACTTCATTGCCATTGTACCCCTCTACTTTCAGGTTACCGGCATCGAGCATGATCGTTACTTTCTGGTCGCCAGAATTAGCCAGTTTGGCTTTGTACTCCTGAGCAAAAAGCACAGTCAATGGACTTAGGCAGGCGATGCCTACTAACAGCATTTTTTTCATGATTTTCTGTGATTAATTAGAACGGTTTATGAAGGAGAATTTGTGACTTTGTTCAACGTGCCGACCCCTTCTTCGGCCTTGAGACGAACTATTTCAAGTACTTGCTGATTGCGGGCCAGCCATTGCATCTCAGCGGCTGCCCGTTTTTCTTTAATGGCCACCAGTGCGTCAATCAGCGTTAATTGCACATTGGGGTCTTTCTGAATCCGGAGCGACTGGATCAGTGCTTCCCGCACCCCTTCTTCCCCTTCAAAGCGCAGCAGCGCCTGGCAGGCTGCCAACCTGACATTGACATTTGCATCGAAATTGAGCGTATTGATCAGCAACTGAGTGATTTCCTGGCCAGCCCGGTCAAGTTCAGAACTCTGGTTCACGGCCTGAATCCGGTCGCTGGCTGAGTTCTGTGCCATAGCGTCGAAGGTCAGTGCTTGTTTAATCGACTCACCCGCAGGCATATTATTCGCCGATAGTTCTGCATTGACCGACGAGTTTGGTTGCCAACGAGTATAGAGTCGGCCACCAGCAAAACCAATCAGCAACAGTGCAAGACCAGCCGCCAATCGCATTCCCCAAGTGCTCAGTTGCCGAAGTCCCCCAATAGCACGAATAGGGCGCTCATCCAGTTTCTGTTCCAGGCGCTCAGCAAAATCCGTTGGTAGCTGATTGGTTTTAGCCTTTGTTACGTACTGAAACAAAGCCGCGTGATGCCGCAAATGCTCGGGTATCTGCTGAGAGTGACGGAAAAAGTCGCGGAGTTGCTGTTCTTCGTCGAGGTCCGTTTCTCCTGCGTAATACCTGTTCAATAACTCCTCAATGTCAGGCTTCATAATTGTTCAATTTTAGGTAGCTGTCTCTCATCCGTTGCCGGGCGCGGGACAGGGTAACTCGGATGGCATTGATCGAAAGCCCGGTTACCTCTTCAATTTCTTCAAACGAATACTCTTCCACATCACGCAGATGGAGCACCAGTTTCTGCGTGTCGGGCAATTCATCCATTAACTGTCGAATCTGTTCCGCACTATCAGCCAGTTCCGTTTGCCGATACGGCGAAAGCTGGGTTGTGGCAACCGTGCCCAGATCAGCATTGTCGACGGGCTTCTGTCGGGCGTGTGCTTTCAACCGATCCAGGCACAGATTCTTGGTCATTTGTACGGCTAAGGCTTCCACACTCTGATACGTATCCAGTTGCTGTCGGTTCGACCACAGGCGCATCAGCACATCCTGCAAGGCGTCCTCGGCATCTTCGCGGTTGCGCAGAAACATCGTAGCCAGCCGGAAGAGTCGATTCTGAATAGGCAGAATTCGTTGCTTGAAAGCCTGTAGATCCATTTCAACGACAAAGACGACTGAGGAAAGAAAACATTACAGGAGTAGGAGAAATATTTTTGAGAAGTTGAGAAAAGACGCGAAGATGGGAGAAACCAATTTCCAATTTTTGGGCTATTGCCACAACGAAATACCGTACCCTTGAACAATCGCTGTACTTTTGCACCAATACATAAATCAACTTCCCTTTGCTCGAAGCTCTTTCCCTTTCCAAATCCTTTAACAACGACGTTCGGGCAGTCCGGCGGGTGTCGCTTCAAGTGCAAGCGGGTCAGATCATGGGTCTTGTTGGGGCTAGCGGTTCTGGCAAAAGTACGTTGTTGAATCTGATGGCGGGTTTAGCTGATGCCGATGGGGGAGAGGTCAGGCTCGATGGCGAACGAATAAAAGGGCCATCGGAAGTGCTGGTAGCTGGGCATCCGGCTATTAAGCTGGTGCATCAGGAATATCAGTTGATGCCCAATGTATCAGTACGGGAGAATATTGGGTATTCTATTCGTTACTACGAAAAAGCATACCGCGAGTTTCGGGTAAATGAGTTGTTGCGAATTTGCCGCTTAGAAAGTGTGCAGGACCGCACGCCCAAGCAGATTTCGGGGGGCGAAAAACAGCGGGTTGCCATTGCGCGGGCTGTAGCCGAGAAACCACAGGTACTATTATTCGATGAGCCATTTGCGCACCTCGATTTACCCAACCGCACCATTGTACGCTCTATGCTGCTGGACCTTGTTAGGGACGATCCCGAACAGAAAACGGCTTGCCTGTTTGTCACGCACGATGCCACCGATGCCCTATCGATTGCTGATACGCTGGGAGTAATGTACAATGGGCAGATTATTCAAAGTGGGCAACCCAAAGAGTTGTACCGCCAACCCCGCACAGCTTACGTTGCCCGCATGACTGGGCCAGCTAACATAATCAAAGCCAAATACCTGCCCGCACTGGGTTTGACTGTTGATGCAGAACCCGAACGTCATGCCTGTATTCGGCCGGAACAGATCCGACTGAGCCAGGAAAGTGGGATCTCTGGCGTAGTAAAAGCTGTGTTTTTTAAAGGTGGGTACTCCGAAGTGGAGGTAAGCTTCTCGCGATACCTTAAACTGTTGGTAACCACAACCGAAGAATTTGCCGTTGGCGACCAGGTTGGCGTTGTGCTGTCACCCCAGAGCGTAGTTTGGGTTGACTGACTAGTCAGCACAATTTTGATCCGTTTTCGGCTTCTCTGCCCCTAAATCCCCTGAAGGGGACTTTGTTTGTGAGTAAGCAAAGTCCCCTTCAGGGGATTTAGGGGCAAGCCAGACCGCTAACTCACTACAAAATTCATGGCTTGTTTCAGCGTTCGCTCGTTGCCCGTTTCGGGGTCATTGTAGCTTCGCTCACCAACCTCAATGGTTAGTTTTTTGCCGATCAACTGCTTGGTATCCAGTTCGCCGTCCTGCTTTACCTCAATGCCAGCATCTTTAAACAGCGCAACTACATTGGGCATTCCGGCGGGCGATAGATAAAACCGGTGCGATACATAACCCTCGTCGTTTTCGAACCGAACGGCAAAGAATGGAATACCCTTATTTTCACTTGTTCCCTCGTCAACCGAAGTAATTTCAACCTGCTGCCGACCGTTGTCGAGCAGCGACTTTTCCATGCCTTTTTCTACGGCAATTTTCATAACGGAGTGTTGTTTGTTCTTACTAAACTAACCCCTGAAATGCCCGAATGTTCTTGAAATTCTTCTTAATCTTTTGGATTTATAGACTAAATTTTCAGTGCCAGTTCCCCTCCACTAACTTCACCATTTTCTCATAAGTCAACTGAGTAAAATCGTCGATGATAAGCTGGGCTTTGGTGGCTGTTAGCTCATCCCGCGTGTGTGTTGTGGCAAGGGCAACAACGGCCATCCCAGCTCGCAGGCCCGCTTCAATACCCGAAAAAGCATCCTCAAATACCACGCACCGCTCCGGCGCAACACCCAATCGCTGGGCGGCAGCTAAATAAATCTCGGGATCGGGTTTGCCTTTGTGAATCATCGAGGCATCCACAATCGCCGAAAAATATGACCGAATAGCTATGCCATCGAGCGTAAACCCAATATTGCTTATGGGGGCCGATGTGCCCACAGCCATGGGGACTTTATTGTTTTTGAGAGATGTCAAAAAAGGGATCAGGCCGGGCGTTGGTGCAATAGCTGACGCGTACAATTCACGGTATATAGCTTCTTTTTCCTCTGTTAATGAAGCTACTTCATCAGCCAGTAAAGCACGCTGCATCACATAGGGCATTGAATCAGCAGCAATGCGCCCATTGATAAATTGAGCGTATTGGTCAGGCGTAATGGAGTGCCCGTATCGTTTGGAAAACTGCTGCCAGGAATCGGCGTGGTAGCGGTGGTTATCTACCAGAACACCATCCATGTCGAATAAAGCAGCGATTGGGAAAGTTGTCATGCAGCAAAATTAACCGTATTTTTGGGGCTTTACCAAGTACAACCTGACCAGATGACAGGCTCTCCCATTGATGATACTACCGAACACCGTGAAGACTCAACCGGTACGCCGGAGCGGCCCGGTCGTTCTCTGAATTTTATTGAACAAATTGTTGAAGATGATTTGGCCAGTGGCAAAAATGGAGGCCGGGTGCATACCCGTTTTCCGCCCGAGCCCAATGGGTATCTACACATTGGCCATGCAAAATCGATTTGTCTCAACTTTGGTCTGGCCGACAAATACGGCGGACAAACCAACCTACGTTTCGATGATACGAACCCCGTAACGGAAGATACCGAATACGTTGACTCTATTAAGGCCGACGTACGCTGGCTGGGTTTCGACTGGGAAAACGAACTGTACGCATCAGATTACTTCGATACATTGTATGAGTTTGCTGAAAAGCTCATCAGTATGGGGTTGGCATACGTAGATGATTCGACGGCCGAAGAAATCGCGATTCAGAAGGGCAACCCTACGGAACCAGGCACCGAAAGCCCATTTCGGAACCGATCAATTGATGAGAATCTGGATCTGTTTCGCCGGATGCGGGCGGGTGAGTTTGGCGATGGAGCCAAGGTGTTGCGGGCTAAAATGGACATGACGTCGCCCAATATGCACTTCCGCGATCCGATCATTTACCGGATCAAACACGCTCATCATCACCGTACGGGCGATAAATGGTGTATTTACCCCATGTACGATTTCGCTCACGGACAGTCAGATTCGATCGAGGAAATTACGCATTCGATATGTACGCTGGAGTTTATTCCGCACCGCCCGGTTTATGACTGGTTTATCGAAAAACTGGAGATTTTTCCCTCGAAACAGTACGAGATGGCCCGCCTGAACCTGACCTATACGGTTATGAGTAAGCGGAAACTGCTGCAACTAGTTAACGAAGGCCACGTGACGGGTTGGGATGATCCCCGAATGCCAACGATTTCGGGATTGCGTCGGCGTGGGTATACGCCCGAAAGCATCCGCGAATTTGCCGACCGGATTGGGGTAGCCAAACGCGAAAACCTGATCGACGTTGGTTTGCTGGAATTCTGTATCCGTGAAGAACTGAACCGTACAACTCACCGCGTCATGGCCGTGATCGACGAAAACCCGATTCGCCTGGTCATCACCAATTACCCCGAAGATAAAACCGAAACGATGCTGATTGAGAACAATCCCGAAGACGCTGAGTCGGGCGAGCGGGAGGTGCCGTTTAGCCGTGAGGTATATGTAGAGCGCGACGATTTTATGGAAGTTCCGCCCAAAAAATATTTCCGACTGGCTCCGGGTCAAATGGTTCGGTTAAAAGGGGCGTACATTGTCCGTTGCGACGAGGTGGTGAAGGATGCCGATGGGGTAGTAACACAACTTAACTGCACTTATATACCCGAAAGCCGGAGTGGTTCCGACACGTCGGGTATCAATGTGAAAGGCACGATTCACTGGGTGTCGGTGCCACACGCCAAAGAGGCCGAGGTGCGTTTATACGACCGACTTTTCAAGGTTGAAGACCCGTCGAACGAGGATGGGGACTTTAAAGAATACATTAATCCAAACTCCTTGCAGGTAATTCGCGCCAAGGTAGAGCCAAGCCTGGCCGGTCGGCAACTAGGCGACCGGGTGCAGTTCATGCGCAAGGGCTACTTTACAGTTGATCCCGATTCTACTGACGAGTTGCTGGTGTTCAACCGCACCGTGACGTTGAAGGATAGCTGGAAGAAGTAAGATTGCAGTGAACAGTGAGCAACCAGCAGTGAACAGTTTGCTAACGCGAAAATGTCTCGTGTGTTAGCAAACTGTTTGCTGCTCACTGCTCACTGCCCCGCTATTTTACCTTCACAATCTCCCCGTAGTAGTTCATATACACGATGTAATCCGTTACTTTTTTCGTGCCGGGTTCGGCAAGGCTTAGGGTAAGCGTGATGTATTTTTGGCCATTGAACGTCGGCTTGTAGGTGGCCTTTTGCAGAATCGATTTCTGAACAGCTTCGTCGTTTTTGGTAAAGAGCGTTAAATCGTCTTTCACCAGCGTGTGCTTAAAGAGCTGACTGCCCGATTTTTTAGTGGCCAGCACTTCCACCGAGTTATTATAGTAGCACCCGTCGGAAGTGGGCATCGTGCTGGCATCTTGAGCCAGCGTCAGCGAAACTTTTATGTTTTTAGCTGACTCCTGATACACATCAGCCTTCCCCAACTTATCGCCTTCTACTACCGACAGGCAATTTTGCGGCTTAACATCAGTGGCTACTGAGTCGGTGGCAACGGCAGTAACCGATTGAGTGGTCTCATCTTTACTTTTTTCCGAAGTGCCACAGGCCAATAGAGAAACCGCGAGGCTGAGGATAGAGAACTGTTTTTTCATTTGTGCGTAGTTAATCAAAACGTATTGTTATTAAATCTCTTTGCCGCAATGGGGGCACCGGTGGTGAGTAGGGGCTTTCTGATTCCGGATATGCTCCAGAAATCCTGATGTGATAACACCCGTTGGCAAGGCAAAGGCCATAATACCCATTATCGCCGTTATGCCGCCGAGTAACTTACCAAGGGGGGTGATGGGGTGAATATCGCCATAACCTACCGTCGCCATGGCATTGACTCCCCACCACATGGTGGCCGGAATGCTTGAAAATGTTTTGGGTTGCACTGGATGTTCCACATAAAACATAACGCTCGAAACGATGAGGAGCATAAACAAAATGAACATCACGCACAGCACGATTTCCTCTTTCCGATCGGCTACAACATGTTGAATGAGCCGAACCGCATGAGAGTAACGGCTGATTCGGAATAGGCGGAAAATCCTGAAAATCCGCAGAATTCGGACGATAGCCAGATCGGTGGCAAACAGGGTAAAATAGAACGGGAAAATAGCCAGTAAATCAATGATGGCTGAGGTCGATAGCACATACCTAAGCCGTCCCCATACCGGATGCCGGTACTTTTCCTTTTCGACAGCTACCCATACCCGTAGTACGTATTCGACGGTGAAAAACATGACCGAAAATACTTCGAAATCATGGAACAGACGTTCATAGCGCACATTATACGACTCAACGGTATGCAACACAATGGCAAAAGCGTTGAGGGTAATAATGGAAATCAACACCACATTGAATACCAGACTAAGTCCCCGTCGTTGGCCAGCCGACGTTTCAAGAACCCGATAAATGGTTCGCCTGAAATGCGGCTTGGGAGTATGGTGAGGGGGATGTTTAGGGACAGAACGAGGTAGGTTAACCATAATGAATGGAGCTTTGGGACTACGCAGTAAACTTACGCAATGGTTATCAGCCTTCCGAGTCCCCCACCAGTACATTGCCTGCTACCTGAAGCGCATTGCGAATGAGCGAACACGTATTGTTCTGCCGCCAGATCATGTGCAGGCTGGTTTCATGCGGCAAGGCAATGAATTGAACACCCGCTGGGGCACCTTTTTCATACGACATAGGCAAGATGGTCACGCCCATTCCACGAGCTACCAAACTGAGCAAGGTGGTTCCATGATCTGATTCAAACACGACCTTCGGTGTAAAACCGTACCTGGGGAATAGTTCGTATAACGAGTTGAGATATAGGCCAGAATTACAATGGCCGGGTAACACAAACGGTTCATCGCGGAACTGTGCTAAATCGGTAAAATCGGCTGGTTGGATAGGGTGATTATCACTGACAACCAACGCCATCGGCTCCACCAATAACAATCGAGATGCCAGGGAATCTTTCACCGGGTGTTCTCGCTCAAATCCGATGTCGATCTGGTAGCTCAGCAGAACGTCTTCAATATCGGTATCGTCAACGGCAACCAATTCCAGCTTAACATCAGGGTACGCGCGTGACAAGGCCACGACCAGATCGGGCATGATCGAAAATCGAATGGAGGAAGGGTGGCCAATACGGAGAACCCCTGCCATTCCTGAATCTAGCAAACGAGCCTGCCGATGCACATTGTCCATTTCGGTCAGGAGCCGCTGCCACTCACCCTGCAAAAAGCGTCCGGCCGATGTGAGTGATACCTTACGTTTGGTACGGTCGAAAAGTACAACACCCAACTCGTCTTCGAGCGCCTTGATATGCCGGCTCAGCGCCGATTGGGTGATGTTCATTTTCTCCGATGCATTCCAGAAATGCAGATCGTCGGCTAATCCCAAAAAGAAGCGTATATGGTCGAGATTCATACATCTACTATTAATTCGTTTTTCGCATTAATAAACCCAAAAATAGCATTTTTCAATATTAGTCAATGGGGCACCTTTGCGATGTGAATACGTGCAGGCGTTGCCGGGAGTCGTTCCTCATCGGCTTTACGGCAACGACTCTGCCTTCTACTAATCAACGTAAACTCCCGCTCTATGACACGTTTCTTTACTTCCGTCCTTTTTGCTTCAAGCTTGATTTCTGCGATCTTTTTGGGCGCACAGTCTCCTACCATTGCCCAGATGAATCAGAAGCAGGTTTCGTCAGTTGAGTTCTATACACCCGAAAGTCAGCATGCTGCCACCGACTTGACGCTGTTATCGTCTTGGAAATATCTGGCCAATGAGAGTGGTCTGATTGTTCGACTCTTTCCCGTTACCGACCCCGA
Organism: Flavobacterium sp. SUN052; assembly: GCF_028867935.1. Classification (GTDB taxonomy): domain Bacteria; phylum Bacteroidota; class Bacteroidia; order Flavobacteriales; family Flavobacteriaceae; genus Flavobacterium. The sequence goes on from NZ_JAPQNS010000001.1 coordinate 1,113,304, forward strand.
TTTGGTGACCCTGCTTATTGAAAACCAGACAAGTCAGGCGCTCACGATAACCATCAGCAATCAACGGCGCGAATTGTTATACGAAGATGTTCGGTCGGGGCGGCAAACCTGGGGTCGGTGGCGGCTCAACCTCTCCGAATTACCCGATGGATCGTACACACTGCACATTCAGGCGGGCAAACAAAAGATCAGCCATCCCTTCGTGATCGAAACACGTTCGCCTGTGGTATATGCACACGATAGGGCTGTGGTGTTTTGACACTCATTTCCGTATTTTTGCGAATCTATGGTCATACCCTTTGCATTCGCTACGTCTCGGTCAACAACGCTGGCCGTTTTACTCACGTTTTTATCGTTTTTAAGTCGGGCGCAGACCCCTGCACAGCCACCAGCATTTCTGGTGCCAACACCCAGGGCCAGCCAATGGGCTGACTCAGTGTTTAATAGCCTCACGCCTGATGAGCGCATTGCCCAGCTAATTATGGTAGCGGGGTATTCGAACCGCAACCGGGCTTATGAGGATTCACTTTGTAATCTGGTCCGTACGTACCGACTAGGGGGCGTAGTAATGTTCCAGGGTGGGCCCGTTCGGCATGCTAAACTTACTAATCGACTCCAGGCTCTTTCTGCCGTGCCGTTGCTGATGGCCATCGATGGGGAGTGGGGGCTCGGTATGCGCCTGGATAGTACGGTTCGGTTCCCCTACCAGATGACACTGGGCGGTATGGTTGGGCAAGACGAATTGATTTACCAGATGGGCGCTGACATGGCCCGGCAGTGCAAACGAATTGGTATTCACGTCAATTTTGCGCCGGTTGTCGATGTTAATAACAACCCTAACAACCCGGTTATCAACTTCCGATCGTTCGGCGAAGATAAGTACGCCGTGACCCGTAAAGGATTAGCCTACATGCGCGGTATGCAGGATAACCACCTGATGACCAGTATTAAACATTTTCCCGGACACGGCGATACCGGCGTTGATTCCCATTATGACCTGCCCGTGATTACCAAGTCGCGGCAGCAGTTAGATAGTCTTGAACTATACCCGTTTTTACAACTGATTAACGCCGGAGCCGCTGGGGTGATGGTCTCGCATTTGAGCATTCCAGCACTGGATTCGGCAAAAAACTTCCCGGCGACACTCTCGCCCAAAATTCTGACGGGTCTACTACGCGATCAACTCCATTTTCAGGGGTTGACCTTTTCAGATGCCATGAACATGAAAGGTCTGACCAAGTTTTACCCATCGGGCGTGTCGGATCGGATGGCCGTTGAAGCGGGTATGGATGTACTTGAGTTTACCGAAGATGTTCCCCGTGCCATTGCCGAAATCAAACAGGCCATTGTCGATGGGCGCATTTCGCAAGCCAGTATCAACGCTCGCTGTATGAAAGTGCTTCGGGCCAAAGCGTGGGTAGGTTTGGATCAATACAAACCTGTAGTACTCGATAATCTGGTCAGCGATCTAAACCAACCTCAGTCGGAGTTGCTCAATCGAAAACTGTACGAAGGTGCAATAACGGTGGTGAAGAACGACGGTAATCTGTTACCGATCCGGGCGTTAGATTCCCTACGAATTGCGTCGGTGTCACTTGAATCCCAAGCTATTACTCCTTTCCAGCAAATGCTGGGCAACTACACCCAGGTCGATCATTTTAATCTGACTTCCACCTCCCCCGACTCGACTATTGCCCGGGTTCGTGAGCAGTTGAAAAACTACAATCTGGTGTTGGTAGGTGTTCACCTGAATAATATTCGGCCCGGTGTTCGCTACGGAGTACAGGCAAAAACGGTGGCTTTGGTGCAGGAACTTGCCGCCACCGACAAAGCCATTATGGCGGTGTTTGGGAATGCCTATGTACTAGACAAACTACCGGGCATTGACCGGGCCCGCGCCATTGTGATGCCTTACCAATTGACTAACTTGACTGAAGAACTCTCGGCCCAACTGATTTTTGGTGCTATTGGTGCAACGGGAAAACTACCCGTAACTGTAAACAAAACGTTTGCTTTCGGAACGGGCATAAACACGCCCTCGCTTGGTCGCCTGAAATACACGATCCCTGAGGAGGTTGGTATGTCGTCGATGTATCTGGCACAACAGGTCGACTCGGTGGTGAATGTAGGTTTACAGGCAAAAGCATTTCCCGGTTGTGTGGTACAGTTAGCCAAAGACGGCAAAGTGATTTTCCGCAAGGCATACGGTACCATTACGTTCGATGGCTCGCTGGGTGTAGAGCCCCGACCAGTGCAGTTGACTGATTTGTACGACATGGCCTCCGTTACCAAAATCAGCACCTCAACGCCCGCACTAATGCGGCTGGTTGACCTTGGCAAGTTTAATGTCGATGCCACCATGAGTACTTACCTGCCCAGTTACCGTAATTCGAACAAAGCCGATATCGTCTGGCGCGATGTATTAACCCATCAGGCTCGCCTGAAAGCCTGGATTCCGTTCTGGCAGGAAACGAAGGAGCAGGTCGATGGTAAAATGACCGCTGCCTTCAAACCCAAAACATTCAGTAGTGAGCGCTCAAAACGTTTCCCTATTGAGGTGACCGACAGCCTGTTTCTGTATCGTGATTACCCCAAACAGATTTTCAAAGAGATCAGAGATTCGCCGTTGAACGCTAAAAAAGAGTACGTATACAGCGACCTGTCGTTTTATCTTTACCCTCAGATTGTGGAGCGATTGACAGGTGAAGATTTCGAAGAATTCCTGAAAACGACGTTTTATCGCCCACTCGGTGCCACCACGCTGGGCTACCGGCCAAGAAACTTCTACCCATTGAGCCGAATTGTTCCGACTGAATACGACTCGTTGTTTCGTAAAACGCTTATCTGGGGGCGCGTTCACGACGAAGGCGCAGCAATGCTAGACGGCCTCTCAGGCCACGCGGGTTTGTTTGGCTCTGCCAACGACCTGATGAAATTAATGGAAATGTACCGGCAACGAGGCACTTATGGCGGTAAGCAGTATCTAAGTCCTGAAGTGTTGACTGAGTTTACGCGGTACCAGTTTCCAGAACTGGGCAACCGGCGCGGCTTAGGCTTCGAAAAGCCAGCTTACAAATACAATGGCAATGCGCCCCGTTCGGCCAGCCCGTCGAGCTTTGGGCATTCGGGCTTCACCGGGACGTTCACCTGGGTTGACCCAGTCTATAACCTTAGCTATGTATTCCTGTCGAATCGGGTTTACCCGACACGCAATAACAACCAGATTTCGTCTCTGAATATTCGTACCAACGTGATGGAAGCCATGTACAAGGCTATGAAGCGAGGGATCTAACGTGTACAGTTGAGTAATAAAAAAAGACCCGGCTGGCCGGGTCTTTTTTTATTACTCAACTGTAATCCCTTTTTTCTGTAGGTATGCCCCAATATTGAATGTCTGCCCGTCCATGAGGGTAATGTCCCGGTTCCAGTCGACTGTTTCGATGCGTTCTTTGTTAGCTACAATTACAGCCTGTGCTTCAGTCAATACCCAAAACACAGTTTCAACACCAAAATCGAGCAGTTTGCGGGTCTTTTTATAGATGTAGCCACTTTCTGTCATTGCCTCCACATCGGCATCAATGTCCACCTCAATGGCTATTTTAGGGGGTACGTCTACGAATTTTTTTGAGATTTTGGAAGCAGGTAGCACTGACTGATCAAAGATCGCGATGTCGTTAGAAACGTTATCGCGGTGATTAAGATGCACACCGGGTTCGCTAACGAGGACAAAGTACTGGTCTTCATCTATAAACAGCAGAATGACTTTCATCAAGTGTGAAATAATAACTGACTGTAAACTGCTTGCTCCCATTATTTCGGTGGTTGTTTTTTTTCCTGCCAGCACATCCCGGTAACCTTTGTAGTAGATAGGTTTTCCATCCATGACCTCATAAATCAGATAGTCAGGGATTTTTTGTTTCGGTTTTGGAGCTACCCGCCGGGGGCCAGTCAGTGCAACAGCCATAGTCTTGTTGAGTCAGTTCTGTTTTGTCAAAGATATAGAAACTTAGGGCAAAAACGGCCGCTGCGAAAACGTAGACCGTAAGGGAGTTTATAGTTTTACGCCTTTCAAAAGCCAGACTAACTGAATCGCCTGTTCCTTTAGATGTAAAAATTTCTTCCGTTCGTCATCGCCCATAAATGCCATAAAGTCAGACTCAGCGTCGAACTCTACCAGGTGAATTTCATACGGTTTATCCAGCGAGCCTTCAATCACTGAAGTGTCATCAGGACGTATACGCAGAAGAAGCCGACCGTTATACTTGCCAATGGTTGGGATAGCAACGGCTTCAAATTCATCGAATACCGCTTCCTGACCTTCTTTGATGTAGATGAGTTGGGTGATGTAGAGCATTTTCGAACGTGTTGGTTTATGAATCCTGTTAAGTAAAAGTAATAGTAGGAAAACTTTTCTAGGTAGGATAAACTACAGGAACAATTTTCAAGACTAGAATTTTAGTTCATCATGTTCTACCCTGATTTACGCTCATTCATCAGCTTTTGTTGTTTTAATGGCTTGTCTATGGGGGAATATCTGTAGTTTTGACCGTGTTTCTAGCCAATAAATCTTAGCGCATACTATGTCCAATTTCCGCTTCAAAGCCCTTGAAATAGCCCAAAATCGGCACGCCATTCTGGTTACTCCGCCTGCTGAGCGCGTTGCTGATTTCTACGGTATCAACACGTTCAACAAAGACACAATGCGGGCGTTGCTCTCGCCCGAGGCATATCTCCGCATTACGGAAGCTATTGAAACAGGAGGCAAAATCGATCGTGATATTTCCGACGAGGTGGCCAACGCCATGAAATCATGGGCTGTTTCGCGCGGAGCTACCCATTACACGCACTGGTTTCAACCTCTCACCGGCTCAACGGCCGAAAAACACGATTCCTTTTTCGACCTGACGATGGACGGAAAGGCGATCGAAAAATTCAAAGGTGGTGCCCTGGTACAACAGGAGCCTGATGCTTCATCGTTTCCAAGCGGTGGTCTTCGCAACACGTTCGAAGCACGGGGGTACACTGGTTGGGACCCATCATCACCAGCATTCTTAATGGACAATGGAGCAGGGGGCAAAACGCTCTGCATTCCATCGGTGTTTATTTCGTATACTGGCGAAGCACTCGATTATAAAACACCGCTACTAAAAGCGCTGGCCGCCTTAGACAAGTCAGCAACGGCCGTTTGCCAGTTTTTCGACCGGAATATCGACAAAGTAACGGCTACCCTTGGGCCCGAACAGGAGTATTTTCTGGTCGATAAAGCGCTATTCTATGCTCGTCCAGATTTAGTTATGGCGGGTCGAACGGTGTTTGGTCATTCGCCTGCTCGCGGTCAACAGCTTGAAGACCATTATTTTGGCTCAATTCCGCCACGGGTCAATGCTTTCATGGTCGATTATGAATTTGAGGCCATGAAACTTGGTATCCCTGTTCGTACGCGCCATAATGAAGTTGCCCCCGGTCAGTTTGAAGTAGCGCCAACGTTTGAAGAGGTAAATCTTTCCATCGACCATAACGCATTGTTAATGGATCTGATGGAGAAAGTGGCAGAGCGGCACGACTTTAAGGTGTTATTCCACGAAAAACCATTTGCTGGTATTAATGGTAGTGGAAAGCACAACAACTGGTCGCTGGGAACTAATACGGGCGTTAACCTGCTGGCTCCCAGTAGTAAACCAAAGGAAACGCTACGGTTCATAACGTTTTTAGTGAATGTTATCAAAGCGTTCCACGATAATGCTGATTTGTTGCGAGCCAGCATTGCCTCGGCAGGGAATGAGCATCGTTTGGGAGCAAACGAAGCCCCACCAGCCATCATGTCAGTTTTCCTCGGCGAAACGCTCACGAAAGCCCTTGAAGATCTGGAAATAAAGAATGAGATCGCGCTGAACAAGGGTGACAACGTATATTATAAACTGGGCCTAAATCGGATTCCAGCGCTGATTCGCGACAATACCGACCGGAACCGGACGTCGCCTTTTGCCTTTACCGGCAATAAATTTGAGTTTCGGGCTGTTGGCGGTGGTGCTAATTCGGCTTCAACAATGATTGTGTTGAATACCATTGTTGCGGCTCAGTTACAGGTATTTAAAGCTGATTTGGATGTTCGGTTGAATAATGGCGAGAAGAAAGAATTAGCCATTGTTGACATCCTGAAGCAGTACTACAAGTCGTGTAAGCGAATACTGTTTGAAGGGAATGGGTATTCTGACGATTGGGTTGAGGAAGCTGCTAAACGAGGCTTGTCGAATATTAAATCAACCCCCGAAGCACTGCAAGTTTATTTAAAGCCGGAGTCTATGGAGATTTTCCGGCGGATGGGTGTGATGGGCCATGCCGAGGTGGAGTCTCGCTACGAGATTGAACTGGAAAAATACATCAAGAAAGTACAGATCGAATCGCGGGTAATGGGTGATCTAGCCATCAACCACGTGGTGTCAACAGCCATTAAATATCAGGGCAAATTAGCAGAGACTGCTAAAAACCTGATGGATTTGGACATGGCTGCTGAAGCTGAACCCATGAAGGACATTCTTCGCGAAATTTCGACTCGGGTCGGCGTTATCAAAAAGAATGTCGAGGCTATGATCGAGGCTCGGAAGAAAGCCAATAACTTGACTGACTCTGCCGAAATGGCCCGTTTGTATGCTACCGAGGTTAAAGACTTCTTCGATGTGATTCGCTATGAAGTTGATAAACTCGAACAGATTGTTGACGATGAAGACTGGCCACTGGTGAAATACAGGGAGATGTTATTTGTGAAATGATGCTTCGCGACCTGACTCGCCTGCCCCACCGGGGGGCTGCAACGCCCTGCGAACGCGAAGCCGCCGAATTGCTCAGTCAACACCTTGCTGATATGGGGGCTGACGTGCGTCTGGAGCCTTTTCGGACGCCCAAAACTTACGTGACCGTTGTGTATTGGCTGATTGGTGGGGTTGTGCTGGGGTTGCTGCTCATACGGCCGGGAGCCTGGTGGACCCCAGCACTGGTGTGGGTCTATGTGGTGATGGCCTGGTTGTATTTCAACTGGCGGTATTCGCCGGTGGTACAGTTCCCGGTGTTGCACACCTCGCACAATGTTGTTGGGCGGTGGCCTGCGACGGCAGGGGAGGGTCGGGTGAAAAAGCTCATTTTGATGGCTCATTATGATACAGCGCCTGTTTCGGCACTGTACGGATCGAGTCAACGAGCATTTCGGGCGTCGCTAATCGTATCACTCCTGTTGATGCTTGTAGCCGCCATTTTGGGTACGCTGGAAGCATTTGGGCTAGGTTGGGAATGGTTGCGGTACGTGCGTTATGGACTGATTGGGTACTTTATACTACAGGCAATCACGGGCACCCTTGGCTATTATCTGCACGGATATACCAATGGTGCCAGTGATAATGCAACGGGTGTGGTGGCCGCACTCGAAACGGCTAATCGACTTCAGAAAAACAAACCCGACGATGTTGACCTGGAAATAGTGCTGACCAGCGCTGAGGAAGTTGGCATGATCGGGGCTTATCAGTATGTAGAACGTCATCGCAAGGAATGGCCACTTAACCGGACGGCAGTTATTAATTTCGATACGCTGGGAGCTGGCAAACTAACGCTGATCGAACAAACCGGAACCATCGAAGTTATTCGGTACAATAATCCAGTGATCAATACCGCTCGGCAACTTGTTCAGGAGGAATCTTTCAGGAATCGGGCTAAATTGGGGAGATGGCATACTGCCGACTTTGATAGTGTATGGTTTGTGCGAAAAAATATTCCGGTGCTGACCTTGTGCGCGTTAGATGAAAAAGGTGAAATGCCCCGTATTCATCGGCCCAACGATACGCTTGACCCCGTCGATTTGGTTCCAATGCAAGCCGCAATTGACTTGGCAGAAGAAGTTTTCCGGCGATTGTCCGTAGCTTTGTAAACATATGGCAACGAATCAAAATCCGGGCTTTGACCCGCAGGAAATCGAAGAGTTACGCGCTGAGTGCCGCGAAGAAGGAACCTCTTTTGTATTGGTTGAAGACCCTGACCTCGATATGCTCGAAGCGGGTGAGTGCGAACACATCCAGTTTGTCGGCAAATACAAGGGAGAAGAAGTAATTTATGACGCACTGATTTATACGCTTCGGTTGCACCACAGTAGTATGGTTTATGAGATGGCCGTGGAGCAGATCAAAAAATCATTTCCGTCCTACGTACCACCCGAAGAGCGCAAACCAAATTATAAAATCAGTGCTGAAGACGAGGAAGAAGCTGAAACAGCGCTGACTGAATTGATTGAAGAAATCGAAGAAAACGAAACGATCAAGGTTCAGGAGCACGTTGAAGTAGACACAGATTCCGACTACGGTATTGCGCTTGATGTATGTCTGAACGTGGAGGAAATTAACGACGAAGTGATCGAGAGATTTATCGAAACATTCAATAGCGGAAGCCTTACGTTAGATACCACGCTGTATTCGTTCTCAGAAGACGGACAGGAGTAAAAAAGCTATTGGTGGTCATTAATTGTCATTAGAAGTCATTCAGTTGTTTATACAGCGCGTTTGCTTTTACTGACAATTAATGACCACCAATGACAATCAATGACTACCCATGACCACCTTTTCGGGAACTGAATCATACATTGCTACCCGCGAGCTTAGTACGGCTGTCAATGCGGCTGTACAGTTGCAAAAACCCTTGTTGATAAAAGGTGAACCGGGTACGGGAAAAACGCTGCTGGCTTTCGAAGTTGCCCGTTCGTTAGGGAAGCCACTTTACACCTGGCACGTAAAATCAACCACCTCGGCGCATCAGGGCCTTTACGAATACGATGCGGTGTCACGTCTGCGCGATTCGCAACTGGCCGATCGGGGAGTAGGGTCAGCCCGAATTGATGATTTGGCCAACTACATCAAAAAAGGAAAGTTGTGGGAAGCTTTCGAGTCGGAGGAACAGGCCGTTCTGCTGATTGATGAAATCGACAAGGCCGACATCGAGTTTCCCAACGACTTGTTACAGGAGTTAGATCGGATGGAGTTTTACTGTTACGAACTCCAACGGACTATCTCGGCCAAAAAACGCCCTGTTGTCATCATCACCTCGAACAATGAAAAGGAACTGCCCGACGCGTTTTTGCGCCGTTGTTTCTTCCATTATATTCGTTTTCCTGATCGCGAAACCATGCAGCAGATCGTGGAGGTACATTATCCAAATCTGCCACAAGAACTGATGGTTAAAGCGTTATCAGTATTTTACAGCATCCGCGACGTTAAGGCATTAAAAAAGAAGCCTTCTACCAGCGAGCTAATTGACTGGGTACGCTTGCTGTTAGTGGCTGGGATAACACAGGATGACCTGAACGATCTGGAAGCCCTCAATGAATTGCCGCCCTACCTTGGTGCCCTCCTCAAAAACGAACAGGATTCGGAGCTGATGGCAGCGCTTCGGAAAAAGGGTAGTCGTCCTTACTGATCACTGATAGTAAGCAGTGACCGCTGCTGATGCATGCCGCTGCCAACTGCCACTGCTTACAGCCAACTGCTTTTATGTTTCTCGACTTCTTTGTTCTCCTTCGTCGCCATCATCTTCCTGTCACGTTGCCGGAGTATCTGACGTTGCTCTATGCATTAAGGAGCAATGTAGCCGAGCCAACGATCGACGATTTTTATTATCTAAGCAAAACCGCCCTGGTCAAACACGAACAACACCTCGATTTATTCGACCGGGTGTTCAGTGATTTTGTGGCAGGACGTGAGTCGGTAACGGCAGAGGTATTGCCCGTTATTCCCCCCGAATGGCTCAACAATGCACTTGTCAATGAGCTAACCGATGAAGAAAAAGCCGCTATCGAAGCATCAGGTGGCTTCGAATCCCTTTGGGAACGATTTCGCCAGTTGATGGATGAGCAGAATGAACGCCATGAAGGCGGGAATAAATGGATTGGAACCGGAGGTACATCACCGTTTGGAGCCACTGGTTACTCCCCCGAAGGATTTAAAACTGACCAAGGCAAACCCGGTCAAGGCAATCGTAAAGCAGCAAAAGTGTGGGAGAATCGGGAGTACAAAAACTACGCCGACGATATTGAACTGAATACGCGTAATATGAAAATGGCCCTGCGTCGGTTGCGTATCCTGACACGAGAAGGAGCCGAAAACGAGCTGGACATAGATGGAACAATAGACCGAACCAGTCGAAACGCGGGTATGCTCGATATTCAGATGCAGTCGTCGAAACAGAATCGGGTGAAGGTACTGATGTTATTCGACGTGGGCGGCTCAATGGACGACCACATTGACTTGTGCAATCAATTGTTTTCAGCAGCCCGGTATCAGTTTAAACACCTTGAGTTTCTGTATTTCCATAATTGTGTTTATGAAACACTTTGGAAAGACAACGCACGCAGAAAAGATCGGTTATCAACCTGGGAGGTGTTACACAAATACAATAAAGAATACAAAGTGATTTTTGTGGGCGACGCCAGCATGTCGCCCTACGAGATCACCATGCCAAAAGGCAGTGTAGAGCATTACAACGAAGAATCGGGAATGATATGGCTGGAGCGGTTTAAAGCGCAGTACCCGCATTTGGTCTGGCTAAATCCAATGATTCCGGCCTATTGGCAGTATACCCAAAGCCTGGATATAATTCGAAAATGGTCAGCGAACCGGATGTTTCCGCTCACCCTAAATGGCCTGACTGGGGCCATGAAGAGTTTGAAGAATCCAAAAGTGACTTTTGAGTAATGAGTGCCTGTTATTGGCCTACGCGGATTGGCATGAGCACAAGCGTATTTTGAGTAATGACGGGGCGAAACGTTCGTTCCGAGGTGTTGCTCCAGTTAACGATCTGAATCAAGCGGGCGAAGTTACTGATGAGTTTGCGAATCATTACAGGGATAATTTTAAGGTAATAAATTGAAAACGAATTGTTTCCATCTAAAGGTATGCACAAAATCATAATGAATTTACTCTGTGTAAACAAATTATGTCTGCAAAATCCAGTTATTGGGAAGCAGATACCGGTTAAACCCGCTTGTTAATCCTTATGTTACAAAAACGCGCTATTTATTTCTAAAATATCGCCGTAAGTATGCACTTATTTTATCAGCCTGATTCCACTGCCCATTTCCTTACCGAAGACGATTCTCGTCATGCTGCTAAGACGCTCCGGCTTGGTGTTGGCGATGCCATTGCTGTGACCGATGGACGAGGAATCCGCTCCGAAGTTCAAATCACCAGAGCCGATGCACGGCAATGTACGTTTAAGGTTATCAATCAATTTCAAACACCACCGCGTCCGTTTGCGGTACGCATTTGCGTGGCCCCCACCAAAAATCTTGATCGAATTGAGTGGTTTATCGAGAAAGCCGTTGAACTTGGTATTGAACGAATCAGTTTCTTTGTTGGTCAACATTCCGAACGTCGGGTGTTAAAACTGGAACGTTTGGAGAAAATTGCGGTGGCGGCCATGAAACAATCTTTGCAAAACTGGCTCCCGATTCTAGATGAAGCAGTGCCGCTAAGCCGTTTATTACCGACAATTGACGAGGAGCAGCGGTTCATTGCCCATTTGCCCAGCGATCAGCCCCCCGTGCATTTATTTAAAAAAGCCACAATAAACAGTACCTATGCCGTTTTACTTGGACCGGAGGGCGACTTTTCTCCTGCCGAGCTGGAACAGGCACGACAAGCAGGTTTCCAGATGGTAACTCTTGGGCCAAACCGGCTTCGTACTGAAACAGCGGCCCTCGCGGCCTGTCAAATCCTGAATCTATTAAATACATGAAAAAACTTCTGATCACGGCACTCATTTTGCACGGCGCGTTTTCCATCTCTTATGGACAGGCTGCATATAAAATTGCCAAACTCAAATACAATGGCGGGGGTGACTGGTACGCCAACAAAACCTCTTTGCCAAACCTGATTAAGTTTGCCAACCAGAATCTCCGCATGAACATCTTCCCCGAAGAAGATATTGTAGAGCCGGGTAGCCCCGATATTTTTAGCTACCCGTTCATACACCTGACAGGGCACGGCAACGTATTATTTTCCAGTGCTGAAGCGCAGAACCTGCGCCGGTACTTAATGTCGGGTGGATTTCTGCATCTAGACGATAATTACGGCATGGACAAATTCATCCGGCGCGAAATGAAGAAAGTTTTCCCTGAATTGTCATTTGTAGAGCTACCCTTTAATCACCCTGTTTACAACCAGCGTTTCAAGTTTGCAACGGGTTTGCCCAAGGTTCATGAGCACGACAATAAAGCCCCGCAAGGATTTGGTTTGATTTACCAGGGACGATTAGTGTGTTTTTATAGTTATGAGTGTGACCTAGGTAATGGATGGGAAGATCAGAGCGTGTATAACGACCCTGAACCTGTCCGCCAGCAAGCCTTACGAATGGGGGCTAATCTGCTCCAATACGCAACAACGTCCAATTAAATTGCGGTTTAAACGCGATAGGGCGGGTATATTCCGGGTAAAATCGTATTTTTGCTTTAGAGTAAGTAGTAAATTTAATTTCTAACAACGCCACTGTGGTTGCTATCGTCGCTTTTGTGGGACATTGGTACTTGTCCCTGTTTTGCCAGACATTCTTTCTGCACCGCTACTCAGCCCATAAAATGTTCACGATGAGCAAATTCTGGGAGCGGTTCTTCTATTTTCTCACCTATGTTTCTCAAGGATCGTCATATCTGAGCCCCCGGGCTTATGCGGTGTTGCACCGGATGCACCACGCTTTCAGCGATACGCCTAAAGATCCTCACTCGCCACACCACACCAAGAATTTGCTAACAATGATGTGGAAGACGAAAGATTTATACAATGCCGTACTGCATCGTACGCAGAAGGTGGAGCGTCAGTTTGACCGGAATTATCCAGAATGGGATTCACTTGAGAAAGTGGGCGACTCATGGGTGTCGCGCTTGAGCTGGGGAATCGCCTATTCAATGTTTTATATCCTTGCCTTCCTGTATCTAGACATGCACTGGGCATTCTTTTTCCTGCTTCCTATTCACTTCCTGATGGGACCGATTCACGGTGCTATTGTGAACTGGAGTGGTCACAAATACGGATACCAGAATTTTGATAATCACGATAAGTCGCGTAACTCACTGATGCTGGATTTCCTGATGATGGGTGAGTTATTCCAGAATAACCACCACAAGCGGCCTAACTCGGCCAATTTCGGCGCAAAATGGTTTGAGATGGACCCAACATATCCAGTTATTAGGGGGCTTGAAAAGCTTCGAATCATCAAGATGCGCCCGACCAAGGGTGCTTCGGCTGAGTTCGAAACTGGCCACGATCGGCAGGTTGACGTTCAGTAGTCATTTGCCAGTAAATCTGAAAAGCCTCTTTGAAAAGCCCCGCTACTCACGCAGCGGGGCTTTTTTTGCTTAATTTTAGCCCCACTGAATCATCAACGAAAATAGTAAATATGGATTCCATTCTTCCCCTTCCCGCTCAGGCCATTAAGCCGGGAACGAGCACAGGTCAACAGTTCTGGCATTCTATTGAAAAGACACTCGATTCGTATTCGCCCGTTGACGGAAAACTTATTGCCCGTGTATATACTTCAACACGTCATGATTATGATCGGGTTGTAGAAACTGCCCGGCAGGCTTTTGGTGAATGGAGGCAGATGCCTGCGCCAAAACGGGGTGAGATTATTCGGCAAATGGGCGATCAGTTCCGGCTATACAAAGCGGATTTGGGAAAACTGGTTAGCTACGAAATGGGAAAATCGTTGCAGGAAGGACTAGGTGAAGTGCAGGAGATTATCGACATCTGCGATTTTGCCGTGGGCCTTTCTCGCCAGCTTTATGGCTTGTCAATGCATTCCGAGCGACCCAATCACCGAATGTATGAACAGTGGCACCCGTTGGGCGTAGTGGGTATTATATCGGCCTTCAACTTTCCGGTGGCCGTGTGGTCGTGGAACGCGATGCTAGCCTGGGTTTGTGGGGATGTGTGCATCTGGAAACCATCCGAAAAAACACCCCTGACGGCTCTGGCCTGCCAGCAGATTATCCAGGATGTGCTACGTAATAATGATGTTCCCGAAGGCGTATCGTGCCTGGTAACGGGTGGTCGCGAAGTGGGCGAATGGCTGGCTCGCGATCCTCGCGTGGCCCTAGTATCGGCCACGGGAAGCACCCGAATGGGTCGGGCGGTGGGTACGGCTGTTGCTGAGCGCATGGGCCGGAGCCTGCTCGAATTAGGGGGTAACAACGCCATCATTGTATCGCAACATGCCGATTTGGCCATTGCCATACCCGCTATTGTGTTTGGTGCCGTTGGAACAGCAGGTCAGCGTTGCACCAGCACGCGTCGATTAATTGTTCACGAAACAATTTATGAGGAAGTAAAAAGCCGACTGGCAAAGGCCTATAGTCAGCTTCGGATTGGTAACCCGCTGGAAGAAATCAATCATGTGGGGCCGGTCATTGACCAGCAGGCCGTAAGGACCTATCAGTCGGCCGTGGATGCTATTATACAGCATGGTGGTCGGTTTTTGGTAGAGCCCGGTGTTTTGGAAGGCGACGGGTTTGAATCAGGTTGTTATGTGCAGCCATGCGTTGCCGAAGCTGAAAATGATTGGGCCATTGTGCAACACGAAACCTTCGCGCCAATACTATATATAATGAGTTACCAGACGCTCGACGAAGCCATTGCCATGCAAAATGGAGTGCCTCAAGGGCTTTCGTCGGCTATCTTTACGCTGAATCTTCGCGAAGCCGAGCAGTTTTTAGCTGCTGCCGGGTCCGACTGTGGCATTGCCAATGTAAATATCGGCACTTCGGGTGCTGAGATTGGGGGTGCTTTTGGGGGTGAAAAGGAAACGGGTGGAGGACGTGAATCGGGTTCAGATGCCTGGAAAGCGTATATGCGTCGGCAAACCAACACAATCAATTATGGCACAACAGTGCCGTTAGCACAGGGAATAAAGTTTGATTTTTAAGATAATAAGAAACACAAAATTCAATTTTTATGGCTGTTACCCCCACTTGGCAAGGCGTTTACCCTGCTTTATTAACCCCTTTCACTGCCGACGATACGGTAGATCTTGACCTCTTTGAAACCAACTTGCTGGCACAACTGGAAGCTGGAGTACATGGTTTTATACTGGGCGGGTCACTGGGCGAAGCCAGTACACTGACTCTATCTGAAAAGCAGCAGTTGCTGGAAAGAGCGCTGGCGGTGAGTAATGGCCGGGTACCGGTGGTGATGAACATTGCCGAATCGGTAACGAGCCAGGCTATCCGGGCCGCGAAAGAAGCTGAAGAAGGGGGAGCCGATGGCTTGATGCTTTTGCCACCCATGCGTTACTCGGCTGACGAACGGGAAAATGTCGCTTTCTTTCAGGCTGTAGCCGAATCGACCAGTTTGCCCATTATGCTTTACAATAACCCGGTCGATTATAAGATTATGATCTCGGTGAGCATGTTCCAGCAACTGGCTAAACTGCCCAACATTCAGGCAGTTAAAGAATCGACCCGCGATCTGACCAATATTGTCAGAATGAGAAATGCGTTCGGCGATCGGTTCAAAATTATGGGCGGGGTGGATACGCTGGCATTGGAGGCACTGCTATTGGGTGCCGATGGCTGGGTTGGCGGTTTGGTGGATGCTTTTCCGCAGGAAACAATTACTTTGTATCAGCTTGCTCAGAACGGTCAACTCGAAGAAGCCCGCCAACTGTATGGTTGGTTTATGCCCTTACTCGAACTGGATATTCACCCAAAATTGGTGCAGTACATCAAGCTGGCAGCCACCGCCACCGGCATCGGTTCTGAGTTTGTCCGGGCACCGCGTTTGCCACTAGTGGGTGAAGAGCGCGCCCGGGTTCAACAAATTATTCAACAGGCGCTGGCAATCCGGCCCGAACTGTCTGTCTTGTAAACAATGCCTGATTACCACTTTTTCTGTATTGACGCCCATACCTGTGGCAACCCGGTTCGGGTTGTCACGGGGGGGAGTATTCCGCATCTTGTCGGCGAGACGATGAGCGAGAAGCGCCAGCACTTTCTGCGCGACTACGATTGGATACGCAAAGCGTTGATGTTTGAGCCACGCGGTCATGATATGATGTCGGGCAGCATTCTGTATCCGCCAACCGACCCCGCTAATGATGCAGGTGTGCTGTTCATCGAAACCTCAGGCTGCTTGCCGATGTGCGGTCACGGCACTATTGGTACCGTCACAGTAGCTATTGAACAGGGGCTAATTACGCCCAAAACACCGGGCGTATTAAACCTGGAAGTACCCGCCGGACTGGTACGGGCGGAGTATGTGCAGGAAGGGAAAAAGGTCAAATCGGTTAAGATAACCAATATCAAATCGTATCTGGCCGCTGAGGGCTTGACTGTTACCTGCCCCGATTTGGGCGAATTGACCGTTGATGTGGCCTACGGAGGTAACTTTTACGCTATTGTTGATCCGCAACCCAATTTCCCCGGTCTGGAACATTATAAAGCTGAACAACTGATTGCCTGGGCGCGGGTCATGCGCGAACGACTGAACGAAAACTATACATTTGTTCACCCCGAAAACCCGACCATCAACGGCCTAAGCCATATTCTCTGGACAGGTACACCGCTGAAGCCAACATCAACGGCACGCAACGCCGTTTTCTACGGCGATAAGGCCATTGACCGGTCACCTTGCGGAACCGGTACCTCGGCACGGCTGGCCCAATGGCATGCACAGGGTAGGCTAAAACCGGGTGAAACCTTCGTGCATGAAAGCATCATTGGTTCTATTTTCAATGGGCGTGTCGAGGCTGAAACCGAATTGGGTGGGAAACCCGCCATTGTGCCGAGCATCGAAGGTTGGGCTATTATTCATGGGTATAACCACTTGATTTTGGACGAAAACGACCCCTATGCGTACGGGTTTCAAGTATTATGAGCCAGCAGGCCTCGACTAAGATTGGAATTATTGGCGGTGGCATAATTGGGCTTTGCTCTGCCTACTACCTGCACAAAGCGGGACATCAGGTAACGGTTTTCGATCAGGGACCCATCGCCGACGGTTGCTCGTTTGGGAATGCCGGTATGATTGTGCCGAGCCATATTATCCCGTTAGCCCAACCAGGCATGATAGCCAAAGGAATGCGCTGGATGCTCAAATCAACCAGTCCATTTTATGTAAAACCTCGCCTAAATGCAGACCTCATGCGCTGGGGCTGGCTTTTCTACCAGCACTCAACCCCAGAACATGTGGAACGCTCGATCCCCTTATTGCGGGATTTGAGTTTGCTCAGTAAACAGCTTTACCAGGACATAGCGGCATCGGCCTCTGCCGATGATCTTATAGATTTTGGCTGGAAAGAACGGGGCTTACTTATGCTCTACAAAACACCCGGAGCCGAACACGACATGGCCGAAGAGGCAGACGTTGCCAATCGGGCGGGTATTGAAGCATCTATTCTGACTCAGCAACAAGTGCAGGATCTGGAGCCAGATGTTCGGGTGTCGGTACGAGGAGGAATTCATTTTCCGGGCGATGCCCACCTGAACCCCGGTCAGTTTGTTCGATCATTGGTAGGCTGGCTACGGAAGCAGGGTGTAACAATCCTGGAAAACCAGGCCGTAACTGATTTAGTCAAAACAGGAAATCGAGTTTCGGCGGTGCGGACGGGACAAGTCGATCACTCCGTTGATGCTGTTGTGATTGCAGGTGGGGCGTGGTCGGCGGAACTGGCTCAAAAACTGAATCTGCGGCTGCCTTTACAGGGCGGAAAAGGGTACAGTTTTATGCTGAAAAACGTAGCTAACTCCATCAGGGTACCGGCCATTATGCTGGAAGCCCGTGCCACAGCAACGCCCGTCGGTTCCGATATTCGTTTTGCCGGAACCCTTGAAGTCGCTGGAACCGACATGACGATCAACATGAACCGCGTAAAGGGAATCGTGCAGTCAATCAACCAATACTACCCCGATATTCCGGTAGCCATGCCCGCCGTTGATACCGTTTGGCGGGGATTACGGCCTTGCTCGCCCGATGGGTTGCCCTACATTGGATACGCTCCCCATGAGGAAAACGTTGTGCTGGCGACTGGGCATGGTATGATGGGTATTAGCCTGGGACCAGCCACGGGGAAGCTAGTAGCAGAACTATTAACTGATAACGTAATGAGCATGGATTTGGCCGGATTTAAGGTAGATCGGTTTGCGTGAACAGGTTTAGAAAAATAATTTTGAGATTCGCTTTGAAATACAAAGTACTTTAAGGTACTTTGCTCAAACAATTCTAAACAGACAAATTATGCTTCTCCTGAACAAACGATTTACCGGCATTCTGCTCACAGTTGCTTTTCTGCTTCTCCTGCCATTGGTAGCGATGCAATTCACGAATGAAGTGAAATGGACGCTATCTGATTTCGTTGTCGCTGGAGTTTTGCTGTTCGGCACAGGTTTTATGGTTGAACTTGTGTTGAGAAACGTTCATAGAATTGGGCTCCGAATTGCCCTGTGCGTTACGCTTCTGACAGCACTCGCCCTTATTTGGACAGAACTTGCCGTTGGTATTTTCGGAACGCCATTTGCCGGTAACTGATTAATTGACTTCATAAAGCCACATCGGGATAAGCAATGCTGATTTGAGTAGAAACTGCTTAGAAGGGGATTATTCAGGCACACGATTATCCTGTTGACATGACCTCTTCCCGTCGCCAGTTTTTACAGCAATCAACCCAGGTAGCTGCCGGAGCTTTGCTCCCCAGTCAATTAGTGGCTGCTTTACCGCAACAGCCCACCGTTTCGGCCGCCGATACCATTTCGGTAGCGCTGATTGGGTGTAACAGTATGGGTTGGGCCGATCTGACCTCAATGCTCAAACAGCCCGGTGTTCGCTGCGTTGGCCTGTGCGACGTCGACCAGAACGTGCTAAACAGACGAGCTGGCGATCTGGACAAAATGGTATCATCATCTGCAAATCCTAAACCAGTCCTATACAGTGACTTTCGGAAGGTGCTGGATAACAAGGATATAGATGCGTTTATTGTTGGCACACCCGACCATTGGCATTGTATGCCTACCGTGATGGCCTGTCAGGCCGGGAAAGATGTTTATGTAGAAAAACCACTGGCTAACTCCATTGAAGAGTGCAACCTGATGGTGGCTGCTGCCCAAAAGCACAAGCGAATTGTTCAGGTAGGGCAGTGGCAGCGAAGTAGTGACCATTGGAAAGCCGCCATCGACTATGTTCAGTCTGGAAAACTAGGGAAAATTCGGACGGTAAAGACATGGGCGTTTATGCCATATGGAAAGACGTTTCCAGTTGTGCCCGACACGCCCGCACCCGCCGGGGTCGACTATGGAATGTGGCTTGGACCTGCCCCTGAGCGCCCTTTCAACAAAAATCGTTTTCACGGCACTTTCCGGTATTTCTGGGATTATGCTGGTGGGCTTATGACCGACTGGGGCGCTCACATGATCGACATGGCCTTGTGGGGAATGAATGTAACCACCCCCAAATCAGTGGTTGCGATGGGTGGACGATACGGTTTCCCCGATCAGGCGGGCGAAACCCCCGACACCATGCAGGTGCTGTTTGATTACGGCGACTTCACGCTTCAGTGGGAACAGGCTATAGGTATTGGCCGGGGACCCTACGACAAAGAGCATGGCGTAGCTTTCATTGGAAACCTCGGCACCGTGGTGGCAGATCGCGAAGGCTGGGAGATTCTTCCTGAAAAAGAAAACGGTAACTACCTGACTCCGGCTATGCCGTTACAACGGCGAGCGGGCAACGACTTAGACAGGCATACACTTAATTTTGTGGAGTGTATCCGCAGCCGAAAGCAACCCAATGCATCAGCAGAAATAGGGCGGAACGTGGCCATTAATGCGCAGCTTGGTAACATGGCACATCGGCTGAACCGAAAACTGGTTTGGAATGAATCGACCCAAACCGTTACGGATGATCCAAAGGCCAATGACCTGGTGAAAGCGCATTATCGCAGCCCCTGGAAATTGCCGGTAGTGTAGCGGATCAAAAGAGCTCCCTTACGCTTGTTAACCAAAGTGCCCGTCCGGTGCAATTCCAGTGCGAGTCGCCAAGAGCATAGACCTGCTTGGGTTGTTTGGTATATACCGAATAGACATCCGCAAACGGCACCCGAAGTCGGGGGTGTTGCTGAATTCGCTCGATCAGGTGGTTATACTGGCCCTGACCAGGATCTAAAATGCTGGCTTTGTTGGGGATCACAGACAAATAAACTGCATCGAAACCCTGTTTCTTAAATTGTTCGGCAGTTGCATTGACACTGTCAACCAGCGCATTCACTTCTTTATTCGATAAGGGCGCAAATGACGAGTTCAGATGCTTCGTCGTATCGGTATCCAGATCAACAAACAAGTGCTGACGATCACGGGAGATTCCAACGGTAGGCGGCACCCGGTCGAACCAGCTAAAATTGATGCTCGCTTTCAACTCTTTGAACCACAAAAACAGATCCTGACTGAATAACACTGTTTCGAGTCGTTCCTCGATACCTTTCGACTGGATCTGGTCAAACAATTGTCGTTTCCAGGGAACTGCCGCTTCGATCGCCCGTTTAGTTGTATCAGCAACAACCGTTAGCTCGGCGACATGCCGCGAAAAATGCTCCCTAAAATGACGCTCTACTGATTCCAGGAGCAGGATGTTCCGTTTAGTCGTGTCTAACTGAACCTCTTTTCGATTATCCCAATGAACATACTGGTAGTTGCTAACCGGAAAATCGCGTTGGTCGATTCGCTGAGGCTCAGTGAAACTATCGCCAATCAGGTACAGGTGTGTGTTGGACGTGTCGCTGGCTTGGGTAGGAGTGGGCGCTTCCGTATCTCGACATGGTGTTTGCGGATCTTTGAATTGGGGTAGGTTCGATAGGCGATACAGATCGCCGTAACGATAATCATCGGCAATGATGTTGGTCTGATAAAACCATTTCATCACCGTTCTGGAACAGCCTCCTGCCCAAAGGGCAATAGCAAGAAAAAGAAAAATATAACGCATTGAAGTAGTTGGGTAACTGGTTAACTAAGGTAGTTTGGTAGTTGAGGGAAGTAGGCACTGATTTACCCAATTACCAATTTATCTAATCACTCATTTACCAATTATCTAAGTCGTATTGAAAATAACTGAACCGCCTTTTCAATACCGGTCAGCACGTAAAGTTCGTTTGTTAGTTCGTCAAATTGAAGGGCTACCGGAAAATCTCCCGGAATTGGCCGGTCGCCGACCCGCTGGCCATCCAATGAATAAAGTGTTGTGAATTTGCCTGATTTCACACTGATTAGTTCAATGCCGCCCCCTAACCGATGATACCGAATGGTTGACTGGTCGGGTTGAAGGCCCCGCACGGCAAAGCGATCATTACCCTGTTGATCAAGAATAGCAGCTTCCGTATCGGAGGTTCGCATCAACAGCCAGGTTTGCTGACTCACATCGGGAAACAGACGGAATGAACCTGCCCTTGCCGGGCGATAAAGTTGATTACGATTGGTGATCAAGCCATTGGCATCTAGGCGTAGAATCTCGCCCCCTTCGGTCATGGCCTGAATATAATTGACGTTGGCGGGTTGCAGTGCCGGACTAACAAACGGTAACCCCAGTTTAGCAGGATAGTGATCAACAGGAGTGCCATTGTCCTGCCAACGGTTAAGAGTACCGTCGCCCTGCATCGCCAACACTTCCATGCCCGTCGGCGTGTCGATCACCTGGAAGGGTAGCAACAGAGGCCCCGGCGTTTTTGCCGTCATCAACTTTATGAAAGCCCGTCGTTGCCGGTCGAGGGCGTAAATATGTCCGTCTTTGTGAGCGGCCAAAGCTACCACCGACCGCTGTCGGGAACCGCGAGGCTGTGCTAAAAATGTAGGGTCAAGACCTGCTGGTAACTTGATTCGCTCCAGCTTAACGGATTGATTTCCGGGTTGGGCCACGTAGAGCTGCCGGTCGGTCATAAACAGGTACTGAAGTTTACCATTGTCTAAAAAATCAGTGGCAATCACGTTACTCCGAATAGGTCCATCAGTTGTATCCTGAACAATCTTGCCCCCTTCCGGCGTGACCAGCACAAACTGCCCGGCTTGGTTCTGGGCATAAAACTGAGCCGAGCCATCCGACAAATTTCCGACAACAACCGGTGCCGCAATCAAGGAGGCATTGAATTCGACCTTTCTGCGCAACAAGACTTTATTGACAACAGCCCCACTAGCCCGGCGAGTTGTGCGCCCCAGCACAAGCGTCGAAAGAATCTTTTCGTTGCCATAACTGGCCTGATACACCATATTTTCGAGGTTATCGAACCCTGTTGATGGTCGGCCAAACAGCGTTCGCCAAGCCGCAGGCCAGTGTTCAGATACGTTTTGGCTACTCCGGTTCAAACGCACAAAGGCCGTAAAATTGGCCGGACGGAGGGTTTTATCCAGCAAATTGGCTTGCCGCTCATCCGCAGACCACACAAATTTTTGAGTTACTTGTTGCAGGTATTCCTGCATAACGTCTTCATCATTGGCAACAATCAGTGCTGACCCGTGCTGTGTAACCCAGCTTTGACGAAAGCCGGCAAAAAGGTTCGTGAACAGCGTAGCGGGAAGTTCGGCTACGTTCAACAGAATAGTCTTATGCCCCAAAAATGTTTTGAGTGGGGCAGGAGCCACTGCGCCAATGCGGTAGGCTGCCTGTTGATAGGTCCGCGACAAAGCCGCTCCGTCTCCACCCTGCACAATAAGCACCTGCCTGGGCCTTCCGCTTGGCGATTCCAATCTACAGAGCAATACATCAGTACCAATTGCGCTGTAAAAGGCTCCTGTTTCTGTACTGATTCGCTTGAGCCTGTTTTGCAAATTAACATCGGAGTTTGACGATAGTAACCGACTGATTGAGCGCCCGAAAGCTGCACCATCACTCACGCTTATGTGGTAGATAGCCGAGGTGTTTTGAGGAATAAGATTGCCCGTCGAAATACGATTGGGAGTCTGATTTTGAAATAAAGCGGCTACGTCGGTGCGTTGTCCAATCTGATCGGACGCATACCCAACCAGGTGTGTACGTGATGCCGTTGGCCGAAAATGAAGGGTTAAATTTTCGGGCAGAAAAAGGCGAACCAACGAACTATTCTCATTGCTGAATAAGCGCTGTAAAACCTCTGGACGCACTGACAGACTAGCCAGCTGACCAGCATCCGTACTCAACGCATTGTTTTTGTTGAGGAGGTTTGGCTGGTGCAACCGTCGGGCTACGTTCTCTACTAGAACTCCCGATGAGCTATAGACTAATGCATGATCAGTTTGCAGGAAATGCCCGAATGACTCATTGCGTAGGGTAATTAATTCGCCAATTCGTTCCCCATCAAAAGGACGGGTAAGGACCCGGAAACGGGTTGCATCGGGTTTAAACAACCGGTCGACAAACTGGCGGTCTGCATCGGTGTCAATGGGAATATAGAAGAGAAATTCGAGTGCGTTTTTACTGGCCGGATGGAGGGAACTCCTCACGGCTTTGCCCCGCATAAATTGCCTTACAGCTGCTGAGTCGCCCGTTGCAAACATGGGACGGGCCAGATTAGCCACCGCCTGTTCAAATAGCGGAACCTGGTTTAGCGTCAATGCCCGACGCTGCATCTGGGCGGTCGTGGAGTCAAGCAAGTGGGTACTCTCTAATACTAGTAACGCATCTGATGGAACCAGAGCCGATAGCGGACGGTTGGGGCGAAAAACTTGATAGGCTAGCCCGCCCAACGCCAATACGAGTACAGCAACCAGTAAAACCCAGAGACGTTTTGTCATAGCAATAAAATAGATTCAGGTTTCAAGCTACGCAGTTTTGGATTTCAAAATGAGAGTATTATCTCTTGAAAGCTAAAACTGCATAGTCTGAAACCTGAAACCGCGCCGGCGAACCGGACGTGGTCGATAATTATTTACCCCACATCGCGTTAGCCGTGTCGGGGAAGAACAAGGTCAACTCAGGAACGTTGGCAACCATTCGGTTAGCCCATTCAACGCCCTGCATGAGTGAGTGATCCTGATTACTAACTTCGTATTTCCAGGCACCAAACCGACCCCGCGACGAGATACAGAACGGTTCCAGTTTTGGGAGAACAGCTTTCAGAATACCGTCGCGCTCAACTGATGGCGTTGGATAACCGTAATCGAAAGCGACGTGGAACGTGGATACCACATCATCCGCCGACTCGATTAATTGATCTTCTATCAAGGCTTTGATGGTGTCTGCAATCAAGGTTTCGCGGTCCACTGGTTTAGCCGAAGACTCACTCGTTTCGGTCATCAACGACCAATATTGCGTGCTGTCGGGAACGTTGTTTGGACTGTAGTTCGAGAACACCGTCACCCGGTAATACGGGCTGTTGGTTTCAGGGAAATACATCCAGCACATCGTTTCGAGGCTTTTCTTGGGTTGCCCTTTCAGGCCAATACCTACCACGTTTGTCGATGAGTGTTTCAGCCCCTGCGCCGTGGCTACCGTTTCAGCATCGAGGCCTACTACTTTTTTGGTGAAGATATCCAGCGGCATTGTATTGAGCAGATACTCATACTCAATGGTCTCGCCATTGGCAAGAATGATCTTCTGTTCAGTTCCGATTACTTTGTCGACGGTTGCGTTGAGTTTGATGTTATCGCGGCCCACCATATCGCCCACCGATTCCCAGATACCGCCCGTTCCGCCATGTTTGGGAAACTGGAACGTGCTGTTGGGACCCCAGGAAAAATCGTCGTTATTGAAAATGATATTTTTTGTAACCCGAGCCAGATCCGTTACGGCTACCCGCTCACCAACCCAAACTGCGTTCATCTCTTCGGTTGGGTACGCCCACACCTTGAAATTGTAGGGGAACATGAACGTTTCGGCGAGGCCCGGCCCAAAGGTTTGCAGAATCCACTCGCGGAAGTTTTTGGGCTTCTGAGTAGTTGGGTTTTTATACACATGGATAATACCTTCAAGGCATTTCCACATGGTTTCAGGAGTAAGGTATTTAATGTTGTTCTGGAACGGATAGGGCACGAACCGATTCTCGATCCAGACCCATGATTCCCGCTGATGCTTTAGCCAACCGTCTTCGCCGAGGGCTTTAAGCATGAGGTCATCAAAATACTTGTAGTGAGAAAACTGCACGTGACCACCTACATCCCAAACGAATCCTTTGTCGTCTTTAAAACTTTTGGACAGGCCACCAATGCGATCTTCTTTTTCTAAAACAATGAAATCAGTTACGCCGAGTTCTTTAAGTCGGTAAGCAGCTCCCAAACCTGTTGGTCCAGAACCGATAATGACATATTTATACTGCATGGGGAGATTTGGTAGCAGTTAGCTGTGGCAGTTGGCAGTAATACCAGTGGCTACAACTGCCAACTGCTACTGCTTGCTGCTACTAAACACTAACTGGTTCTGGTTTTTTCAGTGCTTTCACTTTACGACCTAACTCAAGCCGGAACTGCGCTAACTCCATGAAGCTCTGAATACAGACTTTCAGGAGTTTCCAGTTCATGATGGAAACGGTTCCTGTTTCGCGCTCTTTATGAACAATGGGGATGTCGAAGGAATCATTGCCCGCTTTTTTGGCCATAACAGCCAGGAAAATATTGGGCGCGAAAGGGACAGGAGTGGGCAACTGAGCCAGCAATTTCCGCAAGAAACTCCCACGGATAAGCCGGAACGGAATGTTGCTGTCCATAATATACGTTCCGTAGATCAGCGCAATACTCCCCCGGAGAATCCGCGTAATCCAGAGACGCATGGTGGCATCGTGCCGAACTTCACGATAGCCTAGAATAAACTGCGATTGATCACGTTTGGCCCAGAGCTTGGTAAAATCGTCGGTGATAAACTGGTCGTCGCTGTCGGTTTGGAATACATATTCCGAATCGAGGGCAACAGCCTGCCGATAGCCATTGACAACGGCGTTACCATGACCACCATTAGGTTGGTGAACGACCATTAGTTTGGGGTAGCGTTCTTTGATGCTGTCTAGAATGGCACCAGTTTTATCGCGGGAGCCGTCGTTGATAACGATCAGGCGGGTATTATCGGTTGGAAACTGGCGATCCAGCATATCGGTCCATTGCCGTACAACGAGTTCGATGCACTCTTCTTCGTTGTAGGCCGGCATCACAATTGACAGCAAAAGACTCATGTATGATTTGGGATTTTGGGATTGTGGATTTCGGAACGGTCCGCCGAAGCGGTCAAAATTACGGACTCAAAAATCTATAATCCGCAATCCCAAATCCGAAATCACTTTAATGACACGCAAAGATAGGTAATTGTTACGGGTGAGATTAACCTTTAAATAGGACTTTATCAAGCGGGAGTGCCGTTCGTTGTTGTTTTGGTTGTATTTCAGTAAGAAAATTTGTCTTTCAAAGAGTTAATTGGCTTTTCGACAAGGTGCCACGACAAAGCCGCCAGAGCAACAGTTAAGGTAAAGAAATAGACGAGCTGAAAAACGGACGTTGTTTGTAGAAAAGGCAAAACGGATGTGGCTTTTCGCCAGACCCGCATTGTTATATACGTTGGCTGGGTATGATAGTAGTTGAAAACGATGTTATGAAACAGATAGAGCCCGTAACTAATCTGTCCTAAATACTTGGCTACTTCGTTCTCTAACAGCCACTTAATAGGTTGCCCAAAGCCCAAAACCGCCCGCCCAATAATAGCCGCACAAAAGACCGACGTGACCAACCGATCGGTTACATCAGTGAAAACGTTACGGGCGGGTTCCACAGTGATCAGAAAATACAGATGGACTACATACAGCACCAGACTGCCCAGCAGAAGTGTATTGCTGCTAAAGATTTTGTCAAACAGAGCACGTCGGTAAATAATAAGCCACGATAGCAAACCGCCTATTCCAAAAGCATCCAGACAGGTCGGCATTAATACAAACTGTGCCATCCAGGGCGCATCTGTCACAAAGAGAGCTACTCGGAGTAAAAAGGAAATGGCAACCAGGCTCCAAAGCATTCGCAAAAAATAGCGTTCAGGAGTGAACAACAACAGGAAAGGAAAAAAGAGATAATACTGCTCTTCCACGGCTAACGACCACAGGTGATCAATGGCGCCCAGCCAGTTTTGATGAATGACAATCCAAATATTGGTGGTGTAAGTAATGAGCCACCAGAACGATAGCCTGACCCCCTGAAAGCGCACTAATGCTAATATCAAAATGGTCAGGTAATAAACAGGCCAGATGCGGAGGTTACGGCGGATAAAAAACACTTTCAGCGAATGCCCATGCCCACGACCTAGTTCGGTGTCGCGTTGTTTGCTGTTAATAAGGATTCGGGTAATAAGAAAGCCACTCAGAACAAAAAACAGATTCACGCCGAAATATCCGAGCGGAAGCACGTTCGCCTGACCCAGCCAGTGGTCGATCATGACGAGCGTTACGGCAATGAACCGGAGTCCATCCAGCTGCACAAGATATTGTCGATGGTTGCTCACAGAGACGTAAATGTTACGGTTTGATTAGTCATATTTAGCTGGATTTGGTCATTCCGATTCGTTAGCAAACCAAAGCGATATTGGCCCGGTTTGAGGTGTTCCTGCAATACCTGCGCCCGAATACCAGCAGGCAGAAAATAACCATCGAAACCACTTAAAGCAGTTGGCGACGGACGTAATGGACGGGCAGGGAACAGATACGTATTCTGGCCACTCGTCATGTAAATATAAGTGCCATCGGTAGGTCGATTTAGGCTTGGATTAACACTGTTAGATTTGTTTATCCAATACATAAAGCGTTGGGTGTCAAACTGGTCTAATGTAGCCGAAGTGGGCGCTGTTAGCCATGACTTGGCGCTTAATTGCCCTGTTCGACCATCATAAAAAGTTGACTCAGTCGGTGCGAAAACGGAGGAGTCTGCCCGTTGCTGGTCGGCAGGGTTATTGGCAAGGTAGTTAAAATACTCCGCTGTGGTGCGACGGTGCTGATTGATAATTCCTTCGAGACAAAGGTAATCGGAGAACAGATTTTGCCCAATGGAGAGTGCCAGAACACCCGCCCAACTCCACCTAAAAGCAGGTCGTGGGGCCTGGCCAAACCGAGCTAAAACATACAGGTAAACCACAGACAACATCAGTGCCGAATAGACTTTGTAACGCCCTTGTAACAGATACCCCGGCCCCGCAAAACCCACTCGTGAATACACGGTGATAGCGGCAGTCGCTAAAAGGAAAAGGAGTGCGGAGTGGAAAAAAGTCGGCGTTTGGAAAAGGGCAACATTGGAAGCGGTTGCGGCTTTTTGACCTTTTCCCCATTTCTGATTGATGCCTCGTTTGCCTTCTTCAAGTAAACAATACACCGCAACTCCTGCTAGTATGGCTCCAAGAATGATGGTTAACCAGAGCGGATTTTCATAGCCATAGGCACCCGCGCCAGAGTAGGGAAATGGATCGGCGAAAGCCCCAAAAAAGACAAAGTACGCCTTTACCCAGTCAATAAACGGATATCGAAAAGGAGAGGGAAAAAACGTAATGCGGTTGTAGTGGTAGAAATAACCGCCAATGCTTACCAAAGAAACCAGCCCCCAAAGTGCTACAAAACCCCATTGGTAAAGCAGCGGTGCTGCACTCTTTAAAGGATTTTTCCCAGTGACCGTTTGCCAAACTAATACGGTTCCCCCAGCGATCAGTATTAATGCGCCATTGCCACTCGTGTATGTGGCTAAAACACCAAGGGCAAGGGCTAGCCAACGCCCGGTAGCCGTCTGCCTGGCAAGGGCATAAAAACTACCTAATGCAAAAACCAGCACCCAGAAATTCTGGATTGAAGCCATAGCCCAAAGCAGATTTTCATGGGATTGCAGCGTAAATAACCAGAATGGCACTGGCAGCAAATACACCCAGGGCAGTTTTGTTGTCTGGCGAAAAACCGTTGCCAGTATCCCAAACAGAACCACTAATCCACTTACTCCAAAAAGTGTCAGACCGTAATAGTTCAGTGAGCCGGTCAGTTTATACCAGCTCGCAAACAGTAAACGGGTCCATACAATCCGGTGTTCCCAGTGCTGATCGAAAAGGTGCAGGAGCTTTTGGCGCCCCGATGGTTGGGCTTTCATCAGAAGCAGTTGCGCCTGGACCAGGTAATCGTCCCAATAGGGCAGATTGAGTGCATAGGTTAACACCGTAGCCAGAACCAATCCGATTGGTACCAGCATAAGTAACCATGCCGCAAGCGACTGAGTAGTAAATGAAAAACTATTAGATGAGAGGAGTGTGCTATGGTCCGACATGGTTACCAGTTCTTTTTAAGGTTGGTGGGGCCGGACGTGTCAGTAGGGTGTGGATTGATCGTCAGCGTGCGATTAGTGGGTCGAACAACACATTCACTTTTCCAGAAGTCATATGACAACACCGCTAGTTTGTAGGTACCGGGTGCTGGTTCGCTAGCGGGCAAACTTGCAACCATATCGCGGACGGGATAAAGCCCCCTCCTCAGTACAGTCAGTGCATTATTGGCGGGGCTGGGTGTGGCTCCATACAGGTATGTCCGTTTGCCAGATTGTAACAAAAGAGTTAAGCCTGCATCGGGAATAACCAACGAAGGTTGGGGGACAGGCAAGTCGAGCGTATCCAAAGTGCTCTTGATGATAAACTGGCCACCCGTTTCGTAGACTGTATCAATGGGGAACGGTTCAGCCGCGCTACTGGTCTGGTAAATTGTTGGCAAACAACGATCGTAATAGGCTGAAGCGTTGTCAATCCATCGGGCTGTGGTTGGGTCAATCCCCGACACTGGGCTGTTACTCAGATACGTCCAGTTATATTGGTTGGTCAGTAGCCAGCGACGCCACCAAAGTACTTCATCGGCGTATGTCAGGTATGATAATCCAGCGATGGCAACGCTGCCTGTTAACCCCAAAATACCGATAAACCGTCGTAATGATCCACTCAATTGAGTAACCGCGAAAACGTAGGCTACGGACAGTAGTGTGAGTGAGTAAATCTTATAGCGACTGGTAATCAGTACATCGAGCCCAAAACCCACCCGCGACCAGGCCACAATGGCAGCAGTGCCGAGCAAAAAGGCGACGGAGCCCAAGAAGAAATTTGGGATTTGGGATTTTGGATTTGGGATTGATGAAGGGGCTTGGGATTTTAATTGTTGAATTAATAGCCAAACTGCATAGCCGATAACTCCCAATGTAAGCAGTGCCCCTAAAATCAAACATACCGTAAATGCGCTTCCAATTGGAAAAACCTCCCCTGCTGCCCCGTTGAATGCCAGCCAGCCTTTCAGTAAATCGCCTACACTGCCGCGAGCAGGTGGGTTTCCGGCCGGTTTTTCATAACCCAAAAAGTATAGACCAATAATAATCACTGTACTTACACCCCAGATTTTTAATGGCTGAAAACGACGCTGTAAGACAAGCAAAACTGCTCCAATGGGCCAGATTAAAAGCCCATTTCCACTGGTGAGGGTCGCCAGAATTCCCAGTATGATGGCTGCTGGTAGACTTTTATTAAATGATAAGGCGTAAATAGCCCCCAGCACGAACAGTACCACCGAAAAGTTTTGCAGGGCGGCCATACCCCAAAATGCATTTTCCCAGGAAGAGAGATTGAAAAGCAGGAAGGCAGCGGGAGGGAGGTAGGCTAGTCGCGAAAGAGATGACATTTTCTTTTTGTTCTCCAGAGAAAAGGATGTCATTTCTTGCCCCCGCGCCAGAACCGCTCCGAAAATGCCCAACAGTCCCAACAAACTCAAATTTCCCAACACCATTAAATGCAGGTAGTTAAGCTTGCCAAACATCGTGTAATCGAGCCACGTAACAAAGCGGTCGAGTACGATACGATGTTCGTTGTGCTGCCGGAAAAGCTGGTAGATCTTGCCCGTAAACGTTGTTTCCTGTTCGCTATAAAATAGGTAGGCTTTCAGCGCGTGATCGTCCCACTTAGGCACGTTCACCGCCAAATGCCTCCAGCATAGCCAGAATGCTACGATTGGAAGTAGTGTTAGAACAAGAGCAGGAAAAACGGAAAGACGTTTGAGCAAGGTAACTGAATGGTTGTACGATGGGTTTGCAACCCGTCGGGCCGATAGGCCAACTTTTATTAGACTACAATTGGCCTAATGGCCCGACGGGTTGCAAACCCATCGTACGTTCAAATCAATTCCCGCAGACACCGGGCAATATTCTCTGGATCAAGGCCCGACTGCTGCTGGTGGTATTTCTGATCGCCGTATAATCCATTTGGATACCCTTGCGCTGCGAGACTCACAAACCGGCTTGGGACAGCACCTTTTGCCAACAGTTGTACCGATAATTGCTGAGCCAGACCACCGATGGACACGTGTTCTTCGGCAATGAGCAAGGGTTTCCCTGCCCACCGTTGAGCAAGCTCGGCAGGGAGTTCCAGCGGTAGATTTGTGGCCGTAAACATATCAAACTGACCAGCTAAATCTGACTGTTGAAGGGCTGTCAGGACGTTGGCGGTTACTGGACCAAGGGCAACCACGGTTCCTTTGGCCTTGTTCTCTGCCAGAACAATCTGCTTGAACGTACCCAATTGTTCGGCTCCATCGGGGGTTTTGGGCCCTGCCCCCAGACGTAGATACGCCGGTCGACTTTCGGCCACAATCTGATCCAGCATCGGATCAATCTCGTCGGCAAAGGCTGGTATATAGGTATTTACGTTTTGTAAGCCGCTCAAACAGGCCAGGTCTTCAATAGCGTGGTGCGTGCTACCCATGATGCCATAGCCGTAACCACCGCCGTTTCCGACAATGAACACAGGCATGTTGTGCAGGCAGACATCGTTCCGGAACTGTTCCAAACAGCGGTAAACGGCAAAGGGAGCAATGCTGTAACAAAAGACTTTAAATCCCTTATAAGCCATACCAGCGGCCATACCGATCATATTTTGTTCGGCTACCCCCGCATTGATAAATCGCGGACCCATAAGGTCGCGGAGGTTTTCAAGCGCATTGTAGCCAAGGTCGCCGGTAATAAAAATGATTTTGTCGTCGGCTTTAACGAGCCGTTCGATACCGGCTGAAAATTCTTTACGCATAGTTTGTCTTTTACTTACTCTTTCGCTGTTCTACCAACGCTCCAATCTCAGCCGCCGTTTTATAGACCTGACTGCCTTTACGAACGAGTGTCCGTATAAACTTAGGCCTCTTTTTCGACTCCTCGAAAATCTTACTGATGTATTCTCCTAAAAATGAGATACCCAGCAAATTGATTCCTCCGAAGAACATCACCAGGATGATAACCGTTGAAAGACCTGCCGGCGTGTCGGGGAAGAAGAAAAACTTGGCTAAAATCTGCCAGATAATCCCCAGAATTGACAAGCCAGTCAGGGCAAAACCAGCGTACACCATCAGTTCGAGTGGGACAAAGCTGAACGAGAAAATAGCTTTCCGCGCCCAGGCAATGTTTTTGCGCCAGTTATTGGTTGAGACGCCGAACATCCGTTCAGGGCGCACATAATCAACGCCGGTTTGCCGGAAACCTACCCAAGCCCGCAGACCCCGCAAAAATTGATCGGTTTCAGGAAGAGCTACCAACTCACGTACTACCTTCCGGTCGATAAGTGAAAAATCACCCGCATCTGTGGGAATACTGATGTACGACAGGTTTTTGAAAATCCGGTAAAATCCTTTATAAAACACTTCAAGCCACGGCTTCATTTCGCGCTGCACCCGAACGCCATAAGTCACGTCGTAGCCTTGTTGCCACTTTTCGTAGAACTTCGGAATCATTTCGGGGGGGTCCTGCAAATCGCCGTCCATTAGCACTACAGCATCACCCGTTGCGATTTCCATACCGCTCAAAAAGGCCGATTGCGAGCCAAAATTGCGCGAATGTTTAATGGCCATTACATTGGGGTCCTGAGCACAAATGCGCTCCAGAACCTCGTCGGTATTGTCGGGAGAATTGTCATTGACGAAAATGATTTCGTACCGAACCTTCATCTCATTGAAGGTTTTTACCAGCCGTTCATACATATATGGAATGGCTTCGGCATCCTTGTAACAGGCAATAATCGGCGAAATAACCGGGTTGAGCGTAGGGGTTTGAAAGGCGGGAATTACTCTTTCTTCGTACTGGTGGCTCACCTGCCAATCGGCCGTTTTTTGCAAGCCAGTAGTCAGATCAGTAGTCGCTTTCCAGCCCAAGTCGGCCTGAATGGCCGTAGGGTCGCCATACCAGTCGGCGAGGTCCCAACCCCGGTTTGCCATACTACCCCAAACAGGTTCGGCTGCAATGCCAAATGTTTGTTGAGTAACTGCTGCCAGATCACGCATGGTTGTTTTCTGACCCGTTGCTACGTTATAAGAGCGCCCGGAAAATCCGCTGCCTTTTACGCGCAAAGCTGCCTGAACGAAGGCCGACACACAATCATCGATATAGACAAAATCACGGCTGATGTCGGGAGAAACAAGCGGAGGGTATTTGCTCCGACGGGCTTCTTCAACGAGCCTGGGAATGAGCCGGTCGGGTTCTTCCCAGCCGCCGTAAATCGAATATAGCCTTAGATTCAGCGTGTTGAGGTTATGAACGCGCGCATAAAACTCCAACACATAAGCCGCCGAGACTTTCGATACGGCATAGTGACTGTTGGGTTCAACCCGGTCGGTTTCTTTTGGGGCTGTGCAATTGAAGCCATACTCTGAACTGCTCCCGGCATGGATATAAACCATATCGGGTGTACAATTGTCCAGAATATTGACGGTACCGTTTACGTTTGTTTCGTAGGTAAGACCGAGGTTTTTCTGCTTACTATATGCGCCGTAAGCCGCCAGATTGAAGATTGTTTTAGGCTGATAATTCGCAAAAACGGACTTAATAGAACTGTTAGAGACAATGTCGCAATGCACAACATTTTCTGCCGGAACATCGAGTAATTTAAGTCGCCAGGCTTTGGTAGCGTCGTGAGTTAGGGCATAAACGTCTTTCCGAATGGCAAAGAGTTGCTCAAATAAATTCGCGCCGATAAAGCCGCTAGCTCCAAATACAAAAATGGGGCCGTTAAGTTGACGAATCTGGTCTTCAATCATGGGTTTCAATGAATAATGAACGCTACATTATTCATTTTTCATTAAATAGTATACATTGATTTCACATCCCCTATGGCCTCCTCGTACTGTGCGGGAGTCATAGGCAGGTAGTGCCATTCGAGTTTGTTTTCCATGTACGAAACGCCTTTTCCCTTAATTGTATGGGCAATGATGGCTTTCGGTTTTCCATTGGGTACAGCGGTCAACCGGTCGATGGCATCACCTATTTGCTCAACGTCATGCCCATCAACTTCAATTGTTTCGAAACCAATGGTTTGCCAAAGGTTGGCAGAGGCTGTATCGCCCATTACGTCGGCCGTGTTACCAAAGCCTTGCAAACCGTTTTTGTCGACGAGCATAATCAGGTTGTCCAACCCGTGTTGTAGGGCAAAATGAGCGGCCTCCCAGGTTGTGCCTTCGTTGGTTTCGCCATCGGACATCAACACGAATACTCTACTATCGTCGCCGATCAGTTTTCCTGCCTGGGCAATGCCTGTTCCAATAGGCAGACCGTGACCTAATGAGCCGGTAGCAAACGGAATGCCCTGGTGCTTGTTTGGCGCGGGGTGAGCGGGGAGTGTAGTGCCGTTCTTATAAAACGTATCCAGCTCGACATCAGAAATATCGCCGAGATGATTCAGACAAGCGTACAGAGCGGCTGCCGCGTGGCCTTTCGAGAGCAAAAACGTATCCTGCTCACGCTTGCGCTTTACGAGCGTGGCAATCATCAAGTCGATGCAGCTCAGCGAACAACCAATGTGACCGGCATTCGCGGCATGGTACAGGCTCAGAACCTTGAGTCGGAGTTCGCCGGAAAGCGTGTTTGTATGGATAGTCTCTATGGTTTCTGGTTTCATGTGAAGTGGGTTAGAACACCGGCAAATCTGTGTTCCAATCTGTTAGTACCGAACATCTTTCAGGTCAAAAATAGTGATTTTTCGGCGAGCCGGACCTTTCACCAACACGATCTTGTCAGCCTCGTCGGGATCAACGCGCTGAATATACGTGGCATCCTCTGGGAGATAGACGTTTACAAGCTGGGCGTCGAGCAATGCGACGGGCGAATAAGTTTCATCAATTTCTTTCGAGTAAATTACCCGTTTCATGTTGGGGTAGAGGATCGTGTCGCCCGGTGCATATTGCTTTTTGAGTTCCTGGGCCGCATACCAGTACGGATTTTCGATGCGGGGTTTTTCAAAGTACGTGTATTTCCCTTCGGTGCCGCCGTAGATCTGCATCAGTACCTGACTCACAAAATATAGTTGCACGAGTCCCACAGCCGCAACGGGTACGGCAAACCACCAGCGCAAGGATGCCAGTTGGCGGAGTGACATGGCGATCAGCAAACACACATACGGGAAGGAGAAACCTGAGTAACGTTGCGTGATCCCAAACGTGTGGTTGTTGCGCCACGACATAAACAAGAGGAAGAACGTCGGGATAAAGGCTAGCAGCAGAAGTAACACAACATACCGTTTTTCGCGCGTGTTGGTGTGCTGCACAATGTACTGACCCATCAGCCAGACGAATACCGGTGCTACCGAAAGCACCAGGAACTTGAGTGGCACTACCGAATAAATCGGAATTCCGGCCAGCAACACCAGCGGCACGGCTATTTTTACCCAAATCGGCGGATTGTCGTTCCGATTATATCTGTAAATCAGAAATACTACCAGGCAACCAAGCAATAGAGCAAGACCGGCATTTTTTAGTCCCGTGAGTGCCGATCCAAGACCGTTCGTAAAGAGAAACAGGTCTGCAAAAATAGGAATGGCGCGTTTGGTGATATTGGGAATAGTGCCGGGCAGAATCAGACCAAAGGGTGTGCCGGTTGGGTTTGTCAAGGCAATGTTTCGATAGAATTCAGCCTGGTATGCCATTGTTTTGAAGGTATAGGCCCCGCCACCATAAATAAACCAGAGTGACACTAAACCTAAACCAACTGCCCCAGTGAGGGCCAGTGAAATCCACGCCCGTAAATTGCGCAGATACAGAGCAGCATACAGTCCGTGGCACAGAAATACCGTTACAGCCAGATAATGCGACAACACCGACAAGGCAAAAACAGCACCATATGCCAGATAAAGAGAGAAAGAACGACGGCCCGACGTGTCGGAGAGCGAATGAGAAAGGGATGAAGGCTTCATTATGCCGCTCTTTCGCTCTTTCGCTCTTTCACTTTCTACCCGCTCCATGATAAGCAGAAACAGGTGCGTGCCGAGCAGAGTCAGGAAAAACGTCATCGAATAGTTGCGGGCCATCTGGCTGTAGGCCACAAAAAATGGCTCAATAGCGGCAATACCCGAAGCAATCAGCGCTAACGTGTTGGATCGAAAATGCCGCCTGACAAACAGGAACAATAAGGCAACCGTCAGCGTGCTAAACAGCACCGATGGCATGCGCATGGATAGGTCGCTCAACCCAAATACTTCCATCCAAACCCACAAAATGGCGTAGTAGGAGGGGCTATTGCCAATATCGCCCCGGATATTGGCTTCGATAAAATCCGCCACCGTTTTGGGCTTCCAGAACTCGGCGGGCGTGAAATATTTCTTGGTAAAAACGTCTTTCTGGTTAGCACCTTCCAGGCAAACGCCCTGGCTGATCAGCAACGTTGACTTCTCATCGAAGTAAATGCTGTACCGCCCGGCATTGTGCAGTCGTAGGACAAAAGTAAGGAGCAGAATACCTGCCAGCCAGAAAAGCGCGTTGCGATTGGATAAATCGGACATGGTGGGCAAAAGTACGCCCATTTTTATAATCGCAGGTACTTGGGCTGTAATTTTCGACGGAGCGGTAAGTGGAGATGTTGGACTACAAGGAGGTTGCCGTTGGTAGACGAGGATCAATTGTCAACGATGAAATTTGTTCTACGCGGCAATGGACACGATCTGGATGCATGGGATTCAGTACTACATTCCGGGATGGTGAGCGTGGCATAATAGCTGAAGGCAGACCAATGCACAAAATGGAATGTTGAGCAAATTGCTCAGCCATAAATTGAGCTAGTGAGGGCTTAGCCTGAATTGCATCCCAACCATGCGGCAACTGAGACTGCTCTAGAAAAAGAATTGAATTTTCAGGCACGCTAATTTCGCAGACTATTAGTGGTGGAACATCGTAAAGCGGAGTGCCTTCTAAATGAACCATGTATTCCAGTAGGCATAGTTCGGGTGTAGTGGCCAGATAGACCATCGGCGTTCCCTTGGCATTCCAGCGGCCTCCCCGGAGCCGGGCACCAGTGCCATCCAAAATAGTATCGCGGTGACTGTCTGTTTGTACGCGGTATAAACGGGTTGGCTGTAGAATCGGCATCAGCTAAATACGCCGTATTCAATGCGGCCCAGGATGTCCTCTACTAACTGGATACCCGTTGTTGTATCCATGATGGCGATGGGGGCGCGATCATTAAGTAAACGGAGGGGTCTTTGCAGCCAGCGCGTGAACTTGCCGTGCGACGGACCGCCGTGCGACGGACCGTCACTATCTTGAAAAACTGTAATGCCATAGTTTGCCAGTTTCGCCAGCAACAACAAGCGTTCTGTGGTGACAGAATCTAAACGATCTACTTTGGCCTGCCGGTGAAAGGTTGCAACAGATTGATTTAACAAACGAGCCATTTCTTTATCAGAAACCCCCAGCAGATTAGCTATTCGACCAGCTTCTTCACCACCTATTCCCGTTCGTGAAAGGTCAATCACGGCTAATGCATCTAACGAACTGGGCAGTACTGATATTGACCGGCCTGCTTTGTCAGGAACAAGCAACATAAAAGCCGCGTGGTTCGGCTGAGCTTTGTGTTTCACGCCAGCAACTGTTGCCATACTATGATCAAATTAATTGTGAAAACGGAACCCTGAACTTTCTGGACTAAGCAAATATACGCTTAAATGATAGTGACACAACACTCTTTTGATACTAGTGGTTCGAATTGTAACGATCCTATCAGAAAATAGCCCCAATCACATTTTCAAAATGGTGAACTCTACCCGGCGGTTCTGTTTTCGTTTGTCTTCGGTTTCGTTGCTGGCAATGGGTTTGCTGGGCCCCCAGGCTTTGGTTTGTACGCGGGTATAGGCAATACCTTTCTCTTCCAGATAGCATTTCACAACTTCAACACGATCTTCGGAGAGTTTCATATTGGGTTCCCACTCTCCCTGGTTATCAGTGTGGCCCTCCACCAATAATTCCATTGCCGGGTATTTGGTGAGCATGGCCACTACCTTGTCGAGTTCCGTGTCGGCACCAGTCAATAGTTCAAATTTGCCTTGCTCAAACAGAACCTCACGCATTACGATTTTCTGGCCCGGCTGAATCGGAATCAGATACAGATTGCGCTTGATGTCGCGGAAACGTTTGTCTTTGCTCAGATCGAGCACTTCGGTCGCGGGGAAATAACCTTCTTTTGTGGCCGTCAGATTGTATGTTTTCTGCGTCGGCAAAATCATCTTGTACTCTCCCGTTTCGGGGTCGTAGTCAACCCGTGATATTTCTTTGTCTTTTTCGCGGAACAAACCCGATACCACTTCAGAAGGAACTGGTTTGCGACTTTGGGCATCCAGCACTTGTCCCGAAATAATAGCTACAGGATCAGGTTTAATGGATGGAAATAGTTTGAGCCGGAAAATGTCATCTTCGCCCAACGAGTTTGCCCGTGAACTCAGGTAGGCGTAATCACCCGAAGCCGGAATGGTGAAATATCCATCCCACTCGGCAGTGTTAATAGCCGGGCCGAGGTTTTCGGGTTCACTCCAAACAGTCCAGCTATCGTCTTGCCGACGGGTTACGAAAATATCACCGTTGCCAAATCCAGGATGGCCCCCTGACGTGTAATAAACGGTACGTCCGTCGGCAGCAATAAAGGGGGAACTCTCAAAATCAGCCGAGTTGATCACCGCGCCCATATGTTTGGGTTCTGTCCATGTGAAATCGTCGCGCCGAAAGGAAACGTACAGGTCGCGGTCGCCAAGGGCATCCTTTTTCTGCATGGCCAGCACAATCACTTTTCCATCGGGGGCAACCGTAAATTCCAACTGATTTTCTTTGTGGAGGTTACGATTATCCGACATTTTGCACTCAATAGGCATTGCCCAACCCGCTTTAGTTTTTTGCGCTTTGGAAATGCCATATCCTAAACCGCCATCGGGACGGTACACGTTGATCAGATAGATGATCCGGCCATCGGGCGACATGCCGCTGATCGCATTATCTCCCGCGTTATTAATGGGCGACCCCATGTTGATAGCTTCGCTCCAGGAAGGTGGTTCGCCCGGAGCGCCCGCTTGCAACGACGAATACCAGACATCCTGTTTATCGGGGCTGCCCGCGTTCTCTTTGTGGAAATTTCGAGTGAAATAGAGCGTCCGCCCATCGGGTGAAATTACCGGAGCTACCTCCTGACCCGAGGTATTGATCGTTTTACCGAGGTTTTCCTTTTCAATTTCTTTGGGAGTACCTTTTGACACGAGCACCTCAACTGGTACGGGTTTAGGTGAATCGCTGATGCCAACGGCATCGATCTGGTTGGGGCCTTTAATGGCGGCCGTTCCCAGCGTAATTTTTACGGCGTTTCCTACCAAGCCAGTGTCTTTCACCATGATGCGCAACACCCCTTC
Source organism: Flavobacterium sp. SUN052 (assembly GCF_028867935.1). Classification (GTDB taxonomy): domain Bacteria; phylum Bacteroidota; class Bacteroidia; order Flavobacteriales; family Flavobacteriaceae; genus Flavobacterium. The sequence goes on from NZ_JAPQNS010000001.1 coordinate 1,152,921, forward strand.
GGCACGGGCCTCCGGGCTAGCCGTATACACAATATGCTCACCGCCCTTTTCGTCGTACACAATCACCCGCACCACTGCGCCGGGGTTAACACTTTCGCCCACCACCACCTGCCGAATATGCATGGCCTTTTCAAAGCCAACATGCAGCCATTCTTCAGAGCCATCAGGATAGAGTGGAGACCAGGCACACGGACTCACTCCCAAAGCCGGAAGCTTGTTAGGTCTGCCCAGTGCCTGTACCGCCCGAAACTGCTGACCATAGGCGTCGCCTTTGCCTTCTGACGATACACCAATTACCCGGCTGGCCCATTGCACCGTTTGAGCCAGACCGCGTAGCGAACAGGCGGTGGTTAACAGAATGACGAAAAGTATTGATGTACGCATACCTTTTTACAAGCAAAAATTGTGCTTGACCTTACAACGCCATATGGCGTGTTTCTAATTTATGTTTTGCCAAATCCTTTTTGAGCTGGTCGGCTTGCTCCACAAACCGCTCTCCGTCTTTGGTGTCATACCCATTTTTTATCAACCCATTAGCCTCCTGAACGGCTAGATCGGGCCGGTCGAGCAAATAATACAGATTGGCTAAATTGTAAAAAGCCGAATACCGCATTTTCTGTTCGCGTTTGTCGCTGCCCGGAAATTTAGTTTTCAAGTCCTGAAAATAGGCCATTACGGGTTGCAGGTTTTGTTCCAGCCGATCCAGCGATTCAGTGGCCGACATCTGCTTGCCCAGTTCTTTAATGGCTTTAATGGCTTCCTGCTGAACGGGGTATTCCGGGTGACTCTTAGAATCGAGGATCCACAAAAAATCCCGGCCTGCATACGGCACATAACCATACCAGCGATTCAGACTCTGGTTGGCCGTGTTGATTCCATTCTGAACGTAGCCCGCCAACAGTTCGATCATAATCGACTCCTTGTTTTCGTTAGCATAGCGATTCAGGTCAGCCAGATTTCTAAACTCTTTGGTGCGTTGCGTCATCGTGGAAGGAAACGTACCGGAGTCAATCTGCTTACCCGTGTATCCCGACTGGAGATTCGCATTTTGCAGGAATCGGTTGGAAGCTACCTCTGTTTGCTTTTTGTCTTCCTGGCGTTGTTCTGACTTCGTATTATCGCGGGGACCTGTAATCTGATACCCACCCGACGCGCTGTAGGTCAGTTCATTGGAATAATACGTGATCGTTTCAATCACTTTTCCATCCCGATCTTTACGCTCTTCAGTACGGGTTTTAGTTTCGCTTTTTTCGAAGCGAACTGCATTGAAATTAATGGTTATACCAACGGTGGGACGATTTTCAACTTTGCGAAATCCTGATAGCTGGATCTGATTATAAACGTCGATTGGGGGCATGAGCCGGACTACCGACGGGGCTACATTCACCCGAACGCCGTATGTCCGGTCGGTCGGTTCAACAAATTCGCGAGGCAAAGTCAGATAGCTAACTTCAAAGTAAAACCGGTCCAGATCAACTTTCTGGGCAAAACTAGTAACGGAAAACAGCAGTAAAAGCGCCGGAAACAGACGGGTAAATGAATACAAACGCATGTTTGAGGAATTGAGGAAGAGTTGTTATGTTTATTGCCAAAGATAACAAAACCCACCCAAGTAGGAAACACGTTTGTTTTAGACGGAAGCGTCGATGTATGAAATAAACATTAGCGTGTACCCGTAATGCCTTCACCCGTTGGTTGTTGCCGCACCATTTTAAAATCCCGGTGTAAAAGCCGAATACCTTTGTAGGCAACAGCGGTAGCCGAGTTTGGATTTTGAAGGGTCAAAGTCAAATTGAACCGTGCATTATTGTCAGGATGAATCAATTCGCCATCGGTCCACTCCTGGCCCGTAAATTTGAGGTTACTGATAATAATTCGTCCTTTGGTCTGCGCATATTTCTGTTGCCAGGAACCACCTACCTCTGTAATACGGGCAAAATAACGGTCGCCGGTTTTAAAAAACTCGATGGTCGATTGCCGCGATGGAACATACCAAAGTCCTAGTAAAGCGTCGGCAGAACGAGGTGGTGGGGTAGATGCCGTCAAACTAACAGATAGCAGGCAAGTCAGCAAGAAAGAAAATATAATCTTCATAACGTTGAGTAATTAGTAATCAGAATGGCAGCTAACAATGCATTGCCCGATCTAATGCTGGAGTATTGTTTTGAGATTAACTTCCAAATTACTCAAAAGGCTGAAAAAATGAGCATTGGGTTTCAAAACCCCGGAACTCACAACTCGTCGACAAAGGCGCCCTGTTGCCGGACCGAGAAACACCGGATGCCCAGTTGCCTGGCTTCGAGCAGCAACCGATCGGTGAGTGGTGTTTTGTTGGAATCGTCGAAGATGATTTGGCGGGCTACCACGCGCCGGTCAAGGTCCGACCAATGCTGCATGGCATTGCGACGAATGATGGCGTAGTCGATTATAGCGGGAAGTTGCCAGTGTGTTTTGCCCCGCAGTTTGTTGATGAGTAGCACTGTTTTGCCCTGCCAAACCCATAACGCGTACTCGTCAGTTTTCCGATAACATCGAATGGCTTTTACGGTATCCTGTTTAGCATCGGCAACCAGCAACTCCGAAATACCCCATAGACCAAACGTATTTTTGAGGTAAAAATCGAAAGAACGTGGATCGTTCAAAACGTCGAGGTCGGTGAGCAACACCGATTGGCTTCCTGAAGTGAGGCTAACGGCTGTTTTGTGGGGGAGAAAATGCACGGCTAACCGCTGTTGGTTACGTCGGGAGATTTCGTCGGAGAGGAGCATGCCCATCAGTACCAGCGCTAAACCAGTGGCTAACCAACCAAAAGACGACTTTCGAGCCCGCCAGGCATACATAGCTGCGAGAATCACGCCGTACAAAATGACAAGTTCAAGCATATTGAGCCAGAGTCGCTCCCACAAACCACCGGGTAGCTGACTGGTTTTGCTGACGCTCTGATTGAGTAGCCACGTCATTTTTTGGAGTAGAAACCCGGTAATATCACGAAGCCAAGGAATCCAGCACACGGCCAAACTGAACATAGCTAAGGGTAATAAACCCGCTACCATGTCCATGACAACCGGGTTTGCCAGCAAAAAATAGGTTGGAAACTGGTGAAAATAATACACTCCCAGTGGAAACGTGGCTAGCTGAGCGACCAATGCCACCGCTGTAAGCTCCCAAACGTGATCCAGCCATTTGTTCTTTATCTCGATTAACTCATACACCGACTCATGCCAAAGGCCAATACCCGCTACTGCAACATAGGAGAGCTGGAAGCCCGCAGAGAAAAGGGCGTAGGGATCAAAGAGAAGGATAAAAAAGGCAGAGGTGCCAAGCGTGTTTAAAATATTGGTTTCGCGGTTGGTGGCGCTGCCAACAATTAATACTGAAAACATCCCTGCCGACCGTAATACAGCGGGCGACAGCCCCGTAACCAGCGCATAAAACCACAAAACGGCCAACTGAGCCAGGCCAATAATCAGTTTTTCCTTTCGGGTTTTCTTTCCCCTCCTGAACAGACCGAGCATCAACACCATCACATTGAACAAAATGCCGACATGCAAGCCGGAAACCGATAAAACGTGAACCGCTCCGGCTGCCGAATAAGCCTTGTATAATTCGGGATCAACATCGTCGCGAACACCTAACAACATGGCATTCACAATGCCTGATTCTGCTTTCGAGCCAATCTGGTGCGTGAAAACACTGTCGGCAAAGGCATTCATTGTGGTAGCATAACGGGTAAGTAGACTCTTAGGGGCGTAGCCGATTATCTGTCGCTGATAGGGCCGGAGGTATTGCTGGTGATAAATGCCCTTGTTGCTGAGGTACTGTTTGTAATCGAACTCAGCGGGGTTAAGGGGAGGGTCAATGGGGCGTGGCTCACCCGATACAAGCCATACTTCACCATAGCGGGGGCGTTGCTGATTCGTTTTATCTAGATAGACAATCACGCGACCACTTAGGGGGTGCCAGCCCGCGCTATCTGTTTTGGCTTTCTGAATGTCAAGTTCAACCCGATATGTTTTAGCCCGCTCTTCGGGCAAAATATCGACTACCCCAATATAGGCCCGGAGCGAATCGGTCCGGTGAACGATGTTGGTAGGATTGGTACGGGGCGTGTGGTGGTGTGTAATAAGCCATCCCAGTAGCCCTGCCAGAGTGACCAGTCCCAGTGATAGGCCAAGGCTCCGAAAACCAGGTGTTTGGTGGTGTGCCTGTTGCCACCAGCCGCCCACAAAAAGAAAGATGCCCACCACTCCGGTTGCTATAGCGAAGTAATGGGCATCAGGGAAATAAGAATAGCTGATAATGCCAGCGACCAATGCCAGCGCAAAGCGGGCGAATGGCGCGCTTTTCATGCGTGCGAATAGGCCGAACCGGGCAGTACCATTTTATAATGTTGAATATTACACTCATCAAACATTGGCCCGACAGCTTTAAATCCAAATGATTCGTAAAGTGGCATGGCTGTAACCTGAGCGTGTAGATAAATAGATTCGATGGGTTCGGGCTGCAAGCTGAATACATCGTCTAAAATCGCTTTCACGAGTGCTTTGCCTACCCCTTTACCCCGAAACGGTTTCCTAACGGCGAATCGTTCGAGTTTTATGCCTTTGCTGGTGCGTCGCCAACGGGCGGTGCCACAAGGGATTAACTGGCCTTTTTTGTTAAGGGCAGTGGCAAGAAAATGCCGACTCGACTCTTCAAATTCGTCATATTCCTCTTCGGACGGGACGTTTTGCTCCTCCACAAATACTTCGCGACGGATGGCGAAAGCCTCATCGAGATCAACAGGGGAGGATATGGCTTGAACGTGAATCATATTAATTAACAACCAAACGTGCAGCCGCTTTTTCGCTACCGGCTGTAGCCCGCAAAATGTACATACCTTTTGGTAGACCAGAAACGGATACTGAAACGCGGGTACTCACCGTGTTGAGTAGGTTCTGCGTACGGACCAATTTACCACTAACATCGAATAATTCAACGGTTAGCGCCTGAGAACCTTTAAAACGTACTTCGGCAGTCGCTTCCGTTTGGGCAGGGTTGGGTAAAACCGCAACAACTAACTGGTCACTTTCACCGAGCGGGTTGTTGGCAGAAGCAATCAACTGCTGCCGTCGGGGGCTAGCCGCCAGCACCGCCCGCATGCGGGATCGCTGCCCAATCGTGAACATATTCATGCAAACGTCGGGGGAGTAGTCCATATAATTCTCGACCAAATTTTGCGTACGCTTACCCGGTATGCATTCCGAAAAAATGGGTCCGCAGTTTACGCCCGTATTTCCGTTCAGGGTTGGCGGAGTGTCGTAGATGTAGTCATCGCCACAGTCGGAGAAACCCCAGGTATGAAAGAGGCCTAGCCAATGGCCAATTTCATGCGTTGTCGTGCGGCCTTGACAATATAACTTGTACGATGGCGTACAGGCATTTGCACCGAAAATAGTGTACGAGATTACAACTCCATCAATCGTTTCATCGGCATTGTCGGGTAAACCTTTAAGCGTATCAGCGGCAACTGGTAACTGCCCGTAGCCAATGGTAAGCCCTTCCAGGTTAGCCACCCAGATATTGAGGTATCGGTTTGATGGCCAGTAAGAAATGTTAGATAGTAGTTTTAAATCATCATACACATACGGGTCAAATTTGGCTTTCTTGTCGTAATACGTTCGGGTAATGCCTGTGGTCGGTTTGCCCTGCGGGTCGGTAGTAGCCAGGTAAAACTCAATGCCTGTATCTGAACCAATAGGGTTTGTGTTGAAGCCGTTGGTGCCCGATTGCCGCCGGTAGTCTTCGTTCAATACCCGAATCTGCGATTTAATCTGTTCATCGGAGATGTTAGGATTATTAGTGCCGCCCACAAAAAGGGAGGAGTTGTTATGCACCACATGCACCACTACCGGAATCCGATACACTGCATCATCGGCAGCTTGCCGCGCCCCCATACCCAGCTGAACCTGCCGGATTTTTTGTTCAAGAGCCTCTGCCTGCAATTTACGGACGGGGTTGCGTTGCCTGAGCAGTTGCTCAACACCCGAACTGGCACATCGCTCGGTATGTACATGAGGGGCGTTGGGGCTAACTTGTTGCGCCCTGGCGGAAACAACAAAGCCGACCAGCAAAAGCAGGCCGGCTGTTGTCCGAATTCTAGTTCTATTGACCGGCTTCTTCATACGCGGCAATAATCTCTTTCACTAATCGGTGTCGTACCACGTCACGGCCGTCAAGCTCCACAAACGCAATACCCTTTATTTTATGCAGTAACTGAGCCGACTCAATCAAACCTGATTTCTGCTTTTGGGGCAGGTCAATTTGCGAACGGTCGCCGGTGATAATCGCTTTGGAAGTCGGTCCCATACGCGTCAGAAACATCTTCATCTGCATCGGCGTGGTGTTCTGAGCCTCATCAAGCAGAATAAACGCATTGTTCAGCGTACGTCCCCGCATGTAGGCGAGGGGAGCAATCTCAATAATGCGATTCTCGGTGTAAAACTTAAGTTTCTCGGCCGGAATCATATCGTCCAGCGCGTCATAGATCGGCCGGAGATAGGGGTCAATTTTTTCTTTGAGATCACCCGGCAAAAAGCCAAGATTTTCGCCTGCTTCAACGGCCGGGCGGGTAATAATAATCTTTTTGACCTCTTTGTTTTTTAGCGCCCGCACTGCAATGGCTACCGCAGTATATGTTTTGCCCGTTCCGGCGGGGCCAATAGCAAACACTAGATCGTGCGTTTCGGCAGCTTCAACCAGCTTTTTTTGATTAGCTGTTTTCGCCCTAACAACCACGCCTTTGGTACCATACACCAAAACATCCTCGTCGTTTCCTACATCGATAGGGAGAGGGCCTTCGCCGTTTGTGCTGGAGCCAGTCAGGTATGTTTCCACATTCTCGTGGGTTAGTTTACCATATTTCTGGAAGTGTTCCAAAAGTGAGTTTAGAACATCGGAAATGCGGCTAATTTCTGGTGTGGTGCCTTTTATGCGAATTTCGTTGCCGCGCGAAATGATGCGGCTCATTGGGAAAGCAGCAGCAACTTGCTTAATGTTTGTGTTTTCAACGCCCAAAAAATCAATGAGCGAAACGTTGTCTAAGGTGATTACTTTTTCGACCAAACGGATTCTGTAGTTTAATGTGAGAATAAAAGGGTTGTTTAGCCACTAAATATAACGATAGGCTACGATTGGACAACGTATTTTCTCAAAAAAACAATCAAAAAATTCCTAAGCGGATGGAGACCAGCCCGTTGGATTTCACCTTGATAAAAGGTAATGCATACCAGCACCCTCGATGAGACCGTGCCTATGCACCAGCAGGTGGGCATACGCACGGACTCGGGATAGCTGATATAAACACCGTAGTAGGGAGAAGGGATAAAATGTATTCTTCAGGCAATTGTTGCCCGATCTGGTAAAGTTCGTTGATAGGCCACGCGATTAATTAATACCCATGCTGCTCAAAATACATCCGACGAATTTTATCGCGGGTGCGCTTTAAACGCATTTTGATGGCACTGTCTTTTAGATTGTATTGCCGGGCAATTTCTTTAATATCCAGATCGTCTTCGTACTTCAACCGGATCAGCATGGCTTCTTCAAGGGTCATGTTCTCCATAACGACGGATAAATGGCGTAGCCGTTGTTCGAGTTGTTCAGTATCGTTTACGTCGGGCATGTTGTGGGCCGATTCGTCAAGTTCGATAATATTAGTCCGACTCGTACTCCTGAGCTGATCCATACAGTAATTGTAGGAGATGGCATAGAGCCAGGTTGAGAAGGCTGAACGTTCCTGAAAACGGTTCATGTTGGAGTGGATGCGCAGGAAAATATCGTGGGTAAAATCTTCGGCCTGACTGGCATCTTTGGTGAGCGAGTAGCAGCGTCGATACACTTTGCTTACATACCGATTGTAAAGCTGCTCAAAATAGGCGTTCTGGCGAGTGTGCAGGTACAGGCGTACCAGCTCCTCGTCTTTGACGGGATGTTTCATGTTCACTTATTTTTATGGGGTAGGTTTGCACTCTTTACTCTCAACCACTTACGACTTAAACATATGTTTAGTTTCGTAAGCAACTGCAATTATACTAAAAAAGCAATTTAATAAGCCAGACGATGTAACTCACTGGCTTATTAATGGGCAATGTAAAGAGAATAGAAATGCCACGCAACGACATACTCCAGCCAACAAGATAAGTTTCTTATTGGTGGTCATAATATTTAGTAAACGGCAAAAATTTGCGTGTTTAAGTATGCTGTAAGTCTGTTTATAAAATATGTAAATGCTTTGTATTGAGAAATTTATGGCCTTAAAAACACTATAAAACGAGTTATAAATCTACTGGTTGTCAAGACTACTAACTAAATGGGAAGGGACGTGATTCTAAATTGCTGGTCACATGAATGTAAAAGGATGTACTAATGATACCGGCTAGAAATACAATGTCGGGTAACCTAACCAGTGAGAGCATTGATTAGATTACCCGACATTGCATTGTTTGTACCCGAAACTACTTAATCAACAACCACTTGTTGTAAAGGGACTTTTGTTTCTCAGTTTGATTAGGGATGGCTTCTAACCGATAGGCAACGAGTGGAAGTCGGGCAAGGGTAACGGGCAACTCGCGAACGATACCGCTGCGGTTGATAAGCATTTTAAATGTGTTGCCTGCTTTGTAGGAGGTCATTAGTCTGTTTACATCTTCAGTGACTCGAACACTGTCAATAGCCAGAATCTCGTCGCCCACGTTTAGGCCTGCCTGTTCAGCAGATGATCCGCGACGAACCGACGTTATGGTTTGTCGGCCATTGGTTGGATTAAGGCCGGTTGCAACGCCGAGGTAGGGATTCGGGGAGTTTTCGTTCGTATTGACCAGTCGCAGCCCAAATGGCTCAAAGAAGGAAGCATAATCGATGGTCTCTGTTCCGTACACATATTTTGTAAAGAAGTCATCCAGCTTTTTGCCCCCAACCTGTTCCAGCGCCTGCTTCAGTTCTTCGTCGCGAAAACCGCGCTTCAGTTCCTTGTAGTATTTGTTGTAAAGCAGCTTCATGGCATCGCTAAGGTTCTTTTCGCCGTTGGTGCTGGCCAAAATCGACAAGTTCAGCAGGGAAGCCAATACGCTCCCTTTACTGTAATACGAAACCGTACTGTTGCTCGAATTTTCGTTTGGCCGGTAATACTTAATCCAGGCATCGAAGCTGGATTCGGCTACGGACTGGACTCGGTTACCGGGTTGATTTTCGATACCGTTGATACCACTGGCAACCACTGTCAGGTATTGTTCTGGCGTATGAAAACCGGCCATTCGAAGAATATACTCTTCATAAAACGACGTGAAACCTTCAGCTTCCCACAAGGCTTTGGTGTAGTTCTCATTTTCATAATCGAACGGACCTAAGGCGATTGGACGGAGACGCTTTACATTCCAGAGGTGAAAATATTCGTGCGCAACCAAGGTCAGAAATCCTTTGTAGTTGGCTTCAGTGGCGTATGTTACCCGGTTGGTTTGTAGCGTGGTAGAGTTCTGGTGTTCCAGACCACCCCCACCAGGGCCAGCGTGGTGTACAATAAATGTGTAATTGGTGCAGGGATGCTCGCCAAAGATTAAAGCTGCCGTTTCGCAGACGCGCTTATAATCGGCTGCCAGTCGCTGCTCGTTGTACTCGACCTCGCCATATTGAGCCACGGTATGAGGGACACCCGAGGCCGTGAATGTGAACGTTCGGTGATTGCCAATCTCAATAGGCGAATCGACAAGCAAATCGTAATCTGGAACATCATAAGCGAAGCCAGTGGAGCCAGAAGCGGGTTTTAGAGCAACAGACACTTTGTTCCAGCCTTTAGCGGGTTGCACCACCAGGCGGGCAGGCTGGGTTTTCAATGCATCGTTGAACAGGAACATGCTGGCCCCGTTCACGTAGCCATGAGAGTCGTCAAGAAAGCTCGTCCGCACGGTAAGTTCGTAAGCGTAAACGCGATAACGAACAGTGATATCGTCGTTTGTCGTACTAATACGCCAGGTATTTTTGCGAATTTTCTCAACCGGCACAGGCTGCCCACCTACAATTGCCCGGAAGGCTTCCACGTTTTTGGCATACTCCCGAATCAAATACGAGCCGGGGGTCCAAACGGGCATTTTAAGATCGATATAGCCGTTTTTTTTCAGGTTTGTCAAGCCAGCAACGTTTCTAAGCGTCATTTCCACTTCGAAATAATGAGTCGCGGGTTGAGGCATCGAAAGGGTATAGGTGATCTGGGGGGCTGGAGCTGTATCGTCGTTGGCGGTAACAGGTATGGAGCCATACCATAGAAGTGCACATAGGTTGAGTAAAAAGCAATACCGCAAATTGTTTTTCATACGGAAAAGATAATACCTTCGTTTTTTAGCAAAAAAATGGTCAGCGAAACTACGACGCATTCGCCCATTACGCAACCATTCCCTATTATATGTCCCAATCCCAGGCCCGTGCGGGCGTTCTCAAACTCACGGTTATCGCGGGAATCGGTTTGGCCCTCCCGGCCGCCGGTCAGCGCACGTTGAGTTATACCGAATCGGATTATAATTATCGTAACGGCATCGAATTGTTTGAGAAAAGCAATTATGGTGCTGCCCGCTACGAATTTCGTCAATACCTCGACCGTCGAAAAACAAGCTCCAATAATACGGAAGCCATTTCTGCGGATCAAAACGTAGTGGATGCCGAATACCATATCGCCCTGGCGAGTCTGTACTTAGACGAACCGGGTTCGGAGGTATTGGTTGATCGCTTTGTTAAGAACCATAGTCAACACCCCAAAGCAGGTCAGCTTTACGGTGATTTGGGGGCCTATTATTACGAACGCGAGGATTACGCCAAAGCCATTGACTTTTTGGAAAAGGCGATCGCGCAGAACTCAACGGGCGGACAGTTACAGAAAAATAAATACCGGCTGGCACTGTCGTATTTCAATACACAGGATGTGAACCGGGCATTGCCGCTACTCAACGAAATCAAGCTTGACCCCGACGCTGAAGATGCTCCGGCAGCGTCTTACTATGCCGGGGTGATTAATTACCGCAACAATAATTTCCGCGAGGCTACCGCTGATTTCAAACGTATTGCCCAGAATCCAACGTATCAGAACGAAGTTCCCAACTGGATTGCCCAATCGCTGTACCGCGAGCGCCGGTTCGATGAGTTGCTGACGTACACCGAGCCGTTGCTTCGCCGTGGCGGTAATAGCCTGAGCGACGTTGGTCTGGTTACGGCTGAGGTGTATTACCAGCAGGGTAAATTCGACAAAGCGATACCGTATTATAAGCAGTATATCACTGCGAAGGGAGCCAAAGTGCCCGGTGCGGTAAAGCTTCGGTATGGCCAATCGCTGTTTAGGACGGGTAAATTTGATGAGGCCATAGTACAGTTGAAGCCAATTGCCTCGGGAAAAGATACTGTGGCTCAGTATGCGGCCTTCACCATGGGAATTAGCTATTTGCAAACCCAGAACCCCACGTATGCCCTTACAGCTTTTGACCAAGCAGGTCGCTTGTCGTTCAATAAACCCATTCAGGAGGAAGCCCAGTTTAACCATGCCAAAGTACAGGTTGATCTGAACAGCGGAGCCGATGCGGTAAAAGAGTTGACCGCTTTTCTACAGCGGTACCCCGACAGTCCGTTTGAAAATGAGGCAAATGAACTTCTGAGTGAGGCTTATTTTGCGTCGAATAACTACCCGGCGGCCATTGCATACATCGAAAAACTCAAACGTCGGACGCCCAAAATTAACGCAACGTACCAACGCCTGACCTATAATCAGGCCGTGAGCGACTATAATGCTGAACGTTACGGACAGGCCCAACAAAATTTCGATAAATCATTGAGTGTGCAGGCCGATGCCGAATTGCGGCAACAGGCTCAGTTCTGGAAAGCTGAAACGTATTCGGCTCAGAAACAATACGATACGGCCATTCCCTTGTATGCTTCGATTGCTAAGACGCCCGGCGAGATGGGTGCTAAAAGCTTGTATGCACTAGGCTATGCCTATTACAACAAAAAGGATTACCCCCGCGCCCTGACTTACTTCCGCGATTTCATCGCTAAAGGAAGCCAGGCCGATGATCCAAGCGTGGTGGAAGATGCTCGCGTTCGGCTGGCCGATACCTATTTCGCGACCAAGCAGTATAATGAGGCCATGCGGACCTACGACGAAGTGATTGCTCGAAGCCGGGGCGACCGCGATTACGCAACGTATCAGAAAGGATTGATTCTGACGTACGTTGGTCGTGATGTCGAAGCAAAATCTGAGTTTGATAAACTACAGAAGCAATATCCAGGTTCGCGCTTCGTCGATGATGCGTTGTTCCAGACGGCCAACGTTGATTTTGAGAAAGGGGCTTATCAAGTGGCAATCCGTGGGTTTTCCAAGCTCATTACAGACCGCCCCAAAAGTTACCTTATTCCGTCGGCCCTGCTGAAACGCGCTACGGCCTATAGCAACCTGCAAACATACGATCAGGCCATTGCAGACTACCGGCGAATTTTAGGTGAATATGGAAGCTCGGACCAGGCGCAGGGTGCCCTCCTCGGTTTGCAAAATGCCCTGAACGATGCTGGCCGACCCGAAGAATTCTCGGGCGTTTTAGGGCAGTACAAGAAATCGAATCCGGGTAGTTCTGACGTCGAAAAGGTTGAGTTCGATAACGCCAAGAACATCTATTTCAACGAGAAATACGCCCAGGCTGTTCAGGCGTTGCTGGCTTTCATGCAGGAGTACCCAGCTAGTCCGAACCTGAGCGAAGCCCGGTATTACCTTGGCGAGTCGTACCGGCAAACCAAAGATGTAGCCAACGCACTTCGCTACTACAATATGGTGCTGACCGAAGGCAAGTCGGAATTTGTCACACGAGCTGCCACACGGGCCGCCGAGCTGGAAACGAGTCAAAAGAATTACGCGCGTGCCGTTCGGAATTACCAGTTTGTGCTGGCTCAGGCCAATGGTAAAAATGAGCAGGTTGCCGCCCAATTGGGGCTAATGAACACCTACTTTGTGGTTCCAAAACTGGACTCTGCCGCTTATTATGCGCGCGAAGTAATTGAAACAGGCAACGTGGTTCCAGGTGCTCAAAACCGGGCTCAATTAATGCTTGGTAAAGTGGCTCTGGCAAAGAGCGATTATAAAACGGCTACCGCCGAGTTTGAAAAAACTGTTGCGCTGGCCAAAGACGTGTACGGTGCCGAAGCCAACTACCTGATGGGCGAAGTACTCTATCGGCAAAAAAAGTATAAGGAGTCGATTGCAACGCTGTTGAAGTTCAATGAAATGTTTGGTGAATTTGATTACTGGAAAGGCAAGGCGTTTATCCTGGTGTCCGATAACAACGTGGAGCTCAACGAAATTGTCCAGGCTCGTGGCGTACTTAACTCGATTATCCAAAATGCGGAGGATGAGCGGATTGTGGCTGAAGCCAAGCAAAAATTAGCCGCACTAGAAAATAAGAACTAAAAAGATTATGGTTTGTAGCCTCGGTTTGTGTCCTCACAGACCGCTTAGTTAACGGATGTACTAGCGGTCTGTGAGGACACAAACCGAGGACAAAACACAAACTATTCCCATTATGACATCACAAGCCCCCTACATACTTACCTTTTCGCTTTTTGCCATTTCATTCTCTGCAATGGCGCAGAATCCCCGCCCAACTCCTCCCAAAAAGGAAGGTGAGGTGGAGAATCAGGAGATTACCGTGGAGAAAAGCCGCCGGATTGAATTGCCACCCGCCAATCGGATCTTTAACAAGATTCCGTCAATCAAGCAGTCAGATGAACAGCGTAAGGTCAACTACGAATTTCAGGATCGTCAACTTACGGTAGGGGACCCCAAAACGACCCCTGGCGTATTGCCCGCATCGAGTACGCAGGCTGAGCAGCCCCCTATCTACAACAATTATGTGAAACTGGGAGCGGGTAATTATGGCTCGTTTCTGGGTGAGGCTTTTGTGGGTACAACGGGCCCTCAGAATATTGTACTGGAAGGTTCGCTAAAGCATCTGTCGTCGAATATTGGGCCGGTAGATGGCAAAAACTCCGGCCAGAGCGATACCAAAATGAATGTAACGGCCAAGTACCTGACCGACGCCATCAAGTTTCAGGCTGATGCGGGCTATCAGCGCGAAGGATTCTTTTTTTATGGCTACAAGCCACGAACCGAAGTGCCTGACCGTGAAACAATTCGCCAACGACTTAACACGTATAATTTCCGCGTTGGCTTAGAGAATGCCAATACGGACAACTCCATTGATTACTCGCTTCGCACCGGTATCACCGTTCTTAAGGACCGTTATCAAGCTTCTGAAACGGACTGGGGAACCAACTTCAAAGGTTCGGTGAGTATTACTGACAAAGTGCTGGCCTTGGTTTCGGCTGATGCATACGTAACGCAACGGTCAGACCAATTTGTGGATAACCGGAACCTCTTCCGGGTGAAACCAACGTTCAAATATTCATCGCCACAATTAACCGTTTCGGCTGGTGTGAATGCGGTGAACGAAACTGACAAACGATTAGGGGTAAACAGTACCCGCGCCTTTCCAGTAGTTGACGTTGATTTTGTTCCTATTGGAAATGTACACTTCTTCGCTGGTATAGACGGCGATATTCAGCGGAATACACTACGAACGTTACTAAACGAAAACCGTTGGTTATCACCACAGATACCTTTAGCTAACACTGTTAAGCTAGGTGATTACTACGGAGGTGTCAAAGGGGCCGCAGGTGGTGGCTTTACGTTTGAAGGAAAGGCCTCGTTTGCCCGGTATCGGAATTATTACACCTTCAATAACACCTTTCCCGATACCACTAAATTCTTCGCCCTGTATGATGCTGGCACGGCACGCGTATTGAACCTGACAGGCGAGATTGGTTATAGCCAGAAAGACCGGTTTCGCTCAAACCTCCGCGTAGATTTTTACCGTTATGATCTCGACCAACTAGAAGCTGCGTGGCACCGCCCACGCCTGGCAGGCCGCTGGACAAACTCATTCATGCTGAACAAAAAATTGTTCATCACCGGCGATTTGTACTTTTACGAGGGTCTTCAGGGCAAGAATTTCGTTACCAACCAGATTCAGAAGCTCCCAACAATCTGGGATGCCAACATTAAAATTGACTATTTCCTAGGTACCCAGTTTGGCGCTTTTGTCTCGTTAAATAATATCGTTGGTCAGAATTATCAGCGGTATTTGTATTATCCGTCGCAGGGCCTTAACTTTCTCGGAGGAATTACGTATTCCTTCTGAGTTACTCTAACTAAACTTAACCTATGGCATCCGTCGGCGCTTATCTCAAGAAGCTGCTTTTCCAGTACGACTGTGTAGTCGTGCCAGAATTGGGCGGTTTTCTTACACACTATCAGCCCGCTGCTTTCGTAGCCGATTCGGGACAGTTTTTGCCCCCCCGTAAGCGGTTGGCCTTTAACGAAGCACTGCGGCTCGACGATGGTATCCTGATTAATTACATTATGCTGCACGAGTCGCTTTCGCGGGAAGATTCCGGGCGAATGATTAGCGACTTTGTGAATGAACTCAAACAGCACGTGCTGCTGGCAGGAAGTTTCTCGGTTGATGGTATTGGCTTGTTTACACCAAATGTGGAAGGCAAGCTTCAGTTTGACCCAGAGCTACGGCATAATTTCTTTGGTGAGTCATTTGGGATGACCGCCATTCAAGCAGAAAAAGTTAGTTCTGTTCCAGTTGAATCAGTCGAAGCCGAAGAAGTGCCGACCTATTCAATCGGACCCGTTCGGCGCGAAGAAGTGCTCGAAGAGGGACCATTCATTGGGGTTAGCCGTCCGCGTCCGTTGTTGCGTTGGGCTGCTGCTGCTGTTCTGGTGGGTTCGCTGGGGGCCTTAAGTTACCTGACGGTAATTGAACCCGGTCAGCCAATGGAAAGCAGCCTCGATCCAACTAGCTGGTTCCGGGTTCCTGCCTGGCTACAAAGCAGTCAAAAAGCTGAACCGACTAAAGAAATAGCCATGGCTCGTCCTGTTTCGGAGCCTATTTCAACTATACCAACGATCACTGAAGCTCCTTTAGCTGCACCCGCAACGCCGGTAGAAACGCCAGCGGCTAAGACAGAGCCAGCCGTTCCGGAAACGGCGAAAGTGGTTGATACCAAAGCGGAAGCAGAGGAGGCTAAAACGGCGAAAGTCGTTGCTGAGAAATCAGTTGTAGCAGCACCCGTTGCTGAAGCGAAAGTTGAAAAAGCTGCGCCAAAAGTTGCTGTTAAGCGGTACAAAGGAACGCTGTTTACGGTTGTGGCGGGTAGTTTCGCGAGTAAGCCAAACGCGGTTCGTTTTCGTCGTACGTTACGCAAGGCCGGTTATACCGATGCGTTTATTATTCAGCCAACTCGCGAAGGACAACTTTACAAAGTAGCTGCCATTGGCTCGCCAATTCGGGAAGAAGCCATTGCCAGTACGGATAGCCTTCAGAAACTGACTGGTATCACTCCGTTCATCATTAAAAACTAAACAAAGCGCTCTACGCTCGTTTATAAACGGCTCTCTTACTTGGTGGGGGAGCCGTTTTTTTGTAATGTGTTTTACTCGTCGAGCTCATCAATCCGGGTCTGATGTCGGCCGCCCTCAAAGGGGGTGTCGAGCCAAATTTTTACGATTTGTAGGGCCATATCTTTAGTCATCATCCGCTGACCCAGCGAGATTATGTTGGCGTTGTTGTGTGTCCGTCCCAAACGGGCTGACTCTTCGTTCCAGCACAACGCGCAGCGAACTCCTTTGATTCGGTTGGCTATCATGGCCTCACCGTTGCCCGACCCCCCCAAAACAACACCACGGTCTACCTCACCAGCGGCAACGGCTTCGGCAACAGGTCGGATAAAGCGGGGATAATCGACGGACTTTTCAGAGTCTGTTCCCTTGTTAATAACGGTATGGCCGAGGTCGGTCAGGAATTGTTTAATGGCTTCCTTATACTGGAAACCGGCATGGTCGGAGCCGATGGCGATAGTCATTTTTTTAAGTTATTGGGTAATAAAGGTAATTGAGGATCAAGGTTAGTAACAAATGTGAATGACCCAATTACCTTTATTACCCAATAACCTTCTTTCCTCAAAGTTGTTCCTCTATGCATACGGGCCTAACTTGCGGCTTTCGTATTAAAAAGCGCTTTTTCTGGTATGCTTCCTTCTGCAAAAGACCGTACTCAACCCACTGTGATGTTCATTTTTGGGGGTAGTGGTGATCTCAATTATCGAAAATTAACGCCTGCACTGTATAATCTCTTTATCGACGGTTTTCTGCCCGAGCGCTTTGTAGTAGCTGGAATTGGCCGTAGTGAGTATACCGATGAAAGCTTCCGGGAACGCTTGTTTGAGGGAATTGGCGAGTTCTCGCGCCGGAAAGACGGACCCTGGCCAGAATTTGCGCCAAAAATCAGTTACCTGAAAATGGACGCTGGCGATGCAGGGGGTTATTCGAAAATTGATGAACTGGTTCAGGCAAAGCAAACTGAGTGGGGGCAGGCTCCCAATGTGCTTTTCTATTTTGCCGTTGCTCCACAATTAGTGCCTGGCATCGCCAAAAACCTGAAAAAACTACCCTTCACGGGGGAGTGCGCCCGCGTACGGATTGTGGTTGAGAAACCGTTTGGCCATGATCTGGCCAGCGCTCATGAGTTGAATGAACTGCTGGGGGGCTTGTTTGCCGAAGAGCAGATATACCGGATAGATCATTATCTGGGTAAAGAAACGGTGCAAAATATTCTTGCCCTCCGATTTGCCAACTCACTATTTGAGCCCCTTTTCAATCGGACGTTTGTTGAGGAAATTCAGATTACGGCTGCTGAAACGGTTGGCCTTGAAGGACGTGGTGGGTATTATGAAAGTTCGGGAGCCCTGCGTGATATGATCCAGAATCACTTGCTACAACTATTATGCATGGTAGCGATGGAAGCCCCAACCTCATTTGATGCCAATGAAGTACGCAACAAAAAAGTAGATGTATTGAACGCCATTCGCCCAATTCGACCGGATGAGGTGGATAAGATGGCTGTTCGGGGGCAGTATGCTGTCGGCGAAGTAAAAGGGAAATCCATTCCATCGTATCGGGAGGAGGAAGGCGTATCTCCTGAATCGCAAACAGAAACATTTGCGGCTGTGAAGTTCTTTGTCGATAACTGGCGCTGGTATGATGTCCCATTCTACCTGCGAACGGGTAAAGCCCTGGCCGACAAAATGACCGCGATAACGGTGCAGTTTAAAGCGGCTCCCAAATTGGCTTTCCCCGCCGAGGTGACACAGTCGTGGGAATCGAACCGGCTAACGATCAACATTCAGCCGGGAATGGATATTCGTTTAAGTTTTCAGGCCAAAAGGCCGGGGCAGGTTCTGGATCTTGATCCGGTTGAAATGGTGTTTAGTTTCAAAAGCGCCTACGACGGTCAGGAACCCGAAGCCTACGAGACGTTGCTGCTGGACGTAATGCTCGGTGATGCTACCCTGTTTATGCGGGCTGATCAGGTTGAAGCGGCCTGGCGGGCTGTAACGCCTATTATTGAACAGTGGGAGCAAACTAAACTTGATGAATTACCGTCGTATTCGCCTGGTTCGTGGGGACCAGAGGCTGCTCATGAGTTGGTGGCAAAAGATGGATTTTCGTGGAGCTAACATGAGCGCAAACCTGAAAATAGCCGCCGATGCCACCCAGTTAGCGCGCGACGTTGCCGACTGGCTGGTCAGCTACGAACAAGAAGTGCTGAAACAGCAGGATCGGTTTTGTATTGCTCTGTCGGGAGGTAGCACGCCAAAAGCGTTACACCAGTTGTTGACTCAACCTCCTTACCGCGATGTACTATCGTGGGAGAAATGGCATGTATTCTGGGGTGATGAACGCTACGTTCCTCTGGCTGATGAGAGAAACAATGCCCGCATGGCTTTCGATACCTTGCTCGATCATGTGCCAATTCCACCCGACCAGATTCATGTGATGCAAACGGATTCGCTGCCCAGGAAGTCGATGGAAGCCTATGCACAAACACTGCATCAATACTTCGACGGACAATCTCATACCTTCGACCTGGTGTTGCTAGGTATGGGCGACGATGGGCATACGCTGTCCCTGTTTCCCGGTACGGCGGTTGTGCAGGAGAAAATCCCCTGGACCAGTAGTTTTTTCCTTGAACAACAGGATATGTATCGGCTCACGCTCACGGCACCGGTGGTGAACCAGGCAGCAGCAGTCGCCTTTTTGATAGCTGGAGAAAAAAAAGTAGCAGCCTTGCGGGAAGTTTTGCAAGGGGCATATAATCCCGATGTTTTCCCCTCTCAACTGATAAAGCCAACTGGCGAGCTATACTGGTTTGTCGATGAGGCTGCACTGGGGCGTTGATAATACCGGCAATTGAAGTATCCTGGCTAAATACTTTTCTGTAGTAATAACTAGTTAATAGACTTTGAGTGGGTTACCTAAACAGGTGACTCACTTTTTTTTTGGGGTTTTGGTAAGAACTACCCGCTTAGATAATTGTAAAATGATAAGCAACCAATACGTTTGTGCCTCCTAAACAATTCTGTACGTATAGTGCTTTTCTGCTATCTAACTCTTAACCCCTGCGTCGTATGCAATTGAAATTTTACGCTGTAAAAACACTTACCGCTTGTCTGCTGGCTATGATCCCGTTCGTGGTTCATGCCCAGTCAATCTATTTTGAACCGGCTTCGTCGGGGCAAATGCGAACCGCAGCACCTGTTGCCGGCACTATTCAGAAGTACTCGCTTTACCGGCTCAACATAACCCAATTGCGGAGCTACCTCGCAAAAGCTCCCCTTGAATTTCAGCCCAACAGTACTCCGCTCCGCCTGGAGATTCCACTGCCAAACGGTACGGTAGAGGCTTTTTCCATGCGCGAATCTCCTATTCTGGCACCAGCCGTGGCTGCGGCTCATCCTGATATTAAAACGTATTCAGGCACTGGCCAAAACCACCGTACCTACACAATCCGACTCAGTTTTACGGGGAATGGTTTCGATGCAATTATTCTGGGTGTCGACAGTGATGCCGTGTATTACACCAAGGTATTAGAAGATCCTACTGATCGCCTTTATCTGACGTATTTCGCTCGCGACGCGAAAAAAGCGGATGCCGTGAAAGCGTTTGGTTCAATCGGGAAATGCGGAAGCAATACACCAGCCGTTGAGGAGTTGCCAACCAGTCCCGATAAACAGGCGCGACTGGGAACGGCGCTCAACAATACAGGAACGGTATTACGTACGTTCCGGCTTGCCGTGGCCGCTACCGGTGAATTTACACAACGGAAAGGCGGAGGAACGGTAGCCGGGGCCTTCAATGCGCTAGTTGCGTTTGTAAACCGCATGAATGCTGTGTATCGCGTTGAATTAAGCGTGGCGTTTACGCTGGTGAGTGGGGTAAATGTGGTGTATGCCGATGCTAATACCGATCCGTATACCAATACCGATCAGGTTAAAATGCTGACCGAGAATCATAACAATCTTACCACAGTGATTGGGGCTGCTAACTATGATGTCGGCCATGTGTTTAGTTATGAAGGCGGATCAGGTGGCGGTATTGCAGTAGCATCCTCCGTTTGTGTAGACGAGAATAAAGGGAAAGGCGTTTCAGGAATGGGTGATCCCGCTCAGTTTGCCCCCATTTTCGACGATCAACTGGTGAGCCACGAAGTAGGCCATCAGTTTGGGATGAGCCATACCTTTAACAGTAGCCTACCCGTTTGCACCACTCGTGAAGCCACTACCTCCGTAGAGCCCGGTGCTGGTACCACTATTATGAGCTATGGCTATACCTGTAGCAACACCACCGGAAACGATAACTACGAAACGCCAGCGTATCAACCATTTCTGAACTTTCACACAGTAAGCTATCAGCAGGCCGCTACGTATATCAGTACACTTACCTGTTTTACGGCTACAGCACTCAATAACGCCGTTCCGGTGATTGGAACGTTTCCGGCCAATACGACTATCCCGAAGTCAACTCCCTTTGAACTGACCGGAACCGCTATCGATGCCAATGCCGGAGATGTATTGAACTATTCGTGGGAGGGCACCAACACTGGTACGGTTGTACCCGATGCGGCTACCCTGGCGAACACCGCCTTGCCGCCTTTCTTTCGCAGTTACGCTCCCGTTGCTACAGGCACCCGAACGTTTCCCCGCCTGTCTGCCATTCTGGATGGTACCAACTATGCCAAAGGAGATAAACTTCCGTCGGTAGGTATTGCTACAACACTCCGCATGACCGTTCGTGACAATGCCGGTGGATTGACTTATCAGGCGGTTACCGTGACAGTTGATGGTAACTCGGGACCATTTCTGGAAACAACAAACCTGGCGGGTTCGTACCCAGGGAATTCGACTCAAACGATTACTTGGAGTGTAAATAATACTAACCAGGCTCCCGTTAACTGTGCCAACGTAAACATCTTGCTTTCGACGGATGGTGGCTTGACATTCCCGACTACGCTCGTTGCCAACACGCCAAATGATGGCACTGAAGCAGTCACATTTCCAGCGTTAACAACCAATGCAGCGCGGATCAAAATAGTGAGTAGTAACAATGTGTTCTTCGATATTTCGAATAGCAACTTCACAATTGTCGATCCAAACAACCAGCCACCGGTGGCAGCTGTAATCGCCAATCAGACTGGGGTTGCTGATACGCCGTTCAGTTTTGTCGTACCAGCGTTTTCAGACCCCGAGAACCAGCCATTGAGTTATACGGCAAGTGGTTTGCCGACATCGCTTTCGTTTAATTCGGCAACACGAACAATTAGCGGTACGCCAACGGCGTTGGGAGCGTCGACTATTACAATTACTGCGGCTGATCCGGCTAGTGCCACCGCCAGCGCATCGTTTACGCTGACAATTAACCCAGCACCCGCAATTCCGCTTATCGTTAACCTGACGGCCAGTAACACCTCATTTCTGACAACAGGAAGTACTACACTGACCGCCATTGTTTCGGGTGGAAGGCCACCCTATGCCTTTAATTACAACCTGAATTCGTCCCTTGCCGCCATATCATCTAACGGTAACCAGGTAACGCTTTCCGATGTAACGGCGGGGGTTCAGACATTTACGGTAGTGGTAACCGATGCCACCTTACCAACCAGTCAAACCACAACGGCAACAATTACGGTCACTGTGACCACGCCAGGAAGCAGCCCCGTTGTGAAAGTTAATAGTAACGACCCCTCAGCTGCCGAGGGACGCCCCACTACGAGCCAACAGTCGATAACTTTGCGGGCTAAAAACAGTCAATTAGCAAATGCAGACGAAGAAGCCGTTGAGGACTTTGGCTATATTCAATTTGAGCGAAGCAACACCGTCGGGCCACTGGTAATCAATTACCAGATTGGTGGATCGGCCACCAATGGCGTAGATTTTGACGCCTTACCAACGTCGATAACATTTGCTGATGGTCAGTCGGTGTACACTGAGATAATAGACCCGATTGAAGATGATATTGTGGAGGGCGATGAAACAATTGTTATTACGCTGATCGACACAGACAGTTATGACCCCGATCCGAATCAAATTACAACAACTGTCACCCTGAAAGACAATGACACGCCAGCCACGCCCAATCCGGCAAGCCTGACCATTACCAGCTTTACTTGCAACAGCAATAACAATGGAGCCTTGAACCGGATCGACTTTGTGGTAGGGTATTCGAATGGCGGTTTCAGCCTGGCGGTACCTCCGCTGTTTATAAATGGGGTAACGGGTAATGGCTCCTTAGGCGTGTCCTACAGCCTACCTTTTGATCAGAACGTAAACACGTTGACCGTTCAGGATCAGGCTACCCGGTCAACGTATTTTGTATGGAATTTTCGTCAGGCCTGCGCCACAACATCGCAACCACCTGGTCCAACAAGCCTGACAATCACCAGTTTCACTTGTAACAGCCCTAATTCGATCCTGAGCAGCGTTGATTTTGTCGTTGGCTATACGAACGGTGGGTTTACGCCCGCTGTTGCCCCTCTGTTTATCAATGGCGTAACGGGTAACGGTTCGTTAGGAGTCCGCTACAGCTTGCCCTTTGATCAGAACGTAAACACCTTAACGGTTCAGGATCAGGCCACCCGCGCGACGTATTTTGTGTGGAATTTTCGTCAGGCCTGCGCTGCAACACCGCAACCACCAGTTCCACCCGGTCCCGCTAGTTTAACGATAACATCTTTTACCTGCAATGGCTCGACCAATGCCACCCTGAGCCGGGTCGACTTTGTGGTAGGGTATTCGAATGGCAGTTTCGCACCTGCCGTAGCGCCACTGTTTATTAACGGTGTAACCGGCAACGGCTCATTGGGCGTGACCTATAGCCTGCCTTTTGATCAGAACGTCAACACACTGACCGTTCAGGACCAGGCTACCCGGTCAACGTATTTTGTGTGGAATTTCCGCCAGGCCTGTACGAATGCTGCCGCTCGAATGAGCGCCGAAACACCCGCACCCTGGCAGGTTATGGTGGAGGGTAATCCAACCAACGGCGAGTTTTCAATAGTGATCGATGGGGCACAGCGAGAAACACTGGACCTGGAAATGTTCGACATAAGGGGGCGGGCCGTAATCAGTCGCCGAATTCAGCCGACTGCTGCTCAGCATCGCGAAAAGTTTACTATTGAGCACGAACCAGCGGGTTTATTGTTGCTGCGCGTTACAGGTAATTCCCATCGCCAAACGGTGAAAGTGATAAAACAGTAATTCCCGAAGTTAATGAATAGCCAAACGCCCCTGCCGGGAGAATCAGCAGGGGCGTTTTTTGTACGAACCATTGCCTTTTCTGAGGGGTTATTTTGATTCGGAGTGAGTTATTCCTTGTTTCTTTTCTACTACCAACGTGCATCAATCTGTTCTGCTTCTGACCCCGCCGTTTACCCAGCTCAATACGCCTTATCCGGCAACGGCGTATTTGAAGGGTTTTTTAAATGCCCAGGCTGAGGCAGCGTTGGCAGTTGAGGCTCATCAGGCTGATCTAGGTATTGAAGTGATCCTAGAACTGTTTTCTGCAAAAAATCTCGCTTCGATGTTTGCCGAGCTCGAAGCTGCCGAAGTGGCCCTCACCGACAATAGTTACCGAATTTGCCGTTTACAGCGCGATTACGTAAGCACAATTGACCCGGTAATCCGGTTTCTGCAAAACAAAAACCCAACGCTGGCGCACAGCATTTGCGACCGTTCTTACCTTCCCGAAGCCTCCCGCTTTGCGCAACTGGACGAACTCGACTGGGCCTTTGGCACGATGGGCCTGCACGACAAAGCCCGTCACCTGGCTACGCTTTACCTCGAAGATCTGTGCGATTTAATTCAGGAAGCGGTTGATCCGCATTTTGGATTTAGCCGGTATGCCGAGCGGCTGGGTCGATCGGCGACTCATTTCGACGAGCTACACGAGGCTCTACAGGCTCCACCAACCCGCATCACCACCATTTTGCTGGACTTGTTGGAGAGGCATATTCAGCGAACAAAGCCTGATGTGATTTGTCTGACAGTGCCATTTCCGGGTAACCTATATGGTGCTTTAACCTGTGGGGGTTATGTGAAAAGGCATCATCCGCATATAAAAGTCGTGATGGGAGGGGGATATGCAAACACCGAACTACGGTCGTTACGGGAACCACGAGTGTTTGACTACGTGGATTTTATCAGCCTCGACGACGGCGAAACGCCCTTACTGACTCTGCTCGATCACCTGGCGGGTAACCGCCCCTTGGCGCAGGTAAAACGAGTTTTTGTGCGACTTGATGGCGTGGTAACGTATTACAATGGTGCTTCCGAGAAGGATGTGCCTCAGCGGGAAACCGGCACCCCTGATTACCGCGAGCTACCCCTGATGGATTACCTGTCGGTTATTGAAGTGGTGAATCCGATGCACCGCCTTTGGAGCGACGGCCGCTGGAACAAGCTGACTTTGGCTCATGGCTGTTATTGGGGCAAATGCTCGTTTTGCGACATTACACTCGATTACATCAAACGATACGAACCCGTGACGGCTGCATTACTGTGCGACCGCATTGAGACAATTATTGAGCAAACTGGGCAAACGGGTTTTCACTTTGTTGACGAAGCTGCACCGCCTGCGCTCATGCGCGATCTTGCGCTGGAGATCATTCGGCGCAACCTGACCGTTACCTGGTGGACAAATATCCGGTTCGAAGTCAGTTTTACCCCTGATTTATGTCGATTGCTGAAAGCTTCAGGATGTATTGCCGTTTCGGGCGGGTTAGAGGTGGCTTCAGATCGGTTGTTGGAGCGAATGAAGAAAGGGGTTACGGTGGCCCAGGTAGCTCGTGTTGCCGATGCATTTACCCAGGCTGGTATAATGGTGCATGCGTATCTGATGTACGGTTTTCCGACTCAGACCATGCAGGAAACCATCGACTCGCTCGAAATGGTCCGGCAGTTATTTCAAACGGGTGTAGTGCAGTCGGGGTTTTGGCACCGTTTCGCCATGACCGCACATAGCCCGGTGGGCGTGAACCCGGCTGCGTTTGATGTACAACGTATTGGCCCTGACCAGCCCGGAAACCTATTTGCGGATAACGATCTTGATCATGCTGACCCCCTGGGAGCTAACCATGATTTGTTTGCTGAGGGATTGCGTAAGTCGTTGTTCAATTATATGCACGGTGTGTGTTTAGATTTCCCCCACCAGAAATGGTTCGACTTTAAAGTGCCACCGACAACTATACCACCCCGCTACATTGAAAAAGCTATTCGCCAGCGTACCGACGACCATCAACGGCCCAACGCACTTGTTTTCTGGCTTGGCGAACTGCCTACAATAGACGTTTTTGAGGTAGAACCGAGTGGACGAACTGCCCGGAAGAAGGCAGTTGAAATGGCCGAACTTGAATTCTACAGCAAACAAAACCAATGGGTACTTGAGGTTGAACTTAGACTAGGAGAGTGGCTGATGACCGTACTGCCATCGATGCAAATTGATGCCCCAACGCCAATGGCTATGCAACAACTTAAAATGGCCTATGAACAAACCGACTTAGGCAATTTTGAGCAGTTTAAAGCGTCTTCGGCCTGGCAACAACTTCGGGAGAATGGGTTGCTAGTGGTATAAAAAAAGCTGTCACCTATAACGATGACAGCTCCTAAATTTATGCCTAAAAACGTAACGATCACTTGTATACCACCTTCATGTCAATTTTGCGCATGGTTGGCTGGCGAACGGCGGTAGAATCACCCGGTTTTATTTTTACGCCCGTTCCCAGGCCAATCGCATCGACCCGAATAAAGTTGATTCCCTGAGCTACAAGCATTGACTTGATCGCATTGACTCGTTTAAAGGAAAGACTCTTATTGGTAATGGCTCCTTTAGCATCATTTGCATACCCTACCAGCCGGATTTGTGCGGCTGGATTTGCCTTCAAGAAGTTAGCAATGTCCATAATCACAGGAGCAGAACCGGGTGTCATGCTGGCAGAGCCGGGTTGAAACGAGACTGCTGACAGGGGGAAAGTCCGTCCTTTAGGAGCCGTAACGTCGGCCATGTAATTTTTGAGGTCGGTTGCCAATGTTCCTCCACCGGCCGGCACAACTGCCGGAACTGTTGCCGGGGGCACTTTTGTACCCGCAACGGCTGTTGTTGAACGCGGAACGGCACGCTGAGTCGTATCAATGGGAACATCCATCGAACGAGCTACTGTGTCCGATTCACTAACATCGGTAGTCGATGCGGGTGTCAGATTAGAGTCCTGATCGTTGAGAGCCTGATTTTTGCTGTTGTAATAAATCATGTAGCCAATAACACCAACTACAGCCGCAATCAATACGTAAATCCCGATTTTAGAGAGCGAACTGTTGCCATCACCGTCATTATTAGCCACTTCGTAAGAGGGCGAAATCGGGACGGCGGGCGAGCCTGCCGACCGACCAACGGGCTGGGCAGGGGCTATCCGGCGAGCGGGGACAGCAACACCAGCCACAATTTGCTGAAGCCCAACTTTCTCGATCAATTGGGGCAGGAGGCTATCGGGTACTTTTTGGACGAACTCATCCCGTTGTTCGAAAAGAGCCGCAGCCAGTGCATCAGCATCCATTTTACCGTCCCGCACGTGTTTACCCAGTACGTCCAAAACAATGCCCGAAGTCAACCCTAGTAACGATACTGCCGATGAATTTCGGATGCCTGCATAACTCGATATCATGTTCGCAATTGAACTTTTCATGGCTGGCAACAGATGGCTAATCGTGTCGTTGCCGTGTGATATGAGTGTGTGCGTTTGGGTGGGGTCTTTTAGTGTACTTGCCAGACTAGCCGTAATTTTGCCATCGTAATCACCCTTCTGTATATAATTGAAGAGCTGGTTAACACCAATCTCCGACGTAGTGCGTTTCAGCAACCCGCCCAATAGGGTCAGACCAAGTCCCTCAATAGCTTTTTGCGTTTTTGGAGCGGACTCCTCCACATACACCGCTGCTCTGTTGATAACTTCCGGCGATACAGTGTCGTTAAACGCGGCAAAAAAATTCATATATTTCTGTCTTCTTGAAAGTAGAATTCAGTACATGTAGACGCTTCGCTGTCTTTAGAAGCTGCACTAGTGTACCAGAATCCCTAAAATTAGGGTAAATCAGGTTATTCATATAAATAACCATCCCACAAAGTTAAAATTTTATCCGGTTTTTATCCGTGAAACCGCTTCCTGAAAGTCTCCCTCAACGGCACGTAGGCGTTGTTGACAGTAAGCAATCAGGTCTGTCGCCTGGCGAATTTTGCCGGGCAATTCATCCAGGGGAGTGGCTTCACTCTCAATGTCGTCAATTAAATCGACTAATTGGTCATACGCTTCCTGATAGGTCATTATTGTTAACTGATTACGGCGTTCGTTACCCCATCCCCCAGTCTGAGCTGAATCCTGTCTCCAATTGCTAAAGCCGACGTTTTGGTGATAATTCGCCCGTCGCGCATCAGCATGGCATAGCCGCGCCGAAGCACATTGGCCGGATCGAGGTGTTTGAGGGTAACGCTTTTTTCGGTCAATTCGAGATGTCTATTCTTCAAATAATCGTGTGTGGTAAACCGAAAACGTTCGGTCTGGATACTCAAATTCTCGCGGGCCGACAGCAGTCGTTCGCGGGCGGCTTCGGTAAGCCGGGCGAACTGGCGAAGGCATTGTTCTTCGAATTGCCGGTTGTGATCGATCAGGAACGCAGCAGCTTTGGTGGGCGTCTTCACACTCTGATGGCACAACATATCGGCAATACTTACGTTGCGCTCATGCCCAATACCCGCCAAAATCGGAATGGGGAACATGGCCACTGCCAAACCGACCCGGAAGGTATCAAACGAACCAAAATCAAGTTGCGAGCCACCGCCCCGAACCATTACAACGGCATCATAATCGATTCCACTCTGTCGAATTCGGTCCAGTTGCCCACAGATAGCCCGATCGGCACCTTGCCCCTGAACCTGTGTCAGGTATTCATCAATAGCAAAGCTGTACCCAAATGGATTATGCTGTAATTCATGACGGAAGTCGCGCCAGCCGTCGGAGTTTGGTGCTGCGATCAGGGCAATCCGTTGCCAGGCTACCGGGCGAGGCAATAACTGGTTCGCCGTGATATACACTCCGTTTTCCTGCCATACTACTTCTGCATGATCGCGAACGAGCGTATCCAGAATGGCCTGCCGTTCACGCTCCAGATTGCCGAGAGTATAAGAATGGTCGATCTGGTGAATTTCCAGACGCATACCATACACAGCGTGAAAAGCGACCGTCACAAATAACAGGACCGAGATGTTACGCGAAAAGGCCACTCCGGTTGCCTGTTCAAAACCCCGAATAATGGGGTAGTTTTTACGCCAGATAGCAGCCTCCATTTTTGCCACCGTATCGCGTCCACCCGGCGATCCACTATCACGGTCTACGAGGGTCAGGAAACAGTAGTTTCGGTCAGGATAATTTTTAATATCGCTGGTTTCAGCCACCACCCAAAACCCCTTTCCGGCAAAGTTTTGCTCTACAACGGCCTCAACGGCATACGCTAAATCAGCTAATCGGATGGGAGTCATAACTACAGTGGGCAGTGAGCAGTAGCAGTGAGCAGTTTGCTGACGCATATTCTCGCTTATGCGTCAGCAAACTGCTCACTGCCACTGCTCACTGGTTAAAGTCCTTCAAACTGCTTCAGGAACCGGACATCATTTTCGAAGTACAGGCGCAGGTCACGAACTTCGTATTTCAGCATGGTGATTCGTTCGATACCCATACCAAACGCGAAACCTGTGTACTCTTCCGCATCAACTCCACAGTTAATCAATACTTGCGGGTCGACCATACCTGAACCAGCAATCTCAACCCAACCCGTATGCTTGCAAATATTACATCCTGATCCGTGGCAAATCTGGCAGGAAATATCAATCTCGGCACTTGGCTCGGTGAAGGGGAAGTATGATGGGCGAAACCTTATTTTGGTGTCCTTCGTGAACATCTCTTTCACAAAGTGGTACAGGGTATCTTTAAGATCCTTGAACCCCACATTACGGTCGATATATAAACCCTCAACCTGGTGAAACTGGCAGTGGGCACGTGCCGAAATGGTTTCATTGCGATATACACGACCGGGCATAATAGAACGTATAGGCCGGAAAGTTTCCTCACGACTACGTTGTTCCATCAGTCGAATCTGCACATTGGAAGTGTGTGTACGCAATAACAAATCGTCAGATTGGCTAATGGTCGATTTTTCCACGAAAAAGGTGTCCTGCATATCACGAGCAGGGTGATTTTCGGGGAAATTCAGAGCACCAAAGTTATACCAGTCACTTTCTATTTCGGGACCGTCGGCAACATTGAAACCAATACGCTCAAAAATCTGAATGATTCGTTGGCGAACCAGGGAAAGAGGATGTTGAGTCCCGGTTGCGTTCGGAATAGAAGGTAACGTCAGATCGATGGCTGGTCCCTGCTTCCCATCCTGTCCCGATTCAACAGCTTCTGAAAGCTGCTGAAATCGCTCTAAGGCTTTGTTTTTTAATTCGTTAAGTTCCTGGCCGACTGTACGGCGATCAGCCTGAGCAACTGTTTTCAGGCTGTCGAACAGATCACCCATAACGCCTTTTCGGCTCACGAATCGCAGTCTAAACTGCTCTAATTCTTCTTTGGAGTCTACTTTGAATTGATCGACTTCCTGTAAAAGCTCCCTTACTTTGTCCAGCATTCTCTATTTCTGATTGACCTAGGGCACAAAGATAGGCATTCCTAAGCCATCGCCATACGGAAGCGAACTGTGGAATGGACTGTTTTAGTGTGGAATAAATTACACACTTTGATGAATAATGCACACAAACATAGTATCGCCGAGTATTCTATAAACGCAGTAGGATAGATTGCAAACCGTTGCCTAACTTATTGATAGTAAGTACTATTACTTAAGCTCACGAAAAAGTAGGTTATGACAACTCGAATAAAGGGTCTGATTGTTGTCTATACGTCGTTGTGTTGGCTGTAAATCTGCACTCGTTGAAACTTATACACCGCTTGTCTTCATTCGACTCAAAATCAACGTTTACCTTTCATTTCATAACGCCATGAATACTATGACCTCCGAATCTTTCCTCGACAGTATGACGATGCCTTTTCCAAAAAGCACCGACAAAACCACCGGATCAGGATGCCTGCAGAAACTATTGATTCCTTTTTACGATCGCAAAAGAACGGTGTCTGTTGAAGAAATTGTCCGGCTGGAAGGTTGTGGCAACTATACCAATTTCTTTTTGAAGGACGGTACTAAAATGTTGGTGTCACGTACACTAAAGGAATACGAAACATTGCTTGATGGTCAGGCTTTTGTTCGGGTCCACAAATCGTGTATCGTAAACCTGAGCTTCGTGCGCAAATTTTACGTTAAAAAAGAGGGTGAACTAGAATTGACTGATGGACAGCAGGTGAAAATTTCACGTCGTCGGGCCCAGATGTTTATGGACCGCATGCAGCACCGCCAGCCAATGGATGTAAATTAAGGTAGCTTTCCGTTTCTCTCCACAATAAAAATCCCCCCGGTCGAGTACGTAGTTTTACGTATTCAGTCGGGGGGATTTACCTAAAAATAGGGTTAAATTATTTTCTATATAATTGATTTATAAGTAGTTAGATCTTATTAGGGGCCAATCGGGTAGCCTGTTTTACATGGAGAAATAGGCTTGATTCGGTAGTTTTGTTCAAGAACTTATTTACTATCGAACAAAAACACTACCCCATGGAATCACTTAACAACGCTCAAACATTACCCGTACTTCCTACTTTTCCCGCTTCTTATCAACGGGGAATTCAACGGATTGCTCTGCCTTACCTGAATCGTACTGTCATGCTTTCAGTCGATGACATTACCTGTTTGCAGGGAGAGGGGAACTACACCTTTCTGTTCACTCGTGACCGGAAGAAGTATTTAATTTCAAAAACGTTGAAAGAGTTTGAGCGGACGCTTGATGGCGAAGTGTTCCTGCGTGTTCACAAATCGTATATCGTCAATTTGGGTTACGCCCGCCGGGGAGTGTTTGGTAACGACCGCACCATTCGCATGGTCGATGGCCGGGAGGTATCCGTTTCGCGTCGTCGTACAAAAGATATATTCGAGCGGTTGAGCCGCTACCACCAGAATCTACTGAACTAACCATTACGGTACTAATATAGTGGGTTAATTGGACGGATAACCGTTGCCCAAATCCCAGTGGGAGGCAGGGCAACGGTTTATTTTTTTTCTCAAGTCCCTCAGCGTTCAAAAGCAAAAACAAAAGTCGGCTGATGTTTGAGAAGATCCGATAGGATCTTCTCAAACATCAGCCGACTTAAAGCTTTAGTCGGTCTTTAAAAGATTTTATAAGCCAGCGTAACCTGCCATGATTTTAACTTTTGACTAAACTGTGCTTGCCCCGTTTCGCCTAGATTAACGGCTGCAATATCAGAAATACTTCCCTCGCGCCGAACGTCGATTCCCAATCGACCTAAATCAATACCCCCCCCAATCTGGTAGCCGTAATAAGCCTTCGACCAGGCGTCATTGAGCGTACCTGTTGTATATTGGCGTAGGGCTTCTCCAAAACGCTGATTGTCGCCTGTCCGAAACGAAAATACGGGCCCGGCAACTACCCGTAATGGACCTCCTTTCAAACCAAGTAATACAGGAACATCAAAACTAGTAGTCGAAATATTGACAGTTTGCGTAGTGGTGCTGCCGTTATCTGTACGGATGATATCAAACGAACTAGCCTTTGTTGAGTACAATACTTCAGGCTGGATATACAGATTACGTCCGAAACGGGCATATACGCCAAAAGCAGAGCCGGTGCGCGTGTTAAGACTTTCGCGCAGGTTGTCTCTGATCTGCTGACCGTTTACATTCAAAGCTGGTGAGCCATTGGCATTCAGACGAGTTGTTACGATGTCTGAACCGAATGTGAATTTCGACAGGTTTACTCCGCCTTTGATGCCAAACTGAAAGGAATCCTGAGCAAACGAGACAGCTGGTAAAAGCGCAACAGCTACAAAAAGAAGGGTCTTCTTCATTAGATAAGTTGTATAGTTACTAGAGTTGACAATTGAACTAACGCTTACCCCCATCAATAGGCATGCCGAAGCCAACTTATTTTTAGGGAATGGCGTTTTAAAAGTAGACAGTGGCAGTGAGCAGCAGCAGAAACTGCCACTTTGCCGGTTGGATTAGTAAGCACGAGAAAGGTTTAACGGAGAACTTCCGCTTAGTTTAATTGCTCACTGCCTCTGCCAACTGCTACTATTGAAAAATGGCTAAAATCAAAACGTCTTATTTCTGCCAGAGTTGTGGGCAGCAATCACCCAAATGGCTGGGTCGCTGCCCGTCGTGCGGGGAGTGGAATACATTTGTTGAAGAGGTTGTCCAGAAAGACGAACCCGAAAAAGGGGACTGGCGTGTAACAACGGGTGGATCGCAGAAGGCAGCCCCCAAACCAAAAGCCCTCCATGCTATCAATTATGAAGAACAGCCCCGCACCACTACCGTTGACGCCGAACTCAACCGAGTCTTGGGCGGAGGTATTGTACCGGGCTCGCTGGTGTTGATTGGCGGAGAGCCAGGTATTGGTAAGTCGACATTGATGTTGCAGATTGCCATGACCTTGCCCGGAACGCGGGTGCTTTATGTGTCGGGAGAAGAGAGCGAGCATCAGATCAAGATGCGGGCCGAACGACTGGATGCCCCCACGAGCGACTGCCACGTAATGACCGAAACGTCCACGCAGAACATTTTTAGGGTAGTAGAACACTTTGAACCCGAAGTGCTCATTATAGACTCCATTCAGACCATGCACTCCTCACTCGTAGAGTCGGGGGCGGGAAGTGTGTCGCAGGTGCGGGAGTGTACCGCCGAGTTTATGAAATACGCCAAAGAGTCGGGGGTGCCGGTATTCATGATTGGGCACATCACCAAAGAAGGCACCATTGCCGGTCCCAAAGTTCTTGAACACATGGTCGATACTGTGCTCAGCTTCGAAGGTGACCGCCACACCACGTACCGGATTCTTCGCACCACCAAAAACCGTTTCGGAAGCACGTCCGAACTGGGCATTTACGAAATGCTGGGATCAGGATTGCGGCAGGTAACAAACCCCTCCGAAATTCTGATTTCACAACGCGACGAAATTCTGAGTGGCGTCGCCATTGGCTCCATGCTAGAAGGGAATCGCCCGCTGATGATCGAGATTCAGGCGCTTGTGGGTGTTTCGACTTACGGCACGCCCCAGCGAAGCAGCACTGGCTTCGATAATAAACGTTTGCAGATGTTGTTGGCTGTGCTCGAAAAGCGCGGTGGATTTCGGTTGGGTCAGCAAGACGTTTTTCTGAACATTGCGGGTGGCTTAAAAGTCGAAGATCCCGCCATTGACTTGTCGGTGTGTGCAGCCATTGTGTCGTCGTACGAAGATATTGCGATTCCGTCTACAGTGGCTTTTGCCGCTGAGATTGGCCTCGGTGGCGAAGTACGTGCCGTCAGCCGGATTGAACAGCGCATTGCTGAGGCCCAAAAACTGGGTTTTAAAGAGATTTTTGTGTCGAAATACAATCTCAAGGGGGTCGAAGCGAGCGAATACAAAATCAAAATTCGCCCGGTCGCTAAATTAGACGAAGTGTTTCAGGGCGTGTTAATGGGGTAAATGGGTGATTTATGTAAAATAAATAGTTCAAATAGGCTAGTATCATATATATAAATCGACAATTGTTATTTCGTGGGTGGGATTATTGGCATCTAATCCCGATTTTTGGCCTATGCGCGTACTCATTGCTCCAGATAAGTTTAAAGGGTCGTTAACCGCAACAGAAGTTGCCTGTTGCGTAAAGAAGGCATTATTGGCCTATCAGCCCATGCTGGAAACTACTCTCAGACCCGTAGCTGATGGGGGAGAGGGCACTGCTGAAGTGCTGACAACGGCCACCAACGGTAAACTCTGGACGGTTAGAGTGAATGATCCACTCTTTCGACCCGTTAATGCAACATACGGTATTTCGGGCGATGGCGAAACAGCTTTCGTTGAAATGGCTCAGGCATCTGGCTTGAATTTGTTAAAATCCGAAGAGCGTAACCCATTGCTGGCCACCACGTTTGGTACTGGAGAATTAATTAAGGATGCAATTTTGAGGGGCGTCCGTGAAGTGGTACTTTGCATTGGCGGTAGCGCTACTACTGATGCAGGTATGGGTATGGCAGCGGCTTTGGGATACGAATTTCTAGATAAAAAGAACGCTCCCCTGCATCCCGTTGGGCAATCAATGCGGTACGTGAATCGCATTCGGCGGGCCTCGCTCGACATTGATCTGCGGAGCGTTCGGTTTCGAGTAGCCTGCGATGTCGAAAATCCATTGTTTGGACCAAACGGAGCCGCCAGCATCTATGGCCCCCAGAAAGGAGCCACAACGAAAATGGTAAAAGAACTGGACAAAGGCCTGCAAACTATTGCCAATGTTTTGAAGCGCGATTTTGGTATCGACGAAGCTGATAAACCCGGAAGCGGAGCAGCCGGAGGGTTAGGATATGGCGCGCGGGTTTTTTTGAAAGCTACTTTTCAGAATGGATTTGATCTGGTATCGGACATGCTCGATATGGCGGGGGAAATTGGCCGTACAGACCTAATCATTACTGGAGAAGGTAGCCTCGATATGCAAACGCTGGAGGGAAAGGTGATTGCTGGTCTGGCCCGATTAGCCAAATCCCACCAGGTTCCGGTGATTGCTTTTTGCGGTCGGCTGGCGCTAAATCAAGGGCAA
Organism: Flavobacterium sp. SUN052; assembly: GCF_028867935.1. Lineage (GTDB taxonomy): Bacteria > Bacteroidota > Bacteroidia > Flavobacteriales > Flavobacteriaceae > Flavobacterium. The sequence goes on from NZ_JAPQNS010000001.1 coordinate 1,188,188, forward strand.
CTTCAACAGGTAGGTTTACAGGAAGCTATTCCGATAACACCCGTATCAATGGCTCTCAGCGAAGCCATGATTCAGGCGCCCGTGCTGCTCGATCTGGCAACGCACGAATGGGCCATTAACCGGCTGGGGCAATACGATAAAAAGTAGTTCTCCTTAAAACCAATCTAAAACTATTGTCGTGAGGTAGAGTTAGTAAAATGTATTACTAACTCAATAACGTTATGCCTTACATCAAAACCGGCGACAACCGCCACAACGAATCCGTAAGTTTATTCTATGAAGATTACGGCCAGGGTCAGCCTGTTGTGTTTATTCATGGGTGGCCACTTGATCACCAAATGTGGGAATATCAACTAACCGAACTTGCTCAGCAAGGGCTACGTTGCATCGCCTATGATCGGCGTGGATTTGGTAAATCGTCTAAACCTTTCGATGGTTATAATTACGACACGTTTGCCGATGACCTGAAAGCTGTTCTGGACGAGTTAGACCTTCAGAATGTGACTCTAGTAGGTTTCTCAATGGGAGCCGGTGAAATTGCCCGCTACATGAGCCGCCATAATGGCGCTCGCATTGCCAAAGTGGCGTTGGTGAGCGGAGTAACCCCTTATCTGTTAAAGACCGATGACAACCCAGATGGTGTTGACGTTTCTACGTTTGATGAGATGGTTGAGAACCTCAAGAAAGATCGAGCTGATTTTCTACAAACATTTGCCAAGCAGTTTTACGGCGTCAGTCTGATCAGCAAGCCCGTTAGTCAGGCTATGCTCGATGGTGATTTTGTACGGGCTTACCTAGCATCGCCCAAAGCAACTATCGACTGTGTGCGGGCATTTTCGGAAACAGATTTCCGCTCCGACGTTCAGGGAATTAACGTACCTACCCTGATTATTCACGGCGATTCAGATAAAACTGTTCCCATTGAGTCGTCGGGTGAGCAGACGGCGAACCTGATGATGAACGCCACGTACAAAATTTACGACGGTGCTCCACACGGTTTATTTTATACCGAGCGTGAGATGCTGAATCAGGACTTACTCAACTTTGTTCTGGAACCATCGATGGCAACGCGCCCATCAACAGCAACAACGTATTAATAGTTGACAGCTAGCAGTGAACGGCTAACAGTGGGCAACGAGCAGTAAGTGCTTGTTCATCCGCCGACTGTTAGCTGTTCACTGCTAGCTGCTCACTGTTTTAGGTTTCAACAACCTTGGTTTTAAGACCGGCCCGGTCACCTTCGACGGTGCGGCCCAGTAAGTACACATCAATTTCAGAGTCGCCCACCCGGAATACCTGCCGTACACTCAGGTGTTGTTCAATCACCTGCTTTAGTTTACAGAACGTTTCCGTTCGTTTTTTCTCCTCCTCTTCATACCATTCCTCAACAGTTGTTACTGGTTTCCAAAATTCTTCTTCGGGAATTTCTTCAACGAATACGGAAGGCGGCAGCATGAGCCATTCCTCGATCTGACTACCAGTAAGCGGAGCTTCCTGCTTTAGGTAGCACTGGGTAAAAAATATGGGTTCGTCAGATTCACTGGGATAAAGCAAATCGGCTATCAGTGGTTTTACAATTTCTTCAAGGCTAGATGATGTCACTGGGGCGTTACTCTCAGGTGTTTCGTTCGTCATAGTTGCTCGGGTCGATTTTGTGCTAATTTACAACGCAAGTATTATGCTGTTGCCATTTTATGCCTACTTTTCGGTCTACTTACAAATACCAGGACTTGTTATTTTAACCCTTTTACAGACATCGGTCATGTTAGAGACTTTAATGAATTTAGTGCGTCAGCAGTCAGGCGAAGCAATCATCAAAAACCCCGCAGTACCCAACGAACACAATGATACCGCCATGCAGTCAGTGATGGATGGGATCATGGGCGGTTTGCAACAGCAGGCGCAAGGCGGTAATATTGGTGGGTTGCTCAGCACGATTATGGGTCAGCAGGGCGGAGCCAGCAATTTGCAAAACCCGATCATTGGTGGCATTATGAACAATGTTGTCGGTAGTCTGATGGGCCGTTTAGGCGTGTCGCAGGGGGTTGCCAGCGGCATCGCCAGTGCCGTAGTCCCAATGGTGCTCGAAAAGCTCTTCTCAAAAGCAACTGATCCTTCCGATTCAAGTATCGACGTGGGTGGTATTATGAGTCAGGCAACGGGCAACCAACAAGCTGCCAGTGTTGACTGGATGGGTATGGCCTCAACGGCAATGGCCGACGGTAAACTCGATATGAGTGACGTGATGCGTGTAGCAGGCGGCTTTATGGGCGGTGGCGGTCAGCAGGGGGGCGGTGGCCTCGGCGGTATGCTGGGCGGCCTGTTTGGCAAGTAGGTAATTGGTAACTGAGGGAAAAGGTAATGATATACCTAATTACCTTTTCCCTCAGTTACCAATCCATCCAGATTCCACTTCTCACCGGGAACATAGCTGATCTGGCCGTGTTCGGTACGCAGTGGACTGTCGAAATTGTTGTGGTAGAGTTGACCCGTTCCCAAACCTTGAGGAATCAGGTGACGGTATTTGGCTGTGTATTGTGCAATGGCATTCAGACCGATATTCGATTCCAGCGCTGAGGTGATCCACCAGCCAATGTTGAGCCGATTGGCTAATTCAATCCATTCGTCAGAATGGCGTAATCCACCCAGCAGTGTTGGCTTCAACACCACAAACTGAGGCTGGATTTTCTTTAATAATCGAAATTTATCCACGTATTCCATGTGCCCAATCAACTCCTCATCCAGAGCAATGGGTAGGGGTGAGTGCCGACATAATTCGGCCATCTGATCGTGGTTTCCAGCCCGAATGGGTTGCTCAATGGAATGCAGTTGGAAGGCCGATAAACGAGTCAGCTTATCCATTGCCTCGTCGAGGCTAAACGCGCCATTGGCGTCTACACGCAGGGTAATTTGTTCGGGCGAAAACCGTTCCCGAATTGATGCCAGCAACTCCAGTTCCTGCTCAAAGTCGATAGCGCCAATTTTCAACTTCAACGTTGTGTAACCCGCAGCCAGCTTTTCTTCGATCTGGCGCTTCATAAACGAAGGTTCACCCATCCAGATCAGGCCATTGATCGGTAAGCTCCGCACCCCTCGCACAAAATCATTATCCGCAATAATCCGTTGCCCCCCCGACAGAAAGTCGAGCATGGCCGTTTCGAAGCCAAAAAGCACACTGGGCAATTCCTGACCAATCAACTGATTCAGCACAATGGGTACATTCCAGGAAAACAGCTGAAGGTCGAGTTTGCTGAAGTATTGGCAGAGGTCGGCTAGCCGTTGTTCAAAATCGGGTTGAGCGTCTAAGCTAAGACCAGGTAGCGGTCCACATTCGCCCAAACCCATCACTGAAGGGTCTTCATCATCGTAAATTCGAACGATGTACGAATCTTTTTCCGTTAACACGCCCCTCGACGTACCGGCTTCAAATCGAAATCGAAGCGTATGTTTCAGGTAGTCGGATACTAAGGCCATAGAGACTGTTGGGCGGTGTCAGTGGGTAATTGAAACGGGAATTATGGTACTTTTGAACGCGAATAAAACAAAGAAATCTCAGATTTGTAACTATCAGTTTGTGTCAATGTGGCTGTTACGTCCGTTCAGTGCTTTATATGGTCAACTACTTGACTATCGTAACTGGTTGTATGATAGACGAGTAAAACTTGTTTTTACCCCCTTACAAAAAACCATTAGTGTTGGAAATTTGACGGTCGGTGGAACTGGTAAAACGCCGATGATTGAGTATCTGGTAAAGAAGTTACTTAGTGGTGCATCCGAACGTGAACAATTGGAGCAACACGCAGGACAACTTGCTACGCTGAGCCGAGGCTATGGGCGACGCTCTACCGGGTTTCGATTGGCAAGCCCGACTGACACCGCTGATACGATTGGTGACGAACCACTCCAACTTTACCAAAAGTTTGGTCATCGGCTAACTGTTTCCGTAGCCGAACGACGGGCAGAAGGCTTACAAAAACTGGCTAGCCAATGCCCTGAGATCGATGTGGTTTTGCTCGATGATGCCTTTCAGCACCGGGCCGTACAACCCCACCTCAACATACTACTTACCGATTATAATAGACCTTTTTACCGTGACCATCCGTTTCCGGAAGGCCGATTACGCGAACGGCGTCATGGCGCTAAAAGGGCCGATATAATTGTGGTCACCAAGTGCGCAGATGACCTTACATTTGGTGAAAAGCAGCGGATAATAGACGATATTACCCCGTATAAAGTTACTCAAACACCTATTTTTTTTTCAGGTTTATATTACGAGAAGCCTAAACCATTTGGGAATCACCCCCTTGTACCTACCGAAAAAACAACAGTCGTACTGGTGTCGGGCCTAGCCAACGCCGATTCGCTGGAAACCTACGTCAGTCGAACATTTACGCTGTTACAGCATCATCGATACAAAGACCATTATGCCTATAGTCGGGTAGACGTTGATACATTACTGCTAAATTTGCCCGCTGGCGCTATTTTGCTTACGACCGAAAAAGACTGGGTTAAACTAAATCCGTTGTTAACGGACAAAGAGCGGGCAACACTACCAGTGTATTATTTGCCGGTAGGCGTTCGTTTTTTAGACGGCGAAGAAGCCTTTTTAGAACATATCAATGCCGTAGTTTATCCTAAAAATACTTAACCTGACCAGGTGGGACGCTCCTTCCGGTGTTTTGCGTTAATTTTGCCAGGCATTGGCATCCGCGTGCCATCATTATCATCAACTCCAGTTTCCGTTGACTACGTTCTCCCTCATTGCCCGAATTATTGTCTTTTCTGTTAGCTGTCTATCCCTTGTTTCGCTTTCTACCGGAGCATTAGCACAGGGGTTTCCCGGTACAACCTTGCCGGGGCGAGCTGGTGGCTTTGGCGGGCAGACAAGTGGGCAGCCCGGCGCTGGACGGTCGTCGTCTACGGGCAGGGGCTCCATCGACGATTCGACCAAGGTGATTTATGGCCCCCGCACTACCCGCTATTTTCTCGAAGCTGATGTGTTGAATAACCGTAAAACCCTGTTTACGACTGATACGCTGCTTGATGGAGTACACCTCTACAATTTCGTCCAGCGAAACGGAAGCCTTTACCAGGATCTGGGTAACCTCGGCACAGCACTCCGCCCCGTTTTTTACCAGGAGCCTACCCAGATTGGCGCGCAAACTGGGTATTCGGTCTATGCGCCGTATGCGTATCAGCTCAGCCAAATCAAATACTACGATACCAAATCACCCTTCACCCGGATGTACTTTGTGCTGGGAGGGCGAAACCAAAACGTGCTGAATTTCGATTTCAGCCAGAACGTGAATCCACGGCTGAATTTTGGCTTCAATGCACAACGCGTAACCTCACGCAAGCAGTTTGGCATTCCGGCAGCAACCTCATCTAGTTCCAATGCGATTTTTCTGGCACAAAGCTGGGCCTTTGTTGGCCACATGAATTACCGGACTAAGGATGAAAAGTACATCCTTCTGTTGCATTTCAACCATCTGAACCACGACATACCCGAGCAGGGGGGCGTGTTGCCCAACCCCCGGGCCGACAGCACCCGGGATTTCTTTTACTATGACGGTAACCCCCGGTTAAATAATGCCAATGGAAAAGAGCTGCGAAACATGTGGCACGCCTATCAGCACTATAAAATAGCAGAGGGTTTCCAGTTGTTTCACCGGCTCGATTATCTCCGGCAGATTAACAGTTTCAACGACTATAGCCTGCAAACAGACTCAACGCTGACTTCTGGTTTCTACCCAACCATTGAGCGGTCACAATTTCCCGATACCGTCCGTCGGGCTGAACTTGACAGTACAGCTACGTTTCAGGATAACCGCTACCGACTGCTCGAAAATCAATTTGGTATAAAAGGTGACTATAAAGGGTTTAATTACCGGGCGTACATTCGAAACCGGGTTTACGGGCAGCAAGGGCGTTATAACCGGCTACCTAGCAAACTGGATTCAACCTCATTCTGGGGGACGTATAATAACCCGAAGCTACGGCAGGAGACGTTTCTGGGCCTTTGGCTTGGCTATTATTTCCCCGATAGTCTGACACGACTCACTGCTGAAGGAGAATATCTGGTTGGACGCGACCTTCGGCTCGAAGGACAACTGGAAACCCGATTTGCCACGGTGGGGTACCGAAGCGTATTTGCATCGCCTACCTTGTTGCAGCAGCGTTTTGAGAGCAATAACTACAGTTGGGCTAATAATTTTGGCTTGCGAGGAACCCAACACGCCTATGGGACGCTGAACCTGAAATACAAAACGGTACAGATTCAGCCCGGCCTCGACTATTTCCTACTTAATAACTACATCTATTACGATGAAGATGCCCGCCCGCAGCAATTGGGCAGTGCGTTTAGTATGGTGCGCGTCGGCTTGGGAGTATCGGCAGGGAAAGGACGCTGGAAAGCCCAAACGCAGGGATATTATACGCTCATTTCGCGCAGCGACATTATGCGGGCTCCCAAACTGTTTGTGAATGCACGGGCTACATACGACTTCATTTTTAAGAAAGTGCTGTTTATCCAAACTGGGGTTGAGCTTCATTACAAGTCATCTTATTTTGCCGATGCTTATATGCCTTTGACACAGCAGTTTTACCTGCAAAACAAGCAAAAAGTTGAAGGCTATGTATTAGCTGATGTATTCGCGAATTTTCGAATCAACCGAACTCGCCTATTCGTGAAAATGGCTCATGTGAATCAGGGCGTCACTGCTCCCGGTTATTATGTCACGCCCGGTTATCTGGCAATGCGCCGAAGCTTTGGCTTTGGCGTTGATTGGTATTTGTTCGATTAAACAGCGTCCAGTTAACGTAGTCTGGTTTTATCAGGGATGAAAACTGAAAGCAACGCACTTTTACAATGACTACCCTCGGGCTGGAACTACCAACAGACCCACGCTGGGTCAATATTGCCGAGATGAACATCGGCGACATCCTGATCGACCATGCCTATTGTGAGCAGAAAGCAGCGTCCTCGTGCATTTCACTCATTGTGCAATATCCTGAAAAAACGAAGCTGGTAGAGGTACTTACCCCAGTTGTGGCTGAAGAGTGGAGCCATTTTCAACGGGTTCTCGATGAACTCCGCAAGCGAAATATTCGGCTAGGGCGGCAGCGGAAAGATGAGTATGTAAATGCTTTGCAAACCCAGATGCGGGTAACAGCCGGCGATTATTACGAACAGTTGCTGGAGCGCCTGCTACTCAATGCCTTGATTGAGGCACGGAGTTGCGAACGATTCAAATTATTGTCAGAACATATCGCCGATGAAGGGCTTCGCCAGTTTTACCGGGAGTTAATGATTTCGGAGGCTGGGCATTACCGGAATTTCCTTGATCTAGCTGAGGAATATCAACCCAAAGAGCGCGTTCGGCGTCGGTGGAAAGAGATTCTGGACCTCGAAGCACAGGTTATGGCCTCGCTCGGAACCAGGGCCGGTCGAATGCACTAATAGGAATAGGCTATGGCCGACGTATAACCTTGAAGGCAATATCGCGACCCTGTTTCTGCATGATAGCCAGATTGATCCAGGCAAAAGCAAATTGTTCCAGCAGCCCCACTTTATCGTCGCCCCCAAAGTCATACACCTCGCCGAACCCGGCCTCTTTAGCTAGTTGAGTAGCAACCGCTTTGCCTTTTACACTGCTGCCAGCTACAAACATGTCGATGGCTGTGTCGCCGTAGACCGGGTTTTCCATGTTTTCAAAACCGGTGCTATTAAAGCATTTAACCACATCGGGGCAGTTGGTCCAGTGTCGGAGTGCTTCGGTAGTATCCTGATAAGGGTCGGGTTTGAACCGAACGCTATTCATCGCATCAATAATAACCTTGTGGCTTACGTCGCCTAGAGAATCGGCAATCTCTCGGGTGGCTTGCGGTACGGCAGCAATCAGCACTAAATCGGCACCAGTTACTGCCTCGGTAATTGAATGAGTCGTGGTGTTGGGCAGCGCTTCCAGTTCGGCTTTGCCTTTGAAGTTGGCTGTATCGCGAACGCCAAGCCGGATGGTATGGCCTACTTTTGCCCAGCGCTCCGCTAAGGCTCCCCCTACGTTTCCAGTACCAATAATAGCAATAGTCATCGTTTGTTAAGGTTAGATGTTAGACAACGTGATGCCAATGTAGGCTGATTTTAGCTAATTTAGTTTATTCGCCTACAGCGTCAATAATGGCTTTGGCAGTTTCAGCACCACTAAAATTCTGTTGACCAGTAATCAGGTTGCCATCTCGAATGGCAAAGCCCCGCCAAAGGCCCGCCCGTTACGGTGGAGACAGCTGGATTGGCAATCACAATGGCAACTCGTTTAGGATTTGATGACCGAACACGGTTTGGATATTTGAGGCTCATGATGTTGTTAGGTATTTTTAGACGCTGTTGAACAAGGCAAAAGTGATTGTCTGTAGTAGAATCTCCCACATAGGCACGTTTTAGAGTGTCACTACCGTTTGGGGTAGTGTTTGGTAATCAGCTAGATACTATTTATATGCCTGACTTTATGGTCGATGGTCGCCTGTATTACAGCCCGGTTGATTACGCGATGCATCAGATTGGCGGTACCTGGAAAATGCCTGTCCTGTGGCGGCTTCGGAAAGGTGTGATGCGCTACACAGAAATTAAAAAAACGATTCCCCGTATTACCCATAAGATGCTGACAACCCAGCTCCGGGAACTCGAAGAAATGGGATTTGTGCAACGAACGGCGTATCCAGTAGTGCCGCCAAAAGTAGAATACACGTTGACTGCCAAGGGGCAACGAGCCATTGAGATCATCAGTATCATCCGAAGCTACGGGCTGGAGTTGATGCAGGAGGCCAATATCAGCGAGCATTGACCAGGCAATGCAGGGCATCTGACCACGGGAATCAGCGGGTAGGTATGCCCATTTCGTTGTATCTTTGAGGATGTCCACCCGTATTGTGGCTTCGATTTTATTGTGACGTTTCTTCAACAGACAGCTCAAACAATCTATAAAAGTCACCCGAATGGATTCGACCACGTTTGGGTGATCCTACCGACGCGAAGGGCTGTTTCGGTGTTTCTCGACGAACTGGGCAAACTGTCTGACAAGCCCTTTCTGGCTCCCCATGCCACCGCCATCGACGACTTTGTGACCGAGGCTGCTGGTGTTCAATTGATTGACCAGGTAGGGCTTCTGTTTGAATTATTCGAAGTCTTCCGGGTTATCGATCCTGAAGTTGAATTTGAGCAGTTTATTGGCTGGGCGCCGGTGTTGCTGGCTGACTTCGACCGGATCGACCAGCACATGGTAACGCCCGATTATCTGTTCGAATACCTTACCGAAGCCAAAGCCCTTGAACGCTGGCAACTCGATTTGCCACCCGGTGCTCAGACCATTCACACTACTGTTGGTACGTCGCGGTATTTCCGGCTTTTCGAAAATCTAAAGGCCGCCTATCATTCTCTGCACGAACGTCTGATTGCTCAGGGGCTTGCTTATCGGGGTATGGCCTACCGCCAGTTGGCCGAACAGGTGGTGGAACGTGTTCGCGATAATGCCGATTATGAGATGGTCTATTTTGTTGGTTTCAACGCTCTCAGCCGGGCCGAATCCGACATTATGGAAGCGTTGCTCAAGGGCAAGAAAGCCCGGATGATATGGGATGTTGATCAATATTATTTAGAGGACAAAAAACAGGAAGCTGGGTTGTTTCTCCGGCGTTACCTCGAAAACGGCTGGTTCTTCACTAAAGAAAACCGCGAACACATTGGCCGCACCCTAACGGATCTGCCCAAACACATCCGTATCGTAGGTGTTCCCAATGCCAGCATGCAGACTAAGGTTGCGGGGCAGATTCATAAACAGTGGCGTAAAGAGGGTGGAGGAGAAGGTGATGGCCTTAAAACCGCTATTGTTCTGGCTGATGAGTCGTTATTGGTGCCGATGCTGTACGCCCTTGATGAATCGGTGACGGATCTGAACGTGACAATGGGGCTCTCACTGCGCAATTCGTTGCTGTTCACGCTTGTCGATACGCTGTTTGAAATGCAGCGGACCGTGCATGAGTTCAGAACCAAAGATGGCCGGGATCTGCGCATTCCGAAGTTTCACTACCGGCATGTTGTCAAGGTGTTGAATCATCCGTTTGTGCAGCATTACGCACGTATTCGTAATCTTCAGGCTGTGGTCGATTCGCCGAATGGTCAACTGGAAATTGGTGCACAAACCCGGCCGTTGCTGGTGCATATTCAGGAACTGATCCTAAGCCGCCAATGGGTGTATCTGTCGGAGCGTGACTTGCGTGAATTGGGTCAGAATGATCCGCTGCTCAAAACGCTGTTTTTGCGCTGGCCTACCGAAGCCCCTACGGAAATTATCGGCACGCTTTACCGCCTGATCGACCTCCTGCGGTATGTGTACCGCGACACGCAGGATGCCGTAGAGATCGAGTACCTGTACGTATTTTATACGCTTCTGCAACAACTCGAAACAACGCTCGAACGGCAGGCCCAAACGGCAGGAGTGCCCGTCACGCTCCGCAGTCTGCGGCAGTTTCTGTACGAACTCGTGCGGCAAACGAGCATTCCGTTCACCAGCGAAGGCAACAGTTCACTCCAAGTAATGGGTATGCTCGAAACGCGGGCCCTTGACTTTGAGCGGGTCATTGTGGTGTCAGTCAACGAAGGGATGTTGCCCCAGACCCGACGACTCAATTCGCTGATTCCGTTTGATATAAGCACCGAGCTTAAGTTGCCCACGTACCGAGAGCAGGAAGCAGTGATGGCTTATCACTTTTACCGGTTGCTGCAACGGGCTAAAGAAGTCGTTTTAATTCATACGACCTCGCCCGATGCGTATGGCAATGGGAAAGGTGAGCCCAGCCGGTTTATCCGCCAGATCGAGCATGAACTGGTGCCAGCCAGTAACGGTGCCATCACGATTTCTAAACCCCTTGTTCGGTTTGGGCGGGAGAAAGTTCGCGAAACGGTGGCACAGAGTTGGGAAGTGGCCAAGTCGCCGGAAGTGCTGGCCAAGCTGAAAACTATGTTAAGCACGCGGGGATTGTATCCGACGGCCCTGAACCAGTTTATCGATTGCTCGCTGAGCTTCTATTTTAGCCGGGTGGCGGGAATTGCCGAAGAAGAAGAGGTTGAAGAAAAAATGGGAGCGGCCGAGTTTGGTGACTGGCTCCACAAAACCCTTGAAAATCTCGACATTAAATACCGGATTGCTGGTCATCCTGTCACGCTCGACATGGTGCAGGCAGAGTTGGAATCCACTTTTAAAGAGGTGATGAAAGGCCGGGTTATGGAATCGGGAATCAACCTGCTGCTCTACGATGTAGCCCAGCGACTTATGCTCGATTTTCAGGAACGCCAGGCTAAACTGACCGATTTGCAGGTAATCAGTACCGAGGAGCGCTACGGCACCCGGCTCGACGTGACATTAGATGGGGGTGAAGTAGTGCGGGTAAACATTGGCGGTAAGATTGACCGGGTAGAGCGGCTTGGCCAAACCATTCGTATCATCGACTATAAAACGGGTAAGGTCGAGCTGCCCAGTCAAAGCAGCGATATGGTAGCCCGTTTACCGGTCGAAACGGGGTCGAAATGGGGAAAAGCGCGGCAATTGTGGCTCTACAAATACCTGTTCCTGAAAGACAGTAAAGGGAAAAACCCGCATAACCTGCCCGTCACCGCTGGGTTTTACTCCTTCCGCGACATCGAGGGTGGTCTAAAAGCGAACACCGTCCATTTCCACGGCCCCGACGAAACGCCTGCCGAGTTTATCAAAGCATCCGAAGATATGCTCCGTGTCATGCTTCGTCGCTTACTCGACCCCACGGAGGCCTTCCGCAAAACCGACAAACTCGAAACCTGCTCTTACTGCGATTTCAAACGAATCTGCGGTCGGGAGTAAAAGGTATGTTGGGAATTTTCAAACCAAACGCTTGTCGCGGTTTGGAGCTGACAAACGAGTTATATTTTTAGCACGAATAGCCTTTTGATATTGGATGTACGCGCTGATCTTCTGTTGCTCTTCCGGTGTTAGCTCGCGGCCATCTACGGTAAAATCAACGTCTTTGGGTTCTCGAATGATCTTCATAAGTATGTGTTTTTGAAGTACCTGTTAATCAATTTCATCGCTTCAGGAGTGTCAATGATCATTGTATCTCCAAACAGTACTTTCGCTCCCAATGTTTGCTGGTAATGCTGTCGGAGTACCGTCTTCGAAACGAATGAAATAAAACCGTCGTAGCCTTTTTCAAAAGCAACTTTGCAGGCATATGCTACTAAGTTGCCCGGTACACCCACATATACTTTAGCCTTACCTTTATTGAACGTTGCGCTTTCGAGCAGATGCATAAAGACGTGGTCGCCTTTATCTTCCAGACTTAACAACCCCTGAATGATTGTTGGGTTGTTAATAGTGGTGAGTTTATACGTCTGCTTTGAGATATCTTTCAACTCCTTTTTCCAGTCAAAATACCAATCTCTCTTTTTGATTTGTTTCTCATGCGCCAGGGTCATCAAGACTACTGACGTATCGAAAACCTCTCCGGTAATGGCGTTTTCGATGGAATTAGTCAGCTTATCAATTTCAACATCAAGGGGTCTCGTTGGGGGAATGTCCATAAAGGTCAAATTACGAAAATGACAGGACTTTTGCAATTGAAGACTTAGCGCTATACCTTCCCTGAAACCCCGGCTGATTCAAAAGATGCCATTTCGGTGAGCATAGCTACTGCGCTCTGAAGTAGGGGATAGGCCAAGGCGCAACCGCTACCTTCTCCCAATCGCATCGACAGGTTCAGGATGGGTTTCGCTTCCAAAAACTCAAGCATGAGCTGATGGCCCGTTTCGTCGGATTGGTGGCAGAATACGCAATAGTCGCGCACGGCAGGGGCCATGGCCCTAGCTACCAGTAGAGCAGCTGTAGCGATAAATCCATCAACCAAAATGACCATGCCGTTCTCGGCTGCTTGGAGCATACCCCCCACGATGGCCGCAATTTCCAAGCCTCCCAAGGTTGTTAATAGCTCAACAGGGGTTTGTGCGGAGGAATGCTGGTTTGCAACGGCTTCTAAGACGGATAATTTATGAGCCAAGCCCACATCGTCGAGGCCAGTGCCGCGCCCAACGCATTGGCTCAGTGGCAGGCCTGTGATCCGGTGCATGATCAGAGTGGCCGACGACGTATTACCTATTCCCATTTCGCCAAAACCCACCACCGTGCATCCCCGGTGGGCCACGCCATCAACAAGGGTACGACCCGCGTCCATAGCCGCTTCGCATTCGTGCGGAAGCATAGCAGGCTCGTGCCGCATATTCCGGGTGCCGGGAGCCACTTTGTACTTCACGAAGCCCGGTGCATTTTCGGCGAACGAACCATTTACCCCCACATCACAAACCACCAACTGAATTCCGTGCTGACGGCAAAAGACATTTACGGCGGCTCCTCCGGCCAGAAAATTAAGCACCATCTGGTACGTCACAGCTGCTGGGTATGCGCTTACGCCTTCAGCCGTGATGCCGTGGTCGCCAGCAAATACCAGCAAGTGAGGGGCGGTAAGAGTAGGTGTAGCCGTTTGTTGAATCAAAGCCAGTTGTAGCGCTAGTTCTTCCAGTTGGCCAAGCGCACCAAGTGGTTTGGTTTTCTGGTCGATGAGCTGCTGAAATTCCGCCTGGCGGGAGCGGTCGATTGGAGTAATGGGCATGTTGAAAAGTAATGTGCATTAAACGGCAAAGATAGAGCAGACAGTAAGAGGAATTGAACCAGAAAAGCCTAGAAAACGGGAAAAGAGCTACTCGATGGATGATAACCGCTTAATAAATAGGCGGCTATCATTGATTCTATTTTTCGATAGGTTTACCACGAAAAATAAATACTAATTTGCTTTTTGAGCACAACATGAAAACATTCATTACTCTCATAATCGGGTTGCTGGTAACATCAGCGTCGATGGCCCAGATCGAGAACAACAACACCCTGTCGGTTATGATCGATGGGAAAGAATATAAAACCCAGCCCCGACGGATCATGATCGGTAATCTGTGGTGGGTTACTGCCAATGCCATTAAACCTGACAAGTCGCTTCGTATCTGGCTTGGGGGCTATCTCAACCCCGATGCGATTGAGGAAGGAACCTATCTGGTGGTTGACGCAGATCGGCCAGATACAAAAGAGAACCGACTCAAAGCCGAAGGAATGGGTAAATATAAGGGGTTGGCAGCTATCAAATACGTGGAAGAAACCCGGGAGCCCCGCATGGAGTATCACGTGGGCAAGTCGCAGAATGGTAACGAAACCATTGTAGTGAAAAAAGCAGCAGACGGGTCGTTGCAGGCTACGTTTAACGGGACGCTGGCAGGAAGTTACTGGAAAGAAAAAGCCGGTGCTACGGTCTTTGGGGGCGTTGGCCGTCTGATGAATAAGATGGAGGACAAAGTTATTACCAAAGCATCGGGCTACGATTCGGGAATTGATCCAGAAGGCAATGGGTACCGCAAGCAGGACAAAACCGATCAAATTGTGCTGACCAATGGCACCTTTATGTTGAAAATGAAGTAGGAATACCTCAGAAAAGTAAACTCTCTGCTATCCATCCTGTTACGTCCGTGTTCTTACACACGCAGCAGGATGGATACTTTTTTTCTCCTTAAAACATGGTGTTGTTATTCGCTGAGGTAGCTGGAATAACCTGCAACACATCCCAATGCTCCACAATTTTGCCGTTGGTATCGAAGCGGAAAATATCAATACCAGCCCAGTTTTCAGCCGCCGTGTTCTGGGTTTCGGGCCATTCCTGAAAACAGTGTAAAACCACTAGATCGCCCTCTGCAATCGCCCGTTTCACGGTCACTCGCTTACCCGGATATTCTTGCTCCATCCGATTGAAATAAGTGATGAACGCTTCTTTACCATCAGCTACGTGTGGATTATGCTGTATGTACTCATCCCCAGCGTACTGAGCGATGGCTTCAGCAGGCCGACACTGATTGAACATCAGGTCGTAAAACGCAATCGCATTTTGTTTGTTTAGTTCGGTCTGTTCCATGATGAACGGATAACGGACCGCTGATTGAAAGGGTTCTGTAATGAATATTTGCCGTTCATCAGTAAATGAAACCACTCATCCGAAGAGTCTTCTTTAGAAAATTAAATAATTAGATAATTGTCTAAATATTTAACGAAGCGATAATGAATACACTATTCAAAGCCCTAAATGACCCCACTCGTCGGCAGATGCTGGACCTGCTGCGCGAGGGTGACCTCACGGCCGGTGAAATTGCCGACCGCTTCGACATGACAAAGCCCAGCATTTCGCATCACCTGGATTTGCTTCGGCAGGCCGGTCTTGTAGAGTCAACCAAGCAGGGGCAGTTCATCACGTATACCCTGAATACGTCGGTTCTCGATGAACTCCTAAGCTGGCTAATGGAACTTGGACAGCAGGCCGCTCCAGCAACGCCATCCACTCAAAACATTCCAAACTCAATAAACCAACAAGGCAATGAAAACGATAAATAAACCTCTTGAAGTGCTGATTCTGATTGTTCTAGTAGCGCCATTTATCTATGCTGCCTTTGTATGGAATCAGATACCAGCGACGATCGTCTCGCACTATGATATTCAGGGACAGCCCAACGACACCCAGCCTAAGGAGATGTTTTTGCTGATTATGGGAGGGGTGCAGCTTTTTCTATATGTTTTGCTACGGTTTGTGCCAGGGGCGGGCGTTTTCCCGAATGAACAGACTGGCAATTTCCATCGACTCAGATTGGCGGCAACTCTGTTTTTATCGGGGTTAACGGCCTGGATGATCTACAGTGGCATCCACGCCGACCAGACGCACAATACATCGGTGATATTGGTGCTTGTGATGGGTCTACTCGCAGCCATCGGGAATTACATGACAACCATTCGGCCTAATTTCTTTGTGGGTATTCGCACGCCCTGGACCTTATTCAACGAGACAGTCTGGCGCAAAACACACCAGATGGCTGGTCGACTATGGGTGGGCGGGAGCATACTTGGGGCCATACTGTTGCTGATGGTACCAACGGACTGGCAGCTTGCCCTGTTGCTCACTGTAGTAGGTGTTCTGGTAGTTGTGCCCATTGTTTACTCATATCTCGTTTACCGGCAAGAAAAACAACGACTGGCCTAATTACACTTTTACTTTACAGAGCATTCATTTAATTGACTCATTACCAATGAAAACTATTATTTTTCTACTCCTGATTGCCCACGCAACCTTCGCGCAAACTAATGAGCCCGTGGCTTTTACTACGACTGAAGGCATCGAACTGGGCGGGACACTATCCTTGCCGAAAGATCTTAGCCGCCCGGTTCCGGTCGTGCTGTTGATTGCGGGATCGGGGTCTACTGATCGAGATTGTAACAGTGGGTCACAGCTTAAAAGCAACGCCTATGCCATGCTCGCCGATAGTCTGAACCGGATGGGGGTGGCTGTGCTCCGTTATGACAAGCGTGGTAGTGGAAAGAACATACCCGCCGTGGTGAAGCAACTAAAGCCCGAAAATCATCGGTTTGATTTCTATGTCAACGATGCGGTTGGTTTCATCAAGCAACTTCAGGCCGACAAACGGTTTAATAAAGTGTTTGTAGCGGGCCACAGCGAAGGCTCGTTAGTGGGTATGCTAGCCGCCCGGCAAACAAACGCCAGTGGATTTATTTCGTTGGCGGGAGCAGGACGAAATATTGCCGATATTCTGAAAGTACAACTGGGTCGGGGGCAATCGCCCGAAGTGCAGCGATACGTCAACGTCCGTCTCGATTCGCTTCGGGCGGGGCAACGGGTACAGTCGGTGACGCCGGGTCTAATGTCAATTATGAACCCAGCTACGCAACCCGCCATGATCTCCTGGATGAAGTATGACCCGGCGGTAGAAATAGGCCAGTTTAAAGGGCCGGTCCTGATCATCCAGGGCAAACGCGATGTGCAGGTAGCTGTCAGCGAAGCCGAATTACTTCAGAAGGCCCGCCCCGATGCTCAAATCGCATATTTCGATCTGATGAACCACATATTGAAAGAGGCCCCCGAAGCCTTTATGGCCAATATTCAAACCTACACCGAGCCCAGCCGACCAATAGTGAAAGGTGTGGCTGATTCTATTGCCGACTTTGTAAAGAAAAAGTAGCGACCAATCGGCCCTACCTGTAGCTCTCTGGGCAGCGGGTAGGGTTTTTATATCGTCTGGGTTTAGGCGAGCGAAGTTTGTGGGGTAATCCACCAATGAAAAAATTGTAACCAATAGAAGGTTGGAGGCCAAAGCCCCGGCCTGTCTCCTGAATGGTTCGATACACCCCTAAACTGGCCTCGATAGCCTGGTTGCGACCCACAAAATGAGCTAGACCAAGGGAGAAAAAGGTAGCGCTGGAACGCTGTGTCCCGATGTAGGGAAACGAATATTCGTAAGGCCTGATACCCAGAAACAGATCGGCAAAGGCTTTGGTAGTGCCCTTTAAACCAAAGCGATACCTCGAATAAATACGATACCCGAAACCAATGGTGCCTGCTTTCCGGTTGGTTTCGCCACGGAGGTAAAACCAGAGAGCAATATCAGGATTGTTCAGCATGAAGACCCGGCCAATGGTCAGATTGACGGGCGCGGGAAGCGTACGGGTTTCATTGTCCCGAAACGGAACAACCGCATTTTGAACGCCACTCCCAACACCAATTCCCCAGCGTCCCTGAGCATGCGCCGGACTCGTTAATACCAATAAAAGAATCACTATGGGTAACAGGTAATTCATTACGATGAGTAAGCAATTTGACAAAAACTACTTACACAACGTCACAATGGTATGTCAATAAGATTAGATAGTGTATGAACTGAGGGAATGGGAAAAACAGTAGGCAGTAGGCAGTGGCAGTAAGCAGTAGCAATTAATGCATCGTATTACTGCTACTGCTTACTGCTTACTAATACTAAGCTGGCGACAAAAACGTCGAATAATCGTCGGGGCGGGAGAGCAACTCCTTATACAGTAGTACCCGGAACAGGTAGTATCGGGTTTCGCGGGGTAACTTCATCTGATAATAGTCAACGTTGGCTTGCCGACGGAGTTGACCTTTCACATAACCCGGCCCCACATTGTATGCGGCTGCTACCAACGACCACGAGCCAAACTGATCGTACAGTTTACGGAGATACCGACAGGCAGCAATGGTAGCTTTGCGGGTGTTGAAACGCTCATCGGTTTTGCCACCAACTTTCAAACCCAGTTCACGGGCGGTGCCGGGCATTAGCTGCCAATAACCACCAGCGCCTTTGGGTGATAAAGCCCTCGGGTCAAGGCCACTTTCGGCCAACGGAATGTACCGAAAATCGGGGGGGATGTTGTAGTCTTCCAGAATGTCATCAACAACCGGGAAGAAAGCATCAGCTCGTTTGCGAAGACCACCAAGTTTTCCCGTATGCGTCTTGAAAAGGGTAAACACATGTTTCCAGCGAGTCAGCACTGGCTCCTGATCGAGGGGCATGTTTTCACCACAAAAGTTGACATCTAAGAGGGGTAATTCCGCTTCATTGAAAAGCCCGGCAACGGTCGAAATGTCGGTTAAACCAGAAATGGGCTGAAAACGGGTGTTGTCTTTTGGCGCAACTGAGGAAGGAGTAATTTGGGTTGCGGCCATCACGGCCGGACGGGCAAACGCCATCAAACATGATAATCCAATTCGTTTAATCAAAACTAAAACTGATTGATGATACTGGGATAACGCCAGTTGCTGTCTGTTTAGTTTATTGATTATGAACAGGTTGTGTTGCTTTTGGTTACAAACAAATTAGTTTGTAAGTGGATTGTCTACTTTATTAGTAGATATACTATTGAAAGTCAGTGGAATAGTGATTGCTGAAACGAGCGAAAAAATATCCTTTAAAAAATGTTAATGCATGGGTTAAGTAGCATGTCGATTTAACCATCGTATCCTATAAATTTACGGTATTTGCGTTAGCCCACTCGTTTCATGAAATTTGTTTACATCCTCTTTTTAGTATGGCTGTTGGCGCTGTCGTCCACAGCTCAGGTTAATTATTCGGCTGCCCCTGCCTCTTCCCAAGTTATTCGCGGAACCATACATGATTCTGAAACGGAGCGTCCTTTATTGGGAGCTACTCTCTCGCTGGAAGATGCTACTCAGGCATACCCGGCCGTTTCAGATCGTACCGGTGCATTCACATTTGGTCGGGTTCCAATTGGTCGATATCAGCTTGTAGCCCGCTTTCTGGGATACGAAACCCAAATTGTTTCCGAAATTTTGTTGGAGTCGGGTAAAGAACAGGTTATTGATGTACGGCTCAAAGCTGGCGTTGAAACCCTCACCGAAACAGTTGTAAAGGGTATCCGTCCCGACAATAGCCTGGGTAGTGTTCAGACCATTTCGCCCGAGCAAATTCTCCGATTTCCCGCTACCTACCTCGACCCCGCCCGGCTGGCAACGGCTTATGCCGGGGTAATTAATACCAATGACCAGGCTAATAATATCTCCGTTCGGGGTAATTCGCCCGCTGGCCTGGTGTGGCGACTTGAAGGCGTTGAGGTGGTAAATCCCAATCACTTAAGCAATGCCGGCACCATTGGCGACCGACCACTTCCCTCGGGTGGGGGTGTGAATGTCTTAAGCGCGCAATTACTGAGTTCGACCCGTTTTTTGTCGGGAGCCTTTACGCCCGAGTACGGCAACACGCTGGGTGGCATTATGGATATGCGATTCCGGGAGGGTAACAACCAGAAGCATGAGTTTACGGCGCAGGCGGGCCTGATTGGTATTGATCTGGCGGCAGAGGGACCATTAAACCGACGAACGGGGGCTACATATTTGGTAAACTACCGCTATTCGTTTACGGGTTTGCTGGGCCTGATGGGCATCAAGTTTGGGGGCGAAGACATCCGGTTTCAGGATTTGTCGGTGAACCTCGCCTTGCCTACGCGTCGGGGAAAACTGACTCTGTTTGGCGTGATGGGCCAAAGCAGCAACGATTTTGCGGCCAAGACCGACTCTCTGCGCGAAGAGGACAAAGACCGTTTCTCGATCCGGTTCGATTCGTGGGTGAGCGTGGGTGGACTCACGTACACGCAATCATTACAAAACAACTGGCAATGGCGTGTATCGGCGGTAGCCTCGGCTAACATAAATACCCGCAATCAGATGCCGGGAGCAAGTACGCTGGGCGGGTTGACGGGTAATCCGTTTCAATACGATCGGAGTACTAATGCCCGTGCCACCCTACATAACCAGTTTACCCACCGCGCCCGCGACGACCGACGACTCCAGGTAGGGCTTTACCTGACCCGTTGGTATGGCTCGGCGGGTGTTTGGCGGGGTACGTCGGACTTAGGCGATGCTCCCCGTGCCGGACGCGTGCAGGAGGGGGTTTTGGGTGCGTGGCTTGTTCAGCCCTATACCAATTACCAGTGGACACCCTCCGAAAAACTGACCCTGAACACGGGGTTACACGCGAATTTTTTCACGCTTAACAAGAACAGTTTCTCGCTGGAACCACGGGTTTCTGTTCGCTACCAACCCATTGAGCGTCACAGCCTAACCCTGGCTTACGGCCTGCACAGCCAGACACAGCAGCCCATTGTGTATCTATCGCAACCAATGTACCAGGTGGCCAACGTCAATAATCTTGATCTCGGCTTAACGAAAGCACACCATTTGGTGGCAGGATATACGTATCGGTTTGATGAAACGTCATCCCTGAAAGCTGAAGCCTATTACCAGTCGTTGTTCAATGTTCCGGTTGCTGCGGACAGAGGTACGCGCCCCTCAAGCGAGCCTGTTTACAGTAGCTATTCGGTACTCAATTTGCTCGACATCAATGAGTTCGCGCAACAAGCAATTCCATTAGTCAATAAGGGCCGGGGCCGGAATACGGGTCTTGAACTGACGTATCAGAAACTATTGGTCAAAAATTATTACCTGTTGCTGACGGGCTCGCTGTACGACTCGAAATACCAAACGCTCGATGGGAATTGGATGGACACCCGCTTCAATGGTCGCCATGCCGTGAACCTGACGGGCGGTAAGGAGTATGTAACGCAGCGCAACACCCACACCCGTATCTGGGGTTTCAACGCCCGCGTTTCTCAACTCGGCGGCTTCCGCGACCGTCCGGTCAATGCCGAAGCCTCGCAAAAGGCGGGAGCAACGGTGTACGCCAGTCCCGATTTCAGCGCCCAACTCCCCGACTATTTCCGGGCCGACCTGCGGGTGTACTGGAAAAAGAGTCGCGTCCGCTACAGCCGCACTCTCTCGCTCGACCTGATGAACGTAACGAACGCTCAAAATCAGGCTTACAGCTACTACGACGCGGTGCAGAAAAAAGTAGTGCAAAAATTCCAGTTGGGCCTGCTACCCATTGTGAATTATCGGTGGGAGTTTTAGCTGGAAATTTACCGTTTAAGAATGTGGTTGAATAGGGGTTGAGGATTGGGCGAATTAGTTGTTCCTTTGTCAAAGTACTGACAAGGTCAACACGACAATAAGAGATTCGCTTAATATGAAAGTGTTGATTTTCAGTGATTTGATATTAAGCGAAGTGTCATACAATAAGTTGTTGGGTGCGGGTCCATAAATTAGCTTCCAATTCCAGCGTTCGTGCAACAAATGACACGCCCTGGCTGAGCAAGTTTGGGCTTCCATGTCAGCGTTTTGGCTGACAAGCCGCACGTTCCAACAGGGTAGCTTTTTGTTTGCAGTTCCGAGTTGTGGCCGACAAACCGCACTCCTTAAAATAGTCACGTTTTAAGAGTTAATTTAACTACATGGGTTTTAACATTTCAGGAATCGTTGTCAATAAAAACTACGAAGACGCCACCACCGAACTTGGAGACAATTTAGGCTTATCACTAACTTCTCATTCTGAAATTACTTACGAGGAAGCCGCCAGAAATTGGAAGGAAGATGGGATTTGCGACATCTATTTCCATCAAACAGGTACGTTACTTTACTTGTCAATGGACAGATGCACAGAGGGCTACGCAATACCAGGGCAAAAAGTCCTAACTTTTGCCTTGTCTGAAACCTCAATGGCGTTCAGTTTGAACTACTATGAGAATGACCATTTCGTCAGAGATATCATGGAGTTCGACGGCGATAGAGTTAAGGATAAAGGTAATCCATTGCCGCAAGAAGCCACTAACTCGGACGTTTCAGAGTTAATTTTTACAATGATTGGTGAGGTGCTTGGAACTCGCTTTTGGGACATTGACTATGCAGCAAAATCATTCCGATACACCTTTTAAATCGGTCAGTGCGTTATCATCGCTCCGCGTGGGCAGCTCTCCGGCGACAGGAGGCTCGCCACCGGAGGCAGGCGCACAGCCCAACCCAGCAGGTATGTAAAGGTATCGGACACATGTGTTCAGTAAAGTAACTCGTTCATCATCAACACCTGCGGTCGTTGGTTGGACGCTCAGGCATGGGCTTGGGCTTGTTCCGTCGTTCGGCTTACAGGCCGCTTGCCGCAATTCCGTCCGGTGGTTCGGCGGTCAGGTTCCGGGCGACAAATAGAAGTTGGATGAGTTTGGGATTTGGGCTTTAACGTCCGGCTCCGGCTTACACAGGGTACGCCACAGTAAAGAGATTAGAGATGCGTTAGGTTGTTCCGTCTGACAAGACTATCACTATAATCGTCAACATTTAAAGGTTCTTCCTGTGATATTACTGCATGGTAACGTAGATCTATCTTTGGTATTCTGGGGAATGGTCGGCGGTTTAATTGGTGCGTTAGGCTTTGCCGTGGCTTGTTTCCGTTGGGTGCGCAGGAGTACCTACTACCAAACCCATTATCAGGAAAGCGACATAATTGGGCGCGGGTTTCAACTTATCGTGTTTACAATCGGTATCGGTTTCCTAGCCTACATAGTTTTTGGTATAATTAGTTTTGTGCTTGTCTTGTTCTTAGCAGAGTTAGGTATAAGTATTTAAATTTGTTTGTGTGCCTTCGCTCGTGCGACAGGGGGCGCGCCACTGGAACGGAGTTGCGGCTCCCAACCTTGCAGGGGTGTAAAGGCTCGCTTCGCTCGCCATCACCCCCTGCGGGCGTTGGGCGAGTTGGCTGTATACAAGAAACCGTTTGTACAACATACACCTCATGTCATCCCGTTTATACTCATTGGAACTGTCTTCGCTCATAGGCCGCCAATACTCATGGACTGCATCTGACAAATTTTTTGATTGGCTGGCTCCGTAAATGTCGGTTTCCCGATAAATGGCTTTATGGCTTTCAGCAATTAGTCCATTCAACGAAGTAGCCATAGCTTATTGTGGATGAACGGGTTACTTTGGTCTACTAAGCGCGCTGCTGTCAATGACCAAACCAGCTATCGGGAATATCTATTGGCTCGGAGCCGTTCAGACTATATTTCAGCTTGAGCGTAAAACCGCCCCCTCCTTCAATAAAATCTGCTTCGAAAGGGTGCGCGCCTTTTTGCAAAGCTACCTGGCCACTTTTTTCGATAGGTGAATGGTTTCCGTCATTATCCACCACCATCCGGTCAGCAATTCGCAAAATGCCGCCATCATCGCAGGTGTAGAAAAAGGTGTAAACGCCCGTTTCGGGTACGGTCAGATACCCCCGAAACTGAATACCGAAGCTGGGCGCGTTTACCGATTTAGGCACCACCAGATTGCTAACGGTATAAGTACTATCAGCCTGCTGTAATTTCATCAATTTCGTTTCCTTGAAGTATTTTTTGAAGTAGCTACACCGCAAACCCGCCTGCGAAATGGCAACGGCAGCAGGTGTCGCGTAGGCCTGCTGCTGATAGCGTAGCGAATATACATCGCCCCGTAAGCCCGACGGAGTGAAGGCCGCCACATTGATCGTCTGCGGTTTGGTGATAGCATACCCATCGGGTAATTCAGGAGAGCTAGGCCCCGGTTGCGACCCATCGACGGTATAACGGAGGGTGTAACTGTCCAGCGGCTTTTTGATGTGCAATTCGGCCTTGTCGACAAACACATTTTCTTCAGCAAAGCCGCTTAGGTCGGGCAGGCGGTAGTGAATTCCCAACTGCTCCATGCGGAGAAAGTGCTGTAGAAGCCGCTTCTGATAAGACGGAAAGTCTTTATTAGCCGTCCAAACCAGTTCCGACAAGGCAGTCATGCGGGGCATGGCCATATAATCGGCGCGGTTTTCGGTAGAGATGTATTCTGTCCAGATGTTGGCCTGAGCGCCCAGAAACTGCTTGGTTTGTCCGGCGGTGATACCCTCGGGAACAACAGCCATGTTGTACACATTTTCGACGGACCGAATGCCCGGAGGAGTATCGAAATACAGATTACTGACCGGCGTCATTACCACGTCGTTGCCGTTTTGAGCGGCTTTCTGCGGAGCGTTTTTTACCCAACTCCGCCAGTACATAACAGCGGTAGATGGTTTTAGCCCGCCTTCGAGTGCATCATCCCAAACCATCAGTTTTTTGCCTTTCGACTGCACAAATTTCTCAATCCGATGCACGAAATAGCTTTGTAACTCTTCCACGTTTTTGATGCCTTCCCGTTGCATCAGCTCCTTACAAGCGGCCGACTCCGCCCAGGTCGACTTCTCTACTTCGTCGGCCCCAATGTGAACGTATTGACTTGGAAACAGGGCAATTACCTCACTCAACACGGTTTCCATAAAGGTGTACGTAGGTTCGTTGCAGGGACAAATTGGTACCGAAAACGTTTTACCCATGCCCGGCTGACCCGTACAACTCAGAAACGGATAGGCTTTGATGGCAGCACTCAGGTGGCCGGGCATGTCGATTTCGGGAATGATCTCAACGTGGCGAGCGCTGGCGTAAGCGATGAGGGCGCGCAACTGGGCCTGGGTGTAAAACCCGCCGTACTGGGTCTGGCCGTTCTGCTGCCGGATATAGGCTTTGGGCAGGTCGAAATCGGGGTTGGTTACTGCTCGTTTCAATACCACCGAATCTTGGTTATTGAACGTGCGCCAGGCTCCTTCACTGGTTAGTTTTGGGTAAGCTTTAATTTCCATGCGCCAGCCCTGATCGTCGGTCAGGTGCAGGTGAAAGGTATTGAACTTATAGAGGGTGAGCCGGTCAATGAATTTTTGCAGGTACTCGATGGAAAAAAAGTGACGCGATACATCCAGGTGCATCCCCCGCCAGCCGTAGGAAGGTTGATCCTGAATCCGTACGGCCGGCAGCGTTAGGGTTGGTACCGGTTTGCTTCCTTTGTGCTCAACACTAACAGGCAGCAGTTGACGAATCGTCTGGATAGCCCGGAACATGCCGGTCGGGGTGCTGGCCCGCAGCGTGACTTGCCGGGTTGTTATCGTCAGTCCGTATCCTTCTGCCAACGAAATAGCTGGGTCATACTGCATCACGATGGGAGAGCCAGTTCCCTTGGCTGTAAGTGGCTTACCCAGGCTCGGTTGCAAAAGTTGGTTTAACTGCTCGGCTTCGGAACGGAAACGGTTGTCTTTAACCACCAAAGCGGTTTGCGAGGTCAGTATGAACTCACCGGGCACGGGCGTAAGCGAGGTAGGGTAGGGAATGAGTGGGTACCGCTGGGACAACTCCTGTGCTTTTACAAGGGTGGTAACGAATGCAGTTAGCAGCAGGAAATAAAATCGAATCATTGATTCGGCGATTTGGTATTGAGCGAATAAACTAGGGAGCGATAGGGGTGGGGGCTTACTTCGACGCCACAACGAGTGTTTTGCCCGCAGTTTTGCGAAGTTCAATCTCAATTGGAAACACCAGCCCCGGATCGTTTCGGCGCGCAACCGTTTGCTGCAACGTACCCAGCGTTCGGTTGACCTTGCCTCTGAAAAGACGCTTGCCCTCGTGAATAATCTCCACAGGTTTATCAAGGTCCATCATAGCATCGTTCAGGCGAATGACCAGTGTCTCGTAGTCGTTTTTCTCGATGGTAACGACGTTGCCCTTGTATGAAGCAACGACTTCCCGCCCGGTTTTGGCTTGCCCTTCGGGTACCGCCAACCAGTAGAAATCAGTGTGGACCCGGTCGTCCTGCTTCCAGACCACTTTATCAGGAATGGTATTACGACGGAAAGGCATCATCCAGGCTATAGCCACGGTATCTTCACCCTGCATCCAGTGACTGCGACCCTCATGCAATTGAACCAGGTGTTTGTAGCCACCGGGGTCGGCAGTTTGCAAACTGTCCAGCCAGCGTCCCCAGCGTTCGGCAATTTTGTTGCGATCATAGGCCTTATCAAGTGCCCCCATATGCAGCGTAAAGCCAATATTGCGCAGGTTCACCGGCGTCACTTCGTTGGGGTGGCCGGCCATCATCGCTGCAGCCGCCCACCGGTCGGCCATGCGGGGAGCCAACTGATACACGCCATCGCCCCCGGCTGAGTAGCCCATCACGTACACTTTATTCGGGTTAACGCCTTCTGCCAGCACAGCCGCCTGGATTAGTTTATCGAGCATGGGGTCGATGTGCGTTTCGTGCCAGAGGTTCCAGGTGTTAGTAGGAGCACGGGGAGCAACATACACGCCCTCAGCCAGTTTGTAGAGTCCAATCTGGTTTTTCCACTGCTGGTCGTTGACTTCAGGCTTGGCGTTGCCGCCCCCGTGTAGCGAAATAAACAGGCTGCGCCCGTCGGCTGGTTTTTCGCCGAACAGCCGGTACTCAAACTTCATGACGTGTTCGCCCTCAGTCAGCGTTTTGTCGACCCAGCTTTTTTTCAGGGCTTCGGCTCGCTGGGTACGTTCATCGTTTAACAGCAGGCTAGCGGCTTCGTCGGCCTCCTTGCGTGTCAGGTCCGTCCGGGCAGCGGCTTCGGTGCGCAAAGCAGGCCGTTGAATTGGATTCATTGCCAGCCACTTTTTCAGGTACGTTACCGGTTGGGCGAACCCCGTTGTAGCGAGACAGATGACTGCCAATAGGGAATAAAAAGTACGTTTTATCATGCTTATTCAGTACCGGCTTTCTGCCCGTTAACAACCGTTAGGGTTGGTGTCAGTTTCCATTCGTTGTCGAAAAAACCAGCCATCCGCACCCCCTGGCTACCGGAGCGAACCATGTCCAGCCCAAAGATCATAAAGTCGGGAAAGCCACTGGCTCCGGCAAAATACTGGTTGGCCGAAGCCGCCCGCATCCCCTTCAGGCCTGTTCCGCCAATAACCGCTACAGAAGCCGTCGCTGAGTTTTTGATGGGCCACACAAAGTAGGCCGCCAAATCGTCGCCCTGCCATTGCTGACTGCCTGCCCGCAGCTGGTTGCGCTCGATCTGAATGGGGCAGTCGGCCAGGAGCAGTTTCCAGGCCGCGTTGTTGGTCGCGTTACCAATCAGCACAACACCCCGGTCGGTGTAGGTAGCCAGCGAAAAGTCCGTGTCGGCCACAATGTCGACGGCGCCATTGCCCCGATAGTACCAGGTCTCCGCATCGAAGCGGGCTTTCTGGATGTTCCAGTCGTTTTCTTCTTTCGTGCCACGCGTCCCGTACACGAACACCATTCGGTTGTTGAACGCATCTTTGAACGTGCCGTTTCGGTGCGGTCCTTTTTGAGCGCGGTCCGGTTTTCCGGTTACGGCCCAGCTGTTTCCATCTCGCCGGAGTAGCAGCGTATCATGAGCAGTAACGGTGGTATGGTTAATTGCCGACTGCCCGTCCAGCGTAATACTGACCGACGCCTTCGACCCAAACTGATCCAGTGCCAGTTTCAGCAAGGCCACATTGGTAGTTGTGCCGGTAATTCCCTGCCTGGTCCGGTTGAGCTGAATCCGGCTGTAGATCAGCGGCCGTTCCTGCTGTTCGATGGAGGCCCACCGGAAGGTTGAAGAGATACCCGGATTGGCCGTTTTGAAATCAATGGAATTGATAGTTGAATCGACGGGGATTGTGTGCCATGTAAAGAATTCGAACAGGGGTTTCCAATCTACACTGTGGTCCCCAAACCAGTGACTGCCGCCGGGATATTCGTAGTAGCTCAGATCCGGTTGCGTCTCTCCCAGGATTTTTCGCATCTGCCGGGCGTAGGTAACCGGAACGGTACGGTCGGCATCGCCGTGGAAAACGTAAACGCCCAGCGGTTTATAGTTGGTTGTCAACTTTAGCACGTCGCTCTGGTTGCCTGCCCGCAATAGCATCTGTTCCAGTGGGTTACTGCTACTATCAGGGATGACGCCATCCGCCGAGCCGTATTCTTTCAGAGTTGGGTAGCCCGCGCAGGGCGCAATAGCTGCCCATTTGTCAGGGTAAGTGGCTCCCAGAAACCAAGTGCCGTGCCCGCCCATCGAATGGCCAGT
Organism: Flavobacterium sp. SUN052; assembly: GCF_028867935.1. Classification (GTDB taxonomy): domain Bacteria; phylum Bacteroidota; class Bacteroidia; order Flavobacteriales; family Flavobacteriaceae; genus Flavobacterium. Next base: position 1,216,428 of record NZ_JAPQNS010000001.1, read on the forward strand.
CAGGTAAATATGTCGCGGGTCGGGTTTGAACTGTTCTTTGGCCAGTGCCAACACTTCCAGCGCATCAATCCGTCCCCAGTCCTCCCAGTTAAACCCACGCGGACGCCGGTTCGTAGCGGCCACCAGGTTGCCCCAATCTTTAGGTTTGTAGGCCCGCGCTTGTCCACTTGCTTCAACGCCCGCCCCGTGAACCGACAGGAACAGGGCCGACGACGACGCACTACCAGACGATTGGGGTGTAACGGCGTAATATTGCAGGCTTCCGTCGATCTGGCTTATAAACGTGCGGCTATATGACGCACCAGGGGCTACGGCCTCAATGCTAACGCTTGCTTTATCGAGGGTCTTTCCTTTCTGAACGAGCGTCAGTTCAGCCAGTTGCGGCCCTTTGTTTGTAATGGCACTACCATCGAACCCAAAGGTTACTTTCCGGCTCGATAGGGCCGGTACCGTGGGTACGGAAGTCGTCTGCTCCCGGCCACCTAATCGGCTGGTCAATTGCAGGCCTGTCAGGGGAGTGGCAGACGTATTGACCACTACCACGGCACCCCGCAGCGAAGCGTTCGACTCGCCAAGCCGGATACTGGGCAGGGTAGGGTCGTCGGTGCGCAGGAGAGCCGGTTGAGTGGGAAAGCTGAGGTTGGCCGTAATCAGGACACCCCGTGCGTAAAAGTCATTGCGTCCTTTCTGGAGCTTCACGGGAATGTGCAGATACCCCATGCTGTAGGCATCGCCCATGTGCAGTTCGCCGTTCACATACACGTTGCTGTTTCCCCGAATATTCAACAGGGCAACCTGCTCGCGGGGCGACTCGTAAGTGAGGTACGTGTAGCCACCGGCACCACCCAGACCACCCCGCAGACTACCCGCCGTAACACCCGGTCCGGCGGGAGCTCCTGCATTGCCACGGAACGAGCCGCGTGGCCGTAGTCGGTTGAGACTATCAGCCGCTACAGCTACCCATTTGATTTCCCGGCCCTGCTCGTCGGTGCCAAAAACGGCCCCCTCGGTGGGTTGTTTGAGAGTGCCCATGTAGAGCTGATACGCCAGCGGGTCGGTGTAAATGGCCTCGCGACCATAGCGGCTACCCGTCAGGGCAGCTAAACCCTGGGTAAACTGATACGTAGCTGTTGCTGAGGGTTGGCTAACCTGACCCCAGATGGGGGTTGTTATCCACGGCAACAGACAAAGCAGAAGGAATCGGTTAAACATTATTGATGGATAAAAGGAATGACTAAATATCGTTCTCAGACACCAGCTACAGACTATCAGCGGTCAACCCGTTTGAATACCCAGGCGGGTTGGCTGGCCAATGATTGGCGCACGGATTCAGGCAGCGAGACCACCAATCCTTCTGGGGTTGAGCGAGTTTTGAGTGGTTTGCTGTAGCCCAAAAGTGTCACCACGGTTTTTGGTGAAACACCTGCCAGGGTAATGGTGGCCGGAGGGGTTTCGCCTTCGGCAGGCAGATACGTCTGGTACGTAGCTTTCCCATTACCTGTGAATGCCCACTGTTTCTGACGATAGGGAGCTACGGGTTTTGTGCCGTAAATAGACTCGCCGTTCACGCGAAGCCACGCTCCAATTTCCTGCAAGCGACTGTAGGCTTCTTCGTGCCATTCGCCATCGGGGCCGGGGGCGATGTTCAGCAGCAGGTTTCCATTTTTGGCCACAATGTCCACTAACGTCTGCACTAATTTCCGGCTGGATTTGAAGTTTTCTTTCGGAATGTACGACCACGAATCGCCCATGGTCATGCACGACTCCCAGGGAATAGGCAGGTAGGCATCGGGGATAGACTGTTCTGGGGTAACGTAGTTCTCAAATTCTCCCGTTACGGTGCGATCCACCACCAGCAGGCCGGGTTGATGACTGCGACCCATACGGGCGATTCGGGCCATGTCGATGTCCTGATCGTAAGGAATAGTGCGCTGCCAGCTAATGGTCGAGTCGATGGTATTGGCCGGGCGCACCCAACCCCCGTCCAGCCAGAGGATGTCTATTTTGCCGTAGCCAGTCATCAACTCCTGAATCTGGTTATAGGTGAAGTCCTTAAACTTTTGCCAGCGTTCGGGGTATTTTTTTGGTGCGTACGATACGTTGCGATCTTTGGGAGGAAAGTAAGGGTCCCAATAAGACGGCGTGTTCCAGTCAGGTTTGGAGAAGTAGGCTCCCACCATGAAGTTCTGGTTGCGGAACGCACCAAAAATCTCCTTCGCCACATTGCTGCGCGGATTGCTTGAGAAAGGTGTTTTAGAACTGGTGATTTTGTAGTCGGTCTGCTTGGTGTCGAACATGCAGAAACCATCGTGGTGCTTGGTCGTAAACACCACGTACTTCATGCCAGCATCTTTGGCAGCTGCGGCCCAGCGTTCGGGGTTGAATTTAACAGGGTTGAACGTCGTTTGCAGGTTTTCGTAAGCCTGCTTGTATTCGTACCAGTTGGCAGAATAGGGACCGTGACGCTCGCACCAGCCCTCGTCTTCAGGACAGAGTGACCACGACTCCACAATACCCCAGGTGCTATACGTACCCCAGTGCATGAGCAGGCCGAACTTAATATCCTGCCACTGCGCCAGTTTTTGTCGCACCAGACTGTCTTTGGGGACTACGTAATGACCGTGATTTTGCTCAGCATGTTGCTGCGCTAGCGCACCCGATGACCAGGTTAGCAACAGAATGAAACATGCAAGGCGATTGGTAAAGGACTTATGCATCAAACGCTATTTTCTCATTTCAGTGACCAAATGATTCAGGAGGGTATCTTGTTGCAGGTCGTAAATGTACTCCCAGAACATTACCCCGGCCAGGCCTTTTTGCTTCACGTAGGCTACCTTTGGATCTACTGACTGGTTGTCGGCGTAGGTGATGAACATACGGCTGGTTGGGTTCCAAAGATAGGGAGCTTTAGCATCGGCATCCCAATGGCGAACGAAACCATTTTTGTTGATGTATTTCGCCACTAATTCGTCATGACTGATAAAATAATGCTTCCCGGTAGCAGGCTGGTACAGCCCATTATCCTGAGGATTAACGTTATCCCAGCCACGTCCGTAAAATGGAAGCCCCAGCACAATTTTTTCCACTGGAACCCCCGCCCGAATATGTCCATCAACGGCTGAGATCGAACTGTTGCGCGACTGGTCCCCTTTTTTCGACTGATCGAGGGGGCTGTGATGACCTGTTACTTTGTCGTTGCCGTGGTACAAATCATACGTCATGATGTTGACGTAATCGAGATACTTTTGGGCTTCCGCAAGGTTCGTATGGCTCACAAAGGCTGTATCGCCCCCAGTGGCGGCTGTCAGCAGGTAATGGTTCGCTCCGGTTCGCTTGTCGAGCTTGCCCTGCTCATCGAGCCGGTCGCGGATGGCTTTTAAGAATAGCGTGAAATTTTCCTTGTCTTCGGGTCGGTAAATATTTCCGGCTCCGATCTGGGCGGGGTATTCCCAATCAATATCGACGCCATCAAGTTTATGCTCTTTCAGAAAATCAACCGCGCTATCGGCAAATCGTCGGCGCGAAGCCTCGGTCAGAGCGGCATCGGAGAAGTATTTACAACCTCCCCAGCCCCCCACCGAAATGAGAATTTTCAGGTCTTTATTAATGGCGCGTAATGATGTTAGCTCGGCTAAATTTGCTTTATCTTTAGCTGAGTTTGGGGCCAGTCCACCGGTTTGGTCAGGAACAGCAAAGGCGTAATTGATATGCGTGAGTTTGCGGGCATCAATCTGGGCTTTGGTCCATCCGTTGCCGCTTACGTACCCAATCACCACGTAGCGTTTGGAAGGAGGTGCAGTCTGAATGGCCATACCGCACAACGGGGAAAGGCTAATCAGGAAAAATGCCATCAAAACAGATAGCAGCAGAGAAGAATACTTCACAGTTCTTTGGGCAAAGTGGCTAACGTACAAAGATATTGATATTTTAAATTTTTTATAAAATCGGTGATTTATTAAGAAAATTATTTATTAACCAGTTATGTATTGATGCATTTGTATGGGTAATTTTGGTGTTTAACAACTTTTTTGATTTGAGACACACAGAAATACCCCTGTATCGCCTTCTATTAATACTGATACGTTTCCCCCTTACCGATAACTGACTTTTTAAGGTCAGCCCCCCATATGCTTGCTCCTACCGCTCTGGATGACACTACCGATACCAAATGGTCTGTTGTTGCTTATAAAAAAAATCAAAAGGTAAAAAAGGCGCTGTTGCACCTCTACCAGGATGGCCCCTGCACCCTGGCAAAACTGGCCGAAGTGCTCCATACTAGTATTCCCTCTGCTACCAACATCATCGACCAGTTGGTGGAGGAGGGCTGGGTAAGTACCATTGGAATGGTCACGGGAAATAATGGCCGACGACCAGTCTTATACAGCCTGAATCCGGTTGGTCATTACGTACTGATCGTGGATAGTAATACAAAGGGAACCCGCTTGTCTGTGGTCAATTTAATGCGTGAGATCATTGTTGAGCGCAGCGATCCCACGGTTCTCAAGGATAGTCCGGGTTTTTCGGCTTTTCTGAAGTCGTTTGTGAACAATGTACTTATGGAATCGGGAATTGCCAAGGCCGATGTTATTGGGGTCGGGCTCTCGATGCCCGGCTTGATTGACTCGCGGCACGGCCTCAACCTGAGTTACCCTAACCTGGGCATTCCGGGTCAGTCGTTTACCGACTGGCTGGAGAGGCAATGGAGGTTGCCCGTTTTTATGATCAACGACACTAAAGCCACTGCGCTGGGCGAACACCGGTTTGGCAGCGGCCGGGGTAAGCAACACGCGCTGGCCATCAACATTGACTGGGGTGTGGGCCTTGGGATTATTATTAACGGCGACGTGTTTCAGGGGGCATCAGGTTTTGCGGGCGAGTTAGGCCACATTCAGGTTAACCCCAATGGCGAACTATGCTATTGCGGTAAAATTGGCTGTTTAGACACGCTTACGTCGGCTTCATCGCTGGTTAGGCGCGTGCAACAGGGTGTGTATGACGGGAAGACTACCCAACTGGCGGTTTACGGCGACGATCTGAAGCAGATTACAATCAATCACGTGATTAAGGCAGCTGATCAGGGTGATGGCTTTGCTATTGACCTACTGCACGAAACCGGTTATGAGTTAGGCAAAGGGCTATCAATTGCCATCACCTTGTTTAACCCGGAGGTAATCATTGTCGATGGGGTGCTGGCTGAAGCCTCGTTATTCATAACCAACGGCATGAAACAGGCCATCAATAAATACTGCCTAAGCGGCTTCCGCGATAACCTGACCATCGAAGTCACAACACTGGCGGGTGCGGCTAAGTGGCTCGGCACCCATGCATACGTGATTGAAAGTCTGTTCGTAAACGCCTAGGTCGGCTTCGGCGCAGGGCTTTTTTCAACGTACTTGTTTGCTAAGTACTGAAGGTGAATGGGTAACTTGGTGATTAAGTAACTGCATGGTAGATAATACGTTGCGTCTGAAATCCTAATTGCCGATTTACCCCATTACAAATCACCATCTACTTTACGAACAGCCTGATGCCTTTTCTGAAAATTGGCCTGCTTCTCTTCCTGCTTGTTGGAATAGCTTCCTTTTCTGTTCCCGACAAACCAAACGGTGTTGCCAATGCCCTGAATGTTCCTGATTTTACCACAGATACCGTCGCTTTAGGCCGTCAGCTGGCCCTGCGCCATTGTGGAGGGTGCCACCTGTTTCCTGAGCCTACGCTGTTAGACAAAAAGACCTGGGTGTCGGGCGTACTGCCGAACATGGCGATGCGGCTGGGCATTCATTTGCCCCAGAACGATACGCTGAGGCCTTTGTTGCCGGAAGAAGAAAAGCTCGTTAGTCAACTGGGGGTCTATCCCAAAACACCCGCACTGGCAAAAAGCGACTGGGATGCCATTGTGCAGTATTATGAACGTGCTGCACCTGCGGCACCGCTGCCGCAAAAAGCGCACCTACCCATTGCCGATCAACTACCGCAGTTCACGGCGGCTGGCGTGTCGCTGGGGGAGAAGCCTGTTCCGCAAACTACCCTGGTGAAATACGACAAGAACACCAATCAGCTCTACGTAGGCGATGCTCAGAATACAGTATATGTGCTTGACAAACAATTTCTGGTGTCAGATACCTGGTTAGTCGATACGCCCCCGACAGATATTGATTTTCCCTCAAAGGCAGCTCCCCGCTTACTGACCATTGGCATTTTCAGTCCATCGGATCAACAGCTGGGCCGACTGATGACGCTGGAGCGGAAATCTAAACCGGGGGTTCCGCCGATCAATATTCGGTCATTACCCCGCCCGGTTCAGTTTGCGGCTGGTGATTTGAATGCTGACGGCAAAGAAGACGTTGTGATCTGCGGTTTTGGCAACCACGCGGGAAAGTTGTTCTGGTACGATGGTTTGGACCCTGCCAAAGAGCATATTTTGAAAGCAGCTCCTGGAGCCAGAAGAGCAATTATTGCGGATTTTAACCGCGACAAGAAGCCGGATATTATGGTGCTGATGGCACAGGCCCGCGAAGAAGTGGTCCTGTTTTATAATCTGGGTAATGGAAAATTCCGCGAGAAAACCGTGTTACGCTTCCCACCGGTGTTCGGGGCCAGCTATGTTGAGCTTGCCGACTTTAACAAAGACGGTTACCCCGATATTCTGCTAACCAACGGCGATAATTGGGATTATTCGGCCGTGGACAAAAACTACCACGGTGTTCGGGTCTATTTAAACGACCAAAAGGATAACTTCAGTGAAGCTTGGTTTTACCCCATGTATGGGGCGAGTAAAGCCGTTGCCCGCGATTTTGACGGAGATGGTGATCTTGATATTGCCGCTACCTCGTTCTACTCCAATCTGGCCCAGCCAGAACACGGCTTTGTGTATTTCAGGAACGAAGGCAAATTGGCCTTTAAACCGTTCAGCACGCCCGAAGCAGCATCGGGAAAATGGTTAACTATGGAAACGGCTGACTTTGATGGAGATGGCGATCAGGATATTATTCTGGGTTCCTACTTTCACACCGTTAACGAGATGACCCAGTTGTTATTCAAGGGAATCACCACCTTCCCGCAGTTGCTGGTGCTGGAAAACAAATAGATTTCGGATTTGGGATCTCGGATTTCGGATTGGCTGGCGCATAGCGAAAGCAACAAATCCCAAATCCGAAATCCCAAATCTGAAATCACACCTTACTTCACGTCCCAGAAAATCTTGGTAGTCAAGTTATCTGACGCTTTCACCGCTGCATAATTTGTGGTGTTGTAGGTAATCTCATTACCTGGAATTGTCCACCGAACAGGGGGTAACGTCTGATTGTTCGCGTTGTCAACCTGGAAACTCAGCACCGGATAGTCTAACCGGCGAATATCGGCCCAGTTTTCAAAGGGTTGTACCACGTTGTAATGCAGCCATTTCTGAGTAGCAATCAGCTTCAGTTTGTCGGCATTGGTGGTAGCACTCCCCCAGTTCACGCCTTTACCCGCGATGTAGGCGGTAATGGAAGCCGCCGTGGCTGGTGAAGGTATCGTCGAGTTGGTGATACCGGTAGCGTTTGTCTTCGCTAGAATGCTGTTGTAAAACTCAACCGACTGGGTAATGGCCGTTTCGTAAGCCGTTTTAGCCGACGCATCGTTGTTGGTACGCAAGTAATACTCGGCTTTAATCAGGTTCATCTGGGCGGCATTGATTAACACACCCGGAAAAAACTGGTTATGGCTGGTTGTGTAGCGATTGTAAATCGCAACCTGACCGCTGTTGTACAGGGCCGTTTGCACTGCTTCAGTCGCCGTTGGATCAATTCCGATGTATTTGCCAGCTGCATTGGCTCCCGGCTCAAACAGGACTTTCAGGCGCGGATCGCTGTTTGCGTTCATGTTGTCGATAATGGCTTTACCCGCTGTGTTACCATACCAGCCATCTGAGGCTAAACCATCCCGGAATCCTTTTGAGTTGATGTCCGTATTGATATCGAATACATTGACCTGGATGTTCTGGGCGTTAGTCTCCACAATTGGATACGTCGTAGCGTTGTTCAGAATCTCGGCCATTTCGGTGTTTGCGCGAGACTGGAAAGCTGATACGTCCGAAACCCGGTTCAGCATTCGTAGGCGGAGCGAGTTCGTGTAACGTTTCCAGAGCGTCATGTCGCCTTTGTTCAGGAAATCCTGCGTCTGGAACGACCGCTGGTATCCCGCATTCAACGTAATGCTGTTTAGCTCGGTGGCGATGCTTTTCAGATCATCCAGCATGAACGTGTAAATACTCTCGGCCGTGTCGAATTTAGCGCTCGACGATGAATAATCGCCCCCTTTCGTGCTAAGCAATCCCGCTTCGCTAAACGGAATGGCACCGTGTACGTCAACCATTTTCTGCGTAAAATCATACACGTAAACAGCGGCTGCCAACATGAATATCCGCCGGTCTTTCTGCTGATCGGCCGGTAAAGCGTTATACACTTTCTGCAATTCACGGTACTGCGCGAGGGTGTTGTAATACGTGTACCATACATCTTCCACGCCTGACGAGCCGGGAATGTATTGCCCCGACGCGTTGACCCAACCTGTTGCCTGGGTGTAGTGGTTGATCGTGGTCCGTAACGTAACAAAGTAGAAGCGATAGCCCGGCAGTACGTAGTCTCGGTTGGCATACAACACGCCGGTGAACTGCTTCTCAACGGTGGTGGCAGCAATCTTGGCCGGATCGGGGTAAGCGGCCGTAAACTCGGACTCCTTACACGATACGTTCGCCAACAGAAGCCCTGATAACAAGAGGAGTGATATTTTTTTCATGATCATGATTGCGTTAGGATTAGAAACTGGCCCGTAACATAACGCCCATGGTGCGGAACGATGGGTTCGAACCGGCGTTGTTAATGTTATCTCTCCACTGCGTACTGACCGTAGTCTGCTCGGCATCCAGGTCTTTGATGGTGCGGTAGAAGAAGAACAGGTTACGACCAAACACCGATAGGGTCAGGTTCTGCGTTCCGATACGACGAGTAAGCGCGGCCGGAATTCGGTAGCCCAGCGACAACTCCCGCATTTTGATGTAGGTGTTCTCTTTCACATACAGTTCATAGCGCGAGCTGCTGTATTGTGGACCACCCCAGTTGTAGGTCGAGTTGTAATACGTAGCCTGCGAGATCACGTTGGTGTTTTTCTCGCCGTTAGCCAGCACACCATCCATCAGCATACCGTCGTTGTAAACCACTTCGCCATTGGGGCCAGCGGCACCTGTTGTCAGAATTCCTTTGCCGGTTGCGTCTTTGTAGTAGCGGAGGCCACCGTGTTCCGCATCCATTGCTGTCAGACTTTCTTCGGTCAAACCGCGCGAGGTCAGCCAGTTGATACCTGTTGGCATGATATGGCCACCGAACCGGAAGTCAGTTACAATGTCCAGAATGAAGCCTTTGTAGCTGAGGCCATTCAGCAAACCACCCGTCAGTTTGGGCGTTGCGTTACCCGCCTTGATCCAGTTGTTACCGTCTAACTGATACAAACCATTCGGGCCAACTACGTTCTGACCGGTTGCACTTTTCAGGATGCCGTGAACGAAAATGTCACCCATCGGCTGACCAACCACTGACCGTAATTGAGCCGCGTTACCGTCGTAATCGGCGTGTAGCAACTCCGACGAACCGTTGGCCAGTTTCTCTACTTTGTTTCTGTTCTTAGCCAGGTTCAGGGTCAAATCCCAGTTTAGACCGTTGGCGGTGCTTGCTTTCAGGGGCGATATGTGAAGGGCCATTTCCAGACCCTGGTTCCGCAACGTACCAATGTTGGCCAGAATGGTGCGGGCACCCGCACTGGAGGCAATCGACAGGGGCAGAATCTGGTCAACGATCTGGGCGTTGTAATACGCTAAATCAACGCGTAGCCGATCCCGGAACAAGCGGGTATCCAGACCGAATTCAAACTCGCGTTTCTGTTCTGGACGAATCAGGTCGTTCCCGTAATCACTGCTGATGTTGGTGTACAGCACAGAGTTGCCACCCGTTTGCTGAATGTTCAGGTTGCCCTGTGTGTACGCATTATTGGCCCGGTAGATGGATGGATAGTTACCCACGATACCGTAGGATGCCCGCAGTTTGGCGTAGGTAATAACGGATGGTAACCGGACCAGGTCGCTGAATACAAATGACGAGTTTACTGACGGGTAGACGAACGTGTTGTTACCCGGTGCCAGCGTTGAGGTACGGTCCCGGCGGAGCGTACCTTCCACATAAACGATGTCTTTGAAGTTGACGTTTACCGTTCCCAGCATAGCATCCCGAACCCAGCGTTCGCGGGAGTTGCTACTGTTTGGCGTGTTTACCGAGGCCGAAACGTCGAAGAAGTTCTCCGTGCTCAAGCCGCCATTCGTGCTACGGCTCATCAGCGAATTAAGCTGCTTGTAGCCATTGTAGCCCGCCATCGCCGACAGTGTAATGTCGTCGTTTAGCTTTTTGGTGTATGTAAGTAACACATCACCATAGACGTTGCTGTACAGGTTGTTATTCAAACCAAACGATCCTGAATAGCCGAAAGCCAGCGGAACCGAGCTACGCTGCTTGTCTTCGATGCGCTCCGACGTGAAGTCAGTACCCAAGCGTCCACGCAGGTTCAGGCTGGGTAAAATCTGCCAGTTCTCCGTAACGCTGGCTATAATCCGGTTGCTGTATTCGTCGTAGGTATTGGCCCGCGTGCTCCACACATAATCACCGATGTCGGATTTGAATCCATTGCGGATAATGTTTTCGTTCGGCGTCAGGCTGGGGTTGGTGCCCGTAACAAACTTGTAACCCAGGCTGGTCTGGTATTTATTGAAGTACCAGTCGGCCGCTTCGAAACGGTTCATCATACCCGTAAAGTTGTTGATCATGCGATCCACTTTATACGGACGGTTGTGGGTGTATTGGTTGATGTAGTTAACAACAATATCCGTCCGCAGCTTAGGATTGGGGGTAAAGCCGAGGTTCAGGTTCATGATGTTACGTTCGTTTTTCGCGCCGTAGCTGATCATGCCGTTATCCTGCCGCGTTACCGAGAAGCGCAGATTGGTGTTGTCGGTAGCTTTCGAGATCGCCAGGTTGATATTCGAGCTGCGGGCGTTCTGGAACAGATCCGCGTAGCTGTTGCCCGATGGCGAGTAGGGCCGGATAACCCCGTCGAATGACATAACCGGCTGACCGTCGAACTTCGGTCCGAAGTTAACCGTCGCATTCAACAACCCACGGGTATCACCTTTGCCGTCGCCGTTTGTGTCGTAAGAAATAAAGCCGTTGGCATCCTGCCCGCCGTTGGCGTAGTTTAGCATGTAGCCAGGGCCTCTAACGTTCTGATAACGGGGTAGGTAAGCAATCTTGTCAACGTTGTGGCTCGCGCTGAAATCAACGCCAAGACCCTTGCGGCCTTTTCCATTTTTGGTGGTTACCAGAATAACCCCGTTCACGGCTTCAGAACCGTACAACGCAGCTGCCGAAGCACCTTTCAGCACCGAGATGTTTTCAATATCGGCTGGGTTCAGGTCAAGCAGACCATTACCCCGAATGCGCTGGTCACCCCAGTAGTCGCCGTTGCGGGCCTCGCCGTTCCGAATGGGGATACCATCCATAACGATCAGTGGCTGGGTGTTGCCTGTGATAGACGACAGACCACGGATGTTGATGTTCACACCACTGGTTGCACCACCAGGCGTAGCACTGATTGTCACGCCTGGTGCCTTTCCGTACAATGCCGTGGCAAAGTTGGTGTTGGCGGTTTTGATCAATTGATCGTTTTTGATAACGGCGGTAGCGTAACCCAAAGCCCGCTGTTCTTTGGTAACACCGAGGGCCGTAACCACTACCTCGTCGATCATTCCAGCATCTTCATCCAGGGTAACATTCACTGTCGACTGGTTGCCAATGCTCACTTCTTTCGTTTTGTACCCGATGTATGAAAACACAAGTACACTGTTTCCACGGGCTGGTACGCTATACTTTCCATCGGCATCCGTCGTAGCCCCCGACGTAGTACCTTTTACCAGAATAGATACGCCGGGTAGCGGCTGTCCATCGGTAGTTGTTGTAACTCGCCCCGTGATCGACTGCGCGAACGCCGGGGTGCCTATTACCATAAGCAGGATAATAAGCCTAAGTAAACTTAGTCTCATAAATGAAGGATAGTTAAAGTTGGGGTAATAAAAGTTTAACACAATGCTAATAAATTATTTTAAAAACATACCCCAAAAAATAAATTATTTTAAAATATAGACTTCTAGTGAGCTTTATTTAAGTATAAATGGCCATTAAAGTGTATTTATATTGATGTCGAACCGACCCTCAGTAATATGTACAATTTCTTTGCTTACAATAAATTGACCATCGAATTCAAAGGTCCCCGACACAATCCGATTGACTGTATCCAGACGTGTAATGACTAGTTTACCCGGATTGGCATCCATGGAGTTGAATAGCCGGAACTGGTTATCGTAGTAGATAGCGAAGGGATCATTGTACCGATTTGTTAATAGGTTTGTGCCAACCACCCCGTTGGTCAGGGTTAACTGAACGCGGTCTTTGGTGCTGGCATTGGTATGAATGAACAAATAGAAAGTGGTGGCGCTTAATTGCTTGAACTCCACTTCGATGGCCTTTTTAGCAGGCCCCTGGTCGTTTCGAATGCCGTCAGCAATCCAAACCTTACCATTGATTTTACAGCCAAATGTGTTTAGTCCTGCGGTTGTAGGCGCTGGCAGGGCGTCTTCTTTCGGTTTGCAGCTATTGGCGATAAGCAATGCCCATGCAACCAGCATCAGTAATTTCAGGAAGTAATTCATACAGAAGAGTAAAGGAAGCAGCTAAAAATCAATACAAAGAAATAAGTTTCCTGGAAAACTTGTGACAAGTATGATCGCTGAAAAGTGGCCTAACTTCTCTACTCCGTTTGCAATGCCTTTACCGGGTTAGCCGTGGCGATTTTGACAACCTGAGTGCCAATAGTCAGGATGGCAAGCACCAACATCAACCCCAACGTGCTGATGAATATCCAGGCGGTAACCGGAATGTGGTAGGGATACTCACTTTCGAGCAGGCCTTTAAGAGCGACGAATGCCAGCGGTAAAAAAATAGCCCCCGCTACAGTGATCAGAATTACGAACTCCCGGTTGAGCAGGTTAGCGATGCTGGTGGCTGAAGCTCCCAACACTTTTCGGATACCGATTTCCTTAGTCTTTTTAGCAATATTGAGCGAGACAAGGGCAAAAAGCCCCATCGCCGAGATCATCAGCGTTAGGATAGCCACGTAGGTGAAAATGTCTTTCACCCGGCGGGACTCATCATAACTGCTGGCGTACACCTCGTTTTGTTGAATCATCTCGAAAGGAGCATCGGGCATGGCGCGTTGCCAAACGGGTTTAAGTTGAGCTGTCAACTGGGCTATATCGTCGGTATTCACCTTCATGGTCAAAACCCGATTGTCGGCGGGGAGATTCATTTGCAGGATACAGGGGGCAATTTTGACGTGAAAGAAGCGATAATTGAAGTTGTCGACAACGCCCACAACCTGACAGACTTGATTGTTCAGCCGCACCTGTTTCCCGACTGCCGATGTACAACCCATCGCTTTGACCAAAGCCTGATTAACAATAATCGAATTACCAACCTCAGCCGTTGAGTTTGCCAGGAAATTACGCCCCTGAACTAGTCGTAGACCCAGCGTTTGTACGTAATCGGGGCTAACGCGCAGGATTTCAGCCGTCGATTTGGTGGCACCATCCTCCAGGGTAGTCACGTTGTCTCCGGTGCGGCCCAGCTGATCCTGCGAGCCCGCCACCTGCATCACGCCTGGCAGTCGGGCAGCGGCATCGCGGAGTTGATTGAATGACTGTTCGCCATCAGTCCGCAACACTACCAGTTTCGAGGGTTCGTAGCCAACATCCATAGAGCGGAGAAACTGAGTATTTTGCGTGGTCAGAATAGCGGCTGAGACCGTAAACATGGCGATCCCAAATTGCACAACCAACAGGCTCCGAACAAGACCGTTGGTTCCTTTAATGCGCTGGCGTCCTTTCAGCACAGTTATTGGATTAAAACCACTAACGTAAACGGAGGGATAAAGCCCGGATAATAGGCTGATGCTCAACACCAATGTGATCAGGAATAACACTAACTGCCAGTTTTCGAGCACGTTGAAATGGAGTTGAGGGAAGTCGATAAGGATGCGGAACGTGGGTAAAAACAGGGTGGCGGCCAACAATAACCCAAGACCCAGCGCGAGACTACCCACCAACAGGTTTTCGCCGATAAATTGCCGGATCAGTTGCTTGCGGGTGCTGCCGAGTACTTTCCGAACCCCAATTTCCTTGAACCGAGTGACAGAGGTGGCAATGGTGTAGTTCATGAAATTGAAGCAGGCCATAAACAGTACCAAAGCCGCCAGAACGCCAAGAATGATCAAACCGGTGGGGGAGGTGCCAGCGGCAAATGAATGCCGGGTCCGGTAGCCGTTTTGCGAAAGGTCGAGCAGATTGTCCAGGTAAAACGAATTGACAGGGGACTGACTGTTCACCTCGTTATGGCGTTTCACATACCCGGCAAGGGCAGTGGTTACTTTTCCAATATCGGTGGGTTTATTGATCTGGATAAACGTACCCTGCACCGAACGCGTCCAGTCGTTGTCGCGCCAGCCGAGCGTTTTGCCAACGCTATAATTCACCAACAGATCGAAGCTAAAACTGGCTGTGTTGGGGAACGGAGCCGCTACGGCTTTTACCGTAAAACTCTGTTTGGTTTTTCCGTCGAACAAAATCGTGAGTGGTTGCCCAATGGCATCTTTCTCCCCAAAGAATTTGCGCGCTGTGGCGTCCGACAGCACGATGCCGGTTGGGTCGCTAAGCGGATCGGCAGTGCCAGCCTGCAAGGGAAAGGTGAACAGGTTAAAGAAGTTGGGATCGACAAAGCGCACGTATTCATGGAAAGCATTAGTCCCCTGTTTCACGACCGCGCTGTTGCCCTGAAACCGTACAAACTGTTTTACTTCAGCCACATCGGCTTGCAGCGCCGGGCCAATGGCGTCGGGCGAAGTAATCCACCGCTCCGGCTGCCCATTGGTGGTTCGGATATGGTTGACAATAAACGTGGTTGGCGCATTGGTATGAAAAGCGTCCTGACTGAACTGGTGTTGAATAAGCAGATAGACCACCACACTACAGGCTATGCCCATCGATATGCCGAGGATGTTGAAACCTGCAAATAGTCTTTGTTTGAACAGGTTACGAAAGGCGACTTTAAAGAAGATACCAAGCATACGGTTGTCGATTTATGGCTTGCTTATCTACTCACCAAATTGTTTGCCGGAAACAATAAACGGGGTTTAAAATGGTTTTAAGGTGGGTTTGATTCGCTGGTCTGTCCAGTAGCGGACAGGGAAATGTCCGGTTTTGTGCTAAAAGTTTTTGACACGGTACTTCTCCATACAGCTCTTGGCCTAAACCCCTTCAAAAGCTCAACGAATACTGCACTGTACCTTGTTGTTCGCGGAAGGTTTGCAGCCCCCGGTTCAAAACGGTGGTGGCGTTCACCGAAAGCCTGTGAACAGGCGTTACCTGATAATCGATGCCCAGACCGGTGCTGATAACGATCCCTTGCGTGTTGAACTCTGCCAATGTTTCAACGCTTTTTAAGTAATTGGCATTTACCCGCAAACCGAGTTTGTTTTTCAGGATTCGCTTGCCGATTTCAAGCGATGGGCCATAAAATGTACTGCTCAAATCGAGTCCGGTTGTGTGGGTATAGCCGTAGCCCACGTTCACATCGATGCTGGCTATCAGGTGCTGGAAGGCGTAGTTGAGGGTGTAGTTCCAATTTTCGTTGCGGTTCAGATCAGCCGTGAACGGGTTCAGATCTTCCAGTTCCTGGTAGGTACCCGAGCCAGTTATGGTATGAATGCTTGTTTCGCGGGCCCAAAGTTTGAATAGGCTACCCGATAGCGTCCGGTTGTTCTGTGCAACGCGGGCCGTGTCGTTAATGGGCCGGTAACCAGCCCGTTGGGTAATACCATAGTTGGAATAAGCCAAATCGAGCATCAGGTCTTTTTTGGATGCGTAGGACACACTCAGTGAGCCAATCAGGCGATCTGTGCGGGTCCTTTTCTGGTTCATCAGATTGTCATGCTGCCAGCCGATGCTGCTGCGAAGTTGAAGACGCTTTTTGAATAACTTGAGAGCGGGAGCCACTGTAAAACTCTCCAGATCCGTCTGGAAATAATAAGCTCCCATCGATTTGTAATCGGGTTCGATTCGCTTGTAGCGAAGTTTAAGATCGGCCCACCGCCCCCGGTAACTGAGCGATGCCTGCACAGCTGTATAAATTTGGGTCGATTCCCGCGCTGTGAACAGGTTTTTCAGTTGCCCCAGATACCGAAACCGTTCATCGCGGCTGGTGGTCGTTGCCACGGTATCGGTCCGGCTGTCGTGGGTGTAGGCGCTACCGGCCGCGTCGATTTCAACAAGCAGATTTTTATTGAGTTGAAAGCGTCCGCTCAGACCCAGTACCACGTTTTCGGCGGGTGCAATCTGACGCAGGCTGTCAGTCCGAATCGAGTTCACATCGTCAGACACGCGGAGTAAAATCAGGTCGAGGTAATTGCGGGTATTGCCAAGGCCAATTTTGGCGCTGTAACCCGTCCGGCGAAACGTAGCCACCCGGTCGGGATTGGCGAAGTTTGCATCGATAGCCCGGTTGAATTTGCCCACCACAGCCCCTACGCGCAGAAAGCCGGGATTTACTTCGATTCCCGCCCCCAGAAACGTGTGCCCTGCCAGCGTGAGGGGCGAAAACATCACGTTGCGGTAGCCCGCGTGCAACGTGAGCCAGTTGCGGAAACGCGGACTAACGCCCACCTGGTTGTAGGGCTGGCGATACCGTTGCGTTTCTGAGCTCCAAAGCAACTGAACCGGCACCGTCCAGCCCGAACGTGAGGTCAGGGTCAAATTACCAGTCAGCCCCCAGGGCATCACCTGCATTTGCGGAGTTTCCAGGCCACGCAACAAATAGAAGCCCGTTGAGAGTGCCACATCGCCCGTTACCTGAACGGCTGGTTCTATTTTAGGCAGTGAATCCGGTTGTATCGTGGCACCGGAAGCGAGGAAACAATGGATTGATAACCAGCAATAAAAGAAGGGAAATAGAGCAGTTTTCACGGCGTTTTTTGTAGTAGGGGAACACTACAAAATTGGCCGTTTCAGGTCCCCTGTTTCAATACAAACAAGTCTGTATTTAAGGGATTTAGGATCACGGATCAGACGGTGTTTACGGATTTTTCAGTCCGTGATCCTGTCAGTAACCGGAAAAGCCCGTAGACGATAAACATCACGGCCAAACCAAACGAAAGCCACTTCCCTAATTTAAAAACCTCACATAGAACCGCTACCGTCACCGACTGACTTGGATAGCTGTTCAGTAAGGTGACGATGGTTATGTTCTCCAGGTAATCGAAAATCAGGCTGACAAAGGGCAACAGCGTCACGCTCGCAAACGGTTTATAGGGCTTGTTTCGATACAACAGGGTCAGGATAACGGCAAACAACAAACTGTATACGATTGGGTAAACCACGTCGGCAGTCAGTTCCGTTTGCGCGTAGTAAGCACGGGCTTCGGGGCCGTAGTCGGCTACCATCTGTAGTGTTCGGGTTGGGTTGAAACCAACTGTAAGGTCAATGGGGCCGACGGTTTTGCCCGCCAGCTGATTTATGTTAGATTCCGCATTCTTGAGCCAATAGGCCGGGAAACTGATGTAAATGGCTAACAGAAGGAGCAACGTTTTCCAGTTGGCAATGCGGTCCAGGAAATTAGATAATGCAGTCATTATAGTGATTGGTGATTGAGTGAATGGAATATTGCGTCAAATAGGTAAATGGGTAAATAAGGGTTTGTTAGAGAGGGTATTATCATGTTCTCTCAACTCCTTAATTACCCATTTACTGAATCACTTAGTTACTCTGTTTCTACTTAGGACCAGCCTTATCACTCACCTTTGATATCGTCAACTTTCATATACCAGGCCGCTGTAGATGTGCCGCCACCACTACTCAAGACTGGTTTGGGGATACAAAAGCAGATGTAGGCCTTATATTTTTCGCTGTAAACGCAGCGAGTTTCACCATCACAAGGTTTGGGGGGCTGCGTATTACCACAAGTAGAACAGGCGTCGTCCTCAAATTTGATTACCAAGCCTGTTGGCTTACGGACTTCGATGCCGGTAAGTTCACCCCCACGAGACGTAAACGTGAGTGATGACCCGTCGCGCAGTCGAACGGCATTGCGCCCTTCGCGGATATTAACGGAGCCAGATTCAGTTATAAGTGGAGCTACAGCGTTAGCGTATGACTGAGCAACAATGGCTACGAACAAAGCGAGTATTGAGAGGAAATTTTTCATTGGATTTGATTGGTTGTTTTGGCGGTTCGCCGTTGTGATTGAAAAAAGAGGATTGAACAATTCTGGAGAATTAAAACCGGGCTGCCGCTTCCCGAACTTTCTGAACGGCGGGTAATAAGAGGCCGATGTTGTAGATGTCATCGGGCATAGTCAGATCACACGCTTTACAGATACACATACCAATGTTTTTGTCTTCGGTAGCGAAGCAGGCATCAGGCAGCGGGCATTTGCAAACCGGGTTCGGTGCATCGTCGTTGGGCGAAAGCCGGTCCACTTTACCCGATGCGTCAACAAACAGAACGTTAGAGAAGGTGTTGCCGCGTTTCAGGAATCGGAGCGTACCGGCATTTCCATCTGCTGATCTCACGGGAACAGCGTTGAGTCCTTCGTTCAATTTAATCGAGGTGAGGTGAATGTCCTGAAAGACAACTTTGCCAGACGATGTTTGGGCCGAGACAGCGCCAGCCAGGGCAACAACGAATAGTGCGATAATTACGAGTACTTTTTTCATTGAATGAGATTAGTTAACTGGTTAAAAAAGAGGAAATTGATTGAGGGAAAGAGGTTGGCTACACTGCCGTTCTGATGATACAAAGATGGGGGATTGGGGAGGGCTGAATCCATACAAACAAAGTTGTATTTTTCAGACTGCAACCAATCCAGAGGCAGGTTTTGCAACAGATTTAACCGGATATAATGCCTGTAATTCCTGGGTAAGACCCTTGTAAATAGCCGGGTCAAACGGCTTCATAAACTCAGTAATGGGGTTGTTGGTCCGGCGGGTTTTCAAGCCCATATCGCGCATCAGTTCGTCGGCATGGTGGAACGAGAACGGGATAATACAGGTGCCGGAAGCATTGCTTTTGGGCGCGCGTTGCACCAGCCATTCGTGGTGTAAAGCAATCTCCATTTTCATGGCCTGAGCATCGGGCAGATTTAGTTGCCCCTTAAAATACTGGGCCGAATAATGCGCAGCCAACTCCGACGTAAACGGGGTAAACAACGATGGATTATACCCAACGAACGTCAGGTTCGGTACATCAGCGGGTACCACGTTGCGGTACAGTTGGAACCAGCCTTTCTGATTACGAATCCGGTTGCTTACTGCTTCGCTGAAAAAAGGCACCGACTGCCGGAAACCCGTTGCGAAAACCACCTGATCGGCCACGATTCGTTTGCCCGTATTCAGCACTACACCATCGGGAACAAAGCGGGCTATTTCGCCTTTCTCCAACTGGATCTCACCAGAAGCTGCCCGCTCATAGAAATTGTCTGACGTTAATCCAATGGAGCAGTTGGCGATGCTATCGAAGGGTTTATCGGGGAGCAACCCGCTCTTTTTGAGCTTTAACTGTGCCGTTACCAGCTTGCCCAACCCTTTTACCAGGAGTCCCGTAACGGGTTTACCCAAGGGGCCATGCAGAAATTTGTGAATGCCAAATAGAAACCGGTACGGAAACAACGACTCGCCAAAACGATGCAGCAGCAAGTGTTTAAAGTTTAGGCCCCAGAAAATTCGGGGCATTTTCCATTTAGCTTCCCGATAAATACAAACGGGCTTCTCCGACACGTTGCTTACCTGCGACAGAATGTCATGGGCCGATTTGGCAAAACCAACTACGGCTACTTTCTGGACTTTGGCCGCGTCGAGGTGTTGCTGCCGGTACTCAGTGCTGTGGAGCACGGTGCCCCTGAATACGTCACGGCTCGGAATCTGGGGCATATTGGGCTCACTGAACACCCCGTTGCAGACAACCAGAAAATCAACCACTGTTTCGCTCGCTTCGCCATGTTGACGGGTGTGAATTACCCAGCCACCCGCTCCGCCGTCGATGGCTTCGGTATGCTCTACGCTCGTGCTAAATCGGATTGCGTTCAAAATGCCGAATTGCCGGGCGTAGTTGGTCAGGTATTCCTGCACCTGCTTGCCCGTTGGCCATTCGGGGTAGTGTTTGGGCATGGGGAAGTCGGTGAACGTGTAGGTATCGCGGTTGTTTTGGGTTGTCACGTTGGGGTACCGACGGGTGGAGGCCCACACCCCGCCCAACTCGGCTTCGCGTTCGAACAGCACTACGGAGAAGCCGTGTTCACGCATAGTTTTTGCCGTTACTAGACCGCTGACTCCGGCTCCAATGATGCCTATCGTTTGTGTCGTTTTCATGATTATAGCGAGAAAAAAGAGGAAGGCGATATTGCCCTGTTTGTATGATACAAAGATGGCCTATCGGGTAGGGTGAAATCTATACAACCTTGTTTGTGTTTTTGCTGAATGTCAGTCCTTTGCGCGACTTTTTTTTGATACAAATGCAAAAAGGCAAGGGCATCAGCCCTTGCCTTTTTTAGTGATTTTTATGTTGGATTGAGGGTCAATTAGCCATCTGCAAATTTCCTGGTCCCGATGGTAAATAGAATAGGAATTTAACGGTGTCGGGAGTAGTAGCGCCCACCAGGTAGTAGAACACCATGTTGGTACCCGTACCCTTGCAGGCGTAGGCCTCAACGCCCCCCGTGTTGGGTGTACTCAGGTATAGATGGTTAACGTGAGTAATCTTGTCTAATTTAATTACCTTACTCGGATTACCGTACTCTCTGAGTTCTGGATTGACAATCGTTTTCTTCTGAAGATCAACCCAGGCCGTAACATAGTACTTGTCGGTACCATTACTGTTAGTGATTCCAGAAGAATAGGGGCACAAGCTCACCCCTGAAGCACGGGGACTGTACGACATTTCTTCGAATGAATATTGGACTTGTTGTGCGAACGATGTGGCTACGAAACCAAGGAGCATTGCGAAAATCAGGCTTACTTTTTTCATGATTGTAATTGATTGAACTTGGTTAAAAAGAGGAAATTGATTGAGATAAAGAGGTTGGTTCTTGTCCCGTTTGGGTGATACAAAGATGGCGGATGGAGGAGGGGTAAATCCATACAAACAAGTTTGTATTTTGTTGATTATGAGACAATTACTGTACATAATAAATCCTCTCCGAAGTTTCGGAGAGGCTGGTAAGCAGGGCTTTTGTATGGGTAAACTGTTACTTCCAGGACTCGTCGAAAGCAGCCCGAATCCAGTTGATATTAGTCACACCGCTGTCATCGTGATTCGACATAACCGCCACCTGAACCCGCGCCGTTGGACAGTCGAAATCAACCAGCATTGTGGCTAGTCCCCCGGTCAGGCCGTTCACGTTGAGGGTAATGCCGCCATATTTGTAGTAGTATTCGCCGTACTTGCCGGTCTGCGAATCATTGAATCCCAATGGGCGGCCTTTGTACCCGGTTCGGATGGCCTTCATCAGGGGTTCCGATACAATTTTGTAATCGTTAGCCGCCGACGTAATCTGTGCCAGTTCGATGGAGTTCAGGTCGAAACCAGCTGAGCCCAGGTTTACTAGGGTAGTCAGTGAGCTGGTGTTTGTACCGGCAGCTCCCCCCTGATTGCTATTGTAATAAAGAGTAGGTGAATTGGTACCGGGGTCGGTAGCACCGAGCGCACCCCAGATACTTAAGCCTGCGGGTTTGAACACATCATTGCGAACAAAGGATAAGAATATATTCGCCATTCCCGCGTCTAGGTTTGCTGGGTTGCTTTCCATCTGCGCTATGGTCTGTGGGGTCATTTTCAACACCTCTTTCCAGTAAACGTAAGGTAGCAGCAAACGGCACAAGGCAAAGTTCATGTTGTTGTACTGGTATGAATCGAACCCGGCTGAGTTGTTGGTCCGAACAGATTGTTGCATTTCGGCCAGCGTGATGTTGATGTCGCTGACACCCCCAACCAGCCCTGAGTAATGCGAAAGCAATTGCTGAAAGGTAATCTGCCGTACGGATGCTATGGCGTTCATGTACGCTGGGATGTACGGTCCAATTGGTGTGTCGATATCCAGACCAGCGCGGTCTAACATCCGCACCATAGCCAGCGTAGTTATGTACTTTGAGCAGCTGGCAATCTCCTGACGAGTCATTGGGTTGTAGCCGCTCTGTGGAGAATCTATAGCTTTCCGGGCTACACCATCATATCCTTCGGCCGTTACAACCCGCTGGCCATCCACAAAAATGGTGTATGCATAGCCCGACAAGTTACGAACTTTTAGAAAAGCGTCGATTTTGGTTTTCATGACCATCGGATCGAACTTGATGATTTTAAAGTCGCCGAGACCATTCGGAGCGGGTGGGGTAGTCCCGATTGGCGTGTTGCTGATGGGCATTGGGTCGAGGCCCGCCATTTTTTCGCAACTGGTAGTGGTCAGCAGCAGCGAGGTAATTAAGAATAAGCCTGTGTAAAAATTGAGGAAGGTTTTCATGCGATTGTTTTGGCCGGAACGCCGGAGCGGTTAAAAAGAGAAAGGTTCTGTCCCGTTTGGGTGATACAAAGGTGGCGGATCGGGTAGGGGCGAATCCATACAACCTTGTTTGTATTTTGCCGAAAAACGACGTTCATTTGATCTTTCCTCTCCATTGAACCTTGATCCACAGCATGAAACGCGCCGGTTACCTCTGGTTTTTGCTAATGCTCACCTTTACAGTGAGTGCGCAACAGGCCCGGCAACGCTCTAAAGTCATCATCGTTCGCCCCGATGCTGCGGGTGAAATTCCGTTACGAGGCCATTTGTACCATTTTGCCGATTCATCCGGTCAGTTAAGTCTTAAACAGGTATTCGACCGCCAGCAAGCGGGCCAGTTTCAACCCACCACCAGCCTGACCAACCGCCAGGATTTCGGCTACAATACCACGGCTGTTCACTGGCTTTATTTTGAACTTGAAGCCCCCAACGATGGCCCCCAGCAATCACGTTTAATGCTCGAAATCGAGTATGCTAACCTCGACGAACTACAGCTGACGGAAGTGGGAGATG
This sequence comes from Flavobacterium sp. SUN052, assembly GCF_028867935.1. Lineage (GTDB taxonomy): Bacteria > Bacteroidota > Bacteroidia > Flavobacteriales > Flavobacteriaceae > Flavobacterium. The sequence goes on from NZ_JAPQNS010000001.1 coordinate 1,239,671, forward strand.
GGCGGATTCTAACAGCAGGCCCAACCGGCGACCGGTTTCTGTACAGTCAGCGGCCTTACCAGAACAATAATTACGTGTTCCCAATTCGGTTACGGTCCCGCTCCGGCGTACCAGCCGCCAGGGTGGGTTATTTCCTTCGGGTAAAACAGCCTCACGCCGTGCTGTCGTTTTTTATTCGGCTCTGGAACCGTCCCGCTTTTGTGGCTTCTGACCGCACCGAATATTTCCTCTGGGGTATCTATGTGGGTATAATCTGCATTGTGCTGGTGCTGAACATGGTGATGCTGCTGGCCTTGCGCGACTGGATTTACTTGTGGTACAGCCTGTATCTGCACTTCATGACGATGCATCTGTTCTCCGACGCGGGTCTGGGATTTCAGTATCTGTGGCCCACCGCTCCGCGTCTGAACGAGTTTTTGCCGGTCTATCTCTACGTCTGGGCGGGCATGGTAGCCCAAACGACGTTTATGCAGTATTTTATTCATCAGAACCGGCATACCAGCCGGGTATACCGGTGGGTGAATGCCTTTAAAATCTTCGTGACGGCAGCTTTAGTGGGAGTCATAGGCGTGCAGTGGCTGAAAGTACCTGGCCGTGAAGAGTATATGTACCAGTTGGTGTCGGTGTCTACGTCTTTATTTGTACCAGTGATAGCCGTGTTGACGATTATGAGTTTGGTGGAAGCGAGTCGGCGGGAGCGGAAAAAAGTGTCTGGCAAGCGAAACGGCGAAACAATGGTTCGCTTTTATAGCTATGCGCTAGCGGTACAGTTCACGGGCTACATGGTTGTGGCCATCATGAATTTTTGCCAGGCGCAGGGCTGGCCGCTCCCCTTCGATGTGGAAACCTACGTGGTGCTGGGGATAACGGTGATAGCTGATCTGGTATTTTTCACGTATGGGCTTACCTACCGCTATTCTCGGGCAAAACAACACAATCAACAGCTGGAGCTTGACTTGCTAAACAGTCGGCAGGTGGCTCAACAACAGGTAATTGCGTCATTACAGGACGAAAGCCAACGGTTGGCTCAGGACCTGCACGACGACATTGGGCCACTACTGGCCACGGCCAAAGGGTATTTGTCGCGGTTGGCTCGCACCGACCAGGTTACTCCTTTGCAACAGGCGCAAATACTCATCGACGAGGCTGCCGACGAACTCCGTACGCTATCGCATCAGCTGCTACCCAAACAACTGGACCAAACTAGCCTGGTCAATGCAATTGCCGAAGCCGCCCGGAAAGCAGGCATTCGGGGGGTGCCGGTCCAGTTTGTTAGCTTGGGAGTTGTAAGGCCATTGGGCTCCCAGCGAGAACAGTTGCTGTTCAGCCTAGCGATTCAACTGATCAGAAACGCCCAGAAACATCCTGACGCGACCGAAGTAATTGTTCAGTTGCTGTATCATGAAGAGCAACTGAACCTGTCGGTAGAAGATGATGGACAGCCCACCAACTGGGGCGAAACAGACGGGGCTAATCTTCGCGCTAAAGCAGACCTGCTCAAAGCTGATTTACTAATTGATGCCACGGAATCGGGCAATTCGGTGATGGTAAGCTTGATGATACCCGACACCATACCGGCATGACACGAAACTTGATTAGTTTATTTGGGATCGTGATAGCGCTCATGCTTGGACTGGCAACCTATCACCTAAACTCTGTAAACGCACTGCCCGAGCTACCGATTCCGTTTTCTCATTGGGAAGATACGGGCGGGGCGGCTACCGTTCAGGACGCGGTTCGGACCGGTACATTTAAAAAAGCTCCCAAAGGCCGAATCAATTTTGGCTACACCGAATCGGTGCATTGGTTTCGGTTTCAGCTACCCGCCGACAGCCTGCCTAAAGATCTCGCTTTTGAAATCCGTAACCATACCATCGATTATATTGAACTGTTCGAGGTGAAATCCGGTCAAATAACTTCCCTGGGTAAAACAGGAAGTCGGTTGCCATTTGCCCAGCGCCCATCGCCGACCAAAACATTTGCGTATCTGCTGAGTGTTGAAGCCGGTCAACCAGTTGACTATTACCTCCGAATTGACAAGCGTTATGAGAATTTAGCCACCGAACTGACCCTTTGGCGTACCGATGATTTTGAAGATAAAGAACAGCGTGAATATTTTCTTTGGGGCTTTTTTACAGGCGTAGTGGGGTTGATTGTCCTCTTAGCAATCTTGTTTTTTATAGCCACCAGCGACCTCGTTTATGGCTTCTACGGGTTATTTATTCTGGCACTGGCGCTCCGACAATTTGCCGATACGGGTCTTGGGTTTCAGTACCTGTGGCCGGGGCTACCGGCGATCAATCAGCCAGACCCCGTTATCCAGGCATTGTGGATTTACCTGCCCGCAATGCTGTTATTTCAGCAATATTTTCTGGAACTCCACACTGAATCTAAGCTCGTGTTTTGGGCAACCCAGATTCTTAAATATGCCTTTTGTGGCCTGTTTGTCTGCTTGGTTATTTGTCAGTTAATGGGATTCTCTGAAACCTATACGGGAGCTAACCGACTCATCAGGCAGATCCATACCGTGATGGCAAATACGATCTTCTTATCGTTTATGGCTACTGTTGTTGTTGGCTTGAGGGCGAATGATACGGTAAAGCGACTATATGCCATCGGGTTTGGAATTCAGACCGTGTGCCAGCTTGTTGTTGCTGCCCAAAACATAGTAGGCTATCAGCGCAACGGCTTTTTCTTCGTAGACACCTACCTGATATTGATGGTCATTTTCTTTATCGACCTTGTCATTTTTGCGTACCTGCTGGCCTATCGTTACCGCAAATCCATGGACGAACAACGGCAATTACAACTTGGCCTTGTTCAGAGTCAGCAACAAACCAACGAAGCCATTATCGACGTGCTCGAATCGGAACGCCAACAGGTGGGCAATCTCATTCTGACCGATGTAGGGGGCCGGCTCACCCAAACCCGCGCGATCCTGTCGAATCTTACTCCGTCGCCACTGCTTGCCGACGCGGTAACGATGATCGATAAAACCGATGCTTGTCTCGATGAGATTCTCCGCGATAGCCTCCCCCTCGATTTAACCCAAAAAGGACTAACAATTGCTCTGGCTGAACTGGTCTACCAGCGCGATCAAACCGGTACCGTTCGCCTATTTTTCAGTCATGAATGCGAACAGCCCGAAAGCCGTGACCTCTCGGCCATGCAAACAAGGCAAATGTACCGAATCACTAACGAACTGATCAATAATATCATCAAGCACGCTCAGGCTACTGAGGGCCACGTGTCACTTTGCCAGACCCGGTCAGGCTGGCAATTGATAGTTGCCGACAATGGACAGGGATTCGATCAGTCCCGCGCTAAACCGGATGGAGGAATTGGCCTCAAGAACCTCCATGCACGTGCTCAAACACTCAACGCTACCCTGCAAATTGAGTCTGGAGAGGGAGGGACGAAGGTACTGGTGACTGGGTAAACGACTTACGGATAAAGCAGATACTTCTTCCTTAGCGTTTTATAATTCGACAGTCCCGGCTCCCAGGACCGGCGTATTTCGGTTTCGGAAACCCCGGCAATGATCTGCTTTTTGAGGGTTTCGGTACCGGCCAGTTTGTCGAAATTACCCATCTGCTTGCTTTGGGTCATATCGAAAAAACGGGCTTTGTCGGGATACGCTTTGTACAGCTCCATCAGCCAGCTAAGATTTAGCTGCTTTGATTTACGAAGCTTATTGGTATCGTACTGGCGCAGGTCGAGGCCGTAGCAGTCGGTGTCTTTATGCAATGGATTTTCACTCATCCCCTTGATGCCTACCGGTTTAAACGAGAACGAGTACTGCCCTTTAAGGAGAGGGGCACCAAGCACAGTAAACGGCATGTATGTACCCCGACCCTGACTCAAAATAGTACCCTCGAACAGGCAGATGCTAGGGTAGAGTAAAATAGACTGCTGCGTGTTAAGGTTGGGAGAGGGTAAAACGGGCAACGTATAAGGCATGTCGTGCTTGTAGTTGGCCACTTTCACAATGCGCAGCTTACACTGAGCCTTGTTGGGTAACCAGCCCTCCCCGTTGATCAGTTGAGCAAATTCGGCAATGGTCATGCCGTGCGCAATTGGTATTTTATGCATGCCAATTCCCGAGTGCAGGTGATCTTCCAGAATCGGTCCGTCGACCAGGTAGCCGTTGGGGTTGGGGCGATCCAGAATCATCAACTCTTTATTGTTTTTGGCGCAGGCTTCCATAACGTGGTCCAGCGTGTTGATATAGGTGTAAAAACGACAGCCCACATCCTGAATATCAAAGATTAATACATCAATGTCAGCCAGTTGTTCGGGTGTGGGTTTGTTGTTTTTACCATATAGCGAAATAACCGGAATGCCCGTTTTAGCATCGACTTCGTCGGCCACTTTGTCGCCGTTGCTGGCGTTACCCCGAAAGCCGTGTTCCGGTCCGAAAATTTTGACAATCTGTACACCCTGGCTCAACAGGCTGTCGACGCTGGGTTTGCTGCCTATGATCGATGTTTGATTAACCACCATACCAACCCGCTTACCCTTGAGGTAGGGCAAGTACTGATTCACCTGGTCGGCACCGGTCAAAATAGGGGCCTCGGGTTTGGTGGGTTGGGTAAGAGGTGTTGCGGCCCCTAAAGCACCCACCAACAGGCAGATAAAGCTGATTGAACGAAGTAATGGAACTGTAGGCAGGGTGGCGAAACGACGTTTCATAAACACAAAGAGCTGAATTGAGAAGGGCAAAAATAGAGTAGTCAGCCTGTATCCGTACTGTAAAGCTGCTTTTATCCGAAAAAATACAAACTAGTTTGTATGTTATGGACCGGTTTGCCCACCTACTTTTGAACCAAATAACCTTGCTGTTGAGATCATTACGTTATATAGTGTTTTTCTGTATCCTGACCATTGGTCGGATTTTTGCCCAGCCAACTTACTGGGTTGAGTCTGGCGTTAGCCGTTCACTGGACGGTTATATGACCCAGTATGCCGACACGACTGCCCAACGTCAAATTGGCCAGATTAAGGCTCTGCAAAACGAGTTTAAGCCTCTTTTGGGTGGGCTGCTCAATCAGGGCTATACGTCAGCGCATCATTGGATGCATATCCGCCTGAATTCCAAAACACCCCAAACGGCTTTTCTGGAATTAGATAACCCCCGTATCAATGCCGTATGGTTTTACCAGTTTGTTGGCGATAAGCTGGTACGTCAAATCCGAACGGGTGATGAGCGAGCCTTCGATTCGCGTGGGTTTCCGCAGTATAACTGGGTCTTTCCGGTTGCGCTGGACGGAAAAACACCTTCTGATCTGTTTGTGATGGTGGCGAAGCGTCATGAAGTTTTGGGCGTTCGCGTGACGGTATGGGACAACCAGACGTTCGAGCAGAAAGATCGCAGTAGCTACCTATCCTGGGGGTTACTGGCGGGGCTTACCCTCTTAATCCTGCTTATCAACGTCACGGCGTTTGTAGCCACTCGACAGTCGGTATACTTCTGGTTCATTATTCTGATTCTGGTTATTGCGTTCCACATTTCGACGCAGTCGGGGTTGGGTTTCCAATACCTTTGGCCGGAATCCCCCGGTTTCAACCGGTTCGATCCGCAACTGCTGTCAGGCTGGCTCATTATGATTGCGCAACTACAGTTTATGCAGCACTTCATCGGGCAAAAAGCGTTTGATAGCCCCGCCTACAAGGCGGTGCAGCTGTATAAATTCAGTTTGTTAGGTCTATTAGGGCTGAACATTGTGTTTCGTTTAGTTGACCTATTTCCCCAAAGTCATTTCCGGTGGACGTTCAATCTGACATTGTTGTTTACTGTCATCAGCATCCTGTTGGCATACTGGTCAATTTTCGAGCGCATTCGGCAACGCGAAAAAGTGGTCCTTTTCTATACGTTCACGTTCTCTGTTCAGTTGATTGGCTACCTGCTCGTATTCTTTATCAATCTGGCTTTTACGCAGGGACGGGAGCCACTTTTTCAAATTGACAGCTACGTTGTTGTCGTCATTAATTTTCTGTTCGACCTGGTCATTTTGTCATCGGGTATTCTGTTTTTCTGGTTTCAGTCGTACCGCGAACAGAATGAGAAATTGCTCACGACCATTCACCATCACGAGCAGGCGCAATCCCAAAAGATCATCGAAGCGCTGGAAATCGAGCGAAATCGAATTGCTGAAGATCTCTACGACGATGTGGGGGCCATGCTGTCGACGGCCATTGGTTACGTATCGAGTGTGATGCGAAAGCCCGATGTACGCGAAAAATTCCCGTTGCTCACTGAAGCTCGTCAACTGCTGGTGCGGGCGGTAGATAACCTGCGGACGGTATCGCACAACCTGATGCCCAAAAACTTTGCCGAGCTGGGCTTGGCTAAATCACTGGGCGAAACAATCGATAAGGTCTCGGCGAGTACCGATATCCAGTTTCAGTACATTGTGGCCGGTACCGAGCGTCGGCTGGATGCCAGCACAGAAGTGCAGATTTTTCGTATTGCCGTTGAACTTATCAACGATATTGTGAAGAACTCAAATGCTACCCAGGCAACGTTTCAACTGGTGTATGGTGAAAACAGCCTGGTAATGATTGCCGAAGATGATGGCCCCAGCCCTCCGCAGTATAATAACCTGCATTCGAAAGTGGCTTTTATAAACGGAAAAATTGACGCCGATATCAGCCCGGAAGGCGTGACAGTACTAGCCGAAATACCGTATTGAATTTACCTCACCCCCGGCCCCTCTCCTTCGCAAGGAGAGGGGTTGGGGGTGAGGTAGCTAAACGTTACATACAATGACCAAAATACTTATTGCCGACGACCATCAACTGTTCAATGATGGCATGAAAATGATGCTATCTGCCGAAGGAAATCTCCAGATTGTGGGGCAGGTGTTTAGTGGAAAAGACGTGCTCGATGCCGTACACCGGATGCAGCCTGATGTGGTACTGATGGACATCAATATGCCCCACCTCAACGGGCTTGAAGCGTCCGAAAAACTCCTGAAAAGTTACCCCAACGTGCGAACCATCATGCTCACCATGTATAGCGACCGCAAGTTTGTGGACGATTGCCAGCGTTTGGGCGTACCCGGCTATATTCTGAAAAACTCGGGTGTAGATGAAGTACTGAATGCTATCGAAACCGTGTTGGCAGGCAAGCGCTATTACGATCCCAAACTCACCAAAAGCACCACACCTAACCAGCACGCTGACGATTCGTTTCAGAAACAGTTTCAGCTCACCAGGCGCGAAATAGAGATCATTGGCCTTGTTGGGCAAAGTTTCACCAACGACGAAATTGCCGAGAAGCTATTCTTGAGCGTGGCCACGGTGAAAACGCACCGCAACAATATCAACCTTAAACTTGGTATCAATAAACCCGCCGACCTGGTGAAGTTTGCCGTGGAGCACGGGCTGGCGTAAGGGGAGAATTGGCTGACCTGTGGATAGGTATTGATAAATACTTGTGGAGCCACTCACCCGAACTGGGCAAGCTTATTCGGTCAAGCCAGAAGTTACTCCCTCAATGTCAATCGTAACCGTTTCAATAGCAGCATGTTCAACGGTTATGTTGACGGAGCGTTCCCCTTTGGGCCGGGTTTTGTGGAGAATATTTTTCGGAATAGTCAGCAGTTGACCGGTATGAAGCTCAATCGTTTCGGTTTCCAGCTCAACGACCAAAACACCCTCAAGTACTATAAATGTCTCGTCCGAATTTGGATGATAATGCCAGAAGTAAGGTTCGGTCATCACACTCACCTTGACCACATGGTCATTGACGGACGCTACCGTGAAATTCGCATACGGACTTAGGGCTGCGCGAGTGAGTTCGCTAATGTCAAGTTTGTTAATTGGCAGATCATTCATATAGGTATTGGAGAAGGCAGCCTGATTTATGGCAGCTTTCGGATTAGTTTAACTGCTGTGTTTCAATACGTTCCTTGAAAACATTATTGAACGGATTTATGAGTTCTTTTCTATTGTCAATCCACAACTCACTGCTGATTTCAACCGGATCAGTTCGCCGACTAAGTGAGTACGGCGAGCCAATTCCGGTTTGCCCAGTCGTTGAGCCAGGCTGGCAACGGCCAGATTCAGGGTTTCAATTTCAGTCTCTCGGCCAAGATTAATGTCGACCAGGGTGGAGATGAGTTGCCCGTCTGAGCGCTGGCTGATTTGCAGGAGACGCTCCTCCACTTCGTCTCGATTCAGGAACACACCCGCTAACTCCGCCACAGCCACGCATTCATCGATAATTTCGCGGGCTAAAGCCAGCGCTGAGGTATTACGATGAAACACGCCATTGTCAACCCCAAGCAGTGGACAGATCGCATTGAAAACGCAGTTGGTAATAACTTTTTCCCATATGGTCTGCTGAATGGCTTGCTCCACCCGGAACGGAAACGGAGTCGTATGGAGCTGTTCGACAATCTCTGCCAGTTGGTCTTCATTGCCCCGGATCAAGCCAATCGGCGAAGCGGCTACAGGTTTATAGCGAACTGTATTGGGTGCCTGTACCTGACTGGTCGCCAGTAACACGCACCGATACACTTCTGGAAAACCTGCTTCCAGAAAAGGCTCTTCGATATCAAGTCCGTTTTGCAGCAAGACAAGGGGTGACTGGCCTGTCTTTCCGTTCAAGCGCTGAGCCAGCTCCTGATTACCAAATGATTTGCTCGTGATCAAAACGATCCCATTCAAGGGCCCAACCTTGTCTAATGTGCGGATAGGAACGGAAGCGGTCAGGGTAGTGCCATCGCTGCATTCAACAGTAAGGCTGGTGTCTAGGGTTTCTAGCGCGCTCCCTTGGCGACCACGAATCAGTGTAACATCTTTACCAGAGTGCTTTAGTAGCACAGCTAAGGTCATGCCAATGGCACCGACTCCGACAATGTAAATTGGGTGTTGCATGAGAACTAGATGCCGTAAAATGGCCTATTTTAAGGGAGTGTAGCCACCTCAATTATAGAGTCACTATACAGTCGATGACGAGCCGGTTTAAAATCGGCCTGAATTGCTTTGTAACTATTTTCTACGAACGTCTGCGGATTTCGGTCAATCAGCGGAAACCAACTGCTTTGCACCTGGATCATGACCCGATGGCCTTTTTTAAACGTGTGCAGTACGTCGGGCAGTTGTAAGGCCACCTCCGTAATTTGGTTAGGGGTAAAGGGCTCCGGTTTCTCGAACGAGTTACGGAACCGGCCACGCATGACATCCGCCCTGACTAACTGCTGATAATTCGCTAATTGTGTTTTGGGATTGGGCAAGTAGGGGTGATTGGGTTCGTCGGGTGGGTACACGTCAATGAGCTTAACTACCCAATCGGCATCGGTGCCCGTGGTGCTGACCTTTAGCCGAACCTGAGTCTCTCCGCCTACAGTCAGGTTTTCAGGTAATGGGTCGGTTTGAAAAGTGAGTACATCAGGCCGTTTACTGGTAAACCGCTGATCGGCAGATATATAGCTAAATAATGCGCTAAAATCGGGTTCGGTGGTTAAGGTCGCTTCGGAATAGGGAACCGGATGGGCGGGATCGCTGACATATTCTCGAAAACGAACCGGGGTAACAGCCTGCGGGCTTAGCTGGCCATTGGACGTCAAATACCAGCGTAAGCGGTGGTTGGTAGGCGCAGGCCAGGTCGAAAAGGTGCGCCAGGTTTTCAGACCGGTATCAAACAGACAGACGTTAGGCAAGCCGGTTTTGCCGTCGCCAGCGCCTTTCAGGTAATGGTGAAAAAAGGGAGCTTCTATGGTTTGCTGATAATAGGTCGCCAAACTGTCGCCAAAATACAGATCGTTGTGCAGGGTATGCCCGGTTTCTTCCGACCAGCCCCGATGACCAAACGGTCCCATCACCAGCATTGGACGCGATGCTGAACTGTTCTTCGCCAGCGTTTTGTAAATACTCAGTGTCCCGTACAGGTCTTCGGCATCGAACCAGCCCCCGACTACCAGCGTGGCGGGCCGAATGTTCTGTAGGTGGGGCAGAATATTTCGCTGCTGCCAAAAGGTATCGTAATTGGGGTGTTCTACCGTTTGCTGCCAGAATACATTTTGGGCTAGATACGACTGGGCGTTTGCCATGGGCCCCAGCTTAATATGCCACCCGTACTCCGTCTGTTTCCCGGTTTGAATCCAGTCTTTGAGGAACCAGGGTTTCGTTGTTGGCCCGGTCGGGCGTTTATCGAACAGCGGGTAAGCCAGCAGCGCCAGTTGGGTAAAGGCACCGTTGTGATGAATATCCTCCCGGAAGAAGTCCGCAATGGGCGCCTGGGGCGACGATGCTTTCAAGGCCGGATGAGCGTTCACTGAACCCGCTATGGCATAAAATCCGGCATAACTCATACCCCACAAACCCACCCGGTCGTTGTGGAAACGAACATGCCGGAGTAGCCAGTCAATGCTATCGTAGGTATCGGTGCTTTCGTCAACAAGCGTACGGTTTGTGTTTATTTTAAGGCCACTGACCATAGGAGTCATATTAGTCCACTGCCCTTCGGAAGCCCAGCGACCGCGTACATCCTGATACACAAACATGTACCCATCTCCCTGAAGCGCGGGCGAAGGACCCAGAGCAACTTTATACTGGTCGGGACCATACGGCATGGAGCCAAAGCAGGTCCGTTGCATCAGAAAGGGGTAGACTTTGGTCGCGGATGCATCGCGGGGCACGTACACGGCGGTGTACAGCATAACCCCATCGCGCATAGGGATCTGATACTCGAATTTTTGGTAGTGCTCTCGTACCTGGCCAACGGCGCTTACGAAACTAATCAACCACAGAAACAGCGTTGAACCAGTGGGCAACGTAGCCGGTCTCCCGAATGGGTAGTTCATAATGCCAACTGTTGATTGATAAGCTGTCCAATGGTTTGCAGTCCCCAGGCCACTCGCTCGTCAAAGGGCAACCCGTAACTAAGCCGCATGCAGTTGGCATACTGGGGCTGAAGGCTAAATAAACCGCCTGGCATAATGCTAATTTTATATGGAGCCAGCTGGTCAGCCAGGGCCAAGGTGTTGACGCGGGCATCGACTTCAACCCACAATGTAAAGCCGCCTTGTGGTTCGCTGATACGCGTGCCGCTGGGGAAATGAGTGCGGATCGTCTGCTGGTAGCGCTGGCAATTGCTTTTCAGTCGTTGCCGGAGTCGGCGCAGGTGCAGCTCGTAGCGGTCGTTAACCAGAAAATTAGCCACTGCCTGTTGGGTGATTCCCGGAGAAAAACCGGCCTGATAGCGCTTTACCTGAAGCAGGGCATCATGATAGCGTCCTGGAGCTACCCAACCGACCCGATAACCGGGAGCCAACGTTTTACTGACGGAGCCGCACCACAAAACCAATCCCTGTCGATCGAATGCCTTGCAGGGAAGGGGCCGGTCGGGTGCGAAATGCAGGTCGCCGTAGAGGTCATCTTCGATAAGCGGAATCTGGTGGGTTTCCATCAGGTGTACCAGCCGTTGCTTATGGGTATTGGGCATCAACTGCCGAGCGGATTGCTGAAGTTGGGCACCAGCAAACAAGCCTGTACACGTCCAGCCTGTAGGTGTCCTTCCAGTACATCCAGATCAATACCTGTCAGTGCATCGGTGGGTAGTTCGAGCACCTTCAGGCCAAGTGATACAATGGTTTGAAGAATACCGAAATAGATGGGGCTTTCAACGGCCACAGTATCACCCGGTTGGGTTACGGTTTTTAGGCACAGCGTCAGCGCGGCTGTGCATACCTCCGTAGTGATGATTTCATCCTCGGTTAGTCGGCTGCCCCAGAACAGGGCGTACCGGGCAATCTGCCGACGCAAAGCCGCATTACCCGTCATCAGTTCATACTCAATGCCCCCATGGGGAAGTTCCCGTTGAGCTTGCTGAAGCGCTTTTGTTAACTTACCAACGGGCAGTAGCGAAGGCGCAGGTACACTCAATGAAAACGGTAACCAGCCCGGTTGCCGCTGCTGGTGCATCAGTCTCAGTAAAACCGACTCCTGATCCGACAGTGGAGCCTGGTTGGCCGTCATGGCCTGTGGAGTTGATCGTCGCGGAACCTGCCCCATACGATCCAACAGAGTTCGGGCGTAATAACCCGACTGAGGCCGGGCCTCGACCAACCCTTCCGTTTCCAGACAATAGTAGGCTTGTTGCACCGTGTTGATGCTGACGCCAAGCTCCTGACTAAGGCTACGAACAGAGGGGAGTTTATCGCCCTCCTTCAGCGTACCCAATCGAAGTTTATCGCCGAGCTGACGAGCGATCTGCTGATACCGGGGAGTTGATACACGCATGGGCTAGTTATAGGGTATATAGGCTAGTTACAGAACAAAAGTAGGGGCTGTAACTGTAAGCATTACCATACAGATTCTGCCAATGTTAACCGTACAGTTTAGTTATATTGATCAACTTTCAAAAAAGTGATCTGTATGGTGCACTAATCGGTAAAGTGTATCTGTTTCCATACACACTGGGCAACTTTTTTTGCGTTGTGCAATCCCCGATAACTCCTTTTTTTGACCAGTATCCAGCCTCAGACAACTTAACTTAGAGCATGCAGAACGACTATCTACAAAGTGCAATCCGCCAGTTTGAGTACTATAAATTACTCGGCGATAAAACATTGGCTCAACTTCCCGATGACGCGCTTTTCTGGCAATACAACGAGGAGAGCAACAGCATTGCCATTTTGGTTAATCACTTGTGGGGTAATATGCTGAGTCGCTGGACCGATTTTCTGACCACCGATGGGGAAAAAGAATGGCGTGACCGAGAGGGCGAGTTTACCGACGCTATTCAGTCCCGGGACGAACTACTTCAGAAATGGGAGGAAGGCTGGCGTGTGTTATTGGCTACCCTTTCATCGCTACGCGACGAAGATTTAACCAAAACCATTTATATCCGTAATCAGGGACATTCGGTTCTGGAAGCCATCAACCGGCAGTTAGCTCATTATCCGTATCACATTGGACAACTGGTTTTTCTGGGGAAAATGCTGGCGACACGCTGGACGTCGCTTTCTATCCCAAGAGGGGAGTCCAGCCAGTACAATGCCGAGAAATTTGCTCAACCAAAACGCAGAGAGCATTTTACCGAAGCTTATCTAAATCCGGACCAATCGATGTCAACCGACCAATCAACCTTGTGATAACGCCATGACCCAGCAACATGCCCAACACTTTGCCGAGGAATGGATCAGTGCGTTTAATTCGCACGATCTAACCGCCATTCTGAATCACTATGCCGATGACTTGGAATTTTACTCCCCGTTCATTACAGGGCTAAAGTTCAATGAGTCAGGGTGTATCACCAGCAAACAGGAACTGGAACGCTATTTTCAAGTGGGCCTGAGTGCTTACCCTGACTTATATTTTATTCTGCATACCGTTTTTGTGGGTATCGACACGCTCGTTATTCAATACACCTCCGTTAATGGCCGTCTTGCTAGCGAAGTCTTTCAGTTAAATGAGCATGGCAAAGCAGAGAAAGTGCTTTGCCATTACGCAATGGATATATCCATTTCCTAACCCCCTGAATTTCACTCGGACTAGCTACTGGTTAGGCTCGGCGGAGTAGATCTCAATGATCCGGGGCGTCACTGAAACAATCCGTATTCCGCCGTAGCGGTTCTGATTAACCAGTTTATATAAGTAGATATCCCCTTTCTGATAATTCTGAATTTTCGTAGCCGTATCAACGGTATCCTCCCAATAGAGTTCAAATAGGTCGGGCCGTCCTTTTACCCATGTTTCGATGGTAGCGGCTAAAAATTTGCTTTTGTTGAACCTGGTATTTTCTAGCTTATCTCCCGCGCCAAACACGTGGGTAAGTTCGCTTCCCATTTCATAGACCGTGGTTAGTTCGTTCTGGTGATACAGATTGAAATTAGTTTTATAGGTGTTGGTGGCAGATGTATTATTGAGAAAGTTGAAGCTATAGGTCGTACCGGTAGCCACGGAAAACATTGTTGGAATCAAGCTGGGACTCGTGCCTACGGGATAAGTTGGCCAGGTAACGCGCCAGGCGTGGCATCGGGTGTGAGCCCACAAATCATTGCTGGGAATATACGTCTGCTCGACAATGGTTAGAGAAGGCAGAGCCGGTCCGTTAGTGATAATGCCGCCCAGGGAAGCCGGTGTTGCATTGACTACCCCCTGATTAGTTACTAGGGTGGGCTCAGGTTGCATAATAGCCTGCTCTTTACAAGCGAAAAAAGTAGTCAGGAGCAGGGAAAAGGCGATTGCTTGTTTGATTGGTTTCATGTCCGTATTGGTTAAAAGAGATTTAAACCCCGTTTGTGTGCCACAAAGGTCGCTGATGGGGGAGGGGTGAATCCATACGAACAAGTTTGTATTTTGACTTCTCCGGATTTTCACCCAGGCGTAATTTTCCGGTCGGTGTATAGAGTTATCATTAAAATACAGTTTTCCAACTGATGAACAGCTTTCTGGGGCTAGTAAGAATTGGCTTTCACGAATGAGACAGATATTTGCTATTTCAGGAATACTAGGCTTAATGATGGGTTGCCAGAAGGATTCTGAAATGAAGCGGGGTGAAATTAAAAAAGACGAGCCGTATGCTTTTCAGCTTTACTGCTACTTCCGATTTTGACTTTATGACCTACTTTGCCCGGCACATACAGGCAACGGTAGAAAACGGTGTGCTGGTAATACCTGACCATCTGGGGCAGGGTTACATACGCAAGTTGGCATTTGGGCAGGACTTCAAGATCACAATACACCGATACATACTCAAGGAGGATCTTATCCTCAAACGCAACACATCTGGCCTGGGAAACGACCTGATCACCGTTTTTTTCTACAACAATGAACAGGCACTTGAGATCGCTTACAATGATGAAAATCAGGTATTGTTTTCTCAACGCGATGAGTCGGCTATTCAGGTTACTTCCAACGATCTTAGTTCAACCATCCGTTTTCCTGCCCATCAACATATTCACTATGTGGTTGTCGCCATCATGCCATCCCGTCTAAGCGAACTATTAGCCGTTAGTGAGCCCAACTCGGTGCTCCAAACCATAACCGGCAGCGGCAATTCTTTTCTTTACTTTGAAAGCATGGCCGCGGAGGCCAAGCTACTCCTAAAAAACATGGCCGCCGTGGATATGAATGATTCATTAAGCCATTTCTACATGCAGATCAAAGTGCAGGAACTGCTCTATCTGGTTTTCCATAAATTGTCTATGCGCGTCAGCGCTACCCATCAGACGATTAATAGCGCTGACGCGGAACGGCTTCTGTTTATCAGAAATGAAATCATCAGCGATCTGAGCGTGCCTCCGGTTATTCGTGAACTGGCACAGGTGGCAGCCATGAGCGAAACCAAGCTAAAACAACTGTTTAAGCAAACGTTTGGCGCTACAATCTACAATTATTACCAGCAGGCCCGAATGCAGGAAGCTGCCTTTCTGCTGAAGCAAGGCCGGTATTCCGTTGGCGAAGTGGGCTATGAACTGGGCTTTTCCAATCTGAGCCACTTCAGCCGCGTCTTTGAAAAGCATTATGGCCTAAACCCGAAGCGTTACTCGTATTCGTGATGCGCTTTCACCCCAGGTAGTCGGGTGGAAACACTTGCTGACCATGCTTTTCGGCGATAGCCTGGAGTTTTTTAATGGTAGCAGCATCCAGCAGGGGAGGTGGTAGAAACTGGCCAGCGGCAACGGGTTGGCCAATCTCTTCAAATAACGATTCCAGGCCGGCAGGAACCACGGTGCACAGCAGATGAGCGGGTAGCCCGGTCTTGTTTTTAAAGCCGTGCACCACGCCCCCTTTGGAATTGGTAATAAATGATCCTTTAATCGCTACGTAGCTGCCAAACTCGGACTTGACCTCCACTTCGCCTTCGATCACGTAAAATGATTCTTCAAAATCCGCGTGGGCATGGGGTCCGGGTCCACCACCGGGCGGGATAAGCATGTCGATAGTGGCGAACGCTCCCGCTCTGGATTATGTACCTGTCGGATACGACTATTTTTCCGACTTTTCGCGCTATTTCCCTCTCTACAGAAGGTTCACCTTTGCTCTGTAATCTTAAACACACGGCAATGAGAAAAGTAATGTATAAACAGTTCGGCGACGAAAGCGTGCTGGAACTGGTCAATCAGCAGGTACCAGGTTTTGAGAAGGATCAATTGTTGATCCGGGTTAAGGCGGTTTCTATTAATCCCCTGGACTGGAAGGTATATGGCGGAGAAATGAAACTGATGTCAGGCTCTTCCTTCCCTAAATCGGTAGGAATCGATTTCTCGGGTACTTTGGAACAAACCGGCAGCACCATTACACGTTTCAAGGTTGGTGATGCGGTCATCGGCATACTCGACGTATTCAAAGGGGGAGCCCTGGCCGACTACGTGGTTGTTAAAGAGACCGATATTGTCCTGAAACCGGTCAACACCTCGTTTGAGCAGGCAGCAGCCTTACCCCTGACCGGGCTGTCGGCCCTCCAGATCATTGATCAACTGGCCACGGTTGGCCCAAACCAGGACGTATTGATCAATGGGGCTACCGGTGGGATTGGCGTGTTTGCTGTGCAGCTTGCCAAAAAGCGCGGAGCCAGGGTGACGGCGGTGGTTAGCACCAAAGGCGTTACTGACGCAAAAAAATGGGGAGCAGATACTGTAATCGACTATACAAAGCAACCGATCAAGCTGCTCAGTCAGCACTTCGACGCGGTGATTGACCTCTCTACCAAGCTTTCATTTTCAGACGCCAAGAGCCTGATGAAACCAAAAGCTGTCTTTGTCAGCACGCTTCCTTCTCCATTGACGCTCGCTCGTTCGTAAACAATCTCTTTTCTAGGAAAAAAATGAAAATCCTGATCGTGAAACCGACCGTTGAAGGGCTCACTACGCTAACGAATCTGGCTGAAAATGGCTTACAGATTGTACTGGATCAGACGTATTCCATCGCCAACGTCAGAGAAGCTTACCGGGAAGCCCGTCAGGGCAAAGGTATTGGAAAGTCGGTGATTGTTCTTGACTAGCAGGATTGTCTGCTTAATGCAATGGGTTGATAGATAGCTAACTTGGATTGATTTGGAAAGGTCTAGTATCAGGGTGCAGATTGGCCGGGCGCGGTCAGTAGCAGCGCTTTTACCTCGGCTACCTGCCCTTTCGGGACCGATGTTGCCCGTAGCAGAATCCGCTGGGGCCCCTTAGGCAATTGGATCGTACCCAGCGGAAGCCAGGCCCAAGCCTTCTCGTATACCTCTTTGCGGGGAATCCGGTCGGGGCTGGGTTTCAAGGGTGGGTCAAAACTCCGCTGTAGGGTTTGTCGCAGCGTCTTTTTATCCGTGGTAACGGTCAGCACCGTCCCGCGAGCCGCATCCGGAGCGGTGTATTGTAAGGTTATCTGATAAGCTCCGGGGCGCTCTACCACCACATCCCACCAGACGGAATCGGCGGGTGACTGCCAGTTGATGAGCCAATCATTGGCCCAGCCGTTGCCCTGCTTGTACCGAACTTTACCCGAAAAATGGGCTTCTGGTGCCTGCAACAACACCCGCCGGGCTGCCACCAGCGCCGGTCGTGAAGGAGATATTGTTCGGGACACTTCCCCAAACCACTGGTTGTAAGCGGCTTGTAGTGTTTGTACCTGTTGAGGTTCCCTGGTGGCCAAATCTGTCGCTTGTGAGGGGTCGCTGAGCATATCGTACAGTTGGGTCTGCCCTTTTTGCTTTACCAGGCGATATTGAGCCGTGCGAACACCCCCCGGCTCGGCAGGAAGACCGTTGGGACCCATCCCGGCAACATGCGTAAACAGCATTCGGTCGGGTAGCGTATCCGTCCGGCCCAGTAATAGTGCTGTCAGGCTGCGGCCATCGAGTGGGTGGGTCGGTGTGAAGCGTAGTCCGCATAAATCAACTAAGGTTGGCAACAAGTCGATGTGGGCTGCATTGGGCCCAATTCGAGTTTGAGGGTGGATACTACCCGGCCAGCGCACAAACAACGGCACCCGCACGCCCCCCTCATCCACCGACCCTTTAATGCCTTTCATGTCGCCATTGAACCGATGGCCGTTGGGGCCATTGTCGGTCGCAAAAACAACAACAGTGTTTTTGGCCAAACCCAATTGATCCAACTTGGTCAATAGCCGCCCCACGTTATCGTCTAAGTTCTCGACCATTCCGTAAATGCTGGCTTGCTCATTGTCCAGACCTTTGGCCTTGTACTTGTTAAAATAACGATCAGGTACCTGGTGGGGGCTGTGAGGAGCGTTAAAGGGTACGTAGCAGAAAAAGGGCCGGGATTTATTTTTTTCGATGAAGCGAAGAGCGGCATCGGTCAGTACGTCGGTAATGAATCCTTTCGTGGGCTCCATCCGGTCATTGTGCTGAAGCTCGGTATCGAAGTAATTATTCCAGTGGCCCGCGCAAAAGCCTAGAAACTCGTCAAACCCCTGACCATTGGGATCTTCGGGGGCGTCTTCGCCGTTGTGCCACTTGCCGAAACAGCCGGTAGCGTAACCATTCTGGCGGAATACCTCGGCCAACGTGAGTTCATCGCTCCGCATCCGTTCCCAGCCCTGAGTTACCGAAACGGTTCCCGTGCGCAGGTGGTAACGACCTGTGAGCAGGCTGGCGCGGGTGGGGGCACAAAGCGGACTGACGAAAAAGCGGTCGAACTGCGCACCACTGCGAGCAAGCCGGTCGATGTTTGGTGTTTCAACGAAGGGGTTGCCATGTAGGCTCAGGTCACCCCAGCCCTGGTCGTCCGTCAGAATGAACAACACATTGGGCATCGTAGGGGCGGTCAATCTGCCGGTAGTGGGCCGCCGGGCAACCCAGGCACCAAGGAGCAGCACAGACACGACAATCCAGAAAAGTGGTTTCATTGAAAATAAGCTGTTGGATACCATAACCCGGATTGTGATGAAATAATCATCGCGATTTTACTATTTCCGAATCTTCAAACCAAATTCTCGACTCGGGAAAGGAGAGCAGCTCATCCAGGGGCTTTACCGGGGAATTTGCCGGGTAATACAGTGAATTCCACCCCCACCCACGTTGATGGCCCGGACATCCACACCAAACACCTGCCTGCCTGGAAATGCCTGCCGGAGTAAGCGTTTGGCTTCTTCATCTTTGCCCACCATATCGGCGGAGAGACCAGCATACTCCGCCACCAGCACAAGCTTGTTGGTAACCAGGAAATTGAGGTAGCTGGCCGCCAACACGCCCTTTAGGCCCTGGGGGTCAACAGTAGGCTTACCCACTGAAGGGTAGTCCATCGTCGACAGAATGTTAAACATGTCATCCTGATCGGTTAGATCCACGTAAAGCGGCTTAACATCGGGGAAGTCGATGATCTGGAACGGATGGCCGTTCTGATCGGTGGCATGAGTGAGCACCTCACGCGCATGAAGCAACAACTCCCGGCTTTTAGCCAAGATGGGGTTCGCACTAGCCTCCTGCTCGGTGGGCGTTTCGGCCAGCAAGATCGTGTGGGCATCAATAAAGCGCACAAATTCGTCGGTATGGCCGTTTGTAGTCAGTAATGTGTAGACCGGTTGCGTGCTATTGCCAAACGGAACGGCAAAGGGCGCATGCAAAACCGGGTGAGCATCGTTGCCCAGCGTGCCTTTAAGCCAAATCACGTTCCGGGTGTTGAACAGTCGGGCAAATTCAGCTTCTACCTGCGCTTTGCTCCAGCCCGGATTCCGCTGAAAAACCACGTCTTCGGATACAATCACGGTGCCTTGGCCATTAAATTCCAACGCACCCCCTTCCAGAATGAGCGATGAGCTGACGTGGGGCACCTTCAGAAGAGCAGAAATATGGCGGTCAACTGTTTCGTCAATCGCGACTGAGGAAGCAAAATCGGGTAAGGTGACGTAGGGTCCCCAGCCCCAGGCGTTGAACTGAAAATCGACTGCCTTACGGGTGTTGCCATCTTTGATAATGATGGGGCCGGTATCCCGGAGCCAGATGTCAGCATAGTTGATGTAATGGAAGTTGAGTTGGTTCTCGATCAGCGGATGCGACACGCCTTTGCTACGCAGAAAAGCGGTGACATCCTCTTGCATGGCTGCATCGGTCACGCACAGATCGACCCGACTTGTGGGTAACAAGGCTGTTAACAACTTCACATAGGCATCAGGAACTGACCAGTCGTGTTTGTTGCTAAAGACAGGCCAGGCCATCCAGACGGATTCCTGCTCTTCCCACTCGGCAGGTACCCGGATTTGGCTCTGAGGGTTGGGTAGAGAGTGGTCCAGCAGAGAGCAAGAGGAAAGCAAACAGCAGGTCAGCAGGCAAAGGCTAATCAGCCATTGACGGCGGTTGCGAGGAGACAGGGACATAAAGGGATATTGGTTGTTTGACAGCGGACAAACGTACCATCCCAATGAGTTTTGGCCTGTCGCAGATGTTTCATTCACTATCGTGAATGTTTCATTGAGGCTTATGCAGGCATTCTTTTTAGGCAGACTTCGGTTTCTTGCCTGGTTTCCGCCTGGACTCTGGTTGTCGATTTGAAATCGGCAGGCTATGTTGGGTCAAAATACGGACCTGCTCAGCCTGGCCTACTTCGGTCTGCAGGGGCTGGTGCAGCTGGAGCCGGGCCTGGCGGGCCATAACGGTTGCATCAATAATCGGAGCAGGGTAATCAACGCCGACCTGAAATCCCGTCATCACTTGTTCCAGCAAAGGCATGGTCCACGGCTGATGAATGTAAGCCACCGGACAGTTGACCAGTTCGGGCACCCATTGTTTGATGAACACCCCCTGGGAGTCGTGATCCTGCGACTGCTTGACGGGGTTATAGATCCGGATGGTATTGGTGCCTGTCATTCCCGACTGCATCTGGATCTGGGGGTAGTGGATGCCCGGCTCGAAATCCGTATAGAGCCGCGCCAGATGCCAGCCCCCTTCCTGCCAGTGTTGCAGCAGATGATGCGTCAGAAAAGAGGTCAACATGGCCCGCATCCTGAAATTGATGTAGCCCGTAGCGGCTAAACAGCGCATACACGCATCGATGAGCGGATACCCCGTTCGGCCATCCCGCCAGGCAGCGTAGTGGTTTGGATTGGTATTTTTAGAAAGTGCATCGAAAGCCCGGTTCACATTCTCGAACTCCATGCGGTCTTCTCCCTCAAATTTTTGAATGAGATGGCAGTGCCAGCGTAACCGGGAAGTAAAGGCCGCTAACTGTCGTCTCAAACCCGACAGCGCCGGATTTTTGGCGGCCTCCCGCTGAGCCTGGACCACCTGCCGGATGCTCAGACAGCCCCAAGCCAGGTAAGGCGACAGGCGACTACATCCCCGTCGACTTTCGAGTGGTTTGGAGATGGAGGTGGCGTAGCTTGCGATGCGCTCAGTTAAAAAGCTCGTCAGGTAGCGATGCCCATTATATTCCCCACCGGGCTGAAAGGAGGGGTTTGGCGTCATCCACTCAGGTAGGCAATCCGGACCGCGCTCGGTCTCAAACCAGGCGGAGGGCACCTTGGCAGGGTACCAGTGGGTGAGGTCTGGATGTTGTTGAGGTGCCTGCATGGTTTGTTGCCAGCTGGTGGCCCAGGTCTCTCGGTTTTTCAGGCCCCTAATCACCCCGTTGTTCTGGAATTCGTGCCAACTAATACCCTGCCCACGGCAAAATTGAGCGATAGCTTTATCCCGATCATAGGTTACGGCCAGACCAGTCTCTTCATGAGAGAAGATAGTGTTAATGGTAAACTGGGTCTGCAAGGCCTTTAACACATCGATCACCTCCCGGTGAAACACCCATATAACGGGGGAACCTGTTTCCGGTGGACTATGCATTTCAACCTCTTCAAAAATAAACGGGAGCCACTCATGTACAGAGCGGCTTGCACCTGGTGGGGGAGGGCTGGGCGCAGGTAAAGCTGCCAATTGCTTGTTGAGATCTGCCAGGCATTCGTACACAAATCGCCAGTGGCGGAGATCGTAATTGGGGTCGGCCATCACGGATGGCTCGAAACAATACAGCAATAATGAAGGAACGGGTGACCCGGTCCGTCCTTGGGCTATGGCTGCCTGGAGGGGAGCATGGTCGCGCAGACGCAGGTCGCGTTTAAACCAAAGAATATTTAGGGTTGGTCGGTTAGACATGGGGTGGCATCAACCGTTTACCCCAAGTTCGCATTGACTTCAGGTAAACCGGTTCCTTCTACCAGGTAACAACGCGCGGCCAGCTGGCTAAGTTTTAGGTCCGCGTATTTATCGAGTCTGGCAATAGGTTCAGAAGGGCATTATTCTTTAGCGGTCAGTTCTAATAATTCCTGTAGATAACTGCCCCAGATAGTCGGGTTAGAATGGGTTCCATGACCGGTCGTTTTATCCGTTATTGGAAGTAGAATATAGCGACCCCGTTTAACGGCCCCGATGTTCTTTTCCATGAGTTGGAGTTCAGGTGGGTTTACCTGATCATCGGCGGAGTTAATGGCAAACAAGGGGGCTTTAATTTTAGCCAGATGAGGGGCGGGATTGTAGTCCCGTGAGGCATCAAATTGGTAAATAAAATCGTTGGCATCAAGTGCGTTAAAATATCGTTGTTCCAGAAGCACCAGTGATGAATCGGCTTTGGATCTGGTAGGTGACCCTTTTTGCATCTGAAGCGGGCTACTTACCATAAAAACCATAGATGATATGGCGCCCGTTAAGCCTACTTTGGGTTGGGCGGTATAGTCACCCTGTTTCCATTCCGGGTCTAGCTTGATCAGATCAATGGCCATTTTTCGGATCATCCGATTTCGACCTGCAATTTCTACAGGAAGACTGGCCAGGGGCATCAGTGCATCCATAAAGTCAGGGTGAGTATAGCCCCATACCCATGTTTGCATAGCACCCATGGAGGTGCCTAAAATCAGTCGAAGATGGTTTACTCCCAAATGCTCGGTGAGCAATCGGTAATTGGCCGCAACCATATCATCGTAGTTATATTCAGGAAACTTCATTCGTAATCCATTGCTGGGCTTGCTCGACTTGCCGTGCCCCACCGCGTCGGGCAATATGATGTAATATTTAGTTGCATCGAGCAGTTGACCGGGGTTGAAAAGATTTCCGGCAAACACATTATTTAAAAAACCACGCCCAGTACCAGTCGTGCCATGCATGATCAAGACCGCATTGGTCACCGTTCCGTTTTTATCTTTCAGCGGCCGACCAATGGTCGTGTAGTGAATATTGAGTTGAGGCAAAACCGCACCGGTTTCAAATTTGAAGTTATTGATGAGATAATCGGACTCCGTTCCAGTGGGAAAATTTGCCTGGGCGTATGCCGAAAAGTTGATCAGGACAGCAAAACAGAATGCTATAAGTAGTTTCATTTTTTAGTGAAATGGATTGTATTGGTGGTTGAATTAGTCAATAAAATTGGTAGTCTGCAATTAAAGAAACTGCTTATTTTCTCCCTCAGTCCTGAATCGTTTAGTGTATACCGGATGAGGACTATTGTGGCACCACCAGTATGGTGCAGTTATTTATTTTATTTATAAGTGTCAATTTAACAAGTATAAAGAAAAGTTATATTCTTTTGATAATAAGTTGGAAATATTACTGGATCGGCCGATCTGCCAGCTTATTGTTATGCAAAAAAAATACCTTCTTTTCACACTGTGGCTCCTGTTGTTGGGAACCCTATCACCGCTGTTTGCGCAGCAAAACATAGTGCCCAACCCAGGCTTTGAATTGGGCACTGGTGATGCATTCACCAATTGGACCAAAACCAATGGTGCCACCTATTTAACGGCTACCACCGTTGCCGCTGAAGTACATGGTGGAACCCGGGCTCTGAAGTCATCGGGGCCGGGAAATCCGGGTGAGCAATACCGGGTGCAGATGCTGAGCGACCTGATTCCGACTACCATCGGGACGTCCTACACCTTTAAAATCTGGGTCAAAGCGGCCACTGCTGGCGGAACCATTCGGTTCTCAACCCAGCCAAGTGCGCTGTATGGCCCCGACACCAGTGTTCCGGCCAACGTATGGACACAATTGTCATGGACGTTTACGGCCAATGTAGACCAAACCCGCATCGCGTTGGATTTGGGACAAAGCAACGTCGTTTATTACCTGGACGATATGGAAATGCTGGGGACTGTTGTGGTTACCCCTCCGGCAACCAACCTGACAAATTACCTGCCCAACCCCAGTTTTGAAGACGGCACGGGTAATGTCTTCACCAATTGGACCGAACTGAACGGAGCGGGTTCGTTTTCCGAAACAACCACTCCTGCCGAAGTAAAAGTGGGAGCAAGAGCGCTGAAAGTTGTATCGACTGCGCCCCGCAATGCCTACGAAGTTCAGATCGCCAGCCCTTTTTTGAATACGCCGGTGGGCAAGCGCTTTCGGTTCAGTATCTACATTAAAGCGGCTGTAGCGGGTGGACAAGTCCGATTGTCGACCATCTCGCCCTTAGCCAATTACGGGGCGTATGCCTACTCAACTACAACCAGCATTGGTACCGACTGGCAGCTGTTAACCCTTGAGTTCACTCCGGTAGAACCCACCACGCGGGTAGCTATCGATCTGGGTACGAGTGCTGCTACCTATTTTGTGGACGATATGAGATTGACGACGACCGATGCCCTGCTGATTGGGAACGGTGGGTTTGAAACCGGCTTCGGCGACAACTTTACCAACTGGACTAAGCAAAACGGCGCGGCTTTCCTGACGGCTACTACCTCTGAGACCCATTCGGGCGGCCGAGCGCTACGGGCTGAAGTGACTGGTAGCCAGACCAATGCCGGACAGCCTTATTCTGTGCAGTTGATCAATGATGCCGCCAATACAATTGTCGGCACGCAGTATACCTTCTCGATCTGGGTAAAAGCCACCACGGCCGGTGGGACGATTCGCTTTTCCACTCAGCCCAGTCCACTTTACGGCCCCGATACCCCCGTGGCAACCACCTGGACCAAGCTGAGCTGGACGTTTACCGCCAACAGTACCCAGACACAACTGGTACTTGATCTGGGTAAAAACACGAATGTTTATTACCTCGACGATGCCGACATCAGCCCAGCTATTATCAACCTTGTTCCGAATGGAAGCTTTGAGTTGGGCGGCCCAGGAAACACCTTCACGAACTGGTCAAAATTTAATGGTGCGGCCAATACGACTGAGACTACAGTACCCGCCGAGGTGAACGAAGGAAGCAGAGCCGTAAAGGTGATCAATACCGCAGCTGGTGAAGCCTATAGTGTGCAGCTGGTAAGCGATCCGATGAGCCTCAGTGTTGGTAAAAATTATACGGCTACCATTTACGTTCGATCCACCACAGGCGGGCAAATTATCCGGTTCTCGACCAATGCGACAGCCGGTGCGCAGTACGGGCCTAATTACACCATTACGACAGCCTGGACACCCATGACGTGGACGTTTACGGCCAATGACCCCAGCACCCGGCTTGTGCTGGACATGGGTACCAGTGTCGGTACGTTCTTTGTCGATAATGTGACGGTGGTCGGCGCAGATGACTGTGCGGTTAAGTATCAGGTCCCCGCCAATCAAACGCCAATTGCTACGGGTAAAAACAAATTTCTGGGGTCAGCGTACAGCACTCCCCAGATTCCCAACTTCGAGAAGTATTTCAACCAGGTAACGCCCGAAAACGCGGGTAAATGGGGTAGCATCGAAGGAACGCAGGGCGTTTATAATTTCGCCGAAGTGGATCGGGCACGCGAGTTTGCCAAGGCCAATGGGTTTCCCTTCCGGTTTCACGTGTTGGTGTGGGGCGCACAGCAACCAACCTGGCTGAAAGCGCTGAGCGATGCGCAGAAAGTTCAGAAAGTAAAAGCCTGGTTCCAGGCAGTGGCCAACCACTACGATGGCAGCTCGAACGCACGGGCCAAACTGGAATACCTCGAAGTGGTGAACGAATCACTAAACGATCCACCGAACAACCTGGGTAATAACGCAACCGATGCCGCCAGTGGCGACTATGTAAACGCCCTGAAATCATTGAACGCTGAACTGGGTACAACACCTGGTCAGTACGACTGGATTGTTAACTCGTTTAAATTGGCCCGGCAGTACTTCCCCTGCGAAACCAAGCTGATGATAAACGATTATGGGATTGAGAATAACACGACCATGTCTACCGCTTATCTGGCAATCGTCAATCTATTGAAAGCCGATAACCTGATTGATATTGTGGGTATGCAGGGGCACTCGTTCTCGACCCGGAAGTACAATGCCAGTCAGAGTTTCGACGATCATACCGCATTTCTTCGCAGCAATCTGGAGACCATTGCCTCTGCCGGATTGCCAATCATGATTACCGAACTGGATATTGACGGAAATGTAGACAATACCTACACACCAACAACCAACGTGGCTGTGAAGCAGGCGTTCCAGAAATCGGAATATGAGCGCATTTTTGGGTTGTACTGGAATCACCCTTCGGTGATGGGAATCACACTGTGGGGGTATCTGACGGGCCACTGGCGCACTACGGAGGAAGCGTTTTTGGTGGACGCTTGCAGCGGTCAGGAAAAACCAGCCCTGCGCGATTATCTGAACAACACGCTTAACAACACCCCAACCAGCATTCGTGCATCGGGTAATCCGGCCTTGGGAACGAACTTTATTCCCAAGATTTGTGGCATTCCAACGGCCGCTCAATATGCGTGTGCCACTGATGTACCTGCTTCAAGCACGGCAGCCATAACGGCTTCGGCGTTTAACTGCCCCGGTGCGGTCAGCGTTACCGTGAGAGATGCAACCTCGCCAGCGACTCCAACGGCCGGTTCTTCCTACACCATTACACGCACCTGGACCGTCACCGATGCCTGCGGCAATGTTAGAACAGCGTCTCAGCAAATCACAGTTTCAGGCACTTGCCAACCCGTAAATACGCCCTGTGGAAGCCCAACAGCCACGCTGGGGCAGCCACTCAATATGCTGGCGCCAACCTACAACTGTGCCACGGGTGAGATCAAGTTTAACACTACGGGTGGCGACGGATCTCCTATCCGATTCTCAGCCATTGGCATTTCGGTACCGTCGGAGACCTGCACGGGTATGGTTGATGCAGGTGTCGCGCAGGACATTCGGGATCAACGATCAAACGTAGAAGCCTTCACGCTGTCGGCCACGCAAAATGGCACTACCGTTCGGTATTCATGGAATGCACTGGCCGCCTGTAGCGCACCGCCGAGCGTAACGGTTACGCCACCGCCAACAAATGGACTGGCTTTGATTGCGCCAACCTACAACTGTTCAACGGGAGCGTTTACCTTCAACACGCAGTGCAGCAACGGTTCGCCAGTTGAGTACTTTGCTGTTGGGATTACGGGCTGGACAACCAACGCCGGACCGATCACGGTGCGCCCAGCCAGAGATGTGCAGCCTTTCACGCTGAAGGCCCGCTACGTGGGGCAACCCGCCAGCGAAATCACGTATAGCTGGGATTACTTAGCCACCTGCCCAACGAATGCGCGGGTAGGCGTGGAGTCGGCTCCGGCCCTCGACGTGATGGTACTTGGTAACCCAGTGCAGTCAGAAACCGTTACCATCGAAATTCGTGGCGCGGCTAATCAGTCGTTACGAATCGGTGTGCTATCGGTTACTGGTGCGCCGTTGAGCGAGATACAGGTGAAACAGGCTGCCCTTGTGGAGCGTCATACCCTGCGGTTAGGCAACGCTGCCGGGGTTTACCTGTTGAACGTGAGCACCGATACCCAAACCAAAACGGTGAAGGTGGTGAAGTAAGTGACTGGGTAAATTGGTAAGTTGTCCTCATAGGCAATAAACACCCGTTTGCCAATCGACCATACAATAACCAACTTAAAACGGGTACGCTGGCTTTTAGTCTGGCGTACCCGTTTTTACTGTGGGGTCAATCGGAATGAGCAGTCTTCTGGAGAAAGATACGTAGTTAGCTCATAGTGTTTGTCAAACCATTCAAGCGACCAGGACAATTCTTTAGGGTATTTTCATCGGTTACTTTTACCGGTAGAAGCTGTAAATGATACGGTTGAAAGAGACAACCATTGATTAGCCCTACTAATTTGACTTACTTTGAAATAGGCTTTTAAACAATGAAAGCAATGAAATACAAACTTGTCATTTTCGATTTTGATGGTACGTTGGCGGATTCCTTCCCCTTTTTTCTACGCACCATCAACACGCTGGCCGACATGTACAAGTTTCCACCCATCAAGCCTGAGCAGGTCGATCGGATGCGGGGAATGAATGCGCGTCAGTTAATGAAAAATGCCCAAATGCCCAACTGGAAAATACAACTCATTGCTCGGTCTTTTATTCGCCTGATGGCCAAAGACATTGAGCAAATTCAGCTCTTCCAGGGCATACCTAATATGTTAGAGGAGTTGGCCGCTCAGGGCGTTAAGCTGGCCATTGTCAGTTCGAATTCAGAAGAAAATATTCGCCGGATACTGGGTCCCCAGGCAGCTGCATTGATTGCCTACTATGGATGTGGGACATCGCTTTGGGGCAAACAGCACAAATTCCGAAAAGCAATTGCCAAGAGCGGGGTAAAGTTCAACGAGGTGCTTTGCGTAGGGGATGAGATACGTGATATTGAAGTAGCAAAGGAGGCCGCTCTGGCTTTCGGTGCGGTAGCTTGGGGCTATACCCGGGTTGATGCGTTGGAAGCGCAACCAGACATTGATCTATTTTACACCGTAGACGAGATTGCTCAGACAGTGTTGCTAAAAAGAGCTAATCGAGACCAACCGGCAGTGGCGGAAAAGTAGGTCAAAAGCCTCGAGCGGCTACTGCTTGACCGGAGTTATCGAAATGTTTCGGTATTCAATTGGCTCATGGTCACCCTGTAACATGATAGGGCCAGGCTCCCCTTCCCGGCTATCAAGTGCACCCCCTGTAATGCCGGGAATCACCTGGTCGGTGATGACGGGAATGCCATTGGCTACTATGGTGACCCGTCGTCCGATAAGTGTAATATCGATAGATTGCCATTCGCCCGCAGCTTTGGCTACCATTTGATTCGGTGCCAACAGTCCATAAACACCACTAAATTGATCATCAAGGGGCTCTAATCCTTTGCTGTCAGTCAGCTGTACTTCATAACGTCCCCGAAGATATATCCCACTATTTCCCCCTTTGGGATAGCGGAACTCGGCATGCAGTTTAAAATCTGTGAATACTTTATCGGTAATCAGATTCGCACCAGGTTTTGGGCTTTTCAACACGCTGGATTCTACAATCCATTGATTCTGAACGCTTGTATGCCAGCCTTGTGTGTCCTTTCCGTTAAAGATCTGTAGCGGGCTACCCCATTGAGGAGCTTTATCTCTACGAAGTGCAGGGGCTCTGCCACCTTTCCACGTATACACCTTATTATCGACGTATTTAACGGTTCCTCTCAGAGAGTCGGCGCTAATGGACCCTTCAAACTGAAGGTCAGTGTCGCCCTTGTCCCACTGGGGCGGGATCGAGAAGTCAAACTTCCCATTGGTAGTGTTAATTTTTGCAATAGGCCGGGCACTGCCAAATAAGAACATAACCCGCCCCACCAGTGTGTGATTTCCGGAATGCCTAATTTCCAGCCAGGCCGGCGATTGCTTACCAGCCATGTCGACCACAATATCCCATCTGCCTTCTAACGAATTCGCCTTTGGTGGTTCCTGCCCGTGAGCGGTAATTGACACGAATAATAGGGAGAGGCAAATCAATAAGTTGTTGACGTTCATGAAATGGATTTGGCGACTGCGTTTAAGATCATTGTGTTTGCAGCTTGCCCTACAGGCTACAAGGTGCAACTAAAACGTATTTACTCACAAAGCTACCATGGTTAAGGTGCTGAACCATGGTGTCATTTGGTCAAACCCGTCGATTTGGCCGCCTTGAATGACTTACGTGCTACGCTTCTGGATTCAAGCTAGTACTGAGCCTAAAAAAAGTTTACAGGCCTGCGTTCTACCTCCCAAAACAGATTTCCTTAACGTGTACACGTCTACCGTTTTTTTCGCTTGCGGAGGTAAAAGTAGAAGAGGATTAGAAAGACGGCACCACCTACCAGCTTTAGGATTTCGACCTCGGCTGGTGTACGGTCTAGACTCCAGTTGCCGGTAGCGTAAGCAAAAATCACGTAGCCAACCAGGAGGCTGATCAGAATGAGTCCAAGAATTCGCATGGGACAAATGTACCGCCAAGTGGTTACTAACACCGATTATCTTAGCGTATACCCTTTTTGAGCCCATTGTACACGAAATAGCCATTCAGAGTTAGTATTTTCGCCGGGCCAACTCAGCAAAAATGACAAAATTTGCGCCGGTTCTTGGTAAAGACGCAACAGCATACGGATGGGAGAAATTAACTCGGCTGATATAAACACAAAGCCCCATTTTGCCATACTGGATGGATTGCGTGGGGTGGCGGCCCTGGCTATAGTAATCTTTCATTTCATGGAGTGGGTTTATACCGACCCCAGCCGCAATTTCATCGTCCACGGGTTTTTAGCCGTCGATTTTTTCTTTTGCTTATCAGGCTTTGTTATTGGCTATGCCTATGACGACAGAATCCGTCGATAAGGATTCGTAGCTTTTTTTAGACTACGATTGATCCGATTGCACCCTCTGGTAATCTTAGGATCAGTATTGGGGTTGCTGGGGTTTCTTTTCGATCCCTTTGCAACTCAGCCCGCATTAGCTAGTGAAGCAAACCTGTTACTGACCTTTGTTTGCTCGCTATTTCTTATTCCGCTGCCCATCATGAAAGAGCGGGCCTTCAATCTTTTCAGTTTTAATGCGCCAGCGTGGTCATTGTTCTGGGAATATGTGGCTAGTATTATCTATGCCATAGTCTTATACCGAGTAAGCCGTCGTTATCTGTCAGTACTAATCGTCATAGCCGCAGCAACTCTCTGTTTGGTTAGCTATCGGGCCGGTAATCTGTTGGGCGGTTGGTCAGGGCCCACTTTCTGGGACGGTGGTGCCCGAATTGCATACTCGTTTCTGGCCGGTTTATTCATTTACCGGGCTAGCTGGATTTTAAAGAATAGTCTTGGCTTTATAGGTCTGGCAATATTGCTTATCCTCGCCTTCCTCACGCCCTTCACCAAATGGAACTGGCTTGCAGAGCCAATTATCGTGCTGTTCTATTTTCCGTTACTGATTGCAGTTGGGGCGGGGGCTACCCTTTCGTCTAGACTTAAAAAACTGTGTGAATTCTTGGGTAAACTTTCCTATCCGCTCTATATGACCCACTACGGGGTAATGTGGATCTTCGGCAATTATTTAGCCAGCCACAAACCAGACCCCCTACATCTGTCACTAATTGTGGTAATGGGGACGATATTTCTTGGTGGGTTCGCTTATCTGGTACGGCTCGTATATGATGAGCCTATTCGACGTTATTTAGCCCGACGTTGGCATTGATCCGTAGTGTACGTGTGTTTGCGTTGTGTGAACCAGCGTGTTAGCCAAAACTGAATCAGCCACTTTCAATATCTGCAAGTGGCTGATAATCTGTGTGATCCCAATTGGATTCGAACCAATGACCGCCTTCTTAGAAGGAAGATGCTCTATCCAGCTGAGCTATGGGACCGGTAATATCACTGCTATTAACAGAAAAAGAAAAACCCCCTCAATTAAAAATTAAGGGGGTTTTTTGTGTCGGGGTGGCAGGATTCGAACCTACGACCTCCTGCTCCCAAAGCAGGCGCGATACCGGGCTACGCTACACCCCGAAAATTGTTCCCTTCGAGAAGGGAGCGGAGAGAGAGGGATTCGAACCCTCGGTACCCTTTAGAGGTACGGCAGTTTAGCAAACTGCTGGTATCGGCCACTCACCCATCTCTCCATGCACGCTCGCCAACTACTTCCGGCGATTGTTTCACAAAGGTAGAAGTATTTTTTGGGTTCGTCAAGCACAAGTTCAAAAAAATCTTCCTTAAAACGCTAATTTCGCCTTTTTCAGCGTCCTGCCACTAGTGTATTTTGGTGGTATCTCGCTGGTTGACAAGACACCATGACCTGGTTATATAGCATCAGCACCACCGAAATTATTTTTGCAATTATCTTTTTAGTGCTCTATCTAGCTTTTCTGGCTCGAACATTTTGGCTTGCCCGGCGACTGAAAACATCAGCAAGGGCAGTGATTCCGAAGTTTTTTCTGCGGAGCAGCTATTTCATCCTGATTTTTATTGCGCTCTTGGGTCCTTCCTTCGGGGTGTCGAGCCAAACCGTTCGATCCGAAGGGCGTGATTTGTTTATTCTGGTGGATGTGTCGCGCTCAATGGATGCCACCGATGTAGTCCCCACCCGTCTGGAACGCGTAAAATTCGATCTCCGGCAACTAACAGACTCTCTTCCCGGCGACCGATTTGGATTAATCGGCGTGGCCGATGATCCATTTTTGCTCACACCCCTCACCAATGACCACAGCGCTCTCCAACAAACGGCCCAGGCACTCGGCACAAACTTCTCCGCATCAGGGGGGACACACCTGTGTAGGGCTGTGGAAATGGCGCGGCAAAAACTTCTGAGCGATCCATCGGCCCGGCAAGCAGCAAAGGGAATTATTCTTTTCAGCGATGGCGAAAACGCCAACTCCTGCGATCTGTCAATCACAGCTAGCCTTCGTGCGTATCACATTTCTCTAATGACCGTTGGTGTTGGTACACAAACGGGGAGCACAATCAGAAAGGGAAATGATTTCATTCGGGATAACAACGGCCAGATCGTACGCAGCCGACTGGATGCGGCTTTCCTGACTGGTTTATCCAAACAAACAAACGGGCGCTACGTACAGGCAGACCCCAATGGACGCTACCTCGATGAACTTATCCAAACCATCAGGGGGCTTCGGAGTGCCGTTACTGATGAGTCTCAGGTGGCCGTGGCTACCAACAAATACTATTACTTTCTGATTGGGGCTGTTGTGCTATTAGCCTTAGACCTGATCGTAACCGTCCGCACATTTCGGCTGTAATCCAAACTTTCGTCTTAATTTTGGGCCATTGGAACGGTGAGATAAGGGGAGCGAGCGTGGTAATTCCAGTTTATAGCAGGTACTAACCGAACCAACTATCAATGTACCCGATTATCATGAAGTGGATGATTTGGCTGGCAGTAATGGCTAGTTGGCCATTAACGGAATTTGATCAGATTGGCCGGAATAATCTGGCGCGGAAACAAGCGGAAAGCGCATACCAGCGAGCCGATTTTCAGCAGGCAGCACTGGGTTTCGATTATCTGACCCAAAACTCGACCCAAACCGATGCCGCCATCTGGCTGAATTTAGGTCATTCGTATTTTGCGCTGACCAACCATAAGGCAGCTAGTAAAGCCTATCAAAAATATATACCAGCCGCATCGGGACCATCAGTTGGTGTTGCCTATACTCAGTTGGGCGTTATTGCCTGTGCTGCCCGTGACTCGGCCCAGGCACTCGATCTGTTCCGAAAAGCATTGCTGACCGACCCGGATAATGAACCGGCGCGGTATAATTTTGAGTTGCTAAAGAAACAATATTCGGGGCGGAGTAAACACGCTAACAAGCCAAAACGGGCAGAAAAGCCTAAAGAAACGCCCCAACAGCGTGATCAGGAGGTGGCCCGGTCGCCCCGGCAAGAGCAGGTATTGCGTCGATTGCAAAACCTGGGTATGACTGAAGAGCAGGCTAACCAACTGCTTAATGCCATGCGCGATGATGATTTACCGCTCGAACTGGCTCGTCGGCGATCAGTGAGTCAACAGCAGTCAACGAGTGCCAATCGCTGGTAAACGAGCAGAATTCATCAACAACAAACCATGATAGAGGTAGTAATTGTATCCGCTGTGCGTACCCCGATAGGAAGTTTCGGTGGGGTATTGTCAACCTTAACGGCCACCGAACTGGGGGCAGCAGCCATCCGGGGGGCACTGAGCCGCGCTGGTATTCAGGGCGATCAGGTAGAGGAAGTATATATGGGTAATGTGGTATCGGCTAATGTAGGGCAGGCCCCTGCCAAACAGGCTGCTCTCAAGGCGGGCTTACCCCCCACGGTTCCCTGCACCACCATCAACAAGGTCTGTGCATCGGGTACTAAAGCTATTATGATGGCTGCCCAGTCCATTCAACTTGGCTTGGCCGACGTGGTTGTTGCCGGAGGTATGGAGAGTATGTCGAACGTGCCGTATTATGTTCCTAAAGCCCGGTTTGGGTATAAGTATGGGAATGCGGAATTGGTGGATGGCTTAGCGAAAGATGGCTTACTCGATGCGTACGACCAATGTGCCATGGGTGTTTTTGCTGATCGAACCGCCACTCGCTATAACCTTAGCCGTGAAGATCAGGATGCTTACGCCGTGCAATCATATCGCCGGGCTGAAACCGCTACGGCTGATGGCTCTTTCGGGGCCGAAATTGTGCCTGTTGAGGTGGCGGGTCGTAAAGGCACCGTGACGGTAGGGGAGGACGAGGAATTTAAAAACGTGATCTACGATAAGATTCCCGGACTGAAACCCGCCTTTACAAAAGACGGCACCGTAACTGCCGCAAATGCCTCGACTATTAATGATGGGGCATCGGCATTAGTGGTGATGAGCCGTCGTAAAGCCGACGAACTGGGCCTGAAACCAATTGCGCGTATTCTGGGCTACGCTGATGCCGAACAGGAACCCGAATGGTTTACCACCGCCCCAACCAAAGCGGTTCCGAAAGCTTTGGAGCGGGCAGGACTGAGTATTGCTGATATTGATTTTTTTGAAATTAACGAAGCCTTCTCCGTAGTGCCGCTGGCCTTTAGTCAGGTGCTGGAGGTTCCTCTGGAGAAAATGAATGTGCTGGGTGGGGCCGTATCCATCGGTCATCCACTGGGTGCATCGGGTGCCCGCATCGTAACGACGCTTACCAACGTGCTGCAACAACGCAGCGGGCAGTTCGGGGCGGTGGGCATCTGCAACGGGGGGGGCGGAGCTTCGGCCCTTGTCATTGAAAAATTATAAACTGGAAAAAGTGTCTATTTCGCAAACAAACTTCAGCTTTCCCGGTCAGACGGGCTATTACCGGGGTAAAGTCCGGGAGGTGTATTTCTTTGGCGACCGGTCCGCCGGTGCGGGACCCAAACTTGTTATGATCGCATCTGACCGAATTTCGGCGTTTGATGTGGTACTTCCCCGGCCTATTCCCCACAAAGGACAGGTACTGAACCAGACAGCCGCTTATTTTCTCCGGGCTACTGCCGACATCGTCCCAAACTGGTTAATAGCCGTGCCCGATCCGAATGTAAGTGTTGGCTGGCAGTGCGAAACCTACCCGGTTGAGATGGTTGTTCGGGGGTATTTGGCCGGGCATGCCTGGCGTACCTACCGCGACGGAGGCCGGTTGTTGTGCGGTGTTACCCTGCCCGATGGTCTGCGCGAAAATGACCGTCTGCCCACCCCGATTATTACTCCGACAACCAAAGCGCATGAAGGACACGATGAAGACATCAGCCGCGAGGAAATAATTGGTCAGGGCCTGGTGTCTGAAACTGAATACACGCAATTGGAACAGTATGCCCTGGCTCTGTTTGAACGGGGCTCCCAAATGGCTGCGGAGCGGGGATTGCTGCTGGTTGATACAAAGTATGAATTTGGGCATCGGAATGGCACAATTTACCTTATCGACGAGGTACATACCCCCGATTCATCGCGGTACTTTTACGCCGACGAGTACCCGCAAAATCAACAGCAGGGCCTGCCCCAGAAACAATTATCGAAGGAGTTCGTTAGAGAGTGGCTGATTTCGCATAATTTTCAGGGCAAAGAAGGGCAAACAATCCCTGATATGTCGGATGAATGGATAAATCAAATATCGGCACGATACGTGGAGTTGTACGAAACGGTTACGGGGCTGACTTTTGAACCCGCCGATCTTACCGATCCGCTTGGACGTATCAAAGCCAATATTGAAAATGTATTGAGCAATACAATAGACTTGTGATCGTAGACCTTTGACTTTTTTTATGAATCATTCGATTGAGAAAAACGAGCAGTACGCGCTGATTCGCCTATCTGAAGCGGACTTTAGTGGCGAAGTGCCAGCAACTTTTGAAACGGTAAGCCGGTCATTGTTCCGGGAGGGGCATAGCAATCTGATCGTTGATCTGGCTACTGTTCGAACAATGGACAATGCGGGCCTGCTGTCGATCCGTAAAATTAACCGCCAGTGTGCCAACGAATTAGGAATGCTGGTACTGGTCAGTAAAGACGATACCCTGATCGACCAGATTGAAGGAGCCGCTATTGCTGATCTTACGGTGTTGCCAACTGTAGAAGAAGCCGTCGATGCGGTATTTATGAACGAATTGGAAAACGATTTCCGCAACGACGACGATAACGAGTATGACGGAGAATACGGAGCTGGCCAGGAACCCGAACCATGAACCCGAAGGGCACCATTCGCCGATTCCGTTTAGTGTGTTGTTTCTGGGCGTTGGCTCGGCCACACCCATGCCAGGGCGGCATCAGACTGCCCAGTTACTGACGTACCAGAACGATCTGTTTTTGATCGATTGTGGCGAAGCGACGCAATATCGCTTGATTGAACAGCGCGTTCGACCTGGTCGATTGCGCTATATTTTTATCAGTCACCTGCACGGCGATCATTATTTCGGATTGGCGCCCCTGCTGTCGAGCCTGAACTTGAGTGGCCGAACAGAAGATTTGTTTCTATTTGGGCCGCGCGGGCTGGATGAAGTGCTGACAACGATCTTTCGCGTGTCGGATGCCCGACTCAACTTTCCGTTGCATTTTCAGGCAATTGACCCCAGTGAACCTTCGCTATTGGTTGATCTGCCCCACCTGACCGTAACGAGTATTCCTCTCGATCACCGAATTGCCTGTACCGGCTTTCTGTTCAGAGAAAAACCGCCCCTGCCCAAACTCCTTCGGGAGTTGTTACCCCCTGATGTACCCGTGTCGGCACTTAAACAATTGAAACGGGGCGACGATGTGCTGGACGAAACGGGTAACGTTCGTTTTGCCGCAGCTGACTATACGGTTCCTGGCCCACCCGCCCGGAGTTATGCCTTTTGCTCCGATACGCGTTATTTTCCGCCCATAATCGATCAGATTCGGGGCGTCGATCTGCTGTATCATGAAGCCACCTTCATGGATGATAACGCTGAGCGTGCTAATCAGGTGTACCATTCTACGGCGAGTGAGGCTGCTACTGTGGCCCAAAAAGCGGAAGTGGGCCGGTTGCTGATTGGCCACTTTTCGTCGCGCTACAAGCAGTTTGACGGCTTTTTAGCAGAAGCTCGCTCAGTTTTTTCGGAGTCAGACCTCGCTGTCGAAGGACAACATATTGATATTTGAACCATTACCTTTTGCAAAACCCTACGATGCTTTCGATTCGACTTGGATTTTTAGAAATTGGCTGGCTCGATGTGCTCGATGTGGCATTGGTAGCTGTGTTGCTTTACCAAATCTATAACCTCGTTCGGGGCAGCATTGCCAGTCGGGTATTCGTTGGCTATCTACTGGTATATTTAGTGTATCTGGTCGTTAAGGCGCTTCGGCTTCAACTGCTGACCACTATCCTGGAGTATTTTATCAGCGTTGGGGCGCTGGCGCTGATTATTATCTTTCAACAGGAAATTCGTCGGTTTCTGCTCCTGATTGGTAAGTCGACCAATGCAATGAACAACCGGTACATACGGCGCTGGCTGCTCCGACAACCCGTTGCTGAGGAGCCTCTATTGCTGCTTAAACCAGTGTTAGATGCGGCTAAAGTGATTTCTGAAGAGTTTGCCGGTGGCCTGATCGTGGTCCAGAAGAATGACGATCTTGAAAAATATGCCTTATCCGGTGAAAGTATTAACGCTGACCTGTCTAAAACCCTGTTGCTGGCGATTTTTGGTCAGTACAGCCCGCTCCACGATGGAGCCGTAATATTGTCGGGGGGGCGCATCCGGGCAGCCCGTTGTATTTTGCCCGTTTCCGACGATGCAGATATTCCGGTTGCGCTAGGGTTTCGCCATCGGGCGGGTATTGGCATGAGTGAAGCTACCGATGCCGCCGTGCTGGTTATATCCGAAGAAACCGGCCGTATCTCCTTAGCAATAGATGGCGAGTTAGCCATGAATCTAAGTTTGTCGGATCTCGAATCTCGCCTGCAAGCGTACCTCAAACAAACCGCCGTGAAGCTCAAAGAGTGAGGAGTACTTGGGCTTTAGGCACTCCTCACTCTTCGTTTATTAATACTCCAACATGCCCGGCAACGACTTGGCCTGATCGACGAAGTTCGCAACCTGATCAATAGAGGGGGGACGTTGAGTTAATTGACGTTTTGAGTTGATGGCGATCAGGTTCGCGTGCAGATTAGCTGGCACACGCTGGGCTAATTCTTTCACTGTGTCAACTCCAGCTTCTTCCATCAGGTCACTATAAACCCGTCCGATGCCTTTTACGCGGGCAAGATCGGCGCGGTTTGCTAGATCAAGAATTACTGCTGCATTAACACCTATTGTTTGACTTAATTCTTTGCGACCTTCCGGCGTTTTTGTCACGTCGAGCAACTCGTCGCTGTTGCCCAATCCTTGGGCTTTCAACATGTTTAGTACGGCATCGGTAATGCCTTTCAGTTCGCCTAAGTTTACGCTCATAGCTGGGAAAAGTTTGGGTAACAAATAACATAACCTGACCTTCAGGTTGCTTTCGATCTACAAACTAACGCAAATGATGCATTCTTCGGACATTATTTATTAAAAATTTTTTCAATGTTGTAAAACTGTCTGGATGAACCTTCTCGAATAAGGATTTCCACTCAGTGTAAAGGGTCGGGTTGTGGACCCTAAAATGCTCAGCATTTACATGCTTAAGTGTCAGATAATCATCAAATTGCATAATTTATATTCGTTTTAAAAGATGTGATATGCTGTGGTTTATTCTTACAAAAAAGTTTGCAGCTAAATGTTAAGTACTTTTGTGTAAAATTTAGTCAAAAAGTTGAATTAGTAACCTGAAGTTAACAAATTAAAATTTGATACCACTGAAGCCCGCAATTAAACTCTCATTTTTCGCCTTGATAACCATGCTCAGGCAACGTCAAAACCGAGCCGCGTGAGACGCTTAAGCTGGTCAAAAACAGGGCGTACTTTGCCCTTTTGGATTGCCTTCCGATGAGCAAATAACTCAGATAAAAGCCGGACTGTTTAAATGTATTTATATTGTCGAAAAATAGATTGATAAGTATCCAATGTATGAAAATTATTTATTAATAAAAGCAAAAAGACCTCTGTAAATATCACTACGGAAATTGGCAGGTGGAGGGGATAAGTT
Source organism: Flavobacterium sp. SUN052 (assembly GCF_028867935.1). Taxonomy (GTDB): domain Bacteria; phylum Bacteroidota; class Bacteroidia; order Flavobacteriales; family Flavobacteriaceae; genus Flavobacterium. Next base: position 1,278,839 of record NZ_JAPQNS010000001.1, read on the forward strand.
AGATGTTAAAATGAACAATAAAGCATGAATAGATTAGTGGATAGAATGCACTAATGATGCTTATAAACTATATAACACCAAAAAAAACCTGTGCGCAGGAGCACACAGGTTTTCGTCAGACAGCTAAAGGTGTAATGCCTATTGCATTCACTTTGACAAAGTTATGCAAATTTTTGTGACTAATTGAGTCACGTAATTTTTTTTTGACTGCCTGCTAATCAACTAGTTAGTCGCTTATTATTATAGGCAAAATAGGTTACTAACTAGTTAGTTAGATATAGTCCTACTTTTTTGAAAACTCACGGTGATAAGCGGCTTTATAAAGCTCTTCTTCCGGTAAACTTTTAAAGTACGCGTAGGTAATCGCCAGGCCTTCAGCCCGCGACACTTTAGGCTCCCATCCCAGCAATTCTTTAGCCCGGGTAATATCGGGTTTTCGCTGCTTAGGGTCGTCCATTGGCAGCGGTTTAAAGATCAGTTGCTGCGTGGTGCCGGTAAGTTTGATGATTTCCTCACCGAACTCTTTAATGGTGATTTCAGCGGGGTTTCCCACGTTAACCGGATAAACGTAATCGCTCAGCAACAAACGGTATATGCCTTCAACAAGGTCATCTACATAACAGAAAGAGCGCGTTTGGCTACCATCTCCAAATACGGTCAGATCTTCGCCACGAAGTGCCTGGCCAATAAAGGCGGGCAACACACGACCGTCGTTCAGGCGCATCCGGGGACCATACGTGTTAAAGATTCGGACAATCCGCGTTTCTACGTTGTGATATGTGTGGTAAGCCATGGTAATGGCCTCTTGAAACCGCTTAGCTTCGTCGTAAACACCCCGCGGGCCAATTGGATTTACATTACCCCAATAGTCTTCGTTTTGGGGGTGTACGTTAGGATCTCCGTACACTTCGGACGTTGACGCAATCAGAACCCGCGCATTTTTTACCCGCGCCAGACCAAGGCAATTGTGAATACCCAGTGACCCTACCTTCAGCGTTTGAATCGGAATCTTGAGGTAATCAATTGGGCTTGCCGGTGAGGCAAAGTGCAGGATATAGTCCAGTTCGCCCGGTACGTGGATGAACTTGGATACATCGTGATGATAAAACTCAAAATTGGGCAGGTGGAACAGGTGCTCGATATTCCGAATGTCGCCTGTGATGAGGTTATCCATGGCAATCACATGGGATCCCTCTTTAATGAATCGGTCGCACAAATGGGACCCTAAAAATCCGGCTCCGCCGGTGATAAGAACTCGTTTCATAATTCAGTGAACAGCCAGCAGCCAACAGCCGACAGTTTGATTAACGCTGCAGGCTGAGGCTGAAAACTGCAAATTAGTTAATTGGACACTCGTTAAACTGTTGGCTGCTTACTATTCACTGTTTCGCGACCGATGCTGTAGTAAGTATACCCCATTTCCTGCATCTGGTCGAGCTCGTACACGTTACGACCGTCAAAAATGACTTTATTTTTGAGAAGCAGGTTCATTTTATCAAAATCAGGCGTGCGGAACAGGGGCCACTCGGTCATGATCACGAGTGCATCGGCATCATCCAAAGCTGCATACGACGTGTGTGCGTAGCTAATCTGGTTGCCCATCACATTACGCACATTATCCATTGCTTCGGGGTCGTAAGCCGTAATTTTGGCTCCAGCCGCCAGCAACGCCCGAATATTGTCGAGAGCCGGGGCTTCGCGAATATCGTCGGTGTAAGGTTTAAACGCCAGTCCCCAGATGGCAATGGTCTTGCCTTTCAGATTGCCATCGAAAAACTCGTTGATTAGGGGAAGCAGTTTTGTTTTCTGCTCGTTGTTCACATCCATTACCGACTGGAGCACCTTGAAATCGTAATTGAAATCTTTGGCTGTTTTGGCCAGTGCCTGGACGTCTTTGGGAAAACAACTTCCGCCATAACCAATACCTGCAAACAGGAATCGCTTTCCAATACGACTGTCGGTTCCTATACCGCGACGAATATCGTCAACGTTGGCACCAGCCAGTTCGCACAGGTTAGCGATTTCGTTCATAAAGGTGATCTTGGTGGCCAGGAAAGCATTGGCTGCATATTTTGTCATTTCTGCCGAACGCTCGTCCATAAAAATCACGGGATTGCCCTGCCGAACCAAGGGAGCATACAAGCGGTTCATCACCGACTTTGCCTTGTCAGACTTTGTGCCAATCACAACCCGGTCGGGTTTCATGAAGTCTTCAACGGCTACTCCTTCGCGCAAAAACTCTGGATTGGAAACCACATCAAAGTCCACCTTGGCATTTTTCACGATACAGGCGTGGACCTTCTCGGCCGTACCTACAGGAACAGTGCTTTTATCAACGATGACGGCATACTGCGACAAGATGGGTCCCAAGTCGTCGGCTACTTTTAAAATATATTTGAGGTCAGCAGAGCCATCTTCGCCGGGAGGAGTTGGCAGGGCCAGAAAAATGACTTCGGCACCTTTGATGCCCTCGGCCAGATTAGTTGTGAATTTTAGACGGCCTTCTTCAACATTACGGTAGAAGAGAACATCAAGACCTGGCTCAAAAATAGGGATAATCCCGTTGTTCAATTTTTCAACTTTTCGTTCGTCGATGTCAACACATGTAACCTGATTTCCCGTTTCGGCGAAACAAGTTCCCGTGACAAGCCCGACGTAACCAGTACCAACGACTGCAATTTTCATATACGTAAATTAATGTTGTAATTCGGTTGTATGGCGGTTTTTGTATTTTTTTGATACGTCCGCTTTTAGCTGCAAAAATAGATGTTTTACAGTAATGGCTGACGTATGCCTTTTTTATGACGCATTCAGAAAGATAAAGTAATGACCAATCTCGTAACTTACGATGGGTCGAATTGGCACAGACAGTGCTGTAAATGCCCTTATAAGCGGCTCAGACGCGGCATTGACAACTATTGACTGGAGGATTCTAAAATTTAGCGAATGGCAGGGTATTTGGTGAAGGTCTGATTAATAACTTACCTCAGGTGAGAATCGTTATAGCTGTAGATCTAGTAGAATACACTTCGTCATTTACTACATTAGAACAACTTTTTATGATTACTGAAATTGCAGAAAACAAAGGCAGTTCCGTCGCCGAGGTCGCCGAATTGATTACCCAGTCGGTGCGGGACTTTGCCCGTCAGTATATTAAACCCCACGTACGGGAGTGGGACGAATCCCAATTTTTCCCGGCGGATATTTTTCATCAACTGGGGGAACTTGGTGTAATGGGAATGCTTGTTCCCGAGCAGTATGGTGGATCTGGCCTGAATTACCGTGCCTATGTATCGGCTATTGTCGAACTGTCGCGGGTGTGTGGTGGCGTTGGCCTGTCGATGGCTGCTCATAACTCGCTATGCACCAACCATATTTTAATGTTTGGTGACGAAAACCAGAAAAGCGCCTACCTGCCCCGCCTGGCATCGGGTGAATGGATTGGGGCATGGGGGCTTACTGAGCCCAACACGGGTTCTGATGCCGGAAACATGCGCACCACTGCCGTTCAGGAAGCTTCAGGAGATTGGGTACTGAATGGGGCAAAAAACTTCATTACGCATGGCCGGAGTGGGCATGTTGCCGTGGTAATTGCCCGAACAGGCGAGCCCAACACGCCCCATAATGCCACCGCTTTTGTAATTGAACGGGGCACTCCCGGTTTCGCTGGTGGGAAAAAAGAAGACAAACTGGGTATGCGGGCATCAGAAACAGCCGAAATGATTTTCGACAATTGCCGGATTCCCGATAGCCAGCGACTAGGCGAAGTTGGCGAGGGATTTGTTCAATCGTTGAAAGTGCTGGATGGTGGCCGGATTTCGATTGCAGCCCTGAGTCTGGGTATTGCCTACGGAGCTTACGATGCTGCCCTGCAATACGCTAAAGAGCGGCAGCAGTTTGGGCAGCCTATCGCTAATTTTCAGGCAATAGGTTTTAAACTGGCCGATTTAGCGACTCAAATTGAAGCAGCCAAGCTCCTGACGTACCAGGCTGCCGATATGAAGGATGCTAAAAAGAACACAACCATAGAATCGGCAATGGCCAAGTTGTTTGCCTCCGAAGCAGCGGTTCACGTAGCCAACGAAGCCGTTCAAATTTTTGGCGGCTACGGATACATTAAAGATTTTCCGGTGGAAAAATTCTACCGCGATGCGAAACTTTGCACCATTGGTGAGGGCACCAGCGAAATTCAGAAGCTGGTTATTTCTAGGGGAATATTGAAATAGGAGGTTGAGTCACGGAGTTACGCAGAGATACACAGAGATTTAAAGAATCTTTCTCTGTGCAACTCCGCGCTTCTCTACGTCTATAGTTTGCTCAAAAAAGCCATCGTATCGACGCCATCTGCATAATCACTTAAGCCGGGGTGCTGGGTTTGTCCAAAAGGGACACTGCCCGGATACCATCCTTTGGCAGAGGCCACTACCTGAATTTTGTCAGCTTGTTTAGTAAGTATGGCGGTTGCCTCATCCAAGTCACGATAGGTCTGGTAATGGACTACGGAGATTGGCGAAACCAGGCTTTCGCTTTCGGTTAACAACAAAAAGCCATTGTCGTAATGGTGAACCCGGTTTACCAGATAAATTGACTTGTTGTAATCGTAGTTATTGACCCATTTGCTCAAGTGACGATAGGTCGGGGCCAGTGGGTCCAGCGTTTGTAGAAGCGGGACAAAATCGTAGGGTTGTGAGCCAGGGATTTGACTATCAAACCCTTCTGGAACAAGGAGAGATGACACATTGCGGCACCCCAGCCCGAAATATGACAGTATATCGTCACCCAATTTAGCGAACTCATCGGGTCCTTCTTCACCCATCAGCAGCCCTACTGACGTTCGATTCCGCCGGATAATATGGGGGCGCTTACCAAAATAATAGTCAAAGTACCGGGCCGTGTTATCGCTTCCCGTAGCAATGAATGCATCAGCGGCATTGAGCCGTTCGGCAATGGTAATACGCTCCGCAAAACCAGGATTTATGTCAGTGATTTTTTGTATTAAATATTGGATTAATACTAAATCCTGACTGCTTGTTTTAGCTAATATTTTGTGGCCACTAATAAGCACACACAACATATCATGGAAGCCTACCGCCGGAATATTGCCGGCCATAGCCACACCAATAGTTTTAGGTTCGGTCGGTTCGGGGTTGTAAGAAGCTAGCCAAGCCGTTAAATTTTCGGCCGTGAGCATATCGTGGGCGATAGCCGCAAGCGCTTTGGCATTATTTTCGGGCGTGAACCAGTTATTGAAATAATTAGCCCGGCGGCAGATTTCTTCACGTTCGGGAGCTGATTCTGGTGAGCGAAGATAGTCGCCGAGGGCAATAAACGTATGAAGTCGTTCGGATTGTTGCATATCAAAAAAACTGGACCCGATTCGGTATAATTAGAATAGGCCCCCGGTTCAGGAGGTGACAGGCCTATGCAGTCAACCTTAAAATTTAATTATTAGTTTGGCTCCAAACTTTAAATAATTATATTTGTTGTTCAATTGTCAGATACGATTTTTTACGATATAAACTTGGACCGCTCATGGCAATCATGATCACCGACGAGTGCATCAACTGTGGTGCCTGCGAACCCGAATGCCCGAATACAGCTATCTACGAAGGTGGTGTTGAATGGACATGGGGAGGTGGAACTGAACTTTCGGAAGTAGACTTTGGCGACGGCACCGTGGTAAGCGGTAAAGCTCCTCAGACCCCTGTCTCAAACGAGTTCTATTACATAGTTTCCGATAAGTGTACAGAGTGTATGGGTTTCCATGAAGAACCACAATGTGCGGCTGTTTGCCCGGTTGATTGTTGTGTTCCAGATCCCGAACACGAAGAAGATGAAGACACTTTACTTGCTAAAAAAGCCTGGTTACACGCCGAAGCGTAAGTAAACCCTTTTTTGCGTTATTCCAAGAGCCAACCTGTAAAAAGTTGGCTCTTTTTTTGTCCCAAAAGCACTGAATTGTATTTTTTTGAAAGTTAAATTATTGGTAAAATTCTAAAAATTTTTGCCATTTTTTGTATTATGTGGTTGAATAATATAGGACTTCTAACAAAATTGGCCTAAAATCAACCAAAACAGGTTTTGTTGCATATTAGCCTATTGCATGATTAATTTTTTGTCATAACCTTTGCAGTGTTCAATTATAATTGGCAAAACCACTAAATTACCAAAGGAAATTATGAGAAAAGGAATTTTACTTCTAACTGCATTGGCCTGTGGCGTCAGTGTTTACGCTGAAGATCCCGTTACCACTCCTAAAGCTGAAGGCGACGATAAAGGAAAATTTACTTTTTCCGGGTACATTGACTCGTATTATCTGGCTAATTTGAACAAACCAGCGTCTCGTTCTAACCTCGGCGCTGCCGGCACTGCCCGGGCTTTCGATCAGCGGGCTGGTCAATTTTCATTAGGACTTATCCAAACCAAAATCGGATATAGCACGGATAAAGCAGATGTGGTTGTTGACCTAACCTTTGGCCCTAACGCTGACCTTGGAAACTATGGTAACCTGATTGGGCCACTGGGACCAGGCGGAAGTTCAATTGCTATCAAACAAGCTTATTTCAACTGGAAAGCCACTGATAAACTGACCTTTACCGTAGGACAATTTGGAACGCATATCGGCTACGAAGTAATCGACGCTCCAGTAAACTATAATTACTCGCTATCAAACCTATTCAACAACGGTCCTTTCTACCACGTTGGGGCTAAAGCAACATACGCTTTCTCTGATAAGGCATCGTTGATGCTGGGGGTTGTGAACAACGTTGATGCCTTGTACGACAATAACCGCAAGAAAGGATTGATCGGACAGTTCTTCGTATCGCCTGCTGCCGGTTGGAACCTCTACATCAATGGTATTGTCAGCAACGAGGCAAACACTGATTCACTGGGTAATACACCAAGCGCCAGCTACGGTGTACTCGACCTGACCACAACTTACCAGATCTCCGAGAAATTCTTCCTGGGCCTGAATGCGGCTTATGGCTCACAGAAAGGAGACTATCAGGGCTATACATTCACAGACAAAGCAACGTCGTGGGGTGGAGTTGCCTTGTACACAAACTACGCGGTAAGTAGCAATTTTGGTTTGGGCGCTCGCTACGAATATTTCGACAACAAAGGTGGAGCTCGTTTGCTGCGCAATCGGTTGGGTGCAGGTACAAGTGTAAACTCGATCACGTTCACCGGAAATATCACGGCTGCTGATGGCCACTTGTTGATCAAGCCAGAGATCCGGGTTGACAGCTACGCCAAGCCTGCCCAGAGTGCCGAAGGAAATCTTCAGTTTGAAGACAGTAAAGGCAACTTTACGAAGAGTTCACAGACAACCGTTGGCATGGCCTTTATCTACAAGTTTTAACCCTATACGTACAACAAAAACCTAAATTAACTCATGCAAAAGCCCAATTACATTCCTCTAATTATACTGCTGGTAATTGCAGTGATTGGCATCCTGCCCCAATTTATGGCAGTGCCCACGCAAATCGTGACAGAAGGTATCAATTCTGGTGATACTGCCTGGATGCTTATTGCTACCGCTCTCGTATTGCTCATGACACCTGGCCTAGCGTATTTCTACGGCGGGATGGTGAACAACAAAAACGTGATCTCAACCATGCTCCAAAGCTTCATCGCAATGGGTGTGATTTCACTAGTGTGGGTTGTTTGCGGATTTAGTCTGGCTTTTGGTGAGTCAATTGGAGGGTTTATTGGTAATCCGTCTACGTTCTTTATGTTCAATGGCGTAGTTGATGGAAAACCCTGGTCATTAGCCGCTTCTATCCCCCTCGTTTTATTTGCGTTTTTCCAGTTGAAGTTTGCCGTTATCACGCCTGCCCTCGTCACGGGTTCAATGGCTGAGCGGATCAACTTCCGGTCGTATGTGTTGTTCATGATCCTGTTCTGCCTGTTCGTTTATGCTCCTTTGGCACACTGGACATGGCACCCAGACGGCTTCCTGTTTAAGTTGGGCGTGTTAGACTTTGCTGGTGGTACCGTAGTTCACATGTCGGCTGGTTGGGCTGCCCTTGCCGGTGCTTTGTACCTGAAGCGTCGCCGGACGCATGCTGAAGCCATCGTTGCTCCACCTGCCAACATTCCATTTGTATTGTTAGGAACAGGTCTGCTGTGGTTCGGCTGGTTTGGTTTCAATGCCGGTTCGGCAGTTGGTGCATCACCGCTGGCTGCTATTGCCCTGGCAACTACAAACACAGCCGCAGCAGCTGCTGGTTTGGCTTGGGTGTTGTTCGACGCAGCGAAAGGTAAGAAAGTATCTGCTCTTGGATTTTGCATTGGTGCCGTAGTTGGTCTGGTAGCAATCACTCCGGCCGCTGGTTTTGTAACCATCCCAACGGCCATCTTTATTGGTGCCATTGCCGGTATCACCAGTAACTTCATTGCGCACCTCCGCACAAAAACTACGCTCGACGACACGCTCGACGTATTCCCTTGCCACGGCGTAGGTGGTATGGTTGGTATGGTTATGACGGGTGTTTTCGCGTCAAAAGGTATCAACGCAGCAGTTACGGTTGAAGGTCTGGCCTTTGGTGAAACCAGCCTGTTCTTTACACACATGATTGCCCTGGTAGTGGTGTCGGCATTTGCGTTTGTGATGTCGTATATCATGCTGAAAGTTACCGACATGATCCTGCCATTGCGGGTATCAGAAGCTGACGAGAAAGAAGGTCTTGACGTTAGCCAGCACGATGAATTCTTGATTGAAGCATAAGGTTTAGCGGCAGAGCCACAGGTCATTACCCTGTGGTTTTGTTGTACTCGAGAAGCCGTTCGTCTTTGACGGGCGGTTTCTTTTTTTATTGGCATGTCAACAAATTACTCTGTTGACCACTGTATGCTAAACACCGTCCAGCCATCGGCCTGGGTCTGGAGCGAGAAACTGAAACCATGATTCAGTAATATCTCGCGGGTGAGTGTCAGGCCAATGCCTTGCCCTGTTGATTTGGTGCTAAAAAAAGGATTGAAAAGGTTAGCAGCCACTGTATCAGAGATAGGTTGCCCATTGTTACGAACGAATAAAGCATGGGCGGTTAAGTACAAGTCAACAACCTGCCCAGACTGGCAGGCTTCGAGCGCATTCTTCGTAATATTGACCAACACCTGTTCCATCTGCCCGACATCAATGGGCAGGTTTACAGCCGTGTCGGGTAGGATAGCGGTGAGCGAAATACCCCGACCACTTGCCTGTGGCTGCATAAGCTGAACCACGTTTTGACAAAGAACACCTAGATCCGATAAGGCGACGTGGGGCGACGGAAGCCGCACGACATCAGCAAACCGGCGCATAAACCCATTGAGTCGGTCATTTCGTTCAATGGCTACCCGAACAGCCTGTCGAACGTCAGGATCGTTTACTTCGGGCTCGGCAATGGTCAGAATCGAGTTTACGGCTCCGATGGAATTGTTCACTTCATGCGCCATCATGCGAATCACTTTACCATAAGCCTTTTTTTCGGTCTCAATGATTTCGGCCGTTAACTCCTCAATAAATAAGAACTGCCGCAAAAAGCCTTTATCGATGAATTTGCCGCGTAAAACCCGGTACGTTTCTACCCCCGTCAGCTTCACAATATGCGGCTGATCGGGGAGTAAAGCGCTCAGTTGAGTTAATAAGGGGTGCTGAATGGCCGACAGCGGTTTATGCACTAGATCAACTTCAGACAGCTTCAGTAGTTGAAGCGCTTTAGGGTTTGCCGCCGACACGCGCTCGTCATAGTCGAAAATAAGCAGGGCAATGGGAGCCGCTTCGACCAATTTATCCAAAAAAAACTGCTGTTCTGCCTGCCGCGTACGTTCGGTACGCAATTGGTCGATCATCAGGTTATACACCCGAATCAGTTCATCCACTTCATCATTGCCGGTCGCTACGAACTTTACAGTGAAGTCCTTGTCTTTGATGGCTTCAATACCTGAAGCGATAAACACGGAGGGTTGCTGAAAAGAACGATACAGCCGCACGGCCCAGTAAACCGATAAGGCAATCAACACCTCTGAGGCAATGAAATACGGCTCGTTTTCTTTTAATAGTTGAAACGTTAGCCCAATCAGCACGGCATGAACGGCAAGAATATAGAGGAGGTATCGGGTTCGGAATTTCATGGGTAAAGGATACGCCTATTTCGGTATATTGTCGATTATTTGATTGATTCGATACTGCTATGAACCGTCGTTTATTCCTGAGCCAGGCCGCCATTGGGACGGGTGCCCTGCTGAGCACCTCTGGTACGTTGTTGAGCAAGCCATTTGCCGATCGTAAACTGGGTATTGCACTGGTGGGGCTTGGAACATACAGCACGCTTCAGTTAGGCCCGGCCCTGCAACAAACCGAGCATTGCCAACTGGCAGGCATTGTAACGGGTACCCCGTCGAAAGCTCAGGAATGGATGCAGAAATATAACATTCCGAAAGAGAATGTATATGATTACCAAACCTTCGACCGCATCGCCGACAACCCGGCCGTCGACATTGTGTATGTGGTGCTGCCCAATTCAATGCATGCTGAGTACGTGATTCGGGCGGCAAAAGCGGGCAAGCACGTAATTTGCGAGAAACCGATGGGCCTTAACGTGCGTGAGTGCGAACAGATGATACAAGCCTGTCGGAAGGCAGGCGTGAAGTTGTCGGTTGGGTATCGGCTTTATTTTGAGCCTCATCATCTGGAAGTGCGTCGGCTGGCCCAGTCGAAAGAATTGGGAACAATAAAACTGATGGAAACCGCCCTTGGTTTTTCCATGGCCGATCCTAAATCGTGGCGGCTCAACAAGCAACTAGGCGGGGGAGGAGCCATCATGGATTTGGGGGTATATGCTATACAGGGCGCCCGCCGAACCATTGGCGAAGACCCTGTTGCGGTGACGGCCCAGGGCTTTGTTCGGGATAAAGTGGTGTTCAAAGACATTTACGAAAGTATGTTTTTCCAAATGGAATTTCCCGGCGGAGCGCTATCCAGTTCATCTACCACTTACACTTCCTACGTGGACCGGCTCTATGCCACCACTGGCTATCAATGGTTTGGCCTGAAACCGGCCTTCAATGCAACCGGTGCTTCGGGCGAATCGTCAAAAGGGAAAATTGAATTGGTAACACCGGCTTTTCAGCAGATCCGGCAGATGGACGCTTTCGCCATGAACATCCGGGATAATACAGAGCCGATCGCATCGGGAGCTGAAGGAATGAAAGACATTCGAATTATTGAAGCCATTGTGCAGGCCGCCAACACCGGCCGACGGGTCGAAATCGACTGGAAACAGGCGTGACAGCCCGTTCATTCCTCCGTGGAGTACGAAATTCCGTACTTATCTAATCGTCTGTACAAAGCAAACCGAGTGATGCCCAACGCACGGGCTACGTTGGCAATCCGGTTATGATGAAATGCCATGGCCCGCTCAATCATTTGCCGCTCCATCTGATCGAGAGTCATACTGCCCACAACGGGGAACGAGTTCAGAGACGATATGGTAGGAGTCGCGTTGTGCGGGAGGTGTTTCTCGAAATCGGGTATGGTGAGGAGATCTTCTGGTGAAAGGAGAACGGCCCGTTCCACTAAGTTTTTGAGTTGCCGGATATTTCCGGGTAATGAAAGGCCCTTTAGCCACTGCTGTGCCTCTTTACTCACCCGCAAATTAGGTCGTCCATACAGCGATTTCAGATTATCTGTGAAAAACGTAACCAGTCGGGGAATGTCGCCGGGACGTTCACGGAGGGCGGGCAAGCGAACGGTGATCAGGTTGATGCGGTAGTACAAATCTTCGCGAAACGTACCGCGTTGCACCATCTCATCGAGGTTGCGGTTGGTGGCGCAAATCACGCGCACATCAGTTGATCGGGTTTTGCTGCTACCCAGTGGCTCAAACGTCCGGTCCTGCAATACCCGCAGTAATTTTACCTGCGCTGCCGGGTCCAGGTCGCCAATTTCGTCCAGAAAAATGCTGCCTTTGTTGGCCAGTTCAAAGCGACCCAATCGGTCCGATTTGGCATCGGTGAATGCTCCCCGCACATGCCCAAACAGTTCGCTTTCAAACAGAGTGCTTGAAATACCGCCCAGATTTACCTTGACGAATGGTTGCCGTTTGCGTCGGCTGTTCTGGTGAATAGCCTCGGCGACGAGCTCTTTACCGGTGCCGCTTTCCCCGGTAATCAGCACGGGGGCATCGGTAGGGGCCACCCGCCCGATGGTGGTGAGAATTTCGAGTAGGGTAGGGTCTTCGCCAACGATATTATCGAACAGAAACTGCTGGTTCAATTGCCGTCTACTTGCCGAAGCTGGTTCAGCCGAATTCAGGGCTACCCCCGCCAGCTTCATTGCCGTTCGAACAGACTGAGCAATATGGTCGTTTTGCCAGGGTTTGGTGATGAAATCGTTGGCTCCCGCTTTCATGCCCTGCACCGCTAGGTCAATACTGCCCCAGCCCGTGATCAAAATGACCGGTACGAGGGGCAGTCGCTCCCGAATGTAGCGTAACAACCGCAGCCCGTCGTCACCCGATGTTTCGACCGAGAAATTCATGTCGAGCAAAATAGCTTCCGGTGTTTCTTCATTCAGTACTTCCCGCGTCTCAAACGGCCCATCCGCCAGGCGCACAGTGAACCCATCTTTCCTGAAAAGCAGCGAAAGTGAGGTTTGAATGGCGGTATCGTCGTCGATGATAAGGATCATAGTAAGCAGTTGGCAGTGAGCAGTGAGCAGTTGGCAGTCGCAAGCAGTATTAACGCGCAAGCCACTGCTCACTGCTACTGCCAACTGTCATTCTTCATGAAGGGCTATTGCCGGTTGAACCATTGCCGCTTGTCGGCTGGGGAATAACGCACACAGGGTAACAATTCCGTAGATGATCAGCATGGCAATCAGAATGGCCGTCACGTAGGTGCCCGATTTAACGTCAAATACATTGAGCAAAGGAAACTGAGCAGCAAATAACAGCCCGATTAACAGCGCGAAGGTAGCTAATACCCATATTTCGCCGATGAACTGAGTAGAGATTCCGTTACCGGTTGCTCCTACCGCCCGACGTAATCCTATTTCACCCCGTCGTTTGGCTATGCTCAGATTCAACACACCGAATAAGCCGAGGGCGACATTGATCAGGAGGAAACTACAGACAATGAGGGCAATAATAATGGGAACGAGCACCAGGTTGTGCTGGTTTTTGCGCATATCGGAGAGGTAATCAACTTCTACACTCCAACCAGTCACCATAGCTGCTATGTCTTTGACTGCCCTGGCTTCAAAAGTCGCATCGGTTCCGGGTTTCACTTTGATCAGCATCGTATCAACCCAGGTCGCATCGGCCTTTGCCAATTCAAAAACAGCTGGTTCATTAGTCATAAATTCCCCCTTTGCTTTGAAATTATCGATCACGCCAATCACTTTGAACCGATCGTCAATGATTTTCGCTAACGGGTTTTCATTCTCGAACAGTTCTTCTTTGAGTTTCTGGTTAATGACAATTGGCGTGTATTTACCGACACTATCGGCATTTCGGTACCAATACCCGACGGGTACTACAATGTCGAGTGTCTTCGCAAAATTCTCATCGGTAGTGTAAAAGTCCGCGAGTACTTTCCGCTTTTTATACTCGATACCGTTGTTTGTTTGACTTGTCGAAAATGGAACGTTGCTACCCATTCGAGAAACCGACTCTACTTCGGGATAGGCCTTCAATCGTTGCTGTATCCGTAGCAGTTTATCGGCGATCCCAACTGTATCCTGGTTAGCCTTCAGGCTAATGGCCCAGACTTTTTCGTAACTGAAACCCAGGGGTTCTCTGTACTTTCCAACATTCAAAACAACCAGTGTTGCCAGTCCGAAAAGCACCATAAACGACGCCCAGATCTCTACAATTAGCAGAGCATGCGTCTTCTTTTTATTCCAGATTAATTTAAAGAGATGCGTAATCATGATGTAAAGAGTGAAAGAGTAAATGAACGAAAGAGTGATGCATTGGTACGCTCTTTCACTCTTTAAGATTTAAGTGCTTCGGCAATAGTTAGTTTTGCCATTCGCAGGGCAGGTAACACACCCGAAAGCAAACCAAAAAGCAGGCAAATGAAAAAGCTGATTAAAAAGACATTCAGATTGATAGTTAAATCAGCGTAAGCAATCATGCCACTGGTGTTTATCAAATGAATGACTATCGTTGTCAGGCCTAAGGCAATGATGCCGCCAATAAGGGTAATGAAAATATTCTCAACGATAAACTGCCACACGAGAGTTTGGACGGGTGCGCCAAAGGCTTTCCGAATCCCAATTTCTGAGGCTCGTTCCATAATCCGACTGACGTTAATATTCACTAAGTTGATAGCCGGCAAGCCCATTAACATGAAAAGAACAAATGAAATGACACCAAAAAAAATGGTCTTTAATCCGGAATTGCCTTCCATAATGGGTGTTAAAAAATTATCCAGATAGGACTCACTTTTCACTTCCAGTAGTGAGTATTTAAATCCATCTTGGATACCGGGTAATGGAATCCTGTCGATATGTCTCTGAAACTCTTCCTGAATGGTGGGCAAGTCAGATTTCTTTTTTCCTAATATCATCGCCACATAACCGCCCCTTAACCCGGTGGTACGGTAATTACTTTTGGGCGCAGTGTACGGAAAGAAAACATCCGCATAAGTGAATGGCCGGGTGAAGGGACTGGCTTTTACTACGCCAATGATTCTGTAATGAATAGTTTCTATTTCAATGTCCTTACCAATCACTGGTTCAGACGCGTTTTCAAAATATTGCTTTTTTAAGTCGTCCGTGATCACGGCCACCTGATCTCCATTGGTAATATTCTGTTCATTATAGGGTTTACCTTCCAGAAATTCAAAGTCGGTTACTTGCCAGAAGTCAGCATCGGTAAATTTTGTATTGAGTTTAATTTTCTGCGAACCAACGTAGGCATTCGAGCTATTAATAAAGGTGGTAATCGTTACCCGCTCAGGCGTTTTTAATGATTTGGCATAGTCAGTCAAAAATTTAAAACTCATGGGCCCTGACATATTCGACGTTCGGCTCGAATCCTGCTGCCGCATTTGCATGACATACAGCATTCGATCTCGCTTATTTTCAGGATAATGGCTCCCAATTAGGTGGTCGAGAAACGACGTAAGCACCATCAGCACCGTTAGTGTAAGGCTGATGCCGAACAGCGTGATGAAGGTATAGAACGGATGTCTTAGTAATACCTTCCAGGCAATTTTTATGTAGTTGGTTATCATAAGATTAATTCGTTTGAAGTACCGAATCGCCTACCATCGAGCCATCGAATAAGCGCACGAGCCTGTGAGTCTTTTTAGCCATTGTTTCATCGTGCGTTACCATGATGATGGTGCTGCCATCGTCGTTCAGCTTTTGCAGAATGGCCATGATTTCGTTGCCCATGGCGCTGTCGAGGTTACCAGTAGGCTCATCGGCCAGAATAATCGATGGACGGCCCACAATGGCCCGCGCAATAGCGACGCGTTGTTTCTGCCCTCCCGACAGTTGACTCGGAAAATGTTTCATCCGGTTGCTTAATCCCACTTTCTCAAGGGCCTCCTGCGCCAATTGCCGACGCGACGGCCCAGAATCATCACCTTTCCGGTAGAGTAGGGGAATCTCCACGTTATCCAGCACAGACAGGTCGTTGATGAGGTGGAAGCTTTGGAAAATGAAGCCTATTTTCTGATTGCGTAACCGGGCCAGGTCCTTGTCACGGTATTGCGTAACGGGTTGTCCACCAATGTCGATCTGCCCCGCGCTGGGAACATCAAGCAAACCCATCATGTTCAACAGGGTCGATTTGCCGCAGCCACTCGGCCCCATGATGGAGACAAATTCACCCGCCCGGATATGCAGGTTAATGTTGGTCAGGGCCAGCGTTTCAATTGAACTGGTGCGATAGACCTTTTCGATGTTTTTGAGTGAAATCATGGTTGTTTGGACTTCACCCCCAACCCCTCTCCTTCGCAAGGAGAGGGGGGAAACCAATGTCCACTTTGTCTTTGATTAGATGCGCTTGCCACCTGAACGAAAACAAAATAAACTGGTAAGGCTCCCCTCTCCTTTTGAAGGAGAGGGGCCGGGGGTGAGGTTAGTTTAGTTTCTGGTTTGTTTCAAAATCGTATAGAGTTAGCAACCGCAGCGAATAGTACGCCTGCCAATAGTCGCGGAGAGCCAGGATGGCGTCGCGCCGGGCGCGGTCTTTATCCTGAATGGCGATACCTAAATCGGTAACTGTCAGATTGCTGAGCTTGAATCGGTCTTGTGCAATCTGGTAGCGTTCCTGGGCAATGCCGTCGGCTTCGGCCGTTAGTTTCACTTGTTGCCGAAGCATATCTAACAGGGTCACCTGTGTATAAATCTGTTGCTCGAATGTCCGTTTTGACTGCTCCACAGACTGCACTGCAAGTTGCTGATTAGCGCGGGCCGTTTCGGTGCGGGCCTGTGCCCGGCCCCATGTCATGATGGGGACCACAAACTGAATGGCCACAAATTGCCGGTCCTGCGGTCGAACGTACACATCGGCGGGTCGACTACCCCGGTTAGTCAAGCCAAAATCAGCGTTGAGTGTGGCATTAAGTCCGTTTTCTTTTTTTGCCCGTTCCACTTCCCGGTCAGCTTCGAGTCGTTTCCGTTGAAACCCAATGGCATCGGACCGGTTGGCAAAGGCCTCCGCAATCGCCTGTTGAATATCCACCGAAAAAAGACGTACCTGATCGGGAATGGCTAATTCGAACGGCCGAAGCTGGCCATTTGTCGCCTGAATATTGACGAAGGACCGTAACTTAAGCGAGGCCACTTCTGCATTTTGCCGGGCCGAGGCCAAATCTTTCCGGGCGTTCAAAACGCTCAATTGCAATTGGAGCAAGTCGTTGCGAGAGAGTTTACCGAGTTCCAGCTTGTGCTGGGCAATGGTGAAGAGCGTATCGTTGTTAGCCCGGTTGGTTTCAGCAATCTGCAAATTCACCTGTGCTACTAACAGGTCGAAATACAGCCCTGTAGCGTCGAGGGCTACCTGTTCCATGCTTTCTACATATTGCTGGTTGCTCTCTGCATACCGCAGCGGCTCAATTCGGCGGTCCCACTTCATGGCATTGAACCGAAACAGAGGTTGACTCAGGCCAAAGGCAAATGGAATGCCGTTGTACAGGGTTTTATGATTCAAAAAATCATCAAACCGCTGGAGTTGCTGCTGCACATAAATAGACCCTCCCGTCATTGGTATGTTCTGACTCAGCGACAGGTTCAACAGCGAATTATTATTAGAAACGGGTTGGAAAGCGATGGTGCCATCGGGTTGCTGCACTTGGATAAACGAACGGGTGAAACCCGGCAGTGAACCGTCCAGACTCAGTTGTGGCTTATAATCGGCCAGAAAAGCGCGGTATTTCCAGTAATTTGTCTTCTGCAACGTAGCTGCCTGCTTGCCCGCAATAGACTGCTCACGAGCCAGTTGTACAACTTCGTCCAGCGTAAGTTTAAGTGCAGTCTGAGGGGTCGGCTGGGCATTAGAGGGTAGAGAGGCAAACAGACACAACAAACTACCCAATACAAAGATGATGGTTGTGGAATGTATCTTGCCAAGCAACAGCAATAAGAACTCACTCTTTCGCTCTTTCATCCGTTCACTCTTTAGTAATGGTGAGTTGTTCGAGGTGCTCGTATTCGCTGAGGTCAGTGGTAATCACTTTTTCGCCGGGTTGCAGACCACTTTTGATTTCGACCCAATCAAAGTTGGTCAGACCAAGTGAGATTTCGCGCCGTCGGGCTGCGTTATCACCCTCTACCACATATACGTACTGTTTTCGCTTTCCCTTAAAAGCCGGGCCGTTGGCCACGCGGATAGCCTTTGCGCTACGATTAGTCACCACAAAAAGCTCTACTTTCTGATTGGGTCGAAGGGCCGCATTATGATTATCGTCCAGTGAGACCGCGAATTTGATCGTGTTATTCTGGACCGATGGTTTCACCTGCGTTACCAAACCCCGAAGATCAGTTTCGTTGATACGGATAATTACCGGCAAGCCCGCCCGGAGTTGGTCGGCGTATGTATCAGAACAGGAACCCTCGACCCGAAAACTGCCCAAATCAGCTACTTTGGCGAGCATTTCTCCCTCGTTTACGGCCGAGCCGATATTTTCATTGACCCAGGTCAGCACACCCGCCCGGTCAGCCAGAATGTCGGCCTGACGGAGTTTTTGAGCCAGCACTTTTAAGTTGGTACCTTCGATTCGGGCCTGTAGCTGGGTTTCTTTCAAACTAGCCCCCATCGACTGGCGATTATAAGTCAAATCGTTCTCCAACTGCTTCTTTTCCAGCTGAGCTATACGGAGCGCGTTTTCGGCGCGGGTAACGTCTTCAGGAGTTTGGCCGCCCACTTTCAGCAGTCGGCGGGCGTCTTCTACTTCGGCTTTTAGTTTGTTGATGTTGAGCAGCTTGATCTGATCGTTGATGTCGGCATCGTACAGGTTTTTGTCCAGCTTCATTCGGAGCTGTTCGATACTGTTCTGTTTCAGGGCCAACTGATCCTGAAGTTTTTCGTATTCAATCTGCGTCAGCGATTTGTCTAATTCGATGATCGCCTGGCCGGGCTTGACGTTGGCCCCGGGCGTGAGCAAGATACGCCGTATGCTGGCCCTAATTGGGCTCGTCATGATCTGTTCGTAAGCCGGAATCACTTCGCCCGTTGCGCTGAGCGTATTTTCAACTGGGCCAGTCTGGACTACAGAAGTGCGAATTTTGGCGGCTTCTATCGATGTTTTCAGTAACGAGCGCATACCCAGCACCACGCCAACCAGTGCAACTAGGGCAACAACGCCAATTAACCAGGGTTTTCGACGGGAGCGGGTGAGGAGTTCAGGGGCTAATTCGCGGTCCATTGAGAAACGTGTTTGCCTAATGGATATGCCAATGGTGTGCCAGAGCGTAAACTGTTGATCAGAAGTGAAGTAGTCTCCGGGAAAACATAAAACCCTGTGCGAAATCGCACACATGGCGCGATTTCGCACAGGGTTTTATGGCGCTGGTAATTAATTGACGGCTTGACCAGCCATTAGCTTATCAATGAGTTGAGACACCGACTGTTTGTTTACGCTGTCTGGGGCTTGCGGGAGTGCCGCTTTGGCATATTTGAGCGCCTGTTTGGTATCACCCGTGGCCGCGTAACCCCGAGCGAGGCCAACATTGGTTGTAAAGACATTGGGGTTACGCTGGGCGTTTTTCTGGAAAACGGTTAAGGCTTCAAATGTTCGCTTTTGTTCCAATAGTTGACGCCCATATCGATGTAGTTCCATCATTGATCCAATGGGTAAGGCTTCGCGCATCAGCGAATCGGCTTCAGCATTTCGGCCCAAGCGAGTCAACACCTGTGCTTTGGTCGAGAGGGTTAGAAAATTACGCTGCCCCATATAGGGCATGATGATGGCCTGATCAGCCCAGCCCAATATCTCCTCATCGACGATGTTGTTGGCCAGCGCATAATTGACCCCCTGCACCCAGTTCTGATGAAGCTCACTCATTCCCGAATACAACTCTCGCCGAATCGAACCCATCACTGTCTCTTTCAGGTTTACGCTCAGCCTAACGGGAATCTGCCAGTTTTCCCACCGCAGCGACAACGTGGTAATGCTATCGTTGAGGTTGTCGAACGAATACGTCAGCCGTTCGGTGAGGGGCTGGTTTTTGACCGGTCGAACGGTGACGCGAAGGGCATCTGCCTTGGGATCATAAAAATAACTGCCCCAGGCCGTGTTGTTTTTTGAAAATATAACGGACACCGAGTCCGCATAAACGGCCATAAACAAACCTTATTGGCCAGCAGGAAGTGTTTTGCCTTCTACGTTGAGGTTTGTAGAGGTCGTGAAAACTGTGTTTTCGTTCGCGCCAGCCCGCCAGGGAGCTGCTTTGCTGATGCCGTAGTCAAGTTCTTTGAAACCGTAGTGCACCAGTTGCCCCCAGATTTTACCCGCTCGCCCATTCACGGCCGGTCTGCCATAAACAATAGAAACATCGGTCAGGCCGATCCGTTCGCCGACAGTGGCTTTGGGGCTGCCGCCCGTGGTTGGCAAGGTGAGCGATTGCGCTTGTGCAAACGTGGTACACAGGAGCAGAGCGCCGAATAGAATGTGTTTCATGGTTTAGTAGTACGTAGTAGTGAATAAGATGTTGGAAAATTAAAGTTGACTTACGGAATGTATTGCGTTGTTTTTGCGGTAAACTATAGGCCAACGTTCTTTTAGTGGTAGTTTTTATCCTAAAAATACGTGCATTTCGCCCGTAAAAAGTAATATGGATCAGTTGAAATGGGGCATTATTGGTTGCGGAGACGTGACGGAAGTAAAAAGCGGCCCGGCGTTTACTAAAGTGCCCAACTCAACGCTGGTTGCCGTGATGCGACGCGATGCCCAAAAAGCGGCCGATTATGCCCAGCGGCATCAGGTGCCTGCCTGGTACTCCGATGCCGATGCGCTGATTAATGACCCCAATGTGAACGCTATTTATGTGGCTACCCCGCCCGACAGCCATGCCGACTACGCCATCAGGGCTATGCGAGCGGGAAAACCCGTGTATGTTGAAAAGCCGATGGCGCTGAATGCCGCTGAGTGTGAGGCTATGAATCAGGTTAGCCGGGAAACGGGCGTACCGCTTTTTGTGGCCTTTTATCGCCGGGCGCTTCCATATTTTGTAAAAGTCAAAGAACTCGTCGATAAGGGAGTCATCGGCGCTATTCGTCATGTGAATCTTCAACTAAACTGGCCCCCTGCCGAACGCGATATGGGCGATCAGGCCAACTGGCGGGTTTCTCCAGCCATATCGGGGGGCGGGCTTTTCCATGACCTCGCTTCTCACCAGTTCGATTTTCTGGAATACCTGCTGGGGCCCATCAAATCGGCCAGCGGAATCGCCCGAAATCAGGCTGGCTTATACCAGGCCGATGATCTGGTAGTGGCCACATTTGAATTTGAATCGGGTGTGTTAGGTACCGGGAGTTGGTGTTTTACCGTGAACAAGGAGCAACGCACTGAACAAACTCAACTGATCGGGAGCAAAGGCAAAATCACGTTTTCGTTCTTCGAGAATTTTGTCATCACGGTCGATACAGAAACAGGCTCAGAAACCATCACTGTCCCCTTCCCCGACCACGTGCAACAGCCGTTGATTGAGTTGATTGTAGAGGAACTTTGTGGGGGAGCCAAAAGCCCCAGCACCGGCGAAACAGGAGCCAAAACGAATCAGATTTTGGATTGGATAACAGCGTCTTAGCCTCTTTTAAGACTAAGCCGTAATCTCGATCCGGTTTGATTCGGGGTCCAGCACCACGCTTTCGTAGTAGCCGTCGCCGGTTCGGCGGGGCTCGCCAACGATAGAGAACCCATTAGTGCGGAGCCGTTCGGTGAGGGCGTCAACGGCGGCTTCGCTATCGACGGATATAGCAAAGTGAATCAGGCCGGAAAACTGTGCAAACGCATCGTTGAGTGAGTCGGGAATGCCGGGCATCTGCATGAGTTCCAGGCGCGGCCCGCCGTCGGGGAAACTCAGAAAATACGATGAAAATCCCTTACTGACGTTCGTGTATTTGTCGTTGGCCGTAGCGGCAAAGTAGGTTTCGTAAAAGGCCCGCATCCGCTCCAGATCGCGTACCCACAGGGCGAGGTGTTCAATGTGCATTACAACGAATTATAATACGTAAAGACCTCCGCCAAACCGTTCTCCTTTTTCAGATCTGGCTTTTTATCTTTCAAAAAAGCTTCGATGGCGGGCTGTTGATCAGCCATCAGTTCGAGGAGCGTTTTTTTGGACGGCGAGAATTTGAGGGCCTGTCTGTTTTTAACAACAAACCACTCGCGTTTTTTGACCAACTCATCGTCTTTTGTCCCAACATTCAGTGCCGGATTATAGTTGGCACGTTTAACCGTTATGCTGTGCCGTTGCAGTAAGCTTAGTTTGCCCGCCGTTATGTATTCGAAAAAACCGACAAGCCCGTCGGCTTCACCCCGGAACTCGCGTACGTTTATAAACTGACTCGATCCACCGAGTCGGTTATTTATCACAAAATACCGCACAGTGGGGGCTTTGGCCGCCCGAATATCATTGGCACCGGCTCGTACCTCTACCTCCTGGTTAATCAGATCGTAGCGAATGGGCACCCCGCCGAGTGAATCGGCCGCGCCAATACGGCCGTAAAACCGAACATTTCCGGCCTGAAACGTTGTGTCGTAATAATTGTCGCCAATTAACTTACCGGCTTCGCCCGCCACCCCAAACAAAACGCCTGTTTGTGGGATAATCAGTCCGCTGAAATTAATGCGGTCACGGGTCGTGTAGGTCATGCCCCCGCTTTGAGCAAGCAGTTGACTACCAAAAAGAAGTAAAAAAGAGAGTGTAAATAAAGAGCGCATCAAGTGTTGGCTTTGGCTGGCAATACGAAGTGATGGCACAGATTAAGAAAGATTTCTCACTTAAAAAAATTTGGGTAAATGAGCGGTATCCATTTAATCCGGCTGTCATCCAATTCCAAAACGGCTTATTCCTATAAATTCGTATTTGCCAAATTTTATTTGGCAACCGATACCTATGACTCATCATGGTTTTGTACTTTTGAAGCTTCGCATTATTTCACTTCTGACAATTTATTATGAAAAAACTCGTACTAACGGGGCTATTGGGCGTTTGCCTAACGGCAATCGGTTGGGCGCAAACGACTTTTCCCCGCAACGGAGTTTACGACGAGCGGCCGGGCCTGTTTGCCTTTACCAATGCAACAATTATTGTTGATTCAAAAACCACCCTTCAAAACGCTACTTTGGTCGTTCGCGATGGCCGTATCGAAGCGGTTGGCGCATCGGCTTCGATACCGGCAGGGGCCGTTGTTGCCGATTTGAAGGGTCGACGCATCTATCCGTCGCTGATCGACATTGACTCTGATTATGGCATGCCTGAAGTGAGACCAGCACAGGGTGGGTTCCGGGCAGCTCCGCAGCTTGAATCAAATAAAAAAGGACCCTACTACTGGAATCAGGCTGTTCAGCCGGAGAACGAAGCCGGACAGCTTTTCAAAGCAGCCGGTCCAAGAGCCGACGAGTATCGTAAACTCGGTTTTGGAGCCGTATTAACGCATCCCCACGATGGTATTGTTCGGGGAACGGGCTCCCTGGTGACCCTGGCCGACGAACGCGAAAACAAAGTAGTATTGAAGCATAACCTCTCTGCTCACTACTCGTTTAGCCGGGGCAGTTCGGGTCAAAATTACCCGAACTCGGCAATGGGTGCCGTGGCGTTGCTTCGGCAAGCCCTGTACGATGCCGACTGGTATAAAAAGGGGGGCTCAAAAGAGCAGGCCAACATCTCGTTGGAGTCTCTGGGTCGTATTCAAACACTCCCCGCCTTTTTTGAAGCAACCGATAAACTGAGCGTGTTACGCGCCGACAAAGTGGGTGATGAGTTTAATACGCAGTTTATTATTAAAACGGGTGGTGATGATTATCAACGCATTGATGAAATTAAAGCCACAGGAGCATCGCTGATTGTGCCGGTAAACTACCCCGTTGCCTACGAAGTTGAGGATGCTTGGGATGCCGACAATGTGTCGCTTTCGGAGCTGAAGCATTGGGAAATGGCCCCTATGAATGCCGGCATGCTGGCGAAAGCAGGTATTCCGTTTGCGCTGACGAGTGCGGGCTTACGTAACCGGACCGAATTTTTAGCCAACGTTCGCAAAGCCATCGAAAACGGTCTTACCGAACAACAGGCACTAGATGCCCTGACCACGACACCTGCCCGGTTAATGCGGGCCGAAGACATGGTTGGCACCTTACAGGTAGGTAAAGTAGCTAACTTCCTGATTACTTCGGGCAGCTTGTTTGCCGCCGATAACGTAATCTACGAAAACTGGATTCAGGGTAAACAATACGTGGTTACCAACCGGAACCTGCCCGATTTGCGGGGTACGTATGCCCTTGTAATTGGCGACCGCCAAAACCTGAAATTTATTATTTCGGGTGCCAATCCAGAGAAGCCAGAGTATCAGGTAACTATTAACGATACCACTAAACTCACGCCTAAAGTCGCGATCGACAATAACCTGCTGTCGATGCAAGTAGCTTTAGACAGAAGACAGGCAACTGCTTTAACCCGCCTGACGGGCTACCGGGACGGAACCACTTTTAAAGGGGATGGCGAACTGCCAACCGGCAAACTAGTCAACTGGTCGGCAACCCGTACGGGCGATGCTCCCGTGTCTACATCGGCAACATCCCGGTCGGCCACATCCACAACCGCTGTATCCACGTCGGCTGTGAGCACGTCGGCAGCTAGCGCCGCGCTACTGTATCCGTTTGTGGGAATGGGTAATGCCAAAAAGCCACAGCCCGAAACGATGTTGATCAAAAACGCGACGGTCTGGACGAACGAAGCAGATGGCGTGTTGCAGAATGCCGATGTGATTGTATCGGGTGGAAAAATTCAGCAGGTAGGCAAAGGACTTACTGCCCCCGCCAACGCCCGCACGATCGACGGAACCGGGAAACACCTGACCAACGGCATCATCGACGAACACTCACATATTGCGCTTTTATCAGTAAACGAGGGCTCGCAATCGTCAACAGCCGAAGTGCGGATGGGCGATGTGGTTAACTCTGAAGACATTAACATCTACCGTCAGCTGGCGGGTGGCGTAACGTCGTCGCAACTGTTGCATGGCTCGGCCAACGCAATTGGTGGTCAATCAGCCCTGATCAAACTGAAATGGGGCGAAGCTCCTGAAGGGCTGTTGATTAAAGGTGCCGACGGGTTTATTAAGTTTGCTCTTGGAGAAAACGTGAAGCAGTCAAACGCGGGTGAAACGAACCGAGTGCGGTTTCCACAAACACGGATGGGGGTAGAGCAGGTATTTATGGACCACTTCACCCGGGCACGCGAGTACGATAAAGCATGGTCGGTATATAATGGCTTAAATCCCAAAGATAAAGCGAAGGCTGTGGCTCCCCGCCGGGACATTGAGTTAGAAGCACTGGCTGAAATTCTGAATAAAAAACGCTTCATTACCTGCCACTCCTACGTGCAGTCGGAGATTAACATGCTGATGAAAGTGGCCGATTCACTGGGCTTCAAAGTAAACACGTTTACGCACATTCTGGAAGGTTACAAAGTGGCCGACAAAATGGCTAAGCACGGGGCCGGCGGTTCCTCATTTGCCGACTGGTGGGCGTACAAAATGGAGGTGAAAGACGCCATTCCATACAATGCCGCGATTATGCACCGGCAGGGCGTGGTGGTATCAATTAACTCGGACGATGCCGAAATGGCCCGCCGGTTGAATCAGGAAGCGGCCAAAGCCGTTGAGTACGGCGGCATAAGCGAGGCCGATGCCTGGAAAATGGTAACGCTGAATCCGGCGAAACTGCTGCACCTCGACAACCGCATGGGAAGTATCAAGTCGGGTAAAGATGCTGACCTCGTGCTCTGGAATGCGAATCCCCTATCTATTTACGCCCGTCCCGAAAAAACGATCATCGATGGTGCCGTGTATTTCGATTTACAGGGCGAAGATGCCAAACGCGATGCCCTGCAAGTAGAACGTGCCCGGATCATTCAAAAAATGATTGCCTCAAAATCAGGGGGCGCGCCCACGCAACGGCCTAACTTCCGTCGGCAACGCATGTGGCACTGTGAGGATATCGAAGGGGTAAGCGCAGAAGGGGAGGAGCAAGCTGAAAAATAGTACTATGAAACAGATATTAACAACCATACTTGCACTGGCGTCGCTGACGAGCTTTGGCCAGAACCCAGCTCCGGCAAAGGCCCAGACGCGGGGAATTGCCCTGATTGGGGCTACCATTCACGTGGGCGACGGCCGCGTGATTCAAAATGGATTGATTACGTTCGATAAGGGCGTCATTACCAACGTGGGCGATGCCTCGACGGTGCGTCTGAATACTAATGAACTGGATGTTATCACGCTAACAGGCAAACACATTTATCCCGGTCTGATTTCTCCGGCATCTCTGGTGGGCTTACAGGAAGTTGAATCAGTACGGGCTACTGTCGATTCGCGCGAAATCGGAGAGTTGAACCCAAATATCCGGGCTTTGATTGCCTACGATACTGATTCAGAGGTGATTCCAACCATCCGTAATAACGGCATCCTGATTACACAAGCGATGCCGCTGGGTGGTACGGTGTCGGGTTCATCGTCGATCATGCACGCCGACGGCTGGAACTGGGAAGATGCAGTGCTACGTAAGGACGACGGCATCTGGCTCAACTGGCCGGGCTACTTCGCTCGGGAGTTTGACTTTAATACGTTCTCGGTAAGCCTTCGTAAAAACGAACGGCGCGACGAGGCCATGCGGGCCATCCAGACGATCTTCAACGAGGCCAGAAGCTACTCGGCTATTCAAAACCCGGTGCCGAAGAACCTTAAATTCGAAGCGATGCGAGGGTTGTTTACCGGCAAGCAGAATCTGTATGTTCGGGCGGATCTGGGTAAGGATATTATCGAAGCGGTGCGATTTGCCAAAGCGGCAGGAGTGGCCAAAGTGGTGATTGTTGGTGGCGAAGAAGCGGACCGTGTTGTTGGCTTCCTTAAAGAAAATAACGTCCCGGTGATCCTGAGTGCGTTACACCGGTTGCCCAACCGGCAGGACGACGCTGTTGATCAGCCTTATAGCCAGCCGGGTACCCTGCAAAAGGGAGGAGTACTGGTGGGTTTGAGCTATGCTGAAGAATGGTGGCGCACCCGTAACCTGCCGTTTCTGGCTGGAACTGCCGCCGGGTTTGGTAACCTTGACCGCGAAGAGGCTTTGAAAATGGTAACGTCAAACACCGCTAAAATCCTGGGCATCGACAGCATGGTAGGCACGCTCGAAACCGGTAAACAGGCTACCCTGTTTGTATCAGTCGGCGACGCTTTAGACATGCGGACCAACGTGATCGAACATGCATTTATTCAGGGCCGCAAAGTAAACCTCGACGATAAGCACAAGCGCCTGAATCAGAAGTTTAAAAGCAAATACGGTCAGGAATAAGAAATGATGAATGATTAACGAAGAATGATAAATGGGCTGACGCAAGAATAGAATGCGTCAGCCCATTTTACGTTTGGGCTCAAACAATAGCCTGTTGGGGTTGTTCTACTGGGACAATAGATTACTCAGATATAACTCCGAAACCGTTATGGAAGACCCAGAAAAAATCGACATTGTACGGGCTAAGCAAGCCATTTCGCCCGCTGGTTTGAGCGACCGCTCCGACAAAGCAACCACGCTCCCCGGCAACAACAGCCCCTCCGACACCCCCATCGACGATTTGAACATAATACCGACCGATGATGATATTGGGGAGGACGATGACGAACCCACAACGCACCCCAACCGAAACCGCGACGGTAAAGTTGATATTGGCAAAGGGCCATACAGTTAAGCGCCCGTTTACCAGAAAGGCCAGTTTTATAGCTGGCTTTTCTGGTTGTACTAAGCTTTGAGATTTACGCAGTCCAATACGCCCAAATCTCAAAAATCTCCATTGTCTGCGCCGATGCTTGTATATTACTGAGTGAATCAAACGGAATTTGCACGATATAGCCCTCGTTATCAATCTCTACGTTGAAGTCATGATTAAGATAACGCATTCCATTATCAGGGATACCAACAACGGTTACAGACTTAGTCTCTTCAAATCCACCACGTTTTCGTAGCCATGCCATAGCCGTAAAAGGGAACTCTAAGTTATCCTCGAAATACGTTTGCCAGGCCATTGCTATTTCGTATTCGTCGTAGCAGTCAAGCAGAATCTCGTAATCGATTTGGTGCTGCATGTACTCGGATGAAAGAGGCATGGATGGGCTGATTATTGTTTAGCACGTTTTGTTGATTCCTTGTCAATGGCGTTCAATTCCTCCAGAAAAGCCGGTTTTCGGGGGTTGTTCTGGCGTAATGTCTGAACTAACGCGTCCATAGCCGGTTGACTACCAGCCACTTCCTTCTTTACTTTTTTGATAGCCTGGGCCAATTGTTTGTATTCGGAGCGGGTGCTAACCGTATAGCCCAATTTGGTAAGCACAGGGATATAAAGAGCCAGCATTTCTGCTGGGTAGCGTGCGGCCAGATGCGGATGAAGCTGAATAATATTATCCAACGACGGGCGGCTTTGAAGAAACTTCAGTACTTCGGGCCACTGCTGCTCTGTTACATACAGAGGGACTAGCCGCCTATAACGTTCATCGCCCGCATTGAACCAGGGATTTCGTTTTTTAGA
This sequence comes from Flavobacterium sp. SUN052, assembly GCF_028867935.1. GTDB lineage: Bacteria > Bacteroidota > Bacteroidia > Flavobacteriales > Flavobacteriaceae > Flavobacterium. The sequence continues at coordinate 1,307,082 of NZ_JAPQNS010000001.1, forward strand.
CTTTTCTTCTTCCTCAATCTGTTTTTCAATTTGCTTTACCAACGCTGGAAACTCACCAGCCCACTCCTCCGCCGAAAACGTTTGTTTCCACTGCTGGTAATAACTACTGTCGAAATGGTAATGGTTAAAAGCAAACTGGTTAGTTAAACGACGGATGGTAGGAATGTCATTGCGCTGTTTGGCCACATCCAGCTGTCGCTTGTTCCAGTGACTAACGATGCCCGGATGGCCCAGTTTCTGCGCTAGCTCGATACCTCCCTGAATTAGTTCTTCGGCCCTTTCCCACTGTCCACTGGCAATGGCCTGATCCAGCACTTTATCCCGAATCGCGACGACATCTAAGTTGGCTTCGGTAAGTTGGTCGGCTTCAGTATGACGGCCCAGATGACGTAAAAAGTCGATTTTTCGTCTGGCAAAAAGGTCGCGGTAGAAACTGTTGTACTTATCGCTGTATCGATTGGTCATTGTATCGAGTAGCGTCAGGAACCGATCCGGTTCCGCTAATTTTTCGGCCAATGTTCTGGCCACGCTAAGTAACGTATAATCGAAGTCGCCGTAATCTGCGAACGTTTTGTTAGCCAGGTTCTCAGCAGCCCAACTGTAAACTTGCTCGCGGAGGGGCGGTGCAAGATCGTCGGATTTAGCCACCTCATGAAGCAGGTTCATGCCAGCCAACACGGTTCCACCGATGTTACCCGCCGAGTCGTCGCAAGCTTTCACAACCTCCATCATTTCGGTTGCCACCACGCGTCCCACTGTGATTGCATCACGAAAATTGCCTTTGTTGACCAACTCCTGACCAGCCCCAATCACTTTATCGATTTCTTTGGCCAACTTAAATGTGGCCCTGTAATCCACAAAGCCCCGGTCAGAGTGGGCGCGAATGGATTTCTTGATCAGCTCAGTGTATTGCTTAGCTAAGTCGATGCGTTCGTCTTTGTCCGCAAAATAGAGCTGCAGTCGTGAGGCAAAGACCTTGTCCGAGGCTGCCTGTTGAACCAGAAACTGTCGGAGTTCATCGGCAGTGGTTTTGGCTAAGAGCCCCTCAATGGTCAGCTTTTTCGATTCGCGACCCGGTTTTGGTTTGGGCTTTTTTAATTCCTGCCGAATCGTAAAAAGCACCGCAATCACATGTTTGCAATACGCTCCCTCAACCGGGCAGTCACATAGTGAATCGGCTATTTCTTTCTTATCAAGGGTTACCTCAACCGAGTAGGTCTCGGTGCCTTCCACTTCAGCCTGCCAAACGCCTTTGCTATCGGGTTCGGCATACAATACAGCTTTTCGGTCGAAATAATGACGACCTTTCTGAACTTCCGTTTTGGCAAGTTGGGTATCGAAATTGTCAATCGTTAGCATAGAACAAAGGTAGGCGCAAAGGGGTGAGGGAGAAAAGTACTCAAATCAATTTCCTGCCTTTACAACAATCTCCTTTCTTCCCTCTCTCTCTATCCTTCACGTATATTTACGCCCATAACTCAATCTGATTATGATTCGTATCTTTCAGCAAGACGAAACCGCCGTTCGTAAAATTCGCGATATTGATTCCTTTCGGCATACTGAACGCACCTTGTGGGTTGATTTGCAGAACCCGACGCCCGACGAAATTAAGAGCGTTGAGGATAAATTCGATGTGAGTTTTCAGAGTCAGCAGGAGCAGGCCGAGATCGAAAGCAGCTCGCGATATATTGAGGAAGACGATTACCTGATAGCTAACACCAACTTTCTGATTCCCAATAAAGAAGAGGGATATATTGGCGTCCCGGTTAGCTTTTTGCTGAAAGATGAGCAGTTATTTACCTACCGAAATGCCGATCTGAAATCGTTCGCTGATACGGTAAAACGGATCAAATCGAAACGAAGCTCGTTCAGCGATGGGGGACAGATTCTGATCTCTATTTTTGAGTCGCGCATTGACGCGGATGCCGACCTGATTGAGCAGATTTCGTTTGAAGTGAAGGCCATCAACAAGCAACTGGATCTTGATGCCAAACTTGACCGTGAAATGCTGCTCAACATCAACGACTACCAGGACCTGACAATGACCATTCGGGAGAGCGTTGTCGATAAACAACGGGTAATTTCGGCCCTGATTCGGTCTAACGGCTGGTTTACCCCTGATGAACAGCAACAACTCCGGACCTTAATTAAGGATATTCAATCCCTGATCGAGCACACAAATTTCATCTTTGAGCGACTCGAATTTTTGCAGGATACCTTTCTGGGTCTGGTTAATTTGGAGCAAAACCAGATTGTCAAGCTCTTCACCGTTCTGTCGCTGGTGCTGTTGCCGCCAACACTCATCGCCAGCATTTACGGCATGAACTTCGATACGATGCCCGAGCTGCACTGGCGCTATGGCTATGTGTATGCGATTGTGCTAATGATTGTCTCGACACTCCTTACCTTGTTATATTTTCGAAAAAAGCGCTGGCTCTAATAGAATGGTTGACTTACCCACCGAATTTCCTACCAATCTGACTGATTTGTTAACCCGCTATGGTACTCGTTTGCTCATTGCTGGCCTATTAACCATTGGCGGTTACTGGATCATTAAATTAGTACTTCGAGCCATTGGTCGGCTGCTTTCCCGTCAACAGGTCGATCGCGATGTGCAACCGTTTTTGTTGTCGTTGCTGCGAATTGGATTCCTGGTGGCGTTGGTGCTGAGTGTGCTAAGTACGCTGGGCGTTGAAACAACCTCGTTCCTGACTGTAATTGGTACAGCGGGGCTGGCTGTTGGACTAGCTTTACAGGCGAGCCTGGCCAATTTTGCCGGCGGTTTGCTTATTCTGGCTTTTAAGCCCTTCCGCGTGGGCGATCTGATTTCTGTTCAGGGGCTTACGGGATACGTTGATGTGGTTAACCTACTAAATACCGTACTAGTTACCGACGATCATCGAACAATTACGCTTCCTAATAATACGCTGACGACAAATCCGATCACTAATTTTTCACGGCTGGAAACGACCCGAGTGGAATCAGTTTTTGTGGTGAGCAACCAGCATTCAGTCGATGCCGTCCGAGCTTCTATTGCACGAGCTATTGCTACCTGCCCGCAAGTCTTACCAGACCGTAAATACGACATTCTGGTAGGTAAACTCACCGATAATGGTATTCAGTTCGATGTACGAGTTTGGGCCAATATTGCCACCATTGCGGAGGTTAACTATGCCGTACAAGAAGCTGTGGCCCGCCAATTCGTGCTAGACGGAATCAGCGGGCCACGGACAGAAATCGATGTTTTGCAATTTAGGGGGGGGCAGTAGCTTGCTTAGGCTATTGCTCAGCCCAGTAATCAACTACCAGCACTTTGTCCAGATGAGGTCCTAATATCTTACCAAATGCCTTGTGGGCAGGGTGGGGAAGGTATGCCGCTCGTCCAGCTTCGTTTTCAAACGTCACAAAAAAAGCGTGTGTAAATCCCTGATTCAGGTTTTCTGGGCTATTGTTGGTACCCCATTCCAGGCTTTTAATTTCTGGGATCTGGCCTGGTAAAGCCCGGAAGGCGTCTTCTACCTTTTTTACATCAGCAGGCGACGAACTGTCTTTAAATTTGAATAACACAACGTGACGGAGCATACGAGCGGCTTTTTTAGGGGGATTATCAGTGGACGAAGCCACGGTTAACGAAATAGAAAAAGCGGTTAGCAGGGCGGTTAACAGGAACTTGCGCATGGGACAAGATGAGTTGAATAAGTTATCGGCTGCCAAGTTACTCAACAAATGAACTACTTTGCTGCAACCCGCCAAATCCGATTTCCTGAATCGTCAGCCACCAGCATAGAGCCGTCGGGTAACATGGTAACGCCTACTGGTCGGCCGTACACATCTTTATCATTCGCAATAAAGCCCGTCAGGAAATCTTCGGGAGCACCCGTTGGTTTTCCATCAGCAAACGGCACAAAAACAACTTTGTATCCCGAAAATTTCGAGCGATTCCAGGAGCCGTGCTGACCAATGTAAGCCCCACTCTGGTATTTTTCGGGGTAAGATTTTCCACCATCGGTGGGCTTATTGTAAAACGCCAACCCTAGCGAAGCGGTGTGTGCTCCCAACGGCACATCGGGCGCAATGGTTTTCTTGACCAAATCGGGTCGTTCGCCTTTCCGGCGGGGGTCTTCAATCTGGTTATAATAAGCATAGGGCCAGCCGTAAAAGCCACCTTCTTTTACACTGGTCAGGTAATCGGGAACGAGTTCGTCGCCTAGCTCATCGCGCTCATTTACTGCGGCATACAGGGTCGTAGTGCCAGGGTACCACGCCAGCCCGACCGGGTTGCGAAGGCCCGTTGCGTAGAGCCGTTCGCCAGAACCGTCGGGGTTCATTTCCCACACGGCAGCCCGTTTTACTTCGTTCTCCATGCCGTTTTCGCCCACATTACTCCCCGATCCAACCGATACGTACAGTTTTTTGCCATCGGGACTAGGTAAAATGTTGCGGGTCCAATGGTTGTTATAGCCACCTGCTGGCAGGTCTTTGATTTTGGTGCCAGAGCCGCTAATGCTGGTTGCGCCGGGCTGATAGGGAAAACGCAGTAAGCCATCGGTATTAGCTACGTAGAAATAGTTGCCCTGGATCAACATGCCGAATGGCTGGTTCAGACCGCTCACGAACACCTTTTTCAGATCAGGTTTACCGTCCTTGTTCGTGTCGCGAAAGAGCGTAATCCGGTTGGCACTGTCATCAAATCGTTGTGATTTAGCCTGTCCCGAAACAACCGCCACTGCTTTTTTAGTACCTTTTTTCTCGGTATTCGATTCGGCCACCAGCACGTCGCCGTTTGGGGCCACATAGATCCAGCGGGGGTTCACTAGGTTGCGGGCGTATTCGGTCACCACAAAACCAGCGGGAGCCGTGGGCATTTTGCCCTCGGGCCAGCCAATTACATTACTGAATCGGGTTTCAGATTTGCCGGGGGCAGGTAGATCGGGGCTAGCCGGGAGTTGGGCATTGGTCGCATCCGAAGGTTGCTGGCCCTTATCCTTCTGACCGCAAGCCAGAATTGCGACGGCTAGTGGAGCCGCCAATAATAGGGAGGAGATTTTCATTGTGTTGAGTCAAATGTATTCCCTACTAAACCAATTGAGCGGCACTTTAGTTGGAAATAACTCATAAGGAGCAATGGAATAATTGACGGTAATCAGCTTCGAGGGGCCTTACTTTTTAGCCAATGGATCAGGCTACTCTAATCACTTTCTAAGTTGACACTAAGTTGATTCTAAGAAGCGAGGACGTTGTTTGCTGGTAGAAACCAGTACTCACACAATCCGATGACTCTCATTACCCGCTTAAGTGTTTTTCTCCTGTCCTTCCTGGTTCTGGGAGTGACTGTTTGTCTAAGCCAGGTTATCACAATGGCCGTGAGGCTTCGAAAACAGTCTAACCTGTGCCGTTTTTTTGATTTGTAAACGGTGCGCATAGGCGTGAGGGCTACATCGGTTGATAATACGACAACCAATATGGTAAACCTACAACAACAGGGTTTGTACGGATATGCTCAAACTATCGATACAAACCCGTATAACTGAGAGGACTCCTGCTGGGGAAATCATCCGTTTGAAGAATACCGCATGGAAGTGCTTGACCCCGATGTTACCAGCGAATTAACCCACCTGACGGGTCGCCCGTATTACATACTGGGCGATTCCGAACTACCACAAATTATAATAAACAGGAAGTAAGATATCTAGCACAGTTTCTGAACCCTTAGCGCCGGGCCTACTACCAGTTAGCTAACTAGCAGCAGGCCCGGCGCTAAGGGATTGGGTCTAGAACTCGACCAGTTCTGGTTCAGAGTAAGCTTGAGCCAGTACCGGCACCACCGAACGAATGAGTTGCAATGATACCCGTACCTGATCAGGTGAACGGTTTAGATCGGTCATTGCTTTTTCGAGAAGATACGTTTCCAGCATCATTTGCAGGTCGTCGGAATGGCTGGGAACGAGCGCACTATGCTGTACCGTATCGAGCCAGGCTTTCAGGAAGAAGCCACACATGTGATCGGCCCAGAACTGGGCGTAAGGCAGGTACTGCACGAAACTATCGCCAACAACCTGATCGCTGGATGAAAAACCTTCATAAACAACTTTATGGAACGAGCGAATCATTGCCGCAACATCGCGCAGGGGCGACCGTTTCAGCCGTCGTTCACTATAGGGTCGGTCGGGGTCACCCCCAAAATCCTGAATAACCAGATCACGACCCGTCAACAAAATCTTTTCCAGTTGCAAATCGCCGTGAATTCTGATTTTAAGACTGTCCAGTTTATGGTCGTAAATGCGCCGGAACGTGTTCAATATCGTTTCTCTATTTTTGAGCAGCAAGCGGGCAGGGTCCTGAATATCAGCCGGAAATTGATCCAGTCTTAGTGAAAGACTTTGAAACGCTTCACGAACTAACACCTGCATACCTGAAAACAGCGACCGCTGGTAGTGCAGCGAAAAGGCTTCGGGGGCTACCTCCGCTAGCTGCGTATTGGACGAGAGCGCCAAATGTAGTTCACCCACCCGGACACCCAACAAACGGGCCTGTTCGGCGGCTCGTCGTCCCAGCAATACCTGCGTTTCATCAGGAAGATCCTCAAAAGCTACGGGTTGACTCAGGGTGCCGCGTTGGCTGCTTATGGCCGCTGTCAGTTGGGTTTGGTCGCGGGCCAATACCCGCTCGATGAAATTGTTTACCCGTTCCAGCACATACTGTTTACCCGTTCCGTAGCGACCAACCACTGTTTCTATCATCCCCAGTAACACATGACCCCGTTCCGAGCTTATACTAATCTGCCCAACCGGCTCGGGTACGTGCTGAAATTGAGCGGTCTCCTTCAGAAAACGGACCAGTTCGGTGTCTGGATTAATGACCTGATCAACTTTGCGGTACATTTTCAGCAGAAACTGGTTATTGTAACTGATGGATAGGTACTCCGCACCGGTCGATAACAGTTTTGTTTTTACGTCTTTATGCTCCTGCGCATACTGACTTAGCATCGGCTTGGGCTGTACCAGAAGGGGAACTGCTGGCACGGATCTGTTATTTTTATGGTCGGCTGAAGGGCTTGCTTGCTGGGTGGGCAGATAGAAAAGAGCCTGCTGCACAGCGGGCAGAAATAGTCCGTCACAAAGACCACCCTCCTCCTGGCCGATGGTGAGAGTGGCCAGTAACGACTGCGGGCAGGTAGTACTGAGTTTAGCTGTTTGGGCGTCACTGGCAAAGGCGAGCGTGAGTTGAAAAAAATCGGGCAAACCGCGTTCGTAAGCGACCTCAATCAGCAATAAGTAAGCATCGTTGCTGCCTTCGGGAAGGTGCAACGTGGCCTGATTAAGAACGTTTACCTCGCGTAAGCCCTGCTTCCGCTCCCCCAGCCAGTCGGCCCGAAGCAGGTAATTCGGCAACACAACGGTTTCGAGTACCGTGCGATTACCATTGGTCAGAAGCCTGTCCCAGTCGTCGATCTGGAAGGCAGGGAGTGTCCGGTTATCCAGAGAGTCAACAGCCGTTTTTTGCAAGGCAAACCATTGAAAATCATGGGGGCCAAGGGTGAAAAAATAGCTTTCGCTCTCATGAACCATCGGAAATGCATTCTTGCTGAACAGCTCAACCGGTGTGTATCCCGCAAAACCAGGTAAGTCGATCTCGGCAGGCTGGGCATACTTCGACAGGTTGACCACAATCAGTAAAGTCTCATCCTCGTAAGTGCGGGTAAAAGCGAGCACTTTTGGGTTTTCAACGGCCAGAAAACGCATTTGCCCCCGCCCAAATGCCTTATGATTACGGCGCATATTAATCATCCGTTTCATAAACCATAATAGCGACGACGTATTCTGCGACTGCGTTTCAACGTTCACCGACTCAAAATGATAATTGGGATCCAGAATCATGGGCAGATACAGCTTCTGCGGGTTAGCCCCCGAAAAACCAGCGTTTCGGTCGGGCGACCACTGCATAGGTGTGCGGACCCCATCGCGGTCGCCTAGGTACACGTTGTCGCCCATGCCAATTTCGTCGCCATAATAAATAACAGGGGTTCCGGGAAGCGAAAACAGAAGGCTATTGAGCAGTTCGATCTTTTTCCGGTTATTGTCCATCAGTGGAGCTAGCCGGTGGCGAATACCCAGGTTTATTTTAGCCTTCGGGTCTTTGGCATAGGTTTTATACATGTAATCCCGTTCCTCGTCGGTCACCATTTCGAGGGTTAGTTCATCGTGATTCCGCAGAAAAATGGCCCACTGGCAGTTGTCGGGGATGTCTGGGGTCTGATCAAAAATATCGGTGATTGGATACCGATCTTCCATTTGCAGCGCCATGAACATACGGGGCATCACCGGAAAATGGTAATTCATGTGGCATTCGTCGCCCTCGCCAAAATACGAGGCAGAATCTTCGGGCCACATGTTCGCTTCGGCCAGAAAAACCACGCCCGGAAAATGACTGTCGACATGGGCGCGGAGTTTTTTCAGAAAGGCGTGAGTTTCGGGGAGGTTTTCGCCGTTAGTGCCTTCCCGTTCAAACAGGTAGGGCACCGCATCGAGCCGGAATCCGTCGACGCCCAGCTCGCACCAGTAATCAATCATGCGAAATACTTCTTCCTGCACCAGTGGATTATCGTAATTCAGGTCGGGTTGGTGATGGAAGAAACGGTGCCAGTAATACTGCTGGGCTTCGTGATCCCAGGTCCAGTTGGAATTCTCGAAATCCTGAAAAATGATTCGAACATCGTTGTATTGGGTTGGATCGTCGGTCCAGACATAGTACTCCCGCTCCGGCGAGCCTTTGGGGGCTTTTCTGGCACGTTGAAACCAGGGGTGCTGATCGGAGGAGTGATTGATAACTAACTCTGTAATTACTTTGAGGTTCCGCAGATGGGCTTGGTGGAGTAGTGTTTTGAAGTGTTCGATAGTCCCGTACGACTTGTTGATGGTGTAATAATCGGCAATGTCGTAGCCATCATCGCGGAGGGGCGAGGGGTAAAAGGGCAGCAACCAGATTGCCGTTACGCCCAGTTCCTGTAAGTAATCCAGTTTTTGGAGAAGGCCTTCAAAATCCCCAATTCCATCTCCATTACCATCACAAAACGCCTTAATGTGTAATTCGTAAATAACAGCATCCTTATACCAGTGAATGGTATCGTGTTGTGCTATATCGTTGTTATCGAGCATAGTTCTATCTGTTTAAGGCCCCGTCTGGTCCGAAACAGCATACGGGGGCGGGCAAGCTGACCAAATTGCTGAGACCGGCAAGTACACAGTAACCAGTAAAGATTTGCTTAGAACCCGCTTAGAAATTGCTTAGAGCCGAAATCAGGCCTGTTTTATACAACAGGGCTCGGTCCTGTTCAAGACGATCGTTTTTGCTCAGAAACACCCAACGTCTACTTATTCGGCAATAAGTTTAACACGTTTACTTTTCGTCCGACTTTGCAGCCATTTCTGAATTCGATTTCGTTCGGCCATCGAATGCTTTCGGGAAAACCGGGCATAAACAAGCATCACCGTATCGGGAGTAGTCTTGTTGGCGTTCATGACCAGCGCCCGGGCGGCAGTAAATGTCTGCACATCGGGCATGAGCGTTTTGAGTTCATTTCGTAAGTCGGCAACGGGCAGCATTCCGTGTTGCGTTAACTCAATATATCGACGGAGGGAGTCGATGGTTTGATCTTTGCGGGCAATAGACGATTGACTATACTTAATGACCTGATCGGTTATTGAGCTTTTGAGCGCATCAACGTCAATTTCGGTATCCTTAAAACTGCCCTGTTTTACCACCAGCAAAGTCGTATTCAAGCCGTAGGGGAGTAATTTGGTCTGCAGCAAATTGATTGAATCTTTGGGCATTGGTTCGCCCACCATCGTCAGCTCCAGCCGGGGTTGTTTCCGGTTATACTGAGCATTGTAGCTAACCACCTGCCGAAACTCGAAGTTGCACTCGTTGGTTACAAAGCGCTTGGCTGCCTGCTCAAACAATGTTTTACGGACAATCTGGTAGCCGAGGTATGTACTGGGCACCAGTACCAGCAGCACAGCGATCCAGATCGTTTGCCGAACCCGTCGTTCAACGTCGGGTGTTGGATAGGCTTTCTGGTGATACCCCAGAAAACGAACAATGATAAAGGTCGCAAGGCTGATACAGACGCTATTGATCAAAAAAAGGTAAAATGCACCGGCGAAGTAGTACAGATTACCAACGGCAAGCCCATAGCCAGCCGTGCAAAGAGGTGGCATCAATGCTGTCGCGATGGCAACCCCTGGAATAACATTCGTGATCTTTTCCCGGCGCGAGCCGGCAACAATACCGGCAAGGCCACCAAAAAAGGCAATGAATGTATCCCAAACTGTGGGTGAGATTCGGGCCAGAATCTCGGACTGGGCAATGTGCAGCGGACTGATAAGAAAATAAACGGTTGATGTCAGCAGGCTGATAAATACGGCGATGCTCAGGTTCTTCAACGAACGCTGAATCATAGTGAGGTCATTGATCCCAATGCCTAGTCCAATGCCCATTATCGGCCCCATTAGAGGGGAAATGAGCATGGCCCCGATTATGACCGCCGTGGAGTTGACGTTTAGCCCGATCGACGCAATGAATATGGCGAAGATGAGTGTCCACAGGTTAATGCCTCTAAATTCGATCCCGCGACTAATTGATTCAATTACATCTGCTTCGTCTTGTTTGTCTTCTTCCAGGCTAAACCGTTCGCGCAATAATGAACCGAACCGGGCAAATCGATCGGATGGTTTAACGGGTGACAGGTCAGGATCTTTGGCAAGCATAGGGGTTTTGTAGGAATAGAGAAAGTTAGAGTTGCATTTTATACACTATCAGAAACAGGATCGGCTACTGCTTGTTTGGCCGGGTTCCTGAATCCGGAATGGGAAATAGCTTCTCGTACAAACCCATCTTTCAGATGTTCGTAAAACGAAACCGGATCAACCAGCGAGGCAATCCCCTGAGCCATTAAGCCTCCCAGCAGCAACTGAAAAATCGCGGAATGCCGGTCGGTCATTTCCAAAACCAGGATAGCCGCTGTAAACGGAGAGCGGACTACTCCGGTCAGGAAACTAACCATGCTTACCAGAATAATCAGGTTGTGATCGGCGGGAGCAATCTCAATAAGTCGGCCAAGCGCATCGCCAAGAACTGCGCCAGCGCTGAGTGAGGTAGCGAACACTCCACCTGCACCGCCACTACAATAACTTAGAGCCATACCCGCAAATCGAACCGGAAACAGATACGAGGGGGTAAGTTCGGAATGTTGGAACAAAAGCCGATTTATAATGAGCTTCCCCGTGCCAATAGCGTCGATACCCACCCAAAAGGCGAAGACCGCCAACAGGAATCCACATCCAAGAACCCAGGCAAGCTGATGTAAGGGTTGACGAAGTCGCTTCCGCAATCCGTTCAACCACAGCAACGTTTTGGCAAATACAGCACCTGCCAGCCCGCATGCTAAAGCAACCAGAACAACAATCCCCAAAAACCAGCCCGTTGAACTGGTCACTTTGGGGTAGCCCAGGTATAAATACGGCCCCAGAATAGCCTGAGCCGTCATACCGGCAATGATTACGGCGGTAAATACCGCCGTACGAAACTGCGTAATATGAGTCTGGGTTAACTCTTCGACCACAAACACAATACCGCCCAGCGGAGTGTTAAAAGCGGCCGCCAGTCCGGCTGCGCCACCAGTAACTAAGGCAATTTGCCGTGACAACTGGGGCCAACCAGCTGGTTGTAAGCGGTTGATTGCTCTGAAAATAGCCGCCGAAATCTGAATGGTTGGCCCTTCACGACCAATGACGCCCCCGCCCACCAGCAAAATAGCACTGCTCAGTACCTTTACGATAGCCACCCGCAAACTCAGTAAATAGCTGGTATGACCGTGTAAGGTTGGAGTCGACAGGTGAATACCTGCCATAACCTGGGGAATACCGCTGCCCCTTGCCGCCGGGGCCAGCTTGTTAACCAATATCCAGGCCGCCAGAAATGCAAGTGGCGTCAGCACAAACGCAAGCCATGGATGAGCAGTCAGCCAGTTGAAACTGAGTTGCTCAGCCCACACAAACAAGCGCTCATATCCAACCGCAACCAGACCCGTCAGTAGCGATGCGACCCAGAAAGGAATGCTCTGGAGAATCAGCCGACGAACTTGCTCCGTATATAATGGGCGGATCAGGTACTGATCAATCCTGGACAAGAGCCGGGCGTAACGGGAATTGCGGTCTGCCATAGTCAGAAAGAGAAGACGTCGTTGAGTTAATGAACTGACTATCTAAACGCTCGTCCTGCCTATCTGATTGATGTTCTAAGCAAATTCTAATTATTGAGCCACTCTCAAGCTGTAGCGGTAAATGGCTAAATGGGTAAGTATAATAGCTGTTTCCCTTTACTCTAGTACAGCTTTTATACCTGTCCATCGCTCTTATTCCTATTCATTTATCCGAATCAACCAACCATGAAAAAAACATTTTGCATCCTGTTTAGTCTAATCGCGAGCCTAGGTGCTGTTGCCCAGGCTCAGTCTATTGAGTTAAAACCCGTCTGGGAGTCCGATACGACGCTGCGCACTCCTGAAAGCGTTTTGTTTGATCCGGGCCAAAACGTGTTGTACGTAGCCTGTATTAATGGAAACCCCAAGCTGGAAAATAAAAGTAGCTACATCGCCAAAGTTGGCCTCGATGGGAAGGTAATGCAACTAAAATTTACGGACAACCTAAACTCGACAAAGGGCATGGGTTTGTTGGGAAACAAACTGTACGTGACCGAAATGACGCAGGTCGCCGAAATAGACCTGAAAACAGGCAAGATCCTGAACCGATACCCGATTGAGGGTGCTAAATTTCTTAATGACATTGCCATTGATACCAAGAAAGGCATTGTGTACGTGACGGATTCGAACGACAGCAAAGTGTGGGCGATAACCAATGGAAAAGCCAGCCTTCTCTTATCCGGCGACCCACTCAAGGGCACTAACGGGCTGTTATTTGAGAACGATCAGGTACTAATTGGCAACGGCGACGGTTCACTGTTGAGTTTGAATCCGGCCACTAAACAATTGAGTACGCTGGGCAAGGTCACGGGCGGAATCGATGGAATTGTCGCCTTAGGAAACAAGACCTATATGGTAACCGAGTGGGGCGGGAAAATCTGGTATGTTCGTGCTGATGGTACTACCGAACTGAAAATGGATACCTCAGGCCAGAAGATCAATTCAGCTGATATTGGGTATAACCCGACGACTAAAATACTATTCGTGCCCACTTTTTTTCATAATACGGTTAAAGCCTATTCGCTTAAATAACAGGCTCGTTTAGCTTCCTCACGTGCCTCTATTTTGTCAACAGCCGATGAATTAATTCGTCGGCTTTGTCATTGTGGCCAGTGGCTAACGAAACAATGTAATCACCCACATCTTCGGGGTAAAACCAATCGGGCATACCATCGACTTTGCGGCCCTGATGATGTTGGATGCGGTCGCGGGTCTGGATAGGGCCAAGGATGAGTTCGTATACCTTAATACCTTGCGACTTAACTTCTTCGGCCAGCGACATTACCAGTGACTTTTGAGCGGCCGCACTCATGGCAACGGGTGCGGCATTAGGAAAGGCCTGTTCAGCGCTGAAACCGTTGATGTGGATATACATACCCCTGTTTGGAATGAGCGAGGGGACCAAGGCCCGGATGGCCAGAAAGTGAGCCGTCAGGTTGCTGGCCAGGACGCGGTTCCAGGTGCTTAAGTCGATGGATGTCAGCGGTAAACCCTGCCACCAGCCGCCCAGCGAAGCAATGGCAATGTCAATACCGCCCCGAAATTTTTCAGTCAGAAAATCGCTTACCTGCCGGGCGCCTGCTTCGGTACCAATATTGACTTCCAGCGTAATGAGTTGACCCCGTTCTACGTCGGCAACATAGTCGGTTAGCCGCACGATTTTGGTTTGTGTACGCACGGGAACCACAACTGTTGCTCCGTTTTCCAGCAATGCCCGGACAATACCCTCGCCGACACCACCGGCTCCCCCGGCCACAACGGCAACCTTGTTGAGTAGAGGCATAAAAATAGAGTTTGCAGTGTACGATGTATGGACAACCTGGCAGGTGCCAGCCATAAACGGTAAACTCTAAACACTAAAGGGAGTTTAATTGCTTCGCAACATATCGTCGCGACGGATGTTGTCAGCAGGGGCCTGGTTCAGGATTTCGCGGTATTCCTTACTTTTTAAATCACCCCGTTTCACCGATCGGATGAAGTTGGCCCAGGCAAATGGATTGGTGAAGTTGAACGTGGTGGCCTGCCCCCGGTTGGCTAATGCCTCACGCCCAAAAATCTGCTGATTCATGAAGTTCTGATGGTTGGCAATGGCACCCATTGGGGTAATAGCCGCCATTCGCATCAGGTACATAGGGTCTGTATTTTTGGCCAGATTGTCGCGCTCTTTCTGATCGGGCAGTTTCATGCTCACAAACGCGTCTTTAAAGAGTTGTTCAGTAGCGTACGGATAGACTTTTACTTCTGCCAGCGTTTTTACATCTTCCTGAAGCGCAACGACTGCGGAGTAGGTAATATCAGTCAATCGGCGGGGGATAATGTGGTATTGGGGCTTAAAACCGACGTAGCTAAAAATGATACTATCGCCAGGAAATACCGGAAGGGCAAAGTAGCCGTTGTTTGCTGAGAGAACCCCCCGACCTGCTTTGGGAATATAAATATAAGCCTGGGGCAGCGGTTCGTTGGTTTTACCTCCCGTGATAAATCCCGTAAACGTCACTTGCCGATCCTGTCCCTGAGCGAGCGCGAGCGAAAAGAGCCCCGCCACCGAGAACAGAACAAAGGTTAAAAGCAGTAACGTCAACGATTTTTTCATCAGCCAATCGGTATTTTATACAAAGTAAACGACTATTTCGACCCGAACGTTTGGCAAAGGTCGATTTTAAGGTTTTTTAGGGACACAGAGTTACACAGAGAAGCACGGAGTTACACAGAGATTCTTTTTTATTTTTCTTAGTGTAACTCTGTGACTCTCTGTGTAACTCTGTGTCAAAATTACTTATGCAAATAATTTCAAAAACGTAACGATAAACGGGGCCGCCAGCAGTAAACCATCGAAGCGATCCAGAAAGCCACCATGACCGGGAATGCTCGTTCCTGAGTCTTTAATGGCAATACTCCGTTTAAACAACGATTCAACAAGATCACCATAGGTACCGGTTACCACAATGATAGCCCCCACACAATACCACTGCCAGGGTTGAAGTACGGGGGCATAAATGGCTAGTCCCAAAGCTACGGCTGCTGACGCAAAAGCCCCGCCGACGCTGCCCTCCCACGATTTTTTGGGCGAAACGCGCTCAAATAATTTTCGTCGGCCAAACTTAGTACCGGCAAAATAGGCACCTACATCGCTGGCCCACATTAGCAACAGGCAACCAATGACCAGTTCCCGGTGATATGAACCACCCCGAAGTGCCATCACAATGAGAAGTGCAAAGGGAACGGCGACATAAATGATGCCCAGAAAAGTAAAGCCGATATTACTGAAGGGCTTCATGTCTTTCTTCTTATATAATTTAATCAGAAAGATCATCGAAGCCGCCGGACAGATCAGGAAGTAGTTATCGAAGTCGATAACGTCGGTCTCGATCAGGTAAGCCAGCAAACAGACAAAACAACCCACGGCGGTGCCATAGGCCGTAAGCGGCTGATTACCATCGAGGCCCAGCAACCGGTAAAACTCTAACTGGGTCAGGGCGCTGATGATAACAAAAAGGAGGGCGAAGCTCCAGTCGTCATACCAGATAGCCAGCAGAATGATCGGAACCCCTAAGCCAGCTGCAATAACGCGCTGGCGGAGGTTCGACATTTCAGCCAAACGTTGTCTCATTATCAATAATTATTTTGGCAATAATAGCGTGTTCCGTTGGAACATAGAGGTCCACACTGCCAAAAGGTGGGTAACTACTCGACTTTTTATTCACTACAACGGCATCGATCTCGTTTTCGGCTAGTAAAGCCTTCACCAATTCAGCACGGTAGGGCAGGGGGGTAGTGAGAACCTTCTCCCAGTTATCAATCATAGGGCTGGATAAAGTAAACTGTAAGGGGTAAACTGACTGATGACCGATGTGGATTGATTATTCAGGGTACGGCCAAGATTAGTTAGTATTCATTTTCTGATTTCTTCGCCGAAAATAATACAATAATCCCAGACAAAGTAGTAACGAAAAGAGCCCTGCCGTTACCGAAACACGCTCGGTGTCCTCAATATTAACCGAAACTACCTGACGTTGCCGAAGATAGACCATTAAAACAGTAAAGCCATTATTAACGAAATGAGCTAAAATGGGAACCCATAGGTTACCGGCCCAGAAATAAAGATAACCAAAAAGAGCGCCCAGCAGCAGACGGGGGAAAAACCCGTAAAACTGCATATGGATGGCACTAAAAACCGCTGCTGCCAGCCAGATTCCTACGTGAGGATTGCCGCCCATCCAGTTGATGAACCGGCGCTGGAGTACCCCTCGAAATAATACTTCTTCACCAATGGCGGGCAAAACAGCAATCACAAAGATGGCTAAAACCAGTTGACCGGGAGTTGTAAAGGTGGTCAGGTATTTTGTCAATTCGCCCAGTTCGTCTTCTTTGGCGCGCATCCATCGCTCAATAGGAGCAAGCGTATCGGGAAACTCAAGTCCTTGATTCCACTGGATTACGAGCCCGTTAAGGGGCATAAAAGCAATAACCAGCATGATGACTACCCCTAAACCGCCAATTTCCGTGATGGGACGGTACTGGAAATCGGCCCATCGCTGCTTCTCGAACAAATACCAGAAAACGAGCGATGGTAGCAAAAACGAACAAACGTGGCTGATACCCTGAACAATCATGATGGTAGTCCAGGCATTAGGATAGCGGGTAGGGTGCCGTAGCAAATCTGTCAGTTCAGGCGCAGGGCCGGTGCCGCTGCCCAGGCTAATCAGATAAGCTGCTCCTGTGGCCAACAAGGCTCCTACCGTCATTCCCAGCAATACAGAACCAACCAGCAGTAATAAACTGGATAAAGGCGACCTGTCGAGGGGCGATTGGGTAGACAACCGGGCCGGATGTGGTGACGATGTAGAATCGGTTTGCATATTCGGTGTAAATTTACGGGTCATTCCGCTACCGGCCTAAACTAATGGCAAAAGGCGGGTGTTTGGAAATAGTTATGACTAAAATAGCGTCTATAGAACTTGGTGAATTCCCGTTGCTGCTGGCTCCTATGGAAGATGTCAGCGATCCGCCGTTTCGGGCGGTGTGCAAAGCGAACGGGGCAGATCTGATGTACACCGAATTTATATCGTCGGAAGGCCTGATCCGCGATGCGGCTAAGAGCGTTCAGAAACTCGATATTTTTGAATACGAACGGCCCGTGGGTATTCAACTCTTTGGCTCCGACGTGGAGACAATGGGGGAGTGCGCCCGAATTGCTAGCCGAGTTTCGCCCGATCTAATTGATATTAATTACGGCTGTCCGGTGAAAAATGTTGCGTGTCGGGGAGCCGGAGCGGCTTTATTACAGGATATTCCGAAAATGGTTCGCATGACCGACGCGGTTGTGAAAGCCACGCATTTACCCGTAACGGTGAAAACCCGGCTCGGCTGGGACGATTCGACGAAAAATGTGGGTGAAGTAGCCGAACGCTTGCAGGATATCGGTATTCAGGCCCTAACCGTACACGGGCGTACCCGCGTACAGATGTACAAAGGCGATGCCGACTGGACGTTGATCGGTAAAATAAAGGAGAACCCGCGCATTACCATTCCGATCTTTGGTAACGGCGATATCGACAGCCCCGAAAAAGCGCTGGAATACCGTAACCGGTTTGGCGTGGATGGGGTCATGATTGGCCGGGCAAGTATTGGGTACCCCTGGGTTTTCAACGAGATTAAGCATTTTGTAAAAACGGGAGAACACCTGCCTGCACCCACCGTGGCCGACCGGGTGGCTGTTTGCCGTCAACACCTCGACTTTTCGATTCGCTGGAAAGGCCCCAAAGTGGGTATTTTTGAGATGCGTCGGCACTACACCAGTTATTTCAAAGGCCTTGAAAATTTCAAACCCTTCCGTTCCCGCTTAGTCCTGGCCGACTCACACGATGAATTGTTGGGTATTTTGAATGAGGTCACGGAAATGTACTCTGAAGAGTTCGCCTAACTGAATTGGAACACGGATTTTACGGATTAGACAGATTTTTTAAATCCGTGCCAATCTGTCTAATCCGTAAAATCCGTGTTCTGACCCATATCTAATATGTAATGCTTGTTGAACCTGTACCACTCGTTGTTGCCCCGAAACGTCCTTTACTGGCCTGGGTACTGCTTTGTACCATGGCTCTTGTCTGGGGCAGTTCCTTTATTCTGATCAAACGGAGCCTGGGAGCTTTTCCCCCCGAGCAGGTAGCAGCAGGACGTATCTTTTTCGCGTTTCTCTTTTTTGTGCCGTTCCAGGCGTATCAAATCCGGCAACCTGACATTCGGTTATCGATACGCACACAATGGCCTTATCTGATTGCTGTGGGTTTAACGGGCTTTTTAATTCCTGCCTACCTGTTTGCCATTGCCGGGGCACACATCAATAGCTCCTTGTCGGGTGCGCTGAACTCGCTGAGCCCCTTATTCACCCTGTTAATCGGTGCTACGTTCTTTGGCAACCGGGTGCCCATGCGGCAAACACTAGGTATTCTGCTGGGTTTGGCCGGATCAATTCTGCTGGTGTTTTTCAGCGCAACGGGTGAGTTTTCGGTGAACATTTACGCCTTGCTAGTTGTGCTGGCCACAATTTGCTACGGGACCAACACTAACCTAATTGGTCGCTACATACGGCACATGCCCGCTTTAGTTTCAACTGCCTGGATATTCTTTTTCATCGGCCTGATGGCTTTGGGATTACTGCTGCCAACCGATGTCTGGGCGAGGGCGGCTGATCCTCACAATACGGTATCGCTGGTTGCTCTGGCTACCCTGGGCATACTGGCATCGGGCATGATGTCGATCCTGTTCAACCGGGTAATTCAGTTAACATCTCCTCTTTTTGGGGCATCTGTCACCTATCTTATCCCCATTGTAGCTTTGTTATGGGGCCTTTTCGATGGTGAACATATCTTTGCGGTTCAATACCTCGGTATGGGAATTTGCCTATTGGGGATATATTTGACCAATAAATCCTGAAAACCTCCATGATTTCCGCTTCTGTCAACGAAAATACCGATTCGCCCTTTGCCATCGACTTTACGCCCAACGGCCCCATTGTAAACGATCAGCCCTTTGCCTGGGATTTGGTTCGAATCAACGAGTCTACATTTCATATCCTGCTCAATAACCGTTCGTTTACTGCCGAACTGATTGACATGGACGCGACAGCTAAAACGGTGAAATTGAGCGTCAATAGCCACTTATATACCGTACAGCTTAAAGACCGTTTTGATCTGTTGCTTGAGCAAATGGGTATGAGCGCGGCTGCAACCGCGAAAGTCAATGACATTAAAGCGCCCATGCCCGGCCTGATCGTTGGCATCAATGTGCAACCCGGCGACGCCGTTAAAAAGGGCGATGCTGTACTGATCCTGGAAGCGATGAAAATGGAGAACCTGATAAAAGCTGCTGGCGATGGCGTCATCCGAACTATCCGCGTAGCCAAAGGTGACAGGGTAGAGAAGAATCAGGTTCTTATCGAGTTTTAATGTATTTTTGCCCCCATGTCTTCTCAACTCAAGTACAAACGAATCCTGCTTAAACTAAGCGGGGAGGCACTTGCTGGTCCATCTGGCTACAACATCGACCCCGCAGTTCTGGAACAGTACAGCAAAGAAATTCTGGAGGTGCTCAACCTGGGCGTTGAGGTTGCCATTGTCATTGGCGGTGGTAATATCTTTCGGGGCGTATCGGGTCAACGCTCGGGTATCGACCGGGTACAGGGTGATTACATGGGTATGCTGGCCACCGTGATTAACGCCATGGCTATCCAGAGTTCGCTCGAAAAACACGGTATGTACACCCGAGTTATGTCGGCCATTAAAATGGAGCAGGTGTGCGAACCCTACGTTCGTCGCCGGGCCATCCGTCACCTCGAAAAGGGCCGCGTTGTTATTTTTGCCGCCGGAACCGGCAGTCCTTATTTCACCACTGATTCGACTGCGGCACTGCGGGGCAACGAAATCGAAGCCGACGTGTTGCTGAAAGGTACCAAAGTGGATGGGGTGTACACGGCCGACCCCGTTAAAGACCCCACCGCGACTCGTTACACCCACATTTCGTTTCAGGATGTGTACGAACAAAAGCTGAATGTGATGGACCTTACGGCGTTCACGCTCTGCCAGGAGAACGGTTTGCCTATCATCGTTTTTGATATGAACAAGCCAGGTAACCTGTTCCGGTTAGCCTCCGGTGAGGACGTTGGAACACTTATTTCTGACGATATATAAACAGCGAAGCCAGAAACTCAAACCAATGGAAGAGATTGAATTATTCTTAGACGATGCCAAAGACACGATGGAGAAAGCGCTCAAGCACCTCTCTATCGAATTAACCAAAATACGGGCTGGTAAAGCCAGCCCCACCATGCTCGACGGTATCCAGGTCGAGTATTACGGTGTGCTGTCGCCCATTGCTAACGTAGCGTCGATCACCACACCCGATGCCCGCTCGATCACCATCAAGCCTTTTGAGCGTAAGATGATCGGTGAAGTAGAGAAAGCCATTCGTAACTCCAACATCGGTCTGGCTCCATCAAACGACGGTGAACTGATTCGTCTGAGCATTCCGCCCCTCACCGAAGAGCGTCGGCGCGACCTGGTGAAGAAAGTAAAACAAGAAATTGAGGTTGCTAAAGTGAATGTTCGTAACATCCGCAAAGACACCAACGACTCGATCCGTAAACTGACAAAAGACGGCGTTTCGGAAGATGCCGTAAAAGTGGGTGAAGAGCGCGTTCAGAAACTGACCGATGCGTTCATTTCGCGCGTGGATGACGTTTTTGTCGCCAAGGAGAAGGATATTCTATCCGTGTAAGGTGTAGACATAATTGAGGGTTATGAGTAAAGGATTTAACACCCTTGACCCATAACCCTCAACGCTATTTATACTTTACTCGTTATGCCTCTTCCAGACTGGCCACTTCCGAAATAGGCTTGAGGTTGGCCGGAATCTTCGCTTCTTCGTTGTAAGGGAAAATATCGAGCAGGGGTGTCTTATTGATGTCGGTGATTTCAGACGGCATCAGAATTGTTTTGAGACTTTCTTCCAACTGCTCATACGCCTGTTTCACCGTCCAGGCGTTGATCAGCATCATATTCACAATTTTCTTCTCGCGACCTTTGTCGTCTTCGGTGGTAAAGATAACTTTTGCTTTGTACCAGTTATCACCGCCTTCTTCAATCTGAAATACGTCGGCCAGCTTCAGTTTAGAAATGCGTGCCACCTGAAAATCGGGCGTATTGGCAGGAACCTCCTGGTAAAGCCGTGCTTCGGCATCCGTATACGAAACGGCATCGACCAGATAAGCCTCGGTAATGGTTTTCAACCGGACCTGATCGCCCTGCCGGTCGGTTACTATTTCTTCTTTTTGGTACTTGATCGTTCCTTGAAACCAGGTTGGCATAAGCTCTGTTTTTTTTCTCAAAGTTACGAAAACTTCCCCACAGCTACCCGGAAGGTGTTGCAATGGGCCTCAACAATATCAGCAATGCGGGGTGAATAACCGCCCCCCATGGAGACTACAATGGGTAAGCCGTATTCGATGGCTTTGTCGAATACAAACTGGTCGCGTTGGCGACATCCCTCACGGCTCACGGCCAGCTTGCCAAGCCGGTCTGTTGCTACAATGTCTACCCCAGCCACATAAAAGAGGAAATCGGGTTGATGCTGGTCAATCAGGCGGGGGAGGGTTTCGTACAGGGTGGTTAGATAGATATCGTCGGCGGTACCGGTTGGGAAGGCAATGTCGAGGTCAGACTGCTCTTTTTTGAGCGGGTAATTGTCTTTTCCGTGCATACTAAACGTAAATACGCGGTCCTCACCCTGAAACATTACCGCCGTTCCATTTCCCTGATGTACATCGAGGTCGATGACCAGAATTCGTTTGGCCCGGCCCGTTTCAAGCAGAAAATGCGACGCTACCCCCACATCGTTGAGTAAACAAAACCCTTCGCCCCGGTCTGGATAAGCATGGTGCGTACCACCGGCTACGTTCATGGCGCAGCCCTGTTTCATCGCCAGTAGTGCACAGTCGATGGTACCCTGGGTAATGATCCACTCCCGTTCAATCAGTTCGGGTGATAACGGAAACCCAATGCGTCGGACCATCTGGGCCGGAACAGTCAGCGCCTTAAGTTGATGGACGTATTCAGGCGCGTGAACGCCAAGCACCCAATGATCATCGACGGGGGAGGGGGCAAAGAAATTTTCGTCCGTGCAGGTGCCTTCGTACAGCAGTTGCTCTGGTATCAATTCGTATTTAAGCATCGGGAAACGGTGGGGTTCGCCATTAGGACCGGTGGGGAGAGATAGTTTGTATACAGGTGCGTAAGCAATATAAACCATAGGCTGGAAGACTTCCCGTTGAATAAAGTTGGGTACCGTTTAACCAACGGATTAAGGTTGGTGTTGGCAAAGACTCTAAATTACTCTACGAATGCCTCAGAAATCATCGAAAGTAGCCATAGTAACGGGAGGAGCTCATGGCATCGGGTTGGCTACCGCCCAACTGTTGCTGGAAAATGAGTACCGGGTTGCTATTTGGGACAGCAGTCAGGGACCGTTGGATAGTCTACCAAAAATACTGGGAAAGAAGATGAAAGTTTGTCTGGCTCTCCGGTGCGATATTTCCAATGAAAATGAAGTGCAGCAGGCGGTGCGTAATACACTGGCCCAATTCGGGCGGATCGATGTGCTGATGAATAACGCGGGCGTCATGGACGAAAAGCCGTTGGCTGAGGTAACACTGGCCGACTGGAACCGGGTCATTGGAACAAACTTAACGGGGGCTTTTCTAAGTGCAAAATATACCGCTGCCGAATTGAGTAAACACCGGGGTTGTATCATCAATATGGCGTCGACACGGGCGTTTCAGTCGGAGGCAGACACCTTTTCGTACTCGGCTTCAAAAGGGGCTTTGATTGCACTGACGCACTCGCTGGCCGTTTCGCTTGGGCCCCAGGTACGGGTCAACAGTATTAGCCCCGGCTGGATCGACGTGACGGGTGAACCGGAGAAACTGCGGAAAAAAGACCATGAGCAACATCCCGCCGGTCGGGTAGGAACACCTGATGATGTAGCCCGAATGGTACTGTTTCTGGCCAATGACGCCAATGATTTTATTACCGGGCAAAATTTCGTTGTCGACGGGGGTATGACAAAAAAAATGATTTACGTCTAAAGAAATACCCCAAACAATGTGAATTGAATTTGTGTTTTGTATACAAATAGTAAACACTTCGTTAGAATGAATATAGAACTCTCTCTATCCTCTGAAAAAGCTTCGGCAGAACTCCTAGACACTCTGATTCTGCATCGTCCTGCAAATAGGCATGCTCCTGTTTCAGTTCAGTTTTTATGCCGTCGGAACATGGATGAGACAGTTCTCCACGACGACCGGATGAGCTTACCACCCCTCTCGTGGTTCGATGCGAATCTGCTTCAAGCGTTTACCAAGCAATTAGCGGCCAGTACTCGACTGGATAGTTGTCAGGTTGAATTGCCAGACGCTGGTCTTCGGCTGATTGGCCATACCCGGCGCAACACAGAGCACAAAACAAGTGGTCATACCATCCGGGTTGAGTCGTTACCAACGGCCGCCCGTCAGTTTGCATCATTCTCCCTGAATGGTACGCAGGCCGATATTCGGACGTATGCCCGAAAATTATACAGCCGGCTTTGGGAGGTTTTCTGCCGGGGGTAATAAATACGCTTAACTCAACACTATGGAAAATATAAATCAGGATGCCATGATGCATTCACGTCGGGCTACATACGACTCTGACACCGGTGGACCACTCCAGATTCCGAATGACCGCGACACGCTGCAAGACGAAGCCACGGAAGACTCGGCCCGCATGGTCAGCGAAGGAAGCGATGATAGTGCCGACGACTCACCCTCATTAACAACGCCAAATCCAGACTCGGTAACGGGTGGAGGCAGCAGCGCTGACGAACCGCTCGGGAAAACGAACCCGGAGGATTCTCCACTCAACAAATAATATTGAAACGATGAGCGCCTTGAGCGCTCATTTTTTTTCGACCCAGGTCGTTCTTTTTCTGACAGGATTACAGGATTAGACATGATTTCTATTGGCTGAAAAATCCCGTCTAATCCTGTAATCCTGTCAGAAAACAAATTTGTCCTACACCATCTCCGCAGCATTCCTGTTGCGGTTTCTTTGTTTTTGGCTAATTTCAGGCGTTAAACCGACTATTTCGTCAATCAATATGAATTCAAAAACCCGCATACAGTTGTCAATCATGATGTTCCTCCAATTTTTTATGTGGGGAGCGTGGTATGGTCAGGTTACTAAATACATGGAGAAAACAATGGGCGCGACTGGTGTGCAGCAGGGAGCTGCTTTTGCCACATTTTCGCTCGCCATGCTGGCCGCCCCCTTTTTTGTGGGCATGATTGCAGACCGCTATTTTGCCGCCCAACGGGTATTGGGAGTTCTTAACTTATTGGGTGCGGCTGTGCTGTATGTATTAATCGACGTACATGATGCCGACCAGTTTTTCTGGATTCTACTGGTCTACTGCCTTACCTTTGCTCCCACACTGGCCCTCACGTCGTCTATTGCCATGCAGCAGATGAGTAGCCCCGAAAAGCAGTTTCCAGGTATTCGGGTGTTAGGTACACTGGCCTGGATTGCGGTAACCAATATTATCGGGTATTACGGGTTTGGGGATAAGGTCGAGATTTTTGAACTGTCGATGTATACATCGCTGGTATTTGGGATTTTCTCATTTTTTCTGCCCAATACGCCCCCCAAAGCAACCCAAAGCACCTCCCTGGGACAGATTCTGGGTTTGGATGCGTTGAAATTATTCAAAGACCGCTCGTTTACCATCTTCTTTATTTCATCGGTATTAATCTGCATTCCCCTGTCCTTTTATTACGCGATGGCCAACCCGGCTCTAACCGATTCGGGGATGAAAAACGTGGAGAACGTGATGTCGCTGGGGCAAGTGTCGGAGGTTGGGTTCATGTTGCTCATACCACTTGCCTTCACCCGGCTGGGCGTGAAAAAAATGCTTATAGTGGGGCTTGTAGCCTGGATCGCCCGCTTCCTGTTTTTTGGCTTTGGTAATGCCGATACGGGTGTCTGGATGTTTTATCTGGCCATCATTCTGCACGGCGTATGCTATGATTTCTTTTTTGTAACCGGTCAGATTTACACCGATAACAAAGCGGGCGACAGCATACGGTCGTCGGCGCAGGGGCTGATTTCGCTGGCTACCTACGGTATCGGTATGAGCATCGGTTCTTACCTGTCGGGAGCGGTGAAAGACTGGGCTAAGACCGACACCGGCATTGATTACCTCCGCTTCTGGATGGTACCAGCTGCTATTGCCGGGGTCGTGTTACTGCTCTTCATCTTTTTCTTCAGTGATACTAAGAAAGCGATTCCCACAGAAGGCGAACTGGTAACAGGGCCATTATAGAACTTTTAAAGCCAATAGTATGGAAAAGAAGCAACGGATTGTGGTTTATGAGGATGCAAATGGACCATATAAACAATTCTTGCGGGATGGCATGGATATGACTCCTGATGAACTATTTGTTAGTTTCATGAAGATGAGAGCAAGGAACCAGGCTTTCTTTGGTGTCAAAAAGAAAACCTCGCAACGGTTGACAATTACTAAACCGTCATGGATTTAGACAATCAAGATTATCTTGATTTTAATGTCGGTGGAGAATAGCCGATAACAATTAATGCAACTCCTGACCTATAATCTCAACGGAATCCGTTCTGCCCTGCAAAAAGGTTTGGCCGAATGGCTTGCTACCCAACAGTTTGATGTTCTCTGTTTTCAGGAAGTAAAAGCCACCCACGATGTGGTTGATTTGGCACCGCTGGAAGCGCTTGGTTACCGATACCACTGGCATGCTGCCGAAAAAAAAGGGTACTCTGGTGTGGCAACCTTTTCCAAAATAGCCCCTGATAATGTGGTGCAGGGTTGTGGACTTGCAGTGTACGATTGTGAAGGTCGAATCCTCCGCACCGACTTCGGCGATATTACCGTGCTGAACTGTTATTTCCCGAGTGGCACTACCGGCGATCTCCGGCAGTCGGTGAAGATGGCTTTCCTCGCCGATTTTTACGACTATGTGCAGACGCTCCGCCAAACCCGGCCGAACCTGATTGTGGTGGGCGACTATAACATTGCACATACTGAACGGGATATTCACGACCCCGTTCGCAACAAAAACAGTACCGGGTTTCTACCTGAAGAACGCGCCTGGATGGATCAATGGTTTGCCACTGGGTTCACCGATGCGTTCCGGCACGTGCATCCCGACAAAACAGAATACAGCTGGTGGAGTTACCGGGCCGGTGCCAGAGCCAACAACAAAGGCTGGCGCATCGATTATATCTCGGTCGCTGATGAGCTGCAACCCCGCATCGAGTCCGCCGGCCATTTCCCGGATGTAATCCATTCTGATCATGGTGGGGTATTTTTGTTATTGAGTGATTTGGTGAATGAGTGATTGAGTGAAACAAAGAGAAAAGATATGGCTCACTCAATTACTCATTCACCAAATCACTCCATGCATTTCACTCATGGTCTGATCTTCGGAAAATTCATGCCCGTTCATGCCGGGCATCTGGCGTTGATCGAGTTTGCTGCCCGACAATGCTCCCACTTGACGGTGTCGATGAGTTACACACCGGATGATCCCATTGCGCCGGCATTACGACTGGAATGGCTCCGTTCGCTGCTGGCTGACCGTCCTGCCATTGAGGTTGTCAGCGAGCCCGATGATTTTCATGATCCTGCGCTGCCGCTGTGGGAGGCTACCAAAACATGGGCGACGTTTATCCGCCAGCGATTCCCGGATATTGATGTTTTTTTCTGTTCAGAAGCCTACGGCGAACCGTTATCCGCTCACCTTGGCCTGCCCTGTATTTATTTCGACCCCGATCGCACGAACGTACCGGTATCGGCGACGCTCATTCGGCACCACCCGTTTCAGTATTGGGAGTACATCCCGGCTGTAGTGCGCCCCTACTTTGTGAAGCGGATCTGTTTATATGGCCCCGAAAGCGTTGGCAAAACCACCACCGGTAAACAACTGGCCGATTACTATCAGACTAGCTTTGTGCAGGAGGTAGCCCGCGATATGCTCTTTGACAATGAGTTTACACTGGAAGACATTATTCGGATTGGGTATGCCCAAACCCAGGCTGTGCTTGAAGCTACCAAAACAGCCAATAAGCTGCTGATTTGCGACACTGATGTAATTACCACGGAACTCTACTCGCAGATCTACCTCAATGAAGTGCCGCCAGTACTATACGAACTCGAAAAGCAGGTTCATTACGATCAGTATTTCCTGCTCGACATCGATGTTCCCTGGGTAGCCGACGGCCTGCGCGACTTGGGTCACCGTCGGCAGGAAATATTCAACAGCTTCAAAGCTGCCCTCGACGAACGAGGCATTCCGTATATCAGGGTATCGGGCGATTGGCCTACCCGTTGGCAAACAATTGTGGAGGCAATTGAAAAAATGATGAATGGGTAATGCGTAATTAATGAACTACTCATTTGTTCGTACGAAATTACCCATCCATTATAGGGGAATTTACCGTTCGCTAAGCCGTTAGCGCTGGTAGAAACGATCTTCGGGGGAAGTACGTATGTTTACCAATAGCCCCTACGTATTGGCTTTTCTGTATGACCCCATGGCTTCCTTTGTATAGTTCGCTTCGCATTTTTCTCGACGGAATGCTGAGTATGATGATTGTTTATGCCCTGTTGTCTTATTTCCAGCAGGGTAAATCCATCTACTGGAAGTACGCGCTTTATATCGGGTGTATGCTGGTCACGTTCCAACTGAACGACAACGACTATTCATCGGCCAACTACGCCCCTGGCGCTAATTATGCGGTAGCCCTGATTGAAAGTATCGCATTCATTCTGTATATCCGGTTTGCCATTCTTCTGATTAATATTCCCAGTCATGATCCGTTCAGTCATCGGCTTCTACAATTTATGACGCTGGTGTTGCTGGGGGGAACCGTTTTAGATACGCTGTTGTGGGAGGGCGGAGTGTCCGATGACCTTCGAAGCGGACTTTACACTGTTAACCGTTTCGTGCTGGCGATTCTGGCCCTGGTGGTGGTACCACGTATTGTTCGGCTTCGCAAACCGGTTATATCGTATTTTATTACGGGGTCCTCGTTTTTCGTAACCGGTTGTGTACTGGCACTGTGTCTAAATTATGTACCTGCGCTGTTTACCCGCGAGCCCAGCAATCCATTTACGTTCCCCGTGCTGTATATCCAGGTGGGGGTGGTGCTGGAGGTGCTTTGCTTTACCCTGGGTCTCTCGCGATTGAATTTGCAGACGGAAGCCGAAAAACAGATCATGCAGGCTCAGCTCATTGAGCAGCTCAGGGAGAATGAACGCAAACAGGAAAAACTCCAGCGCATCCGCGACGATATTGCCCGTGATCTGCACGATGAGCTGGGCGCCGATTTAGGAGGTATTGGCATGCTGGCCCTGTCGGCCTCGCGCCAGGTAATTACCCGCCCCGACGAGGTGGGTAGTAAACTTGTCCTGATCAGTCAGTCGTCCAGGCGAGTGGTTGCCACCATGCGCGAAATCATCTGGAACCTAAACTCGGCCCACGATACCTTACAAAATATGGCCAGCAGGCTCGAAGAAACAGCCCGCACCCACCTTGCCCAACAGGGTATCGACCTACACCTTGAATTGCCGCCCCGGGGCACCGATGGCCCCTTACCCGCCGAATACCGTCGCGATCTGTTTTTGTTGTTTAAAGAAGCTCTTCATAATCTGATCCGCCATTCGGGGGCCGCTCAGGCGTATATCCGGTTGTCTGTTGAAGAGGTTAGTGCCAATAAAACGGTCATCACGTTGGCCGTTCACGACAATGGCCGTGGGTTCGATCCCAGAGCAGTAGGGCCGGGGGGAAACGGGTTGCGGAGTATGTATCAGCGGGCCGCATCGCTCGATGGGACGCTCCAGATTACGGCGCCGGTTGGGGGTGGAACGATCCTTATCTTCCGCGGACCCGTTGATGGCATTACCCATCGACCGTTGGTGTACTCCGAATTACTGCCGGAAATAGTCAACTAATTGGTCTTTAGCACGAATTTAGGGTTAATACTTGACTGCCATGCCGCTTTTTGCGTACTTACCGGCTCACCCGTATGTATTCAAGTCTGATGCGGTTTTTCTCCAATACCCTTTCCGATGCCGAGTTGCTGGACGGTCTTCGGGCTGGTGGTACGAATCGACGGCTTTACGAAACTAGTTTGTACGACCGCTACGCTTATTTCATCCGGGAAGGTGCTCGTAAACACCGGCTCGACGAAGATGATACCGCTACTGCTTATGCCGATGCCATCCTGTCTGTAATCGACCAGGTGGTAACCGGCCGTTTTGAGGGCCGCTCTGGTCTGAAAACATACCTCTACCAGATATTTACGCACAAATGTGTTGACGGTATTCGTAAAAAGACGACTAATCGGGAAAGCGTACACCAGCACGGCGTTGAAATCGACGGAACCCTGCTGCAATTACCTGACGATAGCCGCACGATCATTCAGCAGTTAATTGCTCAGTATGAAGCTGAACGCCTGCGTGAGCAGCTGAAGTTACTGGGGGATAAATGCCGGTCGATGTTGTTGGCCTGGGCGGATGGGTTTTCGGATGAACACATTGCTCAGCAACATCAGTACAATACGGCTGCTGTTGCCAAAACAAGTCGGCTGCGTTGTTTAGATAAGTTGCGCGAATTATACCGAACGTAACCGACCCGGTCCGGGTGGAGTTTATGACAACTGATTGGAGCCTTATTGATGATTATTTTGCCAATCGGCTACCGGCCGATGAGCGAACCCGGTTTGAAGCTACCCTGCGTACGGATACGGCATTGGCAGAGGCAGTTGCCTTTTACCTATCGGCACGAAATACCCTTCAGACCGAGGCCTATACAACCCGACGGGACGAACTTAAAGCCCGGAAACCCCGCCTGACTCGCCCAACACCCTGGCCCTATGCCGTAGCGGCCGCTGCCTGTCTGGTGCTATTGCTGGGAATTGGCTGGATACTTTGGCAGCCCAAAACATCCCCCAACGAACTGGCCGATGCGTATATCAGGGATAACCTGACGCAAGTTTCGCTTACGATGGGCGCTGATAATTCGGATCTCCAGCAATCGCTCGACCTGATCAACAAAAGCGAGTTAGCTCAGGCTGCCCAACGCCTAACCGATCTGCTCAAACGCGAACCAACCAATACAGATGCGCTCAAATGGTCGGGTGTGGTCTCGCTTCGGCTCGGTCGGTATGATAAAGCCATCAGCCAGTTTCAGGCACTGGGCCACCGAAACGAGTTATACGCCAACCCCGGTTTGTTTTACGAAGCTCTTGCCCGGCTCAAACGAAACCAACCGAATGATAAAGACACGGCTAAAACCTTGTTAGAGACCGTAGTGAATCAGAAATTAGATGGTTCACAAGCGGCAAGTCAATTCTTGGAGAGTTTGTAAGATCGTTGTTTGATCGACTGATATTCCGAAACTATTAATCCTTTTCCTTTATGATTGTACCGTTACCACCATTGAAACGGCCTATGCTGTGGCTCCTTGCTACATTATTAGTAGTCAGTACGTTCGAAAGTTGCAAACGAAAATGCCCGGATAAACCCGTTATTGACGAAAAATTATACCCTGTCCCCTGGAATTCAGCTACGATTCAGCTTTCAAGTAATTTATCCGATGCCGAAATTCGGGCAACCTTCCCCGCCGGGGCTCGGGATGCCATCGTTTCGATCCGTCGATGTTCTTGCGATTCAACCTTGGTCAATGTGACCTTTCCGAGTAGTTTTACGATCAATGGGTCGGGCGATCCGGCAACAGTGCAAACCGGGAATACAGGTACAAGTGGAGATCTTGATTTACCGTTAGGTTCGGTGGTAGCTATTAACTACCCTATTAGTAATTTGCAAGATCCCGAACAAAGGCTACCAACAAAAGATGAAAATCTATCACGCCTATTGAAGTTACCAGGGAATGAACCCGCGAATGCAAAAACTGTAAGCATTGGGGTATTTGATACAGGATTGATTGACGATGGGACCTATTTATCTGGCTCCGCCTGGAAATTTCCCACCAAACTATGCTCAAGTACGGGTGTGATAGGAGGAGCCACTTCGGGGCAGGTTGGGTATTCGTTCCTAGACACTCCCTCAGGGGTTAATTATACGGATGACAATAAGTACCATCACGGATCACGCGTAGCCAATCTGATTGCCCGACAATTTGATGGAAGTTCTGTTATCCCCAAAATCATTCCCCTTAAAGTACTGGACCAGCATAATAGCGGAGATATGTTTGCCCTGCTTTGTGCCATGGAAACAGCCCGGCTCAACAAAGTACAAGTCTATAATCTGAGCTTAGGCTATTATGGCGAGATGCAGCCCCTTTTGCGGAAGTATATCCAGAAATCGTTAGCCGATGATCCCAAACGGTACATAGTGGTAGCGGCAGGGAATCGGTCAGCTAGCGATACTGCCAAGGACCATTCGGATAGTATGTTCCCTAAATTTTATCCGGCTGCCTTTAGTGCTGAGTTTGATCGACTCCTTATGGTTACTACTATTCAGAAACCCTCTCTGCCAAAAGTAGAAGCAAGTACCCGACAAAACTATAGTAAATTATTCGGGTGGGGTGTTCTGGCTGATTCGGCTGATCGATTTGAACTAGGCAGAGATAACGCGTATATTTTTGGAAGTTCGTTTGCCACTCCAATTCTGACGGGTCGCCTGGCTCGTTTGATTGGTGAAGGTGAGTTATTACCTGCCGATAAATTGATTCAACAAATGACTACTGGTGTTCCCGGATCGGGTGGGAGTCATGTTCGGGGAAATCGATATATTGGTTCTCGTCCTTAATAATCACACTATTAAGTAAAAGGCCGTTTAACAACGGCCTTTTTTTGCTTATGTCCAGAACTTGTTATGCCTTTTTGCTTGTGGTAGGATACCTATCACCCTACATATGTCAGGCACAGAGAAATTGTCCTGATATGGCGGCTCGCTACAGCGAACTGAACGAATTAAATACACTTTCAACAGACTCTCTCCGGATTTTGAAGGGTGTTCAGTTGCTACGGCAATGGAAGAAATGCCATGCAACAACCGATTCAGTATATGCCAAATTAGTTCATGTGCTTGGCAGATGTTATTGGTACACTGGAGAACTAAATGAAGGAGAAAAGTATACCCGTGAAGCAATTAATGTTAATAGCCGCCGACAACCGCTCACCCGTCCACTCAATTTGGCGAATAGTTATAATAATCTAGGGCAGATTTTAGGATTGAAAGGACAGTATCGACAAGCTATAGATAGTTACAGTAAGTCCGTTTCAATTGCTGGTCGTAATAGAAGTAGATTTTTTGTTGCTGCAATTGCACTAGAAAAAAAAGCTACCTTACTCTATGAACTAGGTGATTATGAACAGGCGGTATTGAGTGCTAGGCAGGGGTATGAATTTGCAAAGTCTATATCAGATACCAATCTGATGGCTCGAAACCTAGTGCAGGAATCGCAATCACTATCTAAAGAAAATGAAAACGAGCAGGCTAATTTGGTTATTCAACAGGCATTGAGTTTAGCCAGACAAATGCCCAATTCTTCGGATTTGGCGAATACGTTTTCATTGGCCGCTACGGTAAGCCGCTCATTAGGGGATTTTACAAGCGCAATTCAGTATCATGAGCGTGCTTTTTTATTAAATAAGCAGTCTGGAAATAAGTATGGGTGTTGGCAAACACAGACTAACTTAGCCTATGTCTATCAAACTAACCTGCATCAACATAAAAAAGCGTTATACTATTTTTCCCAAGCCGAACAGTTTGCAACTACTCCAACACAACAGGCTGTTGTAAAGGCATTTCGGGCATCGTCTGTATCGGAAACTGGACAATCAGCCCAAGCTTTGAAAATGATACGGGACGCGTTGGGACTTTTTGCAATTGGTTACCCAACTAGCCCTTTGGATTCCAACGCGGTTCGGTCAGTCGGACAGAAAGAATATCTTCTCTCGGTACTAAAAATAGAGGGGAATATTTTGTACCAATTGGCTCGTAAAACTCGACAGGTTAATTATTGGAAGCAGGCACGCCGGACGTATCAGGTGGCTGATTATATAATCGACCTTATGCGGTGGGAACATCAGGGCCAGCAATCAAAACTGTATTGGCGTGAAACATCTCATTCACTCTACGAAAATGCTATCGATGTTTGCTCCAACTTGGCAGATGCTCCAGGCGCTTTTTATTTCATTGAGAAAAGCCGTGCAGTTTTACTTACCGATAAATTAAATGAACTTGGTGCAAGAAGACAGCTACCGTCCGATCTAGCTCAACAGGAGCAGTCCCTTAGCAATAATGTGGAATCGCTTCGCGCCAATCTAATCCAACAACAGGTAGGTACCCCATCAAATAGGCAGATACAAACCCAGCTGTTGCTCGCTCAGGAGAAACGGGATTCGTTTGTTCGGCATATGGAGAAAACCAATCCGCTGTATTATCGGTATCGTTATGATAATGCTATTCGTCCCTTAGCCGAGGTAAGCCAATGGCTGCTTCAGCGAAAGCAATCGCTGGTCAGTTATTTTGTGGGTGATAGCGCATTGTATGTACTGGGTATTGGCAGCAACGGAAGCCGCCGGTTGATTCGCCAACCCGTTACGGCCTACACCACCAGCCTGCATACCTGGTTAATGCTACTTAATAACCCGGTGGCGCTGAATGGAAAACTTCCCCAATTCGTGCAGACGGGCAACCGCCTGTATCATCTACTGCTGGAACCCCTGCATTTGCCCAAAGGTCGGGTGATGGTATCTCCCGATGGGTTCTTTTTGCCGTTTGAAGCACTCAGCCGATCAGCTACCGTGCCTTCTCCCGATTACCTGGTCAATTCCTACGCCTTTAGCTACGTGTATTCGGTTAACCGAATGCTCAGCGATCCACCTTCGATTGCTCGGGATGGTAGTTTTGCGGGTTTTGCGCCCGTAACGTTTTCCCATGCCCACAATCAGCCCAGTCTCCCCTCCCTGTCGGGTTCGGATGAGTCGCTCAAGCGGGTGGGATCTCATTACTTTATGCCCACCTTATTGACTGGTTCGGTAGCGACCCGCGCCCAGTTTCGTGCATTGGCTCCCACGGCGAGTGTGGTCCAGTTATTTACCCATGCGGATGCTGACACGCTGCAACGAGAACCGGTGCTGTATTTTGCTGACTCGTCGCTGCGCCTTTCCGAACTTCAGACGGGTCCTGCCTTCCAAACCCAGTTGCTGGTTTTGTCGGCCTGCCGGACCGGGGTTGGCAGTCATCAAAAAGGGGAGGGGGTATTCAGTTTGGCGCGTGGCTTTGCCGCTTTGGGCGTGCCGAGTATGCTTACAACACTGTGGAGTGTAGAGAACAAGCCTACCTACGCGCTCACCGAACAGTTTTATGAAAAACTGTCGGAAGGTTTATCGAAAGATGTCGCATTACAACAGACCAAGCAGGAGTGGTTGCAGCGTGCGTCCCGTTCCGAACAGTTACCGCATATCTGGGCGGGGATGATTTTGATTGGCGATAGTCAACCATTGCAGAAACAAACCTCAATGGCGTCAATCTGGATTGGGGTCAGTTTGAGTATGCTGTTGCTTCTGTTCTTATACATTCGCAGGAAACAGAAAAGGAGAGAAAAAGCAGGTTGGCTTTCTCCTAATGAATCCGCTCAGTCGGGCAGTTGGAAACCGTCGCTTAATTGAAACAGTCGTTTTAGACAGGCCGCCGTCAATACTGCGTCTTCGAGTGCATTATGAAAGTCATCTTCCCGTTCGAGAGAAAAGAATCCGGCGATGTCTTTCAGGCTGAGGCCGCGTGGGGTGTTTTTACCTTTCTTTTTGAGAAGCCTGAACACAAAGTAGCTCAGGGTATGCAGATCTAACAATACACGGGAATAAGGCCACTTTAGTTTTTCGAGCCGGTAAGCCTCTTTCAGAAACTGAATATCATTCATTACGCTCTGGCCGCAGATCACCACGTTTCGCAAATAAGGTGTGTTATCGGGGCCACTGCCCAGTTTACGAATCCCCAAATTAGTAATGATCCACTCTTCCAGCTCGGGAAGCACATCGTAGATCATAGGGGCATCTTCCAAATCGCTTAGCGACAGGTTGTGGACTTTTTCGGCTGAGGCCGTAAAGGCTTCTTCATTTTCGGGATATACATTGCTGAGGTAGCGTCCTTTCTCAACCCAGTCGTCATCAAAAAGCACAGCTCCTATCTGAATAATCTCGTTATACTCCGGGTCTGGTCCCGACATCTCCAGGTCAAGTACTAAATAAGGCATATACAGTAAACAATTATCAACGAGCAGTGAGCAGCTAACAGCGTAAATACCCTGTAAATATAGGGGCTAAATTTGGGTACTCTGTTGGTTTACGACTAATCACTGGTCATTGTTAGCTGTTACCTGCTCCCTGTTATAAACCATTTCTCCCTATTTTAGCGTTTTACTAAAAATTAACCCTTATTCGGTATGACGCGCACCGCCTACGAAAATGAATCCGAAGCCCGCCTAAGGGCTTTTGCGGGAGCATTCGGCATCTCGCTCTTTGTTCTGATCGTGCTCTTTCTGGTCACGCTGTCCCAATCCATTCCACAACCACCGCCTATTGAGTTTGTGGAGGTTAACTTTGGAACTGATAATGTTGGGAGCGGAAAGATCCAGACCTACAATAAACCCAGCGACTCTAAAAATGCGGTGGACGTCAAAAAAGCGGAAGACCGTCCTAACCCAAAGGTCACAACAACCAATAGGGTTGAAAAAACGCCGGTCAGACCCGTTCCCAAGGTAGAAGAGATCAAGGTTAGCAAAACCATAGCCGAAAAGCCAATTATTGCCAGTCGCACGGAAAGTCCGGTAAGTGTACCTGAAAAAGCAGAACCAAAAAAAACGGAGGCTCCCAAGCCGTCGCCCGCTCCACCGCGGGCAGAACCCGTTAAAAAAGTAGAAACCGTAGATCCTAATGCGCTCTATAAGCGATCATCAGGGGGCGGAGGCTCTAATGGCACGGTTGGTAAAGCGGCTGGTACGGGTGGTAATAATAACGGTGACGACAAAAGTGGGGTAGGAGACAAGGGGAATCCCGACGGAAAAATTGATGCAAAAGAGTACTACGGTAAACCCGGTGGCAGCAGTACAGGCGTCGCTTTCAATGTGGCGGGCTGGAGTATTGGCAACCGATCGATTGATAAGGATGCTTCTGACGAGAGTGGTAAAATTGTCTTCCGGATAAAAGTTGATCAGAGTGGGAGTATTGTTGCTGTTAACGTGGTGGAGACCCAGGTGAGTCCGTCGATCACCGATTACTACAAACGACAGATCTCCCGACTCCGACCGCAACCCAAATCCTCGGTCGTTCCCGAGATTTCGACGGGCACGGTTACCATCAACGTTCAATCCCGCTAAGATTCCGCCCACGATGACCTACAACGAGACGATTGACTATCTCTATAGTCGGCTTCCCGTATTTCACCGCGTCGGTTCTAAAGCGTTAAAACCAGGTTTAGGCAATACCATTAAACTCTGTGCGGCATTAGGAAACCCACACGAGAAATTCCTGTCTATTCATGTAGGTGGGACCAATGGAAAGGGGAGTACCTCCCATATGCTGGCCAGCATATATGGGGAAGCTGGTCTGAAAGTAGGACTCTATACCTCGCCCCATCTGTACTCCTTTACAGAGCGAATTCGTATCAATGGTCAGCCGATTCCGGAGGCCGAGGTTGTTCAGTTTGTGGAGCGGAACAACGCATTGGTCGAGGATATCGAACCGTCTTTCTTTGAACTGACAGTAGCGATGGCTTTCGATTATTTCGCCCGTGAGCAGGTTGATCTGGCCATCATCGAAGTAGGTCTGGGCGGGCGGTTAGACTCGACGAATATTATTACTCCCCTGGTATCTGTCATCACTAATATCAGCTACGATCATATGGATGTGCTGGGTGATACCCTGGCCGCCATTGCGGGTGAGAAAGCAGGAATAATTAAGCCCGGAATTCCTGCCGTTATTGGGGAATGGGTTGCCGAGACGCGTCCCGTATTTCAAGCTGAAGCGGACAAAAAAAACGCTCCTATTTCCTTTGCTTCTGATCGCTTTTCGGTGACCGATTTAGGCGTCGTCAAGGAGCGCAGACAACTCACAATTTCCGATCGAAACGAGCCTCAGCAACCTCCGTTTTCATGCGAACTGGATTTGCTCGGGGCTTACCAGATTCAGAACATTCCAGCTATCCTACAAACGGTCGATTTGCTCCAAAATCGCTTCCCTGTGAGTCGTTCGACGCTGGGGAGGGGATTGGCCAATACCGTGCAAAATACGGGCCTACAGGGGCGTTTTCAGACCATTCATACAACCCCCCGCGTGATTGTCGACACGGCCCATAACGAAGCCGGCATTCGGGCGCTCTTGCAAACGATTTACACAATCCCGCACACGCAACTCCGAATAGTTTTTGGCGTCGTTGCTGACAAAAACGCACAGCCCGTTTTAGATCAATTACCGCGCACAGCCGTGTATTACCTTTGTAAAGCGGATTCTCCGCGTTCATTGGCTGTTGACAAACTAGCCGTTTATTTTGCTGCCAATCAATTAACATTCAGAGAGTTTAATACTGTAAACGAAGCATTAAAGCAATCAATTCACGATTCTAAATTTGGAGAATTGGTAATTGTAACTGGCAGTACTTACGTAGTTTCAGAAGTAAATAAATTAACATTGTGAAAAGAAGAAAGCAATATCGATTTGCACAAAATGCAATTGCTGAAAACGTCATTGAAAATGGTAAACCTCTTTACAGTTCTATAAAAGGCAATTGGTCCGACCACTTTAAGAACAACAATCCAATCGTTTTGGAGCTAGCCTGTGGTAAAGGAGAATACACTGTTGGATTAGCTCAGGAATTTCCTAATTACAATTTTATTGGGGTCGATATAAAAGGAGATCGCATTGCCAGGGGCTCCCAGGCAGCGCTCAAAAAAGGCTTAAAAAATGTAGCCTTTCTCCGGACAGATATTCAATATCTCCGCGAATTTTTTGATACTGATGAGGTGAGTGAAATCTGGGTAACCTTTCCAGATCCGCAACCCCGCGACAAACAGGAAAAGCACCGCCTGACACACCCACGATTCCTGGAAATCTATACCGATTTGCTGATTGAGGATGGGCTTTTTCATCTTAAAACTGATAGCGCGCCCTTCTTTGACTACAGTCTGGAAACGCTTCCTGCATTTGGCTTCACAAACCTCGTTTTTACACACAACCTGTACGAATCGCCCCTTAACCAGATTCATCATGGTATAAAAACAAAGTACGAAGCGATGTTCTTTGAGAAGGGGTTTTCGATAAACTATCTACAATGCAAAAACAAAAAGGCACTCGCCCAATAGCGAGTGCCTTTTTGTTACAGGACAGATTACTTTTGGAAACTGATTATGCCATTAATTTGGCGATCAAATCAGCCACCCGGCTTGAATAACCATACTCATTATCGTACCAGCCTACAACTTTTGCCAACGTTCCGTTGGTTGTGGTCAGCTTAGAATCGAAAATACAGGAGTGCGGGTTGCCAATGATGTCCACTGACACGATTTCGTCTGTGCAGTATTCTAAAATTCCTTTTAAAGCTCCCTCAGAAGCCGCCTTCAGTGCTTCATTGATTTCGGCAGCTGATGCTTCACGCTTCAACACAACGGTCAGGTCGGTTAGTGATCCGTCTGGAGTAGGTACACGCATGGCATTACCATCCAACTTTCCTTTCAGTTGTGGCAATACTAAACCAACAGCCTTGGCAGCTCCGGTTGAGGTTGGTACAATTGAAAGAGCTGCTGCCCGTGCCCGACGAAGATCGGAGTGAGGAGCATCCTGCAAATTCTGATCTGCCGTGTAAGCGTGGATGGTTGTCATGTAGCCTTTTTCGATGCCAAAAACATCATCAAGAACTTTAGCCATCGGTGCCAGACAGTTTGTAGTACATGATGCGTTCGAAACGATAGTTTCTGAACCCGTCAATGTATCATCATTAACCCCAATTACTACCGTTGGAATATTTCCTTTAGCAGGAGCTGAGATTACTACTTTTTTACAACCGGCGTGAAGGTGCATTCCGGCACCCGCTTCGTCAACAAAACGTCCTGTAGACTCAAGTACTACATCGATTGCTAAATCCTTCCAAGGCAAATTTTTCGGGTCCCGCTCAGCGTAGGCATGAATTTTCATCCCGTTGACGGTAATACTATCGCTATCTGAAAGAATTTCGTCTCCAAAACGACCATGTACCGAGTCATACTTCAGCAAATGCGCTAGGGTAGCATTGTCGGTAAGGTCGTTGATAGCAACGATTTCGATATTTTCTTTTTCCAACATCCGCCGGAATGAAAGACGGCCAATGCGACCGAAGCCATTGATGGCAACTCTAATTTTTTCCATTGATCTACCAAAAAGGTTTGATTTCGGGTCAAATATACGGTTTTTAAGGGAAATGCTTAAATGATGAAAATAGACATAAAGTCTTTACTATAGTATATAAACTAGCAAAACAAACAACAAGGTTTTAGCAAAAGGCATAATCTCATTCAGGTAGTTTAGTAATAGATAGCATAATTTTAGCTAAAATACTAATCAATATAGGGAATTAGTAGAATGTTACTAAATATAATGATAAATACTAAAATAGTATTAGTAGTATTTTCTTGTTTGACTAAACGCATAGGGATTGTGCTAAATATAGTTTTATCTCGTTCTATTTTACCTATTATGTTTCGTGTACATATTGACAAGTAGGGTGGAAGCCTGTATTTTAGTTAATAGAGGTCTTATACTCATACAATCTTTGTTATTAATATTTTACTGCTCTATTCTATTAAGTTTATCCAATACACGAGTCATTACTCAACGTATTTCACTTTTAGCACTATAATCTTTGTTGTTGTAGTACTCGTTTCGTTTGGGATGAGATTCGAGAATACATTTTATATATGAAAACCTGCTTTCAATACGATGAATAAAGTGGCAGCCACCTTTTAGTACTTTCTGTGAATTAGTAGATGCTTTAATTACTTCCTGCCTTTGCATCCGTCCTTACTCAATCTTATTACATTACATCATTCCCCTCCAAGCAATCGCTCTATCGATCGATCTTGTAAGATGAGATACTCATCCTGTTAGTTAATACTTCTCAAGAACTCTGGATTAGAGCATATAGCTTCTATCTATATATATTGTAATTATACAACGTCACTGCAGTCATTGCGCTATTATAAGATTTACAAAGGGATGCTTGAAGCAACTCTTGGGAACATATTAGTTTGACTTTATGGATGCAGTCAAAAAACATAGAAACTCGACAATGAGTTGTGCACCAATAAGAACCTAGTAAGACACCAATGATAGGGGAGTGGCAAGGTCATTTTATACAAATTATTTGACCAGGCAGTCCCAAGTTAAAATTCAAAAATATAATTTCAGGTTTGTCTCTAATACAAAATGAATATATTTGTGGGTAGCATAACACGACGTAAAGTCTGTTATGCATCAAACCAAATAATATTTTGTTCAATTATATAAACCTGATGGTTTTCAGGAAGTTATGTAATATTGATTAAATTTTTAATTCAATAGAATGAGCGTCAAAGAAGTCATTGAAAGTGCGTGGAGTGACCGCACTATGTTACAACAGGAAGAGGTTTTACAAGCTGTTGCTTCCGTTATTGCTCAACTGGATAACGGCTCGATCCGCGTAGCCGAACCACCAATTACCGAAGGAGGGGAGTGGACTGTAAATGACTGGATCAAGAAAGCCATCTTGCTGTATTTTGTTAGTCAGAAAATGAATGAACAGGAGGTTGGTATTTTTACCTTTCATGACAAGATTCCACTCAAGTCAACTTTCGTCCAACAAGGTGTTCGAGTAGTTCCTCCAGCGGTAGCCCGGTACGGTTCTTTCCAGGCGCCCGGCGTAATTCTGATGCCATCGTATGTCAATATCGGGGCATACGTTGGTGAGCGAACCATGGTCGACACCTGGGCAACTGTTGGTAGCTGCGCCCAGATAGGAAAGGACGTTCACCTAAGTGGGGGAGTAGGCATCGGTGGAGTTCTCGAACCACCCCAAGCGGCACCGGTTATCATTGAAGATGGAGCCTTCATTGGGTCGAGATGCATTGTTGTTGAAGGAGCACACATTGGGAAACGGGCAGTTTTGGGCGCCGGAGTTACCATTACTGGTTCTTCAAAAATCATCGATGTGACAACTGCAGATGCTAAAGAATATCGTGGGTTTGTTCCCGCTGACTCGGTCGTTATTCCTGGCAGCTATACTAAAGAGTTTCCCGGAGGAAGTTTTCAAGTACCTTGTGCATTGATCATTGGCAAACGGAAAGCGTCGACAGATCTCAAAACTTCATTGAACGATGCACTCAGAGAAAATAATGTTTCTGTGTAATTTACTTCACTGAAGTTCACAATACAACAAACACATTTGTTAATTAACAATATAATTTACATTTATATTAAACAAATGTGTTTGCAAATTACTGTCGTTAACATTGTTTGTTTATTATATTTGCCACTGTGAACTTCACAGGTTAACTAACGCAATTATAACTTATGTCAATCAACGACAAGATTAAACAAATTCTGATCTCAAAGGGCTATTCTCCGTCTCATTTTGCTGACGAGATTGGAATTCAGCGCTCCAGTATCTCGCACATATTATCAGGTCGGAATCGACCAAGCTTCGATATAATTCAAAAGATTATCAAACGCTTCCCTGATCTGGGTTTCGACTGGATCTTAGAAGATGAGGCACCGACTCCCGTTTTTAGACCACAGTCAGCGCCAACACCCATTCGCAAACCAGAGAATTTTACTGCTCAAAATCATTTATTAGACTCAAATGATAGACAAAGTAGATTATATTCTAATAGGCCAATCCGCCCTGAAGTAAGTCCCGCTCTTGCCAATGAGTTTGTTGATGACCTAAACC
Source organism: Flavobacterium sp. SUN052 (assembly GCF_028867935.1). Taxonomy (GTDB): domain Bacteria; phylum Bacteroidota; class Bacteroidia; order Flavobacteriales; family Flavobacteriaceae; genus Flavobacterium. The sequence continues at coordinate 1,349,386 of NZ_JAPQNS010000001.1, forward strand.
AACCCATTGCCGAAGAATCTGCCCAACAAAAACGAGTGGAACGGATTCTTATCTTTTACACGGATGGTACATTTCAAGAATATAGCCCTGCTGCTAAGGGGTGATTACTTTCTTTTCGTCATTTGCCAAAGCCTTCAACAGTCCAGCCTTCTTTCATTATCAATGAGACAGCATAGAATCTTGTCTTCTTGTCTGAAAAATTGGGCCGCTATTAATCCTTTTATTAGCCTCAAGTACTCCCCATTGTTTGGACAGTAAAAGGGCATTTTATAATGAAATGCCTACTGCATGCCAGAGGCCATGACTTGGCACGATCACCAAGAAGCCTTGCTTGAAACGAAGGACGGGAAAACCGCTGGTGCGCCAGCCCGGCCACTCGTTAGAAGCCGATCCAGGGGGGGAGCGCAAAACTACCACCCGCCCCTTACATTTCTAAAACCCGCTTGGGAGTAAGCCCACCCAACGAGGAGTGAGTTCGCTCTTCGTTGTACCAACGGATGTAACGGTCCAGTTGCTGCCAGGCATCCTGCCCATCCCGATAACTTTTCAGATATACTTCTTCGTACTTTAGGCTTCGCCATAAGCGTTCGGTGAACACATTGTCAATAGCCCGGCCTTTGCCATCCATGCTTAGGGCTATGCCTGCACCAACCACGCGTTCACTGAAGGCTAATGAGGTATACTGAGCGCCCTGATCGGTGTTGACAATCTGGGGTTTGCGCACAGCACAGGCCTGCTCAAACGCCAACAGACAAAAAGTCGTATCCAGACTGTTGGAGAGCTCCCAAGACAAGATATAGCGACTGAACCAATCGATAAAAGCAGTCAGATACAAAAAGCCACCTTCCAGGGGGATGTAGGTAATGTCAGTACCGTAAACCTGACCTACCTGGTTGATTGTCAGTTCTCTTAACAGATACGGATACACTTTGTGCGCTTCTCCCGTGCCCGGTTTCGACGTATGGGGACCCGGACAAATGGCACTCAGTCCCATCAACCGAAGCAGCCGTCGCACCCGTTTGGGGTTGACCACATGACCCTTCGCTCGGAGCCAATCAGTGAACTGACCGACGCCAAAAAAAGGGGTGTCCAGATACTGTTTATCCATGAGCTTCATGTAGTGCAAATTCTGGTTGGTTTCGCCCACGGGGGTATAGTAAAAAACGGACCGCGAGAGACCCAGCAACTCACATTGCCGTTGGATGCTCAAAGTCGGGTGCGGCTTGATTAACGTGCGCAGATAGGCCACGTCAGTACTTGGCTGTTTTTTTTTTTGAGCCAGTCCAACTCAAATTGTAATTGACCAATTTGTTGATAGAGCAGGGCTATTTTTTCTTCCTGTAGGTTGGTGTCGTCTTTTCGGGCCTGCTCAAAAAGGGTTGGCAGTCCTTCCGTGGCCAGTTTTTTCCAGGCGGTAATCTGGGAGGGATGGACTTCATGTTTTTGAGCAATCTCGCTCAGGGTCTGTCGTTCTCGCAGGGCTTCGAGGGCAATCTGAGTTTTTTGTTGGGCACTAAAGGTGCGTCGTGTACGTCCCATTCGGATACGGTTTATTGGATGAAAGTTACTCTTTCATTTCATTATAAACACTGTCCGAATATTGGGGAGTACTTCAGCCTTTACTAAGTTATAAGGTTGTAGAATAATATACGACAGTCAGAATTATATTCAGGTCTATTTAGATGTTCACAATGTATAATTTTTTTTTGGTATACTGGTCAACATTGACCTGAAAATCCCCTCTGATTGCTCCTAAACCGCCTTTTTCGTAACTACATCTGTTTCAGTCTGTTAACGTTCCACGTGGATAATATGTGGATAGACAGGCTTTTACCCACATTATACTGATTAGGGTCAAGCTATTTCAGGAAGATGCATATTGTTGTATAATTTATATTATGTTAAGTAATGTTTTCCAATAATGGGGAAGAGCGTTTTGCCCTTCCCCATTATCAATTCTAACTTCTCTTATTTTGCTTCCGTACAAACTACCTTCCGCTCTTCGAATTGCTTCAGGATATTCTCAGCTTGCTGAATGCTATTATTTAATTCTTCTTCATCTGCCTTCACAGCTTTTGCTTTCATGAAGTATGGCAGCGCTTGTTTGAAAAGACCACACACCTGGCCTTCGATTTCTTTACCACGCTTGTTATACTCGGCCATATCCATAGCGCCTGTTAACTTATTCATCTCAGCGCCTTTGTTGAAATAAAACACGCCCATGTTGAAGTTAGCATCGTAATTTTTAGGATCGATAGCCAACGCTTTGGTGTAATATTCTTTAGCGTTATTACTCTCCTGTGTTTGCTTAGCCTGCAATTCAGCAATCTTCTTTTCAGTAGCTGCTGCATCAACTCCCTTGCTTGCTTCTTCTTTAACCTGCGCTTCCAACTCGGCTACCTTAGCCTTGCCTTCTACCTGACGTTTCTGAACATCGGCTAACTGACGTTTTGCATCAGCTGCTTTTGGGTTCTTCTTGATAATTCCTGTCAAGCGAACAATTTCACCATTGATAGCCTCCAGAGCGTCTTTCTCCGCGGCTAACTTTTTAGTGGTTGAACTACCTTTTTTAACACTGTCACTCAGTTTGCGAATCTCGTCGCCCATTTTGTTGGCAGCGTTATCATACAGAATGGCTAGGTTAACTACGTTTTGTACGTTGTTTGGATCTTTCTCCACCATCTGCTTCATACCAGCAACGGCCTCATCCATCCGATTAGATGTCAACAGGATGTTAACCCGCTCAGCACCCAGATCTTTATTGTTTGGCAACGCAGCCAAGCCTTTGTCGATAGCGGCAATGGCTTTGTCAACTTCTTTGTCATTGCGATACAGGCTGGCCAGTGAGTAATACACACTAGGGTCTTTACCACCATTCGTAGCATAGCGTTCGAACTGCTCCTTAGCAACAGCATTCTGCTGAGCCTGCTGAGCGGCAATACCTGAATAAAGAGCGGCCAGAGTATCTTTGGGATTGATCGTACCTGCCATGCTCATTAGTTTCAGCGCATCCGGGTAATTTTTTGACTGATACCGGATTGCACCCTGCCGCATAAATGCATTGTACAAATCGGTGCTGACCAGTGCGTCATTCAATTCTTTCCCTGATTTGCCTCCGTTTGGCTCTACCTCAAGCCCCTTTTTGTACGACTCGTAAGCCGTCATGGCCGCGTTTGAATCCAGTTTGGAGTAAACGCCCGTCTGGTCATTGGCAATAGCCTGATACACCTGACCACGTACTAACCAAGTCTTGGCTTTAGCCGCTGATTTGCCCTCGCTGACATCCTTGTCGATAGCGGTTTTAGCTTTGTCCAGTGTGCCTGACTGCAATTGCATGAGGGCGTTAGTTTGGCCGAAAGCTGCCGGTTTTACGGCCGCCAGCATTGTAAGGCTGAGTACCGAAGCAACTACGAGTTTTTTCATTATACTGTATTAGGGTTGTTTGATTGTACGTTTAAACGAAATTTACACTTATTGCCGTATTAACCTCTCAAGAAGGTCAACGGTTCATTCTACTGCCTGACCGTCAGTTATCGGCTCGTCGGGAGTAACACCCGCTTCGCCCTGAATTGTGCTATCAACAACACTTCCAGTAACTACCTCCTCCACATCTTCGCGCGTGATTTTCGTCACAGACGAGATCGAGTCATTGTCGTTCAATCGGATCAGTTTAACACCCTGGGTATTCCGTCCGATAACCCGAACATCCTCCACTGGGGTACGAATAGCAATTCCAGAACGATTAATAATCATCAGGTCGTCGCTGTCTGCCACATCGAGGATAGCCACCAGGTGACCTACTTTTTCGGTTACTTTCAGAGTTCCAACTCCTTTAGCACCACGGTTAGTAACCCGGTACTCGTTCACATCAGAGCGTTTACCATAACCTTTCTCCGATACCACCAGCAACTGTGCTTCTGGAGAACTAATGCACACCATGCCAATTACCTGATCGTCGGGGTTTTCGTCGTCAAGGGTAATCGCTTTTACCCCGGCTGCCTGCCGACCCATAGGGCGAACCCGGCTTTCGTGGAACCGAACGGCTTTCCCTGAGCGGGAAGCAACCACAATATCATTGTCACCGTTGGTCAAACACACCGACAACAACCGGTCTGTCTCATCAATAGTTATGGCAATAATCCCGTTCTGACGGGGACGCGAGAAGGCTTCCAGCATGGTTTTCTTGATGGTGCCTTCCTTCGTACACATCACAATGTAATTATTGTTGATGTAGTCAGGATCTTCGAGCGTTTTGATGTTCAGTACGGCGCGTACTTTATCATCACCTTCGATATTAATCAGGTTCTGCACTGGGCGACCTTTTGCCGTGCGGCTTCCCTCGGGCAATTCGTGTACGCGCTTCCAGAACAACCGCCCCTTATCCGTAAAGATGAGCAGGTAGTTGTGCATAGTGGCCGTAAAGAGGTGTTCAGTAAAGTCGTCATCTTTAGTCGAGACAGCTTTTGCGCCCACTCCTCCCCTACTCTGACTCCGATATTCGGTTACGGGCGTACGCTTCACATAGCCTTCGTGCGAGATAGTGATTACCATTTCCTCATCAGCAATGAGGGAAAGATCACTAATATTCCCATCACCATAGGCGTTGATATCCGTCCGGCGTGCATCACCATAACGCGCCTTTAGGTCAGATACTTCCTCCCGGATAATCTCGCGTTTACGCTCTTCGCGGGCCAGAATGTCTTTGTAATTGGCAATCTGACTCATCAACTCGTCGTACTCACCCTGAATCTTATCGCGTTCCAGACCCGTCAGGCGTTGCAGACGCATTTCGAGAATGGCCTTTGCCTGCGCATCAGATAACGCAAACTTCGCTATCAGACTGCTTTTAGCGATTTCGGGGTCGCGAGCCGACCGGATCAGGGCAATTACTTCATCGATGTTATCGAGAGCAATCAACAGACCCAGCAAGATGTGGGCACGCCGTTCGGCTTCGCGAAGTTCGTATTCCGTCCGCCGGGTAATTACCTCAAACCGATGCTCCACGTAGTAGCGGATCATATCTTTGAGGTTCAGCATCATGGGGCGACCTTTTACAAGCGCCACATTATTGATCCCAAACGACGATTGTAAGGCGGTGTACTTATATAGGTTGTTCAACACAACGTTAGGAATCGCATCCCGACGCAAGTCATAGACAACCCGCATGCCATCACGGTCTGATTCATCGCGGAACGCCTGAATTCCTTCAATGCGCTTCTCATTGATGAGATCAGCCGTCTTCTCCAGCATGACCGATTTGTTGACCATGTACGGGATCTCCGTAACAATGATCTGGGTCTTGCCTTTGTGTTCTTCAATGGTTGCTTTAGCACGAATAACAACCCGCCCCCTACCGGTACGAAACGCTGACTGTACGCCTTCCATCCCGTAGATTGTACCACCGGTTGGAAAGTCAGGTGCCGTAACGTGCTGCATCAGTTCATCCACCGTAATATCGGTGTTGTCCAGATACGCAATAATGCCATTAGCAACCTCTGTGAGGTTGTGTGGGGCCATATTGGTGGCCATACCCACCGCAATACCCGACGAGCCGTTGAGCAGCAGGTTGGGCAATTTAGCAGGCATTACGCTGGGTTCTTCGAGGGAGTCGTCGAAGTTGGGCTGAAAATCAACCGTTTCTTTGTAAATATCACCCAGAATCTCGTCAGCAATACGCTTCAAACGCGCTTCGGTATAACGCATGGCCGCGGGCGAATCGCCATCGACAGAGCCAAAGTTACCCTGTCCGTCAACGAGCGGATAACGCAACGACCAATCCTGCGCCATGCGGACCATGGTGTCGTAAACGGACGAATCGCCGTGGGGGTGGTATTTACCCAGTACCTCACCAACAATACGCGCTGATTTTTTGAAGGGTTTGTTGTAGTTAACGCCCAATTCAGCCATTCCAAAGAGCACCCGGCGATGAACGGGCTTGAGACCGTCACGTACGTCGGGCAAGGCACGGGAAATGATAACCGACATCGAGTAATCGATGTAGGCACCGCGCATTTCGTCCTCAATGTTAATGGGAATGATGTTCGTTGGACCGTCAGATTCGGGCAGGTTTGCGCCGGTTATTTCTTCCGCCATGTTAGAGGGGTTTCACAAAAAATTTCTATTTCGCTCCATAATTCAAAGCAACGGAACGATATACACAAATATACAAAATTTTTCCGTAAAATGAAAATAACCGCCAAACAACCCAACCAATGGCCTTAGCTGACAGCTTATTCGTGTGTTCATAGCTCACCAAACCACTCAACAGGCCACTTAAAACTTCGTGAGCACTGCTTGGTGAAGTACAATTTTAATCCAATACCAGTATGACAATAAAGTACGCATTTGGTTTAATGCGGCCTGTCCCGTTTACTGGCTTTCTGAACATTGCACACCACTGTCAGTTTTTTCTTTAGTTCTCACTAATCAACGTTCGCTTATGCAAACCAACCGTTTTTTTTCGACCGCCATTCTCCTTGTATTGGCACTCACCATGAGTAGCTGTGATATTATCGGCGACATTTTTAAAGCCGGTGCCTGGACGGGCATTATCGGTCTTATTTTAGGAGTTGCCTTAGTTATCTGGCTTATTTCCAAGCTATTTGGCCGGGGCCGTAGTTAATTAAGGTAATTGGGTAATTACAGACAGTAGTCACCCAATTACCTTAATAATCCAATTACCTTAGTTACCCAATTTAAAACTCAACGATGATGAAAAAGATCAGTTTGTACCTGATGCTGGCCCTCAGCGCGTGGACCTTTCAGGCGTGTAACGAAAACAAGCGTAACTCCGACGACAGCGTGGAGAACGCGAACGATGCCAACGACCTGAAAGAACAGGCCGGTACGGGTGAAAAAGACGACGAAAACGACTTTGCCGTGAAAGCGGCCAACGGTGGTATGTTCGAAATGGAGCTAGCCAAGATTGCCCAGGAAAAAGCGACCAGTAAAGATGTAAAAGAGTTTGCCGCTATGATGATGAAGGATCACATGGCCGCCAACGAAGAACTGAAGGCACTTGCTGCCAAAAAGAATATTACGTTGCCAACAACCCTTGGCAAAGATGAGCAGGAAGATGTGGACGAAATGGCAAAACTGACTGGTGCTGAATTCGACAAAAAATACGTTGATGCAATGGTCAAAGACCATGAAGAAGACGTGAAGTTGTTTCAGGAGGCCAGCATTGCCGGTGAAGATCCCGATCTAAAGCAATTTGCCGGGAAGACCTTGCCTACACTGCAAAAGCACCTGGAGCGAATTACAACGATTGATAAGAACATGCAGTAACAAGCAGTTAACGACTTGATACCTCATCCCGGTTGCCTTTGTGGTGACCGGGATTTTTTGTTGTTCTTAAACGGGCTCACCTCCTTCACGCCAGAGTCGGCGTTCAATGGGGAAGGGTTCTGTTTTCACAACCCGGATCTCACTAAACCGGGGATGAAACGGATGGAGCAGATAATTAACCGACATAGGGACGGCAACGGACGGAACACTAACCGCTAACGTTTCGGGCTTATTGAGCCAGTCGCGCAGAATCCATTGGGTTTGTTCGTAACTCTCGGCATTCCAGTACGGCGGTAACTCTGCCGGAGAATACGTTTTGATCGGACTTCCCTCTGCTTCGTCGGGGATTTGTACGGTACAGAGGTAAAGTGTGGGCAGTTTTTCGTACCGTACCGTGGGCTGGTGCACCAACGATTCAATTAACGCCAGTGAAGGTGACGAAGTCGTGTATAGCAGTGGGTATCCTTTGGGGTTCCAGCGACCACCAAACAGTCGGGCTCCCTCCGTTACCAGGGGTTCATTCAGGTATTTGGCCTTAACAGTGCGGTAAACAGTAAGCATCTGGGTAAGAACAGGAGCGACAATTACCCAACAATACCATGCTCAATGCGTCCCAGCACATCATCAACCAAACCGAAACCGGTGGTTGTATCCAGCAGATGCAAGGGCGACTGACTATTGAGTTCACGAATAGGCGACCGCATCCAATCCGCAACCGTCTCGGCATCCCCGTCGAATACATCCAGCGCATGTCGAAGCAGGTTGGTCAACAACAGCAAGCGTTCGGAAGCATCGCGGGCAAGTCGGTCATCATTTTTCAAGCGGTGCATATTCCGCTCCGACATATTCAGAATGGGCGCCATCTCCTTGTCGGTTAGTCCAACCAAACCGGCCACCTGATCAACCTCTCCCCGCAGTATACCCTGCCTCGACCGGGCGATCATAATAAACGGAGGATACGGAAGGGGGGCGTGTTGTGCAGTTGCCTGTGCCATAATTAATGAGTGCCATTATGCATGAACACAACCGCAATATGGCACAATCAGTTCAGGATAGCAAACTGACGGATCACTTCCAGTTTTCTTTTTACGTATATTTGAGTAATCACTGAGATTATCGGTTGCCTTATCAATATGGCTAATTATGCTTTACAACAAATAGGTTCGGTGCTGGAGCTATCAATTCAGGAATTGGCCATTTTACTTTCCATGAACGAGCGAACTATGGCGCGTCGTTTGGTAAGTGGGTCGCTGAATAAAGTGGAATCGGAACGTCTTCTTTTACTAAGAGCAGTGGCAGCTCATGGACTCCGGGTGTTTGAAGACCAAGGTAAGTTTAACCGTTGGTTGCGCCGACCATTAGAAATTTTAGAAAGTCAATCGCCACTTCAAATGCTGGACACAGCAATCGGCTATCAGGTAGTTGATCAACTATTAGGGCGTATTGAGTACGGTGTTTACAGTTAACCAACCCCCTTCTACTCTTCCGCTAAGGTTACAGAGATAGGGAAACGGGTTAGGCAACCTTTTCGAGCAACTTCTATGTATATTTGGGTAATCAATTATGCCCCAACTGATGGAAACTTTATCCATTGAGAAAGCCCTTCAACGGCCCGACGCTTATCTGTTTGTTGAGAAACTATACGCGGCTCTGGAACTAGAGAAAGCCCAACGCGAACATTTCTACGAGATCGTGGAAGAGAACCGCAAGATGGAGTTTATCAACGGGGAAATCATATTCCATTCACCCGTTAAGAAGTGGCACAATACCGTAACAGGAAATGTATTCATGCTTTTGAATACTTACGCTATCCAGCATGACCTTGGCTATGTGGGCATTGAGAAAATCATGATCTCGTTGACCCGTAACGACTACGAACCTGACGTTTGTTTTTTTCGCAAACAGGTAGCCGACGCATTCGCTGAAGATCAGATGCAATTCCCTGCCCCCGATCTGATTGTAGAGGTGCTATCACCCTCCACAGAAAAGCACGACCGCGAAACCAAGTTTGTGGATTATGCCGCCCACGGAGTTAAGGAATACTGGATCATTGACCCCAAGCGGGAGTTTATAGAGCAACACATTCTGCAAAGCGAGTTTTACGAACTCCACATTAAAGCCACCGACGGTGCTATTCACTGCGCCGTAATGCCGGGTTTGTCATTCCCGGTGCGAGCCATTTTTGATCGGGAAGAATGTGCTCGGGTGGTGCGGGAGTTATAAAAAACGTACTCAGCTTGTTCAAGAAAAAAGCCCCTGCGGTTACCAGCAGGGGCTCTCCGTATGACAGACGCAAAATTTTGCGTCTCTACTTCACTTCTTCGTAAGGTACATCTGATACGTCGCCTTCGGTTGGTTGACCCTGGCCGTTGCCAGTTGCCGAACCGTTGGCGGCTCCACCGAAACCGGCACCGCCCATTGGATCAGCGCCTGCTCCCTGAGTCGCGTTGTAGATATCCTGCGAGGCTGCGTTCCAGGCTTCGGTCAAGCCAGTAAGGGCAGTGTCGATAGCGGCTGCATCGCGGGTGCCGTGGGCAGTGCGCAACTGAGCAAGGGCGTTCTCGATGGCCTCTTTGTTGGGAGCCGTCAGTTTGTCGCCGTAGTCTTTCAGTTGTTTTTCCGTTTGGAAAATCATCGAATCGGCCTGGTTCACCTTCTCTACTTTCTCGCGCTCTGCTTTATCCGACGCTTCGTTGGCTTTGGCTTCGTCGCGCATCCGGTTTATTTCGGCGTCGGTCAAACCGCTTGACGCTTCGATACGGATTTTCTGCTCTTTACCCGTGCCTTTGTCGCGGGCCGTTACGTTCAGGATACCGTTGGCATCCACGTCGAACGTCACCTCGATTTGAGGAACACCGCGCTGCGCTGGTGGAATGTCGGACAGGATGAACCGACCTAACTGACGGTTTTGCTGCGCCATTGGCCGCTCACCCTGCAACACGTTGATCTCTACGCTTGGCTGGTTGTCCGATGCCGTTGAGAACGTTTCGGTTTTCTTGCTCGGGATCGTGGTGTTGGCTTCAACCATTTTAGTGAACACGCCACCCATTGTTTCGATACCCAGCGAGAGCGGGATAACGTCGAGCAGGAGCACGTCTTTCACCTCACCCGTTAACACTCCACCCTGGATAGCAGCACCGATGGCTACGGCCTCATCGGGGTTAACGGCCTTCGATGGCTTGCGACCAAACAGTTTTTCTACTTCTTCCTGTACTTTCGGAATCCGGGTTGAACCACCCACCAGAATCACTTCATCGATCTGCGATGAGCTCAGACCCGAGTTTTTCAAGGCACGGCGGCAAGGTTCCAAACTACGCTGAATCAGTGAGTCGGCAAGTTGCTCGAATTTGGCGCGGCTCAGTGAGCGAACCAAGTGCTTCGGAATACCATCTACCGGCATAATGTACGGCAGGTTGATCTCCGTCGAAGATGAGCTTGACAGTTCGATTTTGGCTTTCTCAGCGGCTTCTTTCAGACGTTGCAGGGCCATTGGGTCTTTCCGCAGGTCGATACGCTCGTCTTTCAGGAATTCTTCGGCCAGCCAGTTGATGATTACCTGATCGAAGTCGTCGCCACCAAGGTGCGTATCACCATCGGTCGATTTTACTTCGAACACGCCATCGCCCAGTTCCAAAATCGAAATATCGAACGTACCACCACCAAGGTCAAACACGGCGATTTTCATGTCCTTATCGGTCTTATCGAGACCGTAGGCCAACGCAGCCGCTGTTGGTTCGTTGATAATCCGCTTCACATCGAGACCGGCAATCTGACCAGCTTCTTTAGTGGCCTGACGCTCAGCATCGTTGAAGTAAGCAGGCACCGTAATAACGGCTTCTGTTACCGTTTGACCCAGATAGTCTTCGGCGGTTTGCTTCATCTTTTGCAGAACCAGCGCCGAAAGTTCCTGGGGTGTATATTGCCGATCGCCAATTTTAACGCGTGGCGTGTCGTTCGGACCGCGCTCTACGTCGTAGGCAACCGTTTTCAATTCATTTTGTACCTCATTGTATCGCTTACCCATGAAGCGTTTGATCGAGGAAATCGTATGCTTCGGGTTGGTGATCGCCTGACGTTTGGCCGGGTCACCTACCTTACGCTCGCCATTGCCGTTGTCCATGAATGCCACAACCGATGGCGTGGTCCGACGACCTTCGCTGTTGGGGATCACGACCGGCTCGTTACCTTCCATAACGGCTACGCACGAGTTGGTTGTGCCTAAGTCAATGCCAATAATCTTGCCCATAATCTGGTTTAGTTATATCGTACTCTGTTTAAAATCCTGACAGATACTTGCCCTATTGCAAGGGATATGCCAGCGCCAAAAGCATTGTTTTTTTGTGACAGATTGACAGCAAAAACAGAGTCAATGGGATAAGATGGCAGGTTTTAAGCGCATCGGGGAGCGAGTTCAGGGCGTTGTGTCAGGAATTGTTTTCCGTACTTCCGGGAACAGATTGCCCCACACTGTGCTACACCCAGTCAACCCCTTTCCGCAGCAAACTCAACGTCCGGGCCTCCTCCGAATCTGGCTCAGGCTGGAAATTATACGTCCAGTTGGCCTGTGGGGGCATACTCATCAGGATTGACTCGGTGCGTCCGTCGGTTTCCAAACCAAACTTGGTACCGCGGTCCCAAACGAGGTTGAACTCCACGTAGCGCCCCCGCCGGAGTAGTTGCCACTGTTTCTCCCTCTCACCAAACGGCAAGTCGCGGTTCTGGTGCATGAAGTGCGTGTAAATGGGCGCAAACGATTCTCCCACACCCTGCACGAAAGCAAACAACTCCTGTTTATGCTCCGATGCGTCGGACCGTTCCGACTCAGGGCGAAGGTTATCGAAAAAGATACCACCAATACCCCGCGTTTCTTTCCGGTGTTTGATATAAAAGTAATCGTCGGCCCAGGGTTTAAACTTGGGGTAGTATTCTGGATTATGGGCGTCGCACACGGCTTTGAGCTGACTGTGAAACCAGCGGGCATCCTCATCGACCACATAATGGGGTGTCAGGTCGATACCGCCACCGAACCAGTTATGACCGGTGCTCATTTCGAAATACCGCACGTTCATGTGGATGATCGGCACCATCGGGTTGTGCGGGTGCAGCACAATGGATACACCCGTGGCGAAAAACGTGGGCAGCGGGCCGGGTTCGCGTCCGGTTAACCCGAGCTGGCGCAACGTGCCTTCGGTTGCTTCGCCATGAACCACCGAAAAACCAACACCTCCTTTTTCGATGACGGCCCCGTTGCCCATTGTTCGGGAACGGCCCCCTCCCCCACCGGGTCGCTCCCAGTGGTCTTCGTGAAAACGCCCTACTCCATCAGCAGCTTCGAGCGACTGGCAAATTCGATCCTGTAGCCCCTGAAACCAGTCGGCAATATATTCTTTAGTCATTACGCTATGCTGTCATTTACTTCGTGTCATTCCCTCCGGCCCCGCGGGCGTACTTACTGGCCATTTTGCGTCAACGGCGCGATCAATAGTCATGCAAAGATACTTTATCAATCATCAATCGCGGGTGACAGCGAATCACAATGACCAGATATCAATTCACCTTCAGCGTATAGCGAGCCGGGCGCGGTTTGTCAATCATCAGCAGTAGACCCTGTCCCGCGAGCTGGTGAAGGAGTTTGTTGGCCCGGTAGTCAGAAATATTGACGAGTTTGGCCATGCGGTCGGCGGTGATCGATTCGTTTTTTCGAAGAAACTGAAGCAGCGTTTTCACATTGGGCGACTGTAATATCGATTTGTCGGTTAACTCCTGCTCCATAATGAGCTTGTTCGTCGGCACCGATTTGTCTTTAGCCCGAACGTAAATGGTGCGGTGGCCCTGATCGTCTACGGCAAAGTGCGGTTTATCGGTACTTTCGGGAACGTCAATCACAATCACGCGTTTCCCGTCTACTTTAACAATCTGATAACTAATCGACAGTTCAGGTTCAACCATTGCATCGGCAGCCTGCTCAATTTTGCGCATCTCCCTGAGTTCGGAGGCCACGCCCCCAATTTTCCCATCGTCGTTCACGCCAATCAGCAGCGTCCCCCCACCCGTATTGGCAAAGGCACAGAGCGTCCGGGCAATGCGTGCCGAGGTCGAAATAGAGCTTTTAAACTCAAGACGCGAACCTTCGCCCTGCGCAATGAGATCATGAAGATTAGGGGTCATAGTAATCTAACGTTGCGAAGCAGCAGATGTTCTGTGTGACAAAGTAGTTAGGGTAATTGAGTCTATTGCTTTTGCTGGAGAACAACTCGTCTTCAGTTATCAGAAACATACTCCAACTAGCCGGAACGTCACTCTTTCGCTCATTAGCTCTTTCGCCTTTATGAAACTCCCCGCCCTTTTGCTTAGCCTTGTGGCTCTTTCGTTTATCAGTAAACCTTCCAGGCCACTTTTCGACGGACGCACATTTGCCGGCTGGGAGGGCGATACCAACACCGTTTGGCACATCGACAAGGGAACGTTAGTCGGTGGTTCGCTCACCACGCAGGTGCCGCATAACTACTTTCTGCGTACCCGAAAATCGTACGGCAACTTTGTGCTAAAGCTAAAAATGAAACTGGAAGGCACCGGTTTTGTCAATGGCGGCATTCAGTTCAGAAGCCAGCGGGCTCAGAATCCTGATTACGAAATGGTTGGTTATCAGGCCGATTTGGGCGATAAGTATTGGGGTTGCCTGTACGATGAGTCGCGCCGAAACAAAGTGCTGGTGGCCCCCGACTCCACCGTTATGAAGCGAATTATAAAGATCAACGACTGGAACCAGTACGAGATTCGGTGTGAAGGTCGGCGTATTCGTCTCTACTTCAACGGCACCCAAACCGTCGATTACACCGAACCCGACGAAACTATTCCGGTGTCGGGCCTCATTGCCTTACAGATTCACGGCGGAGGCAAAGCGCAGGTTCAGTACAAAGAGTTGATGATCGAGGAGTTGTAGAAAAAAGGCTGGCTACTTGGTATACAATCATTTCCATTAGCCAGCCTTCGCTTTTTGTTCCCTCCTACCCTTTAGCCGCTGCGTTTCGCTTGCGGGTTTCCGCTCCTTTTTTGGCTGATGCCGACCGTTGCTCCGCCGTACGCGAGGCCGACGCGGCTCCGCCTTTTTTACCTCCCGTTTTGGCAGGTTCCTTACTTTCGGCCTTGCCCCTACCCGATCCACTCTTCTTGCCGCCCCCGGATGTTTTGTTTACCGTGGCCCAGGCGCGACTTTCTGCTTCTTTCTCGGGTACTCCGCGATCTTCGTAACTTTCTTCAATGTGTTCGGCCTGCCGAATCTGCTTGTCGGTATACGCCGATTTGTCTCCTCGTGGCATAGTTGTCAGTAGTTTTGTTGTACAACACACACTTTACGCCAGTAACCAATTAGCTCCTTTTTGGCGCAGTTTGCCCGATACAACTCCTGATTGGATCGTTGTGTTTGGCAAGCAGGACAGGAACTGATTATTTGCGTCTGTTTCACCGACTACCCCTAAACTTTCCATGAATAAGCTACTCGTTATAGCCACCGTTTGTCTAGGCATTACTACCAAAACGTTTGCACAAAACCCAAGCAAAGACTGGCTTATTGCGGCCATTTCGGACCGGAGTGCAGTAAACGTACTGAACAATGGAAAAGCTATTGAACTCAACAATGGCCTATTGGCAAGGCGTATCCAACTTTCACCCAATGCGACTACAACCAGTTTCAAAAACCTGGTAACAAATGAGCAATTCATCCGCTCGGTCAGGCCCGAAGCACGCGTTACGATCAATGGCAAAACCTACAACATTGGCGGTCTGTACGGTCAAAAAGAACAGGCGTACTTATTGGAGGAATGGATTAACCAGCTCACCGGTAAGGAGCAGGATTTTCGCTACATAAGGCACGAGATAGGCGAGGTGAAGCCCCATTTCACCTGGAATTGCCAAACCTGGGCTTCTAATAAGAAACTACCTACGGGCAAATCGGTAAACCTGTTTTTCACTACAAGCAACCCCGACTTAACCGGCATCGAAGTCGTGGTGCATTACGAAATCTATGATGGTATCCCTGTCCTGAGCAAATGGGTAAGCGTAACTAATAAAAGCGGCAAACCGGTAAAAATCGATCAGGTTGTAAATGAGCAAATGGCGATGCCTGAAGAAGAATCGGCGGTGGTGGGTAAGCCAGAGAAGATGAAGAAACCGCAAAAAATATATATCGAGAACAATTTCGCCTTCAACAATGCCATGCGCTACGAGCTATCGGACCAGGCGACGCACTGGAAAATTGACAGTTCGTACACCTCACAGGTAAACTATAATTATGAAACGCCCTGCGTCCTGGAAGTCTACCCTGACCTGGGCGTTGGCATCGAGCTGCCACCGACAGCAACGTATACGTCAATTCGCTCGTATGAACTGCTGCTGGACAACTATGACCGGGAACGCAATGGCTTAGCCCGCCGTAAAATGTACCGGACCCTGTTTCCGTGGATAACCCAGAACCCGATTTTCATGCACCTCATCAGCACCGACCCGGCGACGGTTAAACAGGTTATTGACCAATGTGCGGAAACGGGTTACGAAATGGTGATTCTGAGTTTTGGTAGCGGCCTGAACATGGAAGATGTGTCGGAGGCAAACATCAAAAAATTTAAAGCCCTGGCCGATTATGCCCATAGCAAAGGCATAAAACTGGGTGGTTACTCGCTGTTCAGCAGTCGTCGCATCGATGATGAAACGGACGTGATCGACCCCGTTACCGGCCTACCCGACAAAGGTGCTTTTTTTGGTCATGCGCCCTGTTTAGCCAGCCAGTGGGGTATCGACTACCTGAAAAAACTGAACAAGTTCATTGCTGAAACGGGCTTTGATTTACTCGAACACGATGGCCCCTATCCCGGTGATGTCTGTGCGTCGACCAAACACCCTGGCCATAAGGGGTTGGAGGATTCGCAGTGGGTGCAGATGGAGATGCAGAAACAGTTCTATCAGGGCTTGAATGCGAAGGGAGTGTATATCAATGCACCGGACTGGTATTTTCTGGATGGGTCTCATAAAATTGGTTTAGGCTATCGGGAGGTTAACTTCTCCCTGTCTAGAGCCCAGCAGAAAATACTGAATCGCCAGAATATTTACGATGGAACCTGGGACAAAACGCCCTCGATGGGTTGGGGATTTGTGCCCCTGACCAAATACCAGGGCGGTAAGGACGATGCCATTCTCGAACCCCTCAGCGAGCACCTCACCGACTACAAGCAGTTGATGATTCAATACTACGGCGCGGGGGTGCAGGCCTGTTATCGGGGGCCACGCCTGTACGATACCGACGCCACAAAAACCGTGGTCAAAGAAACCATTGACTGGTACAAAAAATACCGTGACATCCTCAACTCCGACATTATCCACCTGCGCCGACCCGATGGACGGGATTGGGACGGCATTCTGCACGTGAACCCGGACTTGAACGAGAAAAGCTTCGTACTTCTCTACAATCCACTGAAGGATGCCATCAAGAGACAGGTGAAATTACCGCTCTATTACGCCGGCCTGACTGATAAAGCCAGGGTGAGTATCCAGGAGGGCAAAGCTGTCACTTACACCCTAGACCGAGACTATTCGATTACCTTGGAGGTGTTGATTCCGGCGGAAGGGTACACCTGGATGGTGGTTTATAAGTAAATGGTAATTACCAATTAACCCATACACCAATATCTACAATCAACTAACCAGCCGTTTGAGCTTGACGTTTTCGACCGGGCGAATCACCAGGGGTACTTTCTCAATTTTCACGGAACTACTGTCCAACCCAAACCACTGTTGCTCGGTGGTCGTGAAGTTTTTAATGAAGAAGTACACATTCATAATCACCCGTTCGAAGAGAGGCAGCTCGTTTTCAAAGGAGAGAAACTTTTCGAGCACCACAAAACGAAAATCCCCAATCACATTATGGCGGCTAAGCGATTCGTAGCGGCTCGTAATGTCCACTTCCTTGTTGCGCACCATGTCCTCAATCACAGTCCGGAAAAAAAGATTGATACGTTGTTCCACCCGAAACCCTAGCCGGAAGGTCACTTTGTAGCAATCGTCTTCGGCCAGCGTTTTCACTTTATATTCCATCGTGTAGGGATCATCGGTGGTTTCGACGTGCACAAACCAGTAAATGTCAGCCCGTTTGGGGCGTTTCTGGAAAATGGAGTAAATAACCTTCGACTCTATTTCTGACTGACGGGCGGCATTGCTCATAAACACCAGGTGGGTAGCGTATTTGGGAATGCTAATGTCGCGGCTCAACTCTTTGATAGCCTGAATGTATTGGTCGATGCGTACATATTCCGCCAGTCGAAGCTTGATTTTGAAGGCCTGTAACCAGACAAACATAACCCCAGCAATAACCAGCCCAATCAACACAGAGACCCAGCCACCGTGGGGAAACTTAATCAGGTTAGCCACCAGAAAGGACCCTTCAAGCGCCAGATACACCGCAATGAACAGCAAAACACCCCAGGGATTGTAGCGATGCGAATAGAGATAATACGACATCAACAGGGTAGTCATGAGCATGGTCAACGTGATAGCCAACCCGTAGGCCGCTTCCATGTTTTTTGATTCCTGAAAGTAGAGCACTACTCCCACGCAGCCCATCCAAAGCAGCAAATTGACGCTGGGAACGTACAATTGTCCTTTTTGAAGGGATGGATAGCTCAGTTTAACTTTTGGCCAGAAGTTAAGCCGTATGGCTTCGCTGATGAGAGTGAAAGAACCCGTAATCAGAGCCTGACTGGCGATAACGGTAGCTGCCGTAGCGATGCCGATGCCGGTAGTCAAAAACCAGTCGGGCATGGCCTGGTAGAAAGGAATGCGCTCACCCAGGGTCTGCCCTTCGATGCTCAACAGCCACGCTCCCTGTCCAAAATAGTTCAGCAGCAGGCAGACTTTAACAAAGGCCCAGCTCACCCGAATATTGGCCCGACCGCAGTGGCCCATATCGGAATACAGGGCTTCGGCACCGGTAGTACACAGAAAAACGGAGCCTAACAACCAGAATCCACCCGGATAGGCGGTCAGCAGCTCGTAGGCATAATACGGGTTAAGCGCCGACAAAATAGCGGGGGCATGCACAACCTGAGAAAGGCCCAACCCGCCCAGCATCAGAAACCAGACCAGCATAATTGGGCCGAAGGCAGTGCCAACCACGCTGGTTCCGAAAGCCTGAATTAAAAACAGCACCGTCAGAATGATCAGAACAATGGGAACCGTCTTTATGTCGGGGTAGATAATAGTGAGTCCCTCAATGGCCGACGAAACAGAAATGGGGGGCGTAATGATTCCATCGGCCAGAAG
The DNA here is from genome assembly GCF_028867935.1 of Flavobacterium sp. SUN052. Taxonomy (GTDB): domain Bacteria; phylum Bacteroidota; class Bacteroidia; order Flavobacteriales; family Flavobacteriaceae; genus Flavobacterium. The sequence continues at coordinate 1,367,983 of NZ_JAPQNS010000001.1, forward strand.
AGCACTTCCGCCGATGATGGCGGGTAGTGTTAACCACCGGGCATGGCGACGAATCAGCGCGTACAACGCAAAAATGCCCCCTTCACCGCGGTTATCGGCTCTTAGAATGAGAATTACGTACTTGACAGATGTTTGCAGGGTCAGGGTCCAGAAAATGCAGGAAAGCGCCCCTTTTACGAGATCTGACGTTACAACCCGGGTGTCGATAATAGCCCGGAGGGTATACAGTGGAGAAGTGCCGATGTCGCCGTAAATAATTCCAAGTGCAACCAAAAGGCCAGCAGCCCTTACCGTATCCAAATGCTTTTTGTCTTCCATTAGTGTAGCGAAGTCAGTATGCCAACTAGTTGATTAATCTGACCCGGCAAATGTAACGGCTACATCGATCGAATGTTCCAGTTTCATGTGTATTTACTAGTAATTCAACGAACAGTCTTTTTTATCCCTCTGGATAGGCCCGTAACCGTTTATGTAGCGGCATTATCGCGTACGTGTTTGTTTGGTAGCTTTGACTGTGCTTCATATATCGGTCCAAACACCTACTTCATGAATCTGGCTCTTATTCTGCAGCTCTTTTTTTACGTCGTCGCTACACTTGTTGTATCTACCTTAATCCGTTGGCTACTCAATCAACCAAGCGATGGCTTGTTGGTTTTGGCAGCCCTGATCGTCATAATGTATGGTTGGATTTCCTTTAAAACTATGTGTTTCACCAAAAACCCTTTTAACAAATGAATTTGTATCGAATTGGCGGAGCCGCCCTTGTTCTGCTGGTGGCCATTATTCTGTTCACCAACAGTTGCACAACCGTAGACGCATCCCACGAAGGCATTAAGGTCAGTAAAATTGGCTCCGACCGGGGCGCATCGGACATTGAGAATGTAACTGGCTGGATATTCTACAACCCGCTGACTTCCTTTATTGAGCAGTACCCGACTTTTACCCAGACGAAAGATTTTGACCCGTTTCAGGTTAGCGCCCGCGGGGGTACGCTGTTTCGGATTGACCCAACCCTGAACTATCACCTGGTTAAAGGGCAGGGCGCCAACGTGTACCGCAAATACCGGAAAGAACTGCCCGATATTGAGAACAACATTCTCCGCACCATCGTGTATAATTCGTACCGCGACGTGGCCAACTCGTTTAGCCCCGACTCACTGGTGAATAATCGGGCCAGCTTTGAAGAACAGGTAGAGGCACGACTGCGGAAAGCCCTGGGTGACGACGGATTTGCGTTTGAGAACATCACCTCAAACCTGATGCCGCCCGCTTCGCTACAGGCGATGATCGACGCCAAGAACACGGCCGTACAAAATGCGCTCCGCCTGAACAATCAGATTGCCTCTGAACGCGCTTCGGCCGAAATTGCCGTCACCAAAGCCAACGGTATTGCTCGGGCCAAAGTGATTGAAGCGGAAGCCGAAGCGAGGGCTAATGAACTGAAGCAGAAAACATTAACCCCCATGCTGATTCAGCAGCAGTGGATAGCCAAATGGAACGGGGTGCTTCCCGCTACGCAACTGGGGTCGGCGGGCCAGACAATGATTCAACTGCCCGTAAAATAACTTCCGGGAATAAAACTGGCGCGAAATTCCGGTGGGATGGTTCGCCAATCTATTTCTTTTGTACCGAAAGGAGTAAGTAAAAAAAGCCCAGTACGCGCTGTATTGGGCTTTTTTACAATTGACTGGCACAGGTACATGCGAAATTGGGACGTCGGTTTATTACATGACCGAATTCTCACTTATCAAACAAAACAGTTGAACAGGAATTGTCCAATTCTGTTTAAAGTATAATCATGCCAAATACCCAATGACAACATCTCCATTCGTCAGCATTATCGATGATGATGCCGATTACCGTTTCCTATTCCAGAGGGTCTTTACCCGATATTATCCCTCATGTGCGGTGAGTTTGTTTGCCAACGGACAAGCGCTTTGGGAAGCCTTACCCCAAATGCAACATCAGCCCAGTCTTATTCTGATGGATCGATATATGCCGCAACTTGATGGTTATCAGACTTTACTGCGCTTGAAAGGCACGCAAGCCTATCATAAAATTCCGGTTGTCATGATGAGTGCCGCAGCCTCCACAGCAGAAATCGATGATTGTTATAAAGCGGGCGCTAACTCATTCTTCCAAAAGCATACGGATCTGGCTTCGCTGAAAGCAACCATCTCAACCCTTGGCCAGTACTGGCCCAAATAGATTGTAAGCAGAATACACCTTGATCTATTCTAATGAAGCCGCTTTGCGCCAAAGTTCAATTCTATTTGCCCATTTCTACGTTGAACTAGCTTATCAAACTGCGCTTCAAAATTTTTCCAATTATCACTAATCTGCATCAAAGTGATTACTGAATTTATTTGATTTTGAAGATGTGGATTACCTGAGTTCGTTGTTAAGCTTTGAAAAAAACGTGCAGTGTAATTACCGGCTTCGCTTCTTGGTGTCTTTTTTCGTAATTCATCAAGTACACCTTTGGGTAGTTGTTCGTAAATCAATTTATTTGTCCATATTCCAATAACTCCGGGTCGTTTTCTAATATCACCAAGGGTAAAATCCCAACCGTTGAGCCTAAAAATCTCCTGATAAAAAACATCGGGAAATGTTTTTTGCCACGGCAACAACTCTTCGGCAATGTAGGCTCTTAGGATCTTCTGTAACTCATCTCGTTCACGGGCGTATTGATAGCCTGTTGCTTCGTCAACTAATGCAATTATACCAACCTTAGAAAGTGACCTTACTAAAATTTCAGCTTGCATAGCAACAGGTTCTTGTTTTTTTGTTAATTCTCCTGCTTGACGAGCCGCCAAGTAGACATCACAAACGAGTGGCAATATTTTCGCATTATAACCATCTCGGATAGAACCATTTAATGTTCTGTAAGGTACAGGGTTAATCACTCCTCTGAGTTCTTCACTTACGAACGGTTGAAGATTCTGAGCGTCCATAAAACTGGGCATATTAATCACTCGGTTGCCAACAGCTATCTTACTCCGAATACTTCTCCCCAGTGCTTTATAAACGGCCGTCATAGTTAACAAGCGCGTACCATCTTCTAATACTGCACAAGGTAATTCTTGATCAGCACCAACGATTAGCACCCCTTCATACGTAGCTTTCAACACGATCTCTTGATTATTCATCTTTGCTCGATTTTAATAGTATGAAACAAAGATACAACTTGATCAGTATTATCAATAAAAATATTGATCAAATTATTACTGATCAAATAGGCCCAGTACTTATCCCGAAATAGCCAGTTACATAGCACTCTTGTTTTCCACGGTCTCTAACCTTAATTGGATTACAGTATAGGGCTACGATTGAATTAACTGAGGGCTAGCAGGGATATTTGCCTGATAGTATTCCGAAATCAGTTAGGTTATTCAAAATCGAATGTCATAATGTGGAGTTGTAGATAACAATATAAAGATATTTGATTGTTTGTGATCTCTTTAGGCTATTGATAGTAATAGCTCGAAACGCCAGTTCGCTTCATTCCAGCAACAAAAAATCCCTGACAACATTCGTTATCAGGGATTTACGGGGTGGAGTCGGAGGGATTTGAACCCTCGTCCAGTCAAGGTTGGTTTTCAGGGAGTTACAGAATGCAAATTCTTTCAACTCACTAATAGCTCACCTCTCCCTATATTCTATAGTACTGTTCTCAACAGGAATACAAGTATAATGATTGTAATTGGCATCCTCAACTCTATTGGGTTATACATAATATTTTTGCAAGAATATACGCATTACATTAGATATTGTTCATGTATATAAATAGCACATCCCACAAGCAGTAACTGCTTGATGAACTGATTGAGCCTTTGAATTGCTCAGTGCGAACTATTGAAGTTACGCTCAAAACAATTTTGCAGCAAAAGTCCACCATCATAGATGAAGATGGGGTGTGCTATCATCTGCACAAAACGAAAGGAAAAGCAGCGCTGTACGAACTGAAACCAGAAACCTCAGATCAGTCCGTTTGCAGTTTGCTAACCACTATGTAACTTCTGCAAGCTGCAAAACGGGGGTCATGAACCCAAACGTTTATTACCCCCGTTAGTTTTTGCTCATTTACTTTTCTCCCCAAAACTATATTCGTTTCAAAGGTAGAAAATCTGCCGTTTTTAGGTAGTTAATACGTTGAAAATCTGTTGGTTAAAAGGCTTTTCTTGTGTATATTTGTTGTGTCCGCTGATTCTTTTACCTCTGATTAGTATTCCCCCAATACTAATCGATACCACTCACCGAAACTCAGTTATTACCCCTTTCTGAACGGTAACGGATCTGCGGACAACAGAAATGTTTCGGTTTTCGGAAAGGGGTTTTTATGTTCTAACGTATCCAATCAGTGCTTCTCTCAGATCAGAATTTTTATGTGGATTATGGTATCGGTTTGCTCAAAAGCAACGGACCAATGCACTATTTTCTGACCTATCTGAAAGTACGCCAGTTCACCCGCTATACATACGGTTCCTTCACCATTAACGAGGCACTATGTAAACACCTGAACCTGCGCTATAGGACCGTATTCAAACACATTCAGAGTGGTGTTGCGATGGGGTGGTTCCGGGCGGACACTAATAACGCTGAGTATTATCAGGTTGTACGATTCGATTCATTTGCGAACCCTAACAGCCAAAAGAAGTTAACTACGGTAAAGGTATCGGATGAGTCACTTGATCGGATCTCGTGGAAAAACATCGCGGATTTTAGAGCGTTTATCCAGGAGGTTGCCAATCAGAAGTATCTGAATTACAAGCAGTATAAATCGAACCCACAAGCCCAGAAAGAATGGTCGCATAGAGATCACATGTACAATCGCAAACCGAAGCGGAGAGCAGTTAAAACCCGTAATGATCAAAAAAAGGGAGGGTCAATTACGCCACTAGCATGTTCGCTCGCTGCGAATTTATCCGGTAAGAGTATCGCTACTAGCCACCGCTATAGAAATAGAGAATCCGTTCAATCCTTCATTCGTTATAACAACCCGAAGTTAACCGTTGCATCTACTATAATGCCCGGTTATGCGGATATTGCTCAGACATGGAATGAAAATAAAGCGTTAGCTCTCGATTATGTTATAGCTCACGATAGCAGTAAGGAAGATCAGAAACGCAGTACTACTCGGGTATTGTGTGGACGATTCATTCCCTGTAAGAATGGTATTGTTCTTCGTTGCGCTGGTGAACGTATTGGTACTATTCCTACGAAAGGTAGTAAGGTTAAACAGAAGAGGTAGTATAGGGTAAAGGTGGTTATACCTCCCTAAACTCTCTTCTCATATCCCGACAATCGCTGAGGTTGTGGGGGTTTTGTATTTATCCCCCCCCCTCTTTCGCTCCCCAAACAATACCCCTACCCAATTTTCGCTTATATCCACGCATATATACCCCTGACCTGTACCACCCCCTCGTCCGATGCTGAGTAGGTGGGTTACCCCCGGTGTCCGTATTGTACAAAAGTTTTAGCTCAGTGAAACACACACAGAGTTACCATATAACCGCTATTCAGTGGATTACGGTAACTGAGAATCCTGACCAACACTATTATATGTATAGCACAAAACCCGATCTGCTCTTACTAACACAATCACCTTAAACAGTTTTACACATGGTAACAGTAACCGCATTTCAACCACGCACCTCACAGGAAGGACGCGAATTCTTCTCTCTCGAACTCACCAGCGATGATCTGGAAATGGTGATTTCGCAACAAACGGGACGCTTCTATGCTACCGCGTATAAGTGCTGGATCACCTCAACGTTTACCAAAGCGATTTGCCAAAAGATGGTAGGAAAAATGCTTCCCGGTACTATTATCCGCTCAGAATGCGAACCTTATGAGTTTACCGTTCCCGAAACGGGAGAGGTGATCTCCCGTACCCACCGCTACGAGTATTGCCCCATTGAGCAACGATCTATGGAGCAAACTGTACTGGCTCAACCTCCCTTGCTGGAGGTACTGTAATAGCGCAAAATACGCATACCGAATACAGGGGAGCCGATTGGTTCCCCTTTCTTTTTTACACTAATCCCCAATTTTCTAATGGAAAACATAAGCACTCAACTCGTGCAGCGAGATTCAGATGCACTTGAAGCGGTGGTACTGGGTAACGAAACCTCCTCTGAGGATGCGTTTATCGTAGCCAACACCCTTCCCGCAACACTAGCTGATATTCAGCATCACCATATTATCCCTGTGTACAGCAAGGATAATGAACCGCTAATTAGCCACGGTGATCTGATCGAATCTGCGATAGAGACCGTGTACCGGATGTTCCCCTACGAAACGGTTCTGAATCCGGCCATTCGGGTATCGCATCCAGTGAAAGGTAGAGTTCCCGCAGCGCGTAACAAACCCGCTAAGGAGTTGCAGGAGTGGGAGAAAACTATCTACTACGAACGCGCTGCTTTTGTGATCGAGATTCCGAGTATTTGCGAAACGATTGATGGGAATCCGTTATCCCTAACAGTGGGTGGGGTGAAAGCGTATAACATGGATAGCTTGCACCAGCGCAAAGGTGCTGATGAGCATTTTAAGGTATTTATCGGATTCAAGAACAAGGTATGCACCAATCTGTGTGTGTGGTCAGATGGGTATGTAGCAGATCTCAGGGTGAAATCACTGGAGCAGTTAGTAATGGGGATTACGAATCTGATTTCCCAGTATCGTGCCGAACAGCAACTGAACCAGTTAGCGGAACTCACCCACTACGCGCTTACCGAAACGCAATTTGCGCTGTTGCTGGGGAGGTGCCGGTTGTATCACTACCTTCCTGTTGCTGCCCGGAAAGGGATTCCCACCCTACTATTGGGGGATCAGCAGTTTAGCACCATTGCACGAGATTACTACCGGGATGGTTCATTCTGTCGCTTACCTGATGGTTCGATCAGCTTGTGGAAAGTATACAACTTGTTCACGGGCGCAGTGAAATCGAGTTACATTGATACGTTTCTGGATCGCAACGTGAATGCGTTTGATCTGAGCAATGGGTTATTGCAAACGGTACGAGGAGGAGCGGATAACTGGTTTCTACGCTAACTAAACCAGGGCAGAGGGTTTCACCACTCTCTGCTCTTTCGTCTCCCATATGCTCGTAGAAAACGAATTACAACCCGTACGTTTCGATGCTGAACGAAGCTGTTTGTTCATTGGTCCGCTGGGGAAGCTATTCCGGGTGTACTGTCCGTTTCGGGTAGTTTGCCAAACTGCTTACCCTCCCTACCTCCCTGGTGAGGTACTGATCGTTACCCAGATTGGCGAAGCAGAACGCCACCAAATCCTTTTCAAGATCGGGTTGCATTTCTGGCCCCATCAGTACTTCATGCTGCACCGGTAAGTATGCGTCTTGAGCGTGAGCGGTTATGCTGTATTTTGTTGGCCACGTTCTTTTGAGACGGTTTACGCTAAAAAAGAAAACCACTGAAAACGAACGTGGCAGTTTTGCATTCATTCTGCTAGCTTGCGGGGTACATCACCCCCTTATACCCTTGAAAGCTGTCATTCCTGAAAACCTCGATCTGAACAAGCATTATACAGATTACCCACCGGTTCAATACATTCCCAAATTCAACCCCGATCACGCGCTGTATATTCTGAGCCAGATCACGCTGGTTCCCATCCGCAATAAAACCCTTGCTGATAGCTTGCAGGATGGATACGTACCACTGTATTCGCCACTGCTTCAAAAGTACGTACATGAATACGCGAAATACCTGAAATATTTCATTGAAACCAGGGTGCTTGAAAGCGATAACAAACACTGGACTGCTGTTTATGGAATGCGATCTAAAAGTAAAGGGTATCGGTTTGTAAAGCGATATGAGCAAGAGGTTACCATCACTCAGGAATATACCTCTTCTTTTCACGATGTATTGGTGAAGAAGCGCAGAGAACAATACAACGAATTACGTAAGGAATACGGGCATCTTACTAGGTGGCTCCATCCTGAATGCAGATTAACCATTGATGTTTCTACAGCATTAGATTATCTCCAAACCCGCAGGGATGCACAAATACGCGACCCATCGTTGCGAGAAGAGAAAAAGAAAAGTAAATGGTTTAGCTTTCAGGATGATTTCCACAAAGATCCGGTGGTGCAGTTTAAGTACGCTAAAGCAACGATGGAGGTAATTCATTCAGGGGAGTTAGGGTGTACTGTGGATACCAATGTAGGACGAATGCACACCGCATTAACCAATATGAAAAGCGAGCTACGGCATTTACTAAGCTACAATGGAGAACCAATGGTATCAATAGATATAACAAGCAGCCAATTATATTTCACCGTAGTATTATTCAACAAGAACTTCTATACACCTAAAATACGTGGGGGTTCACCCCTCAAAATACAGACAATAAACACTAAACTTCAAGTAGAAATAGCACCTCACACCCTAATGTTAGTAGATCTAATACAATCATTTGACAATGAGCTACTTAATAATTATAAGTATATGGTAGGTATAGTAGAAGGGGAAACCTCTTCATCAGATATTTATGAGTATATGCTGCAACAATCGCAGGATACCGAGTCTCCCTTAGCTACCCGTGCTGCTGCTAAAACTGGAGTGTTTGAAGTGCTGTTTGGTAAGGGTAAGCGAACCAAAGAATGGAAACGGTATAACCAGCTATTTCCCTCGGTTAGTGGATTGTACCAAGCCATTAAAGAGGGAAATTACAAACGTTTAGCGTTGCTATTACAAAGCATTGAATCCCACGTAGTGCTGAAAATTGTAACGAAAACGATTGCCAAAAAGCACCCCCACATTCCGATGTTCACGATTCACGATAGTATTGCTGTACCCGTTCAATATGGAGTAATAGTTCGGGAGATCATGGAAGCAGAGCTCACGCGATTAACGGGTTTACGTCCCCGCTTGAAAATGGAGTACTGGAAACCGGAGTTGCTAGATTGGGACAAGTACCAAGCTGCTTTATAATCGTAAATGAGCTCACGGTATGGAGTGAGTGCTATACTAAACATCCTTTTTCGGTGATCATTTTCTTCCCTAATACTGGTCGAGTGTTGTCGACGTGTTAATATGGCTATCCTGCTAGTTAACACCAGTAATAGGGACAGTATTTGACATAAATGAGTAAATCTATAAATTAAGTATGTATAAAAGAATCATAATTGCTCTTGTCGTTTACTTTGTTGTATCGCACATTGCATAGTTATTTGTAACTCGGTACCTACAAATATCCTAAAGTGACCTTTAGAAATACTCATTTAAACGTATCCTCACCATTTGCCAATAAGCTAATGCAAAATTGCTACACCAGACTGGTTGTACTACTACTGTTTGTTACTACCTCAGTTCATGGGCAACAGAATATTGTTATTTCTGGACCTTTATCACAAACTCCAGGTTCCCAAAACGTAATTATAGGATTAAATGCAGGTACTATCCTTAGCGCGGGTGCAAGAGCTAATGTATTTTTAGGAATGTTTACAGGAAATAAAACTACAACTGGAAGCTTCAATACTTTCTTGGGTTGTACTGCTGGTCAGGAAACTACAACAGGATCCTATAATACTTTTCTGGGTTATAATGCTGGTAAGGAGACTACAACAGGCGGTCTAAATACATTCATAGGAGTTTATTCGGGTAATTACAATACGACTGGTTTTGGCAATACTTATTTAGGTGTATTTTCAGGAACAAGTAATTCAACAGGAGGAAATAATACTTTTTTAGGAACGGATGCAGGGCGCTATAATACAACTGGTAATAATAATTCATTTATAGGAAACAATTCGGGCAGTAATACGACAACAGGTTACCAAAATACTTTTGTAGGAATGACTGCAGGGCCTTCTAACACAACAGGATCGAATAATGTGTTTGTGGGCGTACAAGCAGGAGCAGCCAACACTACGGGGGGGAAGAATACTTTCCTCGGAAACTTTGCAGATGCCTTATCTGACAATATAAATAATGCAACAGCCATCGGTGCAAATGCAAAAGTCTCGATTAGCGACGCAATCGTTTTGGGAGATACTACCTCCGGTATCAAAGTTGGAATTGGCACTACCGCTCCACAATTCCCCTTAGATGTAAAAGGGATCATCAATATCCGTGGTACAGGAGGAACCCTCAAATTCAGCCATATAATTAATCCTCAATTCAATAAAAACGGGAACGATCAATTCTTAACCGTCAACGAGCAAGGGGAGGTGACACTATCTAAATACAGATTACAGGTGCAGCACCCGAATGACTGGGCAGATCGGGTATTCACAAATGGGTACAAGCTTGCTCCCTTGCAGGAGGTAGAAGCGTTTATCAATGCACACGGTCATTTGCCCGGTGTTCCATCTGCTACTGAGGTGGTAGAACAGGGAGTAGATGCCACGCAGTTCAACGCCAAACTGCTGGAAAAGATAGAAGAAATGACCCTCTACATGATTGAGTTCCGCAAAGAAAATGATGCACTCAAAGCATCGGTCAACCAGCTGAAGCGAGAAAACCAATCACTTCACAAAAAGATCAACCGCTATCAATCTAAAACGCGGTAATCGTCCACAACCTTTTTCTGAACACCTAACAATCTCCACCATTGTATGAACCGTGCTTTTGCCAATTTTACTAAGTATACTTTGTGTTTACTTATAGCAGCTTGTGCGCTGTACAGTTGCCGCACCTCTGAAGAGGTATCTCCAACTGATAATCCTACTGCAACTAATCCCGCAAATACGAACATCGGAATAGATGTTAGCAACCGGAAAGCGGTAGTGGCCGCCTATAACAAAGAATTTGGTTCACCTGTACCCGCGATTGGGTGGGTTGGAAACCTGGATAACTGCCAGGAGGGAACCGCTGCAAAGGTATTTCTTGATGCTCAGTTGAGCCGGATAAACTATTTCCGAGCGATGGGCGGGATTGATGGTTCGGTGGTGTTTGTGGATTCACTGAATCGCAAAGCGCAAAAAGCAGCATTAATGATGGCAGTTGCCAATACGCTGAACCACCAACCACCACTAACATGGAAGTGTTATTCTACAGAGGGGGCACAAGCAGCGGGCCGTTCTAACTTAGCTAGTAATTCTGATAATTCACCGGATTTTATCACACAGTTCATGGGTGATTACGGTGCTAATAATACAGCGGTTGGGCACCGTAGGTGGATTCTTTTCCCTCGTACCAAATCAATGGGTACAGGTAATGTCGCCAACCCTACGAATAGATCAGCTTATAACGCTTTATGGGTAATCGGAGATACCTTTTACAAAGATACCCGCAGCCAAACCAGAGCGGAATATATTGCGTGGCCCGTTGCGGGATATATACCATATCAGCTCATTTATCCTCGGTGGTCATTTCAATATGAGGGTGCAGATTTCTCGCAAGCGCAGGTTTCGGTAAAACTTAACGGTGCATCCCTAAACGCTTCTATCGTAAGCCGAACAGCAAACGGGTACGGAGAAAATACGCTGGTGTGGGAGATGGAAGCAATGAAACAACCCATTACCGATACAGTATACGAGATAACGGTACAGGGGGTAAACGTCTCCAACCAGCTGCGGAGTTTTACATATAAAGTCATTGTGATTGATCCTCAAAAATAGAACACAAAAGCAAACACAAGAATCCTATATTTCCTTTTGTGTATATTTAGTACGATTTTTGGTAGTATTTATCAGCACATCTTCATGTAAGTTAACCAGTTAATGAACCACACGCTCCATCAAATTTCATTCTTTACTTCACTACTGCTAATTCTTAGCATAGTAACAGCCACACGTGCTCAACAACCTCCCATTGTCTGGCAGAGGGTTATTGAGGATTATCCGAATAACATCCAGATAGCGGCTGCCACTGATGGGGGTTTAGGAATTATTTGTAACAATACAGGATTCCCCAGACCCTTGGAACTAACAAAACTCAATTCAAGCGGTAACTTGTTGTGGAGAAGTCAGATTAGAGGTTCCATACCTGATCCAAATGGTAGTTACATAGCCCAGCTTTACTTTCTGACTGCTACACGTGATGGTGGGTTTGTTGTTCTTTGTCGCGAAACGATAGGTGGTAGTTACAGACGATATGTGCTTGTAAAATTTGACAGCGCTGGAATACAATTGTGGTTAGAACCTTTGGCCGATTATTACGAATCTTACTCACAGGGAGTTACAGAATACAAATCTATTCTTGAAAGTTCAGATGGAGGAATTTTAGTAGCTGGAAGCAGAACCACTACCCGCACTTATGCTCCATTTGTGAAAAGATATACTTCGTTGGGTAAGTATGACCGGGATTTTCAAGTTGGAGGTGGCTCATTATTTGGTCAAGCTCCTTCCGAGATTGTTATCACATCACTTGTAGAAACTAATATTGGGTATGCAGTATCGGGCATTTATTTTCCAACCTTGTCCGGTCCTGCTGCTGGAACAGTTAGGTTTATCAGTAAAGAAGGGGCGCTGGTCAATTCCATTAATTTTTCAAACGAATTAGCTATAGCGGATCTTGCTTTTGATCCCACGGATAATAGTTTGGTTGCCACTTCGAGAAATACCCAGGGCTGGGGTGTACTAAAGTTTAACATTGCCGGGGAGGTACGATTCCGCTCAATCATTCCACGCAAAGCTAATCAACAGGCTGCTTTTGTTAAAGTAGCTCCAAATCCCTGCGAGGGATATATTGTTGCCGACACAGATTCCACAAGTACAAGTAATACTAACTTTCGCATTACACGTGTTAGCCGTGATGGAAGTATGCTATCTTCTCAGACTTTTGGTGGACAACAAGCTGATTATCTGCAAGGTTTAGCTTTACAAGCTAATGGTAGTATTTTGCTGGCGGGTACTACCCAATCAGTTGATGGAGATTTAATAGCAAGACAATTGATCTTACCAAGATCTTCAGATCCCGTTGGTTGGGTTTTGTCAGTTAATTATCTTACTATGGATGGTCAATTAGCAAGTGTGTTGACTGGTAATTGGACCTCACCAACTACCTGGAACTGTGGGCGAGTACCAACAATTACCGACGCGATTCAGGTTTCAACAGGTCATATTGTAAACCTTAATCAAGCTGCAACAGCTAAAAAGGTGTTGCTTCAAGGCACAATACGGTTAGATGCAGGAAGTTCGCTAAGGTTAGGTAATTAGTGTATAACCCCTTGAAATTTGCAACCAACCGTACACCTGCTGCAAACTGCAAATTGGGCCATTTTAGCGATCCTCAATTTGAATACCTGCTTCTAAGCCATTATGATTGCTATTAGCATAATATCCTACCAATGTTCACTCTTCCGGAGCATCATCGCGCTTAAGTCAGTGAAAACCGCCCTTATTCGAATAGGTTTCCTCCACCCTCCTCTGATTTAGAAATGCTATCGAATACATTTTCATCATCTCGATATTTACATTCCGGGCACACAACAAAGTAACCAAACAATGTAAGGTATTCAAAACGAATCTTCTTGATTTCTCTTTCGATAACTCCTGAATTCGGCAGGTGCAAACCATCTTTAATATAGTCTGCATGTAATCTGCTACAATCAGAGTAGTAGTGCACACAGGTACCCCTCGCTCGTTCGAGGTTCCAATTTTTTCGTGAATAATTAGTAAGAAATATCTTCATTAGGTTTTACACTTTCTGGTAAAAGCAAAACTAGTTACATTTTAACCTCTACAACCTTGTACCCTTTATCGGCCAGTGCATTCGTATCCATTCGCTGCGAGAAACCATCATGATCTTTGCAGTTTGCAACCGCCTATATGTGCATTGCAAAATGCAAAGATGAGTAAAGCAGAAAAATATGTAACTTCCCGCTCCTAAACCACACCTCTTTTCAATGACCCCTGAGAACCTTGCTCGGCAGCTAATCGATCAGCTACTACTCCATAGTGGGTGGATCGTACAGGATGTAAAAACGCTGAACTTCTCTGCTAACCTCGGAATCGCAGTACGTGAATACCCCACCGATTCAGGGCCAGCAGATTATGTGCTATTCATTGATCGTAAACCATTAGGGGTAATCGAAGCGAAACCAGAAGGAACGATCCTTACCCCGGTAGAGGAACAATCTAGCAGGTATGCAACCAGTAAGTTAAAGTGGCAAAAGAACCATACTTCACTGCGGTTTATTTACGAATCGACCGGTACTGAAACCCACTTTACCGATACTACTGATCCTTCTCCACGATCACGGGAGGTTTTTTCGTTTCACCGGCCCGAATCCCTCCGTGATTGGTTGAAGCAAGCGGAAACCCTTCGTTCTAAGTTACAGAAATTCCCTCCTCTTGATACCCGTAACCTACGCGATTGCCAGATCAACGCGGTTACCAATCTGGAAAAATCGTTCGGTAAAGATCAACCCCGTGCTTTGGTGCAGATGGCCACGGGATCAGGTAAAACGTTTACCGCGATTACTGCTACATACCGTTTACTGAAACACGCGAGGGCAAACCGGATTTTATTTCTGGTTGATACCAAGAACCTGGGAGAACAATCAGAAGAGGAGTTCAGGAAGTTTAAACCCAATGACGACCCCCGAACGTTCACCGAGTTGTACAATGTGCAGCGTTTACAATCATCGTTCATTGCTGCTTCTGCCCAGGTGTGTATCAGCACCATTCAGCGTATGTACTCCATGCTACGGGGTGAAGAGCTGGATGAATCAGCGGAAGAGAGTTCATTGAATGAGGTGCAGGTAACGGGCCGATCCCGTGAGGTGGTTTACAACGAACGGATTCCACCCGAAACCTTCGATTTCATTATCATTGATGAGTGCCACCGTTCCATCTATAATGAATGGAAACAGGTGCTCGATTATTTTGATGCGTACCTGATCGGGTTAACCGCTACCCCTGATAACCGAACGTTCGGGTTTTTCAATCGGAATGTAGTGAGTGAATACACGTATGAACGAGCAGTGGCCGATGGGGTCAATGTTCCCTTTGATGTGTACACTATTGAAACCCAGATTACCAAACAGGGAGCCATTGTAAACGCGGGGGAATGGGTGGATAAACGGGAGCGGCAAACCCGTAGAAAACGGTGGGAACAACTCGATGAAGAGGTCACCTATACCGGTACTGCGCTGGATCGCGATGTGGTGAACCCCGATCAAATCCGAACTGTAATCAAAACGTTCCAGGAGAAATTACCCGAGCTATTCCCGAAGCGGAAGGAAGTTCCGAAAACGTTGATCTTTGCTAAAAGTGATTTCCACGCAGATGATATAATACGTACTGTACGGGAGGTATTTGCAGAGCGCAACGAGTTCTGTAGAAAGATCACCTATAGCGTAGGAAAGGATGGGGGAGAAAAACCATCGGAGGTTCTGAAACTGTTCCGAACCGCTTACTATCCCCGCATTGCAGTAACGGTAGATATGATTGCTACCGGTACGGATGTGAAAGCAATTGAATGTTTGCTCTTTATGCGGGATGTTAAATCACGCTCCTACTTTGAGCAGATGAAAGGGAGGGGAACCCGTACCATGGCAGAAGATGCCCTGAAAGAAGTAACCCCTTCTGCGGTGGGTAATAAAACTCACTTTGTGCTGGTAGATGCAGTGGGGGTAAATAAAACCCTTAAAACCGATAGCAGACCACTCGAACGGGAACCGGGTGTTTCACTCAAAAACCTACTGTGGAATGTAGCAGTGAGCGGAGATACTTCAGAAGATACGCTTACCTCATTAGCAAACCGGCTCACCCGTTTAGAGAAACAGATTAACCCTGCTGAACGCGAACAGCTCCGTACACTGGCTGGGGGTAAAACTATTAATCGGGTAGTGAACGAGCTACTAGATGCGTACAACCCCGATAAGATTGAGGAACGAGCAAAAGCAAAGTTGGAATCACCCGATGCACCAATTATACCGGCTGTGCTAGATGAGGTTCGTGAGGAACTGATTCGGGAAGCAACAGCGGTATTTGATAACGCAGAATACCGCACCCTGGTTGAATCGATCCGGCGCAATCACGAGCAGGTAATTGATGGGGTAAATCTGGATACGGTTACGTTTGCGGGTTGGGATGCATCCATGACCGATAAAGCAGAAACACTGGTGCAGGGTTTCAAAACCTACCTGTACGAGCACAGGGATGAACTTACAGCTTTACAGATATTCTACAATCAACCCAACCGGCGCAGAGAGATCACCGCACAGATGGTACAGAAGGTGGTTACCAAGCTGAAAACGGATCGACCCACCCTTGCACCCTTAGCGATATGGAAAGCGTATGAAGTGCTGGACAAAGTGAATCACCAACCCAAAAATGAACTGGTTGCGTTGGTGGCACTGATTCGCAGAATACTGGAGCTGGATACTACGCTAACCCCTTATGATCAAACTATCAACCGGAATTTCCAGCAATGGGTGTTCCGGCAGCAAGCAGGTGCGCTCAAATTCAGCGAGGAGCAAATGGATTGGCTCAGGATGATGAAAGATACCATTGCTCGCTCGATTCATCTGGACCGCGATGATTTTGATTTATCCCCCTTTGCAGAAAAGGGAGGTTTAGGTAAGCTCTGGAAGCTTTTCGAAGATCGCACGTTTCCCCTAATTGAAGAATTAAACGAAACTTTAGCTGCTTAAAAAAAGTACAATATGGGAAAGCATTTAACCATAGAAGTTGAACAAGATCATATCGAATCTTTAACTAGAGGTAACGGTATCACAGCATTAGCAGAGCTAATTTGGAATTCTCTTGATGCAGACGCTACCGAAATACGAATCAATGCTAAAACTAGCCCAATCAATGGGTTTGAGTCTTTTAGTGTGGTTGATAATGGTCATGGTTTAACCTATGAACGAGCGGAAGAAGTTTTTAAGAAACTAGGTGGATCAGAGAAACGGTATTCAAATTCTACTCCGAATGGTAGACCATATCACGGTAAAGAAGGAAAAGGGCGTTATAAAGCCTTTGCACTTGGTGATTTAGTTACCTTTCAAAGTATTTATAGAGATAATGGAGCAAGCAAACAATTTGACCTTACTATAGATAGAAATAATCTAAAAAACCCTCAACTAAGCGATCTGCATATTTTACACGAGGATAAACAGCCAGGTTTTCATATAAATATTTTAAACCCAAACAACAAATGTGTATCTGAGGCAATTTCTCCTAAAAACAGAAATGAGTTAAAGGAAAAATTTGTTCAATACAATTTAAGTTATCCAGGGTTCAATATTTTCATCAATAATGAGGAATTAGATTTCAAATCATTGATCAAAAATATTTATGATGAACCTTATCAAGTAATAGTAGGATCACTTATTTACCCTGTAAAAATTATAATTATTGAATGGGAGTTTGAGAATGCGAAAAAAACTTACTTCTGTAGTGCTAAAGGTGTTCCTTTTAAAGAAAGCAAGTTAGGAATTCGTTCAAGTTTACCGATTTCAGTTTTTATTCAATCAACGTATATAGAGAAACTCCACAGAGACAACATTTTAGATCTCTCGGAACTCGACCCAAATTTATCAGAGATTTTAGAAGTAGCGAAAGAGGCCGCACGTAAATATGTAAGAGAACAATTGCATATCCATTCACGAGAGTTCATTGATAACCTAAAAAAAGAAAAAATATATCCTTATGAACAAGAGCCCAGTGATGATATTAGTAGAGCAACTCAACAAGTATTTGATATTGTTGCTTTGCAGGTTAACGAGTATGTACCAAATTTCAGTGATCAGGATAAAAAAAGTAGGAGTTTAACAATGGTACTAATAAAAGAAGCATTAGGAACTAGTTCTTCTAATCTTCAGAAGATTTTAACTGAAGTAATTGGACTTCCTAATAATAAGAGGGAAGAGCTTTCTGAGTTACTCGAAAAGACATCGCTATCAAATATCATTGATACAATGAAAGATATTACTCATAGGTTAAACTTTCTAAATGGCTTAGAATTGCTTATTTATGATCCAGAACACTCAAAAAAAGTTAAAGAACGCAAGCATCTACATCAGATTTTAGTGAATGAAACTTGGGTTTTTGGTGATGAATATACATATGGAGCTGATGACATAACGCTGAAAAATGTGTTAAAAGAGTATCTCCAAGCATTAGGAAGAGATGATTTTGAGGAAATAGTCAATCAAGAAGATAACTCAGAACTTAGAACAATTCCAGATGTGTGTTTATGGCGACAATTCAGTACAGGAAAACAAGCAGAACATCGAAACTTAGTAGTTGAATTAAAGAAACCTATTGTAGATGCTGGGTTTAAAGAACTTAATCAAATTCAATCTTATGCACAAAAAGTTTCCAAGGATGCACGTTTCCCAAAAGAACGTACGCATTGGACTTTTATATTACTAGTAAGAGAAATAAAAGATGAAATTGAGCCCCAATTAAATCAATCTAATAGAAATTATGGACATGTGTTAGCAAACGATCATTTTGATGTATGGGTTATTCGCTGGGGTAATATTATTCAGGACGCGAGAGCTAGGTATAAATTCGTAAAAGACAAACTAAATATCTCATTTTCAAATAACACAGATGCGCTTATGCATTTAAAAGCTAAGTATCAGCAATACCTTCCAGAGCATTTTGGAACAGATGATAAAAACTAATTTTGGAGAGTACTAAAGATCAAATTTGCTTATTTTTAACCGGTTAATAAATCAACACAGATGGTATAACAATAATTTAAGTAGCTTACATAACTATCCGCATGTAGATTGAATATAGTAAATTTTATAAATTTATAAGCCTGCAACAGTGAAGGCTTGTTTTGAATAAAATGAGAAATAAGCAAACTATAGAGTTATTAAAAGTTTCTTGCTTAGTGATTGTATTGTTAATATTTGCTGGAACTGTAAAATCACAAAACATAGATCCTAGTGAATACGTGAACCATACCATAGATTTAAAAGAACAAAATTTGGAATTTTACTGGCAAGATCATGATGCAAAAATATTTGGCAGTATAAATAATTTAAAGAAATGGTTGGATAATAAAGGACGTACCCTTGTCTTTGCAACTAATGGTGGAATGTTCGATAGGTATCAAGCTCCAATTGGGCTGTTTATTTGCAATAAAAATATCATGTTCCCATTAAACACTAAAGTAAAAGGCAATGGAAATTTTTACATACAACCAAATGGAATTTTTTATATTACTTTAGATAAACAACCTGTAATTTGTAAAACAACTGATTTTTCAATTCAAAACAAAATAGAATTTGCACTTCAATCTGGACCAATGCTAATATCTAACAGCATCATAAATTCTGAATTTACTGAAAATTCTAACAACCTTAACATTAGAAATGGTGTTGGCATCCTTCCCGACAATAGAATTATTTTTGTTATTTCAAAAAAAACTGTCTCATTTTTTGATTTCGCTAAATATTTCAGGAGCTTGGGTTGTAAAAACGCTCTGTACCTTGATGGCGTTATATCTCAAACATATTTACCATCAAAAAAGATGATGCAAGGGAATAGGAAATTCGGAGTCATTATAGCTGAAACAACGAGTTATAAATAAATTCAACATGGATAAATCAGAAAAAAGTCAAGTTGATGTTCTTATTGGTTTTTTTCGTAACAATAAGTTAACGGCTACATTAATTGTGTTTGGTTTGTTTATCGTTTCGTTCAGTGAGGTAATGGAGTCGGGTGAAAATACACTAAGAAGAATCGGATTAATCAAGACATTTAATATAGAGCAAGATACAAAAAGAGGTGAATTTTCTTCACAAATTTTAGAAAATGCCTGGAACAGGATCTTTTGGGTTAATGTATATACTACTCGTATCAAACTAGGAGCTTCAAAAGAGGAATTAGATGAAGCTTGGATAAAATATATTAATTCTTCAGAGTTATGGAGCTCAAAGATTATGACATATTATATTGGCCTGGAGCAATACTATCCAAACTCTGGTAAAAGTGATAGATTAGAAAGAGAAATTCAACCTGGGTTTATAGAAGTTGGCAATTTGCTTAGAGAGTTAAGGTATTCCAAAGACTCATTATCTAATTCAACTACCATTAGAAAAGCAAATTATATCCAATATAAAATTGATAGTGTTCAACATATGTTTTATACTCTAATTGATAGAAAACCTTTTAAAAATTAATGTATTATTATTTCGTGTTTATTATAATTAAAATAATATAATATTACAAGCGCGTTAGTGTTTAGTACTTTTGAGAAAAGTATTATTAGCCAAAGTTGTTTTTTTGCTACTGAAGCTAAAAATTAAGATTTACACCTCCTTACCATTTGTATAAGGAATTGCAACAAAAAGAAAACCGGTTGGCCTCCTTGATGCCACCAAAGCCAATTGTGTACTATCACAGGAACGATTCCAGCTCGGGCATCTCATCGTAGATGCGACCGTTAAGCAGCCACTGCAAGGATAAACCTACCGGTTAGTCAATTCAGTTGGTGAATGGTATCGAGTATGATTTATTTGTCTGTTCTTCAGACTATTTCAACTCCCCGAAACCGTGATACCTTCCGAATCAACAACAGAAAAGAAACCCTTCTACCTGGGTTTGTGCTTAGCAGGTGCTATTTCCGCTGGTGCGTATACAGCTGGTGTACTCGATTATCTGTTTGAAGCGCTTGAACGCTGGGAACAAGCTCGCAAAACAGAAGATCCGCGAGTCCCAACACACCGGGTTATTATTGATTTGATGACCGGTGCTTCAGCGGGTGGAATGACCGCTGCGATCTCTCTGGCCTCCCTGTTTGATCAAATTGAACCGGTAACCGGTCTAGAGGGCGCATACAAAGATTTTCAGGGGTATAATAAGCTCTACGAGGCTTGGGTTCGGTTGACCGCTGATGAGATGCTACCGGAGCTTCTTGAAAACAGCGATATAGCACAACATGGTGCTGCTTCCGTACTCAACTCCAATTTTATTGATAAGATCGCAAAAAAAATGCTACAGGTAGATACTCGTACAATGCGGAACTACGTGTCCGAAGATATTGAAATTTGCCTCAGTTTGAGCAGTTTAACGGGTATTCCATTCATCATCAATTTTGGAAACCGATTGACCAACGAAGCATTGCTTGCCCCGCACGAAGTGGAGGATCGCTATATAACCTACAACCACCGTGATTATGGCCATTTCATTGTGAACAGCCCTTACCAGAACGATGGGCGAATACCCGTTTCGTTCTGGGATAAAGAAGATGAAGGTCTTAAAACACTCCGGGATTGTGCAATGGCTACCGGAGCGTTTCCCGTAGGATTACGTTGGCGCGCTGTTCACCGGTTAGGAAAATACTTGAATCATAACAACCTGATTAATCCCAATATCAAGCGTCCCCTGTTAGGAATCAAGGATGATGAAGTTTTCTCCACGGTGAATGTTGATGGTGGTATGCTGAACAACGAACCTTTCGAGATTGCTCAAAAGCTTTTCCTGGGGGTACGGAATAGAAAGCTGGAACTGGGAGAGAATACCGAGGCCACTATTCTGATGATTGACCCTTTCCCGAGCGTTGAGGATGTGCAACAAATCAAGCCCAAATCCAAAATACGGCTTAAATCAATCATTGGGGAAATCTATTCGACCATGCGGACCCAGTTGCTGTTCAAACCGAATGATCTGGAAGAGGCCACCAACCCGAACATCTTCAGTAGGTTTCTGATGGCCCCCACCCGCAAAGCGCACAACGGAGATAAAATTATTGGGTCCAAGGCCATTGCGTGTGGTTCACTGGATGGGTTTGGAGGTTTCATCACAAGGGATTTCCGGGAGCATGATTTCCAGTTGGGGCGACGGAATTGCCAGCAGTTTTTGCGCAAACACTTCGTTATGCCGATTGATACCACCAATGAGATTTTCCAGGACGGGTATGCGAACCCGGAAGCGGTAAAAACCTACCGGGAAGCAATCAAGACCACCGATCCAGCAGGTAACTCGATAACCAAATATGTACTCCCCATTATTCCCGATATAGACCTAAGCACCAGATCGGGAAAAGCTCAGGAAGAAGAGAAACCGCATTACCCGGTTTTCAACGAGGTAACGATGCGAAATCTGATTTCTAAAAACGATGAAGCCATTAAGGAACGACTTAAGGTATTGCTGGAGGATAATCAGGTTCTGGACCTCCACAACCTTCTAATCAAGATATTGGTCGAAGCATTCGATGATAAGGTATCTGATTTCATCTATGAACTGATTATTGATGACCTAAAAACGCACCGCTTAATCCGGTAAGACAACTGAGTTTTCTGCTGATTTACCGCTGTTGTTTGGTATCTTGGCTACCCGTTAGGAAATTAAATTATGTCAGAAATAGAATTACCCGCAGGTTGGGAGTGGAAGAACTTAGGGGAAGTTTCGCTTATCAATCCAAAGTTAACGCGCAAAGACATCCCGGTTGATTTACCCGTGTCTTTTCTACCGATGAGACTGGTTGAGGAAGTAAGCGGGAAATACGACCTTTCTGATATAAGACTATATAAAGAGGTAAAAAAGGGCTTCACTGCTTTCCAAGATGGAGATGTGATTTTTGCGAAAATTACTCCCTGCATGGAAAATGGCAAAATCGCAGTGGTAGAGAGCCTTGAGAATGGGATTGGATTTGGTTCAACTGAATTTCATGTATTCCGTTGTAGTGATGAACTGGCGAACCAGTACCTGTTTTACTTCTTAGTACAAACGCAGTTCAGAAGAATAGCAGAAGGGAACATGAGCGGGGCCGTTGGGCAACGACGAGTACCAAAAGGATTTTTAGAAAGGTTTCCAATCCCCCTCCCTCCCCTACACATTCAACAGCAAATTGTAGCGAAGATTGAGGAGTTGTTTTCAGAATTGGATGCGGGTGTGCAGGAGCTACAAACCGCACTCGCCCGGTTGAAAACGTACCGGCAAGCTGTTTTGCACTATTACCTGAACAACCCCGATTGGGAGCGAGTAAAGCTGGGGGAGATAGCAAGTGTAACAGGAGGGCTTACAAAGAATAGCAAAAGAGAAGCATTACCATTACAGGTTCCATACCTACGTGTAGCAAACGTTTACGCAAATAGATTAGATCTAACTGAAATTAAAGAAATTGGAGTTTCTGAATCCGAAATTCCCCGAACATTGCTCAAACATGGTGATTTACTTGTAGTAGAGGGTAATGGCAGTATAGAGCAGGTTGGTAGAGCAGGTTGGTAGAGTAGCTTTGTGGAAAGAGGAAATCCCGTATTGCTTACATCAAAACCACCTAATCAAGATTCGTTTTGAAAATCCAGCTGCATCTAAATTTCTCCTTACTTGGCTTATTTCCCCATCAGGTCGTAAAGCTATTGAGCAACAAGCTAGCTCTACTTCTGGTCTCCATACACTAAGTATATCTAAAATAGCAGGATTAGTAATTCCCTTTCCAGACCTCTCAACCCAAAACCAAATCGTTGCGGAAATTGAAGAGCGTTTATCCGAAGCGGATGCAATGGAAACTACTATACGCAATGAGTTAAAACGCGCTGAGAATCTGCGGCAGAGTATTCTGAAACAAGCGTTTTCGGGGAAGCTGGTAACGGGTGGGTCTATTGTTCAAATAGATCAGGATACCGCAACTCAAACGAGTAACCAAATAAAGCAGGAAACCGGTCAATTAAGTATGTTTTGAACCCTAAATCGCATTTAATCAATGAATTTTTTTGAAACAAATAATATTCTCACTTACCAGAAACGCCTGCAAACCAATTCAAAATATAGAAAAAACAATCCTGCTGACCAAAATATTGGAAAGTTAATTGATGAAACCATTTTTACTCCTACCAACGAATGGGCTGAACTAGTATCCAAGAAAATTCCTGGTCTTCAAACAAAAAAAGATACAACTTGGAACATTAGTGGCAATCTGAAAAAATACAGTTGGGCCAGAGTATTTTTGAGCTCTATAGGAGATAGGGGTATTTATTTTACTTTGGGAGTAGATGGTTTATCTGCATCCATAGTAATTAAGATTGATTTCCAAAGAACTGGCAATCTAATTTCAGATGAACATAAGGTAAAAATCGATAGATATTTAGAAGATCATCCCGCATCTGTAAATATCAAAGCGATTGATCTAATCAATAAAGATTGGGATTGGCTTGTAAATATATCTAAAGATTTTATTAACAAGAACTCATCTACGTTCAACCATCTGGTGGATCTTTTAGATTCTAACTGGTCACGAAAAACACAATCAAAGATAAATAACCGAGCTCTAAATATAATTCTATATGGTCCTCCAGGGACAGGAAAAACTTATGAAACAATTGATTTAGCAGTAGAAATTATCGATCATAAACGTAGCGATAAACGTGAAGTAAATAAAGAGAGGTTTGAGAAGCTTCGAGAAGCAAAACAAATTGAGTTTGTAACCTTTCACCAAAATTACACGTACGAGGATTTCATTGTTGGTATTAAACCAGATATAAATGGCGACAATGATCAATTGAGGTTTGAACTAAAGGAAGGAGTATTTTATCGAATTAGTAAACTAGCTCAAGCAAATTTTGAAGCAAGTCAACAAGGAGGGCAAACTGAACAAATTCCCTTTGAGGAGGTGTTCGATGAATTAATGAAACCCCTGTTGGAGAATCAAGAAATTCTATTTAGCACTGCAAGAGGTTTACCATTCAATATTATTGGTCCAACAGCTTCAGGTAAGAGTGTTCGTTTACGCGTATCTACAGGCGCGATACATGATATATCTAAAGGAACACTGAAACGGTACTTCGAAGGAGAAGAATACAATACCAATCGCCCTAGTTATTATGAACCAATCGTGAACTGGTTAAAAGAAAAAAGCAAAAGATCAATAACCTTAGCCACTCCATTAAAAAATTTCGTTTTAATTATTGATGAAATTAATCGAGCCAATATTTCCCGTGTGTTTGGTGAATTAATTACTCTACTGGAGGAAGATAAACGAATTGGCAATAAATTTTCACTTAAGATTTCATTGCCTAATGTCGGATCATTTGGAATACCACCTAACTTGTACATAATTGGCACTATGAATACAGCAGATAAATCACTTGCGCTATTAGATATTGCCCTCCGACGACGATTTGATTTTATATATACAAAACCCGATACTACCCTATTAAGTGAATCGGTAGGGACAATACTTACTGATATAAACAAAGGGATTCGAGAGCATCATAAATCCGCAGATTTCCTGATTGGCCATGCTTATTTTATTAATAAAACAGAGGATGAACTGCCAAGTGTATTCAATAATCGGGTTATTCCTTTACTGATGGAGTATTTTGGTGGAAATATAAAAATCGTAACAGAAATTCTTAAAAAAGCAAGAGTTAATGTAACTTCCGATAAAATAACGGATCAGTTAATTGTAACAAAATGAGCAATGAACTGATTACCTTGATTGAGCATAAATCAAAACTCTTACCTAACTCGATTTACAATAATCTACAGAGGTTTGAAGAGTTTCTTGATACTATATGGAAAAGTCGTCCTCTGCTTTTTGGTGATTCAAAAAAGCAAGTATCAAAACGACAACAATTTTTCAAATTTGAAATAGTCAATGGAAAGCAATATATAAGAGCATGCAAATACGTTGGGTTCATTCAGTTTGAAGACATTGTTATTCAGGTTATTCCTAAACTTTTTACGATTGAGCAAAGCGATAAAGCATTCAAACATTTGCAATGGTGGTTATCTTACTGTAAACGAGTCAATTTCCCTTTCGCAGAAATCATAAGTGAAACAGAATCCATCGATGAATTCCCTGAAGCTATAATCCGCTGTTTTGCTGGTTTTACATACAAACTGGTTAGTTCAACTCCTTATCACCAATACGAGGAATTTATCGAAACTGTCCCATATATGCGTGGCCGTTTAAACACGCAGCAGTACATAAACACCAGTTTAAGCACAGGAAACTGGCATCAGTTAGTATGTGATTACGAACAGTTCGTGTTTAATAATCGCTTAAACCAGATTATTAAACACGTTGCTCGTTCGCTCAGTATCGTATGTAGATCGAAGGATACCCACCGAGCCCTGGAGAAATTGATCTTTATACTGAATGAAGTAGATGATTTGCCTGCTATTGCTCAGGATTGCGATACAATACACTTCAACCGCTTTTTCCATGAGTATGAAGTGTGTGTTGATATGTGTCGGTTCTTCCTATCCAATAGCTACTTATCTCAACCCGACACGCACCAACGCCACTTCTGTTTTCTGTTACCGATGGATTACGTGTTTGAGGATTTTATCTTTGGTGTAACGGAAGATGTTCTACCAAAAACCATAAAAGTAGCTCCGCAAAAACAGGAGTATCTGACCAGAGAAGAGGTATTCCTCATTAAGAGTGATATGGTACTGACTTATGCCAATGAAAAACGGGTGATCGCAGATACTAAATACAAAAAACGCTGGGAGTACACTGAAGAAAATAAAGCAGGAATTACCCAAAGTGATTTGTACCAGATGGTGAGCTACTGTATTCGGCAGAATTCATCAGAAGCAGTACTCTTGTATCCTCTCCAATACGAGCAGGAACGAACAGAATCACAATTATTTCACATTGATTCTCCTCTACTTAATATAAAATCAATCTGTATTCGTGCGGTTGATTTACCTGTAACGGGAGCAACTAAGCAGGAGATGATCAAAGAGTTAGAGGATACGTTAAAACAAGTTTTTAATCCCAATACCTAATGAGTAGCAGTGCTTTAGTACAGAAAGTTTGGAGTTTTTGTAATACCCTACGCGACGATGGTATGGGTTACGGTGATTACCTCGAACAGCTTACCTACCTGTTGTTCCTGAAAATGGCCGATGAGTACAGCAAACCACCTTATTTCCGCGACACTCATATTCCAAAAGAGTACAGTTGGGATAGTTTGATGGATAAGAAGGGGGCTGAACTGGAAGTGCAGTACATCCACGTACTGAACGAACTGGGGAAGCAGGAGGGAATGATCGGGCAAATCTTTTTTAAAGCGCAGAACAAGATTCAGGACCCTGCAAAACTCTTCAAGCTCTTTCAACTAATCAATGCTGAAACCTGGATTGGTTTAGATACCGATGTGAAAGGGGATATTTATGAAGGGTTGCTAGAGAAGAACGCAGAGGATACCAAATCAGGAGCAGGACAGTACTTTACCCCTCGCCCATTGATCCGTGCTATGGTTGATTGCATGCAACCACAACCCCTTAAAACCATCGCAGATCCTAGTTGTGGTACGGGTGGTTTCTTCCTGGCCGCGTATGATTTCCTTGCTAAGCAGGAATTGGATCGGGATCAGCTAAAATTCCTAAAATACGAAACCTTCCACGGTTGGGAGATCGTACCAAGCACTGCTCGATTGTGTATGATGAACCTGTTTCTGCACAACATCGGTGATCTGAACAGTGATCCACCCATTGAGCGCAACGATAGCTTGATTAGTGCATCCTCCAAACGGTACGATTACGTATTAGCAAATCCACCTTTTGGAAAGAAGAGCAGCACTACTTTTACCAATGAGGAGGGTGATGAAGAACGGGAATCCCTTACCTATCAGCGGCAGGATTTTTGGGCCACCACTTCCAACAAACAACTGAATTTCCTGCAACACATCCGATCCATGTTGAAGATTGATGGTAAAGCAGCGGTAGTATTACCAGATAACGTATTGTTTGAAGGAGGAGCAGGTGAAGCTGTACGGAAACGCTTATTACAAAGCACCGAGCTACATACCATTTTACGGTTACCCACCGGTATATTCTACGCGCAGGGAGTAAAAGCAAACGTGCTGTTTTTTGATAATCGCCCTGCAAGCAAAGATCCCTGGACCAAAGAAGTGTGGGTATATGATTACCGCACCAACGTAAAGCATACGCTCAAAACCAATCCGCTTCGTGTAAACCACTTAGAGGAGTTCATAAAAAGCTACAATCCAGAGAACCGCCACCAACGGGAAGAAACGGAACGGTTCCGCAAATTCAGCTATGAAGAAATCGTAGAACGGGATAAAACGAGTTTAGATATATTCTGGTTGAAAGATGATTCCCTCGGTGATTTAGATAACCTCCCTGATCCTGATGTATTAGCACTAGATATTGCGGAAAATCTGGAAGCAGCGTTAGGGAGCTTCCGGCAGATTGTAACGCGGTTACAGGGGGTATAAAGCAATGTTTGCAGTTTGCAATGCCTATATAGATGTTTGCAAATAACAATGTTGACTTTATTAGAAAAATTAGTGTATTTTTCACTCCAATATTACATATAAATAAATAAACTTAAACAAATAATAGTTTAAAAATTTTCTCGTAAAGATCATGGAAGAAGCAATAGCTAGAATCATGTTTGCACATAAAAATCATAGTCAAATATTGGATTTGAGTGGTTTGAGATTGAGAGAATTACCTAAAGAGCTTGCTACACTTACCTCACTAGTTGTATTAGACTTAAGTTTTAACAGTTTAACAAGAATTCCAGAATCAATTAATAACCTTAAAAATCTAGAATCTTTAAATTTAAGTCACAACTGTTTCACCTATATACTCGGTATAGGTTTTAGTTTCCCATGCGCTTTACCATTGACAAAGATTGATCTATCATATAATTTACTTACTCAGATTCCTGAAGATATTTTTCATATCGAGTCTCTGGAAGAATTGATTCTTATGGGAAATGAATTGTTAAAAGATGTTCCATCTCTCATTATTGAAAGAGGTTACATTTCGATCTACAATTTCATTAATGAACTAATTCTTTCGGAAAAAACCAACTATTTACTAGAAGCAAAGCTTATTTTTGTGGGACAAGGAGAAGTTGGTAAAACATCTTTGATGAAAAGAATTATTGACCCTAAATATACATTAATTATAGGACATGAACCTACAACGCATGGAATCAACATCCAAAAATGGGAGCAAGATATTTATTTTACTGACAAAGAGTTGCTCGAAATTTTCAATGAGACAAAATATGAAGTTGATCCAGACCCTGAAGATGACTACTACAGCTACATAGATTACAACGAACCTTCACCAGATGCAATTTCAGATAAAGTAGGAAGCTATATTCATGATGATTTCGATGAGGAATATAGAAATGAATTATTTAATGTAGATTACGGAACGTTTATCAACCCATTACATATATATTCAAAGTATTACAGGAGCGAAGAAGATATTGATGAGCTAAATTTCAAACCCGCTACTTTCAATATCTGGGATTTTGGAGGTCAGGAGATTTACTACTCTACACATCAATTCTTTTTAACAAAAAGATCAATTTATATATTTGTTTGGGATGCTCGTAAAGAAGAAGATTACAGAAGCTTTGAGTATTGGTTCAATACAATAAATATTTTGAGTGAGAAGAGTCCGATAATTATAGTGATGAATAAATCTGATGATAGAGTAAAACAGATAGATGAAGCGCAACTTTTGAAGAACTTTCCTAATATTATAAAATTTTGCAAAACAAGTTGTTTAACAGGGGATGGGTTATCATCATTAATTGATTCAATACACAGGTCATTTACAAAGCTTCCACATATTGGAAATAAATTACCAAATATATGGTTAACCATTAGAGAAAAGCTTAATAATACTCGGAAAGATTATATTCAATATGAAAGCTATCTTGAGTTATGTAGAAATTATGGAGTTGATGAAAATCGTGCTAACCTGTTGAGTAGTTATTTACACGATCTAGGAGATTTACTCCATTTTCAAAAAGACGAACTACTCAATCAATTAGTTATTTTGAATCCCGATTGGGTAACAAATGCTTTTTACAATCTGATAGATAGTAGAAAAATTCAAAATAATTATGGAAAATTTTCTCTTAGCCAATTACCATACATCTGGAATATTAATCAGCATCCAGTATCTAAACACATCCAATTAGTACGTTTAATAGAGAATTTTGAACTTTGCTTTAATATTGTAGGCTCAAAAGATTACATTATACCAGAATTATTACCAGCAACTCCTCCTCAACATCTTGATTATCAATCTATAAATAACGAAGCTCGATTTGAGTACAGCTTCAATTTTTTACCCTCCGGATTGATAACAAGATTTATTTGCAGAAATTTTTTGCTTATTGAAAAGAAGATATTCTGGAAAAATGGATTATTAATTAGATATGAGGATTCTTTAGCATTAATCAGTAATGATCCTTTGAACAAAAAAATAAAAATTAAAGTAAATGGAGAGTATAAAACAGAACTACTCGGTATAATAAGGAATGAATTTAATACAATTTTTGATACATTAGGGCTTAAAGCGGATAACGATTATCATGAGATGATACCATGCAACTGCCCTTTATGCATTACTGCAAAAGATGAATATATATATTATTTTCGTTATTCTGTATTAAAAAGATTCTTAAAAAAAGAGAAACAATCTATTGCATGCCAACACAGTACTGAGGATGTACAAATTTCTTCATTAATTAAAGGTTATGATAAAATAAAATACAGTGAAAGAATTATGGAAAACATTATTATTGCTTGCTCACAATTGCAGGGCAACCATAAATTACTTATCAATAATAAAGAGGATTCAAGAAATACTTTAATTGCGAATATTTTAAATAACAGGGGAATAATTGCACGCGATCAAGCGCGATGGGGCAGTTCGTATACTAAAAAATCTCCCGGTGAAATCGATATAAAATTAGAAACGAGTCATGGTACAATTCTCGGAATATTTGAAGGTTTAAATTTATCCTATATAGATACCCAAAAAATTCATTTACATCTAGAAAAGATTTTTTTCTATGATCCTAATGGAACAGAAAGTAATTATATTGTTGTATACTCAGACGCAGATAATTTTATTGATCTTTGGTTGAAATATCAAAAAGTAGCTTTGAGTGCTAAGTACATCTATCAATTACATGGTGGATTTAATGATATATCAAACGATTATCTATGCGGTGCTAATATAAAAATTGGCAAAACCACTTTTAAGGTAAACGATAAACTCAATTCAGTATACCATGTTTTTGTAAATATGAATTTCAAATAAAGTATTTTTAGTAAATAATAAAGGCATATTCAAATCATCTACCAAAATAAAGGCACTTAGCAACTATGATAATCATTTGAAATACTTATCGAGAACTAGGTTTTAATATATAAATTTTTCTTAGAAATAAAAATGTTTGCAGCTTGCAAGCTCCTTAATGTACTTTACTAACTGCAAACATCCCTATCTCCTACTGTTTATCTATTTTTCGTGATTTTGGTTTCTGGGTCTTCTCCTTTAAGCGTTTTTCAAGATCACCCATATCATCCATTACTTTCTGATCAACGATACGAGCGTAATGATGAGTTTGTAGTATATTCTTATGCCCCAACAATCGAGATACTGTTTCAATGGGAACCCCATTTGTTAAGGTAACAGTAGTTGCGAATGTATGACGCGCAACGTGGGTAGTTAAACACTTCGAGACACCACATATATCAGCAATCTCTTTCAGATAAGCATTCATCTTCTGGTTACTCACAAAGGGTAATAATCCCTTATCCTTCGTACTGCTGTACCGTTGCAGAATCTTTTGAGGAACGGAAAGGAGCGGGATAAAGCACTTTGTTTTAGTTTTGGTGCGTGCGATTCGCAACCACTGTTTACCCTTCTCATCTGTGTAAATATGTTGCTCACTTAGCTTAGCTGCATCCGAATACGCTAATCCTGTATAGCAACTGAACAGGAATAGATCGCGTACCTGCTCCAACCGAGTAATAGTTATTTTCTTCCGCTCAATTTTACCCAGTTCTTCAATGGTGAGGTGCGTAGGGGTAGTTTCTTCAAAACTGAGCTTAAAATGATTGAATGCGTTGTAGGTTGTCCACTCGTTTGCAATAGCTAACCGAACAACCTTCTTCAGTATAGCAAGGTACTTGTGTGTTGTATTATGCTGGCACTCCCGAACAGTTTTCAGATAGATCTCAAAATCCTCGATAAAAGCAGGGGTTAATTCCTCAAAATATATATCGTTCAGCGATTTACTTTTAAGAAAGCGTTCCAGATGTACCCTGCATGATTCGTACCTTTTTACAGTACCTATCGAATAATCAATACCGATCCGTTTTGCAAGTTGTTCAGTGTGCTGTGTAAACACAACCAGAACGGTTTGTTCGGTGAGCGCTTCACCTAAGAATGCTTGTTTCAACCCCTCCACTGTTACCCTCCTTACTTTCAACGATAATTCGCGGTATCGCTGGTGTAGCGTAACAATAGCTGTTTCGAGATATTGATTGATCTCCTTTGCTTCTGGAGAGTTTCCCTTTACCCTACCCTTGGCACTATCCCACCCTGTTACTGAAACACTGCGTTTCAAACTAACCTCAGCTTTAGAATCACCAATGGTGATTCGAATGTATATTCCCAGGAATCCTACCTTTTCCGTTTTGCGTGTAATAAATAAGTAAGAGAACATAATCACCTAATTGTTAGATTGATACAATCCTCCTAGTGAGTTATTAGTGAGTAAATTAGAGCGGTTTGCAATCACTCACTAAAATGCAGCTGAAACAAGGAATATTTGGAACTCCTATAAACCAAAAGTACCTGTAAATCAGCGATCTACAGGTACTCAGGATTTACGGGGTGGAGTCGGAGGGATTTGAACCCTCGTCCAGTCAAGGAACCCGTCGTGCTTTCTACATGCTTAGATTCGATTAGATTGTCGGGCAAAAGGCTGGTTCGGATCAGACCGACCAATCGCCGTAGGTACTTGGATCTCGTTGGCTTTTAATACCATTACACCAACCAGCGCTGCGATCGACGCCCCCTTATCCAGCCAGCAGCACGTAGGCCGGGGAGACGATGGTTATGCTAATCCTCCGGATTAAGCAGCCATGGCGTAGTTATACTCGCCAGTTATTGTTTTGACGATTTGTTGGGGCGGGAAATACCGTCAACTCCCGGCATGCTTACACGCGACCTCAGCAAGCTGTCAATTCCGGTCGACCCCAGTAATGACACCGTTTCGGGCGTGTATGTGTTAACTCAAAACAACCCGATGAGGTTCCAAAAAACGGCATAATAATCGTTTCATTGCTGCGCATTTCAATGGTGTCTTGCTGGGGATTACCCAGAGCAGTCCCGATTTACTCTTTGAATCCGTATTTCTCGGCCATCTGAACCGCCAACAGCGCTTCAATTGTCGACTCGGCACCGGCATTACGACTAACGCTGGTGGAAGAGTTGATCCCATCGAATCCACGGCCCGTAGCCCGGTCATACATGGTGGCATTGGCGGGGTTGTTACCGAAAAACCAGCGGGTTAGCTGATTGGCCTGCTCCAGGAACTTCGGTTCTTTCGTCTGCTCGTACAGGGCCAGGGTAGCCCAGATCATCGGGCGAACACCGTAGGCAATCTGCGAAAACTTCGACCGCTTCACTTCAGTGAACGTATCCCCCGACTGCCGCACCTCATACGACTCCAAAAAGCCTTCTTTGATGATGTACGGATAGAAATTTTCGACTTCGCGACGGGCAGCTGCTATCCAGTCGGGTTTGTTCAGGGCTTTTCCAACCGTAAGCAAGGCATACGACTGGTCATTTCCATACGCATGCCAGCTATTGTCGAAACTCAAAAAAGCGCCGTATGGAAACTGCTTCGCATCGCCTTTTTGCATCAGCAAAATTCCGTCGGCCAGTTTCTCCATCAGTGCCAAAACGGGTGCCGAGGGTGTCTGAGTATACACATTATTCAGCCCCAACAGCATAATTGCCGCCTGATCGGAGCCGGAACCGTAAGGAAGCCATTTGGGTACCGCCACACCCTGCACAATATTGGCATCTTTGGGTTTAGCGCCGTAATCGCGGATCATGTTGGCAACCAACCGGCTTACGGAGGTCTGAATCTGCGTGGCATAAGCGGCATCTGTTTTTTGAAAATACCCCTGCGCTTCACTCAGCAACCACAACGCCCGCCACGACCACCAGTCGGCGGTGTCCAAACTGGTTCTAAAAGTTTTATTGATGCTTTTATCAGGCCACAGAAAATTATAGAAATACCCGTTCTGAGACTGCATCTGAAGCACGAAGTTAGTCATCAAGCGGAGCTTATTCTGCTTGTCGGTGCTGGTGGCCAGATCAGGTTCGCGGAGCAGAAACAGCCCTGCCCTGGCTACATCGTCGACACAGGTATAGCCCTCATCATTATCGGCCACCAGTTTGAAGCCCCCACTGCCATCGGGTTCCGCGTAGATCCAGACGGTCCCTACATCGGCCCCGGTTGCCGCCACCTTAACGGGCTGATACAAGGTACCCAGCAAATGGTCGGTGTTAACCAGGCGGACTGTAGTAACTGGTGGAACGCCTGTACCCGGATCAGCGGGCTTTTTGCAGGACGGAGCCAGCAGGGTAAACGAAATGAGGAGAAAAAGAACGTGTTTCATAGTTGAGTAATGAGCGAAAGAGTGAACGTGGGGTCAGGCCAACAGCTCTGCTACCAATTCCGATTTTGAGAGGGTGATGATTCCGCAGGCAGAATCAGACTGGGCGTAGGGCATTAGAATTTGGTCTCCCTCAGCGATCCAGCCACAGGTGTATACCACGTTGGGGACGTACCCCTCACGCTCATCCTCAGAAGGTTCGAGCAGGGGTTCGGTCAGGCGAGCAAGCACTTGGGTGGGATCATTCAGGTCGAGCAGGGCCGCACCCAGCGTGTAGCGCCGAACGGGCCCAACCCCGTGGGTTAGCAGCAGCCAGCCCGCATCGGTGCGAATGGGGGAACCGCAATTGCCAAGCTGAACGATCTCCCACGGCTGTTCGGGTTTCAAGAGTGTCTGATAGTCGTCATTCCAGAAGTACAGGCTTTCCGAAAACTGGATATTGATGTACTCGCCCCCCTGCCGGGTAATCATACCGTATTTACCGTCGATTTTCTCCGGAAACAGCGCCATCCCCTTGTCCTGCACCGATTTTCCGTACATGGTCCGTACCCGAAACGTTACGAAATCAGTCGTTTCCATCAGTTGCGACTTAATCGTTTTTCCGTCGTAGGCCGTGTAGGTGCTATAATAATGAACCTCGTCGCCATCCCTGAACTCCACAAATCGGACATCTTCCATCCCATTGCTTTCGCCTTTGGCATTCGGAAAAATGACCCGCTCGGCCAACGGCACATCGGGATTAGTCAGCAGGTCGTAGTTGGTATCCAGTATTTCGAGAATGGCTTTTCGGGTATGGTCTACCTGATCGAAGAAGGCAGTCTTGTTTTTATCAGCCAGTGTTTGTTCCGCTTCGCGGGCGGTAAATGTGTCGGGCAAGACGTCGAGCACAACCGCATTGGTTTGCGGGAAGTAAGCCAGACGAGTCTTCACAAAGTTCTTGTTGTATTGTTTAGCCCAATCTTTTCCCGAGCGGGTCGCAAAGGCCGGTATTTCGTCCAGATCAACTTCGCCCGTGGCCACCTGCCAGGTACCGGTTCTAAACTCGACGCTTGAAATATGACTTTCGCCCGTTGCCCGCAGGCTCATCACAAACCGAACGCCCCCCTCTCCCACCCCCGACTGGTCGGGATGCCGAACAATCGACGGGTTGAACAGGGCCGCAGCCTGAATAGAATACTCCATGGTCAGACAAGCCCCCAGCAGCAGCTTACGGTCGGGCGAGAAATCGGGAACCGACGCTTCTCCCTCCCCTTCTAGTCGGCTGACAGCTTCTTCATAATTGGCCCGGAAAGCGTCGTCGATCCGGCGGTGCCGGTGCGCAAACAGCGCGCGCGCATCGGCCAGCATCGTTAGTACGTCAGCTTCAGAGAAATGGCCTACCCGGTCGGCAATGTGCCGGACCCGGTGTGCCCCGTGCAGTGACAGATAGCGCGTAACTACCCGACGGGGATTAGCCAAAAGACGTATAGGAGTTCGATTAATGTTCATTACCGGTTGTCGGTTGTGTTGGCAGGTCGGGGCGGTCCGACGCTTCGGCCTGCCAATATCTCAATCTTTTAAACCCGAAGATGCCATGCTTCGGATGAAGTGTTTCTGAAAAAACAGGTATAAAATTATCACGGGCAGCGCCAGCATGACGGCAGCCGCAATTTTAACGCCTAACTGAGCATCAGCGCGCCCCCCAACTGAGAACAGCGTCACGAGCTGGGGCATGGTCATGGTTTGCTCATCCCGAATGACAATTAGTGGCCACAGGGCATCGTTCCAGAGGCCCATAAATGTCAGGATGGTGATGGTGACAACGGTGGGCAGTACGTTGGGCACCAGAATCTGGAAAATGATACGCAACTCCCCTGCCCCATCGATCCGGGCTGCGTCGATCAGTGCCTGGGGTAAACTGGTAAATGCCTGCCGAAACAGCAGAATGGCAAAGGAGTTCATCACAAACGGCACAATCAACGCAAAATACGTATCGACCCACCCGAGCCGTACCATCGTTATATAATTGGGAATCAGTGTTATCTGAAATGGCAGCGTCATCGTGAAAATAATCAGGAAGAACACGAACTGCTTCCCCCGAAACTCCAGCCGCGCCAATGCGTAGCCCACAATTGCCCCCAGCACCAACACAATGGAGGTGGTGACGGTCACGACAAAAACGCTGTTCAGAAAGGCCCTTCCCAGCGGAATCCGTTCGAAAACAGTCTGGTAGTTCTGGAACGTAAACTCCACCGGCAACAGCCGCAGCGAACCAATGCCAGCCTCCGACGACAGGGATGCACTCACCATCCAAACAAACGGATAGAGAAACGACAGAGCCGCAAGGGTAAGAAGTGTGTAAATCAGGATTTTCTTCATGACCCGCTTTCAACATATCGTTTCTGCACGGCTACGACAGCCAGAATAAGCAGGGCAAAACAAACGCCTAGCGTGGCTGAGTATCCCATGTGGTAATACTGGAAAGCCTGCCTATAAATGTACATCACGGCGGAGAGGGTGCTGTTTAGCGGCCCGCCTTCGGTCATGATGTATGGTTCGATAAAGAGCGAAAAACCGCCAATTGTCGACAGTACCACGACCAGAAAAATGGTTGGGTTGATCATCGGGAGGGTAATGTACCGAAATTGCTGCCAGTGGGTAGCCCCCTCCAGTTCAGCGGCTTCGTAGTATTGCTCGGGAACGGCCTGCAACCCCACCAGAAACAGAATCACGTATAGCCCGACGTTTTTCCAGGTAGCCATCAGCGCAATGGCATACATGGCCACATCAGGGCTTTCGAGCCAGGGGACTTTAGCCAAACCAATGCTGGTGAGCATCGTGTTGATCATACCCGCATTGAACCCCAGCAACTGCTGCCACAAAATGGTAACCACCACACCCGACACAATGACCGGCAGAAAAAACGAAGCCCGAAAAAACGCCCGCCCCCGAATGGGCCCATTCAGAAACTCGGCAAGAGCCAGGGCAATCACAATTTGGAGGGGAATGTGCACCAGCAGAAACCGGACGGTGTTCCAGAGCGATTGCCAGAATAGCCGATCCTTCAGCAGGTGCGCATAATTCTCGAGCCCCACGTATTTCATGGGCGAAATGATGTTCCAGCTATGGAACGTCAGCACTACCGAGAAAACCACCGGAAAGGCCACAAACACCGCTACGTGAAGCAGATACGGCGCAACGAGGAGGTAAGGAGTGAAGCGTTTCATTAATTTCCAAGGAGTACATCAACGGCTTTGGCGGCATCGCTGATGGCGGCTTCGGGGGTTTTACGGTTATAAACCACACAGGCTTCGTATTCCTGTGAAATTATGTCAAATACTTCTACTATCTGCTCGTGGTTGTCGACACCCTTGATAAAGCGAGCCTGCTCGGCAAAGGGTTTCAAGCGCGGATTCTGGGCTAAGTAAGTAGCAAAATAAGGATCGGTGGACAGGTTTTTCCGGCGGGGCATCTGTCCGGTTAGTTCCAGCAACCGGAGATCACCGGGCCGGTCGACCAGGGAGCGGACAAACGCCCAGGCAGCTGTTGGGTTGGGGCAAGTGTTGAAGATAACAATGTTTTTGGGGTCCGCGTAGGAATAAATGGGTCCGCGATGATCATTGGGAACGGGCATCGGGTAAAACTGGTACTCCAGATCAGGCGCGTACTTTTTCAGAAAACCCACCTGCCAGGGGCCCGTCAGTTGGGAGGCAATTCGTTGATCAATAAACGGATCGCGGGTAGCCGATAGCCGTTCTTTCGAGAAATAATCGTTTTTGTAGAGCGTTTGCAGAAACCGGAACACGTCGATGGCGTGGCGGTTGTTGAACGCAGCCTTCGCTTTCTGTCCCGGCTTGATGGTGAGCAGGGGCGCTCCCCCCGAAGCGGCCAGGTATAACGGATAAAAATTGAACAGACGCTGATACCAGATTGCCTTCACTTCGGTGTAGCCAAGCCACCGGTCGGTATAGCCATCCTGATTCACATCTTTTTTGAACGCTTTTCCCGCCTGCATGTAGGCGCTATACGAATAGGTTGGCCCGGTTGCCGCCGTCAAATTGGGAGCCATTCCGGCTAAAGCTTTCGTATTACAAAGCAGCATGAATGGATTGACTTTCCAGGGAACCTGATAAATGTGGCCGTCGGTCGAGGTAATTTCCTGCACCATAGCACTGTCACAACGCTCGCGGATGAAGTCCATAAACCCCCGAATCGTATCGAGAGGCACCAGAACACCCGCTTTTGCATACATTTCTACATTGCCCTGCCACATATTGGCGTAGATGTCGGGCGTTGTTTTGCCCACCACCGACGCCAGGATAATCTCCTCGCTGGATTGCCCCTCTGGAATCGGTTGAAACCGCAGGGGCGTTTTGGGATTAGTACGTTGCCATTGCTCGGTAAACTCCCGCGCCAGCGTAATTTCCGACGCGTTGTTGGAACACCAGAACACCAACGGCCGATTAGGGTTATCGGCCCCGTTGTGCTGGCAGGAGAAAAAGAGAAGTAAAAGTGTGATAGACAGAGACGCAGAGACGAAGCGATGACCGCCGGGCAGCCCCGATCTCATTTTGGGAGATGTCATCACTAATTTCTGATTAATAAAGAGATGACATCTTTCTAAACAATATGTCATCTCAAAAAATCGCTCCGTCTCTACGGCTTTGCCTATCCTCATGCGTTACAAACTCTTTTCAGCGGTGTAAATCGACTTTACCTGAGTGCCCGACAACACAGCGTTGTAAATACGAATCTCGTCCATAGCGCCGGTGTAATAACCGCCCCATGGTCCATTGAAGTTATTGCCATCGGCATTATCTTTCTCGTCGGTATTGTAGATCGCGTTTGGCAAATCCTGACCGATAGACATATTGATCGTATTTTTCACAGCAAAGGGATCTCCCGTAACATCGGTCCAGGTCTTCACCGGAGTACCGTCGATATAAAAGACCATCTCACCTGATTTATACGTTACCGCGACGTGATACCACTTGTTCAAATCAAGCGTGGGCGACTCATTGTCTTTATCATTGTACTTACCAGCCGCCGTTTTCACGGTCATGAATAGCTTATTGGCCTCCTGCAACTGGAATTTGTAGCCATTCCAACGGTTCAACGACACCAGATAATTACTGGGGCGGATAGCAGTAGGCTTAACCCACATAGCAATAGTAATTTCTTTAGCCGGATTCAATGCGCTGTTGTAGGGCACTTCGATGTGCGCCCCCTTGTCAAACTGATACGCTTTTCCAGCCTGGCCCAAGTGGTCGGCAGTAGCCACAAGGGTTCCTCCACCCCAGCCGGTAAAGCTACCTACACCAGTGGAACCAGCCACCGCTGACCCATTAAGCCCCTTACCCGATGCATCGTTGGTGTTGCCGTCTAATTTAAGATACAGCACCAGTTTATCAGGCGCAATTTCGGCGACCACTTTACTCTGGAACGTGGTTGTTGCCTGACCGAGGTTTACATAGGCATTGTTCACCTGAGTCTGGGTTGAGCCAGCAGCATTCAATACCGTTGTAGCTGCGTCGATAGCAGTTTTATACGTAGCCCGCGAACCGGTTTCGTAACTACCAATGGCAGTACCTTCTTTAGCTCCATTGTAGAGCGCGTTGGCGCTGTCGAGTCGGGCTTTCAGCGACGTAGTATTTACAGAAGCAACGGGATCATCAGCTTTGTTACAGGCCTGAAAAATGGCCAGAGCGATCACGAATGCTACCACGGCTTTTACCGAGGTCATAAACGATGAGTTTTTCATTGTGGTTTTATTTATTGGTTTTTAAAAATTGGGTAATGGATTTGCTACTTTTCGTAAACTCGTACGGTCTTTAAGACTTTGTAGGTTTGACTAAAACTTCAGCGCTTTATTGGTATCCCGTTCGCTTTGTGGGATCGGGAAATAGCGATTACGGTCATAGTTAAAATTAGTTTTATCGCGAAGGGCAGCCTGGGCGTAGTCTTTTCCATAGCGCATCAGGTCGAACCAGCGGTGAAACTCGAAGCCAAGCTCCACCCGGCGCTCTTTACGGATGGCATCACGAAGATTAGCCTGACTGATGTTAGTCAAATCGGGCAACAGTCCGGCGGGAACAGCAGCCGTACCCGTTGCCGGGGCTAGTGTCGGATCATTTAGGTAACTTTCACGGGCGCGTTTCCGAATCTGATTCACCAGCGGCACTGCTTCGGCGGGACGGTTTAACTCATTCAGTGCCTCGGCGGCTATCAGCAGCACATCGGCGTAGCGAATCATCACATAGTTCAGGTTGCCATCACCTTTGAGGTTAGCCGGAATTTCGGCCAAAGGTTGCACATGCTTTTTATTCAGGTACCCCGTTGGCGACCAGCTCTGATCGAAGGGCTCGCCATTTACCCACCGACCTCCCGACCGGCCCACCGTATAGTCGAGCCGTGGGTCTACTACCCCAGCGGTCGTTTTCTCAAATTCATTGACGAAACTGGTTGTTGGCGCATCGAAAAAGTAGCCATTCTCGCCGGGCCGGGGCGCAAACCACTGATTCAGTCGATTTCCCTGAAACGGCACCTGCCCCGTTAAATGCTGCACCGAAAACACCGATTCACGGCTATTTTTGCCCCCCTGCCGGAAATTATCGGTATAAAGAGGCAACAGGCCGTATTGACCACTGGTGATTACAGCCTGAGCCGCATCGAGTGCCTGTTGCCATTTCCCCTGATAGAGCGACGCCCGTGCCAGCAACGCATTGGCAGCTCCCCGCGTGGCTCGGCCAACATCCGCGCCAGTCAGGTTCACAGGAAGCAACCGAATGGCCTCGCGCAGATCGGGTTCAATGGCATTGGCATACACATCGGCCACGGGTGATTGCGTAATCTGCAACTGATCGGGGTTTTTCGGCTCCAGCGACACCGGAATGGGGCCGTAAATATTGACCAGGTAGAAGTAATACAGTGCTCTCAGGAAACGAGCTTCACCCAACAACCTGTCGCGGACAGCGGGCGTGATGTTGGCCACCGGAATCTGCGGAATACGGGCCAGCGAGCGATTAGCGCGAGCGATGCCTTCGTAAAACAGCGCCCATTGCGTTTCAACAGGTCCATTATTCGGGAACACCTGAAACTCATCGACCAGACCAATGTCAGCCTGATCGCCAGGGTCTCCTCCTTTGGCGGCATCGTCGGAAGCCACATCGCCAAATACCCACAGGCGGTTGTTGTCCGATGCAAACGACAGCGGCTGGTAAGCGGCATAGATAGCCAGTACCGCCTGCCGCTCGTTCTGATAGAAGGATTCTTCGGAGAAGTCGCCCCGCAGTTCCTCATTCAGGTAATCCTTACAACCAGCCAAAGGCAGGAGAAGGAGTAAAAGGATATATTTTTTCATTGTTGAGCTTCTCAGAAATTCAAATTGACCCCGACACTGTATAATTTTGAAATCGGGTACGTTCCCCAGTCGATTCCCACGGCTACATCGCCCCTGAATTGCTCGTTATTGAGGTTATCGCTCGATTGCTGTTCGGGGTCCATACCGGGGTATTTGGTGAACGTAAACAGGTTTTGCCCGCTCACATAAATCCGCGCTCCGGCCACTCGCCATTTCTGCAAAACCTTGGCGGGCAGCGAATAACCAACCTGAATGTTCTTCAGGCGGGTAAACGAACCATCTTCCAGAAAGCGAGTCGAGGGTAGTTTATTGTTTGTCGAGCCCCGCCACGATACTCTCGGTTGAGAGTTGCTGGTTCCTTCGCCGGTCCAGTGTTCATCAACCACTCGCTGGGTAATATTAAACGAGCGGTAGAACCCCTCAATGTCGGTAGCCACCTGGTAATAGACTTTATTGCCCGACACGCCCTGGATAAAGGCGGAGAAGTCGATGTTGCGCCATTGCAGGTTAGCCGTTAAGCCGTACACAAGGGGTGGAATCGGGCTTCCTACGTGTGAGCGGTCCAACTGGTTGATTGTCCCGTCGCCGTTAATGTCGCGGAATTTCACATCGCCGGGACGAATCCCATTTCCCTGAAAGGCGCTGGTGAAAATATCGGCTTGATTCTGGAAAATGCCCTCCTGAGTCAGCATGTAAAAAGAGCCAATTGGATAGCCGGGTTCAGTCAACGTGGCAAACACCCCGTTGTCGATACGCCCGCCCGGAATAGGTTGACCGGTTCCCAACGAGATCACTTTGTTGCGGATGTATGACACGTTGGCGTTGATGTCGTAATTGAACTCCTTAACCCGATTCCTGTAAACAATTTCCAACTCAACGCCCTGATTCTGAACCCTGCCTGCATTAACAAAGGGAGCACCTGCGGTGCCGCCCGAACGTGGCACCGGCACCGGCAGTAATATATCAGACGTACGTTTCAGAAAATAATCGGCCGTTACGAGCAGGCGATTATTGAAAAAGCCGGTCTCCAGGCCAACGTCGGTCTGGGTTGAGGTTTCCCATTTTACATTGGTATTACCTCTTGATGTTACCGCGTAACCCGACTGTTGAGCGGGACTGGCCCCAAATGGATAATTGCCGACCTGCGAGATAATGCTGGCGTACGGATAATTACCAATCTCCTGGTTGCCCAACTGCCCAATACTCGCCCGCAGTTTCAGCAGCGACATAACCGGTTGTAAGGTTTTGAAAAACTCTTCCTGATCCAGATTCCAGCCCACCGACCCCGAATAGAAGTTGGCGTAGCGGTTATCTTTCGGGAACCGGCTCGATCCGTCGCGCCGGAAGTTGGCCGAAGCCAGGTATTTCCCTTTGTAGCTGTAATTAACCCGCCCGAACAACGAAAACAGTTTCCAGCGGGAGTCGCCTTCGTAACTATTCCGGCCCGTTGGATCAACTCCCCGGCCCAGGTAGCGCAGACTTGGGTCCTGGTCAATAAAAGCCCGATCTGAACCAAGCAGATCACGGCCCACATTCCGAATGGCTTCGGTGCCTACCAGAACGCTCAAATCGTGTTCACTCCCAAACTTCCGACTGTAGTTCAGGGTGTTGTTCCAGGTGATATTGGTGGAGGCACCAATGCTGTTGACCAGAGACGCCGGGCTGTTGATCCGGCCATTAGTACCCCAGTTTTCATTGAATCGTTTCCGGTTAATGATACCCAGATCGAGTCCGCCATCCGTACGAAAGCTCAGGTTTTTAGCCAGTTGAAACTGACCATACAAGTTTCCAAACAGGCGGTACTGCCGCTCTTTGTTGTCCTGTTTCATCGCCAGTCCAACCGGATTGTAGCCATCGCCAAATAGATCGGGACGGGCAGGCAGGTCCGTAAAATCGCCGGTGGTTGGGTCCCGTACCGCAACGGCTGGGGTCCGAAACAAGGCATAGCGCACCACGCTGCCCCCGTTCCCCCCGTAACCATCGCCCGACGAAGGCACAATGTCACGCTCGCCGTAGGTCAGATTAAGGTTGGTGCCCACTTTAATAGCACTCGTAATATCCGAGTCGATATTAGCTTTCAGCGCGTAACGCCGATAACCGGAATTAATAATAATACCACGCTGATCGAAGTAGGTGCCACTCAGCAAATAACGCGAGGTGGCCGTTCCACCACTGAACGACAACTGGTAATTATTGATGGGGGCCGCGCGAAAAATCTCCTTCTGCCAGTCGGTATTGGGCAAGGTGGCTGCAATTTCGGGGGTAATGAGTTTGCGAAACAGGTTGGGGTTATCCAGTTCGGCATTGTCGTTGGCGGCCGCTTCGTTATATATTCTGACGTAATCGTTGGTGTTAGCCATCGGAATCAGGCGCCCGTGTTGCTGAATACCCGTATAGGCCGAGAAACTAACCCTTGGTGAACCTGAAACGCCTTTCTTCGTCGTGATCAGCACCACCCCATTAGCAGCCCGGGAGCCATAAATGGCCGAGGATGAGGCATCTTTTAGAACCGAAATACTTTCAATATCATTGGGAGTCAATATGCTAAAGGCATCTTTGGTCGGAATACCATCGACAATGTAAAGTGGGTTGTTGTCATTGAGTGAACCTACCCCCCGAATCCTGACGGCTACCCCCTCACCCGGTGCTCCCGTATTCTGGGTTACCCGAACACCCGGCGATTTACCCTGCAAGGCCTGATCGACTCCAACAACCGGCAGGCGGCTGATTTCTTTTGCGCTGATGGTTGAGATGGCCCCGGTAAGATCCGATTTCTTCTGAATGCCATACCCTACTACAACCACTTCATTCAGCGATTGCGCTTCTTCTTTGAGCTGTACATTAATGATTGATTGCGCTCCGACGGCTACCTCCTGGCTGATATAACCAATGTAAGAAAACTGGAGGGTAATCCCTGCCCCGTCGGGAACCGACAGGCGGTAGTTACCGTCAATGTCGGTGCTGGTGCCCTTGCTGGTGCCTTTTATAACGATGTTAACACCAGGAATACCGGTGTTTTTTTCATCACGCACAAGGCCAGTCACTGTGCGGTCGCCAGACTGAGCCAGCAGATTAGGGCAAAGAAG
The DNA here is from genome assembly GCF_028867935.1 of Flavobacterium sp. SUN052. Lineage (GTDB taxonomy): Bacteria > Bacteroidota > Bacteroidia > Flavobacteriales > Flavobacteriaceae > Flavobacterium. The sequence continues at coordinate 1,412,722 of NZ_JAPQNS010000001.1, forward strand.
TGCAGCCCAGAAAAGATATAAAAGAACACGCCGACAAAGTCGGCCGAAAAGTAAACTATCGTTCATATTGTTGAGTAACAGGTGGTTGGCGGGACAATCGACTTGCCATATATAATCCAACTATTTAGCCGAATTATCAAACCTACAGAAGGGTAACGACTTTCATAAGGAAATGTTTTCGGAATTTGTTGCTAATAATTTATTAACTCGTTTTTTCAATAGTTACAATTATGAAAGTACGTTTTCTAATCAAGAATTGACATTTCATAAATCCCTTCTGTACACAATCAATTATCAATCTATATCTGCCTGCTATTGCTTTTCAACGCGCACAAAAAAGGGGCTGCTCTTTGGTGAAAGCAGCCCCTTTTTGTACGACTCAACAGATCCTATAAATAGTCAATCAGTTTTTTTGTGTTCCGACCCGCAATGGCGTTTTGTACCGCCCGGCGAAGGGCCGCCCGCCGACGGCGTGGATGCGTAGTGACATAAACAGCCCGCATTTTCAGGAGGAAGCTCGCAATCATGTACAACGCAAACAGGCCGCACAAAATCAGCAGCGACTGTGTGTTGGTGATATTCCGATGGAGCATGAAGAACAAGATAATGTTCAACACCGAGAGGCTACACAGAATGGTAGTGGCCGTGATATGCGAGAAACCGTTGTCTAGTAAAATATGGTGCATGTGGTTTCGGTCGGCTGAAAATGGCGATTTACCAGCCAAAATCCGCACTACGAACACGCGTAAGGTATCGAAAATAGGGATAATCAGGATAACGATGGCAATGATCGGGGCGTTGAAAAATGACGTTGGATCAAAACGGAACGAGATATTGAGGTTCACGAATCGAACGGCAAAAAACGACAACATGAAACCCAGGATCATGGAGCCCGTATCACCCATGAAGATCTTACTGGTTTTGGAAAAGTTAAACCGCAGAAAACCAATGAGCGCCCCGGCCAGTGTGAAAGCCATACAAGCCATCGCGAAGTGATTGGTCAGCAAAAACCACCCACCGAAACTCGCACAGGCTATAGTGGCGATTCCTCCGGCCAGGCCGTCGATACCGTCGATCAGGTTAATGGCGTTGGTAATGGCAATAAAAATGAAGCAGGTAAGTAGAATACTGAAGATTTCCTCAACGTGGTGAAAACCCATAATACCATACAGGTAATCAACTTTCAGATCGCCGAAGAAAATAAGAATCAAGGCTGGTAACACTTGGAAGAAAATCTTCTTGTTTGGGTCGACGCCAACAAGGTCATCCTTAATCCCAACAAAAAAAAGAATGGTCATACCAACAATTGATAAATTGGTACGATAAATGTCGGTCTGGTCGATACTGGGCCAGAGAAAATAACTAATTAGAACAGCGGCAAAAATAGCAATGCCGCCAAAGGTTGGCGTGGGTGTGGTGTGCGCCCGACGTTCACCCGTTTTTTCCATTAACCCCTTTAATTCCGAAATTTTAATGACGACCGGAATCGATACAACGGCCACAAAACAGGCTACGAGAAACGATAACAGGCACTGATAGAGCCCGATCGTGAATAACTCATCGTGAAACTTGTTCTGCAAATACGAAATCAGTAAGTCGAGGTTCATGGGGTTTATATTTCGTTAAGTTGCCAATGCGACGCTACAGTTTTGTATTCAAACGTTACGACTAGATTGGCTACGAAAAATGTGCCACGGTCTGTTGGTAGTCAAACCAAGGCGAAAATTACATTATTTAAAGAATATGCAAGCAAATTGTGTACTAACACAACAATACTGAGCGAACGGTTATCGCGGACGCTGCTGTTCCCGGTGGATAAGCTGAATTATTTTTCGCAACGGTTTCAACGTAAGCGTAAAAAAATACGGCTTCAATCCGTTCAACTCCCACGCTAACCGGTCTTCCTGATTGGCCCGTACCCGGTTTGTCAGGTTGGCATTACTCACCCCTCCTTCACGCATCACAATGGTTGTTTCGTGCAAATAGGCCAGCGATATCCGGTTCTTGTGAATAAACCGAAGCATCAGTTCATAGTCAGCCGCGCTTTTCAGATCGAGCCGAAACGTACCGTACTGTTCGTACACTCGTTTGCGGGCAAAAAATGACAGGTGACCCGGCATCCAGCCCCACAAAAAGTCCCCGTGCTTATAGGTACCCGACGCCCAGTATCGTTTGATCTTGTTCAGATCAGTACGATCTACGTACATCATATCACTGTACACACCGTCAACGCCCGTTTCAGCAAACCGCTGGACAATGTGCGTGACCACATCGTTGTGTCGGTACATATCGTCGGCATTCAAAAAACCAATTATCTCTCCCGTTGCCAGCCCAATACCTTTATTCATGGCATCATACAGACCTTGGTCAGGTTCAGAAACAAACCGGCTAATTCGGTCGCCGTAGGTCTGTATTAATTCAACTGTACCATCGGTCGATTTACCATCAACCACAATGTATTCGATATCAGGGTAGGTTTGCCCCAGTACCGATTCGATACAATCGCGGAGGGTTTCCACTCCGTTATAGACAACTGTTATAATCGAAACTTTCACGTTGAGATCGTTCGTTTACGGACCCATACGGCCGGGTTTCCCTGATAGATTCCGTACGGTTCCATGTCGCGGGTGGCCATGGAGCCGACCGCCAGCACTGAATGTGACTGGCAGGTGATGCCGGGGCAAACTACCGATTGAGCCCCAATCCAGACACCATCGGCCAACGATATGGGTTTAGTTACCAGGTCAAATGTCGACCGTCGGTAGTCGTGATTACCCGTCAGGAGCATGGCTCCCTGCGACAGGCAAACATTATTGCCGATGGTGACGGGCGATAAGTTATCGATCCAGACTTTTTCGCCAACCCACACATAATCGCCAATGGTCAGGAACCAGGGGTATTTGATGTTGACACCCGGTTTAATCATCACCTCCCTACCAATTTTAGCCCCAAACCACCGTAACATGGCCACTTTGACACTCACTGGCAGAGGCAGGTAATTATTAATCAAAATTGGATTCAGCAGGAACCACGCCAGCACTTTCCAGCGTGGACCGGGTGAATACCAGTCATTGTTGAAACGCGACAGGTCGGTTTTGCCCTCTTTATCGGACACCGGCTCGAAGGTCTTTTCCATGCGCTGTTTTGAAATAGTCAATAATGGCCTCCCGGTCATGACCCGTTTTTCGCAGTACTTCCATCAGTTTGGCGTCTACCAAGAACCGATACCAAAGGCCTTGCAAAAAGTGCCATACAAACCCACGGCGTCCATCCAGAAATCCTAAGCGAACAAAATACCGATACAAAAAATACAGCACCGGCCGTGTAAACAGCGGCAAACCGGCGTACCGCTCTTTCAAATAGCGTTTCCGTTGTTCCTGCGAGCCAGAAAGCCGGGGTTCGACCCGCACGGTCTGATCAAAATTATGCCGAATATTCAGCAAGTCGATCACCTCCCGAATGGCGTACTGGTTGTGCTTCTGGGTCCACCAGGTCAGGTCGTTCAGGTTATGATCGACAATATCATTTGCAAACTGAGTGGGCTGTCCGGCACTGAGCTTGATGTGCTCGTCCATCCAGGTTTGTTCACAAATGCCCTGTCCGCGACGCCAGAGCCGTAATAACCAGATGGGGTAATACCCACCATGCCGAATCCACCGATCCATAAACATGACCCGGCGTTTTACATACACGCCACTGGTTGAGTCGGGCAGGGTTGGCAGGCGATTCCTAATCTCCTCAGCCAGTTCGGGTAGCACATATTCGTCGGCATCCATCCGCATGAGCCAGGTGGTCTGGTGTGGCGTATGCTGTATGCCATAGTTGAACTGAGTAGCGTAGGTTACCCATGGGTTTTGCACGACTACAGCCCCCATAGCGCGGGCAATTTCAACGGTCCGATCAGTTGAGAATGAGTCAACAATGAAGACTTTATCCGTCATTGGACGCAGGCTATCAAGACAGCGACCAATGTGTTTTTCCTCATTATGAGTCAAAATTATTACGGACAAATCGGGCATGGGGAAGGGTGGTTGACCTTTGAATAATACCGCAGTAAGCCAATCTACTTGATTCGTACTGGTTTACAAATTTCTCTGAAAAACCAGCCCTTATTGACTTATTCCGGCTGCAATATTATCACTTTTTTTAGAAATGGTGCGGCTTTGTTTACAAAATCTTATCGAATGCGTATTGTTTTTGTTCAATTTAAGAATCCGCTCTGTGCACAATTCCCAATCAGTGCTTTTTCCCTATTTTTGCGATTCATTGTCAACTCACTTATGCGACTTATCTTACTAACCCAGGACGATCCGTTTTATTTAGCTCGCAACCTCGACTATCTGATAAAGAACCTGCCCCCCTACGCCAAAGTAGTGGCAACGGTAGTTTTCGAGGTGTCGCCCTTCGGAAAACGCGAAAGCTTTACCGACAAAATAAAAAAAACGTACGAGGTCTTTGGATTGCCATTTTTCATTCGATACGGGACCAAGTTTGTGATGTCGAAGCTGGATAGCCGCAATAATGTCCGGAAAATGCTTGCCCAGCACGGCATTCCACTGATTGAGATTGAGGGCAATATTAATAAAGATGAGAATCTGGCCCGACTCCGGGCGGAGAATCCTGATTTACTGGTTTCGGTAGCCGGCAACCAGATTTTTAAACGGAAGCTGCTCGACCTGGCCCCCAAAGGTTGCATAAACCTCCACACCGCCCTGTTGCCCAAATACCGGGGCCTCATGCCGTCGTTCTGGGTACTGCGCTACAATGAAAAACAAACGGGTGTTTCAGTTTTCTTCGTCGACGAAGGGATTGACTCCGGTCCAATCATTGTGCAGAACCCCGTTGAGATTGGCTCCATGTCGCAGGAAGAGTTGATTCGGGTAACCAAAAAAATGGGCATGGATGCCATTGTCGAATCGGTTGAGAAAATCCACGATGGCACGGTGGTCCTCCAGGAGAATGACGCTTCCCAGATGACCTATTTTACTTTCCCAACCCGTGCCGACGTAAAGGCGTTTCTGGCCGCCGGTAAGCGGTTTTACTAAATGAACATCCTGACTTTCGATATTGAAGAGTGGTTCCATATTCTGGATCATAAATCAACCCGTACTGCCGACGACTGGGGGCGCTACGAATCGCGTATTCATGCCAACATGGATCGGATTTTCCAACTGCTCGACGATACGAACTGTCGGGCTACGTTCTTTTGCCTGGGGTGGGTAGCCGACAAACACCCCGACGTGATCCGGCGCATCGACGCAGCGGGCTACGAGGTGGCCACCCACTCCTATGCCCATCAGCTGGCCTACGAGCAAACACCCGTTGAGTTCGCCGACGACCTGAGCCAATCGATCAAAGCCTTGCAGGATGTGACGGGTAAAGCCGTTCGGGCCTACCGGGCTCCCGGCTTTTCGATCAAGTTTCTGAACCGCTGGGTATTTCCGATCTTGGTTGAAAACGGCATCGAAATTGATTGTTCGGTGTTTTCGGCCCGTCGGTCGCACGGGGGCGATGTGGCCTTTGGTATCAGTAAACCCGCCCTAATCGACGTGAATGGGTTCTCGCTCAAAGAGTTTCCGATTAATACCGTACCCGTGATGGGGCAGGATCTAATTTTTTCGGGTGGGGGCTATTTCCGGTTATTCCCTTACCAGCTAATCAAACGATTCATGCAGCAGTCGCCTTACGTGATGACGTATTTTCACCCCCGCGACTTTGACCCGACTCAACCCCTGATTCCTGACCTCAGCATGTCGCGCCGATTCAAGTCGTACTACGGCCTGGAAGGCTGCTGGCCCAAGCTGAAGCGGCTCCTCACCGACTTCGAATTCATCGACTTGTCCGAAGCTGACCGACGCGTGCAGTGGGAAACGGCTGAATTAAAGCAGTGGCAATGAATTACACCATTTAGTCCTATTTACTTCGTCGGTATCAACACATCTTTTCCGTAAATTAGCCGTTCTAATACCCTCTCAAACATCAACTTAACTGCCATATGGCTAAATACACGCTTCAAATCAACGGAAAACGCTATCAAACCGAAGCTGATCCCGATACCCCGCTCCTTTGGGTACTGCGCGACAACCTCGGTTTGGTCGGCACTAAGTTCGGATGTGGCATTGCTCAATGCGGTGCCTGTACCATTCACCTCAATGGCGAAGCTACCCGCGCTTGTGTACTCCCTGTGTCGTCCGTCGGATCAGCCAAAGTAACAACCATCGAAGGCTTATCGGCCAACGGCGACCACCCCGTTCAGAAAGCCTGGGAAGCGGTGGACGCTCCCCAGTGCGGCTATTGCCAGGCTGGCCAGATCATGACGGCCGTTGCCTTTTTGAAACGCACGCCCAAACCGACTACCGAGCAAATTGAGACTGCCATGTCGGGCAATATCTGCCGCTGTGGAACCTATCACCGTATTCGCGAAGCCGTCGCCTTAGCCGCCAAATGAAAACAACCCCAACTTCGCGCCGTGATTTTATCAAAGCAGCGGCTACCGTCGGAGGTGGCTTGTGGCTTGGCTTTAACTGGTATTCATCGGAGGCCGCTCCCCTACCCCTGACCGCACTTGATGCTGCTGGTCTGGCCGAGGCACCGCTCCGCTTTAACAGCTTTTTGTCCATTGGTAGTGATGGCATCATCACCATTTTTTCCCCCAATCCAGAGGTGGGACAGGGAATCAAGACAGCATTCCCGATCATTGTTGCCGACGAACTCGATGCCGACTGGAGTAAGGTTCGTGTTGAGCAGGCACCTTTGGACTCTAAAAAATTCGAACGGCAAGTGACCGGTGGTAGCGGGGCGATTAAACACTCGTGGACACGCCTTCGTCAGGCTGGTGCCACGGCCCGCCATATGCTCGTTGCCACGGCCGCCAGCCGCTGGAATGTTCCGGCTGCTGAATGCACCACCGATAAGGGGGTTGTGTTCCACAAAGCGTCGAACCGGAAGCTGACCTATAGCGAACTGGCTAATGATGCCGCCAAGCAGACTGTCCCTACGAACGTTGCGCTGAAAGATCCGAAACAGTTTACGCTCATCGGAACATCCATTCCCAACGTCGACAATAAGAGTATCGTAACGGGGAAACCACAGTACGGTATTGATTTCTACCGCGAGGGCATGCTCTTCGCGATGGTGCAGCGCCCACCCGCTTTTGGGTTGAAACTCAAATCGATGGATGCCAGTGCCGCAAAAGCGATGCCCGGCATTACCGATGTGGTGGCCCTCCGTAATGGCGTAGCCGTGGTAGGCAAATCGACATGGGCAGTAAAGAAAGCGCGCGAAAAAGTTAAAATCGAGTGGGAAAAGATCAGTGACGCTCCCCTCGAAAGTACTACCGATCACGACCGGATGTTCAAAGAGTTGCTGGACAAACCAAGTGCTACCGTTCGGCGGAAAGATGGCGACCCTGATGCCGCTTTTGCGTCGGCAAACCGCATCATCAAGGCTGAGTACCAATGTCCGCTCCTGCCCCACAGCCCGCTGGAGCCGATGAACTTCTTCGCCCATGTGCGGCCGGATGGCGTCGAACTGGTTGGTTCGTCGCAGACACCCGACCGTGCCCGTGGTGATACCGCCAAACTGCTCAATATTGCCCCAGAAACGGTGAGTGTTGAGCTAACACGCATGGGTGGCGGGTTTGGTCGACGTCTGCATTCAGACTATGCCGTTGAAGCCGCAGAGGTATCGAGCCTGGTAAAAGCGCCAGTGAAGGTAATCTGGACTCGCGAAGATGACATGACCGGAGGTAGCTACCGGCCCGCCTGTCGGTATCGGTTCGAGGCTGCCATTGATGCCCAGAACAACGTGATCGGATACCGGCTGCGGGGTGTTGGTATCAACGCAGGCAACCCTACCCGTGAAGACAACTTCCCGTCGGGTGCCATTCCAAACTTGCTGATTGATAGCCATGATATTAAATCACCAGTTACCACGTTCCCCTGGCGCGCGCCCATCACGAACTTCCTGGCGTTTGCCGAACAGTCGTTCTTAGATGAGGTATCCGCAGCAGTTGGCAAAGATCCAGTGCAGTTTCGGCTCGATTTGCTGGCACAGGCCAAAAAGTCACCCGTTGGTGCTATCAAATACGACATCGACCGGATGGAAGCGGTGATTAAGTTAGCCGCCGAAAAGAGCAACTGGGGTAAAAATGGATCAGTAAAACAGGGTTTCAGCGTGTATTTCTCGCATAACTCCTACGTGGCCATGGTGGCCGAAGTGGTTACGGAAAAAGGCAAGCCCGTACTCCAGAAAGTTCATGCCGTTGGCGACTGTGGGGTGGTGATTAACCTCAGCGGAGCGCGGCAACAAATGACCGGCGCAGTAGTCGACGGTTTGGGCCACGCGCTGTATGGCAAGCTAACCCTGAAAGATGGTGCTCCCGAACAGCGTAACTTCGATGGCTTCCGGCTCATCCGCATGAACGAAATCCCCGAAGTAGACGTGCATTTCGTGAACAACGGCATTGACCCCACTGGCCTTGGCGAACCAGCCTTGCCGCCAACCGGTCCGGCTGTTGCCAACGCCATGTTCAAAGCCACTGGAGTTCGTTTCCGCAGCCAGCCATTTGTAGAACAGGAAGGCAGCGTTTGGTAATTGGATAAAGAGTCACTGAAGTAATTCCCCCATAGCTGGTTGCAAAAGCCAAGCTATGGGGGAATTTTATAATCGCCGATCAATCATACGGAAATCCTCTCAACTGACATCTTGCGCATAAACCCTGTATTAACCAGTTTAACGTTATGCTCTATTTCCACAGCTGTTTATTTACCGTTAGACAACGGAATCCTGTCAACCAAAAACTATCTGGCTTTTTTCATAGTAGCATGGCTCTGGTCCAGCGTTGCTATCAATCTGCGTTATCAACTAACACCAGGGCTTTCATCTGAAAAAAGTGAACACTATTCTATTTAGCTTTTCAAAACAACTGTTTCTAAGACTTATTCTCCAGCATCCAAATCCCGTCTTAATCGCTCGATTGCTTCAACGCCCAATTCTGTACTCGCTGATACCATCTCCGTTGTAGCCCCTAGTTTTAAGAGTTTCTTTGCAATCTCAAGAACTTTAGCATTTTCAATTTTGGCTATGACAATCTTAGCCGCTTCCTTGTTTTTACTCAATGCCCGTTCTTCAGGGGTAAGGTTTTCAAAACTAATCAAATCGGCAGCCCGCCGAATCCCCTCGTTCTCGCGATTAATAATGGCGTTTGAGGAGTTGTGTATTGACTCGTAAATCAATGTAAGCCAATCCCGTATAGCGGATGGAGTCTCATCATCGGTATGATTTGGGTTTAACACCACGAACTTGTGTCCGTACAACTCCCGCTCATCACCTTTCAACGTTTTAGGGTTGAGTTTGAGCAGGAGTACTTCGTCTTTGATCGGTTGCCCGTTCTTTTCACTAATCGTGTAGGGAGCCGTAAGAACGACAATCAGGTAAACCGTTTGGTTAATGCCATAATCTCTTGACCTTTTTTGCTGCTCAGCAATCACCATCAAGAAATAATGTAAGAATCGGTCAAAGTTGTGATCGTACTCAACGCGCTGAATTTCAATTACAATTCGTTTATCTATCGTTTCAGCGAAAATGTCCAACTCGAAATCTATATACCCTACTTTGGGATCAAACTTCTTTTCGGTTTCAATCTTATCTACCTCAACATCAAGGCCCAGAATATCGTGTACAAAAGCTTTGAATACAGTTATATCCGTAAATGCTTTCTTGAAAATGATTTCGTTATCTAAACTTCCTAATGTCATGGCGTTATTCTTTCCAACAAAGCTACAAAATTTACAACTTGCGATTCGACTCATCATCATCCCCATTCTATCATGCAGGAACACAGAAACTTAACCGACCGTGAGTTTGAACGTCAGTTTGAGACTGGCACCCTCGATCCGTCGCTTTTTACGCACGAAGCACATTTGCGACTGGCCTGGATTCATGTGACCCGTTATGGGGTTGAGCAGGCCATCGAAAATGTTGGCACCCAACTGATGGCCTACGTAACCCTGCTTGGGGCTACCGATAAATACAATCAGACGTTGACCATAGCATCGGTGAAGGTGGTGAACCACTTTGTAAATAAATCGGCATCGGTTACGTTTCCGGCGTTCATGGGTGAGTTTCCCCGTTTAGGTACTCATTTCAAGGAACTACTCAAGTGCCATTATAGTGTCGATATTGTCAATTCAGAACAGGCAAAGCAAGTCTACCTCGAACCAGACTTAGTACCGTTCTGCTAAACAAAGCGGGATGTTGCCCCTGTTTATAGGTTGACCCTACGACGACAGGAATAGCCCTTCGCCAATCCTGTACTCCCGCGATTTATCATCAAGCCCCCGGACCGTTCATAGGAAATGGTTCGGGGGGTTTTCGTAAAATCGCGTAGTATTGCTTCGTCTAACAACCACAAGACCAATATGCCAGAACCCGATAAGAGCTTTGGACAGAAAATTTTAGGCTTTTTTGTCAAAGAAGATGCCACACAGACTGGTGCAGCGCCAGCTAGCCCGGCTGGCACAACGGAGCGCTCCCAACCGGGCGGTTCAGTACCGGCAAGTGCGACGCCCCAACCCCAGCAACCCTTGCCTCAAGCCCAAGGTACGGTAGATGCCAAGTTTGCGGGACACTTTACCGAGGTGCTAAGCAAAGCAAACGTACCGGGGCCCGACTATTTTGAGTTTCGCGAAACGCTTCGTAACCTCGCCGATCTCGGTTTACCCGAAGACAAGCGGTACCAGGCTGCCTGGGCCAGCTTTCGGGCGATGGCCAGCGGAGTTTCAGTACAGTTGCTCACCAGTACGGCCAACCAGTATCTCACTGCGCTCAGCTCAGACCGGGATTTATTCCTGAAAAGCGTTGAAACGGCCCTGAATGAGCGGGTTGGCGGATTGCAGAACGAGCAGAAACAACTTTTGGCCGATAATGAAGCCATTACGAAGCAGATTGCGGAGTTACAAAAACGCATCAATGCGAACAACGAGCGATTGTCTAATATTGGCGGAGAGATTACGGAGCAAAGTACGAAACTGACCCAAAACCGGAGCAATTTCGAAGCAACCTACGCCAGCTTCACCGAGCAGATTAAGAATGATGTTTCCAAAATTCAAACGTATTTAAAATGAGATGCTAGATATTGGATTCTGGATTCAGGGCTTTTTACCGAAAGTCTGAGATCCGAAATCCGAAATCTAACGTCCAGAATCCAAAACTATGGCAACCCCAGATTTTTCTCAATTGGGTGGCAACACCTCGACCGACGCGGACAAACGCTCATTCTGGAGCCGCCCCGAAGGTATTGCGGGCCTTATATTCATGCTCGCCATAGGGGGCGTGTTCCTCTACCGGATCAACGATATTCTCGCCTGGCTGATCCGCGTTACCGAAAACACCCTGTACCTCGTTGGATTGTTGGCGGTACTAGCCCTGGTTATCTTTCTGGTTACCAGCAAAGATGTTCGCACGGGCGTTTTCTTCCTGTTCAAGTCGCTGATGCGTAGCCTGACGGGGACCATTATCCAGCTCAATCCCATCGCGATCATGAAGATCTACGTGGATGATCTCAAGGAAAAGCGGCAAAAAATGGGCGGTCAAATTGATTTGTTAGCTGGCCAATTGGTTAAGTTGAACAAGAAGATCAATGAGAACAATGAGCAGATCAAGCAAAAATTCGCTGAAGCCAACAAAGCGAATTCGATGACCGACAAGCCGGGCATGAAAGAAGCAGCTTCGCTGGCGACGATGGAAGGCGCTGGTTTGCAGGAGATGAACCAGAAACTGCTGCCGCTTCAGCGCAACATGAAAACCGTTTTGGAGTTCATGGAGAAGGTAAACAAAAGCGCCGAATACATCATCAAGGAGACCGAAATCAAGGTTAAGCTGAAAGAAACGGAGTACCAAATCGTAAAGGAAAGCTCCAATGCACTCCGCACGGCGGTGAGCATTTTCAAAGGCGACCCCGACAAGAAGTTCTACTTTGATGAGTCGATGGAGTATATTCAGGACGACATGAGCAACAAACTCGGCGAGATGAAGCGGGCCATGGACCTCTCGATGGACTTTATCAATGGGGTTGACATTCAGAATGGCCTGCTGTCGGACAAAGGGCAGGCGCTGCTCGATTCGTACAACCAGGGAGAGTTCAAGTTAATCCAGCTCGACTCCCCCGAACCGCAGCCCACCACCCGCGTCATGAACGCACCCAAGGATCAGAACTATAAAAATCTCTTAGACTAAAACACATGCAACGCTTAACCGTAGCCGGAAGGCTCCTTATTACGGCCATTGTGCTGGCCGCTCTTTACTTTGGTTTCAAAGCCCTTGGCGGCAACGAATGGCTCCAGAAAATGCGGGGCAAAGAAGCCACCGAACAAACGGGTTCTTCGTCGGGCGTAGAAGGCCCCGAGAACAGTGCTGACTCGCCAACATTACCCGGTAATGATGAAGCAACTTCATCGGCCACCGACGAAGCTTCAGACAAGGGTAGTTCATCGGCAGCGTCGGACAATGGCCCACGCCCAGCATTTACCTATACCGCCCCTGAACCCGTCAATGGGAAGTTAAAAGGCGTAGTGGAGTTGGGAGCCAGTGGGTTCAACTCGTTCATTGTTCGGATTGACGATCAGAAACGCTGGAAACTGGAGAAAGCCGAGTTTGGCAACAGTCTGGTTACCGAGAATATGGCAACCGATCAGGATGTCCGTGAGGGCTTGAAAAAGTACATTGGCAACATGCTCGACTTCGGCGTAGGTGGCCGCGATATCCAGTTTGTGATCAGCTCAGGGGCTGCCAAAGCGGAAGTTACCCAAAAAATTATCCGGGCGTTGAAATCACTAAACTACGTGGTTAACATCGTTACAGCAGAGCAGGAAGGCAAGTTGGCTCTCCGGGCAGTACTGCCTTCGGATTTCGATACCAACTCCTTTGTGGCGGATATTGGGTCAGGAAACACCAAAATTTCGTGGCGTAGTGGCGGTTCGGTGCAAGCGCTGGAAGCTTATGGCTCTAAATATTATCAGAACGGCGTTAGCGATGCACAAGTAGCTGAAGATGTGACTGCTAAAGCGAAACAGGTTCCGGCGGCAAACCGTAAAACGGCGTTCATCATCGGCGGTATTCCGTTCGAACTGGCCAAGCAGGTTCGTAATGGCAAGGAGCGCTACACCGTTTTGAAAGCCCCTGACGATTACAAAGGTGAAAACGCCAAACAAAAGGCAGGTCTGGTCATCTATAAAGCGCTTGCTGATGCCACCGGTTGCCAGCAGTTTGTCTTCGACTGGGACGCGAACTTCACGATTGGGTATTTGTTAACGCTAAAATAAAAGAGTGAATGAGCGAAAGAGTGAATGAGCGTAGTCTGGAATTCCTGCTGGCGCACGCCTTTTCACTCTTTCGCCCTTTCGCTCTTTCGCTTTATGACCCTCCTTGACTTTTTCAATTATATAACGGCCCACTCTGGAGTGGCCGTTCTTTTTTTGCTGGCTATTCCAGCCCTTGCGTTTCTGGTCAATCTGTGGTCGGGTACTACCGCTGAGGAGATCTGGAAATGGCGATATGTCTATGCGGGTTTAGTATATGCAGCCTGCATTCCGGGCATTTTTGCGCTAACGCTTAACATTTACCTCTTCCTGTTTGAGCGGCAGAGTATTTGGGCTATGAACCTTGCCATTCAGGTGCTTCCGTTTCTGTCAATGGTGGCCACGTTAATGCTGATTCGGCGCAAACTTCCGTTTGAGTACATACCAGGGTTTGGTAAACTATCGGGCTTCATGACGTTAATCTTCGCCCTGATCGGCATCATGTGGTTTGTGGATCGGCTCCGTCTGGTAGCCTTTACATACGTGCCGTTTGCTTATATTGTGGTCGGTTTTGTGCTCGTCCTGATTCTAATCCGGTTTGCCTGGAGTAAGCTATTTTAATTCATCTTTACTTGCCGCTCTTTGGCCATAGTGGTTAGCTCCCGGAGGGCATCTCGTTTGTCGGCGGGCAGCGTCGTTCGGTTAAGCCAGGCATCGAACAGATCGAAGCTCCAGTTAATGATCCTGCCCGACGAACTACCGATGTACCTTTTCAGAGCCTGCACCGCTTCAGCGCCTGATTTCTTCCCTTCAACAACAGCAAGCGCGTTGGTCAGGTACTCGTATAAGACACCATTGCCACCTTCGCGTTGGTAAGACTGAAACGTATCGAGTGCTTTATGCCCACGCTCGTATTTGCCTAATACAATGCCCAATTCCACTATAGTTAGCTTGCTGCCAGGGTCAGGATAACCCATTAATTCAAACGCCTTCATTGCCCGACTGTACGCAGAATCGGACTCCACAAATTGGCTCTTGACAGCCAATAACTTGCCTTTTTCTGTAAATGCCTGCGCTTCCGTTTGCCATAGTTGGTGATTCCCACCGCCAGCTACTATGGTTGGCAACCCTGCAATGGCTACATTAATGTCGGATAAGGCGGCATCCGTTTGCCCCAACAATTGCCGAATCATTGCTTTTCGCATCCACCAAACCGTGCGCAGTTGCTTTTTTGCCAGCTCAGTAGTTAGACCCATTGCTTGTTGCGTAGGTACCTGAAAAAGTGGCCAGTTCGCTAATGCCTGATCAAAATTGGTTAGAGCCTTTTCGTATTGTTTTTGAAAGAAAGCAAATTCAGCGCGTTGCGCGTACACAACAGCTAGTAGCGTGTCAGGGGCATACGAAACAGCCTGTTCCATATCAGCATCTGCCCCAGACCAGTCTCGTTCCCGCATTTTTCGGTTGGCAACCTGCATGAATCCCTGCGCCACGGACCAGTTTTTCCTCGACATACCATCTAGTGTAACCATACCCGCATCAGCCATGGCCACGCGCAACTGGTCGATACTTTGGAATGCCCCACCTACCGATTTAGGCAGCGGGTTACCCATAAGATTAATGAACCGCAACTTCGGGGCATCCAGCATCGCAGGTGGCAGGTCAGTCAGATTGTTCCGGGCTAGATTCAGCATGTTGATCGATGACTCTTTCCAGCCCGTAGTTGGAAGTTGATGGAGAGGAGTCTGCTCCATCGACAGCTGTTCTAGCGAAGGAATTTTAAGTAAAATGGCAACAGCCTCGTTGGCTGACAGATTAGGAAAATTACGAAGCTGCACGTTGTTCAAAACCGGGCAAAACTGAAGACTATCGGGCAATTCCATCAATTTAGCTAGTTCATCTCGGGGGCCGCTAATGCTCAGATTCGTTAGATTTTTAAGCCGTCCCAGTGATTCGGGTAAGCCAATCAACGGGCTATCTTCCAGGCTGATTGAGGTCAACTTCTGGCAATTACCAATTTCTGAGGGTAGCGTCATGAGGGGGCTCGAACTGACCCGTAACGATGCAAGTTGGCTGAGTTTACCAACACTGGCTGGCAACAATTTGATCTTGGTTTTATTGATATACAACTCGGTTAGCGCTGTAAGTTGACCAAGTGTGGTTGGCAATGACTCCAACGGATTATTGGAGATTGACAGTGTTTTTAACTGGCTCAGATTACCCATCGACTCTGGCAGCGTCGACAATTGATTATTATCGAAGTTGATTGACCGGAGTGCTTTCAGATTCCCAATGTTCGGGGGCAAACTGGCCAGCCTATTATTCACAATGTATAACTGCGCTAATGAATCGAGCGAACCGAGGGTTGTAGGTAGGGTAGTGAGTTGGTTGCCTGACACACTCAGTTGATTCAATTCGACCAGTCGGCCCAGATCAGCGGGCAGTTGGTCAAGTTTATTGTTATCCGCAGATAGCATCCGCAAGGCTGTCATTGTAGCCAACCGATCGGGTAAGCGAGTCAGTTGATTTTGGCTAACAGCAAGGCTGCGTAATGTGCTCAACCGGCCAATATCCTCTGGTAATTGCGTCAGTTTATTGTTGGCTAAGTTCAGGTTGATCAGTTGGCTTAATTTCAACACGGAAGGTGGCAGTGCTTTTAACTGATTAGTAGACAGATTCAGGACTGACAACTGGTTCAGTTGGCTAAGCATATCAGGCAGCGAATCGACCGCTGTCTGCATTACATGCAGAGCCGTCAAACTTGTCAGTTTGCCAATAGTCGTCGGAATCTGTTTAACGCCCCGCCCTGAAATAATCAAAGATTGAAGCGCTTTTAGGTTCCCGATACAATCGGGTATGACCGTGGATTGCTCCCCATTAATGGATAGCTGATTCAGTTTGGTCCAAGAACAAAGGTTCTCGGGCAGCATAACATTGCGCAAAAGCAGTTGTTCCAGCAAAGGCATGTCTACCGTCGCCGGGAAAGGGGTCCTACTGTGCGTGCTGGTTGACAAATCGAGTTGCCGAAGGTTTTTCCAGTCAGGGTTATAATCATACGGTAACCAATCAGCCAGGAGAGCTAATTCCTGGAGGTTAACCAGTTTTTGCACCCCCTCGCCAAGGGCCTTACGCTCGGTGTCCGATAAAACTGACCCATAACTGCTTACCGACAGTTTTTGGAGATTTACCAATTTACCTAAAACGCCCAATCCGGTTGGTGAAGGACCATTCACAAACAAACTCAACCTCTTCAGTTGCGTCAGTTTACCCAGTTCGTCCGGGAGTTGATTGACCTGATCGACAGCGTTGGCAGTAAGGTTAAGTTGCAAAAAGCGTAGGGAACCAGCAGCAGCCAAATTTTTCAGACTGGCTTTCAACTCATTTATGTTTAACTGAGGCAGAGTGACATTAGATAACATCGTTAGCCTCGACACGCTCGCCGGTATAGCAATGCTTTGCGCCTTAAAATTAGCGGAATAGGTACTAATGAAACTCAGTTGCCGGATAGGCGCATTTTTGACAGCATCCATCAGCGAGTCGAGAGCCAACTGGTTTCCTAAACTAATCTGAAGGTACTGCAAGTCGCGCAATTTGGCCAGATGATGCCATCCACCACGAGCAGCCACCCGATCATTGATGTCAATGCCCCGAATTGGCGTTCCCTGCTCCTGCCAGCGAACCAAATCGGCAAAGCTCAGGTATGTGTATTTGGCGGGCTTGTTGTCGGCTGGTCTTACGCCGGGAATAGTATACTGCGGATGCCATGTTTGGACCAAAATCGAATCAGCAACCGCACCGCTACGATAGTATTGCCCTTGTGCAGCGCCCCCAACCAAAAGGAGCAGCGCAATACTTACCACAAACCCTAAAAACCGGAAGGCCATAAGTTTTTTGTAATTTTGTGGCCGAAATATGCTACTAAGTCAATGAATATACAAGAAAGTACATTGCTAACACCTACTCCCACCTCGCCCGCTGCTCAGGGTTTTTCTTTTCCCGCCGAATGGCTACCCCACGCAGCTACCTGGCTAAGCTGGCCGCATACCGAAGCATCCTGGTCGACTGAGCGGCAGGAGCTGATGTTTCCGGCCTATATTGAGTTTATTAAAGCCATTGCCAAAGGCGAACAGGTTTGCATCAACGCCCATAATGAGATCGTGATGCAGGCCGCCAAAATGCGCTTATTACTGGCCGATGCCGACCTGTCGAACATTACCCTTCTGCCCCACCCCACCAACGATTCGTGGTGCCGCGATCACGGCCCAGCTTTCCTGACCAACCCTCCTACTGGTAAACGGATGATTGTCAACTGGGGCTACAATGCCTGGGGGGGCAAATACCCACCGTTCGACAGGGATGACCTGATTCCAGTAGAAATTGCCCATTACCGGAAGGTGCCCTACGTTACGCCGGGCATCGTTATGGAAGGCGGTTCCGTGGAGTTTAACGGGGCCGGAACCGTGCTGACTAGCCGGGCATGCCTGCTCAACAAAAACCGGAATCCAAGTCTGAACCAGGGCCAAATCGAACAGTATTTGTGCGATTATTACGGAGTGCAGCAGGTACTTTGGGTAGAAGATGGCATTGTAGGCGACGATACCGACGGCCACATCGA
Organism: Flavobacterium sp. SUN052; assembly: GCF_028867935.1. Lineage (GTDB taxonomy): Bacteria > Bacteroidota > Bacteroidia > Flavobacteriales > Flavobacteriaceae > Flavobacterium. The sequence continues at coordinate 1,430,632 of NZ_JAPQNS010000001.1, forward strand.
CGATACGGTTCGGTTTGTGAATGAAGACACCGTAATTGCGGCTATTGAGCACAACAAAAGTGATGCGAACTATGCCCCCTTGCAGGAGATTCACCACGAACTTCGGCAGATGCGGCTGCTCAACGGGAAGCAACTCAACATTGTGGAACTACCCATGCCCGACCCCGTCGAAAGCGATGGACTACGACTTCCGGCTTCCTACGCCAATTTTTACATTGCCAATGCAGCCGTAATTGTCCCTACCTTCCGGTGCGACAAAGACCAACAAGCGCTTGACCTTATCGGAACCTGCTTCCCCGACCGCCCCGTCGTTGGGATCGATTCCAAGGATATCGTCTGGGGATTAGGTAGTTTCCATTGCCTGAGCCAACAGGAACCAAAGTAATTGGGTTAGAACACGGATGTTAAAAACCATTAATCTTAGGCCGTTTCGTTGCTAAAAATGGGGTATCTTCGTTGTTCATAACGTACCAATGCCCGATTGCCCAACACTGATATTATGTCTTCATTGACTTTGCTTACAACCATAAAAGCTCAACTCTTGTCGAAAAACGCCCGTCTACTTACGGCGACCGTCCTGCTAACTGCCGGATTTTCTGGCTGTAAAACGGCTACTACAACGGTCAACCAACCCACTCCCACTCAGCCCGTTATTCTGACTCTTGGCGACCGGGCTTTTTCTACGGACGACTTCTTTCAGTCGTTCACCAAAAACCAAACGAACGGCGATTCGGCCCAACGTACCGACATCAAGGAATATTTCGACCTCTACACCAACATGAAACTGAAGGTGCTGGCGGCAGAATCGGGGGGGCGTGATACGACGGAGGCCTTTCGGGAAGAGATGACTACCTATCGCAAACAACTGGCACAGAATTACTTAATTGACAAGTCGGCGGTGGAGGTTCTGGCCAACGAAGCGCACCAGCGGATGCAGCAGGATGTGAGTGCCTCACATATCTTGATTCCAGTTGCCGAGGACGCTGCTCCAGCCGATACGCTGGCTGCGTATGAAGAAGCGGTGGCTATTCGGAAACGGGCTTTAGCTGGTGAAGATTTTGCTGCGCTGGCGAAGCAATTTTCCAAAGATGCCAGTAGTGTTTCCAATGGCGGTAACCTGGGGTACTTCACCGCGTTTGCAACGGTTTATCCTTTCGAGACAGCTGCGTACACTACGCCCATTGGGAGTATATCGGCCCCGGTACGAACCCGTTCGGGCTACCACCTTATCAAAGTAAACGACCGCCGAACCGGTCGAGGCAAGGTGCAAGTGGCTCATATTCTGCTCCGCCTGAGTCCATCGGCCGATCCAGCGGGCCAACAAGCCATAAAAGCTCGAATCGACGCCATCTATGATCGCTTGCAGAAAGGCGAGTCGTTTGATATGCTCGTTCGTGAAACCTCCGACGATGCTACCTCACGCAACAACGGGGGTATTTTACCCATGTTCGAAACAGGTCGTAATGTTCCGGCTTTTGAAGAGGCCGCTTTTGCCCTGACAACTCCCGGAAGTTATTCCAAACCATTTCAAACCAATTACGGGTGGCATATTCTTAAATTGATTGCCAGGAAACCCATTGAACCTTACCTTGAGCTGGCTCCTGCGCTCCGGCAAAAAGTGGTAACGGATACCCGTGGAGAGGTTTTACGGCAAGCCACTGATCAACGCCTACGCCGGGATTATCCAGTTACTGAAAATAAACCTACTCTGGGAGCTGTTCTCGCCAAAGCGGATAGTAGTTTGGTTCGGGGGCAGTGGAAAGCGGTTAGCATCACCGATGCTGAATTGCTTAATAAGCCAATGTTTAGTATTAGCACCAAACCATTTACGGTTAGCCAATTTGCTCAATATGTTCAGCAGAAACAAACACCCCGGCAGCCCGGAGCTTCTCCCGCAGTGGTGATGCAGCGGTTATACAACCGGTACGTGGGCGACCAGTTAATTGCTTACGAAGAACAAAACCTCGACCGGAAATCACCGGAGTTCCGGGCTCTGTTAACCGAAATTCGTGATGGTGTGTTGCTCTCCGAAATGATGGAACAAAACGTCTGGGAACGCTCTATGACCGATTCAACGGGTCAGAAACAGCATTACGAAGCCAACAAAGAACGTTACAAACAGCCCGAACGCGCGGTGGCTATGATCATCGAAGCGGCAAATGAGGATGTTCTGAAACTTACCAACGCAACGCTCAAAGCCAGTCCCTACCAGCTTCGTCGGGCAGGTCCGGCTGTTACGTTTGGCCCTAACGAAACGGCGATTCCCGCCAGTCAGCGCGAACAGATGTACCAGCTACTGGTAACCATGGTGCGCAACCCCGATTATCTGGTTGAAGTTTCGGGCGCCAGTGCAGCGGGAGAGGCCGATTCCGTTTCGGCAGGTCGTATTCGCTCGGTGGTCAACTCGCTGACCCGAAGTGGCGTTGCGCTGTCGAGGATCATGGAGAAAGACAACAAATCGTTTGGCAACGCGGCTAATCCCCGGCAGGTTACGTTTCAATATTTCTCGACCAATAAACAGGATGTGGCCAAAGCGATTAATGCTGCAAAGCCTAATTCTGTTACGATTACAGAGGGTATTTTCGCTCGTGGCACCAATGCTTATCTGGATGCATTTCCGTGGAAAACAACCACTACGACCACACCAGATGGCAACAAACTGGTGCAGATAACCATTACCCGCGTTGACCCGCCCCGCCTGAAAACATTCAACGAAGCCAGGGGAACGGTCATCAACGAATACCAGGCTATTTTGGAGAAACAATGGCTGGCAACCCTCCGTCAGCGCTACCCCGTAAAAGTGAACGAGGACGAAATGAGAAAGCTGATGAAGTAAGATTGATGTCTTAACAATATTTAAGTCCACTTCTACGCCAAAAACCGGGCAGATGGCGTTATTTTTGTAACAGGGCCGACAATGGCCCCTTTTCGATTGCATGAGAAAGACACTAATTCATACATTTTTCGTGGCTTGTTGCCTTTTGTTTTCCGGTATGGCCTTCGGTCAGGGAAAGGGTATTAGCCTGAACAAAGTCATTGCCAAGATCGACAACTACTACGTTCTCCGGTCTGACCTTGAAGAAACAATTCAATCATATGCCGGGCAAAATCAGCCTGCCCCCCCCAAATGCCAGGTGCTGGAAAGCTTGGTAATCAACAAAATGATGTTGGCCAAAGCCGAAATTGACTCGGTAGTGGTCGACGACAAATCCGTTGATAACCAGCTAGATAGCCGTATGTCGTACATGGTTCAGCAGTTTGGTTCTGAAAAGAACATTGTTGAGGCTTACGGCAAAAGCCTTGAACTGCTCAAAAGCGAGCTCCGGACCCAGGTAAAGGACCAGCTGATTGTGCAGAAAATGCAGGCTAAAATCACCAATGATGTTAAGGTAACTCCCCGCGACGTAAAGAAATTTTTCGAAGGCATACCTAAAGACAGTTTGCCTTTTATGCCTGCCGAAGTAGAAATTGGTCAGATTGTTCGTTTCGCCAAAGCTACCAAAGAGCAAAAAGAGGTGCTCCGTCAGCGGTTGTTAGACATTAAAAAGCGCGTTGAAAAAGGGGAAGATTTTGCTGTCCTGGCCAAAGAATTTTCGGAGGATGTGGGTTCAGGCCAAAACGGTGGCGACCTCGGATTTGCCAAACGCGGTGCGATGGTAGCTCCCTTCGAAGGTGCTGCTCTGAAACTGAAACCGAATGAAATGTCAGATGTGGTTGAATCTGAATTCGGCTTTCACCTGATTCAAATGATCGAGTCGCGGGGTGCCGAATATCACGCTCGCCACATTCTGCTTCGCCCGGATTATAACCGGCTCGATTTGACGAGCCCAACCCATTTTCTGGATAGCCTGCGTACCCTGATTGTTGCCGATACCCTCAAGTTTGCCAAAGCAGCAAAAGACTTCTCAGAAGATAAAAACACAGCTGATGCGGGCGGTTTACTCCGCGACCCGCAGTCGGGTAGTTCACGTTTGGCTATGGACCCCACCATGGAGTACACCCTGTTTGCTATGCTCGACACGATGAAAGTAGGCAGCGTTTCGGCTCCGCTACCGTATCGTACAGAAGATGGCAAAAGCGCCATGCGTATCCTGTACTTCAAATCAAAAGCGCCTGCACACACGGCCAACTACACGCTCGACTTTGAGAAATTGCAGAACATTGTAACGGCCAACAAAAAGAACCGCGCTATTGATGAGTGGTTCCGCAAATCGGTCAGTGATGTGTTCATCACGGTTGATCCCGAATTTACTAGTTGCCGCGTATTTGGCACCTCCCAATCCAGTGCATCCGGCGCGGGAACTGGAGGAAATGACTAGAATAATGGATAACTGATTGTGCATATCCATTATTCATTTTACATTGCCCCATTATAACCTTTACACATGCCTTACACCTCCGATGTCGCGGCTGCTGAAGCCCTCAACGATTCCTACAAAAAGCTGAAAGCTGAAATTTCTAAAGTGGTTATTGGTCAGGACGACACTGTCAGGCTGCTGTTAACCGCTATTTTTTGTCAAGGCCACTGCCTGCTCGTTGGGGTGCCGGGTCTTGCCAAAACGCTGCTTATTCAAACGATTGCCAGCGCCCTTGACCTCGACTTCAATCGCATTCAGTTTACGCCTGACTTGATGCCGTCTGACATCCTAGGGTCTGAAACCCTTGACCAGGAGCGTAACTTCAAGTTCATCAAAGGCCCTGTGTTTGCCAACATTATCCTGGCCGACGAAATCAACCGGACTCCGCCCAAAACGCAATCGGCCCTGCTCGAAGCCATGCAGGAATACGCCGTTACCATTGCTGGACAGAAATACAGCCTGGGCAGACCTTTCTTTGTACTGGCCACCCAAAACCCAATCGAGCAGGAAGGTACCTATCCACTACCAGAAGCCCAACTTGACCGTTTTATGTTCAATATCTGGCTCGATTACCCGTCGTACCAGTCGGAGCTGGACATTGTAAAAAGTACCACGAGCGATCAACGTCCTGTTGTAAACCGGGTCGTTACAGGAGAGCAAATCACCGAATTCCAGCATCTGGTACGTCGTGTGCCGGTAGTTGATAATGTGGTCGAATACGCGGTAAAGCTGGTCCACAGAACTCGCCCGAATACGGAATTAGCATCGCCCGATGCCAATAACTATTTTGAGTGGGGTGCCGGACCACGCGCTTCCCAAGCCCTCATTTTAGCAGCCAAGTGTAACGCTCTCCTAAATGGAAAGTATTCGCCCGATATTGAGGATGTCCGGGCAGTTGCCCTGCCGATTCTGCGTCACCGGGTTGTCCGCAACTTCAAAGCGGAAGCAGAGAATATTTCGGTGGAGCAACTGGTGAAACGGATGCTGTAAATACTATTCAAGTTTCAGACATGACATCTTTCTAAACAAGATGTCATGTCTTTTTTGTGAGCCCTGCACGGATACGACCTTGCGGGGCTTTATTTTTTTAGTTGAAATAGCTTTTCGCAGCCAGCACTTTCGTTGGTATGTCGTTGGAGGTGACGGTATACGTGAAGTTTTTTTGCACTGAGTAAGCGCCAATCTCACCTGCTTTGTTCAACGCAATAAACGCCACCTGAAAGGTCTTAGCCCGCTCTACATCGCGCTTCACAATTCGCTCAACGGCTTCCCGACAGGCTTCCTGTGGACCTTTGCCCTGCCGCATTAACTCCACAACGAGGTGCGCTCCACACATCCGAATAACCTCTTCTCCCTGACCGGTACAGGTTACGGCTCCTATTTCATTGTCTACATAGAGGCCAGCGCCAATAATTGGGGAGTCTCCTACCCGACCATGCATTTTAAACGCCATGCCGCTGGTTGTACACATCCCCGACAGGTTGCCGCTGGCATCCAGAGCAATTGTCCCCATTGTATCGTGGTTGGGTGTTCCATCATCGAAGAACGAAGGAGCTGAGGGGCCGTTACCTTCTTTGGACGGCCTTGGTTTAGCCCCGTTTTCGATGTTTATCACCGGCTTATATTCCGACTTTTTCAGCCATTTCTGGTATTCCTTCTTCGCATCGGCAGAGAGCTGGTCAGATTCCAGTGCGAAGCCGTTGGCCAGGGCAAATTGCTGCGCTCCTTTACCGGCCAGCATCACGTGGGGCGTTACTTCCATCACCTTACGCGCCACCGAAACCGGGTGTTTAATACGTTCCAGAAAAACAACCGAGCCACAGTTGAACTTCTCATCCATAATGCAGGCATCCAGGGTTACGTGTCCATCACGGTCGGGGTTGGCCCCAATACCTACACAACAGCTCAGTTCGTTTTCGCTGGCAATACCTGCTTGTTCTACAGCGTCCAAGGCTCGCCCTCCTTTTTGCAGTACCGGCCAGGCTCCATTATTAGCCGTCTTGCCACTGTCCCAGGTCGAAACAACAACAGGTTTTGATGCCAGAGGCTTTGTTTTCAGAAGGTCATTTAGCTTGAATTGGGGAAGGGCAAAAGCGCCCCAGCGGAGAAAATGGCGTCTTGATGTCATGTTGGTTGAAAATGTAACGGGTAAAATTAGGCAACAAATACGAACCTTATTCTGTGACCAAACAAATTGCCCCTCGTCAGTTGTTACTATTTACAATGTCCGTTTATTTGCTTCGCCTTTACCAGCTGATTTTACTCGCAGGCTAAAGGCTCGAATCACCCTTCACTATTCTGTTAAACTATGAACACGATTCTTATCCGGGTACTCATTCTTGGGTTTCTGGCTGGCGGCATCGCCTGCTCGCGTAACCCCGTTACGGGCAAGCGACAAGTTATTTTGATGTCGAAAGAGCAGGAAATTGCCATTGGGCAACAATCTCACCCTTCTGTGGTGGCCACTATGGGCCTGTATGAAAACAAACAGATGCAGGACTTCATCAACGAAAAGGGGAAAGCCATGGCGGCCATTTCGCACCGACCTGATCTGCCTTATCAGTTCTACATTGTTGATTCTCCAGTAGTGAATGCTTTTGCTGTGCCTGGTGGCTACGTATATTTTACGAGGGGTATTATGGCGCACTTTAACAACGAAGCGGAGTTTGCCGGCGTGCTTGGCCATGAAATTGGTCACATCACGGCTCAGCACTCGGCACGCCAACAGACGAGTGAGCTGTTAGGTACACTAGGTGCTATTGCGGTTGCGGTTGCAGTTCCCCAGCTAGGCGAAAGTGCTATGCAGGGTGCACAAGTGCTGGGACTTAAATATAGTCGCGACCACGAATCGGAGTCTGACAAAATCGGCGTTGAATATTCCAGCAAAATTGGGTACGACGCCGTTCAGATGGCGGATTTTTTTGGGACCATAAAGCGGATTCAAGATAATTCGGGTCAGACGATACCGACATTTTTATCTACCCACCCCGATCCGGGCAACCGGCAAACGCGCGTTCAGAACTTAGCCAAGGAATACCAGACAGCTAACCCAAAGCAGTATGCTGTTGAACGGGACCGCTACCTGCGCCTGATCGATGGGATTGTGTTTGGGGAAGATCCCAAACAGGGATTCGTGGAGAACGATATGTTTTATCACCCTGTATTGAAATTCCAGTTTCCAGTGCCTAAAGGCTGGAAGCATCAAAACTCGCCCGAACAATTTCAGATGGGACCTGCGGATGGTAAAGCTGCCATGATTCTGATGCTGGCTAAAGGCAACTCGTTGGACGAAGCCGCTCAGACAATGGTTAAAGAACTTAATCTAAAGGTGTTGGAGAACGGCAAAACCACCATCGGCGGTAACCCAGCGCTCGTTATTATTTCGCAACAACAACCTCAGCAACAACAGCAGGGGCAGCCTCAGCAACAACAAACAGCCGCTAATACGTTGCAACTGGCAACCTGGCTTATTCAGTATAACGGAGCCATTTATGCGCTGCACGGACTTTCATCAGCGGCCGATTTCAACGGTCGACTAAATTCGTTCAAGGGAGTTGCTGAAGGGTTCCGGGCGTTGACGGATCAGGAAAAGCTCAACCGGCAACCTGAGCGGGTTCAGGTGGAGCAGGCACCCCGTGATGGTACGTTCCGCGATGTCATGGCGGCCCTCAATATGCCCTCCGGCCGGTTAGAAGAGCTAGGGACGTTAAATAGCATGAAAGCCGACGATCGCGTGACGCGTGGAATGTTAATCAAAGTAATTCGGAGATAGGAGTCATTTGTCATTTCGCTACGCGGTCATTGGTCATTAGTACAACATCCTACTAATGGCTAATGTCAGCGCAGCGAAATGACTATTTTCCATAAAACCGCTCCAGATCCTGCGGTGAATCGAGGTCGATCAGGCCCGCTTCGAAAGGTACCTCGGCGCAGTCGGCCCGGTGCTTCACGATTATCCAACGGGCACCTTTATCCCCCGTTAAGCTGAGTAACTCGTCAATGTAGTTGGTCGCAAACAGAGCAGGTACTCCCAGCGGCCCTTCGGCACCGTAACGGCAAGCAACAATTCCCTTTTCGCCTTCCTGAAATGTCTCGACCAGGTTAAGCAACAAGCCCAGCGACACGTGGGGCTGGTCGGTAAGCAATACCATTACCGCATCGAGCTTGGTTTCGGTCATAAACAGCCCCACCAGACCCATCTTAAGCGATGAGGATAACCCCTCCTCATGTCGTGGGTTATCGATAAGCGTTACCGGCAACCCTTCCAACTCTTCAGCCACGGCGTGACGATTCGCGCCCAGGACCACTGTAACAGGGCCTTTGCGAAGCGCCAGCGCCATGTCGGTGATGCGCCGAACAAGCGTTTTGCCCTGATGGACCAGCAACTGTTTTGGCTGCCCCAAGCGCGACGACGAGCCTGCCGCTAAAATTATGGTTCCAATTGTCATGGTAAAATAGATTCGGGGTATCCGACTTCGCAAAGGAACAAGCCGCTTGCGGGAGCTGCCCTTCCGGCTACCTGTCGGTCGAGCGCTAGGATAATTCGTTCAAAATCAGCGGTAGTCATGCGCCCCTGCCCTATTTCCAGCAGTGTTCCGACAATAGCCCGCACCATACCCCAGAGAAAACGATTAGCCCGAATATGGAAGGTCATATCATCCCCTGTATCGGGTCGCCATTCGGCAAGGTCAATGGTGCAGTGAAAATGCTTTACGGCCGCTTTCGCTCGGCTAAAACTTTTGTAGTTAGTGTGTTGTAGCAACAGGCTGGCCGCTTCGTTCATCGCATCAATGTCTAGCGGGTGCCGAAAGTAATACGACTGTCCCGGCCGGAAAGCGTCTTTTTGCCGCCTGATTCGATATTGGTAATAACGCGAATAGGCCGAAAAGCGGGCATGGGCTTCGGGGGCAACCGGGAAAATTCGCCGAATTGCCACATCAGTGGGTAGCATCGCATTCAGCGAATAAACTATCGAATCGGGGTTTTCCAGCTGATCCGGCAGGTCAAAATGGGCGAACTGCTGCTCGGCGTGAACACCTGCATCCGTTCGCCCACTGCCCAGAATACTGATTGGTTGGCTCAGACGTTTGCTCAGCGCCTGTTCAATTTCGGCCTGTACACTGTGTCCATTGGCCTGAATTTGCCAGCCGTGGTAATTGGTGCCACAGTAGGCCAATTCCATAAAATAGCGTTGCGTCATTCTAATCCTTCTAAACCGCTTTCTTCCTCATCAGGAATGAGCGTGATGCCGTCATAAATAGCTTCCATTGTCAATTCCAGATCAAGCCGGGGCATCACAATAACATCAGTCGGTAGCTCATAAACAGTGTTAATCCACTCGTCTGTCTCTTCGATCCGGCTGAACAATTCAACGGCCATCGTATATTGATCGACCAGCAGGTAATACCAAAGCGAAGGCATCCGACGGTAGCGTTGCCATTTGAAACCCCGATCAACATAAGCCGTTGATTTAGACAACACCTCAACCAGTACGCGGGGCTGGCGAATAATCAGATTGTCTCCCCGCAAGTCGAACGGATGGCAGGCAACCACCACATCCGGGTAAGGCATGTAAATCCCTCGAACGGCTTCAACTTTCATATTTTCGGAGAAAACGCGGCAACCTCGCCCTTTAATCCCCGTTTTTAAACCGTCTTTGACATTGTCGACAAGCAGATTATGGTTGACTGTTCCACCCGCCATGGCATAAACCTGACCATCACGAAATTCGTGGCGAACGTCGCTAGTCTCCTCAAATTTGAGATAATCCTCAACAGTTAATTTCCGGGAAGAAGGATACGCGTTCGATTCCATAAAGTGCTGGCACTAGGCTTCGTGTCTGTAATAAAGATAATTGCCTAGAATCTGTTCAATGTGAATTACTTCATCACTATCATCGAACGAAAATCCGTTGCCATACCGATACCATTGTTGGCGTTGTTCTTGAGATAGTTGTCGAATACTTGGAAACCGCTCTAAAGGAAGTGTTATAACCCTTCCATCAACCAGTTCCACACGTAAGGAATCGTTTGATGGAAAATCTATTGCCTTCAGTTCGGGAGTTATGTTCCAATACCCCTCTACCAGCTTATCGTTTGTAGTTACCATCTCAGTTCACTTTAATGATTTCGATCAGGCATTGGACCTACGCCATAATGTTGCCCAAGGCGTTGTCGTAGAGACCTTTTGCATCAGTTAACGACATAACGGACTGCCCGTCGATAATGAAGCTTTGCTCCGTTACCGAGCCTAGTTTGGCAAAGGGAACGCTTGCTTCTCCAACAGCTGTCTCAAAAGCAGCCTGGTTATCTGAAGAAACCGAGACAACTACGCGGCCCTGTGCTTCGCCAAACAACACGGCGTCGAGCCGCAACCCAGCCGAGCTACCCGCCGGAGCGGTTTGCACATCAAAACCAAGGCTACCTGCCATTGCCGATTCGGCCAGGGCTACGAACAATCCTCCGTCTGACAAATCATGAGCGGATGCAATTAGCTTCTGCGTGATCAGGCTGCTCAATGCCCGTTGCATGACGAGCTCGGCATCCATATCGAAGGCTGGCGCTGGTGACGCTTTCACACCCCGGTACGAATACAGGTATTCCGACGAAGCAATGTCGTTGGCCGGTTGACCCAGCAAATAAATGAGATCACCCTCTTTCTGGAAGTTGAGCGTCATGCGATTATCCAGATCCTCCATCAGACCCAGCATACCAATGGTTGGCGTTGGGAATACCGGTCCATCGTCGGACGATTGGTTGTAAAAGCTCACGTTGCCGCCCGTTACGGGAGTAGCGAACCGAAGGCAGGCGTCTCCCATGCCTTTAACGGCCTCCACAAAATGCCAGTAAACTTCTGGCACATAGGGATTTCCGAAGTTCAGGTTGTTGGTTACCGCCAGTGGCTCTCCACCCGAACAAACAATATTACGGGCGGCTTCGGCAACGGCAATCTGCGCGCCCACAAACGGGTTGGCGTTTACGTAGCGGCTGTTGCAGTCCACCGTGATGACAATGGATTTGTCAGTTGATTTTCCGTCGGGCGTTTTCACCCGAACCACCGCAGCATCCGAAGGCGCGTTGGTACTCCGGTTCGAAGTGCCGACCATAGAGTCATACTGCTCATAAATCCACCGGCGCGAACAGATATTCGGGTGGCTTAACAGGTGCTTCGCCACCGTCCCGATTTCGTCGGGCGTCACGTCGGCTACGTCTCCAATCTGGAATTTTGCAAATTCTTTAATGTAGGCTGGTTCGCGGTATTCGCGGTGATACTGAGGAGCACCACCACCCAACACAAGATCGTGAGCCGGTACGTCGGCTACGAGTTGACCGTAGCGGTAGAAATGCAGACGACCATTTCCTCCCTCAGGCGCAGCAACTACCTCCCCAATCTGGGCGCAATGCAGATCCCATTTATCAAAAATGCCTTTAATCAGGTCTTCTTTCCCTTTTTCAACCACCACCAGCATCCGCTCCTGCGACTCCGACAGCAGAATTTCGAACGGCTCCATATTGGCCTGACGGGTTGGCACTTTGTCGAGGTCGATAATCATGCCGTGTTCGCCTTTGGCGCTCATTTCAGAAGTCGAGCAGATGATACCGGCGGCACCCATGTCCTGAATACCAATTACGTAGCCCGACGCAATGATTTCGAGCGTGGCTTCGAGCAGCAGTTTTTCCATGAACGGGTCACCAACCTGTACGGCTGGCAACTTCTCCGTCGATTTATCGCTGATGTCTTCAGAAGCAAACGTGGCCCCGTGAATGCCATCTTTGCCCGTTGCCGAGCCAACAATGAACACCGGGTTTCCCACGCCGTACGAGGTTGCTTTGGCTACTTTACCCACTTCGACGATACCCGCCGAAAACGCATTTACCAGTGGGTTGGTGTTGTAGCACTCATCGAAATACACTTCACCACCCACCGTTGGGATACCGAACGCATTGCCGTAGTCGCCAATGCCTTTTACAACACCCCGCAACAGTCGCCGGGTTTTGACCGAATCGGGATTACCGAACCGGAGGGAGTTTAGTTGGGCGATGGGACGGGCACCCATTGTAAAAATATCGCGGTTAATACCGCCCACACCCGTTGCCGCACCCTGGTAGGGTTCGAGCGCCGAGGGGTGGTTGTGCGACTCGATCTTGAACGAACATGCCAGGCCATCGCCAATATCAACAAGTCCTGCGTTCTCTTCGCCCGCTTTGGCCAACATCCGCTCTGAATCGCGGGGCAGCGTTTTGAGCCAGACAATAGAGTTCTTATACGAGCAGTGTTCCGACCACATCACCGAGAAAATACTCAGTTCGGTAAAGTTGGGTTTGCGCCCCAGAATTGCCTGGATACGCTCGAACTCGTCAGGCAGTAAACCCAGCTTACGGGCGGTTTCAACAGTGGGGAGTGAGGCAACAGCGGTTTGGTCAGCGGGGGTCTGGTCGATGATTTCCACGAAGAGAAGTAAAATTTTTGCCCAGTGGGCGACGAACGATTTCTCGCTAATAACGAACCGGTTAGCTCATTTTAGCGGGTAAGAACAGGGCAAAAATACGCTTTTTTGCTCAAAATGGCCTTCTCTTTCTCAATCACCCCTTGACAAATCATAAAAATCGACATACCTTTGCACCATCAAACCACGAAGAGAGATGGCAGAGTGGTCGATTGCGATGGTCTTGAAAACCATTGACTGTAACAGGTCCGGGGGTTCGAATCCCTCTCTCTCTGCAAAAGCAAACTAAAACGCTCACATTCAATATGTTGAGCGTTTTTTTTCTTTTGCACCTTTTAAACTCTATAGTAGACTGACTTTTCTCTAAATGAGGCCCTAATAAAAATGTAATTTATTCAATCGTAGAGGTTCCAAGTAAAATGTAATTCAAGCAATTGACTATAAAAGGGTAAATCTTTGTTCAATAGAACAACACCGCTAATAGACATTTTTAAAGTCTGTAAATTAGCTGTCCATATGAAAAGCTGGCGAATAAGAAATTGATATCATGGCCTCTCTAAAAGACAATATTCAAGATCACGCTAATTTGTTAGAATTCTACGGAAAAATCTTCCTAGATCCATTTGTCATAGACTCCCCCCCAGGATACTCAAAGAATATTAAATTCCCCTTCTGCTGTAATTATCACAAAGCCGCTTATGAATACTGTGTACAATGGTTTGCCAAGTTTCCGAACTGTTGCCCAGCTCATAAAGAATTGCTGAATGAGCCATTGTTCAAAATAGAAAAGTATAAAGGTCTTGAAGATAAAATAATTAGGCAGCTATCTTATACGGAGTACATAATATCAACAAATATTACTCATGAAAACTGGCATAGAAATATCACAGATTATTTTGAATATAATTTTTCCAGTTTTGGAAAGCCTTCTATAGGACTAGATAGATACATTGCTTTGCTAAAGTACCATTTAAATAATATAAAAAGTAAAATTCATAAATCAAAATATAACCTTTTAACTGAATACATTGAAACTTACACAAAACCATCACTAAAAGAGACAAACGTAGATTTCAAAATACTGTATTCTACTTTTCAAAAATGGGCTATAACAATACCTAATTTAGACGTTTTTTCAGAAATCAAAGTAAGTCTATTAGGTCGAATACCGATGGACTTATTTTTACATGATTTTCAGAGAAATTTCTATTCAGGCGAAACAAAAGCAAAAATTAGAACAAAAGCAGAATTAATTGATCTATTAATTACGATAACAAAAAAACTATTATTAAGTGTACGCACTGAAAAGCTTGTAGAAGCGGGGAGAATTTCGAATATTACTAAACATCAACTTGACATCATTAATGAATCTCATAAAATAAATCAAAGTAGTCTATTAAGGGATTATTCGTTAGGGGAAATTAAATACGTGGCCATTTTAAAGAGATGGCTATCCAATGAAGAAAAGTACTTTGAGAAAGTAAAAAAAATAATTCAAGAAAAAGTATTACTCGAAATAAAAATGCAAGAAAATAAAAGAAGACCTATACTTTTCTTATCTGCAAATCCTCTTGATTCTTCTACATTAAGGTTAGATGATGAGTTCCGAAAAATAAAAGATGAGCTATCAGCTTCAGCGCAACGAGAAGCATTTGAGCTAGTTTTTGAACCTTCAGTAAAAATCAAGAATATAACGTTTGCTATGCAAAGATTATCACCTGAGATTGTACACTTTTCGGGGCATGGTTCAGGTAAGGATGGATTGATAGTTCAGGATGAACTGGGAAGATCTGAGTACTTCCCTTCATTTGCATTAAGCAAACTTTTTAAGCTTTCGAAAAAAAACGTTAAGTGTGTCATATTAAATGCCTGTTATTCTGCAGAACAAGCTCAAATAATTAGCCAACATGGTATATATGTGGTTGGCATGAATAAATCTATAAGTGACAAAGCGGCTACTGACTTCTCTATTGGTTTTTATCAAAGTTTAGGTGAAGGAAAAAGCTATAAATATGCTTTTGAAATTGGGGTCATCAACAATTCATCAAATTTTCAGGAGGTTTCCACTCCACAGCTTTGGAAGAATGGGAAAATAATTATTTTGTAAACTTACAAAATAACACAGCTGTGAAACAAAGGAAAAAGATGCTTCCGGTTCTTCTACTTAACGCATCAGGGAGGTCGATTGTCGGTTCTATTCCTGCTGGCAAGAACCCTCGTTCAGAGCCGGGGTTAGCCATTGCCCGCGAAATGGTTAAACACAAGCATATTTTGCCCACTCCAATACGTTGAATTGAATAGCATTGTATTACAATTTCACAAACCGCATTTAACCCCAAACCCCATGTGGCAGGAACAAGACAACAAACTCGTTCGCGATTTTCAATTCGCTGACTTTTCGGAAGCATTCGGGTTCATGACCCGTGTGGCGCTCATCGCTGAGAAAATGGATCACCATCCCTGGTGGTCGAATGTGTATAACAAAGTCCGCATCGAACTGACCACCCACGACGCGGGCGACACCGTCACCGATAAAGACCGCAAACTGGCGGACGCCATCAACAAGTTAACAGTGAACAGCTAGCAGTGAACAGTGATTACAAGACTTCTGACTCATTCTTTACTGTTGGCTGTTCGCTGATAGTTGTTAACTGAACATGCTCTACCTCGTTCCTACTCCCATCGGTAACCTCGAAGACATTACGCTTCGGGCGGTGAATGTGCTGAAATCGGCCGATACCATTCTGGCCGAAGATACCCGTACGTCGGGTGTGCTGATGAAACACCTCGGCATCAACAAACCCTTGCAGAGTTACCATATTTTCAATGAACACCAGTCGGTGCAGCGGGTGATCGACCAGTTGAAGCAGGGCAAAACCTATGCGTTGGTGTCGGATGCGGGTACGCCTGCCATTTCAGACCCCGGCTTTTTGCTGGTGCGCGAGTGCATTCGCCACAACATACCGGTAGAGTGCCTGCCCGGCCCAACGGCCTTTGTGCCTGCTTTGGTCAATTCCGGGCTACCCGCCGACCGGTTCACGTTCGAGGGATTTTTGCCCCATAAAAAAGGTCGGCAAACCCGATTGAGTCAGTTGGCGGAGGAAGAACGGACCATGATCTTTTACGAATCGCCCCACCGACTGCTGAAAACACTGGGACAGTTTGCCGAAGTATTCGGGCCGGAGCGCCCGGCCAGTGTGAGCCGTGAATTAACAAAGCTATTCGAGGAGACTGTTCGCGGGTCGTTGTCCGAAATTATGGCGTATTTTGCCGAGAAACCTGTCAAAGGCGAGATCGTCGTTTGTGTGCAGGGCGCAGAAAACACCAAACAAACGGCTAAGCGCGACAAAGGCAGCGATTACTACAAACAAGACCTTGATGACGATGATGACGACGTGTAAGCGATTCTTTCCAAAAAATTGGGTGTGGCCTGTTCTGTGCCTACTGCTTACTGCTCACTGCTCACTGCTTACTGCTCAAACCCTTTCCCCCTCAGCGCGTGTCAGCCTGATTACGTACGGGCCGGGTCAGGATGATATTTCGTCGGTGTTCGGGCATACCGAAATCAGGATTTATGACCCTGCCATTGGTCTCGACCGTAACTATAGCTACGGGGGTTTCGACTATAACGCCGACTATTTTATTCTCAAGTTTTTGCGGGGCACCCTGCCCTACACGCTGTCGGCTCACGCGCTGTATCAGGCAATTTATTACTATCAGCAAAACAACCGGAGCATTCGGGAGCAGTTGCTGAACATGTCGGCCATGCAGCGGCAACACCTTTTTGAGGCTTTGGAGACCAATTATCGTCCAGAAAATCGCCTGTATCGCTACAAGTTTTTTTACGACAACTGCGCCACTCGTCCCCGCGACATGATTGCGGAGGCTTGCGGTGATAGCCTGCAATTTCCGGCCCCCAAGAAACTCACTAAATCGTATCGGGCTTGGATGAACGATTTTCTGGGCGAAAAACCGTGGGAGCAACTAGGCATGAACATTGCCATTGGTCGCCCGGCCGACGCCGTTGCTACCACCTGGGAGTCGATGTACTTGCCCAACAACGTATTCAATCAGCTTGCGCAAGCCACTATTCAGCAGAGCAATCGGCAGCAGGTTCCGTTTGTTAGCAGCACCCAGACCCTGTTCGAACCGCAAAACCTGCCTAAACAAAATCTTCCACTCCCCCTTTACCCAGCTTTTGTGTTTGCCGTGTTCGGCGCGTTGATCGGTTTTATCACGTATCGCCAATATATGCAGGGCAAAGTCAACCGCTCCATCGACAGAGTGCTGTTCGGGTTTGCAGGTCTGTGCGGCTGGCTCCTTCTTTTTCTATGGGTTGTACGAGACGACGACGTTACGTCCTGGAATCCGTCGATACTGTGGCTGTTGCCACTCCATCTTCCGCTGGTTTTCCGGGCAACAAGCGGAAAAAGCCAACGCTTCACCAATCTGTATTTTGGCATCACCGCCGTACTGGCCCTGATTGGATTATTAGTCTGTAATATCCCCGGTGGAGCCCACGCGTTGTTTATTCTAACACTGTTAATCCGGTGCGTCGCTAACATCCAGCAAGTGCGTCGAACACGCGCATTGGCTGTATCATCAAAAGATCTGCAAGGCTTTTAAAGCCTTACAGATCAACATAATACCCGTTATAATGACTCAACTTACCGACGGCTTTCTTACTTCCCTTTGCTCCATTGCCCGCGATGCCGGGGCTTTTTTGTTGCAGGAGCGACAAAAGTTCAGCCTCGATGCGGTCGAATACAAAGGCACTAACGATCTGGTGTCGTACGTCGATAAAGAAACCGAAAAACGGCTAGTGGCCGCCCTGAGCGCATTACTACCCGAAGCCGGTTTCGTAACCGAAGAAGGAACTACCGGCAACAGCAGCGACCGTAACGCGCTCAACTGGATCGTCGACCCGCTCGACGGCACCACCAACTTCATTCACGGCTTACCCGTCTTCTCAGTAAGCGTGGGGCTGGCCATTGGCAACAACCCCATTGCGGGCGTTATCTTTGATCCGAACCGCGACGAATGTTTCTTTGGACGCGAAGGTGCCGGTGCTTTTTGCGGCCGGGGAACAGCCGCCCCAGAACGTATTCGGGTTTCGCAGGCGACACAACTGAGCGCCAGCCTCATCTCGACGGGCTTCCCCTATTACCAGTTCGACCGGATGGTTGCTTACCTGAGTATCCTCGAAAACCTGATGCATCAGACCCACGGTCTCCGCCGGATGGGATCAGCCGCCATTGATCTGGCGTATGTGGCCTGTGGACGCTTTGAAGGCTTTTTTGAGTACAACCTCCACGCCTGGGATATGGCTGCCGGAGTTTTGCTTGTGCGCGAAGCAGGCGGAACAGTAACCGATTTCGAAGGTGGCAACGAGTTCCTGTATCGGGGCGACATAATAGCCGGGGGCAGTGTTCAACCGGAACTTTTAGCCACTATTCAGCGATATTGGAGCTAAAGGATTTCGGATTGGGGATCTCGGATTTTGGATTTTTTGCCGGGCCGCGGTCGGCTGATGCAAAAGCCAAACCCGACGTTGGACAGTTCCGAAATCCCCAATCCAACATCCAAAATCCTATGACTGACCTTGATTCACTTCGTTATCCCATCAGGGATTTTGTTTACGGCCAGACCTACACACTGGATCAGGTTCGGGCAGCCGTCGACGACATTGCCAACCTCCCTCACAAACTGACCCAGCTTGTGGGCAAATGGGGCGACGACCGGCTTGACACACCCTACCGACCCGACGGCTGGACAGTGCGGCAACTGGTGCATCATATGGCCGATAGCCATATTAATGCTTACGTGAGAACCAAGCTGGCCCTAACTGAAAACAACCCGACTATTTCGCCTTACGAAGAAGGGGAATGGGCCAAGTTGCCCGACTCACACCTCCCCGTGGCACACTCGTTGGTTATTCTGAGCAATATCCATGATCGCTGGGTTGTTGTTCTGAATAGCATGACCGAGGCCCAGATTAGGCGCACTTACTTTCACCCCGGCAACCAGCGTCAATTTGAACTGGCCGAAGTAGCCCTGCTGTACAAATGGCATGGTGAACATCATTACCAACACGCGTATAGGCTTGCCCAACGGAACGGCTGGCTTTCCTAATTTGTTAGCCTGATATGCAGGAAGTCATCATCATCGTACTCTTTGCGTTAGCCGCTGTTTACCTCGGCTGGCGGGCCTTTCGGTCGGTAAATCGGGCCGATGCCGGATGCGGCAAAGGTTGTGGTTGTGCGGCAGATAAAGCGAGCGCAAAGCCTATTGGTACCGGACACTAAGGTTAATTAACTTTTTAAAATATCATAGGTTTGCTGTGTAATGAAAACGCAGCAAACCTTTTTTATTTTTCTATTTGGCATCACTTTACTGCTGGCAAATGGTTGCCAAAAAGTGAAGCCTAAGCCCCCTGCGGCTGAAGGCTTTGATGAACCTATTCCGGCCACTGCTTCCTACCTCACAGGACGAATTACATTTGAACTCGCCGATCTGGAACGGAAAATCAATAAAGAATTGAAACCTGTTTTGGTGACGGAAGATGCGCTGGAAGGCCGAAAAGGCGAAAAATGGCAACTCCGCGTTGAACGAAGCGGACCGGTAAAGCTGCGCTATGATAAACAACGCGTGTCGTTCACCGCTCCTTTGCAGGTATGGATCAGTAACCCACTGGCATTCAAACGAAACAAGCGCCGACAGGCAAAAGACTCTTCGTTTGTGGCCAAGAAACAACCGCTGTGTGCATTATCGGTTAATTTTGACACGCCCCTGATTGTAACAAATAAGTGGACACTGGCTACGAAATCGCGGTTTGTCGATTACAAATGGATTGAGAAGCCCCAGTTGCGTATTCTAGGGGTTCGATTGTCCATTCAGAATATTGCTGAGAAGATCATTGATTCACGGAAAGGTGATATTGAAGCAGCCATCGATCAGGCGGTTGCGGGCGAGCTTCACCTAGATAAGGAAATTCGAAAAATATGGCGTGATATTCAGCGGCCCCTGCTGCTCAACAAAACGCCCGATTCTGTCTGGCTTGTGCCAGCACCATCAAGTGTAGCCGCTGGACCCATTTCGGGTAACTCCCGAAATATCACGGTACCTTTGCGAATTGGATTTGCGACAGCCACTTATTTTGGTGAGCGCCCCGTTGTGAAGCCTAACCTTAAACTTCCGGTGCTACAAAAAGTGGCCCACCTTCGTCCTATTTCAGATCTCAAAGTGCTCTTTACTATTCCCTTTGATGATCTAAACCGGGTTCTGAGCAAAAATATGAAAGGTCGTAAACTGGAACTGGCGGGTGGACTCCTTACCGTTAAAACGGCTTCGGTCTATGGCGGTCAGCACGCCCTGATTTTGAAAACCGATGTGGGGGGATCGGTAAAAGGCACCTTATATTTCCACGGGAAGCCTTACTTCGACACCTTGAGCAATACACTACAGATACGGGATGTTGATTTTGATGTGCATACCGAAGAACGGTTGCTGGCCACTGCCGACTGGCTCTTGCACGATAAACTCCGCGACACACTCACCACTGCCCTCAGAATTCCGATGGGGCGTCAACTGGCGGCCCTACCCAAAAAAATTGAAACAGCTTTTGCCCGTGGGAAAGCGGGAGAAAAAACTGCGCTTGATATTGATGCGTTCCGCCTGGTCCCCCAACGTATTGCGGTGCGCCCTGATGGCGTCCAGATATTGATTGATATTCAGTCGAAAGTCACGCTGGAAGTGAAGAGACTTTAGATAAAGAGTGAGAAGGTGAAAGAGCGAAAGAGTGTGGTCCGGCATTCCGGCTGACGCAGAAAATCAATCTGGTGCCAGCCGGAATGCCGGACCACACTCTTTCGCTCTTTTACCCACTCGCTTTTTATTCTTTTACCAAATTCCCGTCAACCTCGCGCCAGATTCCTAAGGGGTTGGCCTGTTGCAAGGCGAGTGGTAAGAGGGCGTCGGGGAAACTTTGATAGCTGACAGGGCGCGCAAACCGCTCGATAGCTGCTGTGCCCACTGAGGTTGTACGCGAATCGGATGTGGCAGGGAAAGGTCCGCCATGAGTCATGGCCTCGCTGACTTCCACGCCGGTTGGATAGCCTCCAAACAGAACACGACCTGCTTTTTGCTGTAACAGAGCAACCCAATTGTGAGCGCTGGCTTTTAGATCGGCATCCGTTGCAAAGATGGTTGCGGTAAGCTGTCCTTCCATCGTCTGGAGACAAGCAGCCATTTCCGCTTCGTCGGTACATACAACAACCAACGAACTGGGCCCAAAAACTTCATGACTCAAGGCTGGGTTCTGTTTGAAGGCTGCACCCGTTGTGGTCAGTATAGCGGGTCTACCTTCGGTGTGCTCAGAGCGGGCATTGCTCTCTGACTGAGCCAGCAAACTCACTTCCTGCGCGTGGGTCAGTGTACCAATTCCCCGGCTGTAGTTGTCGCGGATACCGGGTGTGAGCATGGTAGCGGGAACAGAAGACCGGATTTTGGCACCAAGTGTTCCCAGAAAGTCAGGCAGCTTATCGGTTTGCAGCACAAACACAATACCCGGGTTCGTACAAAACTGCCCCACGCCCAGCGTAACAGAACCGGCCAAACCTTCGGCAATGGCCGTCCCCCGCTCCTGCATGGCTCCAGCCAGTACAACCGTTGGGTTTACCGAACTCATCTCGGCATAGACTGGAATTGGCTCTGGTCGTGCCTGGGCAACCCGCAAAAGAGCCAATCCGCCCCCCCGCGAACCAGTGAACCCAACGGCTTTGATGGCTGGATGGGCTACCAGTGCCTGGGCTACCTCGTTATCGGTATGAACAAGAGAAAACGTGCCTTCGGGCATTCCCGTTTCTAAGGCCGCTGCCTGAATGGCTCGGCCAACCAGTTCGCTTGTGCCCGGATGAGCCGGGTGGGCTTTCACAATTACCGAACAGCCAGCAGCCAATGCCGAAGCTGTATCGCCACCCGCAACGGAGAACGCCAGCGGAAAATTACTAGCGCCAAAAATTACAACTGGCCCCAGCGGCACCAGCATCCGGCGAATGTCGGGGCGGGGCAAGGGCTGGCGATCTGGCAAGGCGGGATTGATGCGGGCATCAACCCACGAGCCTTCACGAACGAGCCGGGAAAACATACGAAGCTGCCCGCAGGTGCGTCCTCTCTCCCCCGTGAGCCGAGCCAACGGCAGCCCACTCTCGGCACTGGCCCGTTCGAGCAGGGGGTCGCCAATGGCTTCGATCTGGTCGGCAATAGCGGCCAGAAAGTCGGCGCGTTTGTGAGGGTGAAGTTGTGAATATGCCTCAAATGCAGCTGCGGCTTTGTCGACAACCTGACTCGCCTGAGCCAGATTCAGATTGCGGAACGTACCGGGCAGTGTTTCGTTGCGGGCGGGGGCTGTGGCCGAGAATTCGTGGCCTTCGCCAAGGACTGCATTGGAGCCAATCAGGCTTTCGCCGGTCAGGTTTGTGGTAATCATAAAGAGATTCTCTAGTTCAGATTTCAGGCGGGACTATCCATTTAGGATAAATGGCGTCTCGAATCCCAAAAGTCGGGCTTTACTTCGATCTCCGCAAAATAGCCCCATCAAAATGCAAAATACTCTGTTTTCTTTCGACAGGATTACAAGATAAAGCAGGATTTTCAGCCAATAGAAATCTTGCTTTATCTTGTAATCCTGTCAAAAAATAAATTTACTCTATCCTCTTCTAAAACAAATACCGCACTCCAAACTGGAACTGGCGGGGTGGGGCTGCATTGCGCTGTACAATGGCGCTACCGCTGGGGCCAACCTGAATCTGGTTACTCTGAGTAGCATTGTTCGAGTAGCCACTCAGGTTATTGGTATTGAACACGTTGAAAACATCTGCCCGAATCTCGATCCGACGCGTCGTCCCATCGGCGTTGCCCAATGTACGACCCAGCGGAATCTGGTATTGCAGGCTCAGGTCAATCACTTTTGACCAGGGCAAACGGTCGGAGTTGCGCGACTCGCCGGGTTGCCGGTCGGAGTTGCCTACGTAGGCATCGCCAAACGCACCACCGTCGCCGTTGAGGTCATTGGTCGTAATTGGCTGGCCATTTGTGCCCAACACTGGCTGGCCGTTAGCGCCTATAATGCGGTAGATTGCTCCGTTGGGAATTCGGTTGATGGGTTGACCACTCTGGATCAGGGCTGCTGCCGTAGCAATAAACCGCCGACCAAGGTAATAATTGAAAATACCGTTGATGATGTGCGTCCGGTCATTGATGCTGGGGCCCCACTCAGCCGCGAAATTATTGGCATCCATCGCCCGGAAATTAACATCTTCTGTATCATTTCTCAGCGACGACAGGGTGTAAATCAAGCGGTATCCGAAGTTATCGTCGGCCCGGTCTTTCTGCACATTCAGGCTCAGCGCCACGTACCGCGAACGGCCTTCCGTTTCGGTCATCACCACTGATCGGGCCGCTCCAGGAAGTGGAACCTGACCAATCAAACCCGAACCATCGGCCCGAATGGGCAGGGGCCGAGTGAGGTCGGCGACCTGCGTAGAGCGGGCAATGCCTTGTTGAGCGCTCAGGTTATAATCCCAGGCCGCGGGTGCGTTGAGGTTGCGGGTGCGGAACAGGTTGTACGATTCATTGTACACGGCGTCAGCATAGATCAACAGCTTATCGCTCGCCTGAAACTGATATCCCAGCGTGGTTTGCAGGGTGTATGGATTGTGGTAGCCATTGGGGTTCAGAATGCGCCGTTCACCCGCAGGCAGGTTACGCTGGTCGGCATAGGTGCTGGCGGCTGGTCCCTGCAAATAACGGAACGGCAAACCCGCGTTGTTGCTGGTGCCCACGCCCAGATTACCATCAAACGTGACTCGGTCCAGATCGGTGTCGGCAGGCAGAATACCCCGCTCTTTGAAATATTGGAGTTCACGCTTGAAATCGGGGCTGGTGCTGTTCTGTTGCAGGGCGTCGGAGTAAATCGTGTACAAAATCTTGTCGTAGAACAGCCCTACCCCACCCCGAATTGATGACCGTCCCGACATTTTGTAGTTGAAACTGGCACGGGGGGCAATATTGTCAAAATCACCTTTACTGTCCCCACCCTTACTCAGGTTGTCGTAGTCGTAGCGAAGGCCCAGCGTTAGGTTAAGCCGCGAGCTGGCCGCCCACTGATCTTCAGCGTAGAGGCTCACAATGTTTTGCGTGGTTCCAAACGAGCTTGGCCGAAGTTCAACGGAATAGGCCGTCACGCGGGCATCAGCAGGAATATCGTTTACGCCAAGATTACTACCGAGGTTACGCGTCTGAAGGGCCAGCAGTTGAGCCGTTGTCAGTTGAACCGTGTAACTACCGTTAGGATTACCGCCCCCGAAAAGCCGATGCCGACTGCTAATCAGTTCAGTGCCTGCCCGGAACGTATGGTTTCCCCGGTAAAATGAGAATTTCTGCTGCACCTGCACCGTGTTTTCGTGCGAATCGAACAGATAACCGGGATGACCCAGGACCGCCACCGTTTGGCCCGATGGGTCGAGTACCGTTACGTTTGGACTAGCGGGGTCAACCGGTCGGGCATAGTTCCAGCGGAAGCGGGCATATTGTACGTTGGTTTCCGAGGCAAAGCGTTCGGTATTATAGGTGTTTCGCGAAGCAATCAGCAACGAATTGCGATCCTGTGCATTGGCAGCCGACGGAAACGCTAAACCGCCAGTAAGGCCACCCGCTTGCCGACCAATAGCGACCTGACCCACGTTAACGCGCACCGACGATTTAAAGCGCTCCGTCCAGAACTGATCGATCTTGCCCGAGAGGTAAGTGAATTGGTTGGTGCCCCGAACGGTTTCGTTCACGTTCAGCTGGGGTGAGTTGAGCAGGTTGTCTTTGATGTCGGTGGTGTGTTCGGCGTTGAGGTAGTAGAACGTTTTGTTTTTGACCAGCGCTCCACCAATCCCGAAACCGCCCTGATACCGCTGAAAACCATCGCGTACCTGGTTGCCCGACAGATCGCGCAGTGGGTATTCCGTTTGGGCGTCGACAATGGCACCGGGGCGCGTTAGGAAGAATGCTTCGCCCGTTGTCTGGTTGCTGCCCGACTTGGTGGTGAGGTTAATAATCCCGTTGCCCGTATTGCCAAACTCTACCGAATAGTTGTTGGTCAAAACGTTGATGTTACGAACAAAACCGATTGGCATAGCGAATTTCTGACCACCCAGAAACCGCTCGTTATTGTCCATCCCATCAATTAGGTAATTGTTAAACAGCCCATTAGCGCCGTTGATACTCACGTTGGGAGCCTCAGGGAAGAAACCCGTAGCCTGGCTCACGTTGGGCAGACGGTACAGCACACGGGTAATATCGCGGCCTTCAACGGGCAGTTCTTCCACCTTCCGAATATCGATCTGCGAGGCTACTTCGGCGTTGACAGTATTGATCCGCGACGTGCTCCGGCCCCGCACATTCACCTCCTTCAGGTTCACCTCCCGACGCGAAGGCAACAGAAGCGTAACCGACTGCCGGGCGTTGGCCCGCAACACAATGTCTTCCGATGAACTTTCGAGATAGTCGGTGTTTTCGTTGGCAAAAACCCGGTAAACTCCGTTGAGTGGTAAGCCCCGAAACTGTGCCTGTCCATTGGCTCCCGTAGTAGCGGTGAGGCTGAGCCCAATGGATGAATTGGTTAGATACACTGCCTGTCCGGCAATGGGTTGCTGACGCGTAAGTTCGCGCACACTAACGTTGAGGTCGGTTGTTTGGGCATAGGCCCCAAATGATAAAAGGCTCAAAATGAGCCAGTAAAACGTACAGTTCCGCATTATATAATGAGTAAATTTAACATATCCTCAGTGATTAGATATACTGAGTCTGCCATGAACAACACCAAATGGATATTGTCGTTTGGCGCTTTGTGGTAAACTTACGGAGCGGGATTCGTTTTGGATTTTGGGGATAGCCGGGTCACAGGGCTGGACTTAGCTCGTTACTGATTGGAACGCGGATTAAACGGATGCTTTGCAACGGAGATTCCGCAGATAACAGCTAGTTTTGGTAGAAAACCCTGACCCATGAGACTAATATCCCTTGGTGATACCCACGGAAGAACAGCTTGGAAAAACATCGTTACCAGCACTGAATTTGATACAGTTGTTTTAATCGGCGACTATTTCGACACGCACGATGATGTGTCTGCAGCGCAGCAACTGTCAAATTTTGAAGAGATTATCCGCTATAAAAAAGAGAATAGTAATAAGGTAATTCTGCTTTTCGGAAACCACGATTACCACTATTTAAAAACGGCCAACGAAACCTACAGCGGCTTCCAGAGAGAATATAAAACAGCAATTCAGGACCTGATACATCCCGCTCTGGAGGAAGGGCTATTACAAATGTGTTTTGTGCAGGACCATTTTCTTTTCAGTCATGCGGGCGTTACCAAAACCTGGTTAAAATCAGTTGGATATACCGGTGAAACACCCGTTGACAAGTTCATAAACGATTTATTCATCAAGAACCCTCTTGCCTTCAAATTCACCAGTGGCCGTAATCATTCTCCCTACGGAGACGATGTTACGCAAACCCCAATTTGGGTCCGGCCGGAAAGCCTGAAACGGGACCTCATTGACGGATTTGTCCAAGTGGTTGGTCATACCCCCCAGACACGGATTAAGCTAACGGAAAAAATTATTCCAATCGACGCCCTCGGCACGTCCAGCGAATTCTTATCCATTACTGAGGGTGAAATGGCTGTGGAGAAGGCGGGGAAAGGAAAATAGTTGACCCCTCCCCTCCTAGTTTATTTTTTCTTCCCGTAATCGCACTGCGTATTATCGGCTTTCACGTAATACGATTTGTAGTTTCTGGCTTTAGGGTCCATGCAGCCTTTCAGATTTAGAATCTCTACTTTCCTGAATTCAACGGGGTGGCTTTCACTTTGCAACGAGATCGAGCCGTGGTCCAGGAGTTTACCATCCACTATAAGCGAAGGATCATTCCCACTAACGTTGCCGCCCCCCAATTGTGGTTTGTTATACTCCAGCACCTTTTCACCGTTGGCAAAATGCTGGATGAGCGAGTCGCCCAATACCAATACCTCCGCCTTCACCCACTGGTCGCCATCGTAGGTCTTAGACGTTGAGTTGATACAGTGTTGGGTTCTCAGTTTGCCGTCGATCACAACGTTGGTGCCGGGCGTACAGAGATTGCAGGTTGTCCGCTTTTTCCCATCGCTATTACCGCCAAGCAACTGAACTTCAATGGAGGCCGGAAAATCCTGATCTTTTCCCATCGTTTGGGCCGGTTGGCCATGCACCATGATACCGCTGTTACGGATGGCCCAGCCCTCCCCTTTCGGAGCCTGCTCGCCCACAAACCGGTACTCTACGGCAACGCGGTAATACGAGAAATCGCCTTTGTAGAAAATGTGGCCGTACTTCTGCTTGAAGTCGTCATACTGGTCGTACCGGACTACCATCTTCCCATCTTCCACCCGGAACGTATTACCAAAGTTGTCGTTCAGGTTTTGCCCCCTGATTTTGATGTCCCAACCATCGAGGTTCTTCCCGTTAAACAGCGGTTTCCACTCTTCTTTAGCGGCATTTTTTTGCCCAAAAGCAATACTGGACAGGCACACAAAAAAGGCAATTATTGAGAATTTCATAAAGAGTTGATTAACAAATTTGATTAAACATTTCGGGTGATTCCTAAGTGTGTATCATCACAAACCGGGGACACATAGGCAGACTTGCCTGCCAGTAAATAGACCGATACAAAATTATGGAAGCCCTGTTAGGGCGACATGTCAATAGGAAAACCCAAGCTCCAAACGACACAAGCCCCAGCGGGGCGACATGTTCGGGGGCCCCATTTACATATCGCCCCGCTGGGGCTCTGACTATGAGCATATTCCACTCTTGTCTATTAACATGCCGCCCCGTCGGGGCTGTACAACAAAACCAATTTATGCTAAAAAAAGGAGTCCGTTAATTGTCATTTAGTCAATCTTAACCTGATGAATATGGTGTCCTCA
The DNA here is from genome assembly GCF_028867935.1 of Flavobacterium sp. SUN052. Classification (GTDB taxonomy): domain Bacteria; phylum Bacteroidota; class Bacteroidia; order Flavobacteriales; family Flavobacteriaceae; genus Flavobacterium. The sequence goes on from NZ_JAPQNS010000001.1 coordinate 1,458,449, forward strand.
CTGACCAGGGCTGACAATCAACCTTTTCACACCTTTACTTCTTCTGATTCGACAGAAAAGCCAGTAATGAGGCAAATTCTTCGTAGGACAAGGAATTGGCTAAACCTGCGGGCATCATGGAGCTTTCCATTTCTTTACGGCTCAAAATATCCGATGCTTTGATGGTGTAAACCTGTCCGGTGACGTCGCGCATAACCACCTTCGACGCAGTTTCTTCGGTGACAAAGCCCGTGTAGCTCTTGTTGCCTTTAGCCGAAATCATTACGGTAGAAAAACCCTGTGAAATAGAGGCATTCGGTTTCAGAATTGATTCGGCAATTTGCTCGCGGTTCATGATCGAACCAATTTGCCCCATAAAAGGCCCTTTCATTGTTTCGCTTTTGCTCAGGCTATGGCACGCAATGCAGCCCTGTTGGGCAAACAAGGTTTTACCCAGCTCTGGATTGCCCTTTATTTTACCCATCGCCAACATCACGTCTTCGATGGACGACTCGCCAATCTGTCCTTTTTTGTTCTTGATTTTCTCCAGATCAACTTTCGGTTCCTCCTTGGCAACAACCGTTTCTTCCTTACCAAACTCGGCAATTTCCATGCGGTGACGACTGTTCAGGTCTTCGAAGAACTTCTTGTCGCTGGCTTTGGTCCATTCGCCCACCAAAAACGTTTTGATCGCTGGTGACGATTCCCACTCAATGCCTTTGTAGTACGGGCCGTGTGTATCGGGGCGAGTGCTCCACCACCACGAACCATCGTACTCGGCTTCCTTCTTATACAACCGCGACAGGGTAGTCAAAATCTGGTTTTTCAGCGCTGCATCGTTCGTTTTCTGGTAAGCTGCCATCAGGCCGTTAACCGCTTTTGAATCGTGCATATAGCGCAGGGCCCATAGCGCCAGGGTAGAATTTGGGGACCCAACCGCACTCACACAGGCATCCACCGCGTTGAGCGCTAACAATGCCCGCACGGCGAGGTGAGGCTGAACAATTGCCGAGTTAGGGGTTGCGTGAGGCCCCTCAGTACCCAGCGCTGGTGGCGCAAACGAGGCAGGAACCTTCACTTGTAACAAAGCTGAAGCCGCTTCGGGGCGGCCCAGGCGACCAAGGCCAACAATTGCGGCCGTCTTCACCCGTACCGAGGCATCATTCATTCCCTGCATGAATGGTTCCGTTGGCACTTTACTGAGTATCTGCTTCCGGTCGGCGAGCGCGCGCAGGGCAAACTCACGCATAACATCTTCGGAGCTAAGTTTGACGAGGTTACTGATCCCGTCGGCACCAGCTGCCTGCGCGTAGGTATACATGCCGGCAACCCGACCGTACAGCGGGGCACTTTTGTCGGATGCCACTTTCCAGCCAGCTTTGGCAGCTTCACTGGCTGACCGGCTCAGTAACTCCTGCTGAGCGGCCAGACGAGCTACCGCGCTACCAGCTGTTAAAGCGGCCGTCAACTCTTTAACCGATGCCTTTTTGATATCCATAAACGGTTTGTATGTCCAGCTTTTTGGCACCATCCGCACCACAAATCCTTTATTCGGATTTCCCGAATAACCGGCACCGTCCCAGGCCGACAGATACGCCCTACCCGAAGCATCGATGTCGACATCGGTGATCTGGGCCAGCTTCACAAATTCTTCTTCTTTCTGCGTGAACGTTGGTCCGTCGGGGGTAACGCGGTGGATATATAGCTGATTACGACCCCAATCGGCCATCATGGGTACCTTATTGTAGTTGGCGGGCCAGGTATCATCGTCCAGAAAGATCGACCCGGTACCGGAGCCTCCCCCCACATCAACCAGGGCCGGAATAATCTCATCTGTAAAATGCTTGAACAGAACCGGATAGCCATATTCACCCGATTGAATCTGGTTGCTGAACCGGATGTTCCAGCCACCGCCATCGTTGGTATTGTCCCGCGTAAAAATATTCATGTACGGGTCAATAGCGACGTCATAAATGTTGCGCATTCCGTGGGTATACACCTCCATTTCGGTGCCATCAGGACGTACCCGTACAATGCCGCCCCCTAGCATGGTCAGTTTGGTACCGGCCCGGTCTACGGCATCGTGGAACCCAAAATCGCCCACAGCAATGTAAATCCAGCCATCGATACCCATGCGAATACCGTTGGTCGAGTGGTCGGTGCCGCGGCTTTGCAGGAATTTAGGGTTGCTGATGTGCTCAATAAGCGGACGAGACGGACCATCAGCCACGCCATCGTGATTTTTATCGTCGAACACCACCAGGTCCATACCCGTGGCAATGCCTTTGTCTTTGGAGAAAACGGTGTGCAACACAAACAGCTGATCGCCAACGGGCAGAATACCACGCGGGTTGTCGACCATTGCGAAGGTGGTATGCTGGTCCATTTTACCATCGTTGTTCGAATCAACCAGTTTCAAAATACTCCCCTTGCCTGGCTTTTTGCCCAGCGAGCCAATCATATCCACTCCCACATACACCTCACCGGCGGGTGCCACGGCCAGACAGGCAGGGCTCGGGGTGAGGTCGGCACTGGTAAAGTTGGTAACGGTAAAGTCGGCGGGCCAGCTGCTGGCATTTCGCAGCGTATCGGCCTGAGATTTTACGATGTAACGTGTCACTTTTTCTGACGAATCCTGATCCAGACTATTCCATATTAAAAGGAGCAGGACCGAAAAGAAAGAAAGGTTGAATTTTAACATGCTGATTTTTAATGAAATGAACTATCTACTGACGAGAATTTAACCTAAATCTCCCGTCTTACATTAAAAGTATACGAATTGTGTTCGATACCCTATTCAGGACAAAAAGATTAGCCGCAAATGTACAACGACTCTTACCTAAGCCGTTTTTTCGGCTACCAGCCCTAACTCCTCAGCAATTTGCTGACGGAGCAGGTATTTCTGAATCTTACCCGTTACCGTCATCGGAAACGATGACACAAAGCGGACGTAGTGCGGAACCTTGAAGTGGGCAATCTGCCCCTGACAAAACGCCTTAAACTCGTCGGGGGTAGCCGATTGCCCTTCCTGGAGAATGATACAGGCACACAATTGCTCGCCATATCTGGCGTCGGGCACGCCGATGCACTGCACGTCGCGCACTTTCGGATGGCGATACAGGAATTCTTCCACCTCACGCGGAGAAATGTTTTCACCCCCGCGAATAACCAGATCCTTCGACCGCCCCGTTATGTTGCAGTAACCCGCGTCATCAATGGTAGCCAGGTCGCCGGTATGCATCCAGCCGTCGATGAGTACCTCGTGAGTCTTTTCTTCATCGTTCCAGTAGCCCGCCATAACGGAGTAACCCTTCGTACAAAGCTCGCCAACGGTGCCGCAGGGTACAATCTCGCCCGTTTCGTTCACAATTTTTACCGCCAGATGCGGATGTACCCGCCCTACCGTACTCACACGACGTTCAAGAGGGTCGTCGGTAGAGCTCTGGAAACTAACGGGGGACGTTTCGGTCATGCCGTAGCAGATGGTCACCTCATGCATACCCATCTTATCCACCACCCGGCGCATCACCTCAATGGGACAAGGCGACCCGGCCATCACCCCTGTCCGCAACGAGCTAAGATCGAAGCACTTGTTTTGCAGCAATTCCAAACAGGCGATAAACATGGTTGGCACACCGTGTAGTCCCGTACATTGTTCGGCAGCAACAGCTTGCAGGGTAGCCTCGGGGTCGAACCCTTCGCTCGGATAAATCATGGCGGCTCCGTGGGTCACGCAAGCCAGATTACCGATCACCATGCCAAAACAATGGTATAGCGGTACGGGAATACACAGGCGATCCTGTTCGGTCAGGCGCATGGCTTCACCCACAAAATAGCCGTTGTTCAAAATGTTCCGGTGCGAAAGCGAAGCTCCTTTGGGCAAGCCAGTAGTGCCCGACGTAAACTGAATGTTAACGGGATCGTCGGCCCGTAGGGTAGTCCCAATCTGTTGCACTTGATCCAGTTCGGAGGAAGTGGCTGGGGTTAGCAAGTCGCCCATGTTAAGCATGCCCGGCGTTTTTTCATCGCCAAGCCGGATCAGCAGCCTCAGTTCGGGCAAGCGCTCTGCCCCAAGGGAGCCCGGTTCCGATTCGGCCAGTTCAGGAGCCAGCGTATTCACCATACCGATGTAATCGCTGGTTTTAAAACCGGGGGCCAGAATCAGCGCTTTGCAACCCACTTTTACCAGAGCAAATTCCAACTCGATAAGTCGGTATGCAGGATTAATATTGACCAAGATTAACCCGGCTTTTGCGGTGGCAAACTGCGCCAGTACCCATTCGGCGGTGTTCGGCGACCAGATACCGATTCGGTCGCCGGGTTCCAATCCCAACCGAAGCAGCGAACTAGCTAGGTTATCAACCCGCTCTTTAAGATCCCGGTAGGTCCAGCGAATCTGTTGGTGGCAAACAATCAAAGCTTCCCGGTCAGCATACCGGTCAACCATCGAATCGAAATACGCACCGATGGTTTCGTCAATCAGGGGTACGTCGGTTGCTCCTTCGACATAGCTACGTTTTTGATCAGGCATTTCTGGGTGGGATTTTCGTTAATAATGGCCTGAATGAAAAGCGGTTTACCCGGATAAACTTACCCAAAAGGAAGGCCCAAATAAATTGTTTCGACCGACAAACAGAAATCATAGACTATGCATGAAAACAAATTTATTTATAGGGTTTCAGCATGTACCTTGGACCAGACCAAATCCTCAATTCATCATGTTACGGCTCACATTTCCAACTATTCCTCTCCGCCAGGCCATTCGGTTGATGGGCGGACTGTTCTGTTTACTAATGCTGCTTGGTTCCTGTCGGGACGCTCTCGATCAGGCTCCCAACCGACAGGGAACGGCCCGTGTCGCAGCCAGTTCACCCATTGTGCTGGGTTATTTTCCATCGTGGAGCGAAACGCAGTTGCTCAATGGAAACAGTAAACTCACATCGATACCAGCCCACGTAACGCACCTGTTTTTCTCGTTTGCCAAACCAAACCTACGCTATACCAAAGGATCGTACGATCTGTCGCAGACGGGCATTGAAGTTCCGTACGACGGACAAACCCTGCGAACTGCCCTGTCAATTGTTAATCAGAAAGGCATCAAGGTGATTCTGTCGCTGGGTGGTGAAACCTACTGGGGAACCGCCGATGCCTATAATATCAACTATCAGCAGATAAAAGATCTGGTTGATGATATGGGGTTTGCCGGTATCGACTGGGATTTTGAGCCGAACGGTTCATTCGATCAAATTGGAAACCCGACCAACGTGGCGCGACTCATTCAGTTTATTAATTCGTCGCGGCAGTTGATGCCCCGTTCTGCCGGATACCTGATTGCCTGTGCCCCGGCAGGCTGTGGAGCACTTGGTGGTCTGAACAACGACGACCCGGCGGCAAAGTATGCGTATGCCAAACGCAACCAGATTACCGGCGAACCCGATACGTATCTGTATGCCTTCACCGACGCTCAGCACACCATCTCGATTTTTGGATTTACGTCCACGGGCCACATGATTCCCGTTTTCAAGGCAGCAGGCAGCAACCTCGACATTGTGGCTTTCCAGGGGTACAATGTTGGCGCTACCAAAGACCGGACGCTTATGTACAATGCCTACGCCTGGTATGCCAACCAATATGGATTTCGGGTGGCAGCCGGTACGCACGTGCCTAACGAGCCCTGGGGTCCCTATTACACCTATTCCGCTCAAAATACAGCCGCCCTTTCGGAGTATATTCGTAACGGCGGTGCCGAGAGTAGAGCCGGAAAAGGAGATGGTATCATGATATGGCAGATACTGGCCCCGTCGTCTTTTGCAGCCGATGCTAATTATACGGGCGTCACCTACCTCAATATAGCGTCGAAAGTGTTGAACGGGGCAACACCCGCAGCAGCCATTGCAGCCGCGTTCGACTACCAGACCAACAATCCCCCACCCGGTATTCCGTCGGCTCCGGTGGTAACGTCAACATCAGTTGTGGTCAACAATACCATCACCGGATCGTCGGTATCAGGCACGCTCATCGTACTGAAAAACGGGGTTCAACTCAGCACGCAAACGGTGTCGGGTTCAACCTGGAGTTATACGCCCACCAGCACCGGCAGCTATACGTTTAAAATTCAGACGAGCGGAGGAACGTCGGCCGCGTCGGCGGTGGTCACGGTGACAGCAGGCAGTTCGGGAGGCTGTAATTATGCGGCCTACGACGCCAGTAAATCGTATCCGACAGCGGGCATGCGGGTTTATTACAATCAGAAAATCTACGAGAACAAGTGGTGGGCAAATCCGGGAGAAGCACCCAACCCAGCCGATCCGTGGGGTGTCTGGAAATACATTCAGGATTGCACTGGCGGGCCGGTTAATCCCGAAACACCACCTGCTGCGCCTGTGCCAGCGTCTACGTCCGTAGCCGTTGGAGCAGCCATTACCGGCAGCGCTGCTTCAGCAGGCACATTACTTATACTGAACAATGGGGCTCAGATTGGCAGTGTGGTGCTGACTAATAATTCCTGGAGTTATACCCCCACCACAACGGGCAGTTACACCTTCAAGCTACAAACATCAGGTGGCACGTCGGTAGCGTCGACGCCAGTGACCGTATACACGCCAACGCCCAACAATCCAAGTGGGTGCGGGGCACCAGCTTACGATGCCACCAAAGCGTACCCCAAAACGGGCACTCAGGTGCTGTATAATGGAAAAGTATTTGAAAGCAAATGGTACATAAACCCCGGCCAGATTCCCGATCAGACCGATACCTGGGGACCGTGGAAATTTATTCAGAACTGTACGAACTGATTTGGTCTAACCAATTAGCACCTAAAACCCTCAAAACCCACAAACTGTCATTGATTACAGTTTGTGGGTTTTGAGGGTTGATGCAGTAGCAATGGGCCACCATCAGGTAGGCCTTGGCCGGTATGCTTACTGAATAACAAAGCTCTCAATGGGATTTGTCTGTACAACAAATGATTTGGTGATAGTTTCCGTGTCTGTAACGAGCGTCAACCGGTAGGTGCCGCTACCCAGGCTTGAAAAATCGAATTGCTGACTCAATCCTTTTTGGAGAGCAACAGTACTGCTGTAAATCGCCTGGCCGTTGGCATTCAGAATCGCCAGTTGGACTTTGGCTTGCAGAGGTTGAACGTAAAGTTTGATCTTTTGTCCGCTGGTCATCACCAGACGGGTCTGAGGAGCATTGGCTTGAGGACTTGATGTAGTAGCGAACGATGCGGTAGTGGCTACCAGGCTCAGCATCAGAATAAGTACCTTTTTCATGGCTTTCTTTTTTAGTTCGTATTTGTTTGTCTTGTTTGATGGAACAAAGTTGCCACGAACGTTACTGACCTGAAAATCAAAAGCGACGAGCGCCCAATAAAGATGGACGACCGTCGCTTTTTAAGTGCTGAGTGCCTGACGCTAAACGAATTTCGTCACTTTCTGGTAGCTGCCATTACCCCGCCTGAAGGGATTTTTTGGGGCGCGGTGGTAGGACCCACTATTGTTATCTGGCCGTTTTTAACCTGCATTCGATCAATACAAACAACCCGTTCGGTGCCGGTTTTGTCGGTTCTGGCGTGGTAAACGCAGAACATCTCTTTACCGTCGGGCGAGTAGGCAATGCTGTTGTGACCCGTGCCCGTCACTGCCCCTCCCCGATCGGCGTTTTGCTGCAATATCGGATTGTTAGCTGCTTTTTTATACGGGCCTAAGGGCGACGTGGCCGTGGCGTAACCAATGGCATAATACTTACCGCCGAAATTATTGGCCGAATACATCATGTAATAGGTATTGTCTTTTTTAAACGTCACCGAACCCTCCGTCCACCGACGGTTTACTTCACGGGCCGTTACCGACCGACTTTCCCATTCGGCCTGTTTATCGTTGAGTTTAACCGGTGGTCGCAGGAGCAAAACGGGTTCACCAATAACGCCGGAGAAATCGGGCTTGAGTTCGACTCCGTACACCCAACTTTCTTCAACCTCTTTGAACCAACCATTTTTCCGGGCTAAATCAGCTACTTCACTCTCAACCGGGTGTTTGTAGCAGCAGCGCGAATAATATAAGTAGGCTTTGCCGTTCGTATCGAAAAACACGTTGGCATCAATAATGGGATAACCCGGATCAAAAACGGGCTTGTCATTCAGGTCAACAAACGGGCCGGTTGGTTTATCGGCAACAGCTACCCCAATGCGGAAATTTTCCATTTCCCTGGTCGGGTTTTCTTTCCATTGCGCACTGTAAAACAGGTAAAACTTGCCCTTTACTTCATACACTTCGGGTGCCCAGTAAGCCCCGCCCCAACTGGCTTTGGGGTCGCTCCAGCCGTTTTTGTTGTCGTGAAAATAGACCTGCCCTTCGGCTTTCCAGTTCACCATGTCTTTGGAGGAATAGGCCGAAAAACCTTTGTTGGCTCCTCCGCCAGTGCCGTACATGTAATACATCCCCTGGGTGTGCAAAATGTATGGATCACCAAACTGGACGGGTAAGGGATTGGAAAACGTAGCTTTGGTGGTGGGCATGCTTTGTGTAGTTTGCGCTATTCCGTGGCGCATAAACAGCATAGTAAAAACGAGAAGCAGGGGCAGTGATTTTTTCATTCTATAGTAAGCAAAAACAAGTCATAAGCTAACGTAGCGTAATTCGCACGTCTTTACAAACCTAGATTCTGGTCGTATGATAAAGAAAAAATTTACGTTGTTGACCACTAAACAGGTCCGAACCCATCTTTTGTTGCTGGTGGGCCTTTGGATTTGCGCGGTGGCATTGCCGGTAAACGGACAAACACCAGCCGCTTCCCGGCGATTAATCCTGCGGGATGAAGGCTTGTCGCAGTTAAGTTATGTCGACATTGCTCAGCCCCAAAACAACTGGTACGTACCCATTCCGGCGGGTCGCGATTTACAACTAGTTGGGAAGGGTCGTGTTTTAATTGGTACGGGCGATGGGTACGAAGAACGGTCGATTAAAACTGGCGACAAGGTTCACGAACTGACCACGTTTACGGGTACGCTGGCCGCCCGGCGGTTACGCAACGGCAACACCCTGTTAACGGGTTTAAACTGGCAGGGCAAAACGGGAATTGTACTCGTTGAAGTCGATCAAGCCGGTGCGGTCAAACGGCTCATCAATTATCCGGGCTTTACCTACGTCCGCCTGGTTCGGGAGACCACTTCGGGCACGTTTCTGGTCACCTCCGACAACACCGTGTTTGAAGGCAAACCCGACGGTACTATCCTGTGGCAGGTGAAACTGAACAGCCGGGTAAAACCACAACATGCCTGGCAGGCAGTACGGATTGCCAACGGTGAAACGCTGGTTAGCGGTGGTTTCTCGGCTAATCTGCAACGCATCGACAAAAGCGGTTCACTGGTCGATAGCATCAGTGGGCCTACTGACGTAAATCCCAAATTTTACGCAGGTTTTCAGATCGTAAAAACCGGCAATATCGTCGTCACCAACTGGCAGGGTCATGGCAAGACAATGGGCGATAAGGGAACCCAGCTACTCGAATACACCCCCAAAGGCAAGTTGATCTGGTCATGGAAGCAGGACCCGTCGAAATTCTCGTCGATCCAGGGAGTCATTGTTCTGGATGGTCTGGATGTAAATCGTTTACACGTTGAAAATGAGAAGGGGCAATTAGCCCCTTTGTGACGAACAGATGCATTTTGCACAGTTCATATTAAGTGCTGAGTAGCGTGTGTATTCTAACACTAAGATTCCTAAATCATGACTAACCAGATCAGTAAAAAAAGAAAATGGCCGTTTGTGGGGTACATAATGCTAACCACACTAGTTCTGGTGAGTTACCATTCAGCGTCAGCACAGGGAATCGAAAAAGACAATCATCCGGCGCATATCAAGCTTGCGTTGAACGCCTACTCATTTAACGATATGTTGACGGGCAACCGGCAAAAAGATAATAAGCCGACCATGACGCTGTTTGACCTGCTGGACTGGTGCGCTACTCAGAACATCGATGCCGTCGATTTAACGGGTTATTACTTCCCCGGCTATCCAGCAGTACCTTCCGATGAGTACATCTACGAACTGAAACGAAGAGCATTCAAGCTGGGTATCGACATCAGCGGAACGGGTATCCGAAACAATTTTGCATCTCCTGATCCGGCCGTTCGGGCGGCCGATGTAAAACGGGCCAAAGAATGGATCGTGGTAGCCTCCAAATTGGGGGCACCAGTCATGCGATTGTTTGCCGGTGAGATTCCAAAAGGGTACGAAAACAAATGGGATGAGGTAGCCGGGTGGATGATCGAGTGCTACAAAGAATGTGCGGAGTTTGGCGCGCAACATGGCGTGATCATCGGTATTCAAAACCACGGCGATATGCTACAAACGGCCGATCAGTGCATTAAAGTGGTCAAAGCAGTGAACTCGAAGTGGGCGGGTATTATTCTCGATACGGGTAATTTTAAGGTGGCTGACCCTTACGTGGATATTGAAGCGGTGATTCCGTATACCGTAAACTGGCAAGTGAAAGAAAGTGTGTTCGGGATCGGCAGTGAGATCACAACGGATGTGCCCCGTCTGATGAAAATATTGAAGAAAAGTGGGTATCGGGGCTATTTACCAATCGAAACGTTAGTTGTGAAGGGAAAACCTTACGACCCATATGTGTTAGTACCGGCACTCTTAAAAGAACTAAAAACGGCTCAGGATGCCGAATTCAAGTAGCTAGTTGTCATTATGTCGCACGAAAAAATCAGTGTCGGGTTGGTGGGGTTTGGATTGTCTGGGCGGTATTTCCACGCCCCGTTTTTGTCAGTTCATCCCGGTTTTCAACTAAAAAAAGTAGTAAGCAGTCGAGCCAGTGAGGTGGCCGCTTTCAACCCGGAACTCCAAACGGTTGGTTCTGCCGATGAGTTGTTTTCCGATGAGTCTATTCAACTGGTGTTCATCTGCTCGCCCAACGAGACCCATTATCCGTATGCCAAAGCTGCGTTGGAACACAACAAGAACGTGGTAGTAGAAAAGCCGTTTGCCATCACCGAACAGCAAACAGACGATCTGCTGAACCTTGCCAACCAACGCGGGTTGATGATAACGGCCTATCAGAACCGGCGCTGGGATGCCGACTTTCTGACCGTAAAAAAACTGATACAGGAAAACCGACTGGGCAACGTAGTCGATTATGAAGCCCGGTATGATCGATACATGCCCGCCTATCCCGCCAACCAATCCTGGAAAGAAATTGCCGGTGAAGGGCGCGGTATTTTGTTTAATCTGGGGCCACACCTAATCGATCAGGCCTTACACCTGTTTGGTAAACCGCAGACAGTCTCAGCCGTAGTCCGAAACATTCGACCCAATAGCCAGGTCGTTGATTTCTTTACTCTTGAGCTGGGTTACAATGACAAACAGGTGACTCTGAAATCGAGTCTGATGGCGCATCAGAATCACCTCCGGTTTATGATTCACGGAACCACCGGCTCGTTTAGTAAAGGGGGTCTGGATGTTCAGGAAGAATGGCTGCGGAAAGATTTGCTTCCCAATATTCCGAACTGGGGTTATGAACCGAAAGAGAATGGGGGACTGCTCACCAGCGAAGGACGTTCGAAACAGATTAACAGCCTGCCTGGAAACTACGGAGCTTTTTACGCGGGGCTTTACGACTCCCTTGTCAACGGTGCCGAGGCAGTCATAAAACCCCACGAAATTCAACAGATAACCCGAGTCATTGCACTATCCGAACAAAGCAGCCGCGAGGGAAAAAGGCTCACCTTCTGAACAACCCAAAAATTTACTGATTTTCAGTGAATTTCGGCAGCGTCAACCATCGCCTGCTGCTCAATCAACATGTTACGCAGTTGCTCATAAGGCACGCGTTGCACAGGTACACCCAGTTTTTGAGCCAGCACGGCAGCGGTACCACAGGCCTGTCCCATTCCCATAAATGTAAATTCGATTCGAATAGCCCCGTACGCTACATGACTCGATGATGGGCAAGAAGCGGTTAGCAAGTTGGTACACTCAGACGCTTTGGGTACCAGGGCACGGTACGAAATCCCGAATGGACGCCAAAAATCTCCGTCGAATACAGACCCTTCGTTGTAAGCGTGGCCATCCTTCACGATCCGGCGGACGGAGTGAAGATCCATTGGCCAGTACGTTACAGCAACCGGGTCTTCAACGGGTATGGCTTTGTCGCGCTTGCCATGATGCTCGGTTATGACATAGTCTGACACCATTCGGCGAGCATCGCGTACATAAAACATACGCGGAAAACCGCGATTGTCCGTAAACTCATCTTTCGCATATCCCCACTGACTCCAGACCCGACGAGTGGCCTCGCTCACCTCAGGGTCGTTGGCCAAAAAGTAAAATAACCCCTGCGTGAATACCCGGTGCTGGTCGAGGATTTTCTTTCTAACGGCATACGTTCCTCCCGGATACGCCCTGTTCATACCGTAGAGGTTGTGCGACAAATCGTGCCAAGCCCCGAGGTCAGTTTTGCCGTTGGGTATGTCGACCCTCGGCGAGTAAAGTTTTCCGCCCGCCCGTTCGTAACGCAGATAAATTTCGTACTGGCTGCGATCGAAACCCTCGGGTTTGTAAAATGAAATCTGGTTCGCTTTGTTCTGGGTCAGGCATACTCGAAAACAATAGGCCTGCAAGTGGTCGTCACCAGCGCCGGGCGTGCCGAAGGGTTCGTCCTGGACCATTGGAATAAGGCCGCTTTTGGGGTCACCGGGCTTTCGATACGGGTCGACGTTTATTTTAAACTGGGCATGGTCGGTCACGGCGCGAATGCCATTTCGAGTTTCGCCATAGGTTGCATTGCTTTCGCGCCCAATCACGGTAGAAACACCGGCTGCGGCTAGCAAATCGCCCTCAATTGTAGCATCGATAAAAACTGAAGCCCGAAAGGTAGTGCCGTTTTCGGTTTGAATCTGGGTAATCCGGGGGCCATTTTTCTGGACAGCCTGGCGATTTTCGCGCAGGCGGGCTTGGTAGTAAACATCGATTTTGTGTTCGGCCAACCAATCTTTGATAACCTTCTCGGCCACGCTGGATTCGAATCGCCACAGGTTGGTATTTTTCTCCCGCTTGCGAAGCATGGTGTCAAAGGCAGCTTCGCGTCCGTAGGCTTTGGCAATGCGCCGGTAGAATTCCAGCGCCATACCGCCAATAGCGCCACTATTCTGAAATTCCTGATGATTGTCGATGTCAGTGCCCCCAAGACCCTCTACGTTTGTACCACCAACGTGATTGGTCGGTTCAAGCAACGCCACTGTTTTTCCCAGTCGCGCTACCTGAATGGCTGCCGTAAAACCACCAGATGTGCCTCCATATACAATCACATCGTACGATTTCTGGGCACAGGTCAAGTATGGAACTAGCAGATAAACTATCAAAATAAGGTTTCGCATAACTTACTGTTTAATGTCTTTCATGCCATTCCACACCTGATGGTCGGCTTTGATGATAACGCCCCGCTTTTTTAGGGTTTCCTGCAAGGTAAGTGTGTCGATCAGCTGAACTGCTTTTTTCTGGCGGACGGCCATTGCCGCAGCAATTCCGGCGCTGTTGCCCAACTGCATCCAGGTTGATTCGACCCGAGTCGAGCAAAAGGCCACGTGCGAGGTCGAGAGGCAAACCGGCACCAGCAAATTAGTACACTCGGCACGTTTCGGGGTCATGGCCCGATACGAAAACTCGTAGGGCTGCGAAATGGGCTCCCAAATGCGCCCTTCGTTTACAAACTGTGTTTTCGATACGGCAACCCGTTGCACATGGTGACTGTCGATCCAGTGCGAACCCAGGCAAACCGCATCGGGTTTGGTTCGGTCCTGCAAAATATCCTTTTGGGTCTGGACGTACTCACCAATCATCCGGCGGGCTTCCCGGACGTACAGATAAGGCGGAAAATTGCCGTTGTCTTTAAACTCATCGGGCGTCAGGCCATACTGATTCACTTCATCGTGGAGCGCCTGAGGCACCGATGAATCGTTCGCCAGAAAGTACAATAACCCTTGCGTCCAGCTTTTATGGTCCTGATAAATGTCCTCCCGCTTTTTGTAATCAGCATCGGGATAGTCAACATTGCCACCAAAATGCCCGAGTGAGATGACAGACTTTTGCTTGTTGTTGGTTTCGTATTTCCCTTTTGGGTACTCCCAGGAGTACATGTCGATAATGTCTCTGAACTTGGTTTCAGGATGGTTTTTCAGCAAGCGCGACAGCAGAATATACCGGCCCTTAGTGTATGTATCCGGTTTGGGAAACGGCACCCGGTCGGCATTCGATGACATCATCACCCGGAAGTTATAATTCATCACTCGTTTGTCAGCTTGCCCCTCTGTCAGTGCCGACCGCTCCACAAATCCCGGAAGCAACTTACCGGCATCATCGTAGGGTGAGGCTTCAATGGGTGTGTCGATCAACCGAATCCCAGCCAGTGATTCACCATATTGCTCCCGGTTTTCGCGCCCATAGGTGTATGAAACGCCAGCTCTGGCCATTAGGTCGCCTTCGTAGGTAGCATCAATAAACACGTTTCCCCGAACAAGCTCTCCATTTGTCAGCGTGATTGCCTGAATGAAGGCACCTTTTTTCTGGACTTTATCGACAAACTGGCCGTACTGAACCGTCACCTTGTTTTCGTTGAGCATATCCATCATTACTTTTTCGGCAACGTGCGATTCGAAGTAAAAGGCTGGTCCAGATTTTCCGTATTGGTTGCCAAGGCGCTGGTAAAACTCCAGCGGTAAGCCCGAAATCGTTTCCTCGATCATGTGTTCCGACTCGGCCGTACCAATGCCGCTGGTGTTTAAGCCGCCCACATGCCTGGTTTGCTCGATCAGTAAAACGCGGACACCTTCGCGAGCGGCTGCTGTAGCGGCTATCACCCCGCCGGGAGTTCCCCCGTACACTACTACATCGTAAGTTGATTGAGCGGTTGTCAGGAGCGGGGATAAAAGAAATAGTAGAGTATAAACAAGTGAATTTTTCATTACGAAGGGAGTAAAACGGGCTGACTAAAAACGCTAACCAGCCCGTTTGTTCGCTGGATTAATAGCCGGGGTTCTGCGTAAGCGCCGAGTTAACATCCCGCTCATTCTGGGGTATGGGATACAGTAAATGTTTTTGATCAGCCAGAATACCCAGTTTTTTCATCGCGTCGAGGTAGCGACCCGTGCGGAGCAAATCCCATCGGCGATGTCCTTCGGCAAACAGTTCCCAACTCCGTTCCTGCCAGACAGCCTCACGGAACTGAGCCTGCGTTACTCCTTTTAAATCCTGGGGCTCGGCGGTTGCCGCCCCATTCCTTGCTCTGGCCCGCACCTGATTGATGGCGTTGTAGGCATCAACCGTTGGTCCGCCCGCTTCATTCAGCGCTTCGGCATACATCAGCAGCACGTCGGCGTAGCGAATCACCAGGAAATTATTCCGGGCGGCATTACTTCCACAAGCAAGCGGGTCCCAATACTTGTCGATGTGTGGGCCCGTGCGCGACTGCACCACTGTTCCATTGGCGATCCTCTTTTCGGTTATCACCGAAACCGTTTTCCGGTAATCGCCTTTCAGATACGAATCCACCAACTGGGGCGTCGCCTGATACGTGCCACCGGTCAGGTTGATCGGATAGCTGAAGAAGATGGCGAAGCTCTCGGCCATCGGGCTGCCATATCGGGGTAGCGTGCAGCTGTACTGAACGGAAAAGATGTGCTCGGGACCGTTTTCTTTTTCGGGGATAAACACGTCCTTAAAGTCGGGAACGAGGCTATAGATTTTGGCATCGATCACCTCTTTGGCCTTAGCAGCCGCATTCGTCCAGTCTTTTCGAGTGAGGTACACCTTGGCCAGAATAGACTTAGCCGCCCCCACTGTGGCCCGGCCAATCTCTGTGGCTGCCGTATACCTGGCGGGCAACACTTTTTCGGCATCCTGCAAATCCAGCACAATCTGCTGGTACACCTTTTCGACCGGGTCGCGGGGAATGGCAACGTTCACAACGTCGTTAGAGGTCATAGTTACCAGGGGCACATCGCCGAACGCCTGAACCAGGTTGAAATATGTCAGCGCCCGCAGGAATTTGGCCTCGCCCACAATCTGGTCGCGCTGCTTGGTATCCATCGTAATTTTGGGCACGTTGAGAATCACCCGATTGGCCCGGTCAATTAGTACGTAGCTGCTGGTGTAAAATGAGTCAAACACTCCGGTACCACTGTTATAGAGGTTTTTATGAATTTCAGACCCACCCGCGTTATCGGCTCTCACCTCAACTTCGTCGCCGTTCAGGTCGGCGAGGTTAATCATAGTCAGCCCGTAAATTCCCTTCAATCGGTCGTAAACGGCATTCACCGCCGATACCGCATCAGCCGCCGAGTTGAAGGAGTTCGACTCTTCAAAAAAGCTGAGGGGCACTTCTTCCAGATTCTTTTCGCAGCCAACTGAACCAACCAGGCAGCTAAGCACAAGTACTATTGTTCTTATTTTCATGATCTTGATACTGGCTAAGCCGTTTTAGAATGAGAGCGATGCACCAAGCGTGTAGGTACGAGCGGCCGGATAGGCGTACATGTCGATGCCATAGCTGGTGTTGCTGTTAAAATCAGAATTCACCTCAGGGTCGTAGCCCCGGTATTTGGTCCAGGTAATCAGGTTTTGCCCACTGACATAGACACGAGCCCGTTTGATGAATTTGGTCTTGAGCGGCAGCACATATCCCAGCGATACGTTTTTGAGTCGGACAAAAGCGCCATCTTCAATAAAAAAGGAGTCGGTGCTGGTCGGCCGCCACTGACGGATCGACGGGAGTGTTGTTGATGGCTTGTCAGCTCGCCAGGCACCTTCAACGTAGGAACGAAGCAGGTTCTGGCTGGGGTCTGAGGTCTCCATCGACCGGCGGGCATAGTTATGGATCTGGTTTCCCTGCACACCCTGAAAGAATATTGACATGTCGAATCCTTTAAAGGTAAGCGAGTTGGTTAAACCAAAAATGAATTTCGGTAGCCCGTTACCCAGAATCGTACGGTCGGTTGCTTCGTTGAAAATACCGTCGCCGTTCAGGTCTTTGTAGCGGATAGCACCGGGCAAATCGCCCGCCCTGGCTATCTGCCCGGCGGCCTTTATTTCATCGGTCGATTGCCAGATGCCATCAAACACATTACCATAGAACGACCCAACGGGCTCGCCCACTCTGACGATGGAATTACCAGCCCCCGACGACGACGTGACAATGAACTGATTGGAATCGTTGAGCTTCAGCACCTTGTTCCGGTTGAACGAGATATTACCGCTAGTTTTCCAGCCGAATGCACCGGTCGTATTTACCGTGTTGATTCCCAGTTCAAAGCCCCGGTTTTCGAGACTGCCGACATTGCGCGTTACTGTTGTGAACCCCGTTGTCGCGGGCAGTTCAACACCCAGCAATAAATCGGTGGTTGTTTTGATGTAGTAATCGGCGGTGAGTTGAAAGCGGTTGCTGAGCATTCCGAAATCGAGCCCGGCATCAAACTGCGCGGTTTTCTCCCACCGTAAATCGGGGTTGGCAATACTTGATGCCTGCGTCATGAGCACTTCCTGGTCGCCAAAAACAGTTCGGGAGGTGCTGTATTGCGACAGCGAACTATAGAGCCCGATGCCGTCGTTGCCGGTGATACCGTAGCTGAGCCGTAGTTTCAGATCGCTGACAATCCGATTGTTTTTCAGGAAATCTTCATCCGACACCCGCCAGGCAAACGCCCCGGAGGGGAAGAAACCGTATTTGTTATTGGCACCAAAGCGCGACGACCCGTCGATTCGGCCGGTCAGCGTAAACAGGTACCGGTCTTTAAACCGGTAGTTTACCCGTCCAAGGTAGGAGTTCAAACCCCACTTCTGCACAGAACCCCTGGCCGGTTGTGGCTTGTTAGCGAGGCCAATGTTGTTGGACCCCAGCGTGTAGTTTGGAAAATCCTGAGCTTCGGCATACGTCCGTTCCTCGCGATTGCTCTGGAACGTTATACCTGCTACCACGTCGAACGCATGAATACCGAGCGTGCGAGTGTAAGTCAACGTATTTTCGTTCAGCAGGTTAAGATTGTTAGACGTCCCGTTACTGCCGTAGCCATTCACCGTATTGGCAAGTAGCGTTTGGGGCGTATAGAAAATATTTCGGCGGGTGTTGAGTAAGTCGGCCCCAACACTGACCCGGGAGCTTAAGCCTTCGGCCAGCTGAAAATCACCAAAAATATTGCCCAACACCCGGTCGCTGGTGAGCAGATTGGTGGTGGTACGGGCAACGGCCACGGGGTTAGCAAAGCTGCCAAACCCAGAACCCGCCCCCACGTTCAGAAGTTGGTAATTACCCGTTGCGTCGTAGATCGGGCTGGCCGGCGATTCGTTCAGTGCAGCTCCCACCACGCCACCCGAGCCAAGCTCGTTAACGCTGTTGTTGTCGCTGCGGGTAATGGTGAAGTTGGTCCCGATTTTAAGCCGGTTGCTCACCCTCGCATCCAGATTGATCCGGGCATTGTAGCGCTTAAAATTACTGGTGATCACAATACCGTCCTGATTGAAGTAATTGCCACTCACCAGGTACCGCAGTTTGTCGTTCCCCCCCGAAAATGTCAGTTGGTAATTCTGCATGGGCGCAACCTGATAAATCTCTTTCTGCCAGTTGATCCCTTCGCCATACTCCGACGGCTTTTTCGGATAGGCTCCCGTTGCAACGCCGTACCGTTCGGCAAAACCCAGGTTTCGGAGTTGTTCGTTTTTAGCCGAGGTATGCTGTTCGGCGGTGGCCATATCCAGCAATTTTGTTATTTTCTGAAGTCCGTAATAAGCCTCAAAATCAATGTTCGACTGGCCTTCTTTACCGCGCCGGGTTGTTACCAGTACCACCCCATTAGCACCACGAGAACCATAAATAGCGGTAGCTGAAGCATCTTTCAGAATTTCGATGGACTCAATATCGTTGGGATTAATTGAGGCCAGAGGATTGGGAAACGAAGCCGAATTGCTGGCGCCCGTAGCCGGAGCTGGGTTCGTGACCGGAAACCCGTCAATCACATAAAGTGGATCGTTGCTGGCCGAGATCGAGTTGCCACCCCGCACCCGAATCGTGACGCCACCACCCGGCGCATTCGACGAATTCGTAACCTGAACACCGGCCACCCTACCCTGCAAAGCCTGATTAAATGACGAAATGGGTTGCGCTTTCAACTCCTGACTACCGATAGACGCCACGGCTCCGGTAACGTCCCGTTTTTTCACGGTCCCGTAGCCCACCACTACCACTTCGTTCAGGGTTTTATCGTCGACCAGCAGCGACACATTGATCAGTTGCTGATTGCCTACTTCCACTTCTTTGGGCAGATAACCCACAAAGCTGAAAACCAGCGTACCGCCGTTGTCGGATAGAGCCAACCGGTATTTTCCGTCAGCGTCGGTTGTAGTACCACGAGTGCTTCCTTTTAGCACTACACTCACACCGGGTAACGTTGCCCCGTTCTGGTCAGAGACGGCACCGGTAATAATACGGTCGAAGGATGCCGATTCTGTAAATAACCGGTTAGGAATCGTATTGGGCAAAACGGAGGGCAGTGGTGTTTGCCGGCTCAGTAAAATCTGTTTTTTGCCAACTACTTCGTAACCGATAAGGGTGTTCTTAAAAAGCCCATCCAGAACAGTCGACAGGCGCTGGTTGCTAACGTGGAGCGTCACTTTGCGATCGGCCTGGATTTGCCGGGGAACGTATGAAAACGAAACGCGGGCAATTTTCTCGATTTTAGCCAGAACGACACTAAGCTCCTTCTGTTCCATCGACAGGCTAATGGAATGCTCCAAAACAGCCTGCGCCGACGCCTTTTCGGCGTGGCTAATGCCAATGAACAGACTGGCAATAAGTAGCTGAGTTAGTGTAATACGCATGAGAGCCAACCAGAATGCATTACAGTGTTGGGGTAATTTCATACTTTTGGATGTTTTTGTTTGACTGGAATTAGGCAAAGACATGTTGGCCCCTACACATCTGCCAGGATGTAGCGGAAATCTACCGGAGGGACCATTCAGAGTCGGTGATGCTGGAACCATCGCCGACTTTTTTTATGGAGAACTGATTCGTTACAATTTGTGCATAGCGTACGGTTAATGGTAAAACAGACCAATTATTGACAGCCTTGGCCGGTGATAACCAGTTGAGCATCAATTTCTTTATAGGAAGCTCCCAGCAGTTTGCAAAGAATTGTCAACTTGTCGTGGAGGTCTTCACTTTCAAGTGAGGTGGTGATATAGCAATTGCCCATGACCTCTTCGTCATACACGATATCAACACCATACACTTTTTCGATAGCCGCCAGCACGCGCGAAACGGGTGCATTCTGAAACGTAAACGATACCTGTTCAGCCGGTGAGATCAGGAGTGCCGGTTTCTCGACCAGCGACTTTACCAAACGCGACTCGTCGTGCAGATATGTTACCTGCTGATTGGGTGTTAACACCACCCCGATCGTTTCGGGGTCCGACTTGGCATTTGTTAGTTTTGCCAGCTTGGGCGAATACACCGAAACTTTACCCGTTCGTACGGCTACCGTTACGTTTTTGCTGGCCGAATTGGTTTTGATCCGAAAACTGGTTCCCAATACTTTGGTGACTACATCGTTGGCATATACCAAAAATGGCTTGGTCGGGTTTTTCTGGACGGAAAAGAAAGCTTCGCCTTCCAACGTAACCTCCCGCTGGTTTTCCGAAAACACCTCTGGATATTGTAGCGAGCTGTTCGGTTCCAGGGTTACTCTACTGGAATCTGACAAACGAATTTCCAAGGGGGTTGCAGCGGTGTTTACTCGTTTCAGCATCGTCGGTTTTTCAACCAAGCCGTTTTGGGAGCTGGCCTGGTCAACTACTACCCTTCTCGAGACGTACCAGCCAATCCCCAGCAGTAGAACCAAACTCGCAGCAGCAGCTACCCAACGGTACCACTGCCCACCCAATCGCCGGACAACTGGCTGATCCTGAACTGTTCGGGCGGCCAGTTGTTGCCAGTTTTTGGCAATCAACTGTTTTTTTTCGTTCTCATCGGCAGGCAACGCCACGTCGGAGTCAAGCGACGCAAACCATTCATCGAGCAGGACCCGTTCCTCATCGGTACATTGTCCGTTCAGATATTTTGTCAGTAATTCCTGATAAGGTGTGTTCTCCATTGGTCTGCATCGTGCGTTCTATTGGTGTAGACGAACGAGGCAGAAAATTCCCTAAGCTGAATTTCACTTTTTTGTGAAATTTTTTCAGGAAAGAAGCATCAAGACCCAAACGGAGGCAAAATCGCGCAGGTGGTCGCGTAAAAAGGCAGTCGACCGGGCGAGGTGATACTCGATCGTTTTCTCGGAAAGGCCAACCCGCTGGGCTATTTCCCGGATAGTCAGGTGTTCGAAGCGGTTGAGGATAAAAATCTCCCGTGTTTTATCGGGTAGTTTGGCTAGGGCTTTTTGTAATGCCTCGCTGAGTTCGTTTAACTGAACGGCTTCAGTAGTAGCGAAAACTTCGGCCGGAAAAAACTGCTGTAGCTGGACCAGATAATGCTCTTCCTGAATGTTGCGCCGGATATAGTCGATCATCAGGTTTTTCAGTGACACGCCCAGAAAGGCAGGCAGATTGCTAATCCGCAACGAGTCCCGTTTCTGCCAGAGCATCACAAACAGCTCTTGGGCTAATTCTTCGGCAACTTCTTTACGCCGAAGTTTACGGTGAGCAACCACATACATGTTGTACCAATACCGGTCATACAACTCCCGAAACGCCTGCTCATCATCATTGCGGAGCAGGTTCAACAGGTCGTTGTCGGTGAGTGATTGCGAAGACATTGAGCCGGTGTTTTATTCACAAAGGTGCAAAAAATTGCAAATTACCAACACCCGGTATCCCTCACCTTTCTTTTCATACGGTAGCCCTTACATAGGCAAATAGACGCTAAAGGTAGCTCCCTGACCCGGTTGGCTCGTGGCTGTGATGACACCCCCGTGGTTAGTAACTACCTTTTCGCAGATAGCCAAGCCAATTCCAGTACCGGCAAATTCGTTTTTCCCGTGCAACCGCTGGAACACCTGAAAAATACGGTCCAGGTACTTTTCTTCAAAGCCAATGCCATTGTCTGATACCTCGAAGCAATAGTAAGACTGAGCCCAACGCGCTGGTTTAGCGGTGATCGGTAATTGCTCCGCCGTAATGAGTTGCCCCGTAATCGTAATTACCGGAATTGTATCGCGACGACGAAATTTCAAGGCATTCGTCAGCAAATTCTGTATCAGTAACCGAAGCTGAGGTGCATCTCCGATTAGGGTTACCAACGGGCTCACTGTTATCTCTGCTCCTGTTTCCTGAATCAACAGGTCTAAATCGTTCAGGACGTCCGCAATAACTTCCGTCAAATTCACCAATGCATTAACCTCACGCTGCGAAGCAATCCGTGAATAGGCCAGCAGGTCCTGAATAAGGGTTGACATGCGGCTGGCAGCCAATTGCATCCGGTTCAGATAGTCTATTCCGTTCCCTAACGATTCGGCGTACTGACTTTTGAGAATATCGCCAAACTGCTGGATCTTACGCAGGGGTTCCTGTAAATCGTGGCTAGCCACGTAGGCAAATTGTTGCAGGTTATTGTTGGATCGGGTCAGCAAGCTGTTAGCCTCTTCCAGATCAGTATTGACAACCGCATATTCCTCGTTGCTGGCTTCCAATTCTTCAATAGAGGCTGCCAGCTCTTCGTTGGTTGCTGCCAGCTCTTCATTGGTTGCTGCCAGTTCCTCGGTCCGGAGCTGAACTTCGCTTTCAAGGGCTAGTTGAAGCTCTCGCTGCATCGTTATATCCTGGGCGGTCCCATTCATTCGGATAGCTTTTCCGGTTTCGTCGTAAACGACTTTTCCCTGCGCGCGCAGAATGCGTTTCTTGCCCGTTTCGGGATGAATAATCGTATATTCCTCATCATAAATTCCGTCCGACTCGGGATTCAATGCCCATGCCACAGCACTCGACACCCGTTCCTGATCATTCCCCTGTAGAATTGGAATCACCTCTTGATAGGGATGCTCTGCGGGGTCGTAACCAAACCACTCGATCATCCGGTCAGAATATATAAGCCCATTAGTAGCCACATCGATACTCCATGTACCCAATTCCGCCAGTTCTATCGCACCCCGAAGCGATATCTCTGCTTCTTCCAGCTTTTGGTGGGCTAATACCTGCTTTGTTACATCAAAAGCAGTATCCAGAATAGCGTAAACCTTTCCAGTAGAATCAAACAACGGTTTGTAGGAAAAGTCGAAATAATAGACCCCTAGCACTCCATTTACACTTAGCTCGGCCCGGGCAGCCTTTTGCTCCACCATTTTACCGGTATTAAAAACCTGTTCCAGCAGCTTAGGGAAGGGTTGACCAATCATTTCCGGCATCACTTCCAGCATGGGCTTGCCCAGTACTCCATCACCTTTCCCCCAGTAATCAAGAATAATTCGATTGGCTATCTCAATACGCATCTCAGGTCCCGCATACATGCAGGTACCTACGGGCGATTCTTCGATGAGGGATCGAAACCGGGCTTCACTTTCTTCGAGCTTTTGGATGCCCTCCACCGCCTTCGTTGTTTCAGAACACGTTACCAGAACGCCATTTACCTCTCCCGAATCGTCAGTAAGCGGGCTAAAACTGTAGGTCCAATACGCATACCCCATCTGCCCATCGCGGTAAAGCGGTAGTTTTTGATCTTCAAACCAAACCGCTTCACCACCAGCCATAATATTGTAAATCATAGGGCCAATAACAGGCCACGATTCAGCCCAGCTTTGTTCGCCCCGCTGACCCAGTGACGATGGATGCTTACCGTTGTTACCTAGACTCGGCCGAAAGGCATCATTGTAGAAAGTTATGAGTTCTGGCCCCCAGAATATGAGCATGGGAAAGCGGGATGTCAGCATCATGCTGATCAGTGTACGCAGGCTGGAAGGCCATTGATCGAGCGTATCTAATGGGGTGGTTGACCAATCATAGAGACGAATGAGTTCACCCATCTCTCCACCGCGTGCCAGAAAAGAAAAGCTATTCGATTTGTCAGTCGGATTCAACGTAGAATAGAGTTAAGCGTTTGCAAGATAATCAACCCTACTTAGTTGACTAACTGACAGTCGCTTTTCTTTTCCTGTGGCCTCACAACGGCGGTTTTCCTCGATCTACCCCAGTTATTTTGCTTTACCAGCCGCTGTTCGCGGAATAAACTCAATAAAATCGACCCGGGCTGTTTCGGTGCCGTTGGCCATCCCGACGAGTTCAATTTCATCACCGGTGTTAATTTTCACATTCGGAATGGTCTTCCGTTTCCAGCAGTCAATATCTTCGGTTAGTCTCCACGATGCCTTTTGTTTACCGGCAACCGATAGAGCGAGATTGCCCTGACCACCTTTTTCATCGGCATACGACACCACAATGTCATACATCCCCGATGGATTTGTAAAGGCGGATTTTGCGGTTCCTGTCGTGCTCGTCTGTACACAGGGTTCAATCAGAAACTTGTCGGTTTTATAGCCCGTCAGCGTCATGGTTTCAACTTCCATACCCATGATGGGTGTAAAACCCGCAACTCCTGCTTCACTCAGTCCATTACGGACAGCCCGCAACAGCGAAAACGGCGAACCATCATAGTGCTTCACGCCGATTCCCTTTGCCCCTCCGTCTACGGAAATCTTGATGCTTGATTTTACAATTTCTGGGGTTGTGAGTAAGCGGGTTGGTACGCCGGGGATGATGGGAATGTCATTACCCATAAAGTATTTGGTAGTAGCAATCCGGGACTTGCGATCTGATTTCTGATAGCCGTTTTGCTCCGTATGTGTCGATAAATGCACCGAGTTGATGTTGTTTTTCAGTTCTTCAAGTGCCAGTCCCGATGTTCTGTCGTTCAGGTCATTCAGGCGAAAATCAATCTTCGGGTTAATCTCATGGAGCTTGTCGGTCACCAATTTATAGATTTCGGTGGTCGACGCTTTGCGGAAGTTCCGCCAGTTATCGAGCTGGGGTTGCGCATACGGATTGTCTTTCAGAACGGGAATGGCGGCTGCCATATCGAAACCCATTGCTTTGGCCTTGCGCTGACACGATCCGCAGAAACACGTACCCCCTTTTACGGGATCGTCGGACCGGCTAAACAACAGCATACAGGTTTGAACGTAATCGACATCGTAGTTTTTAGCTAAATCGCCGTACAAGGCCACCAGGTATTCACGCACGTCAGGATGATTGGTGCAGGGGCGCTCAACCGGATTGTTGTTGATGTCGCGCTGTTTAAACTCTTCATGCTGGTTCAGGTATTCAACCGGAATATAGGTATGGGAAACCTCTGCTCCTGCCCTGAGCCCTCGCGCATGGGCTTTATCCAATACCAGTTTCAGCCAGTCGGTTTCGTTGAGCCAGGCATGCGCTGAAAACATCGGTTTAATTCGGCCGTACAGATCCATTTGGGGACGGAAATACGCTCTGGAATCTTCGGCGTCCCACTCTCGCCGAACCGGATTATGGTTGAACGTAAACGTGCCAGGCAGTTTATCGTTATTAAAAGGGCGGTGCTCCTGGTGCATCACAGCCAGCATATACACCGAATTGATACCGGCAATGCCCGTCATATTGTCGAGAATCTGATCAATGCCTTCATCGTGTACCTCCCAGGGGTAAATGCTGCCGGTAACCTCAAAATTTGGCGCTGGCACATTGGACCGCTTGGCAACCTGTGCATTCAGTTTGGCCGTACACAGCAAGGCAAGCAATACGGCCGTAGTTTCTATACGGAAAATGAATCGTTTCATCGCTCTTCGATTGGTTTAGGACAGATTTTTCATTCACACCGTCAGCTTGCCAGGTTCGGCGATTGTGGCTTTCGCCGGGTCATAACAACAATGGTTATTGCCAGCACAAGCAACAGAACAACCAAACCAAGCAGGTACGTGTATCCGCGAGTGACGTCGGGCGTGGCCGTGGCTTTGGTGTTGCTGAGCATTTCATAGACCGGAATAATACCACTGACGAGGTATGCCTGGGCCAGCGTAATGAGGCAGATGACGAGCAACATAATAAAGCTGTGCTTCACGGTAAACCGGAATAGTTGCGACTCCTGCCCCACTAAATCACCAGCCGCAGCCGCCACGGCAATGGATTGGGGCGAAATCATTTTGCCCACAACGCCCCCCGATACATTGGCGGCAACGGTCACCACCGGGTCGACTCCAATGGACTGAGCCGTGGCATACTGTAGTTTACTGAACAGAGCGTTGGCCGAGGTGTCGGAGCCAGTAATAAAGACACCTAGCCAGCCTAAGACCGGCGCAAAAAATGGAAACAAAACGCCCGTGTTGGCCAGCACAGCCGCCAGCGTTAAGGTGATACCCGAGTCATTTACGATATAGGCGAACCCCAAAACCGCAGCAATGGTCAGGACCGGGAATTTTAACTGGTTCACCGTAGCAACAAACACCTTTAGCCCCTCGGCGTAGGTTAGCCCAATGAGTGGAATGGCAATCAGATCGGCAATTAATATGGCCGTGCCAGCCGCCGACAAGTAATTGACTTTAAATATCTTAGGCAGCAGATTACCATCTTTATCCTGAATAATATTGTGCAGTCCCGGCACTTCAAACTGAAATAGCCCGACGGAGTTCAGAACATCCTTTATGGGTTGAATACCCCAGGCAATCACCATAATGGTGAGCACTATAAACGGCGACCAGGCTCGCAGCAGTTGTCCACTCGTGTACGACACATTCGCGTTAAACGTGGGGGCAGGCTCATTGGCAAAGCGCCATACCTGTTGCGGTTTCCAGAACCGGAGAAAGCTCATCAGGCACACAATGGAACCCAGGCCAGCGATCACATCGGGTAGTGCAGGCCCTAAATAATTGGACGAAAACCACTGTAAAAAAGCAAATGAAACACCCGAAACCAGCACGGCCGGTAGAATCTCCCTGGCCTTTTTAAAGCCAGCAATGATCGTTACCAGGTAAAAAGGCAGCAGTATTGACAAAATGGGCAGAGTACGGCCAACCATTTGTGATATGGGCAGCTCGGGAATCCCCGACACCTGTGAAGCTACCGTGATAGGAATCCCAATAGACCCAAACGCAACCGGGGCGGTGTTGGCAATCAGGCAGATCCCCGATGCATACAGTGGATTGAACCCTAAACCAACCAGCATGGCCGCTGTGATGGCAACTGGTGCCCCGAAGCCAGCCGTCCCTTCCAGAAACGAGCCAAACGAAAAGGCAATTAACAAGGCCTGCAACCGTCGGTCGGAGGTGATGGAGGCCATGTAGTGTTTGATGATTTCGAACTGACCACTTTTAACGGTTAGGTTAAAGAGAAAAACGGACATGATTACCAGCCAGCAGATGGGAAACAGACCGTAAAGAGCTCCGTGACCAATGGATAGAATGGCCAGCTTAACCGGCATTCCATACACCAGAATAGCAATGAAAGTGGCAATGACAATCGCGATAAGGCTAGCCTGGTAACCCTTCATTTTCCGGATGATCAACGCCCAGAAAATAAAGATGATGGGTATTGCCGCGACCAGTACAGACAGGACTATGTTGTTCAGTGGGTCGATAACCTGAGTCCATTTCATAAAGTTGACTGCATTAATATGTAAATTGTATAGTGGCTGGCAATTAGTTCTGCATATCCCATTTGGCATCGGTTTTTTCACCCATCTCCAGCTCCAGCGTGCCGCCCCCGAGCAACTCCTCGTGGCTGAACGAGAGCGACTTTAACGGCTTGCCGTTCAGCCGCGCCGACTGGATGTACTTGTTGCGCCGGGAGGACTTGGGGGCCGACACGGTGAAAGTCTTGCCGTTGGGCAGGTCGATGCTTACTTTGGTAAACAGCGGGCTGGTGATGCTGTAGCGCGGCAGACCGGGCGTGGTGGGATAAAAACCCATCGCCGAGAAGACTACAAACGACGACATCGACCCGCCATCCTCATCACCCGGCACCCCGAAAATGGTATCCTGAAACCAGGTGTCCAGCAACAGGCGCGTGTATTTCTGGGTTTTCCAGGGGGCGTTGGTGTAGTTGAAGAGATAAGGAATAAAGAAGGTCACCTGGTTACCCATGGCAAACTGACCGATCATGCCCGTCTGGTTGGGCCATTTCTCCCAGAACACGGGTTTGCTGCGATCGAGCCCTTCTCGAAACAGCTGGTCGAGTTTCTGCTCCATTTTATCGGGGCCACCCAGCAACTCTCTCAACCCCTTCACGTCCTGCTGCACATTCCACAAATAGCTCCAGCCGTTATTCTCGTTGTAGTAATCGAACCCATTATGGCCCCCGTCGAATTTGGGATCGATATTGATCCAGTTCCCCTTGGCGTCTTTGGGCATGAAGAAGCCTATTTTCTCCTGCCAGAGGTTTTTGTAGTTCTGGGCTCGGGGGGCGTATTTTTTATAGACATCCTGTTTCCCAAGCTCTTTTCCCAGCTCACTCAGTGCCCAACTATCATACGAATCGCCAAGGGCAATGGCTACAGCTGACCGTTTCTGACCGGGTTTCTGTGACGCAAAAGCATCAGTTTCTTTTTCGTCGGGGTGGAGGGCTGGATAATAGCCTTTTGTATAATAAAATTCTTCCAGATCGCCTTTGGGGCCATTTCTAAAGGGAAGCATGGTGGCCTGCTCGGCATTTTTAAGCATCCCTTCGAGGGCTGTTTTCACATCGAAATCACGAATCCCCTTGCGGTACGCATCCAGAAACATCACCGACGATTTGAAACCGAACATACCCGGTCGGTCGCCAAAAGGTCTTGGATATTCGGGCATCCAACCGTTTTGCTGATACATGGTTACGTATGATTGCAGCATGTCGGCTTCCCGTTTGGGGTCCAGAATGGTCCGCAACGGATGCAACGCCAGGTAGTTGCCCCAGGTGTAATCGTCATTATAAAAAGGACGGGTGGCGTCATGTACCTGTTTATCGGCACCACTGAAGTATTTCCCGTTTTCGGAAAAGTCGATCATGCGGACGTAGCAGCGGTAGAGGGCCGTATAAAAGCTTCGTTTCTGCGCTTCGGTGCCCCCTTCAACTTTCACCTGTCCAATTACTTTCTCCCAGGCGGCTTTCCCTTTTGCCTTGAGCTGCTCAAACGAAACATTCGTGAGTTCTTTCTCAAAGTTTTTCTTTGCCTGCTCGGGGCTGACAAACGAAACAGCGTAACGAAACTCCTGCACCGGTGCATCGTTCTCGGCATAAGTGGCATAAGCGCGTTCGCCGGGCATTTTCTTAGGCTTTTCGGGCACTGCACTTACGGTGTACTTGCCCCAGTCTTTTTCGCCGTCTTTTTTACCGGTTTGTGGCTTCCCCGTAAAAACTCCGTACAGATACGCTGTCCCCTTTTGGTCGTGAATCACATCGACTACGTTTTCTGTCCCGATTACCGTAGTGACGTTCTGAAGCTCGTATTTGCCATTGGCGTAGTGATGCGATAGCAGCAGGTTTTTCTTCACGCCAGCCGGAAACGTAAACCGGTAGATACCCGTTTTTTCGCCTGCCGTGAACTCTGTCAGTACATCGTTATCGGTTAGTTTCACCGAATAGTACCAGGGCTGGGTCACTTCCAGATCATGGTCGTAGGTCAATCGACTATACCAGGCAGTATCGGCCAGGCTTCCGGTCGATGGTTTTATAGCAAAAATCATCTGGGGTGTAATGATGTTCTGGCAGAGCATCGGAAAGTCGGTGATCTGCATGTCCAGATGGTCCTGCCGACGGGGAAACACACGCACCATCTGGTTGGGCAGATGAACAATTGGCCGATTGGTATTTAGTAACGGCGCGACGTTTCCAATGGTAGGGTCAATATAGTCGATCCCCGAACGGCTTACTTTTTTGGGTTGCGCCAAACTGAATTGGCACAAAGCAGTGGCAATAAACAGACTTGTTAAACCTGTTCTGAAGAGACCTTGGTGTAGCAGGAACATATTCCGTTTAGGGTTAAAGGCGGTTCGATCAAATGCACTCAGGCACCCACGCGGGCTAGTACGTTATCTCCCATTTAGCATCGGTTTTTTCACCCATCTCCAGCTCCAGCGTGCCGCCCCTGAGCAACTCCTCGTGGCTGAACGAGAGCGACTTTAACGGCTTGCCGTTCAGCCGCGCCGACTGGATGTACTTGTTGCGCCGGGAGGACTTGGGGGCTGACACGGTGAAGGTCTTGCCGTTGGGCAGGTCGATGCTCACTTTGGTAAACAGCGGACTGGTGATGCTGTAGCGGGGCAGACCGGGCGTAGTGGGGTAAAAACCCATTGCCGAGAAGACTACAAACGACGACATCGAACCGCCATCCTCATCGCCGGGCACCCCGAAAATAGTATCCTGAAACCAAGTGTCCAGTAGCAGGCGGGTGTACTTCTGGGTTTTCCAGGGGGCGTTGGTGTAGTTGAAGAGGTAGGGAATAAAGAAAGTCACCTGGTTGCCCATTGCAAACTGACCGATCATACCCGTCTGGTCGGGAAATTTCTCCCAGAACACAGGTTTACTGCGGTCGAGCCCCTCGCGAAACAGCTGATCCAGATTCTGTTCCAGTTTGTCAGCCCCACCCATCAACTCCGTAAACCCTTTAATGTCCTGCTGCACATTCCAGCGGTAACTCCAGCCGTTATTCTCGTTGTAATAATCATTACCGGCGTGCCCTCCGTCGAATTTGGGGTCAATTTCGATCCAGTTCCCCTTGGCGTCTTTGGGCAGAAAGAAGCCAGTTTTGGCATGCCAGAGGTTTTTGTAATTCTGGGCTCGGGGGGCATATTTTTTATAGACATCCTGCTTACCCAGTTCTTTCCCCAGTTCGCTCAGTGCCCAACTATCGTAGCTATTCCCCAGGGTAATGGCTACCGCTGAGCGCCGTTGACCAGCGTGCAGTTTGGCCACCGAATCGGTTTCTGTTTCGCCGGGGTGCAGGGCTGGATAATAGCCTTTGGCATAATAAAAATCATCCAAAGCCCCTTTTGGATCGTTCCGGTGCGGCAGCATGGTTCGCTTATCGGCGCTTTTCATCATGCCTTCGAGGGCTGTATTGACGTCGAAATCACGGATTCCTTTGCGGTACGCATCCAGAAACACCACCATTGATTTGAAGCCGAACATGCCCGCCCGATCGCCAAAGAATTTGGGATACTCCGGTATCCAGCCACTCTCTTTGTACATCCGCACGTACGTCTGCAAGATGTCGGCTTCGCGCTTGGGGTCCAGAATAGACCGTAGAGGGTGCAGGGCCAGGTAATTCCCCCAGGTGTAATCGTCGGTGTAGAACGGCCGGGCATCAGTATGCACTTTTTTATCGTAGCCACTGAAATATTTCCCTTCCTCTGACATGTCGACCATCCGGGCGTAGCAGCGGTAGAGGGCGGTGTAGAAACTGCGTTTCTGCGCGTCGGTGCCCCCTTCTACCTTTACCTGCCCAATGGTTTTTGCCCAGGCCGCTTTTCCTTTTTCTTTGAGCTGATCGAAGGACACGCCGGTAAGTTCTTTTTCAAAGTTTCGCTTTGCCTGTTCGGGACTGATGAACGAAATGGCGTAACGAAACTCCTGCACGGGTGCATCGGCTTCGGCGTAGCTGAAGTATGCTCGTTCGCCCTCAACCTTTTTATGCTTTTGGGGAGGCCCTAAAACCGTATAGCGCCCCCAATCTTTTTCGCCCTGTTTCTTACCACTTTCCGGTTTTCCCGACACTTTTCCATATAAATAGGCGACGCCTTTTTGCTGGTGATTGGCGTCATCCACATATTCTACACCCGTTAGCGTAGTACCGTCCGATACATCGTATTTACCCTTGGCATAATAATGCGACAGCAAGAGGTTTTTCTTTACCCCCGCCGGAAAGGTAAAGCGGTAGATACCCGTTTTTTCGCCCGCTGTAAACTCCGTCAGCACATCGTCGTCGGTCAACTTTACCGAATAATACCAGGGCTGAGCGGTTTC
Source organism: Flavobacterium sp. SUN052 (assembly GCF_028867935.1). Lineage (GTDB taxonomy): Bacteria > Bacteroidota > Bacteroidia > Flavobacteriales > Flavobacteriaceae > Flavobacterium. The sequence goes on from NZ_JAPQNS010000001.1 coordinate 1,490,371, forward strand.
CAAATCATGATCGTAGGTCAACCGCCGATACCAACCGGTGTCGGCTAGCATCCCTGTAAACGGTTTGATTCCAAAGATCAATTGTGGGGTGATCACATTCAGCGACGACATTGGAAAATCCGTTATCTGCATATCCAGATGGTCCTGCCTTTTGGGGAACATGCGGATCATCTGGTTGGGAATCTGAACAATGGGCCGATTGGTGTTGTAAAACGGAGCGACATTCCCAATGGTAGGGTCAATGTAGTTCAGCCCAGCCGCTGAACTACCAGCAGGCAAACCCTTCTTGGTTTGCCCGAACCCTACTTGTATCGTCAAGAGGGAAAGAAAAACCGGCCCGACCAGTGAGCTATTGAATCGTAAAGTCATACGTATGGCTGGAACTACCCGAGCTAATAAATGGCTAAATTAATCCTTAATTATACCCTGGATTTTGGGGTAAAACAGCCGGATTGTTGATTATCTGAATTTCTACCAGTGGAATAGGGAACAGTGCATTGAAGGGTTTAAAACCAAGTGGCCCCATAACGGTGGTCAGTCGATCGGTTCGTGCCAGGTCAAACCAGCGGACACCTTCCATAGACAGTTCATAAATCCGTTCGTCGTAAATTTTGGTACGAAGCTGATCTTTGCTCAGACCTGTGAATGTGGGCATTTTCGCCCGCGTACGAACCTGATTTAAGATCGTGTGAGCAAGGTCGGGTTTGCCGTTTTCGTTCAAGGCTTCGGCATACATCAACAGCACGTCGGCGTAGCGGATCACTTTCCAGTTCACTTTACTATCGTTCAGTGAGTTGGTAATTGCCAGATACTTCTTAGTAAAAGTCGCAATTTGCAAAAAGCCCTGAAAAACGCCGTTGTTGTCAGTATAGCCTTTTGCTACGGTCGCATCCCGGCGTGGATCGGCCGGGTCAAACGAATCGAACAGGGCAAGCGTTGGCGTGTTCTGCTCACCCGCTCCGCCCTTTATTCCGTAGAAGGTTTCGGCCAGCGAGTTGGCCGATTTAGGCAGAAATTTATTGGAATAGCCGCTGCCAGCACCGAGGTTACCATCCTGATACTCAATATCAAATATGTATTCGCTGTGGTGCTCATCTTTGGTGTAGTCGAACAGGTCTCTGTAATTGGGAAGCAGGGCGTAACCTAAGGTGGTCACCTCCTGTAGTTTGGCTTCGGCTTTTACAAAATCTTTACGGGTCATATACACCCGCCCCAAAATAGCTTTGGCAGCTCCTCTAGTAGCCCGGCCTACATCGACGCCCGTGTATTTTGTGGGGAGCTTGGCTTCGGCTTCCAGCAAATCCTTGATGATCAGTTCGTCATAAATCTTGTCGACCTTTTCGCGCCCTTTGGTATAGCCCTCGGCAATAGTTGTCGGTTTGGTGTTCAACGGAACATCGCCGAATATCCGCACCAGATCGAAGTACGCCAGAGCACGTAAAAACTTGGCTTCGGCCACGTGCCGGTCTTTATTCGTGACCACCGCCGGATCAGCCTCTTCTATTTTCGACAGAACCAGGTTGGCTCGATTGATAGCACTGTAATAGTTCCGCCAGGTAGAGGTCATCAAGGCAGCATCGCTGTTCATGTTGAACTTGTCCACCGAAATCAGGAAGGCATCATTACCCAGCGCATGCCACGAATCGTCGGCCCGCAGGTCGCCAAAAATCCAGAAATCCTGGTACTGATTCCGCAGCATACTGTATACGCCAACCACCGCGTCCTGAAAATCTTTGTCTGTTTTATACACAGCATCGACACTGACGGTGGAGATAGGATTCAGTTCAATAAAGCTCTTCTGGCATGACGTTGCAAACATGGATGCGCAGAGAACAAGGCAGGCAGTTTTTTTCATGGTCGTAGTTGTTTACGGATTACCTTTTATCAAAATCCCACGTTTAAACCGATGATCAAGCTTTTGGGTAATGGGTAATCGTTGGCCTCAACGCCGGGCGTCAATGGATTTTCTGTGGTGCTGACATCTGGGTTAAACGCCGTGTTTTTGGTGATAATAAAGGGGTTGTTCGCATTCACGTACACCCGCAATGTGCTCAGGCCAAGCTTTTGCACAATAGCTCCGGGCAGTACGTAGCCCAGAGTTATATTGTTGACCCGGAGATAGGTGCCGGTGTCCAGAAACAGTTGGCTGGGCAAGCGCACGCCACCCGTAGGTGTATCGTTGGGCCGGGGCGTTTTGCCATCACCGGGGTCCTGCTCCGATTTCCAGTAGTTATTGCTGAACGCGTAGCCTCTCACCCGGGCCCGACCACTGTTACCACCACCCCTCGATGTGTTGTAAACCTGGCTTCCCTGTGATCCCTGGAGGGTAACGTTTAAACTGATATTTTTATAACTAACGCGGTTGGTCATGCCATAATAAAAATCAGGATAAGGAGTGCCCATAATCGTTTTGTCGGCATTGGTAATGACGCCGTCGCCGTTAATATCTACGAATCGAATGTCGCCCACATGCGAACGGTCACTGCCGGTTGGGTTGTAAAAAGGTCCCTTGTCCAACTCAGCCTGGGTTTTAAAAATACCATCGGTCAACCAGCCGTAGAACATGCCAATCGGCTGGCCTATCATGGTGACGTTGTTACCCGCGTAAATGGGGTCACCCTGCGGACCAAGCTTTACTACCTTATTACGGTATGTAGACAGGTTGAAATCGGTCGACCATTTGATTTTCCGGTCCACATTTACGGTACTCAGTACAAACTCCCAACCCGTGTTTTTCACTTCACCGATGTTCTGTAAAGCCGTGCTGAAACCAGTGTTATTCGGGATATTCACGTTTAGCAACAAATCGGTATTGCGGGACTGGAAATGGTCGATCGAAGCAGTGATCCGGCTGTTGACGAAACTGGCATCAACGCCAAAGTTGATGGATGTCTGTTTCTCCCAGGTCAACGACGGATTACCGATTCGCCCCGGTGCAATGGCCGTAGCTACGGTACCGCCCAAGCCGTAATTTTCATAAGCAATGGTGCCATACTGGTCGTAGTTACCGATATTATTATTCCCCGTTTCTCCGTAGCTGGCCCGGAGTTTCAGTTCACTGACGGCCCGTACGTTTTTCAAAAAGCTCTCATCTGAAATACGCCAGGCGAGAGCTACAGAAGGGAAAATACCATACTTGTTTTCGGTACCAAAGCGCGACGACCCATCCGTACGGATGGACGTTGTCAGGTAATATTTGCTGTTGTAGTTGTAATTGACCCTGGCCAGATACGACAGCAGCGACCACTCATAAATGCTCGATGTACCATTGGTGATCAGTCCCCCCACGGCGCTGAGGGTAGGCACCAAATTATTGGGGAATTTATTGCTGCTCAACAAATTAGACTCTCCATGCTCTTTCTGAACCGTATAGCCTGCCAGCGCTCCAATAGAATGCTTGTTGAAGCTCTTGGTGTAATTCAGGGTGTATTCGGTGAGCCAGTTGGTGATCAGTGATGAATTATCGGTGCCCAAAGCCAGTTCGTTGGCAAAATAAGGACGCTGCGGTCTGAAATACATCCCCTTACCACTCAACAGGCTACTGCCGAACAACACGTTGAATTTCAAACCATCCATGATCTGGTAATCCAGGTTCACATTCCCCAGCAGGCGAAGTCCTTTCTGAGAGGTGATCGTTTCCTGAGCCACAGCCAGTGGATTATAGATGTCGGCCATATCTGCCAAACCGGCATAGTTAAAATAAGTACCGTTCGGATTCAGCAGGGGCCGAAAGTTGTGAATCTGTAGGGTCGACGCCACAATACCTAGTGTACTGGCAGTGCCCCCGCTAACTCCAGTCGACGGAAGTGAACGCTGAGCCGTATACGACGGGTTAAAGTTTAACTTTAAAGACAACCGCTTCGAGAGTTGCGCGTCGATGTTGGCCCGTAAGGAGTACCGTTGGAAACCGCTGTTGATAATAATCCCGTCCTGATTGAAGTATTCGCCACTTACAGCGTAGCGAATATTATCGGTACCACCCGTTGCCGCCAGCTGAATCTGGCGTTGGGGTGCCGTAACCAGTACTTTATCGAGCGAGTTTTCATCGGTAGTATTGCGTCCTTCAATCACATCCATAATAATGGCCGGTACCGGGGTAAACCAGCTTGTTGGTGGCCCCGACACATCTTTACCAGCGTCGAGGTTTTTGTTACGCATGCCATCGTAGAAAAACTGTGCCTGCTGGAGTGAGTTCTTCATAATGGGTACTTTCGATACTTTTTGCCAGCCGTAATACGAATCCAGCGTTATGGATGCTTTGCCCGACCGGCCCCTTTTGGTGTTAATAATCACCACCCCGTTCGACCCCCGCGACCCATAAATAGCTGTTGCAGAAGCATCTTTCAGAATATCCAGCGTTTCAATGTCGTTGGGATTCAGGGTTTGAATGTTATCGGTCGGAAACCCATCCACCACGTACAACGGCCCCGCTCCCGCCGAGATACTCCCAATGCCCCGCACCCGAATTTGGGGCGCTGCGCCCGGCTCACCCGTAACGGCTTTCACCTGAACACCCGCCACCCGACCCGCTAACCCCTGTTCGATACGGGTTACACCCAGGTCTTTTACTTCCTTACTGCTGATGACACCCACGGCACCCGTCAAATCTTTCTTTCTGACGGTTCCGTATCCGACAACTACCACCTCGTCGAGCGTTTTATTATCGACCTTGAGCGTAACGTCAACGCTGGTCTGATTTCCCACGGCAACCTCCTGAGGTAGGTAACCAACAAAACTAAAAATCAGGATGGCCGACGCATCGGGCACATCCAATTTATACTTTCCCTCGGCATCGCTGGTGGTACCTCTTTGGGTGCCTTTCACCACAATGCTGACACCGGGTAAACTCTCGCCTTTTTCATCGGTTACGGTGCCCTGTATGGCAAGATCAGTTGGCACTGGCAGATGCAACTCCAGCGAGCTGTACGCTGGTAACGTAGCCCGGTTCAAGGCCGATGTGGATAAAATATCCGTTCGTTCAGAGCTGGTCGGTGAAGGCTGACTACTAACGCTTTGACTCTTCTTATTTTTTACAATGACGTAGACGCCCTCCCGTATTTTTTTAAACCGCAGATCATGCGGCCGAAGCACGCTGGTCAGATTTTCTTCCAGCGTTGCCATGTTTCCGATGGCCGATAAATTCACCGACTGGTTGACCAACCGGTCTTCAAAAAGGATATCAACATGATACCGAAATTTGAACTGAATGAGCACTTCCCGTAGCGTAAGGTTCGTTTTCAGGGGCACCGCCTGTGCTCCCGTTCCTGCAAATTTTGTACTGGCCAATAATTGAGCCGGTGCCTGATAACAAACAACCAGCAACATACAGTAAAGCAACGTTTTGCGAATTACCTGTAAAAAGTAGTTCATGATCGATCAGGAATTAGTGTGTAGGAATTAATCTTTGAAAACGATTTTATTTTCCTGGCGTGTGAAGTTGATATCAAACAACTCGGTAATCATTTCCAATACTTCGTCAGCATTGCGCGCGGGGAAAGAGCCTGTTGCTGTACGATTGGCTAGTTCAGGGTCTTTTATATCCACCTGAAAACCATACGTTTCCTGTAGAATAGAAGCAATCTCTTTCAAGGACGTTCGCTCCAGCGTTATCCGTTTCTGCTTCCAGGACGACTGAATGTCCGGATTAGCCGTATGGGTCCGGGTCACCTTGCCGACATTATCCATCGTGACCAGGTCACCGGGCTTCATGATAATAGCAGGCTCCTGAGGCATTTGGCTCATTTGCAGGGCTACTTTGCCCGTTCGCAGGGTAATCTGAGACCGTCGTTGGCGGGCAAAAACCGTAAACTGAGTGCCCAATACCGTTACCTGCAAGCCTTTGGGGGTGAGCACAACAAACCGCTGATGACTCGGGGAATGCTTTACCTGAAAATCGGCCTCGCCGGTTAGTTCAACTGTGCGTGTCCCATCGCCGAAGCCAAACCGAGGAAACCGTAGCGAAGAGTTGGCGTTCAAAGCAACCACCGAGCCATCGTCAAGGGCAATCTGACTCGTTTGGCCGTACCCTACCCGAACTGTTTTGTAAAGTAGTTGATCTTTGAACCCAAATACGGAAGCTCCTACCAGCGCAATCAATACAATGGCGGCCACCATTTTATGGTTAAAATTGAACCACCAACCCCGATTGTGATATATAGAAACAAAGGGCGGGCTGGCGGGCAATTCTTCGTTTACCCAGTGCTGGGTGCGGTTAAACGCATCTTCCCAGGATGCAGTAGCCTGTAAGTGAGTAGACTCCCACTCGTGCAGCCACTCATAATATTGCTCATGGTTGTTCTCGTCCTGAAGCCATACTTCAACTACTTTCTTTTGAAGTGGTGTTGTATGACCAGAGAAATAGTCAAGCACGAGTTTTTTATTGATTATATCTTCCATTTGAACGTAGAGGTGTGTTTGCTACTAATTGACCAGCCAAAAAAGGATACCAGTCACAAAAACCGCTTTTCTGAGTTGGCTCAGGGCGCGAGCCATGTGTGCCTCCACTGTTTTCAGGGCAAGGCTTAGTTCTGTGGCGATTTCGTGGTTCTTTTTCCCTTCAAATCGGCTCAATAAAAAGACACGCTGGCATTGCGGAGGCAGGTCCTGAATCACCTGTTCGATCCGCTTGTAGAGTTCGTCATACTCGATCAGTAACTGGGGACTTTCGGCGCTGGGAACCTGCTCCGAAAATTCAGCCGACGTCATGCTACGTTCCTCTTTGAGCTCATGCCGGATGTATGAATAGGCACGATTTCGAACGGCTGCATATAAATAGGCCCGGTACGTAATCTGAATAGAATTGAAGCTATTGCTCTTCCAGAAGTCATGAAAGACTTCGCAGACAATATCCTCCGCTTTTTCTTTTGTATAAACAAAGCGAACAGCGTGACTGAAAAGCGCCTGGTAATACGTACGAAAAAGCGCTTCAAACCCCTTATTAGTTGATTCGGCAAAAGCTACCCGAATCAGATGTTCGTTGTCTACCACTACAGGTTGTGTTTCTTCATGCCGGAGAATACCCCTTTTTAGAGCAGGGGCACCTGAAACAGCAAAGAGTTCGACTGGGCGCATTGGCAAGGTTGAGTATTTAACTGGGTGACGTAGTTTTTCCCCTTTACCCTTAGCCTCCAACAAAAAAAAGTAAAATTAAAACTTCGCGTAATTATATCATGCTGACATCAAAGGCGAAATATTCTATGTGCCCATTAGCTTTCTTGTTTACCAACGTCAACAAAATCAAAGAACGGCTATCTTTGCCCCGTTTGTGAATGCCACCCCTCCGTATTAGCCCTACGGCATTTGCTACCTCATGGAAGACAAAAAACACATAGATGCCGTTTCTGCCGCTGGGTTATTGGTGGCGCTCGGCATCATCTACGGCGACATTGGCACCTCACCTTTGTATGTTCTGAAAGCCATTATTGGTGAATCAGCGCCCGTAAATCCTGAGATGGTCCGAGGGGCGCTTTCCTGTATTTTCTGGACGATTACCCTTCAAACTACAATCAAGTATGTAGTTCTGATTTTACGAGCCGACAACCGGGGTGAGGGTGGCATTTTCGCTCTATATGCCCTGGTTAGGCGGCATGCCCGCTGGTTAACCATCCCCGCCATCATTGGGGGGAGCTCTCTCTTGGCCGACAGTATCATTACCCCTCCCATCTCTGTTTCGTCAGCGGTTGAGGGTTTACGAATTCTCTATCCGGAGATCAATACAATCCCCATCGTTATCGGCATTTTATCGTTTCTCTTTCTGATCCAGTCGTTCGGAACGGGGGTTGTTGGCGCAGCTTTTGGGCCAATCATGTTTGTTTGGTTCACCATGCTGGGGGTGCTGGGCGTTGCCAACGTTATGGGTGACCTAAGCATTCTTAGTTCAGTTAGTCCCTACTATGCGTACCGATTTTTAACTGAATTTCCGGGTGCCTTCTGGCTTCTTGGTGCCGTCTTCCTCTCCACAACGGGGGCTGAAGCGCTCTACTCAGACATGGGCCACTGCGGTCGCGCCAACATCCGGGTGAGCTGGATCTACGTAAAAAGCTGCCTGCTGCTCAATTATCTCGGACAGGGAGCTTATGTTGAATCGTTGGCTGGTCAGGTGCTGGGTGACCGAAACCCGTTCTATGAACTCATGCCCGAGTGGTTCCTGATCATCGGCATCTGTATTGCCACAGCGGCAACCATCATAGCCAGTCAGGCAATGCTCAGCGGGGCATTTACCCTGATTAGTGAGGCCATCCGGCTCAACTTCTGGCCAAAGGTACGGCTGCGTTATCCCAGCGTCCAGAAAGGCCAACTCTACGTGCCCAGTATCAACTGGTTATTGTATTCAGGTTGTATTGGGGTGGTGTTGTATTTCCAGGAATCGAAGCGAATGGAAGCGGCTTATGGCCTAGCCATTACACTGACCATGATGATGAGTACGATACTCTTCAGCTATTACATGTACTCCAAGAAATACAATTCCTGGTTAGTCATCTTCTTTTTGATTTTTTACCTGTGCCTGGAGAGTTGCTTTCTGGTGGCAAACCTCATCAAATTCCCCGTTGGTGGTTGGGTATCGGTGTTGATTGCCGGTGTTATGGCCTGCGTCATGATTATCTGGCTTCAGGCATTCAAGATCAAGCTTCGCCTGACCGAATACGTCCGAATTGATACCTACCTTCAGGCCATTAAAGAACTCAGTCGCGACATCAGTATTCCGAAATACGCTACGCACATTGTATTTATGAGCAATGCCGCCCGGCAGTCGGAAATAGAGTCGAAGATCATTTATTCCATCTTCCAGAAGCGCCCCAAACGCGCTGACATTTACTGGTTTGTCCACGTCGATACCACCGACGATCCGTACACGATGGAATATAAAGTAAATACCATTGCACCCGACGATGCCTACAAAGTGACGTTCAAACTCGGTTTTCGGGTCGAGCAGCGCATTAACCTGTTCTTCCGTAAAGTAATCGAAGACATGGTCCGCAACAAGGAAGTGGACATCACTAGCCGGTACGAGTCGTTGAACCGTCAAAACGTCATTGGCGACTTCCGGTTTGTGGTGCTCGAAAAATTCCTGTCGTTCGAGAATGACCTTCCTTTCCTGGAGCGGGTGATTATGAACCTGTATTTTGCCATAAAAAGCTTCACAACCCCAGAAGACCGGTGGTTCGGGCTAGACAGCAGTTCGGTAAAAATTGAAAAAGTGCCACTGGTTATCAGACCGGTAGAAAACGTAAAATTGAAACGATTAACAAGTTAGTAGCAGTAAGCAGTGGCAGTAAGAGTAAGCAGTTGCTTACGTGCGACCACTGCCAACTGCTACTGTCAACTGCAACTTTTATGAAATTACTCATTACCGGCGGTGCCGGATTTGTTGGCTCATCGTTAGCCATAGCGTTAAAGAAAAACTATCCCGATTACACGATTTATGCCCTCGACAACCTCAAACGGCGTGGATCAGAACTGAGCCTCTCGCGCCTGAAAGCGGCTGGTATCGAATTTGTTCACGGGGACATTCGGAGCAAGGAAGATTTTGATAACCTGCCCGCTGTTGATACCGTCATCGAAGCCTCGGCCGAACCGTCGGTGCTGGCTGGCCTTGACGGCACTCCTGATTACCTGATCAACACCAACCTGTTTGGAACGGTCAACTGCCTGAATTATGCGCTCAAACATAAGGCAAGCTTCATATTTCTGTCGACGAGCCGGGTTTACCCGATCAAAACGATTGAAACCCTCAATTTTGCGGAGGCAGACACTCGCTTTGTACTGACTGATGATCAGCCGGTGCCAGGGGTATCGTCAAAGGGTATTGCCGAAGATTTTCCGTTGACCGGGGCGCGGTCACTTTATGGCACCACCAAGCTGGCTTCTGAATTGATTATTCAGGAATACAATGAGTTTTACGGTCTGAAAACGGTTATAAACCGCTGCGGAGTCATTACAGGACCGTGGCAGATGGGCAAAGTTGATCAGGGGGTCATGGTACTCTGGATCGCCAAGCACTATTTCGAGCAGTCGCTGGCGTACATTGGCTACGGCGGAACGGGTAAACAAACCCGAGATATGCTGCACATCGACGATCTGTATCGCCTGATCGATTGGCAGTTGCACAACCTTGACACAGTAAATGGCGAAATTCTGAACGCCGGGGGCAGCAACGAAAGCAGCGCGTCCCTGCAGGAGTTAACAGCCATTTGTCAGGAAGTCACGGGTAAAACTATCCCGATTAAATCAGTCACCGAAAACCGGGCAGCCGACATTCGGTTGTACATCACTGACAATACCAAAGTGACCCAGATGACGGGCTGGAAACCAGAAAAAGGTGTTCGGGAAATTGTCACCGATATTCATGCCTGGCTCAACGAAAATCGGGAAGCTCTGGAGCCAATTTTGAAATAAGAGGAATAGGGTAATTTGGTGAATGGGTAAATAGGTAAGCAAATTCCCCAATTACTTCAGTCATCAAATTACCTATCTCCAATTACCCAATTTCTGGTCCAATCAGGCCAATTTTTGTCCGCTCAACCGTTTTCTTTGTGTCCCATGCTGTTTCTTCGGAAATTTGTGGCTGTTTAATCGCTCATTTTCAACCTCAATGGATCAATTATTTACTGCCCAAAATCTCATCAGCCTGCTAACGCTTACGTTCCTGGAGATCGTTTTGGGCATCGACAACATCATTTTCATTTCGATAGCGGCCAACAAATTACCCGTACAGGATCAGGGGAAAGCGCGTAATATTGGCTTAGTTCTGGCCATGCTTTTCCGGGTTGTATTGCTGTTTGGTATCTCGTTTCTAATTGCTCTTTCGGAGCCGTTTACTCACATTAATGCGGGTTGGTTCAAGGCTGCTTTCACGGGCCAGGCTGTTATTTTAATTATTGGTGGCTTATTTCTGCTCTATAAAGCAACGACTGAGATTCACCATAAACTGGAAGGAACTTCTGAAAATCAGTCGGAAGACATGCCAGTGAAGGGTAAAGCAACGGTATCGGGCGTAGTGACACAGATCGCCATAATTAACATCGTTTTCTCCATTGACTCAATCCTGACAGCCGTTGGTCTGACTCAAAACGTGCCGGTTATGATTGGTGCAGTTGTTATTTCGGTTCTGATCATGATGTTCTTTGCCGGACCGGTGGGCAAATTCGTTAACGAACACCCCAGTATCCAGATGCTTGGTCTGTCATTCCTGATCATGATTGGCTTTATGCTCATCGTGGAGGGAGCCCATTTATCAGAGGTAGTTTTCTTCGAAAATCCGATTGGTACCGTGCCAAAGGGTTATCTGTATTTTGCCATTGCGTTTTCGCTTCTGGTTGAAGTGTTGAATATGAAGCTGCGTAAAAAGCAACCATCCGTGCAGCTTCACGGCTATGGTGAAGAAGCCCACAAAGAAGGAATGATATAATTTTGTTGGCAGTAAGCAGTAGCGGTTGGCAGTTGACAATAAGCAGTTCTGCCAACTGCTACTGCTTACTGCTACTCTTCACTATTGCCAACTGTCATTATTTTGCCCTTAATAGATCAACTTCAGGACATTCTCAATAGCCTCGGTGGTTTTGGACCGGTCATTTGGCTGAGCCTGGCCTTCACGGTCGGGCTAGTGCTGGACCTGGTTCTTACGCGCCAAGCCGGAGCTGAACGCGCCCAAAAATGGCTAGCAGCTTATGCGGTTCTGAGCTTGATTGTTGCGGGTATTTGGGCGGTTCTGACGCCAGAACGAGGCTTTTTATTCCTGCATCTGCTCTTTCTGGATAATCAGGCGGTATTTGTCCAACTCATTGTTGCCCTTGCCGGAATCCTCGTCATTGCCTACGCTTTTTTCTCGTCTCCCTCCTACCTTCCCCTCCCGTCTCCACACCTCATTCTCGGGCTTACCATTGGTTTGTTCGCACTGACTACATCAGTGAACCTGCTGGCTATATACATAAGCCTTGAAGTAGTCTCGGTAAGTTCGTATCTGCTCACGGCGCTCAGCAAATCGCGAAAAGCGTCAGAAGGTGGTATTAAGTACTTGTTGTTTGGTGCCATCAGTTCGGCTGTTATGCTTTATGGCATGTCGTTTCTTTATGGCCTGACGGGAACAATGGACATTACCAACCCTGCTTTTGGTATTGAACTAGCCAAAAACAGCAGTTTCGTAGTGGCGGCAGTCAGTTTACTTACACTGGCAGGTTTTCTGTTTAAATTGTCACTGGTTCCATTTCACGTCTGGACACCCGATGCCTATGATGCGGCTCCACTTCCGGTAGCAGCTCTCTTTTCAGTAGCCCCAAAAGCAGCCGCGCTGCTGGCCATGATGCGGTTGGTCATGGCGTTGCCTTCGGAGCAATTTGTGGATATACAAACGCCATTGGCAATCATTGCGTTGGCCAGTATTACATTAGGAAACCTCTCTGCACTTTGGCAAACCGATGCGAAACGACTACTGGCGTACTCTACGATTGCCCATGCTGGTTTCCTACTCGTGGGCATTGTGGCCCTCAGCGAGACCGGCTTCGAATCTGCCTTATTTTACATTGCCACCTACCTGCCTATTAATTTGGCTGCGTTTTTCCTGCTTGATCTACTGGCTAAATTCAACGGAGGATCGCTGACCATTTCCAGTTTTGCCGGGCTTGGCACCCGACATCCACTCTTGGCAGTCTCACTAACGGTAGTGATGCTGGCCTTGGTTGGTCTGCCTCCTACGGTGGGTTTCACAGCCAAACTGCTGATCTTTTCGGCCCTGTTCAACGCGTACGAACTAACGGGTAACAGCTGGTTACTGGCCCTATTTGGCATCGGCTTATTAAACGCCGTTGTGTCCCTGGCCTATTACCTCAGGATTCCCTTCCTGATGTTCTTCCGACCCGCTGTTACAGAAGCGCCAACGGTTCCGCTGTCACCCGTAGCGGTGAGCCTTGCCGTTGGCCTGGCTGGTTTGGTTATTATACTCTTCTTCAGCCCCGACCGTTTGCTCAACTGGATAGCTTCTTTTTAATGAAGTTGTCTTTTCGCGTGAATGTCAACTCGCGTACCAATCACCTAAACTGTTTTCAGTTTTCAAAATGGCCGTAACTACTAAAATTGCAGTTGTAACAGGTGCCGCCAGAGGCATTGGCCTGGCAACCACAAAACTGTTTCTGGAAAACGGCTGGAAGGTCGCTATGATTGACCGCGACGACGCTGAATTAATACAGGTAGCACAGGCATTGCCCGGCACTTTACCAATTGTCTGCGACGTATCGCTTCCAGATCAGGTTGAAGAAATGGTTAAAACGGTCTTGTCAACCTTCGGACGCATCGATGCCCTTGTGAACAACGCCGGGGTAGCCTTTTTCAAACCCCTCGAAGAAATGGATTTTGCCTGTTGGCGGACCATCATGGCGACCAATCTGGATGGGGTCTTTCTTTGCACGCAGGCAGCCATACCGGCCCTGAAAGAAAGCCAGGGTTCCATTGTTAACATTGCGTCTATTTCTGCCGTTCGGGCCAGCACCCTGCGAGTCGCTTATGGAACATCTAAAGCAGCAGTCGTTCACCTGACTAAGCAACTAGCCGTTGAACTGGGTGATTATGGCGTGCGGGTAAACTGTGTATCTCCGGGTCCAGTTAAGACCAAATTGGCCGAAGCCGTTCACTCCCCAGAGATCATTAAGGCTTATTACGATGGTATCCCGTTGAATCGCTCGGCGACCGAGCAGGATATTGCCGAAACAGTAGTTTTTCTCTGCTCAAATAAGGCGGCTTACATCACCGGGCAGATGATTGCCGTTGATGGCGGCTTCGATGCGGCTGGTATTGGCTTGCCAGCGCTTCGGGCGTCAAGGCAATAAATTGGGGGCTCTGAGCTACGAGTTGATTCCTTTCGCTAGTTGACAGCTCTAAAAAATGAACTAGCCCCCATATACTGGACAACAATGGCATGTTCTTTTGTCCAGTATGTGGGGGCTAGTCTCGTATTTAAGCAATCAAGCCCAGGCATGTTAATTCATGCAGAGCGGTAGCGTTATACTTTCAGTTTTCCTACGTTCTGAAAGCTAACGGCGATGGCCTCTAGCGGAGTGCCTTTGGTCACTGCATCCTGCTCCACAAAATAGTGCTCGATGCCCGCCAGCTTGCGAGCATCCAGTATGCGCTGGAAATCGATCGAACCTGTTCCTACCTCGGCAAATTCCCGCTTTTCGGTCTTGGCCATGTCTTTTAAATGCACCAGAGGGAAACGACCCGGATTCTTAGCAAACAAATCAAGGGGGTTGATGCCCGCATAGGTAGCCCAGTACAAATCCAACTCCATCTTCACCAGTTTGGCGTCCGTTTCTTTCAGCAGCAAATCGTATGGCAACTGGCCGTCAAGCTGTTGAAATTCAAAGTCGTGGTTGTGGTAACCAAATTGAATCCCAGCTTTTTTGCACACTTCACCCGACTGATTAAACAACTCACCCAGCTTTTTGTAGTCATCGGCGGTCTTGCGGTCTTGTGGGAACAGAAACGCACACATCATGTATTTCTGACCCGCTTCTGCCGCATGATCTACAGCCATGTTCCAATCCTTTTTGAGGTTGTTAGGCATGTAGTGACCACTGGGAGTTGAAAGCCCCAGCCCATTCAGAAACGACTTGAACTCTCCGGGCGTTTTCCCGAAGAATTTACCGTTTGCATAGCCAAAGGTTTCCACTTCTTTATAGCCAATCTCAGCTACTTTTTTTAGTGTACCATCGGGGTCTTTAGCCAGCTCGTTGCGGAGCGTATACAATTGAAGCCCCACATTTTTCATGGGCTTAGCCAGGGCGTCGATCTTGCTTAACAGCGGCAATGAAAGTGCCAGGGCACTGGTCTTCAAAAACTCGTTGCGGGATACTTTACGGGATAAAATCATTCTCAAATCTAGTTAAAACTGATATTTGATTAGCATACTCACTACACTTACATGGCCTGAATAATACCATAAAAAAGAAGGCGGCAACCAGTCGCCACCTTCCTCATTTGGTAATCTATGCTTCTATTTAAGCCTTTTGGCCTTCGCATCGAACATGTTCATCAAGGTGCCGTTGAGATTATCATCGTCGACCTTGGTTAGGTCCATGGTAACGTCGTAACCTTGGGCCGTAAAAGCCATTCCCAGTTTGTCGCCGTCTTCCTGGATACTGGTAATGGGGATTTTATCAGCAGTAGGCTCAGCAGGATTTGCCAACTGACCAGTCAGTTTACCGTCTTTCCGAACGAGTTCGGCCACTAGCTTAGTATCACCATTTGGCGTACCAGTGATCATGATCTCCCACTTTCCGGCAAAAAAATCAGTTGCTGGAGCCGTTTGCGAAAACCCGTTGTAGGCAATGCCGACAAAAAACAGGAATAAAAAAAAACTTACTTTTTGCATTGGTTGGCTTGGTTTAACTAGTTGATTTAGCGAAAAATACTATTTGTACATTTGGCATGGCCTACCTTAATAAGGGACCAAAACCCGTCAACCAGCCACCTGATTGTAAAACATATTGCTTGGATCGAACAGACGATTGACGAACAAAGATAAAAAACATTTTCTCTTATTGTCTACTAGTTAGACAATAAATTTCCTATAATTAAATATAGATTAAATACAATATCTTTCCATATCCATCCTATGTTGAACAATTACAATCTCGAAGGGAAACTGAGTTGAACAGATTATCACCCCGAACAAATACTGAAATAGTGTACTAGTGGGGCTTTCCCAATCTGGCTGAGTTAACGGTAAAGCTTACCAGCTCAAGTGGTAGAACAGCGGTCAGGGTTCCTTTTGGGGAGGTTGATATTAACCTGCATACCCACGAAAACTATGACAAAATTTAGTCTGCTGCTTCTATTCACTTTACCTGCTTTTACTATCGTCCACGCCCAACAGCCCGACAAAACACTCTGGTACAAACAACCCGCCCAGTATTTTGAGGAAACGCTGGTGTTGGGTAACGGCACTCAGGGGGCCACCGTTTTTGGTGGCATCAAGTCCGACAAAATTTTCCTGAACGATGCTACGCTATGGTCGGGAGAACCGGTGAAAGCCGACATGAACCCCGAAGCCTACAAAAATATACCGGCCATTCGGCAGGCGCTGAAAAACGAGGACTATAAGGAGGCTAATACCCTGAATCAGAAACTTCAGGGCAAGTTTTCGGAGTCGTATGCCCCGCTCGGAACGCTTTTTATCGACTTTGGTCATGGGGCCAACGTGCAAAATTATTACCGCGACTTGAACCTATCCAATGCCGTTTCGTCGGTAACGTACGAGGCTGATGGCGTGACGTATTCGCGGGAGTACTTTGTTTCTCAACCGGACCAGATCATGGTTATCCGGTTGAAAAGCAGCCGAAAAGGAGCACTGACCTTCGCGGTGAAGTTTAATAGCTTACTTAAAAATGCGGTAACTACAGGCAACAATACGCTGAAAGCCAAGGGATATGCGCCTGTTCGCGCCGAACCAAACTACCGGGGAAATATGCCCGATGCGGTGCAGTTCGATCCCGCCAAAGGAACTCGCTTCACAACGCTGGCCAAAATAAAATCGAGCGACGGACAGGTGGTCACCACCGACAGTACAGTGGGTTTGACTGGTGGTACCGAAGCATTCGTTTTTGTGGCAATAGCCACAAGTTTCAACGGTTTCGACAAAGACCCCGCGACTAACGGACTCCCCGACGAGCAAATAGCTACTAGCCGGTTGACGCAGGCAATGGCCAAATCATACGCTCAACTTAAACAGGCTCACACAACTGATTATCAACGATTTTTTAATCGGGTAAGCCTAAACCTGGGGGCAAGCACGGCTCCCAATCTACCCACCGATGAGCGATTGAAGCGGTATGCAGAGGGGGCAGAAGACAAACAGCTGGAGATGCTTTATTTCAACTTCGGTCGGTATTTGCTCGTCAGTTGTTCGCGCACACCGGGGGTACCCGCCAATTTACAGGGTATCTGGAACCCGTACATTCGGCCACCCTGGAGCAGTAATTACACCACCAACATCAACGCCGAAGAGAACTACTGGCCCGCCGAAATTACTAACCTCTCCGAGATGCACCGGCCCCTGCTGACGTTTATAGGCAATCTGGCTAAAACTGGGGCCGTTACCGCCAAAACGTTTTATGGCGTTGGGGGTTGGTCGGTAGCGCACAACTCCGACATCTGGGCCATGACTAACCCGGTGGGCGACTTCGGAAAGGGCGATCCCATGTGGGCCAACTGGAATATGGGTGGTGCCTGGCTCAGCACGCATCTTTGGGAGCATTACGTATTTACGCAGGATAAAGACTACCTCCGCCAGGAAGCGTACCCGCTTATGAAAGGAGCCGCTCAGTTTTGTCTGGAATGGTTGGTTGAAGACAAAAATGGTAAGCTAATTACCTCGCCATCTACCTCGCCCGAAAACCAGTTTTTAACGCCAGACGGCTACAAAGGATCAACGCTGTACGGAGCCACGGCCGATTTAGCCATGATTCGCGAATGCTTTATCCAGACCATTCAGGCAGCAAAAACGCTGAACGCTGACCCAGATTTTCGGTCGAAGCTAGAGCAGGCACTGGCAAAACTGTATCCGTACCAGGTTGGGAAAGCGGGCAATTTACAGGAATGGTACTACGATTGGGCCGATGTTGATCCGAAGCACCGGCATCAATCGCATCTGTTTGGCCTATATCCTGGCAACCATATCCGACCTGATCTCACCCCTGAACTAGCGCAGGCTTGCCGTAAAACGCTGGAAGTGAAAGGCGATGAAACAACTGGCTGGTCGAAGGGGTGGCGAATAAACCTGTGGGCACGGCTTTGGGATGGTAATCATGCCTATAAAATGTACCGCGAATTGCTCCATTATGTGCTCCCCGACGGTGTAAAAACCGATTATGCACGGGGTGGTGGCACGTATCCCAACCTCTTCGATGCGCATCCGCCGTTTCAGATCGACGGAAACTTTGGCGGAACGGCAGCCGTAGCTGAAATGCTGGTGCAATCGTCCGAAACCGACATTCGCCTGCTTCCTGCCCTACCCGATGTATGGGCCAGCGGATCTGTAAGTGGGTTGCGGGCGCGAGGTGGCTATGAAGTGGCTATGAACTGGGCCGGTAATCGACTAACAACGGTTACGATTTCCTCAAAAGCAGGTGGGCACACAAAACTGATTAGTGGCGGCAAAACCAAAGACGTTTCGCTGAAACCCGGTGAGAAGTTGACCGTTAAGTGGTAAAAAAGAAAAGGGGACGCTAGCGTCCCCTTTTCTTTTTTACCCTATTTCACCGCGATGATCTTAAACTCGGTTCGTCGGTTTTTCTGATGTTCGTCGTCGTCGCAGACGGTGCCGTCGATGCAACCGTTCAGGATTTCGCTCTCGCCATATCCTCGTGCTACTAAACGATCAGCTTTGATACCCCGCGACACAATGTAATCCATTGCAGCCCGTGCCCGGTTTTCCGACAGGCGGAGGTTGTAGGCATCCGTAGCCCGTGCATCAGTATGTGAGCGGAGCTCGATTTTCATCGTCGGGTATTCCTTCAAAATCTTCACTACGTGTTCGAGCGCGCGGGCAGCATCGGGGCGAATAAAGAACTTGTTGAGGTCGTAATAGATATTTTTGAGTTGGTAAATATCGCCTTCACCATACAGACCCAATGAGTCGGTAATGATTTTGTTCTCGCCCTTCTTCGTCTTGCCGTACTGTACCTTTTTGGTCGCGTACTTGTCTTTAGCAGCCTTGATGGTGAACGGCGTTCCCGGCTTCACGTCGAACTCATAGCCACCATCGGGACCCGTTTCGATGGTTCGCTCGGTTTTATCACGCTCATTGCGAAGGGTCACGGTTACGCCCTGCTCTGGAATCTGGTCAACTTCACGTTTCACCACCCCCTTCACAATGGTATTCTCGCTCTTATCGAGGTAAATCGACACGCCCATCACTGGTTTAGGCGACTGAGTGAGCGTTGAAAAGCGCACTGTATTCAATGCGTAGCCTTCTTTCACGGCCTTGAACTCATATTCGGTGTTAGCATCCAGACACAATTTGGCTGAGCCCTGCGCATCGGTCAGAAGCAAATCCTGGTTGGAGCCATTGCGCACAATCCGAACATCGGCCTGATCGAGTGGTTGGTTGGTTTTCGCATCGAATACCAGAATGTTCAATTCTTTACAAGTCCGGCGGAAGCTATAAATATCGTCGTCGCTGACGCCTTTTTTGCGGTTACTGCTGAAGTAGCCCGACGTACGGTATTTGTCGGTGATGATGCCGAAGTCATCTTTTTCGGAGTTGATGGGGGCTCCCACGTTTTCAACTCCTTTGTAGGCAATGCCATCTTTAAGTTCAGCATAGAATACGTCTAAGCCTCCAAGCCCTTCGTGGCCGTCCGACGAGAAATAGAGGTTACCGTTTTCATCGGCGTAGGGAAACATTTCATTACCCTCCGTATTGATGTCCTTGCCCATGTTCACAGGCGTACCCCACTCTCCGTTACGATACTCAACCACGTAAAGGTCGGTGCCGCCAAAACCGCCGGGCATATCCGAGACGAAGTATAACTTACTATTATCAGGGGCAAATGCCGGGTGGCCAACCGAGTACTCTTTACTATTGAAAGGAACTTCGCGCACGTTGATCCATTTGTTGCCCGTTTCGTTGATGGCTGTGTAAAGTTTCAGCTTACGGACGCCATCATTGCTTTTGCCGGTTTTGCCTTTGCTACCGTTGTTCCGCGTAAACACGATCATTTTCTGATCCCGCGTAAACGTCATTGGCCCTTCGTGGTATTTGGTATTCAGCGTTTTGCTAAACACTTGTGTTTTAGACAGTTTCTGCTCTGCCGGAGCGGCCAGATCAGGGGCCGCTGCCGCCGACGGCTTACTGCCACCCAGCACAGCCGTATTCGGCTGACGAAGCATATCAACCAGGGGAGCGTGGATTTCAGTTGTATCTGCGTGGAAATATAGATCTAAAAAAGGAGTCTGATTCCAGGTAAACACACGCTTCAGCGGCCCTGATTCGTCGCGTGCCGATACAAACACAATACCCCCTTTATAATACATCGGGCTAAAATCGGCCTGACGAGAGTTGATAGGCAAACTATACATCTTATACGAAGAGGAGTCCTGAAAGAACCGGCCCACATCCATGTACGATACGGTGAACCGCCGACCGCGTAAGTCCTGGGTTTGTTGTTCGCCGTACTTGCTGTACATCTTTTGCGACTCCCGGTACTTACCGTTGGTAGCCAAGGCCTGGGCATAGTACATATAAATCTCACTGCTGAGGTCGGTGTACTTATTTACCAGTTCGGCATAAATACGCTCAGCATTACGGTAGTCCTGTAACTTCCGATAGCTGAAGCCCAAATTAGTGAGCGCTTCACGAGTTTCGGCAGGGTTCTGCTGTTTATCAGCGCGCAGAAATTCTTCATAGAGTCTCACAGCGCTGATAAAGCTGAGACTTTCAAATTGCTTACTGGCAGCCCTCAGACGAGTGCTCTGTGCCTGAAGGGTATGTCCCCCGATCAGGATACTAACCAACAAAAGCAGAATACGTAGGGGTCGGATCATGGACTTATTGAGTTACCGTTTAGTGCTTGGGCTTCCCTACTGCAAACAAATACAGTGCCAATTTTCAAAACTAATGATCCGATAGTCATTTGAAGTTCTTAATAATGGCCTTCAGTGCTGAAAGAGAGCTCGGTGACGTTTATTTTCTTAGTATATAGCCTTAAGACATAATCTAAAATGTAACGTAAATTGACTAAATCAATATTATAGAAACAACTACTAAACGAGTTTTTTTATAACTGGGGCACAAAAAATCAGCCCCGTCAGAGCGCTGACGAGGCTGATTTTAACAAAGGTGATCGGGTAATAAACTAGAACTTGAGCGTTAAACCAACCTTAACAGTTGCCAGGCTCGATCCGAGTTCAGCAAAACCACCCAGTTTCTCCGTGAAAAAGTAACGGCCGCCCAAGTGAATCGGAAAATATATCTGCGAGTAATTATCTAAGAAGCCTCCATAAGAGAACGAGTAATAAGATAATCCCAGGCCAGCATACAGGTCTGCTTTATCAGTGTTCAACTTGAGTAACTCATTGAAGTGGTACGAACCACGAGCACCAATGTCAAACGAGTTGTAGTTGTATGACCCTACACTACCGTAACTTTTATAACCGGCCACAGCACCTACTGTGATATTTTTAGCCACGCCAATATCTATTGCAGCATTAAGGCCTATTCCACCGCCTGTATAAAAGCCATAGCCCCCAACACCAATACCGAGGTTAACGAATTTTGTCCCTTTATCAACGGCAAGTTGGGCAAAGCTTTGGGTTGTAATCAGTGCTAGTGTTAAGCAAACTGCGATCGCGAAGAATTTTTTCATTTTTGAAATGGATTATCGTGTTAAACATTGGGCAAAGTAATGTGTATTTTAATCCTTGCAACAAGAAAAAGCCTTATCTCTTATTTATCGGTAAACTATTCATATGTTTTGTAAGTAAAAAGCAATAATAATACACTTAAAAGTCTTCTTATCAAGAAAATATCATACCAAAAGAATATAATTCCCCTTAAACTCTATAAACAAAAGCGGCCAATCTTACCAGATTGGCCGATGACTCATACTTAAAGGGTATTATCTCAATGTGCTACTCCTGCCTTCAATTTCTCCTTAACAAATTCCGCCTTAGATATATACCATTGATAGACAGCTAGATATATCAATAATAGATTATAAAGGTACAAAAAGAGTGCAAAAAGCAGTAAAAGTCTAATCAAGTATCTCTTTAATACTAAATGAAAACTTATGAAATATCTACACTTTATATACCTGATAATCTTGTCACTCATCCTTTCGTGTTCAAAAAACAAGCAAGTTAAAACGCCTGTTGAGTATGGATTTAATGGCTTTCCGTTCGGTATACCTGCCGACAGTATAATCAATCAGATTGGATTTGCGCCGGATGAAAGAAGAGAAGTTGAAATGGTTTACGACAACGCCCGATTTGAGGGGGTTGAGAACGGGCGGATATTCTACAGGGTTCCAGGCGGGAGTCTAAAGAAAGGAGAGTTCCTAAAGTCCAAACCAACAAAAGCGGAACGAGACAGCATGTTAGCTAGACTCAGTCGTATCTATGGCAAGCCCGAAAAAAGGGAGGGCGATAGTTATGTTTGGCAACCTCATGGGCTTGAGGTTATGCTTATTCAAGACAAAGGATATTTCGCGGTAACTGTCAATAAGTGGTCTGAACATCAAATTAAGGAACTTGAAGAGAGAAAAACGAAGGAGGAGTAACAACTAAAATTGAAACTTAAAGTACGCAAGAATGATCTTATTATTATTTGAACCGAAAGGGTTGTAGAAGGTCAAATGATTGTTTACAATTGCGATCAAAGAAAGAGTACAAGAACCGCGCCCAAGGCATAAAACAATTATAGTTTAGCAATCATTGAAAGGTATTCCTAAGTCTTTTACAAAGAGCGTAATTTCCACATGTAAGCTTGGGGATTATCGCTAAACTACAACCATCTATGAGTACTGAAGAATACGAGGAAGCATTTGATGTATTTTTAAAAGAAGCAGGTTTTGCAGGTCGATTAAACACCGAAAGTCTTGAAGTAGAGGCTGAGTTGTTCTTTAATTACTTCAAGAGCAATATGCAAAATGCAGTCAATTCGAATCGGCGTGACCGCTTTACGGCCCCTTTGGGTAAAATGCCTTACGTTCATTTCGATTTAATAGATGACCTTTCTTTCAATGCGTTGGCGGGAGTTGATAGGTATGGCAATGAATTTATTGGAGTAAATCACGGTGCAGTTTTATTGTTGCTCGACATATTTAATCGTATCCTTGCTCGAAATGATCTGAAAAAAGAAATTGGTTCACCTGAAGAAGAAGAAAACCCTGATCCAATTCCTTTTTTATCCACCACTTACGCTACTATTCAAGCTCAATATAATCATTATGAATATAGTCAAATAGTCATCCCTAAAGATCCGATTCGGGCTGATCATGCCACGTTGCTTGCTGAG
The DNA here is from genome assembly GCF_028867935.1 of Flavobacterium sp. SUN052. Classification (GTDB taxonomy): domain Bacteria; phylum Bacteroidota; class Bacteroidia; order Flavobacteriales; family Flavobacteriaceae; genus Flavobacterium. Next base: position 1,513,376 of record NZ_JAPQNS010000001.1, read on the forward strand.
TTTGCATTACAATTTCTTGTAGATCATGAGATTGCCCATCTACGCTACGGGCATGTTCACTATAAAAAATTTAAGACCGGATGTTCTTTCTTTTTGGAGTTTGACGTGAAAGCTGAAAGCGACTTTTTGCCCTTGACTAATAAAACATTAGAATGGTTCTCTGATCGATGGGCAACCATACAAGGCATTGGCAGAATTGGTCAATTAATTAAAAACCCGGATTATTTTACAACAATTCGCCATCAGTATGATCCGCCAGATTCGGGGCCGTTTTTAAATTGGGCTTTTTCGGTTTATATACTGTTCCGCTTAATGGGGGCGGTTCGGGGTAATTATCAACAAAACCCAAATAGTGGATACCCGCTTCCTGTAGAACGGTTTACTTTAGCTGTTGCTCAGGCTAGTGTCATAGTAGATATGGAGTTTTCGTTAGATTGGAAAACATTTCAAAAGGCTGTCCATTCATTTGTAAACGAGGCTGAAAATTCACTCTTTTTGATAAGCAATTCAGTGAGCGATACAAATGAATTAGTAGTATTCCTAAAGGGCATAATGGCTAAACATGATGTAGGAATTCGGGATGGATTATTCATAGCAGGGTGTCGTGATCATTGGAATGCAGTGGTCAAACCAGAATTACTACCTTTTACTCGCGCTACGGATATAAGCAATATAGATTAGATTGTGATTAGCTCGGTCGAAAGTTTACTTGAACGTTAACCGGCTCTTGTTTGCCTGTCATGCCGAACCCAGATAGCCAATCCGCATCTAAGCCAGGATGTTTAGCACCGGGGCTTCGTTGTGTTTGTAGGTGTCAGGCTGACCTACCCTGACAAAAAAATAAAAGATGTTTTCCAGCCTACATATCCTACACTTCCTACATGGGTTGCAAGTGCTGTAAAGGTTAAGGCCAATAAATAGTGGCCTGCTTTCAATGCAGGAAAGAGGGCAAATGGGACACATTCAAAATTTACAAATAAATACAAAGTAGTAGTAACTAAGTTTTTGTCGCCAATATCTCAATATAAATGGATTTTTCATTTGATATCCCTGACGATCCGAATGGTTTTGTTCAACTCACAGAGTTTGGCCATCCAATTCAACAATCTATTATGACAATTGTATCTTCTGAAAATGGCCAGTATACTCCTTGGGGTACAGGATTTATTATAGGAAGTGGGGGTTTAATGATGACTGCTAAACATGTAGTTGAAGCTCCGATGAAAAATAAATTACGCCGTATCAACGATGAAGGCGAAATATATTTTGAACATGTTCAACTTTATGCCCTGTATGTTACCAAAAAAATTAATGAAGAAGACGGAAATCATTTTGGCGGTTTTTGGCCTATTCAAAAAGTGTGGTTTGCAAACGAAACTGATATAGCATATTGTTGGTTAAATGAGGGTCTTGTTAATGGAGAAAGACTAACATTTCCTGCCTTAAAATTAAGTCCAGGCTTCCCCAACTTAGGAGATACTATAATTGCTTTTGGCTATCATAAAATGTATGCCACAACGATTAGCTCTGAAGGAGTGTCACATATTGACTATTCTTCAGATACAGCATTTGTGAGGGGCCAAATTTTAGATATACACCATAAGCAACGAGATAGCTACATGCTTTCTTTTCCATGCTTTCAAACTAATGCTCGTTTTGATCCTGGGATGAGCGGAGGACCTATATTTAACATAGATGGAGCTGTTTGTGGCGTAATTTGCTCTTCTATGCCACCAATTGTTGACTCGCCATACTATATATCATATGGGTCTGTTATTTGGCCTGGGCTGGGAATTAAGATTCAAACTATACTACCAAACGAAGGGCCGCAGATTCAAGAAGTCACTATTTTTGACTTGATAACCAAAGGTTTAGTGCATTGTGATAAATCAATTTCTAAGATAGTGCAATTTTATAACTCTAATAACGAAGTTGTTCTAGCTCATAGTAATATACAATAACAATGTAAAGTATAAATATTAAGGTATATAGTGTTAATATTATGGCCGGTTCTTCAGAAGTTAGTAAGGTGTTGACTGTTGGTATATTTATTAAATTTTCGTCTTCAACAATTCTCACAATCCCTTTTCAGATTGTATAATAACCTAGTCTGTATCGGCCAAAATATGTTTCCGTTTCTGGGTCTCTTGCGATAAGTTGAACGCCATAGTTAGGCAGGTATGACCAAAACAGAAACTCACTATTTGGGTGTACTTCTAATGTAACTGTCGTCCCTAATTGAGGTATGCAGGGTTGTAAACATAACTTGTGTTCTTCAACATACTATTCGTACCTCATTCAGAATATAAAATGCCTATTGCTGATTCTCGTTTGTAATAAGATTGTCAAATAAGTGAAAAAGTTCATTCAATATTTTGGAGTCATTCATTGGATTAAATGAAACCAGATTCTTGTCCACAGCTTCCTGATAGCTCTCATATCTCTTTGGCATAGGATACCGGCCCGCCCATACAGTGAATCCTTCTAGCCTTATAAGCAGGTTTTTCTGCTCATCAGTAAGAGAAATGACTTCAGAAGCAGGAACGACTAAATCATGAGTTAATATCTTGCTAGCTTTAATAGTGGCCGAATCCTTTGGCTCCGGTAGTCTACACACGCGAAGCCCTTTAATTACATTTTCCATAGCAAAACCCGCTAGCAACATGTATGAGTCCATATAAGCAATTAGGCGGCTATCTTTTTCATTCGCTGGTATGTCAAGTCTGCTAACTCTGTAATATTCGTCCAAAGACAATTGAGCCGATAGCAATAATAATCTTGCCTGATCCGCCCATAGGCTAGGGTCTAACATCACTAGTTCGAAAATTTCATCTGGTTCTTTCATTTTATATGCCGTTAATTTGCCTGTAAACAATACTAGTAACTCGTATACTACCAACCTATAGAGTGGTCCCCTTCTCGCTTAAACTTTGTCCTCACAGCTCTGCCTTTTCCCAAAACGGGCCATAAGGCACTGTTTTTATTTATGCGTTTGTAAACTGTTTGATACTTGCTTACTATTGCTACCTGACACTTTGCCCTAAAGGCTTCGGACTAGGGTAATAAACACAAAAATTTCTACTGATGGATCCACTATCTACCGTAGCGGCTGGAATAGCGAAAGAAGCAGTTCAAGAAGCGGCAAAAAATCCACAGGTTTACCAGGACCTTTTTCAGCCTGCCGCGAAAGAGGTTGGTAAAGCATTGGGTACTGTTGCTAAAACGATAAATGTAGCTTTGGCTCCTGTTTCGGCATTAGTTTGGGGTTATGATAAGATTTCGAATTTTCTTGAAAAGAAACTTAGCGAAAAGCTAAAGGACATACCTCATGAAAATATTATTACCCCAGACCCTGCTATCGTTGGCCCTGCAATTGAGTCATTACGCTACACGGGTAATAACCCGACTTTAGCTGAGATGTACGCAAATCTTATTGCCAACGCAATGGATAAAGAGACTATAAAGAAAGCACACCCATCATTTGTCGAAACAATAAAGAATTTAAGTTCAGACGAAGCCCTTCTTTTAAATCATATGAAACTAGGTGTTTTTTGGGCACTTGTAGACATCAAATATATTGTTCATCCTGATACTGGCGAACTTGATGGTGCAACTAATTTATCCCGTTTAGGGTTTTGGGCAGGCGTTAAAAATGAAGAGTTTATGCCTAGTTATCTGAACAATTTATGCCGTTTGGGCCTTACTGAAATTCCGCCAAATAAATGGCTAGTGGCCGATGTCGCTTATGACGAAATCAGGAACACTAGAGAGTATGTTAATTATAAGTCTCAAATTGAAATGAGAAATTTCACTGTAAGGGAACAAAAGAAATTGGTTACTCTTACGGATTTAGGTCAACAATTTAAGCAGGCTTGTTTGCTTGATAAAGGTGCTAAGCAGAGCGCAAATGTTCCTAGATACTATTCGCGCTCCGTAGCCAATCAAAATGGCACCACTATCTAATCAACTTCAAAAGTGAACGGCACTATATCTGAAAAATTAATTTCAAAGGTAATACTATAATATGTTGAATAACGACAGATTTATTTATGAAATGCCCCCAATAGATTTTTGGGACGGCTGGATACCCTTTTCGAGTGCCACTAGCGACCCTACTCAATTTGGAATCATTGAGTATGACGAAGAATCTGGTATGGAAAAGGCCGATTTGACAAAGCAAGGACAAAAGCTTTTGCGGGATTCTCTCGATGAGGTTAGAAACATCTTGCAAGAGTTTACCTCTTGGGAAGGCGATGGTATTTTTTATATATCATCAATACCATTTCCAGACGTATGTTTGTCGAAGCTTGTCTTTGCGGTAAAGCAATCGAATAACGGTACTACTTATGTGGTCGCTCCGGCTGAATATTCGCACATAAGGCATTATTTAGTTAAGGTTATTTGAAGAATGGAATTGCGTAAACTATCTTGGTCTTACTAGAAACACGGCCTACCTTCTTTACAACGAGCGCAAGCTAGGTAAGGGAAATATTGACGGATAGTGAGAAACTGGAAAGGTTAATCAGCGCACAAAGCTTGAACAACAGAAGCCCCGAACGATGTCGGGGCTTTTTTGTGTTTATATGTCTGCTTAAAACGGTCTTTAAAAGCGTAAGTTTTAGAAAATATTTTCAGAAATAGTATACCTTTGATTTAGTCAAAATACTGACTTACAGATAGTTAAACTTTTTGTTTAGCTATTCAACTTCTAGTTTAATATTATTTAAACCGAATAGTCAACGGTTAAATCAAAAGTTATGAACAGTGAGAACTTGCGCCAAAACACCGTAACAAGAGCAAAAATGCATATAGCTATAGACGAAGCGATGTTAGAGCAAATTGCGACCGTGCTCAACGGCTGTCGGATTGAGTTACGAAAATCAGCTGAACGTGATGCCGATTTGCGCAAACAGGCAGAGGAAAACCAGTTGTTAACACCCGATCAAGCGCGGGAATATTTAGGGGGGATAAGCGACAAGACGCTTGTCTATTACGAAAAACACGACTTACCTTTCTACAGTAAAGGCAAGTTGGGGCGGTGGTATCGAAAGGGAGATATTGACGAATGGTTAGAGTCGGGAAAGGTTAACCGACATAAAAATTAATGGAAAAGCCCCGTCGTTTTGGCGGGGCTAACTCTGTTTGAGGTGATTAAAATTTATAACTGACGGTAAATGCCAACCAGCCGTAAACGGTGTGCTACCTCATCATTAAGGACCGGGTCTTTAGCAAACGTCATTGTTCCGGTTTTGTCAAACAGGCAGTACCAACCGGGTAAGGCTTCTTTGCCAACCTCTACGGCCAACACTTCAGAACCAGCAACAAAAAGCGGGTCCGCTTGATCTTGGTTCACTCGGATTATAACAGGCTCTTGATCGACGGTCACGCCGTACTGAGATAGCCAACGGGTATCATTTAAGCCAGGGTGATTAATGGACAGTGTAAACGGAGCTTGTTGTATAGTTTGCATTGTAATATCAGTTTTGATTGTCTACCTCAACAGGCAGACGGTTGAAAAGTAAAGCTGTTGCCAATGGTCTTGATAGGCGCAAACCTTATTTATGCCATCGAACAAATGGAATACATATTCACAGAGCTTCGGGCTTTTATTGGTCGGTTTGAGCAATTGCTTATCGACAATACTAAAGCCTTAGAGCGGGCCGCTACCGTCGAAAAACAGCTAAGAAAAGAAGCTGAATCAAACCAACTGCTTACACCTAAACAAACTCGGCAATACTTAGGTGGCGTTTCTGAAGATGCTTTAGAGTACTACGAAAAGCGTGGTCTACCCTTTTACAGCAAAGGCAAATTAGGCAAGTGGTATCGACGCGGAGACGTTGACGAGTGGCTAGAATCCGGCAAAGTAAACCGGCACAAAAAGAAGTGATATGAGCGCGGAATTGCCTTTTGCTCAATAGGCAGGTCAATCGTTGCGCAGGGGCGGAGGTTGACGTACTTTTGTGATGTAAGCATGAGTGCTAAAGATTGATGTTTACGACTCCCGTACTGTTGCCGCCAAGCTTTACAGTGCGGGTTTTTTGTGTTCAATAACGAGGCTTTCCCGCTTCGTTCACATTACAATATTAAACAAACTTCGTATATATATGAAGTTTTTAAACAAAAAAATGTTCATCCTATTTTTATGATCAATGGTAAGTCTAAGGCATCCGCTATTTTTTGCAGGGTTTCAATAGTCAGATTTTGACGACCCATTTCATAGCCATTTACGGTTGATTCGCCAATACTAAGCCTTTCCCCCAACTGCTTTTGGGTAAGCCCTTTTGTTTTACGGGCATCCCGTATGAGTTGGCCGGTTGTTAATTTGATTGTTGACATTGTTTCTATTTGAATCAGTAAGGGAAAGCCAGAAACGGCCCTCCCTTACCTGTAACTATTCTGTTAGTTGGACGCTAAAAGGCAATCAGTGTGACATTGCACATATTGCCAGCCCTGTAATTGTCTATTTTGTTGAGGTAGTAATACGCGTCATTGAGCCACATTCCCGACGCATAAACACGCCCTACTTTAATTGGCTTCTCAAAGTCAAACGTTGCCACATCTTCAGGAAACAACCTCATAGATAGCGTTAACATTCGCGGCCTTCGTAGTATTTGGAACAACCCGCCAAAGTATCGGGCTGTCATGCTCTTCTCACCTTTAAGACATTCGCGGGGGTTAAAGGAAAGAGAATAGGCGTTATCTAGTCGGATAGATTCGTTCGGACGGTAGGCAAACCAGCAACTTTGTAAGGGAACGGTTACTATCTCAATATTGCCTGAAGTGCCTTCTATTCGGGTCTTTACCTCGACACTGACAAGCGGGTCAATTAGAATTAAACGGGCTGTCGTTTTTCGCTTGTTAACCGTTACGTCACCGCCTGAACCTTTGCTTACTTCGCGGGTCTGAATCAGCAACGGCGAACCGTAACCCGGTATAAATTGGCTTGATACCTCTGTTGCTGAAAAAGGCAATTCAAACAGCGTCGTTTCTGAAGCCAATACGGGCGCGTCACAGGACAAAGAACCGTCTCCATACCCTTTTGTCACTCCGTCCGTTTCTTTCCATTTAAGAAGGTTTTTTTGGGCGTATGGGTCAACACGCGGCACATACGTTGCGCCCGTTTCGCTTACCCTATTCGACCAATCCAAAGCGTTTACCGTATTCTTAGATACATCGGTTAATACAGATAACCGGATTTCTTTACGCATCGGGTTAACTAGCCACGTTCCACACATTGCCAGGGCAACGGCTTTTAGTAGCTCCGCGCCTGTTAGTTCGGGTAGGTTGCGGCTTACTTGCCATTCATCGCCAAAACGGGCTTTTCCATCGGGGGCAAATACGGCAAAGGTGGATTGTGCCGTTTGGTAAACATCACCGTCCCAACTGGCTATTGCAGTACGCTTTTGAATAATAAACCGAATCCGCAAACGGTCCCCCGCGTTGCAGTCAATTGAAGCGGATAAAGACAGCCCAACGGTTTTCACCTCTAACAGGTTGTACGGCCCGCCTTCCTCCCAACTTTCGCGGGCAACTTCAGCCCCGTTCTTTTCGATAATCAGGAACGCTTCGACAGCCCCCGCCGAAATGGTCACTTTAAATTGTTGGAAGGCATCAACTAACACCCTCATTCGCGTATCAGCAACGTAACTGTACAGGTCAGTACGAAAGTTGTTTTGCTTACCCTGCTCAAAGCCCTCTAACGGCACGTTATCGACAGATAGGGGAATTGTCAAATCAAGCCGTTTACTGGCTAATGTGCGTAGCTTATACGGCTCCCTTTGTACGACGGTCACGCGGGCGCGTCTGGCATCAATCCATTCCTCATCCTTACTAGTTGGCTCATCTTCCACAAAAGGCAGTGCCAGAGCGTTAAAAAGTGCATCATTGCGAATCTTTCCGGTTAGTCTATACCCTTCTTCAGCAAACAGCGAATCTAAAAGCGTATGCACATACAAGGCCGGGGTAACAGTATCCATGCTGATTTCACCGTCTTGTAATGTTCCCCCGTCAACCAATGGAAACACTACGCCCGATGTCGCATTTTGGCGGGATTGAATGCCAGGTAATGACCACTCAACATTATAGCCTGTTAGATTGGCGGTCCTGATTGATCTATCCAGACGGGTAAACAGGTCTTTCTTTTCGTCTAACAAAACGCATTTCCAACCATCCGAAAATTCCGACAGTTGAGCCGCACCCATAAGGATAAGTTCGCCCGCGTCGCGTACTTCAGCGCGTAGGGTTTCGTAAGGTTTACGGCTTGCGCTGTCGGGTCCCTCCGCGCCCTCCGTTAGCGTTCTTACGTCGATAGTGTCGGGTAAATTAAACGCAGTAGCGTAGGATGCTTGTAGGTTCGCGGGTTTGGTAAGGTCGTTACCTTGCAGTGTTGTTGTAATTGAATCAGGCGGGGCAACAAGTACCCCGTCTATATAAATGCCATCTTCCATTATGTTACGGTGTTTTAGTTGTTAAGAAAGGAACTGTACTGCTATGCTTTTAACCGTTCTTCTCTGCTTTCAGCTTCGCCAACCGTTCGCGTATTTCGTCGGTCGTTAGCTTGCTTAAATCGTTCGTTTCAATTTTTCCCGAATGCTCTATATGCTGTTTGTCCCTCCAACGCTTAGGCTGTCGATTCTTCAGCCAGTTCATACACGCGCCGGGGTCAGGTATTACGACAACGGTAGTAGGTACTCTAACCACCTCATTATTTACCGTCACAATCTTCTCAGATTTGTATTTATAGCCTACTGCCCGTTTGTAGAGTGAAGCTGCTACATTGGCATCAGCTAAGGCTTTACCCCGTCTAACTGTGTCCGAAAAATCAAACTGATTCTTTTTCCACAGGTTAAAGGTTGATCGTGATACGCCCAACACATCGGCTATTTCCTCGTCTGTTAGCCCTAACAAGGCCATTTTAAAGATTTGTTGAGCGTACTCCGGTTTGTACTTAGTTGGTCTGCCTTTGTCGCTCTTATCGACTGTTACGGGCAAGTTTTGCGGGTCTTTATCCATGATTACAAATTGATTTGGTTGGGTGTTACTGGCTTGGCTTGGATACCTTCTTGAATGAGAATGCCGATTTGTTCCTGAATGGGAACCGGTAAGTTCAAAAAGGTCAGTTGGTCAATTTTCAGGCTGTTATTGACCTGTATATAATTGGCTGGTTTGGTTTCTTGCGTTGAGGTATTCTGACCATACACCCCACCAATAGCCCCTAAAAAAGCTTTGGCCGCTTTCACGTCACCCCTTAAAGCCATTGTAGACAGTTTAGCCAGTACTTGCGCTCCTAACATTCGGTAGGCTTGAAGCTGGTTTTGATAGAGCGTCGATTGATCGAACTCACGAAGATGTTCATACACCGTTTGCCGTGACAAACCTGCTTCTTTTGCGATAATTTTAACCGGTGGCATAATACCATCCCGTTCGATTAAGGTCTCAATAGCGAAGGTTAAACGGGCGTGATTCATTTCCCAGGTCTGATTTTTCTGATCGGTTTGTTTCACCGTTGAAACTGTCAGGTTTGGTAAGGTCTTTTTGGATTCCATTGGGTCAAAGGAGTTAAAGCAGGTATTTTGTAGGGGTGGCACAGTAGCTTGCATTTTGCAACTGTGCCATCTAATACACTGTAAGACAGTAGGTTTAGGTGCGTTTTGGGGTGGCACAGTTGTACCGCGCAAAACTTTCTATATATACTGTATTGTGTGTTATATAGGAATGTATATACAGTGTATAAAACCCTATATATATTTCTTAATAACTACTGTGCCACTGTGCCAATAGCAAGCAATGCACTAAAAATCAGTGGCTTAGGTGGCACAGTACCCGGCACAGTACCCGGCACGGTGGCACGGTTGCTCATTCCAACCGTACCACGTCATACCCTCTAATTCGTTCGCCTTTCTGCCGCCGTTGGGCGGTCTCAAATCCTAATGCGGCTAACTCATGACTAATCTTACGGTCGCTTAGCTTTCGTTGATTGGCCTTCGTTTCCAAGTGGCACATGATTTGGATTGCCGATAAAAATTCTACGTGTTCCCCACCGCTACCGCTGGGTTTGGCAAAGTATTGCGCCAATAGTTGACGCTCGATTGAATGTTGCTGAAAACTATCTGTACTGTCTTTAAGTCGCTTCACATCGTCAGCGTTGAGCGTGTGCCGTTCGCCCGCTTGCCAAGCCCGATAAGCTTCTAATAGTACGTCGGTCTTATCAATAGCGTTATAGGCGGCATGATTGATACCTATAATGTTGATTGGGATAACGCGCCGGTTGCCTGTAGGGTCTGATATAACCTCACGCGGGTTTGATGTGCCACACAGAACGGCTAACCGCCGTAAAGTCACGTTAGAACGTCCGTAAGGCTCTCGTAGATCGAAATACTTTTTAGAGGTTAAAGCTTTTAGCTTTCGCGCATCCTGAATGGTTAGCCCCTCTAATTCATCATTCATCAAAATGATCTTTTGGGTCATTAGGATTTCATCATCTTTGCCCGCTTCGAACTTAGTTTCTCCGTAGTAGGGTTGTAGTTCTGGGGGTAGTAATTGCCGAAACCACTCCGTCTTACCAGTTCCCTGTTTGCCCGTAAAAACAGGCATGAGCGCGCAAATATCTTTATCATCATGGATATTGGCAATCATCCCAATAAGCCATTTGCGGAGGAAATATTCGGCATAGTGCGGGTCAAATTCTGAAGCGTCTCCTAAGCCGGTATCAGTCTCTAATGTATTGGTCAAAGCTTGTATTGCGCCGGTCGGGTTGCGGTCTCGAAACCTTGCAAAAAAGTCACGTATAGGGTTAAACGTCGGCACTACATCGGACTTAATCAGCGTATCGAAATCAGGGCGTTTTACCTTACCGTCAAACAGGTTTAAGCACTCAATATATAGATTGTTGAGGGCGCGATCTTCTAACGTATTACCCTCTCTGTCGATAACACGCCGGTTGATTTCATTAAAGCGTAACCCCTGCTGTTTAATGAATGATGCTGCCTGTTGGTAAATCGTTTCATCCGTTTCTATATAACCATTGGCCGAAAAAACCTGCTCTACAATGTTGGTCGTAACATTAGGGGCCAAATCGCACATTTTGGCTAGATGGTCGATAGCTGATGCCGCGTTAGACTTGCGACGCTTGTACATGGTCGAAACCCCTACAATCTCTTTTGTTTTGGGGGTCATGGTTTCGACACCCGCTTGCTTGGCAAAATGGTAAAAAGTACCAATGGTTATTTGACGCGCTCCAACCCGTAGGAGGTAATCAAACATCTTATTGCACTTGTCGGTGTCATAGTCGGGACTGAAGCAACTAAGCCGGTGGTAGTAGTCACGACCGTTTGCCCCATACTCCGCAACCAGGGCAAAGCCTAACCTCATCCATTCGTCATAGGAAGGGCATAAATCCAGGCTACGCGCTTCAATCTGTTGTACGGCATACTCTATGTCAGAGTCAGAATGAACGTGTGGCAAAAGGGGCTTTTCGCGCTTCTTTTGTTCAGCCGGTTTGATGAACTGCTTGAACAGGGTTGATGTATCATTAACGAATAGGTCAGGGTCGTAACTGACAAACCGCGACCGGCTAACGTTTTTACAAGACGTGTCTGCAATTAACCCGTACTTGTCAGCGTAATACCGTTCCAATCCTAAAAAGGAATCATCCCACCGTTCCGGCATAATCTTAACCAAGACACATAAACCATTACCTCTAACGGAACGCCAAACAGCGAAGGTGTAAGGGTCATTACGAAGGCGGTTTAATGCGTCGGCCAATCGTTCGCCCAAATGGTCAAAATCCTGAGCCAGCAAACCAGAGAATTGCCGAATACCGCCGTTTGTTTTGGTGGTAAACGTCCCGCCAATTGTTGCGACTGGCAAAGCTTCTTTTAGCTTCTTTTGCTTTATTTCGTCGGCTTCGGCGCGTATCTGGTCGACAACGGTTTTGAAAGTTGGCAACGCGTTTAGGTCTAAGAACTCTTGAACCGTTATATCAACGCCCGTTTTATTGTAGATACTGCTAAAGTAGGAAATTGACGACTGTAGCAAAGAGTGTTTATTAAGGATGTTCATGGGTATCAAGTGGGGGGAGGGTATGGGTTTGCCACTCAGTTACAAAGCCTCTTTTTTCTAATTCCCGTAAAGAATGCCGTTCGAGTAATTCTTCAACCTTTCGGGCTTCTAAAAGATAGTCTTTAGGGATTGGTCGGCATGTTGTGACCGCTCGGAAAATGTTTTGAATAATTAGTGATTGCTCTGGGCTAAGGACCATCCCACTAAGACGGTCGGGCGGGGTCGGGCGGATGGAGCGTTTCATGCTGTAGCACCTCCTTTCCTTACGCGACGTGTTACGCGGGATTGTTCGTACTGTACCACTTGTTCTAATATGGTAGACTGACGTTGTGACCGTACCCAGTTTTGCAAATCCAACTTAGAAAAATAGGTGCGCTTTCCTACCTTAGAAAAAGGGATTTCACGGCGTGACACTTTGCCGTATAGGGTTTGTACGGTTAGACCTAATAAAATAGCGGCCTGTTCATAATTTAGTACCTCATCAATAGGTGTACCTACTTTAGGCTGTAGTTCTTGACTATTTGCAACCCTTTGCAATAGCTCTTTAATGAGGTTTACGTCTGCCTGTAATTTCTCAAAATCAACAACCATGATGTCCCAGAGATTTGAAAGTGAATTTCTGGAAGCAAAGGTCCGGCAGTAGAAGGCAGTTTGTGCCGGATGTAGTAGCGAAGAAACAGGTCTTCGCAAGTTATGAGCTATTGAAACCGTAGCAATAAAAAAGCTATCAATTCCTAATCGAGGAATTGATAGCTAACAATCTTATAATTAGCTATATAAGAACTACGAGGATTGTAAGTCTAAATATCAATTGAAATTCGGTCAGCGGCTTTCCGTTTTAAGTCGTTAACTACTTTCGTATAAATCTGAGTAGTGGCAACGTTGGCGTGTCCCATCATTTTGGCAATGGTGTATATATCTGTCCCGTTTTGTAGTTGCAGGGTCGCAAACGTGTGCCTGAACGCGTGGAACGTAATTGTTCGGGTAATTCCTGCCCTCATACACCATTGCTGTAACTTCTGATTTTGCCAACTTGAATAGAGCAATTCGGGAAAGACCTTATCAGTATCATTTCTTCTTTCTCCAAGAATTGTGCGGGCCGTTTCGTTAATTGGCAAAGTTTCCTCTTGATCCGTTTTCTGTTGACGGTATCGCAATGAAGGCCCGTTTTCCTCATCCCGCACTTCACCCCATATCAATTTAGATACATCGCTATACCGCAAGCCAGTAAGAGCCGAAAACAACCCGGCCCGTTTCAAGTAAGGCAAATCACAATCCACTTTTGCCAATGCTTGTAGTTCGGTAAGGCTCAAAAATTCGCGTTGTGTGTCTTTGCGGGTTAATCTCTTTACTCTTTGGGCGGGATTAGTGGTTAGTATCTTAGCATCAATAGCGCGAGACAATGCCGTTTTAAAAATGGTGAAATAGCCAACGGCAGAATTATAGGCGATTTTAGTATTTACTGACCTAGTGACGTTTAAGGATTTCGCTGTTGTCAGGTAGTTGCGAAAGCCTTTACAAAAGTCCTCTGTTATCTCATCTACAAATAATTCACCATTGGTGTAAAGGTTTAAGTGTTGGTAAACACTCATCCAATTATTTCGACTGTTGATGCTTCTTTTTTGCTTTTCGGTTTCCGCCTGTTTCTTGAACCAAGCTAAAAAATCAGCCCGTTCAACCTTTTTTGTCAAAAAGCCATAGTTACCCGCTTGTACCTCTAGCTTTCGTTGAGCGTGTATATTTTCGGCTAATTCTCGTGTCTTCTTATTGTGTTCACGCTCCAATTTGGATTTAGGATTGCCGAACAAGTGCAAGCCTAAAAACTCCCTTCTTGTATCCTTTCCGGTTACTGGGCTTTTAATAGCCGGATAGAAGTCTATGTAAAGACTTACACGCTCATCGCCTATTGGCTTTTCTCTAAGTGTGACTCCCATATTTTGTACCTTAATTATTAATTAACTTTGCTGAGGTACGACAAAGGTACAAAAAGGTACAATCTATAGCACATTTATACAATAGCCAATTAACAGTAAAAAACAAAAAAAGCCCCAAAATAGGAGCTTTAGCACTGTTTTTACTATCGAATATCAATGGCTTTATTGTGCCTTCAATTTCTCCTTAAATACCTTACGGAATTTGTCGAGCTTAGGAGCAATCACAAAGGCACAATACCCCTGATCGGGATTCTGAGCGAAATAGTTCTGATGATAGTCTTCCGCTTCGTAGAAGATGCTAGCGGGGCTTATCTCGGTAACGATTTGCTTATCGTAAGCACCCGATTTGTTCAGTTCGTCTTTTACGGTTTGGGCCAGTTGCTTCTGCTCGTCGTTGTGATAAAAAATTACGGAACGATATTGCGTACCGACGTCAGCACCCTGCCGGTTAAGGCTTGTTGGGTCATGGCTGCGGAAAAACGCCTGTAACAATTCGGCATAAGAAATTTTAGCCGGATCGTAGGTCACCTCCACACATTCGGCATGGCCAGTTGTCCCGGTGCAAACTTCTTTATACGTTGGATTTGGCTTTGCGCCACCTTCGTATCCCGACACGGCGCCCTGCACCCCATCGAGCGTTTCGAACATAGCTTCTGTACACCAGAAACAGCCGGTGCCAAAAGTAGCTTTAGCCATGCCTGCTGGCATAGCCGATGATTCATTTGTTGTCATTACGCGCGATTGTTGATTTCCTGTCGATTGGCTCTGCACTGGTTGACTGGCTGTTGTAATACCCAGCACCGAGAGAAGAGCAGCAGCGATGCGAGTGGTGGTTGCCCGGAAATTAGTCGTAACCATACAGGTTCGAATAGGGTTTTAGTATAAGGCAATAACATATCTTGCCAATGATAAGTTTTCACGCACTCCATGAAGTCATTCAAACCCGAAACGCTCCGCTTCGACGGAAAAGATACCTTTAAAATCAAAGATGTCGACACGAAAATCGACGACCTCTACACCGACGACGCTGACTACGAAAATCAACTGCGGCAGCAGGCCTCCGAGATCGAAAAACTCCAGACCAAACTTTATGCTGACAAGCGTTATGGTGTTTTGACGGTATTCCAGGCGATGGATGCTGCGGGTAAAGACGGAACCATTCAACACGTTTTTACGGGTACAAATCCGCTGGGACTCCAGATTCATTCGTTCAAAAGGCCAACGGAGCAGGAACTTGACCACGATTGGCTGTGGCGATCGTGGCGCGATCTTCCGCCACGGGGTGTTATTGGCGTTTTTAACCGCTCGTACTACGAAGAAGTACTCGTTGTGAAGGTGCATCCAGAGATTCTATTGAACCAGCGGCTCCCAGTTGACCGGACCGACAATCAGGACAAAATCTGGAAACACCGGTATGAAGCCATTTGCGACTTCGAAAAACATCTGTATCGCAATGGTTTTCCGGTGATCAAGTTCTTCCTCCACGTGTCGAAAAAGGAGCAAGCCGAGCGGCTAATTGCCCGCATTGAAGAGCCGGACAAAAACTGGAAATTCGATGAGCAGGATGTAAAAGAGCGTGGTTTCTGGAAAGAATACATGGATGCTTTTGAAGAGGCCATCAACGAAACAGCTACCTCCAATTCGCCCTGGTACGTGGTACCCGCCGATGACAAAAAGAACATGCGCCTAATTGTGGGCCGTATTCTGATTAACGAACTGAGCAAACTGCCCATTGGCGAACCCGAAGTTGACGAAGCGAGAGCCAAAGAATTACAAAAACTGATCAAGGTTATTCAGGATCAATGATAAAAAATTGACGCAGCGTTACGCAGAGGAGCACTAAGTTTTACAGATCAAAGTAGAGTTACTGTCTGTGAATCTTAGTGCTCCTCTGCGTAACGCTGTGTATAGAAAACGTTATGAAAAAAATCAACTCTAAGGCTTTCCGTTTCGACGGGAAAACTGCCTATTCGGCGAAAGAGACGCCTACTCTGATCGATCCGTATTACAAAAGCGATGCTGACCTATCCCGGCAATTCGGCGAGCTTAGCGACCGTATGGATCAAGCCCAGAACCAGATGCACGCTCACGAAAAATACGGGCTGGTGGTGTTGTTTCAGGCAATGGATGCGGGCGGGAAAGATAGCAGCATCCGACACGTATTTCAGGGTGTGAATCCGTCGAGGTTCCAGGTGGCCTCGTTTAACAAGCCGGGAAAGGAAGACCTTGCTCACGATTTTTTGTGGCGTTTCTGGAAAAAACTACCTGAACGAGGCTATATCGGCATTTTCAACCGGACGTACTACGAAGAGGTGCTCGCCCTGAAAGTTCATCCCGAAAAACTGGAAGAATCAAATATACCGGAGGAGTTCTTAAAGAATGAAGCCAAACTCTGGCAACAACGCTACAGCGACATTGCTCACTTCGAAGATTACCTGCACCGGAATGGCTTTCGGGTGGTGAAATTTTACCTGCACGTTTCTAAGAACGAGCAAGGACAACGACTAATCAACCGTCTACAGGATACCGAGAAGCAATGGAAGCTGAGCGATAACGACCTAAAAGAGCGGAAATCCTGGGACAAATACATGAGCGTATACGAGGACGCTATTAATGCAACCGCTAGCCGAAACTGCCCCTGGTACGTGATTCCGAGCGACGATATGGATAACCAGCGACTCATCATTGCCCACATTATGACCGAAATTCTTGAATCTCTGCCCGTCACCTTTCCCAAGCGCGACAACAAAGAGGCTGAACGGCTGATCAAGGTGATTGAGAAACAGGATGGATAATGTACCGGTTGCAATTAGCCATACATGGTATGTCCTTTTACAATTCTACCGATTCCCAAAATTCTGCGCCAGAAACACACCGTCTGCTTTCGACCAGCCTTGCCGGGCTAGTTGTTGTTCGCGCTGGGCAGTTGCA
Organism: Flavobacterium sp. SUN052; assembly: GCF_028867935.1. Taxonomy (GTDB): domain Bacteria; phylum Bacteroidota; class Bacteroidia; order Flavobacteriales; family Flavobacteriaceae; genus Flavobacterium. The sequence continues at coordinate 1,530,301 of NZ_JAPQNS010000001.1, forward strand.
GCATCACCTTTTAAAGCGGCCAAACGAGCGAGAGCATAGTGGGTGCCGGGATAGGCAGGGTCATGTTCGGCCAGGAGTTTAGTTGACTCTTCGGCAAAGTCGGTCAGCTTTAGTTGTATGGCTAGCTGCGCAATGGTTTCCAGTTGAAACAGGGCTTCGGCCCAGGGGTCAGGACCGTATTGGTCGTGCGCACTTATCTGAAATTTACGAACGTCGGCCAGACCTTTTTCGCGCTCGGTGGCCGGGCCGTCGCTATGGTCTGAGAGGGCAATCAGAGCGGCCAGAAATTTGGGGTGCGGTTCGAGCCAGGCTGCCAGCCAGTCGCTGTCTTTGACCTTTTTGGCTTCTTTCACTTCGTCCAGAGCTGCTTTTAGCGACAGGCGTGCCTGATCGAGTTGGTTTTTCTTAACCTGAGTAAGGCCCATCAGGTAATACCCGATGGAGCGTTCACCGGCGGTTTTGGCGGTTGTCAACTCCGTAATCATAGGCAGAGCTTCTGCATCGCGGTTCTGGTTTATTAGCAAAGCCGGATACCCCATTTTGTTGTAGAACGTTTGCTCCCGGTTAATGGGTCGCTCGGTCATGTAGCGCTCCTTTACTAACTGTTCAGCTTCACCAATACGACCCTGATATTGATAGCACAAAGCCAGTAACGAGATATTATGGATGTGATGCCAGTCGTACATCGACGGGTATTGCTCCGATTTATATAGGTTCCGCTCGATGCCATCGGTCAGTTTCATCTGAGTAATAGCCTCGTCCACATCGCCCGTTTTCATCAGGTCGTGGGCGTACATATGCATGGCGTGAGCCAGATTAGGAGCCAGTTGAGCATAGACTTTTCCGTGTTCGAGCGCTTTGGTATAGTCGGCCATCCCTTCGTAGGCATGAATCAGGAAATGGTGCGCCGACGGGTGATTAGGAAACATCTGGAGCACCTTTTCGTATATAGCAATACTTGCTGTTGATGTGCCTTGTCCTCGACCCGATGCCAGCCGTTCATATGCGTTTCCGGCAATGAGCCAGAGTTCGGCATCCTGCGGAAAGCGTTTCACCTGCTTATTAATGGCCAACCGGTAGTCATTCAGGAGTTTCTGATTGTTGAGCGAATCAACCGCTTTCAACTGGGCAAACCGCAGGTCAATATGGGCTTTTTCACGCTCTGAAGCGTAACTGGCCAACTTCTTAGCAGTCTCGGCAGCAGCTAGTGCGGCTTTACTGTCGTCCAGTTCCATATACACCCTACTTAGACCAACGTGTGCCATAACCAGGGTTGAATCGTTCCGTAAAGCTTCATGAAAGGAGCGGGCAGCTTCTACCAGCGCGTATCCATGCAAATAGCCCATACCCTGTTCAAAGTATGCTTGAGCTTTCTCGTTTTTAGTAGAGGTTGGTGTCGGAAACTGTCCAACGTTTGTCCGTAGAGCTACCGGCTGTTTCAATAGGGTATTAGGAACCCCGCCAACGTGAACCAAGCCACAGACGGGGATTGCAGAAGCCGCTATTGCCAATGATTCAGAAGACTGAGATTTGTTTGGCTCGATCAGGGTCCTGACAAGCAACGTACCCAGCAAAACCGGCAGAAAAGAATATAGGTAAACGCGTTTCATAGCCGTTTGGAATTGATATGTTTTGAAAGTTAGCAACTTACTCAGGGAGAGTCAAGTAAGCCAATCTGGTTGTTATTTAGCGGGGATCTCGTTTCATCTGCATTCCATCAGCCTTATTGTTTCAGCAAGGCGTCAATAGTCATCACCTCCCCATTTTTTATAACCTGCTGCACGTTCAGCGCGTCACGAATATTGCCCAGCGGATCGCCCTTCACAATCACCAGATCAGCCAGTTTACCGGGTTCTATTGACCCCAGGTCTTTGCTGACTCCCACCGTTTCAGCCGCCCAAAGTGTAGCTGACCGAAGTGCCTGATAAGGCGTCAGGCCCGCATCCACAAATGCTTGCAGTTCGGTGTGAAGGCTCAAACCGTACGGTACAAATGGACTATCGGTGCCGGTTGTAACATGGGCTCCCGCCAGAATCAACGCCTTTATTCCCTTTTGAAGATTGCCAAAATTGGTTAGGTAACCGGGAATAATTTTCGAAATCTGGGCTATGCCGGCTTGCAGTGAATTGGTGTACTCTTCTGTATAAAATGCCTTGTACTGTCGGTTTTCGTAGAATTTTGGGTCTTTACTAGCCATCACGTAAAAGCCACCTTGCAACGAAGCCGTCGGGGTAATATTCATTCCCGACCTGGCAATCAGCTGAATTACATCCTGATAGCTCCGGTTCATAGCGGTAATTTTAGGAGAATACCCCCGCCGACTGGTACCGCCAATGTGTTCAACCGCATCAACGTCGTAGCGCATGGCCGGGAATATCTCATGGGACGATACCGGAATACCGTTGGCATGCGCAAACGTTGCAATGCGTTGCTGCATAGCATCAGGCATCCGAACGTACGTTTTAATCAGGTCGTAACCAAGCCGGACAGCGCGGTTCAACTCACGGTCGAGCTGCTCATCGGAGTTGATGCTGGTGGCAGCACCGTAATAAATCCGGGTACCATCGGTGAGGCCTCCCGTGAAAAATTGCCGGGGACCAGGTCGAACACCAGCCGCCCACGACTCTTTGCGTTCCAATGCATCGTACGGATCGGCACCGGGTTCGCGAATGGAGGTGATACCATACGAGAGCCATAATCGTCCTAATTTTTCGCCAGTCATGGAGTGCTGGTGGGTATGCATCTCGAACAAGCCCGGCATCACCGTTTTATCCGATGCATCGATCAGCGTTCCCGACCGTCCCGCACGGTGTGGCTCAATCGCTTTGATCCGGTGTCCCTCCAGCAAAATATCAACATTCTGACGGTACGTAACCGATTTACCATCGAATAACCGTCCGGCATGAATCACTACCTGCCCTTTTGGTTGGCTCACTGTCCAGGTCAACTCCATAGGAATAATCTCCGAATGTCCGTCAGCAACATTAACCTGCTTCAGTATATCAGTGGCTAGGTAAAGCAAACTTTTGGAGTCGGCTGTCCAGCTCGGACATTCCGACTGTTCACCGGTTAGCTGACGGGGTTCTCCGGTTGGCGTACCATTGGCCGTAACCTCAGTAACCCACAGTTCGCCATCCAGCACGTAAGCCACCTGTGTGCCGTCGGGCGACCATACAGGGCCGTTTTTACTGCGGGTGCCAAGACTATGTCCAGGAGCAGGCGATACGAAGCGGTCTTTTCTCCCATCAATTGAGATCAGTAGTACTTCGCTTACCCCTTCTCGATACCGCGACGAATACGGATTCAAGGCCGACACCGCAATCGTCTTCCCGTCGGGCGACCAGCTAGGCTGGCTAGGCACGAATACAGACTCATGAACTTTGGTAGTTTTAGGGGTCGAGACATCCGCCGTATACGTTACGTCGGCGGTGTACAGTGTACTTCGGCCCCAGGCGTTGCGCGGATCAGCTTGGTAAAAAGCGACTTTCGTTCCATCAGGAGAAAACGTGGGATAATGCAAATCATCGGGCATGTCTACCAGCAACTTATCCTGCCCCGTTGCGAGATCACGAATCCATACGTCCATTGTCCCGTTTCGATCCGACACATACGTCAACTTGGTCCCATCGGGCGACCAGTTGGGATCGACTTCCATTGCTGGGCCATTCGTGATCGCTTTAGGTGTTTTGTTGCCTTTGGTTAATAACCACAAATCACCTAGGGCCGCAAACGCAATCTGTTTACCATCGGGTGAGATGGCTGGCCCTTTAATGCCTAACACGGGCTTTGGATTGGCCGAGTCGAAGTCATACGTTTTGCGTTTATAGGTGTTATGAGGCAAGGCAATAATTGCCTGAAACGGAATCGTTTGAGCCGTTATACTACCCAGTTTACGACGTTTCAGCAAGCCATCTGCCGTGTACAGATACTCCTCAGCCGAGAGCCAGCTTACCCGAAATGGAAATACGTCTTCGGCGGCCTCGGTCAAGCTTGTCATTGCCCCGTCGGCCAGTGTTGCCATTTCCAGATTGCTTCGTGATTGGGTTAGGGTGTTGTAAAATAGACGCGACCCGTCGGGTTGCCAGTTTGGCCCCGACACTTTGCCTTTGGGGGCGGCCACCAATCTGCCGGGCTTCCCTGGCGTTATTACATAAATGCCCGGCGCGTCAGTACGATCAGAAACATAAGCGATTTGAGTACCGTCGGGCGAAAATGCTGGGTTGTAATCATTACCCGAATCGGTAGTAATTTGAGTTAGCGTGCCATCGGCTACAGTTAGTTGCCAGATGTCGTAATTGCCCGCCCGGTCTGAGGCAAACACAATCCGCTTGCCATCTAGCGACCAGTGTGGTTCGCGGTCATCATAAATACCCGTGGTCAGTTGTTTGGGCTTTCCGCCGTTTTTACCCACCGTCCAGAGGTGGTACCGACCATCCCAGAAGGCATGAAACGCAATCTGTGTTCCATCGGGCGACCAGCTTGGCTGTCGACAATCGCCCAGCGCATCGGTAACCGGTTTGGCTGCACCACCATTTACCGGTACTACCCAGATAGTGCCCTGTAAATCCATCGCGATCAACTTTTTGTCGGGCGAGAGATCGGCGGCCATGTTGGTCCCTTCTGTTACAGTAACACGAATGGAATCGATGGCAGTGGCGCTACAAACACTTGGAAACAAGAAATTTAGCAGCACCAAAAGCCAGATAGAAACAGAAATGCCTTGAATTTTCATAAATAGGTGACCGGCTCGATGATTTACAGGTAGTACCTTTCGAAAACAGTCATTGGCTTCTAAAACATAGCCAGACCCCCCTCTCGAATACAAAACAATTATGAATAAATATTTATCTTTATCAAAATAAAATATTGAAAAATAGCCTATTAAAGGAATATTATACGTAAAAAGCAAAATCGTATAGAATATATTACACTATTCATTACGTTATCATTCCACTTTGGTAAGGCATGAAATAAAGTAAAAGCATTAATAGTTAACTGCGTCAATAAATAGCTATTTATACTCAGGCAACAATCACTAATTAAGTATATTTGCCGTGTACCAAATTCCTTTTTGAAAGCCGATAAGTAGTCTTTTGCCCTGCCTAATACCCCACCTGGCTATGTCTTATAATAAAGTTGCCCCTTTAAGTTTTCCGACCAAACGGAATCGGTCATTCGTTTTCAGTTTGTTCTGGCTCATACAAATAGGCATTATTGTCTCGGCGGAAGCCCAGACTCCCGTTTCGTTAGCGTCGCAACCTGGGTATAGCTATACGGCTACGTTTGCTGACATCGCCAACTGGACGAACAACTTTGCCTCGGGGATTGAGGCTAACCGATGGGCAAGTGTACCCGTAAGTGGCACGGGAACAACGCCAAATCCAACCCGAATTTTTACAGCTACCAATACCTTTGTAACCTTCTCCTCGGGTGGTGTACAACGGGGAACCGGAACCATTGCTTTGGTCACCACCGGCACCACCGACAATACCAATAGTGCGGCCATTGATTTCTTTGTCAATTTTACGGGTCTAAATGCCAATCGATTACAATTTGATGCCATTACGGTATTTAATGGTAATACCGGCGACAATCGGAAGGGCACCCTCAAAGTGTATGGCTCTACAGACGGTAGTACATTTACCGATTTAGGAGCCGACTACGTGGCTACCAACAGTACATCCGGTTCTGCTACACTTGGAGTATCGTTACCGGCTTCATTCAATAATTCCTCTACGGCCCGACTTCGGTTTTATTACTTCAACGGGGGTACACCAGCAGGCACTACGGGAGCCCGGCCAAAAATCGCGATTGATAACGTTCAGGTATCAGGGGCAGCACTAACGGTAACTCCCGCATCGCTAACAGGCCTGAATGCTACCTGTGCCACTCCATCGGTTGCTCAAGCCTACACACTGACCGGTGGATACAGCCTCACGGCCAACGTAACGGTTAATGCCCCCACTGGTTTTGAGGTTTCTCAAACCAGCAACGTTACGGGTTTTGCAGCTACCCAGACTGTGGCTCCATCAGGGGGCCTGGTCAATCAGGTGCTGTATGTGCGACGAAAAAGCGGATTAACAGCCGGTTCAGTTTCAACAGCGGTTAGTATTACACATACCAGCTCCCAAGCCTTTTCGGCTACGATCCCCCTGAGCGGGTCAACTACAGCTGCCCCAACCACGGCCGTTTCGACTACCGCCGTTACCTGCCTGGGCGGCAACGATGGCGTTTTGTCTGTATCGGCTACTAGTGGCCCTAGTCCATACAGTTATACCTTATCCACTGGCCCTTCTACAGCGAATGGGTTGTTCCCCGGACTGGTAGCAGGTACGTATAGTGTGTCTGTATCTGATGCCAATGGTTGCCGTTCAGTGGTGAGCAATCAGCCCATTGCCGATGGGATAAGTTTTACCATCACTGCTCAAAACACAACCATCTGCTCGGGTACTCCGGTTGACCTTACCGCACAGGTTACGGCTTACAATACCTATACGAATCAGGTATGGCATGTTGGTTCACCCACCGGAGCTATCGTCAGCACACCCGCTTCGGTTACGCCAGGGGTTAGCACCAGTTATTATCTCGTTGCTAAAGGACCACAAAGCTGCACCGCACTGGCTACCGTGTCGGTCACAGTGAAGCAGTCGCCAAGTGTACAGATTACCGCCGTTAATGTGAATTGTACGAATACCCCGCAAGCAACCATTCAGACTCAAGTGGTGGGTGGTGCTCCGCCCATTGGTTATAGTTGGACACGGGCTGGTGTAGTTGGCGTTTTATCGACGTCCCCATCACCGAGTTTTACCATTTCTGACAGTTATACAGTAGTCGTTACGGATGCTAATACCTGTACAGGGTTTGCCAGTGTCAGCGTCGTTACTCCTGACCCAATTGTATCAAGTCTTCAAATTCAGCAACCGCTCTGCTATGGCAGCGAGGGGGTGGCAACGCTCACACTAAATGGCGGCAGTGGTCATTATTCTATCAACTTTACTCCATTCGGAGGTGGATCTCCAGTGAGTACGACCACTACCCAGGGCGTTCCTGCTTCTACATCGCTTGCGCCAGGCTCCTATTCCGTAGCCATCACTGATATAACGTTAGGATGCCTTTTGTCGTTAACCACTACTCTCACAGATCCGCCCGCCCTGAGTTTAAGTATATCAGGAACTGATCTGCTTTGTAACGGCGCAGCAACAGGTGCTTTGAGTAGCACTACCACTGGTGGAACACCTTTTTATAGCTACGTCTGGGATAATGAAGCCAGCACAGCCAATCTGAACTCGCTTACGGCCGGGACTTATTCACTAACGGTTACCGATGCAAATGGCTGTACTACTAGCCAGGCAATGAGCCTAACCCAGCCTACGCCTTTGAATCCAGGTACCGTTACTGTAAACGATATCAAGTGCTATGGTACCGAGACCGGAGCCATTAGTCTTACCGGCACATCGGGCGGGGTCGGACCTTACAGCTATACTCTAACAGGAGGCATCGTTGATAACGCCGGGAGTTTTACAGGCCTGGCACCGGGAGTTTATGCAATCAGTCTGAGTGATGCCAATGGTTGCATTACATCGGTGAACGCGCTCAGTGTAACCCAACCCACCGATCCTCCCGAATTTTTCTTTTTGGGTTCAGGAACCAACACCCTTACGTGTTCAGGAACACTGCTGTTGGAAACACGGGGCGATCAATCCGATTACATGTTTTACGGCCCAGGCATTGTCAGCTTTTCCGAAAGTATTGTCGTAGTTAATCAACCGGGTACCTATACAGCCACCGCTATGGTAGATAAGGGTTGTCCAGCTACTGCCATTACCACTGTTATATCTGATACAGCGGCCCCTAGTCTCAGTATCAGTCCCAATGATGTAGCCGTATGCGATGGCGCTACACTAACAGCTAACGGCTCGTTTAACTCGCTTATCTGGAGCACCGGAGCTACCACGAACGATATTGTTGCTCACACGTCTACCGTTTATTCTGTAACAGCCACCGGTGCCAACGGTTGCACAGCAGTTAGCAATAGCAGTTCGGTGACGGTGAACGCCTTGCCAACGGCGACTCTCTCGGCCAGCCCAAACACAACCATCACCTGTGTGATGCCCAGCGTGACGCTGGTGGCCGGAACGGGTAGCAGCTATGTCTTTACCAACAGCAGCGGTACGCCAATTTCATCGACTGGCAATCAGGCAGTCGTGACGGCGGCCGGCACGTATTCCGTTATTGTCACGAACAACGGATGTAGCAGTACAAAAAGCATTGTGATCGATCAAGGTACGGGGCCAGCTGGGTTAACCCTTGGATCACCAGCAACAGCTTCGGTGGTTTGCGAGGGCGGATCGGTAGTAGTTCCTGTATCGGTAAGCGGCACGGCAACGGGCTTTCAGTGGTATCAGAACGGCTCAATAGTAGCTGGTCAAACATCCGCTACCCTTTCGCTGGGAGGTTTGCAATCGAGTCAGGCAGGAAATTACGTGCTGGTGGCAACGAGTGCCTGCGGCAGTGTGACAACCACTTCACCCTTTAATCTAACGGTCAGTTCGCAGCCAACAGTGATCATTTCATTTCCTAGTAGGTCGAACACGCTGGGGCTGGATATACCGACTATTATTATTTCGCCGGATGTAACTTCATACCAGGTAACGGGTGGTGTATTATTTGAGCGGACCATCCTAATCGATCGCATCAATGGCTACGAAATTAGGCAGGTAGACAGCAACACCACGGGTCTGTTTAACGTGGATCGGCGGGGACTGTTTACAATGAAAGTAACGGATCAGTATGGGTGCCAGCGAACGGTGCAGGGCATTCTCAGATAAAGTGAAAGAGCGACAGTCCGTCGTTTCGGAGAATGAAAGAGCGGCCGGCGCATAACGGCAACCGGAGGTACTCTTTCACTCTCCGAAACGTCGGACCGTCACTCTTTCACTCTTTAAAACCGCTCTCCGCCAGTTGTCCAAAATCACGGCGGTCGCAATGCCGACATTCAATGATTCGGCTTCGCCAAAACGGGGAATTGTTACTTTTTGAGAGACAAACGGCGTCAGTTCAGGCCTGATGCCGTTTGCTTCATTGCCCATCACAAGGTAACCTCCCTCCTGCTCAAAAGGCAGCGAATGAATGTTTTCTCCACCCAGAAAAGCACCATAAACGGGTTTCTGATTCGTTTCGTCGGTTAGATAGGCAACCAAATCGGTGTAGTACCAGCGCACCCGTGTGAATGAGCCTTTACTAGCCGAAATCACTTTGGGATTATACACTTCGGCCGTTGTCTGGGAGCAAATAACTTTATTGATACCGTACCAGTCGGCAATGCGGAGAATGGTGCCGAGGTTACCCGGATCGCGGATGTCGTCTAAAACAAGAACAATTTCACCTGACTCGGCCAATAGAGGGCGGTTTTCCGTCGTTCTCACCACGGCAATAGCCGCATTGTTGCTTTCTAGGGTACCAACGCGGGTCAGTTCATCGGCAGAAACGATTTCGACGGGCGGTCGTTGGCCGTCTGGCAGTAAGGCGTTTTCTTTGTAGAATGCTTCCGTCGCCAATACTTGCTCAACCTGGAAGTCAGATGCCAGAACTTCCTGCACACTTTTGGCACCTTCAACCAAAAACTGTCCGTGTTCCTGGCGAAACTTTTTTTGGTGTAAGGACCGAATGAACTGCGAGCGACTTTTAGAAAGCATTCTAGATTATGGATATTGGAAGTTGGATAATGGATATTGTACGTTGGATGGTAAATGGCATGTGTTATTTGTTAGATGTTCAGTATCCAATATCCAACTCCCAACGTCTGCTATCCATCATATTTCTGTCCACTCTGTTAACCGGTTGTTACACTTCAAAAACCAACGATTACCTGTTATACACCAACAGTATCAGAGGCAATCGGGTGGTTTCGAGCGAAGAACTGGAAGGATTGATTCCGCAAAAACCCAACCGCCGGATTCTCCGAACGCCGTTAACACCCGCCCTTTGGATCTATCAGGCTGCCTCCCGCTCGTACAATCGCGACTCGGCTATTAACGAATTAGCGGCCAAAACTACCGAATTCGAGCGACAAAGTGAGGTTCTGGGCGACAACCAGAAAGCACTCAAGAAACTAAATAGACGATTTAATCGGGATGCCCGCAAGCTTCGCCGATATGCCGAAGAAGGAAACTGGTGGATGCGTAACCTTGGCGAAAAACCCATTTACTATTACCCCCGCGATGCTCAGGCTAATGCAGCTAAAATGCAGTTTTACCTAAGCCGAACCAAAGGTTTCTTTCGAGCAACTGTTGGTTATTCTGTTGATACGCTCATTGACGGTCGGGTGCGGGTGAATTACCTGGTCAATGAAGAAATACCTTATTTAATTCGGTCAATAGCTTATGATATTGCCGACCCTGCTATCCAGAAACTGGTCGATGAGAAAAAAAAGGACTCATTCCTGCATATTGGCGACCGTTTCGACGGAGGTAATATGGAGAACGAACGTACCAGACTGGAAGAACTGATGCGTAATAATGGCTATTATGAGTTCAGCCGCGATTATATTCGGTTCCCCGCTGTCCGAGATACGACAGCTCAAAATAACAGGGATAGTGTTAGTAGCCCCATTGACCTAACTGTTCTTATTCTGAACCCGCCCCGCCAATCGGCACACCCGGTTTACCAGATTGGCGATGTAAAAGTGACCATTGCTCCAAATCCGGTTCAATCAGAAGTTAATCAGGTTGTGATTCCTGCCGATACAACTGTTACCAACGGCATCACCTATTTTTATAGCGGTCGCCGGTACGCACCCCGCTTGCTGGATAGTAAGATTCAGCTCCGTCCCAACACGCTTTACAGCATCAACAACTACAATTCGACCCAGCGGCAGTTATTTCTGCTGAATCAGTTCAAGTTCGTCAACATCAACTTTATCGACACTACTGCCCGGCGGCTCCACACTGAAATCCGGGCCATTCCACTCGAAAAATACGAAATCACGACTGAGGGTGGGCTTTTTGTGCTCTACCAGGGACAGGGTTATCCCGGTCCGTTCGCCAATCTTACATTTCGGGTTCGCAATTTATTTGGAGGCTTGGAAACGTTTGAGACCAACCTGCGGGGAGGTATTGAAGCCCAGACGGGCTTTGCCAATGCGGAATCCTCGGGCCAAACGAAATATTACTACGCCACAGAAATAGGCCTGACAACCTCGCTTATTTTTCCCCAAATCTTGTTTCCGGGACGGCTTCGGTTTTCGTTCAACGATTTGAATCCCAAAACCCAAATCAGTTTGGGATATAACTACACGAACCGACCCGATTTTCTGCGGCAGACCTTCCGGTCAACCATGTCATACAACTGGCAGAAGGCACCAAAGCATCAGTTTTCGTTTTTTATTGCTGATATTAACCTGATCCGCTCCAGCTTCGAGGGCGGCAAAAACGAAGCTCTCCGCCAGCAATTCAAACAACTCTTGCTGAACAATCTGGACTCTACAGGCAACCGTACGTTGTATTACAGCTTTCTACCCTCGTTTGCCTCCAACATTAGCTTTGCCTACACCTATAACACCAACGTTTTTGGGCAAAACCGCAGGGCTAATTTTTTTCGGGTAGCGGTAGAGTCGGGCGGAACAACCCTGAATTTTCTGCGGGACACGACCATCCGAAAACTTATCAGTTCAACAGGCTTACAATTCTTTAAGTACCTACGTTTCAGTGCTGATTATCGGCATTACATTCCCCTACGACCACGCACCACACTAGCTCTACGGCTTAACACAGGGCTCCTTTACAGTTACGGACCCGAACAGGCTGCTCCTTATGAAAAGTACTTCTTTGCCGGAGGCAGTAACAGTCTTCGCGCCTGGCGTCCCCGCCGATTGGGTCCCGGTTCGGCCTATCCGCGTACAGAGATTATCGATGGAAAGCTTGCGCCCAAATTCCTAACTGACCCACGCGACAAAACCCAGAAACTGCCCCAATTCGATTATACGTTTGAACAACCGGGCGATTTCCTGCTCGAAGGGTCGGCTGAACTCCGGGGGCGTCTGTTCCACTTTGGAGCTGATTTCAACGGGGCTCTCTTCATCGATGCCGGCAACGTCTGGAAACTACGTGATGACCCCAAACGTGTAGGCGAGGCAATTTCACTCCAAAAGTTCGTCCCAGACATAGCCGTGGGCACTGGTGCAGGCCTTCGTGTTGACTTTTCATTCTTCATTATTCGTTTTGATGCGGGTATTAAAGTTTGGGACCCCGCCCGCCGTTACCTAGCCAATGGGGAGATTGTTGACGAACGGTTTATTCTCCCTCAATTCAGCCTCCGCAAACTCTCGCGCGGCCCAAACCCGCTGGTAGTCAACTTTGGTATTGGTTACCCATTTTAAAAGCGAAAGGGTGAAAGAGCGAAAGAGTGTTGGTCAAAATCGCTCTTTCACTCTTTCGCCATTCCTGCCACTTTGTCAGGAACTTTCGCCTATCTTCCGTACCTTTGTAGGCTACAGACGTTAGTATCTAGACGTTGGATATTGAATCGAGCCATCATTTATTCAACACCTTAGATCCAATATCCGACGTCTTTTTTCATTATGGAACGTTTCGCTGAATTAACCATACTTCAACCCGAAGATAAAGAAGGTATCGATGAACCACGCACCCTTGGTGATGAACTCGTTACCGGCAAAAAACGCCTATATATTGAAAGCTACGGCTGTCAGATGAACTTCTCCGATTCGGAGATTGTGGCCTCTGTGATGCGTAATGCTGGTTTCGCCACTACCTCAACTGCTGAGGAAGCTGATGTCATTTTCCTGAATACCTGTGCCATTCGCGACAATGCCGAACAAAAAGTCCGTAACCGGCTTGTTCATCTCAACGCACTCAAGAAACGCAAACCCGAACTGGTAGTTGGGATGCTTGGCTGCATGGCTGAGCGCCTGAAAACCAAACTGTTGGAAGAGGAGCAGATTGTGGACATTGTGGCGGGACCTGATGCCTATCGCGATATTCCGAAGTTGGTGGAAGAAGCCGAAACAGGCCAAAAAGCCGTAAACGTATTCCTGTCCCGCGAGGAAACTTACGCCGACATTGCTCCTATCCGTCTGAACTCCAATGGCGTAACAGCTTTTATCTCCATCATGCGCGGCTGCGACAATATGTGCAGCTTCTGCGTGGTGCCCTTCACCCGTGGCCGCGAGCGGAGCCGCGACCCATTCAGCATCGTCCGTGAAGCCCAGCAATTATTCGCGGATGGTTATCGCGAGGTAACACTCCTGGGACAGAATGTAGATTCGTATAAGTGGGAGAACCCCACCCCCAGCCCCTCCCCATTAGGGAGGGGAGAAGACGGAACGTCTTTCTCCATTGCTCCCCTCCCTAACGGGGAGGGGTTGGGGGTGGGGTTCGTCAATTTTGCCGAGCTCTTAGAGCGTGTCGCCCAGGTCAGTCCTGATCTTCGGATTCGGTTTTCGACCTCGCACCCTAAAGACATTACCGATGATGTGTTGCACACTATGGCGAAGTACGACAACATCTGCAACTACATTCACCTGCCCGCTCAAAGCGGTAACAGCCGGGTGTTGAAGCTGATGAACCGGACGTATGACCGGGAATGGTATCTGGGAAAAATCGACCGGATACGGGCTATTCTGGGCGACGACTGTGGCATTTCGCACGATATGATTTCTGGATTTTGCTCCGAAACCGAAGAAGAGCACCAGGATTCACTGAGCCTTATGGAGTACGCTCATTTCGATTACGGATATATGTTTGCCTACTCGGAGCGCCCCGGTACGCTGGCTGCCAAAAAATACCCCGATGACGTTCCCGAAGATGTTAAGAAGCGTCGCCTGAATGAAATTATTGCTTTGCAACAACGCATGTCGCTGGAGCGCAATCAGCGGCATATTGGGCAGGTGCAACGGGTGCTGGTTGAAGGAACATCAAAACGCTCAGATGAGGAATTATTCGGGCGCAACGACCAAAACAAGGTAGTGGTGTTCCCTCGTGGCACTCACCAGAAAGGCGACTACGTACACGTACTGGTAACCGATTGCTCATCGGCTACGCTTCGGGGAACGGTAGTTGGTCAGTAAGTTGTCATTAATAGTCATTTGTGGCCATTTGTCGTTTAACAGGCTAATACAATAAATGGCTATCTATGACGACGTATGACTATTAATGACATTTCTAATGAATCTACAGGAAATACAGTCCGTAAAACTCCGGTACGGGATTATTGGTAATGCCCCTGCCCTCAACTATGCCATTAATGTGGCAATGCAGGTGGCCGCTACCGACCTCACCGTGTTGATAACGGGCGAGAGCGGCAGCGGTAAGGAGTCGTTTTCAAAAATTATCCATAGTCTTAGCGTTCGTAAACACGGTCAGTTTATTGCCATCAACTGCGGAGCCATCCCCGAAGGAACGATAGACTCAGAGTTATTCGGCCACGAAAAAGGGTCTTTTACGGGAGCTGTCGATCAACGTAAAGGCTACTTTGAAACTACAAACGGGGGTACCATTTTTCTGGATGAGATTGGCGAAATGCCGATGGGCACCCAGGCTCGCTTACTACGCGTACTCGAAAACGGTGAATTTATCCGGGTGGGTTCTTCCAAAACTCAGAAAACCGATGTTCGGGTAGTAGCCGCTACTAATGTCAATCTGCTTGATGCGGTTGAAAAAGGGCGCTTTCGGGAGGATTTGTATTACCGGCTTAATACCGTCCCTATTTACGTTCCCCCGCTCCGCGAACGGGGCACTGATATTGAACTGCTATTCCGCAAATTTACGACCGATTTTGCTGAACGCTATCGAATCAAACCCCTGCAACTTACCGAGCCCGCCAAGCAATTGCTCCTACGGTTTCCATTTCCGGGCAACATTCGTCAGTTGAAAAACCTGGCGGAACAAATCTCGATTCTCGAATCGGAGCAAAGTCGCCCTATTGAGCCGGAAGTACTGTCGCGGTATCTGCCACAGCCCCAGCAACAACAGCATACTACCCGGATGCCCATAGTATTTCCGCAGGCAGGCCACGGCAACGAAAACTATTCGGAACGCGAGCTGCTCTACAAAGTGCTGTTCGATATGCGCCGGGATATGACCGAGTTAAAAAAACTGGTTGGCGAAATGTTGGGGAACGAGCAGTATGGACGGCAGATCTTAAATAATCATAAAGACTTGTTTGAGACTCGGCCATCCGATAACTATGTCCCCACCGATGGCGCAATGAGCCGCGCAGATGCCGATTTGCCGTTGCCCAGGCTGCTTCCCCCGGCTGAATCGGCTCGTCCCTACGAACCTATTGATGATTTGAGCGATGAGGACGATGCTGTTCAGGAAGCCGTAACGGTGGAAGACATCACGCACGAAACGGAGGAGGATTCGTTGTCGCTGGAGAAGAAGGAAAAAGAAATGATTGTGAAAGCACTGCGGCGTAACAACAACAAACGAAAATATGCAGCTCAGGCACTCGGCATCTCCGAGCGGACGTTGTACAGAAAAATCAAGCAATATGAAATTGATGAAGAATAAATTTCAGTTATCAGCGAACAGTGAACAGCTAACAGTCAACCAGGTGAATACAGGAAATTCCCCCCGCCGTTGGTTTCTGACTGTTACTTGTTGGCTGCTCACTGTTGGCTGCTCACTGCTACTTACTTCGTGTGGTATCTATTCCTTCACCGGAACAACACTGTCGCCCGATCTGAAAACGATAACGGTAAATAACTTCACGCTGCAAACCGCTGGTGGTCCTACCAATCTTGCCTTAAACTTCAACGAGCGACTCAAAGAATATTATCAGCGCTATACAAGCTTGAAAGTGGTACCTAACAATGGTGATTTAGTGCTCGACGGTACCATTACTAATTATGATCTGATTGCGGTGGCTCCAACAGCATCTGATCAGGCAGCGTTGAACCGCTTGCAGATCACAGTACAGGCCCGTTTTGTGAATAATAAGGACGAGACCAAGAACTTTGAACAGTCGTTTTCGTTCTATCAGGATTTTCCCCAAAACCAGACCCTCACGCAAAACGAACCTCGTTTGGTACCCAAAATTCTTGATCAGTTAGTGCTGGATATTTTCAATAAAACCGCAGCGGATTGGTAAATTTCCATACATTCGCATACCCTGTTACCTCTGACACCAATCCCGTTCATGCAAGTTGTTGATAAAGAAACCTTTTCGTATTGGGTTACCCATCCTGACGACCTGACCCCTGCTGATTTGCACATTTTGCAGGAGAGTCTGGGGCAATTCCCTTATTGCCAGTCGCTCTATACACTCACGGCTAAAGCCGCATCACTGCACCGGAAAAGTCAGACGGTTTCGTATACCCGACTCGCTGCTGCACATGCGTTAAGCCGGTCGGCCTTGCGAAAATTAATGGATAACGAGTTTCAGTGGTCCGACAATTTATTGTCGAAACTCAACGAACTTTCGGCACGGCAGGTACCCATCCCAGAAGATTACCATCACGAAAGTTACGCGCTGTTCAAGTCGAAGCTAAACAACGGCTTAGTCGATTTGCCGCTGATTCAAATTCCGGGGCCTACCATGCCTGAATTGGTTATTCCCGAACCGGATGACCCAACTCTTGCGGAATCGAACCTGCAACAAGACTTGATTCAACAGTCTGAAGCCGAGGTTCCTGCGCCTTCGCCGATAGAAGCTGACAGGCAACGGCAGATTGAGATTATTGAAAACTTCATCAAAAACGAACCACGGCTGGCTCCACTTCGTGCAAAACTAAATGACCCCGTTGAACAGGTCGATTTAGCGGAGCGCAATCAGCCTGTAGCAGTAGGCAAGGGAGGATTGGCAACTGAAAGTTTTGCCCGAATTATGCTTAAGCAGGGTAAAACAGCCAAAGCCATAGAAATCTATGAACAACTTAGCTTGAAAAATCCTGAGAAAAAAGCGTACTTTGCGGATAAAATCAGGGAGATAAAGGGAGAAAAAGATCAGTGAGGCACTCTTTTTGTACGTATATATTCACTGAGAAAAACATTAACAGTAACTACTTTTTACATGGTAACGGCAACAATTGTTATTATTTGCATTCTGACTGTATTGCTCATTCTGATCGTTCTGGTCCAAAACTCAAAGGGTGGCGGTTTCGCCGGTGAATTTGGTGGTTTGGGTTCTACACAGTTGATGGGCGTTAAAAAAACTACTGACTTACTGGAGCAGATCACCTGGGGAATCGGTATCGGAGTAATGGTATTGACCCTGGCGACTTACGTCATGGTGGATAAAACGGCAGTAGCTGGCGGCATCAACAGTGTTAACGTTGACCGCGCTGCAACCCGTGCGTTGCCTGGTGCTGCCGCGCCACAGGCGCCAGCGGCTGCTCCTGCAACAGGTACGCAGGCCCAAGCCACTGGTGCTGCTGCCCCTGCTACCCAGGGAGCTGGTACACCGGCTACAGTTGCTCCGGCTCCAGCCCCTGCACCGGCTGCATCTGGTTCAGCTCAGAAGTAACACCATCAATAGGCACAACGCAAACGGCCCGCAATCGAAAGGTTGCGGGCCGTTTGCGTTACAAGCTACTCGTACTCACTCAAGCTTTATAGTAAACCCTGTTTCCTGGCCATCGCGCACCACTGCCGACCACCTGAATTGTTGAGAAGGCACTCCTACCCTAGTCAGTTCTTCTCTAAACAGTTGCTCGATGCGCCGAACCTGTCCTTCATTCTGACCAGAAAATTCTACAGCAATCCGCCAGGTGGGCTGTGCCGCCAACTGCGATTTTAAGGTTGTTAACAAGGCCGACTCCAACCAGGGTCCATGCGTAAACGCAGTAGCTAATTGATTCAGGAAAAGTTTATTAGCCGACGAAACGCTGTCCGCTAACACCGTTCGATTTCGTAACAGACAACCGTCTAATTCTACTAAGCCCGCTTCGTTTTGGCACTTATCTCTACTATCCCGAACGCCATCTTTGTCGGTATCGGGGCAACCGGCCATGTCAGACGTTCCTATGATAGTGGGGCATTCATCCAGGTTGTCGGCAACTCCATCGCCATCAGTGTCGGGGCAACCTTTAAATTTGGCCAATCCTGCGATAGTCGGGCAGGCATCATCTTTATCAAGAACTCCGTCCCTATCCGAATCGGGACAGCCTTTGGTGGCAGCTGGACCGGCCACGTCGGGGCAAGCATCATCTTTATCCTGAATCTTGTCCCCATCGGCATCGGGGCAGCCGTTAAATTCAAGCAAACCCGCCACATCGGGGCACAGGTCGCGCTTGTCAGACACCTGATCTTTATCACGATCTTTAGGACGGCGGGCATTAAATGGAATAGCCACGCCTGCGTAGATGTGCGGAGCCAGCCCGTTGTCTGAGAATATTCCCAGCAAATTGTCGGTGCCGCCAATAAAAATACCGGCTTTCACGTGCAGCCCAATCGCCACTTTCTGGATTGTCGGGTAATAATAAACGGTTCCGGCAAGTTCACCCCCCGGCCCTTCGGAACGCGGGCCAAAGGCAACCACACTGCCCCGGTTTAGCCCATCGGTTGTGGGCAGAAGCATGTCGGTCTGGTAAACAATATTACCGTACCACGACCGACCCAGAAACACATCCAATTGCACTGAAGTAGCTCGGGGCAACATCACCGAAGTTGCTCGGGAATCGGCACCCGCAGCCAAGCCAAACTGACTGATCAGTTGCGACTGAAGCTGAGTGGCGCTTTTTTCGGCATAATCGGCCTGGCGAAGAGTCCCACTCCGGCCTGACGATGCATAATTGGTTAGCTGATTGTAATCAATCTGGCCAATGTCTAATAAGGAAACGCCGATCCGGAACAGGTATTTACTCATTTCTTCGGCAGCTCTCCGTTTACCATCCATATGGTACCGATAAAATCGCTGCCGAGGTCTGAATTCATACGCCATACCCACATCATAACCGATACCCTGCCCCGCCGACGGTCCCGCTATTGCTTTTCCAAATGAGGTAATCGGATAGGCGGTGAAATCAACTGACGTACCGCTTAGGCTCGCTCCGGTATAGGGTAAATTGGTGACTGTACCTCCGGCAAACGTCGCCTGGCTGTTAAGGTTGGTTCGTTGCAGTCCCCGAAGCAGTTTGGCTGTTCCGCCGATTTTCAGATGGTGCGTGCCTACATCTAACAGCGATACACCATACGAAAAAGCATATTCGGTGTAGCCATCTGCCGCAACGTTCAGCGATTGTGGCCCTGTAGGTGGCGTTTTGTTTGTTCCGTTGATCCAGCGAACCAGATCGTAACTACCTGACAGCCCGTAAGCAGCCCGGTAGCGGGTAGTGATGGCAACGGTATGTTTCCGGCCGAGTCGCGCCATGACGGCTGGCCCCCGCAAATCGGCCTGACTTACGCCCCGTGGCTCACCAGCAGAAAATAGTTTTGAACCAAAGGGAACTAACGATAACGGAATAGGTTGCCGCGAGAATCCAAAAGCGCCTAACCCAAAACTGACCTGAAAGCTCAAACGCGAGTCTGCCAATGAGCTGGGATTCAGATAAATACCATGCACACCGGCATAATTGCTGGTTTGAAGGGGTGTGAGCGATTGAGCAGTGGCTGAGGCAGCGAGAAATAATGCGGAAAAGAAAAGACTGGTTTGTTTCATTCGAAATCTAGGGGGTACAGAAACGAAGATACGGCATCCAAAGCCCATTTCGGGGATTGACTGCCGTATCGGTCGGGAAAGTTATTTTGTGCGGGGTTCTTCTTATTTACCCGTAAACGTCTTTACGGTCTCCAACTTGTAAGACTTCAACGGTTAATATGTTGTCTTCAACGCCATAAATAATACGATAATCGCCAGTACGAACTCGATAGAGGTTTTTAAAGCCTTTTAGCTTCTTACATTGCTCAGGGCGAGGATCATCTGCTAAGTGGGCGATCGTTTCTCTAATCCGCAGGATAGCACTGATTGGAAGTTTGAGTAATTCTTTTTCGGCAGATTTCGTAATAACGACAGTGCACTTAGCCATCAGTCGTTTTAGCTTGTAAGACTCGCTCAAAAACTAAATTAAACTCTTCTTTAGGCTCGTTTTTACGGCTTTCGGCTTCCAACCCGTCCAGAAAATCTTCGATTTCTTCGCCGTATGTTTTTAAGTCAATGACAATGGCGGTTCGATCGCCATTCTCATCTATCATATAATTAATACCTCTCATCGGTAGAACTTTTTTGTGAAATTACATTTATTCAGCTTACGCCACAGCCCGCGCTATGAGTTGTTGAGCAATGGGCAGCAATGTTTCTTCTTCGGGGTATGGGTGTTCGCTTTCGAGCCGGTAGGTAGCCGGATTGGGCAAGTGCGCGTATCGACGAATCAGGTCGAGCTTGAGCGACTCAAAAGGAGTTGTGAGCCCACGCCGAACACGATCGACAAACTGGAACCGGACTAGTCTACCACCCGGTACCCGGTCGGCGTAGAGTGTTAGGTTAAATTGGTAAATAGCTGTTTCGTAGCCCCGCTTAAAATGAAGGAACAGGTATCCTTCTGCGGGTTTGATGGGCAACAGACCAACAGGCTCAAGTGTCAGGGTAGCGGCAATATCCTGCCAAAGTTGCTGCCCTTCTGTCAGCATCTGGTTAAATCGTGGCAGAGCAAAATCAATTATGGAATCCATTTCGGCCATAAATGGGTCGTCCGCATGCTCAGATTTATATTCAATTCGGGGTGGTGGACCGCTAATTCCAGACACTCGCTTGGGAAAGGCCGAGTTAAGCGTACCTTTGCCCCGCCGAAAACAAAGGCTTGATTCGTAGTGGTTGCGCAGTTCGGGAATATCAGGGCAGAGTTTACGGTCATCGAATCGTTTCCGAACAGCCTGTAAATAAGCCAAAACGACATATTTTTTGTACTCGGCATCAATCCAGTCCCGTGTTAGCCAATCAGCATCTAGTGTATTCATGAGTAGTGAGCGACTTGTTGCGATGGGATAATTTATGGCATTAACGCCGAAACACCAACTTTTGTATGCCATTTTCTGGCAGTCTCCATCGAAATTCACTCTGTTCGTTCAAAACGCTTTATCCGAAGCGTAAGACTGCAATTTTGACAGGCTTGCTTAACTGGCACAACATTTGGTAATCGGGCAGTGTCATACTAATCGGTGTATAACCAATTTTTAATAACCTTAATCACATTCCTGTCATGACAACAGCGATGGAAGACGTACAAGTGAACGTAAAACCCCTGGCAGACCGCGTGCTCGTAGAAGCAGCACCGGCTGAAGAAAAAACGGCTTTCGGGATCATTATTCCGGACACGGCCAAAGAAAAACCCCAACGTGGCACAGTAGTAGCGGTTGGCAATGGCAAAAAAGACGAGCCGCTGACCGTTCAGGTAGGCGATACGGTTCTCTACGGCAAATATGCCGGCACAGAGATCACAGTGGAAGGCAAAGAGTATTTGATCATGCGCGAATCCGACATCTTCGCTATCCTTTAATTTAAATGATGAATCGGTACGCCGAGCGGATAAGCGATAAATAGTTTGCCTGCCAGACATTTATCCTTCATGCCGTTTCTTCATCATTTATCATTCATAACTCAAAACTTCTAAAGCAATGGCTAAGAAAATATTTTTCGATACCGAAGCCCGCGAGAAAATCAAAAAAGGCGTTGATACGCTTGCTGATGCGGTAAAAGTGACCCTCGGCCCTAAAGGTCGTAACGTTATTCTTGACAAGAAATTTGGCTCACCTGCGATCACCAAAGACGGTGTTACAGTAGCTAAAGAAATCGAATTGAAAGATGCTATGGAAAACATGGGCGCTCAGCTCGTGAAAGAAGTAGCCTCTAAAACAGCTGATTCTGCTGGTGATGGTACCACAACAGCTACCGTTTTGGCTCAGTCGATCTATTCGATTGGTGTGAAAAACGTAGCCGCTGGTGCTAATCCAATGGATTTGAAGCGTGGTATTGAGAAAGCAGTTTCTGCCGTTGTGAAAAACCTTGCTGAGCAGTCACAAACTGTTGGTGATGACTTCAGCAAAATCAAGCAGGTAGCTACTATCTCGGCTAACTACGACGAAGAAATCGGTTCGATGATCGCCGAAGCGATGCAGAAAGTAGGTAAAGAAGGTGTAATCACGGTTGAAGAAGCTCGTGGTACTGAAACGGAAGTTAAAACCGTTGAAGGTATGCAGTTTGACCGCGGTTATTTGTCGCCCTACTTCGTAACGAACACTGAGAAAATGGAAGCTGAATTGGAGCGTCCGTTTATCCTGATTTCGGAGAAGAAAGTATCGTCGATGAAAGAACTGTTGCCAGTATTGGAGCAGGTGGCTCAAACGGGTCGTCCGCTGTTGATCATCGCCGAAGACGTCGACGGTGAAGCATTAGCAACACTGGTAGTGAATAAAATCCGTGGTGCCCTGAAAGTGGCTGCTGTTAAGGCTCCAGGTTTCGGTGACCGTCGGAAAGCAATGCTCGAAGATATCGCCGTGCTGACAGGTGGCACCGTGATCGCTGAAGAGCGTGGTTACAAACTCGAAAACGCAACGGCTGATTACCTCGGTCAGTGCGAGAAGATCATCATCGACAAAGACAACACAACCATCGTTAATGGTGTTGGCGAGAAAGAAGAGATCGCGGGTCGCGTAAACCAAATCAAAGCGCAAATCGAGAACACAACGTCGGACTACGACCGGGAGAAACTCCAGGAGCGTCTGGCTAAGTTGTCGGGTGGCGTAGCTATCCTCTACATCGGTGCTGCTACCGAAGTAGAAATGAAAGAAAAGAAAGACCGCGTTGACGATGCCCTGCACGCAACACGTGCTGCTGTTGAAGAAGGTATCGTAACCGGTGGTGGTATCGCCCTGATCCGTGCTATCTCAGCACTGGATGGTGTAACACCTGGTAACGACGACGAGAAAACAGGTATCAACATCATCCGTCAGGCGCTGGAATCACCCCTCCGCACGATTGTTGCCAACGCCGGTGGCGAAGGTTCAGTTGTTGTTAACAAGGTGAAAGAAGGTACAGGTGGTTTTGGCTACAACGCTAAAAACGACACGTACGAAGACCTGTTCGCGGCTGGTGTTATCGATCCTAAGAAAGTAACCCGTCTGGCTTTGGAGAACGCGGCATCTATCGCCGGTCTGCTCCTGACCACGGAATGTCTGATTGCCGACGAGCCAGAAGAAGCACCAGCTGGTGGCGGTCACGCCCACGGCGGTGGCGGCATGGGAGGCATGATGTAATTCCCTGATGTAAAGTTTATAAAAACGCCCCCGGTCGAGAAACTGGGGGCGTTTTTTTGTGGGTATTGAGTGAGCGTTGTACTATACATCCAAAATATGCCTTCCTGCTTCACCGATACGCTCTGATGTTTCCTGGGTTATATATTTCTTTTGATCAATTTGCTGGGGCTGATCTCTCGTACAAAAATAGCTATGGATGCTACGTCGGTCGTGGGCTGTTTGATTGGTTGTTCCGCCGTGCCACACGTGTGAGTTGAAAATAAATACCGAACCGGCGGGGGCAATGATCCGAATTTCATCGGGATGCTTGTCGTTAGGATCTGCCATGCCTTCATCAGGTAAAACGCTCGATTTGTGCGTTTTAGGGACAATGCGGGTGGAACCGTTATGCTCGGTAAAATCATCTAACAGCCAGATACTATTACAGACTTTGTAGGTGTTATCAACAGCCGCATTTTTCCAATCGACATGAAGCTTTTGATGCCCTTTACCAGGTTTTGCCGCCCGATAATTGAGCGACGACAATTTGTAGTGCGTCCCTAAAACGGCTTCAATGCCAGCCAACACCCGGGGATGCGTGTAAAACACATCGAAAATCGGCCCTTTATTAACCAAATCCGCCAATCGGTCTGCACCCTCCTCTTTTGGATGGCGGATATATTTTGACTCTGCTAGTTCCGCGCCTGCATTGTCGCCTTCGACTTGCATTAATTCAGCCAGACGATCGTTGACTTGACTGACTTGTGCTGGGGTCAATAATTGGCCCAAATCGAGATAACCGTAAGTATCTAAAAAATCAATTTCCTGTTCGGTAAGCATATGAAGGTATAGTAAGCGTAGAATGATTAGGCAAACCTAAAAGTGGACGCGAGTACAATTTTCCTTATTTTCGGCCAAACCAATTACGTCGCATGCTTCAACTCAACCAGGTTCATCACATTGCCATTATTTGCACCAACTACGCCGTTTCAAAACAATTTTACACCGATGTGCTGGGACTCACAGTCATTCAGGAAGTGTTCCGCGAGGAACGACAATCGTACAAGCTCGATCTGGCGCTGAACGGCCATTACATCATCGAGTTGTTCTCTTTTCCCAACCCACCCAGCCGCCCCTCCCGACCTGAAGCCGCCGGTCTGCGCCATCTGGCTTTTGCCGTCGATGATATTCAGGCAACTATCAATACGTTGCACACGCACAATGTGGAGGCCGAGCCCATACGGATCGATGAATTAACCGGTAAGCAGTTCACGTTCATTGCCGACCCCGATGGTTTGCCTATTGAATTTTATGAGCAGTAATGGCAATGGCAGGTCTCTATAATAAACCATAATTGGGTTAATATATATTATGGTTTATTTTTGGCTCACTATTGTAGCCACACTAAACAAATGAGCAGAGCCTTAGCACTTCTCTTTTTACTGGTAGCTTTTGCGACAAATGCTCAACAACCTGCTTACCACGATTTTGAAGTTCACCAACCCGCCGAACCACATGGTGGACTGAACTTACTGCATCAGTTTATAACTGTGAATATCCGCAAGCCATTTATGGCGCAGGTGGCCAACACCAAAGGACTGGTGATCGTGCAGGGTGTGGTAGAGCCCGATGGCCAAGTTACGGAGATATCCCTGGTTCGTTCGTTGCGACCTGACTGTGACCGTGAGGCCATTCGGGTGTTTTCGCTGTTCACTGCCTGGAAACCCGCTCAGAAAGACGGGAAAGCAGTCCGACAACTGGTTACACTCCCGATACAGTTTGGACATAACGAGCCAGTACAGTACCAACTTGGCCTTGCTACGCGCTATTATGACGCTAATCTTAGTGTTGTCGGCGCATCCGATTCATTGGCTGTAATACGGTCGGACGTTCCTACCGATACGCTTGGTTTTCCAACAGGCGACCTGACGCTTTTTAAACGCAAAGGCGGTAAATGGAAGAAAGAAACGACTATCCTTTTTGCACGGGAGCCTTACAAAGCCGGAGGAACGTTGCTTATTCACCGGTTACCTAACCTCTCGGCGTTTGGACCCGTATATCACCTCAGCCGAGAGGGCGTTCTGCTTTCGAATTATGTACAATCACCCGACGGAACTGTCGGGTTGAGACTTGATCGGAACGCCAGGGGAATGGTTATTAAACGCACCGAACCGATAAATAGCCGAATAATAGAAACCACCTGGTACGCCAACGGGCAGTTGAAGTCCGTTATGGCTACAGCAAGTCATCAGGATCAGCCGGTCAAGTCTTTACCTGAGCAGGTTCTGACCTATTGGGACAGTACGGGGGTTCAGCTTATCAGCGATGGCAATGGCACCATAACGCACCATTACCCTGTCAATTCAGCAGCTAATCCTAAACTTCAGACGATGCTGATAAAGCAAGGAGTTTACGAGAAAGGACTGAAACAGGGACGATGGATGGGTGGCTACGTGGATGGATCGTATTGGGAGGAGGAATTCTACGATAAAGGCCAGCTACAGGTGGGTCGATTTACGCACATAGGCAAGTCAGATACCGTGATGTATTCGCCAACCGAACGTCCACCCCAGTTTGTTACGGGTATCTCGGGATTAAACCAGTTTATAGCCAGAAACCTTAATCCGGAAGTAGCCCAAAAGGCGGGTGTGCACGGTTGGGTCCAAGTTCGCTTTGTTGTAAATACAGACGGTAAACTAAGCGATATTGTCATTCAACGGGGTTTGCACCCGGCTGCTGACGAGGAAGCAATACGCATTGTGAAAGCCATGAATGGTAACTGGCCCAACCGCTGGAATCCGGGCCTTCGGAATGGGTATCCGGTTAAGATGACTTATACATTACCCATCCCGTTCGGTACAAATCAACTGTAACTCAGATTTGCGCTACTATCTATTTTCCCTATTTTTGAATACTATTTTAGCCTTTATAATCAATGAACCACACCCTAATTCTTGCCTTGTTGCTGGTAGCTTTCACGGCTCACGCTCAACAAACGGCTTACACCAACTTTGAGGTACAACAAGCAGCTGAACCACAAGGAGGCTTTCAGGCCCTAAATCAGTTTGTAGCTGTCAATCTCCGCAAACCGTTTCTGGCTGAGGTGGCCAACAAAAAGGGAATGGTCATTCTTAAAGGCGTAGTCGAACCCGACGGTCGCATCGCCGAGGTGTCGGTAATCCGATCCCTTCGGCCTGATTGCGACCTGGAGGCCATGCGTGTCTTCTCACGCTTCAACGCCTGGAAACCCGCCCAGAAAGACGGCAAAGCGGTCCGACAACAAGTGACGTTCCCCATTCAGTTCAGAGGCAACGAGCCCGTTCTCTATGAGAATGGTATTGCCATTCGGTATTTCAACAACGCCTTTCAGGCAGTAGCCTCGCCCGATTCAGCTGTCATTCGCTTTGAAACGCCTACCGATACATTGGGAATTCCAACGGGTAATCTCGTTTTCTTTAAACGTGACAACAAAAAATGGAAAAAAGATGGCGAAATGGAGTTTTTTCGAAACCCGGTCCGCAGGCCGATGGGTAAGGAACCAGTTTTTAGTGTTGGGCACCGCGACGCTACCTACAAGTCGTTTGGTTCCGTTTATACAGTCGATAAACAAGGCGGTATTATTGAGGAGCGGGTTTATAATCTCGACCGAAAACTGATCCATTCCCTAACCCGAAATGCAGCTTTACAAGTCACACGCCTTGAAACCCTAGACGATGGTCAGACAACCGTCAATACCTGGTACAACAATGGCCAGTTGAAATACAAAATGATTCATCCCCAGTATATTGGCAGCAAAACCTTACCCGATCAAATGCTTGTTTTTTACGATAGCACGGGTACGCAGGTGGTCAGCGAAGGTAACGGACAGGTGACCATGCAGGAGCGGGTTCGTTCAGCGATCGACACCAATCGATACTCCGTTTTTACAGAACAGGGACTTTACGCGAAGGGGTTGAAACAAGGCCGCTGGACCGGTCAGCAGGCTGATGGTTCGCATTGGTACGAAGAACAGTATGACAAAGGTGTGTTGACAGTGGGGAGATCAACCTACATCGGGCAATCTGACACGCTTACATACAATCAGCCGGAACAACAGCCTGAATTCAAGGGTGGTATGCAAGCGCTGAGCCAGTTTTTAGCCAGTAATATCCGATACCCAGCAGAGGCTCAGCGAGCCCGCGCACAGGGTCGGGTCTTTGTGAGCTTTGTGGTCTGTCAGGATGGTAGCCTATGTGACTTCGACGTGTTGAAAGGGTTTCATCCTGCCGCTGATGCCGAGGCCTTGCGCGTTGTAAAAGCTATGAGCGGGCAGTGGAAACCAGGGATTCAACGAGGTCGGCCGGTGAGAGTAAAATATAACCTGCCTATCAATTTTGCCTTGAACTGATTCCTGCATTCCCCATCCAAATTCCGTACTTTTGCGGGCATTATGACCCTAAAACAAATCCCGCTCCATCACATTCATCAGCAACTGGGAGCCAAGATCATGCCATTCGCGGGCTACGAAATGCCCGTTCGTTACTCCTCAGACCTCGACGAACATCATGCTGTGCGCAACGCAGTGGGCATTTTCGATGTTTCGCACATGGGTGAGTTTATTTTGAAAGGCCCCGATGCCTGTGCACTGATCAGTCGCGTGTCGGCTAACGATCCCGCGCTGTTGTTCGATGGTAAGGTTCAGTATAGCTACCTGCCCAATGAGCAGGGCGGTATTGTTGATGACTTGTTGGTATACCAGATCAGTCCAATTGAGTTTATGCTGGTGGTAAATGCCTCGAACATCGACAAAGACTGGGATTGGATTAATCAATATGTTGGCGATCTGGATGTAGAACTCGTGAACGTTTCAGACGATATGTGCCTTTTCGCCGTTCAGGGACCTCTTGCCGCGAAAGCACTTGAATCGTTGACGCCAGCAAAACTGGATTCGATGTCCTATTACACCTTCGAGAAAACCGACTTTGCTGGTCAGGCTAACGTGATCGTCTCAGCAACGGGTTATACCGGAGCCGGTGGTTTTGAAATTTACGTATCTAATCACCAGGCCGAACACGTCTGGAACGCCATAATGGAAGCTGGTGCTCCCTACGGCATTAAGCCAATTGGTTTGGGTGCCCGCGATACGCTTCGGCTCGAAATGGGATTCTGTCTGTATGGTAACGACATTACCGATAACACCTCCCCTATTGAAGCAGGCCTGGGCTGGGTAACCAAGTTCACGCACGACTTCACCAATTCTGATACCTTCAAGCAGCAGAAAGAAGCAGGTGTTCTCCGAAAACTTGTTGCTTTCGAACTAATTGACCGGGGCATTCCTCGCTCCCACTACCCCCTTTGTACGGCCGATGGAACCGTAGTCGGCGAAGTGACCTCCGGCACACAGTCGCCTACCCTCGGCAAAGGCATCGGCATGGGTTACGTGCCAACGGCACTCGCCAAACCAGGCACTGAACTCTTTGTACAGGTCCGCGACCGTCTGCTGAAAGCGCAGGTCGTTAAATTACCGTTCGTTAAGAAATGAAAAATATAGACGTCTGTCTGACTCCCGAGCTCCTGCATTTACATACGATCGACAACACCATTGTGGTAGTAGCAGATGTGTTTCGGGCTACTTCCTGCATGGTAACTGCCTTTGCATATGGGGTAGAGAGTATTATCCCGGTAGCCACTGTAGAGGAGTGCCGCGACTTGCAACGGCGGGGGTATCTGGCTGCGGCAGAGCGCAATGCCAGTAAAGTAGAAGGTTTCGATCTCGACAATTCGCCGTTCAGCTACATGGATGAACGCCTTCGCGGTTCAGCGGTTGCTATGACCACCACCAACGGAACACTGGCCATTACTAAGTCACGTTCGGCGGTGAAAGTACTGGTAGGATCGTTCCTGAATCTGGATGCCATTGTGACCTATCTGAAATCACAGTCGTACGATGTGATGGTGTTATGCGCGGGCTGGAAAGGCCGATTCAATCTGGAAGATACGCTCTTTGCGGGTGCCCTTGTAGAACGGCTGAAGGACACGTACATGATGGCCGAAGATAGCACTATTATGGCTTGGCGCCTTTACTGTCAGGGCCAAGACAACCTGATCCAGTACTTAGCGAACTCCTCCCATATTCGACGTCTGCAACGCCTTGGTATTCAGAAAGATATTTCTTATTGTTTACAACACGACCTCTACGACGTAGTGCCTGTATTGCGGGGAAATGCCTTGGTTAACATGGGGCGGTAAGGATAGTACGAAGGGCCAATACGTTAGCTGTTACATCGAAAATGGACCGAATCGGGATGGTAAAACCTTTGATGACGTGACTGGTGATGCTGTCCTTTATACCAAACGTATTCATCAGTGCGTATTCCTCGGTATCAGCATCAATATTGTATTGCTCAACTGTTTTGCGTTTGGGGTCGATAATCCAGTATTCGGCTATCCGGTGAGCTGCATAATCGGCAAATTTAATTTCCCGGTCGTATTTCTCCGTGCTTTTGGAAAGTACTTCAACCACAAAGTCGGGGGCGGAGTAATAGAGCATTTCATCATGAATTTGGGCCGCTTTCTCTGTGGCCCAAAAACTGATGTCAGGCTCGTAGCTGTTACGGGTTAACTCGACAAGAGCTTTTTCAGCGCGAACAATACCCAATTGACGGTCATCCACGTAGACCCGAAGCAGAGTTGCCAGCATTAGCATAGCTGAGTTGTGCCGATCCAGGGCGGGCGAATGAACGATCACCTCACCGTTTATAAACTCAGCTTTTTTGTCTTCGTCCAGCCATTCGTAAAACTGCTGCCGTTTCCGATGTTCATCGTTCAGAATGGCCTGCGCCTGCTGAATAATAAGTGGAGCCTGGGGTGTATCTAAGAGTTGAAACAGTAATTCAGACATTGCTACGGAGTCGTTTATCAAAGATACCGATAAATGCATACAACAGCAAGAAGCCCAAATCCAGTACTGGATTTGGGCTTCTTGCTAATCGGATTAGAGCAAAATCAAGCCGGTACAGCTACTTGTTGCTCATTCTCCAAATAATCAACTACGCCACTAAATGTTGTTAGTTTAGAATAATCTTCGTCGGGAATTCGGATACCGAATTCCTGCTCCAATTGCATAATGAGGTCAACTGTATCTAAGCTATCGAGGCCAAGATCGCGTGTGAAGTGAACAGTATCGGTGATGGCTGTGCGTTGTATGCCGAAATTACCCAATATCTCAATAATCTTTTCTTTCATGACTGTAATCAGGTTATTGTAATTTGTTGAGGGGCTACTTACGTAAGTAACTGCCTGACAACTCACTTTGTTGTTTCGAATTATGAATTTTTAAGAAGCGGGACAGGCACTATTTGATGATTGGCACCTAAATGCGGATGAATGGTTATAGCACTCATTAGCTCCAAATCATAATTGTCTGTCAGCCACTAATTTCCTAACTTCTCACCAGTCAAACGCTTTAATTCTAACTGATTCAGCAATAATTGATACTGAAACGACAATTGTGATAGACGAGCCTCTTCAACCCCTGTTTCTGCTGCCTGCAATTCGACTGGGGTGATGACACCATTTCGGAGCCGTGTCCGGGCAATTGCCAATGCTTTTTCAGCCTGCAAAACTGATACAGTCAGGTTTTGAAGACGAGCCTGATTTGCTCTCACATCAGCCAGAGTTTGTTCGATCCCTTGGCGAAGCTGGGCATTCGCATTATCGACAGCAAAGCGGCTAGCATTCAGATTGATCTGTGCGGCCTGATTTTGCAATTGATAGCGTTTCCCTGAATAAATCGGTACCGATAACGACACACCAGCCGCCTGGTTGAACAAGGGCTTATTGATATCAGGAAGGTAGCCATTTCGAAAACCCGCCGAGCCTGAAAAAGCCAGGTTTGGCTTACCAGCTAACTCATTTATCCGAATCTCAGACAGAGATTGGTTTACCCGATCCTGAGCTACCACCAACTCCCGATTCCCCGCACTGGCGGCCTGGTTCAGTGCTTCAGCCTGGTCGGCAGCAGGAGCTGCCCCAAAGCTGTCGAACCGAAGGGCCCCTTCTCCAATTGCTTGAGCACTCACTGGCAAACCAGTCAGGTAGGTTAGCAACACCCGTTGGCGGTCCAGTTGATTTTGAATATCTATTTTACGGTTCTTCGCCGTTTCAAACCGTACGCGCTGGGTCAGCACGTCGAACTCAAGTGCATCGCCGTTACGAAGTCTGTTCGTAATAATCTGGATGTTTTCATTTGCCGTTCTGATCACCGAATCCTGCACAATCAGACTACGCTGTAAAAAGCCAACACCATAATAAGCAGCCGCCACCTGGTAGGCCAAATTAAAACGGGTCAGTTCGAGGTTGTCTTTCGCTGTTTGCACATCACCTTTGGAACGATCTACATTCGCTTTGGTGCGTCCCCAGTCGTAGATCGGAGCCACTACACTTAGGTTGGCATTGACGTTGTGATTCGGCTGAAACTGCACAGCAACGTCGCGACCGTTCAACGGAAACGTGGTTTTGGCAACGGGATTAAGGTATTGGTACGAAGCGTTCCCCGTTACCACGGGCTGCAAACCGGTGCGGGCCACCTCTGTTCTGACTTCGCCCGCCTGAATAAGTGCCTGTTGTTCTTTCAGACGCGGAAAATTTGCGTTAGCCTGCTGAATCAACACCTGCAAATCGTTGGGAAGCGGTTGTTGGGCCAGCGTAGGCAGCGCTATTAGCAAAAAAATAAATACGTTAATTGACTTCATGGTTAGTGTGCGGCATCGGCCACGGCTTTAGCGGTAGCTGCATCCATTTTTTTACGTTTTAACAAAAACAACAAGGGAAACGAGATGACGAAAAAGAGACCCGCCAACCGGAACGTATCCAGATACGACACCATCAGCGCCTGTCGCTGAATAATCAGATCCATGTTTCGGATCGCGGCTGTACCTGCATCAAAAGCATTCATGCCTCTTCCAACTAAAGCTTGCGTCATGGCATTGAGCCGCTCGGCCCAGAGTGGGTTATCGGGCGAGATATTCGTGACCAAATCGCCCCGGTGTATCGCTGTACGTTGCATAACGTAGGTATTCGTTATTGCCACGCCAAACGCTCCGCCCAACTGCCGCATCATGTTCACAATAGCGATACCAGTGGGTAATTGCCGGGGCTCCAGCGTCGAAACAGACTGATTAATGAGGGGGACATTTACCAAAGCCAGCCCAATACCTCGAATGACCAGAGCAAAAATGAAATCGCCATTCGAGGCATCCATATTATAGGTGGACATGATAAAGCAAAATGAGGCAAACGCTATGTAGCCAAATACAACAATTAGCCTCGGCGAAACTCCTTTCGACAATAACCGGCCCGAGATAGCAAACATGGGCAATGTCATAAGCCCGCCCGGAATCAGCAGTAAGCCCGTTTGAGTGGCCGTAAGACCCACAATCCGCTGGGCAAATAAAGGGTACAATAACACGGAAGTGAAAAGACCGTAACCCACGACCACTATCAAGAGGGCTCCAATGGTAAGGTTTCGGTTTTTCAGAACCCGTAAATCCACCAGCGGGTCGCGGGTGCCGCGCAACTCCCACCAGGCAAACAGCGGAATCGCTACCGCAGCCGCTACCGTCAGGTATTGAATCGCCGAGCTGTCGAACCAGTCGTCGGCTTCGCCCCGTTCCAGTACGTATTGTAAAGCGCCGACCCCAACGGCCAACAATAAAATACCAAACGTGTCAATGCTGATTTTGCTCCGGTCGATGTTAAGCTCTTCGGCTTTCTTGTCGATAAATGTCAAACTCAGAAACGTCGCCAGTAAACCGATCGGTACGTTGATGTAAAACATCCAGCTCCAATGGTAATTGTCGATGATATAGCCGCCAAGGGTTGGCCCGAGCGTTGGCCCAAGCACAATACCCATACCAAACAGGGCCGAAGCAGTCGCTCGCTGCGAAGGCGGAAAAGCATCATACATCAAGCCTTGCGAAGTCGAGAGCAACGCCCCACCACCCACACCTTGCAGGAACCGGAAAAAGACCAATACCCAGAGGTTATCCGCCATACCGCAACCCCACGAGGCAATTGTGAACAGGATAATGGAGCCGACATAATAGTTTTTACGGCCAAAATACCGCTGTAAAAAACTCGTCATCGGAATCACGATCACGTTGGCAATGGCGTAAGCCGTTACCACCCACGACACATCTTCGATGGTTACGCCGAGGTTACCCGCAATATCGGTTAGACCAACGTTGACAATCGAAATATCGATGAGCTCAATAATGGCCGCCGTAATCGCCGTGATCACTACGATCCACTGGCGAAAGCCGATTTTTTGTTCCATGCGTCTAGTTGGCTACCCGTACAGCTACGTCGGTGCTCAGGCCAGCCCGTAGTTGATCCCGATACTGACCTGGGTTCAGGATTTCAATTTTCACAGGTACCCGTTGGGTAATTTTTACAAAGTTTCCCGACGCATTATCAGCGGGCAGCAGGGCAAACCGGGCGCCGGTCGCTTCTGAAAGCGATCCAATACGCCCCTTCACATTGAGGTTCGGATAAGCATCAATTTTGATGTCAACTTCCTGACCCACCTTCATTTTTTCTAATTGTGTTTCTTTAAAGTTTGCCACTACCCAGAATGTCGAGTCGGCCACAATAGTCATCAGGTTTTGGCCGGGTTGCACATATTGCCCAACCACAACACTCTTCCGGCCAATTTTACCCGTAATGGGCGCTGTCAATCGGGCATAACTAAGCCGTAGCTTGGCATTATCGATAGCCGTCTGCTTTAACTTCAGCACAGCCTCCACTTTCTGAATATTGGCTTGTGCTCGCGCAATGGCTGCCTGAGCCACGCCTTGCCCCGTGCGGGCCAACCCAATCTGCTCTTCACTGGCTCCGTACTGGCTGGCCTGCACCTCGGCGTTGTTCCGCGAATCTTCCAACTGCTTGCGAGTCAGCGATTGATCGTTGTATAAGTTTTGGTCACGTTGTAGATCCTGTTTGGCTTTGTCGCGCCGGAGTGCCTGCACACCAGCATTCGATTGTACCACTTTCAGGTTCTGAGCCACATTACGGGCATTTGCCTGCGCATTTTGAAGATCTGCGCGGGCCGTTTGTAAATCAGCCAAGGTCTGTTGATAATCGGCTTCGGCCTGTTGCAGGGCTAAATCATACTCTTGTGGGTCAATCACTAACAGCGGTTGTCCCCGTTGAACGTTGGCATAATCGCTCACATCGACAGATTGTACATAACCAGCCACCCGTGCCAGCACCGGAGCCGAATTGGTTTCGATTTGGGCGTTGTCAGTTGTTTCGTATTGTTGATTATACCGGTAGGCGTTGAAGCCGTAAAAACCTGCCGTTGCCGCCACGATCAAACCGATCACAGGCGCAATAAATTTTTTGGGAGAATTAGATGAATCGGTTGCCATATTTAATCGTACTGCCCTGACTGGGAAGAGACTTAACGAACTGGGAAATAGTCAATTTAGTTTACTATAAGCCAAAGGTAAACCATCTTGAACACGAAAGTCAAGTAAGTTGACTACATTTGTGCAGAAAAATTTAACGATATGCTGTAAAACGGCTATCTTTAATTTATGACCCCGGAAATAGATAAATTAATCTTTGATTTTGACCGTTTTGACGAGATTAGAAGACGGTCTTTGGGCCGTTTATCGTGGCGCTTAAAGCGGTACGTACATACATTTATTGAACCCCGTATCCAGGCGCGGGGCTTTGCCGATTTTAAAGTGAGTTACCTCGCCTTGCTGGCAAACATTGAAGAGAAGGGCATTACTAACAACGAACTGGCGAAGAAAGCCTGCGTGACCAAGCAGATGATGAGCAAAACAGTTAGTTTGCTCGAACAGCAGGGTTATATCTATCTGGAAAAGAATGCAAACGATTCACGCTCAAGTGTAATTTTCTTAAACGAGCGGGGCAAAGCCTTGTTCATAGCCTTGCACGAGTGCATTTCTCAGATGCACGAGCAATTCAGTGCCATCCTTGGTCAAGATCGATTTGAGCAACTGGTTGATTCCTGGGTGATTCTGATGGACACTTTAGACCAGGAATCTCCGCAATGTTCAGAGTAGAATGATTCCCTGCCGAAGCGCTTCCATCACCATGCCGACGCGGCTTTTGACGCGAAATTTATGGAAGAGTGATTCTCGATACCCATCAACAGTGCGCACACTTACGCACATTATATCGGCGATTTCGGCGTAGGTGAGGTCGCTACAGGCAAGCTTCAGAAACTGCAATTCACGATCATTAAGTTGTGTGGTAGCCGGGTTGACCGTAATCTTTGCCTCCTGAATGGACTGAAGCAAATGGCGGGTCAGAAACTCCGAATAATAAAACCCTTTGGTTCGGATATCGTCCAGCGCTTGCCGCAGCTCCGAAGGCCGACTTCCTTTAAGCAGATACCCCCGAACGCCGTATCGAATCATCCGCGCGACGTGTTCGTCGCGGTCCATCATCGAAAGGGTTAGTATTTTGAGGTCAGGATGGTGTTGTTGAAGATAGGCGGCCGTCTCAAACCCATCCATTTCGGGCATGTGGATGTCGAGGAGTAAAATGTCCGGGATACCCTGGGTAGGGAAGCGCTCGATCAGATCGCGGCCATTTTCGGCTACATAGAGAACATCATATCCGTCAAATTTCTGAATGAGATCCGATAAAGCCTGGGCCAATAACTGATGATCGTCGGCAATAGCAATGGTAGTAGACATAGCAAGCAAGCCGGAGGAAGTAAGAATAGGAAAGGTAGCCTATCAAGCTCATCAAATCAATAGGGAGCAGAAATTAATCCAATTAAATTAAGCAGACGGCAACGTAATTGTAACAACGCATCCTTTGCCGGGCTGGCTCTCAATTGTACAGATTCCTCCGAGCAAATTAGCCCGTCGGCGTAGGTTATTTAAGCCCTGACCTGACCCGTCCTTTTGAGGTTCCGATCCTGAATTCATCGAAAACCCTTTTCCATCATCGGTAATGCGGAGTATAAACTGACTAGGCTGATAATCGGCACTAACGAGAATCGTTTTGGCGCGGGCATGTTTCAGGGTGTTACTAATTGATTCCTGCACCATACGGAACAGTACGATTTCGACCTGTTGATCGAACCGACGGGGTTGACCGGTGCTGGTGAGTTGTGTCTGGTAGCGGCCCGTCCGCCGGATACGATCTAGTTCAAGGGCAATGCTATCAAACAAGCCCAATTCGGAAACAGCATCAGTATTAAGCGTTTTGGAAATGGCCCGCAAATCAGAGAGTACCTTCTCTACCAAGGTAGACGTTTGCTGTACTGTTGAATGATGGGGAGTTTGATCCAGATCTTCGTCGAGGATATTAAGCTGAAGCATTGCCACCGACAGCAATTGGCCAATATTGTCGTGAAGTTCGCCCGCTACGTGCCGGAGGGTTTGATTCTGAGTTTCGACCTGAGCGGTGAGAATTTCGCGCTGGTAGGTTTCGTGCAAGGCCTGTTTTTCAGCGCGAAACTGAGCTTGTCGGCGTTGGAACACAAAGGAAAATGTAACCAGAAATAGCACCAGTAACACTAGTACAACACTAATGGAAATGAGGGACAGAAATACTTCGTTGACACCTTCATTCATAATTTTGGGCGATACTCCGTTGTTTCGACTGGAATGCTACAACAAAAAGTGCGTACAATTGCCATTCAGCAACTGATCTTATCTGATCAAACAATTTGGCATACGTGGTTGCATGATTACTGCTAACGTAATTGAATGTGCCAAGGCTAACGGCCGATAGCACTACCAACAGCAGCCAGCCAATACTGATCCAGAACAACGGATACTCGCCAAAGGGATGAATAGGGGGCTGGTTAATTAGCTCACGAAGGTAAAGTAGTATAATCATCACACTAATAACAGCGACACCATTTTGGAGAGCACTGGGGAACACATTAGTTAGCTGATGACGGTAGATTAGTAGGCTACTTATACCCCCTATTAGCACGAGTACTATTAAAATACTGATAAACGTCCGATATTTTTTCAACTCAAAACTATAGACGATCAGGAAAACAACGCACTGTATTGGAGTAACAATATTATAAATAATAAGATTAGACTTGTAAATATGCCCGACCCAGTACGCCAGAATTTCTTTCACAAAAAGTAGCATTAGTAAAAATAGCAACCAGCGACTACTATCGGTCAGGCGTTTATATCGAATGGCCCCGGCAGTTGTTGCCGAGGCCATGATTATATAACTAATAACGTACGAGAATACGGCCATAGAACGGTTTACACGCTAATCAAGATCTTCGGGGCAGGGTGGTTGCGGACAGGGACCAAATTCATCAACGATGTCCTGGCCTTTACTATCAGTGTCAACGAGCCGTTTACCATTCTTATCAACAACTGCCATCATCAACCGAATAGTTTTACCGGTTTTACCCATAGAAATTTCAAGAAAATCGGTTTCAACGGTCACCCGTTTAAGCAATTGGCTAACCAGGCTGGTACTGACATACAAATTTGGCAAATTCTTAAGTGCGCCAGCCCGAAAAATACTCCCTGCCCATTCTTTAAACTCTTTGCGAAGGGGTTGAGCCTCTGCGCGCGACATAAATTTACCCTTAACGTCACCGCTTTGCACAGTTCCAAACTCAATAGATTCGGCTTCGGCCAACAACTGCAAGTTTACAATACCAGTTTGAAGGTCTGCAAGCGTCTGTTCAGACACAGAACCTCCTACGTTTGGCCCAGTGAGAGCCTGCTCAATTTGCTGAAGGGTAGCAATAAGATTACCTACCTCCTTAGATGTAGTGGTGGACATTGACTGACATGGGTTATTTGGCGTGAAAAAGCCGGATAGCTATTTGCCAACTAACTTACGAGACACCTTGTAGTATGCCAACCCCAAACCAGCGATACGGGGAATTTCCCACTAAAAAGGGCATATTTCCCGTGTCTAAACAACCCTTTTATGTAACCTTACACTTCCACTTCGACGGTAGTACCTTCCTTTGAATAGATCCTGAATTGACCACCCAACTCCTCGGCACGGCGTTGCATATTTCGAAGGCCATAATGCTGGTCGAGCGCGTCAATGGTCCGATACGTTAGTCCTCGGCCATTATCGATGATCTGAAGATGAATCCGATTATCGCTTTGTGCCGTCAACACAACCCGCACTTTGCTGGCTCCAGCGTGTTTTACTACGTTGTTGAGCGCTTCCTGCACAATTCTGAACAGGTTCAGGACCTGTCCCGATGATAGCCGTTCGGTTAACTCGCCCTGAACCTCAACCGTTACCAGTAAGCCTCCTACTTCCGGTATCGACCGATCTACATAATGCCGCAGACGATCCCCAAACTCGACCAAACTCAATTCATCGTGATGTACTGCCCAGATCGTGTCGCGAAGCATAGTAACCGCTTCACGAGTGGTATCAATAAGCTGCCGGAGTGTTTCTATCCATTCGCGCGTGCTGACAACCGGCTGTCTGTCGGCCTTCCGCACAATGCTGCCCAGGCTCGTGATTACAAACGACAGATGCGCGCCTACGTTATCGTGAAGGTCCCGTCCAATGCGTTCTTTTTCAAGCAGTAATGTGTTTTCTACCGCTAATGTCCGCACCTCCGCCTGGTAGGTTAGGTGTTGCTGTCGAATATTTTCATGGGCTGCGGCTTCACTTTCGTCACGAAGCGTTTTATAGCGGTAAGCTAGCCCCAGTGTCAATACCAATACTTCGAATAGGGCGGCCAGGGCCAGGTAGGCGTAATAAGCTACGGCCGGATGCGTTTGGATCAGACCGAAATTAGCCATCACCTGTCCGAAATTGAGTACGTAAAATGGTGTTACAGCAATCAGGTAGAACCACGCTTCCCGAACATGATACCGGCGAACAACGCTGATGAAAATGTATGCTCCGATAACCGGCATGGGTAGCCAGTAGCAGACCGTAAAAAAGCGCATAAACAGGCCCTCCAGACCGGCTGGTAGCGTTACCAGACGTTCGATAACCAGGAAAAACAGGCATATAATACCGCAAATCAACACCCCCGTTCCAACATGATGCCACCGGTAAGCATGTGTTTTTCGAAGCGACAAAAACGTGCGGATGAAAATCAGCTGACTATAAAAAAGCAGTAAGGGAAACAGGAAATAGATGTTTTGGCCCGGAAACCAGTGTTGGACCGGAAAAGCAAATTGATTCAGGAAGCCTTCGTTGATGGTAAAAAAGCCCGTCAGTCCGATCAAGCAGAGTGTATATTTGAAATAAATGCGGTCGTTTGTGGTCAGAAAAAAGAAAAAACTCATAACCGTAACAAAGGTTAACCCAAACAATGTACCACCCCAGAATAAGTACTCGGCCTGCGTAATACCGATAAAAGCCGTTTGAGGTAACACCGTCACCGGTACAATCTGAGTGCCCCGGCTTTTCAACACCCGGATATAAGCGGTTGCCTGTTGGTGCGGTTGTAAGGTAAATGGAAAGAGAAAATGCCTGGAATGCACGAATCGACGCTCAACGGGTGTTTGCCAGCCCACTGAAGCCGTGGATACTCGAACTGAATCGCGCACAACAAGGTAAAATCGGAGCGAATCGAAGCACCAGAAGTTAATCTGTGCATATAGTTGACGAGCCTGTTTACTCGTGTTTTCCAATTCGAACCGGAGCCAGATAGGATTCACCTGTTGGCGGTTTGCCGTGTAACCAAAGTTGGCAACAGGTGATCGAATTGGTTCAAAAGCAGGTTTCCGGTTAATGATCTGTTCAATACGAAGCTGATGAGTCGAATCGCGCAGATACGATAAATACCCCTGCAATGGTAATGGCTCTGTCAGGGTGCTCACGTCAACTACCGACTGTGAGCGGGCATATTCTAACCCCACATTCCCCCAAAGCAGGGCAACGGCAAGCAGGAACCTGACTAAATTAGTTGAGGCAGTGATGAAGTTCATGGGTGCGTGGGTTATGCCGAAAATTAAGTATTATTCGCCAAAAAACCAACCACCACCGTTGATTATCAAATTGTTATTTCAACCCTATACTATAGCTATTATAAAACTACGCTGCACCTTATTTTACGTCTACTACCTGCCCCGTATTTAGTAAACTTGTATTTTCTCCGTTTACTTCGTACCGGCCAATTATATACCGACCAGGGGGTAATAAGGCCTTAGGCATGGAGGCTGTCCAGCCGTTGGGACGCGAAAACGGACTTAAGCCCGTTGGCTTGTGCCTTTCGGCAAACATCACATAACAATGTCCTTTGGTATTGAGCGGCCACAACACCAAGTAAACGCCTTTGTTGGTACTAACCTGATAGTCAGCCTGATCATTTTCAACGGTTATGTAGTCGGGCTGGTCGATTACACGGAGTGGAATGCTCGTTTTTTGTACTGGAATGGCTTCGAGAAGTTGTTTTTCGCCGGAAATAATGGCCGGTTCGGGCAATGTGTGCCATTGCCGAACATGCATGGTGCTATCCAGTTCAATGATCCACCGCGCCAATGCCGAATTGCGCGTTCCCCCTAATCCAATCTGGTTATATTTCTGGTTAAATGTTAATCCCTGCATATGTTTCCGACGTTGAACAGCTTCGGGGAGGTACGTGAAATAGCTAAGTATATTTACGCATAAAAACAGCAGCCACAGTATAGGAATCCAACGATCGCGGTTCTGAGGCTTTAACAAACTCACCAGAATCAGATACCCCACTGCCCACAGTACAAGGGAGTACGTTCGGTAAGAGCTGTGAAGTACCATACCGAAGTAAAACCGGATTCGAAACACAGCTATCAAGCCCATATTGGCCAGCAGAAATAGCGTTACTCCGGTCAGAAAAGTCTGAAAGTGTGATCTATTGGCCTGCCGTTGAAGCACAACTTTCACTAACCACCAGGCTACTATGCTCACCAACACAACCCCTGCTAAAAGGGGCAGCACAGCTCGTCTCTCAACAGACCAGGTGGGAAAGAAATCAAACAGGCTCCCAGCAAAAATAAAGAAGCCTGCTAGCGTTTGTATAGGGTGTTGCAGTACGTAGGCAAAACCTTCACTATTACCTTGTTGCACGGGATAGTTTCGAAAATAAAGCCAGGTACAAAGCGCCCCAAATCCAATCCAGACTACGAGCCACAACCAGCGT
This sequence comes from Flavobacterium sp. SUN052, assembly GCF_028867935.1. Taxonomy (GTDB): domain Bacteria; phylum Bacteroidota; class Bacteroidia; order Flavobacteriales; family Flavobacteriaceae; genus Flavobacterium. Next base: position 1,571,599 of record NZ_JAPQNS010000001.1, read on the forward strand.
CGGCGAATCACGAGAATAGCCACACCGGCGGGCCACAGCAAAATACCATTACCCATACTAAAGGTGGCCAGTGCCCCCAAGCCCAATGCCCCAGCAAACGCACCTGGTTTATCGAAAGCCAGCACAAAAAACGTGACCATCACCAGCATAATGATTGCCAGATACTGAAGGGTATAAATGGCCGTGAAGGTGAGCAAGTAGTTTTGCGCCGTAAAGAGCATAAGCGGCACGGGCAAAAGCCAAAAGAGTGCTGTTTCAGTGGGATAGCCGGCGCTTGAGGAGCGGGAGAATAGTGTCTGTGTACTTCGGTAAAGCAGCCATAAAATCACCACCAAACCGAGGTTCCCCCAAAACATTAAGCCCTGAAACGAAATGCCGCCCGTGAGCAGGTATTGCCCGTAAACAACCAGGCGAGCGTAGAGAACGCGGTGTTCGTTATTGGGTTTGAGCAGAGCATCAAATCGCTCACCAAATGAATTGGCATCTACAAACCGCTGCAAAAAATAAGGAATGTTCTCGTACTCATCGAACCACGGAATATCGTAGCGAAGGGTAAAAAAATACACAAAGAAAACGGCAATTGGACTGATCAGGAGTGCCGTCTGGACGTACTTGTTCGTGAATAGTTTCATAGGGTGGCACTGAGATCACCGGTACGCCCGGCTAATCCGGTACAACTCATACCAAAGTTTAAAGTAATAGGACACCTTAATTCGGGAATCGTCCATTTCAACCCATTGTCGGAGGGGCATTTCGGCCACGTGCTGTTGGATTTCTTCGCGACCGTAGTTGCGAATGAGCCGCGCCAACACTTCTACATCGAATAGCCACGGGCTAAGGAACGGTTCAGCAAACAGGTCGGCTACCGCACCCCGACGAAATAGCTTGGCTCCGCATTGGGTATCGTAAACACCCAATTTCAGGATATTGCTAATAAGGGTAGCAATCACTCGTCCCGCATAATGCCGCACGGGATTCCGCCGAATATCGGTTCCCAAGTACTTGATCCGCGAGCCCATAACTAAGTCAAGTGCGGGTTGCGCCGAAAGCCGGGCCTCTAAATCCTGAATGGCAGATAAAGGCGTTGCCAAATCGGCATCCAGAAAGCCAACATAATCCGCCTGTGAAGTTTTAGCTACATGAAGCATCCCCGCCCGGACAGCGCCGGCTTTCCCCTGGTTTTTCGGTAAAATCAACGCTTCAACCTGAGCAGGATGAGTAGTTTGTAACTGCTCCAGCAAGGTTCGGGTTTTGTCCGTACTACCGTCATCCACAAAGCAAAACCGCACCTCCGGGTGCTGTTGCCAGTAGGCTTCAAAAGCGGCAACGGGCAAACGTGTAGCTTCGTTATAACAAGGAATGACAATACAGGTCATTGTGAGTGATGAATGGTAAACGATAAGTCAGGAAGATACTGTGAATAGGCTATTCATCGCTTATCATCCGTCGTTTTTTGCGAGTTTAACCGTCTTATGTTTATAATAACCTGCCTGACAACGGTTCCAGAGATGTTCGGGGTTGGCATTAATGTCTTCGACAAACAAACTGGGTGGATACACGCTAATTGGTGTAACCTGTAGTACGTCGGCCGATTGGTTCAGTTGATCGTGACGGGCATTCATTTCACGGTTGTACGTAGCCGCGTGGCCACGAATCAAGTCGTTGTATACTAATCGAATAGGTCGACTAAATGCCAAGCTACCTACCATCCATACCCCCGCCAAAGCAGGTGCCCAAACGGGTAGCACCAACTGATTATAACTCAGCTTTCCGGCTTGGGCAAGGGCATTGACTAACACTGTTAGCAGGTAAAACCAACCTACAATGGCCATGTCGTAGAATACATTCATGGTCCTGAAAGCGGGAGGTAGCCCGATGCCGTAGTACGAAGGGAAAATCATGGCGGCCAGCAAGCCTACATACCCTAACAATACCACCCAAACCGGAATTTGGACCAGTTTTCGCACGGGACTATCCATCTGAATCAGTCGTAGTGCCAGCGGTACAAACAAAAGCGACAAGGGTAAAATGGGCGTTTTCAAAAACAATGTTCCAAGTGACTTGACCAGCCAGCCTACAGACCCGACAAACGATGCTACAAAGTCGCCACTATGCGGGTTTCCCCCCATGCGAACGGCGTTACCCGGAGCCCGAAACAACAACCAGCTCGACAGGAGCGACACGACTACCATGCCAACCAGAAACAGATCGAACCGACGTTGAAACAGCAGTCGGTATCCGGCAATAATCAGCAGTAACAGCACCAGTAAAATCAGGTTGGTTTCGCCGGAGCCGACAATAGCAAAGACTAGAAACGACGCCCAAACAGCCGTCAGAGGACGCAACAGCCCACCCGAAGGTAATCGGTACCACCGGATACAAACGGCCAAAAGATAAAACGTAAAGGCGGTTGGAACCGTGTAAGACGCCACGGCAGCAGTCCAGAAAAACGCTTCGACCGTGCTTTGCTGGGCAACCATCATGGTAAAAAACAAAAGCGCTGTTGCCAGTAGAATGGTGCGGGATTTCTGTCCACGCAACAGTTCGCTGGTGAGCGAGTAGATCGACGCCAGTAGGCCAGTCATGGCAAGGGCCGGAATCAACCGAAAGCCATCGTACCAACCCCAAACGAGGGGATTACCATGGACCAGAAAATTGGAGAAATAACGGCCCGTCCACCAGTCGTAATAGTATTTCTGAGCCTGCCAAAAGCCTTCGCGGACAGCGGTATCGGCAAAACAGTAGTCATCAGCCGCTGAGGGATGATTAAAAAAAGACAGCACGAACAGCGGAACGAAAACGGCTAGAAAAAAGCCAAATCCAGCCAGTTGAGTGACTGTGTGAATGAGGGGTGATTTCATTAAGTAATAGTCGCAAAGCAAAGACCACACGTCACAAAACACTTATCAGACGGCAGGCTTTTCTATTTACCTGACTGACCAGTGTCGAGTTGCGACTTGTGGCTATCTAAAAAAGGGAACCCAATGACTGCCGCCAGAATCACCAGCGTGCCCAGGTAGAACCCGGTTGTCATCCGTTCAGTATCCCCAAAAATCAGTACAGCCAGAATGATTCCGTATACTGGCTCCAAATTTACGGTTAATATGGCCAGATACGCCGAAAACTTACGCAACAGCCTAACACCTGCCGTGTACGCGTAAACTGTACAGACCCAGGCCAGCACTAAAAGCCAGCCCCATTGCCCTATCGACGCTGGCCAGAACACTTCATCTGGCCCGGCAAAAAAAGCCATGTATACACCCACTAAAGGCACTGAACTCAGGAAAGCACCCGCCATTTCATGAGTCGAGATAACGAGAGCCTCGTAACGATGCGTAAACTGACTATTGATAATGGTAAACAGAGCCGCCAGCATCGCCGAGAATACCGCTACCAGTAAACCAACTACCTTATCGAACTCAAACCGAAAAATCAGGTATAGGCCAGCCATAACAACCGCGCCCAGCAGCACCTCGATGGGGCGTACCCGCCGACGCAACAGCAGCGGTTCGAGAACACTTGCCCAGAGCGAACTGGTGGCCATTCCGGCTAGGCAAACGGACACATTCGCCAATCGGGCAGCGGCAAAAAACGCCATCCAGTGAATCGCAATCAGCCCACCAACGCCCAGCAGACGCCACCGGTCACGCGACGAAACCGGCGCAACGGGTGATCCATTGCGGTGTTGATACAAAAGCACAGCCCCCATGCCAATCACGGCCAAAAATGTACGATACAGCACCACAGACAAGGGGCAGAGTGGCTCCAACAGTTTGCCCAGAATGGCCGTGAAGCCCCAAATCAGGACGATAAAGTGCAGGTGTAAGTAATCAGAAGTACGAGTGGGCATTATCTGGGTATGGTATGGTACAACAACACACCGATACCAGCAAACAGGATGTTGGGCATCCAGACAGCCAGCAACGGATTGAGGTTACCCGACTCAGCAATTCCTTTGCCAAGCATAAAAAAGAGCAGGTAGGCAAACGCCAGGGCAAACCCCAATGCCACCTGCCACCCTACCCCTTGTCGGCTCTTACGGGCCGACACAATAACACCGATGATGGTAAGGATCACGATAGCAAATGGACGGGTATCGCGGGAGTATTTTTCGAGCAAATACACCTCTACCCCATCAGCACCGCGACTTTGAAGCAGGCCGATGTAGTTATTTAATTCGGGCAGTGTAAACGTCTCAAATAGGTTGAAGTCGCTTTCAAAATCAGACGGTTTCATGTTCAGCGTGGTATCGGCGCGGGTGCCGGGCACCAAGGTTTCGTTCTGCCCATTGATGGTTCGAATTTTATAATCGTGAATAGCCCATTTACGCCGGGTACTATCCCATTCGATACGGTCTGCGGAAAGCTTTTGCTGAAGTTCGTTGCCTTTCATGCGTTCCAGCGTGAATTTATAGCCGGTACGAGTGAGGTTGTTATAGCTTTCAAGATACGCATAGACGTCGGGGGCAATCTTCAGGTGTACGTTACGACCATTGTAAGTATAGGCGTCCTTGGTATACTTAAGCTCGAAGGCAATACGGGTCTTGTTCGCACGGGGAATAATGTAGTTTACCATGAAATAGGTAAACACCGCCAGTATCAGAGCGCCCACAGCATAGGGTAACAGAAACCGCATGAAGCTAACCCCACTACTCAAAATAGCAATAATTTCGGTACGGGCGGCCAACCGCGAGGTCAAAAATACCGTCGCAATAAATACCATCAGCGGGCTGATGTAATTGGCCCAGTAAGGAATGAAATTGAGGTAATAATCAAATAAAACAGCGTTTGTGGGGGCATTGTGTTTCCTGAAATCCTCAATCTTTTCCGTGTAGTCGATCATGACTACTACCAATACGATGACTGCCACTACAAAAATGTACGTTTGCAGAAATCGCTTTAAAATATACCAGTCTAATAGTTTCATAAGGTCGTACTAAGCCACTAACAAGTTCTTTGCAACGTCGTGACTTACAAACAACGCGGTTTCGGGCTGAATCTGCACCAACAATGATTTATCGAAGCCGTTAATTTCCTTTAAAATCAGGCAGCAACCCAAAGTAAGGCCTGTGCGGGCAAGGTGTTGCAAAAATTCGGGTGAGTGTTCCAGCACCCCCATAATGCACACTTCAACACCGGCCATAACTTCCGACAGTTTCTGATACCCCGTAGAAGGCATGGTGCCCGTGGGAGTAGGGATTGGGTCGCCGTGGGGATCAAATTGAGGGTGTTGCAAATACTGATCCAGGCGTTCGACGAGTTCATCGGAACGGATATGTTCGAGTTCTTCGGCCATATCGTGGACTTCATCCCAGCCGAAACCAAGTTTTTCTACTAAAAAAACTTCCCATAACCGATGGCGACGAATAATTTTCAGCGCCAGCCGCTCGCCTTCATCTGTCAGCCGAACGCCCTGATATTTCCGGTAGTGGATTAATTGTTTGTCGGCCAGCTTACGGAGCATATCCGTTACCGAAGCTGCTTTTGTGGCCGTCATTTCAGCTAACGCATTAGTAGTCACCTCCCCCTGCTGCCGTAGCGCAAGAGCATAAATAGTCTTCAGGTAATTTTCTTCGGTGAATGAATGCATAAGCACAGGCGTAATTCAGCTTGTGGAGCTGAACAATCGTACCACAAAAGTAGTTTTTAATTAGAACGAACAAAAAATTTAGGCCAATCTAAATTTTAGTTATATACTTGTCGTAAAATTCCACCAATATGTTTTTGAGCTACTAACCATATCCAATGAAAGCTTGGCGACAACCTAACTTGACTGACTCCCTGCCAGAGTCGCATAGTACTGTTCGGATTCCTCATAATGGTGGGTTCTGGCGCACTCTTGCCGCCTATGCTGGCCCTGGGTTACTGATAGCCGTAGGGTATATGGACCCTGGTAACTGGGCTACTGACATTGCAGGCGGCTCTCAATTTGGCTATAAGCTGTTGTCGGTAATCTTGATCTCTAATCTCTTTGCTGTGCTTTTGCAACATCTGTCGCTTAAGCTCGGCATTGCAACAGGTCGTGATCTGGCTCAGGCCTGCCGCGATAGCTACTCCCGACCAGTATCGCTGTTTCTTTGGGCACTAGCCGAAATTGCTATTGCCGCCACCGACCTTGCCGAAGTTATTGGCTCTGCCATTGCGCTTAACCTGTTGTTTGGATTACCCTTACCCGTCGGTGTGGCCTTTACCGTGCTTGACGTTTTTCTGCTGCTTTACCTGCAACAAAAGGGATTCAGAGTGATTGAGAGCATTGTGGGTGCCTTGATTCTTATTATTGTCCTTTGCTTCGGCTACGAAATGCTCCTGGCTCAACCCAATGTGCGGGAATTAATGGGTGGACTGGTGCCGCACAAGGAGATTGTTACCACACCCGGAATGCTCTACGTGGCCATCGGGATTTTGGGCGCTACCGTGATGCCGCACAATCTCTACCTGCACTCAAGCATTGTACAAACGCGCAACTTCGCCCGCACCGACGAGGGACGCACGCAGGCCATTCGGTTTGCTACGATCGACTCTACGGCTTCGTTATCACTGGCTTTTTTTATCAACGCAGCCATTCTTATTCTGGCTGCTGCCACCTTCCACTTTTCGGGAAACCAGAAAGTGGCCGATATAAATGATGCGTACAAACTTCTTGATCCACTACTGGGTGCCACTGCGGCCAGTATCGTGTTTGGCGTGGCCTTATTGGCATCAGGTCAGAATTCAACACTCACGGGTACCATAGCTGGTCAAATTGTGATGGAAGGATTTCTCAACCTGAAACTGAAACCTTGGGTACGGCGTCTCGTGACCCGTTTGGTCGCGGTTGTTCCAGCCATGATTGTAGCTATCCTGTACGGCGAACGTGGCACGGCTGAGTTGTTGGTGTTGAGCCAGGTAATTCTGTCGCTCCAACTAAGTTTCGCGGTTGTCCCCCTTGTCCGTTTCACCAGCGACCGGCTCAAAATGGGCCGCTTTGTCAACCCACTTTGGATTACGATAACCTCATGGATCGTGGCTGGTATTATCATCGCGCTAAACGGGTATCTATTGTGGAATACAGTTAAATGGATGTTTTAAGGTTTGATTGTTCTCAACTGTAGTATTCAAATAACAAAGGCCACTCTATTGGAGTGGCCTTTGTTATGAACTATCAATCAAGTTATTACTAAACCATTACGTCGGCAGTTTTCACCGTTTGGATAATGCGTGAAGCTACTTTGTATGGATCAGCAGCTGAGTTTGGCCGACGATCTTCTAACCAGCCCTTCCAGCCGCGTTCTACCGTTGCGATAGGGATACGGATTGAGGCACCACGGTCAGATATACCATACGAGAATTGGTCGATTGACTGTGTCTCGTGCTTACCGGTCAAACGCAGGTGGTTGTCGGCACCGTACACTGCAATGTGTTCAGCCACAACGGGAGCGAATGATTGGCAAATAGCGTCGTAAACTTCTTTGCTACCCGACGTACGGAGGGCCGTGTTCGAGAAGTTAGCGTGCATACCTGAACCATTCCAATCGGTGTCGCCCAGGGGTTTGCAATGCCAGTTAATGGCAACATTATATTTTTCACCGATGCGCTCTAACAGGTAGCGAGCTACCCAGATTTCGTCACCAGCTTGTTTAGCACCTTTAGCGAAACACTGGAATTCCCACTGACCAGTGGCTACTTCAGCGTTGATACCTTCTACGTTCAAACCAGCATCGAGGCACACATCAAGGTGCTCTTCAATGATATGACGTCCGTAGGCATTCATTGCCCCTACTGAACAGTAATAAGGACCTTGTGGACGAGTCGGGAAGCCTTCTTTTGGAAAACCCAGTGGTTTATCAATTGTAGTATCCCATAGGAAATACTCCTGCTCAAAACCGAACCAAAAGTCATTATCATCATCATCAATCGTTGCCCGACCATTTGACTCATGGGGTGTACCGTCGGCGTTCAACACTTCGCACATAACGAGGAAACCGTTCTTGCGCTGTGGATCAGGGCAAACATATACAGGCTTCAACAGACAATCTGATGAGCCTCCAGGAGCCTGCTCCGTTGAAGAACCGTCGAATGACCACATATCAGCGTCCTCTACTGAACCAGAGAAATCGCTCACGATTTTTGTCTTAGAACGGAGACTTTGAGTGGGCTTGTATCCGTCAAGCCAGAGGTACTCGAGTTTGCACTTTGCCATGGTATATAAACGGGGTAAATGTTAGGTTTTGTTGTGGCCGACCAAATGATCTACTGGCAAATGTAGCATCAGACAAGATAAAAATGAAGTCAAAATGAAATTTACCTTACTATTTTTGGCAAGTTTGTAGAAAATTCATACTTATCATTTGGATTCTACAATAAACCCCAAAACATTCTTCGGAATTTGTAGTTTTCCGGCATCAACCTCTTTTTTTATTTATAACAAATTTAATATTAGAACGCCCATAAATCCATCCCTTAACAAGAACGATTTTATAAAACTAGATACGAAATAGCCCATTTTATATCCGTTGCCGCTGATCCTCGTTTCAGGCCATACCCCACCAATTATGTAGTATTATCAATTTGTGAAACTTATCTTTGAAGTTGCATTGAATTAGTATTATTCTGTATAACCACCGATGATCTCCCGTTTATTCTGGCTGCTTCTTTACTGGCTCAGCTGGGCGTTCTGGCTCGAAATGAACCGGGGCCTGTTTCTAGCCTACCAGTATATGAAAGGAGCAGCTGCAGACCTCTCTATATGGCCGGAAATTCTTCTACATGGCCTTCGCATGGATCTCTCGGTTGCGGGTTATCTTAGTCTGATTCCCGGATTGGCATTGGCTTTTTTTCCTTCACGCTGGTTGTTATCGTTTTTCTCGCGTTATACCGCCCTATTTCTGATCGTAGTCAGTTTTATGACTACTGTCGATATGGAAATTTACCGGGCCTGGGGATTCCGGCTCGACACCACGCCCTTTCGGTATCTTAAAACACCAAACGAGGCAATGGCTTCGGTCAGTTCGTCGCCTTTGGGGTGGCTGACGTTAGTTTTGATAGGGTTAATTGTAGTGGGCATCCTGTGCTTTGGCCAGGTTAACCGGTTGGCTTCAGTTGTTTTACGACCCTCTCCTCGCTGGGTTTTCGTGCCTATGATTCTGGCTACCGCGCTGCTCATCATTCCTATTCGCGGTGGTCTTCAACTGGCTCCCATGAATGTGAGTGCGGTGTTCTTCTCGCCCATGGCTTTTGCCAACCATGCCGCAATCAACCCGCAGTGGAATTTTCTGTTCTCAGTATTGGAAAAAACCGACGATCAAACTAACCCATTCGACTATTTACCCGAACCCGTTGCCCAGCAGGCTGTTCAATCGCTGTATGATCCGGGGACTCTAAACCCATCGTCACATAGGGTAGGATTGAACCCATCAAATACTCCGTTCCTTTCTCAGAACCGACCCAACGTGCTACTTATTGTTTGGGAGAGTCTCACGGCCAAAGTGGTTACGAGGTTGGGGGGGCGCCCCGGCATTACGCCCAACTTCGATAAACTATGCAAGGAGGGGCTGCTTTTTACCAATTATTACGCGAGTGGTGACCGTAGTGAGAAAGGTTTGATTGCGCTTTTGAGTGGGTTCCCGGCTCAACCACTTACCTCTATAATGACCGTACCCCAAAAGTCGGCCAAATTGCCAACGCTGGCGGGTACGCTCCGTCAGGCGGGTTACCAGACGTCCTTTTATTATGGGGGTGAAACCGAGTTCGCCAATATCCGCTCGTATCTCTTTCACAGCCAATACGACCGGATTGTCTCCAAACCCGACTTTCCGTCCGAAACCTGGAATTCCAAATGGGGTGCCCACGATCATATAGTATACGGACGCCTGCTTCAGGACTTGAGCCGACAGCGACAACCTTTTTTCACTACGCTGTTTACCCTGAGCAGTCACGAGCCATTTGAAGTACCTATGTTGCCCGTTGCCGTACCCGGTGCCGATGAGGAAAACCTGTTTCTGAACGCGCACTTTTATGCCGACAAAAGTTTAGGAGAATTTATTGCGCAGGCCAAACAGCAACCCTGGTGGGCGAATACACTCGTTATCATTGTGGCTGATCACGGTCACCGAATGCCGACAATTGGCCCTAACAAAACGGAAGAATTCCATATCCCGATGCTCTGGCTGGGCGGGGTTATCAAACAAGCAGGTATAATCAATGAGGTAGCTTCGCAAACCGACTTACCAGCTACGTTGCTTCATCAATTACACCTCAACGCCAGCCCCTTTCGCTGGAGCCGCAATCTGTTCGACGTAACCCGCCAACCCTTTGCCTATTTTGCGTTTCACAATGGATTCGGTTTTGTGCGGCCGGGCCGTGCTTTAGTCTACGACAATGATGCCCGGCAAGTGATAGAGCAACATGGGCTGGTTTCGGACACGGATATAAAAACGGGGCAAGCCTTCGAAGAAGTCAGCTTCGGCGACTACTTGTTGAAGTGATTTTTTCGACAGGATTACAGGATAAAAAGGATTTTCTCTTTAGGATTCATGCAGAGTCAGACAAGAGGCCAATAGCCTACATATTTACACTCCCCCCTTATTGACTTGGAACCGATATTTTCGTTTGACAGTAACAGAAGTGCCAAAATTGATAAGTAGACCTACATCTTTTTGAGTTCCGGTCAAATAGCTAACAACTTGCGCTTCATGCTTTGGATGTAAACTTTCAACAGCTTTCAACTCGACAATAATTTCGTTATCGACTAGTAGGTCAGCGTAAAAGTCGCCAACCACTTCATCATCATAAAACACGGGGATTGGGAATTGATTCTCTACACTAATACTTCGTTTATGAAGTTCAATAACCATCGCATTTTCATACACTTTCTCTAAAAAGCCTGGCCCTAACGTATTGTGTACCTTAAAAGCGGCAGCAATAATTTGCTCAGTAATGGTTTGATATTGCATAAGTTAAGTATAACCCTGGTGGTTCGGCCAAGATACTGCAACAAGATCAACAAGCTCTGTATCTATTCAAAAATTCCCTCTACAGCAAACCAAAATCCTTTTTATCCTGTAATCCTGTCGAAAACCTGTGCCTTTATCTGGTTGGTTCGCGGTACCCGTGAGTCCACTTGTCAAATTAATCCAGCTTAAATTTTGTATTTTTGCAAGCCAATTGGCCGGAAATCATGAAAAAAGTTGCCTTTTATACACTTGGATGCAAATTGAATTTCTCTGAAACCTCAACGATCGGGCGGATGCTCGAAACCCAGGGTTATCAGCGGGTGGAGTTCAATCAGCAGCCAGATATATTCATCATCAATACGTGTTCTGTGACCGATAATGCCGACAAGAAATGTCGGAAAATTGTCCGCGAGGCTCAGAAGATCAATCCTGATGGGTACGTGGCAATTTTGGGTTGTTATGCCCAACTAAAGCCGCAGGAAATTGCAACTATCCCCGGCGTTGATGCAGTCTTGGGGGCAGCCGAAAAATTCCGGCTTCATGAACTGATTGATACGTTTGAAAAAGCGCCGACCGGTCAAGCGCGCGTGTTCAACTCAAATATTGAGGATGTTATCGACTATCACGCTTCCTATTCACTGAACGACCGAACTCGTACCTTTCTGAAAGTGCAGGACGGTTGCGATTACCCCTGCTCTTATTGTACTATTCCGTTAGCACGGGGTAAAAGTCGCTCCGATACCGTAGCTAACGTGGTACGTGCCGCCCACGAAATAGCTAGCCGTGGACGGTCGGCCGCTGCCGTGAAGGAGATAGTCCTGACCGGTGTAAACATCGGCGATTTTGGGCTGAGTGATGGAACTGGACTCGCAACTACCCGAAGAGAAACGTTCCTTGATCTGATCCGTGCCCTGGATGAGGTTGAAGGTATCGATCGATTCCGTATTTCGAGTATCGAGCCCAACCTGCTCACCGACGAGATTATTGCCTTTGTGGCCCAGTCGAAGCGGTTTGTACCGCATTTCCACGTGCCGTTGCAGTCGGGAGCCAATACGGTCCTGGGCCTGATGCGTCGGCGGTACAAACGCGAACTGTATGCGGAGCGGGTAGCCAAAATAAAAGAACTCATGCCGCATGCCTGCATTGGCGTCGATGTGATTGTGGGGCACCCCGGCGAAACGAATGCTCTGTTCCGTGAGACTTATGAGTTTCTGAATGAGCTACCCATTTCGTACCTCCACGTCTTCACCTATTCGGAGCGGCCGAACACCCATGCCCTCACCATTCGGCCCGTGGTATCGGCTTCGGCACGCGCCGAACGGTCCAAGATGCTGCACATTCTGTCGGACAAGAAACGCCGGGCTTTTTACGAAAGTCAGGTCGGCCGCGATGCAGTCGTGTTGTTTGAAGAAGATGTTACCCAGGGATTGATGCAGGGCTTTACCGAAAACTACGTCCGCGTCGTTGCGAAGTATGACCCCTTACTCATCAACGAGACAATGCCGGTACTGCTAACGGGTGTCAATGCCGACGGGCTGATGGAAGTAGAAGAAGTTCAGGCATTGGTGGCGCATTGAAAAATGTGAGTCGTTCAGCATTCAGTCGATTGTCTGTTAATTGATAACTGCTGCAATTTTTCCTCCCTCCCTCCGTATCTTTGCGGCCTGATTTTCCGCTTGCATTCTGATGTCAAAAACCCTACTTCGCGTTGCCCTTCAAAAATCCGGGCGACTGAGTGAAGACTCGTACCAACTATTCAAAGAGTGCGGTATCCGTTTCGATTACGGCACCGGCAAACTCAAATCTGTTTCCTCCAATTTTCCCGCTGAATTCCTGTTTTTGCGCGACGACGATATTCCCGGCTACGTGGAAGATGGCGTGGCCGACCTCGGTATTGTGGGCGAAAACGTGGCCGTCGAAACAGGTCGGGATGTGCAAACCGTTCATAAACTGGGCTTCTCGAAATGCCGCCTGTCCATTGCCATTCCGCGTGGCGAAACCTATAACAGTCTTAGCGACCTAGAGGGTAAGAATATTGCTACCTCCTACCCGCGCTTGTTAGGTGACTACTTGGCTGGAGAAGGCGTAAAAGCTCATATTCACGAAATCAGTGGATCGGTGGAGATTGCTCCCAGCATTGGGCTGGCCGAAGCCGTATGCGATATTGTGAGTTCGGGGAGTACGTTGCTGAGCAATGGCCTTCAGGAAGTAGAGACTATTTTCCGCTCTGAGGCCATCATGATTGCCAACAATGACTTGAGCGTCGACAAGCAAACACTCCTTGATAAACTGCTGTTCCGAATCAAATCCGTCCAGGCAGCTAAAAACAATAAATACATTGTTCTGAATGCGCCTAATAATGCTCTCGATCGCATTACGGCTTTGTTACCCGGTATGAAAAGCCCAACTGTAACACCGCTTGCCACGGAAGGATGGAGTTCAGTCCATTCGGTTTTGAACGAAAACGAGTTCTGGGAAAACATCGAAGCCATCCGCGCAGCCGGTGCCCAGGGTATTTTGGTGATTCCGATTGAGAAAATGATCTATTAATGCAAATTATCCCCTTTCCCACCCGTTCCGAATGGCCCGCTTTGCTGGCGCGTCCCATGCAAGCAAACGCCCAGATTGAGCGCATTGTCGCCCCGATTCTCCAGCAGGTGCGGGAACAGGGCGACGCAGCGCTGATCGAGTTGACGCAACGCTTCGATAACGTTGATTTGAATACAACTGGCCTCGCCGTTTCGGCGGATGAACTTGATACCGCCGAAGACCAGTTGAGTACGGAGTTGAAGGCGGCTATCCATCAGGCCTATGCGAACATCCGCACGTTTCACGAAGCGCAAAAACAGCCTATTCAGAAGATTGAGACAATGCCCGGCGTTACTTGCTGGCGCAAAAGCGTGGGTATCGATAAAGTTGGTTTGTATATTCCGGGCGGCACGGCTCCGCTGTTTAGCACAGTGCTTATGCTAGGCGTTCCAGCGCAGCTGGCCGGATGCCGCGAGGTAGTTTTGTGTACACCCGCCACCCACCCTGCTGTATTTTTTGCGGCTAAACTGGTGGGCGTGACAAAGGTTTTTCGGGTAGGGGGCGCTCAGGCCATAGCTGCCATGGCCTACGGAACGGAGACAGTACCGCAGGTTTACAAAATCTTTGGGCCGGGTAACCAGTATGTCACAGCCGCCAAAATGCTGGTGGCAAAAGAAGGTATGGCTATTGATATGCCCGCCGGACCCAGCGAAGTAGCCGTTTACGCCGACGATACGGCCATTCCAGCGTTTGTCGCGGCAGATTTGCTTTCGCAGGCTGAACACGGGGCCGACAGTCAGGTTCTGCTCGTTTCGACCAGCAAAAAACTGGTTTCAGCTGTTAACCTTGTTCTGGATACCCAAATGAGCCGCCTGCCCCGGCGCGATATGGCTGCCAAAGCCATTCAAAACAGCAAGGCGATTCTGGTTGATACCGACGCAGATGCTATTGACCTACTCAACCAATATGCTGCCGAACACTTGATTTTGAGCGTTCAGGATGCCGAAACAGTAGCCAACAGCATTACGAATGCAGGGTCCATTTTCTTAGGCAACTACACCCCCGAATCAGCGGGTGACTATGCTTCAGGAACCAACCACACCCTACCGACCAACGGTTTCGCGCGAGCCTACAGCGGTGTGTCTCTGGATAGTTTTGTCAAGAAAATAACCGTTCAATACATTTCGCCTGACGGCTTACGGGTACTTGGTCCCGTAGTAGAAGCTATGGCCGAAGCCGAATCGCTGGATGCTCACAAACGAGCCGTCAGTATCCGGTTGTCACAACTAGAGGGGTAGTCGTTTGCTATAGTAAATCAAAACTCCCTAAATCTATGCCTGTCATTTCTATGTTTTATGGGTTGCTTGTTTCGATGTATTACTTCGACAATAAGCAACATAAACTACCACATATACATGTAAAATATGGCGAGCTAGAAAGCGTTTTTACCATTGCAGATGGTACGTTATTAGAAGGTCATTTACCTAAAAACAAGATCAAACTGGTAGAAGCGTGGATAGAAATTCACCGCGAAGATTTACTCGCCGATTGGCAATTAGCAATTTCAGGACAACGTATTTTCCCAATTGATCCCCTAAAATAATGAATCCCAGAATAATAGCTGTCGAACCTTTACCAGATTTTAAGCTAAGTCTGACATTCACTAATCAAGAACGAAAAATCTTTGACGTCAGCGCTTATTTGAACATCGGCGTTTTTACTGAGCTAGCCAATCCCGCACTTTTCAATCAGGTACGTGCTTTCAATGGTAGTATTATCTGGCCAAACGAATTAGACCTGGACCCTGACACGCTCTATCTGGATAGCCACCCTGTCTCTTTTTCCAGTTCATCAGTCAAAACTGCTGGTTGAACCCTTAATAGAAGCAATTGAGATAATGTGTTTTGTGGGCTGACGAAGGTCGGCTGTAGGTTTGTAACGGGAATCACAAAAACCCGGAACAAACCTCTTTTTTTAACCGCTTCGGCGAAACAAAAAAAACACAAATACTCATGACTGCCTCATTTACCTCAACTAAATTCGTCGCCATTGCCCTAACCGTTCTCTGTTCAACTGGTTCAGTTTTCGCTCAGCAGGCCCGCACCGCGGCACCCGTCAGAAAAACCACGACATCAGCACCAGCGCGCACAACAACCGCCCGCCCAACTACGGTAGCCTCACAGCGTACTGCAGTATCGCCAACAACGGCACCGAAGACAAACACAAATCAGGTTGCTGCTACAACAACAGCACCTGCGAAACCCGCCGAAACCCCGGCGGCTGCACCCGAAAAGCCACGCCCCGGTGCACAAACAGCCAGTGCCCGAACGACTCCTGCACGCCCAACAACTACGCAACCTGCCAAATCGATGGGAGTGTCGCGCCAAAAATATCTGAACGCAGGAGTTGGCTTAGCGGCTTATTACGGCGGAGGTTTGCCATTGGGTGTGTCGCTTGAAGTAGACTGGAAAAACAACATTTCTGTCGGCGGCTCCATCGACTATTTCCGTTACGGCTACAATTCGGGCGGCTACAAGTGGAACTATACATTTGTGTATGCTGGTGCTCGGGGTTCTTATCACCTGGGTGAAGTATTGAACGCTGGTGACTCAAAATTTGACCCGTATGTGGGGGCAACGCTGGGATTCCGCTATGCCGGTTATCAGAATAATTACGGCTACGACTACAGCAGTCCGTACAACAGCGGTATTTTTCTGGGCATACACCTCGGCTCGCGGTACATGTTTAATCCCAAAATTGGAGCCTTTGCTGAAGTTGGTTACGGCGTTTCAGCCCTACGGTTAGGCGTAACAGCGAAGCTGTAGTGGATAGTTGGGTAAAATGGTAATTGGGTAACTGGGGCTAGCTAACAACTAATCACCCCAGTTACCCAATTATCATTTTACCCAACTACATTTCCTCTATGCCGTCTGACTAATCTGCATCGTCGGCTGCACATTGGTGAAATTTGGAATGTCGCCAATCAGCTCGGGGCCGTGAGTAACTAATGCGTTTTGAAGTTGCTCCATAGTATCGAAGTTCAGATTACAAATCATGGCAAAGGTTGGTGGGCTATCGGGAGCACCGCCAGCTAGGCCTTGCCGAAGATCAACGCTAGTCAATCCCTCTGAAGTGAGCCTCTCCTTCACCAAGGGCGTATGCGTATTGAGGTAGTAATCGAGATCAAACTGGCTTTCAGCCGTCTGAGGATACATTACGGTTACAGAAACCATGGTTTTGGGGTTTGAGGTGATGAAAAAGTAAGCGGGTAAAGGTAAACGAAATATCAATTATGATTGAAAAACAACACCAACTGGAGTCCCAAAATAATAACACAGACGTTTTCTAAACTCTTCATACCTATCGCTATTGGATAGACAAAGGCAACTCCCGACTGGCATATCGAATGGCGTAACCTTGTTTGTCCCATGCCAGCACACACCACACATAGTTTGGCTGTTTATTTATACTTGCCGCCAGTGGTATAGGCGGACCAAAACTGTATTCGTCGGTGGCTTTATCCCAGTTCGTAACGGCTTTACCATCAGCATATTTGGCCTTACCAGGATCGGTATTCCCCTTTGGGTTAGTCCAGAGCCAGACTAAATCGTACCGATTGGCAATTTCGTTGTCGCCAACATTGATGACATTCTGAAAAATGGCCACCATCATAATTTTGCTATCCGTCGGCTTCCAGGTGAACTCGTATCCGAGTAGTTTTTGGGCAGGAATAGTGTCAACCGCCAGCCTGTATTGGCCATAATCCACGATACGAGTTGGTCGAGTTTGAGCCGGATAACGCGATGCCAGCAAATTATCAGATTTATTCCCAACCGTAATCAAGGTAACAGGCGTGGGAGCCGTTTGCACAACCGGGTCGCCCATTTTACTCCCTTTGGAAAGCGTCAGAGTGGGAGGTATAGCATCATCGGAAACGACCTGACATTGACTCAGTAACCCAGCCAAAGCCAGTAGTATCCCTGTTTTGGCTACTGATGCCGATAGAAAGAGTAAGTTATACCGCCACATAAGTACCATTGGTTGAGAGGAATGATTTGATCGCGGATGATTTGACCAACGCCCAATCGGCGGATAATCAGATCGTGTTTGGTGTTCTGGTGAATCCAGGCAGCCCGTATTTCCAAGCCGAGGTTACGCTTCGGGCCAAGGTAAAGCCGATACCCCGTAAACACGCGGGCATTGTTGAGCAATCGAGCGTCTTTATAGTTCTTGAAAAAACGGTCTGGAACATACAGCCCTCCGGCCCCAATATAGGCGTTGTGAACGGTGCCCTGATGCCAGATATGGCTGAGTTGCAAACCGTAAAGATCAATGGTCGGCCCCTGATGCTGTTGTCGCTCGCCATTGGGTGGAGGCAGATTGTGAGCCGACGTTTGCGTAACCCGATACTGCAAATACCTGCTCGACACGTACAGACCACCTAACCATTTCTCTTTTAGACGGGTTTCAAGGTAGGCATCAAAAGCCGCGTTAAGCTGGTTATAGGCCCCTAGTTTTATGCCCTCATTGTTGAACCAGAGTGGCCGACTGAAGGTGCCGCCGATAGTAAGGCGTGGGGTTTCGTTATTGCTGTACTCATGTTTAGGGGTGCTGGGGTCGCTCATCAGAATTTGCAACCCAGATCCTGACAATCGTTTAAAATCGGCCTTTTGGTCGTTAGAGAGTCCATTTATTGGAATAGCCTGAGGTAAAATCGCCCAAGAGCGTAGCCGATCCCGCTGGTTATAATCTCCCCCGTTGGCCACACCTACTACTTCGCCTGTCTGGTTGAAAACCGGGCCACCCGAATCTCCCGAAAAGATAGATGTTGGCCCAAGGTTAATGACAATTTGCGACAAATCAGGACTCCGGCGTTCTTTCAGCTTACTGTATGATTCTGGCGTTATGAGCCTTCCCAATTCAAAAAGCACAGGAGCTTCTGTGTTACGGTCGCGCCCGATCAATTCATCAATACCCGGATAGCCAACCACCCTTACCATTTCTCCACCCTTTACTTTATAATTTGAGTTCGCTGGAGTCAACCCTTCTGATTTAGTCCATAATTTGGGCGGTTTTTGGGTACCCGGTTTATAGCCAATAAATGCGAGATCGGCCGACACGTTGATTCCCTGTAGTTGAAGAAGATTATCTCCAATAATTTCCGTTGCTCGTCCATCGCCATTTTTGCTAAAACGAACGGCCACAAAATTCAGGTTATCCAGCGTAACAGAAGGGACCGTGAGCCCATGCAATGCTGTCAATAAGCCATCGTGACCAGCTATCTTGAAGGCCGTCATGGTGCCTACCTGTTTTCTTCCACTTAATACTTTCAGTTTGTACACATATGGCAAGGCTTTGGCCTCTTGCTGATCGAGTGTAAGTTGTGCATATGTGAAGGATGGGATAAGGGGAATCATAACCAACATCAGTGGACACTTGATTTGGCAAGCGATCAAAAACCTGTAGTAGATGTACATAAGGCTGTTCGGATGCGCTGAAGATGGGCTTCAGCAAGTGTATTTTTAAGTTCTTTTTCCCAGATAGCCAATTGCTCTTCAACCACCCTGACTGGTTTTTCATCCTGCAGTGAGCCAATGTGTCGTTTCAATTCATCCTGTAGCTCAGCATTGTGTAGTGCCTGCGTACGCTGGCAGAATTCACGTACTTTGACCGAAAATAGGATACCTGATTGCCAGGCAGGGCCAGCCGATGTAACCAACCCAACACTGTCTGGCAACCCAAATGTAGCAGCCAGAAGGTGCTGATTCAGGCGTTTTTGTTGGGTTGAATCCAATTTCCAGTGGTTCGCAAGCCAATTTGGCGATGGCCCCAGGATAGCATTAGTACGAGTAAAAACACCCCCCGCCGAGCCAATTGCCAGAAACAATAGGAACCCTCCAACTGGCAACAGGTTAACATCGTGCAGATACGTCAGCCATCTCTGATGTGCTTTGTCACCGTCGGGAGGAGCAAACAATGATTGTGTGCCCGCCACAAGGCTTAAAATCCCAACCAGCACGGTCAATAGCGAATTCAGAGTGGTTTGTATGACTGGCGAAACCGACATGCCCATCATCCAGCCGATCGCCAGGCCACTGGCGATCAGGGCGAAAATGTTCGATATTCTATTCATCTGTAATGGTGGTGTTTATACTGGTTACCCTCTATTCTGATTAGTCGTAAAAAGCCATTAAACAGCAAACGGATAAATTGACAATAAGTACGTTAGCCTTTTTTTGTGAGTTTACATTCTCCAATCACACATCCGCCTTCAAATACGGCCGCACATCAGCCCCCAACTGCGCCATACCACCAATCCAGGTTTCTTCGTCAAGGCCTGCCGAAGCAATCCAATCTTCGTCGGCAAGCGAAGCTCGCCAGCCCAGCAAGGGGGCTGCGTCTGGCCCGACTGGATTGCGGAACGTGGTTTGCTTTCCTGTCGCAATGGCCTGTACTACTTCAGCGACCATTGAAGCGGGGGCGTGGTTATCCCGCGAGGCCCGCAGATAAGCTGAGAGTCGAATTTGGTTTGGATAATTTGTATTGGGCGAAGCCTCCTCAAATTTGTCGATGATCGGCGTGTCGATAACACCAGGCTCCACCACGGCAACCCGGATACCCAATGGACCCACTTCGCCTGCAAGGCACTCGCAAAGGGCTTCTACAGCGGCTTTTGAAGCGCAATAGGCCGAGTGATAGGGGCTATAGAGTTTGCCCGCTACCGACGAAATGGTGATGATGCATCCCGCGCCCCGCTCGCGCATACCGGGTAACACGGCCCGGATACATCGCAGGACTCCAAAGTAATTGGTCTCCATAATGGCTTGAAAATCCAAAAACGGAGCCTCTTCGATAGGACCGAGTGGCCCGATCCCCGCATTGTTGACCAGCACATCAATTTGCCCGGCCTGAGCCAATACCTCCGTCACGGCTGTACTTACAGATTCGTCAGAATCGACATCCATGGGCAAAATCGTGATGGGCAGATTGTCCTGTTCGGCGAGTTGGCCGAGTTGGGGAGCCCGTTGGGGGTTACGCATGGTGGCGTAAACGGTGTGGCCCGCACGAGCCATCAATTCGGCAGTGGCAAAGCCCAAGCCGGTGCTACAGCCAGTGATAAGAACAACAGACATGAAAGTAAAGGGTTACAACTAGTTTTTAGAGCTTGAATCACAATTTGTTAAGTCAATACTCCTCCAGCATCAGCA
The DNA here is from genome assembly GCF_028867935.1 of Flavobacterium sp. SUN052. Lineage (GTDB taxonomy): Bacteria > Bacteroidota > Bacteroidia > Flavobacteriales > Flavobacteriaceae > Flavobacterium. Next base: position 1,592,266 of record NZ_JAPQNS010000001.1, read on the forward strand.
AGCTTGGCTTCGCGGCTGTAGAAATAAAAAACACCCAAAGCCAGGGCGAGCCGCAGAGCCGTGTCGAAGATGAAAAAGGAACTTATAGGCGGGTGTAGCACAAAAATGTCGTACAGACCCTTCAGAATCCCGCTAAAACCAGCCACCCCTATGACGAGTAACGAGTTGCGTAACCCCACCGATTTGGGCGCGTTGCGGCTCAGAAAACACAGCAGGGCTATTGAGCCAGTGGTAGTACCTAAGTACTGCATGGTGGAAATATGCGAGAGATCAACTTTGGGCACGCCGTAGTTTTTAAGTGAGGGTTCGGCCATGAAAATCATGACCAGGGCCAGTAGGGCATCATAAATGCCCACAATCAGGAGAAACAAGGAACGGGACATGGTAAGTGAAATTAAAGGGGTTAGGATAGGTTCATGGTTACTTTAGCATTCCCAATTGCTGTAACATCGAGAGATTGTCGTTGAGATTCCAGCTCTCTACGATTTTGCCCTCAGCATTGAAGCGATTGATGGTCCAGTGGGCTATAGTCCCTTTTTTGCCCGTGGCGGGCGTTCCGTTCATTTCACCCGTTTGCGTACCGGTTGCCTCACAACGAGCCATCACCAGGTCACCTTCGGCGATGAGTTCGAGGATTTTGATCTGCAGGTCGGGGAAGGTTTTGAGGTACGAATTGCTTAGGACTTCGGCCGATTTAGGGCCTTTAAGCCCTCTGGCCTCAAACGAGTCAGCGTAGTACTTGCTGTACTCTATCGTTCGGTTGTTGGCTGCTCGGTTGAGTTCCCGATAGATCGTTTTGTTGCGTTCAGCCGTTTGCTGGGCCATCGAAAACGGAACAACTGCCAACAGGCAGAGGAGGGTAATAATGAGTTTTTTCATTGGTTTTTATTGGTTTGTTTAAAATTATATCCCCACCTGTGCCAGCTTACTTTCCTGATTGTAATAATACAGGATAGCCAACCCCAGGGCCAGCCGGAACAGCGTATCGCCAATAAAGAAAGCGGTGTACGGAACGTTCATGGCATAGGCGTTGTAAAAACCCAGCACGACCCCACCGAATACCACCAGTGCAGTGGCTGACAGGCTATTTCGGAGCGCGACAGAGTTGGGTGCATTGCGGTTTAGCAAAGTCAGAGCCGCAAAACCGAGATTCGCTACGCCCAGAAACTGCATTGTTGAGATATGATTCAGGTCGATGTTGCCGGTTCCGTAGCTTTCAAGGGCGGCCTTAGGAGCAAAAATCATCGACAAGGCTAATACGATACTGTAGATACCGATAAGCAGCAGAAATAAAGAACGCGACATAATCAGTAAAATTAAAGGTGAAAGACAGAGATTATCGGGCAATTTCAGGTGAGGATGAGCACCCCGGTCAGGCAACTACCACCCGTTGCGTTTAGCGCACAGCCACCCTCACCTGCGGAGTTACCCCCAGTCGAACACTGAGCCAACGACGAGCCGGGACTTCCACAAATCGATAGGTCAGGGCCGAAACCCCCAGCACCAGCAGAACGTAGATCAAGCAAACTATTGGCCCGGTACCGTCATAGGCTACGGGGGCGGGTTCGGGCGTTGGCTGTGTGAACCGCTCCACCACCAAAAAGGTGAAGAGGATGGGTGTATGCACCAGATAGATCGAGAATGACCAATCGCCCAGACGTTGCAGGGGGCGGGTTTGCAATAGCCGGGCCGTTCGTCCGGTATTGTAAACGGCTCCCAGAATCAGCAACGGAAAGGCCCAGCTTGTGACCAGGTCGGAAACCTGCCAGTGCCAGGCCAGCAACAGGACAAGGCCAATTGTCCAGAACACCCAACCCCGACCCAGTAAATCCGCGCCCAACCGACGTTCGTAACCAACCTGCGTGAGCATTCCCAGCAGGAAACCCGACAGACATCGTAGAAAACTGTCGGGAAAGGTAATCTCGTCGCGGATGCCGCTAAGGTTCGAGTGCCAGCTTTCGTGGTGCAGAGCCTCGCTATGGCCGCGGGTCAGGTAGGCCCACAGACCAAGCACCAGCAGCAACACCAGCCCACTGCCAACCCCGCCCATACGCCGGAACCAGGGTACCAGCACCGGGAAAAGCAGATAAACTAGCCATTCGCTGCCAATAGTCCAGGCGGGCAGGTTCCAGGTGCCTGTCCAGGCCTGATTGAAGCCGTGCAACATGAGTAGGTGCAGCGGAATGGTCCGCAAATCGAATACCAGTTGAGATTCGGCATCGAGCGGCAAGCGATTGACTACCAGTATTACATACAGCCCAATCACCCAAAGCAGCGTGAGCAAATGCAACGGATAGAGCCGGGCAAAACGAGCCGCCATGTAGGTTCGGAAGGCCGACAGGCTAACCCGTTCGGCAAACCAGTTGCCATAAACGTACATCATTACGAAGCCACTCAATACAAAGAAGAAATCGACCATCAGGTGCCAGCGTTGGTGCAGTGCGGTCAGGCCGGGGGCGGTGAGGGGCATCACCAACAGGTTGAAATGAAAGACCACAATGCAGAGAGCTGCTATGCCCCGCAATGGTGTGAGGGTAATCAGATAGGGTGCTTTCATCGGAAATTTTGTAAAGCACCATCAACCTCAACAGCAGGCAGCCCAATCAGTAGGAAATAGAGGCCCACAATCAGAAGAAATAAAGAACGTGACATTATCAGGTAATTGGGTTTAGTGATGGTTTATTGGTCTTACTGAATCAATCCCTGCCGCATGGCTTCTTTCACCAAGCCTGCCATACTCCTCACTCCGGCCTTGCGAAACAGATTGCGCCGATGCGACTCCACCGTTGGTACCGATAGCGCCAATGTTTCGGCAATCTGAGCGGTAGTCAGTTCGGCGGCAATCAAATCCAGAATCTGTTGTTGGCGGGTAGTCAGAATCATGTTTGCATGAGAGAAATTCCACTACAGTCGATATTGATTCGACAAAGGTTCCTCTTCTCTGAGAAAACAATCCTCATGGTTTACCATGGTATTAAATCATGGTAAACCATGATTTATTTGACCTGAACAAACCTTTTTGTAAGACAACCTGCGTATATTTCACCAAACCTGAGCCAAATGATAAACTTTTTAAAGTGCTTCTGGACAGTGTGTTGGCTAAGTATCGGATTGGTACAGGCCCAGTCAACTGTACTGACGCTGAGGCAACCTGACGATTCTATCGATTTGTGGGGCCGGGCCGAAACAGAGTTCTACGTGGATAGCAGCCGCCACCAATCCGTAGAACAGGTGAGACGGCAACCGTTCCAACCCACAGCAGGGCGTTCGAGTAGTTTCGGATTCACCAATGCCAGTATCTGGGTACGGTTTCGGCTCCGGGATGAATCCACCCGACCCACTGCCCGCATTATTGGAACCGGGTTCAACCTTATCGACACCCTCGACTATTTTCTCCTGAATGAAGAAACTGGGCAATTGACGCATCAGCAAAACGGGCGGCTTATTCCCCATCATCGTCAGCGAATAGACTCACATTCTCGGGTTTTTCCGCTCAATGTGCTACCCAACCAGACCTATATCGTTTATTTTCGGGTAGCAGGCCGCAACTCTAAACGAATCGAGTTCTCCATTGAAGAAGCGCATCAACACTATGGAGAGTATCAGAAATTGACCTGGGTCTGGGCGGGCTATGTCGGTTTTTACCTGACCATGATATTGGTGCAGATCATTTTCTTTGCCATCACCCGCAATCGAAATTCCCTTTACTATTTGCTGTATTTATGTGCGTTTTTACTGGTTGAAATTAGCCGGGGGAACGGCATGGTGGGCGACCGCTACCTATGGCCCGATGCAACCTGGTTCAAGAGTAATAGCCTTTTACTAAGCGTTCCTGTTGCCACCGTATTTGGTATGTGGTTCTATGCAAACGGCTTACGACTGAATCAGTATTCGCGCCTACTCTACCGGATTTTGCAGGCTGATGCACTGATTACGTTGCTACTGGCGGGTTATGCACTGGTTAGGGCCACGGAAACAAACGTAGTACAACATGTTTTGCTAACGGCGCTGGTGTCGGATTTACTGGTGCTGGTTGCCTGTTTCTACGTTTGGCGTCGGGGTTACCATCCGGCTCGGTTTTATCTGTTAGGTACGCTTTGTTTTTTCGGGGGAATCATCATAGCCCTGCTCTGGAACCTGGGTCTGCTCCCCAATCATCTCGCAACCAATCAGGCTCTAAACATTGGCTGTTTACTGGAGATGCTATTTTTCACGACGGCACTAGCCGATGAATACCGACTGACACAACGTGAGAAGCAACAGGCACAAAGCGAACTGATCGGCGTGCTGCAAAACCGAAATGCTGAGCTAAAAGCAGCTAGTCTACAGGGCCAAGCCCTCGAACGCCAGCGTGTGGCTGCCGACCTGCACGACAACCTCGGCACTACACTCTCGGCCCTGCACTGGAACCTAGAAGCTATGGACAACTCTAAACTTAGTCCCGCCGAACAGTCCGTATATGCCACTATCCGCCAGCAAGTGGGGCAGGCGTATAAAGACGTTCGGTTGATTTCGCACAACCTCCTGCCCGACGAACTGGCGAAACAGGGATTGGCCTCTGCCCTTCATAATCTGGTGAAGAAAATGAACCGCAATACCGCTGTGCATTTTGAACTTAAAGGTGTTGAAACTCTGCCTCGGCTCGATCAGCAGACAGAATTTGAATTATACAGCATTTGCTTGGAACTGCTCAACAATACCATAAAACACGCCAACGCTTCTGAAGGGAGAGTTGAGTTGACCCAGACCAACAACACGCTCTTGCTAACCGTAAGTGATAATGGGACTGGTTTGAACAGCCTACGCTCCGACGGACGTGGCTTGCAGAATGTGGCCGCCCGGGTTGCCTCGCTGGGCGGCAGTTGGGTCGTTGATGCCGGATCGAATGGAGGAATTGAAAACCGGATTTCAGTGCCGGGAGTTGAATACTAAAGCGTGATTCCTGCCAAACACCTATTGCGCTATCGGAATGTCCGCAAGGGCGTATGCCGGGCTATCTGGTCAAAATCTACATCGTTATGCACCAGTAGAACATCAAAATGTAGTGCGATCTGCGCAATGAGGCAATCTGTACTTTTTCGGATCGTAGCTCCCTTTTTTCGAAGCGTAAAATATAACCGGGCCGCATCGACCGATATATCTGCCCAGTCAGGAGACAGCATCTGGAAAGCTTCGAGCGTGGTCTTGGTTCGATTGAAATCCGCTTCCGTTCGCAAGCCTTGTAATATCTCCTGCAATACCGTAGGAGTTATCAGTACAAAATCTGGTTCCTGACTAATGGTTCTTTCCAATAATTGCGTTTGCCGACTATCAATCCCCTTAATGAAATCAATCCAGACGGTTGTGTCAAATAAAGCGGGCTCCATTAATCTCGACGCATTTGATCAATGTCGCCTTCCCAACTATTAGAGCCTTTCAGTAACAAGGCTTGTTGCTGTCGAAGTTGCCTTAAATAGCTGTTAAGAGCCTCGTTTACAGCTTCTTTCTTACTTTTAAAGGGTTTGATAGCCATGATTTGCGACAAAGCCGCCGTGTTGATATCAATGTTGGTTGCCATACAATAAAATATTGCTTTGCACAAATCTATCTATTTTTTCGCACAAGAACTACGACACCAACCCGTGCTTCATCGCAAACTTGACCATACCAACTACGCTTTTTACGCCCAGTTTTTGCATCAGGTGACGGCGGTGCGTTTCTACGGTTGGAACGCTAATAAATAGCTTATCGGCAATCAGGTGCGTTGGGTTTTCGTCGGCAATGAGTCGCAGCACGTCTACCTCACGTTCGGTAAGTGCCGTCAGTGGATTCACGGCGCCATTGGTCATCTCGGCTAAGCAGGTCAACTGATCCATTACGGCCGGGCTGAAGTAACGCTGGCCGGTCATAACTGTTGTGACAGCCTTTTCAAGCTCGGTCCGGCAGGCGCTTTTCAAAATGTATCCTGCCACACCAGCCCGCACGGCCTCCCGAATGGTCGGGGCATCTTCTGCCATCGTCAGTAGTAAAACCTTAAGATCGGGGTGTGATCGGCGAAGGTGCAGCGTAAGCTCAATACCCGACAGGTGAGGCATGTGTAGATCACACAGTAGAACATCGACTGGTGTGCGAGCCAGCCAGTCTGCTACCCGACGACTGTCATTTTCTACCCCAACAACCTCTATACCGGCGATGGATGCCAAAAGCAGTTGCATACTATCTAAAATCAGTTGATGATCATCAACTAGCAGCAAACGAGTAGGATTCATAGAAAGATATGGGGTTGGATAAGTCGTTAAGAACTGGCAACACCTGCCAATATACCAGAAAGTTAGTACGCATTAGTCGGTTACTTAGCAAACGTTGGAAACAGCAGGTGCATCTGCCATACTCTACTATTTTAAAGGCTTTTTATAAGTTGCACACAATGCATCCTAAACTATGCTGACTCTGGCTGGTTAATCTAACAAAGGTTTACTGCCTAATCGACAGTAGCCAACACTCAACGTCTTACTATCATGATCGACAACGAAGTCAACGACGGCGGCCCGGACCATTCGGGGGCGTCTCGCCGGGATTTTCTCAGGCAGTCATCCGTACTGGTCGCGCTGGCCATGACCCCGCCCACAGCGCTGAAGGCTGCTGATAACAAGCTGGAAGAAAAATTTGCCGCTGTTTTTGAGCAGATGCCCCTCCGGGTCGAAATCAACGGAACCATGCAGCAACTGCGTATAGAACCCCGCGTTACGCTGCTGGATCTGCTGCGCGAGCAACTCAACCTCACAGGCACAAAAAAAGGCTGTGATCACGGCCAATGTGGAGCCTGCACCGTTCACGTCGATGGCCAACGGGTTAATGCCTGCCTGACACTCGCCCTCACAACCGAAGGACAAAAGGTTACAACCATCGAAGGGCTGTCGGGCGGAAACAACGCAGCTGTTGACCAACTCCACCCCATGCAACAGGCATTTATCAAACACGATGGTTTCCAGTGCGGTTACTGCACGCCGGGTCAGATCATGTCGGCGGTAGCCTGTATTCGGGAAGGGCATGCCAACAGTCCCGACGAAGTTCGGGAGTACATGAGCGGCAACATATGTCGCTGTGGCGCGTATTCGAACATTGTAGATGCAATCATGGAGGTAAAACAGGGAGGCCAGAAAGTATGAACCAGTTTCAGTACGTACGGGTCACGAACCCCAAAGCGGCCGTAGCTGCCGTTACCAAAGACAATAGTTCGATGTTTCTGGCTGGAGGAACCAACCTTATCGACCTGATGAAACGGAACGTGGTGGTGCCGGAAAAACTGGTCGATATAACGCGGTTACCACTGAATACCATCGAGAAAACAGCCACCGGGATTCGTATTGGAGCCTTGGCCAAAAACACGGCCGTGGCTGAGCATGAGTTGGTCAGGAAAAACTTTCCGTTATTGTCGCTGGCGCTCAATGCCGGCGCATCGCCCCAGCTGCGAAACATGGCTACCGTGGGGGGTAACATGATGCAGCGCACCCGCTGTGGCTATTTTTACGACACAGCCATGCCTTGCAACAAACGCGAACCCGGAAGCGGTTGTGGCGCCATTGACGGCTATAACCGGATGCACGCCATTTTTGGCACCTCTCCGAAATGCATTGCGGTTCACCCCAGCGACATGTGTATTGCACTCGTCGCCCTCGACGCAACCGTGCTGGTGTCGGGACCGAAAGGCGAACGCCGAATTCCGTTCAGCGAGTTTCACCGGCTTCCTGGCGACACGCCTGAGAAAGACAATACACTCCAGAAAGGCGAACTGATTATGGCCGTTGAACTGCCCAGCAACTCGTTTGCGGGTAACTCACATTACCTGAAAGTACGCGACCGGGCTTCCTATGCCTTTGCACTGGTGTCGGTAGGGGCAGCCCTGAATATGAAAGGCAACACAATTCAGGACGTTCGGCTGGCGATGGGTGGTGTGGCGCACAAACCCTGGCGGCTGACTGAAGCCGAACAGTTTTTACGGGGTAAACCCGCTACGGAAGTTTCGTTTAAACAGGCAGCAGAAATTGCAATGAAAGGCGCCAAAGGGTACGGCGAAAACGATTTCAAGCTGACAATGGGCCCCAATTCGATTATTGACGCACTTAAAACCGCAGCCCGCACGGCTTAACCTTCATCTCATGGAAAAAGATCAAAAAAGTCCGGCTCTCGACCGGGTCGATGGGCTGATGAAAGTGACCGGCGGAGCAAAGTATTTTGCCGAGTTCGACATACCGGGTACAACCTACTGCGTGCTGGTAACCAGCACAATTGCCAAAGGAACCATTGCCAACATGGACACCAAAAAGGCTGAGGGGTCGCCGGGTGTGCTGGCGGTGTTTACCAACCTGAACCTGCCTAAAATTCCGGGACTGAATACGCCCGAAGGCAACAATGCCAAGCGGCCGTCTGCCGGTGGCGAGTCGTATCAGATGCTGAGCAACGACAAAATTCTGTTTGCTGGTCAGCCCATTGCGCTGGTAATTGCCGACACGCTCGAACGGGCGCAGTATGCTGCTACACTGGTTAAAACGACTTACAAAAAGCAACCGCACCAGACCAGTCTGGAGAAAAACAAAAGTAAAGGTGTTGCTCCCAAAGGGCCTCGAAGTGCTGATTACAAACGGGGCGATGTTGAGGCCTACAAAAGTGCTCCCGTGACCTTGGAAGCCAATTACACCATTCCGATTGAGGTGCATAACCCAATGGAGCTGCACGGTATTCTGGTGCATTGGACTGCCGACGACAAGGTGATGATCTATGCCAAAACGCAGGGGGTACAGACTACCCAACGAGCCGTTGCTCAGGCGTTTAAGATCGACGAGAAAAACGTACACGTACACACCGAGTTCATGGGCGGTGGGTTCGGGATGGGCCTTAAAACCTGGCCGCAGGAAATTGCCGTGGTAGCAGCCGCCAAAAAGCTGGGCAAACCCGTAAAACTGGTTGTCACGCGCGACCAGATGTTTACCATGGTTGGCCACCGACCGTACACCGCCCAGACTATTTCGATGGGTGCCGACAACTCGGGCAAGCTGGTAGGCATTGTTCATTCGGCCACTGCCGAAACAGCCAGCTACGAAGATTTTACAGAAGGTACCGTCAACATGACGCGGTTTCTGTACGATTGCCCTAACCTAAGTACCATCTACAAAATTGTACCGCTCGATCGGGGTGTACCGATCTGGATGCGTGGGCCGGGCGAAGCAACTGGCGCATTTGCCCTGGAATCGGCGATGGACGAGATGGCTCACAAGCTAAAACTCGATCCGATTGAGTTTCGGCTTCGTAACTACGCGGAAACCGATCCCGAAAAAAACCGACCGTTCTCAAGCAAGCACCTCAAAGAAGCCTACCAACTGGGCGCGGAACGAATTGGCTGGTCGAAACGAAAGAATGAACCGGGTACCGTTCGCGATGGCGACTGGCTGGTGGGTTACGGCATGAGTTCGGGGACGTTTAACGCAAGCCGGGGACAGGCTACGGCCAAAGCCATTATAAAGCAGGATGGATCGTTGGTGATTCAGAGTGCCGTAACGGACATTGGGCCGGGTACTGGCACAGCTATGGTCACCATTGCACACGAGGTGCTGGGTATTCCCGTAAACCAGATCAAGTTTGAAATGGGTGATTCAGACTTACCCAAGGCACCGAGTCAGGGCGGTTCAACCATTACCTCCACGGTTGGCTCGGCTGTTTACGACGTGTGCACCGCGCTGAAAACATCATTGGCGGCCATGGCCATCAGTCAGTCTAATTCGCCTTTTGCGGGCGGCAAAGCCGACGATCTTTCGTTTAGCGACGGCATGATTCAGGTTGATGGTGACCGCAAAAAGAAGCTGTCTGTTGTGGATGTGCTGAAGGCCAACAACATGCCGACACTGGAGCGAACCGAGGAGTCGAAGGGTGGCCCTGAGATGCAGAAATACTCGATGTACTCCTTCTCTGTCCACTTTGCTGAGGTACGAGTAAATCCGGTAACGGGTGTGGTGCGGGTAAAAAACGCGGTAAGCGTGGCCGATTCTGGACGGATTGTGAGCCCGAAAACAGCTGCCAGCCAGATGATCGGGGGAGTTACGGGCGGTATTGGCATGGCCCTTACCGAAGAAGCAATCATTGACCACCGCTATGGTCGCTACGCCAACAACAACTTTGCCGATTACCACGTACCCGTTAGCGCCGACGTGCCGCATATCGAGACCATTTTCATCGACAAACCCGACCCATATATCAATTCAATGGGGTCGAAAGGTATGGGCGAAATTGCCCTGATCGGTTTTGCGGCTGCTGTGGCCAACGCCGTGTTCAACGCGACTGGTCAGCGGGTTCGGGATTTGCCGATTACGCCCGATAAAGTGATTAAACGCGTGGTATAACGGTTCGCCGTTGGTATCAATCTTCTCCGCTGCGTCTGCCTGAACGGGTAGGGGCAGCGGATTTTTTTCTTACTACCACCAACAACGCCTACTCCCAACTGCCATGTCGACAATCGATAGAAAAACCTTTCTGAAAGAGATTTCCCTGTTAGCCGGGGTCTCCATTCTTTCCGGGCCAGCGTTTGCTTCGGGCCTTACTACGAGCGACAAAGCAGGCATCAAACTAGGTTTTGTGACCTATTTGTGGGGTAAAGACTGGGACTTGCCCACGCTGATTAAAAATTGCTCCGACACTGGCATCCTGGGCGTTGAGTTACGCGTGGAGCATGCCCACAAGGTGATGCCCGACCTGAATGTGGCCCAACGCCAGGAGGTAAAAAAGCGATTCGCCGACAGTCCGGTGAAGTTGGTTGGGCTGGGGACAAACCAGCAGTTTGACTATGTAGAACAAGACAAACTAAAAGCTTCGATTGAGCGTGCAAAAGAGTTTATCCGATTAAGTGCCGACGTGGGCGGAACGGGCGTGAAGGTGAAACCTAATGCCCTCCACAAAGAGGTTCCTGTCGAGAAAACGGTTGCCCAAATTGGCGAATCGCTTAACGAACTGGCCAAATATGCCGCTGAGTTTGGCCAACAAATACGACTGGAAGTACACGGCGAAGAAACCCAGGAGCTGCCCATGACAAAACGGATTATGGATGTGGCCACCCATCCGAATGCCACCATCTGCTGGAATTGCAACCTACAGGACCTGAACGGAAAGGGTTTCCAATCCAATTTCGACTTAGTCAAAGATCGGTTTGGTGCTACCTGCCACGTTCGCGAACTCGACCGCACCGATTACCCCTACCAAGATCTGCTGAACAATCTGGCCAAGATGAATTATAAGGGTTGGGTGCTCCTCGAATGCCACACCAACCCAGCCGATAAAGTAGCCTCGATGAACCAACAACGAGGTGTCTTTGACCGGATGATTGGGAAGGTTTAGGGGCGTAACCAGGCAGCATGCGCAGTGCATACGTTGTAGCGTCTTTTAGGGAAAAATCTATGTAAATATCTAACAATGAATGTAATACTATTACTTATGACAAAAAAAATTGGATAACAAGAAATCGTATGTTATGTTGCGGTTGAGCCCAAAACATTAGTATATTTATGAGTAAAGAGAAAATGCTTGAAACACCTTACTTCTTATAAAAATGAGCGTCTTTGTCAGTTACAATTCGAAAAATGAAGATTTTGCAGAATTGGTAAAAATGAAATTAGAGAAAGAGAACATAGAAGTATGGAAAGATACATATCAGATCGATGCTGGTACAGAATGGAGAAATGAAATTGATCAAGGACTATTAAATTGTTCTGTAATTATTGTTCTCTTGAACGAAATTTCGACCAAATCACCTTATGTCACTTATGAATGGGCATTTGCCTTAGGAGGAGGAAAACATATTATTCCTATTTTAGTCGAAGAATGCGAACCTCATCCAAGAATAGATATTTTACAATATCTAAATTTTAAGAATGGACAAAGACCATGGGATAAATTAATTGAGCGAATAAAGAAAATTGGAATTTCAAGTCAAAAATTAAAAGTTTCTGATTTAACTGTTGAGGAGTTAGAGAAGCTTATCGAAGGAAGTAAATTTCTTGCAAAAGAGACTGCTAAAGCTGAAGGACGGCCAGTTAATAAAGATGAAGTGACAAGTTTTGCAAATCAAATTGTAACAGCTAAAACATTATTTGAGGCTAAGCCTAAGCAATCTAATGTTATTTTATGGGTTGACGATAGACCGGACAATAATATTCATGAAAGAAAAGCCCTTGAATTGATTGGTTTTAAGTTTGAATTAGCCTTATCAACTAATGAAGCACTAAAATTATTGGCAAAGAATAAATATGTTGCAATAATATCAGATATGGGCAGGGCTGAAGGCCCTCAAGAAGGGTATTTATTACTCGAAGAATTACGTAGAAAGGATAAAACAACTCCATTTTTTATTTACGCGGGTTCAAATACGATAGAACATAAGAAAATGGCTAAAGAAAAAGGTGCACAAGGAAGCACAAATAGTTCATCGGAGCTTATAGGATTAATAACAAGTTATATTCAACCAAGTAATTATTGAAACTTCGCCTACCACGAGGTTTGGGAAAATAAGTGTGGACGAAAATTATCTTTGACATTTGTAATTCTGTCGTGCTTTAGTTCGTAGTTAGACATTTACTATTTATCTTTTAGTTGTTATCTTAGCAAAATATTTTCGAACAGTACTGATTCCGGGCTTGCATGTACCTATTCCCATACTTCGCTAAGACCTGTATGTTAGAGCAAACTCTTTCAACAACATCTTATGAGTGACAAAATTTTTGATTATGACGTTACACTCTCCTTTGCTGGCGAAGACAGAGAATTTGTTCGATGTGTTGCAGGGCAACTAAAAGATAAAGGGTTTAAAATTTTCTATGATGAGTATGAGCAAGTAAACTTATGGGGTAAAGACTTATATACGCATTTAGATGATATTTATCGGAATAAATCCAGATACTGCGTAATGTTTCTTTCAAATTTTTATAAACAAAAGCTATGGACAAATCATGAAAGGGAAAGTGCTCAAGCTAGAGCTTTTAAAGACAATACTGAATATATTTTACCATTTAGATTAGATGATACAGAAGTTCCAGGAATTCGTGAAACCACTGGCTATCTTTCTATAAAGAACTTTAATTGCGAGCAATTATCTGAAGCTATCTCAAATAAACTAAACTCAAATCAGGTTAAAAAACGGGAACTAGAGCCCGAGGAAAAGAAAATCAATAAATTATTAGAACCTGGAATTATCGAACTTGAATCTGGAGAATTTGAGATTAGAATCAGAAAGTATGATTTCTTTTCTCAAAGATTAACAAGAGCATTCCCAGGAGTGCGGGGTTTCCAATGGTTTACAAATCCCGAAGAGATAGTAAGAAGGTTATCCATTCTATTAGCAAAGCCTCTCTCATTCGAAGTTTTCCCTGGAAAGAATTTTGATTTCGGTGGTATCTCAACTCCCATTTGGTGGTTTCGAGGAGGAGCATCAATGCCAATAAAGAACTTTGAAGTTATAAGTAAAACAAAATGCTTACTTGATTCTGACGAGTTAGAGGTTGAAAAACTTGCGGTTTATAAAAATCCAACTCACTACAGAGAATTTATTTATTTAAAGTTGAAAGCAGAGCTTCCTGTTGAAAACGGAAGTGACACCAAAACCTCAATGGACTTCCAACTGGGTTACAAAAAATTTGCAACGCAAGATTATGCAATATACAAAGGGCAAATAATCAAAACTGAAGAATATGAAGACGGAGCTATGGTTGTTGATGGGAAAATTATTCGTTTTGAAGAAGAGCCAATCCACCGTTATAGGTTTCTCACACCTTATAACATTATAATTTGCGCCCAATCTTCAGTTTATAACTCATCTGAAGCGGATGGAATGTTCGGATATTTTTTAGACAAAATTCTTGAGACAGGGAATGACGAAGAATTCGAAACTTTCCTTCTAAAATTAAAAGAAATTACAAATGATTCGCCAGACATAATCGACTTCTACTAATGTTAGTCCATCTATTAGTAAAACTTAATTTTCAGATAGTCAGTAGTAGTAATTTTATTATATTTTGGTTCTGGGCTTGAGAATTAAGTACCAAATCAAGTTAGCTGTGTACCAAAAGCACCGTATCAATAATCGTAAGCAACTTCAACTAACACAGTATGGCAAAAGAGTTATCACCAGAATTGCGGGAAGATTTACTCGGCGTTTTGAAAACCCGTTTTGAGAAAAACAAGAACCGCCATGTAGAGCTTGAATGGGTTAATGTTCAGGCGAAACTGGAAGCCAATCCAGAAAAATTATGGTCTCTCGATGAAATGGAAAGCACCGGTGGTGAACCAGATGTCATTGGCTATGACGAAGGTTCAGGCCAATACATTTTTTATGATTGCTCAGCCGAAAGCCCCCAAGGTCGCCGAAGTATTTGTTATGACCATGAAGCCCTGGAGTCTAGGAAAGCAAATAAGCCAGCCAATAGCGCTATCGAGATGGCTTCTGATATGGGCATTGAGATATTGACGGAAGAACAATACCGGCAATTGCAGCAACTGGGAAAATTCGATTCAAAAACGTCGAGCTGGGTGAAAACCCCTTCGGAGATCAGAAAGCTTGGCGGTGCCATCTTTTGCGATTTCCGCTTCGGTCGCGTCTTTACCTATCATAACGGGGCTGAATCCTATTATGCTGGCCGAGCGTTCCGTGGCTCGCTTCGGGTGTAATCAGTAGATAAGCTATATAACCCCTGCCCCTCCCCCATTCTGGATACAACCATACGAGATTTGGATACTCTTTCCATTCTGGGCTCCCTGACCTTTGTGGTGTCGATTTTTAACGGCACAAAACAAGAGAGCAATGAACAGTATTCAGAAAACAAATCTTGGCAGCCAGGGACTGGTGGTCCCTGTAATGGGCCTTGGTTGCATGAGCATGACCAAAATTGCGGGGTACGACACTTACGGACAGGCCGATGAAACCGAAGCCATCGCTACCATCCATCGGTCGCTGGAGTTGGGCGGCAATTTTTTAGATACCGCCGATTTATACGGTCCGCTGGAGAACGAACGCCTGATCGCCAAAGCCATTAAAGGCAACCGCGATTCGTATATCATCGCCAGTAAGTTTGGGTACGAGATTGATGATAACGAACAGATGACCTGGGCCATCAACGGCAAACCCGATTATGTAAAAAAAGCCGTTGAGCGGTCGCTCAAAAATCTAGGAACAGATTACATTGATCTGTACTACCTGCACCGTCTGGATCCAAATACCCCCATCGAAGACACGGTTGGAGCAATGGGCGAGCTGGTGAAAGAAGGTAAAATCGGGTATATCGGCCTGTCGGAAGTGTCGTCGGCTACCATTCGCAAAGCCCATCAGGTGCATCCACTCACGGCCGTTCAAACGGAGTACTCCCTGTTTGAGCGCACGGTGGAAGAGTCGGGCGTTCTGGCTACCCTCGCCGAATTGGGCATCGGGTTTGTGGCTTATTCGCCCTTGGGGAGAGGATTTATCTCCGGCGATGTTACGATTAAAAGTCCCGACGATTTTCCGGCCGATGACTTCAGACGACATATCCCCCGCTTTCAGGGCGAGATGTTCTACAAAAACCTGGAACTAGTCGAGGCTATCAAGAAACTGGCCAGCCAGAAAGATATGACCGTGGCGCAGCTGGCGCTGGCCTGGGTGTTATCAAAAGATATTGTACCGATTCCGGGTACTAAGCGTCGGAAGTATGTGGAACAAAATCTGGCAGCAGCCAGTATTACCTTGACACCCGAGGATATTCAGCAACTCGAAGCCATTGTTCCACTGGGCACCCCAACAGGCGACCGGTATGATGCCGGCACTATGGCAACAATTGATCAGTAGAGGAGAGAAAACAGCAAGCGGTTAGCGGTATAAATTGCTGACGCATAGGGAGGGCTTCGACTCCGCTCAGCCTGACGAGAAATTTGAGAGTTGGTGGTCAGGCTGAGCGGAGTCGAAGCCCCTCGCGTCAGCAATCAATTTAAAGTTTTCTATCAATTTTTACCTTTCCTACACTATCCAGCATTATGAAAAAGGAAACGAACACTCCCTATATAATTCAGTCAATTTCTGAGTTGCACCGATTGTTGGGCTTACCGAAGCCAGCGCACCCGCTGGTGAGTGTAGTTAACCTAGCGGAGATTCCCTGCCCACTGGATGAAAATCTGGGCAGCTTTGCCTATAACTTTTACTCGGTCTGCATCAAGAAAAACTTCACCGGTAAAATGAAGTATGGGCAGAACTATTACGATTTTAACGAAGGCACCATGACTTTTTTCTCGCCGGGGCAGGTGATCGCCACCGATGTGACGGATAACATTTCGCTTTCAGGATGGTGGCTGGTTTTCCACCCCGATTTTGTTCAGATATACCCCTTACTGAAACGAATCAAGGAATACGGCTATTTTTCGTACGCCGTGAACGAAGCTTTGCACCTGTCCGATAAAGAAGAAGCCATGATTACGGGCATCATGCAAAACATCGATCAGGAATACCGGTCGGCCATCGACACGCATAGTCAGGACGTGATGGTGTCCCACATAGACTTGCTCCTTACGTACTGCAACCGGTTCTACAGTCGGCAGTTTATTACCCGAAAACACATTAACAACGACGTACTGAGCAAGCTGGAAGCGTTACTTACTGATTATTTCGAGGGAGGCAATGTGCAAAAATTGGGGCTTCCCACGGTGCAATACGTTTCGGATCAGCTCAATCTCTCACCCAATTACCTTAGCGATCTCTTGCGGTCGCTTACCGGGCAAAGTACCCAACAGCATATTCATAACAAGCTGATTGAGAAAGCGCAGGAAATCCTGACAACTACCTCGTTATCCGTCGGCGAAATTGCCTACGAACTTGGCTTCGAGTACCCACAGTCGTTCAACAAGTTATTCAAGAGTAAAACCAACCTATCTCCCCTCGAATTTCGGCAGTCGTTCAACTGACCTGTGCCGCCCGATTGCTTCAAGCTAACAAAGCCGTAGGTATCGTGTTTACTGGAAAGCAAACCAGTCTACAAAACAGTACTTATGGCAGTATTTGGTGAATTAATCAGAAAAGCGATTGATGTTTATGGCTTTGTAACATCGGAGCCCGATCCGGCGAAAGCCCAGCGCGAGGTGTTACACGATCTGCTTACCAAAGCCAGATTAACTGCCTTCGGTAAAAAGCATAATTTCACCGAATTGCTCCAAAGCGACGATATTGTAAGTGCTTTTCAACAGGCTGTTCCCGTTCATGATTATGACAAAATGCATGACGACTGGTGGCATTATTTGCTCGAAGGCCATCAGAATGTGACCTGGCCAGGCGGTCAACGCTATTTTGCTCTAAGCAGTGGCACCACCAGCAATAGTAAGTCCATTCCGGTAACGGACGACATGGTCGATGCAATCCGCAAGTCGGGCATTCAGCAGGTGATGAGCCTCAAAAACTTCGACCTTCCCGCCGATTTCTTCGAAAAGCAGATTTTGATGTTAGGGAGCAGCGTGAGCCTGATCGAAAAAGATGACCATGAGGAAGGTGAGATTAGTGGCATCAGCGCTTCGAATATTCCCGTCTGGTTTAGAGGCTATTACAAACCGGGTGTCGAGATTGCGTCGATGACAGACTGGGACGAAAAAGTACGCCAGATAGCCATTGAAGCCCCCGGCTGGGATATTGGTAGTCTGAGCGGAATTCCGTCGTGGATTGAAATGATGCTAAAGGAAGTCATTACCTATAATAAACTCAACACCATTCACGACATCTGGCCCAACCTCCAGGTGTATACAACGGGCGGAGTAGCGTTTGAACCCTATCGCAAAAGCTTCGAAACCTTGCTGGCTAAGCCCCTCATTTACATTGACACCTATCTAACTTCGGAAGGTTATCTGGCTACGCAAAAACGTCCCGACACTTCGTCGATGTCATTAATTGTCGACAATGGAATATTCTTTGAATTTGTCCCTTTCATGGACGAAAACATGGACGAAGAAGGTCGGGTGAAGCAGGACGCTACGATACTTCCGCTGGAACAGGCCGAAGAAAACGTCGATTATGTGTTGCTTATCTCAACCGTTTCGGGGACCTGGCGGTACATGATTGGCGATACCGTCATGATTACTGATAAAAAAAGGGCCGAAATAAAGATTACCGGGCGGACTAAGCACTTCCTTAATGTGGTGGGTGAACAGTTGTCGGTTCACCAGATGAACAAGGCGATGGAAACCATGCAGAAACAGTATGACATGGAAATCAAAGAGTTTGTGGTTTCTGCTATTCGCAAAGACGGTGAGTACATCAATAAGTGGTATATCGGCTCCAACAAAGAACTGGCGGGATCCGAAATGGCTGCGTCGCTGGATAACGAGCTTAGTAACACCAACAAAAACTATAAGGTAGCCCGTAGCAAATCACTGAAAGGTGTTGAAGCCGAGGTGATCCCGGTGGAGCAGTTTTATCGCTGGAGCGAAGAATTTAAAAAGCTCGGCGGCCAGGCCAAAATTCCACGGGTTATGAAAGAAGACGACTTCCTGGAGTTCGAGCAGTATATAAAAGGCCTGTCATAAGGCTTTTTTCTGCGCTTCCAGTTTTTGTTCTTCCAGCTTTTTCACCTGATCGGTAATTTCCTCGGGCGATACATACAGTCGAGCAATTTTGTCTTTGTAGGCTTGCGGAAGTTCAGCATGGTCGAGAATGAATCGCTTGGTTTCAACCAGGTAGCTGCCGAGTCCGTGGCTAACGGCGTAATCGTCGGCAATGCGTTCTACCTTTTTCACATAGGCAGGCGACGAAATATACCCCCAACCGAAACGCACTAAGCCTAAGTTACTTCGGCTTTCATAATCCATAATGTGCCCTAGCTCATGACCAATCCAGCCAATCATAATGGCATCGGGCAGTTGATGAATGGGAATAGCCGTGTGCGTCAGTTTAAATAAAGCACTGATATTGATGCGGTACGCTCTGTTTTTCCGACTAGCTAACAAGGTACTGAAAACCGGCTGGGCCTGCATGACCGATGATTTTATCTTTTGTTTGAAGACAAAGTGAATCGACGTCTCCATCAACTCCGGGTAAAACGACAGTGCCGTCAGCACGTTTTTCTCGATAATCGCCGGTATCGTTTTATTCGTTCTAAAGCGCGCCAGTTCGGTCGTAATCTCGCCCATTTGCGCACTGATTTGGGATGTCAACATAAGCGTGTTCAGAAAATCGATGTAACCTACCTCTCTTCTTAACACGCTCAATGTCCATTGGTTTTGTATTCTGCTATTTGGCAGCCCCCGACAACGGAACGAGCTGGGCCGACAAGTCTGGCTTTTTCATGTCTTTGTCAAAGGGAAACATAGGGCGCTTGATTCTCTTATACGGCAACCGAAACAGATCCTGATCAACCCCTCCGGGCGTTAGCGCCATGATCCAGTCGGCCTGCATAGCGTACAGTTCGGGTTGTAAATAGCCAATTTTGACCACCACAATGTCGGCGGTTCGGGGGTTGAGGCCCAGGCGGGTAAAGTCCTTTTCTTCGTGATAAGGTTTGCGCTTTTGGGTAACAATCACGTGAATACTACCCACTCGAACTACCACCTCAACCTCAGCATCTTTGTCCCCTTTCACAATCGATTCTACTGTACCTTTGAGCGGGACGGGCGGGGCAAAGCGAGCATCGACACGTGCTCCTGCAACGCCTTCAACCTGCCCGCCGACGCCAGCAGCCATAGCCTTTTTAACCAGTTCGGGATCGGGAATTGACGCGTAAATCAGCGTGGGACCATTGGCCGGTTTAAATTCTGGCCGGGCGAGCAGTTGGGTAATGGTCCAGGTCACATCCCCAGCGCCACCAGCCGTCGGGTTATCGCCTGTGTCGCTGATATAAAACGGGCGTTTTGTACTGACAAGGGCTTTGGCCAGCACCTCGTTCAGCGTACCGGTCGGTGCCACAAAGCCGAACTGATTGCGAACATTCCAGAAGTCAAGTGCCAGTTTCTCGGCAGTCTGGGTCACTTTGGCTTTATCGTCGCCTGTTACCATTACCACAGCGTGGTTGCGGGGCTCGTCGGCCCAGGCATAGCCAATCCAGATAGCCGCATCCACAATGCCCTCCCGGTGATCGGCCAGGGGTTCTACCTGCTGGTACAGACTCTTACCCGGCTCGATGCGCGTACTTGTTTTTTCGCCCGGTAACAGAATGGGAATGGGTATCCATGCTTTGTAAGCCGGTTTACCTTTGCCGCTTTTGATGCGTTCTAGCAGATTGACCACCGCCCGTTCTTTGGTTTGCATGGCATCTTCGTGGGGAGCCATCCGGTAGCAGGTCATCAGGTCCGTATTTTGCGCCAATCGCCACGAGACATTACCGTGCAAATCCATTGAGGTAGAAATGATAGTCTTATACCCGATCACTTTCCGAATTCGGGTTATATAGTCTCCTTCGGGATCATCAAGACCCACTACACTCATAGCTCCGTGAATGTCGAAGTACAGCCCGTCATAAGGCGCATATTTCTTGAGCGAATCGAGTGTTTTGTTCACCAGCGATTCGTAGGCTTCCCGGGTTACGGCTCCACCAGGCAACGATTTCCCCACGACGGTGGGCACCCACACAGCCTGTTTTCGTAACGGAGCTGCACCCATCATAAACGGATAGGCATTGTAAACTTCACCACTGTACCGGGCATGAAAAGCGTCTTCGTGTGTAACAGCCGGCGAGAATGTGCTGGATTCGATTCCTAAGCCAGCAATGGCGATGCGGGGAAGTTTAGCCGTTCCGGCAGAACCGTTTGTTTGAGCAAATCCAAAACGAACAGCACTCAGGCCAACAGCAAAGCAAACTAGAAGGTGTTTCATGCGCACAAGTTAAATGATTCAGCAGAATGGCAAGCATTGCAGTTGTCTAAAATATGCCAACGCCCCCTGGAAAAATAATCACTGAATCGTTTGGGTGCTAGCCTGCCTTCGTGATGGCTAGCTCGTTTTGTAGATTCTGGTAATCTGCCCACAACTTATTCATCTTATTCATGATCTCGGGCGTCATCTTGCCCACGTCGCGCCGAGTGAATGTGGTAATATCGAACCCTCGTTGCTGTAAAAAATATTTGGACACAGTGGGGTACACGTGATGCATCACCTCCATTTTATCGATCAGAAACTGCTGCACAGCGGCTACTTCTTCCTGTTTATCAGCATCGTTGTAATGAGCGCACAGCCACACGATTAGCTCGGGAAAATAGTTTCCCTGAATGCAAGACAAACCAGCCGAACCAGCCCGCAAGGAGTCAACGGCATGCGCCATGTAAGCATCATATAATCCAAACGTAGCGCCCTGCGTCAACCGAAGTTTTTCTTGAATCTGGGCAATGTCCAAGCAAGTGTCTTTATGGTAAATAACCCGCCCGGTGGACACAAACTGCCCCAACTGTTGTGGTGAGATAAGCCGTTTATAAGGAACCGGGCATTCATAGAAACCCACCGGAATCTGTTCGGTGCGATCCAGCAATTGAAACACCCGCTCATCGAAAACCGCATCCGATTCAGATTCTTCAGCCAGAAGTCCTGTAATCAGAATAACAGCGTCGGTACCAAGCCCGTGTACTTTCTTTACAAACTCGGCCTGCTTTTCGATGGGGCCGCCAAACGTTCCGGTAGCCACCACCGGCACCGCGCCGTTCACTCTTTTCACAACATGATCGATGATCTGAAGCCGTTCCTGCTCGCTCAGTTCGAACATCTCGCTCGACAGGCAGTTGGCAAACAAGCCAGCAGCCCCTGCCTGCAAGTACAGATCCGTCAGCCGGGTCAGAGCCTCAAAATCGACCGCGCCACTATCGGTAAACGGCGTGAGCATAACCGGAACAAACCGTTTTGGGGAAGAAGCAGGTTTAGTCATGGGGTACAGTGGCAGCTTTGGTGAGCGATTTTGCCGAGCGATTTTTGGCTTTTGTCAGCATCAAACCCACCAGAAAAATGGTGAGCGTACCGATAACGATAATCATATTGCTGTGCAGCGGGTTACGCAGGTAGCTATATTCAGCGGGCAGTTGCCCCGAAAAAGTCATCCAGATAATTACCAACACGCCAATTGTTGTCGCAGTCAGCGCTTCGGGGCTGGTTGTTTGCCGACTGATGAGGCCCAACAGAAACAACCCGAGCATACCGGCTGCAAAAATTCCCGAAAGGGTCCACCAAACATCCAGAATGCTTTTGACGCCAATCATGGCGATGCCAACACTTAAACCCAACACCCCAAAAACAACCGTAGCAATGTGTAGTAAGGCCAGTTGTTTCCGGCTCGACGGATTCGGGTTAATGTAGCGTTTATATATATCTTCTGTAAAAACCGTAGCCGAGGCATTCATCCCCGAACTGATCGTGCTCATAGCTGCCGACAAAATTGCCGATATAATCAAACCCATTAAGCCTGCGGGCACTTTCGTCACCATAAAATGCGGCATCACTTTATCGCCATAATCGGCGGGTTGCAGCGTAGCTACCAGGCGATTCACCTCAGCCGATGTAGCACTGGCAGGCAAGCGATCCATTGCCACTTTTTGCTTGACGGCTTCGATGAGTTCGGGGTGTACCTGATAATAGGCAAACAAACAGGCTCCGATTACAAAGAACAGCAGCGAGGCCGGTACATACAGCCACACACAGAGCCATATTGACTTAGCCGCTTCTTTATTTGACGCCGTGGTGTGGTAGCGCTGAATGTAATTTTGATCCATGCCAAAGTTATTCAGGTTAATAAAGAACCCGTATAACAGCACCACCCAAAACGACGATTGAGTGAAGTCGAGCGATAAAGAGCCCAGGCTAAATTTGTCGTTGGTAGCTCCGATGTCGATTATTTTCGAAACTCCGCCCGGCATTTCGGCCACAATCAGGTACAGTATCAGTAAAGCTCCCCCGGTTTTCACAACGGCTTGCACTACTTCTGTCCAAATCACCGCTTCCATACCGCCTAAAACGGTGTAGATGATGATGCAAGTCCCCACAACAACCATAATCAGCGCCATTGAGTAGCCGGTGAGCGCCTGTAAGCTAAGGGCAATGCCCAAGAAAATAGACCCCATGCGAGCTAGTTGTGTTAGCAAAAAGCACACAACTGCATACGTTCTTGCCCATAAACCAAACCGATTTTCCAAATGGGTATAAGCTGAAATCTCGCCCGTCTGCCGGTAAAACGGCACAAAAAAACGGGCTGCTGTATAAGCCGCTAATGGCATCGACAGGCTAAATACAAACGCGTTCCAGTTGCCGCCAAACGCTTTACCCGGAACGCCCAGAAATGTATTGCTGCTCAGAAAAGTAGCGTAGATCGACAAGCCCGTTGCCCAACCTGGAATCAGCCCCGATGCCCTGGTAAACTGATCGGCGTTTTTGTTCTTCCTGGAAAAGTATAACCCGACCAGAATCATTGCAACGAGATAAAGCACAATGATCAGTACGTCGAACAGGGGTAGGCTTTTCATTTTAGTCTTTTGAGTTTAGGATACATCGGTGCACTACGGGTAGCAGTGTAAGGTGTTTGAGAGATTCGGGCAACAGCTTATTAATTGGCTAAAGCCTTTTATACCTGGTTATCTCCTTACACCAGCAAAGACTATAGATCCTTTTTGTCTCCTGTACTACAGACCAGTTTTATCGCCCAAAATTGTAAGACAAGGCTACGACTCAGCGACCTGGCACAACCAGGATGACTCAGACATGGTTGACCTTCTGGATATGGGAATGCAGGTTGATGACACGTCCTCGCTACGGTGTCTCCGGAACGGGCTTAGGCCCTACTCAGAACGACCATAGTTCCGACGGCCACTTGTAGCTACCCGGTTTTACAGTAATATACACTTCTCTATCGAGGGCGCGGCTTCTGACAACACCAACGGCCAGTTCCTGTGTCGGGGCAAGTCTACTTACGCTAATCTGCCGTAATGTGGCCGATGCTGTTGATCCGCCTTCAATAATCAATTCATCTATCTGAATCTGGTCCATCACCAGCTTTACCGCCATTGCCATTGTGGTTCGTAAATGCGCAGCAAGTCCCGAACCACTGGCAACAGTGGCCGGATTAATAGCCATGATCACCTGCCCATGCTGTACCCCAAGATTAACAACATCTATTGCCCAATTGGCTAGAGCAATGGTATCAAGGCTCCCTGTATGGATTAATTCGTTGGGCATGTAGCTCACCGGAAACCCCGCTCGGGCGGCTTTTCTGACTCGATCGACGCTGGCTCCAAAGGCACTTCCGCATACATATAGTTTATACGCCCCCAGGCTACTTGGGGCAGAAGGTTCAGCCTTTGCCCCAGATAATGAACCCAGAATTGCGGAAAAGAAACCAGACCCACCACAAACCAGGGTTTGGTTATCAATGCGTTTCACCCAGGCATGTAAATCAGCCTCAGTGCCAGCCTCGCCAATAGTAATTATCCGCTTAGAAAGTCCGGTTTGATGCGTTTGTACAGTTAAGTGGTCAGCCAGCCAACTAAACCGTTTTAGTACTTCACTTTCTATTACTGGAAATTCCGGATCGTTCGAAAAGTGGGTGTGATGGATCGGCACACCGTGAATATAATAGTGACCGTTGATCAACGTTCGGCCCAGCCCTGGGTTAGCGGAAACTACCAGCGCTTTGGCCAACCCTAAAATGGCCAATTGGGCTAACGTTTCCGCCATCACATGCCCACGCAGCACCGAATCAACCTTTTTATAGATTAACTGTGGCTTCACGGGTAGAAGATCCCGGCTGACCGTAATCATGTCGAACACTGCTTCTGATTCCGAAACAGAACGGGTATCGGTGGCAATTACCAGCAGATCTGCTTTCGAGGCCGAGTTAACCGTCGTGGCTATTTCAACGTCAAGACCGTGGGTTAGCCCAATACCACTCAACTCAGCGGCACCCGTGAAATCATCAGCAATAACAACAATCATGTGAAAGAGCGATGGTCTGGTGTTAAAGAAGATGAAAGAGTGAAAGGCTGGTGACTTAATCAAGCACTTCTTCTGTCTTTCACTCTTTCTATCTTTTGCCCTTTCGCTAGCTGTACTGCCGACTCAATGGCCAGAATCATAGCGTCGGGGCTGGCAACACCCTTTCCTGCGATTTCAAAGGCTGTACCGTGGTCAACAGAAGTACGAATTATGGGTAATCCTAAGGTGATATTGACCCCTTTCACGCTATCCATCTGTTTCTTTTCAGCATTCCATTTGAAACCCGTCAGCTTAAACGGAATATGGCCTTGATCGTGATACATGGCCACAACACCACCATAATAACCTGTTGCTGCTTTTGAAAACAGCGTATCGGCTGGAACCGGCCCTTCTACATCATAACCACGACGACGGGCTTCTTCAACAGCAGGCAAAATCTCCAGGTCGTCTTCCGTTCCGAACAGACCCGAATCGCCCGCGTGGGGATTTAGACCCGCGATACCAATTTTGAGATTCGTTTCGCCCAGAGCAATCAGTCCACTGTAGAGCAAGTCGGTTACCTCCAGAATACGATCTTTTTTCACCAGATCACAGGCTTGGCGAAGCGACACGTGTGTAGATACGTGAATGACTCTCAGCTGCTCTTCGACCAGCAGCATGCCGTATTTTTTTGTGTTGGTATAGTGTGCATATATTTCGGTGTGGCCGGCAAAATGATGCCCGGCTTCATTGATGGACTTCTTGTTGATTGGGCCGGTTACTGTTGCATCCAGTTCATTGGCCAGCGCTAAATCAATAACGGTCTTGACCGCTGCGAAGGCCGCTTCTCCGGCCATGGCCGAAATTTCACCAAACGCTAGAGTGGCCAGATCAACATTGGCCAGGTCGTACACATCGACGGTTCCCAACTGGAATTTTGCCTCTTTAATTGACCTGACCGGATTGATGACGGCACTTAGGCTCAAGCGGGTTGAAATATCCCGAAAAACGGACGCATCGCCGACAAGTATGGGATTGCAGATCTCATAGATAGCCGGGTTTGATAAGGCCTTTACCGCGATTTCGGGCCCAATGCTTGCCGGATCACCCATCGTAATACCAACGATTGGTTTACTTTCTGTAGTCATCGTTGAGGCAGGCTACGGCGATACGCGCTCAATGATCCAGCTTCCTTCCACCAGCCGATAACGAATCCGATCGTGCAGACGACTGGGACGGCCCTGCCAGAACTCAATTAAGTCGGGAATGACCCGAAACCCACCCCAATGAGGAGGACGAGGTACTGCTTTGCCATCAAATTGCGCTTCCAGTTCCTGCTGGCGATTTTCTAAAACGTCGCGGCTCGCAATAACTGAACTCTGATGCGACACCCATGCTCCTATCTGACTCCCACGCGGGCGACTATTGAAATAGGTATCTGACTCTTCTTTACTTACTTTTTCAACAACCCCCTCAATCCGAATTTGACGCTCCAGTTCAGGGTAAAAAAACGTGAGTGCGGCAATTGGGTTAGCGATTAAACTCTGTCCCTTCTCGCTTTCGTAGTTCGTATAAAACACAAAACCCCGCTCGTCAACATCCTTAATCAATACAATTCGACCCGATGGACGGCCTGTTGATCCTACTGTGCTGAGGTGCATTGCATTGGGTTCGGGGATGCCCGCGTGCAGGGCTACATCGAACCATTGACGAAATTGTGCAATGGGATCAGCCATAACATCGGTGCTGTCGAGCCCGTTCAGCGTGTAGTCTTTCCGTAAATCGGCTATTTCTGTTGACATAAATCGTTTAGTTTACTATTCAAGCGCAATGAAAAGCACCTTCTAATTGGCATTTCTTTGTACTTTTGCAAAAGTAATCGGTACGTTACCAACATGGCAAACGAAGAAAAAGAAATCAAAGGACCTGAGGATTTGACCAGTAAGCCAGCCGAAATGTTGGAACTGGATGCGACAGAGAACGCTGCTGCTGAGCCTGCTCAAGAGGATGTAACAGACGAACCTGCTGCCCAGTCAACTGAAACGGTTGAGGCAACACTGCCCGTCGAAGTACCCTCGGAAGAACAGACTACTGTAGAAGCATCTGCTGATGCACCAGTTGAGTCGGTTACGCATGAAGAAATACCTACTGCACCCGCAGTAGAAGCTGCTTCGGAAACGAAGGCAGAAACTCAAACAGAAGTTGGCGACATTGCCGAAGCAGAAGCTGTAGCCACGAACGAAGTGACTATGGAGTCAGAAGCCGCCCCATCGGAAAGCGAGCTTCCGGCGGATGCTGAAGTGCCTTCGATTGTGTCGGAAGCAGAAACAGTTGCGGAGGCTGAACCTGCAGCTGCGGCTGAACTAACTGATGTGCCCGAGCCAGTTGCAGAAGAGGCTATCGCTGAATCGGTTAGCGAAGTTTCATCTGTAGAAACTCCTCCCACTGCTGAGGCTGCTCCTGTTGCTGAAACAGAAGAAGCCCCAACACTGGATGCCATCGAGCCATCTGTAGCTGAGGAGATTTCAGCACAATATGCTGACGCCGAGGCAACAGAAGAGGAAGAAGCCTCTACCCAGCCAGCCGTTGATTACAGCCAGTTCAGCAAAGCTGATTTTGTAGCCCTGCTGCAAAGCCAGTTAAACGCAATCAGCGAGGAAAACGTAAATCCGGGTAACTTTAAGCGGGCTGATGCCACGTTGAAAGAGGTTAAGCCGCTGTTTGATCAACTGAAATCGAGCGATCGCCAGACCGCACTCGCTAGGTACGTTGAAGAAAATGGTTCGGAAGAAGGTTTCGAATTTAAGAATGACGACGATGTTCAGCAGTTCGACGCGCTTTATAAGCAGATTAAGAGCCAGAAGAACACGTATTTTCAGAACTTAGATAAGGCCAAAGACTCCAATTTTGCTACCAAAACGGATTTGCTTCGTCGTCTGCGCGAATTAGTAGAAGGCGAAGAAAGCAATGCGGCCGATCCTAAAGCAAGCTGGAACGAGTTTAAGCAGGTACAGGACGAATGGAAGGCAGCTGGTAACATCAACTCGCCCCATAATGCCACGCTTTGGGCTACCTATCACGCTTTAGTTGACCGGTATTACAGCAATCGGAATATCTACTTTGAATTGAAAGAACTCGACCGTAAGCGAAATGCGACGCTTAAAGCCGAGGTTATTCAGAAAGTAGAGGCTATGGCTCAGGACCTGGCCGATAAGCCGGTTTCGCGCCAGACGATTGATGATGCCAACGCTCTTTTCGAAGAATATAAGCACATTGGCCCAGCGCCAAAAGCGGATCAGGAAGTGTTGTGGGGTCGGATGAAAGTAGCTTTGGATGCGCTTTACGAGCGTCGCCGGGGTCAAACTGAAGAGCAACGCAAAGAATCTGCACAGCTCTACGAAGAGAAGTCAAAAATCTACGAAGAACTGATTCCGTTTACAACCTTCTCCTCGTCGAGCATCAATGACTGGAACGACAAGACCAAGGAGGTAATGGCTATCCAGGATCGCTGGAATGCCGTTAAGGGGTCGATGCCACGCGAAGAAGGCAAAGAGTTAAGCAAGAAGTTTTGGGCAACGCTCAAAACATTCTTCCACAATAAAGGTGAATTCTTCAAGGAGCTGGAAAGCAAGCGCGATCAGAACCTGAAAGCTAAAATCGAACTTTGCGAGCAGGTAGAAACGATCCTGAACTCAAACGAAGACACCCCTGAACTGACACAGCGAGTAATCGAATTACAGCGTCAGTGGAAAAATATTGGCCAGGTACCCGAAAAGCAGAAAAACTCGATTTTCGACCGCTTCAAAAATGCCTGCGATGCCTTCTTTAATCGGAAACGGAACAAGAATCAGGAAACGGAGCGCGAGTTTGAAGATAATCTTGCCAAGAAAAACGACCTGATTGCCCGTATCGAAGCCTCTGCTGCAGCCGGTGCCGACCTCTCGCAAATGAACGAGTACAAACGCGAGTGGAGCAGTATCGGATTTGTGCCCAAGAAAGACATGCAAACGACTCAGAAACGCTATATCAATGCAATCAACGCATTGGTAGGTGCTATGGGTAAAATGTCCCAAAAGGAGAAAGATCGTGTTATTCAGGAAAACGAAGCCGAAGTTACACAAAGCCGCCGGGGTGGTGGCGGAGGTAATTACAACGAGCGCGGTGGCCGTGACCGGGGTGGTGATCGAGACCGGGGAGATCGGGACTCGAATCGTCGGGGTGGCGGTAATAGCTACCAAAACGATGGTGGATACAGTGGCGGTGGCCATACCGATTCACGTGGTGGCGATATCCGTCGTCGGATGACGACTCTCGAAAACGACATTGCAACGTATCGCAATAACATCGAGTTTTTCGCCCGCTCGAAAAACGCGGATATGCTCCGTGCTGAAATTGACAAGAAAATTGCCGATGCACAGAAGCAGTTAGATGATCTAAAAAATCAGTTGAAAGCAGCTCAATCAGCTTAGTGACTGTTTTTCAGTGAGATACTCAGAACGCCACTTTCTTGAACGATTGTGGCGTTCTTTTTTGCAATTTTTTTTGAGTAAAAACTTGCGTCGAATGGCTCGATAGCCTACTTTTGCACCACGATATCACGAAAACGGGGCATCAAAAGTAAAAGCCTCCATAGCTCAGCTGGTAGAGCAACTGACTTGTAATCAGTAGGTCGTTGGTTCGATCCCGACTGGGGGCTCAAAAGTAAAAAGCTGACAAACAGCAAGTTACACTAAAAAAACCGCCTACTGATTAGGCGGTTTTTTTGTTGCTTGCAATACAACTTGCAATACATATTCTTGGGTTACTTGAAAGCACTGACAATAATACCTTGAACTATTGACAAAGGTTTGTTGTGTTAATTGGCTTTTTCATATATTTAGCTATTAATCGCTCGTATAATATACTACCATAATATGGCTGATCCCATAAAAACCAGCAGTGAAGTTAGACAAGATGTATCTATAAGGGGGGATAATGTTCAGAGGATATATTCTTTCTTCAGAAATGGTATTTTTATCGTCAATAGAAGGTATCAAAGAAAATTAGTGTGGAACGTAGAAGAGAAACAGAAGTTCATTGATTCGATTTCAAAGACCTATCCAGTTCCATTGTTTCTGTTAGCGACAACGCAACACCATGGAACGGAGAGATTCGAGATAATTGATGGAATGCAGCGATTAAATGCAATATGTTCTTTCATAGAGCAAGAATTCGGTATTGTATCAGAAGAAGATAATGTTGAGAAATATTTTGATTTAGATACAATGGCTGAGACAAAATATCTACATGACAAAGGTATTTTAATTCAGAAAGAGCCTAAGCTTGACCGTGTAACTTGTCTTAGAATAGCTAATTACCCGTTACCCCTTTCCATATATACTATTGATTCGGGTAATCAGATTGACGAAATATTTAGAAGAATTAATTCCGGTGGGCGCCAGCTTTCACATCAAGAAGTTCGACAATCAAGTTCCTTAGGTCATTTTGCGGACGCAGTTAGAAAAATTGCATCGAAAATCCGTGGCGATGATTCGCAATTTGATATTTTGACACTAGGAGATATGAGTAAAATAAGTGTTTCTAATAAACAGCTTGGATATGGTATTAAGGTAGAGGATATTTTCTGGGTAAAGCAGTCTGTTTTATCAAGAGAAAAACTAAGACAGTCTTCTGATGAAGAAATTGTTGCTGACGCTTTAGGAAGTATGCTTTTACCGGATCACTTTACATCTAACAAAGACCTACTAGATAACCTTTATGGTATTTATTCCCTTGATAGCCCGACTAAAGATGATAGACATAAAATGTTGGAAAATAATTTAAGTAAAGATCAAGAGTACTGGATAAATGTTTTCATCAGAATTTACGATGAAATAAAACAGATAGTTCAGTACTCAGATACGAACCTAAATAATTTGATAAACGTCAATTCAAGTACAAGCCGTTACTCACCAAAACAATTTTTGACTTTATTTTGGGCCTTATATGAATTAATTTTTAAGGATAATAAAGTTATATCGGACTATGTTCTTTTAGGTAAAAAGCTAGAAGCCGCAAAGAGGATTTCAAAAGTGACCTCAGGTTACTATAGTGGCAAGAACAAAAGGATCAATGTTGATGCTCTAAAAGGCGTTATTTCTTCTGCTTTTAGAGAAAAAGCATCTGAAGATGACGATCCAGCTACTACAACAGGATTTACTAAAATTGAGAATCTATTAGTTTACAACTATACAGAACAGGCCTTATGTGAGTTTAAACAAGGCTTTCATCAGCTTAATAGTGGAGGTTCATTTGACAATAATTTAGTGCTGAAGATTGTAAAAACTCTTACCGCAATGGCAAATTATGGAAAAAATGCTAAAGGTTACTTGATAGTAGGCATTGCTGATGACGAAACTGCATCAGAGCGTATTTGTGCATATTATAATAAGATCAATTATCAGCCTGTTAAATTTAATAACTTCTTTATAAGTGGTATAAATGCAGAAGTAGAAACCTATTATGATGGAAGCTTTGAGAAATATCTTTTAAAGATTAATAATCAGATAAAGACTCAGCCAATTGATAAAGGATTTTTGGCTAATAATATTTCTAGTAAATTGGTGAATTATTACAATAAATCACTAGTGCTATTTGAAGTTAAGGCAGCAGACAAGCCAGTATACTTTGGGGATCAGTATTTTGTTAGGAATACCAATGAAAACATTGAAGTAAAACCCCAGCATTTTGGAGACTTATATATGAAATTTAGTTAATGATTTATTTTAATCACATAATGATTTAGTATGCGTGCTTAACTAGACTAGACTAACTTAGACAGTGATTCTTATTGCCTCAATTCCTTACAACAGTACAAACAATTGTTTTTACTCTGACATGAAGTGAGATAAAGTTTATAGTGAGAAAAACGAAGTAAAAGTTTAGCAATATATGAGCTAAGACAAAAAAGATCATACATCGTTCAAGACTTCGTTTTTGTTGAAGCTTGTAAGCGTATCTGAATTTGCCGGTAAAGCTCAACCAGTCGTAAACGATGTACCATCTTATCAGTAAGGGCCTAGTCTTTGACAAACGTCATGGTTCCGGTATTGTCAAACAGGCAGTACCAGCCGGGTAAAGCTTCTTTGCCAACCTCTAAGGTCAATACTTCCGACTGTCCTCTTGACACTAGAAAAAAATAAAAGATGTTTTCTGGCCTACATATCCTACACAACCTACACGAGTTGCGGTTATAGCATTGCAGTGAAGAGGTCTGTATGAAGTGTCCCACTCGCAAAGCGAGACTTTGGCAGGATAAAGGGAGAGTTACTTAAAGAGTTACAACTCAAATTTAATATACAATGAAAAAAGGAGGATTGATTGCAATGCTGATTTTTTGGGCAGGCTTTACAATGGCACAAACGGTCAATAACGTGCCATTGAAAGATATTACTACTGAGTATATACAAATTGTTGGCACTTCAAAACTGCTCAGTACTAAGCTGACAATAGAAATAGATTTCGGGCAAGCTAACTCATATTGGACGAATAAGGACACTCAAATTTTGGACGTTAACGGCAAGAAAGTAGAGTTCAATTCTATGATTGATGCACTCAATTTTATGTCGGCAAATGGCTATGAATTTGTAACTGCATATGCTATTACTATTCAAAGCCAGAATGTTTACCACTATTTGTTGAGACGAAAAAGGTAGATTGATCACTTTGGGTCCAAAGTACCTTAACAGAAAAATTAAGTTGAGAAATGAAATATATTAGCGATTTAATAACCTCTGAATCGCTTAACTAAAACAGATTTGAACGCTATGGACGCTAAGGAAGAGCAAGAGTATGAAAACTTTAGGATGTATCATACTTTACAATATGACAGAATTGACAAGTTAGAAAGTAGAAGAGAAATATTTAACAGTATTGTTCTGACGGCGAGTTTAGGTGTACTAACGTTCGCCTTTCCTAAAGAAAATCAAATCAATGTATTTGCAGGAACCGGCTTGACTTTAATTGTAATTTTTGCCAATATAATAGCAGTTGTATTCTCATATAAAACACACGATCTTATAAAAATGCATCAAGAAAGAGCAAAGAAAGCTCGTGAAAAGTATGCATATCAACTTAATGAAATAAATAATGTTGTTCATAAACCTGATTCGAGTAAGGACTTGGGAAGCCGAAAAAATTTATATGAATATCTTCATGTGTTCACAATCTTCGTAATAGTTATTGTGTGGTTCTCAGCATATTGCTCAATTGATATACCGGTTAATCAAGAAGTAAAAAAGACTATTAGTAAAACTATGTTAACTAATCCATCTAGCACAACTGTAATTTCTCAGACTATAACTCAATAAACGCCGGATGAGATTGAGTACTTTAGCACTATGCCAACTGGCACAAAAGTGAAACCAATCGTAAACGGTGCGCTAGCTTGCTAGCATCTGTTGAGTCTTTGGCAAAGGTTATTTTCATATATTATTAACCTCTGCAATTAGATAGGTTCTTAATATCATAAACTCATTTTTAGCCACTCACTTTGAACAGTGACTTTATCAGCACTCTTCTCAATCGCGGCTTGTATCCCAACTGGTACGTTTGAAAGCAAATCATATCCTGTTCGCTGTTCAACCTCATCTATGCTTGTCCTGTAGTCTGACCATTTACCTTCACCAACAACGTTTGTATTTGGCATCCAAACTCCAATAACGCGGGTTTGTGCATTTATACGCTGTACATCATTACTTCCAACAGGAAGCACTACAATCACTTTCCAGAGTGCGGAGGGAACTGTTACCTTGCCACTTGCCAACGTTTGCAAAGTACCGTTGTCCCCTGTTCCACCACTCCCAAAGGTTCCGGCTATTACATAACACTCATTCCCACTTGCCAGTAATGAACGGGTGTATTCCTCTAATAGCCGCCAACTTTGCCTGTTATACGTTGGGGCTTGAGGGATAATATTTGACATTAAGAAAGTAGTGCGATTTTCCTCCGCCGTAGAATCACGATCATCTGAAGGGCAGAGGTGGCCCCTATCGAAGCCGCTATTTGTATAGTCTCCATGTTTTGCCAGATAAACGCCGGTTGGTAGGGATGTATCGGTAATGAAATTACCACTATACCGGCTCGCGCTTCCTTTCCAGGCTGTAGAAAGATGCCAACTTACCCAACGCGCTGTTCCTAGTTGGGCGTTGTACCCTATACAATACGTCCCTTTATCAATCAGATAATTGTTAACGTCTGATGTATTAGCGTTTGAGGGATTGCCCATTGCTAGATTGAAGTCCCGCGTTGGTAATGTTGAATCAGGGACTACCTCTGTCTGTTTACAGCCTGTAAACAAGACAGAGAGCAATAGGGCATTGAATATAAATAGGCGAAGGATATGCATGATAGAATGCTTGTCATTGACGAAATAGACAACTATGTCCACAAAGACTATGGCTTTTGTACTTTCATAGCCTCATCAATCTTTGATGTAAGAAAGACATTGCCCAAAATTCCCACACCAATCACTCGGCGCTTGCCTTCATTATTAAAGATTGTTGTTGAGAATAGGAGGTAACTGTTACGAGTAACGCTTGCGTTTATAATTCTGTCAACAACAAAACCACCGAAGAGCGATCCCAAGCCCTGCCCTAAAGGCTCCTCTTTGCTGACTTCGCTGATCTTCGTTTGCATAAACGCGTTTAGCTTCACTCGAACGGCCGACTTGTGTTCCTCTTCACCTGGGTTTGTAAAGGTGAGCAGGAGTACGGCAAATAGTGACACTACCAACCAGAGTAAACGCTTGTTCATGAGTGAATATAGTTTATGTGACAAGCTGTAAAGAAACGAATATTTACACAGTCCCACAAAATGAACACAATCCAAAACGCGGGATGTAGACAAATGAGACAGCTAATTCAGTGACGTCGTTAAGATAAACTATCGACCGCATAGTAAAAGGGGGCCTTTCAACTTAAACTTAACATGAAGCATACGCCTGAATACCGTCGTAATCCGCAAATAGTGTACCTATCCACCTTAGAGAAAGGGGACTTCTTTTGCTTCTTAGGAAAAGATGTTATTTATAAGGCGACAAAGGAGAATGAAGTTGTTTTTGGTATCCTTCCGACGGGAGTAGGTGTACCGAATGAACGGCTGTTCTTTCCTCGTCCCAAAGAAGTGCAAGCAAACAAGGTTCAGAAAATCAGGCTAGTCAAGGCAAAGTGAGCCATCTATGCCAATGGAATAGCGTTCAACTGTCTTAAATGCGAGATATTAGGTATATGATTTAATGAAGTAGCAAGTAAAAATTAATACATATTTAGGTTACCATTAGTAATAAGTACCGACCGAATAATAAAAAGGTTTGTTTCAGATTAGGTCATATTTCTCAGTAGAATTACTTTACCGGAGTGTGAGAGTGCAGAACTTAATTGTTGAAAATCACGAGAAGATAAGGATTATTACAAAAACCTCAGACATGATATCAAAATATAGTCTAGTAAATGGAGGACGAATCTCTATAAATCTGTCATTGTTTAACATTCTTTGTAAATAGTCACAAACACCAAATATTTAAACACAAGATTTTTCATGAAACAAGCTGGCAGTTTTTTATCGACATTAATTATCCTCATGATTGTCTTCATCTACGGAATAATATTCTTCTTGAGAGACATTAGTTTAAAAGAACATTTTGGTTTTGACAAAACAGAAACCGACACTACCGATCTTATTATTAGAACAAGTCTTCTTGCAATATCCACACTTTTAGGGATTATGTGCAAAGTGCTTTATGACCAAATCGAAGCAGAAGAAGAAGAAAATTTTAATATTCTTAAAGTAATTAGAAAAACCGCTAATTCCAAACAAGCATGGATGGTGATTGTAGTTAGCCCTATCATAATAGTTAGCTTCTACAAAAGTATTCAAGAAATTGACAGCTATCCATTACTAGCTCTTCTTGCATTTCAAAACGGTTTCTTCTTTAAATCTATACTAAATAAAAAGCGAGATGAGTTACAAGAAAAATGACACAAAAAGGAACATTATGTTAATAGTAATTATCTCTTTTGTAGGAGGTATACTAACTTGGAATTTAATAGATTCGGAAAAAGACAATAATTTTTCGATTTCTAAAAGCTTAATTAATAACAAAGTTTTAGATCATAGCTATGACTCGTTGATAAGTTACACATTTAAAAGTGCAATATCAGAAATGAAGTTAGGTTATAAAATAAATGTAAATAACGATTATAAAAAAGAGCAACTAAATATATTAATAGTAAATTTCGATTCCTTAAAAAGTAACAAGGGGAGCATTGGCAATGTTTCAAAAGAAGAATTTCTATCTTTCGCAAAAGACAATTTTATTGCAATGCCTCCAAACTTAATAATAATAGACAAATATTTTCTTAGCTATTTAATATTAAATAGCTATAATGAAACTCTTGCATATTATCAAAGTATAGATGCCGCTGATCAAGAGGATGAAGACAAAAAGTTAGAAACAGTAGTGACTCATTCTGCAATTTGTACATATCTATCTGTCGGCAATTATAATTGGTATAGATCTCGAGAAAAGAGTGATATATCAATAGACTCCTTGTCTGTTTCTATTGTAAAAGAAGTGCTTAATAGCAATTCTAAAGATAAAGATAATGAACTTCTTAGGGAAATTTTCATGTATCTTATTCCAATAACGGCACACGAATTAGCTCATATTAAGTATAATGATAACAAAACATTGGGATGGGTTGACTTTAAAGAAATGATCAAATCTCAGCTATCTATTTATAAAGAGGAAGAAAGGGCAGATGAATTAGCTCTAAATACTATAAAAAGTTTTTTAACTAAAAAAGGAAATTCTAATCAGGATTGTGTGGCTATGGTGTCATTTTGTAGGACCATGAGAAATATGGTCCTCGTGGATACTTATAAAGATTTTAGAAATATGGACCCTAAAGATTTGATTGTTACTTTAGAGCAGAGAGTTAATTTGTCGGATGAAGATTTACAACTACCATTTCAATATTTTCAACGAGTAAAAAGAGGTTATGAGAATTTTTTACCTGCAATGACAGAAAATGAATTCACTAAATTTACTGATAAGTTATATAAAAGCGGGAGTAGTATGGCTCATAGGCATATGCTTCAAAGGTGTAGTAACATATTAAAAGTTTTGGAATCTATTTTGCATGGACATATTGGACTATTAGACGACTATTTAGATATTCTTTCCATACATAAAGGTAACTTAAAATCAGTAGATTCACTCTTTATTGACAAAGGTCTAAATACAACAATTGATTTGTCGAAAAAGAAAATACTTTATGGTTTAGAAGATAAGTTAGTTTTTGAGAAGGCGATAAATCACAAAAACAATCATATAGAAATAGGCTTTTTAAAGGATAGTTTAGGCTTTATTGAACTTCATGGTAATCCTAATAACTTAAGTTCTGCTATCTTAACTTTAAAAACTAGAGGCAAAAATGGCGAGCTTGACGAATCATCTATAAAAAATTTAATATTCTTCACTCGTTATATATCTAATTTTTATAAGGACAACCAAGAAGGGCAATTAGCAGCCCTAAATGCTCATTCTAAATTCAGAAATGCGAAGGGAAGCTTACCTACTTTTACTATGAAAGCTGACAAGAATACAATTAAATATACGCCCGTTAATAATTCCTTTTATATACGTATAGAAGTGTTTAAGTCAGAAGAGAGTGGTGCAGAAGAATTTGATGACAGCGATATCTCTGAAATCCAAGAACTTTCTCTATGCGAAAAGCTTGATTCTATAACGCATGAGCAAAAGAGAAACTTTGCCAATATAAAAGAAAATTTCCTTAGTTCAGATAATGCAAATGGATACACTTTTTATAATGCAAGTTTAGGTTTTGGTCTTTTTTCAAACGAAATCCTCCTTAAAAGTAACAAATATGCTTATAGAAGCCTTTTCGTAACTGATGTTGACTCAGCATATGCCTACAAACTGTTCAAGAAACTAAAATCAGATTTTAGAGATTGCCTTTACGATTGGTCAGATGAAGATATTATTGATTCTAAAGGTCATTATCCATTTACCAGATTTATTAACCGTGACACACAAATTGAGCTATTCTGTTTGAGATCAAATAATAATGGGTATCAAGTCGGATTAGTTGTAGATGAATGGTGATTTGTTGAAATATTTTGAAATGATTCTAAAAAATATATCAAAACTTTCTCAATGAACTACAAGTGTTGTAACAGCGAAATAAAATGATCCGTATAAAAACGAAGTTATGCCTCGTTGTACCATCCTCCTTGGCGAGAAACTGTTTGGGGAGCTATTTAATGCCTGTACGAACGGAACCACAATTCTAATGACAAGTCACAGCTTAGACTCAGTTTTTCCGTGTTACCCTCTACGATTTTTGAAGAAACCGGCACGATTATTAATTGGTATAAAATTGGTGTCGCCGTTCCTAGATAATTCCCTTAGTTGTCTTCTTATAACGCTTTCAGGAAGCTCGTCAAATTCTAGTCTATCAATGATCCCCTCAAAAATTGCCCGTTCTTTCAAATGTTCGAAGTAAGGTTCGGGATGCCCCCATTTTACCGAAATTTCGACTACCATTACTCCATTTTCCAAACTGTATCCAACCTCGGTCACATGGTAATAGTGTATAGATTCACTTGCAGAGGGATTTATAAAGGGCAATTCAATAGGCTCTCCAACTCTCGGAATTAAAGGGAGTTGACAATGCAAGGAGATGCTACCTTGATCTCTAGACACATGAATAATACACTTCGTTGTATTGAATTCGACGGGATTTTTGTTACCCTCATCACTAATATCCGTGATAAAGTCATCATACAATTGCCGAACACAGTCTTTCAGTTGCCCAGGCTTAACCGACAGTTGCACTTGTATGTCTTTCATTGAAGGAATTTTATACCGATCCTTAACAGCAATAAGAACATCAATCAGAGAATCATATTCTTTGCCCTTGCCTTTCAGCTTGATTATATGAGGTTGGCAGAAGATGAGGCATTTTAAAATGTCTCGTGATTTCATGGGTTCAGGTTCTTCCTGTTTGCGTGGACGGCCCATAGGTGTAAGATTTTGGCTCAAGCTATGCTCTGATATTTCAGGTATTACAATGAGCATAAAAAAGCCCCGAACAATGCCGGGGCTACTTACGGGTTAAGAGTTCTTTAGCAATTGGTTGACCAGAGTGTTACCCCAATGCCTTTCGTGCCGCTTCGCGCCTTGCTTGTAGTTCAGCTTCTCGCTCTTCTTTCTCAATAGCCTTATCTCTCCTTCGCATAAAATTTTCGCCCACACGTTGGCGAAAGGCTACTCTATCGGGGTGGTTCTTCGGCCTTTTCATAGTCAAATGTCTGCAAAGTGTTTGAACATGGTTTTAAGGTTGGCAATTTCCTGGTTTTTATGATCTGGAACCAGTGTTAAGCCTTCCCCTCGTAGTTCATGTTCGTATCCCTTTACCTGATCGTTGACTTGTAAGAACAGATTGGAAATCATTTCAGAAACCATCTGCAATTCTTCCTGTGTCTCATAGATGTGTTCTGCATCACCTTCAGCGCAATCTTGTATTAGTTGTTTGGTGAGGGATTGACGTTGTCCCTCAAGCGCGTAATACATCTGTTCGGCTGATACTACGGCCAA
Source organism: Flavobacterium sp. SUN052 (assembly GCF_028867935.1). GTDB lineage: Bacteria > Bacteroidota > Bacteroidia > Flavobacteriales > Flavobacteriaceae > Flavobacterium. The sequence goes on from NZ_JAPQNS010000001.1 coordinate 1,631,817, forward strand.
TTTCATTTTGCCCAAACCGTTTAGCCGATTATACGGCGTTTTAGCGGGTTGTGAGGTTTCGGTTGCCGTTTGTACAGTGGGTGTTGTGGCATCTACTTTGTGAGTGTACTTTTGTTCTGTTGACATTTTCCTGAATGTTTAACGGCCCCTTCGCTTTAGCCTGAGAAACTTGCAGCGTTGGGGCTTTTTATTTATATCAATGCCCTTCATTGACATTACAAATATATGAAACTTTCCATTTATGGCAAGTTGACAAATAAAAAAATTTACCTACGAAAGAGCGTCTCGATTCCTACCTCTAAAGCATCTGCTATTTTCTGCAAAGTCTCCAGCGTTAAGTTCTGCCTACCACTTTCGTATTTATTAATCGTAGGTTCCCCGACCCCAATCTTTTCGCCCAACTCTTTTTGGGTTAAGTTATTCTGCAACCTAGTTTCCTTAATTTGTAGTCCTACCTGCTGTTTTATATTCATGCCTGATTTGCTTTATGAGTTAGCCAAAAGTACAAAAAAACACTTACTATGAAATGGTTCTATAAGTAACCAAAATCAAGAATCAGTGTGTTACACTTGTAACACTTGGTAACACTTCAAAATGGGCAAGTGTAACAACGTAACTCACTGATTCTTATTATCTTATCTCTCTTGTAACACTTGTAACACTTACTTTCTTAAATAGGGTATATAGAGAAATAATAGTGTATTTTAAAACACGCATTTTTTATATATATACGGTAAGAGTTGTAAAGTAAGTGTTAAAGTGTAACAAGTTGAGCAACTAATTGAAAGTCAATAACTTACACTGTTACGTTTGACAAATGCGAAGTGTACAAGTGTAACAACCAAAATCATAATGAATTGATAATTAACAAGATAACGAAATGAATTCAAGGCTAGATAGGCCGATAGTATTCGAAGATCTAAGCTAGTCAAAGTAATTTGAGCCTTTATTGAAGCGATCAAACGAAACTGTAGCCGTTCGCTTAAATGGTTTACAATATTTTTCAGGGGTGTTCATGGCTTGAGTCCGTTCCCGATCAATTTCACGGTTTCGTAATCGTAAATACTCAGTCATCAACTGTTTCATCAAAGCTTGCTCCTCAGCAATGTCCGTGTCCCGTTTTTCCTTTGCAACTTTCGCGGCTGCTACCGCCTTTGCTGCTTCACTTCGCGCCTGTTTCGCTTCGGCTTCGCGCTCTTTGTCAATGGCCTTATCTCTTCGCTCCATGAACCTTTGCCCGATTCGCTCAATGTCCCGTTGGCGCGAATCGTCTTGCCCTGAGTACTTTTTCATAGTCGTTAATGTAATTAGTTTGATTTGCGTAAAGAACCCCGACTATTGCCGGGGCTACTCTTTCAGGTAAAGCCAATCAAAACCGCTTGACATGGCTGGTTTGATTGATACTGATTGATTTTGTTGAGGTAAAAAAGCGAATCAGAAAATACCATTGATCCAACTCGTACTGATCGAATCCTAACAGGTTTCGAAAAGTCCAAACCTAATATGTCTGTTGGGTGCAACATTACCGAAACCGTAACAACTTTAGGCCGACGCAATACCCGCTTCAATCCGACAAAGTAGCGGTTTATTAAGCCATCGTTGGTTGACGTTGGGGCAAATGATAAGCTTAGGTTATTGCTTGCGTTGTAGGCAATGTTTGGGCGCGCCGAAAACCAGCAAGCCATTAACTCAACCGTTGCCGGAACAATAGCACCCGCGTCATTTAGAATTGACGTATTCACGGCAAAGCTGTGTTGAGGTTCCACCAAAATTAACCGGGGCTGTGTGCTTTTGGTGTTCACCGTCGTACCGCTAACCGTTCGGGTTTCAATCCGTAAGGGCTTGCCATAGCCTGATAAATCGACAGTGCTTTGCATGGTTGCCGCAAAAGGAAGGGTGAATAAAGTTACCTCTTCAGTATTTGTGCTTTTGGATTCAATAAACCCATCGCCATAGTATTTATCTACCCCGTCGCATTCTTTCCAGCGTAAGTAATTCCGTTGGCTGTATGGCTCCAATTTGGGTGTTAGCTCCGGTTCTTCGCTTTCTTCTACCCGGTCTGACCAATCCTGAGCATTAGCAATGTTGTTCGTTATATCGGTTAGCTGAATAAACTTTATCTGTTGGCGTAAAGAATCAACGTGCAAGGTTGAACAGGTTAACAGAGCAATTGACCTCAACAAATCTAAGCAGGTTAAATCAGGCAAATTCCGGCCGACGGGCCAAACGTCCCCAAACGTGAGCGTTGGATCGGGTTCGAAACCTGCAAAGGATTTGTCAGGCCCAAAGTAAATTGCACCCGTCCAATTCACGGCAACCGTTCGACGTTGAAGAATAAACCGTATTCTAAGCTTATCCCCCTTCTTACAATCGACGGTTGTATTTAGCTCCAAGGTTTCTTTCTTCAAGCCTAACACATTGTTGTAAGGCCCGCTTTTCTCCCAGGTTACTTCTTTGGCAACCGTTCCGTTTTTCTCTACCTGTAATTTGGCTTCAACCGTTCCGATACCCATTGACACAAAAAACATTTGGAATGCCGACACTTTAACCCTCATGTTGGTATCTGCTATATACGAAGTGATAGCAGGGCTATAGAGGTTTAAACGGCCTTGTGTGAATCCTTCCAACGGCTTATCCACTACCGTTAAAGGAAGCGTAATATTTCGGTTGGTGTTGATCGTTTTCTCGATTTCGCCGGGAACCGTTGCCACTCTTGCCCTACGCGCTTCAATGAAATCAGCGTCAGCATTGATTGGCTTATCCTCAACAAAAGGCAAGGCTAAGCGCTTGTATAATTCATCATCACGCAACGAACCAACCAGCCTATAGCCTTCCTGTTGTAGCATGGTATCAACCAGCGAATGCACAAACATTGCGGGGTTTAGTGTGTCGGCTGGTTGCTCCCTATTTGACATAGTGCCGTAATCGATAAGCGGAAAACAAACTCCTTCGGTAGCGTTGGCGCGGGCGTTGATAGTGCCAACGTTCCAACTAAAATTGTATGTAGCTAAATCAAGCGAACGCAAGGGACGCTTTAGCCGGGTCAGCACATCTTGTTTGGCTTCGGACAGATTACCACTCCAACCGCCTTTGAAGGCTTGTAATTCAATACGACCGCGTAAGACAACATTACCATGATCGACCACGTAGGCCGGGGCGTATTTATAAGGAAAATCAGAACCACTGTTCGGCTGTTCGGCTCCCGCAGTAATGTCCCTCACAGCAACCGTATCAGGCAGGTCAATTGTTGAGGTGTAAGATGACTGCAACGTATCTGGCTTGGTGAGGTCATTGCCTTGGAATGTCACCGCGAAGCCTTGAAACTCTGTTACCCATTCGCCGTTGATATATAGGCCGTCGTTTTTCATAGGTTGAGGTCGTTTTGATTGTGCAACCCTTGCTGAATCAGGACGCTGATTTGTTCCTGAATAGTGGGTGGTAGGTTTAAGAATGTTAATTGATCGACTTTCAGGTTATTATTCACCTGTATGTAGTTAGTTGGTTTGGCGTTGGGGGTATCGTTACCCGAAACTCCACCAATAGCCCCTAAGTATACTTTGGCCGCTTTCACATCGCCTTTCAAAGCCATCTTAGAAAGTTTAGCTAACACTTGCGCTCCTAATAGTCGGTATGCCTGAATCTGATTTTGATAGAGGGCCGATTGATCAAAGTCTTTCAAGTGTTCATAAACGGTTTGTCGGGATAGTCCCGCTTCTTGAGCGATAATATGAACGGGTGGCATAATACCATCCCGTTCAATTAATGTCTCAATAGCAAAAGTCAATCGGGCGTGATTCATTTCCCATGTCTGATTCTTCAGGTCGGTTGAATCTGTCAACTTTGGTAAGCTTTTTTGCTTTGCCATGGTGTTTATCAAAGTAGGCTATTACCTGTAATTCGGTCAATCTTGCTCCCATCTTCGTAGAGGTCATAACAGCGCGTTGTACCATCGGTATACACCTCAATTTTGAACTGTGGATAGTGCGGTTCTTCGGTTTCACTACTATCATCCAATTTTAGCGTAACGTGCATAGGTTCGCGGGTTTTGCGAAGTTTGGCTACTTGTTCCGTACTGACATTACCAGTCAGGAACGATTGCAGCAGGGCTATTTTTTCGGCTCGTTTCATAGCGTTAGTTCAGTTTATCCAGTGTCTTATTTAACAGGTCGTCTATCTGATCGTCAGAGAGTGTAGAAAGGTCTATTTTCTGTTCTCGCTGTTTGGGTAGTACGTATTCTAAAAATCGTTGATAGGCCGCTATTCGCTCTTTTGGTTCCATTGCTTGCAGGTCAGCAACGATGCTGTCAAACTGTCCTTCCATTAGAGCCATTATACGTTCTTTCAAATTGGCGTTGTCTTTGTTTGGGGTTCCGGCCTTGCGCCCTCCGGTTTTTTTTCCTACTGCCATTGGTCTAAAGTAGATTATATAGATTGGTGATGATTACGAATTGAACTGAGTCCAAGTTTTGAAAAGGCGGGGTGTTGTCGTTGCCATTCGAAGTAATTCATTGTCTTGAGTGTTGGTGAGGTTTCGGGATCGTTTTGCGCGTCCAATTCCACCGGGCAATCATCGGTAGTGGTTACGGCCAAATGTTCTATTTTGCTTTCGTCAAGCCGTACTTTTTGGCCGGGTAACATTTCAGAAAATGCCGTAATGGTATTAGGTTCTCGAAGCAGGAAGTCAGCTAAGTCTAAGCCCTGTTCTCGGTCTTCGTCCGTTGCCAATCGCTCTAATACATCTGATACGGTCACTGCGAAACCTTCAGCAGTAAGCTTGTCTGCTCGTTTCTGCCAATCATCATACGCGTTCAAGTCAGGATAAAGCATAATCTTTCGGCCCCGAAGCGCGGCCAATCGTTCAGCCTTCAAATAGGACTTTCCGCCAACGGCCAACCAGATAAAACCCGGTAACAGTTGACTACAGACAATAGCTGTTTTTGGGCCTTCTACAATGGCAATAGGCATATCAACCGGGGCGGTCTGTAGTTGAGGTAAGCCAAACACAACGGGCCACGTTTCGGCATCATCGGGAAAAGCGGTTAACCAATCGGGCGGGGTGACATCTCTGTATTTCCACTTGAGCGCGGCTCGTACCGACGATATGCAAGCCCGTCTGTTGCCTTCCTTGTCGGCGTATTTGACCTTATGGCCTGTTTGATCGTAGAGCGCGATTTGTCCCCCTCTCACTCTGTTTTGATCATCAACCAACCAGAACACGCAAGCACCCGGCCAACGGTTCGAAGTTCCAACCCGAAACCGTTGGAGCAAGTCAGTTGCGACTTCGTAGCCAAAGCGACCACTTAGGAACCGGGCAAACTCATTGCGCTCATAGTGGCCTAACGATTGCGTCATTACCTCATCAGGTAGTGAGTAAATAGGCGGGGGTAATGTAGGAAGTGTAGGATATGTAGGCTGAGAAAAGATATATTTTTTTATCCGTTCGGCCTGTTCGGGTGTTGCCCCTTGCATTTTAACCAACGTTGCTTCTATGCTATCGGCTGTTACGCCTTGCCGTTTCCACTTAGCGGCTATTTTAAACCACTCTTTAGGTAATGGTGGCTCTTTCTGCTCATCGGCATAACTCAAACCGGACGGGCCTTTGTGGTAAGGGTTGAGGTAATAACCGCAATTACTTTCGCGGTCGCATCGTCCGAACGGTTCCGGCAATACGTCGTTTGTGTCCCTGTCAACAAAACGGCTTAAGGTCTTTCTATATCGGGGGCTACACTGTGGGCAGTCAGATTTGATAGCCTTCTTTGGTAGGTAGTACCGGGTCTGTGTGGTTGTCATAAATAAAGGTTTGTTTGGGCCTACATATCCTACATTTCCTACATCATCGGTCGTTGATCGGTGGCAATTCGTGTAGGTTGTGTAGGATATGTAGGCTGGAAAACATCTTTTATTTTTTTGTTAGGGTAGGTTAGTCTTTCTGACAAAGGCCGCGTAACCAAAGCTTTTCCGTTCGACTAGTACCCCGTTGGCGGTTAGTCGCTTTTGAAAATTCTTATTATTGACCGCCTTATAACCGTCTTCAATGCAGTACCCTTTGTAGTCCCGATACAGGTCTTTGAGGGGCGTATAGTTATCTGCTCTGACCTGATAGCCTGATTCATCCAGAAATAGCCGTACTGTATCGGATTGCTTTTTGTAGCTTTCTAATTGCTCCCTAACCGCTTCGGAGTCTGTAAAGCGGTTTTGTTCGAGTAATCGACGCAAACCAGACAGTACCCAATTGAACACGCCTGATAACTCAGACTGAATGATTTTTTGGGCTAACTGTCTATCCTGTTCATGGTCAGGAATAGTCTGTTTAAATGGCACAATCAGGAACCGCCGAAAGTAGGCCGGGGTATGTTCCACATCAGCGGGCAACTCATTGCAATTAAAAATCAGTTTGGCGTAATTGGTCAGAATGAAAGGTTGACCGTAGGGCAAACGGGCTTCTACTGGTTCCCCCGAAACCATTTGCTTAAACGTATCGGCTTCTAGTTTGCCGTTAATCTCACTGGCATAGTTGACTAACTTAGTCGCTAAGTGAGCGCGGCAATAAGCGGGTTCATTCGTCAGTGAATGCAGGGAGTAATGACTAACATTATCCGAACCCAACAAGGCGGTAACAATCTCAAAAAACACGCTCTTACCATTTGCTCCCGAACCATAAAGTAGTAGGGTCTTTTCGAGTTTTAACTTTGCCGGGCTAATAAAGATATAGCCCAAAAATTCAGCTAAAATGGCCTGACATTCTTTGTCCGGCAGAACATGGTTTAGATAGGCTAGAAACTTCAGCGCGACCGCTTTCGGGTCGTATGCAAAGGGCAATTGATGGGTTAAAAAATCAAAGGGATTGGGATCGCGTAGTACTTGCCTATCGGTACTAATCTCAAATGTTCCATTACTCAGATTAATCTTGATCGTATTATTATCGACTTCGGGCGGGTTTAAATAAGCCGTTTCATAGAACTGCTTAAACAGTTGCTCGGCATACTCATAATGTCGGGCGGTAAATTTATCAACGCCCATACGTTCGGCGGCTTGCTTCAAAAAAGCTTTGAGTTCGTCTTTCTCAAATGGTTTCCAGAAAGCCCCGTTATAGGCGTAGAAAAATCCTTCACGGCGGCAAAGTCCCCATTGATTCCGCTTTGCCAGGTCTAAAACCTCTTCAATGGCAATTACTAAATAATGAGCCTTTTTGAGTTTAGCGTCCTCATCATCGGGGGTAAATTCGGCCCGTTCCCTAAAGTCAACTTTATTGACCTGTTCTAACAGGGTTGGTATTAATTGTGCGTGTGTCAGACAGACGCAAGCCGTTTGTTTCAAGCGCTGAGCATCATCAGCAACGGTCTGTTGTATTTCCTTAACAGACAGCTTATTTTTGTTGCGGTCTTCCTTCATACATAGTAGTATTTTGAGCGTCGCTAAGGGGTTAGCGATGCTTTTTTTTGTGCCGTAGTGGAGAAATAGCGGGGCGAACTATTGGCTTTGTACTGGTATGGTTCCCGTATTCAGGATACATTGAAGCCGTTCGTAATAGTATCGCTTGAGCAAAAGCGCGGTCTTCTTTGGTCGGTTGCTCATAAGCAACTCTGAATAGAAGCCATAAAATATCACCCGTTTCAGCCGGGTTAAGTTGCAAGCCGTTGGCGTTGGGGAGAGGTAACTTTTTCATTTAACTTGCCCCCTCTTTCAAATACTCAAGTAGCTCTGACTTGAAAAAATAGAGTTTGCCGAAACGTTTCCGATGGGGCAGTTTGTCTATTCGTTGATAGACTGTTTGCCGACGAACACCTAAAAAATCGGCGGCTTCGTCAATTCCAATTGGCTTTTCTTCTTCCTGAACGGCCAATGTCTCACCGTTTCGGTTTTCTGTAATCTGTTGTAGCAACGTCAGACACTTGTCTACGTCCCGTTGCATCTTTTCTAAATCAACCATACATCAGCTTGTCTAAAAGTCTGATGCAAAAGAATATAACAAAAACACCCAAAAACAATACCTTCAGGTACGCTTTTGGGTGTTTTTGGGTACGATATTTTTTAGATTTTTATCTTTTTATTCTTAGTCGGTTCCTCTTTCCCTTGCACAGAGTCATAAACGCTTTGATAACTAAGTTCACTATTTGTTTTTTTGAAGGTGTGGCAAATCCAACGGCTTGTATTCGAATCGTTCCCTAATTCAGCCTGACGGAATATATAGCCTAATTGGTTTGTTTGACATTTCACGGAAATCTTACCCGTGATTTGTTGGCCTAATAGGGCTGTTTTTAAGTCGTTGGCTCGACTCTCATCAATGACCCCATTTAAAAGAAACGCCTTTTGAATCTTTTCCCCTATTTCCGGTTCAATAAAAATGGTAGGGAGTGAATCTGCTTTGTCTGCATCAGGTTGAACAAGTGCTTCCATTGCTTTACGACCTTTCAGTAGTGGCAAGGTTAGCAGTTGCCTGTAAGCTGTAATATCCCAAAGAAGCACGAACGGGTAAAGGTGGTTTGTATTATGGAACACTCCCCATTCTATAGCGTCGGGGCTAATTAGCTCATCACTAACTAACTCGCTGGCTCGCTTATATTGCTCGCTTATTTTTTTTGTTACCTGCTTTTTATTACCCCATTCAACGATAGCTGTCTGATACTTTTCAATTGTTCGGCCAACGGTGTTTAATTGGGCTTGCCGGAACGCTTCGGGGTTTGGATGGTTGGCTACTTTCTGCAAATAGCTATTTGTTAGCTCAGCTAATGGCCGAATAGTAAAGCCTAAAATTGACTCAAAACGGTCTTTGAAAAAATTGGTGAAATATAAGCGGTAGCGAACGGCTTTATCTTGGTCGTCTTTGGTTGGAATAGCAAGCCATTTAAGATTTGGCTCATTGTTTTCATCATCAGCTGCTACTACGCGATCTCCGTTGTGTTTGATAGGTCGGTCATACAGGCCCAAAGGGTAGTTAAATATTTCTGGAATGCCATTCCTAATCTCGCTACAAATTCGCATAAAGTAGCGTACCCGGTCGGCATAGTCGGGTAAACTTTCCATGTACGCCGTGAACTCATCAACCATGCTATATTGATAGGCGTTGTCTGTTTGTAATCGCTGAGGGTCGTAAGTTGGCTCTTGCATAACGTTGAAGGAATTAAAGTGCTGACAAAAATGCTTTGGCTTCCTCATCATCGAAAGAGCCTAAATAACTCTCTGTCGTTTTTAGATTTGTATGGCCTAATGACTTGCTTATCATCGAAAGGGGGGCATTGCTCTTTAGTAAGATGGTCGCAAAGGAATGTCTTGCACTGTAGCTGTTTACGTCGGCATCAATGCCCAATGATTCGGCAATCCTGTTTACCCATTTGTTTGTTAGCTTGATTACCTGCTGAACAATGAATTTTTTGCGCTGAGGTGTTAGCGTCTCCCCTACTGATTCGGGACTTAGGAAAGGAAAAACGTAATTGGTTGGTTGTCGGTCTTTTGTTCCCCAACGTTCAATGATTGCCAATGTTTGTTGATTCAAGTATGCCGTAATAGTGATAGACTTCTGTTTGTTACTACGGGCTGTTTTCTGCCGAACAAAGCAAAGTTTGTTGTCTTTCAAATTCACTTGCCCCCAAGTTAGGCCGCAAACGTCGGTTAGGTTCATGCCATTGCAGTAGTACGAGAACAGCCATAAATCAAGCCCCCTTTGTTCCATTGTACCGGGTAATGGCTGGTAGGATTTCAGCTTGTCTATGTCGTCTTTGCTGAGGGCTTTCTTTACGTTCTCTCCTGCTGGTATAACATATCTGCCGGGGCCAAACGGGTAAGCGTCACGGCTCATTAATCCCGCGTTAATGGCATCATTGACCACTGATCGAACGTGCCGTAAGTAAATGCCAACGGTGGTTATGCTTGCGCCTGTGGCTGGCTTTTTAGGGCTTTTGGGAGCCTTACCATGTGACAACATCCATTGCTCATAAACAGTCAGCAAATGGGGCGTGAGGTGCTTGTATTGCAGGATAGAAACGGGGCGAATTGCTGAGGTTTTACGTGGAATAGGAATACTCAAAAACTCTTTACGTTCTTCATCGGTGAAAGAATCCACAAACCGACGTAATGACTTTGCCGCCAATTCATAATTTAGGCCGTTACCTACCCGTCCCGCCGTGTTCATAGTTTGGGCTTTGCGGTTGGTGGCCGCTATCAAATCGGTTTCATCGGCGGGTAGTTCCTTCACTTTCCCGTAATTCTCTAAAGCATCGGCAAAGGCATCGAAAGTAAACCCGTCTCCCAACTTATCCACGATAGACTGACCACGCTTAAAAAAACCGTCCTGTTTTTTGCCGGATTCGTCGGTAAAGTGTTCTCCATAGAAACGTTGCCATAGGGCGCGTTTTTCCTCATCCTTAATCCGGTTGTCTAACTTGGATTTGTTGGCCTGTAGAAATGTCCATTCTTCGGCGGTGGCCTTTTGGCTAGTCGTAAACAATCGTTGTTTGCGGTCAATGCAGACCAACCATTTGATTATACCCTCATCGCCTTTTGTGGCTCGTTTATCAAAGAAAAAGTTTACCGTTGCCTTTCTCATATTGTATTGCAAGTTGGGCGTTAGTTGCAATACAACTTGCAATACAAAAGTACAGAATCAACGCATAAGAAACAATAAGACCCTATAAAGAATCATACTTAACTTACTGACAAACAGGGGCATTAATAAGAAAAGGATAAGTGTAAGATAACTACAAATAACCACCTGTTGACGACTTGTAATCAGTAGGTCGTTGGTTCGATCCCGACTGGGGGCTCTTAAATAAAAAACCGCTCATAATTGAGCGGTTTTTTTGTTGTGTTTAACGTGATGTACAATGCTTTTGGGATCAACACCCAATAGTAACAAAAGTAAAGAGAAAACGAGTTTCGTCTCCATTATCCCAAATCTGTAAGGTCTTACAGATTTGGGATAATGGAAAAGCTTATTTCAGAAGTGGCGCATGGATTTGCCGGAGCGTTTCAACAGGGATTTTAATCACTTCCCGGTCATACGTCAACAGGCCATTTACCTCGCCTTCTACGTCGGTAGTTTGGGTGTACACAGCTGCCGATAGGGCTTGTTTCTGATAGTATTCCACAATTTTGGCGTATTTTTTCCGGTAAGCCGCCAGTGTTTCTTCAGCCGACTGATAGGTCTGGTAACCCCAGTTTCGCATTTCGGGATTCCACAAATGACCCTGAACAGGCCAGCCAATACCGCCGAATTCGCCAATAACAACCACCCGGTCGGTTTTAGGGTCGGGGGCGTTCGGTTCAGGCTGGTAGGTATGAATGTCGTAGAACTCGCCGGTGTTACGGTCGTTCCAGCCGCTTGCTGCATTAACGGTCCGGCTAGGGTCGATTCTTTTTACCCAGGCCGATAGCCGGTCGGTGTCGAACTGTCCCCAGCCTTCATTATGCACTACCCAGGTCACAATGCTGGGGTGATTGTGCAGTTGGTCGAGCATCCGCCGAAATTCCAGTTCATATTGCTCAACCGCTTTCGATCGGCGCAATGGCTCTGTTTTGTCGCCAACGCTCTCCTGCTGTCCCGCCATAAACCCGGAGGGCATATCCTGCCACACCATTATTCCCATTTTGTCGCAGAGATAATAGTAGCGCTCCGGCTCAATTTTGATGTGCTTACGCAGCATGTTAAATCCTGACTTTTTCAGAAAGTCGATTTCAAACGCCATTGCTTCATCGGAAGGGGGAGTTAGCAAACCACCCGGCCACCAGCCCTGATCGAGCGGTCCATTCTGAAACACAAATTTATTATTGAGCAGTAACACTGGCTGATTAGCAGCTCCCGACCCGGCAACTTTACCGATCGAAATTTTCCGCATGGCAAAATAACCGGTGACGGCATCGAGCGGGGAGCCAGTTACCGGGGCACTCGAGTACGCAGTTTGTTCAGCGGTTTCGCCACGGCGGGGACGCTGGTTGTTGGGCTTACCTGCAAAAGGATCAGTTACAGTTACTCCTTCAACGCGTAGATTATAGAGAAACGGACTATCTGGAGACCAAAGTTTTGGGTTCTGAATACGCAGGTAAGCAGTACGTCCTTCGCGCACAAGCGCCGTTGATATAGATTGTGTGCCGTCGAGGGCCGTTATTCGGATGGCCGAAGTAGGGTTGTCTGACGGGCGGTTCATTAACACATCGACCCGTACTCGCCCCGAATCCAGTTCCGGCGTAACGCGCACTTCTTCAATGTGTCGTTCGCGTGGAACGGGCTCCATCCAGACGGTTTGCCAAATACCCGACACCGGCGTGTACCAGATACCCCTTGGGCTGAGCAACTGCTTACCCCGTGGCTGCTCACCGGTGGATGTGGGGTCTGTCACTCCCAGTAGAAGTTGATTGGAACCGTTGACGAGATAGTCGGTTAAGTCGAAACTAAACGCATCGGAGCCACCCGTGTGCGCTCCCACATAAGCGCCATTTACCCACAAACCACACTCATAATCAACAGCTCCAAAATGAAGCAGAACTCGCTGGCCAGCCCACTGAGCCGGAATAGTCACGTTTCGCCGATACCAGAGCCGCTGATCAGGCGTGAGCGATTTGGTGACTTTAGACAAGGTCGATTCAACGCAAAACGGCACCAGAATCTGCCCCTGAAACGAGCCTGGCGCTGCACTGTTTTTGGACGCAATGGCATAATCCCACATCCCATTGAGGTTGAGCCATTGCTGCCGCACCATCTGGGGTCGGGGGTATTCGCGCCAGGCGTTTTCGGGCGTCACCTGCTTTTCCCAACGGGTCAGAATCGGGGCCACGCGTGGTGCAGCAATACTCACCGATGCTGGAGCCGCGCTTGTAGTGGCCGTGGCGGGCGTCGACTGCGCCCGTCCGTTGGTTGGTACGGAAAAATTAACCAGGACTGTACATCCTGCGAAAAGTAGCGTTCTAAACGGAGTCATTGAAACGTACGATTGTTTTAGTACGTAAGGTCAACCTCCCCCCTATTACTACTTATTGGTGATGCATTTCCTTTCGCCTATTTCTCTATTACTGATTCACGGGCATTAGTCTATACAGGAATCCTGGATCTTCAACGGCTACATAGATATACCCATCTGGGCCCATTTTCACGTTCCGAAGTCGCCCGATGTTTTTGAGCAGATTCTCTTCTTTCACTACCTTATTTCCCGACAACACGCACCGGTTCAGATACTGAAACCGCAACGAGCCAACGAGTAAATTATCCTTCCAGCCGGGGTATTTGTTTCCCTCAACAAATGCCATTCCCGACGGGCCGATTGATGGAAGCCAGTACGTTAGTGGCTGTTCCATACCCTCTTTAGCCGTCAGATTCGTGATGGGCTTGCCGTCGTAATTGATACCATAACAAATGACTGGCCAGCCGTAGTTTGCTGCTTTTTTGATGATATTTATTTCATCGCCACCGCGTGGGCCGTGTTCATTCGTCCAGATTGCCCCCGTTTGTGGGTTTCGCGTCATTCCCTGCGGATTCCGGTGCCCGTATGAATAAACGGAACCGTGAGCATCGCCCTTGCCAACAAACGGGTTATCTGCCGGAATCCGGCCATCATCGTGCAGTCGGTGAATTTTACCGGCATCACGATCCAGAAACTGGGGGTTTATTTTTTCACTACCCCGGTCACCTACTGATACGTACAGATACCCCTGCTTGTCGAATGCCAATCGCGACCCATAATGATGACGGGTTTTGGCGTAGGGAAGTGCTTCAAAAATGGTTTTCTGATCGGTCAGTGTATTACCCGACAGCTTTGCCCGCATCACTGCTGTAGTCGACATCTTTTGGTCGCCTTCCATTTTCATGGCCGAATACGACATATACACGAAGCCGTTCTGCGCAAAATCAGGATGCAGCGCCACGTCTAATAGACCGCCCTGCCCCTCGACAAGTACTGTTGGCCCACCAGTGACCAGTGCTTTCTTACCACCTTTACCTACCCGATACACCTCACCATTACGGTCTGTCACAAGCATATCTCCGTCGGGTAAAAAGGCCATTCCCCAAGGCGATTTCATACCGCTGGCCACGGTATCTAACTTAACCGTTTGCCCCTCCGACGAAAACACGTTAGAAGTTGGTTTACTGGCAAATTTGTATTTGTCTACATCTTTAAGGCTTTCCAGAATAAGGTCGGCCATTTCGCTTACCTCCTGCTCCGACAAAACCGCTTTCCATGTTGGCATTCCCAGATCAGGGTAACCTTCCGAAATGCTTTTTGTGAGGTCGGATTTGGCTTTGCCGTGTTTCCACTGGCGATCAACAAAAGCTTCTACTTTTTCGCCGTGACAGGATGCGCAGTAGGTCTGGTAGTTTTCACGTGCGGGTTTCGCAGCGGGCATTTTTCCAACCCAAAAACTGCTTAACAGAACTATGGCAGCGAAGGCGGCACCAACGAGGTAGCGTAACATAGAGATGGGGCGTTATTTATACTGGAAGAATTTAAATGGCTTTATTTACTATGCCGTTACCAGCTCTTTGCGCTCGCCAATTTGCTGACGCCACATAGCATAATATAGTCCCTTCTGCTCTAAAAGCTCCTCATGACGGCCCTGCTCGGCGACATGCCCCTGCTCCAGCACGAAAATTCGGTCAGCATGCAGAATGGTACTTAGGCGGTGAGCAATCAGAATAGTTATGTGCTGGCGCGAACCCGATAGTTGCCGTACCGTGCGGCCAATTTCTTCTTCAGTAAGCGAGTCGAGAGCCGATGTAGCTTCGTCGAAGACCAGCAGTGCCGGTTTGCGAAGAAGCGCACGGGCGATACTCAGCCGCTGTTTTTCACCCCCGGAAACTTTTACCCCGCCCTCGCCAATAACGGTGTCGAGCCCTTGCGGAGCGCGAGACAGCAGCGAGTGAGCAGCTGCCTGATGCAAGGCCGTCAGGCATTCTTCATCGGTGGCATTGGGCGCTACGAAACGCAGGTTTTCGCGGATGGTTCCGGCAAAAAGCTGAGTATCCTGCGTTACAAAGCCGATTTGCTCCCGAAGTTCATCAAGATTCACCTCAGCGCCAGGAACACCATTGTACAAAATTTGCCCCCGTAATGGCTTGTATAAACCCACCAGCAACTTAACAAGGGTAGTCTTACCCGAACCGCTGGGTCCAACAAAGGCAACCGTTTCTCCCACTTTTGCTTTAAACGAAATCCCATCTAACGCTGGTGTCTCGGCCGTGAGGTGTTTGAAACGAACGTCTTCAAAAGCCAGCGTCTGAATTTCCCCAACGGGTTGCGGATGGGCTGGCTGAACGTCGCGGGGAGTATCCAGAATTTGTTGGAAGTTAGCCAGCGAGGCTTCGGTTTCGCGGTAAATGTTGATGATGTTTCCTAGCTCCTGCAAGGGGCCGAAAATGGCAAAGGAGTATATGAACAGGGAGAAAAATTCACCCACGGTGATCTCACCCCGCACCACCAGAAACAACATGAGCAACATGATGGCGTTGCGTAACAGGTTCACAAACGTACCCTGCACAAATGATAACGAGCGGATGTAACGAACCTTCTTGAGTTCAAGCTTCAGGATTTTATCGGTCGTGGCATTCAGGCGTTCGGTTTCCTGCTGGGCCAGTCCGAGGCTTTTCACCAGTTCAATGTTGCGAAGACTTTCGGTCGTTGAACCAGCCAGTGCCGTGGTTTCGGCCACAATCGTCTTCTGAACGGTCTTAATTTTCTTACTCAGCAGCGAACTCACAAATCCCAGCAACGGAATAGTCAGGAAGTAAGCGGGGGCAATGGGCCAGTAGACCGTAGCCGCGTACCACATCACAAAAATGATCCCCACCACCGATGTAAACAGGACGTTCACAAACGACTGAATCAGCTTCTCCACATCGGAACGCACCTTTTGGAGCTTACCCAATGTTTCGCCTGACCGCTGATCTTCAAAAACCTGGTATGGTAGCTCCAGCGAATGACGAAGGCCATCGGTATAAAGCCGGGCTCCCAGCCGCTGGGTAATCACGTTGACGTAATAATCCTGAAAGTTCTTGGCAATGCGGCTGACCATTGCCACGCCCAACGCCTGTAAAATCAGAATACCCGCTCCGTTCTTGAGAAATCCCCAGAAGTCAATAGAGCGAAGTGTGCCACCCGGTTTTACAACATACTGGTCAATAATTTTCCGAAAGATATACGGATCGAGCAGCGAGAAAATCTGGTTGATGGCCGCCAGCAACAGGGCAAGAATCAGCAGACCCCAATAACGACGTAAATAACTGTATAGTAATTGCATAAAATATTGGCGAAAATTGGGCGTGGTGGTTTATCTGGCCCGTTGCCAATGCAACAAAAAGTAGTTCGTTTTGGGTCGTTGACGAGTGAAAAACAGGACGCAACACCCCTATTTTGTCAACAGTCTTTAAATGATTAGATTTGCTTCATACTCAATGCCCCACTAGCTATGCAATTGCCCCTAAATATTCCCCAACTCGACCGCTTCTCTGATGAAGAACTTGTCCGCTTTTGTCTGGCAAATCCTGATCTGAAAATTGAACGTGACGAGACCGGTGCCCTTTATATTGACATGTCTCCAACCCATCTGCTTACCAGTTCCAATAATAGCGAACTAAATACCGAATTTGGCCTCTGGAACCGCAAAACCAAAGCGGGGAAAGTTTTCGATTCTAACGGTGGTTTTTTCCTTCGAGATAAATCCATGAAGGCTCCCGATGTAGCCTGGGTGCGCCGGGACAGATGGGATGCTCTGACCCCTGCCCAAAAACGCTCCTTCCCTTACCTTGCTCCCGATTTTGTGCTGGAACTCGAAAGCGATTCAGACAATATCAACGAGTTGAAGCATAAGATGGAAAAGTGGCTGGCCAACGGCGTTCGATTAGGCTGGCTGGTTTCTCCGCGTGAGTTGCAAACATACATCTACCGACCCGGCCAATCTGTTGACATAAAAAGTTTCGCAGAAACACTTACCGGAGATCCTGTCTTGGTTGGCTTTGAGACTGTTTTGGGAAATATTCTAGAAGTATAAGATTCTTGGACTGACTCATCACCTCCGCAAACGCTTCACCGCCAACCTAACTGTATCGCGTTCAACCACAGCAATAATTCCTAAGTAGAGTAAAAACAGGGCAAGGTGGTAGGGCACCGATATCCATAGATTGGGGATTTTTATGAATCCTGCTCCGTAGATCAGCAAGCCAGCCGTCCCAATATAGAATAGAGCTGATCCAACATGATAAGGAACTGGATGATGCAGTTCGCCGAGCCAGTAGCACATCACAGTCATGGCGAGGGTTGAGATCAAAAAAGCCCATGCACAGCCCATGTAGCCCATCCGTGGGATCAATACAATATTGAGCACAACGGTAATTACGGCCCCAACCACGGTTATGAGCGTTCCATACTTGGTTTTATCGCTGAGCTTGAACCAGAACGAAATGTTGTAATATATCCCAAGCAGCAGGTTGGCCAGCAACAGAATAGGTACCACGCCCAGGCCAGTTCTATATCTGGGATCTCTCAACAAAAGGCCCACTACGTCGAGGTTCAGGCTTATACCCACCCACAGAACTACGCATACAATCACGAACCACTTGGTAACATCCGCCAGCAGTTTAGGCGAATTTTTATCCTCGGCCCGGCTAAAAAAGAACGGGTCGGCCGCAAACTTGAACGAATTGATGGCAAGAGCCATGAAAATAGACAGTTTCAGACAGTTCCCATAAATACCTAACGCATCCTCAGACGTAAAGCCAGGGTAGAAGCCCTCGGGGAGAAAACGCCGGAGTAGCAATCGGTCGGTAAGTTGATTGACCACGCCCGATAAACTGGTGAGCATAATCGGAAATGAATAAACAAGTAGCGGTTGTACCACTGTCCACTTGAAGGTGAACTGGAAACCAACAAATGCATCGCGCAGAATCAGAAAATACAACCCATTAGCAATCAGGTTAGCCAGAAAAATATAGCCAGCTCCAATCTCTCGTCGGTAAATAAACGAGGCCAGCGGTTGTAAAGCGGGCAGATAGCGGCCTTCGGTGATGTCTTTGCAAAAAACAATGAAGAAGACGCACAAGCCTACGTTAATCAGAATATTGATGACCTTGGCCCGTACAAACCGTTTTGCCTTGTTCTCGACCCGCAGGCGGGCAAATGGAATGGCAACAATGGCATCAATCGCTAGCAGCAACGCCGACCACGTTATAAACCGTTCCTGACCGGGATAATTTAGAAGCTGAGCGACTTGAGGAGCAAATGCAACGATCAGTATCGTTGGCAAGATACTGGCGACTAAAACAATGCTGGTTGTCCGGTTGAATATTTGAACTCGCTCCTCCGCATTTTCTACGCCTTTGGCTCGGGCTGCAAACCGAAAAAACGCCGTTTCCAGACCCAGTGTATAAATGGCCATCAACACCCCAATCCAAGCGTACAAATTCACGTTCGACGACAGTTCCGAAGGTTCCTGGAAAGCATAGGTTTGAATGGGAACCAGCGCAAAGTTGATCGACCGGGCCAGAATAGTGCTGAGACCGTAGAGTGCCGTATCGCTGGCGAGTTTCTTAAAAGTACTCATTGAAAGGTTTGTTGTACAAGTTGCGATACGGGTCAAAAGACTGTATAGCATTTGACGCAAAGATACGCCCTCGGTTGGCTTGTCGGTACAAGGGGCTTATCTTTGCGCGATTCTCCATTAATCGTTTCAATGAAAAAAGTCTCTTCTGCCCTACTATCGGTCTATTATAAGGACGGCCTCGAACCCATTGTCCGCCTTTTACACGAACAGGGCGTAACGCTCTATTCAACAGGTGGTACACAAACGTTTATCGAGCAGTTGGGCATCCCCGTAACCGCTGTTGAAGACCTGACGGGTTATCCGTCTATTTTTGGTGGACGCGTTAAAACGCTGCACCCAACTGTTTTTGGCGGCATTTTGTACCGGCGCAACCTACCCGAAGATGTGGCCCAAGCCGAGCGGCACAGGATTCCAGCCATCGATATGGTGGTTGTCGATTTATATCCATTTGAGGAAACAGTTGCTTCAGGAGCATCGGCCGAAGATATCATTGAAAAAATAGACATTGGAGGCATATCACTAATCCGGGCGGGAGCCAAAAATTTTGCGGATACGCTGATCGTCTCCTCGCGAAATCAATATGCTGATGTATTGCAGATACTGACCGAAAAGAACGGTGCGACAAACTTGGACGACCGTCGTCGGTATGCTCAGGAAGCTTTCGCCACCACCTCGCATTATGACACTGCCATAAACACCTATTTTCTCGGTGATTCGGCGCCAGGTGATAAAAACACAAGTGAAGGGGTTGTGCTTCGTTACGGCGAGAATCCTCACCAGCAGGCCACGTTCCACGGCGATTTAGACGCCATGTTTGATAAATTACATGGCAAAGAACTGTCGTTCAATAACCTGGTCGATGTGGATGCCTGCATTCAGCTGATTGATGAATTCGACGATTCTTCGGCGGCTTTTGCGATTATCAAGCATACCAACGCCTGTGGAGTAGCTACCGCCCCTACCCCCAAAGAAGCGTACCTGAACGCGCTCGCCTGTGACCCGGTGTCGGCTTTCGGCGGGGTGGTGGTGACCAATAAACCCGTTGATCTGGAAACCGCCGAGGAGTTGAACAAGCTGTTTATGGAGATTCTGATTGCCCCTGACTTTGCACCCGAAGCGCAAGCGTTGTTGCAATCGAAAAAGAACCGGATTCTACTTCGTCGTAAACCCGTTACGATGCCTACCAAGCTAGTGAAAACTATTCTGAATGGTATATTGGAGCAGGATAAAGACAACCGTACTGAAACCGGCGCTGACTTCAAAGTTGTAACCCAAAAAGCACCGACCGAAAGTGAAGTACGGGCGCTGGAGTTTGCGCTGAAAGTCTGCAAGCATACCAAGTCGAACACAATTGTCTTAGCGAAAGAAGGGCAATTGTTAGCTAGTGGTGTTGGTCAAACATCGCGTGTGGACGCCTTGAAACAGGCTATCGAAAAGGCGCATTCATTTGGTTTCGACCTAGCGGGTTCGGTCATGGCCTCCGATGCGTTTTTCCCTTTCCCCGACTGTGTCGAAATTGCGGGTAATGCCGGTATTACAGCCGTTGTCCAACCGGGCGGTTCTATCCGTGATCAGGACTCCATCAATTACTGCGATGAACACGGTCTGGCAATGGTTACAACAGGCGTCCGGCATTTCAAACATTAATTGCTGAGCGGCTAGTTCGATTTACTTATGCGTTTGCTCTACACAGCCTATTGCGCCGTCCTGTTTTCAGCACTGTTTGTGCTGTTTTTTCCGTTCATCTTTCTGTGCATTCAGTGGGATGGCGGTCGTCGGTATGCGCACGAGGCTGTGCGGATAATGGGCCGTATTTTTTTCTTGCTGATCGGCATGCCAATCAAGGTTGACTGGCGGTTTCGCCCCGACCCCAAACAGGCTTACGTATACTGTGCCAACCATTTTTCGTATCTCGATATTGCCGTGACGGGGGTGGTAGTTCCCGGTTTTTACGCTTACATTGGCAAAAAGAGCGTCAAAAATATTCCGCTGTTTGGCTATATGTTCGCCCGGCTCCACATCATGGTCGATCGTGATGCTGCCCGGAGCCGGGCTTATTCACTCAATAAGTCGATCAGAACACTTGCATCGGGCCGGAGCATTATCATTTTTCCAGAAGGCGGCATCAGCGCGCAGGAACCTCCTAAAATGACGTATCCATTCAAAGATGGTGCCTTCATTATGGCCATTCAGCAGCAAGTGCCGCTGGTACCGCTTACCCTGGTGAACAATTACGAGATTCTACCAGATAAATATCCCATTCGAATGCACTGGGGCAGTGTCAAGGTGGTTTTCCACGAACCGATTCCCACCACCGGACTTACCCAGGCCGATATGCCTGCCCTTAAAGAACAAGCTTTTCGCATCATTGATGCGGAGCTACATGCCTATTTAAAGGGTGACGGTCTGACGATTCGGAAAGTGAATTAGTGAAAGAGCGGTTCACAGTATCAGCCACTCTTTCACTCTCCGAATCGTCGGACCGTCACTCTTTCACTCTTTCACTCTTTACACATGCTCGTTGACCACGAAACCCTCCAAAAAATTGCTCATCTTTCCCGGCTTAATATCCGACCCGAAGAAGAAATCGAACTGCTTAATAGCCTCAATGGGGTGTTGACCTGGATGGAACAATTGAATGAAGTTGACACCACGGGCGTAGAACCGCTGATGCATATTTCGCCCGACTTAAATGTCCTGCGGGAAGACATTGTGGCTAATCATTTACCTCGCGAGCAGGCACTAGCCAACGCTCCTCAGCATGAAGGACCGTTTTTTCAGGTGCCTAAGGTATTAGAGTAGAGGGCGTCGGGTGTAGAGTTATCTAGCCGATTAGGGTAAACTCATCCGCATCTCGTTGAGCCGGAAACCGGTCCCGGAACGCCTGAAGGTTTTCTAAAGAAAGCGTTTGTTGATGAACGACGGGCGTTTCGTACTGACGAAACAACACCTCGCCCTTAAAGTCTATTACGGCTGAACCGCCCCCGTAGTGGTGACCGGTAGAGTCCTCTCCTACCCTGTTCACGCCCACAACATAACTTAGATTTTCGATGGCACGGGCTTGCAGGAGTATGTCCCAGGGTTGCTGGCGAACAGCAGGCCAATTAGCCACGTAAAGTAGCAAATCGTAATCCTGGGGGGTGTTTCGGCTCCAGACCGGAAACCGAAGATCATAACAAATTAGCGGGCAAATGCGCCATCCTCGCCAATCCTGCACAATTCGGCAGTTGCCCGCTGTATACACCTTGTCTTCGCCCGCCATTCGGAAAAGGTGCCTCTTGTCGTATGTAGCAAATTGGCCATCTGGTTGCATCCACAAAAGGCGGTTATAAAACTTACCTTCTTCGCGTACCACATAACTCCCCGTTACAACCGCATTTGTTTGAGCAGCCATCTGGTGCATCCAACGGTGGGTGCTCAGTCGGGGGTGTTCGGCAACGGAGGGGGCTTCCATGGTAAAACCCGTGGTGAACATCTCGGGCAGAACGATCAGATCGGTAGGCTGGCCGATGCCGAAAATGGCCTCCTCCAACGCAGCCCGATTAGCCACCGGGTCGTGCCAGTAAAGGGAGCTTTGGAGGAGTGTTACATTCATTGGAGATCGTTATTGGAGATGTTCATCGAGGATGGTCATCGGGGAAACCGCATCCGGTAGTCAACATCAACTTTTCCCTTGGTAATGTCGGCCAGTTTCTTCTTGAGCAGCTGACGTTTCAACGGCGAGAGGTAGTCAGTAAAGAGTTTACCTTCAAGATGGTCGTATTCGTGCTGAATAATGCGGGCAGCCATACCATCGTACTCTTCCTCGTGTTCGTTCCAATCGGTGTCGAAATAGCGAATCACGACGACTTCAGGCCGGTAAATTTCTGCCCGAATTCCGGGTATACTCAGACAGCCTTCTTCGAAGCCCCATTCGTCCCCGTCTTCTTCAATGATTTCGGGGTTCACAAACGTCTTCTTAAAACCTTCTAAACTAGGGTCTTTATCTTCTTCTTTTTCGCCTTCGTTCAGAGCCGTTCCATCTACAACAAACAAACGAATACCCTGCCCAACCTGGGGCGCAGCTAAACCAATACCCGACGAGGCATACATGGTTTCAAACATATCGTCGCTGAATTTTTTCACATCAATCTCTTGAGGATCAATGTCTTTTGCCCGCTTGCGCAGAAGCGGGTCACCATAGGCTACAATGGGGAGAATCATACTTTAGTGGCAGTTGGCAGGGGCAGCGCAGTGGCCGCTTTTATAAACTGCCAACTGCTACTATTTACTGCCTACTTCTTTTGTTCCATAAATGACTGTAAAATAATTGCCGCACTCACCTTGTCGAGGTTACCTGATTTCTCGCGCCGGTCTTTTCTACTAGAGCCACCCGCAATCATAGCCTGTAAAGCCATTTTGGTCGTGAATCGCTCGTCGTGAAGATAAACTGGCGTTTCGGGAAAAGCATTCGTCAAAGCCCGCACAAACGACTCAACACGAGGTGTATTGTCGGTATCAGTTCCGTCAAGTCGCTTGGGTAAACCAACAACAAAGGCCTCTATCGGTTCCGTTTGCGCGTATTTTTTCAAATACGCCACCACCGTATGCGACGGAATCGTTTCCAGAGCCGATGCAATGATCTGCAACGGATCGGTCACGGCGAGTCCCGTGCGCTTGGCTCCAAAGTCGATGGCAACGAGTCGCGGCATAATGAGCGCAAAGATAAGGCGGTTTCGGATGGATGGCACGCGGATGACACGGATGGAACGGATTTTCGCAGATCTTAAAAATAAATCCGTCAAATCAGTTCTATCTGCGTCATCCGCGTGCCATCCTTTTTGTTGAAGCTGTTTAAACTTTCTCTTTTCGTTTGATTTTCCGCAGGAAAATGACCGAGAACGCGATAAAATGTAAACTCATCCAATTTTTGACCGAAAATTCAAACCGTACTAACAGGGCTTTGAAA
>NZ_JAPQNS010000010.1 GCF_028867935.1 Flavobacterium sp. SUN052
CCTGTACTGACCAGGTGTTTTAAGGTAATCCAATCGGGCTCTGCCAAGACGAACGGGGTTGCGATACGGCTCATACCGCAAAGTTAACCATTTATCTACGTACTAAATTGGAGAAGCACTAGTGTCTTCGCCAAACATCAATTCTACTTCTAGTGAGACCATCCGGTTACGTTGTACGTTGGTTGTAGATGGAATATCGCAGTGTGGGCTTGTTGCCAGTGAAGCCTATGAGATTGTAGTCCGTAAAGGACATACAAAATCTGATTTTGATTGGATGCTAGATGCTTTTCAGCGCACTATAAGATAATTGTGTGGGTTATTGTCGAGGCTAACTGTCTCATTTTACGTAACCTTGAGATCACAGGGAAATCTCTTCAGTAAAGTTATATTTACAAAAATAAAGTGTGAAGCATTATGAGTACTAAAGCAAAAATTGCCCCATCTACCGAAGCAAGGCAAGTGAAAAAACAAGTAGCGCCACCGAAACCACGGCGTATTCTGATGAACACGCCTATGCTTAAATATGTCATCTATAACGACCCAAGCCGGTTCGACAAGGATATGACTACAGGCGAAGGAGAATATTGAATCAATGGACCAAGTTCTTCTAGACACGATTGCCTTTGATCGACTCATCACGAATCCTTCGCTTATCCCTGCTCGAACCCGTTCCGTGCTTGAAGAAGCTCATGACGTTTTTGTATCCGTCGTGAGCTTGTGGGAACTTAGTAACCATGTGAGAGACGGACGATTTATCGTATCGATTCCTTTTGAAAAGTACTTCAAAAAAGCATTACGCACTCACCAGGTTACGTTGTTACCCATCGAGTGGGAAGCAATGGAATACATGAGTACGTTTGATTATCAGATTATTCGTAAGCCATACACAAAAATGGTTGGTGACAAGCTAATCGAAGGCACAAAGACTGACTTACACAAAGACACATTTGATCGACTCATTATTGCCCACTCCATTATTCGAAATATTCCTATAGTCAGTCCTGACGAAATGTTTCCGCATTACAAAGAATTAGGATTGCGAGTAGTTTGGTAGAAAGGCTCCTGTTTCCTCAAAACTTCAAGCCCACTTCCAGCGATACCATCCGGTTGCGCACGGTCAAATCTTTAGGGCGGGCAACGTCGAGCAGACCGCGTTGATAAATGATGCCGATGTTAAGGGCGTTGGTACCGTTCAGACGGTGTTGAATACCTCCACCAAGAAGCCAGGCCGCATCCGCAAAGCCAAACTGGCGTCTGGTGCCGTCGCGCTGTGCCACCTGATAATAGGCATTTGTTGACTCGTTCAGCGGTTTTTCTGCCAGTTTTACATCAAGTACCCCACCCGTTTGGATGTAAAGCCGCGAAGTCGGGAAGAGATTATTGGCGAACATTTTAACCGTCAGCGGCACCTGTACGTACTGCAAATTGTAGACGCCCTCTTTCACGGGTGCGCCTGGATTCCAGCGTGTTTCGCCGTAAGAGCCCGGAATTCGGTAGCTCATTCGTTTGATCGTATACCACAGGCCCGAACTGAAGGCATAGCGATCCTTGAAAAAGAAATAGTCAAGCGAAACGCCCACACTCGGCCGGAGGGCCGTGCCATTAGGAGCAAATCCCTGGAAGTTACCCGCTCCCTCAACCACATTAACAGACGCATTGGGAGCCAGCCGCAGGCTCATTTCGATTAAGTGGCTGGGACGCTCGTAATCGGGGTAAACATCGTTGTTACTTCGTGCGCGACTTTCCTGCTGATAATCTCTGTCAACGGTAGTTTTTTTGCGCCGTTTGCGCAGGGGTTTTTCATCGTAAACGAATGTTTCCTTTTCAGATGGAGCGACAACTTTGGGGTTGTCATAATCACTGCCGAGGATTTTGCGGAATCGTCGTTCCGTTACGCGGGAGGTAGCATACTCATTGGTGGATGCCTGTCGGAACTGTGCCCATGACTCAGTGGTTAATGCCGTTAGAACCAAAATCAGGGTCAGGGCTGCAACTTTTTTCATAATTTTGTACGTTTTCAAGGAAGGAAACGAGGTCCGCTTGGCGTTATTAGTATGTTGTTTTTGTAGGTAACATCTCTCTATACAAGATCGGGGTTGCCCGTACGGTCATTTCTGACGAGGCTTTGACAAAACATCCGCCAAATGGATTAGTGCAGCCCCTCTCAAAACCATTCTTTTTACGATACAATGCGCTTTTCAGCCGCCCTTTGGGGGCTCTTTGTTGTTCTTCTGCTCAACTCTTGTGCCAAAACGAACGAGATTGCTCTCGACCGGCTCGATCAGGCCTTGTTTGCCGCTAAGTCACCCGAACAAATCAGGGCTTTTCTGGCTAAAAACCCAATCATCACCAAATTATATCTGCGACCTGAAGATGCGACTAACGACAGTGTATTGGTCGCTGATTTACATCATCGGGTAAACGACCCCGAACTGAACGTATTGTACGAACAGGTTCAGAACGAGTTTCCGGCAACCAACAACGAACTGGCTAAACAACTCGGGGAAGCTTTCGCGAATATCAAAAAATCATACCCTGATTTTAAGGCCCCCCGTGTTGTGACAATGGCCACGGGTTTTATGGGGCCGGATATGATTGTAACGGACAGCTTGATTGTTATTGGTTTGGATTATTTCGTGGGGCCAAAAGCTAAGTATCGTCCTCGTGGCCCGGAGTTTCCGCAGTACATTTTACGTCGCTATGCTAAAGATTATATTGCTCCTGCCGTAGTCTTCGCCCTTGGCGACAAGTACAATGCCAGCAACAAGGCCGACCAGACTATGCTGGCAGATATGGTCTATTACGGCAAAGGCTTCGTGTTTACTAAAGCCATGATGCCAACCGTTGCCGACAGTTTGTTGATTGGGTATTCAGACCAGCAGTTAACTGAAACATACAATGCCCAGGACTTGGTGTGGGCACATTTTATTGACAAACAACTGCTCTACGAAACTAAATCCGATGTGAAAGAGCGCTACATGAACGAGCGTCCCTTTACGGCGGAGATTGGGGCGCGCTGCCCCGGTGCCATTGGGCGCTGGGTTGGCTGGCGCATTGTAGGGCGGTATTTTGATAAACAAACAACGCCCAGTATTACCGACCTGATGGCTGAAGCTGATGCAAAAAAGTTATTTCAGGAATCAGGATACAAAGGGCAAAAAGAAGAACAGTAGAGACGACAAAATCGTACATCTCTGTCTTAAACATGTACAATTAATTAGCTGACGCTACAATATTGATGACGCATTGGAGACCTAAGCTTATATGTCTCTACTCATAGAATCACATGGCAAAACGAGGACGAAATTTTGGTGAAGAACCCAGCCCTGAAGACAAAAAACCGCTAAACCGCGATAGTATCCGGCGAGCAGTGAGCATTTTCCGGTTCATTAAACCGTATCAATGGCTGTATGCGTTGGGCTTTCTGTTTTTAATACTGTCGACTGGTACAACCATGAGTTTTGGTTTGCTCATTGGGCAGATCACAAGTGTTATTCAGGGCAAATCGGCATTTACACTGAATCAGGTAACGTTGTTTTTTGTGGGCGTATTGATCGCTCAGGCGGTTTTCTCGTTCTTCAGGATCTACTTTTTCTCCCAGGTCAGCGAGCGGGCTATGGCCGACGTTCGCCGGGCTACATACAGCAAAATTGTAACGTTGCCAATTCCGTTTTTTGAGCAACGGCGCGTGGGCGAACTCACTAGCCGGATTTCGGCCGACGTGTCGCAACTACAGGATGTACTGACGCTGACGTTGGCCGAACTGTTCCGTCAGGTTGCCACACTCACTATTGGAACGGGGATTATTCTGTATCTGTCCTGGAAATTGACGCTATTTATGCTGGCAACATTTCCGGTCATCATCATCGCAGCCATTGTGTTTGGCAAGTTTATCCGAACACTGTCGAAGAAAGCTCAGGACCAATTGGCCGAAGCGAACGTAGTTGTCGAGGAAACCCTGCAATCCATCAACATTGTGAAAGCGTTCACTAATGAGCGCTACGAAATTGGCCGATATAGCACCGCTTTAGCCAAGGTGGTTAACACCGCTTTGCGGGCCGCTAAATTCCGGGGGGCATTTGTCTCGTTTGTGATTTTTGCGCTGTTCGGAGGCATCATTGGGGTAGTATGGTATGGTGGTACATTGGTTCAGGGTGGCGAAATGCCCTTTGCCGATCTGCTGACGTTTATTGTCTATACCACCTTCATTGGCGGTTCGGTGGCAGGCATGGGCGACTTGTATGCCCAATTGCAGAAAACCATTGGTGCTTCAGAACGGATTCTGGAAATCATTGGCGAAGATTCGGAGGTTGATGCGGAGTACCAGCCGTCGGCCTTGCCGCTACCAGTCCAGGGCAATGTCATATTTGATGATGTTCGGTTCTCCTATCCAGCCCGGCCTGATGTCCAAGTGTTAAAAGGGGTGTCGCTGAAGGTAGATGCTGGCCGTAAAATTGCGTTGGTTGGACAAAGTGGCGCTGGTAAATCGACTATTGTGCAACTGCTCATGCGCTATTACCAGACCAACGAAGGGCGTATTTTGGTAGATGGCCGCAACTTGACAGACTTTAACATCACCGACCTTAGGCAGAATATTGCTGTGGTGCCGCAGGAGGTCATGCTTTTTGGCGGTACAATCTTTGAAAACATTCAGTATGGCCGCCCCAACGCGACCGAAAAGGAAATCCGCGAAGCGGCTCAAAAAGCTAACGCGCTGGAGTTCATAGAGTCATTTCCCGATGGCTTGCAGACCATTGTTGGTGAGCGGGGCGTTAAGTTATCGGGTGGTCAGCGGCAACGAATTGCCATTGCCCGCGCTATCCTGAAAGATCCCGCCATTCTGGTGCTCGACGAAGCAACCAGTTCGCTCGATGCTGAATCAGAAAAGCTGGTGCAGGATGCCCTGGATATTCTGATGCAGAACCGTACAACAATCATTATTGCACACCGGCTGGCT
This sequence comes from Flavobacterium sp. SUN052, assembly GCF_028867935.1. GTDB lineage: Bacteria > Bacteroidota > Bacteroidia > Flavobacteriales > Flavobacteriaceae > Flavobacterium. Next base: position 4,958 of record NZ_JAPQNS010000010.1, read on the forward strand.
ACCATTCGCAAAGTCGATACGATCTACGTACTTCGTGAAGGCCAGATTGCTGAGCAGGGCACCCACGACGAACTGGCTCACCGGGAAGACGGGCTCTACGCGAATTTGGTTAAATTGCAGTTTGAAGGAGGCAAGGTCATGTATAATGAGTAATGAAAAATGAGCGCTGCGCAGACACTAAAAAACTTTGACCTGCGGCATACCAATGGCCGTGAGGAGGTGCTGAACCTGTTTTTGGAGGCCGATCATGCGCTGTCGCATGGCGATATCGAAATGGGACTCGGACCAGATCACGACCGGGTAACTATTTACCGCACCTTGCGCACGTTTCTGGATAAGGGTATTTTGCATAAAGTACTCGATGATGGTGGTAACCCAAAATATGCGTTGTGTCGGGAGACCTGCGAGAAGGGGCATCATCACCACGATCATGTACATTTCAAGTGCGCGGATTGCGGCCAGACTACCTGCCTCGATCAGGTACATATTCCCTCAGTGGCTCTGCCCGAGGGCTATAGCCGCAACGAAATGAATTTGCTCATTCAGGGCGTTTGCTCAGAATGTAATAAATGAACTACATGATCCCCGCCACACGCCTGTTTTGTTTGCTCTGTATTCTTGTCAGCGTAACGGCAAACGCCCAATCCAAGGCGAAATCAGGTTTTGGACTCCCTGTCGATAAGTCGGAATTTCAGCTTTTTGTGGATAAGCTGTCTGCGCAGGTGCAGGGCCGAATTGGCGTGTCAGCTCTGCTCATCGAAACAGGCGAAAAAATAGGGTATAAAGCCGACGAACGCTTTCCGATGCAGAGTGTCTACAAATTCCCTATTGCGATGGCCGCTCTCTACGCGGTTGACCAAGGTATTTTGACACTGGATAAACCCGTGAAGGTGGCCAAAGAAGAGTATGTGTCAACGGGTCAGCACAGCCCCCTGCGCGACAAAAATCCTGATGGTGCAACGGTTACCATCAGGGAGTTACTGCGTTTGGCCGTATCCGAAAGCGATGGTTCAGCAAGCGATGTACTGATGCGATTGGCAGGAGGGGCTTCGTCAATTACAAATTACCTTCAGGCCATTGGTATTACGGGTGTTATCGTAAAAAATACGGAGAAAGAGCTGGCCACTGCCAACTCGGTACAGTATGATAATTGGGCCACACCCACGCAGGCCACCCTTTTATTACAACAATTTCAACTTGGCAAAGGACTCTCAACGAATAGCCGGGCGTTGCTCATGAACTTAATGACCGATACGCAGACAGGGCTAAAAAGACTAAAAGGCAATCTTCCACCGGGTACGGTGGTGGCACATAAGACCGGTACGTCGAACACGCGCGATGGAATCACGGCAGCTACAAACGACATCGGTATCATTACCCTTCCTAACGGGCGGCATCTGGCCATTGCAGTCTTTATATCGGATGCCAAAGCCGACCAAACCACCCGCGAAGCTGCCATCGCCCAAATTGCCCGAAAATTATGGGATCGATAACCTTCACTGCCCGCCAACAGGAATTTCAACAAGCTGAGCAAGTAGCCCAGCGTCAATATAACGAACTGGCTCTCTGGCGGCTTATCTGGTTTGTAGGGTCTATTTTTGCTGTCTGGCTGCTACATCGCGCCGATCAGGTAGCGGCCACTTTAGTTGTAGCACTAGTGGGAATTATTGGCTTTCTGTGGATGCTCAAGCGCCACACTGCCATTCGCCGAACCCGCGATCTAAACCACCATCTCGCTTTTGTAAATCAGGATGAGGCCGCACGCCTTGAGCGCAAGTTTCTCCGCCCCGAAACGGGCGAGGAGTTTTTGAGTCCCACTCATTCGTATTCGGGTGATCTCGATGTGTTTGGTAAACTGTCGTTGTTTCGATTGTTGAACCGGACTCACACCCACGAAGGCAACCGCCGACTGGCCGATTGGCTCCTGTCGCCCGCCAAACCCGAAACCATTCATTTCCGGCAACAGGCTGTAGCCGAACTGGTCCCCCAACTCGATTGGCGGCAAACATTCGAAGGCTTAGCTTACTTAAACGAAGCTGTTTCGCGCCCAACCGATCGTAGCGACGGACCGTCACTCAAGCAGTGGGCCACCGCCAAAGCCGAGCCGCTACCGGTTTACCTCAACCTTGCCCGGTTCGTGATGCCTATACTGACTGCTGGTTTGCTAGCTGCCTGGCTTGGTGGTTGGGTGTCGGGTTGGGCAGTACTCGGGTCTATTGCCATTACAGGCGCTTTACTGAACCTGGTGAGTGAACGGGCTAAGCTCGTGAGCGAACAAACGGCCGATATTACAGCAGCGCTTGGCGTATTTGGGGATCTATTAGCTCATGCAGAAAGTGTGTCTGGTAAAGCCGAGCGTTTTCGGGTTATTCGTGATACGTTAGGTAGCGGTTCTCAGTCAGCTTCAGAACGAGTCGGTCAACTATCCGATTTGGTGCAGAACTTCAATTTCCGGCGTAACCCCTATTTCTATTTGTTTGTGGGATTGCCCGTTTTGTGGGACGTTCATTACCTGATTCGGTTGGAGCGGTGGCGGCAGGAGCATGGCCCTCATCTGGAGCACTGGTTTGCGGCACTCGCCGAAATGGAAAGTCTCAATAGTCTGGCCGGGTTTGCCTACGCCCATCCAACTTATATCCAGCCTGATATTGTTGAAACCGATCACCTCACGCTCGAAGCCCGTCAGGTGGCGCATCCGTTGCTCGTTCCCGGCAAGGGCGTTGCCAACTCACTAGCAATGGAAGGCGCCGGCGAAACGATCCTGATAACCGGCTCAAATATGTCAGGGAAGAGTACGTTCTTGCGAACGCTGGGTGCTAATGCGGTCTTGGCGATGGCAGGGGCTGTGGTCAGTGCTGAGCGATTGGTGATCTCGCCCGTTCGGTTGTTTACCAGCATGCGTACGCAGGATTCACTCGAAGAAAGTACGTCGTCGTTCTATGCGGAGCTAAAGCGTTTGCAGACCTTGATCCGACTATCGGGCGAACCCAAGGAGAGCAGCGGTCTTCCGGCACCCATCCTGTATTTTCTAGACGAGATATTAAAAGGGACGAACTCAGCTGACCGGCACCGGGGGGCCGAAGCCCTAATCCGTCAGTTGCATAAAACCACTGCTTCTGGTTTTGTCTCTACGCATGATCTGGAACTTGGGCAGCTCACCAATACGGATGGTCAACCACTCAATTTTGTACGCAACTATCACTTTCAGTCCGATATTAGCGATGGCAAATTGCTGTTCGATTACCGTCTGCGCGACGGAATCTGCCAGAGTTTTAATGCCAGTCAGTTGATGCGTTCAATCGGTATCGACATGGATCTGGCCGACCACTAATTCACCCTCATGCCCCGTATCAATCCCCGTTATTTTCCGTTTCTGCTGATTGCCCTCGGCTGCTTTTTCTTCTTTCCCTTTCTGGGTCGGGTTCACCTGTTCGACTGGGATGAGATTAACTTTGCGGAGTCGGCGCGGGAGATGATTGTGTCTGGGAACTATGCCCGGGTGCAAATTAATTTTCAGCCGTTCTGGCAAAAGCCTCCGCTGTTTTTCTGGCTCCAGGCACTGGCCATGCATGGGTTTGGCATCAACGAATACGCAGCCCGCTTTCCGAACGCTGTAATCGGCGTTGTGACGCTGGTGGTCCTGTTCTTTGTGGGTCGCCGTCTGCACGACGCTCGCTTTGGCCTGCTTTGGGCTTTGGGTTATCTGGGATCAATTACCCCCCACTTCTACTTCAAAACAGCCATCATCGATCCCACTTTTAACTTCTTCATTTTCGCGGGCGTGTGGTTTCTGTATAAAGCTCACCTCACCCCCAACCCCTCTCCTTCACGAGGAGAGGGGAGTAGTAAATCCAGCTGGGCTTCCCCCCTCTCCTTCACAAGGAGAGGGGTCGGGGGTGAGGTTTTAGCAGGTTTGTTCCTTGGTTTGGCTGTATTAACAAAAGGCCCGGTGGGTGCCTTGCTGCCCGGCCTGACGTTGGGCGTTGTCTGGGCGGTGAATCGCTTTAAGCCGCTGCTCTCCTGGCGAGCGCTTGGGCTGATGTTGCTCGTTGGTCTGCTGGTTACTACCGCCTGGTTTGGGTTGGAAGTAGTCCAAAACGGTCCCTGGTTTCTGGTCGAATTCATTAAATACCAGATCGTGCTGTTCAGCACGCCCGACGCAGGTCATGCACAGCCGTTCTATTACCACTTTGTTGTAGTGTTGCTTGGGGCTTTTCCGCTCTCCGTACTAGCCATCCGGTACCTCACCAGTATCCGTTCCAACAAGGCAGAGGCTCCATTTCTTCCCTGGATGGTAGCGCTGTTTTGGGTGGTGATGATTATTTTCTCGATCGTCAAGACCAAGATTGTTCATTATTCGTCGCTGGCTTGGTTCCCGGTTTCGTATATGGCAGCTTACCATCTGCATCAGGTGTTAACCGGGAGAGTGATGTGGCACCGCTGGACAACTATTGGCTTGTTGGTTGTCGGTGGTCTTTTAGGTATTGCCTTAACGGCTGCTCCACTCGTCGGCATGAACAAAGACGTGCTGATCTCCTACATCAAAGATCCGTTTGCGGTGGCTAATCTTCAGACCAATGTTGTCTGGCATGGCTGGGAATGGCTTATCGGGGGGCTTTGGCTGGTCGCGCTGATCATTTGCGTATCGCGACTCCGTCGACAAACGTACCCAGCAGCCGTGGGTTTGTTTCTGTCGACAGCAACTATGCTGTTCTTCTTTGCCTCAACGGTAGTACCCAATATTGAGCAGATTGTGCAGGGAACGGTCATCGACTTTTATCAATCGAAGCAAGGGCAGGATGTATATGTGGAACCGATTGGCTACAAAAGTTACGCTCAGTACTTCTATTTTCAGAAGAAACCACCCATTAACCCCCAAACTGCCGATGAGAACTACCTGCTTAACGGCCCGGTTGACAAACCCACGTTCCTGATCGCCCGCATCAACAACGCCGACGATTTCCGCAAGAACCCCAATCTGGAGGTAATCAAAGAAGAAAACGGGTTTGTGTTTTTCAAGCGCAAGTAATGATGATGTGGTGTCAGGTCCCTGACCTGACACCACATCATCGCACAATCACTATTTATCGCAACATGCCACCCCATATGTAACCATCAAAAGTGCGCAGCGGGTGCCGCCCAACTACATAGTTTTGGCTTAGATTGAGGTTGCTGGCCAAAGATTGTAAGTTTTTCAAATCACCCTCCGTAGCCGTTTCTTTTACCTCGACACCCAGCCTCTGGTCAACAACAAAGTCGATTTCCCGGCCTGTTTTTAGTTGATAATAAGTCAACTCGCCCCGGTGCAATAGTTGATTAAAAACAGCATTTTCAAATTTTGCTCCACTACCTGCATCGCCAACGATTGATGTAATACCGTTATCCAGAAAATACAGCTTGCGGGCTTTCACTATCTCACGGTCTGGGCTATTCGCTAAGACGGGCAACGTGCGGATCAGGTAACTCTGCTCCAATAATGTAATATAGTTTTCAACCGTCTGGCGTGAAAGGCCGACCAAACTGGTCAGTTTTGAGATGTCTAACTTTGTGCCTGTCCGAACAGCCAGTAGCTTGATAAGTTTGTACAGATTAGCTGGGTCACGAACATCGGACAGGACGCGAATATCAAAATTGATATACGAACTCAGAATATCCTGAAGTAAATCTTGTTTGTCAGTAACAGTATCTGTTAAAACCACTTCTGGGAAGCCGCCAAATTCAATGTATTCCTCGTAGTAGCTTTTTAGTCGCTCGTATTCTGACCGGATGAACTGACTAGCTTCCTCCCACGATAACGAAACAGCAGAAACATTCTTGAAAGTAAGTAGCTCCCCAAAATTGAGCGGATAAATGTCGAATACTTTCTTGCGTCCAGCCAGCGATTCGGTGAACTGATTTTTCATGTAATACGCGCTCGACCCCGTTACAATAAACTTTATAGAATAGGTATCGTAAAGGTATTTTAATACACTTGGTAGATTGGGTACCAGTTGAATCTCGTCCAGAACAAGCAACACGGGTTCAGTAAACCGAAGTCCTTGCTGAGTCAACGCCTGAATAATTGTCTCGTAGTTAGGCTCGCTCCACAGCGCCCGATTGTCAATTCGCTCCAAGTCAATGTATAACTTCTGGCTAATAGAAGAATCGGCCATCAGTTGTTTACAGAGGGTAGTCTTTCCCGTCCGTCGCATTCCCGTCAATACTGTAATCTGACGACGGTCGAGATGGCTCTTAAGGCTAGGGTAAATTGAGCGCGACAAAAGCATAGCTTTACTATTTTACAAGTGCAGTGTAAAAATAGTAAAACTATTTTTACACTAGCCCTTCTCGCAACAGATCGTGCAGGTGGACGAACCCCATTAAGCGGCCCTCTTCCAGTACGAGTAATTGAGTAATGTTGCGTTCCTGCATGACGTCGAGTGCCTGTACGGCATAATCGTCAGGGCAAACACTGACAGGATTCACTGTCATGATATCGCGGGCGGTGAGTTGGCGGTAATCGTCGTGCTTGCTAACCATCCGCCGAACGTCGCCATCAGTAATAATGCCTACAACCTGCCCGGCTTCGTCGACCACGGCTGTTGCGCCGAGCCGCCCTGCCGACATGGTCAGCATGGCATCGTGAATAACCGTATCAGGGTGTACTGCCGGACATTGGTTTTGGGGATAAAGATCAGACACTTTCAAATACAGCTTTTTGCCAAGTGAGCCGCCGGGATGATAGCGAGCAAAATCTTGCCGGGTGAAGTCACGAGCTACGAGCAGCGCAATTGCCAGCGCATCGCCAACGGCCAGCGCAACCGTTGTGCTGGTGGTAGGGGCGAGGTTGAGTGGATCCGCTTCTCGGTCGGCATAAGCGACCAGCATGCTATCGGCAGCGTTGGCCAGGTGCGAGTCGGCATCGCTCACCAGCGCTATCAGCTTTGCTCCCGTTCGATGAATAAGCGGTACCAGTACTTTGATTTCGGGGGTATTGCCACTTTTTGAGATCGCCAGTACCACATCGTCGGTCTGGATCATACCCAAATCGCCATGAATAGCATCGGCAGCGTGCATAAACAACGAAGGGGTACCGGTTGAGTTGAGGGTGGCAACAATCTTCTGACCAATAATGGCGCTTTTACCAATACCCGTTACAACTACGCGACCCGTTGAGGCTAAAATGATCTCTACACAATGGTCGAAACGCTGGTCTAAAAAGGGGATAGCCCCCTGAATAGCGGCAGCTTCAGCTAGCAGTACCTCGCGGGCAATTGTTTGTGGTTTTTTTATTACTTTCAAGTTCAGATTGTATTGCGGCAACAGATTTGGGTATAAATTCGCTAACTTTAGAAAATGGATGAGTTAATGTAGGATTTTAAGCGCTCAGTATTAGACTTAATCGATACACCAAGTCCGTTAAGATTTCATCAACTATCCGCCGAAGCAGTTCGCTATGAACAGTTTCCGGTCCAGCAAAGATACAGTCAGGTAAAACAAACCAGTAACTTTTTGTACGTCGCGCAAGCATGATGCAGGTTGACCAGTTCATACAGGTAACCCTTAAGGAACGATTAAAAGAAATTTTTGGCTACAGCCAGTTCCGGGGCGACCAGGAAGCCATTATTCATAACATTTTGGCGGGTCGGAACACATTCGTGATTATGCCCACAGGGGCAGGTAAATCACTTTGCTACCAATTACCGGCAATAGTCAGTGATGGTACAGCCATTGTGATTTCGCCCCTGATTGCCCTGATGAAAAATCAGGTTGATCAACTCAATGCGTTTGGGATCAACGCTCAATTTCTGAACTCGACGCTCTCGAAAGCCGAGATGACGAAGGTCAAGAAAGAGACGTTGAACGGAACCCTCAAGCTCCTCTACATTGCCCCCGAATCGCTTACGAAGGAGGAAAATCTGGACTTTCTCAAGAAAGCCAATATCTCTTTTGTGGCTATCGACGAAGCGCACTGTATTTCGGAGTGGGGGCACGATTTTCGGCCCGAGTACCGCAAAATCAGGGGCATTGTCGATGATATTGGCAACCTGCCCGTGATTGCCCTTACGGCTACAGCAACGCCCAAGGTTCAGCTGGACATCCAGAAGAACCTGCAAATGGAAGATGCCCACATTTATAAAACGTCTTTCAATCGCAAGAATCTCTACTACGAAATCAAGCCGAAGGTTGATGCTAAGAAGGCCCTGATTAAGTACATAAAGAACAACAAAGGCAAGTCGGGGATTGTGTATTGCCTGAGCCGTAAAACGGTCGAGGATATTGCAGAGCTATTGAACGTCAACGACGTAAAAGCGCTGCCATACCATGCCGGACTCGACCCCCAAACCCGCATGAACAATCAGGATGCTTTCCTGAATGAAGATGTCGATGTGGTGTGCGCCACAATTGCTTTTGGTATGGGTATCGACAAGCCCGACGTTCGGTTTGTGATTCACTATGATGCCCCGAAATCGCTGGAAGGATACTACCAGGAAACGGGCCGTGCCGGACGTGATGGGCTTGAGGGCAATTGCATTATGTTCTACAGCTACGATGATATTCTGAAGCTGGAGAAATTCAACAAAGACAAACCGGTAACGGAGCGCGACAATGCCAAACACCTGCTTGGTGAAATGGTGTCGTATGCCAATCTGGGCGCTTGTCGCCGTCGCCAGTTACTGGGTTATTTCGGGGAATACGTTGAAAAAGATTGCGGATTTTGCGATAACTGCCTCAAGCCAACGCCTAAATACCGGGCGCAGGATGATGTGGTGCTGGCGCTGCAAACAGTTCTTCAAACCGATCAGCGGTTCGATGTTACACACCTATCGCATGTGCTGACTGCTACTGAAAATCAGTACATCACGAGTTATGAGCACGATCGTCTGGCGGTGTATGGCAAAGGGCGCGATTTCAACGAAAGCCCCGAACATTGGTGTTCATTAATTCGTCAGATCACAATTTTGGGCTTCCTGGAAAAAGACACGGACAATTATGGCGTGTTGCGCGTGTCGCAAAAGGGAATGAACTACATCGAAGATCCTTACCCGATTTCGTTGGCTAGTGATCACGATTATGATCGGCAAATTTCCGAAGGCAAAGCCGACGACGATAAGGAAGTTCCGAATACGACGGGCGGTAATGCCTACGATGAGGAATTGCTCGGTCTGTTGAAAGCCCTTCGGAAGAAGGTTGCCAAAGAGAAAAACCTGCCTCCTTACGTTATTTTCCAGGACCCCTCGCTCGAAGAGATGGCGACCACTTACCCCACTACCCGTGAGGAAATGGCGCAGATCAACGGGGTTGGCATGGGCAAAGTGCAGAAATTCGGACGGCAGTTTGTTGACCTGATTACACAATACGTTGACGATAATGAGATCGAAACGGCTAAAGATGTAGTCGTGAAATCGACTGTTAATAAGTCGAAGATCAAGATTTTCATTATCCAGCAGATTGACCGTAAGGTAGACCTCGACGAAATTGCTGAATCGAAAGGGTTGTCGATGGAAGATTTGGTTGAAGAAATAGAGCACATCTGTTACTCAGGTACGCGACTGAACCTCGACTACTATGTGGACCAAATTGTTGATGAAGAGCGGCAGGAAGAAATTTTTGATTATTTCATGGCGGCCGAAACGGATAATATCGCCGTAGCCATGAACCAATTTTCAGGCGACGATTTTACGGAGCAGGAGTTGCGCCTAATGCGAATTAAGTTTTTGTCGGAAGTAGCGAATTAGGGTCATTGGTCATTAGTTATTGGTCATTAGTTTCTGTATCAAATGACCAATAACTAATGACCAATGACTATTGACTAAACTAATGAATATACTAATACTTGGATCGGGTGGGCGTGAGCATGCATTTGCGTGGAAAATGCGTCAAAGCCCACTTTGTGACGCTCTTTTTGTTGCTCCTGGTAATGCCGGAACCGCAGAAATCGCAGTTAACCTACCCTTCGCGTTTACGGATTTTGATGCCATTGCAACGGCAATCCGTACCTATAAAATTGACTTACTGCTGGTAGGCCCAGAGGAGCCTTTAGTAAAAGGCGTAGTTGATTATTTGCGCCAGCAGCCCGATATAGCCACCCTTCGCATTGTTGGCCCAGATGCAAAAGGAGCACAACTTGAAGGCAGTAAAGACTTCTCCAAGTCGTTTATGCAGCGGCATGGTATTCCAACGGCAGCGTCGCAAACGTTTACGGTTGAGACGCTACAGGAAGGGTTGACTTACCTGGAGTCGCATGCGTTGCCTATTGTATTAAAGGCTGATGGATTGGCGGCTGGTAAAGGGGTTATCATTGCCGAAACCGTCGCCGAAGCGCAGGATACCCTCCGCGGTATGCTTTCTGAAGGGAAGTTCGGTGAAGCGGGTAATAAAGTGGTTGTGGAGCAGTTTTTGAAAGGCATTGAACTGTCCGTATTTGTGTTGTCGGATGGGGTTAATTACAAAATTCTTCCCGAAGCAAAAGACTATAAACGCATTGGTGAGGGTGATACTGGGCCAAATACGGGCGGCATGGGCGCTGTGTCGCCAGTAGTGTTTGCTACGGAAGCGTTCATGCGTAAAGTTGAAGACAAGGTGGTGAAACCAACATTGTCGGGCTTGCAGAAGGAAGGGATTCGGTACGTTGGCTTCATTTTTATCGGGCTAATGAATACGAAGAGTGAACCCATCGTTATTGAATACAATGCGCGTATGGGCGACCCCGAAACGGAAGTAGTTCTACCCCGTATTCAGACCGATCTGGTCGAATTGCTGGTGGCAGCTGCCGATGGTGAATTAGATAAAATTAATTTGCAGGTGTCACCCCAAACGGCTGTGACAACCGTATTGGTCTCGGGTGGTTATCCTGATGCCTACGAAAAAGGTAAAGTGATTACCGCCCTGAATCAGGTTGAAGAGGTAACGCCGTTCCATGCCGGAACAGCTGCGCCAAACGGTCAGGTTGTAACAAATGGCGGGCGGGTGCTGGCCATAACAGCCATCGCCAACTCGCTCGAAAATGCAGTTCGGAAATCTCAGGAGGCTTCCCGAACTGTGCAATTTGAGGGAAAGCAGTACCGCAAAGATATCGGGCTTGACCTGATTCGGTACTCGGATTAAAGTTTAGTCATTAGTCATTCGCTTCGCTGTCATTGGTCATTAGTTGTTTTCGGACAAAAAAGCTAATGACAGCGACGCGAATGACTAATGACAGCGAAGCTAATGACCATAAAACTATGTCATGCAAATCATGTACGACCGGGGGATGCGGCTCACGTACTACAACGGACACTGCTACCGGAACAGCGGTGGTGGCGGGCTGCAGTAGTGGAGGATGTTCGTCGGGAGGATGTAATAAATTAAACTCGTTCGATTGGCTGACCGATATGGCGCAGCCAGGAGCCAAGTCGGACGTAGTGGAGGTGAAGTTCAAAGGAGGCCGCAAGGAATACTACCGGAACGTTCACCAACTGGATTTGACTACGGGCGATTATGTGGTAGTTGAAATGCCATCGGGCTTTCACATGGGAGCGGTTTCGATGCAGGGCGAGCTGGTGAGGCTACAACTGAAAAAGAAAAGCCTCAAAGTCAATGATGACATGAAGGTGATTCACCGCATAGCCAATGCTCGCGATCTTGAGAAGCATGAGCAGGCTATTGCTCGTGACCTGCCTACCATGTACCGCGCCCGCGAAGTTATCCGCGAGCTGAAACTGAACATGAAACTGTCGGATGTGGAATACCAGTCCGACAACACAAAGGCGACGTTTTTCTATTCGTCGGAAGAGCGGGTCGACTTTCGCGAATTGATCAAAGCACTGGCTGGCGAGTTCAAAATTCGGGTTGAGATGCGGCAAATTAGTTTGCGGCAGGAAGCAGGTCGACTGGGCGGTATCGGCTCATGTGGTCGTGAATTGTGCTGTTCGACCTGGCTCACTGACTTCAAGAACATTACCACAGCAGCAGCCCGGTATCAAAACTTATCGCTGAATCCGGCAAAACTGTCAGGGCAGTGTGGCCGGCTTAAATGTTGTCTGAACTATGAGCTTGACACGTACGTGGATGCTCTCCGCGATGTGCCAACCATTGAGAAACCGCTTGAAACCCAAAAGGGACGTGCTTATCTGCAAAAAACCGACATTTTTCGCAAGATTATGTGGTTTGGTTACGGAGCTGAAAGTACCTGGCACCCATTGCCTATCAAGCGGGTTCTGGAGATTGTTGAACTCAACAAAAACGGTGTTGTTCCTGAGTCGTTTGACGTGTTAACGCCAATCGGTGAGAAAGAAGCGGTCCCTGTATCGGAGCTAAACAGCGACCTCGATCAATTAGATAAGAAGTACGCGATTCGACCAGGCATTAAAAAGAAAAAGAAGAAGAAACCAACGGGCGAGAGCGGACGGAAATAAAGAGTTTCAGAATTCGAATGGGGCGGGTTTTATAGCTTTTTGCTGTGAGGCTCCGCCCCATTGGTGTTAATAGTAGGTGTATGTGATTCCCGCAATCGCTGCACGATTAACGTTCCAATTACCAGCACTACAACGCCAAGGAAAATATATTCTACGTACTGCCCAATCTGCGGAAACTGTTGGCCAAGCCAGAAACCGGCTAATACCAAAACAGAAATATAAGCTACGCAACTTGTTGCAGTCAGCAGTAAAAAACGGGGCCAGGGCATGCCACTACTTGCCGCCAGAAGCGGGTTAAACGTACGGATTATGGGCAGGAAACGTCCAACAAGTAATGCTCTTCGGGGGTGTTTTCGATAGAAAGTATCGGATTGCTCCAGATACCGCCGTCTAAACAGGAAATTGTCAGGTTGACTGTGAAGCCGATCGCCGAGTTTGCGACCAATCAGGTAGCCCGTCATATCGCCAGCTACGGCTGCTATGATCAATATACCAATGAGGGCTAATACCGGCAAGTGGAGCGTACGAACTCCCGTAAGCAGGCCTGCCGTAAAGAGCAGCGTTTCGCCACCCGGAACAATTAGGCCGAGCAAAAAGCCTGTCTCAATGAATACCAGAGCGGCAATAAGCGTGGTGCCGCCCCACTCAATCCAGGACGTATTCAGCAGTAGAATAGAGGGAAAATCACCCATACGGTTCATTGTCGGACACAGCAGTATCGGACTGGTTTATCCGATGGACCTTTTGAGCTGGTCCGTCTGCATTCCCTATACAACACCGGGATGTTCAGTAGGTTTTATAATATGGATAATGATATCCTTCTGAACATAAGGGAGAAACGGAATATCGAGTTTAGAAATCCCCCGAGTAAAAGGGACTGAACACGTAATAACTGCTGTCGCGTTTAGCACGCTTGGGGCTGGTTTCGATGTTGATAGCAAAGCGCTTTTGCGGATTGTCGGCCCGAAACCAGGTCTCGAACGACCGTTCGATGGTATAAATCCGTTGCACCTCCCGCACATGAACAGTCTGCACTTCGCTTACAGGGACCGGAAGTCCGTTGATAAGCACATCCGTATCGGTAGCAAACTCATCATACACTTTCAGGTGTTCGTTCTTGGTGCGCTCAACCATTACATTTTTGCGATGAAAAAAGGTGGCCTCCAACACGTCGTTCATTGAGAAGGAGTAGCTTTCGCCCAACGGGTGATCGCTGATGGCGGCTGCTTGCAGATAGGTTAAATATCGCATAGCTCCCCGGTTAGGAATCACCGGTTTGTGGCTGACCTCTATCAGCACTCGCCAGGGTTTTTCGTCAATTTTGGGTGCATATTCATCCTGATGCAACACAAATAGCATATCGATATATTCAGCCTGTATTTGGCTTAAGGCATCCGGCTCTGCTAGTTCTCCATTGATGTAAATGGCCGTTTCGTACCGGTGAGGCTCAAGTAAAACAAGGTGATTATTGGTGAGCCCAATCACCGACTCTAGGTTAGATGACCAGAACGAAAGGGGCATTTTGTGCGAGTAAAACCATTCTCCGTACCATCGATCCTGATTGAGGGTCTCGTTCATAAGCTCGAACGTAGGTGTACGCGGCAGTTCACCAACCCATTTTCCCATCCCCATTACTTGGAGGGGGAGTGGTCTTTCTTTACTCGCTGGGGCTTGCCGAACTGCCAATACAATGACTACCAGAGTCAATAGGCCCCCCAGTAGCCAATACCGCAACCAACCCCACACCCCCGACCGGGGCCGGAGCATCATCCTGATCCGGTCGGCAATGCTCGATTCGCCAAAATGGTTGGTGAGCGTTGATCCGGTAGCTCCCATGCTTACCCGCAATAAACTAAACTGATAATCTCGCGCGTCTACGCCTTCGGCCAAAACAGCCCGGTCGGCCAGGTATTCGAGATTCTGATTCACCAGACGTCGAAACAAGTAGGCAACCGGATTGAACCAGAACAAAATTGTTAGTGCTTCGGCCAGTAGTACGTCAAGCGTGTGGCGTTGGCTCACATGCACTCGTTCGTGCCGCAGAATCTGATCCAGCTCATGACAGTTATACTGGTTGATATTCAGCACCACAAATCGCCCAAATGAAAAGGGGGCCTCCACGGCTGATTGCACCAGTGTGAAGTCTGTGTACGTTGTCCAGTCTCCACTCTCAATCAGGATACGTAACCGGATGATCCGCCAGCCCAAACGAACTAGTAAACCAAGCGCAACGAGGCCGTAAATTCCCAGCAGCATTTGTTGCCAGTTGAGCCATTGCAAAGCAGTCGCATTAAAGGTAGCTGGGTAGGTTTTGCCGTTAGGAAACGTAAAAAGCACCTCTGGCTGGGTCGGCGAAACAACCTTGAGTGGTTTGCGGAAAACCTCCGCCGTTCGGTTTACTACATTCCGAACAGGTTCATGCTGAATAGCTGGCAGCTTTGCGAAAGGCAGGCAAACGGCCTCAAAAGCAATGATCCAAAGTACTACCCGGTTCAAATCGAAGCGGGTAGTACGCCGGAGCAGCATTGCGTAGGCCAACACCAGAACGGTCAGAATCAGGTTGATCTGAACCAGATAGCGGAGGAGTTCCATGTCATTTCTGCTTTTCGATCAGCGCTAAAATCTCGCGTAACTCGTCGGCCGAAATCTTGTCATTCTGGGCAAAATAGCTGACCAGATTCTTGTACGAGTTGTCGAAGTAATCGGCCACTACGCGCTTCATTACAAACTTGTTCTGGTAGTCAACTTTCTCAATAATTGGGTAGTACTCATGGGTATTGCCATAGGCTCGATGCCCTACAAACCCTTTCTCTTCAAGGTTGCGGATAATAGTCGAAACGGTATTATAGTGGAGGGGTGGATTGTCGAAAAATGGCACCATGTCTTTCACATAGGCCTGCTCTAATTTCCAGAGCACCTGCATTACTTCCTCTTCTTTTGCCGTTAACTTCTCCATAAGGTTGTATGATTTGCTTACAAAGACAAAGTTAGAACTATTTATATAGTTTGCAAGTGTTCGTGGTCGAAGTTTTAGCAGTAGAACGACGTTTCTGAGTGGTCAACTGCTTAAGTTTTAATCTTTTCAGCTTCACGGCTTTGCTTGAGGCATTCATTGATAGTCTTTTGGTAGCTTTGTAAAAAGTAAAAATTAAGAATGAAAAACCGACTAGGACTAGTACTGATGATGAGCCTGGCCATGCTGGCAGGATGTGATAAAAGCATTGTTTATAGTGAGTACGAAGATATTGAAGATGGAAAGTGGTACATTAATCATGCACCAGCCTTCACGTTTAAGATTGAGGATGCCAGTCAGCCGTACAATATTTATTACAACCTCCGCAATGCGTCATCGTACCCGTATTATAACCTGTACCTGACCCGCTACCTGAACGATTCTACAGGCCGAACCATCGAATCGCGTTTGGATGAACTCCTGTTGATGGACCCCAAGACCGGTAAGCCAAACGGCGACGGTTTAGGCGATATTTTCGATCATAAAGTGCTGATCAAACAGAATTATCGGTTTCCCAAGGCTGGTCAATACACCATCCTGATTAAGCAATATATGCGTCAGAACCCCCTGCCCGATGTGCTGAGCGTCGGGATATCAGTTGAAAAAGCCATCAAGTAAATCCAATGGAAAAGACCCTTCCTCTCTTCCCGCTTAATTTAGTCGTTTTCCCGGGTGAAGACCTCAATCTGCATATTTTTGAACCACGGTATCGCCAGCTGATAAATGAATGTCTGTCAAAAGAGACCACATTCGGGATTCCGGTTTTCATGGATAACAAGCTGCCGGGTTATGGTACCGAGGTTCACATTACGACGCTGCATAAGCGCTATGACGATGGCCGGTTAGACATTAAAACCAAAGGCTTGGGCGTGTTTCAACTAATCAACTTTGAGAACCCGATACCGGGTAAACTATACGCGGGGGGGAATGTGCAACTCATTGATTCAGGCGATTCATTTAGCCCACACCTTGATGCATTGCTAGTCTTGCTGGAACGGCTTTACGACCTTTTGAAGATCGAAATAGACTCAGTCCGCCCTGATGAGCCGAGTCTATCCTATCGCATTGGTCATAAAGTAGGCTTATCGGTTGATCAGGAATACGAGTTGCTAACCCTCGAAACAGAGTCGGAGCGGCAACGATACCTGATCGATCACCTCGACAAGGTTATTCCGGTAGTCTCGGAAATGGAGCGTACCAAGGAGCGAATCCGTATGAATGGCCATTTCAAGAACCTGGATGCCCTAAATTTTTAGCGGCAGTAAGCAGCAGCAGTCGGCAGTGTACCGTCTTATCACTGCTTACTTTTTAACCTTCGTTTGCCCAATTCGGCGGACCCGTTCGGGAAGTTGTTCGGTTAATTCCTGAATATTTCGGATAGGTGGCCGGGGTTTCTCGGCTGCCCCCAACAAAAATCCGTAGGGCTTCAGATCGTCGATAGAATCGAAAATTACTTTAAGAATAGCCGTAAGCGGCAGTGCTAAAATCAGGCCAGATAAGCCCCATAACTGGCCCCAAATAATCAGAACGATGATGGCCGCTAGTGGATTAATGCTGACTTTTGAACCGACAATGTAAGGAGTAATAAAATTGCCTTCGAGAACCTGAACAAACAGAAAGACCCCCACTACGCCCAACGCTTTGAGCGGGTTGGGATCTGTACCTAATGTAAAAAGCGCGGGAAGTATAGAGCCAATGGCAATGCCGACGTAAGGCAGCAGAATCATAAACGCGCCGAAAAATCCGAAAAACACCGCATATTCAACGCCCAGAATCAGCAGCCCAACGGTATTCAACACGCCTACAACGGCAATCACCAGTACCAAACCCACCAGGTAATCCTTGATGACGATATAGATCTGATGAAAAACAGAGTCGACAGCGGTCCGGCGGGTATGCCCCAGAACTTTATAAAAAAAGGATTTAAAAAAATCGCGGTAAAGCAGAAAGAAAAATATAAAAAGGGGAAGTAAAGCAATCGTACTCAGGGTGTTAGTGGTGGCCAGTAGGGTTGAGGTAAGGATGGCTCCCGCGTTTTGAATCGACGAGTTGAGGTATTTACGAGCCTCAAGTACTACCCGCTGGCGATCGATATTGAAATGCTGATCGGCATACCGCTGTACCTGATCTAGAATCTGGTTACCTCGTTTAAGAAGCCGGGGTGCTTCTGCTGTGAAGTTGCCAATCTGATTCGTAACCAGATAAATGAAGCCGTACAGTACGGCAAGAGCCAGCAGTATACAGATAGTAATAGCGCCTATACGCGGTACTCCCCAACGTTCCAACCGGTGACAGAGGGGATATAGAATGGTCGAAAAAAGTACAGCAAAAATCAACGGAACCAGCGTGTCCTGAAGGACATATAGGCCATACACAATAATGACAAGTGACAATAAAATGCAGGTGAGCCGGGCGTAGGGCGGTAATTGAATTTCGGGAGCGCGATTATTCATTGGTTAGTGAAATAGTAGGTTCGACCTATTACGGCGGAAACAGCGTGTTGACGAGATAACAGATCAGGGGCAGCTTCGGGGATAAATATTACTTTTCGGCAGATAATTTAGGTTTCGAAACGTCATAAGTTAGTAACTTCTGCTTGTTATCTTTATGTTAAGAGTAGCTTGCGTTGGATAAACTACACATATTACCAGCTAATTTCGGGTCAATATCCGATTAATCGGCTTACTAATGACTCCCACTAAAGCATCTACTTCTGTTCACCGTGTGTTAGTCGTTGACGACGACGCGGACCTTGTTGAACTACTCCAGTACAACCTCGAAAAAGAGGGCTACGAGGTGCGGACGGCTACCGATGGTATCAAAGCGCTTGAAATGGCACGTAGCTACGTACCTGAGCTAGTGTTGTTAGACATAATGATGCCCCAGCAGGATGGCATTGAAACGGGTCGGCAAATGCGCGAAATGCCCGAACTTCGTCAGACTTACATTCTTTATTTAACCGCTCGATCTGAAGAATACTCCGAAGTGGCTGCCTTCGACATTGGCGCTGACGACTACATTACCAAGCCCATCAAGCCCCGGGCACTGATGAGCCGTATTAACGCTTTTTTCCGGCGGGAAGCGCAGAAATCGGACCCTGGCGACCGTGTTGAGATTGCAGGACTGACTATCAACAGACAGAATTATTCGGCCAGTTTCGGCGACAAATCGGTAGTGTTGCCCAAGAAAGAGTTTGAACTGCTGTTCTTTTTGGCGCAACACCCCAACAAAGTATTCAGCCGAGAGGAATTGCTCCAGCGTATCTGGGGCGCCGACATCTATGTGCTTGAGCGCACCGTAGACGTACATATCCGAAAACTGCGCGAAAAAATTGGCGAGACATACATCCGCACGCTAAAAGGCGTTGGTTATATGTTTACCGACGAACCGGAAGCCTCGTAAGTGGGTTATCTGGTGGTCACTCGGTTAGCCTGATGAACTACCCAATTTACATGGATTACAATGCTACAACACCTGTTGATCAGCGGGTGCTGGATGCTATGTTGCCTTATTTTGGGGTTCATTTTGGAAATGCCGCTTCCCGAACGCATGTTTTCGGTCTCAAAGCCGAGGAGGCAGTCGATGGAGCGCGTAAACAGGTGGCCCGCTTGCTTGGCGTTTCCCCAACCGAGGTTGTTTTTACCAGTGGAGCCACCGAATCAATCAATCTGGCTCTAAAAGGGGCATTCGAAGCGAGTAGCCACCGGGGCAATCATGTCATTACGGTACAAACCGAACATAAGGCGGTGCTGGACACCTGCCTGCATTTGGAGAAACTGGGTGCCGAAGTTACCTATCTGCAACCGGACACCGAAGGCATGATAACCCCCGAACAGGTCGAAGCGGCTATTCGGCCCAACACCATATTGGTGACGGTGATGGTAGCCAATAACGAGATTGGGGTGATTCAACCGATACGCGAAATAGCTTTGTTGACGCGGAAACAGGGAATCCTATTCCATACCGACGCTACCCAGGCTGTGGGGAAACTGCCCCTGAACCTTTCCGAAACACCCATTGATCTGCTGAGCTTGTCAGGGCACAAATTGTATGGCCCCAAAGGCATCGGGGCACTCATTGTTCGTAACAAAACACCCCTCGTAGCCCAGCAGGATGGCGGTAAACACGAGCGTGGCCGCCGGTCGGGTACACTGAATGTGCCGGGTATTGTCGGCTTGGGAAAGGCGGCTGAGCTATCCCGGATAGAAATGGCGCAGGAGGCCACAAAGACGCAAAATCTTGCATCTCTACTTGAACAGGGCATTCTGGAGAAGGTACCGGGAACCCAGGTGAATGGGTCGCGCGAACACCGGCTTCCCAACACTGTTAACATCAGCTTTGCCGACGTTGACGGTGAGGTGCTCCTAATGAGCCTCAACGAGATCGCCGTCTCGAACGGGTCTGCCTGCAATGCGGCATCAACTGACCCATCCTACGTTTTAAAAGCACTAGGTTTGTCCGACGAATTAGCCTACAGTTCGGTCCGGTTCAGTTTGGGGCGGTTCACTACCGAATCCGACATAGCGCTGGCCGTACGGCACGTAGCAGAAGTAGTTCAAAGACTGCGCGTTGGCGTAAGTATATAAGCCTCTCCAATCTTATTTCATTTCAGTCTCCAACCTCCGATCGTTTCGGTGGTACGCTATTGAATTGCCTCACCGAAACAACCTTCACCAGACCGGAAATACATTATATAAGTAGAAAAATAGTATTGTGTAATTTTTTATAGGATAGTTCATAATCTTCTTAAGGGCTACATCTAAATTAGGGACTTTAAATTTAGACGATCCCGATGCAACTTACTGGCTCCCACATTCTAAACGCCCCCGTGTCCAAAATATGGGCTATGTTAATGGATACCGATACCTTAACCCGTGTAGTACCGGGCGTATCGAGGCTTGAAAAAACGGCAGAAAACGAATACAACGCCATCGCCGACATCAAACTTGGCCCTGTTAGTGGGTCGTTTTCCGGCACGCTGGCGCTGGGCAATATTCGGGAAAACGAAGGCTATACCCTGCACGTGAAACAGAATAGCAAAATTGGCAACGCCGACGCCATTGTCAAAATCGCGCTAAAGTCTATTGACGACGCGCAAACTGAAATCTCATTTGATGGTGACGCCCGACTGTCGGGCTTACTGGCTCGCACCGGTAACCGGGTTATTTCGGGTGTAGCAACAACCTTAACCAAACAGTTCTTCAACAACTTCGAAGCAGAACTGAATAACGGGTAATGACTAATTAGTAGCCATTGTTCATCCTGCATTACTTATTCAAACCCTATTAACGTATGCAAATTAACCTCACAGTAAACGGGAAAGCCCGCAAAGCAGAGGTAGAAGACCGCACGCTGCTGGTCTATTATCTCCGCGAAAAACTTGGTTTAACCGGGGCTCACGTCGCCTGCGATACGTCGTCATGCGGTGCCTGCACAGTTCATGTTGATGGCAAGGCTGTAAAATCATGCACGCTGCTTGCTGCTCAGGCCGACGGTTGCGAGGTAACAACCATCGAAGGCCTGGCCATTCAGGAGAGTCCAACCACAATCCAACTGCATCCCCTCCAGGAAGGCTTCAAGGAATGTCACGGGTTGCAATGCGGTTTTTGTACCCCCGGTATGATTATGACTGCTGCCGATTTGCTCAAGACCAATCCAAATCCGTCGGAGCAGGAAATTCGTCACGCGCTTGAAGGTAATATTTGCCGCTGTACAGGCTATCACAACATCGTGAGATCCATTCAATGGGCTGCTACGCACGGCACTAAGCCGGAACCTAATCAACAGGAAGAACCCATAGCGGCTGACGAACACCTGTTTACCAACGACGTATCAACAGGCGAGGTTGTCGAAACCCACTGAACCATAACCAACCATCATGAGCAATAAATTCATTGGACAATCCGTAAAGCGCGTTGAAGACAAGCGTTTTATCACGGGCAAAGGCCGCTATACCGACGATATTGTATTGCCGGGAATGCTCCATGCCCATTTTGTACGTAGCCCCTATGCCCACGCCCGCGTGGTGAGCGTTGACACGGCTGAAGCACTGGCCATCCCCGGCGTGATTGCTGTTTACACCGGCGACGACGTAGCTGAACTCAATGGCGTACCCTGTGGCTGGCAGGTAAACTTCCGCAACGGAGAGACCATGCGCGAGCCCAAACACCCGATGCTGATTGCCACGGGTGATACCGCCAAACACGCTGGTGACCCAGTAGCCGTTGTCATTGCCGAAACGAAAGAAATTGCCGTAGATGCTGCTGAGGCTGTGCAAATTGAGTGGGAAGAATTACCAGCTATTGCCAGCCCCGCCGACGCCCTCAAAGAAGGTGCCCCTAAAGTTCACGATCAGTATACCGACAACACCGCCTTCGACTGGACGTTTGGTAATCCGATCGAAGAAGTTGATGCGGCTATGGCAACGGCCGCCCATATAACGGAGCTGGAGTTTGTGAATCAGCGGGTTGTACCTAATGCGATGGAGCCACGGGCTTACATTGGATCTTACGATGAGGTATCGGACAAATACACACTATATACATCCACCCAAAATCCGCACCTGATCCGTCTATTGATGTGCGCTTTCGTGCTGGGGATTCCCGAGCATAAGGTACGCGTTGTTGGGCCAGACGTAGGCGGTGGTTTCGGATCGAAAATCTACCACTATACCGAAGAGGCATTAGTGACCTGGGTATCGAAACAACTCGGGGTACCCGTAAAATGGACGTCTGACCGGTCGGAAGCATTTTTGATGGATGCTCACGGTCGTGACCACGCTACGAAAGCCGAAATGGGTTTTGATGCCGATGGCAATATCGTTGGCTTGCGGATTAAGACCGTTGCAAACATGGGGGCCTATCTCTCAACGTTCGCGCCAGCAGTGCCAACATACCTGCACGGAACGCTGTTGCAAGGCCTGTATACCACGCCTAAAATCAACATCGACATGACCTGTGTGTTTACGCACACGGTGGCAGTAGATGCGTACCGAGGTGCTGGACGGCCCGAAGCGACTTATTTGCTGGAACGCCTGATGGATTTGGCGGCCCTTGAAATGGGGAAAGACCCGGCTCAACTTCGTTTCCAGAACTTCATTCCGGCATTCGACGGAGTTACCCAACCGGGTTACCAGACCCAGGTAGCCCTTCAATATGATTCGGGTAATTACCACCCGGTGCTGGAACGCGGTCTGGAAATTCTCGGCTATGATGATTTCCGGCAAGCACAAAAAGAAGCTGCTAATAGTGGTAAACTGCTCGGCGTTGGTTTCTCGACCTACGTAGAGGCTTGTGGTATTGCTCCCTCAGCGGTGGTAGGCTCATTGGGTGCTCGGGCTGGTCTGTACGAATCTGCACAGGTTCGCGTACAACCCACGGGCAAAGTAAGCGTGTTTACGGGTTCCCACTCGCACGGGCAAGGTCACGAGACCACATTTGTACAGGTAGTGGCCGATAAGCTGGGCATCCCGATGGAAGACGTTGACCTTGTTCACGGCGACTCCGACACGGTAGCTTTCGGTATGGGTACGTATGGCTCCCGCTCGCTGGCGGTGGGTGGTTCGGCCATTATGAAGAGCATCGACAAAGTGTTGGAAAAAGGCGCCAAAATTGCCGCTCACAAACTGGAATGCGCCGAGGGCGACCTCGAATATGGCGAAGGAAAGTGGACCGTAAAAGGCACCGATAAATCGATTGGTTTTGGCGATATAGCGCTGACGGCATACGTACCGCACGTTTATCCGGCTGGTCTCGAACCGGGTCTTGACTTCTCCAGTTTCTACGATCCCGCCAACTTTACCTATCCGTTCGGTTGCCACATTGCGGTGGTCGAAGTAGAGAAAGAAACGGGCAAAACAACGCTGAAGCGCATGATTGCGGTCGATGACGTGGGTAACGTTATCAACCCAATGATTGTAGACGGTCAAATTCACGGTGGGTTGGCGCAGGGAATTGGGCAGGCTTTGTTTGAAGGGACGATCTACGACGAAAACGCTCAGTTGACCAATGGGTCGTACATGGATTATGTCATGCCCCGTGCTGATGATCTGCCCATGTTCGAAACTGATCGCAAAGTAACGCCTTGTCCGCATAACCCACTGGGTGTGAAAGGAGCGGGTGAAGCTGGTGCCATTGGGTCGACCCCCGCCGTTGTGAACGCCGTAATCGACGCCCTTTGGAGCGGTGGTCACCAAGTAAAAGACATCCTCATGCCCCTAACCTCAGAGCGCGTTTGGCGGGCGATGAACAACTAAACCATGATCACATACCCTTTTCAATATAAAAGAGCCACTAGTATCGCCGAAGCTGTGGCGATGCTGGGCGACGGTGGCAAAGCCCTTTCGGGTGGCCACAGCCTGATTCCGTCCATGAAACTCCGCCTGAACGCCCCCGGTACGCTCGTGGACGTAGGCCGAATTGCTGAACTCAAAGGCATCTCGGTTGATGGCAATGAGCTTGTGATCGGAGCCGGAGCCACACACGGCGACATTGCCACGTCGGATCTGGTAAAGCAGCATGTTCCCATGTTTGCCGAAGGCGCTGCCAATATTGGCGACCCAGCGGTTCGTAACCGGGGTACCATTGGCGGCTCACTCGCACACGCTGATCCCTCTGCCGACTGGCCCGCTATGGTGCTGGCCGCTGATGCGACCATCGTGGTTGAAGGCAGTAACGGGAGCCGTTCGATCAAAGCCAGTGATTTTTTCACCGGCATGTTCGACACGGCGCTGGGTGATGGTGAACTGATTACTCAGGTCCGCGTGCCAACAGAAGCCGGGGCAAAAATGACCTATCAGAAGTTTGCTCAACCAGCCTCGCGCTATGCCCTGGTGGGCTGTGCCGTTGTGAAGTCGGCGGATGGTAAAGTTCGGGTGGCCTTTTCGGGTGTATCAGAAACCCCCTTCCGCGATGGTACTGTTGAAGAGCAACTGAACGGTGGCCAGGATGCTGGTCAGGCGGCCAGTGGGGTGGCCATTCTGTCGGATCACTTTGCCTCCGAGGAATACCGGAAACATTTAGCCAACGTATATCTGAAAAAGGCGCTGGCAGCTGTTGCCTAAATTGTTAGTAGTGCTCATTCGCTTTGCGGTCATTAAATTGCCATTCGTTGCCAAAACAATCAATGACAAATACTGACGGCAAAGCGAATGACTATTTAATGACCTTTCTATTGTATGCTTCCTTATTTCCCCTTCGGCAACCACTTCAATGATAAAATCGGTACGGTTTTACTGACCGACACCGAGCCATTGGTAGATGTTGATTCCCATTACAGGGCTGAGGTTTTATTGAAGCGACAACAACTGACCGAATTACCCGATTACTACGCTCTGGCCCAACCCGGTCACGAGGTAGCACAGTGGGAAGTGGTGGAACTGGTGTTGCACCACCTCGCTAGGTTCTGGCCGGACTCATTTTCGCTCCAGCAATCGGGTGATGTTTGGCAGTGGGAAAATCGGTTGCTGGACGAAACGGCTACGTTCACGTTTGACGATTCATCAACCCTGCCAATGATGCCGCTGGATTGGGTTGGAAGACAAATTCAGGAAGATTTATTAGTACTGACGGGCAGTGATGCGACCTTGGTAGCGGGGCAGCTTTGCTTTGGTAACGACTGGTCGCTGACGGAGAAAATGGGCTTACCGTTTTGGGATATTCACGCGCCGATTACGCCCATTGTAGAGCCGATGATGCGGGCGGCCCAAAAACTAATGGAACGTTTGCCCGTTGGCCGCCCAGTGTGGCGACTAAACTGGAGTATCAAAACCACTGACCAGTTAGACATGACCAGCCGCCACAGCGTCGATCTTTCTCAACGATTAGCCAAAAAACTGCCGTTCTTTTCACCAGAAGCCATCGGTGAGCAACTATACATCCGTATTGAACGCCAGATTCTTAGCCGCCTGCCACGCTCTCAAGCCGTTCTTTTCTCTGTTCATACATACCAAAACCGGCTCGATCATGAACTGGAGCAAAGACCAGACGCGGCTCAACGTCTGTTAAATGTATTGACCACAGCTCCATCAGCTTTACTTGATTACAAAAGCATTACGCCGTTTTTACCCCCTTTAGTGAACTATCTTAACCGTCGGGTGCCGACCCCTGCTTCGTGAGCCAACTGACGCGTTCGCTGGGGTTACGATCGGCTATCTTGCTGGTGGTCAGTGCGATGGTCGGGACGGGGGTGTTCAAGAAAGTCGCTCCAATGGCGGCCGAATTACACTCCCCTATGCTGGTTCTGGCGTGTTGGGCAGTGGCTGGTGTTATTAGCTTGGCCGGTGCGTTGACCAACGCCGAAATGGCGGGTATGTTTCCGCAAGCCGGGGGCGAATACACCTACTACCAACACGTTTACGGGCGATTATTTGCCTTTCTGTACGGCTGGGGAAGTTTTATGGTCATGAAAACAGCCACCATCGCGGCTCAGGCTTATGTGTTTGGACAATCGCTGATTTCGCTGTTTGGTCTAGCGGAAGAGTCGGTGGGGTTGGCAGTGAAGATCGCAGCAACGGGTTTGATTATCGTTTTAAGCTTGCTTAATTACCGGGGATTGGCCGTTGCCGAAGGAGTTACCCGACTCCTGACAATATTGATGTTTGTGGCCATGCTGGCGGTTGTTGTGCTTGGTTTACATTCAGACTTGGGTAGCTGGGCCAACCTGACAACGCCCGACACGAGAGCAGTTTCTACTGATGGAAACCTTCTCAATGCATTAGTTTTAGCGTCGTTGGGTGCCTTTTGGGGTTACGAAGGTTGGAACTACATAGGCTACATGGGCGAAGAAGTAAAGAACCCACAACGAAATCTGCCTCTTGCACTAGGTTTCGGTACGGCGCTCGTTATTGGGTTGTACATGTTGCTGAATGCAGTTTATCTGTACGGCCTGCCTATCGACGCGCTTGCCCGGCTCAACAATTCCCCCGATAAAATTGCCGCAGTTGAGGTAGTGCGGCAAGGGGCAGGTGTAGTAGGGGTTCTGTTTGTATCAGGCCTGATTGTGGTCACGACGTTCAATGCAACCAACGCGACAGTGTTGATGTCAGCGCGCTTATTCTACGCTATGGCCCGCGATGGCTTATTTTTTCGGTCGGCAGCCCAGATTCACCCCCGTTACCAAACTCCCTGGGTGGCGGTGTTGCTACAAGGCATCTGGGCCGTGGTTCTGGTGTGGTCGGGGAGTTTCGATCAATTGACCGATCGGCTGATATTTGCGGCCTTCATTTTTTACGGAGCTACTGCGTTTGGTATTATTTGGCTCCGATGGCGGCTTCCCAACGCTGAGCGGCCTTTTCGCGTGCCGGGTTACCCGGCTGTGCCGCTTTTGTTCGGCGGTTTTTGTTTGTTTTTAGTTGTCATAACGCTCATCAATCAACCCGTACAAGCCCTAACCGGTCTGGCATTAATCGCAACTGGCTTACCGTTTTACTGGTTCTGGAAAAAATAGATATCATGCCCAATCATACCCGTGAATCCATTCAGACGCTGCTCGAAAACCAAGGCTACCAAACTGATCCACAGGTTGTCATGTCGGTGTTTCTGGCCATGCAGCTCAACAAGCCATTGCTGATCGAAGGGCCAGCCGGGGTAGGCAAAACCGAGATTGCCAAGGTCATGGCTAAGGCACTTAATACCGACCTGATCCGGTTGCAATGCTATGAGGGTTTAGACGCTAGCCACGCTCTATATGAATGGAACTACCAGCGTCAACTCCTGCACCTAAAAATGCTCGAAGTGGCTGATAAGCAATTGTCTGGTGATGTGCCAGAAGCGTTGCTGATGCAGCAGGAAGAGACGCTGTTTTCGGATAAGTTTCTGTTGAAACGTCCTTTGTTGCAGGCCATCACGCACCATAAACCGCCTGTTTTACTTATTGACGAAGTAGACCGGGCTGATGAAGAATTCGAGAGTTTTCTGCTTGAAGTACTATCTGACTGGCAAATTACTATCCCAGAAATTGGCACCATAAAGGCTACGCACATTCCCTACGTGGTAGTGACGGGAAACCGTGTCCGTGAGTTGTCCGAAGCGCTCCGTCGGCGGTGCTTATACCTCTGGATCGACTACCCAGACTACGACAAGGAACTAGCCATTGTACTGGAAAAGGTGCCAGCTATTGATGCCCAATTGGCTAAACAGATATGCTCGTTTATGCAGGCCCTACGCCAGCTCCGGCTCGAAAAAACGCCCGGCATCGCCGAAACGCTCGACTGGGCAATGGCGCTCTCGGCGCTCCACATTGACCATTTAGATCGAAATCTGGTGGAACAAACCCTCGGTGTGGTGCTTAAAGACTGGAAAGACGTTCGCCAGACGCAACTGTCTTTGAGTGAATTGTATGAGAAAGCTGGGGTAGTGTCGAAATGGGATAACTTGTAAGGATACCGAGTATTCGCGTTATTGCCTGATGAGGCTCTAACTGTATTTTTTATGACTTTAATTCTGGCAACAGACCGGCTGGTGATTCGGCAATTAACGCTGGAGGATACATCGTTCGTTATCGAACTGGTCAACAGTCCAGGCTGGTTGCGGTTTATTGGCGATAGAGACATCCACACCGACGAGCAAGCCCAAAACTATCTGGAAAACGGACCGATGAAAAGTTATGAACAAAACGGCTTTGGTTTGTATCTGGTGGAGTTGGAAAGCGACAAAACACCAATAGGGATGTGTGGGCTGATCAAGCGGGATACGCTGCCCGAGCCAGATATTGGCTTCGCCTTTTTCGATGAATTTATGGGGAAAGGATTCGCCTTTGAGGCTGCCTGTGCGGTAATGAAACTGGCCACCGATTCACTAAAGTTGCCTACGATTCTAGCTATAACGCTGCCCGACAACGATAGATCGAGAAAACTACTGGAGAAAATTGGCCTAAAATTTAGCAGACTTTTTGTGTCTCCGAATACTAATGACGAACTAATGTTGTATAGTACTTGAGTTGGGGGATTGGTTTTGCTGCTGCTACTGATTTGTTAATTCTGTCGGATATGAATGAGTAAGGCTACTATAAAATGGTAAAGAAAAATAGAAAAAGATGGCATCTTCCAATAGAAGAAATTTCCTGAAAACAGCTAGTAGTAGTTTATTGCCTGCTTTTATTCCTTTTGCACAAGCTGAAACATCCGATTTATCGACAAATATAGAGTCGCCGAACTCTACGCCAATAATTAAATTCTTTGGTGATGGGGAGATGTTTGAACCTGGAGATTACCTGGATGAATTGCAGAAAGCACATGCTGCCACAGCTATCATAAAAGACCGATATGGGGTGGGTGGTGTAGTGGAAGCGCTGGAGAAAAAATTTACCGAAATTACGGGTATAGAAAAGGCCATTTTTATGCCTAGCGGTACATTGGCTAATCAATTGGCCATTTCTGTATTGAGCGGAGAAAATACAAAGATTTTTTTGCAGGATACCAGCCATATTTATCGCGATGAAGCTGACTCCGCTCAGTCAGTGTTTCATAAACGATTGATGCCTCTGGCTAAAGACGCTGCCTACTTTACCGCTCAGGAATTGCAAAATGCCGTAGAAGCCTTAAAAGATGACGAAGTTTTCAAAACGGGCATTGGAGCGGTGTCGATAGAAAACCCCGTTCGACGGGCTGACGGAAAAGTGGTGCCACTGGATGAAATAAAGAAAATAAGCACTTACTGTCGGGCTAATAATATTAAGCTGCATCTAGATGGGGCAAGAATATTTATGGCTTCTGCTTGGACAGGAACTTCTGTAAAAGAATATGCCTCCTATTTTGACACAATTTATATCTCATTATATAAATATTTAGGTGCTAGCGGTGGGGCAATACTTTGCGGCCCTGCTGAAGTAATTGATAAAATGACTCACCTGATAAAAGTGCATGGCGGTTCTATGTATGGAAACTGGACAAACGCAGCAATGGCCCTTTATCGTCTGGAAGGATTTGAATCAAGATTGAAAAATACCATTAAGTTGTCCACTGAATTATTTAGTGTCTTAAATAAATTACCTGGAGTTCAGATAAAACCTCTCCCTGGTGGCACAAATATTTACACCATGGATTTTCCAAAAGAAATCAACGGAAAGAAAATGCAGGAGATATTGAACACAAAATTCAATATTAGAATAGCGCGGCCTGACGTCAAAGGACATGCTCTTTTGACAGTTAATGAAACGCTTCTTTATCAGCCCGTTGATTATACTGTTGATGCGTTTAAAAACAGTATGCAAGCCTGAAAATGGTTACTCGCCGAACCACCCTTTCGCACAATATCATTGCTTTCTGCCGGTTTTTGCGGGAGAACGGGATGGCCATTGGGCCCGATGAAGAGGCTACGGCTCTGCTGGCTCTTACAAAAATTGATCTCGGCGACCGCGATGGGTTCCGGCTAGCATTACGCACTATTCTGTGCCGGCGCGTGCAGGATATGGAGCCCTTTGACCGGCTATTTGCACAATACTGGAAAGAGTTAGAAAAAGCGGTTGACTCTAAAATCAAAGATGATCCGAACCAGCGGCAACAACAGAAACCCAAAGCTGGTCCCGATTTCAATCAGCTTAAATCGTGGCTATACGGTAACAAACCAACCAAAGAAACCGAACTGAGAACGTACTCGGTGGCCGAAAACCTGAGTCAGAAAGACTTTTCGATGGTGGCCTCCGACGATCTGGCCGAGGTGATGCAGCGGATACGTGAATTGTCGCTGACAATGGCCCGCCGGGCTAACCGCCGGTATCGAAAAACGGCTTCGGCTCGGCAGTTTGATTTGCCGCGTACCCTGCGAAAAAATCTCCGGCGCGGTGGCGAAATGATCGAGATTGCCCACAGAAAACCCCGAAGAAACCACCTCAATATTGTGATTCTGGCCGATGTGAGCCAGTCGATGGACTTGTACAGTACATTTCTGATTCAGTTTATGTACGCGTTCCAGACGGTTTATCGCCGGATCGACACGTTTGTGTTTAGTACAGCCCTGCACCACATTACACCCGCGTTGAAAAATCGCCCTTTTGCCGAAGCGCTTCGCGAACTCGCTGATACCACGTCGGGCTGGGGGGGCGGCACCCGTATTGGGGCATCGCTACAAACATTTGCTGATGAGTACCTGTCGCTGGTCGACAAGCAAACGCTGGTCATTATCCTGAGCGATGGGTGGGACACGGGTGAGGTAGATGTATTGGCCGAAAGCATGGCCCGAATTAAGGCCAAAGCTAAAAAAGTGGTTTGGTTAAATCCCCTGGCGGGTAATCCATCGTTTGAGCCGAGTGTGTCGGGGATGCAGGCAGCCATGCCGTTTCTGGATGGTTTTGCTCCCGTACACAACGTGGATAGTTTGCGCACATTGGACAGATGGCTGTGACACCGTTCGTTGATGCCCATACGCACAGCCTATCTTCTGCCAGCGAGAGTACACTGGCCATTCGAAATCTGATTATTAGCCACCAACAAGTTGGATACGATTCGTTTAGCCCCAGCGATGTCCCAGACTGCTCGGTTGGTATTCACCCATGGTACATCGAGAATCCCGACGCTCAATTTGCTCAACTGAGCGAATGGGCCATAAATTCCAACATCCGGGCTATTGGCGAATGCGGCCTCGACCGACTTCGGGGACCGTCGATGGAAATTCAGCAGGCTGTATTTGAACAGCAAATCGCTTTAAGTGAAGCCATCCGGAAACCCATTGTGATTCATTGTGTCAGGGCTTTCGCGGAAGTGCTCGCGTTGCATAAACGGTTGAAGCCAACTCAGCCGTGGATGTTGCATGGAATCAATAACCGGCTTTCGGTAATAAAACCACTTCTTGACGCAGGTTTTTACGGATCGTTTGGAGCCGCGTTGCTACGGCCTGATTCACCAGCTCATCAAGTTCTAATGGACATAAGCCCCGACCGGATTTTATTGGAAACCGACGATCAAAATGTATCAATTCAGGCCATTTACGGAGCGGCTGCCACATGTTTAAACTGGCCAGTGGAACGTCTGCACGCACAAGTATGGGATAACGCGCATCGTGTGTTTGGGCTATAGTGCAGGCGTTACGTATATTTGCTTTACCATTCACTCCCGTACTGTACTGACTCTCATGCAAGACCGTTCCTGGTTGTCGCGCACGCAACTGCTCGTGGGCGCAACCGGCCTCGACCGCCTGACTAATGCCCATGTTCTAATTGTAGGACTTGGCGGTGTTGGCTCTTTTGCCGCCGAATTTATCGCCCGCGCCGGAGTAGGGCGCATGACCATTGTCGATGGCGACGTGGTAGATCCCACCAACCGTAACCGCCAATTACCTGCCCTTGCTACCACCCACGGGCAATCCAAGGCCACATTAATGGCTGAACGTCTGCTAGCCATTAGCCCCGAACTCGATCTTCGCGTAGTTCCCGATTTCATCCGCCCCGACATGGTGCAAAACCTGCTCGACGCGGGGCCCTACGATTATGTGATGGACTGTATCGACAGCATTACGCCCAAACTGATTTTGTTACAGGCCGCCTATAGCCGTAAACTGCCCATCGTCAGTTCAATGGGGGCTGGTGGCAAACTCGACCCTACCCTGTTGCGTGTTACTGATCTGTTCGAAACGTGGGAATGTAGCATGGCGCAGTATGTTCGCAAGCGGCTCCGGCGGTTGTCGGTAGGGGTGGGGATAAAAGCTGTATTCAGCGTTGAGCCGATGCGGAAAGAGTCGCTTGTAATGACCGACGGCAGCAATTTTAAGCGGTCGGCCTATGGCACTATGTCTTATGTGCCCGCGGCTTTCGGAGGGGCATGTGCATCGGTCGTACTTCGCGATTTGCTAGGCGAAACTATTGCGCTGGAAGAGCGGCCTGAGCGCATCAATCTTACCAAACAAGCCCAGAAAAAAGTTCGTAGTAAAAAGGCTTATGTACCACTTGAGAGGATCAGTACGGATAGTGTGCTATAGGGTCATTAGAGTTTTACTGAAAGATACTATCTTGTCGGCTAGTTTACGTCTAACCAGCACAAGGCATTGAAAAATAGCATTTTACTAGTAGCCTGCTTACTTACAGTACTTGTCGGATACGCCCAACAACCCGGTGCCGACAAAGCCGACACCTGGAGCAATGTTCCCACGGCTACTGATGATCGATTCACTAATCCCAAAAGCAAGCTCTATGCTGGTCCAAATGGCTGGTATAACTTCGGTGAGGTTAGAGCGGTGGTGAGCAATGCGGCTAAAACCAGCTATGGTTACAAGGGCGGTTTTACGACTAACAGCAAGATTTTTAACGTGGTCGAACCGAATAAGAACAGGGTGCTGAATCTGGATTTTGGTACTGAGCGCCCTCCAGTGGGTAGTTACCAAATAAGCAAAGAAGCCAATCTTGCTCAGAAAAAAGTGCATCTGTCATTTGCCGATATATCCAATTCAAAACTTTTGGATTGGGACAGCGCCGACAATGCCGGTACGGTTACCGTTTCGCTGGTGAATGGGTTTCTGTACGTTAAATGTCGAAACGTGCAGCTCCAGCCCGCTGGTCTTCATAACACGGGCGACATGAAAAGCCCGATGACGCTGGGTTTCGAAGGAGCCATCTCTCCTCAATAGGCTTCCAAGAGAAACAAGACTACTCGTTTTCAATCTCCCTTAATAAGCCAGGCAGATCCAGCGAATGTGTGTACATTTCGATGCTGCCATCGGCCTTAAGTGGCCATTGCTCACGTGGGCGATCCCAGTATAATTCGACACCGTTCTGATCAGGATCGTTGAGGTAAATAGCCTCCGAAACGCCATGATCCGACGCGCCCGTAATGGGATAATTGGCATCCACGAGCCGTTTCAAAGCTACCGCCAGATCCCGACGGGTAGGGTATAAAATGGCCGTGTGAAACAAACCTGCTGCCCGCACCGGGGCTGGTGGCCCATCTTTACTATACCATGTATTTAAGCCAATGTGATGGTGATAGCCTCCCGCCGAAATAAACGCGGCCTGATCGCCATACATCGTAACAAGCGTGAATCCAAGCAGGTCTTGGTAAAACGCCAGAGCGCGGTTAAGGTCGGCAACTTTCAGATGAATGTGGCCAATACGGGTTTGGTCGGGAATGGTGTAAGGTGTCATGAGTTATAGCTGTTAATCACTCCATAACCCTTGGAGCTACGTTTTAGATCAGTTGACCCGATCGAAAACAAACAGATCACTAAATGTCCAGTCTGCGGTTTTCTTCTCGCCCCGGCGGATCACCAACTGATTTGGTGTTCGTTTCTCATAAATGATTCGGATCGAAGCGTCTTCCTTTTCAAACAACGCTTGTTTGTCCGACGCTTCAATAAATCGGTAACGATCCGACTTTTCTTTGTCTTCTACGCCAATCAGGCCTTGTTTAAAATGCTTCACCATAGCAATCGGGCCCGCTTCGGTCTGCTCGAACGCAAAGAGTTCGTACATACTGATTTTGTTGTCCTTCATCATCCGGATATACCCCATAATGTTCCCGGCTTCGGGAGCTGTCCATCCTGCTTCGATGGGGCCGCCATTGAATGTGCCTTTCCAGTGACCTTCCAGAAAGCCAATAGCGGCCAGAGTAGCCGGTTTGGGGGATTGCGCCAGAGCGAGAAATGGAACAAATACGAGTAAAAACAAAAAGAAGAACCGGTTCATAGGGTATTGCAGAGTGAGTTAATCATAGGTAGAAAGGCCACAGACGTACTCTTTACTCATTAAACACGTCACTCTCGAAATTATGAATCGTTATCTTTTGCTGGTACTCAGCCTGATTGTTCTTGCCTTTACCGCCCCAATGAAGAAAACCCGCCTGTTCAATGGCAAGGACCTGAGCGGATGGAAAATTTACGGCACCGAAAAATGGTACGTAGAAGATGGGAATCTCATTTGCGAGAGCGGCCCCGACAAGCAGTACGGCTATTTAGCGACTGAAAAAGCCTATAAGAATTTCGATTTGTCGTTGCAATTCAAGCAGGAAGCCAACGGTAATAGTGGCGTGTTCTTTCGGTCGAGCATCGAGGGTACTAAAATCAGCGGCTGGCAAGTTGAAGTAGCTCCCAAGGATCACGACACGGGCGGCATCTACGAATCATATGGTCGGGGCTGGCTGGAACAGATTCCCGCCGAGAAAGAAACAATCCTAAAGCCCGGTGAATGGAATGACCTCCGTATCCGCGTAGAGGGTGATCATGTGCAGACGTTCCTGAACGGTAAACCAATGGTCGACATGCGTGATGAAAAAATTGGGGCCGCTAATGGTTCTATTGCACTGCAAATTCACGACGGGGGCGGCATCAAAGTTCGGTGGCGGAAGTTGGTCGTGCAGGAACTATAGATATAGAACAAAACAAACAACCAGTGATTCAAGCATCAAAATCAAATCCCTTCGATCTGACGGGAACAATCACCATCGTAACAGGCGCAACCGGCGTGTTAGGCGAAGCCTTTTGCGAGGCTATTGGACAGGCAGGAGGTACAATCGTTCTGTTGGGCCGTAATACCGAAGTTGGTGAAGCACGGACTGCTAAGTTGCAGGAAGCAGGCTATGAAGCCCTGTTTATTGTTGCCGACGTACTGAATAAAGACGATCTGAACCGGGCCAGCGAGGAGGTTCTGGCTAAATACGGACGGATTGATAATCTGGTCAATGCAGCAGGTGGTAATGTAGCCGAGGCTGTTATTCAACCTCATCAGGATTTGTTTTCGGTAGATATAGAGGCTATTAAAAAAGCGTTCGATCTGAACCTATATGGCACCTTAGTGCCCACATTTGTATTCGGACCGGCCATTGCCCGGCAAGGAGGCAGCATTGTCAATATTTCGTCGATGGCGGCTCAGTCGGCCATTACCCGCGTGTTGGGTTACTCGATGGCGAAGGCAGCCGTCGACAATTTTACGCGCTGGATGTCTGTTGAACTGGCTAACCGCTACGGCGATACCGTCCGCATGAATGCCCTGGCTCCCGGCTTTTTTATCACCAATCAAAACCGGCACCTGCTCACCAACCCCGACGGATCGCACACGACGCGGGGCGAGGCCGTTATTCGCAGCACACCGTACAAGCGTTTCGGCGCTCCCGACGAACTGGGTGGTACCCTGGTTTGGCTATTGTCGGGCGCATCACGCTTTGTGAGTGGAGAGGTCGTATGCGTGGATGGGGGTTTTAATGTTTTCTCTGGCGTATAACGAAATGTCATTCTTAGTCATTTGGTAGTCATTACTTGTCATTGTTGAAATGACTATGAATAACCACCAATGACTAAGAATGACTACCAATAACAATGAATTTAAAACAGACGTGGCGGTGGTTTGGGCCGGGCGACCCAGTAACACTGACCGATATTAGGCAGACAGGTGCAACAGGCATCGTAACAGCCCTGCATCAGATTCCTCACGGAGACGTGTGGCCAATTGATGCTATTCGGGAGCGGCAGGATGAGATTCGGGCTGCCAGTTTAGACTGGGCAGTAGTTGAAAGCATAACCGTTTCTGAAGCCATCAAGACCCGGACAGGAGCCTATCGCCAACATATTGAGGATTATAAACAGAGTCTGCGGAATCTGGCAGCATGTGGGTTGCAAGTCGTAACGTACAACTTTATGCCCGTGAACGACTGGACGCGTACCAATCTGAACTATGCCATGCCAGACGGGGCCAAGGCTTTGTACTTCAATTGGTTCGATCTGGCTGTGTTCGATATTCATTTGCTCAAACGTCCTAATGCGGCCGACGATTACCCGGCCAATGTCGTAGCCGAAGCTGAACGACGGTTTGCTAGTTATACTACCACTCAGTGTGAGCAACTGGCCGACATTGTAATGTTTGGAATCCCCGGCGAAGCCAAGCAAACGCTAGCTGGCATGAGGGCTAAACTGGACACGTATGCCGACATAAACGCCGATGATTTACGGACGAGTTTAACCGACTTTCTGGGTGAAATTGCACCGGTGGCCGATGAGTTGGGTATTCGGCTGGCTATTCACCCCGATGATCCGCCATTCCCGATTTTTGGCTTACCACGCATTGTGTCGCGGGCGGAAGATTTCGAGTACATGCTGGAGAAAGTGCCCAATGTGAGCAATGGCGTGTGTTTTTGTACGGGATCGCTGGGGGCTAATGCTGGTAACGATCTGCCTGCTATGGCTCGCAAACTGGGCGACCGGATTCACTTTGTTCACCTGCGTAACGTTCGGAAAGATGAGCATGGCAACTTTTTTGAAGCCGCTCACTTAGATGGGGATGTGGATATGTACGCCGTAATGCGCGAGATTCTGGCGGTTCAGCAGCGGGTTCAGGAGCCAATTCCGTTCCGGCCCGATCACGGCCACCAGATGCTCGACGATCTGAAAAAAACGACTAATCCTGGCTATTCGTGCATTGGCCGAATGCGTGGTCTAGCCGAGTTGCGTGGCCTGGAACTCGGCATTTGCCGGGCCGAAGGCTGGTGTTGATTAATGAAAATTTCACCTGTTAAAGTATTGTAATTTGAGCCCCAATGGGGTAGAAATCAATCGGCTTTTTCTCTATCGTGTATGATAAATACCGGACCTACTCCTACTGCCCAGGATATTAACCAAAAGCAGACCAACTACCGTTGGACCATTTGCGGGCTGATCTTCTTTGCAACGACCATCAATTACCTCGATAGGGTGGTTATTAGCTTGTTGAAGCCGAGTCTTGAAAAAGATTTCAACTGGACCGAAACCGACTATTCCAATCTGGTTGTGGTGTTTCAGGCTGCCTACGCGCTGGGTATGCTGGGTATTGGCGGCATTATCGATAAGATTGGCACCAAGAAGGGGTACGCTCTTTCTCTCACCCTTTGGAGCATTGTTGGCGTTGCCACGGCATTCGCCAAAACAACGTTCGGTTTTGGCCTTGCCAGGGCCGCGCTGGGCCTGAGCGAAGCCGGAAACTTTCCGGCTGCTATCAAAACGGTGGCCGAGTGGTTTCCCAAAAAAGAACGGGCATTTGCAACAGGTATCTTTAACTCTGGTACCAACATTGGCGCTATTGTAGCCCCCCTTACGGTTCCGTTTATTGCCGAAAATTATGGATGGCAGTGGGCGTTTATCCTGACTGGTGCCACCGGCGTTATATGGCTGGTTCTCTGGCTGACGATCTACGAAAAACCCGCTGCTCATAAAAGTGTCTCCGCTTCTGAACTAGCTTATATCAACAGCGATGCCGACGAAAGAGCCGAAGAAACCGTAGCCGAAGGTGCTCCGAAAGTTTCCTGGTTTAAACTACTGACCTTCCGGCCGACCTGGGCGTTCTTCTTTGGTAAGTTGCTAACCGATCCTATCTGGTGGTTTTATCTGTTCTGGTTACCTGCCTTCCTCAAAGCACAATATGGCCTTCAGGGAACAGATTTGGCCCTGCCAGTAGCCATGGTGTACACTATTGCCAGCGTTGGGAGTGTATTTGGTGGTTGGTTGCCCTTAAACTTTACTAGAAACGGAATGTCGATTTTCCGGGCCCGGAAAACCTCTATGTTTATCTACGCTCTTTGTGCGTTACCGGTTGTATTTGCGCAATGGCTCGGCAGCATGAACATCTGGTTGGCGGTACTCATTA
Source organism: Flavobacterium sp. SUN052 (assembly GCF_028867935.1). Classification (GTDB taxonomy): domain Bacteria; phylum Bacteroidota; class Bacteroidia; order Flavobacteriales; family Flavobacteriaceae; genus Flavobacterium. Next base: position 42,875 of record NZ_JAPQNS010000010.1, read on the forward strand.
TTGGTTTTGCGGCTTCGGCTCACCAAGCCTGGAGCGCCAATATTTTCACGACGGTATCTGACATGTTCCCACGCCGTGCCGTAGCTTCTGTTACGGGTATTGGTGGTATGGCTGGCGCGTTCGGTGGTATTTTGATAGCTCGTTTAGCGGGTAAGCTGTTTGATTATTACAAAGGACTCGGGCACATCGAAACAGGTTACTACATCATGTTTATTATCTGCGGTTTTGCGTATCTCACGGCTTGGAGCGTTATGCACCTGCTGGTTCCTAAATTCAAAACGATTAGTATTTCTGAGTAGACGCTTTGATAACACGAATAAGCCGTAGTAAGACTATCCATCCTCTCTTTCTTTACCAGGCCAATTCCTGAAAACAACAGAACTATGCAACAGAACGATAAATCAGGCGCTTCGCGTAGGGGCTTTCTGAAAACTACTGCAAAAGGAATTATTACATCCTCAGCAATCATAAGTGGTTTTCCAACTATTGTACCGGCTTCTGTCTTCGGTAAAAATGCGCCTAGCAACCGCATCAACATTGGTGCTATAGGAACGGGCCGTATTTCGCGGACGCACGATTTGCCGGGTGTTTGGCAATACGATAATGCGTTGGTGATGGCCGTTTGCGATTTGGACAGCAACCGGGCTAACGATACCAAAGACCTGGTCAATCGGTATTATGCCAAGAAAACGGGTAAGGATTATGACGGGGTGAAGGTATATACCGATTATCGGGAACTGCTGCTCAACAAAGACATTGATGCTGTGTTGGTCAGCACGCCCGATCACTGGCACGCGCCGATTGTGATTCATGCCGTAGAAGCGGGCAAAGATGTCTACATGCAGAAGCCAGCTTCGCTTACGATTTCGGAAGGGCGGATGATGGCCGATGCTGTGAAACGCTCTGGCCGCATTGTACAGGTAGGCAGCCAACAACGGTCGTCGAAACAGTTCCGGTATGCGGCTGAACTGGTGCGCAATGGCCGGATTGGTGACCTGAAAACGGTTTACGTTGGTTTACCCGGTGATCCCGGAGGAGACGAAGAACCGGAAATGCCTGTTCCAAAGAACTTCAACTATGATATGTGGCTCGGCACAACGCCTGAGGTATACTACACCGAAAAGCGGGTTCACCCACAGGTTGGCTACGACCGACCCGGCTGGTTGCGTTGTGAGCAGTTCGGAGCGGGGATGATTACCGGCTGGGGGGCGCACCACATCGACTGTGCTCACTGGGCCATGAATACTGAACATACCGGACCAGTGGAAATATGGGGTAAAGCCGACTTCCCCAAAAGTGGTTTGTGGAATGTTCACGGTATTTTCCAGACCGAAGCGCTGTACAAAAATGGCGTGAAAATGGTGGTCAGCAACGAGATACCTAATGGCATCAAATTCGAAGGCACCAAGGGCTGGATTTTTGTTTCGCGGGGTGATGCTTCCGTTACTGCTAGCGATCCGATTGCTAAGCAGAATGCTGCGAAAGCACTCGATGCCAGCGATCCTAAAATCATCACTTCAGTTATTGGCCCTAACGAAACGAATTTGCCTGTCAGTAAGGAGCATCATGGTAACTGGCTGGAGAGTATTGTAAGTCGCAAAGAGCCTATTGCTCCGGTTGAAATTGGCCATCGGTCGTGTTCGGCCTGTTTGCTCCACCACGCGGCTATGAAACTGAACCGGAAACTGAACTGGAATCCCGATACAGAAAAATTCGTGAATGATCCCGAAGCCGACAAGCTACTATCGCGACCACAGCGGAAAGCGTATGCCATTGCAGCCGCAGCTACCGCCAAGAGAGGTTAAATCAACACAAGACACGCATGAACTACTATTTGCCAAAGGCCGCTCTGCTTGGGGCGGCCTTACTTCTTGCATTTCAAATGCCAACTCCGGCCCCAGATAGCCAGTTTAGGCTGATCACGCTCGACCCCGGCCATTTCCACTCGGCCTTGGTCCAGAAGTCTATGTATGAAGGCGTTGATCCGGTTGTGCATGTGTATGCCCCCGACGGTCCAGACCTGCAAATGCACCTGGACCGGATAAAGGGATACAATACACGCGCCGAAAACCCCACGCGTTGGAAGGAAGAAGTTTATCGCGGCCCCGACTTTATGGCTAAGATGATCGCTGATGGGCAGAAGTCTGGTAAAGCGGGAAATGTAGTGGTGATGTCGGGTAATAATCGCTTGAAAACGGATTATGTGCGGCAGGCAGTTGGAGCTGGATTCAATGTGCTGGCCGATAAACCGATGGTTATCAGCGGATCAGAGTTTGGGAAGTTGCAGGAGTCATTTGCAACGGCGGCCAAAAACAAAGCGCTGCTCTACGATATTATGACCGAGCGGTTCGAGATTTCGACCATGTTACAACGGGCTTTTTCGCGGCAGGAAGCTCTGTTCGGAACGCTGGTGAAAGGCACGCCTGAAAACCCGGCCGTAACCAAAGAAAGCGTCCACCATTTTTACAAGAACGTGTCTGGTAGCATTCTGACCCGTCCGGCCTGGTTTATGGATGTAGCCCAACAGGGAGAAGGCATTGTGGATGTGACAACGCACCTAGTCGATCTGGTGCAGTGGGAATGCTTCCCCGAACAAACCATCGACTATAAAAAAGACATTCGCCTGACATCGGCCCGTCGCTGGACAACCGATATGAATTTGAGCCAGTTTAAAGCAATTACAAAGCTGTCGGCTTTCCCCGATTATCTGAAAAAAGACGTAGTGCAGGATAGCGTGTTGCGGGTGTTCAGCAATGGCGAAATCAATTATCAGTTACGGGGCGTGCATGCCAAAGTGTCCGTTATCTGGGCTTATGCAGCTCCGGCTGGCGGGGGTGATACGCACTACTCAATCATGCGTGGCACAAAAGCGAATCTCATCATTAAGCAGGGGGCAGAACAACAGTATAAGCCGACGCTTTACATTGAGCCCGTTGCTGGTAATACAACTTCGGAAACTGCGCTAAAGGCGGTATTACCTGCTATTCAGCGGGAGTTTCCGGGAATCGACGTGAAGCAGAACGGTGCTGGCTGGGTTGTTACCATACCCGATCGCTACAACGAAGGGCACGAAGCGCACTTTGGTCGGGTAATGCAGAATTACCTCAATTACCTGAAAGCGGGGAAAATGCCCGCCTGGGAAGTGCCGAATATGATTGCTAAATATTTTACGACTACGCAGGCGCTGGCCTTAGCCAAGAAAAACCAATGAACAACCGTCGCACATTTCTGAAACAAACGACCGGATTAGCTGCCTTGTCGGCATTTTCGCCAAGTCTATACGCAGGCCCTAAAGTAGCGTCTCGCATTCGGTTTGCGGCAATTGGGTTAAACCACGGCCATATCAATGGTCAGGTTGAGGCTGTTATTCGCGGGGGGGGCGAACTGGTCGCTGTTTATGCCAAAGAACCGGACTTAGTTGCCGCCTTCACAAAACGCTTTCCGCAAGCTAAACTAGCCCGCTCCGAAGCTGAAATTCTGGATGATAAGAACATTCAACTCGTGGTGAGCGCGGCCATTCCCGACGAACGGGGGCCGTTGGGCATCCGGGTAATGAAAGCTGGAAAAGATTATATGGCCGACAAACCTGGTATTACCACCCTTGAGCAATTGGCCGAAATTCGCAAAGTGCAGCAGCAAACAAAGCGAATTTACTCGATCATGTTTAGTGAGCGATTCGAAAACAAGGCAACCGTAAAAGCGGGTGAACTGGTAAAAGCCGGGGCCATCGGGCAGGTTGTGCAGACCATTGGGCTAGGGCCGCACCGGATTAGCCTGACTTCGCGCCCTGAATGGTTTTTTGACAAGAAACATTACGGCGGCATTATCTGCGACATCGGTTCACACCAGGTTGACCAGTTTCTGTTTTTTACGGGCTCTACCAAAGGCGAGGTTGTTGCTTCGCAAACCGGTAACATCCATTACCCGCAATACCCAAATTTTGAAGATTTTGGCGATCTGACATTGCGGGGCGATAAAGGCACCGGATACATCCGGGTAGACTGGTTTACGCCCGATGGACTAAATACTTGGGGTGATGGCCGACTGACGATTCTGGGCACCGATGGCTACATAGAAATTCGCAAAAACGTCGACATTGCCGGACGCACGGGTGGTAGTCACTTGTTTCTGGTTGACAAAAAGGAAACCCGTTATATCGACACCAGCAAGGAAGTGACGCCGTATGGTACGCAATTGGTCGACGATATTCTGAATCGTACCGAAACTGCTATGACGCAGGCTCACTGTTTTCTGGCCACAGAACTAGCTCTAAAAGCCCAGAAACAAGCGCAGCGATTGAAGATTGCTTAAGTATTACATTACAAATAACCATGAGACTATTCCTGACCTGCTCTTTTGTTTTTTTAGTTGCTATCACTAGTTGCCTTGCTCAAGCACAACGAGTCAACTGGAAGAAAGTGAAGGTATTGGTTTATAGCAAAAACGGGAAGGGCTATGTCCATGACAATATTCCGAATGCGATTCGGAGTATTCAACGTATGGGTCAGGAACACGGTTTCAGCGTTGATACCTCGGCTCGCCCGGAGGTGTTTACAGAAGCTAATTTAAAGCAGTATACTGCCCTGATATTCACCAGCACCAACAACGACGTATTCGACAACGACGACCAGCGATTGGCGTTCCGTCGGTACATTGAGTCGGGTGGTGGGTTTGTGGGGATTCACTCGGTGGTTGGCACCGAGCGTAGCTGGACCTGGTTTAAGCGGATGATGGGTGGTACATTTCTCTGGCATCCCAAATTTCAACCAATCCGGCTAAAGGTTCTGGCCGCTCAACATGCGTCGATGCAGGGCATACCAGCAGTTTGGACGAAATCCGATGAGTTTTATTTTCTGAAAGAATTATCGCCGGGTCCAACCGTGGTTTTAGCCAGTGACCTTACCTCGCTCGACGGCAACGAAGCCGAAAAAGTAAAAGCCTCAGCTGGCACGTATACCAGCCTTTACCCTTCGGCCTGGTACTACGAGTTCGACGGAGGACATACCTGGTGTACTATGCTCGGTCATGCGAAAACCGACTACGAAGATCCCCAGTTTGTCAACCATATGTTTCAGGGTCTCCGGTATGTAGTGAGTCAGGTGAAAACGCTTGATCTCAGCAAAGCCTATGCGAAAACAATGGATGAGGAAGTAAGGTGAGTTGGGTGAAAACAATTGATGCAGGAAAAGCTTATTCAAAGAAGATGGATGAGAACGAGCGATAAGTTTCGATAACAATCTTCCAGCAGCGTATGGACTTCATCGATTACTACAGTGTCTTAGGCTTGGCAAAGGGGGCTTCAGAGGAGGATATAAAAAAAGCGTATCGCAAACTGGCCCGGAAACTGCATCCTGACCTGAACCCTAATGATGCGGAGGCTAACAAAAAATTTCAGCAGCTCAATGAAGCACATGCGATTTTGAGCGATCCAGAAAAGCGCAAAAAATACGATCAATACGGCAAAGATTGGGAACATGCCGAGCAGTTTGAGCAAGCCCGACATCAGCAACGCCGTCAGACGAGCACGCCTGGTGATGGCGGGGATTACGACTTTTCAGAAGGCTTTGGTGGCGCTGATTTCTCCGATTTTCTATCATCGATGTTTGGGCAGGAAGGTGGCCCTCGTGCTGGTCGGCGCGAGACAAAATTCAGAGGACAGGACTATGAAGCTGAATTGCATCTGAGCCTGCGCGATGCCTACACAACCCGCAAACAAAGCCTGACCGTTGGGGGTAAAACAATTGGTATCACCATCAAGGCAGGGGTCGAGAACGGGCAGAAGATAAAACTGTCTGGCTATGGTGCGCCGGGTGTTAATGGCGGACCCAACGGCGATTTGTACATCACTTTTATTATAGCTGATGATCTCCGCTACAAACGCAAAGGCAACGATCTGTACGTTACGGAAACCATTGACCTGTACACGGCACTGCTGGGCGGTGAGAAAATTGTTGAAACGCTGGACGGAAAGGTAAAGGTGACGGTGAAACCAGAAACCCAGAACGGAACAAAAATCCGGCTAAAGGGCAAAGGTTTTCCTGTTTACAAACAGGAAGGTATGTTCGGTGATCTGTACGTTGAATGGCAGGTAGCTCTACCTACAAACCTGACCGAAGAGCAGAAAGATCTTTTCCGCAAAGCATCAACCCTCTAATTGAACCAACAGCATGTTAACCGATCAACTGATTTCCGTTCAGGAATTTTGCGGCTATCATCAACTCGATATAGCGTTTATTCTGACGCTGGAGCAGCATGGCCTTGTTCAACTAATTGCTGTTGAACAAACCTATTACATCGAACCCGATGCAGTGGGCCCCTTAGAAAAACTGGTTCGACTGCACCAGGACTTGGCCATCCAGCCCGACGACCTCGATGTTGTCAATGAGTTAGTGGAGCGCATCGAAAGCCTACAGCAGCAGATAACTGAACTCCAAAACCGGCTGGCTTTTTATGAGCGGTAGGAATTACATTTACTTCACTCGTGGGTGATAATTTCGCCTTTTGTATGCAACGTGTCATATCCCTTTTCCCGAATCCATATAGCCAACAGGGGCGGTAATTGAGCGTCAACAATGAACTTCACGATATTACTTTCTGAATACTTTTCACCCGAGAAAGCTTGGCGGCATAGGTAAGACACGCTAAAATATCTGCTTCTTCAAGAGTGGGATAATCTGTCAGAATTTCTTCGTGCGTCATCCCAGCCGAGAGCAAATCAAGGATCAATTCAACCGGATAGCGTTTGTTACGGATGGTTGGTTTACCGTGACAAATGGCCGGATTTAGCGTAATGCGAGTTAATAGATTTTCCATTGTCTTTGGTAAAAAGAGGCTATGACTAATCAAACTAGCTAAGCCATAGCCTCGAATTTGGATTAGATTGACCTGCTATAATGCAAGCAAACTTTCCGTAATAACAGTTTGTATCAATAACAAGATACGAATTAACTCCGTTTCACTGCAACCCGTCCCAGAATTACAGCTAATCCAGCGAACATCAGCGCGCCGAGTAGCAGGTAGCCACCTTCGCCCAAGATACCAGCAAGGGCTGGTTCGAGCGATAAACTAGCTAGTCCGTTGTAGATCGTGTCGTTGACAGAGAGTAAGGCTACGCCTACGCCTGCTAAGGCTCCACCAGCTACTAGACCGGTAGCAAATAAGTTGCCTTTACCCAAATCGGCATCCTCCTCAACCTGATTAGTACGCTTGGCATTCCAGTCGGCAAAAGCTTTGACCAAGCCACCAGTAAAGATTGGTAGGGTAGTAGATAAAGGTAGGTAAAGCCCCACTGCGAAGGCTAGTGCACTGACGCCTACCAACTCAAACACAAACGCCAGAAACGCGCCTACCAGCACAAATTGCCAGTCGAGGTTGAATGACAGCAGACCTTTGATAAGTGTGGCCATAAGTGTCCCCTGTGGAGCGGGAAACTTGTCGGAGCCGATAGCATGGGTGATGCCCTGTGCGACAAGGTCAGGCGTAGGTGTATCCAGAATTTTTACAGTAGCGCCAATCACTAACGATGATATAATTACCCCGATGAACAGCGCAATCTGCTGGTATTTGGGTGTTGCCCCCACAATGTACCCTGTTTTCAAGTCCTGTGAGGTGGCTCCGGCAGTTGCTGCGGCTACGCAAATCATGCCGCCCACAACCAGCACGGCCGGTTCGTAAGCTTGCCCCGTCAGCCCGAAAGCGATAAAGATCAGTGAGGTGCCCATAATGGTGGCTATGGTCATACCTGATACTGGCGAGGATGAAGAACCAATCAGACCGACAATCCGGCTGGCCACCGTCACAAAAAAGAACCCGAATACAATCACAAGGATACCGATGAGTAATTTGGTCAGAATCGAGTCGCCGGGTATTTGAGGCAACACCAGCATCAGGGCAACCAGAGCTACACTGCCGATTACCACGATTTTGATGCTTAAATCCTGTTCTGTCCGGCGCGTGGCGGTTCCCTCTGCCGATAAATCAAGCCCCTTGCCACCCCCAAAACTCGAACGGAATGACGATACAATAGTCGGGATGGTTTTTAGTAGGGTCATGAAACCACCCGCCGTAACGGCACCCGCCCCAATCTGACGGATGTAAGCCCGATAGACGGCCGCTGCGGTGTCGGTAAAGGTTTTAGTTTGTGGGTTCCATCCGCCCGGTCCACCCGCTGTTTGGAGGTCGGCAAGGTAGCCGAGTTTGATAAGTTGAGTGGCGATAACATCACCCGGAACCAGCGATGCCAGCAATGGAATCAGCCCTAGCCAGGCAAGAATACCCCCGCCAACCAGTACGGCCGAGATCCGGAACCCGATAATGTAACCCACACCCAGATACTCCGGGGTGATTTCACCCGCGACCTGTGCTGATGGGAAAAAGCGATTTGTTTGTTTGGTAGCCCAGACTGGCACTTCGGCAATAACGTGTAAAACCTTTTGCAAGAGTGCGTATACCAGGGCAACACCTAATCCCTGATAGGCCGTCTTGGCAAAGTCGCCCCCACGTTCACCGGCGATCAGTACCGAGGCACAGGCTGTGCCTTCGGGGTAGGGGAGGGTACCATGTTCATCGACAATTAATGACCGGCGTAATGGAATCATCATCAGCGTTCCCACTAAACCGCCCAAAATCGCCAGCGTCAGAATGGTCCAGTAGTTGAAAAAGTTGGCCCCGATGCCGCCCGTCAGGAATAGAAATCCCGGCAAGGTAAATACAACCCCCGAGGCTATACTCTCGCCCGCTGAGCCGGTGGTCTGGATAATGTTGTTCTCCAGAATAGTCGTATTCAAAAAACGTCTTCCTAATGAAATTGCCAAGACCGCAATTGGAATGGAGGCCGACACCGACAACCCGGCTTTCAAAGAAAGGTATACCGTAGCAGCTCCAAACAAGACACCAAATAGAGCACCTGTGACAATGGCTTTGGCCGTGAACTCGGCAGGTGACTGGTTGTCGGGGACGAAAGGCTTGAAGTCGGACATAGAAGATTTAGGTTTCTGGCGTCAAGTTAGGTGTTTGTATTGAAAAAAAAGCCGGGGCCATAACTGGCTCCGGCTCGTGAAATTTATATGTACCCAGTTAGGCTATCGCCAATTCCACACTATTTGGTTTGGTAACACTCTTGGAAGCATTCATAATTTCTATACCAACTATGGAACCGTTTGCATCATAGTCGATTACGTAACCAGGCTTTTCTTCGTCGCTTTCCTCTATAGTTGCATCTGTTAACTTAATATACAGAATATCAACTTCTCGGTCATAACTCACCTTCATAGTATTTGTTGATTTTCGACGTTTTGTAAACTGACTTTACAACGCTTGGCTCCTTCTCTGTATTAACAAAGACTCGTACTAAGTACGTGTTATTTTCGCTAAAATCGATTCTTGATTGAAAAACTTTTTGCCCAATTTGCCCTGACTCGTCATCAACAATTTGTTCTGGATGGGAAAGTATTTCGCGAATAACAGTTTCAGAAATTCCTCGTTCCAAAGCCCGCTCCAACAAATGTTTCGAGAGATAGTAATCCATATTGATAGGAAAAAGCCGGGGCCATAACTGGCTCCGGCTCGTAAGGGTTTAGGTTCTGTCAGGTAATGGGGCTTAAAAATCTTCTTCCATCGAGAACTTCTTTTCTTCAACAACTTCAACGGCAACCGGTTCGCCCGATTCCTGCTGAAGCGCTTTGGCTTTCATCGCCTTGAACTTCGACATTACTTCGCCCCGTTGGTATTCGCCAACCCGCTTCTCAAAGAAGTTGGTTTTGCCCTGGAGCGAAATCATATCCATAAAATCGAAGGGATTCGTGACGTTATAAACCTTCTTCAGATTCAACGAAACCAACAGGTGATCTGCCACGAACTCAATGTATTGATTCATCAACTGGGCATTCATGCCAATCAGCGACACGGGTAGGGCATCAGTCACGAATTCCTGCTCGATCGCCACGGCATCCGTTATGATCTTATACAGCTCGCTTTCAGGTATTTTATGCTGAATGTGGTCCGTATAGAGCATACAAGCAAAATCGCGGTGCAAGCCCTCGTCGCGCGAGATCAATTCGTTTGAAAACGTCAGACCCGGCATCAGGCCCCGCTTTTTGAGCCAATAGATAGAACAGAAAGAACCTGAGAAGAAAATGCCTTCAACAGCGGCAAAGGCAATAAGTCGCTCGGCAAACGAACCGTTTTCGATCCAGCGTAATGCCCATTCGGCCTTCTTCTGAACGCACGGAATAGTGTCGATAGCGTTGAGCAGCCGATCTTTTTCGTTCGAATCTTTGATGTAGGTGTCAATCAGCAGCGAGTACGTTTCAGAGTGGATATTTTCCATCATGATCTGGAATCCGTAGAAACATTTGGCTTCGGCGTACTGCACTTCGGAGAGGAAATTGACAGCTAAGTTTTCATTGACAATGCCGTCGCTTGCTGCGAAGAAGGCCAGTACGTGCGAGATGAAATGACGCTCGCCATCGTTCAGGCTTGCCCAATCTTTCAGGTCCTGACCCAGGTCGATTTCTTCAGCAGTCCAGAACGACGCTTCATGGGTTTTGTAAAACTCCCAAATGTCCCAGTGCTTAATCGGGAAAAGCACAAAACGGCCTTTATCTTCCTCTAGGATCGGTTCCATTGCAGTTGTCTGTACCATGCAGGCGTATGTCGTTTTAAGCGTGTGAAAATACAAATTGGGAAACAGTGCTGACCCGCTACGGCCGCAATGCTTCTTCAAAAGTAAGCGTTTTTGAGCGACCGTCAAACATGAATTTGGGCAAATGAATACCCAAAAGACAGTAAGTTTTTTGTAACTGTAACGGAATCAAGCGGTTGATGAAATTGTGGTTTAGCAGTATCTTGAAAATGTACTATAAAAATTTGGCTTGTCTGATTATCAGCTATTTGTGTAGTTTGTACTCTGTTCTACCTAGAGACTTTACTGCCTTTTCTGTTAGCTTTGTTCCATGAATAGTACCCCTCTGCCTACGCCTATCAGTGCCGTTATGATTACGCTCAACTCCGAGCGATTACTGCTGTCTATACTCAACGCATTAACTTGGTGTGATGAGGTTGTCGTGGTAGATTCGGGTAGTACCGATAAAACTACAATAATTGCACGCGAGTGGGGCGCCCGGGTTATCCATCGTGACTTCGACGGGTTTGGCACGCAGAAGGGCTTTGCCGTTGCCCAGGCCAAAAATGACTGGGTGCTAATTGTAGATGCCGATGAGCTTGTTATTCCTGAGCTCCGTGACGAAATAATTAAGCGGGTGAATAATGAGCCGGGTGTGGTAGGCTATGAGGTGCCCATTTCGCTGATTTTTCTGGGTCGGCTGATGAGTCATGGGGGTGAATTCAAGATGCCGCACCTCCGATTGTTTAACCGGAGATTTGGTACGTACAATACAAATCGCGTTCACGAAGATGTGGAATTGAAAGGAGGGAGGGTTTTGACGCTGAAAAATCACATGCTTCACGACAGTTACGGGTCGCTCCACGAGTATTTCGAGAAAATGAACCGCTACACAACCGCTGGCGCTCGTGATTTGAACACTCGTGGCCGAAAAGCATCGATAGGCCAGGTTGCTGGGCGCTTGCCGTTGACGTTTTTGAAAGAATATCTGCTCAAACGCAACTTTATGAATGGCTATCCTGGCTTTGTATGGTCGCTATTTTCGGCGTTTTATCCCGTAATGAAATATGCTAAGCTGCATGAATTACAACAAAAAAGGCCGTCCCCGTAGGAACGACCTGTACGCATTTATGAAGACAAGGCCTGGTTTTAGCCCCGAATAGAGCCTTAAAAAAGGTCCTTAATATCAATCCGGCGGTGGAGTTGATCTTCGCTTTTTAAGGGTAATAGCACCACTACTCTGCTTTCTTCGTGAATAGCCTCAATCTGATCGGCCTCAACAAAGTTTGGAATGTCGAGCACCCGTAGGAACATCGGCACTGCCAGACGCTGTGAATTGCCGCCCGGATTAAGTATATCGTCGTCCTGCCTATTGGCTGTGCCTACAAGAAGGGTGTATAAAACTAGCTTGTTGCCTTCAACTAAGACATTAAACGAATTGGCACTAACGCCGGGCGCCGACAGTGTAATGACGAGCCGCTCATCTTCGCGCTCCACGTTCATTGTTGTCATGCTCGAACCGCCGTAGAGCGTATTGAGAAGGTCAATCTGACCCCCCGTTCCGCTGAACACATTTTCTATCGCTCTCATCGGTATCTGTTGTTTACTGTTCAAGTACGAGATAATAAACAAATGCCGTGCCGACTGTTTTATTTTGGTTAAACGCCGACAGGCTGTCAGTATTTTTTCTGTAAAACGGCTACCATCAGCCGTTTTGGCGTATTTTTGACCGCTTACTACCGTAACTTTCTTCAATAATTCAGTATGTGGATTTTTATCGCGTTGCTTTTTAGCGTATTTGTGGGGTTATATTTCCACAGCACTCGCCACAGTCTCCGGGTTCTGATGTACCATAGAACGAGTGTTTCTGATACCAATTTCATGACGGTGACCACGGAACAGCTTCGTCAACACCTTGCCTATCTGAGGCAAGCCAGGTATCAGTTCGTTTCATTACCGGTTGTGCTGGAAGCTTTAAAAAAAGACGCTGCCGTCTCGTTGCCACGCCGTGCTGTGTTGGTCACTTTCGATGATGCGTATGAGAATAACTTAACTAATGCGCTGCCTATTTTACAGGAGTTTGCCGTACCACCTACTATTTTTGTATCGACTGCTTTTGTGGGTGGCTCCAATGAGTGGGATGGCAGCACTGATCAGATCATGACGAGTGAACAACTAAAGTGTCTGACTAGCCAAAACTTTACGCTGGCGTACCATTCACACCAGCATCTGAATTATAAAAACCACCCCCTCGAAACCATACAGAAAGATCTGACCGCTAACGTTCGGGAAGCCGATAAAATGGAATTACCAATGGCCCGCGCTTTTTCGTATCCGTATGGTGGACGGCCTAAAGACCCAACTGCCCGGCAGCAAATGATCAACATGATGGAAGGTCTTGGGATTGGGGCAGCGTTCCGAATTGGAAATCGAATTAATCCCATACCCATTCGTGACCCCTATAACCTAAACCGGATAGATGTTCGCGGCACTGATTCATTCGCTGTGTTCAAGCGAAAAGTGAGATGGGGGAAATTGATGTAGACTATGCACATTAAAATAGGAACACGGGCCAGCCGATTAGCCCTTTGGCAGGCCGAATACATACAGCAGTTGCTACAGAACGGGGGCCTAACCTCCGAGCTGGTACTTATTGAAACCAAAGGGGATCAGATTCTGGATCGGTCGCTGGCCAAGATTGGGAGCAAGGGGGTATTTACTCAGGAATTAGAAGACCAGCTTCGGGCGGGCAGCATCGACATTGCTGTGCATAGCGCCAAAGATTTACAATCATCATTACCGTCAGATCTGGGCATTATTGCCTTCACCGAGCGAGAGCAAGCGAACGATGTGCTGGTAAGCCGTACTAAAACGCTATCGTTAACAAGTGGGCAAGCATTTGTGATTGGAACGTCCTCGACGCGACGGGTGGCTATGCTGAAACAGTACGCGCCACACCTTAAAGTTGTTGATATGCGGGGCAACCTCCAAACGCGGCTTCGCAAACTCGATGAGGGGCAGTGCGATGCGCTCTTGCTGGCGTATGCTGGCGTTCACCGGATGGAATACGACGACCTCATTGCCGAACATTTGCCTTTATCGGAGTTCACTCCCGCAGTGGGGCAGGGTAGTGTGGCCATCGAAGCTGCAGATACATTGCCGATTGATAAGCTCGAAGCCATCCGTCGGCTAACTAATCACGAACCAACTGAAAGCTGCCTGAAAGCGGAACGGGCTTATCTCCGTCGGCTCGAAGGAGGGTGTAGTATTCCGGTATTCGCCCTCGCAACCTGGGTAGGAGAGAATGTGAGCCTGACCGGTGGAATTATTAGCCTGGATGGTACCCAGATGCTGCGCGAAACGTTTACAGGTCCCCCTGCCGAAGCTGAACAACTAGGCTACCAACTCGCCGAACACGTGCTGGCAATGGGCGGGCAGGGAATTCTACTGAGCATTAGGGAACAGCTATAACTGCATTTCTCATGAAGATCCGAATTGCGCAGACCGAAGCCGATTTACAACAATGTTTGCCCGCCTTACTAGTTTTGCGTCCTCTCCTGAACGAAGAGACGGCGCTGGCTATGTTGCAAGAGCAACAGGCTCATGAACAGTTTCAGGTTGCATTTATTGATGCAGACGATTCACCGGCTCCCGCCGTAATAACCTACCGCAAATTAACCCTGCTCGCTTCGGGTAAGACCATCTATATTGACGATTTGACGACCTTGCCCAATGCCCGTGGGAAAGGCTATGCCGCTGCCTTACTGGATTTTGTGATTGGTCAGGCTCGTCAGTTAGGTTGCCAAACCGTTTCGTTAGATTCGGGGCACGGAGCAGACCGGGCCGATGCCCACCGGCTATACCTAAACAAACGGTTTCGCATAAGCAGTCATCATTTTTCACTCACCTTATGAACCTCTTCAAAATCAGTTGGAGCAACCTCCGCGATAAACCTCTGAGCAGTTTTCTGAGTGGTCTGCTGATGACTCTTGGTATTGCCATCATATCGCTCCTGCTGTTGTTAAACAAGCAGTTAGATGATCAGTTCAGAAAGAACATCCGGGGAATCGACATGGTACTGGGGGCTAAAGGAAGCCCCTTGCAGTTGATTCTGTCGAGCATTTACCAGATCGACTCGCCAGTTGGTAATATCCCCTTGGCCGAAGCCGAGCGCCTGACCCGGAACCCAATGATCAAATCGGCCATTCCGTTGGCTCTGGGTGATAATTACCGCTCGTTTCGGATTGTGGGCACTAACAAAAAGTACCTCGATCATTTTGAGGCTACCATTGCACAGGGAAAATTGTTTGCGGCTGATCTGGAGTGCGTCATTGGTTCTCGGGTGGCCGAGGTGACGGGACTAAAAATAGGGGATTCGTTCGCCGGTTCGCATGGTTTAGATGAGGCTGGCGAAGCGCATAAAGACACCAAATACAAGGTTGTGGGCGTCTTAAATCCCAGTAACTCGGTTGCCGATCAACTCATTTTGACTCCCGTATCCAGCGTATGGGCAATTCATGAGCATCACGAGGAGCACGAAGGAGAAGCAGAGAAAGGTGCCGCCGTTGCCGAGGAAGATCACGACCACGACCATGAAGGCGAAGAACATACCGAGGAGGAACGCGAAATCACGAGTATGCTGATTCAATTCCGAAACCCAATGGGAATGATGCTGGCGCGGGGGATCAACACAAACTCGAAGTTACAGGCGGCATTGCCCAACATTGAAGTTAACCGCCTGTTTGAGCTGCTGGGTGTGGGTGTTGAAACGCTTCGCTATCTGGCCCTGGCCATCATTTTTGTGGCTGGCATCAGCGTATTTGTCTCGCTCTACAACTCGCTCAAAGAACGCCGGTACGAAATGGCCTTGATGCTATCAATGGGAGCCACCCGGACCCAACTATTTATGATGCTACTGCTCGAAGGGTTGGTACTGGCTCTAATTGGTTTTCTGGCGGGTCTGGTGCTCAGTCGCCTGAGTATGCTCGTGATTTCTGGCTACGTACAGGGAACCTATCACTACGACTTTTCTAACTTCAGTATCCTGACTGAAGAATGGTATATTCTGGGAGCCGCTGTGCTGATCGGTTTGGTAGCTGCCGCCTTGCCTGCCATTGGCGTTTACCGCATGAATATTTCGCGGACGCTGGCGGAGGAGTAACAGAAGATACAGAGAGAACTAAAAGAGCCTGCTGACTGTCAGTGGGCTATTTTAGTTGAGTAAGGGTTATGGTAGAACGGCTTATAGGTTCGAATGACAAAAAGATTCGCCTGCACAATAGCCACCGAACTAAACCATGACTACCACTGCTCGTACAACTAACTGGTTCATACCAGTGAAGCAAGCCGTTTGCACTTGTCGCATTTTAATGCACTCTACTTTCGCCTTTGGGCTGTCCCTCGCCTTTTTGGGAATTACAGAACCAGTTGATGCCCAATCTAAACAAGGAACACAACCCGTGTTAGGAGTGCGTTCGGCAAAAATTATTCAGGTTGGTGGTCTTCAATTCAAAGACTTAAATAAGAATGGAACGCTAGATAAATACGAGGACTGGCGATTGCCAGCCAGCGAGCGGAGCCAGGATTTGCTGACCAAAATGTCGGTCGAGGAAAAGGTTGGCTTTATGCTTATCAGCACTAGCCGACTGAAAAATGACTGGTCGTTTGAAGCGCCTAAAAACAAGGAATCGATCTCCAGCGATTTCAACGAGGACGATCTGGTAGCTGGTATGAATATGTTTACGCGTAAGCCACTGCCTACGCCGATCATGAATGCGGCTGGTACTACCAAAGCCGTTACGCAGTATCATCTTCGCCATTTCATTCTGAGGGCCAACGTCAGTGCGCGAATGACCGCTGAATGGGCCAACAAACTACAGACTCTTTGCGAGAGTCAACCGTTGGGCATTCCGGCAATTGTGGCCTCAAATCCACGGAATCACGTAACCAGCACAGCCGCAATTGGTACGAGCGTCGGCAAGACGGTGTTCTCGTCGTGGCCCGGCGAGCTTGGCTTGTCGGCTATGCGCGACCTGAAACTAACCCGTGAATTTGCGGATATTGCCCGGCAGGAGTGGGCGGCTGTGGGCCTTCGGAAAGGGTATATGTACATGGCCGATTTAGCCACAGAACCGCGCTGGCAGCGAGTAGACGGTACATTTGGCGAAGATGCTAATTGGGCTGCCCAAATGATTACACAGGTTGTGCTGGGCTTTCAGGGAACCAAATTAAGCCCTACGTCGGTAGCCCTGACTACGAAACATTTTCCGGGTGGTGGTGCCGGAAAAGATGGTCAGGACCCACACTTTGACTGGGGTAAGACCGAGGTTTTTCCGGGTGGAATGCTGGAAAACAACCTGATTCCGTTTAAAGCTGCTATTGCTGCCGGAACTTCAGCCATGATGCCTTATTATTCGCTACCCGTTGGTACTCAGTACGAGCCAATTGCCTATGCCTATAACCGGGCGGTCATACACGATTTACTCCGGACCAAACTCGGCTTCAAGGGTATTATCAATTCCGATACTGGCCCCATCGAAATGATGCCCTGGGGTGCCGAAAACCTGTCGATCAATGAACGGTACAAACGAACGCTCGAGGCTGGTGTAAACTTGTATTCGGGAACTGCCAACCCAGCTAATCTGCTTGAAACCGTGAAAACCGGAATGGTTGACATGAAACTGATTGACGAGTCGGTGGTGCGGTTACTGAATGAAAAGTTTGAACTAGGATTATTCGAAAATCCCTACGTGGATGAAGATGCCGCCGAGCGTATTGTTGGCAACGCCCAGTTTCAGGAACGAGCTAATCTGGCTTTGCGCAAGTCTATTGTTTTGTTGCGAAACGAAGCCAAACTATTGCCGCTGAAAGCCAAAACAAAGGTTTATTTTGAAACCTACCAAAAGCGCAACGGGGCACCAGCTTCGGGTGCGGGAGAGGTTTATACCAAAAACGACTCAAAATACCCCGTTGACTTTGTGAAAACTCCTGAAGAAGCGGACGTAATTCTGCTTTGGATTGCCCCCGGCTCCAAATCCCTGTTTGCCTCTGATGGCTCTCCCCTCGAACTTTCGCTATCGAAAAACGCGGTTGATGTAAATTATGTGAATACCTTAACGGCTAAGAAGCCGACCATTTTGGCCATAAACTATACCAACCCGTGGGTAATTAGTGAAGTATATAACGCTGACACCCAGCGTAATTTGCAGGGAGTTCTTGCTACTTTCGGTACCACTCCCGACGCTTTGCTCGATATTGTGACCGGTAAGTTTAAGCCTAGTGGAAAGATGCCTTTTACAACACCTGTTTCCGATGCTGCCGTTGCCAACCAGCTAGAAGATGTGCCGGGGAATAAAGAAGGCGCAGCCTATGCACTGTTTAAATTTGGCGAGGGGCTGAGTTACTAAGAAAATCACTTGTAATAGCCCCAAACCTCTCGACTGCTAACCGCTGATTTTGAGACAGAAAACGAAATCTTGATTTCATCCAGCACAATTCGGTCGCCCAGGCGTTCGGCGGTTAGGGTGTTTATTGGGGCTTGGGGGCCAGCCTGATTAGCGAAAATGAAGGCAACGGGTAAGGCATACATGCCTGCGTAGACTGGTTTCAGCAGTGGCAGCTTTTTCAACGCTTGCTTGACTTCCTGCTCAAAACCAAAGCCACCATTGTCGGGGCTGAGTATGGTAACATTGGTGATCTGCCCCTGCGGGTTAATCTCAAAACCGGCATACACGCGGCTATAGATGCCTTCGCGCCAGGCTATTGCGGGGTATTGAATTCGATTACGAAGTTCCTGATTAAATAGTGCGTCAGTACTCAAGGCAGGTTTGTTGCCAGCACTCGCCAGCATCAACGAATCATACTGGCGTAACGTTTCAGTGATTTCATCGGTTGTCAGTTTCTCGTTAGGGAGTCTCTGGGCAAGCTTATCCGCCTGTTCATATAGCGTAGCAAGTACAGAACTTTTCGAGAGACTGATCAATTCTGGTCGTGCATTCCCTTTCTGAATATAATAGCTGGTTTTTGTGCGATAAGCTCCGTTGAACACAACCCCTTTTGTATACCCGTCGCCTGGCTGCCCCGTATTTAAAAATCGGCTCATTGTCATTAATAACTGGGTTTGCCCGTTGTATAAAAGCGTGCAGTAGGCATTGGTAGACACACCACCGGCTCTGATGGTCCGCCGAACAAACTTAGCATTGTTGATTGTGAATTCGACTGGGCTGATAAGTTTACCCGCTGAGTTTTCATCCAGTTTGCACCTAACCTCGTTCGTCTTTAGATTGTAAGATAGCTGACAACTGATTTCCTGGCCTAGTTGATCTAATTGAACGCGGCCTTCCTGCCAGATCGGAAATGTAAAATATTCGCTGCCTAAATAAACTTGCTGACTATGGGCGGAAGCAAGAAGTGTTCCCCCTGTAGTCAATCCATTGGCTTCATACGAATGACAAGTTGTAAATACCTGGCGGGTGACAGAATCTCGTGAGACAATGCATTGACCATGAGCCGTCTGTAATGCTGTTAGTACGCCAGCTAAGTGCAGTATTGCAGTAAAGCGTATCATGTTATTATGGAAAGGTTTAGGGCTTAAATATAAACGACTGTCGGATGATTAACAAAAAAGGCCCGCTGATAATCAGCGGGCCTTTTTTGTTAATCTATTTAATCTATTAGGTCTAAATCTCTAACCAAACTACACGTTTTCCGACGTCAGCTTAGCGCCCAGATACTCGCGGTTCATGCGGGCAATGTGATCCAGCGAAATCGATTTGGGACACTCTACTGAGCAGGCGCCCGTAAACGAACAGGCTCCAAAACCCTCAGCATCCATTTGAGCGACCATCCGTTCTGCCCGAATTTTGCGCTCAGCCTGACCCTGTGGTAACACCGCCATGTGCGATACTTTAGCCGCCACGAACAACATAGCCGATGCATTTTTGCAGGCTGCTACGCAGGCTCCACAACCAATACACTGAGCAGCATCCATCGCTTCGTCGGCAATGGTGCGAGGAATGGCAATCTCGTTGGCATCGGGAGCTGAACCGGTATTAACCGACACATACCCGCCCGCCTGAACAACGCGGTCAAAGGCAGTACGGTCGACCATCAGGTCTTTAATAACCGGGAAAGCCCGCGCCCGCCATGGTTCCACAATAATGGTGTCGCCATCGTTGAACGAACGCATGTGCAACTGGCAGGTTGTGGCACCCGTTTGGGGGCCGTGGGCACGTCCGTTAATGTATAACGAGCACATGCCACAGATACCCTCGCGGCAATCGTGGTCAAATACGACAGGCTCATCGCCTTTCCTAATTAGTTCGCCGTTGAGCACGTCGAGCATTTCGAGGAATGACATATCGGGTGAGATGTTATCGAGACCATACTCGACTAATTTCCCCGCTGTATTGTTATTTTTCTGTCTCCAGACTTTAAGATTTACTTTCATTTTATTTGTAGCTACGCTGGGTCAGTTTAACGTTCTCGAACACCAAGTCTTCCTTGTGTAGTACTTCAGGCTGGTTTTCGCCCTGGTATTCCCAGGCAGCAACGTAAGCAAAGTGCTCATCGTCGCGGAGTGCTTCGCCGTCCTCGGTTTGGTGCTCCTCGCGGAAGTGACCTCCACACGATTCTTCACGGTTCAGTGCATCGTCAACCATCAGTTCGCCCAGCTCGATGAAGTCGGCAACGCGACCGGCCTGTTCGAGGGTTTGGTTCATTTCTTCGTTGTCGCCCGTAACGCGAACGTTTGTCCAGAACTCTTTCTTCAAGTCCTGAATCATGCCTTTGGCTTTCTTCAAGCCTTCAGCCGTGCGCGACATACCGCAGTAATCCCACATAATCAGACCCAGGGCCCGGTGGAATTCGTCAACAGGTTTTTGGCCTTTGATCGACAATAACCGCTGCACCTGATCACTTACCCGCTTTTCAGCTTGTTTGAATGCAGGAGAATCAACAGATACTTTATCAGCAGGACCGATTGTCGCAAGGTAATCACCAACAGTGTAAGGAATCACGAAATAACCGTCGGCCAAACCCTGCATCAGCGCCGAAGCTCCCAGACGGTTAGCACCGTGATCCGAGAAATTGGCTTCGCCGAGGGCATACAAACCCGGAATGGTAGTCATTAGGTTATAGTCAACCCAAAGGCCACCCATCGTGTAGTGAACCGCCGGATAAATCATCATCGGCGTTTCGTACGGATTATCGTCCACGATTTTTTCGTACATCTCGAACAGGTTTCCGTACTTCGCTTCAATAGTCTTCTTCCCGTCGCGTTTGATGGCATCGGCAAAATCGAGGTATACAGCCAAACCCGTTTTGCTCACACCACGACCTTCGTCGCATACGTATTTAGCATTACGAGAGGCCACGTCGCGTGGTACAAGGTTACCAAATGATGGGTAACGACGCTCCAAGAAGTAGTCGCGATCTTCTTCTTTCAGATCGGTTGGTTTCATCTGCCCCTTCCGAATCTTTTCTGAATCTTCTTTCCGCTTAGGTACCCACACCCTACCGTCGTTCCGCAACGATTCCGACATCAGTGTCAACTTCGACTGGTAATCACCTTTTACGGGGATACAGGTTGGGTGAATCTGTGTGAAGCAGGGGTTAGCCATCAACGCGCCGTGCTTGTGCGCACGCCATGCTGCGGTTACGTTCGACCCCATTGCATTGGTTGACAGATAAAACACGTTTCCGTATCCACCTGTGCAAAGCAAGACCGCATGACCTGCGTGCGACTCAATTTTACCCGTAACGAGGTTGCGAGTGATAATGCCCCGCGCTTTGCCGCCCTCTACTACGAGGTCAAGCATTTCGGTGCGGGGATATAGTTTTACTTTTCCGTTGGCTACCTGGCGGCTCAGGGCTGAGTAAGCGCCCAACAACAGTTGCTGACCAGTCTGACCACGAGCGTAGAATGTCCGCGATACCTGAGCGCCACCAAACGAACGGTTGGCTAGTAGTCCACCGTATTCACGGGCAAAGGGAACGCCCTGAGCCACGCACTGGTCGATGATACTTACACTAACTTCGGCCAGGCGGTGCACGTTACCTTCGCGGGCGCGGTAGTCCCCCCCCTTAATCGTATCATAAAACAAACGGAACACCGAGTCGCCGTCGTTCTGATAGTTTTTGGCGGCATTAATACCACCCTGAGCAGCAATTGAGTGCGCCCGGCGGGGGCTATCCTGAAAGCAGAATGCTTTCACATTATAGCCCAACTCGGCTAACGAAGCAGCAGCAGATGCGCCGGCCAAACCCGTTCCGACCACAATGATGTCGTACTTACGTTTGTTGGCAGGGTTCACTAATTTGAGCGCAAACTTATGCCGCGCCCATTTTTCGGGAAGTGGGCCTTCCGGAACTTTTGACTTTAATTCCATAGTCGATAGTTGGTTAGGTGCCATTATCCAATGAAGCCGCTAGTCTTTAAGAAAATGTAAATTGGCATGGCCGCAAATACGGCCGGGATCAGAATGGCGAAAACGTAAGTGCCGATCGTTTCGATCAGGGGTGTATACTTTTTGTGGCGCAGGCCAAGTGTCTGGAAACCACTTTGAAAGCCGTGGACAAGGTGATAGCCTAGAGCAATCATTGACAGTACGTAGATCAGTACGTACCACCATTGCGAGAAAGCGGCCAAAACCACCTTGTAAAGGTCTTTATACTCTTTCCCGTCGTATTCGGCCATTGGTACAGAGCCAAAATGCATTTCAAACCAGAACGTACGCATGTGCAAAACAATGAATATAAGCAGTACTGTGCCCAGTATGCCCATGTTGCGCGACGACCAGGCGCTGTTGGCTTCGGGCCGTTTGTAAGCGTATTCTACAGGCCGCGAAGCCCGATTGTGACGCGTTAGTACAAGAGCCATGAGCGCGTGTACTAAAATTGAGGTGTAAAGAAGGTAAGAAACCGTAAGAATGAGCGGGTTATGCGTCATGAAATACGTATACTCATTGAACGCCCTTCCTTCATCCCCCTTGAACAATTGCAGGTTTCCAGCCATGTGAACGACCAAAAACGTACTCAGAAATAGTCCGGTTAGCGACATAATTACTTTGCGGCCAAGCGAACTGGAAAGCGTTTGTGTTACCCAAGACATACCGTGTAGTGCACCGATTATGCGTAAAAATTAAAGGATTAATAGCCTGTTCAGACTGAGGGTCAAAGCTAAAGCACAAACCCCATGCGTCCAAAATCAAGGGTATTTTTTCAAATGAAGCTCCTTAATTTGTAACCGCTTCAAATAGGCTATGTCACCTGAAAAGACAACAGAACGTTTAAAAATTTTGTTTGTTTGTTCCACAAAATTTGAAAGCAGGATAAGAATCACTTTTTGGAGTGAATAAACGAAAGCCTTTCCTTTGCAAAATTAAAGAGCGGAATAGGCAAAGAGTGACGGTCCGACGTATCGGAGAGTGTAATGCCATTCTCTTTTGCTAGATCGCTCGCTTTCTAAGCCGTCAGACCGTCGCTCTTTCACTCTTTTACTCTTTCGCTTTTATGAAGGCATACGTATTTCCTGGCCAGGGTTCTCAGTTCAAAGGCATGGGCCTTGACTTATATAAGAACGGGTCGCCAGTTGTTAAAAAGCTTTTTGAGCAAGCCGACCGGATTTTGGGCTTCGATCTGACGAAAATTATGTTTGAAGGCACCGACGAAGAACTCAAACAGACTAACGTAACCCAGCCCGCTATTTTCCTTCATTCGGTGGCTCTGGCCAAAACGGTTGAGGACTTCAATCCTGATCAGTTTGGTGTGTCAATGGTTGCGGGTCACTCGCTAGGTGAGTTTTCTGCCCTGGTAGCGGCTGGAGCCCTGTCGTTTGAAGATGGCCTCCGGTTGGTGTCGCAGCGGGCCGAGGCTATGCAGCGTGCCTGCGAAATGAACCCATCAACAATGGCAGCGGTACTGGGTCTTGACGATGCAACCATCGAACGGATTTGCGCTGAGGTGATGGCGACGGGTGAAGTGGTTGTGGCTGCTAACTTCAACTGTCCCGGTCAGGTTGTGATTTCGGGAAGCAATGAAGGCGTCCGGTTAGCTGGCGAGAAGCTGAAAGAAGCCGGGGCCAAGCGGGTGTTACCCTTGCCCGTTGGTGGAGCCTTTCACTCGCCGTTGATGGAACCTGCCCGCGAAGAACTTGCCGAGGCTATTGCCGACACGCCGTTCAGCCTGCCGCGTTGCCCAATCTACCAGAATGTGAATGCGCAGCCAGCCACCGCTATCCAAACCATTAAAGCCAACCTGATTGCTCAACTCACGGCTCCCGTTCGTTGGACACAATCGGTTGAAGCCATGACCGCCGATGGAGCTACCCTCTTTGTCGAATGCGGACCGGGTAAAGTGTTACAGGGCCTTGTGAAAAAGATTGCTGCTGGTGTGGAGGTTGCCGGGGTGTAAGCGGAGTTTCGAATATCAAGTCTCAAATTTCGCGTTCCTAAGCTGCTGTGCATGAGTGTTTTGGAGCTTGTGAGCTGAAATCTTAAACAATTTTTGAAACCAGTCCTTGCTTTTCCGTCGTGCAAACCGTTATATTTGCACTCGCAAACGCGAAAAAAGCCCGATAGTATAAGGGTAGTACGACAGATTTTGGTTCTGTTTGTGGAGGTTCGAATCCTTCTCGGGCTACAATAGAAACGCCTAATTAGCTGAATGAAAGCTGGTTAGGCGTTTTTCTTTTGCTACGGAATACAGATCAGTATACGACTGCTGATAGTTCGTTAATTTTGTGGAGTAGTAACGTCCTACTAATTTCACTCAAATTCCATTCATCCCGAATTCACCTTAAACAAGTAAATAAGCAATTACAATGAGAAACAGCATTTTAATAACCATAGCTGCTAGCTCGCTAGCGTTTGCAGCTTGTGGTCAAACTGCGTCTACTACCTCCCAAGCCCTTGCACCGGTAGAAACCAAAGACCCTAACTCGACTTATAAATCGGCTTTTCCGGGTCAAACCAGAATTGGTGGTGTAAAATCGGCTACCAACTACGAAGGCAAGGTACTAACGGAAGCCCTCAAGAGTCCCTGGGGAATTACGAGTTTGCCGGATGGTCGACTGCTCATTACCGAGAAACAGGGAACCATGCGCATCGCCACAACTGATGGCAAGGTAAGCGAACCAATTACGGGTATGCCAAAGGTTAATTCGGACGGTCAGGGAGGTCTCTTGGGAATTCGGGTTGATCCGGCTTTTGCGACCAACCGAATGGTGTACTGGGTTTTTTCGGAACCCAGTGCTGACGGGAACCTGACGGCTGTTGCCAAAGGCAAACTGGCGGCCGATGAAAAAACTATCGAAGGAGCAACAGTCATTTACCGGGCCACGCCGGCTTACAAAGGTACGCTGCATTACGGCGGACGGATTCTGGTTGCAAGCGATGGGAATCTGATCATCAGCACTGGCGAGCGGTCTGATAAAGTGACCCGACCACAAGCCCAGTCGCTCAATTCAGGGTTGGGAAAAGTTATTCGGATCACAAAAGATGGACAACCTGCTCCTGGTAACCCGTTTGCAGGTCAGGCTGGAGTGCGCCCTGAATTGTATTCATATGGTCACCGTAATGTACAGGGACTTGCTATCGATCCGGTAACGGGCGATGTATGGGAGGGTGAATTCGGGCCGAGAGGAGGTGATGAAATCAACCACATTCAACCCGGCAAGAATTATGGCTGGCCTACTATCACGTATGGTATTGAATACAGTGGTGCGAAAGTGGGCGATGCTATTCAGCAAAAAGAAGGGCTCGAACAACCTGTTTACTATTGGGATCCATCAGTATCACCTAGTGGCATGACGTTCTACTCGAGTGATAATATCCCTGAGTGGAAGAACAATCTCTTTGTTGGCGCACTGAGCGGGATGCACATCGCTCGGCTTATTATCAAAAATGGTAAAGTAGTTGGCGAAGAGCGTTTGTTAACTGATGAGCTTCAGCGTTTCCGGGATATCACTCAGGGTAAAGACGGTGCTTTGTATGCCGTTACAGACCAGGGACGGTTATACAGAGTGTATAAAAAATAAGGTTGATTAGGGTCCAGTATGTTGCTGTCGCACAGGCCTTCGACTCCGCTCAGGCTGACCGCCATCTTGAGCGTTTTCCGTCAGCCTGAGCGGAGTCGAAGGCCTGTGCGACAGCAATTCAGTACTCTAAAATTTGGGTTCCCAAACTAGGTTCGTGTAATACAAAGCCCCGACCGCCGGGCCGCCAATGAAGGTGTAGTAATACGTATTGGTTAGATTAGTACCGCCTACTTTTACCAAAAGATTCAACGCCTGAGCGCGGTAACTCAACTGGGCGTCCAGCGTATTGATGGCCGATACATTGCCCGTGGCCAACTCCGACTGCCACAAAAACGCATCCTGGTGTTTGTAGTTTACTGAGAAACCAAGCCCTCTCCACAGATTACCGTTCGAGATAGTCAGGTTTGTAATCCAGCGTGGCGTATTAAAGGAACTCTCTAACCCGTCGCCATTATCGGCACGGTCGAGTTTGGCAAAAGAAGCATTGCCCCCCACCGACCAGTTTTGGGTTAGACTATACCGGATACCTGCACTGGCTCCGTAATTGTATACCCGTGTTTGCGAATTTGTCCAGAGCCGGTACCGATTCTGAGTTGTCGACGACGAAAAATAATAGGCCAGCGAATCTGGATTATTGCCTCTGGCGATGTTGGCGTTTACCTGGGCTATGAAATTCTGATAAGCCGTATAGTAAACGTCGGCGTCCACATACAGTCGATTCTTGAAGAATAAACCCTTATAGCCCAGTTCAAAACTTTTCACCTGCTCCGGCTTCAGATAAGTATAAGGGCTTTTTTTGAGTAACCCTTTATTTTTCCGGATAGCCTGGTCAGTAGTGAGTTTATTGGTGTTAACATCGGTGGTGATGGCCGCCTGAAACGCATTGATTGAGGTGACCAGATACGCGTTTTCGTATATGCCCTGCGACATGATGGGTAAGCCGCCCACCCGTTTCACCCCACCCGAATTGATATTGGTGAACCCTTCGAACAGGGAGGGAAACCTGTACCCGTTTTGGTACGAAAGCCGAATGTTATGCGTTTCGGTCGGCGAATACACCACTGAAAGACGCGGGTTCGAACGGGCATCGAAGTATGTGTTTTTATCAAGCCGTAAGGAGCCAGCCACTTTGACTTTATCATCAAAAAACGTGCGGCTTAGCTGAACAAAGCCACCCGCTTTGCCATAAACAAGGTTTTTTCCTGGCTCGGATGGGTTAATGAAGTAATTGCCATCGGGGAAGACTACATACCGCCGAAAATCAAAACCAGCCTGAATGTTTATACCGGTCTGCTGGCGAAACCGCTGCCAAAGCACCCGCGTTGGTTCAATTTGCCCTTCGGCATGGTACATCCAGGACTGTACCCGCAAAGCCGCGCCAATGTCCCAATTATTGATGTCGCGAAGTTTGCTGATCAGATCGTTAAAGGCTGGCGTACCCGGCACCGGGCGACCTTTGTCGGCAACAGCGCGGGCACTGCGCAATGCATCTATCACCGCCAATCCGGCTTTCGTATCGGCGTTAAATTGGTTTGTAAAATCAGTAAACCACTGGTTATCCGTTTTGAATGACTTGTCAATGTTTTCGGCCATCGACCGGATATTGTAGGAGTCCCCTGTATTTTCATGGCTTCTGTAAGCGCGGATCTGGATCGAGGGCGTAGTCAAGGTGATGCTGTGCTGGTCGAGCCGGTAGTTATCGAGCCGAAAACGGTTCGTGCGCTGATAGACATTATCTAAGGTAGCTCCCTGGTACGTGTAGGCTAGTTCGATGGTTGGCGAGAAACGGTAATGCAGAGATACATCGCCCCGCAGGTTCTTTAAGCGATAATCTGTTGCTTCTGCTTCGTAATACCCCGTTCGGCCGATGCTGTATCGCTTGCCTCCCAACGTCAGTGTTCGACGGTTAGCGGCTTCATTGCCATAGCCATTTACGGGATCGTAAGCCGGATTGTCGGCTCCGAACAAACTCAGAGAAGCATTGCCGTTCGGGTTTAGATCATTGCTATTACCAGCTACCCAGTCGTAACCGCGCTGATAAACTAGATTAACTTTAAAGGCGAAGTGCTTACCCAGTCGGCTGGCATACCGGAGACTGGTTTCGGAATAAGCCTTGGCTGATATGGACGCATCGCCAACATGGTTAATTCCGGTTTTTTGCCCAATACTCAGCCCCTGCAAATCGAAGGGATTACGCGTCAGAATGTTGATCAACCCATTCAGCGCGTTCATGCCATACAGAGCTGAAGCAACGCCAGGTACTACTTCGACCTGCTGAATATCAAGATCTGATGGAGCAAGAGCACTGGCAATGGGGGCACCAATATGCGGAGCCTGATTATCACGTCCATCAACAAGTTGCACAAAACGGACGTTGGTCGTAGCGGCAAAGCCGCGTGTGTTATAGACTTTAAAGCCTAAGCTAGAGGTGAGTAACTGGACACCTTTGAGATTTTCAATAGCATCAAAATACGAGGGTTGTGCCGAGAGCCGGATACGCCGGGCATCAAGTACCTCAATACTAACAGGGGATTTTAAAATGCTTTCCGATGCTCTGGAAGCCGATACAACCACTTCTGTGAGTTGAATTTTGCGCAGTGAATCGGCTGATGTAATCGTGGTGTCAGGCGGCATTGCTGCCTGTAGCGTTGTGCTGACAAAGAGTAATAGACAGGAAAGGTATTTCATAGAAAACCGTTATTTCTGAACAAATATAACGTCGCGTTATATTTGTTCAGAAATAACGGTCGAATAATATAGCGTACGGACTCGTTACCACTCTTATTCTTTCATGAACTGGCTCAGATTGTCCTTCGTAACTAACTGAAAGGGTATAAGCACCTCTTTGTCATAAGGTTGTTTTTTGGCAGCTTTAATGGCAATCTCAACGGCTTGAGCGCCCTGCTGTTTCGCATTCTGAAATACGGTAGCATCCAACGTCCCCTTTTTCACAGCCTGCAACCCATCGGTGATAGCATCGATGCCAACCACTATCACTTTATCTTTCATGCCTGCATCGGTCAGGGCTTTTACGGCTCCTAGGGCCATCTCGTCGTTATGCGCAAAGACGGCATTGATTTGGTTTCCGTATGATTGAATCCAGTTTTCCATCAGCGACATGCCCTTAGCTCGATCCCATTGACCAGTTTGCTGGGCAAGCAACTTCATATTAGGGTACTTTTTCAGCACTTCGAGTGCGCCTTGAGCGCGTTTCAATTGACCCGCTTGCCCCATATACCCCTCAATCATCACCACATTACCTTTTCCTCCCAACTTATCGGCAAGAAATTGCATCGCAATCCGACCCGATTCCACGTCGTCGGAACCGACAAAAGCCGACGGCTTGGTGCTGGTTTCGGAGTTTACATTGACAATAGGAATGCCAGCCGCTAATGCTTTAGCCACAGCGGGTGAGCAAGCTTCAACTTCGGCAGGGTTCAGGATAATGGCATCTACATTCTGGGCAATGAAACTCTCCACCTGTTCCACCTGCTTCAGGGCCGACCGTTCCGCATCAACAGTAATCAGTTCAACACCATCCTGTTCGGCTTTCTTGACCATTTCGTCGTGAACATTCACTATGAATTCATGCTGCATACTGAGCATGGTAGCGCCAATAACCAGCTTTTTGCCGTCGGCATTGGTGGTTTCTTTGCCCGTAGAGGACGTGTGGTTGCAACCCGCGGCTAAAAGTGAGAGCGTGAGAAGGAGGGGTTTAGTTAGGAATTTCATAAAAGGGGTTTGAGGGTTAAAAATCTATATTTGTTCCGGCCCGTAGGCGTGTTGATACTTGGGCCGGTAGAATTTGATGCCCTCCACAAAATCAAAATCTTTCTTGTTGAATGTGAACAACTCCACAGGATAAGACAGTGCTGTACCAGCAATAATCATGTCTGCAATGCCTGGACGCTTGGCATAGTGTTCCCAAGTAAGATTCAACAAATGGCGTGAAATCTCAGTATCCAGCCCGATCACGTTAAACTTGTTGATAGTCTCGGTAGTTTTTCGTCGCTCACTACGTTTCATACCCACATACATTTCAGCTTCTGAAATCACACTGATACACAGCCGGTCAAAACCCAACTCTTCCAGCTCCTGTACCATAACTGGCACTCCCCGAAAATAGTCGAACAGGACATTGGAGTCACAAAGTATTAGTTTCGCTTTGGCCATGCCTTCGCTCGAATAGAGGCCAGTGTTCGTTCATCATTGGCCCAGATACCGCCAAATGAGGCTGGCGTTTCACCTGCCTTTGCATTACTTTTTCGCAGGAATGGGATTGGGCTTTCTTCTTCTGACTCCGTAGAAATGCCGTTCTGAGCCAGTAATTGTTTGGCGCGGAGGTAGTCTTTATCGCTAACCGTTAGTGTTTTCATGGCTTTAGCGTTATGTTGGAGCCTGGTATTTTTACAATATTACAACAAAATGCCTACGGATTTGGCTCCTCGTAGACTGTTCCATTAGACGCGTTCAAGCGCCAAAAGGTTAACTCGCACAACTTCTCAATTTCTTTTTTGATTCATGCTATCCAACACCACGGCTCCAACAATAATAACTCCCATTACCACTTGCTGGTAATACGAACTTACGTTGAGCAGGTCGAGCCCATTGCTGATTACGCCGATCAGGAGTGCGCCAACCAGAGTACCTGTCATGGTGCCGGTGCCGCCCGACGTGCTGGTGCCACCGATAATGGCAGCTGCAATGGCATCTAGCTCAAAACCAGCGCCCGCGTTTGGCTGACCAGTGCTGATTCGGGAAGTTAACAAAATTCCGGCTAAAGCTGCCAGGCCGCCAGAGAGCACATAAACGAGCATTTTAACACGAGGAACCTGAATGCCTGACGCTCTGGAGGCTTGCTCGTTGCCGCCCACGGCGTACATATACCGGCCCGAAACGGTTTTCCGAAGGACAATTGTGCAGACAATAAAGATGATAATCAGGATGAGAATGAGCATTGGTATGCCAAATAATTTGCCCCCGCCCAAGAAATTGAACTCGTCGGAGATATTTGATACCGGGCGACCTTTGCTCAGGATCAAGGCCAAACCGCGCCCGATGGTCATGGTGCCCAGCGTAACAATAAAGGGAGGGACGTTGCTGCGGGTAATGACAAACCCGTTGAGCATACCGAACAAAATGCCCGTTAGCAACCCTGCCCCAATAGGAACAATAACCGGATACGTATCGGGATGAGCAAACGAGGCTGCCATTACACCCACTACGGCGACAATGGACCCGACAGACAAATCGATGCCCCCAGTGATGATAACGAACGTAACGCCAAATGCCAGGAGTGCGTTGATGGAAACCTGGGTGACAATGATCATCAGGTTTTGAACGGTCAGGAA
Organism: Flavobacterium sp. SUN052; assembly: GCF_028867935.1. Classification (GTDB taxonomy): domain Bacteria; phylum Bacteroidota; class Bacteroidia; order Flavobacteriales; family Flavobacteriaceae; genus Flavobacterium. Next base: position 73,881 of record NZ_JAPQNS010000010.1, read on the forward strand.
TTTCGGACTAATGAGGGCCAGGGTAATGCAGATGGCGAAGAATGCCACGACGATGCCATACTGGCCAATTTTGCGAAAATGAGTTTGGTAGGAGTTGCCGGGTGGGGTAGTATTCATTAAATGAAAAGGGTAACTGGGTAATTTAGGTAAAGGGGGTTTGCTTAATTACCGATAACCTGCATGGCGTGATGCATAATGGTTTCGGGTGTGGCCTCATCGGTAGAAAGCACAGCGGTCTGTTTTCCTTTTGCCAACACAACAATTCTATTGCTCAGGCCCAATAGTTCGGGTAGCTCCGAAGAGATTAGTATGATGGCTATACCGTCCATGGTCAGTTGGTTGATGAGTTTGTAGATTTCTGCCTTGGCACCCACGTCGATACCACGCGTTGGTTCATCCAGAATGACCAAGGCTGGTGTTGACAACAGGACTTTCCCAATCACTACCTTCTGCTGATTACCACCGCTCAGGTGAGTTACCTTTTGGTCAAGCCCCGAAATTTTGATGTTCAGGTTGCGGACGGTTTTCGTCGCTGCTTCCGACTCGTTTTTCTCGGAGACAAAGCCGCTTTTCGCAAAGGATGGCAAGCTGGCCAGGGTAATATTGTGCTTCACCGACAGGCCCGGAATAAACCCGGATGCTTTTCGGTCTTCGCCCACAAAACCAATTCCATGCCGGATAGCGTCCTGTGGAGATCGGATTTCAGTCGGTTGGCCGTTAATGCGTATTTCGCCCTGCTCGTAAGGGTCGAGCCCAAACAAAGCCCGAACAACTTCAGTACGGCCTGCCCCCATCAGTCCAGCAATACCCAAGACCTCACCTTCATGAACGGCAAAGTTGATGTTCGAGAATTTCCCCGCTTGGCTCAAGCCGGTGACTGCCAGTACTTCTTTCCCTGTTTGTGTATGGATTTCCGGAAATAGACTTTCCAACTCGCGGCCCACCATCATCGAGATCAGCGAATTGGGCGTGAATTCTGTAGCGGGTTTAGTCGCGATGAACTGGCCGTCCCGTAACACGGTGATGGTATCGGCGAGCGTGAAAATCTCGTCTAATTTGTGCGAAATGTAAATGATGGCCACCCCTTTTTGTTGCAACTCGCGGATGATACCAAACAATGTCGCCACCTCTTTGTCCGACAATGCCGAGGTTGGCTCGTCCATAATGATCACTTTAGCCTCATTCGACAGTGCTTTGGCAATATCAACAAGCTGCATTTCGGCCACGCTCAGGTATTTCATGGGCGTTTCGGGCCTGATCTGCACACCCAGATGATCTAGTAACTCGGCGGCTTGTTGGTTGAGCTTCTTTTCATCGATCCAGCCAAATAGACCACGCTTTGTCTCTTTACCCAGAAAAATGTTTTGGGCTACGGTCAGTTCTGGTACCGTCAGTAACTCCTGATGAATCATGGAGATTCCCCGTTTCAGCACGTCGCCAACGTTATTTGTTTTCAGCGGCTCTCCATCAAAGACAATTTCGCCTGAATCGGGCGTGAGCAGCCCGATCAGAATTTTCATGAACGTTGATTTTCCAGCCCCATTCTCACCCATCAATGCGTGAACTTCCCCTTTCTGAACAGTCAGGTGAACATTGTTCAATGCTCGTACACCCGAAAAGGATTTCGATAGGTTGGTGACTGAAAGGATTGGAGTTTCGTGCATATGAGAATTGGGGGAACTTGTTGAACTGACCAACTGATCTGCCAAAAAAATAGAGATGACATCTCTCTAAACGAGCTGTCATCTCTCTAAAAATAAACTGCTCCGAGTTTATACTACTTACATAGCAAAACTCTCTACGCCAGTATCTTTCCAGCTTCGTGAATTAGCGGAGTCAATTACGGCTTCGCATACTTTTTGGGTTTCCAGAGCATCCTGGAAGGTTGGAGCGCAGGGGCCACCCGTTTCCAAACTCTTCAGGAAATCAGCTACCTGATGGATAAAGCTGTGTTCGTAGCCAATACCTAAACCGGGTACCCACCACTTATCCATATACGGTTGATCGCCATCGGTAACGTGAATAGACCGCCAGCCACGGACAATTCCTTCATCGGCATGGTCAAAATATTCGAGCCGGTTCAGGTCGTGCAAATCCCAGCGAATAGACGCGTGCTCGCCGTTAATCTCGAATGTATACAATGCTTTGTGGCCACGGGCATAGCGCGTTGACTCAAACAAGCCCAGTGAACCATTCGAAAAGTGGCAATGGAAAATACAGGCATCGTCGATGCCAACGGGCTGCACTTTACCCGTAAGCTGGTGCATCCGTTCTTTCACGAAGGTTTCAGTAACGGCCGACACGTCACTGATAGCTCCGTTGAGCCACATGGCCGTATCGATACAGTGCGCCAGCAAATCACCGGTAACACCTGAGCCTGCGGCTTCAACATCCATCCGCCAGGTACCGGTACCACCCTGAGGAACATCGGCACTAATGGTCCAGTCCTGAAGGAAGTTAGCCCGATAATGAAAAATCCGGCCTAGCTTCCCAGAGGCTATAATTTGTTTGGCCAGCGATACGGCTGGAATACGCCGGTAGTTGTACCAAACGGTATTGGCAACGCCCGCTTTTTCAACAGCATCGACCATTGTCTGAGCCTCGGCTAACGAACGCGCGAGTGGCTTCTCGCACAAAATCATCTTACCGGCTTCGGCTGCGGCAATGGCGATTTCGGCGTGCGTATCGTTGGGAGTGCAAATGTCAACCGCGTCTATATCGTCGCGGGCGATGAGCGCACGCCAATCCGTTTCGATTGATTCGTAACCCCACTGATCAGCAAAAGCCTGCACTTTCTCGGCGTTGCGTGAGCAAACAGCCTTTAAAACAGGATTGTAGGCCAGGTCAGGAAAAAAATTTGGTACGCGTCTATATCCGTTGGAGTGCGTTCGGCCCATGAAACCAGTACCGATCAATCCGATGCGAAGGTCTTTTTTCATAAATTATTGTCATTTGTGGTCATTGGTCATTACTAGTCATTGGTCGTATTGGAGAGCGCCCACAATCAATGACTAATAATGACAATCAATGACAATTAATTACTATTCCCGCCATCCGTGTTTTTCACGCACGTTGATCATGGTGGCTAAAATATCGTTCCAGGTCTGTTGATTGGTCATAACGGAGTTGGGGAACATACAACCATCCCAGCAAATGTGCCGCATCACTTTGGTCAGTTGGCCATTGCTGTCGCGCAGCCAGAAACCGGCATCATTCGCTACATCGAGTTTGCCGTTGGGGTCGAGAGCCTGGCAGTGCCGCCCGGTTTTGTCGTGCGAGCCAGAGCCAAATACGGTACCGTCGTTTTGGGCTACGTGGAAGTCGATGGTCCAGGGGCGCAGCGCATCCGTTAGCGTTTTCAGCGCATCGGTCAGCACCTGCCGATCCTGCCAGTCGTATCCTGCGGGCAGAATCCGATCCTGTTCGCGGTTATAGCCCATGGTGTAAAGCAGCGTGTGTGACATGTCGGCCTGGAAGCCCATGTTTGGCCGATCAACAGCTTCGAGGGTGTCGAGCATCGTGCGCCAGCTTTGCATACCTCCCCAGCAGATTTCGCCTTCAGCGGCTAGTTTTTCGCCGTAGCCAGCCGCCACGTCGCAGGCTTCCCGGAATGTTTGGGCAATCAGTTTGGTGTTGCCAGTCGGATCAGCGTCCCACTCCTGGGGAGAGCTCGATGAGTCGATACGGACTACCCCGCTCGGGCGCATGCCCAAATCGCGGAGAACCTTTCCGACATGACAGGCTTTGCGAACCATCTCAACAAATTGAGCACGCTCTTCTTTGCTGCCCATTGCCGGGTTTCCCCAAATAGGAGCCACCAGTGAACCTACAACGAGGTTATGCGAGGCAATTTTGTCGGCCAGCCGTTTGATGTCATCATCCGAACTGTTGATGTTGATGTGCGGGTCCATCAGGCCCAGGTCGACACCATCGAATTTGACACCGTTTACATCAGCGGCAGCAGTCATTTCGAGCATGGAGTCAAACGAAATCGGTGGCTCCGAATCAGGGCCTTTTCCTACCAGGCCGGGCCAGGTAGCGTTGTGGAGTTTGGGATAATTGTTGTCGTTCATGGTTTTTGTGAATGGGAACGCGGATTGATTATCTCAATCCACGTTCCTATCTATTAGAGTGTTAAATCAGGATTGTTGGGGCCGAAGTGCTTGAGCATGACCAGCGGATCGGTTTTGGAGTGATTGCTGATGACAACACCCTCCGTAGCGGCTTTCTCGCTAACGAAAAACTCGTCGTTTGTCAACTGTCCGTACCGAATCAGGGCCGGGGTTTCTACATCCCAAACGCCCATTTTGCCGCGGCCCTGCATGATGATCAGACCATAAGCAGCGCTATCATGGATGGTTACGGTTTGACCCGGCATTACGGTTAGTTCTTTGGCACTGAACGCATCTGATTTGTAGCAGATCCAATTTTCTACATAGCCTTCAGCTTCCATTTCGGCCACCTCACGAACGGGTTTGGGTTTCATGAACCGATTAGCCATCATGTTCGGATCAGTGTTGAGGTCCCAATCGATAGCGTCCATTAAGAGATCATAATCGCCAATACGATCTTTTGGAGTGCCATTCCAGAGTAGTTCCTCTGGAACAATAGCCTCGTTCACGAGCGACTGGTACATGGCAAAAATGTCGGAAGCCTTTTGGGGTTCGTAGGTACACAAACTGCCTGGTGCGTGGAGAAGACCCGGTGGTACATCCCAACCCGTGCCGGGTTCAAGTCGATAAGCCGCCGAGAAGTTGGTGATTTTGTTGTCGCCCTTGGTGAAGTTCATCAGGCATTCCTTAATCTCCTCTTTGGTGGTGCCTGGAGCAATGCCGATGAAGGTGTATGGAAAGTCCCCGCCGTGGTTATTCAACTGAGGGGGGAAGTAATAAGCTTCGGGTTTGCCCAACTGCCCGGTCAAGGCAGCCTGTTCATCATTGTGGTGAACGTGATGGGGCAGCGGTCCCATGTTGTCGAAAAACTTCGAGTACATGGGCCACGATTTATACTTATCCCACAACCGGTCACCAATCAGGGCACCCTGTAGTTCGTCGATGGCATCTTTCAGCAAAAACTGTGTCTCGCCCGTACCATCATCGAAAACAACCATACTAAGCCCTTCATTTTCGCCAGTCAAGGGACCATTTTTAGCGGGTGTTGTCGATGAGAGCCAACGCTCGTCGATACCACCACGGTTACCGCCCAGCACATAATAGTCGTCGGGATGGAGTTTGATGCGCCGACCGGGTACACAAAACGAGCGGGGCACCCAGGTGGGAGCCAGTCGTAAAATTCCCTGCCCTTGTTCTAAGGCTTGTTGAGCTACGCTGAGGGTTATTGTTTGCATAAAAGGATTGTGGTTAATGACTTACAATAGTTTTAACAAGTTGTCAATGGCACGCTGATCCGTCAATACGTCTAGGTCAACCTGATATGAACGACTTTCGCCGGGTTCGAGAAACAGTAATGAGCCTTCTGCGCGGGCCTTGGCTTGCCCAATGGGCGGGTGTGTACCCGGTTCAATGCCGGTTACGTATTCGCCCTTACCCCAGTGTTGCCAGTTTGTTAACCACGGCAGTTGATCTTTCTGGAAACGTAGGGTTACTGCCAGGCCAAGTTGCTCGTTGAAGAGTCCGGCGGTACATTGTCCCATTTCGTTGGGGGCTGGATTTATAAAGGCTACCGCTTCGCCAGTGCCACTATGAGTGTCTATGGGAGCCGGGCACGTTTTAAAATCAGAACCTTCCTGAAAAATAGCACCATTAATACCGCCCTCACGCGCTTGCCAATCGCCTTTCCATAGAAGACGGGTTCCTTCGTCAACTAATGGCCATCCGAAATTAAAATGATACAGCAGCATGTGCGGGGCAGGTGTATTGGCATGGTTTGTTACCGTATCCTGAATCCGAATCGATGGTTGGCCAAGCACGGCCGAAATGGTTCGCTTCAGTTCAAGGCTTGGCCCGAATACCCGTGATTCGCGCATGCGCCCGGTGATACTCATACTAAGTTGACCGGACCTAGGGTCGGGCTGTATGATGGATTCTATTTCAGCGGGGATATTACTGATGGGGCCGTGCAGTCCACGATCACCGAAGGCATCCTGTTCGGGGCCGCCCACATGCGTGAGGCCACAAGTGGTAAGAAGGCCTCCACCGAAGGTGCGGAGCCAGTCGATTCCGCTATTGACTGCCGGTTCTGCGGCTGTAATTCCCCCATGACTCAACCAGGCCAGACTATGCTGGTTATGGAAGGCTTCGGAAATGTCCATCGACCGGTCGAGTACTACTTTGAAGCGTAGGCCGGTGCCGGTATTTATCCAGGCAACGCGTGTGCCCCGGCCTGCGCCATTATCCAGAATGGATGTCTCAATGCCACCAAGTTGAGCCGGGTTTGATACTTTATTAATCCAAGGTTCAGGAATCACAACGTCTTGATCATCAAATTTCTATACTGTACTTTCATGGGTGGTCCGACGTGTACCTGCACGCCTAGCAATCCTTTCGATTTACCGTTGACAGCATCGTCGTCCGTGACCTCACTCATCAATACGCCGTTGATGTAGTGCTGCATTTTGTTGCCTTTCACCACCAGCAGAAATGAGTTCCAGTCGGCGGGTTTGATCAGCGCTTTGAGGGAGTCAGAGTTACCAACTGATCCGGTTACGGTGCGACCCTGCCAGGCATTTTTAGCAACTTTGGCCCGAATACCTTCAGGAGTTGGGGCTCCGTCGTAGGCATTGATCGTTGCTTTTTCGCCCCGGTAGGCTAGCGTAGTGCGCTTACGCTCTTCGTAGTTTTGCCCGGTAAACAAGCGTCGGCCATCAATGTCGGCCTGGTAACCACGGAGGGCAAACGGAACATCGGTAAGCCGATCGCTTCGGTAATTGATGCCTGAGTTGCCCGTTTCAGTAATGTTGAATTCACCTTTAAACTCAAAATCGGCAGGTTCTCCGCCTTTCCAGATGATGAAATTATTGGTTTTTAATAACGTGCTCGGCGTGATTTCTCCTACCAAGTTACCATTTTCGGCCCGCCAGTAAGTGGGATCGCCATCCCAGCCATCGAGGGTTTTTCCGTCGAATATCGATGTGAAGCCTTTCTCTTTTTTGGATTTTGACTGACTTACGCCGGAACTGGCGCAACCCATGGCAAGGCAAAGGATTAGGAATAGTATTGAGTAGCGTATGCTTGTTGCTTTTTGCATGGGGAAAAGGTTTAGTGGAGTGCTATAAGTAATTTGAAAACTTCATGTCATCGCACCGGCAGACCGTCAAAAAACAGTTTCGTAAGAGCCTAAGCCCCCCTTCGGGTTTTTACAGGCCTGCTGGCGCGATGAATCATTAACTACTTTCCACCTCCATTACTACCGGCTTTGTATACCGGGTTATCTTGACGGCCACCTGATTTCAGATAGGCGAACAGGTTGCGGAGTTCACTCGGGCTCAGGGGATTAATTAGCCCTGGTAACATGATTGAAACCGTCGAATATTTGCGATTGGCTACTGTCGCTTTGGCCACCTTGCGTACATCTTCAGACACAAATGGGTTTTGTGAAACGAGATAGTTTGTTTTGTCTTCGCCCACTAACCGGCCCACAATTGATTTTCCGTTTTTAAGGGTAAAAACAGTAGCTGCGTATTGATCCGAAATAACTTTATCGGGCATCAGGATCGCTTCCATAATGTCTTTGTTGGAAAAGCGAGTGCCCAGTTGAGTCAGGTCGGGACCGACGTCACCACCTTGTCCCTGCATAGCGTGGCAACGGCTACACAGCATTGCTGAGTAAATTTGTTTACCTTCCTCAAAATTTAGTGGCAAGCCTGTGCTGTCAACAGCAGCCAGCGCTGGCTCGAAATCCCACCGGCGGAATCCGCCTTTAGGGGCCCATCCACCCGACACAATATCATTGCCAGACTTAGACACTAAATCAACGCCCGACATTTTATTGTACTTCTCGAACTGATCCTGCGGAACATGGGCAAGTGCCAGTTGGCGGGCTTTGTTAATAAACCCGATGTAGCTACGACCTCCCTGATAGGTAAATGCATTGGCGAACCATTTGAAATATGTATCGCGTTGGGCGGGTGTCCAGCCCGTTTTTGCACTGCTCAGCATGGTAGCATAGTAAGTTTGCTGGGCAGGGGGCAGTTTTTCGAGCATTTTAGCAATGTCCAGACCATATTGCGGATTACGCATGATCAAATCGTTTGATGCAGTAACCGTTTCGCCACCCACAGCACCCTGACCACCTTCGTTTTTGAGCGCCAGTAGTTTTAAGGTTTTGTCGATGGTTCCCGGTGCTTCCATCGATACCAACAGTCGGCTGTAGATCCGATTGAGGTCGGCTGTTTTGGCCGGATAACGCGGGCTGAGCATAGCGATCACTTTGTCGCGGTCGGCTCCTTCAGGCACGCCCATCCGTGTACAAACCAGTTCGATAGCCCGCAATACCCCCAACTGCTGTTCTTCTGTCATTCCATCCAGCTTAATACCCGTTATGGCTTTCAGCATTTGTGGTTTCAATGACTTGTCGCCGTGGTGAGCCAGAGCAAACATGGCTTGCGTGAGCCGTTGTGGATCAGTTTCGGCCAGGGCACGTGCCTGCCACTGGCTTACTGGCTGATGCTCAACCGCAATCCGGGCCGCGTAACGCAAAAACCGATCGGGGTGATTCAGGTAGGGCCAGGCGGCATCAACAGCTGCTGGGTTTGGACCTCCCGTATGATATTCTTCTAATTTGGTACGTATCTGATGCTCAGGAGTAATTACCGGAGCCTGCTTCGACTGAGCAACCGATTCGGTGCCTGCGTACGTAACCCGGTACAAATCAGACTCTAACCGGCGACCACCCGTCAGGAAATACAATGATCCATCGGGGCCGATCAAACCATCGGTAAGGGGTAGGGGAGAGCCCGAGATAAACTCTTCAGCCGTGGCTTTGTAGCTGGAACCCTGGGGCTGCAAATGCACGGCGTACATAATCCCGAAACTCCAGTCGAACGCATAAATGGCTTTCTGATACTTTTGTGGGAAACGGGCATTCATGGCATTGAAAACACCCGTTGGTGATCCTTGACCCATGTTGAGGACAGCTGGCAAACAGTCGGCATAAGCAGGTGACCAGTTGGATGCTGCTGTACGCCAGCCAAACTCGGCTCCGCTTGTAATGTGGCAAATGCGGGTAGGCTTGTACCAGGGTAGACCAAAGTCCCATTCCATATCAGAATCGTAACCGAAAATGTCGCCCGCATCGTTAAATGTAAAATCAAAGGTGTTGCGGAAGCCTGCACCCATCAACTCCCATTTTTTGCCTTCAGGATCAAGCTTGGCAAGCCAGCCACCAGGCGCCATCCGATCGGCTGCGTGGCCACGGGGATCTTTGATAGCGGGAAATAGGTTGTCTTCCTGCCAAACTCGGGGTAAGCGGTAGGCGTCTAACTCGGGAACATCCGTAAAATTGCCGCACATCACGAACAGCGATTTTTTGTCGGGGGACAGTACAATGCTGTGTGGTCCATGTTCACCCTCGCCTTTTAATTGTCTGATTAGCGTAACCTTATCAAACTGATCATCGCCGTTTGTATCCTGAAGCCGGTAGAGTCCGCTAGTTTTTTCAAATTCTTTATTGCCCCGGTGATTCACCATCACATAAAGGCTGTTGAACGCATATAAAAGACCCTGCGCATAACCCATGCCTATTTTTTGAGTCGTGTCGCCAGGGGCAGGTTTTGGGCCAACTATCAATTTCTCTATTTTGGGTGCTGAGGTAGTACCAAGGGGAGGCATCTCCAGCCGGTATAGAGACCCGTATTGATCGGAAGTAATCATGCGACCTTTATCGTCGAATGTCATCGCAACCCATGAACCCTGTTTGTTGTCAGAAGGGCTATAGAGGTGTTCCGCTTTAAAGCCTGGTAACAACTTCAGTTTGTCGGTTTTTGAAGGATCAGCAACTGGTTGGTTTGTAGCAGCCTCCTGCATGGTGATCCAGGATGCACCAAAGAGGCCAAGCGCTACAACGGCCAGACTGAGTTTTGCCGTGTTGAGTCGAAAAAGCATGTTTTCTTACGATATAAAGTTTATTGAATGCACTCTAATTGGCCTTAATTATGATACTTATGGTTCCAGGAGGTCTCAATAGGTAAGAGACAGCGAACGGATGGGTTCTACTGCATTTGGCGCAGTTGATAAATAGGACGGGTTGGCTCCAGTCAGGAGGCCAACCCGTCTTGTGTTTTCTAGAAATTAGGCGTTAATGCTGACTCTACTGCAGGCAATCCGTAGTAATCGTCCAGAACCGTAAAGGCATTTGGTGGCGGAACGGCTCCTTTGGGGAAATAATAATCCTGTGGATTCGCTTTCACACGGGCACCGTAAGCACCAATAATTTCCTTCACGCGGCCGGTACGGACCAGATCGAACCAACGCTTGTTTTCGAAAGCCAGCTCAACCCGGCGCTCTTTAAAAATAGCTTCACGCATGTCTGCCTGCGACGTAGCCTTGGTAGCGGCCAAACCTGCCCGGGCGCGTACCTGGTTCAGGTAAACAGCAGCATCAGCGGGTTTTCCCTGCTCGTTGAGTGCTTCGGCCAGGAAAAGCAGCACTTCGGCGTAGCGATACACATGGAAGTTAGTTCCAGTATTGTTGTGCAACGAGTGTGGGCGAATCAGCTTTTTAGCGTATGGGTACACTTTTACATCCCGCAAACTCTGGCTCAGGGTGACGTAGCCAATAGAAATATCTTTCCGTTTGTCGCCTGCTTCGTAGGCCGCAATCATATCAGGGGTTGGAATGTTGTTATTCTCCCCTGATAGCGCCTGTGGGTTAGAGGTACCCATGATCGGCCCCAACTCAGCCGCCGTAATAGGTGTCGGAATAATCCGATACGCCAGGTTACCGTTATATCCAGCCGAACCCTCCAGGTATTGAACCTCAAAAACTGACTCCGCATTGTTCTTGTTGCTACCGGTGAACGAGAAGGCATTGTTGTAGTCAGGCATCAGTGAGTAACCATCATTCGTCACCACATCTTTCATCAGCGTTTCTGCCTGCGCCCATTTTTTCTGAACGATATACAGGTTCGCTAACAGCGTTTTAGCCGCTCCCGATGTTGCCCGGCCCGCTTCCTGCTTCGCTTTGTTGAGCAGTAACGTGCTGGCCTGGGTGGCATCTTTTTCAATCTGAGCATATAGTTGCTCAGTAGTGGCCAATGGTAAGGCCGCATCTTCGCGGCCGGTTACCGGTACCAGGTGCAGAGGCACTTTGCCAAAATAACGAACTAATTCAAAGTAGGCAAAGGCTCTGAGAAACAAGGCCTGACCTTTCAGATTGTCTTTAGAGGCTTGAGCAAAATCCACCTTGTCGATTAAGGCCAGAATCTGGTTCGTGCGGGCAATGATCTGATAATCGTACCGATACTGTTGCAGTACGTTATCATTCGCTGTAACGCCGTTGGCCGTCGGTACGGCGAAATCGGCGATGTTTTCCGTGGGGTCTACCGCTCCGAACAGAATATTACGAGCGTAATAGGTATTGTCGGAGTGCAACTCGCCCAAAATCCAGGCGCGCTCATTAAAGATAGGTCTTAAGGGTACGTAAGCACCATTTACAGCCTGCTGAAAGTCAGCTTCTTTGGTGAAAAATGTGGCCGAACTTAAGGCTGTTTCTGGTACGACGACCAGGAAATCTTTTTGACAACTAGCCAGGGCAAGAGCCAACAGGCCGGTAAGTATATAGTTTGGTTTCATCTTTTTTATTGAGATTGGGTAACTGAGTTAGTCAGGTGATTAGGGCAATTGCCTCAGGTACCTAATTACCAATTTACCCAGTTACCATTTAGAAATTCAGATTAACGCCTAACGTGAAGGTGCGTGGAACGGGATAGTTGGAGAAATCAACACCCTGGCTCAGGTTGTCTCCTGGGCCATCGCCAGCTTGGTTAGCACTTGTTTCTGGATTTGGTCCACCCCAGTATTTGGTGAAGACATACACCTGCTGAACAGAAGCATATACGCGGGCCGATTTGAAGAGTTTGTTCACCGCTCCGACATTGTAGCCTAAGGTTATGTTCTTGATGGTGAAGAACGAAGCATCAGCAATGAAGTGACTGTTGTGCCAGTCGCGCTCAACACCCGTAAAGTTACCTCCACCGTTGGTGGCTCCATATTGCCCAGCTCCTGTTTGAATAACGGTACCATCGCTCTTAACCCGAAAACGGTCTTTCACACCGGCTACCAGATTAAATACCCCGTCGAGGTTTGCTGTGCTATACAAGTGACGAACCCACAACTGGTTGCCATACGAACCTGATCCAACGATCGATAAGTCGAAATCTCCGTATTGCAGGGTGTTAGTTATACCGTAAACAAACTTGGGGAAAGGAGTGCCAATGATGGCCCGGTCATCTGCATCACCACCGTAGGTAATAACACCGTCGCCGTTAACATCTTTGAATTTGATGGTACCCACTGCCGAACGACCCGGAATTTTGGGTGAAGCAGCCAGGTCGGCGGCATTTTGGTACATACCCTGCGACACCATGCCGTAGAACTGACCAAAGGGCTGTCCTACCTGCGTGATGTGGAAACCAATACCGCTATAAACCCGGTCGATGCCCGGTGCCAACGACATCACTTTGTTGCGGTTAAACGAGATGTTCGCGTTTGTTGTCCAACGTAGTTTACCCGTCGTGTTTTTCGTCGTCAACGAAAACTCGTGTCCCCAGAACTTGATTTCCCCAATGTTATCATTGAAGTTAGTAAAGCCAGCTTCTTGTGGGATTTGCACGGCATACAACAGGTTTGTTGTGCGCTTGGTGTAGAAGTCATATATGAACTGGACGCGGTCGTTGAACAGACCCAGATCAAGACCCATATCCAGCTGTTTTGTTGTTTCCCAGCCCAGATTTGGGTTTGCCAGTGAAGTAACCACAGCGCCCGTCGCTACGTTGTTGCCAAACACCGCGTTTGTTGTGTTGTTGACAAGAGCGTATGAGGTGTAGTTACCAATGTTATTGTTACCAATGATACCGTAGCTAGCCCGGAGTTTAGCAAACGAAACGGCCTGAACGGGTTTCAGGAAATCTTCGTCCGACAATAACCAGCCTACCGAAGCGGATGGGAATGTACCCCAGCGGTTGTTTGACCCAAAACGAGATGAACCATCCCGACGAACGGCTGCAGTAAACAGGTACTTACCCTTGTAATTATAAGTTAACCGAGAAAGTACAGATGTTAAAGCCCATTCGTTTACGCCAGTGTTGGTGCCGCCCCGGTTTATGTTGAGTGCCCCCTGGATAGTTGGTAGCCGGTCATCGGCATAGGTATCAGCCTGAACGCGGGTAAAATCTTGGCGAAAGTGCTGATTGGTGAAACCAGCCAATAACTCAAAATTGTGATCGCCGATGCTCCTCGCGTATGTGGCTAAATTTTCGTTTAGCCACGAAACGCTTTCTGCACTTTGCCGGATTGAAACAGCCGTTGTTGGAATTGGAACGTTAATGGCACTGGTAGCCGTAGACGGGTTGAAGAAGAAGAACTTAGAGTTCAGGTATTCAACGTTAATCGTCGACTTAAGCGTTAACCCCTTTATTGGCCGATACTGAATGTAAGCGTTCGACAGGAGGTTCGTATTACGTGTTTCATTGACCAGTTCATCCGCTGCCCGTACCCAGTTCGGGTAGGCGAAGATGTTACCAGTGCTGCCTGGAAGCGTGTTGAATTTGGTTAAGTCGCCATTGGCATCCCGAATGGGCATGATTGGCCAAGTGTGCAGGGCATTGAACAGGATACCCGTACCCCGGTCACCGTCGGTACGTGGGGTGTTGTCGAACACATAGGATGGCGCTACGTTGAAACCGACCGCTACCTTGTCGGATATGCTGTAGTTGGAGTTCATCCGAAGCGAATACCGCTTGTATGTGTTGTTCCGTACAACGCCATCCTGATTGAATACCCCGGCAACCAGAGAAGTGCTAGACCGCTCCTTGTTTGATGAGATAGACAAGTTATAACTCTGAATAGGAGCCGTGCGGAGCAGCGCTCCATACCAATCGTTATCCTTACCCTCGTATTGGGATGGGTTTTGAAATTCAACCGGTACGGCCTGGCCAGCATCTTCGTAATACTCTTTTTTGAACTGGGCAAACTCGACCGCATTCAGCATCTTGATGAGGCCTTTCTGAGGCACTTTCTGAACACCCGCGTAAGCCGTGAAGCTAACGTTGGTCTGGCCAGCTTTGCCTTTCTTCGTAGTGATCAGCACCACACCGTTAGCCGCACGCGACCCGTACAGCGATGTTGATGCAGCATCTTTCAGGATGGAAATGTCTTCTATTTCATCAGGGTTGAGCTGGCCAATTGTGCCAGTGATGGGAAAACCGTCGATCACGTATAATGGATCACTACCGGCAGAAACAGAAACCTGTCCCCGAATCCTGACCGACATTCCTTGTCCTGGTTTACCCGTAGTCTGGTTAATCTGCACACCCGCTAGCCGACCCTGCAATTTTTGTGTAACCTGCGACACCGGAATATCCTTAATTTCCTGACTGCTCACAGTCTGCACGGCTCCGGTAAGCTCTTTTTTCAATTGGCTACCGTAGCCCACTACCACTACTTCGTTGAGGGTTTCGTCATTCGGTAATAGTTTAACCGTAATAGACGTTTGACTACCTACTGAAACCTCTTGCCGAACAAAGCCTACGAAACTGAATACTAGTACAGAATTTGCGTTTTGGGCTGTTATACGAAACTTACCTTCTCCATCGGTGTTTGTGCCCTGCGTTGTACCTTTCACAACAACACTTACACCGGGTAACCCAGCCCCTTTTTCGTCGGTTACCTTGCCCGTAACCACCACATCGGCCAGTTTGGTAAGATCGGCAGGTTGGTCGGGTTTCGACACGCGGAGGGCAAGGAGTGCCTTATCAGCGGATAATCCTCGCTTGGGAGGGGTTAATTTTGGCCCCTGTGCAAAGCCATTCAGAGACCCAGCTACCAGGCTGAGTATAAGTAGTCGGTAATGATTTGTCATTGCTGTAAAGGAGGAATAGATTTAACTCAGATTAACCCTACTATTAAAAAGACAATTAAGTAGTCAAATATTACCAATCATGTTTCCCTTACTTTCTCATACTTTCCCATTGAAAGATACTATTTTATTTTAATGGTACTGACATACTAACTTATCAGTAGATAGTGCTTAGTTTTAGGTTTAACCCTGATTTGTACCCATGAAAAAAGCCAGGCAGACCTGCCTGGCTTTTACTTTGTATTTCACTAAAAGTTTTTGATACCTCTGGACTGTGGGACAGGATGTTTTTTAGTTTGATACCAGCAAGTTACTTAACTGTCACAGTCTTACCTTCAACGCCCACACCTTTAATGGTAAGCGATTTCCATTTTTTAGGAAGTTTAGTTTTAAGCTGAACGATTCCTTTATCAGTGAGGTCAAGACCACCAAAGCCGCTCAGTACGGCCTGAAGCATTCCGCCTGCGCCAGTAGCAAAATAGGGATTGGTGCCACCAGCGGTTTCGGCCATCACCCCAAAGGGTGGCACCTCGTTAGGCTTATAGCTCCGCACAAACCACTCATAACCTTTTTCCGGGTCACCAAGTCGGGTGTTCAGTGTTGAGAGTACCGACCAGCCCATTGCCGGTCCATCAGTTGAATACCGGGGGCCGTAGTAAGCCAGATCTTTCCGAACCTGGGCTTCGTCAGACACGATGTTTAGCGGATAAGCTAGCAGATTCACATCGGCCTGTTTAATAGGCACGCCGTCATAGGTACGGTTTTCTTTGGTGGTGCCATCGGGAAATTTCAGAATCGGAATTTGAGCTGCTATCGACGCCCATTGAGGATTGGGGGTAATGCCTAACTCCTGTGCTGCCTGCGTGGCATAGCCCAGCGAGGTTTTAGCCATTCCGTTGGTAAACGCGTTATTGTCGATGTTTTCCTGCCACTCATTGGCACCAATCACATTGTTGATATGCATTTGGCCGTCAGTTCCCTTTTCAACGCGGCTTACCCAGAAATCGGCCACCTCTTTCAGCATGGGATAACCCCTTGCACGGAGCCATTCCTTGTCTTTGGTGACCTGGTAGTATTTCCAGAACGACCAGCCAACGCAACCCGTAATATGGTGTTGAAACGGCCCGGTCAATGCCCAGACTGGAGTGGCTTCCTGCCCATCGGAATCCGATTCCCAAGGGAACATCACCCCTGTATATCCATGACTAAATGCATTTTGCCGCGCCATCGACATCCGTTCAAAACGGTATTCGAGCAACGATTTGGCCATCGCTGGCTTGAGCATGAGCAGAGCCGGGTACATCCATAACTCGGTGTCCCAGAACACGTGGCCGTTGTACCCCAGTCCCGACAAACCCATTGGCGACAAACTGTAGGCCGTTCCCTCGCGAGCAAATGAATAGAGGTGATACAAGCCTGACCGCACAGCCCGTTGCGCATCGGGGTCGCCCTCAATGACGATGTCTGATTGCCAGAGTTTTTCCCATTCGGCATTGTGCCGGGCGAGGAGCCGCTCAGTGCGTTCGAGAGCGGCAAAAAGGGTCAATCGCTCGGCTTCGTTGTGGGCATCGACAGTGTGCGCCGTTGAGGTTACGGAGCCGACTACGCTGAACCGGTAGGTTTCACCCGCTTTAAGGCGTTTTTTGAATTTCGCCAGGTGCATGTTGTAGTCCCAGTCTTCATGAATGACGTCGGGTTCCTGACCGTGAGGCTCGTTAAAAATAAAACTGGTCGACGCTGCCACCGTATGCCGTCCGCTGGGACTCTTGGCAACCGATGTTAACAAGCGGATGGTGACGTGAGGGCGATCTATTTCAGTATAGAAATTCTTAACCTCTTTCAGGTTCTCCGGCGATTCAATTACGGCCATAGGGATAATTTCACAATCTTTCCGGGCGGTAATCTCTACCATTGTCAGCTCCGAAAAAGGAAGGTGCCGTAGGGCCATCATCGTTTGCCGAACACTCACCTTATCCTTATAATCGAATGAAGTGGTGAGGGCCGCTTTTTGCATATCGAGCGACTGCCGATAGTTAGCTATGTCGCGTGGACCGAGCCGTTGTCCATCCACATCGAGGTTCATGTTGGCAAAGTTGAACACCTTCAGAATGTTCGACACACGCCCACGCCCGTATGTATCGAATGCTCCGTTCAGCACAACGTCCTTCACCTTCATCGGCTCCGGCGATGACACAAGACCAATCATACCGTTGGCCACGGTAATTCCGTAGTAATTGGCGGGGTTTATGTTCTGCGCCACAATCTGCCAGTCGGCGTTGGCAGGCGTTTGCGCCTGCGCAATGGAAAACAGGCTACCTAATAGGCAGCCTGTTGATACAAGTTTTTTCATGATATTCAGCTCTTAACCGACTGTATCATAAATCTGTACCCGCTCCCACAGGTGAGCACAATCGGCCACAAACTGTAGGTGTGTCGGATGCTCCTGGTATACGTCGTGGGCGGCTTTGTCGGTAAAAACCAACGTTAACCCAAAGTCATAGCTGTGGTCGATAACAGGTCGGCGGGTCTCGGCTGGGCGACCAACGTAGGCTGTTGTAATCGCGTCGATACTGGTTAGTGTGTTGAGGCCTGCGTGAAGGGCATCGTGGTTAGCCTGTTCGGCGGGGTTTTTGAGCCAGAAAAATACTGTGTGTACAAACATGGTTAGTTGATTTGGGATATTTGATTTCGAATTTGGGATTTGTGATTACCAGATGGGGGCGCTCGCGTTAGCAACAAGTCCCAAATCCGAAATCCAACATCCCCAATTCTTTCTACTCGTTTTTTTCTAATTGTTTCACCACCGTATCAAAGTCTTTTGGGTAAGGGGCTTCGAACGTGGCCGACTCGCCGTTAAGCAGGTTAAAGGTAAGCGAGTGGGCATGCAGAGCCACGCGCTGAATCAAGGGCAACTCTTCGGTATCTTTTTTTAGGTTGAACTTCCGCTTGATTTGGGAGAGAAAAATCGGTTCTCCCCCATACGTTGGGTCATTTACAATAGGTGCTTTCAAACACATCAGGTGAACTCGAATCTGGTGCATTCGTCCCGTAATGGGCATGCATTCTACGAGCGTATGCCGTCGGTAGGCTTTAATAGTATTAAAAATAGTTTCCGCAATTTTACCCTTCTCCCGGTCGATGCGCACTGCCGTGCCGTCTTTAATGGGTGAAATGGGCAGATACACCGAAATTCCATCGAAATCGTGGAGGCCATTGACCACTGCATGATAGCGTTTGGCCACTTCGCGGTGTTCAAACTGCATAGCCAGGTGCCGGTATGACTCCGGGTTTTTGGCAATAGCCAGAATACCCGACGTTTCTTTATCTAACCGGTGGCCAAGTTGAGCATCGGCATGATAGGCTTTTGCCAGCCGTATAATACTTTGGCCGCCCTTGTCAGGAGTACGCTCGTCGAGCGAAGCCACCCGGGGGGGCTTGTTAATCAGGATGTAATCGTCGTTTTCAAAGACGATGAGGGATTCAAAGTTCAGTTTCAACCGCTTTTTCTAATTTAAATCGGAACATGGTACCTTTTTCGGGTTTGCTCATGACCGCAATCTTCGATTTGTGGGCATTCAAAATATGCTTCACAATGGCTAAACCCAATCCAGTTCCTCCGCGTTCTTTAGACCGGCTTTTTTCAACTCGGTAGAAACGCTCAAAAATCCGGCTCAGGTGTTCGGGTGGAATACCCGGCCCATCGTCGCGCACGGTAATAGAAATGTTTTTTTTATCATCTTCGAACCCGACAACCACTTTACCATTCTCATTACCATATTTAATGGCATTCTCAATCAGGTTAGTCATCACCTGATTAATTCGTTGTGGATCGGCTTTAACCGATACTGCTCCCTGAAAACTCGATTTGATTCGAAGAATGGTCCCTTTGGTTTGCGCAATGTTTTCTAACTGTTCAAAAACCTCGCGGGTTAGCTGGTGCATATCCACGCGTTCGAGGTGCATTTTTACTTCGCCGGTTTCTAACTGCGAGAGAGCAACCAGGTCTTTTACTAAGGCATCGAGACCGTCTAAACTCCGGGCGGCTTTTGCCAGAAACTTGTCACGCACAAACTCATCGTCAATAGCTCCGTCGATGAGTGTATGGATAAAGCCCTGGGCGGCAAAAATAGGGGTCTTCAGTTCGTGAGAAACATCGGCCAGAAATTCCCGCCGAAAAAGCTCCAGGCGTTTCAGTTCGTCGATCTCCTTTTGTTTCTTAGCGACGTACACAAAAATCTCGTCGTTAAGCTTTTTGAAGGGGTTATTGTTGTTGATGATTGTTTTGTTCGACAGGTTAAAATCGCGGAGTTTGAGCCGTCGAATCGTTTTGTACATCTTGTTTACTTCCCGGTACACCAGCAACTCAATGGCATAGAGAATCAGGAAAAAGGAAACAATAAACGACGAAACAGCCACCACAAAGACCATGTTGATCGTGACGCCATCAACAACCATCAGGAAGGCAACCGTTAAGCCCGAAATAAGGCTAGCCAGTAAAAAGGCAATGATACGGGGGCTAAGCGACATAGGTCAAAAATATCACTCAACGGGGGCTTCTACAATCCGAACCACTTTCCA
The DNA here is from genome assembly GCF_028867935.1 of Flavobacterium sp. SUN052. GTDB lineage: Bacteria > Bacteroidota > Bacteroidia > Flavobacteriales > Flavobacteriaceae > Flavobacterium. Next base: position 93,491 of record NZ_JAPQNS010000010.1, read on the forward strand.
AAGGCCTCGCAGATCGCTTCCGCTAATGGTTACGCTACCACCATTAGGATGGTCGGAGTATAAGGTCAGATGCTGCTGGGTTAGCAGGTTATTTTCGCGAATGCGTTTGATCACCAGATAGTCGCGGTACATAACGGCAAACACGCCACCGGATTGATAAACCCAATTTCCTTCATCCACGGGCACCGCCATAACTTTTGCCCCGCTCACCAACTGGGGGCTCATGCTGTTACCCGCAATCTCGATCACAACGGCCGTGGGGTAGGTAGTCGCTAATGCTTTTTCTACCCGAAAAGTCCCTAAATCATTGGCCCGCAAGCCTTCGCTCACCGATTCAATAAAGCTGGCATAGAACCGTACTGGCACAAATGGAATATCGGCCATGTCTGATTCGGGTAATAGGGCCAGTTCAATAGGTTTCTCTACGGAGAGAATTGGTTTGATACCCCGAAAAATATAATCGGCACTAATCTGTGGATATTTATCCAGCAACGTCAAAATGGTGTCATAAGAGGGCTTCGCCCGACCATTGAGGATGTTGTAAAACTTGGACGGATTTTCATTTGTGTCCTTAGCTATCTGGTAAATCGTCAGCCCTAACTCATCAAATAACTGACGTAGTCGGTGTTGGATTGATTCACTATCAGACGATTGCTGCTGAAACTCGCTCATAAGGTCTTTGGAGATTGGCACTCGTTGCACTGGCTTTTCCCAATCGATGCTATCAAAATTACGACGATTTCTACAGAACGGAAATTTCAATGAAAAAACCAAAAGTGGTTGCGCAATCAAAAATAAGCTTGTTTATTTACAGCGTGATTACGCAATCAGCGAAATTTCGCTACTTTTGAAAATGACTTCCGAAACCAATACCTCCGAACTAAACCGGTTTAGTCGCATCCTGACCCAGCAAATGGACAATCCTGCTGCCAAAGCAATGCTTTATGGCGTGGGGCTCACACCGGATGATATGCAGAAGGCACAAATTGGCATTGCCAGCACGGGCTATGAAGGTAATACCTGTAATATGCACCTCAACGGCTTGTCAGTATATGTGAAGCAGGGAATTCAGGCAAACGGTTTAGTTGGACTTATTTTCAATACCATTGGTGTATCAGATGGCATGACCAACGGCAACGATGGCATGCGTTACTCACTTCCCAGCCGTGACCTCATTGCTGATTCTATTGAGTCAGTGGTATCTGCACAATGGTACGATGGTGTAGTAACGGTGGTAGGTTGCGACAAAAATATGCCCGGTGCCGTAATGGCTATGGCCCGTTTAGACCGGCCTGGTATTATGGTGTATGGTGGTACAATTCGGTCCGGACATTATAAAGGACAGAAACTCGACATTGTTTCGGCGTTTGAAGCCCTGGGCAAGAAGTACGCCAATACTATTTCTGACGAAGATTATGAGGGCGTAATCCGTAACTCAATTCCTGGTGCAGGTGCTTGTGGTGGTATGTACACTGCCAACACAATGGCTGCCAGTATCGAAGCAATGGGGCTGAGTCTACCCTTCAGCAGCAGCTACCCGGCCACGCACGAAGGAAAGCAGGAAGAGTGTAAGAAAATTGGGGCCGCCATGCGGATATTGCTCGAACGGAACATCACACCTGCTGACATCATTACGCCAAAGTCGCTTGAGAACGCCCTAACGGTGGTCATGGCACTTGGTGGCTCTACCAACGCGGTACTGCATTACCTGGCGATTGCGCGGGCAGCTGGTCTGACGTTAAGCTTAGACGATGTTCAGGCTATTAGTGATCGGGTGCCTTTTTTGGCAGACCTGAAACCGAGCGGTAAATACTATATGGAGGATATGCTCGCCATTGGGGGTGTACCAGCCGTAACGAAATACTTGTTTGAGAACGGCATGATTCACGGTGAGTGCATGACCGTAACGGGTAAAACCGTTGCCGAAAATCTTGCTGATGCACCTGATCTTAATTTTGAGACGCAAGCCATTGTACGACCGCTCAGCAATCCGATCAAGAAAACGGGCCACATCCAGATTTTGCGTGGTAACCTTGCTCCAACTGGCTCTGTAGCCAAAATCACTGGTAAAGAAGGCGAGCGGTTTGAAGGAGTTGCTAAAGTATGCGAACACGAAGGCGAGGTAATTGAAGCGCTGTCGAAGGGTGAAATTCTGCCCGGTCAGGTAATCGTGATTCGAAATAGTGGCCCTAAAGGCGGACCTGGTATGAGCGAGATGCTGAAACCAACCTCGGCCATTATGGGCGCAGGTCTTGGCGACAAAGTCGCGCTGATCACTGATGGTCGTTTCTCGGGCGGTACCCACGGCTTTGTGGTTGGTCACGTAACGCCCGAAGCTTTTGACGGTGGGCCTATTGCTCTGGTTAAAGATGGTGACCGGATTACTCTTGATGCTATTGGCCGCGAACTGACATTACATATTTCGGATGAAGAAATGGCCTTCCGCAAAAGTGAGTGGGTACAACCGGCTCCACCGTTTACGAAGGGTGTTTTAGGAAAATACATTCGGAATGTAAAGAGCGCCAGTGAAGGTTGTGTGACGGATGAAGCGTAAAATCAGCTGATAACTTATATGTACAACGACGACGTTCATACGCTCCCTAAAGGTTTTGCGGCAATAGAAATTGCGAGCAAGTCCATCCGGTTTTCTATGCCTTCTGATTTGCAAACAGGTGCACTGTTGCAGACGCTGGTTAGTTCGAAGCCAAAGGCTAATGTACTGGAGATTGGAACGGGGACGGGACTGGCAACGGCATGGTTGCTGGCCGGTATGGACGCTGATTCGTCCTTGTTGTCGATTGATAATGAGCAACTTTATCAGTCGATAGCTGATAATATCTTAGGTGATGATAAACGGCTACAACTCCTGTGTACTGATGCTGGCCAGTGGTTAGACGAGAATAAGGACGACAAATTCGACTTGATTTTTGCGGATGCATGGCCTGGAAAGTACGCTAATCTGGATGCTGCTTTAAATTCATTAGCCGCTGGGGGCATGTATGTTATCGACGACATGATGCCCCAACCAAACTGGCCAGCCGGACATGAAGACAATGTGGTAAAACTCGTGGCTGATTTAGAAAGCCGCACTGATTTGCAACTCGTCAAAATGGCCTGGTCAACGGGTATTTTAATTGCGACCAAGAAGTAATAGCTTGAATAACAACAAACTGAACAATCTAAAACGCACCAATCACATGGAAACGGTCAGCGTCTTGCCAGAAATAGAAACTCCACCGGTTGCCATCAAAATGGTTTCCGGCTCAGAAGCACTCATGCTTTCGCTCGTGGCGGAGGGCGTCGAAACTATTTTTGGCTATCCTGGCGGAGCTATTATGCCCGTGTATGATGCCTTATACGACTTTCAGGATCGCATCAACCACATTCTGGTACGCCACGAGCAAGGGGCCGGCCACGCGGCACAGGGCTATGCCCGAATGCAGGGCCGCGCAGGTGTTTGTCTCGTAACATCGGGGCCGGGCGCAACCAACCTGGTCACGGCTATTGCCGACGCATTGATCGACTCTACGCCAATGGTGTGCATTGTGGGTCAGGTAGGCAAAAAGCTATTGGGGACAGATGCCTTTCAGGAGGCCGATGTGATGGGCGTAACCATGCCAATTACCAAATGGAACTACCAGATTACCAGTGCCGATGAAGTGCCGGAAATCGTAGCAAAAGCCTTTTATATTGCCCAGTCGGGGAGACCCGGTCCAGTCTTGATCGACATGACCAAATCAGCTCAGTTAGAGATGATGACTCAGCCGTATCAATACGAGAAGTGCCAGAACATTATCAGCTACCGACCACGGCTAACACCTAAAGTTGACCAGTTAGAAGCAGCCGCAAAGCTCATTAATGAAGCAAAACGGCCTTATATTCTGGCAGGCCACGGCGTGCAGATTGCAAAAGCAGAAAGTGAGTTACTGGCAGTTGCGGAGAAAACGGGCATTCCAGTAGCGACTACGCTTCTCGGTCAATCAACCATTTCGACCGATCACCCGCTATACGTGGGTTGGCTGGGGATGCACGGTAATTACGGGCCTAACGTTCTGACCGATCAGGCCGACGTGATTATTGCCATCGGTATGCGCTTCGATGATCGGGTAACGGGTGATGCCAGCAAATACATTAAACAGGCGAAGGTTGTCCATATCGAGATCGATCCGGCCGAAATTGACAAAATCATAAAGGCGCACGCACCCGTTGTGGGCGATGCAAAAGAGACGTTAAGCGCGTTGTTGCCGCTGGTAAATGAGAATGACCATACCATCTGGCGCAATGAGTTTAAAAAGTATGATGCTATTGAGTACGAGAAGATTACCGAACCTGAACTGAGCAGTATTGAAGGCAAAATCCGCATGGCGGAGGTAATTGACCTGCTGTCACGCAAGACCAAGGGCGAGTCTGTACTCGTCACCGACGTAGGGCAACACCAGATGATGGCCTCGCGCTACTACAAATTCAAACGGCCAAACAGCCTTGTTACGTCGGGAGGAATGGGCACGATGGGTTTTGCACTCCCGGCCGCATTCGGAGCTCAGGTTGGGGCGCCCGACCGGCAGATTGTCGCCATTATTGGTGACGGTTGTTTTCAGATGACGTTGCAGGAACTTGGCACTATTGTTCAGAACAAGCAACCTGTAAAAGCCATCATTCTGAATAACAACTTTTTGGGTATGGTGCGGCAGTGGCAGCAGCTTTTCCATGATCGTCGCTACTCGTTTGTGGAGTTACAGAACCCCAACTTTATTATGATCGCCCAAGGATTTGGTATGGACGGGCACACCTGTAACGAACGTGATAATTTGTCGGATTCGCTCGATAAAATGCTGGCACACGAGGGGCCATACCTGCTCGAAGTGATTGTAGAGAAAGAAGAAAACGTGTTCCCGATGGTTCCTGCCGGGGCGTCCGTTTCACAGATAAGACTGTCATGACCACCTACACTATTTGCGTTTTTACGTCGAACACCATTGGGTTGCTCAACCGCATCACCATCATTTTTACACGCCGACGTATTAACATCGAAAGCCTGACGGTATCGGAAACCGAACGGAAAGGCGTATCCCGGTTTACGATTGTGATCAAGCACGAATCACGGGACGAAGTCGAGAAACTTGTTCGGCAGATTCGCAAGATTGTGGAGGTGTTGGCTGTCTTTGGCTACCTCAACGATGAGATCGTATTTAATGAAATCGCTTTGTTCAAAATATCAACCCCTCTTGGCGGTCAAACGCTTGATGTTGAGATGGTTAATAAAAAGTACAAAGCATGGGTTGTGTACTGGGGCCTCGATTATGTTGTGATTGAGAAGACAGGCACTGAGGAAGAAATCTTTGATTTTTTCGCTTATCTCCGGTTGCAGCACGAGATTCTGGAGTTCGTCCGCTCAGGCCGGGTAGCTGTTGGGAAAACTGAACAGGGACTGGTTGAATATCTCCCCGAGGCTGAGTGGGCGTATTATTTATAAGCTTGAAACCACTAATTTTTACAATCTAAATATAGTACCTAGCATGGCACAAATTAACTTCGGCGGCACGGTCGAAAACGTCGTAACCCGTGAAGAATTTCCTCTTGACAAAGCCCTTGATGTACTCAGCAACGAGACTATCGCTGTAATTGGTTATGGTGTACAAGGTCCTGGTCAGTCGCTCAACATGCGCGATAATGGATTCAACGTAATTGTTGGTCAGCGGAAAGGTAAGACTTACGACAAGGCCGTGGCCGACGGATGGGTTCCGGGCGAAACCTTGTTCGAAATCGACGAGGCTTTGGAGCGTGGTACAATCATTTGCTTCCTGTTGTCAGATGCTGCTCAGATTGAACTGTGGCCAACGGTGAAAGCTGCGCTGAAGCCCGGCAAGTCACTGTATTTCTCGCACGGTTTTGGTGTGACGTATAAAGAGAAAACGGGTATTGTTCCTCCTGCCGATGTCGATGTATTTCTGGTAGCTCCAAAAGGCTCTGGTACGTCGTTGCGCCGGTTATTTGTGGAAGGTAAAGGATTGAATTCAAGCTTTGCTATCTATCAGGATGCCAGTGGAAACGCTCGCGAAAAATGTATCGCAATGGGTATTGGCGTAGGTTCAGGCTACCTGTTCGAAACTGATTTCTACAAAGAAGTAACATCCGATTTGACTGGCGAACGGGGTACGTTGATGGGCGCTATTCAGGGTATTTTTGCAGCTCAGTACGAAGTATTGCGCGCCAATGGCCACAGCCCTTCAGAAGCTTTTAACGAAACAGTTGAAGAACTGACTCAGTCGTTGATGCCGCTTGTGGCTGAAAACGGAATGGATTGGATGTACGCCAACTGCTCGACCACGGCCCAGCGCGGTGCTCTCGACTGGTGGAAACCTTTTCGCGACGCTACGAAGCCCGTTTTTGAGCAATTATATAACTCTGTAAAAACGCAGGAACAGGCTGAAATCAGCATCACCCGCAACTCGCAGCCCGATTACCGCGAGAAACTCGAGGTTGAACTGAGCGAACTTCGCGATTCTGAAATGTGGCAGGCTGGTGCAGCAGTACGCAACCTGCGCCCAGAAAGAAGCTAGGTTCTAAAGTCAAATTGACATACAAGAAACACGGATTTAACCGATAAAACTGATTAGAGCGGAGATAAAATCTGTTTAAATCCGTTGTATCTGTTGAATCCGTGTTTCTATTCATTTTATGCTGGCCGACAACACACTGCAAATTCCCGACCTCGATAATATTTACCTCGCTGCCGACCGGCTTCGTGGTATTGCTACTCATACCCCTTTACAGGAAAATCTGAACCTGTCGGAGCGTTATGGGGCCAACATTTTTCTGAAAAGGGAGGATTTGCAGGTAGTTCGTTCTTATAAAATTCGGGGCGCTTACAACAAAATGGCGGCTCTGCCCCAAGAGGCATTGGCTAAAGGGGTGGTTTGCGCGAGTGCTGGCAACCATGCGCAGGGATTAGCCTACGCTTGTCAGAAAATGGGCGTAAGAGGCACCATTTTTATGCCCACTACTACGCCGAACCAGAAGGTGAAACAGGTAAAACTATTCGGGAAAGAGTTTGTAGAGGTCGTGCTGATCGGTGATACCTACGACGACGCCTACTATGCCGCCACCGAATACGTAAAAACCCACGAAAGTACGTTTGTCCACCCCTTCGATGATGTACTGGTGATGGAAGGACAAGGCACGGTGGGGCTGGAGATCTTCAAAGATTCCAACTTCAAAATTGACTACCTACTGATGGCCATCGGTGGGGGAGGGTTGGCGTCGGGTGTTTCAACGGTGTTTAAACAACTAAGTCCAAAGACCAAACTCATTGGTGTAGAGCCGCTTGGTTCGCCTTCTATGAAGGTTTCGATCGACGAAGGCCATGTTGTCGCGCTGGACGAAATTGACAAGTTTGTGGATGGCGCTGCCGTAAAACGGGTAGGAGACACCACCTTCGAGATTTGCCGCCAAAACCTTGACCGTGTAATTCTGGTGCCAGAAGGCAAAGTCTGCACCACCATTCTGCAACTCTACAACGAAGAGGCAATTGTAGCGGAGCCAGCAGGTGCTCTAAGTATTGCGGCCTTAGACTTTATAAAGGACGAGATCAAAGGTAAAAACGTAGTGTGCCTGGTTGGGGGTGGTAATAACGACATCACCCGGACCGAAGAAATTAAAGAGCGTTCATTGCTCTACGAGGGGCTAAAGCACTATTTCATCATTCGATTTGCCCAGCGGGCCGGTGCGATGCGGGAATTCCTCAGCGAAGTGCTCGGCCCTACCGACGACATCGCTATGTTTGATTATTCCAAGAAAACAAATCGTGAGCGCGGCCCGGCACTTGTTGGTATTGAACTCAAAAAGCGTGAAGATTTTGAGCCGCTAATTGAACGAATGAAGACTGCCAAAATTCAGTTTGAGTACATCAACGATAAGCCCGCGTTGTTTGAGTTTTTGATTTAAGCGTTCCCGCTCATGCTCCGCGTTCCGTCTTCCATTCTGCCCAATCAGTTTCAATCGCTGAATATTCGGCGTTCCGAAACGTCGGATCGCGATGCATCGGAGATGACTTTTGTGGCCTATCGGAGTGATGTATACCCTGAACGGAATGAAGTTTTTTTCGAGGAGCACGCCGTGATTGTGGTGTTAGAAGGAGAAAAGAAATTCAGTTCACCCACGCAAGAGCTACACGTATCGAAAGGCCAAATCTTGTTTTTCCAGCGCGGGTGCTATTCCATGAATGAGTCCATCGACGCGAACTACAAAAGCCTGGTGTTTTTTGTGAATGAGAAGATGCTCAAGGAGTTTGTGAGTCAGCACCTGACGATATTTCAGACGAAGAATGGAGCTATGGCGGCCCATTCCTTACCTGATTCGCTCATTCTTTCTATGTTGTCGTCTCCTACCTTCACCACATTTATACAGTCGTTGCTGCCCTATTTTGGCACTAATGCGCGATTCCTGAACGAGATACTACGACTCAAATTCCAGGAGCTATTGTTGCACTTACTCGAATTGGATACAACAGGCCAATTGCGAGCCATGCTATGGCATATTTACGAAGGTCAGAAAACAGATCTCGACTTTTTGATGAATACCTATTTGCTAAAACCACTGTCAATGAGTGAATTGGCTCGCTTGTCGGGTCGGAGCTTATCGGCCTTCAAGCGCGACTTCGAAAGTCATTTCCAGATTTCACCCGGTCACTGGATACGGCAAAAACGGCTTGAACACGCTCAGTTTCTGCTTCGAAATACAGACAAAAACGTATCGGAAGTGAGTATGGAAATTGGGTACGAAAGTGTATCCCATTTTATTAAAGCCTATAAATCGAAATACGGTTTTACACCCAAACGGGTAGTTTGAGCTAAAATCGCTATTTACTGGACGAGCAGCGGGATGTGTAGCAAACTCGAACTCCTCACCTTTGTATCTACGTATCAAGTTATCCGCTATAACAATGAGTACCCCAAAAACCTTGTTTGATAAAGTGTGGGACGCCCACGTTATCCGGCATGTCGACGATGGCCCCGATGTGCTGTTTATCGACCGCCATTTTATCCACGAAGTGACCAGCCCGGTCGCTTTTCTAGGACTTGAAGGCCGTGGCGCTCCTGTGTTGTTTTCAGAACGCACTTTTGCGACGGCCGACCACAACACGCCTACGCTCAACCAGCATTTGCCTGTAGCCGATCCGCTGTCGGCTAATCAGTTGGCAGCTCTGGAGCGTAATGCTAATAAATATCACATTTCGCACTGGGGGCTTGGCCACGAAAAAAACGGTATCGTACACGTAGTTGGTCCTGAAAATGGGATCACGCTGCCCGGTATGACCATCGTTTGTGGTGATTCACACACCTCAACCCACGGTGCGTTTGGGGCTATTGCGTTTGGTATCGGTACATCGGAAGTCGAAATGGTACTGGCTACACAGTGTATCATGCAGCCTAAACCCAAGAAAATGCGTATTTCCGTAAACGGAACGCTGGGTAAAGGAGTGCTTCCCAAAGATGTTGCCCTGTATATTATTTCGCAGATTTCGGCTAGTGGTGCCACTGGCTATTTTGTTGAATATGCAGGTGATGTGTTTGCCAACATGAGCATGGAAGGCCGTATGACGGTTTGTAACATGAGCATCGAAATGGGCGCACGGGGAGGTATGGTTGCTCCCGACGAAACAACACTTAATTACCTGAATGGTCGCGAATTAGCGCCCAAAGGCGAACAATGGGATAAGCTTGTTCCATATTGGCAAACACTTAAAACCGACGAAGGGGCTACATACGACCTCGACCTGACTTTTGAGGCAGCCAACATTGAACCGCAGATCACCTATGGTACCAACCCTGGTATGGGAACTGGTGTTACGAAGCAGATTCCGCTGGGCGAATCGATGAAAGATGGCGGAGCAAGCTATCAGAAATCGTTGCAATACATGGGTTTTGCCGAAAACGAATCGATGATTGGCAAGCCTATTGATTTTGTGTTTTTAGGTAGCTGCACCAATGGTCGCATTGAAGATTTCCGGGCCTTTGCATCCGTAGTTAAAGGTCGCAAGAAAGCCGACAACGTTACGGCGTGGCTGGTTCCGGGTTCACACATTGTCGAAAAGCAGATTAAAGACGAAGGCATCTTGGACGTGCTGAACCAGGCTGGATTTGAACTTCGTCAGCCTGGTTGTTCAGCTTGCCTGGCCATGAACGAAGACAAAGTTCCGGCTGGTAAATACGCTGTTTCAACCTCAAACCGCAACTTCGAAGGTCGTCAGGGACCGGGTGCCCGCACTTTGCTGGCCAGCCCTCTTGTAGCAGCCGCTGCCGCCGTTACTGGCGTTGTAACCGACCCCCGTCAATTAATGTAACTCGATCATGGCTTACGATAAATTCACCATACTACGCAGCAGTGCCGTTCCGATGCCGACCGAAAACGTCGATACGGACCAGATTATCCCCGCCCGTTTTTTGAAAGCCACCGAGCGGGTTGGATTCGGCGACAACCTTTTCCGCGACTGGCGGTACAACAGCGACAATACACCGAAAGCAGATTTCGTGCTTAACAATCCGACTTACCAAGGTAAAATTCTGGTAGGCGGCAAAAACTTTGGTAGCGGGTCGAGCCGCGAACACGCAGCATGGGCACTTTACGACTACAGCTTTCGCTGTGTCGTGTCGAGCTTTTTTGCCGATATTTTCAAGGGAAACGCCCTGAACATCGGTATTCTGCCCGTACAGGTTACCCCCGAATTTCTGGAAAAGATATTCGCTGCTATCGCAGCTGATCCAACCACCGAACTGGAAGTGAACCTGCCTGAGCAGACCATCACATTACTAGCTACGGGGGACAGCGAATCGTTTGCGATCAACAGCTACAAAAAGGATAACCTCACCAATGGCTACGACGACATCGACTATCTGCTGTCGATGCGCCAGGAAATAGAAGCTTTTGCCGAAACGAGACCGTTCTAAAGAGCAAAAGAATGCAAAGCGTGAAAGAGCGAACTGCTAAGACATTTCTTTCACGCTTTCATTCTTATACTCTTTCACTCTTTGCACATGAAAACCCGCCGTTATATTGAAATTATGGATACGACGCTCCGCGATGGTGAACAAACCAGCGGAGTATCGTTTTCGGCGTCTGAAAAACTCGCGCTGGCTCAGTTACTGCTCACCGAAGTGAAGGTAGATCGGGTAGAGGTAGCTTCGGCACGGGTGTCGGCAGGCGAGCTGGAAGCCGTACAGCAAATAACCCAATGGGCAGACAGAGTAGGCTTACTCGACAAAGTTGAAGTGCTTACCTTCGTTGATGGTCAAGCCTCCCTTGACTGGATGAAGGCATCGGGTGCAACCGTAATGAACCTTCTGACTAAAGGTTCGTTGAATCACCTGACGCATCAACTTAAGAAAACGCCTGAGGCTCACTTCTCTGATATTCAGCAGGTAATTAGTTGTGCAGAATTCTCTGGTATACATACCAATGTTTATCTGGAAGATTGGAGTAATGGGATGCGCAACTCGCCCGAGTATGTGCTTCAATATTTAGATTTTCTCCAGACGCAGCCTATCCGCCGGGTGTTGCTTCCCGATACATTAGGTGTACTAACTCCCGCTGAGAGCTACACATTTGTTAGTCAGTTGGTGAACCGTTACCCAACCCTACACTTCGATTTCCACGCCCATAACGACTATGATCTTGGTGTAGCCAATGTTATGGAAGCGATACGGGCCGGAGCCCATGGGATTCACCTAACCGTTAATGGCTTGGGCGAACGAGCGGGTAATGCGCCCATGGCGAGCACCATTGCCGTTTTACGTGATTTTATGCCCGATGTGCGAATGGGTGTAGTTGAGAAATCACTGTACAGAGTTAGTAAGATTGTTGAGACGTTTTCGGGTCTTCGAATTCCCGACAACAAGCCCGTAGTAGGCGACAATGTTTTTACCCAAACGGCCGGTATTCACGCCGACGGAGACAAGAAGAACAACTTGTACTTTAATGCGCTGCTACCCGAAAGGTTTGGTCGTAAGCGGAGCTACGCCCTCGGTAAAATGTCGGGTAAGGCCAACATTGATAATAACCTGCGCGAACTGGGGATTCAATTGTCGGACGATGATTTGAAAAAAGTAACGCAGCGGGTTATCGAACTGGGTGATCTGAAAGAAGTAGTCACCCGGGAAGATTTGCCCTATGTTATCGCTGACGTATTAAATACCAATGCGATAGCGTCGCGAGTTGAGGTGCTAAATTATGTGTTGACGCACTCTAAAGACCTGAAACCCTCAGCTACACTGCGGGTACGGGTCGATGAAGAGCTGTTTGAAGAAAACGCGCAGGGCGATGGGCAGTACGATGCATTTATGAATGCGCTGAAGAAAATTTACAGCCGCAAAAAAATGACCCTGCCCATGCTCACTGACTATGCCGTTCGTATTCCGACTGGTGGACGAACTGATGCCTTGTGCGAGACCATTATTACCTGGAAATCCAAAAATCACGAATTTAAAACAAGGGGACTCGATTCCGATCAAACCGTATCGGCGATCAAGGCAACCCAAAAAATGCTGAATACTTTAGATTAATGGCAAATAAACATATTCTTGTGGTTCCCGGCGATGGTATCGGGGCCGAAGTAACCACCGTAGGCAAGCAGGTTTTAGGAGCTATTGCCAAAAAATTTGGTCATGAATTCACCTACGATGAAGCCCTGATTGGCCACGTTGCAATTGAAGCCACTGGCTCGCCACTGCCTGCCGAAACCCTAGCCAAAATGAAGGCTGCCGATGCGGTTCTTTTTGGTGCGGTAGGTCACCCCAAATACGATAACGACCCATCTGCCAAAGTGCGGCCTGAGCAAGGATTGTTACAGATGCGGAAAGAGTTGGGTTTGTATGCTAACCTGCGTCCCATCAAACTTTTCGATGAATTGCTTGGCTCATCAAGCATCAAACCCGAGATTTTGCGCGGTGCCGATATTCTCTTCTTCCGCGAACTGACTGGCGACGTATATTTCGGGAAGCGCGAACGGCTCGATGATGGCAATACGGCCTACGACACTATGATCTACAGCAAGTATGAAGTGGAACGTATTGTTCGTAAAGCGTTCGAAGCAGCCCGTACCCGGAGCAAGCGGCTTTGTTCTGTAGACAAGGCTAATGTACTGGAAAGTAGTCGGTTGTGGCGAGAAGTGGTACAGGCAATTGCTCCCGAATACCCCGATGTAACGGTAGAACATCAGTTTATCGATGCTGCGGCTATGCTGCTTATTAAAGATCCAAAGCGGTTTGATGTGGTTGTGACGGGTAACTTGTTCGGTGATATTTTAACGGATGAGGCATCGCAGATTGCGGGATCAATGGGTATGCTGGCTTCGGCTTCTGTGGGCGATAGCACGGGTGTTTATGAGCCCATTCATGGCTCTGCTCACGACATAACCGGTAAAGGTGTGGCCAATCCGCTGGCATCAATTCTATCGGTTGCTCTGATGCTCGATATTTCATTTGGCATGAAAGAAGAGTCAGATGCCGTTATCGCTGCTGTTGATGCCGTATTAAAAGATGGTTACCGCACCCGCGATATCGCTGATGCCGATACAGCTTCTGATAAACTGTTGAACACGAATCAAATGGGTGATCAGGTACTGTCGCATTTAGCTTAATAAAATTGTTAATAAGGTTTGGACGTTTGATTTGTTCCCTTATTTTTGTGGTGTAATTACGCCACCAGCGAAATTTCGCAATGAACTTTACAAGCTATCTTCTTGGAAATCAGCAACTGCTACTGACCTGTAAATGGGCCTAAGAAGGAACGTTTTGTTCACATACCAAAGGCCCATTTCTAACTGAAACGGGCCTTTTTTACGCCAATAGTCCATTAATTATCCCTAACGATCAATGAGTCAGCGCATTTACATTTTCGACACAACCCTTCGCGACGGTGAACAAGTGCCCGGTTGTCAGTTAACGACGGAAGAAAAAGTAGTGGTAGCCATTGAATTGGAACGGCTCGGCGTTGATATTATCGAAGCCGGATTCCCTGTCTCAAGTCCCGGCGATTTCAGGTCGGTTGTTGAGATTTCCAAAGCTGTAACACGACCAACGGTCTGTGCACTGTCACGAGCCGTTAAGGGCGATATTGATGCAGCAGGCGAGGCTTTGAAAATGGCTAAGCGAGGACGAATCCACACAGGAATAGGCTCATCGGACATTCACATCAAAAATAAGTTTAACAGTAGCCGTGAGGCTATTCTGGAACAGGCTGTTGATGCTGTGAAGCATGCCCGTAGGTACGTTGAGGATGTAGAGTTTTACGCCGAAGATGCGGGTCGCGCAGACCTGGAATTTCTATGTCGCCTGACTGAAGCAGTTATTCATGCAGGTGCTACGGTCGTGAATATTCCTGACACAACAGGCTATTGCCTCCCCGGCGAATACGGCGAAAAGATTAAGTACATATATAATTGCGTCCCAAACGTCGATAAAGCCACAATTTCTATTCACTGCCACAACGACTTGGGCTTGGCTACTGCAAACACGCTGGCCGGCATTATGAACGGTGCCCGGCAGGTAGAAGTAACTATGAATGGTATTGGCGAGCGGGCCGGCAACACCTCACTCGAAGAGGTAGTGATGGCGCTGAAAGTACACAAAGAGCTTGGTTTCGAAACGGGTATCGACACAACGCGCTTGTTCCCCGTGAGTCAATTGGTGTCAGAAATGATGCGAATGCCCGTGCAGGCCAACAAGGCTATCGTAGGTCGGAATGCATTTGCGCACTCGTCGGGCATTCATCAGGACGGCTTTCTGAAGCACTCCGAAAATTATGAAATCATGAACCCGATCGATGTAGGCGTTGACAAGTCACTGATTGTACTTACTGCCCGGTCGGGGCGACACGCACTCAAGCATCGGCTTGAAATACTGGGTTATCGCTACGATAAGCCAACACTAGATGGGATTTATAAGCAGTTCTTAGACATGGCCGATGTTCGTAAAGAGGTCAATGATAAAGATTTGATGGAGTTGGTGCGCTAACGCTTCTTCAGGAAACAAAAGACGTTGACAAGTCGTTAGCCAAGAAAATGGGGAATGCAAAATGTGTGATGGGTAGTGATACAAGCAAACCTGTTTTGTGACGATCATTATCCATTTACCACTTATACATTACTACAATGGCACGACCAAATCTTGAACTGATTGAAGCCCTTCGCCAAACGGCCCGTAACCTGAAAAAAGGCGCGCATTACCAGTGGGGGCACATGGGCGGCTGCAATTGCGGCAATTTAGCCCAAGAGCTAACCAAGTTGAGCAAAGATCAAATTCACCGGTACGCCATGCAACGCTATGGTGACTGGAACGAGCAGGTAGACGATTATTGCCCTACCAGTTCTATGCCCATCGATTTGGTTATTAATGAGATGATCAGTGCTGGTTTGATGCTTGAAGACCTCAAACACCTCGAAAAACTGGACGATCGGGCCGTACTCTTACGTCTTCCGGTAGAGCAGCGTCATCTGAAGCACAATGTCCGCGACGATGTAGTGACCTACATGACAACTTGGGCGGATATGCTGGAAGAGAAACTACTCGAAAAGATAAAACTACCAGAAGAGATGCTGAGGATGGAGCTGGTTGCCTAAACCTAATAAAACGCATCCTCAATGTGCTTCACCTTCAGTTCCCCCCCGGTGCGCACAATGGCTACAATATCAAATCGAACATCGTGTTGCCAGTCTTTGGCGAAGATGTAGTGTTCAGCAGCTTTTTTCACCAGGCGCACTTTCGTGTACGATACAAATTCTTCGGGGTTGCCAAAGGCGGTGCTGCTTCGGGCTTTGACCTCTATAAAGATTATCATTTTGCCCTTCTGGGCAATTAAGTCTATCTCGGCGTGCTGATAGCGATAGTTACGCTCCAGCACCTGATAGCCATTATTCTGTAGATAATGCATGGCTTCTTCTTCACCCTGCTTACCAAACTCATTATGCTCTGCCATTGCGGTGGGGTTAGTGATGACATCTTTCTGAGCAAGATGTCATCACTAATTGTTATTACTAATTATATATGACAGTTCCCTAGACGAGCTATCCTACTTACAAACTCGAACGTCTGTGAGGGTTTTACTGTTGTCAAAGTAAAGCAATCATTATTCGAGTGAATAAGCAAGTACAGGTTCGACATTGGGGACTCGTTGAGTATCAGCAAGCTTGGGATGAGCAGGAGCGGATTTTTGCTGATACAGTAGCCTGTAAAATAGCCAATCGGGGCCGTTCAGTCGACGAGCAGGTTTCTACCCCCAACTATATATTGTTTTGCGAGCATCCACACGTGTACACACTTGGTAAAAGTGGACACGAAGCGAATTTGCTTGCCAACGAAGATTTTCTGAAAACTATTGGGGCTACGTATCACCGTATCAACCGGGGGGGCGACATCACGTATCATGGTCCCGGTCAGTTAGTGGGCTACCCAATTCTGGATTTGGATAACTTTTTCACCGATATTCATCGGTATATGCGGTTATTAGAGGAGGGGATTATCCGAACATTGGCTGATTATGGTATCGCAGCTGGCCGGATCGATGGTCTAACAGGTGTTTGGTTAGACTACGAAGCTCAACTGGCCCCTCGTAAAATTTGTGCGATGGGTGTTAAAGCGAGCCGTTGGGTAACGATGCATGGTTTTGCCCTGAACGTGAATACTGATTTGAGTTATTTTGGACATATTGTACCCTGTGGAATTACTGACAAGGCTGTTACCTCAATGGCGGTTGAGTTGGGACATTCCGTTGATTTAACAGAAGTTGCAAATCGGGTCAAAATTCACTTGGCGACCCTGTTTGACATGGAATTAATAGAAACTTTAGAACAGACTTAGCCCCTCAACAAGGAGAGGGGTTGGGTCGGACCGCCGAAGCAGTGAGGTAGCATGAAGAAAGACATTCCGTTTTTACCCGTTGAGGGCATACAAGTTGTTGTGGCTCGAAAATTGAATGAGGTTAATGAGTTCGATTGGCAGGTGTTTCTTATCAATCGAAATAATGTGCCAATTCATACCGTGTTCGTAACCTCACAAGGCTATGGTGCAAAAAGTGATGCACCGCAAAAAACGTCTACGCTTCGGCATTTTTTTATTAAAATAGAGCCGGGTGCGCACGAAGTAGTTGAAACAATAATGCCTGACGTATTTCACCTGAATAATGAATTTTGGGTGAGTTATTTTATTGATAATCAGGTTTTTGATAAAAAATTCATCTTCGTCCCCGACAGTATAGTCGAAGACCATTTAGTGCCTATTCCTGCCCTTGGGGGGCTGGAAGGCATCCTACACGAATAATGTGTGATGAATGTGTAATGGTAAATGCTCGTCGCATAAACGAACGTTGACATTAGACCCATTATACCGTATTCATTATGCATTGTACAGCATTCAAATGAGAAGTAAAAAATCAAAACAAAATGACTATAACCGACCATCAGCGACCCCAGTAGCGGGTGCTGTTCGTCCGAGCATTGCACGGGCTGCCAGTGGTCGGGCAAGGGAACAAGGGGCCCCCGATCGCCGGATCAAAGAACCCCGCTTGGGCAATACAGACTCCTTCTTAGACGAGCTAAAAGCTGATATTGCTGCCTTTTTTGAAATCAATACCGGGCCGTCGGACGGTGGGTCGTCGTATTCGCAACAGCAGCTCATGGACCACTTCGGTGTTGGCGACCGCAAAATGAAGTTGATTATCCATGGTCTTGTTGGCGAGCTAGCCGACGAAGGCCGTCTATCACGCCTTGCCGACGGTACCTACCAGGCCAACGACGATGCCGCCACTACACTTGGAACGGTCGAGCATGTCAATGAAAAATTTGCGTACGTCATTCCTGATCGGGTGATTGGTGTTGCTCGTGACCGCGACGACGATATTTGGGTATCAGCAGATGATATGGGTGGAGCCATCGACGGTGATAAAGTCCGCTTGATCAAATTCAGCGATGGAAGCCGTGGTGGAATTCGCCGTTCCGGCCGACGCCAAGAAGGTAAAATCGTTCAGATTGTGGAGCGGGGCCGAACTGAATTGGTTGGAACCATCGACGTTTGGGGCAAATACGCGTATGTGCAACCCGATCACAAACGCATTTACGAAGAAGTTTACGTTCCCGGTGATAAGATTGGGGGAGCTAAACAGGGCGAGAAAGTAATTGTTCGCCTGACAAAGTATCCTGAAGACCTTAGCGGAAAAAATACGCTTGAAGGCGAGGTGATTACCGTATTGGGGATGGCTGGGCAGAACAATACCGAAATGCACGCTATTCTGGCGGAATTCGGTTTGCCCAACGATTTTCCAAAAGGCGTTGAGGCCGATGCCGAGCGCATTCCAACCACTATCTCTGCCGCTGAAATTGCCAAACGGCGCGATTTCCGTCCCATCACTACTTTCACCATTGACCCGGTTGATGCGAAAGATTTTGATGATGCGCTGTCGATTGATTATCTAACTAACGGCAACTACGAAATAGGCGTCCACATTGCTGATGTCACGCATTACGTGCTGCCCGGTTCGGCTCTTGAAGATGAAGCTTATAAACGGGCAACTTCGGTGTATCTGGTAGACCGGGTGGTTCCTATGTTACCCGAAAAGCTGTCAAACGGCCTGTGTTCGCTTCGGCCAAACGAAGATAAATTGACTTTCTCTGCTGTGTTTGAATTGACCCCCGATGCCAAAGTCGTAAAGCAATGGTTTGGTCGCACAGTGATTCATTCGGATCGGCGATTTGCCTACGAAGAAGCGCAGGAAATTATGGATTCAGGAGCAGGCGATTATGTGGAAGAACTTCGTTTGATGAATCAACTGGCGCACAAGCTGCGGGCTGAGCGATTCCGTAATGGAGCAATCAACTTTGAGACGCCTGAAGTAAAATTCCAGTTGGATGAAAACGGCATTCCTGTAGCAGTTCGGCCTAAGATTCGCAAAGACGCACACAAGCTGATTGAGGAGTATATGCTACTGGCCAACAAACTCGTTGCTGAATTTGTGCACGGCCTAGCTCGCCAGGGGCAGGAGAACACGATGGTATATCGCGTTCACGAGGGTCCCGACGATGACAAACTCCGTGTGTTCTCCGATTTTGCTAAGCGACTTGGCTACAAATTGAACGTAAGTGATCCTGACAATATATCGGGGTCAATGAATGCGTTTATGGACCAGATTCAAGGTCGACCTGAAGAAAATATGCTTCAGCAACTAGCGGTTCGGACTATGTCGAAAGCGCGGTATAGCACCGAAGATCTTGGCCATTTCGGTCTGGCGTTCCGGCGGTATTCGCACTTTACATCGCCTATTCGTCGCTACCCCGATATGATGGCGCATCGGCTGTTGCAGCATTATCTAGATAAAGGCGCGTCGGTAGATGCCGGGCCGGTAGAAGATCAGTGTAAGCATTCATCGGAGCGTGAGAAAGCTGCTGCTGAAGCTGAGCGGGCCAGTATCAAATATAAACAAGTAGAG
This sequence comes from Flavobacterium sp. SUN052, assembly GCF_028867935.1. Classification (GTDB taxonomy): domain Bacteria; phylum Bacteroidota; class Bacteroidia; order Flavobacteriales; family Flavobacteriaceae; genus Flavobacterium. The sequence continues at coordinate 112,961 of NZ_JAPQNS010000010.1, forward strand.
TTTATGAGCCGCATGGACCCTAACCGGGTTTTCGACGGTGTTATTTCGGGTGTTACCGAGTTTGGTATTTTTGTTGAAATCCCTGAGAACAGTTGCGAAGGTCTGGTTCGGATGAGCGATTTGTCGAGCGACTTTTTCGAGTTCGACAAAGACAACTACCGGATTATTGGTCGACGTTCGAAGAAGATGTACACCTTTGGCGATGCCGTTCAGGTGAAAGTGAAAGAAACCAACCTTGCCCGACGCAGCATGGACTTTGCCCTTGTTGGTGATACAGGCAAGCGGGCCTCCGATGCCGACATGGACTTTGTAGCCACCAACAGCCGCGACAGTGGTCATGGCCGTCGGAGTTCAACCAGCCGGGGTAGTTCCCGTAATGAAAAACCTAAAGCACCTGGCCTTCGCGAATCGGGTCGTTCAAAACGAAAAGAAGGAACGGCTCCTAAAGGCGAGAATAGGAGAGGAGGCAAGGGGCGACGGTAATGCGTTACTCGCCTTTACGAACCCAAACTTCCATTTGGTTCAGCATCATTGCTCCAAACTGAGTGGTAAAGGCAACATCAGCAGCATCACGACCATAGGCAACCGTAACCCGGTTGCCTTTTGGTTCTGTTTGGGTAGCATCGAATGTATACCAACGGCCATCCACGTAGGCCTCAAACCAGGCGTGCAAATCCATTGGCTTTAATTCGTGCAGGTATCCTACAACCATTCGAGCTGGGATATTCAGATTACGGCATAGAGCGATGCCAAGGTGCGTAAAATCGCGGCAAACACCCATTTTATGTTGCGCCGTGTCGATCGCTGAGGTGCTGGCATTACTAACTCCGTACTGATAGGTCACGTTTTGGTTTATCCAGCGCCGAATCGCTTCCACTTGATCGTACCCCGGTAATTCTACATTAGCGACAATCTCAGCAGCCAAATCATTAAGCATATCTGACTGACAATACCGACTGGCAAGCAGAAAATGTAGTACATCATCGGGTAGGTCTTCAACGGGTACAAACGGTGCACCGGGCGCTACGTCGATAGCGTCATCAGTTTGCACGGTGGCCGCTGTTCGAACGGTGAATGGCCCAATGGGAGCTACCAGACGTTGGCACAAATTCCCGTAACGGTCGGTAAACTCGGTAACCGGTACATTGGGAGTGATTTCATATTCTTCGGATATAATCCACTGACCGCTACCAGAGCGGGGACGAAGCATAAAAATTACAGGTGTGGCTTCCTGAGCGTCAAATTGAAGCGTACAGCCGACGTGAAGTTGCATGTGAATGGACGTTGATTTCCAAAAAACTTATTTCTTTCCAAATAGTTCGATTAATTGCTCACAAAAGCTGTCGACTCGAACTGATGCGTTCGATAAGACAACGATTGCCATTTTGCCTTGTGGATTAAAGCCTGCAAAGCTGGTAAAACCGCCCGTTCCTCCGTTGTGATACCACCAGCCTTCGTCATCTAGAAACCAGCCCAATCCAATCTGTCGACCTTTTTCGCTGAACGTAGGTTGTTGGGTAAGTTGCATAGCCTTCGTTAAAGCCTTCGGGGCTTTACCCATCTCTGCTTTCAAATAGAGCATTAGGTCGTTTACGGTGGACCGAATGGCACCAGCGCCTGCTAATGATTGAAACTCCCACGACGAGGCTGGATTGCGTTCGGAGTCATGACCCTGTACGAATAGTGCTTTTTCAGGCTCGTTAATCGTCAGTGTAGTACGAGTCATGCCGAGTGGTTTTGTAATGCGGTCTTTCAGTAGCGTCTCGTAGGATTGCCCCGTTTGCATTTCCAGAATAGTCCCCAGCAAGCCCACGCCCAGATTTGAATAGGCCAGGGTTTGGCCAGGTGGTGTAGCTAAATATGCTTGCTTCAAAAAGGAAAACAGAGCAGCGCGATCGTAATTCTTATACGGATTGATGGGGTTAGCCAGCAACATGTTTCCTGGCAAGCGAGGTAAACCTGACGTGTGATTACTCAACGTAAGCAATGTTACAGCCTGGCCATCTTTTTGCAGCGTTGGAATTGAGTCAGGTAAGTAACGGTTTACTTGATCGGTTAATTTGAGTTTGCCACGCTCCACGAGGTCAGCGAGAAGGGTAGCTGTAAATGTTTTGCTAATAGAGCCAATCTCAAATACGTTGTTAGCTGTTGGTGGAATTTTATTCCCTTTTGCGGTTTCTCCATAGCCAAATACAAACAAACTATCGTTTCGCAGGAACCCAATACTGAGTCCTACTGCCTTTTGTTGAGCAAAAAATGTTCGCGCTAATGAATCAACACGCCGGTCGAGCTGGGTACGAAGTGGATTGGAGTTGACAACTGTCGGCAGAGTGGCGGGCGGATCAGGTTCATAGTTGCGGAATAGGAACAACTGGATATGCCCTGTGCTATCCTGACTTAAATAAAAATCCATCGGTGCATTTGCAAACGTCGCTTTGTAGCGAATTGCAGACCCGTTAAACGCTCGAAATGTATTCCGCTCCCACGAACCCAGTTGCCGTGCCAAACCTGCTGTAATAGTCCGAAATTGATCGGCGGGGATTTCCCGTTGAAAAGCCTTGCCCATGAGTGCGTACAATGAGTCAGGCTGCTGGGCATTTAAGTAAAACCGGGCTTTGTTGGCCAAGGAATCTAAGGCAAAGCGGTTAGGTGTTTGTGCCTGGCAAAGAAATGATAGAAGTAGTAGTGGAAAAAAGCGGAGCATACAAAGTAGCTAGAAAAGGCAGGCTAAATGTACAACGAAAAACCCCTGCCAATCAATCAGCAGGGGTTTTCGTTTTTATTTCATCAGCTTCACAAACTCGTCGAACAGATACCGTGAGTCATGTGGACCAGGCGACGCTTCAGGGTGATATTGCACTGAAAAAGCTTGTTTATCTTTCCGCCGAATACCCTCAATGGTTTTATCGTTCAAGTTCAAGTGTGTTACTTCTACATTGTCGTGGTCGCGCACTTCGTCAGCTTTTACGGCGAATCCGTGATTTTGAGAAGTTACCTCACACAGACCCGTAATAAGATTTTTTACAGGGTGATTCAAGCCCCGGTGCCCGTTGTGCATTTTGTACGTTTCGATACCGCTTGCGCGCGACAAAATCTGGTGCCCTAAACAAATCCCAAAAAGAGGCTTATCTGTGTCCAATGCTTGCTTCACCGTTTCTACGGCATAAGGCATTGCACCGGGATCGCCAGGGCCGTTCGAGATAAAAAAACCATCAGGGTTCCAGGCTGCTATATCGGCAAAGGGGGTTCTGGCGGGGAACACTTTACAGTAAGCTCCTCTGTCAGTCAGGTTCGACAAAATACTTGTCTTCACGCCCAGATCCAGCACAGCAACTTTCATCGTGGCCGAATCACTTCCCAACTCGTATGTTTGTTGTGTACAAACTTCCGATGATAGTTCTAGCCCTTCCATATCGGGGACGTTATGCAATTCGGCTAACAACTGCGCAGGGTCCAGAATTTCCGACGAAATGATGCAGTTCATTACGCCCTTATCGCGAATGTATCGAACCAATTGCCGGGTATCAATTCCGTGAATACCCACGATGTTAGCCCGCTCGAAGTAGTCCTGTAACGAGCCATCGGCCGTATACCGAGAGTGAATCTGGGAAAAGAAATTGCAGACCATACCCCGGATTTTCACTCCGCTCGACTCTTCTTCAGCGTTACGTTGCACGCCATAGTTACCAATGTGTGACGTAGTATTTATAATTACCTGACCGTAATAGGAAGGATCGGTATAGATCTCCTGATAACCAGTCATGCCAGTATTGAAGCATATTTCCCCCCCGGCTGTACCGCGCTTTCCCAGCGCAAATCCTTTGTAAACGGAACCATCCTGCAAAACCAGTAGCGCTTCAGGCTGTTGCGTATGTTTCATAGTCGGTGTAATGCCTTGTTAAATCGTGTTTTCGGTTTGATACTCCAAAAAAAAGGGTTAACCCGAAACGGCTAACCCTTTTTTACTATGTTTGATTCCGTTGCATTAAGCTTGCTTCGGTTCGTCGGTCGAATCTTCAGCCGTTGGCGTATCAGCCGCAGGTGTTTCTTCTGTTGTTGCTTCAGCAACGGGTGCTTCTTCAGTTGCAGCTTCAACCTCAGCAGTCGGTGTTTCTTCCGTTACTACTTCAGCGTATGGAACTTCAGCAACAGGGGCTGATGTCTCAGCAGCCTGACGAGTTCCACCACCACGACGGCTCCGACGTGTGCGGGTTGCTGCCTGCTCCTGAGCAGCTGCCAATAACGTTTCGTTAAAGTCAACTAATTCGATCAGACAGGTTTCAGCGTTATCACCAGCACGGTTGCCCAATTTGATGATACGAGTGTAACCGCCCGGACGAGTGGCAATTTTGTCGGCTACCGGGCCGAACAATTCTTTGATTGTTTCCTTGCTTGTCAGCGTTTGGAAAACAATCCGGCGGTTTTGGTGGGTGTCGTCCTTTGCTTTCGTCAGCAATGGCTCCACAAACTTCCGCAATTCCTTCGCTTTGGCTAATGTCGTCTCAATTCGCTTTTTCAGGATCAGCGACGATGCCATATTCGAGAGCATAGCTTCCCGGTGCGAATGGGTACGGCCTAAGTGATTATCTTTCTTACCGTGTCTCATTGTTATAGTAGTTTCAGGTCTCAGGTTTCAAGTTTCAGTTTTCATCGAATGAAACTTGAAACCAGAAACTTGAAACAAATTTTAGTCTTCGTCTAATCTGTATTTCACTACGTCCATACCGAAGTTCAAACCTTTTTCGGCTACGAGTTGCTCGAGCTCCGTAAGCGACTTCTTACCGAAGTTGCGGAACTTCATCATGTCGGAAATCTCCAAGCGAACTAATTCGCCCAGTGTCCGAACATCGGCCGACTTCAAGCAATTGTAAGCACGAACCGAAAGGTCCAGATCCGATAACGGTGTTTTGAGCAGCTTGCGCATATGCAGCATCTCCTCATCAACCACGTTCTCTTCTTCTGGCTTCGTTGTTTCGAACGTCATGTTCTGATCCGAGAACAGCATGAAGTGCTGAATCAGAATATAAGCCGCTCCTTTCAGAGCTTCTTCAGGGTGAATTGAGCCATCCGTTTCGATGTCGAGAACCAGTTTCTCGAAGTCGGTTTTTTGCTCAACCCGGGTGTTCTCAACGCTGTATTTTACGTTCTTGATCGGTGTAAAAATGGCATCGATCGGAATGTGGCCAAATGGGAGTTCGTTTGCCCGTGGCTCATCAGCAGGAACATAACCGCGTCCTTTTTCAACGAAGATTTCCATCTCCAGTTCGCGGGTGTCATCGAGGTGGCAGATAACCAGATCAGGGTTCAACACCTCAAACGAAGCGCTAAATTTTGAAATATCGCCAGCCGTCAATACAGATTGTTTCTTGACGTTAACTGTAATTTTGCCATCGATCATATCAGAGATCTTCTTAAACCGAACCATTTTCAGGTTCAGGATAATCTCCGTTACGTCTTCAACAACGCCCTCAATCGATGAAAATTCATGCAACACGCCTGGAAACTTTACGCTCGTGATAGTATAACCTTCGAGCGACGACAGCAGGATGCGCCGTAGTGCGTTTCCAATCGTAACGCCATACCCTTTTTCGAGGGGCTTAAACTCAAATACGCCGTGAAAGTCGTTGGCTTTTTCAACCACAACCTTGTCGGGCATTTGGAACGCTAAAATGGACATACCTTTTTATGTTAACAGCAGATCATCTGCCGATGGAGTAGAAACCCGATAGATGCAAAAGGCGGCAGAACCCTTGTAGAGTTCTGCCAGCCCGATGATTACTTCGAATACAATTCGACGATCAACTGCTCATTAACGTTCTCTGGAATCTGGTCGCGCTCAGGATAGCTAATAAACTTACCTGCCATTTGCGATGCGTCCCACTCAACCCAGTTGTAACGCTTGGCATTACGGGCTGATAGGCTTGTTGTAACAGCTTCCAGTGATTTTGACTTCTCACGAACGCTGATGATTTGACCCGGCTTCAGCGAGTATGAAGGGATGTTTACCACTTCACCATCAACAACGATGTGTTTGTGAGATACCAACTGACGGGCAGCCCGACGGGTTGGTGCGATGCCTAACCGATATACGGTGTTATCTAAACGGGCTTCGCAATATTTGAGCAAGTTCTCGCCGGTAATACCATCTTTAACGGCGGCCCGGTGGAAGAGGGCGCGGAATTGCCGCTCAAGAATACCGTAGATATATTTAACTTTTTGCTTCTCCAGCAACTGAACCGCGTATTCGGATTGCTTCCGCTTCCGACCGCGCCCGTGCATTCCGGGAGCATAGTTTTTCTTCTGAAGCGCTTTGCTTGGGCCTAGGATAGGCTCACCAAACTTGCGCGAAATTTTGGCTTTTGGTCCTGTGTAACGTGCCATTAATGAACGAATAATAAGTTGGAACGTGGACAGACACAACCGAATGTCGCCTGACCTTATTCAATTCACCCGTATTAAACGCGACGGCGTTTGGGTGGCCGACAGCCGTTGTGGGGCATCGGTGTGAAATCGCGGATCGTTGTAACTTCGATACCTGAGTTCTGAATGGTACGGATTGCCGACTCACGGCCAGCACCTGGACCTTTTACGAACACTTCTGCTTTGCGCATTCCCAGATCGTGGGCAACGGCAGCACAGTTTTGAGCGGCAGTCTGAGCAGCATATGGCGTGTTTTTCTTTGAGCCTTTGAAGCCCATTTTACCCGCCGATGCCCAGGAAATAACCTGGCCGTTCATATTGGTAATCGAGATAATAATGTTGTTGAATGTAGCCCGGATATGTACCTGACCGACTGATTCAACAACGACAACACGCTTTTTCGCCTTGTCTTTGCGTTTTGCTTGAGCCATTTTGTTAGATAATCGTCATTCAATATTATATCGAATGACCAGTTCTTACTTAGTTGCTTTCTTCTTGTTAGCAACAGTCTTACGCTTACCTTTTCGCGTCCGAGAGTTGTTCTTCGTATGCTGACCACGAACCGGCAGCCCTTTCCGGTGCCGGAGACCCCGGTAGCAACCGATGTCCATCAAACGCTTGATGTTCAACTGCACCTCTGAGCGCAGAGCACCTTCTACTTTAACGTCGTTTGTAATCGCGTTACGAATGGCACTTGACTCTTCGTCTGTCCATTCGCCAGCTTTCTTGTCTAAGCTGATACCAGCTCCTGACAGAATTTTCTGTGCGGTACTCCGACCGATCCCGTAGATGTACGTCAGCGAAATCTCGCCACGCTTCTTGTCCGGAATATCAACACCTGCAATACGTGCCATAGAAATTAACCTTGTCTTTGTTTGTAGCGGGGATTCTTCTTGTTGATCACGTACAGCTTCCCTTTCCGACGGATCACGATGCAGTCTTCGCTGCGCTTCTTGATTGACGCTTTAACCTTCATGTTTTTGAGATTTCGGATTTCCGATTTCGGATTGTACGGCTTGAACCGAGATCCGAAATCGTAGGTCCCAAATTATTTGTATCGGTACACAATTCGCGCCTTACTCAAATCATAAGGCGACATTTCTAACTTCACACGATCACCTGGTAAGATCTTGATATAATTCATCCGCATCTTACCCGATATGTGAGCAATTACTTCATGCTTGTTTGCCAGTTCTACCCGGAACATCGCATTTGATAATGCCTCCAAAATAACGCCGTCCTGTTCTATTGAATTCTGCTTCGCCATATTCAGTGTTAAACCGCCACAGGGCTGTTAAGCTCAATGGCCAGGCTTGTGTTGGCTGTTACCTCCTCAATATATTGGAAGGTAGTCAGTATTTCAGCCTTGCCTTTTCGTACTGCGACAGTGTGTTCAAAGTGGGCAGATGGTTTCCGATCCGCTGTGCGAATTGTCCAGCCATCTTTGTCCTGAGTGATACCTTTCTTACCGAAATTAATCATCGGTTCGATAGCCAGTACCATACCCTCTTTCAGCTTCACTCCCTGACCCCGCTTACCATAATTAGGTACCTCGGGTGCTTCATGCAGGCTTTTGCCAACCCCGTGACCGACTAACTCCCGAACCACTGAGTATCCAAAACGTTCCACATAAGACTGGATCGCGAAACCAATATCCCCAACTCGGTTTCCGTCAACTGCTTTTTCCAAACCCAAGTAAAGTGATTCTTTTGTCCGGGCAAGCAATTTTCTAACCGAAAGGCTTACATCTCCGACTGGATATGTGTATGCACTGTCGCTATGATAACCGTTCAGTTGCACGCCACAATCAATCGAGATAATATCACCATCGCGGAGTTCGTAGCGACTTGGAAAGCCATGTACTACGACATCGTTGACAGAAATACACAACGAGGCTGGGAATTTATTGAACCCTTTGAAGGATGGAATGCCACCCCTATCACGAATGAACGTTTCTGCGACCTCGTCCAGTTCCCGAGTTGTAACTCCCGGACGAACCAGCTTAGCGACCTCAGCATGAGCTTTACCCAGAACTTGAGCACTTTCCTTAATTAAGTCCAGTTCCTCATCGCTTCTGAGGTAAATCATATTACTCTTAGCAGACATTAGGCAGCAACCGTTTCGGCGCGTCCCTGTACCCGACCTGACTTCATCAGACCTTCGTACCGACGCATGAGCAGGTAACTCTCCACTTGCTGAAGTGTATCAAGTACAACACCAACCATGATCAACAATGAGGTTCCACCAAAGAATTGCGCAAAACCAGTGGTCATACCTAATAGATTGGCTATGGCAGGCAGAATAGCTACAATGGCAAGCATAACTGCACCCGGCAACGTGATCCGATCCAATACCAAACCAATGTATTCTGATGTAGCAAGACCTGGCTTAACGCCTGGGATGAAACCACCGCTTCGCTTCATATCATCGGCAATCTGAACCGGGTTTACCGAGATAGCCGTGTAGAAGAAGGTGAAGACAATGATCAACAACGCAAACAATACATTGTACTGCCAAGTCGTGTAGCTCTGGAAAGCATTTTGCACTGAGGCCGCAAAATCACTCTTCTCTGCGAATAGACCAGCTACGTACGTTGGAATAAACATCAGAGCCTGAGCGAAAATGATTGGCATTACACCGGCAGCATTTAATTTCAACGGTAAATACTGTCGCTGACCGCCCACCACTTTGTTCCCAATAACTTGCTTGGCATACTGAATTGGAATCCGTCTAACAGCTTGAGTAAGTACAACAGCACCCATTACTACAAAATACAGCGCAACAAGTTCTAACACGAAGATTAGCAAACCTGACGAACCCCGTGATTCTGCTTCACCCATGATTGCGCCCGGAAAACGAGACACGATACCGATCATGATGATCATTGATATACCGTTGCCTATCCCTTTATCGGTGATACGCTCTCCCAGCCACATACAGAAAATTGTACCAGCAGTAAGAATGAACAACGATGAGATGGTGAACAGGCCACGATCAATAAACAAAGCGTCAGCAGGGATTGTAGTGCGAATGTAAGTCAGAGCTTGTACGGCTGTTACACCGATAGTAAGCACCCGTGTAATCTGGTTGAGCTTTTTACGACCAGATTCGCCTTCCTTCTGCATTTTTTGAAAGTACGGTAGGGCCAGCGTCAATAGCTGGATGGCAATAGAGGCCGAGATATACGGCATAATACCAAGTGCAAAGATTGACGCTTTGCTGAAGGCACCACCCAAAAAGGTGTCTAATAAACCTAAAAGTCCTTGCGGGTTTAAGTTCAGACGCTTGGGGTCAACGCCGGGTAGCACGATAGCCGAACCCAAACGGAAGACCGTAATAAACAATAGCGTGTTGAGAAGACGAGTCCGCAACTCTTCTATTGAGAAAATATTTTTGAGCGTGGTGATAAGACGATTCATAAAGATTTCAGGCCGTTGCCGTGCTCACAAGTTAGTTCTTCTCTTCCTCTTTTCCGTAGGCTGGCACAATGGCCTTACCGCCTGATTTTTCAATGGCTTCTTTCGCACTGGCCGAAAAAGCATGAGCGTGAACTTCAACGGATGCCGTTAATTCGCCACGACTCAGAATTTTGATCAGATCGCCTTTACCCATCAAGCCATTTTGCTGAAGCACTGCTACATCAATAACGGCACTGTTCGTTTTTTCGAACAAAGCCTGGAGCGTATCCAGATTGATTGGTTTGTACTCAACGCGGGTCGGGTTTTTAAAACCGAATTTCGGTACCCGACGCTGAAGGGGCATTTGACCACCTTCAAAGTGTAATTTACGGCTGTAGCCTGAGCGTGATTGCGCTCCTTTGTGGCCACGGGTAGATGTTCCACCCATTCCTGAGCCTTGTCCGCGACCGACTCGCTTGCGCTCTCTGACGGAACCCTTAGCCGGTTTAAGGTTGCTTAAATTCATTTTATTTTGCTTTATTACGTACAATTGTGGTTTGCAGCCTGCAAAATTCGTAAAAAGAATTGCAAACCGCAAACCACATGGCCAACTAAGTTGTTGGCTTAGATTTCTTCGATCTTAACAAGGTGTTTTACCTTGCTGATTACCCCGACAATGGCTGGAGTTTGTTCCAGCTCGATGTACCGGTTGATTTTTCCCAGACCAAGCGATTTCATCGCATTTTTCTGGGTTTGCGGACGGTCGATTGTGCTTCGAACCTGTGTAATACGTACTCGTGCCATGATGCGATCCGTTTAGCCGTTAAACACTTTTGACAGTTTCACACCGCGTTGGAAGGCTACCTGATGAGGAGCGCGCATCTTTTGCAGGGCGTTGATTGTCGCTTTTACCACGTTGTGCGGATTTGACGATCCTTTCGATTTCGCCAATACATCGCGAATACCGGCACTTTCCAGAACGGCGCGCATGGCACCACCGGCAATTACGCCTGTACCTGGAGCAGCCGGTTTCAGCAGGACGAAGCCACCGCTGAACTTACCTTCCATTTCGTGAGGCACAGTGTGCTTCAACAATGGAATTTGTACTAAGTTTTTCTTGGCATCTTCAGTGCCTTTAGCAATAGCGTCAGTTACTTCGTTGGCTTTACCAAGTCCATATCCAACTACGCCATTACCATCACCGACCACAACGATGGCCGAGAAGCTAAACCGACGACCACCTTTAACAACCTTGGCTACACGGTTGATAGCGACTACGCGCTCTTTCAGTTCGGACTCGTTTACTTTTGAAGGTCTTGCGTTCGTTACCATGTTTGCCTTAGAATTTGAGGCCACCCTCGCGGGCACCGTCGGCCAATGCTTTCACTTTACCGTGGTACAGATAGCCATTCCGGTCGAACACCACTGCTGCGATGTTTTTAGCGGCTGCTTTTTCAGCAATCCGTTGACCTACTTGCTTGGCTACGTCCACCGTAAAGCCGTTAACTTCTGATTTCAACTCGCCTGATGAAGCTGAAGCCAATGTATGACCAGCGACATCATCAATGAGTTGCGCGTAGATCGCTGTGTTCGAGCGAAATACGGACAGGCGTGGGCGTTCTGCCGTTCCTGATACCTTGGCGCGGATCGAGTATTTGATCCGTTGACGCCGTTCAGCTTTATTCGTTGCCATGTTATTTGATACCGACCAAATAGGCGATGAGTCTTATTTCTTGGACGAAGACTTACCAGCTTTCCGGCGAATGATTTCACCCACGAAGCGGATACCTTTGCCTTTATATGGCTCAACCTTACGGAGTGAGCGGATTTTAGCAGCTACGTCGCCGATTAATTGCTTGTCAATACCTTCCAGAATAACCTTTGGGTTTTGACCTTTTTCAGTAACGGCAGTTACTTTTATTTCACTCGGAACAGCCACAAATACGTTGTGCGAGTAACCGAGTTGCAATTCAAGTACGTTGTTAGCAACAGTAGCTTTATAACCTACACCGACAATTTCCATTTCGGTTTTGTAGCCGGTGCTAACACCAACTACCATGTTATTCATCAAAGCACGATACAGACCGTGAAGTGCTTTATGACGCTTCTGATCAGTGGGGCGAGATACCTGAATGTTACCTTCTTCAACAGCCACCGAAATATCGGGATCGACCGTTTGCGAAAGCGAGCCTTTCGGTCCCTTCACCGTTACGATGTTGCCATTGTCGATGGACAACGAAACGCCACTGGGCAGAGCGATTGGTTTTTTACCTACGCGAGACATTGTTCGTTCAATGGATTAATAGACGTAACACAACACTTCACCACCTACGTTCATTGTTTTGGCTTCTTTATCAGTCATTACACCTTTAGAAGTCGAAACGATGGCAACACCCAAGCCGTTCAAAATACGCGGCAGGTTGTCGGCACCCCGGTACTGACGAAGACCAGGGCGGCTAATGCGCTGCAGGTCAACGATGGCGGGTTGCTTCGTCACGGCGTTGTACTTCAGAGCGATTTTGATCACTCCCTGTGGGCCGTTATCGTCGAACTTGTAATTCTGAATGAACCCTTTGTCAAACAGAACTTTTGTTATTTCTTTCTTTATGTTGGATGCAGGGATCTCCACAATCCGGTGCTTAGCACGGATAGCGTTTCTGATTCGGGTCAGATAGTCTGCAATTGGGTCTGTGTTCATCTTCCTCGTGTATTAGAGTTAGCTTCTACCAGCTTGACTTCGTTACGCCCGGAATCTTACCTGCACTGGCCATTTCGCGGAATGTTACCCGAGAAATACCAAATTTGCGCATGTAGCCTCTGGGGCGGCCTGTTAGTTTGCAACGATTGTGCAAGCGAACAGGTGATGCATTGCGGGGCAGTTTGTCTAAGCCAGCATAATCGCCTGCTTCTTTGAGGGCTGCCCGCTTGGTAGCATACTTGGCTACCATTGCTTCACGTTTCCGCTCCCGTGCTTTGATTGATTCTTTTGCCATGTTGTGTGACGCTTAGCGTTTCTACTTGCTTATTTCTTGCTGCTGGCAAATGGCATTCCGAGGGCCTTAAGCAACTCATAACTTTCGTTATCTGAGTCAGCTGTCGTTACGAACGTGATGTCCATACCCGAAATACGCGATACCTTGTCGATACTGATCTCCGGGAAGATGATCTGCTCCTGCACGCCAAACGTGTAGTTGCCCCGACCGTCGAACCCTTTATCGCTGATGCCTTTGAAGTCCCGTACGCGAGGCAGTGCAACTGCTGTCAAACGATCCAGAAACTCGTACATCTTGTCGCCACGGAGCGTTACTTTCGCACCGATTGGCATTCCCTCCCGAAGTTTGAAGTTCGAAACGGCTTTCTTAGCAATAGTTGGAACAGCTTTCTGACCCGTAATCTGAGTCAACTCATCTACTCCTACATCTACTAATTTCTTATCTGCAACGGCGGCTCCAATACCCTTGTTTACGACAATCTTGCTCAGGCGCGGTACTTGCATAACCGACTTATACTGAAACTTGTCTTTCAACTGGGTGACCACCTCATTGAGATATTTCTCTTTTAGTCTTGGCGTTGCCACTTTCTTGACTCGTTTAATGGTGATTAACTACCAGACCGATTAGATAAACTTGTCGGTCTTCTTCGAGTACCGCTGCAACTTACCGTTCTCATTCACCCGACGACCTGTGCGTGTCGGCTGTTTGGTGGCGGGGTCGACTAACATCAAATTGCTGATGTGAACCGTTCCTTCCGTTTGAACTAAGCTACCTTGCGGGTTCTGCGCCGTTGGTTTGATGTGCTTCGTGATCATTGCGACCCCTTCAATTTTAGCACGCTCTTTTTCAACCAGCACTTCCAACACTGTTCCCTGCTGGCCTTTTGAGTTTCCAGCGATCACCACAACGGTATCACCCGTTTTGATGTGAAATTTTGCTTTCTTCTTTTCCATCTTACAGTACTTCCGGGGCTAAAGAAACGATCTTCATAAATTGCTTCTCACGCAGCTCACGGGCAACAGGTCCGAAGATGCGGGTACCTCGTGGTTCGTCGTTATTGTTGAGCAAAACGGCAGCGTTATCTTCAAACCGGATATATGAACCGTCTTTACGGCGTACTTCCTTTTTAGTCCGAACGACAACAGCTTTAGAAACCGTTCCCTTTTTCATGTTGCTCGACGGGAGTGCCTGCTTCACGGTTACAACGATTTTGTCGCCTACCGATGCATAACGCTTGCCCGTACCGCCCAGCACGCGGATAACTAGTACCTCTTTGGCACCACTGTTATCGGCTACGCCTAATCTTGATTCTTGCTGTACCATGACTTACTTGGCCTTTTCGATAATTTCGACTAATCTCCAACGCTTATTTTTGCTCAGAGGACGAGTTTCCATGATACGGACAGTATCACCGATACCGCAATCATTATTTTCGTCGTGTGCCATGAACTTCGTTGTACGGTTCATAAACTTACCGTACATCGGGTGCTTCACCTTACGGTCAACCGCAACGGTGATGGTCTTTTGCATTTTGTTGCTGACCACGCGCCCAACTCGCTCTTTCCGAGCATTACGCTCCACCGAAACCTGCTGCTCCGATTGAGGCTGTTCTACTTGCTGTGCTTCCATCGTAGTATAGGCTATTCGGCTTGTGCCTGGCGCGTTTTAGTGGTTAGCTCCGTGTGTAAACGGGCAATCAGTTTGCGGGCCTCACGGATACGCATCGGATTTTCGATGGGCGATACAGCGTGAGCGAATTTCAGCTTCAGTAAGCGGCTTTCTTCGGCCGTAATCTGATCTTTTAATTGCTCTGCTGACAGTGCCTTAATTTCTTCCTTTTTCATGACGATTCAATGATCGGTAACTGCTGGTTGACATTGTGAGCCTTCCAACAGCTCCGAATCAGATGTCTTGTTTAGTCTTGTTCCTGATAGTCGCGACGTACAATGAACTTCGTGCGAACGGGCAACTTTTGGGCTGCTAACCGCAACGCTTCCATACCCGTTTCTAGGGGAACACCTGTTGTTTCGAACAGGATTGTGCCGGGCTTAATAACGGCTACCCAATATTCGGGAGCACCTTTACCTTTACCCATCCGCACTTCGGCGGGTTTCTTTGTGATTGGCTTATCAGGGAAGATGCGAATCCAGACCTGGCCTTCACGCTTCATAGCGCGGGTTACTGAGATACGGGCAGCTTCTATCTGACGTGCCGTAATCCAACCCTGCTCCAGCGATTTGATAGCAAACGTACCGAATGCAATCTCCTGGCCACGGGTGGCAAGACCTTTGATCTTGCCTTTGTGCATCTTACGGAATTTGGTTCTTCTTGGCTGTAACATGTTTCTGTTATCAGTTTCAAGTTTCTATGTTTCAAGTTTCAGTGAATGGTAAACCTGAAACCTAAAATCCGAAACTATTCAGGTTATCGTCTTCCTCCTCCACCACCGCCACGGTTTCCACCACCGCCACCGCGATTGCCACCAGCTCCACCACCACGGTTGTTGCCACCACGGTCATTACCACCACGCTCGTTGCGGCCACGGCCACCACGATCATTGCCATCGCGGTCGCCACGAGGACCACGGCGATCGCCACGATCATTGCCACGATCACTAGCCGTACGCTCACCAGCAGCTGCAGCGCTTGCTAAAGCAGCAGGTGATAAGTCACGCTTGCCGTACACTTCGCCTTTGAATACCCATACTTTGATGCCGATTTTACCGTACACCGTTTGAGCTTCTGAGATTGCGTAGTCGATATCGGCACGCAGTGTGTGCAGAGGAACCCGACCTTCTTTGTATTGCTCTGTGCGGGCCATTTCGGCACCACCCAGACGGCCTGACAGTTTCAGCTTGATACCTTGAGCACCTACACGCATGGCAGCCTGGATAGACTGTTTCATAGCGCGACGGAACGAGATACGAGCCTGCAACTGCTGAGCAATTGCTTCACCGATCAGCTTGGCGTCGATTTCGGGCCGCTTAATCTCGAAGATGTTGATCTGAACGTCCTTACCGGTGATCTTCTTCAACTCTTCTTTTATCTTGTCAACCTCGCCACCGCCTTTACCAATTACAATACCTGGGCGAGCCGTGTGAATTGTAAGGGTAATCCGCTTCAGTGTACGTTCGATCACTACCCGTGAAATAGCTCCTTTCGGAATACGGGCTGCGATATATTTTCTAATTTTTTCGTCTTCGACCAGTTTGTCGGCAAACTCTTTGCCACCATACCAGCTTGAGTCCCAACCACGGACGATACCAAGCCGAAAACCAACCGGATTAACTTTCTGTCCCATGTGTTATTACTCGTTTTCCTGGGTTTGAGTCATTTCTTCTAACTCCTCTGGCATAGCCGCGCTGTCAACAACCAGTGTAATGTGGTTCGACCGCTTCCGAATCCGGTGACCACGACCTTGAGGAGCAGGACGAAGACGCTTGAGCATCGGACCGCCATCCACAAAAACCGTTTTCACATATAGATCCGCGTCTTCAATGCTGGAGTCGGTATTTTTTTGCTGCCAGTTGGCAACTGCCGACAACAGCACCTTCTGCAATACATCAGCACCCTGCTGGGGCTGGTATTTTAGGATGCCAAGTGCCCGGCTCACGCGCTGACCACGAATCAGGTCGGCTATCAACCGCATTTTGCGGGGCGAAGAGGGCACGTTTTTCAGTTTTGCTACTGCTTCCATTTTTTTACCGTTTGCCCTTGTCTTTCTTCGCTACGTGACCACGGAAGTTACGAGTAGGTGCAAACTCACCGAGTTTGTGACCAACCATGTTTTCCGTTACATACACCGGTATGAACTTGTTACCGTTGTGAACGGCAAATGTGTGTCCAACGAAATCCGGAGAGATCATCGAACGGCGTGACCAGGTTTTGATGACCGACTTCTTGCCCGACTGATTCTGGGTCTGAACTTTATTGTCCAGACGAAAATCTATATATGGGCCTTTCTTGAGTGAACGTGCCATTTATGAATTACTTTTTCCGTCGGCTAATGATCAACTTGCTTGATGCTTTCTTAGGAGCACGGGTCTTCTGACCCTTGGCGAACTGCCCGTTACGTGAGCGTGGGTGACCACCCGATGCCCGACCTTCACCACCACCCATTGGGTGATCGACTGGGTTCATGGCAACACCCCGAACGCGTGGACGGCGACCCAACCAGCGCATACGGCCGGCTTTGCCCATCACAACGTTCATGTGGTCGGGGTTCGATACCGAACCAACCGTAGCCATGCAGTTGCTCAACACCCGGCGAGTTTCGCCCGATGGCAGGCGGATAATAACGTACCGCTCTTCGCGGCCCACCAACTGAGCGTAGGTTCCAGCTGAACGAGCCATAGCGGCTCCTTTACCTGGTGTCAGTTCGATGTTGTGAATGATGGTACCGATTGGCATAGCCGACATCATCATTGCATTACCAACATCAGGTGTTACGCCTTCGCCCGAACGGATTGTCTGACCAACGGTCAAACCCTGTGGGGCGATGATGTAGCGTTTTTCGCCGTCTTCGTACTGCACAAGGGCAATACGAGCCGAACGGTTTGGGTCATACTCTATAGTCATGACCTGTGCCGATACTTCAGGCTTATTACGCTTGAAGTCAATGATCCGGTACATCCGCTTGTGACCACCGCCAATATAGCGCATTGTCATGCGGCCCTGATCATTCCGACCGCCCGATCTTTTGAGCGGCTCCAGCAGGCTCTTAGTAGGCTTGCTAGTGGTGATCTCGGCAAAGTCCGGTGCTACACGAAAGCGTGTACCGGGCGTTACTGGTTTAAGTTTCTTAACTCCCATGATTCGTTAGTGCGTTTCAGTGCAACCGCCTTGTTACAGGTCAGCGTAGATGTCGATTACTTCACCCTCCGCTACCGTTACAATGGCCTTTTTGGTTGTTGGGGTCATGCCGCTTACAATCCGACCCTTGATGTTTTTGCTCTTGCTTTTGCCGAGCGTAGTCATCGTCCGTACAGATGTTACATTAACACTGTACATTTTCTCGACAGCCTTACCGATTTCTACTTTGTTAGCAGTTTTTGCTACTTCGAAAGCATACTTTCCCAGTTTAGACTGGGCTGTCATTTTTTCCGTGATAATTGGTCTTTTTAGAACGCTCATGATTGTTGCTCAAAAAGAGTTTGGATGGTTGACAGCGCTTCTTCACTAATAAGCAGTCGGTCGGCGTTCATCAAATCATAGGTACTAACCTGATTCGCCGTCATTACTTTTGCTTTCTGCACATTCCGGCTCGACAGTACCACATTAGCATTCACATCAGGCAGGATGAGCAACGTTTTGCGGTCAGAAACCGAAAGCGCGTTCAAAAACTCGATGTAGCTTTTTGTGCGGGGAGCGTCAAATGCGATAGAATCAATGACAGAGATACTGTTCTCTTTTGCTTTCACGGCGTAAGCCGATTGACGCGCCAGTGATTTTACTTTTTTGTTCAGTTTGAAGCTATAGTCACGAGGACGGGGACCAAATACACGGCCACCACCTACGAAAACTGGTGATTTCAAGCTACCAGCACGAGCACCACCCGTTCCTTTTTGCTTCTTCAATTTCCGGGTTGACCGGTTAACTTCTGCACGCTCTTTCGACTTGTGCGTTCCCTGACGCTGATTGGCCAGATACTGCTTCACGTCTAGGTAAATGGCGTGCTCGTTTGGTTCGATGCCGAAAATGGTTTCTGGCAGCGTTACCTTCTTGCCCGTATCCTCGCCTTTGCTGTTATATACGATTGCTTCCATGTCCTTACTTTTCGATAATTACGAATGAATTTTTGGCGCCCGGAACCGAACCACTAACAACAAGCAGGTTTTGGTCAGCCATAACCCGCAACACCTTCAGGTTTTGAACCGTTACACGGTTACCACCTGTACGACCTGCCATCCGCAGACCTTTAAAAACCCGCGACGGGAACGAACAGGCACCAATTGAACCTGGGTGGCGACCCCGGTTGTGCTGTCCGTGGGTTTGACCACCCACACCACCAAAACCGTGACGTTTCACAACGCCCTGGAAGCCTTTCCCTTTCGACGTTCCCACAACATCAACAAAATCACCTTCGACGAATACGTCGGCAACTTGTAGAGTTTGTCCCAAATCGAGTTTGTCTTTGAATTCTTTGAATTCAACCAACTTACGTTTTGGGGTGGTGCCAGCCTTTTTGAAATGGCCCATTTGCGGCTTGTTTGTGCTCTTTTCGCGCTTCTCGCCGAAGCCCAGTTGCACGGCTTCGTAACCGTCTTTCTCGTCGGTACGAACCTGGGTAACTACACAGGGACCAGTCTCAATAACTGTACATGCCAGAGCCTGCCCGTCCGCATTGTACACGCTAGTCATCCCGATTTTTTTTCCTATTAAACCAGACATTTTTTTTGTTGTAAGCAGGAAAAAGTTTGAAAAATTGTACTCCTCTCCGAAAACGGAGCCGCAAAAGTAGTGATTTTCAATTGAAACTACAAGCTACGTTTTGCATTTACTCCCGAAACATAAAAAGGTCAGGCGCAAAAACACCTGACCTTTCAGACAGACGTACCGACGTTTGAACGCCTTACTTTCTGTGAACGCCAGATGTGGTTTCCTTTCGGACCTTCACCCGATTTATGTTTCTTACCGCTCCCTTGCAGAAGCAGTCACATTAAACCTTGATTTCTACATCAACACCACTTGGCAACTCCAGTTTCATCAGGGCATCAACCGTCTTTGCAGATGTTGAGTAGATGTCAACCAGACGCTTGTAGGTGCAAAGTTGAAACTGCTCCCGAGACTTCTTGTTCACGTGTGGTGAGCGAAGTACGGTGTAGATTTCTTTGTTGGTTGGCAGTGGGATGGGGCCGCTAACAATGGCACCCGTAGATTTCACTGCCTTTACAATTTTCTCAGCTGATTTGTCAACCAACATGTGGTCGAACGACTTCAGCTTGATGCGAATTTTCTGGCTCATTATAGTTTGGTTCGGTTGCTTTAAAGAACGAGATTGGGAAAGAACCATTTACTCCCCGACCCGTTTTGAGGGTGCAAAGGTAAGAACTTATCTGTCAATAAAAAAGGGATAGCTAAAAAGCCATCCCTTTTTTACATTATTTTTAATTCATTAAGCGTGTACAGTACCTTTTGCTTTCGCAACTACGCCGTCCGCCAGGTTATTTGGCAATACTTCATAGTGTGAGAAAGTCAAGTTAGCTGTTGCACGACCTGATGACATTGTACGCAATTCAGTAATATAACCGAACAGTTCTGAAAGAGGAACATCAGCCTTGATCACCTGTGATCCGGCACGAGTGTCCATACCTTTCATGATACCCCGGCGACGGTTCAGGTCACCCGTGATCGGTCCAGTGTATTCTTCAGGAGTCAATACTTCAACTGCCATAATTGGTTCGAGGATTTTCGGACCGGCATGACGAGCTGCTTCACGGAAACCGATACGAGCGGCTAATTCAAACGACAGTGAGTCGGAGTCAACGTCGTGATAAGAACCGTGGAACAGGCGAACTTTCATTGAGTCGAGTGGGTAACCTGCCAATGGGCCATTCTGCATCGATTCGTTGAAGCCTTTCTGTACAGCAGGGATGAATTCTTTTGGAATAACACCACCCACGATACCATTCACAAACTGAAGACCTGGTTTCACAACGCCATCTTCCTCATCGCGTGGAGAGATCTCGAACACGATGTCGGCGAATTTACCACGACCACCCGTCTGCTTCTTGTATACCTCGCGGTGTTCGAAGCTTTTGGTCAGTTTCTCTTTATACGCTACCTGAGGAGCACCCTGGTTTACCTCAACTTTGAACTCACGACGCATTCGGTCGATGATGATTTCAAGGTGAAGCTCGCCCATACCCCGGATAATCGTCTGGCCAGTTTCTTCATTCGACTCAACTTTGAGGGTTGGGTCTTCTTCAATCAACTTACCAATTGCTTTAGAGAAGTTATCCTGGTCGGCAGTTTTCTTAGGCTCGATGGCATAACCGATAACGGGATCAGGGAATACCATTGATTCCAGAACGATTGGGTTCTTCTCATCGCAAAGGGTATCACCCGTTTTGATGTCTTTGAAACCAACCACGGCACCAATATCACCAGCCCGCAATTTGTCGATCTGGTTCTGCTTGTTGGCGTGCATCTGGAAAATGCGTGAAATACGCTCCTTGTTGCCAGACCGTGTGTTCATAACGTATGAGCCCGAATCAAGAACACCCGAGTAAGCACGTACGAAACACAGACGACCTACGTAAGGGTCAGTTGCAATTTTGAACGCCAAGGCAGCAAATGGATCAGACTCCGATGGGTGACGAACTTCTTCGGCATCCGTGTTGGGGTTTGTTCCTTTAATTTCAGGCTTGTCCATTGGTGAAGGCAACAAGGCCATCACATAGTCGAGCATTGTCTGAACACCTTTGTTTTTGAATGACGAACCACATAACATCGGAACCACTTTCATGGCGATGGTTGCTTCGCGGAGGGCCTTCAGAATTTCGTCTTCAGTGATTGATGATTCATCTTCGAAGAATTTCTCCATCAACGTATCATCAAATTCAGCTACCGCTTCGAGCAACTTTCCGCGCCATTCTTTGGCTTCTTCGAGCATATCGTCGGGGATGGGCACCTCAGTGAACGTCATCCCTTTGTCGTGCTCATTCCAAACAATACCCCGGAAGTTAATGAGGTCAACTACGCCTTTGAACTGATCTTCGGCACCAATTGGAAGCTGAAGTGGAACGGCGTGGCTACCCAGCATTTCGCGTACCTGCTTCACTACATTGAGGAAGTCAGCACCCGAACGGTCCATTTTGTTCACGAAGCCCAAACGAGCTACGTTGTAGTTGTTGGCCAAACGCCAGTTGGTTTCCGATTGAGGTTCTACACCGTCGACGGCAGAGAACAGGAATACCAGACCATCGAGAACGCGCAACGAGCGATTTACTTCAACGGTGAAGTCAACGTGGCCCGGTGTGTCGATGATATTTACGTGATACTGCTGATTGCGATATTTCCAGTCAACAGTGGTAGCAGCCGACGTGATCGTGATGCCACGCTCTTGCTCCTGCTCCATCCAGTCCATGGTAGCAGCGCCTTCGTGTACCTCACCGATTTTGTGACTCACACCGGCGTAATACAGAATCCGCTCGGTCGTCGTCGTTTTACCGGCGTCAATGTGAGCAGCGATACCAATGTTGCGGAGGTATCGGAGATCAGTTGCCATAATAGTATTTGAGAAATGTAGTTGATTAGTACGGAACCATGAAGGGCATTTGTGGATACGAAAAGCCCATTTTCACAATTAGGACGCAAAATTAAGCAAAAATTAGTTGAAATCAAAGCATCGTCCCAATTAAGCGAATGTTAAAAGGCAGATAGTAAGGGACTTTTGGCAAAGCGCAAGGTTGTAATTTTCTCAGTTGAGCAAACTGATAGAGTGAATAGTTTGATCACTTCGATAAGATTCCTTTAGTAATCAGATACGGTATTAGTATCCAAAGGAGTCCTTTGATCAGAAAGAAAAGGAAGCCCAGCCAGCCGACGCGCTTGAGCCAAAAGCGGAAACGGTCATTCATGATCAGTAAACTGGAAAACAGGGGAAGATGGTTCAATTGCGGTTATACATCCCCAAATAGTTGGTCGTAATGGGCTGATGAGAGAAGAATGCCCCCACTTTCGGCATAAAATGAGGAGTCGGTAGGATAGACTCCTTGCTGCGTTTTTGTCCAGCTAGAACCTGCTTTGGGGTGGTAACTCATCAGCTTATCCCAATTTTTGAAATATTGGTGCCCGTTTGTCTCCTGCAAGCCGATTGTTACACCAGGAAATGACGGTAAGCGGGCTGCCACATTTTTATTCCAGTCGACCAGAATTGGGTTAACGGTTAGGTCGGCGCAAAAGCAGGGAACCCCTTTTTCATAAGCTAGCTGTGTAATTTTCATCGTCATGCTCAAGGTCTTGGCAATAGCTTTTACCGCAATTGCCGAGTAACCCTGCTGAATTCGAATGGCGGCATCCTCAACTGTATGAGCGCTTTCGTCAGCAGCAATCCGAACACCCAACTGACCAACGTATTCTTCATTCCGTTCTTCAAATGGCTCTTCGATCACGGCTATCTGATCAAAAGCGCCAATCTTTTTAGCGTGATCTAAAAACCGTAATAGCGTATCTTTCTTCTCGTATCGACCATTGGCGTCGAAATAATAAGGAATCTTACCGTTCTTCGTATAAGGCGTTTCGTAGTTTCCAAGCGTTTTATGAACGGCCGTGAGAAACGCAATGTCTTTCTCCAGCATTTCAAACTGCGTACCTGCCGAACCAGTTTTGAGCTTCATGATAAAATAGCCCTCGTCGGCAGCGGCTTTAATTTTATCAACCGTTGTTCCTACGCTAAAGGCAGGAATACTGGCTACTTTATCATGACGATGCGACAGTCCGGGCCGATATTTAGCAGGGATCATGTCATCAAAGCGCGTCAGTTTGTTTTCCTGCGCAAATAGTAGCCAGGCTGCATTGTCGACACTAACCAGAGCGTTTAGGGCAAAGGTTTTTCGCAGATCGGGATTGCCGGTTATTTTTTTTGCGTAGGCATACACCTCCGGTAACAACTCATCGACCAGATCCACGGGACTGGAAAACGAACTCCCCTTCATCATCTGCAGCGCCCGGTCGGTGATGGCGTACATGAGCGCGTTGCCAACCCGTTCGGAGTGAGCTGCAAACACCTTAGCGTCGGACCATAGCACGCCCTGCGTACACAACCCCACTTTGCGGATGCCTGAATCACTTTCGAGCATTGCAGCCGTTTGCCAGCTTTCGGTAATGGCGCTCCCTTTGAACCGATACGGATTGAGCGGTTCGCGCTCGAAATTGGAATCGATATTCTTGATCCGAATCGTCGCCAGCGATTTCTGCTCTGCCTGGGCACTGCTCAGGTTTGGTGAGAAACTGCTGCTCATGCCAACCGCCATTAATGAGCTTGCCGACTGGATAAACTCCCGGCGATTAAGAGGTGCGTTTTTACTTGGCTGGTTTGTCATTGGGCAGATTGGCGGGTTATTTCGGGATGTTGTTCAAGGTATACCAGGCTTCCGACGACCAAAGTGATTGATCACTTGCACTTGTCAGCTTGTCGGGCAATCGAAAATAGACGACGTGATTTTTCTTTAGACCAGGAATTTCCAGATAAACCCGAGTTCGGTCTTTGGAGTATTGTAGATTCGTGACCGGCATTTTTGTTAAATCCAGCTTGGGACCGCCATAGTTTGGTGTTGGGCGATACCACCATTGTTGGACAAAAATATCGGCCGCCTGAAGAGATTTGCCTTCTGGTAGTGGTTCGGTAAATTCAATTTCGAACCCCTCCGGTTTAGCCCGAATAGCCAGCATCTCAAAGGTAGTCTTGTCATTATACGCCATCCGTTGTAAGCCAAATCTCTTTTCTTTCCAGCTCCACCCTCCGCCGGTCATGCCAATCTCGCCTACATACAAAGCGCCATCTGGCCCCCAACAAAGCCGATTGACTCCGGCTTCGAAGCCCTGACTGAAGCGGAAAACGGCTCCCTGATATTCACCCGATACTTTCTCCAGAAAATCACGTTTGATTCCGCCGTGAGTTACATCGCCATGCAACAACTGCCCTTTGTAGGGGCCATCTTGCATCAGAACCGGTTCCGAAGGTGAATTGCCGATTTCATTTTCGGGCAACCAAATGGCCGGTTGTGCTACGGGTGGACTAGCGTTTGAGTTGAGTAATCCCCAACCCATACCGTGATATTCGCCGGGTTTGATGTGAATCAGTTTGTTTCCCGGCACCCATTGTCCCTGATTATCAGTCACGAAAATATCTTGATTGGGGCCTAAACCAATTCCATTAGGTGTCCGCAGTCCATAGTTTACCCACTCGTAGCGCCCATCCATACCGATTTTAATAGTTCGGCCCCGGTCGAGCAATTGTAGCTCGTTCGGTTTAAGTCGCATTGCCATCGAAAGCGTGGCATAGAAATAGCCGTCTTTATAGACTAGACCAAAGGCAAACTCGTGAAAATCAGTGGATACGGCCCAACTGTTACAAATGGTCTGGTATTGGTCGATAATGTCGTCGCCATCCAGATCGACAAGGCGCGTCAGTTCTTGTTTCTGAAGGACATAGATTTGCTTATCGAATACGGTAATGCCTAGTGGTTCTGCTAAGCCGGAGGCAATACGTTTAATGCGTACATCGCTTGGATTACCGGTATTTAAGCGGTCAAGTAAATAAACACCACCAACGGTATCCCAGGTAGTTACCAGTAATCGTCCATCTGGCAGAAAGGCTAACCCGCCTACGCGTGGTTGAAAATCAGGGCGGTGGAGGGTAGTCAGGTTATAGCTGGGATGTACTCCTTCGATTTCTTCGCCAAAACCAGGGTTTGTTGTGCGCTGATTGTCCTGTTTTTGAACTGCGGGAGCAAGGTCGATTTTCTCCTTAGGCTTTAGGGTGAAAATATAGTCGATGATCGTTTTGACTTCGTTCTCCGCCAGGGCGGGATGCGCGTTCATGATGCTGTTTCCCCACACGCCCGTCCCGCCCATACGAACTTTGCGAGCTAATAGCGAAACAGCATCTTTCTGGTTGGCATATCGGGCCGCAATTTGCTGAAATGATGGCCCAACCATTGGTTGGTCGACTTCATGACAGGTCGAGCAATCGCTTTTCTCAATCAAATATTGTCCCCGGTGAGCAAACTTCTCGGCAATAAGCGGAAGCGTTTGTGGAGGAAGCTCGGTAAAATAGGTTACCGATACCGTTGGCTGATTGGCCAGTAATGGCAGTGTAGTAGTAGTGAATTTCAGCGAAACACGAACGTTGGCCGGTACATTGGAGGTCGTAAACACACGCTCAAACCCTGGTTTGCCGCTAGCGTTACGGACAAATTCAGGACGCTCTTCAATGGAAATGGTATCGCCGGCAGTGGTGATCAGCGCGTATTTTAGATAGATTTGATTCGCTCGAAATGCATAACCTTTGTTGCTGATACTTGCCAGTACGTTTTTACCTCCGTTTTCAGCTACCCATTTTACGTTCAGCGTACTGTCCGATAAATAGGCTGTGCCCCAAGAGGTTGGCTGAATGGTTTTCTGGTCAGTATAGGGAGCTCCATCGAGAGAAACCCCGCCTTTCCAGACTTTATATAACGTACAGTGAGCCAGGTCATAGGCTGCGTAACAATCTTTATCCAGTGCCAGCGTGAGCATCCGGGGCTTGTTGTCCAGCACTGAGCGGACCGCCCACGGATCGCGGGGACGGTTTGTACTGACTGGCTTATTTGGGTTAACTGCACCCAGAAAAACAGCCAGAATGCTGCCCCCCAGGAAAAACAGCTTGGATTGACTCATGCATTTAGCAGTTTGTGTGCATCCTTCTGAAGACTGATTTACGATTGATCTACCCAGCGGATAAGTTGACAACTACCCGGTAAAGAGATTCCGATATAGGGCTCACGAAAGGTCTGGAAAGTTGAAGAAACCGTTTATTTTTGTTGTTGATGGCCAATACGAACTACCGGTATCAGCTTCCCCGAAAAGCGCTCAAAGGCGATTGTCCGCACTGTGGTCACCGACACCGAAAAACACTGAGTCGGTATCAGGATAACCGGACAGGGGAGCTACTACCTGACAGTTACGGTCGTTGCGACCGCGAAAGTAATTGTGGTTACCACCTTAGCCCGTATCACAAAGGGCCATCGGGAATGAGTTATGCCGATGAAACGAAGCAGCGTGAAGGTGGCGAAGCGTTGCCTCGGGAATGGTTTATGATTGCCGGAAAATTAGCGCACAAAGGAGTTGTTTGGGCCGATGTTGTAACAATTTTGTGTCGGCAGGAGGGAGCGACGGTTGACCAAGCAGAACGGGTGGCTGCGTATATATTTGACAGGAGACCGACCCTAGCGGTCCAGCCTCAACAGAAAACTACAGGTTATGGAGTAGAAACGCAGGTGTATACTATTCCAGATGAAGTATTTGAAAAGTCGTTGAGCCACTACGACCGCAATCAGTTTGCCTTGCTATTACAAAATCATTTTGGGGCTTATCTAGCTGAGGAACTGTTGAGCCGATTCAGAATCGGTACGTCGAGCTATTGGCCGGGAGCCTGTGTGTTCTGGTACATTGATGAGCAGGGGCGCAAACGAGGTGGGCAAATCAAACTGTTCGATGAGACTTTCCATACGGCCAAATATATCGACCATAACGGCGAGAAACGCACTATGACCAGTTGGGTACACACCGCTTTTGCCCGGCGTTGCGACGAAACAAGTCAACCATACCCCGCCTGGCTGACTGACTATTTGGACGAACACAACGATGTTCAAAAATCGCCTTGCCTGTTTGGTTTACCCCAATTACTTGCTGCCCCCGCAGGCCAGCCCGTTGCCGTTGTAGAAGCTCCCAAAACGGCCGTTCTGTGTACGCCTTATTTTCAGGGATTTGTTTGGGTGGCGGTTGGTGCCTTGTCATACCTCAATGCTGATCGATTAGCTCCATTAAAAGGACGCAACGTAACTCTGTTTCCTGACCTCTCGAAAGACGGTACTGCATTTGCCCGGTGGAGCCGAGTTGCTGAGACCCTGAGCCTGCAAGGTTTTAACGTGACGGTATCAGAGTTTCTGGAATTGCGAGCAACCGATGAGCAAAAAGCAGTCGGGCTAGATTTAGCAGATTATTTGCTCGATCAGTGGGATCAGTATCCGCATCAATAGCATGAGTATTAATCGTTCGCCTTACGAGAAGAGTATGTTAGCCCGTTAAGCTATAAACGCAAAAAAGCCAGTCGAGTGACTGGCTTTTTCTTTGTGGGAGTTGAGGGATTCGAACCCCCGACCCTCTGCTTGTAAGGCAGATGCTCTGAACCAACTGAGCTAAACTCCCTTTTATTTTCCCGCCCGTTGTTGTCGTTTGGGAGTGCAAATATAGCGGGATAAAATGCCTTTACGCAAGCCCAGGCACGAAAATTTTTTCAATAATGAATTGGTGAAATACTGAAAGAGTGATTTTCAGCTGATTAAGTCTGAAAAAAATTTCGGTTTTGTTCGATGATCTTACTCGAAGTTCAAATACAGCGTGACTGTATGCGTGGTGAGCCGCTGGATACCGGCATTGTTGGCTGCACTCGTTCCAGTGACGGGATTAAACAGATTCACCAATCCGTGCGAGAAACGAAGTTCAGGGCTGATTTTGGTGTATTCCAGAAACTGCTCGAACCCGATTCCATAATCGACGGTGAAGTCGGTGGTTTTGGTATTGAGCTTTCCTGAGGTCTGCGCCTGTTTCTTGCGGACGTTGGTTTCCACAGCCGCCGTGGCCCCGGCAATCAGATACATCCGACTGTTTTTACGCCGTTCCGATTTGTATTTTACCAAAAACGGGAATTCCATCCAAGTCGATTCGCGGGTTTCCCGGCGGGGTTCGGTGCCATCGGGATATTCATACTTTACCTCACGACCATACAGCGATACGGCAGGGGTAAACCGCAGATCGAAACGCTCGGTCAGAAAGGTATTTACCAAAATGCCAACTCGAAAGGAGGGAGAGTTAGGCGAATAAAGCCGTACTGCCGGATCATCATTCACGTAAGCAGGGCTGTACTTTACATTGAAGCGCGTTACGGGCATGGCAAAGAAAAACCCGTAGTGAATCGGCTTGTCGTCGTAAAATTCGAGGTGTTTGCGGAAATACGCGTAGCCCTGAGCACGGGACTGGCTCACGGCTACACATAAAAATAACGCAATGATAATCAGGCTTTTTGCCCGATGTAAATAGAAGCAACGCCGAACGTCAGGGGTATCCATTTAGTCTTGGTAAAACCGGCGGCTTCAAAGATGCGCAAAAAGTCAGGGCCACCGGGGAAAGCCTGCACCGACTCAGGGAGATAGGTGTAGGCCGACTGATCGCGGCTGACAAGGCGCCCAATGAGCGGCAGGATGGTATTCGAGTAAAAACCGTACAACTGCTTGAACGGAAAGGCACGGGGATTCGAGAATTCAAGAACCAGACAAACGCCACCGGAGCGAGTAACACGGTGCATGTCGGTGAGGCCCTTAAGCAGATTCTCGAAGTTCCTTACGCCAAAGGAAACGATGACGGCATCGAATTCATTGTCTTGAAACGGTAATCCCTCAGAATCACCCGCCCGCATTTCAATGATGTGGTCAAGTCCGCGTTTCGCCATTTTTTCGCGACCAACACGCAGCATTCCTTCCGAAATATCGACACCAATAATCTTTTCAGGTTTCAGAGACAGAGCTTCAATGGCAAAGTCGCCAGTACCGGTAGCAATGTCGAGCATCTTTTTAGGGGCAAACGGCTTTAGCTGACGAATCGCTTTTTTGCGCCACAAAATGTCGACGCCCCCACTGAGAACATGGTTCAGGAGATCGTATTTGGGCGAAATATTGTCGAACATCTCGGCAACCTGTTCGCGCTTGCTGGTGGTTTTATCTTTGTACGGGACGACGGGCATCTTTTCGGTGAGCAGTTATCAGTTATCAGCCAACAGTAGAACAGCGATCGTAACTCAGGAAATGCTCACTGTTAGCTGATAACTGCTCACTGAAACAAACCGTCTGTATAAAAGGAAAGTTTGGCAATGGGCGGGCAATTGCTTAGTTTTCTGTTTCTGATTGCTGGCTTCGACTTTGTATCTATTCGTATGACTCCCTCTCTACTGCCCTTTGCTTCGCTTTTTCTGACGCTTATTTTCCCACCCGCCGATGATGATCGACTGACTAAAAAAGCCCGCGCTATTCATAGCCGTGTTCTTACGCTGGATACTCACGCTGATGCGCCGATTAATCTTCAGAAAGACGGGTTTGATATTGGCGTTGCCCATGATGTAAAAAAAGACGCTACGCAAATAGACTTTCC
The DNA here is from genome assembly GCF_028867935.1 of Flavobacterium sp. SUN052. Taxonomy (GTDB): domain Bacteria; phylum Bacteroidota; class Bacteroidia; order Flavobacteriales; family Flavobacteriaceae; genus Flavobacterium. The sequence continues at coordinate 142,679 of NZ_JAPQNS010000010.1, forward strand.
ACGCATGAAGCAAGGTAAGATGGATGCCATGTTTTTTGCGGTTTATATGGCACAGGGGCCACGAACGCCCGAAGGGCACACAGCGGCCAAAGACAAGGCATTAGACATTTTTGAGCGTATTCACGCGGCTTTACGCAAATACCCGAACCAAGCGGAGTTAGCTACCTCACCTGCTGATGCCTATCGGATTGAAAAGCTAGGTCGCCGGGCGGTGTTTATCGGTATGGAAAATGGCTATCCGGTGGGGGAAGACCTGTCGTTGCTGAAAACTTATTACGATTTGGGATGCCGCTATATTACGCTTTCGCACTTTGCCAACAATGCTATTTGCGATTCGGCCACCGATCCCGATGGGCCAATTCATAACGGCCTGAGCCCGTTTGGGCGGCAGGTAGTGGCTGAAATGAATCGATTGGGTATGATGATCGACGTGTCTCACATTTCAGACAAATCGTTCTACGATGTGCTGGCACTATCGAAAGCACCTGTTGTGGCTTCTCACTCAAATTCGCGGGCGTTATGTGAATTTCCGCGTAATATGACCGACCAGATGATTAAAGATCTGGCGGCTAAAGGTGGGGTAGTTCAGGTGAATTTTGTGAGCGACTACCTGCGCAAACCTTCCGATGAACACCGGCAAGCCTTAAACAGCGTTCGTATGGCAGGCGTTGGTAAAGTTGTCACGCCGGATGTACGGGCTAAAATAGAAGCCAAAACAGACTCCATCAAAAAGGTGTATGCTAACGAACGGGCGAGCATTGCCGACATTGTTAACCACATCGACCACATCGTAAAACTGGTGGGCATCGATCACGTTGGCATCGGCAGTGATTTCGATGGAGGAGGGGGCGTAAACGGCCTCGAAGATGTAAGCGAAATCGAAAATCTAACGATTGAGTTTGTCCGCCGGGGCTATTCCGAAGCCGACATTGCCAAGATCTGGGGAGGTAACTTATTACGTGTACTGGATCAGGCAAAAAAATAGTCATTTTGTGGTCATTCATTGTCATTGGTAGCCATTGGTCGTTCTGACTGACTAACTTACATAATGACAATGAATGGCCATAAAATGACTATCAATGACAACCAACTATGACAATACCTGATACAGCACTACCGGTGTCGATTTGTTTTTGAGTTGAAACGAGCCAACTTCTTCACACTGGAACGATTCTTTGACGATTTGATAAGAGGATTCGGTAATGAAAATCTGGCCAGCCTGAGCAACTGTTTGTAAGCGTTGGGCCGTATTCACAACGTCGCCAATTACGGTATAATCAAGTCGGCGGAGGGCCGCTGAGCCAATGTTTCCCGATACGACTTCGCCGGAATTTATACCAATAGATACCTGAGGCTGGTAGTCGGGTTCGGTGTCGAGTGCATCGCGGACGGAACCGATGCTAGTACGAATGGCCAGCGCAGCTTCTATAGCTCGGTCAAGGTGGTACTCGCCCTGGAAAACAGCCATTACAGCATCCCCCATAAACTTGTCCACGTAGCCTTCCTGCGAAATTATCTCCTTGACAATCAGGTCAAAATACTTGTTGATGAGCCCAACCACTGTGTTCGGCTTTTCGCGCTCGGCGATGGATGTGAACCCACAAATATCCACGAATAGAATGGTCGCTTTGACAAGTTCATTGGCAGTAAGCGAGGTTTCAAATTCTGAGCGTGTCATGAATTTCAACACGCTCTCGTCTACATACATCCGTAGAATATTGTTCTCCTTAACGGCCTGAAGGGTATCGCGAATTTGCTGAACGTGTTTCACCGTTTTCAGCATGGTCATTTCCAAATCCTCGAAGTTGACGGGCTTGCAGACAAAATCGAACGCCCCCCGATTCATGGCTGTGCGGATATTGTCCATATCGCCATAGGCTGATACCATCACTGCCTTGATGATAGGATTCAGATCGGCCATTTTAACGAGCAATGTCAACCCATCCATTTCGGGCATGTTAATGTCGCTCAATACAACATCAATATCGGGGAAGGCCTGGAGTTGGACGAGTGCTTCGACGCCATTTTGAGCAAACAGAAACTCATAATGCCCTTCGCGAATTTGCCGACGAAACTTCTGCTTTATGAGCAGTTCCAAATCCTGTTCGTCGTCAACAACTAATATCTTAGCTTTCATAAAGTTAACGTATAATGAGAGATGGAGAATGGGTACTGTGTGAGCGAAAAGAATATATCACAACAGCAGGGCATTATTCATTGTACACGACTCATTACACATTATTTAACGGTTTCAGTTTGGCTTTGAGTTCAACAAAATCTAGGGGCTTCGTCAGGAAATCATCGGCACCAAGCTCCATAGCCTGATTGTAACTCTGAGCATCACCATACGCTGTAATCATCATAACAATAGGCGGTGGTGGCTGGCGGAAGTCATCTTTTATATGACGTAAAAGTTCCAGACCACTCATACCGGGCATATTGATGTCCGACAAAATCAGGACTGCTTCGGAGGCCAGTTTTCTAAGGCATTCCAGGGCTTCCTCCCCGGAGTTGGCAAACGTAAAGCGGATTTCCCCGCTCCTGATTTCACGGCGAAACCGCTGCTCAAACAGGGGTTGCACATCGGATTCGTCGTCAACTACTAAAATATTCATGGAGGGGTTTTTGGCTATTTGACAAAAATAAGCAAAACGAACTGGGTCTAGGGCTTTTTTGACACATCGGTCAGATCCAATTGTTGTATTAAAGCCGGTTTTTCGGGCGTAAGCGTAAAAAAGACCTCAACAGCTCCTTGTTCGCCTTCGATCTGGAATCGACCACGTAATTGGTTTTCAGGACGCAATTCACTTACACGTATTATTTTGCCAATCTTAGTGAATATAACCTGACTCTCTTTTCGTCGGTCGGCGATTGATCGGTCAGGAAAGAAATTCTCAGCGAAAATTGGTTTTTTTTCAGCTTCAACCCAATTAGGTAATAGTGCAGCTAACTCGGCCTTGCGCTGGGTCAATATTTCTGATACCGGCAGCTGCCGTGGTTGCAATCCCGCCTTGGTAAGAATTAAATCGATTACAGCCCAGTTGGGGGTGCCGAGGTTAGCATAAGTTAGGTTGCCAAACGCGATAACACCAATGCCGTATTCGGGAAGCATCCGCCATTGGCTCCCAAAGCCGGGCAATCCGCCACTGTGGGCTACGTATTCACGTCCGTCACCATCGCGGCTCCAGCCCAACCCGTAGGCATAATGATTTACCATTGGCGTAGCGCGACCACTTGGAAATTTAAACGACGGGTTCAAATCCCGAAAGGTTCGGGGCAAATGCATTTCGCGCAATGAACTACGTTTGAGTACGGGCGATTCGGCATCGCTACGGGGTGGCCATGCGCTAAGATGAAGGGATACGTAGCGACCAAAATCGTCGATGGATGTTAACAGGCCACCCATAGCGCCATAGCTGCCGTCGGCCAGTAGGGCTTCTTCAACCCATTGTTCATTAAGCCAGCGATAGCCGTGGGCCAGTTGGTTGGCTGGAGCACGGGTGTATTCCCATTCGGTGTGGGTCATGCCCAAGGGTTTAAGCACCTGCTCGGTAATGTAGTTCTGGTAAGGTTTGCCCGATACGTTAGTGATGATACGGCCTAGCAACGCAAAGCCGAGGTTACTGTATTCGTAGCTGATACCCGGTACATTGGAAAACGAAACGCCTTCGCGGATATGTTTGAGCAACTCCGCGTCGGAATCGGCCAGTTGGCGGTCGCCCCAAGGGTTATCTTCGGGGAAGCCACCCGCGTGGGTCAACAGGTCGCGCACGGTAACGGCTGGCGCATCGCTGGTGAGATAGGTCAGGTTTTTTGCTTCTGGGATGTACTTGCTGATTGGCGCATCGAGGCTTAGTTTGCCCGCGTCGCGGAGTTTCAAAATCGCCAGAGCAGTAATGCTCTTGGTCATTGATGCAATCCGAAACATGGATTGAGGTGTGGCGGGTGTTTTTTTAGCTACGTCGGTATAGCCTGTTCCACCCGATAGCACCAGTTGTCCGTCGACGACAACACCAAAGGTCAGGCCAGGAAAGTGATTTTTGGTTGCCCATTCCCGGTAAATGGTTTCGATATCAGGCGCAAGCTCCCTGATTTTGGCTGCCCGGACATCATTGGCAAATAAAGGTGGTTTATAGGGTTGGCCTATCACCAAATTAGCCAGTAAGCAGGTTAGAAGAAGTACAAGTCGAGTCATTCGTATTCCGTTTAAACAGGTTGTAATTTTTGGAAAAGATGTACTGAATGCCAATTTAAGCACTTTGGACGATCCTCAGCGGATTTTTGCTTAAACTGGCAAGTCAATAGTAAACGTCGTTCCCTCACCTTCTACACTTTCAACCGCAATGGTGCCGCCATGACCTTTGGTGATAATGTCATAGGCAAGCGACAGGCCCAACCCTGTTCCTTCGCCGGTGGGTTTGGTCGTGAAAAAGGGTTGGAAGATCTTTTGCCGAACAGCCTCAGACATTCCTGCTCCATTGTCGCGCACCCGAATCCGAACGCCCGTTGTTGTCCGCTCTGTTTGGACCGTCAGGTTGGGCTGGTAACTGGATTGATCTAGTTTCGCTGAGAGGCCGGACCGCCGTTGCTGAGTGGCATAAAACCCGTTGTTAAACAGGTTGAGCAATACCCGGCCAATGTCCTGGGAAACGAGCGGAATACTGGGTAGATTTTGAGCGAAACTGGTCTCCAAGGTACAATTAAAGGATTTGTCTTTGGCTCGGAGTCCGTGGTAACTCAACCGTAAATATTCGTCGGCCAGGGCGTTGAGGTTAGTCGACTCTTTCTGACTATTGCCCTTGCGCGAATGAGCCAACATGCTTTTAACGATTCCCGAAGCCCGTTGGCCATGATGAGTGATCTTTTGCATATTCTGCTCCAGATCATCCAGCAATTCTGTTTCTAACTCAGAGTCTCTTAGGCCTGTAGTATGGGGGGAGTCAGAGCGATCACTACCTTTTTGAATCTCTTCCTTTAATTCATTAACCAACTCAATACTTACTTCGGCGAAGTTATTAACGAAGTTGAGCGGATTCTGAATTTCATGGGCAATACCGGCCGTGAGTTCGCCCAACGAGGCTAGTTTTTCCTGCTGTACCAGTTGGTTCTGAGCCGCCTTTAGCTCGGCCTGTTGTTGGCGAAGTTGTTCGTTTGTTTTGATCTGCCGCTGGTTATTGCGCCATAACACAACTGCTACTATACCCAGCAGGCCAAGGCCGATGAATGCGCCAAAAAGTCGTTGCTGCTGTCTGTTATCTTCTTCTGCCTGCAAGGCCGCAGCCGCCTGCTGCTCGGCTGCTTTTGCATTTTGCTGTAGAATAGTCAGCTGCTGCCGCGTTTGCGAACCCGATAATGTATCGTTGTAGGCGATGTAGCTCTGCTGATATTGGTACGCTTGCCGAAAGTCATTTTGTCGGGCGTAAGCAAGAGACAAAACGCTACTGGCGTCGCGGATCACCTCTTTATAGCCAATCTGACGGCTTAAGTTCCAGCTTCGTTGCCCGTAGAAAACGGCACTGTCGGGGCGATTGATACCGAGTTGGGCGCGGGCCATTACGGTTTGTGCCCACGAAATAACTTCGAATTGACCCCTGGCCAGTAACTCCCTCAGGGCCCGGTGAGCCGTCGCAATTGCCTCTTGATGCCGACCCTGTTCTATCTGGACCGCTGCCAGATTGCTTTCTGCCTGGGCTTTGAGCTGCGGGTTGTTCATGGCTTCGGCCATTCGAATTGACTTATCATAATAGCTCTCTGCTTTTTCAGGGTCGCCCTGTAGCCGGTATAATTCGCCGAGGGAGTTGAGCGTTCTGCACACGTTTTTGAGATCATTGGCCTGGTCGTACATATCCATAACCTGTGTTGTGTAATCCAGAGCCAAGTCATAATCGCCGAGGAGTATGTGGAGTGCACTTAAGTGTGAGAGGGTATTTCTGATGAGCGACTGGTCGTTGTACTTTTGGGCCATCCGAAGGCTTTGTTGCCCCAACTCGAAAGCAACGGCATAATCGCCCCGCTGGGTGCTTACCCATCCCAGGCGGTTCAGTGCCTGCGCCAGGCCAAGACTATCGCCCAGATCGTTGAATTTGCTGCTGGCTTGGGCCAGGTACTCAGTGGCTTTGTCGTACTTATCCAGTCCGCTATAGGCCCTTCCCAATGCCAATTGTGCATTCGCGATACCGCGTTCATACTTAGCTTTTTGAGCTAGTTTCAATGCTTCATCAGCATACTGAAGGGCTTCAATTCGATTCTCATCGGAAATCGCCCCCGACAGATTTAGCAACCGGTTGACCCGGGCGGTATCCGTTTTTGCCGTAACCAGTTGACGTTTCAAGGCGCCGACGAGAGAGTCCTGGGCCTGTGATAGATGACTCGTAAATAGCACTATGAACAGCCAGATACCTATAGTTGATTGTTTCATGCCTACGCGGGTAGCTCAATGATAAATTCTGTCCCCTCACCTTCTGCGCTTTCCAATTTAATAGTACCATTATGGCCCTTCGTCACAATATCATAGCTCAATGATAAGCCTAATCCTGTTCCCTCGCCGGTGGGTTTGGTGGTGAAAAAGGGCTGAAAAATCTTTTGCCGAACGGCTTCGGGTATTCCCGCTCCATTGTCGCGCACCCGAATTCGAACGCCAGTCAAAAGTTTCTCTGTTTGTACTGTAACAGTAGGATGGTAGTCAGATTGCTCCTGTTTCGTTGGGGCGCCGGACCGCCTTTGCTGAGTGGCATAAAAGGCATTGTTAAATAGGTTGAGCAGAACCCGGCCAATATCCTGCGGAACTATACTTACTAGCCCAATGTCAGGGTCAGCAATAAGCTCGAATTTAGCATTAAAGGTTTTGTCTTTGGCTCTCAATCCGTGGTAGCTCAATCGCAGATACTCATCAGCCAATGCATTGATGTCGGTGAATTCGCGTTGGCCTGTGCTGGTGCGGGAGTGTTCGAGCATGCCCTTCACAATGCTGCTGGCCCGATGACCATGCTGGGCAATTTTTTGCAGGTTACTTTTCAAATCACTCAACAATTCGGTTTCTAACGCAAGATCCCGGTTGGTTTTCTGCTGTTCATCTTCCAGTTCGCTTACCAGTTCTGCTGATACCTCCGAGAAGTTATTGACGAAGTTGAGGGGATTCTGAATTTCGTGGGCAATGCCCGCCGTGAGTTCACCTAGCGAGGCCATTTTCTCCTTCTGGATCAGCTGTGCCTGCGTAATACGGAGTTCGGCCAGAGTTTGTTCAAGCTCCTCTTTTTGGCGGGTGATTTCGGCCGTTCTGACGCCTACAATGCGCTCCAGTTCACTGTTCTGGGCCTCGATTATCTGCCTTACTTTTCGCTCTTCTTCCCAGGCCAGTCGCTCTTTCTCGGCGGCTTTTCTCTGATACACAGCAAAAAAGTTGAGGCCGATATACCATAAACTGGCGAAAGCCCAGGATGTACCTACAATGTTTCCATATTGGTTTAGCAGGCGGCTGTTAAAGCTGTCTAGCGTGATAGTAGCCGCAAAGCAGATCATAAACGGTATAATTCCAATTAGCAGCGTACGGGCTGGCCGGTAATCCCGGATTTTCGCCATTGCGGCAACCAACACTAAGCTTAGAAGAAAGATATACCAGTTTCCAATGTTTTTGACCGGCAGGAGGGAGTTCACTATGAACACCAACAACCAAAGTATCCACCATATATGCTTAAGCATCTTATCCCAGGATGGCAGACGGGAAGGCGTGTCGAAAAAGCGCCGGAAAAAAGAGAATAGCCATGCCGCAAGGCCAATACTAATAAAAAGGCTGCCTTCTGAATTCATAAAAAGTCAAATCACTGAAAGTGGTTACCTGCAAGATAAGTTTATGTCTGTAATCAGACAACGAACTCTGACTTAGGTCAAGGTATCACTGGCGAGAAAACGTTAAGGGTGTTTCGGTTAAGCTGGTAATTCGATGATAAAGGTTGTTCCCACGCCCTCTTTGCTCTCTACTTCAATAGTGCCGCCATGCCCTTTGGTAATAATGTCATATGCCAATGACAAACCAAGCCCCGTACCCTGACCAGTGGGTTTGGTGGTGAAAAAGGGCTGGAACATTTTGGCTTTGACGGCCTCTGGCATTCCTGTTCCGTTGTCACCAACGTAGATGCGAACCATTTCATTGGCACATTCAGTCCGAACAGTAACGGTAGGCTGGTAGCCCGGTTGGTTTAGGTGTACCCGCTGCTGGGTGGCATAAAAGGCGTTGTTGTACATGTTGAGCAACACCCGGCCAATGTCCTGCGGCACTACACTAACCTTACCAATACCTGGGTCGGCCGTAATGTCAAAGCGGGCATTGAAGGTTTTATCTTTGGCGCGCAGCCCGTGGTAGGCCAGCTTGAGGTATTCGTCGGCCAGAGCGTTGAGATCGGTGGGTTCGCGCTGGCCCGTGCTGGCGCGGGAGTGCTGAAGCATTCCCTTGACAATACTGCTGGCTCTGCCGCCGTGATGGGTGATTTTTTGCAGATTTTTGGCCAAATCTTCCAGCAGCTCAAGTTCTAAACCTTCGTCTCGTTGGGCTCCTTTTTCCCGCTCTTCGCGGAGTTCAGTCACTAGCTCCGCGCTGACTTCGGAGAAGTTATTGACGAAGTTAAGGGGGTTCTGGATCTCGTGAGCGATGCCCGCTGTAAGCTCGCCTAACGAAGCTAATTTTTCCTGTTGAATCAATTGGTTTTGAACGGCTCTCAGCTCCGAAAGAGCTTCCTGAAGTTCTTCTTTCTGACGGGTAATTTCGGCGGTACGCTCCGAAACAAGGCGTTCGAGTTCGGCTTTGGCTGCTTCGTTTATCTGCCGTTCTCGCTCGCGTTCTTCCTGTTCCTTGTCGAGGGCTTTGCGCTGGCGGGATGTATAAACGGTAAATGCAATCAGCCAGGTTAAAGCGGCCATGGCGATCAGCGATATGGTATCGTCATAGCTATCATGAAACGAGGGGAATAGTAACTTAAGCAGATCACTGAATAAGGCAACGGAAACGAACGGGACAATAGCCTGTATTAGCATACGGGGCAGTCGTTGTTCCCGGACATGGTAACAAACGTGTAAACAGGCTACGAGTCCAAGTTTCCACGTCCATTCAACCGATTCGTCAACATACTTAGGCGTAAAAAAGCTAAGCCCCGCCACCGTACCAAGCGCTATTTGTGTTCCCAGCAGAAGTTTCTCTTCGCGGGGCATGGTTTGGCTTGTTTGTAGAAACCGCCGGACAAACCGGATGTAAATGATGGTCATCACAAAAAAGGAAATATCCATGCGCTGGTTGAGTCAAAGAGTTGTTATGCGGTTTTAGGCTGGTAAGATAATGGCTTCCGGGCAAAATTGCCTGTTTTGTGTTTTCTTTGCTTTTATGATTGGAAACCGCTCATCCGAACAGTTTAATCGCTCACTTGGTATTCGGGCCGATGAAGGGCAGACCGTCGGGCTGTTTTTTCTGCACAATTTTCTGTTGGGCGTCGGTACCATGCTGGTGTACGTAACTGCCAACGTAATTCTGCTCGAAAATAAGCCTGAAACCAGTCTACCAGTAGCCTATATCGTTTCGGCGCTGGGCATGATGGGTATCGGACGGGTGTACGCTCATTTCGAGCATCATTTAAAGCTCAGCCGGTTGGTCGTTCGGGTACTGTGGGCCGTCATTTTGCTGACGGCTATCATTGCCGTACTAGTAGCGTTTGGGCATTCGGTGGCGGCAGCAGTGGCCATCATGGTTGGTTTCCGGGGTATCTATCTGTTAACAAACCTTGAATTCTGGGCCATTTCTGCTCTTGTTTTCGACGTTCGGCAGAGTAAGCGACTGTTTAGTATTATCAGTTCGGGCGATTTACCCGCCAAGGCATTGGGGGCTATTCTGGTGGCGCTTATTCACAGTCATGGCGACTTACTGGCTTTGCTCGTGCTGGCATTTGTGGTTTTTGGAGCAGCTCTGTATGTTACGGCACTCACCATCCGGCTCCACAACGTGCATGCTCCACACGCCGTAGCTCGCCCGATCCGACGGCCGCAAACGCGCTGGGTTCAACAATTATTTGGCGGTAGCGAACTAATTCGGGCGGTTTGTCTGACAATGATCCCGGTGGCTATGGTGGCTGCGGGCATCGAATACGAGTTTTTCATCAACGTAAAGCACAAGGTCCATCATCAAACCGCCGTACTGACCTACCTGAGTTATGTGCTGGCGCTGACCTACCTGGTGGCAATGGTTGTGAAAGTGCTGGCATCGCGCCGGACACTGGAGCAGTTTGGTATTCTGAATACGCTTCGGCTATTACCTGGTGCCGCGCTCGGCTGGGTTTTGCTCTATGTATTTGTGTCGCTACGGCCCGACGATGAGAACTTACAGATGATTTATCTGTGCGGGCTATACATGGTTTTCGAGGTGGTCCGTCGCGCTCTTTTTGACCCGGTTGTGCTGGTCCTATTTCAGCCGCTGCCCGCCCACCAACGCCTGAAAGGCCATACGCTGGCCAAAGGTTTTTTTGAACCGTTGGGTATGGGGCTGGCTGGGGTGTTCCTGTTTTTTCTGCGCGAAAGTCCCTACTATGCTGACTGGGCCTTGCTGGTAGGCATTGGCATTGTAAGTGCGATCCTGTGGCCTTTGCTGGCCAAAACGTATCGCAATTACCTGCATACCTTGCAGGATGCATTAGGCCGCCGGTTTATTGCTGCCGAGGAGCTGGCTCTTCCGGCCGAAGCTACCGCTATCATTGCCCGAACCTTAAGCAGCGATCGTCCAGAAGCGGTGCTGGCTGCTTTAGACTACTTACCACACGATCAGCCTGCATTGCTTCTTGAGAAGCGCGATACGCTATTGAATCATGCCGATGCGCGGGTACGGCTGCATACGCTGGAGGTGGCCTCGGACCGGACTATTCACCTACCACCATCGGCCCTGACCGACCGCGTTCTTAATGATGCCGATCCGATGGTACGCCAGCAGGCGGCTCAATTGCTGGCCAGCCAAACTAAAGATGCTATTGCTACGGGTCTTCTGAGTACCAGCGATCGGGCTGTGCGGCAGGGTGCCATCATCGGGTTTTATAGAAATGGATTCAGTCAGGCACCCGCTTTAGCCAGTTTAAATGCGTTAGCGCAGGGCCAGAATGTTACAGATCAGAAAGTAGTACTGGCTTGTATAACGGCGCTGCACCTTACCGATAGAGTGCCGTATGTCCTGAATGCCCTGAAAAGCGACGATTCATCCATCGTATCGGGGGCGTTGATGGCGGGTGGAGTGCAAACCGAACCGACGGTCTGGCACCAGATGGTTGCGTTTCTGACTGATCGCCAACACGGGCGCACAGCCGTTCGGGCGCTGGCGATGGTTGGCGATAAGGTGCTATCGGCCTTACCCATGCCTATGTCGGCTACCGATAACCCGCTTCTACTCCGACGCACTATTGCCGTTGTGGATCGAATTCGGAGTAAAGCTTCCCAAAACTGGCTGCTTGAGATGTTGCCGCATACGCCTGTTCCAATGCGGTCGGCATTGCTGAAAAGCCTCAGTTCATACCCCTTCACCGACCAGACCGATCAGCTTTACGAACAGTTGGTGGCGGAGGAACTTCGGCTAGCTCAGCGATTACTACATGGTCGTGCCGAAAATGACATGCATTCTTTGCTGACAGAAGCGGTTCAGTACGAAATGGATGGGGTTGTCGATCGGTTGCTGTTGCTGATGATGGGTTTATACGATAAGGAGACCGTCAATAGTGTTCGGCAAAGTCTCGACCATCAGGCTCAGGAGCGCCGGGCCAACTCCCTCGAATTGCTCGAAAACCTGATCCCCCGCCCTGTTTACGGTACTTTGCTCGCCCTAACCGACGATTTGCCCCTCCCCGAACGACTAGCCTTAATCAATTCATCCGTTGGGTCTTTCGATGAGCAGACGGACCTTAAAGCTTACATCACGCAACAGGGGCAAACCCGATTTACACCCTGGACGGTTGTGGTCGCCGAACACTTGTTGGCAAACCAGAACCTCGCCCAACCATCTACAACCTTTATGGAACACAACACCACTTCCCCGAGTCATGCCGGCGGACCAGCCACCGCCACTTCTGAAATTGAGCGTGTGTTGGTACTTCGGAATAGCTCGTTGTTTGCCAGCACTCCCGCCAACGTTCTCAGCACCATAGCCCCGATTATGAAAGAGGTGTATGTTACAGAGGGGGAAACGATTGTTAATAAAGGCGAAGTAGGTACGTTTATGTTTATCATTCACCAGGGGCAAGTTGGTATTTACGATGGTGACCGGCAACTGACTACCCTAAAAGAAGGTGATGTTGTTGGTGAACTCTCTCTGCTGGATGCCGAACCTCGCTCAGCATCAGTTATTGCCCATACTGATCTGACTTTATATCGCATCGATCAGGCCGATTTCTATGACCTTATGGAAGAACGTGATGAAGTCATGCAGAATATTATTCGAATGCTGTGCAGCCGCATTCGGGCCCAGAATCAGAAACGGGGGTAGCTGGAAAACACTCAATTAGTGCATTTAACAAGGGGGGATTTGCCCGGATTTAGTTTAAAAATCCGGGCAAATCCCCCCTTGTCTTATACGCTGCGCTACAACCCCGAAAAATACAAATTGTATTATGGGGCATATAATCTATTGGCTTCTCTTCGTAGCGTTCAATTATTCCTGAAGATCATAGAAAAAATTCAAGTAGTTCATTTATAGGGACTTATTGTACTTTCCCATTTTTCGCTATACGATTACGCTATTCACTTGCACGGAATAAAGAAGTTTGGACAAAACCATGATTTTGAGTCTGTGAACTCTTGCGTTGGATAGGCTGAACCGCACACCTTTGTCGCAGTCAAACACTAATTCACAAATACGCAAATGAAACGGATTCAACTGACAATGGCTGCCTTGATGGTAGCTGCGGGACTGGTAAGCACGGGAGGTGTTTATGGCCAGACGAGTGACGGTGTGTCGCGGGTGAATGTTCAGAAATCAGACAGCAAAAAAGTACGACTATATACACCCAGCGGAGTTGACATGGCTATCATTGATGCCAACGGAACAACGCTTTACAAAGGAGACGTGCGGGGTAGTGCAGAAAAGGGAACGTCGATCAACCTGGCCAACTTACCCGACGGGCATTACTTCCTGACCGCTACAAACAACGATTTCTGGTTGTCGCAAGGGTTAACAATCCGCAACGATCAGGTAACTGTAGACGCGCAAAATGCATCAGCATTGGTTAAACCAATGCTGGTTCCTTACGGGAAAAACAAGTTTGAAATTGCGATGCCTGGTGCAAAAACGCTCAACGTAGCTCTTTATGATCGTGTTAACACACTGGTATTCAGTGAAACATACCAGGAAGGTGATGTGCATCGCTTCGACCTGAACCGGCTGCCCGAGGGTGACTACACCTTCGTAGTTGGTCCAGATTACAAGCAGTTTACGGAGCGTATCGCCGTACAGCGGTAGAAAGGATACTGGATTTTGGATACTGGACGTTAGACACTTCGCTGTTTGTCATCCAGTATCCAACGTCCAAAATCCAATATTATCCTCCATGCAGGCTGCGCATGAAATCCTCTTTATAGTTTTTGCCAAGCGGGATAATGTGCCCTGCGAGTGTAACGGTCTGTTCATCAAAAGTATCGACGCACCGGACATTCACTGCAAATGACCGATGGACCCGCACCATTCGGGCATAATTGAGCCGTTCGAGCGCTGCTGACAGAGACAAGCGAAGAATATACCGCTTTGTTGTGGTCACAAAATAGGTGTAATTGTCTTCGGCTTCGAGCACGAGCATATCCATCAGGCTGATTTTGACAAACTGAAATCCCTGTTTGATAAAGATATGGTCGTCAATTTTGAGAATTGCGTCGCGACTGGCTGTATCGGTTTTAACATTTATAGGAGTAGTGTCAGGTGACGCTATGACCGCTTCTGAAGTTGACAAACTCGTGGTCAGTTCTGGTTGTTTAGCGAAATTGTGAATCGCTAACTCAATGGCAATCCGCAGGTTGAGCAAATTGTGTGGCTTGGTCATGTACGCTGCCGGAGCTGTTTGCTTGGCCCGCTCAATGGTGTCGATGTCGGAGAATGCAGTCAGGTAAATAACCGGCACGGACCGAATTTTCATCAGTTGCCGAACGGTTTCAACGCCATCAATGTCGCCCCGGATGTTGATGTCACACAGGAGTAAATCAACTTCGTTTTTCTGAAAAAGATCAATGGCTTTGGCTCCGTTAGAGGCCATACCAACGACACAATAACCCTCCGATTCGAGGCTATCACACAGAGCCATTGCCAGAATGGCTTCGTCTTCAACGATAAGAATATTAATGGATTTTTCCATGATGGTGGCAATATCAGGCCGCCCGAGCAACAGCCCGACTTACTAGCGGTTCGTTGGCGGGTATCCGAATGAGAAATTGCGTGCCGTTGTGATTCTCTACCGAAACAATCCCTCCAATCTGATCCGATAAAGCGGCAATAAGCCGTTTCCCAAATGACCCGCCTGGTCGGTGCCAACTTGTCATGTCGAGACCGGGGCCATTGTCGGCTACGCACAGAGTAAGTCCGTCGCTCTGGCGGTGAAGGCCAACCGATAGCCGGGGTTGCGACGTGTTGGGAAGTGCATATTTAAAGGCATTAGTTAATAATTCGTTGAGAATCAGTCCAAAAGGAATGGCCAAGTCGACGTCGATTTCCTGCTTTTCCACACTTATCTCTACCTGTAAAGTCTCGGAAGTATAGCCATAGGCACCCATCAGTGATTCAATCAGGCTGGTAATATAATCGCCCATATCGATGGTTGTGACGGCTTCGGTCTGGTACAATCGCTGGTGCAGAATCGACATGGCCTGAACGCGCTGCTGCCCCTCGCGAAAGGCTCGCTTGGCACTTTCGTCGGACAGGCGGTTTGACTGTAGTTCGAGAAGGCCCGATACAATAGCCAGATTATTTTTGACCCGGTGATGCAACTCGCGCATGAGCATACGAAGTTGCTCTGCCTGATGCTGAATCTGCGTCCGGTTCTCCCTGATACGTCGGTATTGCCATGAGAGCAGTGCCGATAGGAATACAAACAGCCCGACACTAAGGGCTAATCCCGCCAGCTGCCGTTGCTGAAGTTCATTTTTATCCTGTAATTGCCTGATGTCAGCTTCTTTCTGGCGGGTGGTGAAGCGAGCCTGAATTTCAGCTACACTTTTAGCTTTAGCTAGATCAGCCTGGGTTTGAATACGCAGTAAATCGCGGTCCTTATCAGCGGCCACCTGAGCCAATGAACGGGTGTTTTGTAAGGCTAGCCTCGCCCGGACACCGGCGATTTGCTCTTCTTTTTCGGCTTCAATGGTGGCCAGGTCATGAGCACGTTTATTGTCAAATTCAGCTTGTAAGCGGGTGATTTGCTGTAGTTTATCGGCCCGTCCTAGGGAGTCCTCAATTTGTTTTCCATCTTCTAGGTACTTTAGCGCCTGCTTAAAATTACCCGCATCGCGATGTGCTTTATAAGCAGAACCAAGCGTGTTGAAAAGCCGATGCGGGTCGTTGATCTGATACGAAAATTGAAGTGCTTCTTCGGCATATTTAATCGCCTGATCATACTGTTTTTTCTGACGGTAAGCCTCGCAAAGATTCCGCAGGTTGTGTTCAATATTGGCTTTACGATTGGCACCCCGGTTCAGCGTCAGCGCCTTATTCAAGTAGATGATAGCCTGATCGTACTGCTGGTCGGGGATAATCGACAATTGGGCGAGGTTACCGTAAAGCGTAGCCAGCGTCACGTTATTGATCTTGGCTCGTTCAAGCAGTTCAAGCCCCGACCGATAGGCCTGTCGGGCCTCTTCAAACGCTTTTAGGTCGCGCTGAATAATACCGACAATGTTGTAGGCATTGGCAATGAACCCAACATTGCCAAGCTGTTGATTCATGGCCAGCCCCCGTTTGGCATACAATAATGCTTTTTGCGAGATAGCCGTTATTTTCTGGGCATCGGCCATACGTTTGTACGTGAGAGCCAGCCCTATATTCACCCCTGCTATTCCCTCCGTAAAGTTTGCCCGTTCGTAAATAGGTAAGGCTCTTTGTAATAAAGCTGCCGACGTAGTGAAATCACTTTTGTCGCGTATGTCAATGGCTAAGCATGTCAATCCGCGTGCTTCAACCAATGGTTGCTTGTGCGTTATTCCCCAGTCGTAGATGCGTTGGGCATAGAAACGCGATGAATCGCTTCCGTGATCACGGTGTACTTGCCAGCGGGCATACCAGCCGTCAATCTGCAGAGAATCAGTGCGGGCAAGCGGTTTGGTTTGCCCACGGACAAATGGAGCCAATGGCCCAGCCAGCCAGCCCAGAACAAGCAAAATAAGGGTAAGCCGCCCGGCGACCATAGGTTTAGTGAAAAAACAAATATAGTCTATGGATTAGGCATTACGGCAATACTGCGCTTAACACATATCCACCTCCGACGTGAAATAGCCACTTTCTCTCCAGTCGACAGATTCAGTTGGGGGCCTTTGTGGGTGAGTTGGACTTTATGGATAAAATCCCGGTTGACCATACAGTTCTGATGCACCCGAATATACTGACTAACGGGTAGTTTGAGTTCGTAATGTTTCAGGGTGTAAGCCATAATCTGCCGACTTCCATCACGCCAGTATAGCCAGCTATATCCCTTTACTCCCCGAATCATAACCAGGTCATGAATAGGCCGGGTGCGCCAGCCTGTGACTGGATCGTTGACACGAATAACGCTTACTTGAGATTGGGTTGGTTTTGTAGCCGTTACGCCGGTAAATAATGTGTTCATGGTTGAGAAAGAGAAGTTAGCTAAAAAGTGAGGAGATTACAGGTGAAAATTGGTCTACCGAATACGATTCGAAGTAGCCATTTTGACGGTTTGAAATCAATAGAGGAGTGGTGAGCACCGGGAGGATGTATGCCAACGCAGGATTTATGTACGTAAACACATGTCTCGAATTTGGTGTCATAAAAAAAGCTTCATCAATTTATCTTCATGTGTTGCCTTCTGCTGTTCCTGACGTCTAAAAAATGGATGTATCATGCTCGCTCCATCATTCGCTAACTGACTTGTGTCGTATGAAAAAAACTGTACCCCTGTCAGGCTTTGGCCTGTTTGCAACGCTACTTTTAACTGGCTCACAGTCGTTCGGTCAAACGATTAGCGGAACCGTTTTTCGCGACTTTAACAGCAACGGTCAACGAGAAACAGCTACTGGGTCAGCTACATACGGTGAGCCCGGTATTGCTGGTGTTGTTGTCACCGCATTCAACACGACAAACACGCCCGTTGCCAGCGCCACTACCAGTGCTTCTGGTACCTACACGCTGACCACCGGCTCCGGTAATTTTCGGGTGGCATTTACGAATTTTCAGACGGGTGATTTTGTCTCATTCCGAGGGCAGCAGAATCGTACGGATGTCCGATTTGTGGCCGGTGGGGCAACCAATATCGACCTCGCGCTAAACTACTCGGCCCATTATTGTGGTGTTTCCGACCCTGCTTTACTGGTGCCCTGCTACATCAATGGCGACCCGGTGAGCACCACGGCAACGTCGAGCGCGGCAGCCGCGGGCAATCGTGATGTGCTGGTATCGGTGCCGTATAGTGCATCGGGACTAACACCGCCCGAGACAATGGTGGCTACCGGAAAGCAGATCGGAGCTGTGTATGGACTGGCAGTGCATCGGGCGGCTAACAAACTTTTTTCGGCGGCCTTCACCAAACGGCACGTTGGTTTTGGGCCGGGTGGCCCCGGCGGTATTTACCTCACCAATCTGGCTACGAATACCTCCACTTTATTTACAACGCTCAACGCAGGATCTGACCCACACTTGGGCCTACCTGCCGAAGCGGGCACGTCAAACCGCGACGCCAGTGCGTTTGATGCGATCGGCAAAACAGGTTTGGGCGACATCGAGATTTCCGACGATGGGCGAATGCTCTACGTGGTGAACCTTTTCGACCGGCGTATTTACCTGATTCCGTTGCTTGCTGAGGCACCCGCTGGAGCCGATCCACTTAATTACCTGGCCCCTGGTACCGTTACATCGGTTACTATTCCCGACCCTGGCTGCGCCAATCAGACGTACCGCCCCTTTGCGCTGAAGGTGTCGCGGGGAAAACTGTTTGTGGGTATGGTGTGCAGCAATGAGGGAGTATCTGTTGGCCAAAACCCACTCAGTGTACCGGCTCCGGGTAATGCGTCGGTGTACGCGTTCGACATAACGCCCTTGACCAATACCTTGAGCACCTCGGCTAATCAGGTGTTGAACTTTCCCCTGACGTATCCCAAAGGCACAGCCGTGGAGGGCGTCGAAGTGCTGAAGAAGTGGTATGCCTGGGGCGACAATTTCTACAATGCGCCGTATAGCGCAACTAGCACACAAGGCACCGATGTCAGTTACCCGCAACCTTGGCTGACCGATATTGAATTTGACGTGGACGGAACCATGATTCTGGGCTTACGCGACCGGTTTGGCGACCAAACCGGCTATCTGAACGATGCGCCAAACCCCGTCGATACCAAAATGTATTCGGGTTTAGCAACTGGTGATCTGTTGCGGGCGGGTCGGTGCGGCCCCAATGGAACGTATGTGCTCGAAGCGGCTGGATCGGTTTGTTCGAGCCTGAGTACGTTGAGTGGCCAAAACGGTGAAGGGCCCGGTGGCGGTGAATTTTACGACGATAATGCGTTTTGCTGCCATAGCGAAACCAGCTACGGTGGTTTGGCGCTGTTGCCGGGCCGTGGCGAGGTCGTAAACGTAACGCTCGACCCCCTCGATCTAAACTCGGCGGGTTTCCGGTTTTACGATAACCTGACGGGGCAACAACGCCGGGCACAGGAGTATCATCGGAGCGGTACCCGCATTTATCAATCAGAGAACGCCATTACGTTTGGAAAAGCCAACGGCCTGGGCGATGTAGAACTAGCCTGTAGTGCCGCTCCGATTCAGATTGGTAACCGCGTCTGGAATGATACCAACTCCAACGGTCGACAGGATGCTGGTGAAACGGGCATTGCCAGCGTGACATTAGGTTTATATCTGAACGGGGTATTGCTGGCGACTACCCAAACCGATGCTGATGGGGAATACTATTTTGGCCCCGACAATGTACCGGGCGGTGTGCAATCCTACACCAACTACGAAATCCGCATTAATCTGTCGACACCTGCGCTGGCAGGGCAAACGGCCTCCGCGGTTAACCTAGCGGGCGATGATTTAATAGACTCCGACGGAATAACAAGCAACGGAAACGCCATTGCAGCTGTATTGACAGATAGCTACGGGCAAAACAATTATTCAATTGATTTCGGGTTTACCAGTTGCCCTCCGCAGAAATGCGTTCCGATTACAATTGGACGAATAAGCGGCCGAGAGCTTCCGGCCGGTATTCGGTAAAAAGCTTATTTGAGAGAATATGTCGAAGGAAACCCCGGTGACGCTTGTTGCCGGGGTTTTTTGTTTCATACGGTGGATTGCAACCGCGCGGGCAACCCCGGCCACCGTACTGCCTACGCGATTTCGCTGATTACGCGTTTCATATCGACGGTCAGTTTTTGAATGAACTGGAGTTGTTCGCCTAGTAACTGCTCATCGGCTAGGAGAGACGGTGAAGCTGTCTCCGGCAGCGTTGTTCCTGACTCATGGGCCTCTGCGCCATCTGGGATGGTCACCCGTTTTTGGGGATCGATTTGGGCAAGGGCATCCTGAAGATAAGCCACCGACCGGCGTAGCGGTCGTAGGAACTGACTACCCAACGCTGGGTTTTCCCGATTCAGGGTATTGGTGGCAATGGTGGCGATGTTAGACGCAAAAATGTGGTTCAGAACAGCAAACTCCAGCAAATCCTGCTGATGACTCTGTTTACTTTTGGGTTCCGACAACATCCGCTCGAACGCTGCCGACAGGTTGGCCGACTGCACGTATAATTCCTTGCGAGACAGTTTGTATTCGATCACTGAAACGGGTTTGCCGCTTAAACTATCAGCCAATTTTTGGAGGTATTGTAGGTCGGCCTGAAGTACATCGCGGAGGTGGTTGGCTACCTGGTCCGATTCCCAACGCGGAAACAGGCCATAGCTGGCACCTAACGCGATGAGTCCACCCACAATCGTATCCAGCACGCGCTCTTCGACCACTTCGCGAAGGCCAACGCCCATAAAATGCAGCAAAATCAGTACAAAAGGCGTTACGCACATCACCATCGTAATGTAGTTCCAACGCTGCAAGCTATAGGTGCCAAGCATAAACAGAACCATGAACACAAACAGAACGGTCGTGTTGGTAATTGTCAACAACAGAACCACACCCAGTAGCCCACCAGCCAGCGTACCCAGTAGTCGGTCGCGGTTGCGTTGCTGGGTGAGGGCGTAGGCGGGTTTGAGAATAACGGTGATTGTCAGTAAAATCCAGTAGGTGTGGTGGCCACTACTCCAGAGTGTGGCAATCAGATACCCAACCAAACAGGCAATAGCCATGCGGAGAGCGTATCGAAACGTAGTGGAGCTTAAGGTCAGGTTGTCGCGTAACTGACTCAGCTGAATAGGTTGATGCGATACGAAGCGTGTATAATCAAACGAGGTAGTTTCGCCCTTTGCCTCCTGCTCACTGGGTTCTGGAGTATCTACCGGAAGCTTTAGCAGCGTATTGATCCGTTCGGTGAGCTGGCGGATGCTGACCAGAATACGCTTTAGCACCAGTGGATTACCGGTTTGCTCGGATACGGTCAGGTTGTCAATTTGCGCATATAGTTGAGTAAACTCAGCCGATATATCGAGGGGTGCCTGCCGCGTTCCATTCTCCTGAATTGACAGCCCGATGGCGTCTAGTTCGCCGACTAATCGCCGGATAAGCCGGGCTATTTCGTTGAGCAAACCAGTAGCACCAAACCGTTCCCGAAGCGAGTGGTAATCGTAGTACATGGCCGAAATCTGCTCGTATAGATCAACTACTTCGGAAAACGTGAGTACCAAGGCCCGCCCTTCTGAGGTTGTTTCTTCCACCATCCGGCGACTTTTGAACAGCAGTTCCCGCACTACATCCTGCTTTTCGCTCACGGTCACGTGCTGCGCAACCAGCCGCCGGTAATCGTCGTCGAGGTTGGTGCGTCCGTCGTAAAAATCGGCCTTGATACGCAGGAAATCGGCAATTTCGTGAATGCATTCGGCCAAAGCCTGCTGCGCCTGCCGGTACGGCCGAAACTGCCGAAATGCCAGACTAATGGCTGTATACCAAACCCCACCAATCAGAATCAGCCCCGCGTGCAACCAGATTGACGAAATGGGCAAGGGCCGATCCATCATCAGGATCATAATCAGCATACCAGCAGACCCTACGGCGGCTGCCCGATTACCATAGACGTTGAACAGAGCAAAAAAGAAGCTCAGCAGGCCAATTTCAAGACCCAGCGTCCAGGGGTTCAATCGGGCATAACCCGTCAGAATGGCTGTGAGAAAGCTAAACCCACAGCATATCAACAGGCCATTGCGTTTGTGAACAAGTGGGCCGGGACTGTCGGTAATGCTCGCTGATAAGGCACCCAGTCCCAGCATCAGACCCCAATCGGGCAGGTTTTGTACCCGGAAGAAATACAGCGCCGGTAATAAAATGGCTGCGGTAGTCCGCAGCCCATCCGAAAAATAGTGGCTGAATAAGAAGTAACGGACAGAGCGGAGAAGGTGGGCCATTGAAAAGCAAATTAAACTACAACCCTTGCATACTAAACCCTGCCAATGCGGTCGCTCTTACCCTTTTTTTACCAAATCCGTCAGCAAATCAATCCAGATTGGACTGTCGTTGAGGCTTTCAACCAGTTGCCAGTGTTGGCCGCCGTGCTTCTCAAAGAGTTCTTTGTATTCTTCGCCTACTTCGATGGTCGTTTCCAGACAGTCGGCCACGAAGGCGGGGGAGAAAGCCAATACGCTTTTGACGCCCTTTTTGGCCAGTTCGGGAATAACGTCGTCGGTATAGGGTTTCACCCACGGGTCGCTGCCCAAGCGCGATTGAAAACAAGTTGTGTAGTTGCCTTCAGGAATGCCCAGATGCTTTACCAGTTGCCGGGTTGTTTCGAAACATTGCGCCCGGTAACAGTGCTGGTTCATGGCCGTGAGTGAGCCGCAACATTCGCCCAGCTTACAAACCTGCTTCGTTACGTCGCCCTTGCGGATCTGGCGCTCGGGTAGGCCGTGGTAACTAAACAGAACGTGGTCGTAGTGGCGTTCTGACAGGTATTTTTTACCCAGGTTCACAAAGCCCTCAATAAACAGGGGATGATCGTGAAAGCTATTGACGAACCGAAGTTGCGGCATCACCTGCCAGTCTTTCAGTATGTCCATCACTTTCTCATATACCGAGCCGGTGCTGGCCGAAGCATATTGAGGAAAGAACGGAATTACAATGATTTCAGTAAGTCCAAGTCGTTGGAAATGAGCCAAACCATCCTGGATACTAGGGCTTTGGTAGCGCATCGCCAGCTTCACCTCATACTCATCAGTGCCGAGTCGCTCCTGTAGAAGGCGCTCCGCAGCCTCTCCGTAAAACTTAAGTGGAGAACCCCTTTCCGTCCACAACTCTTTATAAACCTTGGCCGATTTTGGGGCGCGGAAAGGAGCAATAATCCCATTGACAAGCACAAAGCGGGGAATTGCCGGAATGTCGATCACGCGACCGTCCATGAGGAACTCACGAAGGTACTTGCGCACGTCGGGTACGGCCGGGCTGTCGGGGGTGCCCAGATTTACCAGCAGGACACCTGTTCGGCCACGTGGCTTATGTTTGTTGACGGGGGGAGATAAAACGGGGGATTCCATAGGAAGAAAAAAACTAGTCTAATACCGGCTCAAATCAGGCCGGTCAAATGCGGTGAATACTTCGCCGGGCAGACCCGTAAATACGCGAATGTCAGTGAGTTCGCGGGGGCCACGCTTGCCCGAAAGCAAAATCTCGCCATGTTTGATATAATCGGTCCAAGTGAGCGTAAAGCCGGGTTTTTCGTCCGTGAATTTTGCGTAGTAAGCCCACTGAGACACTAAATGCGATGTTTTGTCCACCCAAACTTTGTATTTGTTATCAGGTGTATTGCCTACTCCTTTAAATGTCAGCTGGATTACTTCGGCAGCTTTGTTGTCCTGCGTTGGCTCATCGCCAAGGTACTTGAGCGTCACCCCCGAATCTTTAAGTTTGAAGGGCATCACCAGCCAGTATGAGTCGTTGATCCAGGCCCCTTTGGCGGCTTTTACATATTTGCTCACCGAGTCTGCATTGGTTTCCTCTTTACCATTGCGGAATACTTTACCCTGATCGTTATTCACGTTCAGGATTACGGTCTGGTCATTTTTGAGATTATCAACGCGGACGTTGCCCGTCCATTTGTCCCAGATCAGGTGCCGGTTGCCAAAAAACGTCCAGGCAATAATATGAGTTTTGTCCCAGGCTTTGCGCCCTCCCATTGCCTGCATCACCTGATCGGCGAGCTTTATAGCTGCCGGGTCGGAGCCAACCATGTCGAAGCCTTCCGCAGGCGGATTAGACGAAGAACGTTGCGCCAGCAGGGGCGAAGCAGTCAGTAAAACGGCTACCAGAATCAGTTGAAGTTTACGCATAGTAGGGAAAGAGTCGAATGTATAATGCAAAAATAGTTTGGTTTGAGCTTTGTTTAATGAATAAGCCGGCCGCAACTGATTAAATGACTTGCCCCACGCCAAACAGGATTACAAAAAGCAAGGTTGATAGGGCAAGTTGGCCTAAGCGGGGGTTAAGTTCGGAAGGTTGGTGATGCGTTGCCACAGCCCTACCATTCAAGATAAACAACGGAAACGCCAGTAAGTACAGGTACGTAACCATCGGCGCCGACGTTAGCACCGAGTAAAGCAGGGCGCAACACATACCAGCCAGCAACAGCGCCCAATGATACTGAACGGCTCCCTGTCGGCCAAGTCGTACCGGAATAGAGTTTTTACCGGTTTTGGCGTCGGTCTCAATATCACGGATGTTATTGATATTCAAAACGCCCGTAGCGAAAAGGCCCACGCTGGTGGCAGGTAAAAACAAGAGCGTGTCAAAACGGAGGGTGTGCAGATAATAGGTGCCTAATACGCCAACCCAACCAAAAAAGATCAGCACCGCAATGTCGCCGAAACCGGCATACCCATAAGGACGTTTGCCGTTGGTATAGCCAATTGCAGCGGCAATACACCCCAGACCCAGAATCAGAAAGAACCAGAAAATGGCTTTGCCGTCACCGGTGCGTGTAGCCTCCACCAGCAGCCAAATCCCTGATACCAGCGATAATGCCGATGTTATGATAATGCCCCGTAGCATGGCCTCTTTGGTAATGTCGCCAGTAGCTACGGCTCGGCGTGGCCCAACGCGTTCGGCGGTGTCTTTTCCCGATACCGCGTCGCCATAATCGTTAGCGAAATTCGACAGAATTTGGAGGAAGATAGTGGTCAAACAGGCCAATGCGGCAATAAGCGGGTTAAACATTCCGGCCGAATAGGCCAGGAAACTACCCAAAATAATACTAGCCAACGCCAGAGGCAAAGTGCGCGGCCGGGCAGCAGCAATCCAGGATTTCATAATCAATTAGAGTCCAACCGCTTTTTTGAATTCCGCATCGTCGGGTTTTACGCCTGAAGCAAAAAAGTTGGTAAGCTGCCCCTGCTCGTTGATCACGTATTTGCAGAAGTTCCAAGACGGGGCCTTGTCATTCCAGCCATTCTGATCTTTTTTGGAAAGCCACTGATACAGGGGATGCTGCGTGTTGCCCACCACGTCGACTTTTTCGAACATAGGGAACGTTACGCCGTAATTTTTCTGGCAAAACGACGCAATTTCGTCATTACTACCCGGCTCCTGACCCATAAAATTGTTGGCCGGAAACCCCAGTACTACCACCTTGTCGCCGTGTGCTTTGTGAAATTTCTCCCAATCAGCATACTGAGGGGTGTAGCCACATTTTGAAGCCGTATTCAGAATTACAATCTTTTTGCCCTTGTACTTACCCAGATCGACTGTTTTTCCATCAATGGACTTAACGGTAAAATCGAACAGGGTTTTTGCCGATGCCGTGGCATTAGCGGGAGCATAAGCAGCGTCTTTTTTGTCGCTGAAAATACCTTTTACGATGGTTGAAATAGACATAGCATTGAAAGCCACCAGCGCAAGGGCGGCAATAGCGAAAATAGTGAGTGTACGTTTCATGAAATCAGGTAGAAAAGAAACGGGTTGTTAAATACCCCGTCAGTTGTAGTCAGAAATAACTACGAATGACAGTCTATCTGACAACCCGTTGTTTGAAAGAATGGTTTAACGGTCAGGCCGCATCGCTGACATAGACTTTAATGCCGCCAACGAGTGGCGCTATCAGATTATAAATAACGCCAAAAATGGCTCCAAACACCATCCCCAAAATACCGTAGCCAATAGGGAGTATAATAAGCATGGCAATACCTCCGCCAAACATGGCGGAACCTCCATCTCCTTTTCCCATCAGTCCCATAAAGACTGAACCGAAAGCCATAAAGAGAAGGGCAAAAAAGAGGCCTATTGCGGCTAGCAAAGCACCATATACCAGAGCAACCGAACCTACGTCTACTTTCTTAATTTCACGTTTCATACGAACTGAATAAGTTAAAGGGTTTAGGTTCGTAATGTACGTTTTTTTGCAATGCTACATCTTCTCCGGCACGTCGATTCCCAGTAGGCCCATCGCTTTTTTAATCGTCTGTCCCACCAAATCAGCCAACACCACCCGCACCAGCAAAATATCGGGATTCGGTTCGCTTAGAATGGAAACCTCAGCGTAGAACTGGTTGAATGTTTTAGCCAGCTCATAGGCATACTGAGCCATGTACGAGGGCGCATAATCAGCACCAGCCTCGGCTAACCGTTGCGGGTATTGACTTAACAAAAACAAGAGCTGCTGCTCAGTCGGGTGAAACGTAATGGCCGGTAGCTCCTCGGGAATATTCAAGCCCATCTCCGCCACTTTCCGCATGACGGAGCGTGTCCGGGCGTAAGTATATTGGATAAATGGCCCCGTGTGCCCGTGTACGTCCACCGACTCTTCGGGGTTGAAGAGCATCCGTTTTTGGGCGTCAACTTTCAGCAGGAAATATTTCAAGGCGCCAAGGCCAATCATCTGGAACAAAGTCTCCTGCTCTTCGGGCGAGAACTCGTCCATTTTGCCTTTAGCCGCTTCGTCGGCAGCAGCACGGGCGGCTTCGGTCACGGTAGCCACCAGATCGTCAGCATCAACTACTGTGCCTTCGCGCGATTTCATTTTGCCCGTTGGCAGGTCGACCATACCGTAGGAGAGGTGGTAGCAACCATCGGCGTAGGGCCGCCCCAACCTGCGCATAATTGAGAAGAGCACCTGGAAGTGGTAATCCTGCTCGTTGCCCACCACCCAGATGGAGCGGTCATTATGAAAATCGTTGAACTTAAGATCGGTGGTGCCAAGGTCCTGCGTGATGTACACCGACGTGCCATCGGAACGGAGCACCAGTTTCTGGTCGAGCCCTTCGGCGGTGAGGTCGATCCAGACAGAGCCGTCGTCTTTACGGTAGAAAACCCCTGATTCGAGGCCTTCTTCCACTACTTCTTTACCCAGCAAATATGTCTGGGACTCGTAGTAGGTTTTGTCGAAATGGGTGCCGATTTTCTGGTATGTTTCGGCAAAGCCAGCGTACACCCACTCGTTCATCTGCTTCCAGAGCGCTACCGTTTCGGCATCACCCTGTTCCCAAAGGCGCAGCATGGCCTGGGCTTCGAGAATAAGGGGAGCCTGCTTTTCGGCTTTTTCTTTATCGACTCCTTCGGTTACTAACTCGCCAATCTGGGCTTTGTATGCCTTATCGAACAGCACATAATACTTCCCGATTAAGTGGTCGCCTTTCAAGCCTGACGATTCGGGTGTTTCCCATTGGCCATCTTCATTTTGACCAAACTTCTGATACGCCAGCATCGACTTGCAAATGTGGATACCCCGGTCGTTCACAATGCAGGTACGAACCACATCGAAGCCATTCGCATCCAGAATCCGACTCACCGATTCACCCAGGAAGTTATTCCGTAAGTGGCCAAGGTGCAGCGGTTTATTGGTGTTGGGCGACGAAAACTCGACCATTACTGACCCTTTGCCGGTTGTCTCGGGTGTACCTGCCCGCAGAGTCGTCAGGAGGTTTGTCCAGACGGAGTCGGCAACGCTCAGGTTCAGAAAACCCTGCACAACGTTGAATCCGCTCACTATGGCGGTATTGTCAACCAGCCACTGCCCAATAGTCTGCCCAATCTCTCCGGGTGATTTTCGGAGCGATTTCGTCAAGGCAAAAGTGACAAATGTATAGAGCCCCTCAAACGCTGGTTTGGTGGGTTGAAGAGTAATGTCAGATATGGTTTCGCCGTAGGTAGTGGCAATGGCCTGCTGAATAGCAGCTTTCAAGTGTGCTTGTAAATCCATTCGATTTTGTTGGCCCGGATAGCCAACGGGGAGTTTTCTGGTGCAAAAGTACGAAAGGCAAAGCCATGAATGGATTGCCGTCGGGAAAAGGTCTTAATTAGCAGTTGAGTCTATTTCCGTTTCCCGAGCCACAGCAGGCTGTTGATAATGAGTTTATCCTGAATCGGATTGCCGAACGTGAACGACAATTCTTTATTGGTCTTGTGTTCATAGTCGATGTCGTTATGGCCCATATTCAGGTAGATCATCCGGTATTTTTTGTTAGTCCAGACCACCGGATAGTAGCCACTGTGCCAGATCTCGTGGGGTTTGGGCCCGGTTCCGAGTGGAAAACTGGTTGAGTCGATAGCCAGCAAAATATCAATGTCTGGGTTGGTTCGTAACTCGCCCGTCCAGCGGTACCATTCATTCGGAGAAGCCGTAAACGTTTTGGGCAGTTTCCGAAGAGCGGGATGTTTGCTATTCTCAACCCGCAGTACTGCCGAAGTGGGTCGCCAGGTGTTGCTGCGGTAGGACCCCGACCCCAGAAACTCATTATGATACCAGTCCCAGTTTTGCGGGTAGGTGGAGGGCGTCAGGGCGAAAGCGGCAAAATGGAAACCCATCCAGGCACCACCCTGCTTCATATATGTTTCGAAAGCGGCTCGCTGTGCTGGTTCGTCGGGGCGGGTATCAAGAAAAATCACCACCTGATACCTAGCTAAAAACTGAGCGTTGAGGTTCGTCCAGTCAGCTGTCGAATCATAACGGAAGCCATATTGAGCAGCCATCTTCGGAAACCACCGGTTGGCTTCGTGCACAAAGCTGATATGAGCGGCATCGTTTTTGGCTGTGTAAAACGCGATCACGTTGAAGGTGGGAGACCTCTGTTGGGCGGATGCGCTGATTGTCAGAAAAAAAAGCCAAACCAACAGGGCTGACGTGTATAGTTTCATCGTTTAGGGAGTAGGCCTTATGGTCAGTTTTACCGCCAGAGGGGCCGCAATTTAGTTAAATTGACTACGCTATCTGCTAGTGTGACAATGCCTTACATGAGTAACGCAGTCTATATTAGTTATTGCGTCTAAATCGCTTTGTTACTAACTTCACCTACCAACACAAAACCATGACTGCACGATTACTCTTCCTGATAAGTTGGCTCCTGATGGCGGCCTGTGTGCCCGTGCAGGCTCAGATGGAACAGGCTCGCCGACTCGAACTCCCCACCGATACCGGTGAAAACGAATCGTTTGACGTAACGACGTTAGGCGAGCGTGGCGTTCTGGTAACGATTCGTAAGGGCGGCTTTTACGCAAACGACCCCGCCGAGTTTCGGTTTCAGGCCTATAACACTGATCTGAAAGAAATGTGGACCGCTCAATTCAAAAGCGATGGGCGTTTCGAACCCCGTCTGTCTTACCACAATACCGATTTTTTGTACTGGCTTTTTCAGGAAGTAAACACCGATAATATCCAGATTCTTCGTGTGAACCTTCAGGACGGCATCACCGAAACGTTTACGGGCAACCTGCTCGATGGCTTGGTGATGAGCCATTTCAGAGTAGTTGATAATCAGGCCTATATCGGGGGGACGCACAACACACGGCCCGTTGTGATGGCGTTTTCCTTTTTCGATCATACTACCAAAGTGCTCCCCGGTCTGTATGCCAACCACATCGAAATAAGCAGTATAGAGGTTGACCCCGTCCGGCGCGAGGTCCATGTGCTGGTACATACGCAGAAACGCGGCTGCCAATTTTCAGTGCGTTCGTATGGCTATGATGCTAAACCAATCAGAACGCTTGAGTTTGGTGGCGAGGATCATAATTTGATTTCGGGTAAGCTGTTGACTGTCAACAATGATGAGCTGATGTTGATTGGGAATTATTCGACCGATTGCACCCCTTACTCGCAGGGAATTTATGTGACGCGTATCAGCCACGGGGAAACCGGCCCCGCCGATGCTGACCGGGTTCAGTACATCGAGTTCTCGGCGCTGCAAAACTTTTTTAAGTACCTAAAGCCGAAGCAGCAGCAAAAAATGCAGGCCCGTATCGACAAGCGTAAGCAGGAGAACCGCGACACTAAATTTCGATACCGGCTCATTGTTCACGACCCCATCCTGACCGACGAGGGTCTTCTGTTAGTGGCCGAAGTGTATTATCCGCAGTATCGCGGCACTGCCTTGCCCTATGTGGTGAATGCTCCCCGCGTTGGCCCAGCCGCCGTTGATCGCTATTTCGACACGTTCCGCTACACCCATGCCATTGTCTGCGGCTTCGACAGGCAGGGTAATTTGTTGTGGGATAATTGCTTAGCTATTCAGGATCTGGAAAGCGCCGAGCTAACCGAGATGGTGCAGGTGTCACAACAAGACGGTAAACTGGTAATGGCTTATCCCCATAAAGGTGAAATTAACACAGAAGTAATTCAGGGGAATCGGACTGTTCGGGAAGTTGAAAAGTACTCCCTCAAAGTAGGTGCCAACGAAAAACAGAAGATCACCGACAGCGAAAACGAAAATCTGGCGGCCTGGTACGGGCAGTATTTTCTGGCATGTGGCTTCCAGAAAATCATTGACGACCCCCGCCAGGGATTTAATCCCCGCGAAGTGTTTTACCTCAACAAGCTAACGTATTCATTGGCTGAGAAATCAGGCGATGACAAAGCCAGCCGAACAGGCAAGTAGGGGAGGCCCAAATCAAATCTCCAATCCGCGATACAGTCGTTTCAGTGACAATGGGCACTCATGCAGGGCATACAAAACTGCTGTTGCATCGTCACCGTCGTAATCGCGCAAAATCCAGGTAGCGTCAGGTTGTCGGGTGTATACCGATACATGCTTGTACTCCTGACTCACCAAAACGTATTCTTTAAACGAAGGTAAGGTTCTGTACAAGTCGAACTTACCCGCCCGGTCGTACTTCTCAGTCGATTTGGAAAGAACTTCTACAATCACCAGCGGATTGGTAATTGTGTCTAAGCGATTCTGAAAATAGGTTGGTTTCTCGCAAATCACAACGGCATCAGGGTAAACCACTTTGTCGAACTGTTCAATTCTAATTTTAGTGTCGCTACCGTTCACAAAGTAATTGTACTCGTTATCTTCAACAAAGTTGTTAAGTAAAGTCAAGGCTTTACCCGCCAGGTTGTCGTGTTTAAACGTACCACCAGCCATTAATTTATAGTATCCATTGTGAAATTCATGTTTATGAAGGGATTTCTCTTCAGCACGAAAATAAGCCTCCAGCGATACACGACGTGGTTGGCGGGTTGCCCGGTGGCTTGATGGTGATATGAGTGCTTCGGCCATAGAATACAGTTGAGCGATTGTCAAAGTTAACTAGAAACGGCTAGGTTTTCGAGGGCTTTATCGAGGATCAAAAATTTTTTACCGACTTAAAAACTAAGCCCTGTGATCTTTCGTATGTATAAGTATTAATATTTTAAAGATATGAAACGCGACCTTGTACAATTGAAAGTAGACCCTATTTCAGCCTTGTCATGGCTAGGGGTTATTGGAATTGCTACGAGCCTCATGATCCTATTGGTGAGCTCACTGATATAGTTGAGGCCTTCTCAACTCCTCTATTCACCCAAAAAGCCCGGTTCGCATTGCTTTGACCACGGCTTCCGATTTGGAGTTGACGTGCAGCTTTTGGTAAATATTCACGATGTGGGTTCGTACAGTGCCCATACTTATCTGACAATTGGCTGCAATAAGCTTATACGAATCCCCATTGACCAGGCATTTGAGCACGAGTTGCTCTTTGTCGGTGAGCTGGAAATTCGTTGATGGCGACGACGTGTTACGGGCAGGGCTAGGCTTTTGAAAGGTAGAAAGTACTTTAAGCGCAATGGATGGGGTCATAGCCGCCCCGCCCGACATAACTTCCCGAATGGCCTCAATAATGCGGTCGCCGGGCGTTTTTTTGAGCAGATAACCTACGGCCCCTGCTGAGATAGCCGCAAAAATCCGGTCGGTATCTTCATACACAGTAAGCATCAGCACCTTCGGTAGGCAATCGGCATCGCGCAGGAGGGTCACGGCTTCAATCCCCGTGCGGCCGGGCATGTCAATATCCATAAGAATCACGTCGGGCTGATCCATCGATACGGTTTCAACAACAGTCAACGCATTAGCATAGGTCCCGGTCGTTATCAGGTCATCGGTGGCGTCGAAGAAAAGGGCTAGTGTATCGCGCAGCGAGTCGTTATCGTCGTAAATAGAAATCCGGATCATAGAAGTAAAGGTAGGCGATGTAGTCCCGTTGCGTTATCGGATAAAGATATGGTATAGCTATGTGTTGCCAACGGTCAGGTTGAGCCGTGTGCCCTGCCCCGGTGCTGATTCTACGGCTAGTTGCCCGCCAATGGCTTTCGCACGTTCCTGCATACTCTGTTGACCCGTACGACTGCTTGGCTGATTAGGGTCGAACCCCTGGCCATTATCTTCGATCTGCACCTGTAATTGGTTGCCTACCCGGCTAAACCGGACGGTGGCTTCGGTGGCGTTAGCGTATTTTGCCAGGTTGTTAATGGCTTCTTTACCAATTAGATACAAATGTCGGCGCACATCCATCGACATGGGTACGTTGTTCACCGATGGATCAATCGTGAAGGCTAGTTGTGTTCCCTGCGACTCGATTAGCGGGCGGGCGTAGGCTTGTAATCGTAGGGCAAGCTGTTGCAGGCTGTCATTACCAGGGTTGATCGTCCAGATAATTTCATCCATCGCTTCCAGAATCTGACGGGCGTCGGTGTATATTTTCTGAATCATTCGTTGCGCGGTTTCAGGTCGGTTCTGGTCAATTAAGCCGTTGACCATGCCGCTGAGCAGCGATATACTGCTGAGTGTGCTGCCAATTTCATCGTGCAGATCGTGAGCAATCTGCTTACGAATTTTCTGTGCATCCTCCAGTCGGCGCAGTCGCCCCCGGTTAATGAGCCAGGCCCCTACTGCGATGCTTAGTAGCAACAGTAGCACCGTGACAACCAGCATGGCATTGGTTTTTAGCTCGGCACGCGCTGTTGCTTCGGCCTGAAACTGTTTCTCTTTTTCCAGCAACCGGATACGGGCTTCTTTCTTTTCGGTCTCGTAGTGAGTAAGCAAGCGTTGCACCTCCGTGTTAGTCCGAACCGTAGCGGTCGAGTCGATCAGGCGCGTCCTTTGTAACTCGAACGCATAGGCATCTTTAAACCGTTGCTGTTTGGCATAGAGATCGGCCAGAGCCTGAGTGTAGATCTTGGTGTCGGTAGGATCGGCCTGTTTACTAATTAGCGTAATTGCTTTTTTGAGGTAGGCTTCGGCCTCAGCGTCTTTACTAAGAGCAGCATACAAGCGGCCTAGGTGCCCATTGGAATAGGCAATAGCGAGGTCATTTTTCTGTTTTTCGGCAAGAGCCAATGATTGTTTAGCCAATGGTACACCCGTTGCAGGCTGGTTGAGAATCAGGTAAGTTCGGGCGAGATTAGAAAGTGCGTCAACCTGTAACAGGTCGAAGTTCATTTCTCTGGCCATTTTCAGGCATTGCTGATAATGCGAAAGAGCCCGATTTGGCTGTTTGAGTTCATTGTAGAGGTCTCCTAATTGATTCTCGAAAATAGCAATGCCGCGTGGATCGTTTAGTTCTCGGAAAATTTCACCTGCCTGCTGGTAGTAGGGGAGAGCCTGTTGCATTCGGCCCATCTTGACCAAAGCGCCCCCGATCAGGCGGTGTGGTGTTGGAAAGCGGGGTTTGATCTGATTCTGCTCTTGCCATTTTACGGCTCGTAAGGCCGCTTCCATCGTTTTTTCTGGCTGGTTCAGTCTGTCGTAACCCGTGGCCACATTACCCAGTGCCTGGTAGCGCACTGCTGGCGGAACCGGGTGTTGCTCCGCAGCCTGCAACGCCTGCTGAAAATAGCTGAGTGCCTGCTGATAGTCGCCTTTTAAGTAGGCGGCCGTAGCCCGGTTAGTGTGGCCCTTCACAAATGAAGGCCAAAGTGCCAGCCGTTGTGCCAGTCCAATCTGTTGGCGGGCCAGGGAGTCGGCACGGCTGTAGTCGGCTCGTTTATAAATTAACTGGAACGTAGCGTCGGTTTGTGCTTTAAGGTACAGTGAGTCGGTAGGAGCCGTCCGCAAAAAAATCATTAATGAATCGAGGCTGTGCGGTATTTGGGCTGAACCGGTTATTGTCAGCAAGCAGGTAAGCAGATAAACAAAAACTAAACGAATGGGTACGATATAGGACATAAAGTAGAGAGATTCGATTTGTTCTCTTGAAACTAAGCAATCTAACTTGTATTCGCAAGATAGCGAAAGAGTTACGATTCAGCGTTACGGAAAATGCAGCCCTACGAATTCTTACTTTCAAACACCGGGCAGACCTCTTTCTGTCCTTTTGCTCATTCACTCTTTATACCGGAACCTCCGTCGTATCTTTGTGAGTTTATAGATCGTATGATTCAAACACCTCGCGAACTCACCCACCTGCTCCGGCAGGGAAAACTTATTGGCCTGGCCGACGAAACGGGCTTCTCTGTAGCCTGTGACCCTCAAAATGATGAGGCTGTTGCTAAACTCCTGCAACTTCAGTTCGATATGGGCCACCCGCTGTTGCCAACAGTGTTAGTGCAGGATGCCAATCAGGTAAGTTTGTATGTAGCCAAAATGCCGGAGATTGCTTTTGATCTGGTTGAATTTGCCAATAAACCGCTGACCGTGTTGTATGAACAAGGTAAAAATGTATCGTCGGTTTTGCTCGATAAAGAGCCAGAAATCGCCGTTCGTCGTTCGCTGAATGCTGAAATTCAGCGCTTCATCGGAGGATACAGCAAAGGATTGTTGACGCTCCCCTTCGAAACGTCGATGCCTCCCAAACAAACGCAGGACCTTATTGAAGGTGGCATTGGACAGGTAGTTTCAGTTATTAAAAAGCCCCAGATTATGCGGCTCGGTTTCAACGGCGAAATCGAATTTATCCGCCGGTAAACGTTCTATGAATTTCTCGGAGACACTCCATAAAAATCCTGTTTTTGACCAGATTGCCCAGCAGGCCAGCGCACTCAACGTACCCGCTTATGTGATTGGTGGTTACGTGCGCGACCTGATTCTGAATCGACCTTCCAAAGATATTGACGTTGTTTGTCTGGGAAGCGGCATTGTACTTGCCGACGCTGTGGGTAAACAGTTGGGCGTGCAGGTGAGCGTGTTTCAAAGTTTTGGAACGGCCATGCTCAAAACGCCCGATGGCTTTGAGGTTGAGTTTGTGGGGGCAAGGCGTGAATCGTACCGGGCTGAGTCGCGAAAGCCAATCGTCGAAGATGGTTCGCTTCAGGATGACCAGAATCGGCGCGACTTTACAATCAACGCTATGGGAATCAGCCTCATGCGTGATACCTACGGCGATCTGGTTGATCCGTTTAACGGACTTGCCGATCTCAAGCGCAAAACCATCCGCACTCCGCTTGATCCCGAAATTACTTTCTCCGACGATCCCTTGCGTATGATGCGGGGTATTCGATTTGCCGCCCAGCTAAACTTCGATATTGAGCCAGACACCTTTGATGCTATTGTTCGAATGAAAGACCGGATCAGCATTGTCTCGGCCGAGCGCATCACCGCCGAACTGAATAAGATTATTATGGCGCCAACACCCTCTTACGGCTTCAAACTGCTGTATCATGCAGGGCTGCTGGATATAATTTTCCCAGAGTTTGTGTTGCTCAAAGGGGCGGAGTTTGTAGAGGGCAAAGGGCATAAAGACAACTTTTACCATACCCTGCAAGTGCTCGACAATGTGGCCAATCGGGCTAATCCGGCCAAGGCTGCTCCCGACCGCGAAACTGAACTATGGCTTCGGTGGGCGGCCGTGCTGCACGACATTGCAAAACCAGCCACCAAACGCTTCGATCAGCGGGTAGGCTGGACGTTTCATGGTCACGAAGACTTGGGTGCCCGTATGGTGCCGGTGCTTTTCAAGAAACTGAAACTGCCGCTGAACGAGAAAATGAAGTACGTCCAAAAACTCGTTCGTCTGCACCTGCGACCCATTACTCTTGTCAAAGAAACAATCACTGACTCAGCGCTACGGCGATTGCTGGTTGATGCCGGCAACGATTTAGATGGGTTAATGGCTCTGTGCCGCGCCGACATCACGTCGAAGAACTACGAGAAAGTGCAAAAACACCTTCGTAACTTCGGAAACGTAGAACAAAAGCTGCACGATTTGGAAGAACGGGATAAACTACGCAACTTCCAGCCCATCATTACCGGTGAACTCATTATGGAGACGTTTGGTCTACAACCGTCAAAGGAAGTGGGCGAAATAAAAACAGTGATTCGGGAAGCGATTATTGAAGGAACTGTTCCAAATACACTGGAAGAAGCCATGCCGTTTTTGCTTGAAGAAGGCCGTAAACGTGGACTTACACCAAAATAAATAACCGTAGATTGTAGATACTGGATGTTAGATAGTGGATTTTTGTCGCACATAAATCAATATCCAGCGTCTGGTATCCTAAATCCAATATCTTGATTAGATGAATAACAACACTCAATTCAGGCGTTTTTTCGGTGCTGCGCTGACAATCATCGGCACCGTTGTCATTCTGTTTGCCTGCGTAGCGTTCCTGAAAGACGGCAAACCCGTGCTTGGCCTGAGCGTTACCAAAGGCGAATCGGCAGCCCCATTTATTGTGGGTCTGATTTTCTTCATTTCGGGCGTCAATCTGGTGCGCGAATCTTAATTTCTGCTGGCCGTTAGCAACCACGAATAGGGGTTACGCGGAATGGGCAGGCCGCTGGGAAGCAGTTGCAGGTACATGAGGTGAAGGTGCGTTGGCGACCGGGTTTTGTAGGCATTAAAGCCTGTGCGGCCCATGGTCGCTAACTTTTGCCCGGCCTGCACCCACTGGCCCGGTGTTACGTCGACTACGTTGTTGTGCGCGTAATAAAACAACCCATGCATCACGGGGTCGTATACCCAAACCCAGTTGCCGCCCCGGTATTCACTGCCCGGTTTCCAGCCGGTTTCGATGGCCAGCACAAGACCGTTGGTCATCGACAATATATCGACAGGTTGCCGGTTGCGGTCGTCCAGGCAATCCTGATTCGTATCGCGAATAAAAATATCCTGAGCGGGATGGCTGCCCCGTACAGTGTAATCAAATAAATCGAATCCAGTGCCCCGATACCCCTCGCCATGGGTGCCACCAATAGCACTCGGGCCATAGCCCCGAATGGGAAAGACAAAGTAGTTACGGGTTCGTTTGAGGCTGTCGAGAGAAAGACTATCAGATCGGGTTAGGGTATCGGCTTCCATAATGGCCCCGTAAGAAGAGTCTTTGCCTGCAAAACGGGCTTTTAAGCCATTCATAATGGAACTGAACCGATTGCGGGCATCATCGGGTGTTATGGCCTGCCGCCGAATTTCAATGTATAGTGTCTGAAAATCCTGGCAGTAGCTATACACGGTTGGCTCGGTTGGGACAGCAGTCACCACTTGTGATGACGCCACATTTACCCCTCCCAAAACGACGGCTACCACGACCCCCAAAAAGCGCATAAGACGACCTAAACTTACTTTCACCGAACAAGTCTGACAGAGTTGACCGGTAAAAGTACTGAAAAATTACTCAGGGCACGTAATCTTATAAAACGTGTAACTGATTGTAAGGGCCGTGTAGGTATAGCTGTCGCTGAGAGCAGGGTTGCCTGCAGACAGTTTGGGAGCGCCGGGTGTTTTGGCAAGACCGTCGAGGTCATCATTGCGTGTGAAGCGAGTGCCAAACTCCAGACCTATACTCCAGGGACGCTTAATCTCGTATTTAAGCCCAACACCCAGTGGGTAAATAATATGTGAACCGCCTTCTTTTTTGGGACTGTACGACATATAACCCAAGCCACCAAACACGTAGGGAGACCAGTTTTTTGTTTTTCGCGTCATTTTCCAGTCCCGGAAAAAATATTCCATATCGAGCGTTGCCTCACTTACCCGCGTCCGAAACGACAGGTTCCGTGCCTGCTGAAAAGGATCATTACTGACCTGATCTTCGCCTTTGATGCCGCCCATGGCAATACCCGCCCGCGCCGAAAACGAGCGCGTGAGGTTGTACCGAAAAAATAAATTGCCCGCTGGACGATAAAAGCGTGGATTCAGACTGGGTGAAATGTCGCCCTTATAAAGCATTCCCCCCAAGCCTGCACCCACCTCAATTTGCTGGGCGTTAACGACCGAAGAAAGGGTAAAAAGGCCGATAAAAAGCCCGACCGTGAATAGTCGGGCGTGTTGTTTACTGTTCAAGGTGTTGCTGTTGATAATGAGCACGCGGGTAAAGAGGCCTTACGTGCCATTTCTATTACCGAATAGGTGGGCATTTGATCTTGCCCGGAATCGTATAAATAAGTTGTACTTGAGTTAACAAGTAGCCGTCTGACAAAACACCTTTGGCTCCCCGCGTTGTTGTGGTCAGGGCATTAAGATCGTTGGTTGTGTAGTCAGTAAATTGTGGCTCACGGTCTTTGTTTTTACGCGCAGCAAACTGCTCTAACCGCCGGTCGGCCATGGTTGCCGACAAACCTGACAATACACCCGCAGCGGCATAGGGTCCGCCCGCATCATCCAGATAGTCAGAGAACGTGTACCGATACCCAATCTCGGCGGCAAGAGTCCAATCATCGTTGTACTTGTATCGTACCCCAAAACCTACTGGAATGGCCATTGTTACCAAGGAATACGGTTTTGCATAACCCGGTTGCCCTTGCCCTTCGGTACCGAGTGGCTGTAGTTTTACCCATTTACGTCCACTGTCCTGATCAGGCGTGTTGGGGTCTACATAACCAACAGGTGTGCGAGCTTCGGGGCTATGTGCCACCAAAGCCAGACCCAGAAATACATACGGTGAAAATTGAGCCCGCTGGTTTGAATTGCGACCATCAGGGCGGAATTTGTAAATGCCTGTCAACGCAAACTCCTTCAAATCGTTGCGGAAGTGCAGGTTACGCACGTACTGAACGGCATTGCCGTTATTCCCTTTGTTGAAGGTATAGTCATCGCCCGTGATGCGGGCCCAGGTAAACCCGGCTCTGGCTGCTACGTGCGGAGTGAAATGCCGGGTGTAATTCAACCCAGCGTTCCAGCGGAGCAAAATAAAGGTGGCTTTGGGGGCGGTCCGGTATCCTGCCAGATCGCCGTAATAGCTCGACGTGCCAACGCCGATACCAACCTCCGAATAAGGAGCAAATTGGGAATTCTGCCGACGCTGTGCTATGCTCTCTCCAGCTATCGCGCCCACTAACAGCGCCGACAAAACACCCGAGGTCAATGCGTATGTACGCTTCATATTGTGATGGTAAAACCGATCCGAACTGAATGTCGATTGAAACCGACTCTATTCCGAAACGGGTATAAATGGTCTTTTATTGAAAAAGGAGGGCGAAAATTATGCCAGGATGATTTTGGATTGGGGATTTCGGATTGTGGATTTATTGCTGACGCATGATTTTGCTTTGCGTTGGCAATGAATCCACAATCCGAAATCCCCAATCCGAAACCCGTTAATTTCGAATATCAAAACCCCAGTTTAGCTTGCTCCTTAGGGTATTAAGAAAATTGTCGTCGTTGAGTTTGACGAGCCGGACAGAGAATTTTTCTTTCTGAAGACTGAGCCGAGTGGAAACATCCACGGTGCGCGAACGGGAATCGAGCGCGACAAGAAAATTACCGCTTCGGCTCGATACTTCGAACGACAATTGGCAGGAATCCATTACAACCATGGGGCGTACGTTGAGGTTGTGCGGGCTGATAGGCGTGATAATAAAGTTGTCGGTGTGCGGTAATAACACGGGGCCTCCGCAGCTGAGCGAGTAACCCGTGGAGCCGGTGGGTGTTGAAATAATCAGGCCGTCGGCCCAATAAGAGTTTAAAAACTGTCCGTCGAGGTAGGTGTGTACCGTAATCATCGACGACATTTCGGTGCGGGTAATCGTGAAATCGTTGAGGGCGTAGGGGATACCTTCAAAAATATCCTTGTCCGTTTGTAAGCTCACCATCGACCGCTCATCAATCGAAAACTGATCGTTGAAGATGGCGTGGAGCATATATTTGATGGCTGTAGGAGCCACCGTTGCCAGAAACCCGAGTCGGCCGATGTTGATACCAACAATGGGCGTTTGGCGGGCTCCTACGTGAGCTACTGATTCGAGCAGGGTGCCGTCTCCGCCCAAACTGAGCATAAAATCGGCCTCGAACAACTCACTGGGATGGTGGTACGTTGAGTTGGCACTATGGGCTACACCCGCAAAACTCAGAAACTCGTGGTACGAATGCGAAATTTGAACTTCGGCTTTGCGTTCGGCCAAGTCATCGAACATGGCTTGCACGTAAGGCTTAGTCTGTACGCTGAAATTACGCCCGTGAATGGCAATTTTCATGTTACGTATTTAAATACCTAAGCAGCAAATCGAGCCGCTCCTGGTCAATGCTTTCAATGGGGGTGTTGGCAAAAGCAGATTCTACATTGTACCCAAAACGTTCGAGTGTCGAGACCACAGGCCCAATGTCGCGTCGGTTCAGTTTAAGTGTTAACCGCGAGCGGTCGGGCATTCCGTAAGCGGCACTGCTGAAATAACTACCAATGATTTTGACGTTGTTCGACTCGATTAACCGGCTGATTTCGGTCAGCGAGTAATCACGCTCGTCAATAGTTAGCACCAGAATAGCTCCTGGTTCGGTAATACCCAGTTCGCGGGCAAAATTCTTCAACAGCTCGTTCACCGATACCGTGCCCATAAACTCCCGATCATCATTGAGCACAGCAATAACCTCAAGCCGATGTTCCAGAGCAAGGTTCAACAGCTCAAGAGAATGTTGGTTTTCAAAAGCATACACCTGCTCAAATAGCCGCATGACATCAGTCAGGGGGATATCTTCGTCGGCCACATCCATGAGCAAATCTTCCGACAATACCCCTTTATATTCATTCTGATCGGTCAGCACCATCTGGCCGATTCGATGTTCCTGCATCCACTCCATAGCCTCGCCAACGGTGTCGGTGAGTTTCAGAGCTGGGAGCATCGGATCAATAAGTTCGGCAGCAAGCATAACGTGCGATAGCAGCGGGAAAAGCTGTATGCAGGAAAACTAAGAAAAAGTTAGCAGAGTTTCCAAAGGTTATTGTAAAACTTAGCTGGCAAATTTCACGAGCGTCTTAATCCATGTAAAGACCCCCGTTGATTTCCAATGTTTCGCCAGTAATGTAGCGGGCCTGGTCGGAGGCTAAAAATAAAATACCGTAAGCTGTTTCCTGTGCGGTGCCTTCGCGCTTCAGCGGAATATTGTCTACCATTTTGGCGCGCATTTCTGGTGGGGTCAACTTGTCGTGGAAGGGCGTGGAGATGACACCCGGAGCTACCCCATTAACTGTTATACCCAGCGGGGCCAATTCCTTCGCGAAGTTCTTGGTTAGCGTAAGAACAGCCGCTTTCATGCTCGCATAGGGCCCTGCGCCTACGCTCCCTCCGTTGCGGGCTGCCACCGACGTAACGTTGACAATACGAGCCTGCTGACTGTTTTTGAGCATGGGCAAGGCCAGTTGTGAACACCAGAATGCGCTGCTGACGTTGACATCGAAAATAGATTGCCATAATGTATCATCCATCGTTTCGAACGAACGCCGTTCGATCAGCGTGCCCGCATTGTTGACCAGCACGTCGAGCCGGTCGCCGAGCAATAAGCGCGTTTGTTCCAGCAAATAAATGGCACCCGCCCGTTGCGATAAGTCGGCACCGATGGCATGGGCTGTTCCGCCTTCGGCCCGAATTTGAGCAACGGTTTCTTCGGCTTCTGTTTGATTTTTGTGGTAGTTGAGTACCACGTTTGCACCCGCCTGAGCAAACTCAATGGCTGTGGCTTTGCCAATTCCCGAACTGGCACCGGTTACCAGAACATTTTTGCCGGAAAAGTCGATCTTCATGTTGGAGTAAAGGCAGAAAGACCGGTTTTTTCCTCAGACGGTGCGATTTCTACGCGGCCAACTCGGTCAACGCCTTCACAAACGAATCTAGCTCTGCCGTTGTGGTGAAGAGGTGGGGCGTTACCCGGACGCCCTGCACATTGGCGTTGCTGATGGCTACCGTCCAGATATGGTATTTATCGAGCAGTGTTTTCGCCAGTTGACCCGGTGCCATGCCGCGAACACCGACGTTGGCAATGGCACAGGCGCGGGTTGGGTCAGCGGGGGTGTTCAGTATGATGTTGGGCAGAGACCGAACTTTTGAAGCCCAATACGTTTGTAAATACCGCAACCGGGCCTCTTTGCGGGCAATGCCCACCATGTTGTGAAACCGGATGGTATCGGGCAGTGTCAGGTCGGTATGGACGGGGTGCGTACCCGTATGGTTCAGTTTACGGATGTCGTCGTCGGGGTAACCTGCGTCGGCAAACATCGGCCAGATGTTCTTGATCTTATCGCGACGGACATACAACAAACCGGCTCCCAGCGGATTGCCAAGCCATTTGTGCAGGCTACTGCCGTAGTAATCGCAACCCAGATCGGGAATTTTAAAATCGAAGTGGCCAACTGCATGCGCTCCGTCGACCATCACCTCCACACCGTGCCGGTGAGCCATGTCGGCAATTTTCCGAACGGGTAATATCTGCCCTGTGATATTTACAATGTGGCAGAGCATCAGCAGGCGCGTTTTGGGAGTGATAGCTCCTTCGTACAGCGCTACGATTTCCTCGTCGGATTTGGGGTGGTTGGGCAGCGAGATCTGTTTGTTCACAATGCCGTAGCGTCGGGCCTGTTGGGCAAACATATCGAGCATAGCACCGTAATCCTGCACGGCCATGACGGCTTCGTCGCCGGGTTTCCAGTCGATACCCGAAATAATGGTGTCAAGCGATTCGGTGGTGTTGCGCGTGATAATCAGTTCTTCAACCGGGCAACCAACCAGGGTAGCTAATTGCTGCCGGGCAATCAGTTTATCATCGAATTGCCGGGTCCGCATATAATAGGAAGACACCCGGTTTACGTTGCGGACGTGGTCTACAAAGGCATCCATCACCTCGTTGGGGGCCAGAACATAATAGCCGTTTTCGAGGTGAATAAACTCGTTCGTAACCGTAAAGTGAGACCGGAGTTCCGTCCAGAAACTCTCCTCCTGCGCTGTTTGCAAAGGTGATTTACCCGCCACCGATTGAAGCAGCGTTTCTAACGGAGTAAACGGTAGGGCCGATAGGCCAGTTATGGAGCGGAGGAAATCGCGTTTGGTCATAGCAGTTACCAGTGAGTATCCAACAGTGAGCGACCTGCTGTTTAGAAAAACTTTCAGCAAGATACTAATTATTGGCTGTCGCGCTTCGCTGCTATACGGCTCACTGTTGGATGTTCACTACTACCTGTCAGGCCATTACCGCTTCAGCCTGAATAGGGTTGCGGGCCAGCCAGTCGAGCAGAAGCTCGTTGAACCGTTCGGGTTGTTCCATCATGGGGGCGTGGCAGCACTTATCAATGAAGTGCAACTCCGAATTGGCAATAAACCGATTAAACTCGTGGGCTACTTCGGCAGGAGTGATGGTATCGTTGAGACCCCAGATCAACAGCGTCGGTACGTTGATGCTGGCCAGGTCTTTCGCTACGTTATTTCGTTGAGCCGATTTAGCGATCTGCACAATGTTCATGCATTTGGGAATGCTGCTCGTAATATCGAACACCTCATCAATTAGCTCTTTGGTAGCCACTTTGGGGTCGTAGAACGTGTACGATACGCGCTCAGCGATATAATCGTAGCTACCGCGTTTGGGAAACGAACCGCCCATTGAGTTTTCGAATAGCCCGGAGCTACCGGTAAGCAGCAGTCGCTTTACCATGTCGGGGTGCTTGAATGTGTACAGCAAGCCAACATGGCCCCCCAGCGAATTACCCAACAGAGTTAGGTCGGTAAGGTTGCGGTAGGCGACAAACTTTTCGATGAAGGCTACCAGCCCTTCCAGCCCGGCTTCCCGAACAGGCATGTCGTAGATAGGCATTACGGGGATCACAACCCGGTACTGACCCGAAAACGTACGGATAACACCATCCCAGTTACTAAGGGCGCCAAAAAGACCATGCAGCAGCAACAACACGTCGCCCTGCCCTTCGTCGATGTAGCGAAATCCTTCTTCTTCGCGGATAGAATATGTAACTGATGAATCCATTAGGCTTGTGATTTTAACACCGTATACTTGTTACTGGGCAAATATAATATAATCTGAGAATAAGAATGAATAGATTTTTTTCAACTATTGATTAACAGGTGGTTATAAATTTAGAACTTTTTATAATTCTATTTTTCTTGAAAAATTACTAAACTCACTAATCGACAGTCATATATTAACGATATGACCGTAATTTTGGCGATCAAACTTCACCACCAATGTCTGCCCAACCTATTATTATTGTCGGAGCCGGTATCGCCGGTTTAAGTTGTGCTGTTCAG
Organism: Flavobacterium sp. SUN052; assembly: GCF_028867935.1. Taxonomy (GTDB): domain Bacteria; phylum Bacteroidota; class Bacteroidia; order Flavobacteriales; family Flavobacteriaceae; genus Flavobacterium. Next base: position 186,605 of record NZ_JAPQNS010000010.1, read on the forward strand.
TTGCAACAAGCGGGGCGTGAAATTCTACTCCTGGAAGCTTCCGACGGTGTAGGTGGCCGCGTGCGTACTGACCTTATCGATGGATTTCGGCTTGACCGGGGTTTTCAGATTTTGCTTACAGCCTATCCCGAAGCGCAACGTCTGCTCAATTATTCAGCACTTAAGTTGCGGACCTTCCGGTCGGGCGCTCTTATCCACGATGAGGCTAACGGATGGATGAAACTTCTGAATCCTTTGCAGGAGCCGCTGACGGTGTTTCAAACCCTCACCTCACCCGTAGGAACGTTAACGGACAAACTCACTATTGTGTCATTGTTGCGCCGAACCCAGGAACTCCCCCTGGACGAACTATTTCGGCAACCGGCAACCACCACAATGGACTTTTTGCGGGATAAGGGTTTTTCGGAGCAGATGATCGAGCGTTTTTTTTGTCCCTTCTTCGGCGGTGTCTTTCTGGAAGATCACCTTCGTACGTCGAGCAATTTTTTTGAGTTTTGCTTTCGCATGTTTTACACCGGCGACGCAGCTATACCGGCCTTAGGCATGGGCGAGATACCGGCTCAGTTAGCGGCCCGGCTACGGGCCGAAAATATACGGTTAAACACGCCCGTCGTTCGGGTAACGGGGTCGGAGGTGCAACTGGCATCGGGTGAAGTGCTGGCGGCTTCGGCCGTTGTTGTGGCTGTTGATGCTGCTCCAGCCACTCGCCTGTTGGGCCTACCTGAGCCTACCATAGATGACTTTACGCATACCACCTGCACGTATTTCGCGATGCCGGAGGAGCACAAACCTGCCGTGAAAAACGGAGAGAAACTGCTTTTACTGAACACAAAACGTACGGGAGCAGTGCATAATCTGGCTGTGCTTACTGATGTGTCGCCGGAGTACGCACCGGCTGGGCAGAGCCTTGTTTCAGTCAGCACGCAGGGGATGGATATTATCGACGAAGCAGCCCTTACCAACCGTATCCGGCTGGAGATGACTAATTGGTTTGGAGAATCGGTGAGCCATTGGCGGCATTTGCGGACCTATCATTTACCCCAGGCGCTGCCTGCTTACGGGCCAGAAAACAGCGCTAAACCCTTGCAATTAGCTCCTAATCTGTTTCAGTGTGGCGATCAAACAGCTTACCCGTCGTTAAACGCAGCTCTGCAAACCGGGCGATTAGTAGCGGAAGCAATAAGCAGTTTGCAGTGAGCAGTAGCAGTCTGCTGACGCGTATCTTCGGTCTGTGGTGCTTACTGCCAATTGCAATTACTCACTGCTTACTGCCACTGCCCACTGATTTAGCCATCGCTATACCCGATAAAAACGCACCTTCGATGTTGCCGGAGCCAAAGCCGTCGCCCCCAAACAGAAGCGGAGCAGGCGTATTTGCCGCCAGAAAAGGCTCTGAATAGCGAACACTGGCCATACTGTACCGCCAGCGGTGAACCTGATAGGTAAGAATCTCGGTAGCAGGAATAAGTTGGGGCACCAGATCGATGAGGGCACGGCCAACCGCCATTAGGTCATCGTCGAAATGGGTTTGGCTGAACTCCCCCCCAGCCTGAATCGTAACGGATGTTTGTTCAGGTGTGATGCCCTTTAAGTAGTTGTCGGCAACGGTGGCTATAGGTCCAAAGTCAAATTGCACCCACTGGTCGTCTTCTTTAATCAGGCTCTGCTGGCTCAAAACAACCATAACCGTGATGCAGGGCGAGTACTGAATGGATTCCAAGGCGGAAATATTGACTTCATCACCACCAATATTACTGTCCTGAAGCAACGTTAGTGTTTGTGGAGCAGGAATGGTAATCAGCAGATTGTCGGCCTCGTAGGTGGTGCCCGTTTCGCTCATTACCCGCCAGCCCTTGCCCGAAGTAGCCGTTCGTTTCTCAATCTTTATAACCCGTTCGTCCGTTATGACGTTGATCGATTGTGCCATATACTTGGCAATGGCACTCATGCCGTTGTGCCCTATGTAGTGCAATGGGACATCGTCCTGGTCAGAAATGGGCGCAATACCTGCAACACCTTCGGTTAGTAATTCCTCGGTGAATAGTTGAAAAAGGGGAGACTTAGCGGTGAAATATTGGGCGCCGTGGTCAATTCGACTTCGGTCGATCCGGCGGGTAGCCATTCTGCCACCCACGCCCCGTCCTTTGTCGAGAACGGTGACTGTATGACCTTTTTTAGCGAGTTCGCGGGCAGCCGTAAGTCCCGCCATACCGGCTCCAATAAGTAACGTTGTTGGCATAAAATGCTTGAAAGAATGGTAGATTAACCGCAAGGTTAACTTCTTTGTTGTGAATAAGATGCACCGAATTACGCCATTTACTGTAATAATTTCTTTGCTCATTGCCCTGCCGCTGGTGTTGCTGATGCTGTATCCGGCCGTGATTCGGTGTTCATTTATTGGGTTTTCGGCCGACTTCCGGCAGGTTCAGAATCGTGAAAATGTACTATACATCAGTCAGTCTACACCCGTCCGGCAACAGAAGCAACTGATTGCTAACGATAAGCAGGCCAGTGAACGAATTCGGGCTTTCTGGAACGGGAAACAAGGACAGGCTATCCTGATCTATTGTCATTCGGCAGAGCAGTATGGTTCGTATTGCGGAGGAAGCTCCGAATCGTCGGCGGGGTGCAGTCTGGGAACGCCCTGGGGTACCTCGTTTCTGGTGCTGGGACCAGATGGTAATAATGCCGATGTGATTGCCCATGAACGCTGTCACGACGAATTATTAGCCCGTGTGGGTTGGTGGCGCACCAATCGCCAGATTCCTCAATGGTTTAACGAGGGCCTTGCCCTAATGGTAGACTATCGATTTACCAACCCCCAGGCCGACAGCCTGCAACGTGCCCGCGATTTCCACGACGAGTGGGAGTACCGGGCCTATGGGCGGCAAATGGCCTTATCGCTTGACGAACTTGAAACGATGCGCGGCTTTTTCGCGGGGGATTATCACCATGTCATGCTCGCTTACTACACTGGAGCCGCCGAAGTTTCGCGCTGGCTGGCCGTGGTGGGAAAAAAAGGGCCAGTAGAGTTAGCAAAAAGAGTAGGGGAGGGAGGGGAGTTTGAAGAGGTGTATATGTCGAAGTAAACGTAAGCCAAGTGGTATGTGCTGGGTTGAATTAGAGGAGGAACCTAGTTGTACATCCTTTTACAAAAGCTGACCAGATTTCTCTTGAAAACCCCGCTATTCATACTGTTATTGCTGATAACCAGCCACCTTCTGCCCGCACAATCGTTGTTGCAAGGCCAGGTGACTGATGCGACCACTGGAAAACCGCTTCCCTTCGCCACCGTCTATATCAACACAACTACGCGTGGGACCACCGCCAGTGAAAACGGTATTTACAAACTGACCGGGGTGCCAGCGGGGACGGTTGAGGTAGTGGCATCGTATCTGGGCTATAAACAGGCAAAGTCAGTGGTGAAACTGCGCCCCGGTGTGTCAACAACGGTTAATCTGGCGTTAGCACCCACTGGCAATGCGCTGGAGGGCGTTACCGTAACAGCCCGTCGGAGTAAGGCCTGGGAACGCTTGTTTCGGCGCTTTAAACTTGAGTTGCTGGGCGAAAGCCCATTTACGGGACGGTGCGTCTTTGTCAACGAACAAGCAGTGGTATTGACTGAGGAAGATAACCACTTAAGAGCCAAAGTTACAGAGCCGCTCATTATCGAAAACAACGCACTGGGCTACAGAATTTACTATGACCTGCTGTCGTTCGATTATTACGAACGGGCGACCTACTACGCCGGAGCCACTCGCTTTGAAGAACTTAAACCCGAAAGTCCACAACAGCAGAAACGGTGGCAACGGAACCGGCAACTGGCCTACGAAGGTTCCACGCGCCATTTGATTGCCAGTATGGTGGCCAAAACCCACGAGCAGGAAGGATATTTGGTTTACCGGAGCAACATTGACCTTACGGGTCGAGCTGCAGCTATGGCACCGGTACTGATTTTTGAGGGAGATCGCCCACCGGTTGCCCAGATGGATAGCATTTTCAGGCCGGGTGAGTTACCCAACGAGCGACTGATGGTGTTGGATGGCCCGCTGGAGATTTTTTCGACCCGTGTCAACGCCCGCAACTCGCCCTATCGGGATATGCCCTACGGATATTCACTGTTGGTTTTGCCCAACAAAACAGCCTTGGTCACCACCGACGGCTGGGTGTCGAGCCCGAACGGCATGGAAATTAGAGGATTCCTAAGCAAAGACCGGCTGGCTAATCTGTTACCTGCCGACTGGCGTCCTGATGCGGCAAACTCCCAGCCACAAGCCTTTGCCGAAGGCACTATTTTGCCTCCCGATGGCCGCCTGGATTCCCTTAAACGCAACTGGAAAAGCTACCAGAAGACACTCGCATCGACGGTTTTTGTGCATACCGATAAAGTGTTCTACACCACCGGCGACAACCTCTGGTTCAGTGGGTATGTGTTGAATCCAACAACGCTTGGTCTGTTACCCAATCGGTATGCCGATGTGGACGAAGCTATGCACGTAGATTGGGTTGGCCCATCGGGGCGAACCTTGCACCACCAATGGGTACCCGTAAAAAATGGGCGCGCTGAGGGCATGTTTCAACTTCCTGATTCGCTCCAGACGGGTACCTATACGCTCCGAGCCTACACGGAAGCTGGCCGTGCTGAGCGTAAACCAGCGTTTGAAAAGGTGATTCTGGTAAGTAATGGCCTAAGCGACAGCCCGGCTGTAGCCAACGCGTCTCCGAACAATTTGTCAATGGTTGCCTCCCAACCAGCCTTGCCCAAAACAACCGATTCCACTGATTTATCACTCAATGCCACCACCGACACAACCGGTATTGCGGTCAGTATTCGGGCATCGGGGCCACAGCGCGACCAGCCCATTTACCTCACTGTGCAGAGTCGGGATCGTTTTGTGGGGCAGGCTAAAATTAAACCAACAAATGGCGTGGCACGGGTTATGATTCCGGCATTTAACATTCCGTCGGGCCTCACGCGGCTGGCTTTGTTCGATGGGCAGGGACAACCCAAAGCCGAGCGGCTCGTATCGGTATCGTCGTTGCCGGGTGAGCCAGTCCGATTTACTGTAACCGCCGATAAGACCCACTACACCCCCCGGGAAACAGTAGCGCTTCAGTTTAAGCTTCAGGATGATACCGGCGACCCTATTGTAGCGTTTTTGTCTGCTTCCATTACCGATGCTGATCAGTTACCCTCCGATTCGCTCTCGGCTTCGCTCCGAACGCAGGTATTGGACAATCAGCCCCGTATACCCATGAAAATGACCCAAAACACGGTGCCTGCCGATACCAGCGTGGGGATTGTTATCCGGGGGGGGGCTGTAAATGCGAAAGGACGACCCGTACCTAACGCCAATGTCTTGCTGTCATTTATTGGTACCACTGAGTCATTTGCCCGGTCAGCCAAAGCCGATGAACAGGGGCGTTTCCAGATGGATGGGCTTGCTTTGATTGATACGGCTCAACTAACGGTGCAGGTGATGGCTGCCGATTTCAAACCTGTACAGGCGACCATCCGGCTCGATTCACCCACTGGACCGCTTGGGCCAGATAATACATGGGTTGTGAAGTCGGACACTATGTTCGATTGGACTCGCTACCGGGCAGCTATTCAGGCAGCCCGACTCCGGCAGGCCGACGACGCCGAACGATACCGTTTCAACGGCGACCGACAGTTGAAAGAGGTGGTAGTAAAAGCGGCTAGAATGGATGACCGGGAGGCCCGTCGCGTGAGTTTACACGGCACCCCCGACGGTAGTGTTGTGTTTAAGCAGGAAGACGCTAGTCGGTACGCCAACGTGTTCGAGATGTTACAGGGTAAGTTGCCGGGTGTTCAGGTCCAGTTTAACGCATTTACAGGCACTTATAATGTGGTGGTGCGCGGGGTAGGGTCGTTTGGTAGCAACAACGGGCCGCTGTTCCTGCGCGATGGCCAATATGTTGATCAGGATCTACTTATGGCAACCAGCCCGACGGAGGTAGAACGCATTGAAGTTGTGAAAAACAGCGGTGCTGCTATTTACGGCGCACGGGGTGGGGCGGGTATTATTGCCTTTTTTACCCGAAAGTGGAAGCCCGATGACCTCAACCCCGGTGGTAAGAAACTGTCGGTTAGCGGGTATCAACTGCCACGCACCTTTACGTTTCCAGCTTATAATGCCGATCCCGGAGCGCCGGACCGGCAACGCATCGACCGGCGCGATGTGCTGCTTTGGCAACCCCAGTTCCAAACCGATGCACAGGGGCAGGCAACGCTTAAATTCCCCCTTTCCGATGTCGTACGAACACTCCGGGTAACGGTGCAGGGCATCACCTCAACTGGCCAGTCAGTATCAGCAGAGCGACTCATTCGAGTGCAGTAAATAAACTTTTACCCCTCTCCTTGCGAAGGAGAGGGGTGGGCCGGGCCGACGCTTCGGTGAGGTTTACAACCGGCCTTTCTCGTCTTCGGCCCCCGTTTTGCGCTGGCGGGCGGCTTTGATCTGATTACTGCCGAAAGCATAGGTGAAATTGACCCGTACCTGCCGACTTTCGTACCCTCCGCTGGCATCCATGTATAGTCCGCCAAACTGGCTGATTCCCCGCCACCGTTGGCTGTTGAACGGGTCGGTTACCGTCAGTACAAGACTTCCCCGGTCGGCCAATACTTTGCGTTGTACCCCTACACTGCTACCCCAGTAACGTCGGTTTTTGAAAGTGCCGCCCCAAATGGAAGGAGAGGTATAGTAGCCCGAAACTTCCAGATTCCATTTGTTGGGCAGGTTTATGGTGTGTTGAGCGTACAGGCTCAATACGTTAGCTGTCAGCCCAATGGTGCGTCCCTCGCCAAAATTAGCCCGGTTCGTGGAGCGATACGCGCTGACGCTGGCATAGATATTCCACCATTTGGCAATACTGAACGGATAGCTGACATTGACCGACAAGACCCGCTGATTGGCCAGATTACGGGTGGTGATGAAGTTGCGCGGTCGGCCGTCGCCGTTCAATTCGGTAGTATCTGTAATCTCAGTGAAGAAATCCTTCGTGTCGCTGTAACTGAGCGATGTGGTCAGTTTGTATTTATAGGTGTTTGAAACCTGGACCGTATTGGTGTATTGCGGCCGTAGAAACGCGTTACCTTTCTGGTAGGTCAACTCGTCGATTTTCGACTCGAACGGGTTTAGGCTCTGATACGAGGGCCGGTCTATTCGGCGGCTGAAGGTCAGCGCCCACTGATTATTCTGATTGGCCGAATAAGTCAGACCGGCGCTTGGAAACAGGTTCAGATAATGGCGAGTTACACGGCTGTCGGCCTGGCGGGTGGCGCTGGTCAGTTGCCCGTCGGAGCGCGTATCTTCTGCCCGAAGGCCAATCTGGCCTTTCCATTTGCCTTGTTGTTTTTCGAAAGAACCGTAGGCTGCATTCACGTTTTCGGTATACACAAACTGGTTGGTTCGGTTAGCATTCAGCCGGTCGGTGCCATCAACGATGTCAAAGAAATCGAAGCCATTATCCGTCTGGATGGACGACAATTTGAAACCAGCGCTCAGTTTGCCCCCGGCCAGTTTCTGGCTGTAGTCGGCTTTAAGGGTGCGCAGTCGGATGTTTGTAGCAGTCTGCATCCGGTAGTTACGCTCCGACAGGATTTGGTTGGTAAGTGGATTAAGATACTGATTTGGCTGGTAGGCATCACTGTTCGACTGGAAACGCCCCAAGTCTGCATCAACGGTCAACTCGCGGCCCGTGGTGTCAACAAAGCGATAGTTCAGGTTGGCATTACCATTTGCCCGGTGGCTTGTGTTACGATTATCGGCTATCAGCAGACTGGTGGGCGACATTCCCAGGGCGCCGATGGGGGTGCGACCAAGAGTAGCGCTTGTGGCATCACGAAGGGTCCCGTCCAGCAAGATACCCAGTGTGCTGGTACGGCTCAAAAACAGATCGGCACCAGCTCTGGCAGTGTGGTTCAACGACCGCAACCGAGTTTCGCTCCGCTGATCGAAAAACTGACCTGCCTGCTGCCGGTAGAAGTTGACAAATGACCAGTCGCGGGCATTGCGCTGGCTGTAATTCATAAACAGGTTTAGCTTTTTGGTGCGGTTGTTCAGCGATACTGAACCGTTGTATTTGGGGTAATATTTGCCCTGAGCGAAACCAACCGTTGCGCTGCCGTTGGTGCCAAAGTTGCGGTTTTTCTTCAGGCGAATGTTAATGATACCGGCATTGCCCTGGGCATCGTAACGGGCTGATGGTTGCGTAATGATCTCGACGGCTTCTATATCCGAGGCTTGTAATGTACGGAGATAAGCGCCCATATCAGCGGCACTCAGGGGCGAAGGTTTACCATCGATGAACACCCGAACGCCGTTTTTGCCCTGCACCATCAGGTTATCGTTTGGGTCGAGCAACACGCCTGGAGCCTTCTGTAAAATCTCCAGCGCCGAACTTCCCGCCGATGTCAGACTGCCCTGTACGTTCAATACCAGTTTGTCCGACTGCATTTCGACTAACGGTTTGCGGGCAGTCACGGTAACCGCCTTCAGAGCTTTGGTTGCTTCAGCCAGCGTTACGTTGGGCATGGTTATCAACTGCCCATCGGTAACCGCAATTGTTTCTGACGACCAGTTGGCGAACCCTACCCCCGATACGGTAAGTCGATAAGTACCTGCCCGAACACCAACAAGAGAATAAACACCCGATGCATCGGCTACGGCGGCTTTGGCGAGGGTTGAATCGCCAGTGCGCAAAAGCATCGCTGTTACAAACGGAACGCCTTGCTGGCGGGCATCAACTACGGTGCCGATTATGGTGGCGGTTTGAGCGAAAGTGGCTGCTGATTCCAGGATCAGAAACAGAAAGAATAGCTTTTTCATAAGACTGGCGATTTTGTGAAGCGATTTGATGGGTCAAAGCTAGGGTGGCGCTTCGCGGTGAGCCAGCCACAATCGGCGAGTGGCCGAAATGGTCGGTGAATGAACGGGTAATGCCGTTCGGCGACGTATTTGTCGTTTCGTCGGAAACTGGTAGAAGTGAAAGAGGAGAGAGGGTAAGTTTGTGTGGAATTAAAACGGCGTCGAGTTGGATAAAGAAGCAGGAAGATTGGCCGCAGAAATGTATGTTTGTTAGCAAACAGAGAAACTGTTTACTAAACCATCAAATCATCATGAATGAACCAACTTCTACGTACCGTGTGGCTCTCAAATGGGGCATTATTCTGGGCATTGTCAGTATCGTTTTTTCTCTTATCCTATTTTTAACGGAACAAGTCGGCGATTCATGGACAAGTGTTGTATCCATTGCCATTAGTGTTGGCGGGCTCGTTATGGCCATGCGGGAATTTAGGACTCTAAACGAGGGATACATGACCTACGGCGAAGGACTAACGGTAGGGATGGTGACCACGGCTGTATCGGGCGTACTATCTATCCTGTTCTCGCAGTTTTACATGGCTTTTATCGACACAGATGTTATGGCGAAGGTAGCCGAAAAGACTCGCGAAAAACTAGAGGAAAGTGGTATCTCAGACGATCAGATCGATCAGCAAATGGAGATGATAGAGCGATTTCAAACCCCTGGTTACACCCTAGTTTTTGGCCTTATAGCTATTGTCATCGGTGGACTTATTATGTCGCTCATTATCGCAGCTTTCATGCGTAAGAACAAACCGAATCCTTTTGATTAAGGTGTCAATGCTAAATCGAACTGCTTTTTGGGGAATTACCTATCGCCAGCTTGCGGGGGTATTAAGCATCTACTTGATAGCCACGCTGTTATACGACATGGCTCTGACCATCAGTCAGCGACCCTGGTCGAAGCAGCCGATGCTGACCGATTGGCTGGAATATCTGCCACGTATTACAGTCGAATATATCCTTAAACTGCTCTTCACGGCTCCGATCTGGTATCTGCTATTTATCCGGCTAAAACACTGGCCGCTACTCAGGCGGGTTATGTTGCATATCGTGCTTTTACCCACTTTCATTCTGGTGTGGCAAAACGTCTGTTATGCCGTTTCTGATGCGCTCGGAGTAGGACATATGGGGGGAAGCGGGCAGATCTGGGATACATACATTGGGACACTATTTTATTTGGTTCAGTTCGGAATCTTTCACGCCTATTCCTACTATCGCGATTATCAGCGGCAACAGATTCAGGAAATTGAACTTCGCGAACTAGCTGTAAAAAGCGAACTTTCTGCTCTGAAAGCCCAGCTAAACCCGCATTTTTTGTACAATGTGTTCAACACCATTAGTGCCACCGTACCTCCCGCTCTCGAACACACCCGCGAACTACTAGCCGACCTCGCCGACCTGTTTCGGTATCAACTTCAGGCGTCTAAAACTGATTTTGTAACGGTAGGCGACGAGGTCGCTTTTCTTCAGAAATACCTTGATCTCGAAAAAGCTCGTTTCGGTGATCGGCTCCGAATTGTTTTCGACGTTCCCGAGGCTGTGCTGACTGCCAAAATTCCACCCATGCTGTTGCAGCCCTTAGTTGAGAACGCGGTGCGACATGGCATTGCTCCGTTGATTGAGGGGGGCGAAGTCCGAGTCAAAATCACCCAGCAAAATGGTCAATTGAAAGTCACAGTAACCGATACGGGGGCGGGTATGAATGGCAAAGTAAACGGAACCGGCGTTGGTCTGGCTAATACCCGCCTGCGATTAGAAAAAATGTACGGCAGTGAGTTAATGCTAACCGCCAATCAGCCTCATGGCGTTGTCATCGACTTTGCCATTCCAGCTTAATTATAATGAGCTATAACACAGCGCTACGCGGCCCCTCTCTATGCAGAAAGTAATTATTATCGACGACGAAGCGGCCGGCCGGATGCTCATTCGGCAGTACCTCGAACAATACCCCGCTCTAATTGTAGTGGGAGAGGCTAATAATGGCGTCGATGCCGTCCGGCTGATAAACGAGTTTAAACCTGACCTGATTTTCCTGGATATTCAGATGCCCGGCCTAACAGGGTTTGAGGTGTTGCAGCACATTGACGAAATTCCCCAAATCATTTTCTCAACCGCCTACGACCAGTATGCTCTACAAGCTTTTGAGGTTCACGCAGTTGACTATCTTCTCAAACCTTACACCCGCGACCGTTTCGCTCAGGCCGTGCAGCGCGTAACGGACTCGCGCACGGGGAACCTGCAAAAAATTCAACCCCTAGCCGAAAGCTTGCTGATGACCGCCACTACGTATCCAGAAAAGATTCTGGTGCAAACCGGCAACCGGCTTGTTACGGTGGCGGTATCGGAGATTCTGCGCATCGAAGCCGAAGGCGATTACGCCACGCTGGTGACCGCCAAGGGCCATCACCTTAGTAATTACGGCATTAGCGCATTAGAAGCCAAACTCGATTCCCGCCAGTTTATCCGGGTTCACCGCTCCGACATTATCAACCTGCACTACGTCCGCGAGATTCAGAAGTACCCATCGAGCTACGACGTGATCCTTCAAAACGATGATGTTGTCCGCGTCAGCCGCTCGTATATGGACAAGATTCGGGAGCTGACGTTTTAGTTTTAGGGTTGATAACAAATCTATTGTCAAATTTACTAACTTGTCGGTAAGGACCGTTCCCGCACTTTCCTGCCCTTCTTTGAACATCTTCAAATACCCTATGTTGTGCATGGACTAATCAACCGCAATGTCCATGCAAACGGAAACCTTCCCTGCCCCGGCAACCAGACCCAGAGATGGCTCGTCGGAAAAAGCTGTATCGAATCAGCAGAATACTGGCCCCCGTCAGTTTTCGCTGATAATCAACGGTGCCGAACGACCAATTAATGTGGCCCCCTGGACCACGCTTCTCGATGCGCTCCGCGAGTATTTAAACCTGACGGGCACCAAAAAAGGCTGCGATCATGGCCAATGCGGAGCCTGTACAGTACTTGTCAACGGCAAACGCATCAATTCGTGCCTGACGTTAGCCGTTATGCACGACGGCCACGAAATCACTACGATTGAAGGCTTGGCCAATAGTGAGACGGGCGAAATGCATCCGCTTCAGCAGGCATTTATTGAGCACGATGCTTTCCAGTGCGGGTATTGCACGCCCGGTCAGATCTGTTCTGCTGTGGGCATGATCAACGAGGGGCACGTCAAAACAACTGACGACATTCGGGAGCTCATGAGCGGCAACCTCTGCCGTTGTGGTGCTTATCCGCACATTGTAGACGCTATCAACCAAGTTATCAAACAGTCATGAAGCCCTTCTCATACACTCGCCCCGAAGCCGTATCAGATGCGCTTTCGGACATTGGTGGCCAGCAAGCTGCCAAGTTTATTGCCGGAGGAACCAACCTCATTGACTTGATGAAGGAAAATATCGAAAAGCCTAATCAGCTGGTTGATATTAACCGCTTGCCACTTGGCGATATTACCGAATTGCCCGACGGAGGTCTTCGGCTGGGAGCACTTGTTACAAACGCTGATACGGCATACCACCCCTTGGTTGAAGAACGATATCCGTTGTTGTCGAAGACTATTTTAGCGGGCGCTTCGCCCCAGTTGCGGAACATGGCAACCAACGGCGGAAACCTGTTTCAACGGACTCGTTGCTACTATTTTTACGATGCACAAATGCCCTGCAACAAGCGTGAACCGGGTACTGGCTGTCCAGCTAAGAATGGCTACAACCGGATTCACGCCATTGTGGGTACAACTGATGAGCCTGCTGAATCGGCCTGTATCGCTACGCACCCGTCAGATATGTGTGTGGCTTTGGCAGCTCTCGAAGCCGTAGTCCAAGTATCAGGCCCCAACGGCGACCGATCTATCCCGATGGCCGATTTTCACCGGCTTCCCGGCAACGAGCCCTGGCTCGATAACACGCTGCAAAAAGGTGAATTGGTCACCAGCATCGACCTGCCAGCTAAAGGATTCCCGGAACATTTTACTTATATCAAACTTCGTGATCGCACGTCCTACGCCTTTGCACTGGTGTCGGTTGCGGTAGGGCTGGAGATGGCTGATGGTCAGATTTCGGAAGCTCGAATTGCAATGGGCGGGGTGGCACACAAACCCTGGCGCAAACCCGAAGCTGAGGCTATGCTGGTAGGCCAACCGGCTACTGACGAAACCTTCCGTGCTGTAGCGGAGTCGCTGCTCGAAGGAGCCAAAGGATATGGCCACAATACGTTCAAAATTGAACTTGGCAAACGAGCTATTGTGCGGGCGTTGCGCGAAGCGGTACAGGGCCATTAGGTTTCACCGTCATTAATTATCATTGGTGGTCATTTTTCGTAAAAGCAATCAATGACTCCCAATGACAGCGAAGCAAATGACAATAAATGACATCAAATCATGATCGGACAACCTATTAGCCGTGTTGACGGCCCCGATAAAGTGACCGGCAAGGCAAAATATGCCGCCGAGTTTAATGTGCCGAACCTCACGTATGGTGTGGTGGTATCAAGCTCAATTACGAAGGGCCGCATTGTGGCCATCGACGACAGTGCGGCAAGTGCCATACCGGGCGTGTTAAAAGTGCTTACATACCGTAATCGCCCCAAAATTGCCTGGTCAGATTTTAACTATAAGGATCAGGATGCCCCGGCTGGGTCGCCGTTTCGCCCTCTGGAAGATGAGAAGGTGTATTATAGCGGGCAACCGGTTGCTTTGGTCATTGCCGAAACGTTTGAAGTGGCCCGGTATGCGGCCTCGCTCGTGAACATTGTGTACCGCGAAGATGACCATAAGACGAATCTGCAAACGAACCTGAGCGAAGCTCGCGACCCAAAGCTGTCGATTGCCAGCCTGCTGAAACCACCACCACCAAAACCTCGTGGCGATGCTGATCAGGCTTATGCCGATGCGCCCGCCAAAATTTCGGGTGAGTTTGTGCACCAGGCTGAACACCATAATCCGATGGAGATGTTTGCCTCTACGGTAGTGTACGAGGCCCCAAAAAAAGGCGAAAAGCCTCGACTAACCATCTACGACAAAACTCAGGGCGCACCCAATAGCCAGCTATTGGTAGCAAACATGTTTAGTCTGCCCTTTAAAAATGTGCGGGTGTTATCGCCTTACGTTGGGGGAGCGTTTGGGTCGGGGCTTCGGCCACAATACCAGTTGCTCTTGGCATCGATGGCCGCGCTGTCATTAAAACGATCAGTGCGGGTATCACTGACCCGTGACCAAATGTTTACGATTGGGTTCCGGCCTTTCACGGTGCAACAAATCGCGCTGAGCGCACAAAAAGATGGTACGCTCAACTCGGTGTACCACAAGGCAATTGCCGAAACATCGAAGAAAGAGGACTACACCGAAACGGTTGTAAACTGGTCGGGTCAGTTGTATAAATGCGACAACGTAACGCTCGACTATCAGCTGGTTCCGCTTGACGTGTATTCTCCACAGGATATGCGGGCACCTGGGGGCGTTACGGGTGTATCAGTGCTGGAAGTAGCCATGGACGAATTGGCCTATGAAGTGGGTATGGACCCGGTTGATTTCCGGGTTAAAAACTTCACTGATTGGGATCAGAACGCCAACCTGCCTTTTTCGAGCAAGGCGCTTCGGGAGTGTTACCGGCAGGGTGCTGAACGTTTCGGTTGGGAAAAGAGAACCCCCGAACCCCGTTCTATGCGCGATGGTAATGTGCTGATTGGCTGGGGAATGGCTACAGGTACGTGGGAAGCAAACCAGATGCCCGCCCGGGCCGAGGCTGTGCTGGGTGTGAACGGTAAGCTCCGCGTGAGCAGCGCTACTGCCGATATTGGTACGGGGACGTACACTATCATGACGCAAATTGCCGCTGAAACACTCGGTTTGCCAATGGAAGATGTGATGTTCAAGCTTGGTGATTCTGACATGCCGCTGGCACCAATTCAGGGCGGGTCCTGGACGGCATCTACGGTGGGTACGGCGGTACAGACAGTTTGCCAGGATTTAGGCAAGAAACTGCTCAAACTGGCTAAAGATATGCCGGATTCGCCTTTCAAAAAAGCTAAGTTCGAAGACGTGGTTTTTGCGGACAAACACATGCGTTTTGCCAAAGACGCATCGGTGGCTGTGTCGCTGATGACACTTGTCGCACAAAATGGTGGTCGGGCTGTTCGCGAAACTTCAGCCGGAATTCCGCACTTTCTGAAACAGCGGAAATATGTCCGTGCTGCTCACTCAGCTATTTTTGCGGAGGTGCGGGTCGATCCAGATTTTAACACGGTTGTTGTGAGTCGGTTAGTAGGAGCCATTGCGGGCGGACGTGTTATTAACCCCAAAACGGCCCGGAGCCAGATTATTGGCGGTATGGTGTGGGGAATGAGTAAAGCCCTCCATGAAGAAAGCATTCGCGACAATAATGTAGGTCGGTTCATGAACCACAACTTCGCCGAGTATCATATTCCAGTCAATGCCGATGTGCACGATATGGACGTGATTTTTGTAGAAGAGCACGACGATATCGTTAATCCGCTGGGCGTAAAAGGTCTTGGCGAAATTGGTATTGTTGGTACACCAGCAGCTATTGCCAACGCCATTTTCCACGCTACTGGCAAACGGATTCACGATTTACCTATCACAATGGATAAGTTGTTGTAGAGGGATTATTAGTTTTAAAGCCAGAAGCCGCTCAATGAATCGAGCGGCTTCTGGCTTTGTTGGTATTAAATGATTGGCTCAATAACGTTATATTTGAACTAAACCTATCAAATCAGCTTGAATGTACGAATTGCTTTTCAGTGAGAAAGCGGCAAAGAGCCTTAGAAAATTGCCGAAACAGGATGCGAAACGAATTCTGGTAAAGCTTGATGAATTGGCTGCAAACCCATCCGAAACAGCGAACGTTAAACAATTGACCAATCATCCAGTAGCGGGCTTTCGCTTACGAGTTGGTAACTACCGAGTACTTTTTGACAAAGAAGATAAACTTAAAATAATTGAAGTTGTCAACGTGGGCAACCGAAAAGACATATACCAATGACCCTACAGGCACAAATTATCGAGGAAAATGGAGAGCCAAAATTCGCTGTGCTCCCTTACCAGTCGTACCAAACTTTAGCCGATGAATTAACGGACTTTGATTCACTCGAAGATTTTCTTGACTACGTTCACATATTGAAAACAAAGGCTGAAAATAGTCGCTGGCTTACTCGGGACCAGGTTTGGCAAGATTTAGGGCTAAATGAGTAGACTTACATCTATTTTGCGCCTTATTAGTTGCTTCCTGCCAAATTTGCCTATTTACGGTCGGTCTGTTGTAACAGACGTTGTTTGCTGCTTCAGTCGCTGGTTGAGCCTGTCAATTTCTCCGCTCTGGGTTTGGGCCTTGAAATAATAATAGAGCCCTAACACAAGAAATATTTTCGACAGAATAAATACCGCAATAAAAGCCGTTCGCCAGTTTTTATGTACCTGAATGTGCGTGCCACTCACTTGTACGTCCACATACTCCATACGGTCGGTAGCTGGCTCGGTAGCTTTCTGGCGTTGTTTCTGATCACTCGTCTGTTCGTGCTTTTTTACTACTTGCTGGTTGGTCCACAACTCAACCTGTTCCCGCACAAACGGCGGAGGAGGTGTTACGCCACTCATCAATTGACTTTCAAGCTTTATTTCAAGTTCGTCAAGATACATAGTAAGTTCAGGATGACTATCCATCATCTGCTCAACTTCCTGGCTTTCAGTATCGGATGTCAATCCCAAAAGATAAGCCTCCAATATGCCGCTCGTTTTATAATCAGTTGTTTTCAACGGTTTATCCAGTTAAGCTTGACGTAAAGAAACAGAATAATCACGGATTGCTTTTAGAACCTCTTTTTTGGTCAATTGTAATTTTTCGGCAATTGATTCGATCGAATACCCTTGTCGGAAGGCCATATCAAAAACTAAATCTGGCAAATTCATTTTTGCTGTCATACCAGGAGATACTGATGGCATGAGCGATTCACCTGTCTGGGCTTTCGCCGTCAGTGCTTTGGTCCTGGCCATCCTGACAATAGCCAGCGCAATGCTGCTGTGGCCATCCAGGTAACCTTGTAAATCGGATGACGCAAACAATTCGACCAGTACTTTTTGCGCCTGTAGGGGCTGAGGAAGTATCTGGAGGATAACGCCGTATGCCATTGAACCATAGCGATCGTATAGCGCGAGTTGCTTATTTGGCTTGGCTATGGACTGCAATGCTCGTTCCCATTCATTCATATTTCAACTGATTGCGTTGAGACTCTGGCAGGACTAAAGCCAGATGATAGTTGATTTTGCCTCTAATATAAGTATCAAATACGAACAGTAGTTAATTTTTCAAACACCCGCCCCACCGCTGCGTTTGTTAAAGTATTGGCTAGCTATAGAATAAGCGGTCTTTTACTCAACTGATCCGTCGAACCGGAACCATACATCAATGCATAACCCCGTCAGCACCTACCGGCTGCAACTCAACGATTCATTTACGCTGGCACACGTTGAAGACCTGTTGCCTTACTTACGCGAGCTTGGTATCACCACCATTTATGCCGCACCTATTTTTGAAGCTACCCCCGGAAGTACCCACGGTTACGATGGTGTTGATCCCGCCCGGATTGCTCCTGAAATTGGCACTCGCGAACAACTGGAAGAACTCGCTAAACAGCTGAAAACGGCCGGTATGGGTTGGTTGCAGGACATTGTGCCCAATCACATGGCCTACCATCAACACAATACCTGGTTAGTAGACCTACTCGAAAAAGGACCCTTATCGCGCTACCGCGATTTTTTCGATATTACCTACACCAGCGATATGTACCACGGGCGAATTATGGCTCCGTTTTTGGGGCAATCGCTTGAAGACGTACTTGCGAATAGTCAGTTAAAGGTTATTTACGACCGGGATCGTCTATTCCTCAAAAGCTACGATAATGAGTTTCCGCTCAAACCCGGCTCGTATCTGAGTGTACTGAAACAGAGTGAAACCATTCCCACCGATGCCCAGGAACAATGGTTGCAGCAGGTTGAACAGTTGCGACCAGTAACTGATTCTGAAACGCTGGCCCTGGAGTGGGAAGAGTGCCTTAAACAGCTCACCGCCATCGCTAACACCGACGGAGGGCGGCAATGGATCGACAACGGGCTGACGGCTATAAATGCGCAATCTGAACAACTGAAAACACTGGCCGATGAGCAACATTATCGGCTTTGCGCCTGGACAGAAGGCATGCGGACGATGAATTACCGGCGGTTTTTCACAGTGAACGGGCTTATTTGCCTGAATATGCAGAATAAGCATGTATTCGACCAGTACCACGATCTGATCAAAAAACTCCTAGATAAGGGTGTGTTTCAGGGGGTTCGGGTTGATCATGTCGATGGCTTATATGATCCTGAAGGCTATTTGCAGCGTCTGCGCGAGTTGGTTGGGCCCGAAGCGTACTTAACCGTTGAAAAGATCCAGCAGGCCGACGAGCCATTGCCCCAAAGCTGGCTACAGACAATTCAGGGAACAAGTGGCTACGATTTTCTAGCTCAGGTGAATAATCTGCTTACCGACCCGACTGGTGAAACACCATTGACTGAGTTTTTTGAATCGTTGGTGGGTACACATACACCCATGGCCAAGCGGATCCGCGACCGGAAGGCTTATATTCTCTACCAGCACATGGGGGGCGAATTGAATAATCTGCTCGATCATTTTCACGAACTCCGGCTGGATAACCAACTTGATATGGAAGATGGGGGAGAGAATGCCTCTCTTCGACTGGCCATTGCTGAAGTGCTGATTCATTGCCCAGTGTACCGCTATTATGCCAATCAATTGCCGTTACCCAACGACGAAGCAACGGCCATGCGCGCGCTGTTTGATGCTATTCGTGACGAAAAACCGGAGCTGAAATCGGCCGTAGCTCGCCTGGAAGATGCCATTTTGCATAAGCCGCCCGTTGCTGATGACGATTATCGCGATCGGGCGCGTCGGTTCTACCAGCGACTTATGCAATTTACGGGGCCGCTGATGGCAAAAGGTGTTGAGGATACGCTGATGTACACCTACAACCGGTTTATTGGGCATAATGAGGTGGGCGACTCACCGGGTCGATTTGGGATGGCTGTTAGTGAGTTTCACCAAACCATGCAGGAACGTCAGGCACAATGGCCACTGAGCATGAATGGTCTGTCGACCCATGACACCAAGCGGGGCGAAGATGCTCGCGCCCGACTCAACGTGTTGACGGCCATACCTGATGATTGGTTGGCCGAAGTGAAAGAATGGATGGTGATGAATGCCGAGCTAAAAACCAACGGTAGCCCCGATGTCAATGATGAGTACTTCATTTATCAGTCGCTAGTAGCTAATTACACCATGCCAACAGGCGCCGGTGAGTCGGTTACCTTGCCTGAGCCAGCAGACGATGATTTTACCGAACGTTTAGGCGATTTCCTGCAAAAGGCCCTTCACGAAGCCAAGCGGTATGTATCGGAAGTACGTGGCCCTGGTGATGATGCCTATGTTAAAGCAACAAAATCGTTCGCACTTGGTCTGTTAGACAAAAGCCGACCTTTCTGGGCGCGGTTTGAACGATTCCTGAAACGAGTGGCCGATTTTGGAATCACGAATTCATTAGCGCAAGTCGTCCTTAAAAATACCTGCCCCGGTGTTCCTGACCTTTATCAGGGAGCTGAGGGCTGGGACTTGAGTTTTGTAGATCCTGATAACCGCCGTCCGGTCAATTTTGCCCAGCGGCAGGCGTGGTTGGCCGAATTCAAGACAGGTGTTCCAACAAACTATGGTGGCCCCGACCTTGCTGAGCTCTGGCATGACCGATTTAGTAGCCGTGTCAAGCTATTGGTAACGCATAAGTTGTTGCAGGCCCGTAAAGCTGAAACTGAGCTGTTTGCCAAAGGAAATTATATTCCGTTAACGGTAGAGGGGCCATCGAGCGAACACATTATAGCCTTTGCTCGTCAGCAGGGCTCGTCCTGGCTGGTGGTAATACTACCGCTACACCTCGCCCGACTCTGTAAGACACAAAGCGTTACCGATGTGCTCGATCTCGACTGGCAGAATACCCGGGTAATAATGCCAGCCGAAGCCCCCGCTGAGTGGACAAGTGTATTAACGGGCGAACCGATCACCAGCTTATTGGTGCAGGATTTATTGAAACGGTTGCCAGTGGCAGTGTTAAGGTAACACTGCTTTGCCGTTCGTTTGATAGCCTGTCCTCCATAGTAACTGATTGTTTCAGGCCTCACTTATCCGTAAAAACAGCGGGTTTGGTGGAGGCCTGAACAACCAGTGTTGCTTCAAGGCTAGCTTGAGTTATACGGTTATTTGCTGTGATGGCTTCGAGCAGAATTGTAGTGGCTAAACGGCCCATTTCTTCAACGGGCTGTTTGAGATAGGTAGGTGGTGCGTAAAACAGATCATACGCTTCTGTTTCATCGAAGCTTACCACGGCCATTTCGTCGGGCACACGTACACTGAGCTTTTTGATTTCTTTCAGGCCGTTGATAGATAGTGTATTGGAGGTGAATACTATTGCGTCGACGGGATTTTTGCCCGTAGCCAGCTCCAGAATTGCTTTGGCAATTTCGGGTTTGAGATTATCCCGGTTAATTTCTTTAAGCCAGCTTTTCTTGAATGGAATGGCATTGTCAGCAAGGGCGGCCCGATAACCCCGTGTCCGTTCGCTGATGTGGAATAAACCTGTTTTAAAGGTGACCAGACCAATCCGCCGATACCCCGAATCAATTAGGTGCAGCACCGCTTTGCGAACCGATTGAAAATTGTCCAGAGCTACATAGTTCGTCTTCAGATTTGGAAAATAGCGATCAATTAGCACGAAGGGAACATGTTGCCGTTGCAGGTCCGCAATTTGAGACTCTGATCCATCAGGCGCACAAATTAACAAGCCGTCTACCTGCCGATTGAGTAAGGTTGTGATGAGTTTCTGACACTTGGCCGGGTTCTCTTCGGAGCTACCATAAATGACTGTATAGTTGCGAGCATCCGCTTCGTCTTCAATATAGCGAGCCAGCGACGAAGAGAATTGATTACCAATATCGGCAACAACCAGACCCAGGGTAAACGTCTTGTTGGTCTTCAGACTCTTGGCGATCTGGTTAGGTTGATAGTTTAATTCCTGCGCTACTTTCCTGATTTGTTTCGCTACATCTTTATTGATTCTGCCTTCTTTTTTATTATTCAATACGTACGAAACCAAGGCGGTTGAAACGCCAACTGCCTGAGCAATGTCTTTGAGCGAGGTTTTCTTACCAATCATGCTACAAACATAAATAATGCAATAATATAGTTAATCGTTTAAACTTCTATTTGTTTCATCAGCGACGAAAGAGCGGAAAAACATCAAAGAAAAATTCTAAATTATCTATTTTAATGGTACTATTTATAGAAATTAACGATAGGTTAAAAGGAAAATAGGCTATAATTGGCTATTACTGTTTAAACGTTTAAACTTTCGACTTTTCTCTGCCGTTACTTTGGCAGGCAGTTGACGTTGAGCGTTGCGATTCAGAATCAAGCGGATAGACTCCTTCAACTGGCTAATTGATCAACAGGATTATCAACCGGGTAAAGTACCCAACCGACAATCCATAACACATGAAAACAATGGAATTGACACAAACATATAAAGGCCAAAAAACCACAACGAATATCCGTACCACAGTTGGCACATCGCTGCTACGGTTTATTATTAAACACGCCGACGTATTCGAAGCCCTATCGCGTCAGGGGCAACCGTTTGGTGGGAACGTTTTAGCCCGCCACTACACACCGTCTCTCAGTAAAGCTGATTATTCTGACGAATCAATTACACGGGTGCAGAAACAACTTGATGAGATTAATCAAAAGGTTTCTACCCTGAATAATGAGTTTCAGGCAATGCGTGTCCACTCAACTTTAAGAGACAAACCAGAACGAAACCGGGCGGAGAGCGCCAGTAAGCAGGATGCCTGGCGACAGGTGATCGGCATTGAGCGTTTCCGGGCGTTGCAGCAGATCTAAACTGCATAACAATACCCTACAATCTGGTTTCACACAAGTTAATCAACACAACTATGAATCGTTTTTCAGTGTTATATCTTCTTAATGGGCAGTATCACCACGTCGGTAGCAATTCGCACGATGAAGCAGTGGCCCTCTTAAATAAACTTCAAACGACTACAAAACGGACGCCCGTTGGTATTTACGACGCTAAAACCGAGCTTTTCGAGTGGGAGCCAAATCAGGAAGAGCAATACAACCAGGCCGATATTGAGGAACAGGGTCGAATGGGTAAACAAATCATTACGATTGCTCAGGCGCTTCGCCGTCGTGATTCAAGCTGGCAGCCTACGTCTGGTTTCCGCCGACCCAGCTTTTTTGCCTAACCAGTAAATCAAGCCCGACGGGTAAGGTTCGAGATTGTGGTACAGGGGCATTATCTTTACCCAATGAATTGTTCCCTGTACCACCGTCTTTTAGTTGTAGTCGGCATTGCTTTTTGCAGCACGCTGATGAGTTATGCCCAGTCGCCCATGGATGTAATGCGCGGCCGGACGGCTACTACCCAGACAAGGCCCGATACGCTTCTGGATGCCAAAAAGGAGATGCCCCGTTTTCCGGGTGGGTACGATGCCATGATGGATTACATTGCTTACCACATCAAGTATCCTAAATCGCTTCGGAAAAAGAAATACAGTATCGGACCTATGACCGTTAAGTTTCTGATTCAGACGAACGGCAAAGTGCGCGATGTGCAGGTTACGTCACGCCCAACGACCCCCGATGTGGCTGAAGAAATGAGTGACTATGTGACTAACATTGTGAAGGTCTTCACCCGGATGCCCCGTTGGGAACCCGCACGGGTTAATGGTACGCCCATTAATTACCAGTATGTGTTGCCGTTTCAGGTTGAGATATAGAAGCTGTTTAGACTTTAGGGAAAATCCCCAAAACCGTGTGAATTTTGAAGCGCGAACTTTAAATAAACACAGTAATGGGGATCATGGACAAAGGTATGATTGAGACGTGGGTTTTACCACATTTGACCGTTGGCTTGCGCGGATTTGACACCACCGGGCCACTCACCCAAATTGTCGAGTGCATTTTCCACCGGCTCAAAACCGGTTGCCAATGGCGCGAACTACCTACCAAACAGTTCTTTACTGATAAGCTCCTTAACTGGAATTCGGTCTTTTACTACTACAATAAATGGAGTAAAGCCGACTGCTGGCGTACAATTTGGATCAATATTCTGACTAAAAATCGGCAGTATCTGGATATGTCAAGTGTCGAATTTGATGGCAGCCATATCCCAGCCAAGAATGGGGGCGATGCGGTGGGCTATCAGGGTCGAAAAGCCTGTAGCACCACGAATGCCCTATTTCTGTCAGATAGCCAAGGGGTTATGCTCGCCATGTCCACTCCTCAAGAAGGGCAGCATCATGACTTATTTCAAATTCAGATGCTGTTTGAAGAAATCTGTACCCTGCTTAAAGCAGCGGGGCTTGACTTGAAGGGTCTGTTTTTAAACGCCGACTCCGGTTTTGACCCCTCTGAGTTTATAGGGGCTTGTGGCAGAGAAGAGATCATTGCCAATGTGAAAGAGAACCCGCGAAATTCAGCTAATCTGCAGCCCCAACCTTATGAAAGTGGTAGGCCCGTTTTTGATAGCGAACTTTATCAAGACCGTTCGGTGATTGAACACGCCAACGCTTGGATCGACGGCTTCAAAGCGTTGTTAGTGCGGTTTGAATTTTCAGTAAAAAATTGGATGAGCCTACATTTTATCGCATTCTCAGTCATTTTCTTACGAAAAGTCAACCGCAAACTGAATGTTTAAACAGCTTCTATATAATAAGTGTAGACAAAATACGTGAGTTAATCTGACTTCAAGAATACGCTGATGCTTCGTCGGTTTTTATTCACCAAATGCTAACTCATTAACGCTATGAAAAAGAATCTTTGCTTACTGCTCCCAATTGGCTGGCTTAGTCTATTGGGTTGTAACCCCATGAATGGGTCTGATCAGCAGGTTATCAGCCCAGTTTCACTTCAAGGTGCCACGGCATTCGTTGCATCAGCTAATGACGCAGATCCTTTGCTTCCAGACTCCATAAATGCGTACCGGCCTCGTTTTGGCGATGCCACTACCGTTCGTCTATTTCCATATGGTGTTACTGGTCAACCAACTACTCCGCTGCGATTGATGAAAGTATCCTACAATGGTAGGGTGGTACGTGCCTATCAATACAATGAACAGAGCCGCCTAGCCGAACGAACCGACTTTTACACGAATGGCACACAGGTCTATAAAAAATATGCCTACAATTATGATGGTAATGATGTGATCCGTGTTACGTCGCAAATAAACAAGGAAGCTGCTTACGTAGAGGGCTTTCCCAAAAGCAGTGATCTTCTTCCGAGCGCAATAGCTACGTATGCCCCAAAAACCGACAGCATAGCCTGGACCCAGAAAACTACTGTGGCCGAATTGCTGGATAACTACCAAAAGGCAGGTAATGTCCAAGCTCGTTTAGGCTTCAGTCCAAAGGGGGAGTTGGCATGGGAAGAAAAGGTAGACGAACAGGGGAAATTGAGTCAGTACACGCTGTTTCGGAGGAGTGAAGTAGGTAATGTGGTTTTTCGGCGAACGGGTTCTTCGTTCAAGCGGTGGGCTAATTTCCATTTTGCGTACGATGATAAACCCAATCCGTTTGCATTAACAGGTGATTTGCAATCGATCGATTTAGGTGATTTGAACGGAACTGAAACATCCAATAAGAATAATGTACTGACTCAGTCCTCAGTAAATTCGGAAGGGGGACGCGACCAATGGCGGTATGAGTACGAGTATCGGCCCGACGGTTATCCCAGTCGATTGACAACATATCGCAACGACAGGTTGACCAGTACAATTGAATTTGGTTATAACCAGTAGGCCCAGATTAATGCGCTCGTAAAGCACACACCAACGCAGCTAATGTGAGCGCGTTACGAACGTAGTTGGCGCTCATCCACGACCCGACTAAACGGCTGGCTATGGTCGCTGGCAAATTGTCTGCCTTCTGTAATTTGATGGCGGTTGGGATAAAAAAAGTAAAGGTGCCAATTCGTTCGATGAGCGTAATTGATGCAGCCGCAAGCCACCAGTTATGATTTGGCAATTGCGATTGCCAGGCATAAATAAGATTGGCCAACGTAAGCAGTGTTAGTGGCATGGTCGTTACAAAGGCCCAGAATTTCCTGCCCGAGTCTATTTCGCGCATCGTATCGGTATTGACTCGATAACCACCCACAGCTGATTTTGGGAACCACAGTGGGAGAACCATTTTTGTCTCGTACAGCCCGGCCCCGAATGCAGTGCCGAGATTAACAATAAACAGGGATAACAGGATTTCAGGTAAATAACTCATTGTGTAAGTAGGTAGGTTTATTGAGTCAAACCTACCTACTTAAATTGCCTTGTGCAGCCGAATGAGAGTCAACTCCGCATAAGCCCTGACGAACTGGGTAAAGCGGGCGATGAAAAAGATTCTGGTTCCATAAAAATTACAAGGCCACATCTTGTTTTCCTCCTTTCAACGGGATCGTTTTGCCTTTCCAGACCAGCGATCCTGTTATACTTGTTGGCAACGAAACGGTGCCTTTCAGGCCTCCGGTTGCTGTTTTCTCAAATCGAACCGCAATCTCACCAGCCGGGTGCGGCATTTGACCTTCCGCAAAATTCATACTTCCCAGAAAGGGCTCAATCCGGACGGAGCGGAAACCCGGTTCGGCAGGATTGATGCCGCAAACAGTAGATAAGAATTCGTACAAAGGTGAAGCACTCCAGGCATGACAATCGGATCGGGTGGGTTCGGGGCTCTCGGCAAAAGTGGTGAGACCCATCGCGAGCATATCGCGCCAGGGTTTGAGTTGTGGCACTAACTGGTCGCCCATGCCCGTCTTTTTCAGTGCCTCGAACAGGTAATATTTGAAATAAAACGTGGCTTGCGTAATGTCCATT
Source organism: Flavobacterium sp. SUN052 (assembly GCF_028867935.1). Taxonomy (GTDB): domain Bacteria; phylum Bacteroidota; class Bacteroidia; order Flavobacteriales; family Flavobacteriaceae; genus Flavobacterium. The sequence goes on from NZ_JAPQNS010000010.1 coordinate 212,509, forward strand.
GAAGTCATGGTCTTCTGAAGCAGAGCCGGTTGTTGGGCAACGGGTATGGCATCAGTCAACACGGCCAGAATATTGGCGTGCTGGCTAAACGATTTTTTGGCGGGGGTATCAGCCATTAAGCCCCGATTCGCATCCCAACACGTTTCTCGTACCGACTTTTTGATGCGGGCAGCCAGACCCCGGTAGCCATCAGCCACATCGTTCTGTCCATAATGGGCAAATACCTCGGCTGCCCGTAAATAAGTATACGCCTGTTGCAACGATAGGGTAGAGGAGCCATCGCGAACCCCCGGCGGCACTCCACCAATTCGAGCCTCCTCGCTCCAGGGCCATGCCCAATCCACAAAATTCCACCATTCGAGCGGGCCATTGAGATTGTTGGCTGCTAATCGTTGTTCATGCCAGCGGAGCACACTCGCCATACCGGGCAAAAGCGCCTTTACGAATGCATCATCCTGTCGGTGCATCCAGTAATCGTGTACCATACACACCCAAAACAGCGAAAAGGTTGGAATCACCTGTAAATCGGCACTGGGGTAGCGGCTCTGGGTAAGCCCGTCGCTGATACGACTGTGGTCAAAATCCATGATAGCTTTACGCATCAGCCGGTCATCGCCCGAAACGTACAGCGAAATCATAGACTGCACTCGGGTATCACCCACATATTGCAACTGTTCGTAATACGGGCAATCGAAATAGGTTTCACCCGCGCAGAGCCGAGCGGTGCGCCACCCCACATTCCAAATGTCTTTTAGCGTAGAATCGCTGCTAGCAAACCGCGCTTTTTCTACTAGTGGATAGCCAGTGTACTGCCCAACTAAATCTTCCAGAACCAACGGTTCATTTGCCGTCTCAACAGTGATCTGGATATATCGGTACGTGCGAAACCACAACGGCCGGAAAGTTCGCTGCTGACCATCAGCAACAAATTGATCTTCAAACCCGACTAGTTGTCGACCCTCTACCTCGTTTCGATTGCCTTTCTGGCGTTTATCGTTCATCAATGCCTCTGCATAAGCCATCGTTACGGTGGCCCCTTTGCCCTTGTTAACGGTCAGCTCAGGGTAGGCGTTGATCAGGTAACTTTGGTCGAGCAGGAAAACAGCCTTCGTTTTAGCTGGTACTTCAACGGGTGATTTCCCGGCAAGAAAAGCATCCGTCATCTGGCTTTTATCGGTCCGGCGAACCGTCTTAAGGCGCTGGGGAAATGTTTCAAGTAAAGGAATCTGGCGGGGAACCAGTGCCCAGTTTCCATCAGAACCTAAACTGCGTGGCTTAGCTGGAAACCACAACTGTTGAGCGGCTGGCCATTGGCTATCGTCAAAGGTGGGCTGTTCCCAACCCCAGGGGTATTTCGACGCCGTAACGCGGTCGCCATCACCCACCACAATGTACGTTTGGAGCTTGTTATTTTTGAGGGGCTCGTATGCTTCATTGCGAGTTACCTTCCAGCTTTTGTCGGTATTCACTATTTTTTCGGCATCGCTATCACCCTGCATCACAAATCCGACCTGATAACTCATCTGAGCAAATGGGGCCGAATCGCTTAAATACCATACCTGAGCGGCAATAACGTTAGTGCCTGCTTTCAGAAAAGGCGCCAGATCCAGGGTCTCGTAATTCCAGTTGAGCAAATCGCTCCGGGCGGGGCCAAGAGCTACTGACTGGCCATTGACGAACAGACGGTACCGGTTATCGGCAGATACATGCACAATGAACCGTGCCGGAGCCTGCCCTAGTGTAATTGATTTCCGGAAATGATAAACACCGTACTGACGGACTGGTGAGGTAGGATGAACAATCCAGCGAGCATCCCAATAGCTAGTTTGCCAGCGGCTTGCAGTCGAGGTTGTTGAGGAGATAGGCGAAACAGATTGGCTAAAAGCCAAATGGGTCATTAAGCAATAAAATAGGAGAACAGACAGACGACGAAACATAAAGAATAATTGTGTTACAAAGCAAAAAGAAATATAGGTATTTACCCTACTTTGTTGCAGCTATTCTAGGTATCTGGCATAGATTTTGAGAATCGAATGTTGCAGCCAAACAATACCAATAGTTACATATTTATGTGCATCAAGCGCCTGATACGTGTATGGGTATTGGTCGGCGTGATCGTAAACGCTGCCCAAGTCCCCACCATAGCTCAGTCAACCTCACCGTTGACTCCACTGATTCCGACACCCCGGCAAACCTTTACGCCCACAACCGGAAAAGGTTCGTGGAATATAGACATTGTGGGTGATTTTTACCTTCCCAAAACCAAATCTGTTACGTGGAGTGGGGCCGGGCGAAATCAGCACGTTGCGCAGGACTGGAGCAAATTGTTTCGGCGCGGATTCTCGTCTATTGAACGAAGCCGCATGACCAATGAGGAAATCCAGATTGTGAAAGCACCTAAAGATCCAGGCTGGAAAAGTCGTCTTACGCTCGATCAGCGGGCGCTGATTCTATACCAAAACTATTTCCTCGACTCGCCCTTTAATTTACCCTGGGCACGAAATAGCGAGTTAGCTAGTCAGACGTATTTTTTGAGGCCCGAAGGCTCCAACTCGCGCGAGAGTTTGGGACAAGCCATGTTCGAGCTGGGTGGGGGTTGTCTCACCTTCGGCGATTGTCCCGATAATGGACGCTACAGCACATACGGCAAAATTTTCTTTGACCTGGAAAATGATGGTACTTCGGTAAATAACCGGCAGGAACACGCCAATTTGTATTCGTATAAAATGTGGGCTTTGCGACAGGTGATCAGCCCACAAACTGAAATTGGGGGAATTATGCCAACTCCACACAACAGTTTTGGCTACTCACGCTCTTCCGATTACGCCAATACAGGAGTTGAGTGGCTCTGGAACACAACGGCTCAACACATTGACGCGACCAATACGCGAGGCCGCCGGATGCCCGATGACATTGTGGGTAAATCATATGCCGACTATGCGCACTTCCAAATGCCTGGCACCTATTACCTAATCACCGATTTTGACTATGCTATCTCGCATAATGCCGACGATGACCGCCATTGGTTAGCTAGTTTATTGGGTGAGCAGGAGGTGAATTCAAAATTGTCGCCTAAAAAACGCATTGCCTGGCAGTGGCTTTTTAATACACAAAGCGCTGATATTCCGCACGGTGGCAAGGCAACGGTACCTGCTCCGCCTGCAATTGCCGAAGGAACAGCCATATTTTACTGGTTTACAGGTGCAGATGGTACCATTTTCTGGGACGATCAGGGAGATTTATTAGCAAACCAGCCAACACCAACAGACCCCGCGATGCAAGGTATTGGTAACGACCGGAATTACTCTTGTTACGAGCATTATTTGCACGGCAGCTGGCGGTTATTCAAACATCACGGTGATATGTTCGATGGGCAGGAAAAATACCTCAACGAGAACACCGAATGCTCCTACGATAACGGCAAAACCTGGCATAAGTTGAATGCCAACCAATTGAAAACCAATAGCCTACCCTTTGTCCGGGCAATTGTCAACCGCGACCAGATTCTGATTGCCGCTACGCAACCCTATGCCGCTCCCAGCAAAACCAGCCGGGTCCTGGTGCGGTATAACCAAGACGGGTATCGTTTCACAACGGCTGTTGACCTACAGGGCGATGCCATATTTCTGGGTCGGGCCAAAATGCCACGGACCTATGCGCTTGCTGTTGGTTGTGGGCCAAAGTGCCGTTAGATCCGATCGATTAATTCTTTCACGGGTTGCACCTCGCGGCCCATTATGTGCTCCAAAATAGCACGGGCATGATCGCGTCCATTCTCGATGAATACTTTTTCGGTATAAATGCCTGCTAACACAGTGCCACACACATATAGGCCCGGCACATTGGTTTCGAACGTGCGCTTATCAAAAACAGGGATTTGGCTTTCAGGGTCCAGCTCAATACCACATCGTTGGAGTAAGCTGGCGTCAGGAGTGTAGCCCGACAAAATCAGTACAAAGTCGGCAGGCAATGTATCGGTCTCGCCAGTCTGTAAATGTTGAACAGTTACTTGGCCCGGTTCAATACGCGTTACACAGGTATCGAATCGAGTCTTGATTTTCCCCTCCTTCACCCGGTTCTTCACATCGGGGATCAACCAGTATTTTACCGTTGGTTTAAAATCATCCCGCCGGTGAACAACTGTCACGTCCACATCGTGTCGGTACAGTTCAAGCGAGGCCTCAACGGCTGAATTGGCGGCACCAATAATAACAACGTTGGTAAACGAGTACTTGAACGGCTCATCGTAGTAATGCGATACGTGAGGCAGGTCTTCACCTGGAATGCCGAGCCAGCGGGGTTTGTCGAAATACCCCGTCGCCAAAATCACCCGATGAGCGCGGTACGTATCACCAGCAGTGGTGAATACTGTAAAAAGCTCCCCTTCTTTTTCAACGTGATCTACTTCAGTGAAAACCTTCGTGTTTACCTTGAAATACGCGGCTACTTTTCGGTAGTACTGAAGGGCTTCATTCCGATTTGCTTTTACGCCAGAGATGGGAAAGGGAATGCCGCCAATTTCGATGTTTTCAGCAGTCGAAAAAAAACGCATTAGTTTAGGATACCGCCGAATCGATTCGGTAATGCTGCCTTTTTCGAGAACCAGGTGTGACAACCCGTTTTTGGTGGCTTCAATACCAGCTGCCAGTCCACAGGGGCCACCGCCAATAATAATTACGTCGTACAGTTGCATAGTTACGCAACACGAAAAAAGCCTTCGTTGGTTTACCCAACGAAGGCTTTTTGTAAATTATCGAATGAACTCCTTGGTTCGGTTTACTTAAGTCGTCGAACTGTTATTGGAATGCACCCTTTACCACTAACCTGAACCATGAATTCTGAAACAGGTCGGCAGTCTGGATCAGCGGGTGTGGGCTGAATGAAAGCATACACATAGCGGTTGACAACATGCGAGGTTGAGTTGGCGGTAGGCACTGCTGGATTCGCCAGTGTTGCTATTCCATTTACTACCGGGACGGTACCAAGAACGGTTCCACCACCTGCATACACTGCTGCAACTGTAGCTGGGCTGTCGAAATAAACAAACCGAACTTGTGCCGCTGAATAGCTACCCGTAGCCGTTACACTCACCGAGAGCGGAGGCATCAACTCACCCGAACAAACAGTTACAGGCGTACCAGCCGCGATAATTGGGCAGGGGTCAAATACCTTACCCGGTAACTGGGCTAAGCCGCAGTCAATCGTATTGTTGGGCCGGTAGGTATCGTTCAAACTCAACGTAATTACATCAGAATAACCAGTGATTGGATTTGCATTGCTGTCGTTGGCGCGGTCCGTACCTGAAAAAGCCTTGGTGATCGTGCAACTGGCTGGTATCGAACTTGGCACGAACCGTACCTGATAACTGCCCTCAAACAAATTGGTAAACAGATATTTACCTGATCCGTCGGTTGTGGTTGTACTCAGCACAGTTGTTGCCCGAACGCCACTAATAACTTCATAAAGTTCTACTGTAACGTTGGGAACACCTGGTTCGCCAGCGTCTTGTAAGCCATTACTGTTAAGGTCTTTCCAGACAAAGTCGCCTAATCCCAATGGCGGCCCACTCAGACAGAAAGGACTCGGGTCAGGATAATTGACCGATGTTTCTGCCGTCGGGTTAACCGAAATGAGTAGTTTGAGGAATGGACGCAGTCCATCGTCAACCTGATACCACCCCCGAACCTCATCATAATCCCAGCCCGGCCAGTCAATTGGATTGCCCTGTGCGTCAACTTTAGCACCTGTGTACAGGAATTGTCCCACCAAAGGCTGATTGGTTTTCGTCTCGACAAAGGAGTTATCAGCATACTTGAGAATGGTGATAGTAGCGCCATTGACGGGTACAAAGTTTACAGCCGTAATACTGTACGAAATGAACGGCGTATCTTTAATACAGATCGACTTGACATTGACGATCAGGCTTTTCTTAACCAGACCGGCATCAATAGTATTGTTGGTTTCGCCAGCGCTTAGACAAACCACAGGCGTAATGCCATTTGATGGGTCTGCATCGGAGTCAAGGGCGATATTGCCACCTACGTTTGCTGTTGTCCCTACAAAATCGGTTGGATACGTGCCGGTTATAAACTTCACCTGGTAACAGGCTGGAGTCAGGTCGGTGAAACTATAGAAGCCATCGGGGCCGGTTGTCGTGCTCCGAATAGGCGTTAGTCCACCCGCGTCGTATAGTTCAACGGTTACACCACTCACGCCTGTTTCGCTGGTTCCCTGTACGCCGTTGTTATCGCTGTCGAAGAAAACAAAGTCACCAAGGTTGGCAAACGGATCTGCGTCTTGTCCAGGCGATAATTCTACTTCTGTTTCAGCCGTACATCCGTTCGGCCCGGTAACTCTAGCAATGTAGAAACCAGGATCTTTCACGGTGGGTGTTGCTTCGTTTGAGGTGAAATTATTTGGCCCTGTCCAGCGAACTGTTGCCGTTTCTGGCGTAAATGTTACCGAAATAGTGGTTGTACATGTAGAGCACTCAGGAACACCACCAATGGCGTCGACAATTACGGGTGCCGTTGTAAACGACTGAACCGTTGCTATCGCTGTTGTAAACGCGGCAGGGCAGTTCGGTGAAGCTGCACTAAGGGTGTAAGTTCCCTCTCTGGTTACGACTGCGTTTTGAGCGTTGCTCGTAAAGTTATTCGGACCTGTCCAGCGGTAAATTCCATTGGCAATAGCCTGATTTTGTTCGTTGGTTAGCGATGCCGTCAGCGTTGCTGATGTTTGTGCGCAGGTAAGCGTACCGCTGGTTACGCTCAGACGAGGCTTTGGCAAAATTGTGATAACTATTTCATCGAAAGGCAAACAGCCGGTTGCTAAGGTCGTTCCTGCTACTGGCTCTATAATGGCATAAATGTATTTGAAGGTAGTTACCGCTGAATTGGTGCTCGTCTGAATAGCTGGTCGATCCAAAGTCACTAACAAACTGCCAGCAGCAGTAGTAGACGATGAATTTGGGGTTACTATGCCCAGAACGTTCGTGCCACTGTAAATGGCGGTTGGGTCTGTCTGTTGTGTATCGAACGCCACAAACTTTACCTTGTCAGATACGGCAAAGTAGTTGCCCTCAATGGTAACACTGGCAATTGTTTCGCCCTGACAGACGGTCAATTGTTTTGTCGTAGCTGTGATTACGGGGCAGCTGTTGACCGAGAAATCATAGTTCTGATCGTTCTGCCCCATGTCGCCTGTAAATACGTCGATCGTAGCATCAACGCCAATCAACTTAGCATCTGAGTCGCGAATACTACCATCAGGTCCGTTTGGTACCTGAAAAGGCGAAAGCGAATAATTCCGGCTGGCCAGTCGACCACCTGCTTTGGGGTTGAACAGTCGTGCGCCTTCGGCCGCTGAGGGGCCTTTGGCTGTCAGGTTATAGGTAGCGAGCTGACCCATATCCATTTTTACCTGATATCGATACTGGTATTTGAGTTTGCCCGGTACGTTGGCGTTTGTAAAATACCACTGACCGCCATTTGCTGAGGTGGTCGAGGCCACCAAAGTACTACCATCATACAGGCGGACAACTATTCCGTCGATACCTGGCTCATAAGCATCTTGAATACCATTTCGGTTATCATCAAACCATACCCGGTTGCCAATTTCAACAGGAGCAGGATCGCAGATAGGCTCGCTGTCGCCTAGGCCCGATGCTTTTCCAAACGTGCCAGGGCTATCAATAATAATAACAAAGCCAGGTCCTGCTACACCGCTGGTATTGTTGTGCTTTTTCCAGCCAGCCGATTTATAAATTTCATCGATTGGATCATAAGCTGACGACAGAATTTCGTTTTTACCCGGAATTAGCGTTAATGCGCCGTTATTGATTTCGTCGTGCGCAACGCTACCAAAAAATTTCCAGGCATCATCGCTATAAAACTCGCCACCACCCGGCCCCTGGTTGTTATTAACTCCATTGAAACTGGTTTTAGTCCCAACGGTACCGTTGTTTTCCAGAGTGAACAGGCTACCCGCTGTCGGAGCAGCCCGGAGTAAGTCTCCCCCAGTAAAGCCGTCATAAAAGCCATTTCCGTTAGGATCGTGATTAGCTACACCAGCAAGGTGCCCAAACCGGTCGAGCATCCCGATAATCATGTGACCGTCGACGTCGAACTCAAGGTCCGTAATCATTGGCTGAGGCCACATGACGAAATTGGCGTTACAAGGCTCAGGGAACGTATTTGTCCAGGGAAGCCAGTATTTTAATTCAGCACAAGTGCCAGTAAGGTCAGCTGAACCTCGTTTGAATGAAAGTGGAAACGATAAAACCTGTTCAAACTGCCCGCCGGGCAAGGTAGGGTCTAACCGATACACGTGGCCCGACAGAACGGTGTTAGAGGCAACGGCCGCTGCCATGGTTGCCACGTTAGCCACTGGGGTAGGTACATTCTCCCCCGAACAAACACCGCCTACATACACCAGCCCACGATATACCTTCACGGCCCAGGGCCGAAACTCCCCTTGTGGACAGCCTGGTCCGGTTAAGGCCCACGATTTTACGCCCGTTGTTGAATTGGGTTTTTGGGCAGGGATGCCTACTTCAAGCCCGTACAGTTTGCGATCGAAAAGGTTGAGCACATAGAGCGTTTTGTCATCGTCCGACATATCGGTTCCGCCCAGGCCAACTTTACCGATGGCCTGCATAGGGCCGGGGTCTGTGTTAGCTACCAGCTTATTACCGGACATATCACGATTTGGGATATCGCCCGTTGAAATACCGAGATCAGCGCTCAAACTCAAAAAGTTGGTGGTCGCATTGCTCGATGTGCTGTTAAGATCAGTCACGTATATACCCCCCGATCCTAGAGGACCAAAACCGGCATGCCGCTTCACTACAGAAATACTGAATAGGTTTTTCGTACGCCGTTGGAGTGCCAGGCCCCATATTGCGCCCGTTTGCCGAACTGTGGCCAAGTGAGCAGGGGGAAATTGTGCGGCATTGGCAGAGGTATTACCGGCTCCTTTTGTACTGAATGATTCATAATCGAACGCTACAAGGGCATCAGCGGTACCCGCCTGATTCGCAATATCAATGGGTGTGCCGTTATCTTCTGTCTTTAGCGGATCGCCATTGACAAAGCACGGAATTGTGATTTGAACGTTTGTTGTCTGACAGTAATCATTGGGATAATTAATGCCTGTATTGACGTCTGTTGCTGGCGCGGTCAAAAACTGAACGGTAGTACCTCCTCCTGCCGGATTATGAGGAGCGGGATAATAGCCACGTTCCCAATTCGCGAATTCGAGCCGAACTCGCTGACCGGGGGTAATTTCGCCGGCCGTAAAACTATAGGAGCCATCAGCCGATGTGGTTGCTGTAATTGGCGCTGTACTGAACTCAACGTATGCCCGGACAGTTACCCCCCCAACTCCGTTTTCTACAGGAGCCGTACCACTACGTGCACCCGTAAGAGTAGGAACAGACGTACTAAGCACACCATCACCATCGAAATCACGGAAAACTTTACCGCTGATTTGACCAAGCACCGGTAGGCTTGTCCCGGTTAGGTAAAAAACAAGACCAAACAGCCAAAGGCGGTTCAGTAATGCGGATGATACAAATTTTTTCATGAGGCTGTACTATTCGTTTAATTAGAGTTTCTGGTCATTAGGAGAAGGTGTTGCGCGAACAATCGATTGAATCAGAAGGGCTTTTTGCAGCATTTATGAAACAGCTTATCCAGGTAAAATTCATTGAGTACGAATTTGCCGCCCCAATGTTGATGTGGGCCTTGCAAACATCTTGCCAACCTTTTAGGCCAGATTTAGGTAACTTTACTTTGTGAGTATGCCAGACAACCAGCTATCCCTATCAGACTTGGTATTTTCATATCAAGCAGATGAAGAAGTAACATTCTTTGCGGATTTGATATTACCATTACCCATTCCTAACCTATTTACATACCGTGTTCCGAGGGCAATGACCGACGGTATCAAAATTGGTGCCAGAGTTATTGTTCCATTTGGTAAAAAGAACAGCCGTGTACTAACGGCTATCGTTGCCCGACTACATAATACCCCTCCAGCTAAATACCAGGCGCGATATATATTAGAATTATTAGATGATTATCCGTTAATTACTGGTTATCAGTTAGAACTGTTTCGATGGATGGCCGATTACTATATGTGCTGTATAGGAGAAGTGATGAACGTAGCGCTGCCATCAGGCCTCAAAATCTCCAGCCAATCGAAAGTTCAGTATAATCCAGACTTCGATTATCCCGAATTACTTACCTCTGAGGAGGTATCCTTGCTGGAGGAGCTGAAAAAGCATCCAGCCCTCACCTATGATGAACTCGGACGACTCGTTGGGGAACTAAATGTACCGGCTGTAATCAAATCCCTAGTAGGGAAGCGGGCGGTGATTGTATTTGAGGAGGTACGGGAAAAGTACATTCCCAAGATGATTCGAAAGGTTAGACTTCACCCGAATTATGAAGAAAAAGAGCAGCTGATGATGTTGATCCGTAGGCTGGAAAAACTACCTAAGCAACAAGAAGTTGTAATGCGTTATATGAGTCATGTGCCGTTACAAGTAAACCCAATCTTAAATCAACGTGGATTAGATAAGTCAATTCTGAACCAGGACGACGAACTCTCTCAATCGTCGTTGGCTACTCTGATCAAAAATGATGTGTTCCAGACATTCGAAGTGATTCAGCCGCGTTTTTCCGACGTGATGGTACCAACGGCTGAAATTGTTTTGACAGATGCTCAGCGAAAAGCGTCGGAATCGATTATGGCTCAGTTTCAGAGCCAGAACATAGTACTGCTACATGGAATCACGGGTAGTGGTAAGACCGAAGTATATATAGATCTTATTCAACAGGCGCTGGGCAGTGGTTCTCAGGTGCTGTATCTGCTCCCCGAAATTGCCTTGACTACCCAAATTGTCGTTCGGCTTCAGCGTGTGTTTGGTGATAAGATGGGAATTTACCACTCCAAATTCTCGGATAATGAACGGGTAGAGGTTTGGAAAGGCATTGTATCGGGTCAGTATCAGTTTGTAGTAGGGGTGAGGTCAGCCGTTTTTTTGCCATTCGACAACCTCGGATTAATTATTGTCGACGAAGAACACGAAACCTCTTATAAGCAGCACGACCCCGCCCCCCGCTATCATGCCCGCGATGTTGCCATGATGATGGCCCAATGGCAACAGGCCAAAGTTTTGCTGGGGTCGGCAACGCCTTCGCTGGAAAGCTATTTTCAGGCGCAACAAGGGAAGTATGGTTTTGTAGAACTGTTTCAGCGGTTTGGAGCTGCCGTGTTGCCAGAGATCTTGTTGGTTGATGTGAAGCAGGAAAAGAAGCAGAAAACCATGAAAAACGAGTTCTCGTCGGCTCTGCTTACTGCTCTCGGTAACAACTTAGAAAATAAAGAACAAAGTATTCTGTTCCAGAACCGTCGTGGCTATTCACCTTATATTCAGTGTGAAGACTGCGATTGGACGGCCGAATGCCCCAACTGTGCCGTGAGCCTGACCTACCATATGCGGGCGGGCGAGTTGCGCTGCCATTATTGTGGGTATAAAGAAGAAGTACCGCGAACGTGTCCGACCTGCGGGTCTACCAAGGTAAAAACGATTGGATTCGGGACTGAAAAGCTCGAAGATCAGCTACAAATTCTTTTTCCAGAAGCGAAGATCCTGCGCATGGACCTCGATACAACGCGAGCCAAGAACGCTTATCAGCAAATTATTTCGGAGTTTGAGCAGGGTGAGGTAGACATGTTGGTAGGGACGCAAATGATCACCAAAGGGCTAGACTTTGATAAAGTAAGCCTGGTCGGTATTTTCGACGCGGATCGTATTATTCATTTCCCCGAATTTAGAGCCACTGAGCGGGCATTTCAAATGCTCACTCAAGTAAGCGGACGTGCCGGTCGGCGGGGTGGCCGACGAGGTCGAGTGTTAATTCAGACCAACAACCCTCAACAGTTGATTCTCCAGAAAATCATTGATAATGATTATAAGGGGCTTTACGATGAGGAGATTCAGGAGCGGCAAAACTTCAACTATCCACCATTTTCGCGGCTTATTAAACTGACTGTTCGTCATCCCGAGCAACATATTAGCAAACAGGCTGCCGAGCGCCTTGCTGCCGAACTTACCGATACGCTTGGTAGCAGTCGAGTGCTAGGGCCTGAACAACCCTTAGTGGAGCGTATCCGCAATCAATTTCTATACGATATTTTAATAAAGATCGAGCGTGGCCCGGTGAATATGAAAGCGGTCAAAGAATTCATCCGCGACCGAATCAACGATATCCTCACAGATAAAGGTCTGCGTCAGGTCAGCGTAGTGGCCGATGTGGATTGTTTGTGAGCTACTACAATCCAAGTAAATTCTTCAATCGATCGTAAAATCCGGTGTTGTGGAATGTAAAACGTTTGTGCAGGATGTAATTACTGATAAAGCTCAAACCCATGCCAATAACTTGGGCACCGAGCTTATTCAAATTGACCTGTTTCACAGAGAATGGGATATACAGAGTCAACTGCTCAAACCTCGTGGTTGAAAACTCATAAATAAAGGAGGAGCCGTATACTGTAATTAGGCAGGATACCGCCGATACCATCACAAATTTTATAGCTTCCCGGCGGGTTTGAGCGGAGTTACGAGCATTAAAGGCAAAGAGTTTGGTGAGAACGAATCCTACCACAAAAGCGACCAAATACCCAATGAACAAGGCTTGCTCATAGCTGATCTTAAACCACTCCTGTAATAAACTGCCTGCAATTAACTGGACTGTAGCACCAATAGCTGCTACAATAAAATAAGCGATGACGTCTCGCCGATTGAAAAGATTATTCGTCATAAATACGTTAAACGGATACGAGTATCCGGCATGTTCAATCTGCCAAAGGTAGGTGAAATACCTGTACCAGCTAGCTTACCTCAACCATCGCTGGATTTCTGAAATCACCATGTTCTCCGTATGAAACATAACCCAACATGTTGGTAAGCAGCTGCGTACTTCCTATTTGAATGGGCGGTCGATTGCCATGGCTGTGACCATAAATCCATACATCGGGCCGGGTTTCCAGAATAAAGTCGTCGAGATCATTGGCAAAGCCTTGTTGTAACTCGCTGTTTTTGTAGCGCGGATGTACGCATTGCAGAGAAGGCAGGTGGTGTGAAACGATCACGGTTGGCCCATCAAAAGGCTTAGCCAATTCCGTTTGGAGAAACGCAAGGGATGGTTCATGTAATCTTTTTGTGTACATGGCTGGCGTGAGTTTTCGACCTGAATAATGAATCAGATCAAAATCGGACATTCCTCTCCCAATAGTCCATTCGTTCTGTTCGTCTATATGCGACCAGAGCGTAGTCAATAAGAAACGAACCTTATTAATTTCCGTTGCCACATTATGCATCAACTGGATATTGGGTAACACGTCAATCTGCACAGGCTTGTCAAGCATGCTAGTATCCCAACCCCGATAGAATTCGTGGTTACCCGGAATCCACAATACATACTTAAACTGTTTGCTTAACGATTTGAAAAAGGATTTGTCAAAATTTCGAACGTTGTAGTTATTTAAGCTGGTAATGTCGCCAGCCAGCACGAGTATATCCGCAGCTGGTTCAATAGGATTAGTTAGAATGTACTCCTGGTTGTGAGCAAATTCAAGATGTAGGTCGGAGCAATATTGGATACTCATTATTGAAGAAGAAAGCCGGGGTAAGAGGTTTCCAAATGCTTGATTTCTGCTGATCTATAGACTATAAATATTCGGCCCATAAAGTAAACATTTTGTGGTATACAAACAGTTAGGCCTTCAATTCGGCGGAACAATCTAGACCCGCTACAAATTAAAATATGGCTTAAAATATCAAAAGTGAACGTTTGGGTAAACAGCAATCGTGCATTACTTTTGTGAGCCAATAAAAGTTGGTAAGCATTATGTATTACAACTCACTAAATAAATCATTGAAAATGAGTCGTTTGTCAGGGTTTTGCGGAGCATTAGCTCTTTCACTGACGCTGCTACTCAATGGCGGTCAGGTGAATGCACAGGACTCGGCGGCAGCAGCCGGTGGTAGTCCAGCAGCAGCAGCAGCCCCCGCACCAGCGAGTGGCGGTGGTGATGTAGAGAAAGGCAAGGGACTGTTTAGTAACAACTGTGCTCAGTGCCACGCAGTTACGGCAGAAGCTTTGGTCGGGCCAGGTTTAAAAGGCGTTCGGCAACGGACTCCCGGTGATGACTGGCTGAAGAAGTGGATTCGTAATTCGTCTGCTGTAATTGCCTCAGGGGACGCTTATGCGGTAGGAGTGTTTAACAAGTACAATAAAATTCAGATGTCGAGCTTTCCGAACTTAACGGACGACGACATTACAAGTATCCTGGATTATATTGATTCAGCTGGCGCTCCTGCAAAGGCCGCAGTTGCAGATACTGGAACTCCAGCACCAGGTAATTCTACCGCCCAATCAGGTGATTCAGGATCTCCTTCAAGCCTGTTCACTTTCGTACTAATTGCCCTGTTAGTTGTGATGTTGCTGGTATTGGGCGTACTGCTCGTTATCGTTACCATTCTCTCCAAGGCAGTTCAGCCAAGTGCAGCTACGTTAGAAGGTACAACCGTTGGGGGAAACACACTAGTGGATCGCCTGCGTACGGGCTTATCCAACACCGTCAATAACCCAATTATTCGTTCAGTAGTGGTTTGGTTGTTTGTACTGGTTGTTGCTAAAGCAGTAATTGATGGTTCATTTAGCGTTGGTATTCAACAAGGGTACGCGCCTAAGCAGCCCATTCAATACTCGCACAAACTTCACGCTGGTCAATACAAGATTGACTGTAATTATTGCCACACAGGCGTTAACAAAGGAAAGTCGGCCACTATTCCAGCGGCTAACATTTGTATGAACTGCCACGGGGTAATCAAAAAAGAGTCGCCAGAAATTCAGAAGATATACGCAGCTATCGAACAGAATCGCCCTATCGAGTGGATTCGGGTTCACAACTTGCCTGATCTGGCCTATTTCAACCACGCGCAACACGTCAATGTTGGTAACGTTCAATGCCAGACCTGTCACGGCGAAATCGAAAAGATGGAAGTTGTTGAGCAGCGTTCTTCTCTTACAATGGGCTGGTGTATTGACTGCCACCGCAAAACGGAGGTAAACACCAAAGACAACGCCTACTACGACAAGCTGGTTGCCCTGCACCGCAAAGAGACTAAAGAGCCGCTCAAAGTAGCCAATATCGGTGGCCTTGAATGTTCAAAGTGCCACTACTAATTCGATTTTCATTCAATTACACATGGAGAATACGACTAAACGGTATTGGAAGGGGGTTGAGGAGTTGCGGAATGATACTCAGTTTGTGAAAAATGCAAACTCTGAGTTCAGCAACGTAAACTCAGAAGAAGACCTGCTTGGTAAAGACCCCCAACGCCGTGACTTTTTAAAAGCAATGGGTTTCGGCTTGGCGGCAGTCTCACTTGCAGCTTGCGATACGCCCGTCAGGAAAGCGATTCCTTATTTAAACAAGCCTGAGTTTACGTTCCCGTCTATTTCTGACTACTATGCATCAACGTATACTGAAGGTGGTGATTATGCATCTGTATTAGTTGAGACGCGGGAAGGACGGCCCATCAAAATCGAAGGTAATCCAGCTTCCAGCATCAGTCGGGGTGGTACAACTGCCAGGGTTCAGGCTTCAGTATTGTCTCTGTATGATATTGACAAACTGAAAGGACCTAAACGTGGTGAAGCTGACATCGACTGGGCTACTGCTGACCGCGAAATCATCAGCCAACTGAATACCGTGGCTGGTCGTGGAGGTGCTATCCGAATTGTTACTGGCACTATTCTCAGCCCATCCACGAAAGCAGTTGTGGCTGATTTTGTGGCGAAGTACCCAACTGCCCGCCACATCATGTACGATGCCAACTCGGTATCGGGCTTGATCCAGGCTAATCAGGCATCGTTTGGGCAAGCTGTCATTCCGTCGTACCGATTCGATCAGGCACAAACGATTGTTAGTATCGGTGCTGATTTCTTGGGAACGTGGGTAGCTCCACTAGAATTTGCCCGTCCGTACGCTGAAACGCGCAAAATAGGGGCGACAAAAAAGAATATGTCACGTCATTATCAGTTCGAGACCCTGTTGTCGATGACTGGTTCTAATGCTGATTACCGGGGTACTTACAAGCCTTCGCAGGAAGGACTGGTAGTTGCTTCGTTATATAATAAGGTAGCTGCTAAATTAGGTGGCTCGGCAATTGGTGGTATTGCTGCGACGGAAGTTCAATACCTGGATAAAGCTGCTGCCGATCTAGCCTCGTCACGTGGCCGGTCGCTAGTCGTGTGTGGATCAAATGATCCAAACGTTCAGATTGTTGTAAATGCGCTGAACAATTTGTTAGGCAGCTACGGCACAACAATCGACCTAGGTACGCCCCTGAACTATCGTCAGGGTAACGACCAGCAGATGAACGCCTTTATCAATGAAGCAAAAGCGGGTACGGTTCAGGCGGTGATGTTCTTCGGAGCTAACCCTGTTTATGACCATGCCCGTGGTGCTGAATTGGCTCAGGCGTTGCCCAAAATGACCTTGTCGCTGTCTTTTGCTGATCGCGCAGATGAGACTGCTTCGTTGTGTAAATACATCACACCTGCTCCTCACTATCTGGAATGCTGGGGCGATGCGGAGCCGAAACGTGGTTTTTACAGCATCACTCAGCCGGCGATTACGCATATTTTCAAAACCCGTCAGTTCCAGTCAAGCTTATTGACTTGGGCTGGTCGGCCAAGTGATTTCCAGGCTTATCTGAAAAACTTCTGGCGGACAAACTACTATTCACAAGCTAGTGGTTTTGCCTCGTTCGATGCTTTCTGGATTCAGACCCTGAATGATGGCGTGTTCGAGCCAAACAAAGGAGCTGCTCCTGCCGGTGGATCCTCGTTCAACACAGGAATTATTGGTCAGGCAGGTGCCGCTATCGCGCAGCGATATCGCCCAACAACCAATATGGAACTGGCTCTGTACGAGAAAGTCGGTATTGGAACCGGTTCGCTAGCAAATAATCCCTGGTTGCAGGAGTTACCCGATCCCGTCACGAAAGCGTGTTGGGACAACTATGCTACTGTTTCTCAGAAGACTGCGGCTGACAAAGGCTGGGAACAAAATGATATGGTAAGCGTATCTGTCGACGGTAAGCCCGCGATTGAATTACCTGTGTTAATTCAGCCAGGACAGGCGGACAACACCGTTGGTGTTGCCATCGGTTATGGCCGGGATAAAGCAGGTCGTTCAGCAAATAATGTTGGCAAGAATGCTTATCCTTTTGTTTCAATTGTTAACGGTTATGTCACTTTATCGGCGGTGAACGCCAAAGTAGACGGAATTAGTGGCAAGCGTGAGATTGCTCAAACCCAAACGCACGAAACGGTTATGGGCCGTCGGGCGGTGTTGCAGGAAGCCACGCTGGCAGCTTACAAGAAAGACAAAGCGGCAGGTAGCTATCGGCCTAAAGTGCAAACATCAGAAGGGCCAGTTAACCCCACTGACATTACACTTTGGAACGGCTATGGCAAACCAAACCATTCGTGGGGTATGGTCATTGACCTGAACTCTTGTATTGGTTGCGGTGCTTGTGTTGTTGGGTGTAACTCCGAAAATAACATTCAGGTAGTAGGTCGCGACGAAGTTATCATGCGTCGTGAAATGCACTGGATGCGCATTGACCGCTACTACAGCAGCGATGGGGAAGAAGGAGATTACTCAGCAATGGAGGTAGCTTCGTCAAATCCGGAAGTAACTCACATGCCAATGCTATGTCAGCATTGTTCAAATGCTCCTTGTGAGACGGTATGTCCAGTTTTGGCAACGACTCACAGTACGGAAGGTTTGAACCAGATGACATACAACCGTTGCATCGGAACCCGCTATTGTGCTAACAACTGCCCTTATAAGGTTCGCCGGTTTAACTGGTTCAAGTACTTCGATAACGACAATTTCGATTACCACTTCAATAATGACCTCGGCAAGATGGTCATCAACCCGGATGTTACCGTTCGGTCACGCGGTGTTATCGAGAAATGTTCGTTCTGCGTACAGCGTATTCAGGAAGGTAAGTTGACGGCGAAAAAAGAACGTCGTCGGTTGTTGCCCGATGAGGTTCAGGTGGCCTGTGCGCAAGCTTGTCCAACCAACGCTATTGTATTTGGTGACATGAATAATCCTGAGAGCTCTATTTCTAAAGTACTAGCTACCGAACTAGAGTCGCGGGCATTCCATGTACTGGAAGAAATCAACGTTCGGCCACAGATCTCGTATCTGACCAAAATTCGTAACAAAGACGAAGGGCCGAAAGAAAAATCTGTTCAAGAGTCGCAAGCGTAGTTTTTTTAGTGAGCCAACGTAATTAATTGAGATAAAATTATGCATGTCACTTCGTCCGTGAGAACTCCGCTCGTTACCGGTGGTAAAACATACGCCGATGTAACGGAGGACGTCAGCAGACAGGTTGAAGGCGCTCCCACTCGCGAGTGGACGATTGCTTTCACCATTTCAGTAGTAGTATTAATATACGGAGCCGCGTGCGTGTTCTGGACCTGGTGGGAAGGCCTGGGTGTTTGGGGTCTTAACAAAACCATTGGTTGGGCATGGGACATTACCAACTTCGTATGGTGGGTAGGTATCGGTCACGCCGGTACACTCATCTCAGCCATCTTGTTGCTGTTCCGTCAGAAATGGCGGACTGCAGTGAACCGGGCCGCAGAGGCAATGACAATTTTTGCCGTATTGTGTGCAGCCAGCTTCATTGTGATGCACATGGGCCGTCCCTGGTTAGCTTATTGGGCATTACCGTTACCAAACACGTTTGGTTCACTTTGGGTGAACTTTAAGTCGCCCCTTGTGTGGGACGTGTTTGCCATCAGTACGTACTTTACCGTATCATTGGTATTCTGGTACATGGGTTTGATTCCTGACTTGGCTACCATTCGTGATCGTGCCCGGAGCAAAGTTTCCCGTTATATCTACGGAGCTTTGTCACTTGGCTGGAACGGATCAGCTAAAACATGGGCACGGTATGAGTACATGAGCTTGATTCTTGCGGGCTTGTCTACACCACTCGTACTCTCAGTACACACAATTGTGAGTATGGACTTTGCTACCTCGGTTGTTCCGGGTTGGCACACCACCATCTTCCCACCTTATTTCGTAGCTGGTGCAATTTTCTCAGGCTTTGCTATGGTGCAAAACCTGGTGTTGATTATCCGGGTTGTGTATCGCTTGGAAGACTACATCACATTTGAGCATATCGAGTCGATGAATAAAATCATCACGTTGACGGGTTCAATTGTAGGTGTAGCTTATCTGACAGAATTCTTTATTGCTTGGTACTCGGGCGTTGAGTTTGAGAGTTATGCGTTTATTAACCGCGCTACAGGTCCTTACTGGTGGGCGTACGCAACCATGATGGGTTGTAACGTAATCTCTCCACAGCTTTTCTGGGTTCGGTCAATTCGCCGGTCGGTAGTTTGGACATTTGTTCTGTCTGTAGTGGTGAACATCGGTATGTGGTTCGAGCGGTTTGTAATTATTGTGACTTCACTGCACCGTGATTACCTGCCATCAAGCTGGGCTATGTTCCACCCAACTTTGTTTGACATAAGCGATTACATTTTCTCGTTTGGCTTCTTCTTTACCCTGTTTCTACTCTTCTCCAAATTCTTGCCAGTTGTAAACATGGCAGAGGTGAAGGCGATCATCAAGTCGTCTTCAGAGAGGTTGCCGGCATCGGTTTCAGGAGTTGCGAAGGGAGAGCGTGTAGCAAATCCTACGTTTAACAAAGACGCTGAATAACCCACTGACACACGAAAAAATGGCAGATACACACAGCAATAGTAAATTTTTAGTGGGCATCTTCGATGACGATGATGTGGTGCTAAAAGCCGTTAAAGAAGTAAAAGAAGCAGGCGTACGAATCCATGAGGTATACACACCATTTCCTATTCACGGACTTGATGTGGCCCTGGGACATCCACGGACGAAACTAGGCATTGCCGCCTTCCTTTTCGGTCTTTCGGGAACGCTGACTGGCCTTTCGCTGATCGCTTACACTGAAAAATTTGACTGGCCGATGGTTGTTGGCGGGAAAGACTCTTACTCATTCCCCGTATACATTCCAGTTATTTTTGAGCTGACCGTTCTCTTCTGTGCCTTAGGTATGGTGGGTACGTTTTTAGTCTCTAATGGCCTAGGCCCCAGTGTAAAACCGCTGATGTATGATCTTCGTACAACTGACAACAAATTTGCAATGGCCGTTGACCTAAGCAAAAATCAGTTAGCAGAAGGTCGGATTGAACAGATCCTGAAAGATTCCGGCGCAGCAGAAGTTAACGTCAAGCAGTTTTAATTGGAAAGGTTGACAATGATAGGTAACAAGCTAACAATAGCATCTTTGGCCCTTCTGAGCGTCGCAATCCTGAACACATCATGTTCTAAGGGTCACGATGATACGGGAGTCGAATATGCCCCTCAAATGTATGTTCCGGTAGGCTATGAGCCTTATCGGCAGATCGATTCGAATACTGTCAATCCGATGGGTTTGAACATGCGGATGCCTGCTCAGGGAACAGTTGCCCGACCAAACTATCATACCCGCTTTGGCGAGGGAGACAGTGCATCGGCAAACCTGATGATTTACAATATTTCTAAAGATAGTATTGGTATTGCAGAGCGTACGTTGACAAACCCTATCCCACAAACGGATAAAACGCTGGAGGAAGGTAAACTTTTATATAGCCGCTATTGTACCCATTGCCACGGTGAAGGTGGTAAAGGAGACGGTTTAGTCGGACAACAGTATAAAGGTGTACCTAATTACTCGTCTGATGCCCTTAAAACGTTAAATGACGGACATATTTTCCACGTCATTACACACGGAAAAGGCCGTATGTGGCCTCATGGTTCACAGATGACCCCCGAAGAGCGGTGGAAAATTGTTCAGTACGTTCACAAATTACAGCAAGGCTAAAATTATAATCAATGGCATCTGTTCATGCAATACCATCGCTGGAGCAAGAATATGAATTCACGGGCGAATCGAAGCGTCGGTTGCTGATTGGCATCGGTGCGGGTGTAGCACTTGTTGCACTAGGCGCTTTTCTGCTGTCGTCCGGCGTTGGCGATCATTCACACGAAGTTGTTCACGGTCAAAGTCATAGCGCTGGCGCCGAAGGCGAACACGCCTTTAAATGGACAACTCGTTTGTGGGCTAACCTTTGGCTAAATGCAGTTTATTTTGCTGGAGTCTCAGTTATCGGCATGTTCTTCATGTCGTACAACTACCTAGCTCAAGCAGGCTGGTCATCTGTTTTCAAGCGGATTCCGGAAGCAATGCCTGCATACCTACCTTTTATGGGTGTAATTATTTTAGTGGTGTTTTTTCTTGGGGGACATGATCTGTTTCACTGGACACATCATGATCTTTATGACCCCAAAAGCGAACACTATGATCCGATTATTGCTGGTAAAAGCGGGTTTTTAAATACACCTTTCTACCTGTTCCGTATTGTATTCTATTTTGTTTCTTGGTATGGACTGTGGCGTCTGCTTCGTAATTTCTCACTAAAAGAAGATCTGGAAGGAGGCACTGAATACTATGAGAAAAGTATCAAGTTTGGAGTAGCTTTCCTTGTTGTCTTTGCGGTAACATCGTCAACTGCTGCTTGGGACTTTGTGATGTCTATCGACACACACTGGTTCTCTACCATGTTTGGCTGGTACACACTGGCAAGCTGGCACGTAACTGGTCTGGCAGTAATTACTTTAACCGTAGTTACGCTTAAAGAACGTGGTTATTTACAGGCTGTTAATGAGAACCACCTGCACGACTTGGGTAAATTTATGTTCGCATTCAGTATCTTCTGGACATACGTTTGGTTTGCTCAGTTCATGCTGATTTATTATGCCAACTTACCCGAAGAGACAATCTACTATCGTGAGCGTTTCAGCGGTTTTGGGGGTATTTACAAGGCACCATTCTTTATTACTCTATTCCTAAACTTTGTGTTTCCATTCCTTGTTTTGATGACAAGGGACGCCAAGCGGGTTAAGGGTATTTTGAAGATTGCCTGTTGGGGAATCATTGTTGGACACTACTTCGATTTCTACACGAACATCATGCCAGGAACAGTGGGCGAACACGGTGGCTTTGGCCCAATTGAGTTCGGCATGATTCTAATTTTTGCATGCGGATTTATGTGGACTATTTCAGCTCAGTTAGCAAAAGCGAATCTGTATCCGAAAAACCACCCGATGATTGAAGAAGCAATTCATCACGACATTTAAAATCCTCGTAATCTTATGATGTACATAGTTGGCTTATTAGCTGTAATCTTTCTGGCACTAGCTGCATTGGTGGTGTCACGTATGGCAGCCGTGGTGCGGGGTGTCAATCAGGTTGACGATGACGCAACCTACACGGGTGTCAGCAACAAAGTGAATGGTGCTATGTTTATGGTGTTTCTGGTGTTTGGTACCATAGCTGGAGTTTGGTCTTTCATGCATGCATCACAATACTTTTTGCCTGAAGCATCATCACCGCATGGTCGCCGAGTAGATACTCTGTTCTGGGTGTCAATGGGTATTGTAACAGCTGCCTTTATGTTGACAAACACGATTCTATTCGTTTTTGCCTTTCGTTATCAGGCACGGAAGAATTACAAAGCTGCTTACTATCCGGAAAACCACAAACTGGAGTTGATCTGGACAGTTGTTCCTGCTGTAATCATGGCTGTAATGGTATTTACTGGCTGGAGAGCATGGCGGGATATTATGTCAGAGGCACCAGCCAATGCTCAGGAGATTGAGATTGTTGGTAAGCAGTTTAACTGGATAGTTCGTTATCCAGGCGTTGACGACAATAAGCTTGGCAATTTCAACTACAAGCTGATTGATAATAACAACGATACTGGCATTGATTTTTCAGATGAAAAGTCTTTTGACGATTTCACGTCAACAACCGAAATGCACATTCCGGTTGGGAGACCAATTCACATGAAAATTCGGGCTCGTGATGTATTACATAGTGTGTTTATCCCTCACATGCGTGTGAAAATGGATGCCGTTCCTGGTATGCCAACTCGTTTTTGGTTTGTAGCTGATAAGACCACAGAACAAATGAAAAACGACCTGAACAATCAGGATTTTACATATGAGATTGCCTGTACCGAAGTTTGCGGGCGTGGTCACTTCTCTATGCGTATTCGTCTGATTGTTGAAGACGAAGACTCGTGGAAGAAATGGTGCGCAGAACAAAAGCCATTGTTGACTTCTTTTCCGGAATATGCGACTCGCATTCCAGCGAACTTGAAAGCAAAAGCGGCTAAGTACCTTCCAGCAGATTCGGCTGCTCCATCTGATAGTACTACTGCATCAGCGGAGCAGGGTGGTTCAGCAGCTAGTGTTTCATTGCGTTAAAAGACAATTACGAACAGATACCAAACGATGGCAACTGTAGAAACGAACCTCGCGTCTTCAGCTCACGTAGCAGAGCATGAACACCACGAACCAGATAGTTTCTGGCGCAAATACATTTTTTCTGAAGACCACAAAACGATTGCCAAACAGTACCTGATCTCAGGTATATTCTGGTCGATCATCGGCATTAGTATGTCGGTTATCTTCCGCCTTCAGTTAGGCTTTCCAAACATGGAATTAGGGTTTTTGAAACCAATTCTGAAAGGTTGGATCAATGACTCTAATAAGCTGGACCCCAACTTTTATCTGGCCTTAATTACAATGCACGGGACCATCATGGTATTCTTTGTATTGACGGCAGGTTTAAGTGGAACGTTCTCCAACTTCCTGATTCCTTTACAAATCGGAGCACGTGACATGGCGTCGGGATTTTTAAACATGTTATCATACTGGTTTTTCTTTTTAGCTAGTGTGATCATGTTCTCGTCATTGTTCCTGGAAACAGGTCCGGCAGCGGGTGGTTGGGTGATTTACCCACCATTGAGTGCTTTGCCACAAGCGCACATGGGTTCTGAACTCGGAATGACGCTTTGGCTTAGCAGCATGGCTTTGTTTATTGTTTCGCAGCTTTTAGGTGGTATCAACTACATTACAACAGTTATTAACTTACGTACACGGGGGATGTCGTTTAGCAAACTGCCACTCACAATCTGGGCATTCTTGCTAACGGCTATTTTAGGTCTGATTTCGTTCCCTGTTCTTTTGTCAGCTGCTCTGCTGTTAATTTTTGACCGTTCATTTGGAACAAGCTTTTACCTGTCAGAGATCTACATCAATGGTGAGGCTTTGCCAAACGTAGGTGGTAGCCCAATTTTGTTCCAGCACTTATTCTGGTTCCTGGGTCACCCCGAGGTTTACATTGTGATGTTGCCTGCATTAGGTATTACGTCAGAAATCATTGCAACCAACGCTCGTAAGCCAATTTTTGGTTACCGTGCTATGATTGCTTCGATGATGGGTATCGCCTTCCTAGCGTTTATCGTTTGGGCTCACCACATGTTTGTGACGGGAATGAACCCATTCTTAGGGTCAATCTTCATGTTCCTAACACTGATTATCGCGGTTCCATCAGCTGTAAAAGCGTTTAACTATATCACGACGCTGTGGCGAGGAAATATCCGGTTTACCCCGGCTATGTTGTTCTCAATTGGTCTGGTATCGTTCTTTATTTCAGGTGGGGTAACTGGTTTGATTCTTGGTAACTCAGCTCTTGACATCCAACTGCACGATACATATTTTGTGGTGGCTCACTTCCACTTGGTAATGGGCGCTTCATCTGCATTTGGTTTGCTGGCAGGTGTATATCACTGGTTCCCCAAGATGTTTGGTCGATTGATGAATGAGAAACTAGGCTATGTTCACTTCTGGCTGACATTCATCGGTATCTATTGTGTGTTCTTCCCAATGCACTATACAGGTATCGCTGGTTTCCCACGTCGTTACTATGCATTTACGAGCTACGATTTTACGAAGAACATCTTTGCAGATTTGAACTCGTTTATCAGTATTGCCGCTATCGTCACGTTCAGTGCGCAGTTTCTGTTCCTATTCAACTTCGTGTACAGTCTGTTCCGGGGTAAGCGGACACCGCAAAACCCATGGAATTCGAACACACTGGAATGGACGGCACCAATAAATCCAGGACATGGAAACTGGGTGGGCGAGATTCCACCAGTATACCGTTGGCCATATGATTACAGCAAACCGGGAGCGAAGGATGATTTTATCCCTCAAAATGTACCTTATTCCCAAACGCCTGAATCAAATCTCCCACATGAGAATGAGTTGATTGGCTTGGAGAAAGAGATTGAGGCACAAAACTTGAATGACCAATTCAGCCAACCGCATTGATCATCGGCATGAACAGCAGTTTCGGAGACTGGCTCTCCTGACGGTTGCTACCATCTACCTCGTTATTTTGGCAGGTGGTATCGTCAGGGGAACCGGCTCTGGAATGGGCTGCCCCGATTGGCCTAAATGCTTTGGGCAGTGGGTTCCGCCAACTGATGTGTCGCAACTGCCCCCCAATTACCAGGAAATATACAGTCATCGCGGCTACGGCGATACCCTTTTCAACCCGGTCAAAACGTGGATTGAGTACGTTAATCGGCTCTTAGGCGTACTGACGGGTTTCTTTATTTTCCTGACGTTCCTAACTTCCCTTCGCTTTCTAAAAACAGATAGGGTTATTACAATCCTCAGTTTTTTAGGTTTCCTTCTAGTTGGTTTTCAAGGTTGGCTTGGTGCTAAAGTGGTATCCAACGTGTTAGCTCCGTGGATAGTGACACTGCATATGTTAGTTGCCATACTTATTGTTGGCGTATTGATCTATGTAGCTGCACGTTCATACGCTGCTGTGGTACCAAGTAATTCCACGAAACATCAAGTGCTTATTAACCGTTTTCTGATAATCAGTTCGATTGTTCTGCTGATTCAGATACTCTTAGGAACCCAGGTCCGTGAAGAGGTAGATAGAGTAGCCAGGAGTTTAGGGGAAGCAGGACGTGACCAATGGGCAACTAATTTGGGGATTAAGTTTGTCATTCATCGCTCATTTTCCTGGGTGGTTGTAATAACTCAATTACTCTGGTATTGGCGGTTTCGGCAGCAGGATAAACCCGCAGTATTTACGTCGCTTAGTAATGGCACCGTTATTCTAACTGTATTGCAGATTGCAACAGGTGTGACCCTTGCCTATTTAGGGATGCCAGCAATTGCGCAGCCTATACACTTGACAATATCAATTGCTACGTTGGGAATACAGTTTGTATTGATTTTGTTGATTAATAAAGAGTCTCTGTTTCCCCGTTGGGATGAGAGATTATCGTCAGGGAAGGTTGTTAATACGTTATGATGACGGTAGAGGAAAAAACGGAATCTGCCCGGACGCGATGGCGGTCTAAAATTAAAGCGTATGTCGAGCTACTAAAGTTGCGACTAGCTGTGATTGTTGGCTTATCGGGTGCACTGGCCTATATGCTGGCAACTGAGGGAGCCTATAACATAGCCCTAATCGTGTTGTTCAGCGTTAGTGGATTAATGATTACGGGAGCTGCCAATGCTACGAACCAAGTACTAGAGGTTGAACTGGATCGAATGATGAACCGGACAGGAAAACGTCCGTTACCATCAGGTCGGTTAACAAAACGAAGTGCCTTGTATTTCGCAGGAGCACTGCTCTTTGTTGGGATTCTGATTCAAACGTTATGGTTCAATCCGTTAACGGCAGCCATTTCATTCATTTCCTATCTGCTATACAGTTTTGCTTACACCCCTCTGAAACGAGTGGGGCCAATAGCTGTATTTGTTGGGGCAATTCCTGGAGGCTTACCGCCCCTTATTGGCTGCGTAGCTGCGAAAGGAACAATTGACTTAGAGGCATTGGTACTGTTTGCAGTACAATTTGTTTGGCAGTTTCCCCATTTCTGGGCTATTGCTTGGGTATTGGATGACGATTATAAAAAGGCAGGATTCCGTCTTTTGCCGCTCGATAATGCAAAATCGTTGAACACAGCTCTGATAGTATTAGTGTTTACATTAGTGCTATTGCCGCTAAGTATTTTGCCTACACAGCTTGGCTTCACAGGATCAGTATCGGGCTGGGTAGCTAGCATAGCTGGGTTAGGCTTTCTTTACCTGAATCTCCGATTAGTTAAACAGGGGACAGATAAAAATGCCTTGCAGTTAATGTTTGGCTCCTTTTTATACCTGCCCATCGTTCAAATTGCTTACGTCTTAGACAAGGTGTAATATGAAAGAGGAATTAGAAAGTGTGGATTACACTGTTGAAGAGCCTGAGGAAACCCTTTCCATGAACCCTAAAAAGTTCATTATGTGGCTGTTCATAGTAAGTATCATTATGCTCTTTGCAGCTATGACAAGCGCATATTTGGTACGTCGTGCAGAAGGTAACTGGCTTGAGTATACCATTCCAGCTGTCTTCTCTTATAGTACTGCGGTCTTGATTTTTAGTAGTCTCACAATGCAACTTGCGTTATGGAGTGCAAAAAAAGACCGATTTGGACTGATGCGTTTAGCGATAAGCATTACTTTTGTGGCCGGAATGGTATTCCTGTACATGCAGTTTCAGGGATGGGTGCAGCTGGTTGATCAAAAAGTGTTTTTCGTGGGTAACCCTGCTGGTTCATTTATGTATGTGTTTACGGGTTTGCACGCTTTTCACTTGATTTCAGGACTTATTGTCCTGTTATTTGCGTTGAAAGCAGCTTTTCAGTTAACCATTCATGCCAAGAGTTTAGATCAGATAGAGATTGCATCCACTTACTGGCATTTTCTGGATGTTCTCTGGTTATATTTGTTCGCGTTTTTAATCTATTTCCATTAATCTGTGGCGCTCACGCGCTAATCTCACTACCTTACGCATGGCGACGACAGTAACGACGGAGTCAACCGAACTATTCGACAAAAAGACCTGGATGGGCGGTGTCGAGCCGATGAACGCAAGTTATGGTAAACTGATGATGTGGTTTTTCCTCATCTCGGATACCTTCACGTTTTCGGCTTTGCTCGTAACCTATGGCTTGATCCGATTCAGTTTCCCGGCCTACGACCCAGCAATCCACGGAGTCTTTCAGTTCTCAAATCTCTATTGGCCGATTCCTGAGCAGGTTTATAACTCAGTTCCTTTTCTTCATGGCGTTGATTTGCCACTGGTATTCGTGGGGTTGATGACATTTATTCTCATCTTCAGTAGCGTAACCATGGTATTGGCAGTTGAAGCTGGTCATCGTATGGACCGCCCGACAGTTGAAAAATACATGCTCTGGACAATTTTGGGTGGTATTGCTTTCTTGAGCTGTCAAGCCTGGGAATGGTCTCACTTTATTCATGGTACAGAAGAAGGCATGCCCATTAAGGAGTTGATAAGTGGTGAATGGGTAAGTCGCACTGTTTTTGGTGCAAACCTGACCGAAAACCAGTATGGCCCACCTGCATTTGCCGACTTGTTCTTCTTTATCACAGGATTCCACGGTACACACGTATTTAGCGGGGTTCTGCTGAATATCCTGATTTTCTATCGGACGGCAACGGGCTTGTATCAACGCCGGGGCCATTATGAAATGGTGGAAAAAGTAGGTCTCTATTGGCACTTTGTTGACCTGGTTTGGGTGTTTGTTTTTACATTCTTCTACCTAGTTTAATTCTTAGATTTGTAACCTCAAGGTTTCACTACAATGTCTGATCACAATCATTACGCAGATCATGCCGGTACCGAAGTTGCACCGGCTCAGACCAAAACTATCTGGAAGGTATTTTACATTTTGGCGGCTATAACAACGCTGGAGTTTATCATTGCCTTTACAATCAAAGCAGGTTACTTCAAGACATCTGTGTTTGTTGGACTGACAATCGTAAAAGCGTTCTATATCGTTGGCGAGTTTATGCACTTGAAGCATGAAGTAAAAGGTCTGATTTGGGCTATCCTGCTTCCATGTCTATTTGTGTGTTGGTTGCTGCTTGCCCTCATGCTAGAGGGAGGCTCGATCTTCCAACTTCGGTAATATGAAACAAAATATAAAAGCCGGGATCCTGCTGATTGTTCTGCTGGTCCCGGCTTTGGCATATATACTGCTGAGAGGATTAACGCAGAATCATTACCAATTACGCCGGTACATACCGGTAATCGACTCAACATCGGGTGAGCCAGTAATCGGTAAGCAGACAAATGATTTTGGCCAGGAGGTAGAGGATACTCTTTTCCGTACGGTGCCGGGGTTTAAATTGACCAATCAGGATGGAGGCATTACGGATAGTACAGTAACCAAAGGCAGAATACATGTTGCTGCTTTCTTCTTCACTCGATGTGCTACCATATGTCCCAAGATTTCAAGCGAGTTAACGCGGGTACAGGATATTTTCAGGGACAAACAGGAAATTGTTTTCCTTTCATACTCGGTAGATCCAGAACATGACAAACCAGCGCAGTTAAAGCAGTATGCCAAACGGTATAATGCCATACCTGGCAAGTGGTATTTCTTGACGGGGGATAAAGCGCAGATTTATAATCTCGCTCAGCGAGGTTACTTCTTACCTGTTGTCGATCATGGAGTTAGCTACGGTAAGCCTGACGAAACTTTTATCCATAGCGAAAAGTTAGTTTTAGTAGACAAGGCAGGCCACATTCGGGGCTTCTACGATGGAACCGACAAGAAGGACGTGGATCGGTTAATTCTCGAAATGAGGGTGCTTCTGGACATCTACAAAAAGCAATAATCCATTTTGATGCAAACTGTTCAACTTGCGGAAGAGCGTAAAGCCAATCGCATCATTAATACACTGTCTATTGTTATACCGGTTGCGGTGGCAATTATGTTGGGTATTCGCCAAAAGTTTGATCTTGGTAGTTGGACCAATTCGTTGCCTTTTCTGAACGCAATACTCAACTCAGTGACGTCGGTACTATTATTGCTTGGTTTGTACTTTATAAAGCAAAAGAACATAGCCGCCCACCGGGTTACAATGTTGAGTGCATTCGCTTTAGGATCTGCTTTTCTGGTTAGCTATATACTCTACCATATTACGCATGAATCAACGCCGTTTGGTGGGCAAGGCTGGGTTCGGCCTGTTTATTACTTCCTGTTGGTCTCTCATATTGTATTGTCAATTGTAGTGGTATGGTTTGTATTAAGAGCTGTGTACTTCGCCATTTCTGGGCAAATCGTCCGGCATAAGGCAACGGTGAAATGGGCCTATCCAATTTGGCTCTATGTAAGTATCACGGGCGTTGTCGTTTATTTAATGATTGCACCCTATTACAGATTTTAAACCGAATCAGGCAATGAAGATTTGGAAGAAAATATCGCTCTTAATGATAGTGCTGTTTTTTGCGCTATCTCCCGACCTAATGGCGCAGTGTGCCATGTGTCGAAGTGTAGTTGAGAGTACGGTGAGTAATGGCCGTAGTACAGTTGCTTCTGACTTAAATTTTGGTATCGTTTATTTGCTGGTTGCGCCATACCTGATTGTTGCGACGGTAGCTTATTTCTGGTATCGTAACAGCATGAAAGAATATGGCCGACGTCTCGAAATCACAAGCCGTGTTAAGCGGGCTATGTCCTCAATGTAGGAAGGGTAAGATTTTCCGTAAACCCTTCTATTCGCTGACGGGGTTCGATGATATGTATGAACACTGTCCGCACTGTGGACTGCGTTACGAAGTTGAGCCGGGCTACTTTATCGGGGCAATGTATGTAAGCTATGCCGTTTCTGGGGGAGTGGCATTAATACTGGGCTTCATGCTGTTTTACTTCTTTGGTGATCCCGATGGATGGGTTTACGTCTGTGTGATTGCACCGGTGATGCTACTGATTTCACCAGTTAATTTCAGAATTTCTAGAGTAGTCTGGCTACATTATGTGGCTGGCATAAAGTATCAAGAGGGGCTTTGAGCCCCTTTTTTTATGAGGTATGGGCTAGACTGAAAAGCTTTTGAAAAAAAATCTACAAAAAATAGAAGACTGTGCAACCATAGGGTCTATTATCTGCATCTTCAAATTATAACGCTGATACTATGCTGCGCCTTATACCATTTTTTCAATCAGAAACTCAACTCGTACTTGCCCTGAAGCGCTCAGAAAGCCGCGCTCAGAAAGTGGTGTATGAGCGGTATTCAGGAAAAATGATGGCAGTGTGTGTGCGGTATATTGCAAACCGGAGCGACGCAGAAGAAGTAATGATCGATGGCTTTATGCGGGCATTTGAACGTATTGAGCAGTTTAGGGAAGAGGGGAGCTTTGAAGGTTGGCTCCGGCGAATTATGGTAACGGAATCCCTTATGTTTCTGCGAAAAACAAAAGCGTGGCGCCAGGAGATAGCACTTGACGAAGTGACAACAGAACCGGATTACGACTGGGCTGATGACTCTTTGGAAGTTGATGATCTCCTAAGGCTTGTAGGTCAGTTGCCCGAAGGCTATCGTACTGTTTTCAACTTATATGCTATAGAAGGATATACCCATCAGGAAATTGCCAGTGAACTGGGAATTTCTGAAGGAACATCAAAATCACAATTAAGCCGGGCAAGACTTTGGCTACAAACGAGTCTGGTAAAATTGGAACAAGAATATGGACAAGCCAACCGAACATCAGCCATTAGATGATTTTTTCCGGCGGAAGATAAACGATGCATCCGTTCAACCAAGCGCTGAAGGATGGAATCGTTTGCAGAGTCGATTATCAGAGCAGAAACTTGGGGCGGCTGATAAGCCTGTCCGCCGAATTGGTGCTGTCTGGTATTGGGCTACTTCAGTAGCAGCAGCCTGTTTATTGATCGTTTATTTTTGGATGAGCCTTGGTCAATCAGCACTCGAAAAAAATACGCATGACGTAGCAACTACAACAAAACCTGGTAAGAAAATAGAGCCAAGTCCTGATCGTAGCGAGCCAAATTTAGTAACAGGTGAAACAGAGAAAATTGCTTCTGCTACATCTCCTGTTGAAGAACGTGAACAAAGTGTTGAATCTTCGAAGACATCAGTTGCAGAACCGATTAAGCAGGGTGAAAACAAAGCTGATAGGTTGACTACAGAACCCAAAGCTGAAATTGAAAAATCTAGTGCGATTGCTAGAAACATAGAGAAGCAGCCTGAAAAAATATCAGATCAACCAGCACTAGAACGGAATAATGCTACAGCGTCAACGAATGGAGAAGTTACGGCGAAGGCTACTCAAGCAAGCCCAGAACGTACGCTAATTGTAAGCGTAGCAGAAACCCCCTCCAACCAGATACCAGCAGAAACTGTAGCTACCCAAGACGGTGCTGTTTCAAGTGCCCAGGAAGCTCCGGTAAAGAACACTCGGATTGCCAACGTATTTCGGCAAATAAAACGCCTTAAAGAGGGTGAAACGTTGGCAGAAGCAGATGTTAACTCAAACGAGGAAGACGATGACAGTGGCCTTTTTAATCGACTTGTTCGTTCGGCCCGATCTAAAGAGAATCAAGTTAAACAACAGAAATAATGAAACAGACCCTCACATTCACTACAGCGCTACTGCTACTCGCTGCATCGACACTAACGGCAGTAGCCAACACAACTGCTGATTCGCTTATTATTCAATTTGCGAACCGCACTAAAATGGTCATTTACGCACCCGACCGGGCGGGGATTCAAAGCTTGTCTAAATATGATCTGAATAAGATTGTTCGCGAAATGGGTATGAAATTAGACTCTGTTCCCAATGGGCAAACCTCTATCAGCATCGACACTCAGGATGGTGGGCGCTATTTGCGTGACACTGTATTGATTATCACTCGCGGTAAAAACGGCGAACGCGGTAAAAACGGCGATGTCCGAATCATTTTCAGGGGTGATGACAAACAAAAGGGAGACACGAATCGCGTAACGAAAGAATACAAACTTGAGCGTAACCGAACAAAACGGAACTCACAAAGCGACTGGAGAGTTAAGACAGATTTCCTTTTAGGCTTAAACACACTTGTGTCTCCAACCACTTCATCTGCTTATGATCCTAATCGATATGAACTTCGGCCTATCGGCTCCCGTTTTTTTGGAATCAGTTTTGGGCAGCGACCAACGCTCATAAAGGGTAAAACCGCCCGACTCAGTCTGCACTACGCGTTGGAAGTGAACTGGAACAACTTCATGTTCGATAATAATGTAACAGTGACGCGCGGGGCTAACCGGATTGAGTTTACTGATATCTCGCAGCCAATCGAAAAAAGCAAGTTGACGATCACCAATTTGCAAATTCCCGTAGTGCCACGTGTAACATTCTACAATAATGATGGACGCCGAGTTGCCCACCTCGGTCTTGGCGGCTACGTCGGGTACCGTATCGACAGCTATACAATGATCAAATACGGTAGAAAAGATAAGGTTCGTGATCACGACCAGTTTTTCCAGAACGATTTGCGATATGGGTTAATGGCTCATCTGGGTATTCTGCGAACAAACTTTTTTATAAAGTATGATATGAACCCCATTTTTCAGAGCAACAAGGGGCCAGACGTAAGGGCATTGAGTTTCGGAATCACCTTGTGAGAAGACGAATCTTTTTTATAAATAGTTTCTTGTTAAGTTACATAATTAGCCCAGAACAGAGGGGATTATAATTCATTTCCACTGCTCTGGGTTAATTATATGGTTAAAATGTAGTTTGACAACGGACTAAACTCCCTCTAGCTGAGCACAGTTTGATTATTCGACTAAATAATTTTTAGGCCGTGTATTGACAAGACACAGAAAAGCACTAATTTTGCAACTCCAAAGCCGGAAGGTCGGTGCGGAATTGTTCTTTAATACCTTTTTGGGGAGTTTCCAGAGTGGCCAAATGGATCAGACTGTAAATCTGCTGGCGTACGCCTTCGGAGGTTCGAATCCTCCACTCCCCACCAATTAGTTGTCAGTAAGTTAAACATAGCACGCAGTTTTCATTAATTGTAGTTAGTAGAAACTCACTGAAAAGCGGGAGTAGCTCAGTTGGTAGAGCGATAGCCTTCCAAGCTATAGGTCGCGAGTTCGAACCTCGTCTCCCGCTCAAAAATCTCGGAGCCTACTCGAAAAGTAGCGAGAAGGCAGTGAAAAATTAAAGTGCCTGTATAGTGAATAATGAATAATGTTTCGGTTGGATTGCCAGTCCGGTACTTTCATCCATTAGTCATTATACAATGTTTGTTTAATCACCAGCCTTCTTAGCTCAGTGGTAGAGCACTTCCTTGGTAAGGAAGAGGTCGTCGGTTCAAATCCGATAGAAGGCTCAAGCCCGTCATACTGATATTGGATGTTCAGATTGGCAAGGCTGTGATAGCAAGTGTCCCCACAAGGGCACTTTCTTCGTAAATAGCAAATCATCCAAGGAAACCAATAACAGTTCATTAAAGCGTTTTTTAAACATGGCAAAAGAGAATTTTGACCGTTCGAAACCGCACGTTAACATCGGTACGATTGGTCACGTTGACCACGGTAAGACGACGCTGACGGCAGCCATTACGAAAGTATTAGCCGGAAAAGGTCTGGCTGCTATGCGGGACTTTTCGTCTATTGATAACGCGCCCGAAGAAAAAGAGCGTGGTATCACCATCAACACGTCGCACGTGGAATACGCGACAGCCAACCGCCACTATGCGCACGTTGACTGCCCAGGCCACGCTGACTACGTGAAGAACATGGTAACGGGTGCTGCTCAGATGGACGGCGCTATCCTGGTAGTTGCTGCCACGGACGGCCCGATGCCACAGACTCGTGAGCACATCCTGCTTGCTCGTCAGGTAGGTGTACCCCAGTTGGTTGTCTTCATGAACAAAGTGGACATGGTGGATGATCCAGAATTGCTCGAACTCGTTGAGATGGAAATCCGCGAACTGTTGAGCTTTTATAACTTCGACGGCGACAACATTCCAGTTATCCAGGGTTCTGCTTTGGGTGGTTTGAACGGCGAAGGCAAGTGGGTTGAAACCATCGAGCAATTGATGGATGCAGTTGACTCATTTATTCCACTTCCTCCACGTCAGACGGAATTGCCGTTCCTGATGCCGGTAGAAGACGTATTCTCAATCACAGGTCGTGGTACAGTTGCTACGGGTCGTATTGAGCGTGGTATCATCAACTCTGGTGAGCAGGTTGAAATCCTGGGTATGGGTGCAGAAAACCTTAAGTCAGTTGTTACAGGTGTTGAAATGTTCCGAAAAATTCTGGACCGTGGCGAGGCTGGTGATAACGTAGGTTTGTTGCTCCGTGGTATTGAAAAAACTGATATCCGTCGTGGTATGGTTATTTGCAAGCCAAACTCGGTTAAGCCACACCAGAAATTCAAAGCTGAAGTTTACGTACTGTCGAAAGAAGAAGGTGGCCGTCACACGCCATTCTTCAACAAATACCGTCCTCAGTTCTATTTCCGCACCACCGACGTTACGGGTGAGATCGTACTGCCAGCTGGTGTAGAAATGGTAATGCCTGGTGACAACATCACTATCGAAGTAGAATTGATCAACAAGATCGCTATGGAGAAAGGTCTTCGCTTCGCTATCCGTGAAGGTGGCCGTACAGTAGGTGCTGGTCAGGTAACAGAAATCCTCGACTAATACGAAATCGAAAAACAAGTGCATTTCTTAACAGGGATGCACTTGTTTTTTTAATAAGATTTCGTACTTTTGCAGTCCCAAATAGGGATGTTATAGTTTGGCTCTCAGGCAGAAAACGTTCTCGTTAATGGATAAGCCAAAAAGTCGGTAGCTTTTAATTTTAATACACGGGTGTAGTTCAAGGGTAGAATAGCGGTCTCCAAAACCGTTGATGGGAGTTCGAATCTCTCCACCCGTGCCAATCCCTTATACAGATGGACAAGTTTACTTCGTTTCTGAAAGCTTCCTGGGAGGAGGTTCAGCACAACGTCACTTGGCCAAAATTCAGCGACCTACAGGCCAGCTCAACTCTGGTACTCGTGGCGTCGCTAATTTTTGCGCTATTAGTTGGTTTGATTGATTTCGTTTTCGAGAATGGTCTCAACGCGTTCTATCAATCATTTTAATTGAGGGTTTGAGATTGCGGATTTTGAGTTGGGCTGAACTATCATTCTTGTATGGTGTAAGCAATAAATCTAAAATCCGAAATCCACAATCCAAAATCTTTCAACATGGCTGAGATACAGTGGTATGTTATTCGGGCAGTGTCGGGTCAGGAAAAGAAAATTAAGTCCTACCTAGATAACGAGATTCTCCGGCAAAAACTTGATGAAGTAATTCCTCAGGTTCTTATTCCGTCGGAGAAGGTGTATGAAATGCGCAATGGTAAGAAGCGCGTTCGGGAAAAATCATTCTTTCCTGGCTACATCCTGATCTCGGCTGACCTGACTAATAACCGGGCACTCGACATGATTTTGAATATGCCCGGTGTGATGGGTTTCTTAGGGAACGCACAAACGGGTACAAACTCGAAAGTCCCAGTCCCACTGCGGCAAGCTGAGGTGAACAGGATCTTGGGACGGGTTAATGAAGAAGCTGAAGAGGCTGCTGCGCCAACAGTAGGTTATCTCAAAGGCGAATCAGTAAAAGTAATCGATGGACCATTCGGTGGCTTTGTCGGTACTGTAGAAGAGGTGTTTGAAGATCGCAAAAAACTGAACGTTGTTGTGAAGATTTTTGGTCGGAACACCCCTGTTGAATTGAGTTACGCGCAAGTAGATAAAGAGAACTGATTTCGGTTAGGGCTCAGCATCAGAACTCATGCTTCCCATGGGGGTTCGTTGCAAAACAGAGTACCGATTGACGATTGCAGCTGATGCATTGTGACATGCTAAGCTATAATCAACGATCACAATGGGCCGCCACGCGGCCATAAAATTAACCAAGACAATGGCAAAAGAAGTAGGTGGCTACGTAAAGTTGCAGGTTAAGGGCGGTCAGGCCAATCCTTCTCCACCGATCGGTCCAGCGTTGGGTTCCAAGGGTTTAAATATCATGGAATTCTGCAAGCAGTTCAATGGACGGACGCAGGACAAGATGGGGATGGTATTGCCGGTGGTTATTACATACTACAAAGACAAGTCATTTGACTTTGTAATTAAAACCCCACCTGCACCGATCATGCTAATGGAGGCTGCTAAAGTAAAAGGCGGCTCAGCACAACCTAATCGGAACAAAGTTGGCTCAGTAACATGGGATCAGGTACGGACAATTGCGGAAACGAAAATGCCCGATTTGAATGCCTTTAAAGTTGAGTCGGCTATGAAGATGATCGCTGGTACAGCGCGTAGCATGGGTATTACGGTGCAGGGTAAAGCACCCTGGGATAACCAGTAAGCAATTGTTGCCAAAAGCAATTTACGAGACATGGCAAAGTTAACTAAGAAACAAAAGGAAGCGATGTCGAAATACGATGCTTCTAAAGCATACACGCTCGAACAGGCAGCGGGTATTCTGAAGGAGATTTCGTACACGAAATTCGACGCTTCTGTGGATATTGACGTTCGGTTGGGCGTAGATCCGCGTAAAGCCGACCAGATGGTACGTGGCGTTGCTACGTTGCCTCATGGTACGGGCAAAACGGTTCGCGTATTGGTGCTTTGCACCCCCGACAAAGAACAGGAAGCTAAAGACGCGGGTGCCGACTTCGTTGGCCTCGACGATTACATTCAGAAGATCGAGCAGGGCTGGACGGACATTGATGTGATTATCACAATGCCAACAGTTATGGCTAAAGTAGGCCGTTTGGGCCGGGTTTTAGGTCCTCGTGGTCTGATGCCAAACCCAAAATCGGGTACTGTGACACTGGAAGTAGGCAAAGCTGTTCAGGAAGTGAAGGCCGGTAAAATCGACTTCAAAGTTGATAAGCAGGGAGCTATTCACACTAGCATTGGAAAGGTGTCATTCTCTCCCGAGAAGCTTGTAGAAAACGCACAGGAAATTATTGCAACGTTGGTACGTCTGAAGCCTTCATCGGCTAAAGGTACATACGTGAAGGCTATAAACCTGTCGAGCACGATGAGTCCGGGCGTTAACATTGACAAAGGCACAGTAGCAGGTATCTAACATGACACGGGACGAAAAAGGAGCGATTATAGAAGAGTTGGCTCAGAAATTTCAGAGCACTCCTTTCTTCTACATCACGGAGGCCAGTGGCATGAGCGTTGCTGAAGTCAATGACCTTCGTCGGAAATGCTACGAGCGTGGAATTGAGTACAAAGTGGTGAAGAACACCTTCATCAAAAAGGCACTCGAAACGCTCGATACGGATTATACACCGTTTAACGATACGGTACTAGCTGGCGCGTCGGCAGTGATGTTTCACCCCGACAACCAGAAGGCACCGGCTCAACTCATCAAGGAGTTCCGTAAGACGAACGACAAACTGAAGTTGAAAGGAGCCTCAATTGACTATAGCCTGTTTATCGGTGCTGATCAACTTGATACGTTGATGACGCTAAAGAGCAAGCAAGAGTTGATCGGCGATATCATCGGTCTGTTGCAATCACCCGCCAAAAACGTCCTTTCTGGGCTTCAGGGTGCAGGT
The DNA here is from genome assembly GCF_028867935.1 of Flavobacterium sp. SUN052. Taxonomy (GTDB): domain Bacteria; phylum Bacteroidota; class Bacteroidia; order Flavobacteriales; family Flavobacteriaceae; genus Flavobacterium. Next base: position 251,012 of record NZ_JAPQNS010000010.1, read on the forward strand.
GGCAAATTGGCCGGTATCCTCAAAACGCTGTCAGAACGCGAAGAGGCTTAATTCATTTGTTGTGGGCGTGTTGCCCGCAACGTTCCAATCAATTGTATCACAATCAAATTAGAATACTAAAATGGCAGATTTGAAAGCGTTCGCTGAGCAGCTCGTAAACCTGACGGTAAAAGAAGTTAACGAACTGGCTGCTATCCTGAAGGACGAGTACGGTATTGAGCCAGCTGCTGCTGCTCCTGTAATGGTAGCTGGTGGTGGCGGTGGCGAAACAGCGGCTGCTGAACCAGAGAAAACGTCTTTCGACGTGATCCTGAAAGCTCCTGGTGCTGCTAAATTGGCTGTTGTTAAACTGGTGAAAGACCTTACAGGTCTGGGCTTGAAAGAAGCTAAAGAACTAGTTGACGGCGCTCCTAAGCCAGTTAAAGAAGGCGTAGCTAAGGACGAAGCAGAAGCGCTCCGTAAGCAATTGGAAGAAGCTGGTGCTGAAGTAGAAGTAAAATAAGCAACTGCTTTTACGATACTACTCCAAATAGGGGAGGGCCTGACCAACCGTCAGGTCTTTTCCTGTTTGGAGACTTTTGTCTATACAAAAGGGTAATAGGCCAAACTAATTTTTTGGTCTATACGTTACCTCTCTATTGCCCCCTTGGGCGGGTGACGCTTAGGGTATATTTGGTCAGTTTAAGTTGCCTTGTAGATAGGGGCCGGGAGCGCAATTGACCTCACAAATGTAATCGCTCAAAAATTGGCTACAAACGCAAACACCAACAGCATGCGCAAAAATTTTGCGACGATTCAGCCAGTAATCGGGTATCCTGACTTCCTCGATATCCAAATTAAATCATTTAAAGATTTTTTCCAACTCGACACCCCTTCTGACCATCGTTCACAAGAAGGTCTGTTTAAGGTGTTTCAGGAAAATTTCCCGATTTCAGATTCACGCGAAAACTTCGTTCTGGAGTTTATGGACTATTCGGTTGATCCACCGAAGTATTCCGTTGATGAATGTATTGATCGGGGTCTGACCTATTCGGTTCCACTGAAAGCCAAGTTACGGTTGATCAATAATGATCAGGATAACGAGGACTTTGAGACAATCGAGCAGGAAGTGTTTCTTGGAAACATTCCTTACATGACCGAAAAGGGTTCGTTTGTTATTAACGGAGCCGAACGGGTTATCGTGTCACAACTTCACCGTTCACCAGGTGTGTTTTTCTCTATGAGTAAGCACACGAATGGTACGAAGTTGTACTCAGCGCGGATCATTCCGTTTAAAGGGTCTTGGATTGAGTTCTCAACAGACGTTAACAACGTGATGTATGCGTACATCGACCGGAAGAAAAAATTCCCGGTTACAACGTTGTTGCGGGCTATTGGTTTTGGATCAGACAAAGACATACTGGATTTATTCGGTTTGTCGGAGGAGATGCCTGCTACACCTGCTAACCTTAAAAAGGCAGTCGGTCGTCGGTTGGCTGCACGGGTTCTTCGGACTTGGACGGAAGATTTCGTAGACGAAGACACAGGTGAAGTGGTTTCAATCAGTCGGAATGAGGTGCTTTTAGAGCGCGACTCAGCCATTTCGGTTGATGATATTGATGTGATTATGGATTCGGGCCAGAAATCAGTCATCCTGCACAAGGAGGACATGAACATGGCCGACTACAATATTATCTACAATACGCTGCAGAAAGATAGTTCGAACTCTGAAAAAGAGGCCGTCGAGCAAATCTATCGGCAGTTGCGTAATGCAGATGCGCCGGATGAGCAAACAGCGCGTGAAATTATTCAGAGCCTGTTTTTCTCGGATAAGCGCTATGATCTCGGCGACGTAGGCCGTTACCGGATCAACAAAAAATTGGGACTTGAGGTATCATCCGATACGAAAGTATTAACGACTGAGGACATTGTTCTGATCGTAAAATACCTGATCGGTCTGATTAACTCAAAAGCTGTTGTCGATGATATTGACCACCTGAGCAACCGTCGTGTACGGACTGTAGGGGAACAGTTGTATTCGCAGTTTGGAGTTGGTTTGGCGCGGATGGCTCGTACCATTAAGGAGCGGATGAACGTGCGGGATAATGAAGACTTTAAGCCGGTTGATTTGATCAACGCGCGGACGCTGTCGTCAGTTATCAACTCGTTCTTTGGTACTAACCAGCTTTCGCAGTTTATGGATCAGACCAACCCATTGGCCGAGGTGACGCACAAGCGTCGTATGTCGGCACTGGGACCTGGTGGTCTATCACGTGAGCGGGCAGGTTTTGAGGTACGTGACGTTCACTATACTCACTACGGTCGGTTGTGCACTATTGAAACGCCGGAAGGTCCGAACATCGGTCTGATTTCGTCGCTTTGTGTGTATGCAAAGATCAACAGCATGGGCTTTATCGAAACACCCTACCGTATCATTGAAAACGGAAAAGTATCGATGGAAAAGCCAGTGATGTATTTGACTGCGGAGGAAGAAGATACGCACTATATTGCTCAGGCTAACTCAAGCATTGATAAGAAAGGTAACTTCCAGGTCGATAGGCTGAAAGCTCGTTTTGAAGGTGACTTCCCAATTGCTGAGCCGAAGAGCGTAACCTTTATGGATATTGCTCCGAATCAGATTGTATCGGTAGCTGCGTCAATGATTCCGTTCCTGGAACACGATGACGCCAACCGTGCCTTGATGGGGTCGAACATGCAACGTCAGGCAGTACCTCTACTCCGCCCCGAAGCCCCAATTGTGGGTACAGGTCTGGAAGGACGAGTTGCTGTCGATTCACGCGCCCTGTATTTGGCTGAGGCTGACGGCGTAGTTGAATTTGTTGATGCTACCAAAATCATGGTACGCTATAATTTAGCTGCCGACGAGCGTTTGGTTACCTTCGAGGAAGATGTTAAGACGTATAGTCTGATCAAATTCCGCCGGACAAACCAGGATACTTGCATCAACTTGAAGCCGACGGTTCTGAAGGGCCAGAAGCTGAAAAAAGGTGATGTACTATGTGAAGGTTATGCTACTCAGAAAGGTGAACTGGCCCTTGGTCGGAATATGAAAGTAGCCTTCATGCCTTGGCAGGGATATAACTTCGAGGATGCTATCGTGATTTCGGAGCGGGTTGTTCGTGAGGACATCTTCACATCGATTCACATTGAAGAGTTTGAACTGGAAGTACGTGACACAAAGCGGGGTGAAGAGGAATTAACCTCAGAAATTCCGAACGTAAGCGAAGAAACAGTTCGTAATCTCGATGAAAACGGTATTGTTCGCGTAGGTACTGAGGTGAAAGAGGGCGATATTCTGATTGGTAAGATTACACCAAAAGGAGAAAGTGATCCGACGCCAGAAGAAAAACTGCTTCGCGCTATTTTTGGTGATAAAGCTGGTGACGTGAAAGATGCGTCGAAGAAAGCACCACCATCATTGAAGGGGGTTGTAATCGATACGAAATTATTCTCGCGTCCATCGAAAGAGGATCGGGGTAAGCATAAGGAAGAGATCAAAGTTCTGGCGAAGAAGTTTGCTCGTGACCTGACCGCCATCCGTGCCCGGATGATTGAGAAATTAGTTGAACTGCTCGATGGCAAAACAAGCCAGGGCGTGAAGCACAAGTTTGGCGATGAAATCGTCAGCAAAGGCGTTAAGTTCAACCGCAAGAATATTACAGATAATCTGTTCCCGGACAAGAACCCGTATCGCGACGAAAGCAGCTATTCAGTACCTGAGGAAGTCAACATGTTGGCTGACGTGGTATTGGAAAACTGGACCGAAGACGCTCATACGAATCAGTTGGCTGTACAGGTTATCAAAAATTACAATACGCGCCGGAATGAAGTTACAGGTCGTTTCAAGCGGGAGCGTTTCACACTCGAAGTGGGAGACGAACTGCCAGCGGGTATTGTGAAACTGGCGAAGGTATATATCGCTAAGAAGCGTAAACTGAAAGTAGGGGATAAAATGGCAGGTCGTCACGGTAACAAAGGGGTTGTTGCCCGTATTGTACGTGATGAAGACATGCCGTTCCTGGAAGATGGCACTCCGGTGGATATCGTACTGAACCCACTTGGTGTACCTTCACGGATGAACCTTGGGCAGATTTACGAAACCGTATTAGCCTGGGCTGGTCAAAAACTGAATCGGAAGTATGCTACGCCAATTTTTGACGGAGCAACGGAACAGCAGGTGTTCGACGAGTTGCAAGAGGCTGGTCTGCCAGATTTTGGCCGGACGTATCTCTACAACGGTTTGTCGGGCGAGCGTTTTGATCAGAAAGTTACGGTAGGTATCATCTACATGCTCAAACTTGGCCACTTAGTGGACGATAAGATGCACGCCCGTTCTATCGGACCCTACTCACTCATTACTCAACAGCCGTTGGGTGGTAAGGCGCAGTTTGGTGGTCAGCGATTTGGTGAGATGGAAGTGTGGGCGTTGGAAGCTTTTGGAGCATCGAACATTCTACAGGAAATCTTAACTGTAAAATCAGACGACGTAGTTGGCCGTGCAAAGGCATATGAAGCTATCGTGAAAGGCGAAAACCTGCCGAAGCCGAATATTCCAGAATCGTTCAACGTACTCGTTCACGAATTGCGTGGTCTGGCACTTGAAATCACATTAGAGTAAACTACTAATCTCCAACTTCATGTCGTTCAAAAAGAACAAGAAACTCAACAGCGATTTTTCCAGCGTGACGATCAGTCTGGCGTCGCCTGAGTCGATTCTGGAGAGTTCATACGGCGAGGTGACGCAACCCGAAACCATCAACTACCGGACCTATAAGCCGGAAATGGGTGGTCTGTTTTGCGAGCGCATCTTCGGCCCGGTGAAAGATTGGGAGTGCCACTGCGGTAAGTACAAGCGGATTCGCTACAAAGGCATTATCTGTGATCGCTGTGGTGTAGAGGTTACGGAAAAGAAAGTTCGCCGGGAGCGGATGGGCCATATTGAATTAGTGGTGCCTGTTGCGCACATCTGGTACTTCCGTAGCCTGCCAAACAAAATCGGTTACCTGCTAGGCCTCTCGACCAAGAAGCTCGATCAGATTATTTATTACGAACGGTACATCGTCGTACAGGCCGGGGTGAAAGCCGAAGATGGTATTAACCAGCTGGATTTCCTGACGGAGGATGAGTACCTTGACATTATCGACAAGCTGCCAGGTAACAATCAGCACTTAGACGACAAAGACCCGAACAAATTCATCGCTAAGATGGGGGCTGAAGCGTTGGAGATGTTGTTGTCGCGGGTGATGCTGGATGAATTGTCGTACTCGCTTCGTCACGCAGCCGCCACCGATACATCGCAGCAGCGTAAAGCTGAAGCGCTGAAGCGTCTGAAAGTGGTTGAAGCATTCCGGGAGGCTAACGGCCGTATTGAGAACCGTCCTGAGTGGATGGTGATCAAAATGGTACCGGTTATTCCACCCGAATTACGTCCGCTCGTCCCCTTGGATGGTGGTCGTTTCGCAACATCCGATTTGAATGACCTGTATCGTCGGGTTATCATTCGGAATAATCGTTTAAAGCGTCTGATCGAGATCAAAGCTCCCGAAGTGATTCTCCGTAACGAAAAGCGGATGTTGCAGGAAGCCGTTGACTCCCTGTTTGACAACTCACGTAAGGTAAACGCCGTTCGTTCGGAGGGTAACCGTGCGTTGAAATCATTATCGGATATGCTGAAAGGTAAGCAAGGCCGTTTCCGGCAGAACTTACTTGGAAAGCGTGTTGACTATTCTGGTCGTTCGGTAATTGTTGTTGGACCTGAATTGAAAATGCACGAGTGTGGCTTACCAAAGGATATGGCGGCTGAGTTATTTAAGCCGTTTATTATCCGTAAGCTAATCGAGCGGGGCATCGTTAAAACGGTGAAATCAGCCAAGAAAATCGTTGATCGCAAAGACCCAGTTATTTGGGACATTTTGGAAAACGTATTGAAAGGCCACCCTGTTCTGTTAAACCGTGCTCCAACGCTTCACCGCTTAGGTATCCAAGCGTTCCAGCCGAAGTTGATCGAGGGTAAAGCTATCCAGTTGCACCCATTGGTGACGACGGCCTTCAACGCTGACTTTGACGGTGACCAGATGGCCGTTCACGTGCCGCTAGGTCAGGAAGCTATTCTGGAAGCATCAATGTTGATGTTAGCCTCGCACAACATTCTTAACCCTGCGAACGGTGCGCCGATCACGGTTCCATCGCAGGACATGGTGTTGGGTCTGTATTATGTGACTAAGGGTCGTAAAAATGTGCCAGAATATCCGATTGTTGGAGAAGGCATGACATTCTACGGCGCTGAAGAGGTTATCATTGCTATCAATGAAGGCAAAGTTTCGAAACACGCCAATGTTAAGTGCCGGGTTAGTATTCGGAACGAGCAGGGCGAGTTAGAAACAAAAATCATCGATACGGTAGCGGGTCGGTTGTTGTTCAACCAGTTTGTACCGAAAGAGGTAGGTTTCATTAATGAGCTGCTGACCAAGAAAAAACTTCAGCAAATCATTGCGTTGATCTTCAAGATTTCAGGCGTTGCTAAAACGGCTGCTTTCCTTGATGATATCAAAGAACTTGGTTTCCAGATGGCCTTCCGGGGTGGTCTGTCAATCGGTTTGAGCGACGTAATGATTCCAGAAGCCAAGCAAGGCCTGATTGATGAGGCTAAGCAGGGTGTTCAGACCGTTTGGGATAACTACCTGATGGGTTTGATTACGGAAAACGAGCGTTACAACCAGGTTATCGATATCTGGACGCGGGTTAATTCACGCGTTACAGAAACACTGATGAAGCAGCTGGAAGCAGATCAGGGTGGATTTAACTCCATCTACATGATGATGCACTCCGGTGCCCGTGGTTCGCGCGAGCAGATTCGTCAGTTAGGTGGTATGCGGGGGCTGATGGCTAAGCCTCAGAAAAACCTACAGGGTTCAGTGGGTGAGATTATTGAAAACCCAATCTTGTCGAACTTCAAAGAAGGTCTCGACGTATTGGAGTACTTTATCTCAACGCACGGTGCCCGTAAAGGTCTGGCCGATACTGCCTTGAAAACGGCTGATGCTGGTTACCTGACTCGTCGTTTGCACGACGTTGCTCAGGACGTAATCATTAGCGAAAATGACTGTGGTACGTTACGTGGTCTGCAAGTTTCGGCGTTGAAAGACAACGAAGATATTGTAGAACCATTGTCGGAACGGATATTAGGCCGTACAACGGTGCACGACGTATATGATCCACTCAAGAAAGACGCCAACGGCAACCCGCTGTTGCTGGTCGCTTCGGGTGAATTGATCACGGAGGAGATAGCCGCTGCTATCGACGAAACAAGCATCGAGACAGTTGAAATCCGGTCAGTATTGACTTGTGAGTCACGGAAAGGGGTTTGTGGCAAGTGCTACGGACGTAACCTGGCATCAGGACGCATGGTCGACATCGGTGAAGCTGTAGGCGTAATTGCTTCTCAGTCAATTGGTGAACCAGGTACACAGCTTACACTTCGTACATTCCACGTAGGTGGTACGGCATCAAACATTGCGGTTGATGCTTCGATTCGGGCCAAGTTTGACGGTCTAATCGAGTTCGAAGAAATGCGTACCGTGGTTTCAGAAGACAACGAAGGAAATGAACAGACAGTCGTTATGGGTCGTTCTGGCGAAATCAAGATCGTTAATCCTGAAGATCGTAACCAGGTTTACATCAGCAATAACGTTCCTTATGGCGCGTTCCTGCGGGTGAAAGATGGCGATACGGTGAAGAAGGGTGACGAACTTAGCGCCTGGGACCCTTACAACGCAGTTATCCTGTCAGAACTGTCAGGTTCGGTGTCATTTGATGCGATCGAAGATGGTATCACCTATCGTGAAGAGTTCGACGAACAGACGGGCTTCCAGGAGATGGTAATCATCGAAAGCCGCGATAAAGCGAAAAACCCATCGATTGTTGTAACAGGAAGCAGCACGCTGCTGGAAGACGTAACTGAGAAAGGGTATAACCTGCCTGTTGGCGCTCGTTTGGTAGTTAAAACCGGACAGAAGATCAAAGCTGGTCAGCCGTTGGCGAAGATTCCGCGTAACGTGGGTAAAACCCGCGACATTACGGGTGGTCTGCCACGGGTAACGGAATTGTTCGAAGCCCGTAACCCATCGAACCCAGCAGTTGTATCAGAAATCGACGGCGTAGTATCATACGGTACGATCAAGCGGGGTAACCGTGAAATCTTTATCGAGTCGAAAGACGGTACACGCAAAAAGTACCTTGTACCTCTGTCGAAGTTTATCCTTGTTCAGGACAATGACTTTGTACGGGCTGGTGCTCCCCTATCAGACGGTGCTATTACACCAAGCGACATTTTGGCGATCAAAGGGCCAACTGCCGTTCAGGAGTATCTGGTAAACGAGATCCAGGAAGTATACCGCTTGCAGGGTGTTAAAATCAACGATAAGCACATTGAAGCCATCGTGCGTCAAATGATGCAGAAAGTTGAGATCATCGACTCAGGCGATACAAACTTCCTCGAAGGTCAGGTAGTTGACAAATGGTCGTTCCGTGAGGAAAATGGCAAAGTAATGGACGCTAAAGTAGTAATGGATGCCGGTGGCTCCGATACACTGAAGCCAGGTCAGATTATCTCAACGCGCCGTTTGCGTGATGAGAACTCGAATCTGAAGCGCCGTGACTTAGCTATCGCAACTGTTCGGGATGCTATGCCAGCCGTCTCGCAGCCAACCTTGATGGGTATTACTCAATCATCGTTGGGTACGGAAAGCTTTATCTCAGCAGCCTCGTTCCAGGAAACAACCAAAGTACTGAGCGAAGCATCGATCCGTGGTAAGAATGATACACTTGAAGGTCTGAAGGAAAACGTGATCGTTGGTCACCTGATTCCAGCCGGTACAGGTGTACGCCGTTACCTGAACGTGATCGTAGGCTCGAAAGAAGAATACGAAACAATCACAGAATCACGTGAGCAGTTCTCTCGTTCGAAGAAGCGGGTAACGGCGTAAAATAAGTTGTGATTATTATTGACAAAGCAGAGGGCCAACCTGGTAACGGGTTGGCCCTTGTTTTTGTAGCTTTGTAGTATCCCAGCATGGGTCCATTCCAACTCACTTCACCATGAAGACTATCTACCTTTCGATTTTTTGTCTGATTAGTTTACACAGCATGACCAACGCCCAAACCGCTCCTAAGGCCAATCCCAAACCAAAAGAACTGAGTATCCACGGCGATACGCGAGTGGATAATTATTACTACCTCAACGACCGGGAAAATCCGGAAGTTATTGACTACCTCAAGGCTGAAAACGCCTATCTCGACCAGGTATTAGCCCCAGTGAAAACACTGCGTGAAAAGCTGTTTGAAGAAATGAAGGGCCGTATCAAGCAGCAGGATCAGTCGGTGCCGTATAAAGAAGGAGCTTATTACTACCAGACTAACTTTGTACAGGGGGGCGAATACCCCATTTATGTACGCAAAAAAGGATCGCTGACGGCACCGGAGGAGGTTATGTTTGACTGTAATCAGTTAGCAAAAGGGCATTCATACTATAACCTGGGTGGCTATGAAGTATCGGACAATGACGAGTTAGCCATTTTTTGTGAAGATACTGTTAGTCGTCGGTTATATACGCTGAAGGTCAAGAACCTTAAGACAGGCCAGATTTATCCAGAAACTATTCCTAATGTTGAAGCAGGTGATTTTGCTTGGGCAGCAGATAATAAGACCTTGTTTTACGTAAAAAAGGATGTCAAAACCCTGCTAGGCTATCAGGTGTATCGGCATACGCTAGGTACCGATCCGAAGAAAGATATACTGGTTTATGAAGAAAAGGATAACCAGTTCTACATGGGCCTATACCGGATGAAGTCGAAGAAGTACGTAGCAATTGTAAGCGATCATAACGGTGTGACGACAGAATACAGGTTGCTGGACGCCAGTAAACCAATGAGTGAGTTCGCTGTATTTTATCCCCGCGAGCGCGGCCACGAATACGACATTCAACATTACGGCAACAAGTTCTATGTTCGGACTAACTACAAAGCGGAGAACTATCGCTTGATGGAAGTTACTGAAGGGGATCAGGCTAAACGCGCCAGTTGGAAAGAAGTGATTCCACATCGGGCTGACGTGTTTCTTCAAAATATGGATGTATTTGCTAACCATCTCGTATTAGGGGAACGCAAAGAAGGTCTGACTAAAATTCGGGTGATCAACCAGAAAAACAAGGAGGATAAATACCTTGAATTTGGCGAACCAGCTTACGTAGCGGGAATGTCGTTTAACCCAGAGTTCGACACCAATATTCTTCGTTATAGCTACGCTTCACTGACTACACCCGGCTCGACCTTCGACTACAACATGGATACGAAGGAAAAGACATTACTGAAGCAGCAGGAAGTTTTGGGCGGTTTCAACAAAGACAATTACGTTTCGGAGCGGGTATATGCCACCGTGCGTGATGGGGTAAAAGTGCCCATCTCGTTAGTATATCGCAAAGGCACCAAAAAAGACGGATCTGCTCCACTGTTGCAATATGCTTATGGCTCCTACGGTAGTAACACTGAACCGGGCTTTGGATCAGGTCGGCTGAGCTTACTCGACCGTGGCTTTATCTACGCCATTGCCCACATCAGAGGTGGCCAGGAAATGGGTCGCAAGTGGTACGAAGACGGGAAAATGCTGAAGAAGAAAAATACCTTCAACGACTTCGTTGATTGCTCAAAGTTTCTGATTGAGAATAAGTACACGAGTCCCGATAAACTTTTTGCATTGGGTGGTTCGGCGGGTGGTTTGCTGATGGGCGCCGTTGTGAATCAGGCTCCCGAACTATACCGGGGCGTGGTAGCGGCTGTACCCTTTGTGGACGTAGTTACGACGATGCTAGACGAAACTATTCCCCTAACTACAGGCGAGTGGGAAGAGTGGGGTAATCCCCAAAATAAGCCTTACTACGAGTACATGAAATCGTATTCACCTTACGACAATGTGACGAAGCAGGCGTATCCGAATATGCTGGTGACTACGGGTTTACACGACTCTCAGGTTCAGTATTGGGAACCGGCCAAATGGGTAGCGAAACTGCGTACGATGAAAACCGACAATAACCAGTTGCTGCTTCACACAAACATGGAAGCTGGTCACGGCGGAGCATCGGGACGCTTTGAGGCATTGAAAGAAGTGGCCCTGGAATACGCGTTTATGCTAAATCTGCTGGGTGTTCAGCAGTAATAATTGGAGCGCGGATTGAGCGGATGAAGCAAATTCACGCTGATAATTAAAATCTGTAAAAATCCGCTCAATACGCGTTCCAATAAGAAGAAGAATTATGGCGAAACAACAGGTAATCCGCGTCGGAACAACTAAGGACAAAACTGTTCAGAGCAAAGCTCAGAAGGAATTTAACCGCCTGACAAAGAAGATTGAGAAGACCGAGAAGGAAATCAAAGAGCTTCGGGAAGGCGCGGAGAAAATCCGGCAACGGGTCGAGAAGGAATACCGGCCGTTGGTGAAGAAATTGACCGATCTACAAGTCAGATTAGTTAAGCTTTTTGACCGGGCGCATGACCATAGCGATACCAAAAAAGCGGAGAAGAAAAAGCTGGCGCACTTGATTCGGGAACTGGCTTTTGATTTGATCGACTATCAGGGTGTTGACGAACTAAAGCCCATCTACGATAAATACAACGATCAGAGCTACGATGCTGTAACCGACGATTTTGAGCAGAGCCAGTTGGATCAGATAAAACAATTGGCGAGCCAGATGCTGGGCATCGACCTGAGCGATATTGACGTGAATGACCCGGTGAAAATGCAGGAAATACTGAACCAGAAGATTCAGGAGCAGGAAGCCGCCGAGGCTGAACAACAACGACAAGCGGAAGAGCGCCGGGCAAAACGGCCCAAAACCGAAAAACAACAGGCTCGCGAAGCCAAACGGGAGGAAGAAGCGCGTAATATTACCAAGTCGGTCAGAACCCTGTATATGGATTTGGTAAAGGCGTTTCACCCCGATCGCGAACCAGAAGAGTCTGAAAAAATTCGTAAAACTGAAATCATGCAGCGTGTCACGCAGGCATACGAAGCCAGTGATTTATTAGCCTTGCTTCGTCTTCAGATGGAGTTCAATCGTATCGATCAGGACCATTTGGAAACCCTGGCTGATGAACAGTTGGTGTACTACAATAAGATTTTGAAAGACCAGGTGCAGGATTTAGATGGAGAACTGTTCAATTTGCAGTCGCAACTGGGCCGTATGTCGGGGTCGATGTTTGGATTTGTGCATTCGTCAATAAGTTTGGAATTCAGTTTTAATAATGACATCAGCAGAGTGAAGAAAAGCATTAAGCAGACTAAGTCAGACATTGAACTGTTTGCCGAGCTGGGAATGCTAAAATTATGGCTAAAGGAATATCAGATTCCAAAGCCAAATCAGATTACGTTTTTTTGATTTCACAAAATAGGTAGGGTGGGGAAGAGCGAGGCTAATTTTTGGAAACTACTTCTGTTGAGTTTACTGACCACTGCTGTGTGTCAGGCGCAACAGTTTGAGCTATCATATCCGGTAGCTCGTTTGGTGGTGCAGCGCGGTGCCGATGGTAACGGACGGATCTATGTGTCGGGCCGAATCGGTTTTGCTGCTGATCGCATCGAGGGTCAGCTCACAGCTGCTGCGCCGGGGCAGGGCTTCTCTACAGCTTGGCAAACTATCCAGACAAATCCCCAGAACGGGGTTTTCTACGGGCAGGTTACGGGCGCTGGTGGTTGGTATGTGCTAACCGTACGCGCCATCCGAAACAACATTATCATTGGCGAAACCTCAGTACGTCCTGTTGGCATTGGCGAAGTGTTTATCACAGCCGGACAATCTAATTCGCGGGGTTTGGGAACCGGCGATAATGATCTGGGTACGGCAACCGACCGGGTTAGCACCATCGACTCCATTAATCACTATTATCCACCCAACAATCAGCCACTTTTTTCGTCAGGAGATCCGATGCCGTTTCCTACGTATAAAGCCATGACGGCCACCCGGCGTGTATTTCCAATGGGCGAAAGTTCGTGGGGATGGGGCGAGTTGGGCGATTACATTGTTAGCCGGTATAATGTGCCGGTGGTGTTTTACAATGCCGGTTGGGACTCATCGACAATTGAAAACTGGATCAACACGGCAAACGGTATTGAGGCCTGTAATCGTTATTTCTGTAATGCAAACTGGCCAAATTTACAGCCGTACACCAATCTTAAAAATATTCTCCAATACTACGGCTCTGTGGGAGGAGCGCGGGCTGTTTTGTGGCATCAGGGCGAAGCCGAGTATGTCGATAACAGCGGTGGCAGCGTTCCACAGTACGCCAATCGACTTCGGGATCTGATCGCTAAAACGCGCTCTGATTTTAGTGGTCGCCAACTTCCCTGGGTAATTGCCAGGGCTTCATTTGATGGCTCGGTTAGTCGGCCAGAGGTGATTGCAAAACAGCAGGAAGTAATTGATACGCCTAATTTGCTGGCGTTTCAGGGGCCACTTAACGATACCATTGTAAACCGGCGGGCGGGCAACACTGACGTGCATTTTGGCAATGTAGCCCGTTTGCAACCACACCCACAATATTTCAACAACCCGAATGCCATTCCAGCAAATATGGGTTTATCGCGGTTTGCGCGTAACTGGAACAATAGTCTTTCCAACACATTTTTCCAGTCAGCCACTCCAATTTTGCCCGAACAATTTGCCGTTACAGGCAATGTAGCGACCATTATTCCACCCGGCGATAGCCTGCGTTTATCCATCTACACGGTTGGCTCCTTTGGTAATGACAACGGCTGGCAGGTGCAACTGCTCGACTCTAGTGGCCGATTTATTCGGTCGTTACCCAGTAGTGGTGTCAATCCGGTGAACACCAAGTTACCCGGCGATCTTACGTCAGGGTGGTTTCGGGTGCGGGTTGTCGGTACGAATCCGGTTGCGCCCGCTGTGCCAACCAACAAGTTTCAGTTGGGCACGCCACTCCCACAACCCAGAGCTGATTTAAGTTTGTCGATGGAATCGAGCCAACGGGTTGTGCGCGTAGGCGAAACCTTTACGGTTCAAATCAGGGTGCAGAACACTGGCCCCGACCCGGCTACCAACGTGCAGGTGCAGAATCGACTACCCAGCAATCTGGCTATTGTTTCAACAGCCGGACTGGCCAACAATGGTTCTTCTTTAGTAGGCACAATTAGTTCAATCGCATCGGGCGCCACCACAACGCTTAGCTTTCAGGCCCAGGCCGTGGCAGAAGGAACATTCCGAAATGCTGCCGAGATTACGCAGTCGGGCACAATTGACCCCGATAGTCAGCCCGCTACGGGTACCAAAACAGGACAGGACGATGAAGCTGGCACTGAATGGCGCACACCGCAGCCGGGTGGGGCTATATTCGAATCGCCTAATCCGAACCAAATTCCGCTTCCGCCGGTACAGTCTAACCAACCCACGCCTGATCCATCAACGGCTGATCTGAGTTTGCAACTGGTGGTCAATAACCAGACGCCTGTGGTGAGCGAGGTTGTTTCGTATTCGCTGGTGGTGACTAATAGGGGAGGAGCAACGGCTTCCAATATCAGTGTTGGGGCCGTGTTACCAGCCGGTCTGAGCTATGTGAGCGGTTTATCGGCATCGGGGCAAACCATAACGGGAACCATTGGTAGTCTGACTGCGGGCAACAGTGCTGTTTTGGTTTTTCAGGCTCGTGCTACGAGTCTTGGTGAAGCTCTCTCCAAAGCTCAAATTACAACCGCTTCTCCCGCTGATTCGGACTCAACACCGAACAACGGGACAGATAATGGCGAAGATGATACAGCACAGGTTATGGTTAGAGTGCGGTAACGGGTGGTTATGTTCTAAAACCTGATGTGAGTTTCCTTAAACCATAACGGTTAAGGCTGTTTTGAGACGACCTACCAACGCTAAGCTATTTTTCGCTTTGTCTGGGCTCATGCCCAAAGCATCTTCCACAAACTCTAGGTGTTCAATTTCAGCTTGTTGGAGCCATTGACTGCCCATCTTTTTCCAGGCGGTTGTAAATTGTTGGAGAATATCCTCGTAGGTAACATCTTTATCACCGAGTTTATGGTCGAGGAGACTATGACATAACAGGAGCGTAGCTTCGGCTATCCAATCCCAGTACACTTTCTCATCGTCATCACGATCGTGGATGGTAGTCAATTCTTTAGTAAGATCAGCCAGCAGGTCTCGTTTATCTTTTTGCCAGGAATGGGCACCCGTCAGCACCAGCGCTTGTTCGATAATTAGCCAGTTGGTCAGCGGATAGTACTTCGTTTCCCCGCCTTTTACCGTGTAAGCGTTTTTGTAGAATGAGGCTGATTGTTCGTACGCCTTTTGTTTTGCGTCCTTATCAGTAGTGATCAGAGCCAGATTTTTATAAGCACTTCCCATCAAGTTTAGGCGTTCAGCGGTTTTGCCAAAACGCATCAGATTCTCCACGTCTTTTATGGTTGTTTCAATAGCACCGGCAGCAACATCTGGGGTACTCTTTGCTTTTTTAACCTGGACGGCTTGCCACTTTAGCCGTGTGGTACAATAACTCTCAATAGTCGACAAAGAGAAAGTAGCCCGCTCCTCCAACCAGAGTTTCTCAAACGTGGCCACCGCCAGTTCATACTCGCTCAGCCAACTGTACAGTAGCGCCTGAAGCTCCGTAACGCGCACGCTCTGTATAGAAGCCCGATTAACGGCCTGATCAATAGCTTCTATTGTTTTCAGTGCTTCATCTCGGTTATAGAGGCCACTTTCGATCTTGCCGAGCAAATTGCTCAGTTCAATTTCGGCTTCTTCGGCTACGACAAAGTCAAACTTAACATGAGGTTTTTGTGAATCTGCCGACATCGACAGTTTGTAGAACGGATCACCGTAGCACTGATAAGCTCCCCAGGTGTTGTTCTGCGAACCATACTGTGTGTATATACTTTTGCGGGCTTTCTGAACGGCTTCGCCAAAGCTATTGCCTTCGAACAGGCATTGATAAAAACGCTCGGCAAAATCGAGAGCAGCACTGTCATTTACAGCCCAACCCGCCACAATTACGGCCTTAACGCCGATCTCTATGAGTTGGGTGCCGATGTTAGCTGCCAACTGGAATCTACTTCGACTTAATTCCTCGGCTGCTCCATCGGCCTGACCCAGAAAGCAACAGTTCACAAATACCAATTCGGGCACGTTGCTCATCTGCTCAATGTACGCTGGGGTCAGATACGCTTCGGGGCCAATCAGCATTCCTGTCGGCCTTTTGGGGTCAGAAGCTGATTTAGGTATATCGTGGAATACACCATGTCCGGCGAGGTGGACAATCTTGTAATTTTTACAAAACAGAGTGCGGAGAATCTGAGCAGCCGAGGCATTAATGAGCTTGTTCACTTCGTAGCCTTGTACCGAAAGAAATTCGGCAACTTTTGTACCTTCCACCGATGCCGCCGGTAATTGATTGAACTTACCTTCTAAATTGGGATCGCCAATAACAATAGCTGTTCGCTCGGCAACGGGGGTGATATTGATGCGGAAATCGCCCGTTGCTAACTGACGGACCATGCCAGCGTTAACGCACAAAGGCTGCGCGTCGGCGGCACTATCCTGTAACAATTCCCACGGGAAAGCGGCCGTGTATTTGTCGAGTATCCAGTTGATGTTGGTTTGCCGTTTCACCTGTGGCTTGAAGTCATTCGGAATCATCAACTCAAAAATGGCTCTGGCCAACTCGGGCGACCAATTGTCTTTCCGCGACAGATCTTCGAGCATGCCAGTCAGCGTTGCATTGAGAGTCCGTAATGATTTTTCTTCAAGACGGGCCGCATCCGTAGAAACGCTGAACTGTAACGTGCGCTGATCGTCTGATTCGGTTGCGCTACCCGGTGTTTGCCGCACCGTGATTCGGGTCCACCATTCGGTGGTATCGTCGATAGGCAAACGTTCGCGCCCACCGTCGAGTTTTTTGATGCCCCGCCCGGCTCTGATGATGTTTAGCGCCCGGTTTTCTTCCTGCTCAATGGCGCTCACGGCTTTGATGCACGCCAATGCACGGTCTTTGTAGAGTTCGATAAACTCGATGGTCTCTACAACGCGTGGGGTATCGTAAATCTGTCGAATCTTGGTGTTGGCATTCTGTACACCCTGAATGACAGCACGAACGGCACTGGCAATTGGCTGACCGCCATAGCCCGACCCAATCAGTAAGGCCGAAACCCCAATGCGTTTAGGGAGTGGTGTGCTGTTTGGTTGCCCGTCGGGCTTGTGGTTAAGCGTAGCCAGATACTTGGCGACTCCCTGCTCTACACTGCTGGTCAGTCGAAACTCTGTAAGCTCTCCCTGACGACCTAAACCCAGAATAACCGCACCCCGAATCTGTTTGCCAGTTTGGGAAATGAGGGTTTCACTGGTACCAAATGGCCCCGGATACAAGCCCAGCCGATGCCGTCGGCTCAACTCGCCACTCAGATACCAATCGATGGCTTTCTCCGCGAAGAGAATACCGTCGTTCTCAAAATGGCCTGCCATAACCGGATACAGGGCATATTTCAAATCGCCATTGCTAACGGAAACGGATATAGGTACATCGCTTGGTACAAACCGGCTATTTGATTCTAATCCCAACAGCGTTTTCTCAACCCCTTCGGGCGATAAATTGAAATCGAAGGTTGTTTTGGCTTTGAACTCCGTATCAAGGCCGCGGATAGCTGGTTTGGTTTGACGCAATAGAGCTGTTGTGTCCGTGTTGAGCAGGTCGCTGATAGCAGCAAATAACTTCGGTTCGTTGGCCAGTTCGCCGTGCGGAACGTCGGAGAAAAAGACTGATTTCTGAATTTTCAGCGCATCGGGAATACCGCTTTCCCAGGTTACGCTTTCATCCCCCTCTTTTGTAGCCAGAAATTGCAACTCTTTCTGATTGCCTTTCTGAACAATTTGATACTTGCTGATCGTCTGCTGGTCTCGTCGCGATTGTCCGGCAATGTAAGCCGCTCGACTGAAGTCAATTTTTAGGGCACCTTTATTCACACTGGCGCGATACTTTCCGAACTCGTCTAGTAGGGGTTTGCTGGGGATGGGCCAGTCGGGATCGCCAAAAGCTTTTCGCATCTCGTCCCAGACTTGGACACTAGCAAAATCGTTATTCGGATCGGTAGCATCTAACGGTAGCAGGCTGAGAATACCAGGAAATTGGGTGAAGACCGAGAGCAAATCTTTTCGCGTGTGCGTCACGTCGATGTGGTCAAGGGTGCTGATCAGCGAATCGAGCCCAAACAATACATATGGAATGCGGAATGACCCGCCCAGCGGAGCGCCCAAAAATAACAGCCGAAAGTCGCGACTTGTATTCAGGGTTTGCCAGGTTTGAGCGTGGTTCAGGATAAAGTCGCGAATGAGGACCCCACCCATTGAATGCCCAATGAGTTTGATGGGTTGCCGGAACTTCAGCAGATTCAGCAGCTTTTGGTTGAGGGCTGCTGCATTATCGGCCATGCTGGCTCGCCAGTCGAACGGGAAGGTAACCACGTCATAATCTCGTTTCAGGTATTCCACCAGTTTGCGGTACGAACTTCCTACCAGTCCATCGGCTCGTATGTTCAGGTTGTTTTCAGGGCTGTATTCTAAACGGCTCAGGCTACCGGCAACAAACCCAAAAAAGTTGATCCACACCTGCTGGTCTTTCACCGTTAGTGTACTGCCCATAATGCCCGGTATCAATACCACAATGGGCTTCTGACCAGAAACGGTATCGGCAAATACCTTTCCGCCGGGTATCGACAGCTCAATATTTCTGATTTCCTGCGTAGTAAAGGCGCGGTTGTCCAGCTTCGAGAAACCCGATATAGGCGTATTGGCTGGGGTTTGCAAAGCCAGTCGTAGAATATCCTGGGTTCGAGAGTTGCTGAAATAACTAAAATGGCTGACCTCAGCGCTCTGATCAAAAAAATACTGAACCTTATCCGAAATCCGCTTTGCCCCGTTGTACATAGAGCGCGTATCGACCACAAAATCGTTGTCGCCCAAAAAGAAAAGGTTCGACAATGCCACCTTGATAGCCTTCCATTGGGTACTCATCTCGGAATCTCCCGATATGATAATCAAAGGCGTATTAATGACCGTTTCAGGGTCAGCATTGTTGAGCATCTGGTTGAAAGGCGACCGGGGACTTTGTGCTTCCAACCCCGGTAGAACCGATGCATCGTCTTTGGTTTTAATTAACTCGGCCAGCAGATCCTTGAAGGCAATGTAGGCGGGGTTAGCTGACAGCGTCGTTGCCAGGCCAACCAAGTTAAAAAGAACGTTGAAATAAATATCCAGTCGATGTGAGGCCAAAGTGGTGCCACTGGCCGTGCAGGCAACCCGGATGAATTTGTCAATAAATATGCTTTTACCACGAACAGCGGCCTCGATTCGTTCGATCTGGTCGATGTCATGGGTTCTGTCTTGTTTTCGGAGGAAATCTTTTTCCTGAGCCGAGAACCCATTGGTGGCTGAATTGGCAAAAAATCGGTTCAGTGTATCGCCAACCAGCCCGCCCCGTGAGTGGCTAACCAGGGTTAACGT
Source organism: Flavobacterium sp. SUN052 (assembly GCF_028867935.1). Taxonomy (GTDB): domain Bacteria; phylum Bacteroidota; class Bacteroidia; order Flavobacteriales; family Flavobacteriaceae; genus Flavobacterium. The sequence goes on from NZ_JAPQNS010000010.1 coordinate 270,573, forward strand.
GGCTTTGGAAGGCAACTTGCCAACCAGATCCAGCACGTTGTCGAGTGGGCTTTTGGTAAGGGTTTCGTGTTCAAACGCCAGTACCTTTTCGCCGAACGTTTGGTTAATAAGTTGCCAAGACTGCGATTTACTTAAAGCGCCGAAAGATCCCAGCGTTGAAGAGGCCGTACCATGTAAGAAAAGCAGGTAATGACCGTCAGGTAACGATTTATTGGTGATGCTCAGGTCAAAATCACCTTCTGTGGTGCATTGAAGTGTATATAACCCTGGTTTATGATCAGACCCTTTAGGCAAGCCTAATCCGTGGTTTAACTGCTTTTGCTCCAGTTTACCCGCTAACCCCCTAACTACTGATTCAACTTCTTCATTGACCAGCTCTTCAACTCTATCCTTCAGAAATATCTTAACGATTTTCAAAGCGACTCGCTGCAAAATTCCGCTACGGTTTTGTTCGCCTACGGTTAACTCAATGGGAATGTCAACAACGCTCTTTTCACCCAACTCAACACTACGAACCTGGTTGGATGTACCAGGGAAAACGTCATCAATAGTCGTAAAGTCGCCCAGCCAGACTGTGCCATCATCAAACTGAAACTCAATAACCTTGTCTTTATCCACGGTCTCTGGTTCCGACGCTATGACATTGCCACGGGTATCCGGACTGATTGTATAGGTTTTTTCGAGCGTCAGCGTGCCCGTTTTGGTGCCCGCTCCCTCCATATCTACTGTGCCGGGAATGCGGATAGTTAACGCTTGATCGGGAGAAGAAGAGTTAGAGTTGATCATGGTTAAGGGGTAGAGAAAGGTAGAGGATTGTAAGCAGTAAGATACAGTAAAGAACCCGTTAATGAGCAATAACTGTACCTATCATTTTATCGGTTAAATGGCTAAAAATAAGGCTTCTAAGAATAGATGGTAGCTTTTCTCACATCAGACTTATTAAGCGCGCTATTTTAGAGAAAGACACCTTCTCGGACAGCGAAATCTATCCGTTACCTGTTGTTAGGTGACACAAAAAAAGGTGGCCTGACTAGAGCCAGACCACCTTTCTTATAAAGCATTGTAGTGTCTTAAATCACCGCTTCCCGAACTCGTACCAACCGCTCCAGCAATGCTTCCAGTTGATCCAGTGGTAGCATATTTGCACCGTCAGATTTAGCGCAGGATGGGTCGGGGTGAGTTTCAATGAACAAACCGTCGGCACCCACAGCAATGGCGGCCTTGGCAATAGTCGCAATAAGCGCAGGTTTGCCACCGGTTACGCCCGATGCCTGGTTGGGTTGTTGCAGAGAATGGGTGCAGTCCATCACTACGGGCACTCCAAATGACTGCATGGCCGGAATGTTCCGGTAGTCCACCACAAGGTCGCCGTAACCGAACGAATTGCCCCGGTCGGTCAGGATTACAGAAGCGTCGGGGTTGATGGCCCGTACTTTTTCGGCGGCAAAGCTCATGCTCTCGCCCGACAAAAACTGGCCTTTTTTGATATTTACTGCTTTTCCCGTCCGGGCGGCTGCTTCAATCAGTTCGGTTTGGCGGCACAGAAAAGCCGGAATCTGTAATACATCTACAGCCTGAGCAGCCATGGCGGCTTCGTGCGATTCGTGAATGTCGGTTACGGTTGGTATGTTGAAGGTATCACCCACTTCTTTCAAAATTGACAGGGCCAGCTCATCGCCAATGCCCGTAAATGAATTGGCTTTGGTGCGGTTAGCTTTGCGATAGGAGCCTTTGAATATGTATGGGATACGAAGTCGGTTAGTGATTTCGACGATGCGTTCAGCAATTTGTAGCGCCATATCCCGACCCTCGATAGCACAGGGGCCAGCCATCAAAAAGAAGTTGGACGAGTCGGTATGGTGAAGCTTGGGTAGTTGAATCATTGGATTTGGTATCTGATTGATAACTGCAAAGGTGCAACGGATTTAATGCACCTGCCAGTTCATACAACGCCTGTCTATCAACCACTAAACCGATAGATAGTATGTCTAATTGGAGACCAATAAGTAGTATTGAGTTGACAATGGGGATATGAGATCAGGATAAGATGAGAAGGTGTTTTATGTTGCTAAAACATTGTATAACAGTATATTATAAGAAAGTTAAACAAATTGTGAAACGTTATGCAGCCGAAAAAATTGTTTGACAATGACGGGGGAAATGGTTTTCTTTGTGGCGTTTTTCAACCCCAATTGACTATCGAAATGTCAGAAATTGCACAAAAAGTTAAGAACATCATTGTTGAGAAATTAGGCGTGGAAGAGTCGGAGGTAACCCCCGAGGCAAGCTTCACGAATGATCTAGGAGCAGACTCTTTGGATACCGTTGAGTTAATCATGGAATTTGAGAAAGAGTTTAACATTTCTATCCCTGATGATCAGGCCGAAAACATCGGTACTGTTGGTCAGGCGATTACTTACCTTGAGGAAAACGCTGGCAAATAAGCCCGTAAACGGCTTTCTACTGTTTGAGTAATTAGGTGTTGCGGACAGCACCGCCTAAAGCTTCGCTTAGTCAAACTTAACTACTCAAACACGTAGTTGCCTACTTAAATCTGCCCCGTTTTCTTCCTATTTTACCACCTGCGTTCATCTGTATGACGTTCCGACGAGTTGTAGTTACGGGCCTTGGTGCCCTCACCCCCATTGGTAACGATGTACCCACGTTTTGGGATGGCTTAGCCGCTGGCACCAGTGGGGCTGGTCCCATTACGAAGTTCGATGCCAGCAAGTTCAAGACTAAATTTGCCTGTGAACTAAAGGGGCTTGACGTGCTTCAGTATATCCCTCGTCAGGATGCGCGTAAAATGGACCCCTTCACGCATTATGCGATTATTGCGGCTGATGAGGCCATTCGCGATGCTGGATTGGGACTGGAGCCTCAGCCATTGGGCCATGAAATGGTCGGTATGGTAAACCCTCAAGGGTTGAATTTAAATAAAATAGGCGTTATATGGGGGTCTGGCATTGGAGGCCTTAAATCCTTCGAGGATGAGGTGATCGACTATGCCAAAGGCGACGGAACCCCGCGTATAAATCCGTTTTTTATTGTTCGAATGATTGCCGACAGTGCACCGGGTCAAATCTCGATGCGGTACGGTTTTCGGGGACCAAACTACGTGACGGTTTCGGCCTGTGCGTCGAGCTTGAATGCTATGATCGATGCGTTCAACTACATTCGGTTGGGCCGCATGACTATTTGTGTAACAGGAGGCTCCGAAGCAGCCGTTACCAGAGCTGGTATTGGCGGCTTTAACGCTAACCGAGCCCTCTCTGAGCGTAATGATTCACCCGAAACCGCTTCACGACCTTATGACAAAGACCGAGACGGATTTGTGTTGGGCGAAGGAGCTGGTGCGTTAATTCTTGAAGAATACGAACACGCTAAAGCACGGGGTGCCAAAATTTACGCCGAACTCATTGGTGGAGGCATGTCGTCAGATGCATTCCACATTACGGCCCCACACCCCGAAGGTTTAGGTGCTCGTTTGGGTATGCTCGATGCGCTCGAAGACGCTGGCATTCAGCCCGAAGAAATAGATTACATTAATACCCACGGTACCTCAACGCCCGTGGGCGATCCACAAGAATTGAAGGCTATTCACCAGCTCTTTGGCGACCATGCTTTCAACATGAATATTAGCTCCACCAAGTCGCAGATTGGCCACTTGCTGGGTGCAGCCGGCGCAGTGGAGTCTATTGCATGCCTGTTTGCTTTGGAGCGTCAGCTTGTGCCGCCTACGATTAATCACTTTACCGATGACCCGGAGGTTGATCCGCGTTTTAACCTGACCTATAATCAGGCACAGCCGCGAAAAATGACCACGGTGATGAGCAATGGATTTGGTTTTGGGGGCCACAATGCATCGGTTATTTTCCGTAAACTCTCCGACTAAGTGCAACTCGCCTTGCCCCGCAGTTTCTTTGCTCCGATCCTAAATTTTCTCCGTTCCGGCGATGCCGCTAAACGGAAAAAATTAAAGACTGCCGTTGCCCATATTATTGGCGAAAGCCCATCAAATCTGGGTCTATACCAACTGGCGCTTCGGCACTCTTCTGCCTCGAAAGAAACCGTAATTGTAGGCTTCCGAGAGTCGAATGAGCGGCTCGAATACTTGGGTGATGCTGTGCTTGGTATGGTGATTGCCGAGTATCTGTTCAAAAAATATCCCTACAAAGACGAGGGCTTTCTGACCGAAATTCGTTCGCGGATCGTGAACCGGGAGATGCTCAACAGCATTTCGCGGAAAATTGGTCTGGATCGCCTGATCGAGTATGACGGGGCCCGAACAAAGAGTTTACCCGCCCGTACGTCTATGTATGGCGATGCGCTGGAAGCACTAGTAGGCGCTATTTATCTGGATAAAGGATTCAGTTTTACGCGCCGGTTTATTCTGAAGAACCTACTTTCGCACTATGACATTGACTCGTTGGTGCAGAATAATGCCAACTTTAAAAGTCGCCTGATCGAATGGTCGCAACGCGAAGGCAAAGAAGTTCGGTTCGATATTATTGCTGAGAAAGGGAATAGTCATTACCGGGAGTTCATTGCTCAGATCGTGATCGACGATGAGCCTTTTGCTACGGGAAGCGGCTATTCAAAAAAGAAGGCCGAACAGTCAGCGGCAGAGAAAGCACTAGAGTTATTGGAGACAAAGTAATTGTTCTCCACAGATAGTGTAGAGTATATGCCACGCACTTTGGTGTCGTGGCATTTTTATTGTCATAATTTGGCAAGTAAAATCCGTCAAAATGTCTGTTTACGACGTTTGGAGGCTTGTTTATGCGTCAAGTTGTCGGATGTGATGGATTGGTACGGAACTTGAAAAAGAGGTATACGTGAGCGGTGGGGCTGCCTCTTAACAAACCCTTGTTAATAATTGTTAAGTACCCATCCCACCAAGAATTTTTTGACCACCAGATTTCGTTATTTTACTGAATGACTCGCGGATCCTGGTAACGCGGGTAGCTATGAAAACAGCCAGTCGGCATTCCGACAACGTATTACCCTCAAAAAAACTAATGAAAAGCAACTGGAAAATCTTAACGCTGATTGCCATTCTGTCGAGTGCAATCACCCTGGCGGCTTACAATTTCCTCGGCTTCAATAACCGGGATGTTGTGATGAATGAGTCGTCGACGCCTAATATTACGGGTCGTTTAGCTGCCTTGACCGGTAACGGGACAGGAGCCCCCGGCGATTTCTCGTACGCTGCTGAATCGGCTACACCAATGGTTGTTCACATCAGAACAACTATGACTCGTACGGTACGTCAGCAACAGGTACCTGATATATTTCGTGATTTCTTTGGTGACGAGTTTGGTGGAAGCCAACGGGGTGGTCAGCCACGTCGTCAGCAGGGACAAGCCTCTGGCTCAGGGGTTATTATCTCAAAAGACGGTTATATCGTAACCAACAACCACGTGGTGCAGGATGCCGATGAAGTGGAAGTGGTTATGACCGACAAGCGTAGCTTTAAAGCGAAAGTGATTGGTACTGACCCTTTGACGGATTTAGCCGTAGTGAAAATTGAAGCGAGCAACCTTCCTGCCATTACATTGGGCGACTCAGATGCCCTGAAATTGGGTGAGTGGGTGTTAGCTGTTGGTTATCCGCTTGATCTCGAATCGACCGTGACAGCCGGTATCGTGAGTGCGAAAGGTCGTGGTATTGGTATCCTGAATCAGAATGTAGATCGGAACGATCCTAAAGCGGATACGCCTATTGAAGCCTTCATTCAGACCGATGCGGCTATCAACCCTGGTAACTCGGGTGGTGCCCTGGTAAACTTGCGTGGAGAACTGGTAGGTATTAACTCGGCTATTGCTTCGGCTACAGGTTATTACAGCGGTTATGGCTTTGCTGTTCCGGTGTCGCTTGTGAAAAAAGTAACAGCTGACTTGCTGAAATATGGTAATGTTCAGCGTGGCTACCTCGGTGTCTTGCCGATTGAACTGGACAGCAAAGTTGCTAAAGAAAAGAACGTGAAAGTAGGTCGTGGTATCTACCTTGATAACGTAGTTGACAATGGTGCAGCCAAAGCAGCTGGTCTGCAAAAAGGCGACGTCATTGTGAAAATGGAAGGCCAGCCCGTTGATTCGGATGCTCAGATGCGCGAAATCATTGGTCGTCGTCGTCCGGGAGATGTGATCAACGTTACGGTAAACCGGGGCGGTGATGAGCGCGACTTCAAGGTAGAACTCCGTAACCGCAATGGTGGTCGTGATGTGATCAAAAAAGCGGAAGCGGCAACAGCATCAGTAAGTTCACTCGGTGCTGAACTGGAAGACCTGAACGCCCGCGATTTGCAGCAATTAGGAATTCCAGGTGGTGTGCGGGTTAAGAAACTTGCCGATGGCAAACTTGCTGAGACGGACATCGAAGAAGGCTTTGTGATTGTGAAGGCTAACGGCAAAAACGTGAAGTCGGTGAAAGATTTGCAGGCCATTTTGAGCGGTACTAAAGAAGGCGAAGGCCTGATGCTGATCGGAATGTACCCTGGTAGCTCACGGATGTACTATTACGCGGTGCCTGTTTAAGTGTAGAAGTTAACGATTTGAATACCACATAAAGCCTGCCCGGTGTAAACTGGGTAGGCTTTATTGTTTTAGGACGGCCGCTTGTTTTACGACAAAAGCGTGCTTTACGCATTATCTGTTTGAGTAGAGTACCAACGCCCGGTATCTTCAGTACCTGACTTCACTTTCCTGAATCATGGGGCAACAACCAGACCGCCGGTCATTTCTTAAAACCATATCAGCCAGTGTGCCGCTGCTGGCAAGTGCGGGGACTGCCCCGGCCATGAATGCAACGGGTGGACAAGCATCCAAACCTGTTGGGCCATTGCGACTTAGCTGCAACCTGTACTCTTTCAACGAGCCGTTGCTGGTAAGTAAATCAATGACTTTGGAACAGGTGCTGGCGTTTTGTTCCGAAGTAGGCTTTGATGCCGTCGATCCAACGGGCTACTACTTCCCGGGATACCCGGCTGTTCCAACCGACAGCTATATCTATGAAATCAAGCGAAAAGCATTCCGGCTTGGTCTAGACATTAGCGGGACGGGTGTCCGTAATGACTTTACCCTCCCCGACGCGGCCAAACGCAAGGCCGAAATTGAACTAGTCAGACAGTGGGTCAATGTAGCGGCTAAATTGGGCGCACCAGTATTGCGGGTTTTTGCTGGTAAAAATATTCCTGCGGGGCATACCCGCGCCGAGGTGCTAAACTGGGTAGTTGATGCCCTTGGCGAATGCGTTGACTACGGCTCGAAGCTGGGTGTGATCATTGTCTTACAAAACCACGCCGATTTCATCGAGACCGCCGAGCATGTGCTGGAGATTCTGAATAAAATTAAGTCCGACTGGTTGGCCGTTAACTTAGACGTTGGTAGTTTCAAAATGGGTGATCCGTATCCTCAAATTGCCAAAATAGCTCCGCTAGCTGCTACGTGGCAGATCAAGGAAAACCTGTTTGTCGATGGAAAGGAAATAGAAACTGACCTGACAAAAATTATGCGTATCGTTCGTGAATCTGGCTACAAAGGGTATCTTCCCATCGAAACGCTCGGCAAGGGCGATCCCCGCCAGAAAGTGCCTGTCTTTTATGACAAGGTAAAAAAGGCGTTGGATTCGCTTTAATGTAGAGCTACTAACATTATTTTCTATATGACAAAGTCAACGGATAACGCTCGTCACGAGGCAGCCCGTGGGGGTGCCGGTTCGCCGGATCGATCCCGGCGGACATTTCTCAAGACCCTCGGCGTAGCAGCAGCAGTGCCAACGGCCGTAACCGGGGCTAGTGCAGCGCCCACTACTCAGTATCTGAACCTGATAAAAAGCCACGCCAGTACAGCTGCCAACAGCAAGGTTCGGATCGCTTTGATCGGAACGGGAGGAATGGGCATTGGTGATACCCAGACTGCTCTGATGGTAGATGGTGTGGAGATGGTAGCCGCCTGCGACCTGTACGACGGTCGTTTGCGTCGGGCAAAAGAGCTCTGGGGTGATGGGCTTACTGTTACCAAAGATTACCGAACCCTGCTCGACCGCTCTGATATCGACGCTGTTATCAACGCAACCACCGACCACTGGCACGAGAAAATCTCGTCGGATGCCATGCGGAAAGGAAAGCATGTGTATTGCGAAAAGCCGATGGTCCAGAAAGTAGAGGATGGGCACACGCTCATTGGCGTCTCTAAAGAAACCGGTAAGGTGTTTCAGGTGGGTAGTCAGTTTGCATCGTCGATTATTATAGCTAAAGCAAAAGAACTGCTGAAGGCGGGCGACATTGGCGAGCTGGTATTTGCCGAAGCTCAATATGACCGTCACAGCGCTATGGGTGCCTGGCAGTACTCGATTCCGCCTGATGCTTCACCCCAAACGGTTGATTGGGATACTTATCTCGGATCAGCACCTAAACGCCCTTGGGACCCACTCCGGTTTTTCCGGTGGCGCAACTATCAGGACTATGGTACGGGTATCGCAGGTGATTTATACGTTCACCTGCTGACAACCCTGCACACCGTTACGGGTTCGCTTGGTCCCAACCGGGTGTATTCGAGCGGGGGAACGCGCTATTGGAAAGATGGCCGCGACGTGCCCGATATTCAGTTAAGCATCTACGATTACCCCAAAACGGCCGAGCATCCCGAGTTTAACCTGACAACCCGCTCTAATTTCGTGGATGGAGGGGGCGGTGCTTACCTCGTTCGGCTGGTGGGTACCGAAGGCGATTTATCGATTGGGTGGGATAGCCTGACGGTGCGTAAAAACAAGTTTCCGAAGGCACCGGGTATGTCGATCGACAATTTCCCCAAAGATCAGAAGGAGTTGTTCGTCGCTGAATACAACAAAATGTACCCGTCGGTACCAGAAATGGAAGGCCCCAAAGAGTTCAAATACATGGTGCCGAAAGATTACAAAGGTGACCGCTACGAGCATTTCGTGAACTTCTTCAGCTCTGTACGCGATAAAAAGCCCAATATCGAAGACGCTACGTTTGGTCTGCGCGCCTGTGGGCCAACACAGTGCGGTAACATGAGCTTGTTCCAGAAGAAAGTGGTGAGCTGGGACCCCATCAAAATGAAAATCGGCAACGCCGTGTAATTCTCTAAACTGATACCGAAATGACACCTCTCAATCGCCGACTTTTCCTGAAGCAACTAGGCCTTGGAGCTGCCGGCCTGACCTTAGTCACCGCTCCCAGCTTTAACGCTCCTGGATGGGCTGCTCCAACTCGCTCTGCCAAACTTCCCCGAAGCTTGCCTGCTTTACAGGGAGTTGCGTCGGAGGGGGTGCTCAATTTCGTGAATGCGGTAGAAAAAGCTGATCTGAATCTGCACAGTTTAATGGTTGTGCGTCACGGGCAGGTGGTGGCCGAAGGTTGGTGGGCACCTTACGCGCCCGAGCTGAAACATACATTGTATTCACTCAGTAAGAGTTTTACGTCGACAGCGGTGGGTATGGCCGTTGCCGAAGGCAAGCTAACGGTTAACGATAAAGTGGTATCGTTCTTCAAGAACGACCTGCCCGCTACTGTTAGCGAGAACCTGGCGGCTATGCGCGTTCAGGATCTGTTAACCATGTCGACTGGTCACGATAAAGAACCAACCAGTATGATGCGTAATGATGGCAACACGAACTGGGTTAAGGCCTTTCTGGCTCACCCCGTCGAGCATAAGCCAGGAACGCATTTTGTGTATAACAGCGGGGCTACTTATATGCTCTCGGCCATTGTGCAGCATCTTACGGGTCAAACGGTGTTGGCGTATCTGAAACCCCGTTTGTTTGTTCCGCTTGGTATCGAAGGTGCCGATTGGGAGGTTGACCCCAATGGCATCAATACGGGCGGTTGGGGCCTTCGCGTGCGCACTGAAGACATTGCAAAGTTTGGGCAGTTGTACCTGCAAAAAGGCATGTGGAATGGTAAGCGGCTCCTTTCGGAGGCCTGGATCACGGAAGCCACCAGCATGCACATTATGCAGCCGGGCGACGAAAGCAAACGGAGTTCAAGCGACTGGTTACAGGGTTACGGGTATCAATTCTGGCGGTGCCGTCACGATGCCTACCGGGGCGATGGTGCCTTCGGTCAATATTGCGTTGTTCTCCCCAAAGAAGACGCCGTGGTGGCTATCACTTCCGAATCGTCGAATTTGCCGGCTATTCTCAATGCTGTTTGGGATCACATTTTGCCCGCTTTTCAGGGGACAGGTCTGTCGGCCGAAAAAACTGCCTCGGCTTCGTTAACGCAAAAGTTAAAAAGCCTTGCGCTGCCTTTACCGAAGGTCGAATCTACGTCACCCAAAATGGCGGCTATTAGCGGAAAGACCTTCCACTTTGCTGATAATTCGATGAAAGCTTCATCAGCCTCACTGACGTTTGGTAAAGATGGTTGCATCTTCAAACTCCGTGACGACTCTGGCGACCATCAGGTGAATGCCGGTATTAGTCGTTGGATAGAAAGCGAAACAACGTTCCCAACGAAGCCGCTAAAACTGGTGCCTACGCCCGTTCCTGGCGAAACCAAGTCGCGAGTTGCGGCCAGTGGTACCTGGCAGGATGCTAACACGTTCATGATGACCTGGCGATTTATTGAAACAGCCCATTACGAGACGGTTACCTGTCGTTTCGGAGCCGACGATACAATGGCTGTGGAGCTTGAAAGCAGTGTTGCTAAACTTTCCAAAACCAAAGACAAACGGCCTGTTCTGGAAGGAAAACTAGGCGCTGAAGTCGGAATGAAAAAGAGTTAATTGTAGTTTTTGGAACGCGGATGACGCGGAAAGAACGGATTTACGCTGATCGAAAAATTTGTGTAAGCCCGTTCTTTCCGCGTCATCCGCGTTCTTAATGTTAATTGTATGCACGAAAATTACTTCGAGAAAATAGACTTTTCGAAAACGCCACTCACAGCCGGGGAATACGAAAACTGCACCTTTGTTGACTGCGATTTTTCGAAAACAGACCTTTCGGCGAAAACGATTTACGAGTGCGAATTCAAGGGCTGTAACTTTAACGGAGCTAAACTGCCCCGGACACCACTACGGGATATTCAGTTCAAAAACTGCAACCTGACGGGATTGCGATTTGCCAACGCTAGTGGATTTCTCATGTCCGTTTCGTTTGATAACTGCGTGCTGAATCGTTCTTCATTCTTCAAACTGAAAGTCAGAGATTCGGAGTTCAGAAATTCAAGCCTGCACGAGGTAGATTTCACCGAGACTGATTTGCACAGCGTGTTGTTCGATAACTGCGATCTGTCGCGAGCTGTGTTTGAAAACGCTATACTGGAGAAAGCCGACTTCCGAACGGCTTATAACTACGCCATTGATCCCGCGTTGAATCGAGTCAAAAAAGCGAAGTTCGCCGTAAATGGTTTGGCTGGTTTGCTGCACCGCTATGATCTTGACATTGAGTGAAGGAATACTATTTCAATCAACGTCCGAATTAACCCCCAAATTCTGGTTAGTTTTGCCGCCAACAAGACAAACCACCGATGGACGTAAAAGATAGTAACGGCAATATTCTTGCTGATGGAGATTCAGTAACGCTTATCAAAGACCTGAAAGTACGCGGCTCATCAACTACCCTCAAACGGGGCACAACCGTCAAGAAAATTCGCTTGACCGATGATCCCGATGAGGTTGATTGCCGCATTGGCGGTACCGCAATGGTGTTACGAACCGAGTTTTTGAAGAAGCTGTAAACGTTACTTACTCGCTTACCCTACCATCGCACTGCCTGAAACGTCCAGCCCGGCTGTTTTTTCTGCATTTCGATTTCGTCGTCGCGTTTGGTAAGCCCACAAGCAAGGTAATTCTGATGTAGGCTTGCCAGCGCTTCCCGGTCCAGTTCTACGCCCAGTCCGGGTCCTTGTGGAACCGCAACGGCTCCATCTTCAAACTTCATACGGCCGCCCACAATCACCTCGTCTGATTGCCACGGATAATGGGTGTCCAGTGCGTAGGGCAAGTGGGGGAGAGCAGCTCCCAGATGTACCATTGCCGCCAGTGAAATGCCCAGATGGCTGTTGGAATGCATCGACAGGTCGCGGCCGAAGGTGGAGCAGATGCCGGTCAGCGTCATAGAAGCCCGCAGGCCACCCCAGAAATGGTGATCGCTCAGAATAATATCTTCAGCACCAATGGCGATACTATTCGGAATGTCTTCGAACGAGGTGGTACACATATTAGTAGCCAGCGGAGTTCGCAAGGCTTTGCGAACTTGAGCCATATTAGCTTGTCCCCGTACCGGATCTTCCAAGTATTCCAAAATCGGCTCCATCTGACGACCATACTGGATAGCTGTCTCCACCGTCCAAAGCGCATTGGGGTCTAACCGAAGTGGCACATCAGGGCCAAACGCATCGTGCAGGGCAAACATCGCGTCAACTTCCTGCTGCGGCTCAAACACCCCGCCTTTCAGTTTAATTGACTTGAATCCGAACTCATGGCACATGGCTTTGGCCTGAGCCACTATGCCAGCGGGGTCAAGCGCAGCCGCTTGCCGGGCAGCCGCCCACCCCTGGGCATTAGGATCGGTTCCGAAAGCCAGTTCACCCCCCGCTCCTTCGTATTTGTAGAATAAATACGCAGCAAATGGCACCTGATCGCGCATTTTTCCACCGAGCAAATCCACCACGGGCCGGTTTGTTACTTTGCCGATGATGTCCATGCAAGCAACCTCGATAGCGCTGAAAATATGCACCAGTTTTCGCTGGTCCCAGGGAGATAAGCCTCGTTCAGCGGCTGAATCCGTACCAAAATGATCTTCTAACACGCGTCTGATCTGATTCAGCTGGAAAACATCGAGCCCAATAATCAAGTCGCGGGCCAGGTCGAGGGCAGCATCGATGGCCGTGTTGCCGGGTATTTCGCTGATGCCCGATATACCGTCTTCAGTCACCAGTTCTACTACCGTACGAAGAGCATAGGGTGCGTGCAAACCCGCTGCGTTGAGTAGGGGCGGGTCAACAATGGCGATGGGTGTGATGTGCATCTCACGGATGCAGGGACCTGTTTTTGGTGTCATTAGCTAGGGGTTTATGTCAGTGGGCCGGGGTTAAAAAGAACAAGATCATTGTGGATACCCAAACGATCGGTGGCTACTTTTTTCCTGCCACTGGCTACGTCTAAAATCATATGGAACAGGTTCCAGCCTAATTCCTCAATTGTTTTGTTACCAAAGGCGATTGGACCCGCGTCGAAATCAATCAGATCGAACCAGCGATTGCTCAGTTTGGAGTTTGAACTGACCTTAATCACCGGCACCATCGACAGGCCATAAGGCGTGCCGCGACCCGTAATGAATACGTGCATGTTCATGCCAGCGGCCAGTTGCAGCGTACCACAAACAAAATCGCTGGCGGGCGTCGCTACAAAGTTTAAGCCTTTGGTTCGGACCTTATTGCCGGGGCTAACCACATCAACAATGGGGCTTGTCCCTGATTTGACAATCGAGCCGAGTGCTTTTTCGACAACATTACTCAAGCCCCCTTTTTTATTACCGGGCGTGGGGTTTGCACTTCGGTCGGCTTGGCCAGTCAGCAGGTAATCGTCGTACCACTTCATCTCGTCTTTCAGCTTTTGCGCTACTTCGGGCGTGGCGGATCGGGCCACTAACAGATGCACAGCATCCCGGACCTCCGTTACTTCCGAAAAGAATACTGTGCCCCCCGCTCTAACGATCAAATCGGAGGCAAAGCCAGCCACTGGATTGCCGGTTATGCCCGAAAATGCATCGCTTCCTCCGCATTGCATTCCCACGACCAGATCAGAGGTCGGGCAGGTTTCGCGGGTTCGGGCATTCAGTTTTTTTAGGTGATATTCGGCCATGCTCATGATGCCCGTTATCATTTCGTCAAAGCCAGTGAACGATTCATCCTGTAGATACAGAATCGACTGGTCATCAGTGCTGGTTTCTGTTGACAACAACCGCTCTGGCCGTAGCTTCTCGCAGCCCAGGCCAATTACCATAATTTCTCCCCCGAAATTGGGGTTCTGAGCAATATTCCGAATTGTTCGGATTGGGATTATTGCGGCTGGCGCATCAATGGCAATACCGCAACCGTAACTGTGGTTGAAGGCAAAAACATCATCGACGTTAGGGTATTTGGGAAGCAGCTCCTGTTTTATTTTGGTTGTAATAAACTGAGTGATACCCGCTACACATTGCACGCTCGTGGTGATTCCCAGAACATTTTTGGTGCCCACGCTGCCATCGGCGTTCCGGTACCCCTCAAAGGTGTAGCCTTCCAGTGGTTCAATCGCCGTTTGGGTTGGTTTGGTAAAGGGAATACTGTCCAGATCGGGTGGTTGAGGGAGCTGGATTTTGGTTTCGTTAATCCATTCCCCCTGCCGAATATACGTAGCAGCATGCCCAATCACTTGCCCATACCGAATGATTGACTCGTCTTCGGCAATGTTGGTTAGCGCAATTTTATGACCCATTGGTATGGTCTGCACCGCTACCAATCCCGGTAACACAATTGTCCCTTTTTGTAGCCCCAATTCACCACATGCAATACCAACGTTATCTGCCGGAGTGGTCTGAACAACTGTGTTTTCGTTGCCTGTTGTCATGGTACATGCTTAAACCAGTGGGAAAAGTTGTGAGGCAATCATGACTAGTATAAGACCCGTAATACCCATGAGCGTTTGCATGGGGGCAACGGTTTTTAGAGCTTCGGCTTCGGTCAGATTGCTGGTCTTGCAAACAATCCAAAACCCGGCGTCATTCATCCAGGGGACTAATTTGGCCCCACTGCCAATAGCCAGGCACAAATACACGGGGTTGAACCCTAAATTTCCGTTCTGAGCCATTCCCGACAAAATTCCCGACGCCGTGATCAGGGCTACTGTTGCCGAGCCTTGAGCTGTTCTGACGATGGCCGTAATCAAAAAGGCTAGGGGAATCAGCGCCATCTGGTAATCTTTGGTTAGGTCGGCGATGCGGGTACTGATACCTGTTTGCTGCAATATTCCCCCAAAAGCCCCACCAGCAGCCGTAATCAGAATAATACCTCCGCCACTCATTAGAGCGGTGTGTACAAAGGCCGTTATCCCTTCTTTACTGGTTTTTTTCTGGCTGGCAAGCACCAGCAGCGCAAAGATGCCGCCTGTGATCAGGGCTATATTTTTATCTCCGAAAAAAAGTACCACATCAAGAAAACGATTCAGTATTGGCAGCGAGGTGAGGGGAGCCTTGGGGGTGGCAAAGGCATCTACGAAGGAACGAATACAGATGGTTACCAGCGGAAAAACAACGGGTAGCAAGGCTAATCCCAACGGAGGAAGCTGTTTGTCATCTTTATTGGCGATGGCGTTGATGTCTTCCAGGCGCGCATCGAGCGAATCGCGAAGAGGGATAGGCCACTTTTTGTTGGCCCAGGCGGCATAAAAATAACCGGTAGTGATGGTGCAAAGCCCCAGAATGACACCACAAACCATCATCAGTCCAATGGGTACGTTCAGCTCACCAACCAAAAACAAAGGCCCGGGCGAAGGAGGGACAAATGAGTTAGCCATAACGGCACCAGCAACCACCGTCAGCACAAAAAACAGATAATTTTTACCCACGCGCAAACTCATAGCCTTCGCCAGAGGCATCATGAGGAAAATAACCGTGTCTACAAAAACGGGGATAGTCAGGAAAAAGCTGCTTAGTACAAAGCCAACCGGGGCTTTTTCAATACCCGTTAATTTGAGCATCGACCGCACAATTCGTTCAGCAGCACCACTGTCTAACATGGCTTTACCGATGATGGCGGCCATGGCAATCAGGATGCCGATTTTAGCACACGTATTACCGAATTCCGTAGCAATGCGTTCGCCATAACTTTTGGTGGCCAGTTTCAGAGCTGCCTCAGCGGAGTTGCCTTTCAAGACATAAAACTCCTGGACAGCCGAAACCGGGGTTAGGAGAGCTACTACCAAAGCTGCCAACAGCAGAGCCAGAAAGGGGTGCAACTTCAGGCCGATAATGCCTCCTACAACAATCAGCACGCCAACGAGCAAAATAAAAATTGGATCATTCAGGAACGGTAGGGTCATTATAGTGAAAGTAGAAAGAGTGAAAGAGCAACGGTCCGACGGTTCGGAGAGTGTCGGCGGGCTTTAACCCGTCCGATTCAGGATTGTCGGAAGGTGGCTAACTTTTGAGCTAGTGCCCGTGCTCCATCGGCAACAAAGGTTGCATCGGCACCACAGGCAATAAATCGGATGCCCAAGTCGTGATAGCGCTGGTAATCAGCTGGGTTGAAAAATAAAATACCTGTTGCTTTTCCGGCTTTTCGAGCGGCATTAACCGTTTCCTGGAGTGCTTCTTTAAACATAGGATGGTCGAACTGACCGAAAATTCCTAACTCCATGGATAAGTCGGCGGGGCCGATAAAAAGCACATCGACACCTTCTACAGCGGCCACTTCGTCGAGATGGTTGAGTACTTCGCGGGTTTCGACCTGCACAATGCCCAAAATAGTATCTGGGGCCTGCTGATAATAGTTGTCAAAATCGCTGCCAAAGCTCGTTGCCCGCACCATTTTAGCCACCCCCCGGTTGCCGTGTGGAGGGTAATGTAGCCCGCTGATCACTTTTTGTGCTTCAGCCGCATTGTTAATCTTGGGGCACATGATGCCTTCTGCACCCATATCCAGGATTCGCTGAATGCGTGGTGCTTCTGCACTCTCGACCCGGACCAGCGCTGCCGTGGGCGAGCTTTGGAGAGCCTGAAGTTGATAAATTACGTCGCGTTCCGAACCCGCGCCGTGTTCGAGATCAATGAGCACCCAGTCGAAACCAGCCTGGCCCACAATTTCTGCCGTTAGTGAGCTGCCCAGGTTCAGCCAGCAGCCATGGAGCGTTTCGCCCCGTTTGAGTCGTTGTTTGAGGTTTTTCATTTTCATACTATGAGCTGAATGTCAGGGAAATCTAACGGCTATTGTCTAACTTTTCTTTGTACGCTGTAAAGCTTTATAAAAAAACGCTCATCAAACCGAGGCCAGATGAGCGTTTTCGATGGTGCTGATGGACAGCTAGATACAAGCAAACAAAAATCAAATGATTTATGACATCCTCTCCAAAAAAAGCCGTACTTTTGCGCTCTGATTTTTGGAACTGACAAAATACAATTATACAATCATGGGAACGGAATTAAAGCGCAAAGACCGCAAGAACAAGGCCCGCGCGAACAATAAAATTGCAAAAATTAAAGAATTGCTTCGCAAGCCTGAGATCAAAAATGTAGACGTAGAAGCCATCAAGGCATCGTTTGCAGAGAAAAAAGCGGCTGCTTAATTAGTGAGTACTCACGCGAAAGAAACTCGTTATGAGTTTGTTCGCTGCCTCATAGAGATGACATCTTTTCAACATGGTGTCATCTCTTTTGTTTTTGGGCAAATGCATCGCCCTTACTTAGTGGCAACCCGCTTCAGTTTAGACTGTAGCTCCTGCGTTTTCTTCTTGATTTCCCGACGCACAATCCGCCGGGTGTCCATCATCACCCGAAATCGAACAGCCTGTCCCAGTAGCCCCAAGCCTCCATTGATTAAAATAAGGCTGTACGTACCCGTAAGCACCCATTGGCCGGTTGGTTGATTGGTGTGCTTCAGATGAGCCGCTTCGCTAAAAATGCACAAACCAGCCCCAATCGCCAGCAAACTAGTGACGGATAAAAGGAGCCATTTGGTGCGGGTGCTCATCCGCTTAATTACACGTTTGCCAGGAGGCTTCACTGGCCCACTGATTGCCATGATGGTGTCGTTTTTAGCAATTACGAGGGATATTCTACATCGACGCCCGTTTCGCGAAAGCCTTTCGGCTCGCGCCAGCGTTTCCAACCTTCCTGTATAAAGCCAGTGCCGTAGCCAATTAACTGCACAAAAGCAGCCACCACACTCAGCAAGCCTACAGTTATGCTTTTTTCCTGGCGGGCTCCGTCAATGAGAATAAGCACTGAAAATACGGAAAAAATCGCAATGGCGCAAGTAAAAAGCACTGGACTAATAAATGCCCATACTGGTATCGACGCTACACCCAGCGTAAACAGGGCCGGAAATAGGTGTACTAATTTTAATTCAGCTGGATAAAATCGCGAAATATTGATGCGGGCTCGCCCAAAAAAACGCAATTGCCGGAAAAACTGCCCGAAGTTGGTGCGCCGTTTATGGTAGATGAAAGCATCCGGGATAAGGCCCGTTCGAAACCCGTTTTCGATGATCCGAATGGCAAACTCAATATCCTCGCCCATCCGGGTAATCCGGTAGCCCCCTACCGTTTCCCATACTTTCCGCGACAAGCCCATGTTGAAACTCCGTGGGTGAAAGGTGCCACCCAGGTTCTTTTTGCTCCCTCTGATTCCACCCGTGGTGAAGGGGGAAGTCATTGAATAGCTGATCGCTT
The DNA here is from genome assembly GCF_028867935.1 of Flavobacterium sp. SUN052. Lineage (GTDB taxonomy): Bacteria > Bacteroidota > Bacteroidia > Flavobacteriales > Flavobacteriaceae > Flavobacterium. The sequence goes on from NZ_JAPQNS010000010.1 coordinate 288,968, forward strand.
TCTGAACAGGCGTAAAATCGGGGTGGGCCGCATCGGGACCGCCGTAAGCATCTAAGGGCAAGTTGGCCTCCGCTTGCTGTTGAAGATGCTTGCTAACCGTCTCAAAATAATGCGGAGGAATGATGGCATCGGAATCGAAAATCACGAAATAGTCGCCCGTCGCCCGTTCAAATCCATAGTTTCGGGTAAAGCCCTGCCCTGAATTCGGCTTAAAAAAGTATCTAACCGGAAGCCGGTCGGCAAACTCCGCCACCACTCCGTCTGCTTTCACCGTTGATCCATCCTCAATCACCAGAATCTCGAACGGCCTGACCGTTTGTTTGGTCAGGCTATCCAGCAGTTCACGGAGTTCGCCGGGACGGTTATAGATGGGAATGATTACGGAAAAACGCATTTTTGAATGGCACGCAGATGACGCGGATTTGGCTGATTTTTCGCGAATTTTTTGAAATCCGCTTATCCTTGATACTGATCGTGATTATCAGAAGCAAGAAGCAATTTGATTTGTATGTTTCTTGCTATCATTACAGCAAAACTAAACCTGTAAGCATTATGACCGTAGCTGTACAATCTTCAACAGACCAAATTATTAAGTGTTTCTATAAAGTATATAACGCCCTGGGCTATGGCTTTCTGGAAAAAGTTTACGAGCGAGCCTTGTTAGTTGAACTTCGCCATCAAGGTTTTCGATGCGTTAATCAAGCTCCTATCAATGTCTATTATGAACAAGAACTTGTAGGTAAATACTTCGCAGATATTCTGATAAACGATGAAATTATTCTGGAGCTAAAAGCGGTGAATAGTCTTGTTATGGAGCACGAACTTCAACTTATTAACTACCTAAAAGCAACACCAATAGAATTAGGATTTCTGTTTAATTTCGGCCCAAAGCCAGAATTTAAACGTAAGGCTTTTTCTAATACAAATAAAAACCTCTATTGATCCTCAATTGATTGTGTTGATTAGTCCTATCCAAAGACAGGCTGATCTGCGGAAATCAGCCCAATCCGCGTTATCCGCGTGCTATTATCAAACTTTCCTCATTAGCCTTGATTACGTGCTCAATCAAGTCATCCGTTAGAGCAACGGATACGAACAGGCTTTCAAATTGGGACGGAGCCAGGTAAACACCCCGTTCCAACATGGCGTGGAAATACCGCCCAAAACGGGGTAAGTCACAGGTTTTGGCTGTTACGAAGTCGGTGACGGGCTGATCGGTCATGAACATAGTAAACATGGACCCGATCTGGTTGATGGTATAAGGTAAGCCTAACTTGTTCAGGCTGGTGCGGAAACCCGTTGCCAGCTTGTTGCCGATTTCCTCCAGGCGCGTGTAAACCTCTGGGTGATCGTTAAGATGATGGAGCATGGCTAAGCCCGCCGACATGGCGATTGGGTTACCCGATAAGGTTCCAGCCTGATATACAGGGCCAGCGGGCGACACCATATTCATAATGTCGGCGCGGCCACCGTAAGCTCCTACGGGCATGCCTCCACCAATAATTTTGCCCATTGTGGTGAGGTCGGGGGTGATACCAAACCGTTGTTGAGCTCCGCCTGGTGCCAGTCGGAAGCCCGTCATGACCTCATCGAAAATATAAACGATGCCATGTTTGGTGCAGAGATCACGAAGGCCTTCCAGAAAACCCGGTTCGGGCAAAACGCAGCCCATATTACCTACCACTGGTTCCAGAATCAGCGCGGCAATCTGATTATTATTATTGTCGATGAGCGCTTCAACAGCGGCCAGGTCGTTGTATGGAGCGGTGAGCGTATCGAGCGCCGTTGCCTTTGTTACACCAGGACTGTCGGGGGTTCCCATGGTCATGGCTCCACTTCCGGCAGCAATCAGAAACGAGTCGCCGTGGCCGTGATAGCAACCTTCAAACTTGATAATCTTGTCGCGGCCTGTAAACCCACGGGCCACCCGAATAGCGGCCATCGTAGCCTCAGTGCCTGAATTGACCATGCGGACTTTTTCGACGGAGGGCACCATCGATACGATCAGTTCGGCCATTTCCACTTCTTTGCGGGTAGGAGCACCAAACGAAAATGAATTTTGAATGGCATCGCGCACCGCTTTTTCAACCGATTCAAACGCATGGCCCAATATCATTGGTCCCCATGAGTTGATCAATTCGATATACTGCCGGTCATCTTCGTCGTAGATGTAGGGTCCTTTGGCCGATTTAATAAATAGTGGATTGCCACCCACAGCGCGAAACGCCCGTACCGGTGAGTTTACTCCACCCGGAATCAGTGTTTTGGCCCGTTCAAAAAGTTGTTCGCTTGTTGTCATAGTATTGTAGAGACGCAAAAGCGTCTTAGGCGCGTCAGCAACACGTTAATAAAACAAAATGCTGACGCATAATGGAGACGCAAAATCTTGCCGGTCCGCCGGTGCGGTCTTTACATGGATCAATTAACTTTTACAAACTTGCCTCCTGTGAATTTCACAATGGGGACAATCTGATTTTCGTTGTTTTTGGTGTAATCGAAGCCCGACAAAACGTAGTCTTCCTCGGGTTCGGTACGCATGGTTGCCCAGTTTTTGAGCGGTGTACCCCGCTTGGCAATTTGCCGCCCGAAAAATAGCAACTGATCGTAACCCTGGCAGACAAATATGGATGGGATCATATTGCGCTCACTGAGGTATTTAGCCTCGAAATCGTGAGCAGCGGGACGGTCAGGATCGATAAAATCAGGGTAGAGCAAATACATTTCGCGACGGTTAAACGTCGAGGCCGATGTCTTATAAAAATCGAACGAAGATGACGTAACAAGCAGCGGCCCGTTTACGCGTCGGCGAGTGAGTGCATCCAGCATTCGAACGCCATCATCGGCATTGCTGCTGGCAAAAAATACGTGCCCTGGTTTGTTCACGTCGGATACTTGCATGCCAAGAGCCATTGATTCGGCCGTGCCACTCGCTTTACGGAACTCAACAACCTGATAACCTGCTTTTTGGGCTTCGGTTTGGTACGCAAGCGCCAGCGCAGAGTCGCGACGAGCAGCACCAAAATAGATGCCCACTTTTTTGGGTGGGTTTAATGATTTTACAAAATCGAGCGAGCGGAGAGCCTGCTGATTTAAGGAGGATTGCGCCAGAAAAGTCGACGGTTGGTTGGTCACCAATTCGCTGCTGGTAGCAGTTGGGTTTACCAGTACCATCCCGTTCTGATTCGTAAAATCGCGGACTAATCGGTTGGGTTCGGCGTAAAGTGGCCCGAAGACAAGGTCGGTTTGCCCGAAAACGGGGTTGTTGAGCAGTTCGAGCGTTTTATCATCGTCATTACCAATATCATAGGCAAACAGATTCACCGTCACGCCTTCCGACTGAAGCTTGGCTTTTGCCATCTTCATGCCATCGTACAAATCGTAAACGTATTGATTGTTCCGTTGGCGTTTTTCGGGGTCAAATTCATCAGCCCGGAAGGGAAACAGTACGGCAACGTTGTAGTAGCCTTTGGCCTTATTCCGGGTGGTCGTAGGAGTGGTGGTGGCCGAACTCTTTGACGGAGCCTCAGTTACCGCTGGCGCTTGCGGCAGTACGGTTGGAACCCCATAACGGTTAGAAAGCCGGTCGGATAGCTCCAGGTCGCCTTTGTCTGTCGATTTCTGTTGAATCAGCGCAATAAGTGCCAAACCCAGATTACGATTCTCCGGGTATTGCCGCTGTAATGTTTTGAGCCTGTTCAGGTCGGTAATTCGGCTGAAAAAATAACCTTCCATAAGGTCTATTTCGGTCCGAAACTCAGAGTCACTAATCCGGCGTAATGCCTGGATGGCATCGTCGGTTTTGTTGGCTTCAAAAGCGGCTGCTCCTAGTAGGTAGTTGGCATCATCTTTTTTGCGCCAATCCGGAAATTTGTCGAGTAACTGCTTTATCGTTTCCGTAGCTGCGGTGTAGCTGCGTTGCCGGAAAGACGCTACGGCATGGTAATAATACGCAAACGGAGCCAGTGCAGAAGGCCGCTGCATAATGGCCTGCAACTCTGTTTTTGCCCGCTCATAATCACCCAACTGCACGAGTTTAACGGCAGCCTTATACCGGCGTTCGGTTTCGGGTGGGGTTTGCGCCCATGCAGTGGTTTGGATGGTCAGAAAGCATAGTAGCGCGGCCACAAACCAGCGTTCTCTGTTCATTGGAGCCTTTTTATTAAATGATGAATGCTTAATTGAACCGGCAAACCGGATGAGTTGGCTATGCATGAGCATTCATCCGGTTTGTCAGCGCGATCAAGCATTCATCAACCATCATTTACTACTTTTTCTTGTTTTTCGGGTCGGCACGGCGTTGAGCTTCCTCTGCCTGTTTGCGAGCATCTTCGGCGGCTTGCAGCGACCGTTGAATATACGATTGGAATTTGCTTTTCTTGGCTCCTCCTTCGCCCGACTCAAACTTGCGCTTATTCTCATCGAGAATTGCCCGAATCTTACTTTCGTTAACAAAGTTGCGGATAATGAGCTGCTGCGCAATGGTTACCACGTTCGATACGAAGTAGTACCAGGTTAAACCAGCCGGAAAGGAGTTCAGCACGAACATAAACATGACGGGGAAAATGTAGCTCAGGGCTTTCATGTTCACCGGGCCAGGTTGCTGCGGAGTCGTCTGGTTGTTGTAGTAAGCGTAAGCAATGGACGAAACCGTCATCATCACCGTAAACAAACTCAGGTGTGAGCCAACAAACGGAATAGTGGTACCGAACTTAATGAACGCATCGTAAGTAGAGAGGTCAGGTGCCCACAAGAACGATTTGCCGCGAAGCTCGATCAGGTTAGGGAACAGCTGGAACAGGGCCAGCAAGATCGGCATGGTAGCTAACACCGGTACGCAGCCACTAAGCGGACTCACCCCTACCTGTTGGTACAGCTTCATCTGCTCCTGTTGCTGTTTGGTCATATCATCACCAACTTTCTCCTTGATCTCAGCCAATTCAGGAGCCAACACGCGCATCTTGGCCATACTTACATACGACTTATACGTCAGCGGAGTCAGGATTAACTTCACGAACACCACCAGCAATACAATCAGAAGACCATAATTGCTCACGAATTTCTCCAACAGGTTAAACACCGGTACGAAGAAATACTTGTTAATCGGCTTTAGAATAGAATACCCGAGATACACGTTTTGGTCAAAATCGGTGGCTACCCCTTCTTTAATAACCTGGAAGTCATTAGGGCCGTAATAAAATCGATACTGTCCTTTGCCCGCCCGAACATCAGCTATCGGCAACGACACATCGGCCACGGCGGTTTTAACCGTCAGGCTGTCGTTGAGGTCAACAATTGTTTTGAATGACGCTTTTTGGAGTGGCGCGTTTTTGGCAATAAAGCTGGCCAGAAAATACTTGTGCTTGATGGAGAACCACTTTACCGGTTCTTCAACTGCTTTCTCGTCGCTGCTCTCCGACTCGGCTAAGTGACTGAAACTCTCGTCGGCCGTGAGGTAGTTAACTGTAGCGGCCAGGCGATTATTTTTCAGGTCGTTTTCGAACTGCGCCATCCGATCCTGCCACATAAACCGGACATCTCCGCTGCCTATGTTGGTGAGGCCATTCAAACGCAGATCGTAATCAATAGTATAGCCATCGGCGGGAAGGCTATATACCTGCTCCACAGCTTGCCCCGGAGCTACCTCGGCCCGAAACACAATTTGTTGAGCCTGACCATTCACTGTGCCATTTTGGGCATCGGTCTGGTAATAGAGTTTGTGCAGATCGACTTTGCCTTTATTGGTTGGCAGTTCAAGCACGGTTTGGTTCCGGCGCGAATCGATCAGTAACAGGGGCTTTTTGTCGAACGTCGTGTAATTCTTCAACAGTACTTCTTTGACGCGGCCACCCAATGTGCTGAAGGTTACTTTTACCTGCTTGTTTTCCAGAACAATCTCTCTCTCCTGACCCGAACTAGCCGATGCAAAATCGCCGTAGAGTTGCCGGGCTGCTGCCGAATCGAGGGGTTGGGTACGGTCTGTTGTAGACGCTGCCGACGTAGTGGTCGGCTTGGTTACTTTTGTTTGTTGAGCAGTGGGCTGTTCTTCCTTTGGAGGCTTGGGTACCAGAAACTGATAGCCGACCAGCATTGCCAGAATCAGCAGAATACCAATAAGTTGATTACGATCCATTTAATTTAAGTCACAAGTCTTTTTGAGTCACAAGTCAGAAGTTAGAAGTCAAAAGCTGGCTGACACAGAAACAACAACTACGGGAGATGTTGGTACGTTAGCCGACTTTTGACTTCTACCATTCGACTTTTGACAGTCGACTTTCTTGCAAAATTACGCCTTTAGCGTGGGGAATTCAAACCGTCTGTCCGTTGGTTAAGCCGTTACGGGTTCCGCTTCGACCATTGCCGGGGTTCCAGCTCGCCGACTTTGGGCGTGTGATAAAGCAGCACGCACAAAATGCACGAAGATTGGCTGTGGATTCATGACCGTACTTTTCAGCTCGGGGTGGAACTGAACACCAATGAACCAGGGATGCGATGGCAATTCGATAATCTCAACCAGCCCTGTTTCAGGGTTAAATCCGGTGGCCCGCATACCCGCTTTTTCCATCTGCTCCAGATACGCGTTATTAAACTCATAGCGGTGGCGGTGCCGCTCGCTGATAACTGGTTTGCCATAAATACGGTAGGCCAGTGAGTCTTTTTTGAGTTTGCAGTCGTACGCGCCGAGCCGCATGGTACCACCTTTGTTGGTAATGGCCTTTTGGTCTTCCATAAGTCCGATAACCGGATTCTTGGTATCTAACTCCATTTCCGACGAGTGGGCATCGTTAATATGCATCACATTGCGGGCAAATTCAATCACGGCCATCTGCATTCCGAGGCAGATACCGAAGAAAGGAATACCATTTTCACGGGCGTACCGCACCGCGTTAATTTTGCCTTCTATACCCCGCTCGCCAAAACCCGGTGCTACCAGAACGCCATCTAGCTGACTCAAAACGTGGGCGCAATACTCAGGGTCGTTGAGTGTCTCCGACTGAATCCACTCTAGTTTTACTTTGCATTCGTTGGCTGCCCCAGCATGAATAAACGACTCCGCAATTGACTTATAGGCATCGCGTAATTCAATGTATTTACCAATTAGACCAATGGTAATGGTATCGGTCGGGTTTTTCAGACGGCCCAAAAACGCTTTCCAGGCATCAAGGTCAGCATCCTTATCATTGTACAGGTCGAGCATATAAAGCGCCCGCTGATCGAGCCGCTCCTTTTGCATGAACAGCGGTACATCGTAGATCGTCTCGGCGTCGATGGCTTCGATTACCGAGTTCACCTGCACGTTACAGAACAAGGCGATTTTTTTGCGAATATCTGGTGGCAATGGGTGCTCGGTGCGGCACACAATAATGTCGGGCTGAACACCTGTTTCGAGCAGCTGCCGTACCGAGTGCTGGGTTGGCTTTGTCTTGAGTTCACCCGCCGATTGCAGATACGGAATCAATGTGAGGTGAATCACAAGCGTATCTTTCTCCCCAAGTTCAAATTTTAGCTGCCGCACGGCTTCCACAAAAGGCAAGGATTCGATGTCGCCCACGCAACCGCCAATTTCGGTGATCACGATGTCGTATTCGCCCGTATCGCCCAGCAGCCGGATATTACGTTTGATTTCGTCGGTGATGTGCGGCACCACCTGTACGGTTTTACCCAGGAAATCGCCCCGGCGTTCGCGGGTGATCACGTTGTTGTAAATTCGACCAGTGGTAATGTTGTTGGCCCGTGATGTGGGCCGGTTCAGAAAACGCTCATAATGGCCCAAGTCAAGGTCCGTTTCGGCCCCATCGTCGGTTACGTAGCACTCGCCATGTTCGTAAGGATTGAGTGTTCCGGGGTCAATATTGATGTAAGGATCGAATTTCTGGATCGTTACCGACAGCCCCCGAGACTGTAAAAGTTTGGCTAATGAAGAGGCAATAATGCCTTTGCCAAGTGATGAAGTGACTCCGCCAGTGACGAAGATGTACTTTGCGGATTTAAGCCCCGTAGCCGCCATATCTGTATAGTACGTTAGTGTCGTTACGGGGTATAAAGGTACGGAAACTATTGCGGAAAGGGTGACGCGTCCCGTAAAAAGTTATTGTGATTTGATGGATGTACTTGATTAGGTGTGGGTTACGGCTGGCTTTATTTTGTGCCCTTCTTTTTGTCAGGATACCCACAGTAACTATGAACCAAATACTGCGAAGGATATACTGGACTTGTTTGATACATTTACGGCTCAATTCCGTACTTCTTTTCATGATTAACTACATCCTGTTACTGCTTACAATAGTTGGTGTTTCGACGGCAGTTGCCCAGGCTCCACAGGCACCAGCCAGTGCAACCCACATCATCATCGACACCCGTAAAACGGCCCTTGTGATCCGGGTTGATAAAGACCAGAACCCAACCATTGTTCACCTTGGTCAGAAGCTCACCCGCACCGACGAATACGCCCGAATTCCGGGCAACGGCAAACGGGGGGAAGACTATACGGGTATTTACAATTCGGTGTACACCCCCGCCGGAGGGCGTAACCTATTGGAACCAGCCATTCAGGTAACTCACGCCGACGGTAACCCCTCGCTCGACCTGCGGTATGTACGGCATGAGAGCAAGCCAGCGGGGGAGGGCGTTGTGCTGACGACCGTTTACCTGAAAGATCCGCAGTATCCGTTTGAAGTAACGCTGTATTACAAAGCGTACCAGAATGAGGACGTAATTGAACAATGGTCCACGATTCGGCACACCGAAAAAAAGGCCGTAACGCTACACAAATATGCGTCGGCTAATCTCTACATTCCGGCTCAGAACTATTATCTGACGCACTTCCACGGCGATTGGGCCAACGAAATGAACCCGACCGAAGTGCCGCTGACAGAAGGCATCAAAGTGCTGGATACCAAGTTGGGCACCCGCGCCGATCTGTTTCAGCCGCCTTCGTTTCTGGTAGCGCTGAACCAGCCCGCGCAGGAAGACAAGGGTGAAGTGATGGCAGGCACGCTGGCCTGGTCGGGTAATTATCAGATTGCGTTTGAGGTTGATCCGCTGCACAACCTACGCATGACGGCGGGCATTAACCCCTATGCATCGGCCTACACGCTGGAGCCGGGCAACCAATTTACAACGCCTGCTTTCCTGTTCACCTATTCGAATACGGGCACCGGAACCGCCAGCCGCAGTTTGCACCGTTGGGCGCGGAAACACCGGATTCCACAGGGAGAAGGCAACCGCCTGACGCTGCTGAACAATTGGGAAGCCACCTATTTCGACTTTAACGAAGAGAAACTGTCGGCGCTGTTTAAAGACGGCAAGAAACTGGGCGTCGATCTGTTTCTGCTTGATGATGGCTGGTTCGGTAACAAATACCCCCGCAACAACGACCGTGCTGGCCTGGGCGACTGGCAGGAGAACGTGAAGAAACTGCCACATGGGCTGGGTCATCTGGTAAAAGATGCCGAAAGTGCGGGTGTGAAATTTGGCATCTGGCTGGAACCCGAAATGGTGAGTCCCAAAAGCGAACTTTACGAAAAGCATCCCGATTGGGTGCTGAAACTCCCCAATCGGCAGGAGTATTACTTCCGCAATCAGTTGGTACTCGACCTGACCAATCCGAAGGTGCAGGATTTTGTCTACGGTATTGTGGATGAGGTTATGACCAAGAATCCTACACTGGGTTATATCAAATGGGACTGTAACGCGGTCATTTACAACGCCTTTTCTGCCACTAATCCAAACCCTTCACACCTGTATGTGGAGTATGTGCAGGGCTTATATAAAGTAGCGGAGCGGCTACGAGCCAAATACCCAACGTTGCCCATGATGCTCTGTTCGGGTGGGGGTGGCCGTGTCGACTATGGGGCTCTGAAGTATTTTACGGAGTTCTGGCCGAGCGATAATACCGATGGGCTGGAGCGGGTGTTCATTCAATGGAACTACTCCTATTTCTTCCCTGCTATTGCCACTTGCAACCACGTCACCGACTGGGGCAAACAGCCCATCAAGTTCCGTACGGATGTGGCCATGATGGGGAAGCTGGGGTACGATATTGTGGTGAGCAAACTCGACGAAAAAGAATTGCAATTCAGCCAGGAGGCCTTGAAAACTTATGATCGAATCAAGCCTGTAATTTGGAAAGGGGATCAGTACCGGATGGCCTCGCCTTACACGGGTGATGTGGCCTCGCTGATGTATGTGAGCGAAGCAAAAGATAAGGCGGTCTGGTTCTCGTATCTGACCAAAAACCGCTACAAAGCGGGCAGTGTGGCTCCAATTCGCTTGCAGGGCCTCGACCCTGCCAAGAACTACACGGTTCAGGAGTTGAACGTATATCCCGGCACCCGGTCGAATATCAATGCCAATACAGCGACCTATTCGGGAAATTACCTGATGACTATTGGATTCAACCCGAACGTTGATACGCGCCGGGCCAGTGTTGTTCTCGAACTCACCGAAACTAACTAAAACCATGCTACTGAACGATTTGACCACCTTGTTCCACCGCGACCTGAACAAACTCAAGAGTGAGTTGAGCCAATACCGCGATGAGCACAACATTTGGGCTGTACCACCGGGTATTACTAACTCGGCGGGTAATCTGGCGCTGCACCTGATTGGGAACCTGAACACCTATATTGGGGCCGAACTGGGCCTGACGGGATACATTCGCGACCGGGACGCCGAGTTTTCTCTCCGCTATGTTCCCCGCGCCGATCTTCTTAAGCAAATCGACGAAACCATCGCTGTAATTAATCAAGCGCTGCCCACACTTAATCCAACTCTTTTAGACAAGGAATATCCTTTGCTGGTGTTTAAAGAAAAGACAACTATCTGTTATTTCCTCGTGCATCTGGCTACGCATTTAGGCTATCATCTAGGGCAGGTTAATTACCACCGGCGGCTGGTAGAGGGAGCGTAGAGAAGTTGCTCTATGTTACAGACTTATGTCGAGAAATTGCTGTCGCGAGGGCCTTCGACTCCGCTCAGGCTGACGGTCAGGTTGGGAGTTCCCGGTCAGCCTGAGCGGAGTCGAAGGCCCTCGCGGCAGCAATTAAGTTAGCATTATCAATCAATGATGAACTTGTCTTACTACCTCATTGCGCAACACGGTAGTAGCTTTCGTTATCTTTGTTCAACTATTTTTCATTCCTTTCCTCAGTAAACTAACATGAAATCCTTATTCCTTCTCTTGCCTTTTGCGCTGCTGACCGCTCCAGCTATTGCCCAAACCGTGATTCCTGCGCCCGACATGCAGATCAAACTGGCGGTGATGGCTGCTCCCTCCGACAAAAAAGACGGCGCTACTGTGATTGGCTTTGCCAACGATGGCAAGTACGTAACCCTGCGCAAAGGCACCAACGATCTGGTTTGCCTCACCGACGATCCCGCTCAGAAAGGCTTCAGTGCCGCCTGCTATCATGAATCGCTGGAGCCATTTATGGCCTGGGGGCGGACGTTGAAAATGGCGGGCAAGAAAGGCCCGGAGGTGAACGAGCAGCGCGACAAAGATGCCAGAGCGGGCAAATTCAAGATGCCCAGCCAACCGGCCACGCTGTTCGTCTTTTCGGCACCGGCCGACCGTTACGACGAAGCTACGGGGACGGTTACCAATGGCAACTTGCGCTATGTGGTTTACATAGCCAATGCCACTGCCGAAAGTACGGGCCTACCGCTCAAATCTGAGATTCCGGGTATGCCGTGGATTATGGACCCCGGCACCTACCGGGCGCATATTATGATTACACCACCGCCACCCGCTAAATAAGCCCGTTGAAGAACTTGTAACTGAATGAACAATCACCGTAAAACCATGAACAAAAAACTTGTACTAACACTACTAACCACCAGCCTTGCTGCTACATCAGGCTGGGCACAGAACTGGACCGAAGCCCGGTTCGGCGACATCGTAACTGTTACCAACAAAGGCGGTCAGACACTGGGTTACGCTACCACTTCGGGCGTGAAGCTGATTGTCGACAAAGGCCTGGCGTTTAAAGACCTGAACAAAAACGGTAAGCTTGACGCCTACGAAGACTGGCGTTTGCCCGTTGCTGCTCGGGCCAAAGACCTAGCCTCCCAAATGAGCGTTGAGCAAATTGCGGGACTGATGTTGTACAGCAAACACCAGCCTATTCCGTCGGCACCGGCTGGCCCGTTTGCCGGTACGTATGGCGGTAAAGTGTTTGCGGAGAGTGGAGCCAAACCAACTGATTTGTCAGATCAGCAAAAGGAGTTTTTAACCAAAGACAACGTTCGCCATGTGCTGATCACATCGGTACAAAGCCCGGCTGTGGCCGCTGGCTGGAACAACAACGCGCAGGCATTGGTAGAAGGGCTTGGGTTGGGAATTCCGGCCAATAACAGTTCGGACCCCCGCCACGGAACTCGTGCCGATGCCGAATACAATGCTGGTGCTGGTGGTACTATTTCGATGTGGCCCGGCTCGCTCGGGCTGGCCGCTACCTTTAACCCTGAACTCGTTCGGAAATTTGGGCAGATAGCCGCTACGGAATACCGGGCGCTGGGCATCGCCACAGCGCTGTCGCCCCAGGTCGATTTATCTACAGACCCTCGCTGGTACCGACTCAGTGGTACGTTTGGCGAAGATCCAAAACTGACAACCGATCTGGCTCGAGCCTATATCGACGGTTTTCAGACTTCGATGGGTACCAAAGAAATTAAGGATGGCTGGGGCTACAACAGCGTCAATGCGATGGTGAAGCACTGGCCAGGAGGGGGCTCGGGCGAAGGCGGCCGCGATGCCCACTATGGTTACGGTAAATACGCCGTTTATCCGGGTAATAATTTTGCTACGCATTTCCTGCCGTTTACCGAAGGAGCGTTTAAACTGGCTGGTAAAACGGGCATGGCGTCGGCGGTGATGCCTTACTACACCATCTCGTACGGTCAGGATAAAAAGAATGGCGAAAACGTAGGAAACAGCTATAACAAATACATCATCACCGACTTACTGCGTACTAAATACGGCTACAACGGGGTTGTTTGCACCGACTGGAATATCACCGCTGATGAAACGGCTGTCGACGTGTTCTTGACCGGCAAATCGTGGGGTGTTGAAAAGCTAAGTTTGGCCGAACGGCATTACAAAATCCTGATGGCGGGTGCCGATCAGTTTGGGGGTAATAACGATGCTGCACCCGTACTGGGAGCGTATCAACTGGGCGTAAAGGAACACGGGGAAAAAGCCATGCGGACGCGGATGGAACAGTCGGCGGTGCGCTTGCTGACGAATATTTTCCGGGTTGGTCTTTTCGAAAATCCGTATATCCAGCCCGAAATGGCGGCTAAAGTCGTTGGGCAAGCTGAGTTTATGCAGGCTGGTTATCAGGCTCAGTTGCAGTCGGTGGTGATGCTGAAAAACAAAGCCAACGCCTTGCCCTTGACCAAAGGTAAAACGGTGTATATACCCAAACGTTTTACGCCTGCCGGTCGTAATTTTCTGGGTATGAACACCCCCGAAAAGCTTGATTATCCGGTTAATCTGGCCATCGTCAAAAAGTACTTTAATGTAACTGAAAACCCCGACGAGGCTGATTACGCCCTCGTGTTTATGCGGAGCCCCGATTCGGGCGGTGGTTACAGCAGTCAGGATGCCAAAGCGGGTGGTAACGGCTACGTACCGGTTAGCCTGCAATATGGTGACTACACGGCTCAGGGTGCTCGTAACCCCAGTTTGGCGGGTGGAGATCCACTGGAGAAATTCACCAACCGCAGTTACGAAGGCAAGCCAGTGAAGACGGTCAACAGCAGCGACTTGACCATGGTGACCGAGACCTACGCCAAGATGAAAGGCAAGCCGGTGATTGTGGCGCTTCAGATGGCGAACCCGACCATTTTCAGCGAGTTCGACAAACAGGCCAACGCCATTCTGGTTCATTTTAGCGTTCAGGATCAGGCGCTGATGGAGATAATGACGGGGGCTAATGAACCATCGGCTCTGTTGCCGGTGCAAATGCCCGCTGACATGAAAACCGTTGAAGCCCAGGCCGAAGACGTTCCCCGCGATATGAAACCCTATGTTGATTCGGAAGGTAATACCTACGACTTTGGCTTCGGTATGAACTGGAAAGGCGTCATCCGCGATAGCCGCACGGCTACCTACAAAAAAGAGGCCATGAAGTCGAAACTGGCTATCAAGTAAACTAGTTGATTCCCCTTTTTATAATACCCACGTACACTAAACCATTCATTATCATGAAAGTAATAGTTCTCTGTTGCAGTGCATTGCTCTGTTCTATCAGCGCTTTTGCGCAAGTCTGGTCACTTGACAAAGGCCACTCGAAGATTTCGTTTATGGTGACTCACCACATGATTTCGGAAGTAGATGGATACTTCCGAAAATTTGACGCCAAAATGACATCGACCAAAGATGATTTTTCGGACGCTGTTTTTGAATTAACGGCCGAAACCGCCAGCATCAATACCGAAAACGAACGGCGAGATAATGACCTCAAAGGCGAAAATTTCTTCGATGCAGCCAACAAACCGACCATGACGTTTAAAAGTACATCGTTCAAGAAGGTAGGCAAGTCGAAATACAAGATGAACGGTGACCTGACCATAAAAGGGATTACAAAACCGGTTTCGCTTGACGTAACTATGGTTGGACCGGAGCCCAATCCGAACAATAAGAAGCCCGCCGTCGGCATCAAAGCGGTAGGGACTATCAACCGCAAAGATTTTGGCCTAGGTGCATCTATGCCATCCGCACTTGTCAGTGAAGAAGTTGAGTTGAAAGCTACTGGCGAGCTTCAGAAGAACTAAGATCAGGTAATTTATTTACGAAAAAGCCGCGTCAGCTAAATTGAACGCGGCTTTTTCGTAAATAGCCTAAACAGATTGCTTTGAACGGCTCTGCAAATACGTTTCCCACGATTGCGAATCTGCCGCTATTTCGGGGCAGGTATTGTAGCCCTTTGCGAATGCGTGCATCAGTTTGCCAACGGTAGGTAGGGCTAAAACAGGCTTCTTTCGTGATTGATACCGTTGCCAGATGTCAACCATCGTTCTTAAGTCCAACACCTCTTTTCCGCCCAGATTCAGTACTTTATGTTGAGGATTGTCATCGGCAATAGCCAATAGGCTTGAGGCTACGGACTCAACACTAATGGGTTGGGCTTTTAGGCTACGCGGTACCAGACCAATCGGAAAACGAAATAGCTTACTGATAAAGTGGTCGATTAGATTATGAAACTGAGTCGATCTCAAAATGGTGTAGGGAATGGGGCTTTCCTGAATCAGCGTCTCAGCAGCCAGTTTAGCCCGGTAATAAGGAAACGGAATTCGATCAACACCCACAATCGAAATATAAATAAGATGGTTTACACCAGCCTCTTGAGCCGCAGCCAGCAGATTCCGAATAGCTACTACCTCCATTGGCTCGTTGCCAATTGTGCTTTGGTTACTAGCTAAATGAAGCACCGTACCAATGCCCTTCAGCGAGGATGCAAGACCATCGCTCGTTTCTAAATCAACCTGCTGCCAGGGCAGGTTATGCGCATTTTTTTGGGGAGGATTACGGCTGGTCAATAAATAGGGGATGTCCTCCCGCTCCCGGAGTTTAGCTACAACAGCCGAACCCAGTACACCAGTGGCACCAGTCACACACAGCTTTTTCATTCATGCTTTTAGTTGGTTTGCGCTCAAGACAAACCAACCCCACACTTTGTGACAGGTGATGTTAAAAAAAATTAGCACTGGTTTGTCACAGCCAGACGGTGGGGTTGTGCACACTGGTCTCCGGGGGGCCACATCTAGTGTATCATGTAAACCATCTGGAAATGCTTCCCATAGTTGATCAGGTTGCCAATGTAGTAACACTATCGATGGGAGTACTTGTCTCTGCTCTTTTACTGCTGTTCTCCCGTCAGCGGGGGTAGCTTATCGGGATTTCGAATAAAAAAAAGACTACTGACTCCGGTCTCGTCCATGTCGATTGCCATTATCGAACTCAGGGCGTGTGTATCTTTTTGAAAAATAAGGAGCCCGGGCCCCCCATTCACCAGCACGGGTTTTGCGTACTGACTGGGCATATTTTTTCTGGCCAGACCAGATAAAAAAGCCATTACAGGCTCAATACCCACCAGCGTATTCAAGGCGGCTGTTGCCTTACCGCCCCCGTCAGAATACACGATAATATCGTCTTTGAGGAGTTGCACGAAGTTGTCGATATTGCCCGACTGACTGGCTACTGTGAACGCATGCACCAGCATTTGTTGGTGCTGTAAATCAATGAGAAAGCGTTTTTTGGTGGTAGTCAGCTTCTCTTTAGCCCGATGATAAAGTTGTCTGATATTGGCTTCGGCCAGCGTCAAAAGCCTGGATAGTTCGGCATTGTCGACATCAAAACTTTCCTTCAACAGAAAAACGGCGCGTTCCGTAGGCGTTAGTTTTCCGAGCAGAATCATAAATCCGTACGACACATCAATCTGAGCGTCGACTCGATGGAAATCATGGGTCAGGATCGGTTCAGGGAGCCAGGTGCCTTTGTAGATTTCACGTTGCCGTTTCACTCTTGCCAGATGGTTCAGGCTCCGGTTCATCACCGTTTTAGCCAGATAGGCAGGTGGGTTTTCGATGTCTTTTTGCTCATGGGTCGCCCAGTGAATCAACGACTCCTGCACAATATCTTTACTAACCGCTACCTCCCCCGTCATCCGGTAAGCTAATTCGAACAGACGAGTTTGGTAACGGGTAGTAAGTTCCTGAATCTCCATAATTGCTTTGCTAGTTCGACCACCCCCAACCCCCTCCTAAAACAGGAGGGGGCTTTTTAAGCTGTTTTTTTAGCCCCCTCCTGTTTTAGGAGGGGGTTGGGGGTGGTCCCCAAACTACTTAACCAATTCCAGCTCGTCTAAGTGACCAGTAATAAATTCTATTTCAGAAGCGCTTAGGTCTATGTCGGCAGCAGCGGCATTTTCCAGTGCCTGTTTGTCGTTGCGGGCTCCTGTCAGAGCGATGGTGATGCCGGGTTGTTCGAGCGTCCACTTCAATACCAACTGGCCAATCGTGACCTGTTTGTCGTTGGCGAGTGGCGTGATTTTGTCGAGAAATGTATTAACCCGTTCCAGGTTTTCATCCTTAAAGAAATACAAGGTAGCCCGGTGGTCGTCGGGGGCAAACTGATGCCCCGGCTTCATTTTTCCCGTTAATAAACCACGTTCCAACGGGCTATAAGCCAGAATCGACAGGTTATTTTCAATGCAATAGGGGATAGTATCAGCTTCGATTGCCCGCTTCGCCATGCTGTAAGGAACCTGGTCCGAAACCAGATTGATGTACTTACGCGCTTCGGCCAGCTGCTCGAAATTGTAGTTGCACACCCCGGCATACCGCACTTTTCCCTGCTCGATCAGACGCGAAACGGCTTCCATTGTTTCAGAAATGGGGGTTGTCACATCTGGCCAGTGAATCTGGTAAAGGTCGATATAGTCGGTTCTCAGGCGTTTCAGGCTGTCTTCGCACTCTTTCACAATACTCTCTTTGCCTGCATAACGGTAGATCTCGATGGGTTCACCTACAGTGTTCTTGCTCTTCATCGACAGCGTTCCTTTAGCGATGTCCCAGCGCATACCGTATTTGGTGAGAATCTGAACTTTGTCACGGGGGAGATCCTTAATAGCCTCTCCCACAATTTCTTCGCTCAGGCCCTGACCATAAACCGGGGCTGTATCGATGGACGTAACGCCCACCTCGTAGGAAGCCTGGATGGCTTTAACAGCTTCACTGCGTTCGGTACCTCCCCACATCCAGCCACCGGCTGCCCAGGCACCAAACGTGATTACTGAAATATCGAGATCGGAATTGGCTAGTTTACGGTATTGCATAGTCTGAAATTTTAACGGTACTGACTAAGGTTGATAAAGAAATTGATTGATCGAATTCAAGGAGCTAAACCGGCGGTTCTACGGCTGGTTTAGAAAATTATTGTCCGCCAGCCAGTCGGCCATGCGCTGCGGCCAGGTGTTAATTGATTTCAGCTTTGATCGATTCCCCATGTTGAACCCGTGTTTTCCCTGGGTATAGATATGAACTTCAACGGGAACCTTAGCGGCCCGATATTTCTGAAGAAGTGTGACAACGGGCCCTGAGCAGCACACATCGTCATTGGCGGCCAGCATAAACGCGGGGGGCGCATCAGCTGGAACCGTTTCAGGAACACCTAACGGGCCAGGATAAATCAGGATTTGAAAATTTGGTTTGCCATCCAGCCGGTCAATGGGGTCGGGGGCGTCGGCGGTGCCTTTGCCAGACGCATACGCCACCATTTCGACCACTTCGCCACCTGCCGAAAAACCAAGCATACCGAGCCGGTTGGGATCAATCCTGAACTCTTTGGCTCTGCTCCGCACTAATCGCATGGCCCGATAGGCATCTTCGCGTGGGTGTTTATCGAGTGAATACGGCGAGTTTTCTTCACGTGCCAAACGATATTTCAGTACAAAAGCGGCCACGCCAATGCTGTTCAGATACTCAGCAGGCTGGAGACCTTCAGCATTAAAAACAAGCTCCCGATGACCACCACCGGGGCAAATGATAACGGCCGCCCCCGTGGCTTTGTCTTTGGGCGGCAGATAAACCGTGATCGATGGGTTGTTAATGTGCTTTACCCAGTAGTCTTTGGCTTGTTCGGGTTCATCGCGTTTGCTTTCGAAACCCGGCGCCCCCTTTGGCCAAAGTGGTATTACATGCTGGCCACCCTGGGCTAGCGCTAGTGAAGCCGAACCGCCCAGCAGTAGAAGGGTAACTAGTTGGCCAATCAGCGAGTTGACTCGTACACTCTTCCAGTATGTAAAAAAGACAGCCATCGTATCGGTTTAGTCAGGAATTGGACACAGTAATCTAAAGAAGTTCGACTGGTAATTTCTTGATTCCGCGTACCTGAATGTTGCGGTAAAACACTTCGGCCCCTTCCGATTGAATTTGAATTTTGCCTTTGGTGAGCGGTTCAACTTGTCCATTAACAAGGTGGCGTGTGTGCATCAACACCATATTCACTTTGCCATTCATAACGTGCAGGCAGGTATCGCCCAGGCAATACAGATCTACAACATTCCACTGGCCCGACGGTTTTTCGGTGTCCGGGCTTTTAAGGCACGAACGGCCATTAGGCGTTTTGTCTTGAAACATAACTGGTGTGCCGCCGGGTTGATACACGTACTTGCCTTTGTCATTTTTGCTGGCCGGAATGTCGGTTAGTACATCCATAACGCCCCAGTAATCACCACAATCGCCTTCCTGAATCTGGTATTCAAACGATTCCATCCAGAGCATGGGGGTTCCATGTGCGCCAGCACTGTGATAAAGCAGTCCACTATCGCGGGGTTGTCCAAGTTTGGGGGGCCATTGTTGAGTGCCCCATTTGAATTCCAGCCGAAGGTGATAATTTTCGAAATCGGCCAGGGTATTGATACCGCCAAAGGTTTCACCCGAAATGCGCAGGGCTGGTTTCCCGTCGACTGTCACCACGGAAAAAACGTGATTAGGATCGTTGTTCAAGCCAATTGGCGCTTTTTTAGCCGACTTATCAGCTGTATACGGACTGTCGAGGTAGGTTTCCCAGCCTTTCAGATTTTTGCCGTTGAAGAGTGAAATCCATTCTTCGGATTTCCGCAATGACTGGGCCGAAACGGACGTGAGTGTTAGTAAACCAATACAGGCCGTGAAAAACAGTGATTTCATGAAGGTAGGGTAGTGACTAGTTAATATGGTGCAATCTGCCAAACAAAAGCCCCTTGCTATAATGCGAGGGGCTTTTGCATATACTTCTTTAAGGCAGAATGTAATTTCGTCTACTAAGCTTGCTGGTTGGCTAACAGCGAATTTTGGGGTGTCTTACTCCGCCAGATTAAACCGCACTTGCACACCACCAGCAGTAGTAGCCCGGCGGTACGAGTTTAGCACGAGCGGATCATTGTAGGTCCGGTCGAAGTACAAGTTCAGGTTCAGTCGGCGGCTCACCACATAGTTGATCGTGGGGCGAATCTGGAAATTGTAATTACCCGACGTGATGATCTGCTCCCCATCCAGTTTCCGCTGAATAGCCCGCGTGTCGCGGAGCGTAAACTGGAATTGGAACGTCATGTCGTTTTTAAGTTTTTTGCGTTGACCATTCACCAAAAACGGTAGCTTGAAATTGTTCTTGGTAAAGCCCACCGTTGTGGTAATGTCCTTATTGGTCAGATCCGCTACCTGCGAGTTCGAGAAGTTTAAGGCTACGTCGCGGCTCTGGTTGTATTCAAGCCGGGCCGACCAGCGGTTTTTGGTCTGGAACTGAACGCCAATCAAGGGCGCAAATCGTTCCTGCATCTGAATCGTGCTCATCACAAACACCGGAATGTAATCGCCGTTGAGCGTGGCGCGGCTGGCTAGCGGGTATCCCTGAACGGCGAGATTCACGAAGGTGGCTGTGTAATCGAGTGACGAAATGAAGTTGCCGACACTATAGTTCGATGAGTAGCTGTGAGCTATTGTGAACGAGCTAAACCGCTTCTTGAATCCCGGCAGACTGCTCAAACCTGTATAGTCGACGCGCCAGTTGGGTAGCGGGAAGTTGTAGAACGGCGAGAGTTTGGTCTTCTCCACATCCTGTCCACTATAAGCCGCAAAGAAAGCCGGAATCAAAACGTCCTGCGCATTTTTGTTATACACACCTGTCCGATCAGGATTAGCTTCCAGTAAACGTCTTTGAATTATTGCCCGGTTGTCTTCAAATCGTTTGAACAACGAGGACGCGCTCAGGTCAACTTTAGGGTTGAAGCCTAAATCCTTAAACGCCGTGCGGAACGACCAGAACGACATGCTAAACTGTCCATTGCGAACCGGACTCTGGCTCACGAAATCTCCCCCAATCGTTTCGGGCCGGTAGAACTCCTGATAGGCATCCGAGCGAGTCAGACGCATCTGAATGTTCATACGGAAGTCTTTAAAAGGCTCCAGGTTGGTTGTCGCCGTAAAGTTCTTGGCAATGCTTTGCTGGAATGCCGTGTTCAGGACCGTACTCCGAGTTGTCCAGCCGTTGTTGGCCGCTTTGATCTGGATTTCGCGATCCTGGCTACCCAGCACAAACGGTAAGCCCGGTGCCCCGGAATTATCGAGGCCAAAGAAACGCGGGCTACGCAGGAAGCCCGGCAAAATGGTCGACTCCTGAATGATGTATGAGAAGTTGATACCCCGCACCGTCAGCAAAGCTCGGGTAGCGGCTTTAATCAGCCGGTTGTCGTTGCGGGTAATTTCTTCAATATCACCTGGGCTACGGGCAAAGTTTTTGCGCACGGGCGAAGGCGTATTGGCCCAGCGTAGCGCCTTAATTTTGTTGTAGAGCAACACAAAGTCAATCCGCCCCGTGATACCCCGCTCGCGGTTGTTGCGCAACACGTTACCAAACGATGTACCCGTTGAATCGACGAGTCCGTATGAGTTAGCCTGAAACTGATAGCCCATGGCGTAGTTTACGTCGGCAGCAATCCAGTCGGTCAGTGGGAACTTGTCTAGTGGCAAACGATAGGTGAACCGGATGTCCTGTTGGTAGTTTTTCATCCGACCCAGTTTCTGAACGCTCCGCCATACCGAGTCACGTTTCCAGCCTTCGCTGACATCACCTGCCGGTTCATCGATAATGGCGTTGGCCTGCGCTTTGTAGGTCAGCAGGAGGTTTTTGCTGAGGTTCCAGGTCAGGTCGTAGTAGCGATTGAACAGGAAGTATTTCTCGAACAGAGGTGCTATTCCCGCCGTTGTCAAGCCGTTTGAAGCCGGGTCGGAGTTACGAAGTTGCGTTTTGATAAAGCTCCGGTCAACATCCGTTCGGATCGACACGATGGATGGTAGCGGGTTGAAATTGAAGTCTTTGAGCCAGAACAAATATTTGCGTTCCAGGCTTTTTACGCTCTTGAACGGTTCCCAGTTGATCGGTTGCGGACTGTAGGTATACGCAATGCCACCCCGATACTGTCGCTGCAAATACTGATCGGTCAGGATGTTGGTGCGAACAATGTCGTTGAAAGCGTACGAGAACCCAAAGTTTTCAATGTCGTAGAAATGGTTTTTACCCGCTGTTCCCACCTTCACCTTGCGCACATTGGAGAGGTTCAATCCCCGGCGCGTGGTGCGGTCTTCGACCATCCGCCGGTAAGCCGCCCGCGCTGACCCGTCGGGGAAAGCCATCAGCGCTTCTTCGAGTGGGTTGTCGGGGTCGAGCGGGTCAAAATGGGGAGCCACCCGGCGCGAGTCCATGTTGAGGTACATTGGAATGCGAAGCCCCCAGCTTTCCGGGAAGAATTTGTCAATCGAAAGCGCCGATGATACCCCATATTCTGTGGTGAGGTCACGCGTTCGTTCGCCTACTTTGGTTTGCACTCCACCAAACCCGAACGTGGTAATTTTGCCGGATGCCGTCACGTTACCAAGGTCGGCTAGTTTTACGTTTAGGGCGCCAACTCCCGCCCGCCCGGCCGTTTGGTCGTAACCGTTAGTGCGTAGCTCGTTCACCCAAATGGTGAAGGTTTTGGGTTGCTGATCTTCTGTTTTCGGGTTGCGAATACCAATCATTACGGTTTGTACCGCGCTCAAATCGGGGTTACCCACAACCGTAATCTTAAACCGGCCATCCGACGACCGACCTTCAAACGGCACCGATGATTTACGAGTCAGTTGCTGATTACGAGCATTTTTCAAGTCAACCAAGTCCTGAAGAGCAATGTCAATCTCGTTATTGGCGGGCCAAATTCGACGCTGGAATGTTTCGTCATTGGGGTCACCGTTGATGTTGGAAGGAGTTGCCTCCAGCCCCGGTGTTTCAATCTCGTAATAGTTGTCGGTGAAGTCAGTACCAACGCGCATAAATGCCGATACCGCACCACTTTCGTCGGCCTGGTTATGCATATGCACAAACATTTTCAGCCGCTTGCGGAATAGCAGATCGAGGTTGGTGATGCGGAAGGCACCCCGCGAATCGCCGTCGCGCAGGTTGGTTACACTCAGTGCCATCGACTGTTCATTCAGTTCAACGTTGGCAATCTGGGTGAAGTCGCGGTCGCGGATAAAGCCTGGCGGTACGGTGTAGGTGTACTTCGTTTGGGGAGCTACACCACCCGATGTTGCCGTAGTGCTTTCCTGGCTGTTTTCTTCAATGTTTACCGTGGTGACCTTAAACTGAGCGTCGTAAGGTTCCGGTACTTCCTGCAAACCCCGCTGATTCAGGTCACCCAGATACCGGCGGTACTGATTGGCTTCCAGTTGCAACTGTCCAAAGCGGAGCACAACTGGCTCCTGGAAATCAGTCAGATACATCCGAATAAACCGGATCGACTTGAAACCGTTGATGTTACCCACCTTCCGGCCGAATTCCCGCACCGGAACGCGGAACTGATACCAAACCGTACCGTTCGTTTCAACTTTATCAACAATGTATCCCTTACCAACCTGCAACTGTCCCGGCCGGAGATCAATCGAATATTCGTAGTAAGCTTCATTGTCGTTGATGGTATTGTCGATGTTCAAATCTTCAATATCGGGCAGGTTGGTCGACGAAGGAGTCAGATACTGGTTGCGGTTGTTGAGGTCTTTTGAGTTACCATCCATACCCATGTACTGTTTGTAGCGAGCCACAATGTACTTCACGGAGTCGGCCTGCGGACCGAGGTAGAACTTGAAGTCGTCATTGGAAGGGTCACCCAAAATCTGCTCATACACGTCTGGGCTAACCCGTTGCCGAATATCGGCTAAGAAGGCCTGGAACTTAACTTGCTCCTGAGCGTTGCTCAAGCCATCCAAACCAACGTCCTGCTGCTCCAAAGCACCTTCAGTATTCTGGAACGCATTAGTCACAAATTGTTGCTTCGTTGCGAAACCCCAGGGAGTTTCTTCATTGGCAGGACTCCGATCGTCACCACTGATTTTTAGGCCATTCTCGAAATTATAACGGCCGTCTTTGATCACATCTTCCGAAATGTCGCCGAGGTTGAACAATAGTCGTCCACCCGTAGTGTTGTTGCGGTTGCGCGAGGGATCAGGTGTGCCGCGTACAACGCCATTTTCACCCGGTAGAAACGGGTCCATCATCCAGAACGTCATGGTCTCGACGTTGGCATTATCGAAGTCAATATCAGACCCAACTGCGCGGGTTACGGCCCCAAAATTCTGGCGTGGGTTTTTCAGCGTACCGTCGGCGTTCAGGTCGGGGTTGTAATTGTACATACCCCGTTCTGCCGGGAAATACGCTACATCGAGCACGTTGGTTGGTAACACAACCGTGGGCGTCGACCGGCCGGGGAACAACTGGGTAGGCAGGAAGAATGTCTCGTAGTAATTCTGCTTTTCCTCGTTGGTGAGGTTCAGTGGGATATTGTTGCCGAGGTTATCGTTGTAAATGGTCTGGTCGACAGAATACACCGAAATCCGGGCCCGGTTATATGCGTATTCAAGTGGGTTAGCCAGCGTTCCCTGTGGGAATTGCAGGGGTGTAGCGCCCAAACGCCAGCGGGTAGGCTGACGGGTCAGATCATAAATGGTACGGGCTGCCTCAAAATCGTCGATAAACGAGTTATCGTTTACGCGGGGAGCAACGCCGGGGATCAACTGCGCCACTTCGCCCTGAAACGCGATGGTCGACATTTCTTTAGTTTGAATAAACGGCAACCGGTCCAGAATACGCGTCAAACCGGGCGAGTCGCGCCGAAGGTTGAAGTTGAAACCCAGAATGGTGTTGTTCACCGGCTCGTTGCCGATGGCTACACGAGTCAGGAAACCCGCTGGGGTTTCGCGCATGTTCATGGCCGTCATACCGATGCTCATATCGGGGCTAAGGGCATAATCCAGGCGCGTACCGATCAACCGGCGAATCTGGTTCTGGAACAGATCGGGGAGTTCGTAGGCAATCCTAATTTCGCGACCCGATGCTACCACGCCTTCATTCAGAATGCGGAGTTGACTCGTTGATGACTCATAAATATAATCGCCACCGGGGGTAAGTGGCACGCCACCCGCCGTTACCTGAACCGATTCCTCTTTCACACCATACGGAAGGGTAACAGCTGGGCCAGAGGCCGATTGCACGTTGCCACGGAGGAAAAACTTGTTGCGGTCGGGCAACTGCTGAGCATCAGCAAGAGTCCTGCGGTATAGCTCGTCGAACACATACTTAGCCCGCAAATCTTCTTCGGAGGCATCGAATTGTCGCGATAGATACGAGCCGAATGGTTCCAGAATCGGGAAGATGATACGACCGTACCGGGGATCAACGGTCACGTTCTCTACAAAGTCGAAGTTGCCGTCAGGTTGCCTGTCCAACTGCTGATTCAACTGGTCCATGCCAAAAACCTGTACCAGTGGCTTATCACGCAGATTCGCCCCTTCCTGCAAATTCGGATTATCAACGCCGGTTTGGTCGTCTTTGTACACAATTCGTAACTGGAATCCCTGACGATTAATTTGTTGATTGCTAAGGGTATAGATGTTTTTCATCATCAAGTCCCACATTGGCAACTGGAGGTTGTTGCGGATGGTGGCCGACTTAATCATCTTCAGCACCAGCACCTGGTCGTCTTTCAGATTTTGGTAATCTTCGGTGAGTTCACCCACTTTATAGTGGCGACCTTGGTAGGTGTACTCGTAGGCAACAGCCAGTACTTCGTCGTTGCGCAGGGGCGTCAACAGCGAGATATAGCCTAGTTCCGGGTGAACCTTGTACTCCCGATCTGTCAGGCGTTTGGCACCGCGTAGCAGGTCATAGTCTACACCTTTCTGGAAACCAAAGGCATCGAGTGCAAAATTGGTCCGGTCAACCTGCCGAATGTCGGGGGTGGCACGGAGCCGGGCAAACAAAGTATTCGATTCGTTGGCGGCTACGGCGGCACCCGCTACAATTTGCACGTTAGGGTTGTTGGGGCTGTTGAGCCGCCGATTTTCACCCAAATCCGAGAAACCAGCAATGTTGCGCAACGACTCGGTAGTGTTGGTCCGGTTGGTTACGTACACTTCTACCCGCGTAATAGTAACGCCAGTGGTGATCATAGGCAACGACTTCAGACCACGTTCGTAATTGTCCCGGAAAAACTGCGAGAGGAAAAAGTGCCGGTTTTCGTCGTATTGATCGGCGCGAAGTTCAAACGGGCGGCCCACTTGCCCAGCCCGAATTGTAATTTCCTGTTTCTTCGAGCGTTGCTGCGACCCAACTAGAGTAGCGTTTAAGCGGCCAAAACGCAACTGGGTTTTTATACCGAACAGGTTTTGTACCCCCGGAATTAACTGGCTATTGATTGGCCAGCTAATGTTACCGAGTTCGAGACCCTGGAGGATGTTTTCGTTCTTGGGCGTAAAATCAGGCACCGAGGGTGCCCCCAAACTCCGGCTTAAATTCGGAGCATTGGGCATACCCGGAAGACCACCCGGCAGATTGGGCAACAGACCCTCTGGTTTATAATTCAGTTTGAGGGCGTTCTCAAAGTTGAAACTGGCTTTAGTATCAAAGTTGGCCAGCATTCCCAGGCGTTCACCAATCTTGCCGTTAAAGTTGATGTTGATCTGTTCGTTGAAAATGAAGTTACCCTGCCGCCGTTGCTGAACCGGAATCTGCGGATTGTCGATGAACTGGTGCAGATAGCCGAAATCGAGCATCACGAAACCATTAGGCTTGAAATCGACAGCGGTGCCGCCAAACAACCGATCCACCACGGGTGGTAGTTCGAGTTTAGGGAACAAGCCACGCCCTTTTACCGCACTATTTCCATCCCGCTGGGAACTATAATCCCGCCAAACCGACTGCTGAGCCCGCTCATTCTGCAAACGGTTATAGCTGTCGTACGGAATATTTTCGCCCGGCCGGAAAGGCAATCCTGGAGTGGGGTAAGTAGGCGAGAAAGAGGGGGCTGCGGGTGTACCCGTAGCTGATTGAGGAGCGCTTGGTGCTGTACTTTGTCCGGTACCCAGATCGCCAGATCGTCCGACCCGCTCGTAGACAGACAGGTTTTTCCCGTTGTCCAGACGAACGTCGGTACCTACTGCCTTGGGGTCGCGGAGAATAAACGGTGAGCGCGAAGTGCGTTCCGAAAAGCGGGTTGCGTATCGATCGGGCCAGTTGATAGTGGGCCGTCGTCCCGACGAACGAGCCGCTCTGATACTGTCGGCCCGATCCTGAATAGCCTGCCGGGCATTGGCCCGCCGGGTTGAGTCGGCTTGTTGCGCTTCTGTGCGGGTAGGCGTTCCGCGGTCCGGCGTTCCGGTTGTGGTGCGCCGGGGCACGGTTCCCCTTCGCCCATTTTGAGCCCACACGGGAGTATCCAACGCCCCAATGGCGGTGAAACCCAGTATAGTAACCGTACATACCCGTATCACGGTCTTCTGGCGCACACGGCGACGAAACGTAAAAAAGGGCAGGAAAAGGGAATTGTGAACAGAGTAAGGGTTCACCATTGGAAATGCGTCAAATCGGTGGTTGGACAGGTCACGTTACGAGTTCTGCTCAGGTCTGTACATGAAACGGCGAACATCGTGCCAATCGTATTAAACAGTGAGCAATTATCAGTGAACAACGAACAGTGAGCAGTGATTGTCTTGGAGACTATTGATCGTTGTTCACTGCTCGTTGTTGACTGTTATCGCAGAGCCCTGCGAATTACGTCTTCAACGCTCAGGTCTCCGCCATCGGCGCTGTTCAGGATAGAATCGACGTTTTTCTCGGCTAGCGGACGTTGGAAGCCAAGGGCAACCAGGGCTGCCAACGCTTCCTCGCGAACGGGATTCACTCCGGCTGCCTGACGATACGTAGGGCCATCGGGGATGACGCCCGCCTTTTTCATTTTATCTTTCAGTTCCAGAATAATACGTTGAGCAGTTTTGGCACCCACCCCTTTTATTCCCTGCACCACCCGAACGTTTTCAGACAGAATCGCCATCCGAAGTTCTGAGGGAGTCAGGGCCGAAAGCGCCATTAGGGCCGTATTTGGGCCAACACCCGACACGCTGATCAGGTCCTGAAACAGGGTTTTCTCGTCGGCATTGGCAAACCCGAACAGTAGTTGAGCATCCTCGCGAAAAATGTGGTGGATAAATAATTTCAGTTTATCGCCCCCGGCAGGCAAGGTAGAATAAGTAGCCAGGGAGATGTGAACCGCGTAGCCCACGCCTTTGATATCAATAATGGCGTAGGTCGGCTCTTTGTAAGCCAGCGTTCCGTCTAAGTATGCAATCATTCCCGATTTGGGTCTCGTTTACGTTGATTCTAACCTGTAAATATACGAAAAATCAGAGAGAATGTAGGGTAGGAAGCGGGTATGGTTTCCAGGGAAAGTGTGTTTTCGCGTAACAAGAAACAGAAGATGTTATTGACGCACATCAAAGCGCCCTTCTGTGACGCTGACTGTGCCCGTACCATTAGGTTGGCCATTAAGATTGACTGCTCCCGCCTTAAATGAAAAAGTTCCTGCAACGACTCCGGTTAATGTATCACATTTAGTGATAATAACTCGGCCAGTATTGACCGAAGAAGTCATATATGCTTGTCCAGAAGTAATTCGATAGAGTCCAAAATTTTGCTGATTGAGTGTCGTTGGGGGAGTATCATAATTTAAATCATAGGTCCCTGGTTTGATGCTGGCTAAAAAAAAACTTAAATCCTCCCCTGTACGCGCATAAGTTTGAATATATATTCCTCTAACAAGTGGAAATCGAGTTATAACAAACAAGCCTCCTGAAACTGGCTTTAAGCCGGAAAATGCCCCCCCCCCATCCGGTATATACGTTTTTCCATTGACCTTGCAACCAAACTTATTGGCTCCAATCCGGGTGGCGCGGGGTAATGGGTCTTTAGGCTGGCAGCCAAAAAATAGCAGAGGAATACAGAGGGGAAGGAGATAACGATGTGTCATGGCGTGATTAATCGTGTTTGGCCCCTAAAAAAGGTCGTGGCCGAAAGCACAAAAGGTAACAAGATGAAAATAAAATGGATTAAGTGTGGGTATTGGTATACTACGTAAGTTGTTAATTGAATGACGAAATGTAGATAAAATATATTGACGAAACCAATAGGAATAGTGTATTAAGGGGATAGAATACGTTTGGAAGCTTAGCACTAGTTAACCGAATTGCTGCCGCGAAGGGCTTCGACTCCGCTCAGCCTGACCCAACAGTTGATTCAGAATGGGCAACTGCTCATAAGCTGCCCGTCAGGCTGAGCGGAGTCGAAGCCCTGTGCGGCAGCAATTTCCAAACTTACCCTAGACATGGTTTACTTTACGTCAACAGTGCGAAAGAATGCCTTTAATTGCTCGATTTCACCATCGGTTATTGCCGGGAAGTTGGCTATGCGGAACGTGGTTTCTTTCCATTTTCCGTAGCCGTTGCCGAGGGTAATGCCTGCCTGTTGAGCGGCTGTTTTGATGGCTTTTATGTTGGCTTCGGACCCCTCCAGCGCAATGACGGTTTGGGAGCGCATTACCGGGTCGTTGATGAGTAATTGAAACGGCAAATGGGACACCTCTTGCTCGAAAAAGGAATACCAGTCGGCGGCCCGCTGACGAGTGCGGGCGTCTACATCGGCAATGGGGGGTAACTGCTGGAGTACCCGCATCAGGCAATAAATACCGAGGCCGTTGGGTGTGTAGGGCGTTTGAAACTTGCTGAAATTCTCGTGCATGAACAGCAGGCTGTTGTAGTGATTCCGTTCGCCTACAGTCGTCGCCCGTTCCAGAGCTTTCGGTGAATAAATCAGTACCGCCAAACCAGCCGGTAGCCCAAAACACTTTTGCACCGAGGCAAACCAGACATCAGCCTGTTGCCAGTCGAGCACAATCCCCGCCATCGATGATACCGCATCCACGGCTATGAGCCAATCCGATGGCACTTCCTGCCGCCATTTAGCCAATTGCTCTCGCGACACTTGCGTACCATTAGAAGTTTCGTTTTGTACCACGCACAGAATATCGGCATTGCCCCCGTTGAAAGGTCGGATACGGTGGGCGTACTCCCCCCATTTTTCGCCAAAAGCGCCAGTAGTAGGGTGCAGCGTGGTTTTGGTCGTGAGCGACTGAGCTACAATTTCCCAGCACTCCGTTGCCGACGATACCAGCGCAACGTGATAGTCGGCCGGAATAGCCAGCTTCTCATGTAGTAAGCGGGCTGTTTCGCGGACAATGTCCATAAAGCCCGCACTCCGGTGGTTCAGGCTCACCACACCCGACCGCACCGCTTCAGCTGCGTAGTCGGCTACTTCGGGATATACTTTTGATGGACCGGGATAAAAGGTAATCATGGCTCACTGATTAAATAGCGTACAGCCATTTCGTACCCCATTAGTCCTAGCCCAACAATGACGCCTTTGCATTTGGCTGAGAGATAGCTGTGGTGCCGGAACGACTCGCGAGCATGAACGTTGGAAATGTGAACCTCGACCGTCGGGGCTGTTACCGCCGAAAGGGCGTCGGCAATGGCGATTGATGTGTGGGTATAAGCCCCCGCGTTGATCACGATGCCGTCGATAGTAAAACCGAGTTCGTGAATTTTATCAATCAGTTCTCCTTCGTGATTCGACTGAAAATAGTGAATTTGCACGTCCGGGAACTGTTCTTCGATTGTTTTTAAGTAATCGACAAAGGTGCGGCTTCCGTAAATGTGCGGTTCGCGCTTGCCCAACAGGTTGAGGTTCGGGCCGTTCAGGATTAGGATCTTTTTCATATTTCTTACCGCAAAGGCGCAAAGGGAACGCAAAGACGCAAGTCAGTTTACTCCTTAGCGCTCTTTGCGTCCCCTTTGCGCCTTAGCGTTTAAACTGTTATGTGGCAAAGTTATATCAACAGCTTCATTAGTTATCTGAAACTAGAGCGGTCGCTGGCCGAAAACTCGGTGGAAGCCTATGAACACGATGCCGTTAAGTTATGGCAATACCTGTCGATGCACGGCGCAGCTGTGAATCCCAATCAGGTAAACGAAGGCCATCTGTTCGGGTTTCTGGCTTACCTGAACGAATTGGGTTTGTCGGCGCAGAGTCAGGCCCGGATACTGTCGGGCTTGAAATCATTTTACAAATACTTGCTACTTGAAAACCTGATCGACCATGACCCAACCCAATTAATCGAAGGGCCTAAAACCGTCCGGAAACTACCCGACACGCTCAGTTTTCCCGAAATTGAGTCAATGCTCGAATCTATTGACCTCTCTACATCCGCTGGGCCGCGCGACCGGGCCATGCTCGAAGTGCTGTACAGTTCGGGGTTGCGAGTGTCAGAACTGCTCGATTTGCGTATCACAAACTGCTATTTCGAGGTGGGTTTTTTGCGGGTGCTGGGTAAAGGAAGCAAAGTTCGGCTGGTGCCCATTGGTAAAGATGCCATGCACTACACCCAGCTTTACATCGACTCGGTGCGAGTGATGCTCGACGTAAAAAAAGAAGCCCTCGACCGGGTATTTCTCAACCAGCGGGGTAGTTCGTTATCCCGTATTTCGGTTTTTACCATGATCAAACGGGTAGCTGCCGAAGTAGGCATTCACAAAACAATTAGCCCGCACACATTTCGACACTCGTTTGCTACCCACCTGATCGAAGGCGGGGCCGACCTTCGGGCCGTGCAGCAAATGCTGGGCCACGAATCCATCACCACCACCGAAATCTACACGCACCTCGACCGCGACTTCCTGACGCAAACCATGATTGATTATCACCCGAGAGGGAAACGGAGAGAACGGCGTTAACAAAAACTCCCCGTAGCCAATGACCACGGGGAGTCCCATACTCCTGTTAACCCTAACCTAAACCACTATGATGCTGTTTTTCAATTGACTAATCAATTATATGAAATTTATTGCATAAATCATGCCATACTTTCTGCGCCTGATTTCTCACCAACAAACTGATGCTCAGCCTGCTTGAATAAAACGTTGAACGAAGTCAGGCTCCCATACATACGAGTAATGTATTGCTGAATAGCAATCTTTTCCTCGTCGGTGAGACCGCTCGCATTAACGCGCTGCTCCAAAGTCCGCATCCGGTCGCGGAGCATCACGATCTTGTGAAAAAACGTGTCGATGGGTATTTCTTTGGCGGCTAAATCAGTTCGGCCGGGTTTCAGAATCAGCTTACCACCTTTCCATTTATCGCCCAATGGCACGATTTCTGTAACATCCGCCCACTTTTGCAACACCCTCGACAAGGCCATTTCAACATCAAACAAGCTAACCAAATCAGTATCTGGCTCCACGGCTTCAACCACCGTCAATGGTGCGTCGAAGCGCATCACCCGAACGCCATGTTGTATATACGTAATAGTGTAGCCGTTGGATTTCAGGTTGATAACAACACCCGGTCCAAAGTCGGGATGCTCTACGCGGGAGCCAATACCCAGCAATGTTTGCATGATAAATGATTGATAATTCAATAAACCAACAGGCAAAGTTTATGCCAGAAACAGTGAGCAGTGAACAACGAGCAACCAACAGTAAATTGCGAACGTTTGCTACTGCTAGTGCATACTGTTTGCTGCTCACTGCTCGTTGTTCACTGTTCTCAGTTCCCTCTCAATACATTACAAACACACTTTCCTTTTGAGGTAATGGTGGTGGCTTCGTCGAGAAGGGGAAAACCATTTTTGATGGCATCCCAGAGTTCTGCACTGTGCTTGTGATCGTTAATTGTCACAATTAATAGGCCGTCAGGTTTGAGGTACGTTGCCAGTCGTTGCAGGGTTTTCAATGGGTGCTTGCTATAATAGATAACCTCGTTGAAGATAATCAGGTCAAATTTGCCCTCGGGCTTGTAGGTATCCATGTCGGCCACGAGGTAGGTGCATTTGTTGTCGCCCGCGTCGGCAGCAGCTTTTTGGATAGCCAGATCGGAGATGTCGGTGCCTACAAAGCGGCTATAATTTTGCGATTGCAGCCGTTGTTGCAGCAATCCTTCTCCGCATCCAATTTCCAGAATATCGGGCCCTTGACCATTTTGAGTGGGCTTCAGAAATTTTACATAGCCAACGATTACGCTGAATCGGGCCAGTTCGTCCATTGCTTTGAGCCCATCCCAAAGGCCCTTGCCATATTGATGATTCCAGCGATCCCGATTAATACGGAATATTTTACGCTTAACGAAGGAGACAATTTTATCCATTATTGTAGAGCCGCAAGATTTTGCGTCTCACGTGCAGAATAGTTATTTAGTGCTAATTTATAGTTGATTGGCTAAGCACAAAAATCATCCCGAGGATGAGCCGCAAAATCTTGCGGCTCTACGTATATCTTTGCTAGTATGATCGTCGACACTTCACAACTCACTTGCCAGAAAGACGCGTTTTCACTGCCCACTGATATTCACTACCTCAACTGCGCCACACGCGGCCCCTTCAGCAGAACGGTCGAGCAGGCGGGTACAGAGGCTATTCGCTTGCAAACCAATCCGTTTTCGCTCACGGCTGCTCATTTTTTTGAGCAACCCAATCGGGTTAAACAACTCTTTTCGGAGCTCATCAACAACCGAGTAAATGGTGATGCGGTAGACCGGGAACTGGACCCGGACCGTATCGCTGTGGTACCGTCGGTGTCGTATGGTATGGGTGTGGTGGCGCGCAACCTGCACCGCAAGCCGGGTATTGCCCGTGGGCAGCAAATTGTGTTGATCAACGATGAGTTTCCGAGCGATGTGTACGCCTGGGAGCGGGTTTGCGCCGAACTGGACCTAAGCATTGTAACCGTGCCGATGCCTGCCGAACTGCCGCGTGGCGCTGCCTGGAGCGAGCGCCTGTTGGAGGCTATTGGCCCGCAAACGGCCCTTGTTGTGGTGCCGCCCGTGCATTGGATGTACGGCGTTCGGTTCGACTTGGAAGCTATTTCGCGCCGGGCCAAAGAGGTGGGCGCGTGGCTGGCTATCGATGCCACCCAGACCATCGGAGCCATGCCGTTCGATTTAGACCGTATTCGGCCCGACGCGCTGGTTTGTGTGGGGTATAAATGGCTCATGGGGCCGTACTCAACGGGTTTGGCGTATTTCGGCGAAGCACTTGACGATGGTATTCCCCTTGAAGAAACGTGGATGGGCCGGATAAACAGCGAGCAATTTCACCGCCTGACGGAGTATCAGTCTACCTACCGACCAAAAGCCTACCGCTATAACGTGGGTGAGCAGAGCCATTTTATTCACATGCCAATGCTCGAAGCAGCCCTTACGCAGCTACTGAACTGGCAACCCGAACACATTCAGAATTACGCCCGCGACCTGATGGCCGATGCCCTTACCGAACTCGAAACGGTTGGCTGCCGGGTAGAAGAGGAACCCTGGAGGAGCCACCATTTATTAGGGTTGTGGTTGCCGAGTACTGCCGACCCGGTAGCTGTTCAGCAGGCGTTACTGGCTCGTAAGGTATCGGTTTCAGTACGGGGCCGGGCCTTGCGGGTATCGCCTAATGTGTACAACGATGAGCGCGACGTGGCCGCTTTTGTCGACGCGCTGAAAGGGAGTTTATCGTAGCGTATCCAACCCTGTTGTGTCGATAGCGGTACCATCAACCTGCGATTGGGTTTCGCCGGGAAGTGCTCGTTCCACCTGTTTGCGCCGGTTCCAGGGAGCCGTGGTGCGTCGGGCCATGTCGATGGTAATCAGAATAACAACGAGCAGGAACGCTAAAAAAATGATGATAAAAAGTCGGCGGTTGCGATTCATACAGAATAAGTAAATGGAAATCGGGTAAATGAGTGATTGGTGTAAGCTAGCCGAGTTACCTCAATTACCCGATTTACCCATAAATCACTCCGCTAATTCCTTTGGTGAAACCTGAAAAGATAGTGCTCCGGTTCGTCCCGAGACTTCGGCCCAACTGAGGTCATCGAAAGTAATGGCAACAACGGCCCCCTTGCTCATAGAGCCAACAGACTGGTGAGTCAGAAACTCCGAAAAGTACGACACGTCGGGGTTGTGGCCCACAATCATGGCGGTTTGGTATTCATCGGACAGTTTGTTCACGGCAGCCAGGTAAGCCCGTGGCCCACCGTCAAACAGGTGATCGTCCAGAACAATCTGATCACGGTCAATTTTCAGCTGTTCGGCAATAACCTTAGCCGTATCTCTGGCGCGGTTGGCGGTACTGCTAATCAGATAGTCGGGTTTAACGCCCTGACTGTGGAGATGACGACCCATGCGGGCCGCAGCCATGAATCCTTCAGGAGTAAGCTCTCGGTCGTGGTCGCGCCCGAATTGACTATGATCTTCTGCTTTTGCGTGGCGAACAATGTATAAGGTACGTTGCATCGGAAGTGGTTTGTGGCTGCAACTTTACAACTTTTTTTCTTTCTCCAGTTTCATGCCGGTAATATTCCAGCAGGTCTGGGTGTTGGTTCCCTTGCACTCAAACATGGCAAAATGCTCAACGGTGTCGGGAAGCCGTTCGAAATACAGCACAAAATCAACGCGTTCGTTACCTTTCACGTCCAGCGTATTTGGCGAGGTTGGAATGCCCGTTGCCTTCACCAGTTTATACGTGTCGTGGCTGTCTTTGGGAATCAGTACGGCTTCGGGCTGAATGGAAATGGCGCTCGAGGCACTGCTATACGTGTAG
The DNA here is from genome assembly GCF_028867935.1 of Flavobacterium sp. SUN052. Lineage (GTDB taxonomy): Bacteria > Bacteroidota > Bacteroidia > Flavobacteriales > Flavobacteriaceae > Flavobacterium. Next base: position 324,502 of record NZ_JAPQNS010000010.1, read on the forward strand.
TCGCGACCACGCGGATCGCCTAGCGAGAACGTCATATACAAAACGGTGTAGCTGGCTGTTTGCTGAATGTCGTTCAGGCGAATACTAGGGTCACTGGTTTGGCCCAAACCGTTGATCGGATCGGGCAGGAGCTTCCGGCTACGCACCACCTGAGCACCAGTTGGACCCGGTGCGTAATACTCTGCTTCGTCGACGGGGGGAGGAGGGCCGGGTAAAGGCCGGGTGCTCGAACAGGCTCCGGCAAGTAGGCTAACAAAAAGGTAAAGGAGCGTTTTCATGCGGGTAAAGCTGCTGTTTACACCAACTAATTTACAGGAAATTGGTTGAAATGAATGGACGGCACACTTATTTTACGGATGACACGGATAACCACGGATTTTTCACGCTAAATATCCGAGTTGAATTCGCCAAATCTGTGAAACCTGTTGGTGCGCCGTTGCGATCATCTCAGCATACTTTGCAAAACCTCAGAACTCTAAATCATGCAAATTGGATTCGTTGGCCTTGGTAAAATGGGCTATAATCTCGTTGTTAACCTGCTTCGCCACAAACACGAAGTGGTTGGGTACGACATCAATCCCGAACTGGTAAACCTCATCAAAGGCGAAGGCGCCGGGGGCGTTGGTTCGTACGAAGAACTGTTTCAGGCACTGCCTACTCCCCGGGTGATCTGGCTCATGATTCCGGCCGGGCCACTGATCGACAAAGTGCTGGATCAACTACTGGCTGCAGGGCTGTCGTCGGGCGACATTGTGATCGACGGGGGCAACTCGCACTATCAGGATACCCTTCGCCGGTACGAAATGCTCAAGGGAAAAGGTGTATCGTATGTTGATTGCGGTACGAGCGGTGGTATTAGTGGTGCTCTCAATGGAGCCTGCACCATGGTCGGTGGTGACCCCGAAGCGATCGAAAAACTCGATGATGTGTTCAGAGAAATCTCTGTGGAAAACGGCTACCTTCATACGGGGCCGACGGGTAGCGGCCACTTCACCAAAATGGTACACAATGGCATCGAGTACGGCATGATGCAGTCTATTGCCGAAGGCTTCGAGGTGCTGGAAAAAAGTCCATTTCCGATTGATTTCGAAGCAGTTGCCAAAAACTGGAATAACGGTTCCGTGATACGTGGCTGGCTGATGGAACTGACCGAAAATGCCTTTAAGAAAGATGCCAAACTGGAAGGCATAAAAGGCCGGATGTTCTCATCGGGTGAAGGTAAATGGACGCTCGAAACGGCGATGAACCTCGGTGTACCTACGCCTGTTATAGCGCTCTCGCTCATGATGCGCTACCGCTCGTTACAAGACGACACCTTTACGGGTAAAGTGGTAGCTGCCCTGCGGAATGAGTTTGGTGGCCACACCGTAGTGAAAGCAGAGTAAGAACTTCCTGAACGGAATTCTAAAAAGGGTATCGGGAAAATGTTCTCGATACCCTTTTTTGCACTGAAGCTGTTTAAACTTTACGAAAAATCCCCAAAGGAGTGAGAATTTTGAGGTGCGAACTTCAAATAAACACTACAATGGGGATCATGGACAAAGGTATGATTGAGACGTGGATTATACCACAT
>NZ_JAPQNS010000011.1 GCF_028867935.1 Flavobacterium sp. SUN052
ACGGCATTTAGAAACTCAAGCAAAGGGGTTAATTTCGCTTCCATGGGGCCGCGTGTGTAAGGTGAAAGATTTGGTCGTCAATCCCTTAACACACGCTGGTTCCTATTTACGCCCACCCCTCAATTACTTATTTCAGCTTTTTCTCCAGCATTTTGATGAAGTAACCACCTACTACTGAGCGAGCGCGGAAACCGACATGGCGCCCATCGGTAGTTTCGTGCCAGTCGGAAAGGGGAATCCGGTCAGGGCTTTCGTTGACAAATTTCAGAACCGGCTCAATAAAGGTATCGAATTGCGAAGGGCGGTCGGCGAGGGTAGCCGTCCAGATAATCCAGTCGGATTTTGTGTAGGTTCGGCGGCTGTCGAGCGGCAAACCAAACGGCATTTGTTTGGTCAGGTAATAGGCCACCTCGCGTTGGGCTACTTCGGGTGGAAAAATGGGGGCACCTGAGCGATCCAGTTTTAGGAGTTTATCCCACACCAGATTGTATTTCTGGCTCCATGTATTGCCGTCGTTCTGGTTGAAGGTCAATGCATAATGGTCTCCTTTGTCAGCCATTACCATCCATTTGCGAGCCAATTCACGGGCCAGCGTCAGGTATTCGGTTTCTGTCTTTCGATTGCCCAGTTGCCCCGCCAGGTAGCCGTAACTGGCAATACCCATAATAGCTTTCACGGAGAGGTTGGCATTGCGGGCAAGGTGACCGGCAAAGTCATCGGTACAAAGCTGATTTTCGGGATCAAAGCCGTATTCTTTCAGATAATTGACCCAAGTTGTCAGCACCGGCCAATGAGCACGAGCATACGTCGCGTTACCTTCAACTGCCGCAATAGCCGCCGTCAGAATCAGCATATTTCCGCATTCTTCTACTGGCATATCCTCGCCATAGGTTTGCCCGTTGGCAATGGGATACGTACCAACGTCATGAGCAGCAAATGGTTTAGTCCATCGTTCACTTTCGGAATACTCGAAAATGGGCTCCATCATACCTTTCAGCAGGCTTGGGTTGTACAGTAAAAACAGCGGTGCCGAGGGGTATGTTACGTCGACTGTACCAATAGACCCGTTAGAAAAATTCTCTTTGGAGAAGAAAAGGGGCGTTCCATCTTGACGGGCCACTAGTTTATGAGCGGCAATGGCCTGTCGATACGCCAGCACACACAAATCGGCATAGGCAGCCCCCCCGGCCTGTTTGGCGTCGGCATATAGTTTGGCATCGAACGCATCACATTGATTTCGGAGTTGAGCATAGTCAGTTTCGGCAGCCTGTAATGCCCGCTCAATGGCGGCTTCGGGAGCGTCAGAATCTTTACTGTAGCGTCGCCACCAGGCTCGCAACGGTTGCCCGAAATATTCTACCGATTTTATATCGTCGTAGCCCACAAGCCAGTGGCGCTCAACTGCTATATTCGTTACGGAACCGAGATCAAACGTGGTTGACAGCACCGTTGCATGATCGAGCGCTTTGGCCGGACGGCCCGCATCGGGTAAGTCAGTTACGCGTCCTTCGCGCTCAAACTGATTTAGTGCACCGGCTAGCGAGCCAATCCGCTGACTGGTTTTCTCATTCGCAGCGGCCGCGACATACAAATGCCCCCAGTCGATACGGACATTGTCACCTTTGCGACCCAGCACCTTTTGCTCGGCAGTGCCAACGCGCATCCAGTTCAATTTGGGGCCACTCCCTTCCGTTCGGCCGCGTCGCCAAACTACGGGCTGCTCGGGCGAGTCAACGGCAATTTCGCTTGAAGCATCGCTATATAACTGAACCGTATGCGGCTTGCCATCCATCGCCCGAACACTATAGGTTACGTATTGAACGGGTCGCGACAGCACATCGAGATTGTTCATGAGCAAGGGGGCCATAAACGTAGCTGTTAGCTCAATACCACCGGCGACAAACTTAAACACCGACTGAGTAGCCGTCATGCGTTGACTTGTCTGCTGTGCTGGCTGGATGCTCAGTTCGCGCTCTGTAATGAGGCCAAGGTCTACGTAGCCCGGTCCGCTGAAGTTCTGACTATGAAAAGCCAGCACATTACGACCTGGCTTCAACAAGTCGCTGATCTTTTTTTGTGTAGCAGTAAGCTCGTACTTCGGCGTTACCCCCCCAACGCCCGCAACACGTTGCCCGTTGACAAACAGTTCGTAATTGTCGTTGTAAATAGCACTTACCAACAACTGACCTTCGGGAACGGAGGCAATATCGACCACTCGGCGAACCCATATATCGGGTGAAGTCCAGCGGGTTCGGTCGGCGCTACGGCTACCAAACGGACCTTCACCAGTAGCCCATTGACTGTCATCGAACGCAGGTGAGAACCAGGCATCGGCCGGCTTATCAGTGGTATAACGAGCCTGATACGTGTCTTTAAGGCTTGATTGTACCAGCGTATCACCCGTGAATGTAGGCTTACCCATAAAGCGGAACACCTTCCCGTCGACCCGCACAAGGCCATTGAGTTGATGTGCCCGTCCTGTCCAATGGCGAGTTGGATCATTATTGAGAGCTGCCCCAAACGACCAGATACTGGTATAAGGATCAATAGTGATAAGCGGTATTGCCGGAGGAACAAGTGTCGGCTTCGTACTAGGTTGTTCACGCTCCGTTACGGATTGAGCTATGCTATCAGTATTTGTCATAACTATGGTGATAATTACGGTAAATAGGGTACAAACAAATGTACAAATCTTGTTTTCAATGTTGTACTTATAGATCATTTTATTTAATTATTTTATGCAGTTTTTAATTACCAGTAGAATGGCAGGTTTTCCGGTTCATTCAACGCTCTCATCCTTGTATCTTCAAAACCGAAAAGGAAACCGCAACCGCTTTCTATCCCTATGCAACCTGCCATACCAATTAGTATCCGTCCTGCTACTGCTGATGATTGCGCCACGATTTATGCGTTTTTATGTGATCTGGAAGAAATGACGCTGAACCACACGGCTTTCCGTGCCATTTTTCGGCGCAATTTGGCTGATCACTGTATTCGCTACCGCGTGGCCGAGCATAATGGTCAATTAGTAGCCTTTGTGAGTTGCCATATTCAGTATCTGTTGCACCACACCGGAAAAGTTGGGGAGATTCAGGAACTCTACGTACGGCCCGAAAACCGCAACCAACGCATTGGTCACCAGCTTGTGGCTCATTTAGAAGAGATGGCAAGGCATGAAGGTCTGGTAAACCTGGAGGTGACGACCAACCAGAAGCGCACCGATACCGTCCGGTTTTATGAACAGACGGGTTTCACCTTATCGCACCGGAAATTGGTAAAGCCCTTTCAGTGAATTACCGATTGCTCTTACTTCGCATCAAACTGCAACAAATACCCCTTTTTGCCATCGCCTTCGCTCGCAATAAAGAGCGTTCCGTCGGGCGAGAAGCAGATGCCTTCGGGCTGGCGGAGTAGTTTGGGGTCAAGAGCGACCGAGGAGAGTATTTTGCCGTTGCGATTCATCACAACAAGCCGGTGCGCGTTGGCCGAAAGCACGTAGTAATCGCCGGTTTTGGGGTGTACGGCTAAACCAGAAGGCTTTACCTCTTCAGTTGGTTTATCACCCGCCATATCGGCCAGCGCAGTCTGAGTGAGTACAGGGCCGCGCCAAAGCGTAGCCCGTTTTAGGTCGTAGAAATAGATTGGTTTATTAGAGCCATCCTTTGCCGATTCCTTGGTCGCGAGCAAAAGTGCATTCAGCTTAGGGTCATAACCCAGTCCCTCCACATCATTTTTGCCAGGCAGGTCAATTTTGATGTGGTGAATTTCGACACCCCCACCGCCGAGCGTTTTGATGCCATCGGTTGGTTCAAAATGATACAGTTCGCCATCGGAGCGGAGCATATACAATTCCCCATCCACGAATTCTACCCCTTCATAATCACCTTTTTTCCCGAAGATATGCTCATCGACAACGGTTTTACTTTTGAGATCGTAAATGAATACCACCGCCAGTTCATCCTGCACCATCGCCAACCGACCGGGTTTATAATAGCTTAAACCCGATACTTCGCGCAGGTCTTTTGGCAGGCTATACCGTTCGGTGGGATTGGCTAAATCGTAGGGAATGGCGGCATTAGGCAGCGATGATTCGTCAGCCTTATCCTTCTTTTTGTTGGGCTGACAGCCAGAGAACAGCCCTGCTAGTAAAATTAGGGCGACTAAACACGAGCGAAAGGGGTGCGGCAGACTAGGCAAATTCATAGGAACGAGTATCTTTCGGGCAAGTAACGAAAATCGATGAGAAAAGCCATTACTCTTTGCTTTATCCTATTGTTGGCTTACATGGCAACTGCCCAAAAACCGGCCCGAATTGACGAGGCTCTCGAACGTGATTTACGCGCCCTGCTCACGGGTTTCCGGGGCGATGTAGGCGTTTATGTTCGTCACCTGCGCACTGGCAAAATAGTGGCTATCAACGCCGACACGCTATTTCCCACGGCCAGTACCATCAAAGTCCCAATCCAGTGCGGGCTGTTCGACAAAATCAGCAAGGGCGAACTGAAATACCAGCAGGAATTAATCTATAAGGATTCACTGCATTACGACGATGGTATTGTTGGCTCCTTACGCGACGGGGCTAAAATACCCTTGGCTGAGGTAGTCATGCTCATGGAAACCACATCCGACAATACAGCGAGTTTATGGTGCCAGGCGATGGCGGGGGGCGGTACAGCTATAAATAGCTGGCTAGAGCAAAATGGCTTCGGGCAAACGCGGGTCAACTCACGTACACCGGGCCGGTCGGCGTTTCAGAAACAATACGGCTGGGGACAAACTACTCCCCGCGAAATGGCTGAACTACTGGCTTACATCCGGGAAGGAAAAGCGATTTCGCCCGATGCCAGCGACCGGATGTATCGTAACCTGTGCCGCCAGTATTGGGATAATGATGGCTTGTCGCAACTGCCGCCCGAGGTGAAAGTAGCCTGTAAAACAGGAGCTGTGAACCGGTCCCGCTCCGAGGTAGTGCTTGTTCACGCGCCCCACGGCGACTATGTATATTGCCTAATGACCAAAAACCAGATCGACGAAAGTTGGGAACGCACTAACGAAGGCTTCACATTGCTTCGAAAAGTTGGGGCGTTGTTGTGGAATCATTTCGAGCCAAAATCGGGCTGGAAACCAGTGACAGGTTACGACAAATGGTGGTAATGTATCACAACGATACTACTTCCGGCTTCGCCAGGCTTTATAGTCTTCGTAGAACCGGTCCAGAAAGATGGTTGGACTGACAGAATAATATAAACCGTTGAACGTGCTGGGGTTGCTGGGCACTCGCCCCTGAAGTGTTAATCGATAACCCGTCATGAAATTGAGACCAAACCAGCGGGTAGGTTTAAAACCAAAAATTGGTGGAAACTTGACTGAAAACGACACCCCAACTCCTAAAGGCACGGCCCATACCCGCCGGATTTCCCGATTCCCCTCCTGACCCTTCTCCAGTTCATAACGAGCGGTTCCGAAACCAGCTTCGATTGGGGTGCTCAATTCCCAGTATTTTCGCCGAAAATAATACGGTTCCACATAGGCCGTGCCGTATGACAGTCGTCGTGTACGAATGTTGAGACCATCCCATTGCCCACCGGCACGCTGATTGGTAAAGTAGTACCCAACACCTACTTTCACATTGCTGGGCAACAGAAAACCAGCTCGTGCTCCCCACACATTGGTCCGGGCGCGCTCACCCGTACTTGGGTTTTTGAAGAAAAAGAACCGTTGATCCGTTTCCGGAATAAACTTGGCCTTAACGGGGTGTTCGTTCTCACCGGGCTTGAGGGTATCGGCAGCAGTAACGGGAGTCGACTGCCCGCAACTGAGCTGGGTAAAACCTGCCCACAAAAGGAATATAAAAAAAGCCCGCATCATGATTGTTGAGTAACCTTACTATAACTAGTTGTTTGATAATAGGTTTCATAAGTTTCCAACCGCATGACACAGTCTCATCAAATAGCCCCCGCTCCCTGGACACTGCACGGCGATGGCGTGGCGATGATTATTCATTTTCCGGAAGCATTCATACGAAAGCATGGCTTTCTGGCGGATTTTCAGGCCAACGGGTACCGGGGCTATGTGGGCACCGTGATGCTGGTTGACTACCACACATCAGGAGTTGGGCCGTATCGGGAATTGCTATTTATTCCAGGGCTTTTTACCCTGGGTGGGCAAACTACATTTTCGATCTCCAAAATCTACGTGTCGACTTACGACAGTGTCTGGAATGGCATCGAAAATTGGGGCATACCAAAAGAAGTAGCCGATTTCAACCTCACGACTCTGCCCGATGGCACCCGCGTAGTTGAGATAAGTCAGGAGGGGCAGCAGTTTTTTTCAGCGCGGGTAAAGCCCTGGAGTTTCCGGTTTCCAGTCTCAACAAAGCTCTTACCATCTTTTCAGGTGATGCAGCAAAGTCGAGGCAAGCTGCTGTTGACTAAGCCCGAAGCCACAGGCAAAGGTCGGCTGGCCACGTTTAATCAGGTACATGTTGACCCTGCCTTTTTCCCCGACCTCCGGCAAGGTACCATTTTGAGTACGGTACTGATAGAGGATTTCACCATGATATTTCCCAAGCCAGAAGTAGTGGGCAGTTGGCAGTAGCAGTTGGCAGGCTTGCACACTGCCTACTTCAAATAAATTCCCTCTCTCTCGGCGTCGCTCAAAATCACTTCGACGTGCTCGGTAAGGGTAGTCGACAGTTCGTAGCCTTTGTAGTCGGCGGCAACTGGATAGCGAGGGTGGTTTCGATCGACCAGCACGGCGACCTGCAATTTCCGCACCAACACGTTCAGAAATGGCTGCAGGCAAAAAGCCAGCGTACGGCCCGTGTACAGTACATCGTCCAGAATCACAACCACCTTATCGGTAAGGTCAGTGGTAGGCCCAGTTAGCTCAGTGGCGGGTTGGGTCGTCTGCGATTTATCCAGGCTAATTTTCAAAAGCGTCAATGCGAAGGGAGCAATCTGCCTTAATTCATCATGAAGTCGCTCGGCAAACACATAACCTTCGCCAGCGATCCCGACTAATACCACAGCCTGCTCATCAAAATTGTTCTCGTAAATCTGGAAAGCGATACGCCGAATTTTCTGGCGAAGTTGTTCAGCGGAAAGAATTGGTTGCGACGACATGCAGGGGTGTATAATTCGAAAAGGCAAAATTCGCGACTTTTCCGATTGATTGGCACAGGGTTTGGCACAATTTTCGCCAACTGCTATGTAAATAAAAACAGCCTTCCCGTATGAAAACATGTAAAATTCTTTTATTGAGTTGGTGCTGCTGGTGCTTAGGTACGAGCCATGCAGCACCCCTCGAAATAGTGTCCGCTCCTACTCCCGCACCAGTTGCATTTATCACCGAAAACTCGGTAAACGATGTAATACGGTCATCTTTTCGGGCTGGTAGCGCCCGCAACCTGGCGGAGTACTTTGATGAGCAACTTGAATTATTTATCGATACTGAAGCGGTTGATTTCCCCGAAGTACGGGCTAAACACGCTGAACTGATTTTATCGACGTTCTTTAAAAAACATCCTCCTCAAAATTTTCAATTCGTATATCAGGGGGGCTCGGCCAGTTTACGCTATATCACGGGACTATATCAAACTGGTGGTCAGCGGTTTTCAGTGTACATGCTTATACGGCCCGATTCGCACCACCGCCTTGTGATCAATACGCTTCATTTGCGAAAAGGCTGAACAAACAGGCATGTTGGAAGTGTTGGCTTACTAAATCCAAGCTTCAACATGTCTGTATTATTTTCTCCGCTTTCGCTACGTGGCATCACGTTCAAAAACCGAATTGCCGTCTCACCTATGTGTCAGTATTCGAGCCTCGACGGGTTTGCGAACGATTGGCATCTGGTGCATCTGGGCAGCAGGGCCGTGGGTGGCGCAGGGCTTGTACTAACCGAAGCAGCCGCTGTTTCGCCAGAAGGACGAATAACTCCCCATGACCTCGGCATTTGGACAGACGACCATATTGCGGGCCTAAAGCGTATTGTCAATTTTCTCACCGACAACGGAGCAGTGGCTGGTATTCAATTGGCTCACGCCGGTCGGAAAGCGAGCCACACACGACCCTGGGAAGGTGGAAAGGGGATATCTCCTAACGAACCCGAGGGGTGGCAAACCGTAGCGCCCAGTGCCATTGCGTTCGCTGAAAACGGCCTTGTACCTGCTGAACTAGATGCGGAAGGCATGGCCAAAGTGCGGGCTGATTTTAAAGCATCGGCCATTCGGGCATTGGAAGCGGGTTTCAAAGTTGTTGAAGTTCACGCGGCTCATGGTTATCTACTCCACGAGTTTTTATCTCCGTTGAGCAATCACCGCACTGATGAGTACGGCGGTTCGTTTGAGAACAGAATCCGGTTTGTGCGCGAGGTCGTTCAGGAAGTGCGGAGCGTTTGGCCCGCTGAGTATCCGTTGTTTGTGCGTGTATCTGCCTCCGACTGGACCGAGGGCGGCTGGACAATTGATGACTCGGTCCAATTGTCGGTGCTGCTGAAACAGGATGGCGTTGACCTGATCGATTGCTCTTCGGGTGGTAACGTTCAGAAAGCCGCAATTCCAGTTGGTCCCGGTTATCAGGTTCTGTTTGCCGACCAGATTAAACGCGAAACAGGCCTGCCAACGGGCGCGGTGGGATTGATTACTACCCCCGAACAAGCTGAGGCTATTTTGACCAACAATCAGGCAGACCTGATTTTGTTGGCGCGCGAGTTTCTGCGTGATCCTTATTTCCCGCTCCATGCTGCCCGCGAATTGGGCGAAGACGTTACCTGGCCAGTACAATACGAACGGGCAAAACGATAAAGGGAATGCTCAAACTTGTCTGACACCCCGTATATTTGTGCCTTCATTTTTAGGCAACATGATTGTTAAGACAAAACGTTACGCTATTGACCAGAAAACGTACATCAACGTCGCGTTGAAGCAATGGCTCCGCGATAACTGGAAGTACATTTTCATTCCCCTCGCGTTTATTTTCATCAATGCCATTCTGGGCATCACGGGCGTTTACCCGAACATCTGGATTTACGTAGTGATCTTCCTGCTGACACTGATTTATGTGCTGTTCTGGGCTATTCAGATCACGGGTATCTCGCAAATGGAGCAAAGCAAACCTCTATTCGAGAAATACATCTACGAGATCGACAGTCGCCAGATTTTAATGCGTATCAATGCCAAAGAAGGTGGTATGCTGAAATGGGAGCAGATTAAAGCAGTAGAAAAAGCGAAAGACGCTTACATTTTCTATCTGGATAATGAAGCAGCTCTGAAGAATGTAAAAGCCAACTGGTTCGCCAAGTTCGTGACAAAGGGGCTGGCCAAAGCGCAGTTTTTATACCTGCCATTCAACATTTTCACCAGCGACCACGACATTCGGTTTATGGAAACAATCCTGAAACGTAAGAGTTTGCTGGTCGAAGAGGGTATGAAATAACCACAAGCTCAGATCGTAAGCCCAGTCCAGAAATGGCTGGGCTTTTTTTGTATTTTTACCATTCGCTCAACGCCAACATTGGAGTTGTCTTTTTTTTAGAAGTTTCAACGTATGCTTCGTTCGTTCCGTTTGTGGGTTAGCCTGTTGCTGTTGCTGCCCGCTCTGATTAGTCAGGCCCAACTTGCTCCGCCCAAGGCAATCACTTTAGACGACATCTGGGGCCGTAATGCGGGCACTTTTGCACCACGTAGTGTGCAGGGCGTCAACTGGATGAAGTCGGGGGGCTTCTATACAACCCTAGCCGACGGGCGTATCGTGAAATTCTCGATTACCGACGGGCGAGCTGTCGATACGTTGTTTGACGAACGAATAGCGCGGGCCGGCCAAAATATCAGCATTGAAGATTATCAGCTCAGTGCCGATGAACAGAAACTACTGCTCACCACCGCCGAAGAACCAATTTACCGCCGGTCGAGCCTGGCCACGTTTTATGTGTATGAGTTGGCAACACGCCAGTTGAAACTCCTGAGTCGGGGCGAAAAGCAACAGTATGCCACCTTCTCTCCCGATGGTCGGCGGGTGGCTTTTGTGCGCGACAACAACCTCTTCACGGTCGATTTGACCACAATGGCCGAAAAACAACTGACCACCGATGGCAAACGCAACGCCATTATCAACGGGGGTGCCGATTGGGTTTACGAAGAAGAATTCAGCATGGCCCGGGCTTTTGAATGGTCGCCCGACAGTCGACGGCTCGCCTTTATTCGGTTCGATGAGAGCCAGGTGCCCGAATACAACATGCAGACCTGGGGTGAGTTGTACCCCAACGACTATAAATTCAAATACCCCAAAGCGGGCGAAGACAACTCAACAGTGAGCGTTTGGGTTGCTGATGTCACAACGGGCCAGAAAACCAAGATCGACACCGGCTCTGAAAGCGATATTTATCTTCCTCGTATCCAGTGGACTAAAAACGCAAACCTATTATCGATCAGGCGCCTAAACCGACTTCAAACTAAACTTGACCTGCTTCATGCTGATGCCACAACGGGCAAATCGACTGTGATCCTAACCGAAACGGCGAATGAAACGCTTGGCGGCCAGCCAAGCTATGTGGATCTGGAGTTTACTGATGACCTCACCTACTTAGGCGACGGTAAAACGTTTATCTGGACTAGCGAACGGAGTGGTTTCAAACACGTGTATCGCTACGACATGAGTGGTACTATGCTCGGCCCCGTTACGAGTGGCAATTACGAAATTCTGAATCTGCTGGGTGTAGACGAGAAAACACAAATGGCTTATTACCTCTCGGCGGAGATTTCAGTTGTTGAAAAGCACTTGTTTCGGATTGGCCTGGATGGGCGCAATAAACAACGTCTGAGCCTGGGAAAGGGAACCTATTCGGCCAATTTCAGCCCCGATTTCGCGTACTACCTACTGTCGCATACAACCGCCAACTCTCCTCTGACTGTGAGCCTATATCGCTCAGCCAATGCCGAGGTGAAGCCTGTCAGAACGTTGGAAACCAATGAAAATCTGCGTCGGCGGCTCAATCTTTACCAGATTTCACCGAAACGATTTTTTACTGTTCCAACGCCATCAGGCGAGCGGCTGAATGCCTGGATGATTCGTCCAGCTAACTTCGACAGCACCAAACGGCACCCAGTGCTGATGTTTGTGTATGGCGGGCCGGGCTCCCAAACCGTCAAAAACGAATGGGATAGCCGCGATTATTTCTGGTATCAGTTGCTGGCCCAAAAAGGCTACGTTATCGTATCGGTCGACAATCGGGGGACGGGTGCGCGGGGTAACGCCTTCCGTACGGTCACTTACGGACAGTTAGGAAAACTTGAAACACAGGATCAGATCGATGCGGCCAAATACCTAAAAACCTTACCCTACGTAGATCCTGGTCGGGTAGGTATCTGGGGGTGGAGTTATGGCGGTTACATGACGGCTCTCTGCATGACACTAGGTGCCGATGTATTCAAAACGGGTATTGCCGTCTCGCCCGTTACTAACTGGCGTTTTTACGATACTATCTATACGGAACGTTATCTCAAACGCCCACAGGACAACCCCAGCGGCTACGACGACAACTCGCCCGTTACACATGCCGATAAACTCAGGGGCAACTTCTTATTGATTCATGGCACGGGCGATGATAATGTTCATTTTCAGAATTCCGTTGAGTTTGTAAATGCGCTGATAGCCGCTGGGCGACCCTTCCGGTCTTTTTATTACCCAAACCGCAACCACGGCATTTACGGTGGTAACACTCGTCAGCATTTGTACCAGATGATGACCGATTTCATTGTGGAGAAATTGTAAGGGGTGGGCTTGCGGATAATCGGGCCAATACCGCCTTCAGTTTTGCCACCCGTCGGGTTTGAATGGAGTGCGGCTGTCGCTGGATACACATACAGCCGTTGGTGGGCGAGAAGGCGAATTCCGGGGCAAATAATAGGGCACCGTACCACTTGGTTCAGGTGTCGCTCCACGTCCATTGAGTGCTTCGAAAAAACCGGCTGCGCGTCCCGGGTTATCGGTCCGAGTGAGCCAATACCGTTTCCGGGCTACAGCCGAGGCCGTGAAATACCCAACTACCAATTCCCCCTGATTAGTTTTACTGTGAACATTGCCCGCTGGCACGGCTGGGGGCGAATCGGCCAGTCCGCCCACATTTTGTGTTTGTTCCTGAAGAAGTTTAAAATAGGCATACGCGGTTGACGTTAATCCACTTTGCCGTATTTCGACCAGGCAAGGTTGTTCCTGGTAGTACGGAATTTGTGCCACCAGGCGATTACTCACGGTTCCCCCATTGGTATTCTCATCCGAAAATACATTGAGCGAATAATTATAGAGTTTTTCCCAGCATTCGGTTCGGCATTCGTAGTCAAAGGGAGGGGGACTATAGTTGTTATCCGGGTAATAGCAACCTTCGAACAACTGATTGGTGTACAGTTTGGTAATTGGGTCAATTGCGTACACAATGTATGAACCCCGGCACGTGCGGCACCACTTCTGTTTCTCCCACAAGATCCAGTCCCACCGGTAATAATTAACCTGATTGGCTGGGTCAGTCCAGTCGATAGAGAGTTCGTTGGCGGCTTTATAAGTCTTGTCTTCACGTATACCGGGCGAAAGACCAGTTGCATTAAACTGCTCACGCACCCTTGTAATGGGCGGTACGTCAGGCATTACTTCTGTGCTAGACTCGTAACGCGTACCATCGCTGAGCATAAACCGCAACTGGTAGCGATGACCAACCTGGCCAATAAAACCCGCCGGAGCCTGGTACCGCCCAGAATCTGTTTCGGTGAACCGCACGGTTTGACCGGCATCAACAATGACCTCAACCGTGGCTTTGGTCAGCGGAAACGTCCCAAAGCGACTGGTGAATGAGTCAGATTTTGACCGACTAAGCCGAATCACTTGTGGCTCGTCCTGATTGGTTATACTGGCATCGACCACCACCACATTGACCTGGCCATCTGTACTCAGCTCAAGTGGGTCCACACAGCTATATAGCAGCCATGTGGTTGCCAGAAAACCAAGCCATAAGAGTGGAGGCAATCGTGTCACGTAACGGTCCATTAAGCTACAAGTCAAACAAAATGAACCAGTTATTTTACTCAGTTCGTCAGAATGCCCAGCCAGGTTGTCACGCCCTCCACGTAATTGCCCAGCCGCAAATTCTCGTTAGCTGCGTGTTGGTTATTGTCGAGGTTGACCATCGGCACATGAATAGCCGGGATATTGAGTGTGCGCAGAAAGGGTACAATCGGCACGGAGCCCCCCGTCATGCGAATTTTAACGGGTTCGCGGCCAAAAGCCCGCACCATTGCTTTTGTGAGCCATACATCTTCGGGTATGCCAATATCCGTTCGAAAGGGTAGCATTTCATGGCCAGCCTGTACCTGAATCAGTTTGGGGTATTGCATCCGCTCACTTTCGGTCGGTTCGTGGTCCAGAATGTGGTAGCCTTTGCCTTCAATATAGGTTTTCAGGAGCGAAAGCAGGCGAACCGGGTCCGATTCGGGCACCAGCCGAAGATCCAGTTCCGCAATAGCCCGGTCGGGAATAACTGTGCCTGCCTGATTGCCTACGTAAGCACTTTGTAAACCCCGAATGTTGAGCGACGGATATTGCAGCGCTTCCTGATAATTGCGACCTACGCGGTCGGGACTGGCCATGCCTACCGTTTTCGCAATTTGAGCCGGATCGTCGGGAACGGCAGCCAGTAGTTGAGCCGCTTTCTCGTCAATCTTGATTCCATCATAGTAACCCGGAATCGTGACGCGGCCATCGTCGTCTTTCATACCGGCCAGCAATTGCGCCATTCTCAGAGCCGGGTTGGGGGCGTAGTTACCATAGTGACCGCTGTGTTGCGGGCCACGCGGCCCGAACGTGGTGAGCGTAACAGTTGTTATCCCCCGGCAGCCATAAATAAGCGTAGGCAGGTTAGAAAGATGCCGTCCGCCGTCCATAACCAATAGCAGATCAGCCGCTAGTTTGTCCTTGTTAGCCAATACGGTTTTGGCAAGATGCGGAGAACCAATTTCCTCTTCACTATCCAGAATCACTTTCAGGTTGTAACGTTGCGGTATCTTTTCCTGCTCCATCGCTGTCAGAGCGGCCAGCAACATGGCAATTGGCCCTTTATCGTCCGACGACGACCGCCCAAAAATGCGCCAGTCGGGCGATCCGTCGATACGGTTATAATCAGTCTGAAGTTTTGACCAGTCGAGCGGAGTCCAGGTTCCATCGGAGCTACGCTGTTTTAGCACCGGTTTATACGGATCGGGTTGCTGCCATTGACTCGGAACAACGGGTTGCCCGTCGAAGTGCATATACAGCAGAAGGGTTTTGGGGCTGCCCGTTGTGGTAACGGCGGCACCAGCGGCAGCTGGTTTTTCGGCCAGCACGAGCGGGTTTGTGGGCGTCGACAGGGTTGACACGGTGAATCCACGACTTTCGAACGCCCGCCGGAGCCACTCGATATTGGGTTGCATTTGCCCGGCTATGTGTGCATTGTTGGGAATACTCAGAAACGCATTCAGGTCAGCATACGATGCGCGAACGTGCTTTTGGGTAATAGCCTGCAACTGTGTCGTATTGGGTGATTGAGCCAGGGCCGAGAAAGCCACTAGCGAAGTAAACAGGAGTAGCGCGTGTTTCATGCCGGAAAATACGAACGATTCGCCGAATTTTGCCCTATGCGTATTCGCTCCACTCGTCAATACGGCCCCGTCGAAGGCTATCAGTTTGGCTATTCACCGGTTCGGTTTGTAAAACCCTTTCCGGTTTGGAGCTATTTCCTGCACGACACGCTCATCGACACTGGGCAGCGCCATTGCCAATCGGAGGTGCTGGCCACGTTTGCCCAGAAACCCATCCGCCAGATTGTGCTGACTCACTTCCACGAAGACCATTCGGGCAACGCGGCTGCCCTGCGTCGGCAACATAACTGCCCGGTTTTGGCGGGCGAGCTGACGGCGCAACGTATAAGCCAAACGTTCCCGTTAATGCCTTATGAAAAATTCTGGTTTGGCCCCATCGATCCTTGTCCTGACGCTATGCCGCTGCCTGCCGTGGTCAATGCAGGGCCCTACGCACTCAATTCTATTCCGACATTCGGCCATTCCGACGATCACCACGTACTGCACGAGCCCAATCAGGGGTGGCTGTTCGCTGGTGATTTCTACGTGGGCAATCTCAAAATATTCCGTCGGGGCGAAAACATTTACCAGATGATTGCCTCAACGCGCAACATACTTAATCTTGATTTCGATGTGGTTTTTTGTTGCCACAACCCAGTAGCGAAAAATGGGAAAGCCGCCGTACAACGAAAATTGCAGTATCTGGAAGATCTTGTTGCCAAAGTAAAAGAGGGGCATCAACGGGGTTTAACAGGCTCAGCGCTCTTGCAGGCGGCTGGTTTAACCGAGCAGTGGTTCACTAAACTAGTCACACAAAACGACGTTTCGGCAACCTATTTAATACGCTCAATTTTAGAAGACAATAACTGAAAAACGATAAATTAATACCTTTCTAAGTAAGAGGGACCATTCCCTCAGTTTACTCAAGGCCCCATTAACAACCAAGTCAGAGAGTAGGTTATTTGTAAATAGTTACTGGTTAAAACTGCTCTCACTTCTATGAAATTTCCCGACTACGTAGGCTCTACGTCAACAGATGAACTTGTTAAAGGTTCTGACTCTATTCGTCAGACCGCTTTTATTCCTCAAAAACCAACAGAGAGCGAGCAGCCCCAGACGTTGATTTGTTTCTCCCATTTGCGCTGGAATTTTGTATATCAGCGTCCTCAGCATTTAATGACCCGCGCCAGTGAAAACTACCGGGTATACTATGTTGAAGAACCCATGTGGGGGAATGATCTTCGCGTAAGCATTTGCCAGCAAAGTGATAATTTGAACGTGGTTGTTCCCCATTTACCTCACGGTATTTCGCACGAAGAATTTATCCAGTATCAACGTCAGCTGGTTGATGAGCTAATTGAGCGGGAGAAAATAACCGATTATGTTGCCTGGTATTATACGCCAATGGCCCTGCTTTTTACGGATCATCTGAAGCCAACCCTGACGGTGTATGACTGCATGGATGAACTCTCAGCATTTTTGGGTGCTCCCCGCGAACTGATCGATAAAGAGAAAGAATTGATGGCGCAGGCCGCCGTGATGTTTACGGGTGGCTACAGTCTTTATGATGCCAAACGCGATCGTCATAACGCCGTGTATGCTTTTCCTAGCAGCATCGACTACAATCACTTTGCCTCTGCCAGGGGCAAATTAGCCGACCCTGAGGATCAGCGGGCTATCGGCCATCCCCGCATTGGTTTTAGTGGGGTTATCGACGAGCGTTTTGACCGCGACCTGATTGCCGAAGTAGCCCGTCGCCGACCCGAGTGGCAGTTCGTTATGTTGGGCCCAGTAGTCAAAATAGATCCGGCGAGTTTGCCAAAAGGTCCAAACGTCCATTACTTGGGCATGAAAGACTACAAGCAGCTACCTACGTATTTTAGCAACTGGGACGTAGCTATTCTGCCGTTCGCGCTCAACGACTCAACCCGATTCATTAGCCCGACTAAAACACCGGAATATCTGTCGGCAGGTCTACCCGTTGTGTCGACGCCCATTCGTGATGTGATTCGTACGTATGGCAATCCCGACTATGTGCAGATTGCCGATACAGCGCAGGCTTTCGAAAAAGCCATTGAAAAAGCGCTGGCTGGCCATCACCCTACCAACTGGGAAGGCATCGACAGTCTGCTAGCCGAAAGTTCCTGGGATCATACTTGGCAGGAAATGAATAAACACATCATGGCCCGCGTCAGAATTGCGTTTGAGCAATAGGGTGTGAAATTTTGGTTAAACAGGCGATACGGACATTATCCAGATAGGGTGCCAATTGAGATTTTCTCAACTTTGTAGCACACTGATTCTATAGGATGATGTCCGTAGTTTGTTTACATGAATAATCCCTATATTTCTCTGCTTCGCACTGCCTGGCAGTATGCGCGGCAACAAAAAGGCCAGTTTGTCCTGGTTTATGCCCTTTTCCTGGGCGCCAACCTGACTACGGCTCTGCATCCACTACTGTTCGGTTGGTTCATCAGCCAGCTCCAAAAAGCCAACACAGAAATTCTGACTGTTTGCTGGCAATATGCCGGGGCGTTTATGGCCCTCAAACTCATTGAATGGTGTTTTCACGGGCCAGCCCGCATCTGGGAGCGGGAACTGGCCTTTCACCTCAGTCGTAATTTTCTGGACGAATTATATCACCAGACGCTACATCTGCCCGTTCGCTGGCACAAGGAACACCACAGCGGGGCAACCATAAACCGGATTCGCAAAGCATATGACGCGCTGAAAACCTTTTTTCAGAGCGGGTTCACCTATCTGCATACCCTGCTCAAATGTCTGTTCTCATTTGGAGCTATGCTTTATTTTTCCCCAGCCTTTGGGCTCGTCGGCGTGGGGTTGGGAGTTCTAACGGTTTGGGTCATTATGACTTTCGACAAACCATTCATTAAAACACTGGAAGAAACCAACGAGCGCGAACACATTGTGTCTTCTACTCTGTTCGACAGCCTGTCTAATATTATCACCGTTATTTCGCTCCGGCTCGAAAAACAAATGCAGACCAATCTGATGGGCAAAGTGATGGACACGTTTGGCCCATTCAGAAGCAATATCCGCATCAACGAATGGAAATGGTTTGTGGCCAGTATGCTTGTGGCCACCATTTATGCAGTCATTACGCTAGGGTACGTTTGGCAGCATTATACGCCCGGCACCGTTTTTTACGTGGGTGGGCTCGTAGCCCTGATTGGTTATGTCAATAATTTTACGAGTGTCTTTGTCGATGTGGCTTGGCAATACACCCAGATTGTGCAGTTTAATACCGATGTGCAGACGGCACGGGGTATTGGCGAGGCTTATGCGGAAACTGAACATCCGGCTCCTTCGGACGCATTACCTGCAAACTGGCAATCCATCGATATTAACCGACTCAGTTTCTCGCATAGTCTGAAACCAGGGCAGGTAAGTCGGCGGGCGGGATTGCATGACGTTTCGATCCGGCTCGAACGTGGCCTTCGGGTGGCGCTTGTGGGTGAGAGCGGCAGTGGCAAAAGTACCCTCCTCACACTCTTGCGGGGTTTGTATGTTCCTGACCCAACGCTCGAAATCATTGTTGATGGACAAACGACAACAGGGTTGGGCTCCCTCGCCGACACCGTGACGCTTTTTCCGCAAGACCCGGAGATTTTCGAAAATACGGTTGGTTATAACATTACCTTGGGTTTGCCTTTTGACGAAGCGGATGTGCAGGCGGCCTGCCACGTAGCCCGATTCAGCGATGTGCTTCAACACTTGCCCAACGGCCTGCAAACCGACATTCAGGAAAAAGGGGTGAACCTCTCTGGCGGGCAAAAACAGCGTTTGGCCCTTGCTCGTGGGGTGTTAGCGGCCCAAACAAGTGATATTGTGCTGCTCGACGAACCCACTAGCAGTGTAGACCCCAAAACAGAGTTCGACATATACCACCAACTCCTGGCTGAGTTTTCTGACAAAGCCGTAGTGTCGACCCTGCACCGACTCCATTTGTTACCGATGTTCGATTACGTGTATGTGATGCGCAATGGCCATATTGCTGATGAAGGTACGTTTGTTTATCTCCGGCAGCATAGCCTAATTTTCCAGGCAATGTGGCAACATCAGCAAGCTCATTTGCCCGACCCAGAAAAGGTCTGAGCGTAGAATTTTGCGTACTTTGCAAAAGGTGGGACACAGAGCTTCGCAGAGAAGCACAGAGATACACGGAGCTTTGTAGTTAAAAAATCCTCTGTGAAACTCTGGGTTTCTCTGCGTAACTCTGTGTCTTAGTTTTACCTTCCAAACATCACAAACTACAATGATTCAGCACGTATTAGTAGTCGGAATGGGCAAAGTAGGCTCGCTGGTTGGCGTGTTGCTGGGGCGCAAATTCAGCGTTACCGGCCTCGACAAACAACAACCCGCTTACCCTAATCTACCCTTCCCAACCCTTCAGGCCGACATTTCGGATGCCAATGCGTTTGGGCAGATCCTTCAGGGCTTTGATGCCGTCGTATCCTGCTTACCGTATTCGCTCAACCTGCCTATTGCTCAGGCCGCTCACCGACTCGGCGTTCATTATTTCGATTTAACCGAAGACGTACCCACCACCACGGCCATCCGCGAAATGGCCCAAACTGGCACCGCTGTAATGGCGCCCCAATGCGGGCTGGCACCTGGCTATATTGGCATCATCGGAGCTGATCTGGCCAAGCGTTTCGACCGGCTCCGCGATATTGAATTGCGCGTGGGCGCCTTACCGCAAAACCCCAATGGCTTGCTTGGCTATTCATTTACATGGTCGCCAGCGGGTGTCATCAACGAGTATATTAATGATTGTGAGGTGATTCACAATGGCGTTCGTAAATGGGTTCCGGCTCTCGAAGGCCTGGAGGTCATCAATTTCAACGGTATGGAGATGGAAGCCTTCTCTACATCGGGTGGCCTCGGTACCATGTGCGAAACGTACGCCGGACAGCTCGACACGCTCAACTACAAAACAATGCGCTACCCCGGCCATTGCCGCCTGATGCGCTTTTTGTTGTATGAACTGATTTTGAAAGACAAGCGCGCTCTCATTGAGCAAATACTGACCGAAGCCAAACCACCCGTTCAGGACGATGTGGTGTATGTGTATGCCGTGGTTGAAGGCTGGAAAGACGGCCACCTGAAACGTGAAGAGTTTAGCCACGCCTACCACCCCCTCACCCTCGACGGGCAACGTTGGCGGGCTATTTCGTGGACAACGGCAGCATCGGTAGCGGCTGTAGTTGAGTTGGTGGCTGGGGGTCAACTACCCGCCCAGGGGTTTATTAAGCAAGAAGACATTCCGCTTGAAGCCTTCCTGCAAACACTCAACGGAACGCTGTTTCAGGCTGCGCACAAAGTTGAAGGCTTGGTTATGTAACGGTAAATTCGCAGCTCCAATTACTTTCTATCCTACTACCCAATTCTTGTACTAATTCATGCAAACGGCCTCCCCCGGCAATTTCCGTTGGCGCATCGTTGCCCTTCTTTTCATTGCAACAACCATCAACTATATTGATCGTCAGGTGCTTTCGTTCACCATGACGGATGAGTTGTTCCGAAAAGAGATGCTTGGATTGGGGCCAGGCGATCCGCTAACCCCGGCCGCCATCGACCGGTTCAAGATTCAGTATGGCGATGTCGATGCAGCATTCAAATTTGCCTATGCCATTGGGTTTCTTGTTGTTGGGTGGCTTATCGACAAGATTGGCACAAAGCGGGGATTTTCGCTCGGCATCCTGATCTGGAGCATTGCCGGTGTACTTACCAGTTTTGTGGGCTCTATGCGCGGTTTAGTCAGCACACGCGCCATGCTCGGTTTGGGCGAATCAGCCAATTTCCCGTCGGCGGTCAAAACGGTTTCGGAGTGGTTCCCGCGTCGGGAGCGCTCTTTTGCTACGGGATTATTCAATGCGGGCACCAATGTGGGCATTGTTATTACGGCGCTTCTTGTCCCCTATCTAATCACACACTATGGCTGGCGAAGTTCGTATTTTGTGACAGGTTTACTGGGTTTCGCCCTGTTTGCCTTCTGGTGGTTAAACTACTCCAAACCAGAACGCAGTCCGAGGGTGTCCAAAGCTGAGCTGGCTTATATTCGAAGCGATCTCGACACTGAACCTGCCCAGAAAGTATCGTGGGGTAAATTACTGGGTCTGAAACAGACATGGGCTTTTGCGGTAGGCAAGTTTATGGCCGACCCAATATGGTGGTTTTACATGACCTGGCTACCCGACTTTTTCAATTCAAATGCAGCCCTCGACCACAAGTTAGATCTTAAGTCGTTCGGCATACCGTTTCTCATTATCTACATTGTTTCGGATGCCGGAAGCGTATTTTTTGGCTGGTTTGCCACTCAACTCATGAACTTCGGCTGGTCGGCAAATCGCGCCCGCAAAACCACCATGCTCATTTGTGCGCTGTGCGTTGTGCCAATTTTCACTGCTGCCCAAACCAGCAGTATAACCATTGCCATTGGGTTGATTTCGCTGGCAACGGCAGCCCATCAGGGCTGGTCGGCTATCATGTATACCTTTGCGTCGGACCTGTTTCCCCGATCGGCGGTGGCATCAGTAACGGGCATCGGGGGGATGTTTGGCGCTATCGGGGGCATTGTTCTGGCCTTTCTGGCCGGTCGAATTATCACAAGTTTTGGTTATTTGCCCATGTTTGTGATTGCTAGTTGTTCGTATTTGATAGCGCTTGCCATTATTCACCTAATTTTGCCTAAACTCGAACCCGTTCGGGCCGAAGAGATTGAAGAAGTCCTTGTTTAACGTATCCGTCATTAGTTGTCATGAGTGGTCACTGGTCGCCCTTACAATGAATGACAGCCAATGATTAATAATGACCATTAATGACAAACCCAGTTATGCCAGCATTGAATCGCACCACGCACGAAACTAATACATACCCGGAGCGCGTACTCCAATTTGGAACCGGCGTTTTGTTGCGTGGGTTGCCCGATTTTTACATCGACAAAGCCAACAAACAAGGCATTTTTGAAGGATCGATTGTCATTGTTAAATCTACCGATGGAACTACCGACGGCTTTGCTGCTCAGGACAACCTCTACACCGTGGCCGTGCGGGGAATGCAGCAGGGGCAAGCTGTTGAGGAACTGACAACCGTTACGGCGGTGAGCCGGGTATTGTCGGCACAATCAAACTGGAATGATGTTCTTCGGCTTGCCAAAAGCTCCAGTTTGCAGGTCATTATTTCGAATACCACCGAAGTCGGCCTTAACTATGTGGAGGAAAGCATTTTCGAAAACCCTCCCCGCTCGTTTCCTGGTAAATTGACGGCCTTTCTGTATGAGCGATTTAAAGACGTAGGCGGGTCTCGAAACCGGGGTTTAGTGGTGATTCCAACTGAGTTGGTTACCGATAACGGGCTGAAGCTTCGGGAAATGGTCGAGAAACTGGCCACTTACAATGAACTGGGAAAACTGTTTACCAAGTGGCTTAAGTTTCACGTTCGGTTTTGCAACTCATTGGTCGATCGGATTGTGCCGGGCTTACCGGATGATGAGACTCGTCAGCAACTAGCCGACAAGCTTGGCTATGACGATAACCTGTTGACGGTTGCCGAACCCTACAATCTGTGGGCTATTGAAGGCGACGATCGGGTACGGGAAGTGCTGTCGTTTGCGGGTGTCAACCCCGGTATCATTATTGACGAAGACATTACGTTTTACCGCGAGCGCAAGCTTCGTGTTCTCAACGGTACTCACTCGTTTACCGTCCCGACCTGCTACTTGCTGGGTAATGAAACGGTTTACGAAAATACCCAAAACCCCTTATCGAGCCGGTTTATTGAGCGGCTAATGCTCGATGAAATTGTCCCCACGGTGCCCCCCGGTTTGACCGAAGGTACTGATACCGAAGCGGTTCATTCGTTTGCGCTGGACGTGTTGGAGCGGTTCCGTAACCCATTTATTGAACACCTGCTACTGAATATTACCGTTCATCAAACGGCTAAAATGCAGGCTCGTAACGTAGCGACTATACAACGTTACTACCAGAAATTCAACGCGGTGCCTCAACTGATGGCAACCGGCTTTGCCGGGTATTTGCTCTTCATGAAACCTACTGCCAAAACCGACTCGGGGTATGTTGCGGAAACATCGGTAGGTGGCGGAATTCTGACATACCCCCTTCGCGACGATAATGCGGCTCTTTTCTACGAGCGCTGGCAGGGAGTGAGCGCATCCGATGCCGAGTCGGTTCAGGAGTTTGTAAACATTGTTTTGGCAGACAAAGAACTCTGGCAAGCCGATCTGACAGCCCTCCCCGGTTTCGCCGAGGCAGTTGGCAACCGACTGTACCAAATGCTCACCGATGGTGTTGAGGCTACGTTGACTCAGACACTTGCGTAACTAACGTCTTCTTTTTTGCTTGCCATGTCGAGATACGGCTTACTTATTTTATTGCTTTGTGCGGGCGTTTCCGCTCAAAGTCAGTTTGTTAACGATTCTCTGCTGATCGATGGGCACTATCGTTCGTTTCACTTCCAGAAACCGGCTCAGACTAACGCAAGCCTGATTTTTGTGCTGCATGGCTCGGGGGGAAGCGGCATGCAGACCAGGGCAAAAAAACTGGAAGCCATTGCCCCAGCCGAAAATATTCTGATTGTTTACCCCGATGGCTACAAACGGTACTGGAATGAATGTCGTAAGTCGTCGCCTGCGGCAGCCAATGTGGAAAATATCGACGAAAACGCCTTTTTTGGGGCGATGATCGACTACTTCAAAAAGCAATATAAAATCAATGAGAAGCAGGTTTTCACCGTCGGTACGTCGGGCGGAGGGCACATGGCCTACAAGCTAGCCCTGACCATGCCCGAAAAGTTTAGAGCAATAACTGCTCTCATTGCTAACCTGCCCGATACAAATAACTTCGACTGCCCCGAAAAACGAATGCCGATTCCGGTAATGATTGTGAACGGCACGGCAGACAAAACGAATCCTTACGACGGTGGCGAAGTAATTCTGGGCCCACAAATGAACCTCGGCTTTGTGCGTTCCACCGACCGGACATTTCAATACTGGTCGACGCTGGCGGGGTATAAAAGCCAGCCCCGCAAACGATTATTACCCGACACCGACCCCGCCGACGGCAAAACTATTGAGCAGTACACCTTCAAAGAGCGCGGAAAACCCGAAATCACGTTGCTTAAAGTAATTAACGGCAAACACGATTTCCCCAACGACATCGACGTTTATCTAGAAGCGTGGTCGTTCTTCAAGCGGCAGTTGTAAAGAGAGATATTGGCTATTGGGTGTTGGACATTGGATAAAGTGCCCAACACCCAATAGCCAATATCCAGTTTCTTAATGGTGATTTAAGCCCCTTGCATCAGACTTTACCCGTATTTTTTTGTCTTTTTGCAACAGCCTAAACCAACTAAATCCATGAAACAACTCCCTTTTTGGCGGCTCTGGCTGGCCCTCTGCTTCTTTATGACTACAAACCCGGAAAGCCTGTTGGCCCAAACCAACCCTGTAGCCCCCCAATTAGAGTTCGTTTGTGAATTGAAGGTCAAGATCGATCCGGCTTTGGTAATCGGCGAAACGCCACACGGTACGCGCCGGGTGATTCCAATAACGGGCGGCACCTTCAGCGGGCCCAACTTCAACGGTACAATCATCAACGGTGGCGCCGACTGGCAAGTGGTTCGTCCCGATGGTACCGCCGAACTCAACGCGCTCTACACGCTCAAAACCGACGACGGAACGCTCATTTACATCAACAATAGAGGTATCCGCGTAGCCACGCCCGAGGTAGCCAAACGCATTGCCAACGGCGAGAAAGTCAGCCCATCCGAATACTATTTCCGCGCTATTCCCAGCTTCGAGACGCCCCCCGGCAAATATGATTGGCTCATGAAAACGCTATTCGTTTCCAAGGGTATCCGCGATCCCGAGGGGGTCATTATTCAGGTTTGGAAACTATTGTAAACCGTCATTTGCTGCGCATCATTGTTAGTCATTAAGTGCTCATTGATAGTCATTTAATGGTGGAAAGCCATTGACCATTTAACGACGCAAAGCAAATGTCCATCTAATGACGCAAAGCGAATGACCACTTAATTACGCGAAGCAAATGACTAAAAAATACTACGCCTGGTATGTCATCTTTTTGCTGACACTTGCAAATATTTCGTCGTTTATCGACCGGCAGGTGTTGAGCCTGTTAGTAAAGCCTATTAAGCACGATCTGCACCTGTCCGACACGCAGATGAGTTTGCTGATGGGGCTGAGTTTTGCCATTTTCTACACCCTCTTCGGCATGTTGATCGGGCGGATGGCCGACCGCTACAGTCGCCGAAATATCATTATTGGAGGCATTACGGTCTGGAGCCTGATGACAACCTTATGCGCGGGAATTCAGACCTATTCGCAGTTTTTTTTGACCCGGATGGGGGTGGGCGTGGGTGAATCGACCCTTTCGCCTTCGGCTTTCTCCATGATTGCTGACCTGTTCCCCAAAAAGCGACTGGCTACGGCTTTGAGTGTTTTTTCAATGGGTGTATTTCTGGGGTCGGGTCTGGCAACGCTTATTGGGTCGGGTATTGTTGCCAAGTTACCCACCGAAGGGTTGGTCACAGTGCCTGTCTTCGGCGATGTTTTTCCGTGGCAATTACTCTTTCTATACATCAGTTTGCCCGGTTTGGCCATTGGTTTATTACTATTCACCATTCAGGAACCGGCACGTACCAACACGCTTCAGGTTCATGGGCAGGCCGCCAAATTATCGTTTTCAGAATCGTTAAGCATCATTTTTCGCTACCGGAAAGCTTATCTGCTCATCTGCTTTGCTACTGCCTGCCAGGCATTGATCAATTATGGGTGCAATGCCTGGGTGCCAACGTTCATTGCCCGAACGTATGGCTGGGAGGTTCCGCGCGCTGGAGCATTCTACGGATTGGTAGTAATTGTATCGTCGGTAGCTGGCGTATTGTTTGGTGGCTGGTACGCCGACAAATTGACACGAGAAGGTAAAACCGACGGGCGTTTGCGGGTGGGGGTTTTAGGTATCTCGCTGGCATTTATTGGCTTTTTCATTCCCCTTTTACCAAAAGCCGAATGGGCATTAGTAGGGACCGCCATACCCGTTTTTGGATTAGCATCGCCCTTTGGAGCCGCCACGGCAGCCCTACAGGAAATTATGCCTAACCAGGTTCGGGCGCTGGCCTCCTCTATTTTCCTGTTTATTCTGAACCTCATTGGCATCGGCCTGGGGCCAACAATAGTAGCCCTGTTCACCGATTTTGTTTTCCATGATGAGAGTATGATTCGGTACTCGCTGGTATTGCTTTATCTGGTTGGTGGCGGGGTGGGCCTTCTACTGAGCTATCTAGCCTTAAAACCATACCGACAGGCAATTGCCGATAAAGAGAAAAGACTTGACCTGACAACAGTATGAAAGCGTTAGTAATTGGCGGAGGCATTGGTGGGTTAACCACCGCCCTTTGTTTACACAGGTTAGGCATCGACGTACGCATTTTTGAGTCGGTAAACCAACTCCGTCCCCTGGGTGTGGGCATCAACACCCTGCCGCATAGCGTCAGAATTCTGACCAACCTGGGTCTGGAGCCCAAACTGGCCGAAATAGCCGTTGAAACCCAGGAACTAGTCTATTTCGATAAGTTTGGTAAGCCTTTCTGGAGCGAGCCTCGGGGACGTTTCGCGGGCTATCGATGGTCGCAGTTTTCAATTCATCGGGGACAGTTTCAGATGTTGTTGTTCGCTGAAGTACAACGGATTCTTGGACCGCAATGCATAAAAACCAATCACCACCTGGTTCGCTTCGAGCAAGTTGGTGGCACCGTAAAAGCGACGTTTAGCATTGGTCAATCAGGCGACCTCTTCGAGGAAGAAGGCGATTTCTTAATTGGTGCCGACGGGATCAATTCGGTAGTCAGGAGTCAATTATACCCTGAAGAAGGTGCTCCCAAATTTTCTCAGAATATATTGTATCGGGGTACGTCGCTGATGAAGCCGTACCTGTCGGGGAGTTCGATGGTAATGGTTGGGAGTCTTAAGCAAAAAATGGTTGCCTATCCTATTAGCCCAACGCTCGACGAAAACGGTAATCAGCTCATCAATTGGGTGGCCAACCTCCGCGAAAACGAGTTCATGAACACTCAGGTGCGCGACTGGAACCGACAGGCCGACAAAAACCGGTTGCTAAAAATCTACGAAAACTGGCAGTTTCCCTGGCTCAACGTACACGACATGATTAGTAAAGCCGAAGCAATTTACGAGTTTCCGATGTCGGACCGGGACCCGCTACCGCAATGGACGTTTGGACGGGTAACGTTACTCGGTGATGCTGCTCACCCGATGTACCCGATCGGCTCCAATGGCGCTTCACAGGCTATTCTGGATGCCGACGCGCTCGCTAACGCTATCCAGGAAGAGCCCACAATTGAAATGGCTCTGATTCGCTACGACCGCGAACGGGTACCAGTAACGGCAAAAGTGGTCATGCAAAACCGGCAAAAGGGCCCCGACGAGATTATGGACTTGATGGAAGAGCGTTTTCCGAACGGGTTTTCCGACGATGAAATACCACACGGAGAGTTAGAGACCGTTATGGGTCATTACAAAAAAGTAGCCGGTTTCGATATTGAAACCCTAAACCAGAAAGCATGAACATGCTGGCAAACCAATCCAACTCATGCTACAAACCGAAGTACGGGATACTGTTTTCCTTGTAAAAATCAATCGCCCCGAAAAGCGAAACGCTATCAACGATGCCCTGATTCTGGCAATTGAGCAGGTTTTTTCGGCAATTCCCGAAGGTGTAAATTGCGCGGTTATTTACGGCGAAGGGCCTCATTTCAGCGCCGGGCTCGATTTGTCGGAACTGCGGGAACGAACCATTGTCGAAGGGCTGCATCATTCCAGAATGTGGCACCGGGCGTTGGAAAAAGTACAGTTTGGTACGGTGCCGGTAGTGGCTGTTCTGAAGGGCGCCTGCGTGGGTGGAGGGCTCGAAATTGCTTCTGCCTGTCATATTCGCGTAGCCGAACAAAGTACCTTTTACGCACTGCCTGAAGGTCAACGGGGTATTTTTGTGGGCGGTGGTGCTTCGGTGCGCTTGCCCAAGCTTATTGGTATGGCCCGCATGGCCGATATGATGTTTACAGGTCGGGTAATTACTGCCGACGAAGGTATGCCAATGGGGTTTTCGCAATACGTGGTGCCGGAGGGCACAGGGCTTGAAAAAGGTATTGAATTGGCCAACAAGATTGCCCAGAACGCCGAAATGACCAACTACGCGCTTATGCACGTGTTACCCCGCATTACCGATTCGAGTCAGTCGGAGGGTTTGCTCATGGAATCACTGATGGCTTCTATCGCGGCCAACTCCCCCGAAGCGCAGGAAAGAATGGCCCATTTTCTGGCCGGAAAAGCTAAAAAACTTGGTGAATAATGGAATCCAAACCGTTAACCCCTTCCCGACTTCAATCGCTAGACGCTTATCGGGGCTTTGTGATGTTACTGATGATGGCCGAGGTACTGCGTTTTCACCGCATCCATGAAGCCTTGCCTGATAATGGTTTCTGGTCGTTTCTGGCCTACAATCAGGATCACGTCGATTGGGCGGGATGTTCGCTGCACGATCTGATTCAGCCCTCGTTTTCGTTTCTGGTGGGAGTAGCATTGCCCTATTCTCTGGCCAGTCGGCAGCAGAGCGGGCAATCAACGGGCAAACAGTGGGGGCATGCGCTCCGACGGTCGCTGATTCTGATCCTGCTGGGCATTTTCTTACGCTCAATGGGTCGCGAGCAAACCAACTTCACCTTTGAAGATACGCTCACGCAGATTGGCCTTGGCTATCCCTTTCTATTTGCACTGGGTTTTGCGAAGCCTACCGGACAATGGATTGCTTTTGCTGTGCTGGTGATTGGCTACTGGCTGATGTTTATACTATACCCCTTGCCCGGCCCAGGTTTCTCCTACGAAGCGGTGGGTGTTCCACCCGATTGGGCGCACCATTATACGGGATTGATGGCTCATTTCAACAAAAACAGCAACCTGGCCTGGGCTTTCGATACCTGTTTTCTAAATCTGTTTCCTCGCGCCAAGCCATTTCTGTTCAACGGGGGCGGGTATGCCACGCTGAGCTTCATTCCCACTTTAGCCACTATGCTGCTGGGGCTACAGGCGGGTCGATGGCTAAAGAGTGGCTCAGAATCAACAGTCCTGGTCCGTCGGTTTTTGCTAGCCGCTCTAATTGGAATTGTCCTGGGAATCCTCGTGCATCTCGTGGGACTTTGCCCCGTTGTGAAACGCATCTGGACGCCCGCCTGGGTATTGTTTAGCGGAGGGTGCTGTTTCGCCTTACTAGCCCTGTTTTATTTCGTGATTGATGTCAAAAAGGTACACCGTTGGGCGTACTTCCTGATCGTGATTGGCACCAACTCCATTGCTGCTTACTGCATCGCCCATCTCATTGAGCATTTTGTTATGGGGTCTTTTTATACGCATTTCGGAGCGTCTCCATTCCAGATTTTCGGGCCGGTTTATGAACCGCTTCTGGCCGGGGCCGCCACCTTACTGGTGTACTGGCTGATTCTCCGTTGGATGTATCGCCGTAAACTGTTCATTCGAATCTAAATTTATGGAACGCAGATGACACAGACAGCTATTTTCGGGCCAACGGCTACCAATAAAACCACTTTGGCGGATGGCTCAATGTTGCTTCAGGCCGAGCAGCCACTGGCCAGTTTTCCCGAAAAGCTGACGGAGAAGCTCCTGTATTGGGCTGAAAATAAACCTGATGCCACCTTCATTGCCCGGCGCAATGCCCACAACGAATGGCAGCGATTAAGTTATGCGGATACGCTCAGTCAGGTGAAAGCGATTGCTCAACACTTGCTTAATCTTGGCTTTACTGGCGACGACACGCTGGTTATTCTGTCCGAAAACAGCCTCGAACACGCATTACTGGCCCTGGCAGCTTTGCATATTGGCGTTCCATATACGCCTATTTCACCGCCTTATTCATTAGTTTCCAAAGACTTCGGGAAGCTCAGACACTGCCTCGAACTGACAACCCCAAAGCTGGTTTTTGCGCAGAACAGCCTTGCCTACGGTCCAGCCCTAACATTAGCGAAGCAGTTATTTCCCAACACCCTGACTCTTACGGCCGATGAGAATGGAAAAAAACCTTTTTCGGACATTCTCCATATGCAGGCTACCGATCAGGTTGATACTGCTTTTGCTAGCATTAATGCCGACACGGTTGCCAAGATTTTGTTCACGTCGGGCTCAACAGGATTGCCAAAGGGGGTAATCAACACGCATCGGATGTGGTGTTCCAACTTGCAGCAGATTACGCAGGTGTTTCCGTTCATGGCTAGTGAACCGCCCGTTTTTGTGGATTGGCTGCCCTGGAATCACACCTTTGGCGGTAATCATAACGTTGGGCTGACGCTGTACAACGGTGGCACACTGTATATCGACGATGGCAAACCCACGCCCAGCGGTATCGAAACGACCGTGCAGAACCTGCGCGAGATTTCGCCTACAGCCTATTTCAACGTACCCAAAGGTTTCGAAATGCTGATCCCCTATCTGGAGAACGAGCCTGAACTTCGGCAAAAGTTCTTCAAAAAACTGACCATTTTCTTTTACGCGGGAGCAAGCCTAGCCCAACCCGTCTGGAATCGTCTGGAAGAACTGGCTCTCGAAACAGTAGGCCATAAAATTCCCATTATCACGGGCCTCGGTTGTACAGAAGCGGGGCCGTCGGCCATGTTTGCCAATTGGGCCGGTAGCTTTTCGGGGCTCCTGGGCGTGCCAGTAGCTGGTATGCAGGTAAAGCTAGTGCCCGACGGCGACAAGCTAGAGGCCCGTTATAAAGCTCCCAATGTCACACCCGGCTACTGGCGCAATCCTGATGCAACCGCTCTGGCGTTTGACGAAGAAGGCTACTATAAAACGGGTGATGCCGTTCGGTTCGTCGACGAAAACAACCCCGATAAGGGCCTGGTATTCGATGGACGGATTGCCGAAGATTTTAAACTGTCAACCGGAACGTGGGTGAACGTGGGCGTTTTGAAGGCCAAAATCATATCGGCAGGCTCACCCATTGTGCAGGATGCCGTTATTACGGGACTTGATCAGGAATATATAGGAGCCATTTTGTTTTTAAACCCTGATGCCTGTCGGAAACATGCTAAGCTCACCCCCGAAGTATCGACTACTGAGGCTTTCCAGCACGAAGCTATTCAACAATACCTTGATGAACTGCTGCTCCGATTGAGCGAAACGGCCACGGGAAGTGCTACTCGTGTGACCAAAGTGGTTGTTGCCCTTGATCCACCTTCCATTGATCTGGGTGAAATTACCGACAAAGGTTCGCTGAATCAACGAGCAGTTCTGAAGCATCGCGTACTCTTGGTAGAGAGCCTATACCAGATATAATCATCCTAAATCTCATGAAACAAATCGTTTTCCTGTACCTGCTTGCCCATTCAGTGCTGGCACAAAACGTGGCCAAAACAGACTCCGGCGCGCTAAACGGAGCCCGTTACAAAATACTTTTCCCGCCGAACTGGAAAGGCAAACTGGTAATGTATGCACACGGCTACGAGTTTATGGGTGCCAAACCACTACAAAGCCAGAATCCCGATTTTGCCAAACGAATGGCTCCTTTTCTGGAAAGAGGCTTCGCTGTGGCGGCTTCTGACTATGCCTATCAGGGGTTTGCATTGCCACAGGGCGTCGACGATACCGAAGCATTACGGAAGCATTTCGTTACCAAATACGGCAAACCAGACACCACGTTCATGGTGGGCCATTCGATGGGCGGGGGTGTCACGCTGGCTACACTCGAAAACTTTGGCGGCAATTATAATGGCGGACTTCCCCTCTGTCCGCTGTCGAGCAGGCCGTATCTGCAATGCCGCAAAGAGTTCGACATGTATGCCACGTTTAATGGCTTGTTTCCGGGTATCGCAACCTCATTAGCGGATATCTTCGACCTAAAAAAACCATACCAGGCTCAGGATTCCCGGAAAATGGTGCTCAGAGCAGGTGAGATCAGAAAAGCTATTCTTGCTCAAGATTCGGTACTGGCAGTGGCTTTTGCCCGGCGTTTCGATCTAAAACTCGATGATTTGCCCTTTTCCCTGTTTTTTAACGAAAACGTATTGCGCGATTTAGCTCAAAAGGCAAATGGCAACCCGTTCGACAACACGAATACCCTCTACAGCGGCTTCCCCGACAATATGCTTTTAAACCATAAAGCCGAACGGCTAACGGCAACAGCAGATCCCAACACGATTTTCAGCAAATACGACCGGACGGGCAACATCAACAAGCCTACCGTAGCCATGCACACCATCTACGATCAGTTGATTCCTCCAACGTATGGCATCGTCAACTTCGAAAATATGGTGCATCAACAGGGGAAGGACCGTTTCTTTACCGCTAAGTACACGAATGGGCAAGGGCACTGTGCTTTTACACCCCAACAAACGGCGAAAGCCTTCGATGAATTGAGATTGTGGGTGAAAACCGGCGTAAAAGCAAAAGCCGGCTTTATCAATTAACGAGAGAACTTCATGCAAAATCCGACTAAAATAGCCATCATTTCCGACGGCAACTCCTACAGTTATCAGGATTTACAGGACGCATCTGAACAGTTTGCGCACGTCTTGCTAAACCAGGCGTCTGATTTGTCCGAAACACGGGTGGCGTTTATGGTTGTCCCCGGCTTCGATTATGTGCGGGTGCAACGGGGGATCTGGTTGGCGGGTGGTGTAGCCGTGCCGCTTTGTACAACCCATCCGCTGGCCTCGCTTCAGTATGTAATTGAAGATACACAAGCCAGCATCATTGTTGTGTCCCCCGAATTTGAACCGATTTTAGGACCCTATGCCTTGCAACAAGGGTTGCGATTAATCGTATTGGGCGATTCCTTCGCTGAGTCGGCTGGTAATCTACCCGAAATTAGCCCAAGCCGCCGGGCGATGATTTTATATACGAGCGGGACAACCAACCTGCCCAAAGGCGTAGTCACTACCCACACCAACCTCGAAGCCCAGGTATCCACGCTGGTACAAGCCTGGGAGTATTCAGCCGACGACCATATTCTTTGTATTTTGCCGCTTCATCACGTGCATGGGATCATCAATGTGGTGGCCTGCACGCTTCGGGCAGGTGGAACGGTAGAGTTTCTGCCCCAGTTTTCTGCTCAACGCGTTTTCGACTGGTTTCAGCAAATAGCTCAACAGCACAAGGTTGGCGTTTTTATGGCTGTGCCAACTATCTATTTTAAGCTCATTGCTAATTTCGAGACGCTGCCTGCTACGCAGCAGCAAGCCTTAACAG
Source organism: Flavobacterium sp. SUN052 (assembly GCF_028867935.1). Lineage (GTDB taxonomy): Bacteria > Bacteroidota > Bacteroidia > Flavobacteriales > Flavobacteriaceae > Flavobacterium. The sequence continues at coordinate 32,940 of NZ_JAPQNS010000011.1, forward strand.
CAGCTATGACCACATTTCGGTTGATGGTTTCGGGCTCGGCAGCGTTGCCCGTTTCGGTAATGGAAAAATGGGAAGCTATCAGCGGTCATCGTTTACTGGAGCGCTACGGCATGACCGAAATCGGCATGGCCATCAGCAATCCATACCGGGGTGAGCGCAGAGCAGGGCATATTGGGCAAGCCTTACCGGGCGTATCCATTCGTTTGGTCGATGAGCAAAATAATGACGTTACAACGAATGAAGCCGACCAAACTACGCCCGGCGAACCGTCGCCCGGAGAGATTCAGGTGAAAGGGGCGAACGTATTTTCGGAATACTGGCAGAAAAAAGAAGCGACCGAAGCCACCTTTACCGAAGATGGCTGGTTTAAAACCGGCGATGTAGCGGTGCTGGACGATGGCTACTACAAAATTCTGGGCCGCAGCTCCATCGACATTATCAAATCAGGCGGCTATAAAATCTCGGCTTTAGAAATCGAAGAGGTCCTGCGAACCCATCCTCAGATCGACGATTGCAGTGTGGTCGGCATCGACAACGAGGAATGGGGCGAGCTGGTTGTAGCGGCACTTGTCATCAATGATCAGGCCATTAATACCGACGAATTAACCGCTTGGATTCGCGAAAGAATGCCCGCCTACAAAACTCCGCGCCGTTATAAAATCGTATCCGAGCTACCCCGTAACGCAATGGGGAAAGTGACAAAGAATGAATTAAAAAAGCTGTTTTAACAAATTGGTATTAGCATGTTAATCAAAGGTGTAGCTCTTTTAGCGGGCTGTTTTATTCTGGGTCAACTCGTGGGTGAAACCCTGGGGCGATTAATCGGAGTCGATGCCAATATTGGCGGTGTTGGCTTTGCCATGTTGCTGTTGATTTTCGCTCAAAACTGGCTCGAAAAGCATGATCTGTTTCACGCCGACATGGAAAGCGGCATTATGTTCTGGAGCAAAATGTACATCCCCGTTATCGTAGCTATGTCGTCCATTCAGAATGTGCGTGTAGCCCTGTCGAGTGGGGTTGTTGCATTTCTGGCAGGTAGTATTCCGGTGGCACTTTGCCTGTTGTTCCTGCCCCTTTTATCTAAATCAGTAACACCTTCTGAAACACCGGCCGAATGGACTACATAAGCACCCTGTTAGCCAAAAATGGCCTTATTGTTGCCTTTCTCGTTACTGGGATCATTACGTATTCCGCAGATGGGTTATCAAAGAAACTCACCAACAACAAAATACCGGGAGCGGCTATTGCCATTTTTCTGGGGCTAGTGCTGGCTTACATTGGCGGCAGGGTAACTGGTGGAAACAAAGGCATCGCCGATATTAAACAACTAAGCGGTTTTGAACTAATGGGCGGGTCAATGTTTCGGGATTTTGCCATTGTGTCTACAGCCCTGGGGGTCAGCTTTGCCGTGGTCCGAAAAACCGGGATAGCTGGGATTATCTCGCTGTTAATTGGGGTTGTATTCACGTTTACCTGCGGGGCCATTATCGCTTATGCCATGGGTTACACGGATGTAAAAAGTATCACAACCATTGGTGCCGGTGCTTGCAGTTTTATTGTTGGGCCGGTTACGGGAGCCGCTGTTGGGGCGTCTTCCGATGTGATTGCCAACAGCATTGCCACTGGTTTGGTTAAATCGATACTGGTTACGATCGGCACTCCATTGATTGCCCGATATATTGGCTTGAACAACCCTTCAACAGCCATGATTTTCGGTGGTCTGATGGGTACAACAAGCGGAGTTGCTGCCGGTTTAGCCGCAACCGACCCAAAACTGGTTCCCTACGGAGCTATGACGGCTACGTTTTATACCGGCCTGGGCTGTTTGCTTTGCCCATCGGTGTTGTACCTACTAACAACATTCTTATTGTAACGCAGATGATCGATCTACAAAAAATCGTCGCCATCGACGTACATACCCACGCCGAAGTTTCGTGTTGCCAACCCCACGATGATTACCGTCCTGAGTTTGACGTCGCCTTTGCCAAGTATTTTAAGTCCGACAAACGACCAACCATACAGGAAACGGCCGACTATTACCGCGAGCGGAATATGGCCTTTGTGATGTTCACGGTCGATTCGGAGTTTGAAACCGGAAAACGGCGGATTCCCAACGAAGAAGTAGCCGAAGGGGCCGCCAAAAATTCGGATGTGATGATTGCCTTCGCCAGCATTGACCCCCACAAAGGTCGTATGGGCGCGCGGGAGGCCCGCCGGCTAATCGAAGAATTTGGCGTGAAGGGTTTCAAATTTCACCCAACGGTCCAGGGCTTTTACCCGAACGATAAAATGGCGTACCATCTTTACGAAGCCATTGCCGAATACAAACTGCCCATGTTGTTCCACTCAGGCCATTCGGGCTTTGGGGCCGGTGTGCGCGGGGGAGGTGGTTTGCGTTTAGAATACTCCAACCCGATTCACCTCGACGATGTAGCTATCGACTTTCCCGATTCGCCCATTATTATTGCGCACCCCTCGTGGCCCTGGCAAGACGAAGCCCTCTCGGTAGCCATGCACAAACCAAACGTGTACATTGACCTGAGCGGCTGGTCTCCCAAATATTTTCCACCCCAATTGGTGCAGTACGCCAACACACAGCTCAAACACCGGGTGCTATTTGGCACCGATTTTCCGCTGATTACGCCAGAACGCTGGCTAAATGATTTTGAAGTCGCCGGCTTTAGGGAAGAAGTCAAACCACTAATTTTAAAAGAGAACGCCATCAAAATGCTGGGACTAGTAGCCGCTTCCGATGGAACTACAGGTTTAAAAACCACCCCCCCAGCATAAAAAACTCGTTTTGCCCTGTAATTCAGGCGAAAAACAAACCTGTCTGGTATCTAACCTAGCTCGAACGGTTCTCTACACAGTAAATAATTTAACTCACAAGTCATTTGTGCAAATGTGGATAACTGTGTAAATTGCTACCGAACAGAGGAATATAACCTAGATTATGGGCAGGAAAGTATTAATCTTAAACCAAGATTACAGTGCACTGAGCATCTGTTCCGTTCCAAAGGCATTTTTGCTCGTCTATCTAAACAAAGCTGAACTCGTCGCCGAATCAGAGTTGTACAAAATTCACACCGTACGCTCTGAGTTTCCGATGCCAACCGTAATCCGGCTTCATCGGTACATTACCCTGCCTTACAAAGGCGTAATGCTGACCCGTCAGAACATTTTCAAGCGCGACGGGCATCGTTGCCAGTATTGTGGCACCCACGAAGAACTCACCCTCGACCACGTTATGCCAAAATCGCGCGGGGGCAAAACTAACTGGGACAATCTTGCTACAGCCTGCAAACGATGCAACTCCCGCAAAGGCGACTTTACACCCGAAGAAGCAGAGATGAAACTCCGGCAACGTCCCTACAAACCCTCGTTTCTGGTGTTTCTGCGCGACTTCTCGGGCTCCATCGACAATAGCTGGATGCCCTTCCTGAGTAGCAAGCGCGAGCGTATGTACGATTAGGTAATTGGTAGAGTAAGGCAAAAAGGTAATTGATTCGTGAGAATTAGTTGTCTGGTTTGCCAAATTCCCTAATCACGCAATCATTTTATTGACAATTACCGCCTTAGCCCGATTGGTATCCACCAATTGGGCTTTTTCGTTGCGAAAAAAATTCGTACCTTTGCAGTCCTTTTTCAAAACATATCAAACCAAAAGTCGGTCCGCCATTTGACCCACGGGACGACGTACTAAAGGGGGTCAAGCAACTAAATTTATATGAGCAAAACGCAGCAACGCGAACTGCCTGCATTTGATTGGGATCTGGCAGACAACAAAGGATTCGGTAGCGGGTATTCGGCTGAAGAACGCAGCCGGATGGAGGAACTCTACGGCGATACACTGTCGCAGGTGAATGAGAAAGAAGTTGTGATGGGTACCGTGGTTGGCATTACTGACCGCGAAATTATCCTGAACATCGGATTTAAGTCGGACGGGTTGGTACCTGCTTCAGAATTCCGGGATCTGCCCGATCTGAAGATGGGTGATGAAGTAGAAGTCTTTGTAGAAAACCAGGAAGATCCCAACGGCCAACTGGTGCTGTCGCGCAAAAAGGCCAAAGTAATTACGGCCTGGCAAAAAATCCAGCGTGCTTTGGACGATGACCTCGTTATCGATGGTTTCGTGAAGCGCCGGACGAAGGGTGGTCTGATCGTTGATATTTTCAGCATTGAAGCGTTCTTGCCAGGTTCACAGATCGACGTGAAGCCGATCCGTGACTTCGACATTTTTGTCGGCAAGAAAATGGAGGTTAAAGTCGTTAAGATCAACTATGCGAACGACAACGTTGTGGTTTCGCACAAAGTCCTGATCGAGAAAGACCTCGAAGCACAGCGCGCCCAAATCCTGAACAACCTGCAAAAAGGTCAGGTATTGGAAGGCGTTATCAAGAACATGACCAATTTCGGTGTGTTTATCGACCTCGGCGGTGTCGACGGTCTGTTGCACATCACCGATATCTCATGGGGCCGTATCAACCACCCATCGGAAGTGCTCCAACTCGATCAGCGTGTAAACGTTGTAGTGTTGGATTTCGACGAGGAGAAGAAGCGGATCTCACTGGGCATGAAGCAGCTACAGGCGCACCCATGGGATGCTCTGGTAGCCGATATTCAGGTTGGCTCAAAGGTGAAAGGCAAAATTGTAAACGTAGCCGATTACGGTGCGTTCCTCGAAATCATGCCGGGTGTAGAAGGTCTAATCCACGTTTCAGAAATGTCGTGGTCGCAGCACCTGCGCAACCCACAGGAATTCCTGAAAGTTGGCGATACCGTTGAAGCCGTTGTGTTAACGCTGGATCGTCAGGAGCGTAAAATGTCACTGGGTATCAAGCAATTGACCGAAGATCCATGGACACGCCCAGAACTCCGTACGAAATACGCGGTTGGTACCCGTCACAAAGGCGTGGTTCGCAACCTGACCAACTTCGGTCTCTTCCTCGAACTCGAAGAAGGTATCGACGGTCTGGTACACGTATCGGATTTGTCATGGACTAAGAAAGTGAAACATCCATCGGACTTCATCAAAGTTGGTGAAGAACTGGAGGTTATCGTACTTGAACTGGACGTTGACAACCGTCGTTTGGCCCTGGGTCACAAGCAACTCGAAGAGAACCCATGGGATACGTTCGAAGACGTATTTGCCCTGGGATCAGTTCATCGTTGCACTGTGCTGAGCAAAAACGAAAAACTGGCAACCCTCGAACTTCCTTACGGTATCGAAGGCTTCTCGACCCTGCGCAATCTGGCGAAAGAAGACGGTACGGTAGCCGAAGTTGGCGAGTCACTCGATTTCAAAGTAACCGAGTTTGCCAAAGAAGAGAAGCGGATTATGTTGTCGCACACCCGCACATGGCAGGAAAAAGACGAGCCAAAGCCTAAAGCAGCCAAAACTGCTAAAGCCGCTCCAGCAGCGTCGGCTTCACAGCCTGAGCGTGGTGCTACTCTTGGTGATCTGGATGCCCTTGCTGCTCTGAAGGAGCAAATGGAAGGCCGGAACTAAGCCGTAAAAGTAACACACATAAAAAGGTCAACGAACTGTACTTCTTCGGAAAGCAGCCTTCGTTGGCCTTTTCTTTTGCTGTTTGTGAATGAGTTAGCTGTTGCACCCAACGAAATTTTTAATGTAGCGTTTTATCCCCGGCGATTTTTAACTATGTTTGCAGTCCCAACGCGGTAAAAGGTTGTTGGGAAACATAAAAGGTTCCGTGGCCGAGTGGCTAGGCAGTGGTCTGCAAAACCTCGTACAGCGGTTCGAATCCGCTCGGAACCTCAACAGTTTAAGAAACGCTAACCGTCTATCGATTGGCGTTTTTTTATGGGCGTCACTTTTTGAAACCCGCAGTTTTGACTATTGCACTTAGCCGCTTTTCGAACCGGGCTACAATTCTAATTTATCTCACGTAGGTCTGGGTAATTGTCAGGCAGCTAGATAAACGCTAAAGGTAGCGCCTTTTCCAAGCTCACTGGTGGCCGTTATAGCTCCGCCTTGATTGGTTGCTACCCGCTGGCAAATGGCCAGGCCAATACCCGTGCCTGTAAACTCGTTTTGTTTGTGTAATCGTTGAAAAATCTGGAAGATGCGATCCAGATAACGACCATCAAAACCGATTCCGTTGTCAATTATGTCGATACGGTGATAGGTATCCGCACGACGAGCAGGTTTGATGTCGGGCGGTAACTGTGAATAGGCGAGTTGTTGACTCTGTATGCGTATGCGCGGTATAGTAGCCGTTCCGTTGTGGTCAACGCGGCTAAACTTCAGGGCGTTGGTCAATAAATTCTGGAAGAGTTGGCCCAGTTGAACGGCATCTCCCCGCACCACTGGTAATGGGCCGACATCAATAACGGCCTGTGTTTCCCCAATCACCAATTCCAGATCTATTAGTGTCTGAGCCAGGATGTCGTCTAATGGTACATCCATTGTCACCTGATGATGGGTAGAGATTCGCGAGTAAGTTAGTAAATCCCGAATCAGTCTGGACATGCGGTTAGCCGCCGACTGCATCCGTTCCAGATAATCAATCCCATCACCTAGTTGTGCAGCATATTGTCTCTTCAAGAGTTCGCCAAACTGTAGAATCTTTCGTAGGGGTTCTTGCAGGTCATGCGAAGCCACGTAGGCGAACTCCTGCAGATTATCGTTCGAACGTTTCAGATCTTGATTTGCTTCGGCTAACTCCCGCATCCGTTGTTCCACCCGGACCTCTAACTCTTCGGATAATAAGCGGTAGCGCTGCTCACTTTCTCGCAACAAGAGGACCTGATCGGTCACATTGGTGGCCGTGTTAAGAATACCGTAGATGGTGCCGTCCTGAGCATATACGGGGTTGTAGGCGAAGTTAAACCACGACTCCTGCCACTGTCCATCCACTATAATACGGGCTGGCGTCTCGGCCTGGTAATACGATTCGCCGGTATCATAGATCCGTCGTAAAAGATCAATTACCGGCTCTCCCGCCAGGTGAGGCATAACCTGTTGCAAAGGCTGGCCAATCACCGACTCATCAGCCCCCCAAATGCGCAACATAGGCGTATTGACGGTTTCGATAATGATATCCTTACCCATAAAAAGCACGGTAGCGGTTGGCGAACTGAGCACCAGACTGCGAAAACGAGCCTTACTGATTTCCAGTTGTTGTCTCGTCTGCACTTGCGTTGTTACATCGCGCACCACACCCGACAAGCGGTAGGCCGCGCCTACTATGTCTATGTATGCGCGCCCCTGCGCATGAATCCAGCGTCCTGAGTTTTCCTGAGTACCTACTGTCCGAAACAGCTCATCGTAATAGCCCGCCGACGATAGGTCGAGTGCTGCTTGTATGGCTTGATCTACACGTTCCCGGTCCTCTTCATGCACCAGTGCCAGAAACTGCTGATAACTTACGACATTATTTCCGTAAGAATCGTATAGTTGCTGACAGCGATCGTCCCACCATACTTGCTGACGACCAACATCCAGATTCCAGGTGCCTACTTGAGCAGCCTGAATAGCATGGCGCAATCTTTCCTGTTCAGCTTGATGACCTGACCAGAAAGGAAATAGAGTTGATTGTTCAGTCATAAAGTGACTTGGCTCAAGTGCATATGGAGTAAACAGACTTGGTTATGGTTTTAGTCACTGTCTGACGCTAATTAATTATTAACCGCCCTTATAATTTACCTAAGATTGCTCTTTGGCGGCTGTTGAGGTCGAAAAAACCTTTGAGCATTCGTACAACCACTGGCTGATCGATGTCCCAGGTGGATTCATGTTGAGGGTCAATAGGAATTATGTCGCGAACTTCCTCATACTGCTGGGTGGTCAGCAGCTCGTAACCCATATACCAATTACTGAATACCCGCTGCGTGATGGGTCGGTCAATAACTGTTCGAACATCAGTGTGGCGAGGGTCAGCCCGAATACTCTTGTATAGGTCTTCAACAGCCTGTTGCTGACCTTCAATCACCTGTACGATATGGCCGTTTATGTAGAGCAGCACGCCCGTAATGCCCAAACGGGCATTTTTTACCCGACTAAGATTAACAATGTCAACAACGATTTGCTCGGTAGTTGTTGGTACAGCAGAACTGAAGTAGGTTATGCAGTAATCCATTTCTATTGGTAAAAGATATTGGCTAATAATTCATACACAAAAATAGGCTGCATCCTTGCCTGAGCAGAACTAGGTAGGCAAAATACTATCCTACGTTAACCGTAAGGCAGCTAAAATACATTGATTATTTTTTATCATGCTGACTGGTGCGGCAGGAAGCATGATAAAAACGCCTTCTCAAAATAACCTGAACTATTTGTACTTGATTGCTTATCTTTAACTGGTTAGCGTTTTTTTGTTTTTAAGAATGGACACCATTTATTTCCTCCTGCTCCTCTGCCCCATTGACCCCGCAAATTGTCCGCTTCACCGCCATTTTTGTTTTCTATAGCCATGACGAATCGTAGCTTTAAATCTGTCTATCAGGCCGGTTGGCGAACTATCAGCAATACAATCAGGAATGGATACGCAGTGAATTTAGCCAGTGACTATTTATATCAGGAAGTAAACAGGATTCTGGTTCGGGCTTCCATTGTCACAGGCCTTTTCATGGGTCTGATCTCGCTGTTGTTTTATGAGGTGCTCGATGCCCGGCCTGAACCGAACGTAGCCCTGTTTTCATTCGGGATGGCCTTTCTGTTCACGGTCATTATCTGGATGCTGAACATTTACGTCAATAACCGGCGGGGGCTACCGGCTGTCTATCAATGGGTGAGCCCTACGTTCGAGTTTGCCGTACGGATCATCATCTGCCTGCTCGTTAGTCAGGGATTACTGACGATCTGGATGTGGCTCGATGTGTACAGCCATATGGAAAGCACGGGCATCAGCAACATCCGGGGTATTCTGCAAGTTCGTGGACTATTAATCGTTGCGTTCTCGCTGATTACGACCTGGGGAGTTGAAAAAGCATTGGCGCAGCAACAAGCGATGGGACTTATATCGAAATTGAAGGAAGAAAATTTTCAGGCAAAATACGAAGTACTCAAACAGCAGATCAATCCGCATTTTCTGTTCAACTCGCTTAACATACTGAAGGGTATGATTCGAACGGGTAACGAGGACGCTGAAGAGTATCTGATTAAACTGGCCGAGGTATATCGTTATATCTTGCAAAGCAATGCTAAAGAAGATGTGGTTTTGTCTGAAGAACTGCTCATGCTCGAATCGTATCACTTTATGCTGAAAAACCGCTTCCGAGATGCAATTGATCTTACTATCGACTTATCAGCCGATACCCGCCGGTCGGTGCTGCCCCCACTGACGTTGCAGATGCTGATGGAAAACTGTGTAAAGCATAATGTGCTGACCCAAAGTCGCAAATTGCATGTAAGCTTAACCGAACAAAACGGAATGGTGTTATTCCGGAATAACCTGCAACCGAAACAGTCACTGGCCTCAGCAACGCACGTCGGGCTGGAAAACCTGACCCGACGTTACGAGCATCTGTGCGGCATTCCGCTGACGGTGGAACAGACCGAGCAATATTTTACCGTTTTCTTACCTATAATTCCACCTGACTATGACCGTCCTTATTCTGGAGGATGAAGCCATTACGGCCGAAGAGTTGCGTCATTACGTGCGCGATATCGATCCAACAATCGAGGTGCTGGCTTTGCTGGAAACCATCGAAGACGCGGTTCATTTTCTGACTACGCACGGCAGTCCAGACCTTATTTTTTCGGATATCCAACTAGCCGACGGCTTGAGTTTTGAGGTATTCGAGCAAGTTCCCGTGCGCTGTCCGGTCATTTTCTGTACCGCCTTCGATGAGTATGCCATACAGGCTTTCGCCACCAATGGCATCGACTATGTGCTCAAGCCTTTCGACCGGAAAGCCATCGCAGCAAGTCTCAGTAAGTTTAGAGCACTGCAAACTTATTTCCAGCGCGATGTACCTGCTACTCAGTCCAACCTAAACGAACCTTTACAGCGGCTCATCGAACAACTTAAACCAACGCGACGGTCAAGTTTCCTGGTCAATTACAAGGGTAAGTACTACCCTATTCCAGTTAGTGAAATTGCCTTTTTTTACACGGAGAATGAAATCGTCTGGCTCTACAAACTGTCTGGCGAAAAATACGCTATCGATCACAAACTCGATGAGTTGGAAGCCATGCTCGACCCCGCCCAGTTTTATCGGGCCAACCGTCAGTTCATTGTCCGCTTCGATACCATTCGTGAATTCGAACCCTATTTCAATCGCAAACTTGCCGTTCGGTTGCATCCGGCCACGCCCGAACCGGTGATTATCAGTAAAGCTAAAGCCAGCGATTTTATGCGTTGGCTAGAGCAACGTTGAATAGATTGGGCCATTCAACCAGCCGTATTGGCCCGTTTGACCTGGAACATTGCCCGCTTCGCCGGTTTAGCCAGGAAGGGCCTTTTATCTCCCGCCTACATTTGAGCATTGGTAACACGCCAAGCACACGTAGGTATGAAACGAATAGTAACGGGGCTTTTTCTAATGCTCCTTTTCTGGACAAATTTTAGCCAGGCACAATCCACCGCCGATTCGCTCCGGCTAACACTCCCGCAGGCCGAGGAACAGTTTCGCCAGCACAATGTATCGTTACTGGCCACCCGCCTGGGTATCGATGAGCAACGGGCCTACCAGGCGCAGGCCAAACTGTTTGCCAACCCAACGATCTATGTCGAGCAGATGCCTTATAATCGGCAAACGCGGGAGTTTATGCCCCTTGGGCAAAGCAACTCCGAGCAGGTCATTCAGGTGCAGCAACTGCTGTTGTTGGCCGGAAAGCGCAACAAACAGCTGGCTTTAGCATCGACAAATACAAAAATTGCAACCGATCGCTTCGAAGATCTGCTTCGTACACTCTCTTTCCAGTTGCGGTCGGCTTTTTATGACCTCTACTATCAGCAGCAGGCACTAGCCGTTTATGAGCAGGAAAGCAACACACTTAACCAAACGGTTGCGCTTTATCAGCAGCAGTACGACAAAGGCAATGTACCGCTGAAAGACCTCGCCCGGCTCAAAGCTTACCTGTTCAGCTTGTCGAACGAACGGCAACAGCGGCTGTCTCAGATTGCCGACGATCAGGCAACACTAGCGGTGTTGCTCAACACAGCACCCGATCAGCCGATCCGGTCGGTGGCACCGGTAATGGACGCAGACCCACGCCGTAACCCAGCAACCCTGTCGCTCGATAGCTTGCTGTCGATTGCTGAGCGCAACCGCCCCGACTTACGGGCTTATCGTGATCAGTTGACAGCCGAGCGCCAGAATCTGACCCTGCAAAAAGCGTTAGCTGTTCCTGATCTGACGCTTCAGGGCACTTACGACCGTAACGCTGGGTACATTCCAAATTATTTCGGCGTGGGCGTAGGTGTAACCCTGCCATTTTTCAACCGAAATCAGGGGAATATTCAGGCAGCCCGGGTACGCACCCAAAGCAGCCAGCAATTCGCGTCGGCTTATCAGCTTCAGATAGAAAGCGAATTACAGCGCTCGCTCACCAAAGCACGCCAGGCCGACCAATTATACCGCACGTTCGACCGGAAATTCAACAGCGATTTTAGCCGACTTATCGACGGGGTGACGCTCAATTACCGCAAGCAAAACATCGATGTAGTTGAGTTCCTGGATTTTTTCGATTCCTACAAAACCAGTCAGCTTCAGTTCATTCAGCTGCAAAATGACCGGATGCAACGTCTTGAAGAACTTCGCTTATCGGTTGGCACTGATCCATTCTCCAGCTAATAGCAGGCCCCTACGCATATTCTGCTACTTCATTCAATCACGTAATAATTCCAGATGAAAACCACTCAAATGTCCCATACCCTTTGGTTGATGTTGCCTACTGTTGCTCTGTTTGGCACCTTGCTAAGCGGATGTCAATCAGAAGCAACGACCACGAATACTGCTGATACCGCATCAAAATCGGCTAATCTGCTCGCATCGGCAAAGTTCGACACCGCCAAACTAACGCCCGTGACCAATGAGATCAACCTGACGGGTAAGATCACGTTTAATCAGGACAAAGTCGTCAAAGTATTTCCGCTAGTAGGCGGGCATATCGAGGCAGTCAAATCGGACCTCGGCGATTATGTGCAGAAAGGTCAAACACTGGCCATTATCCGGTCAGGTGAAATGGCCGATGTAGAGCAACAGGCTATTGCTGCCAAAGGTCAGTTGGCGGTTGCGTTGAAGAATAGTCAGGTGACGGAAGATATGGCCAAAGGTGGCCTATCATCGCAACGCGACGTTGTAGCGGCCCGTGAGCAACTACAAGCCGCCAAAGGCGAGTTAAACCGGGTAAACGAGCGCCGGAGTATTCTGGGTGGCCGTGGCTCGTCTGTTTATATCGTGAAGGCTCCGGTAAGTGGGTTTGTGGTCGAAAAAACGGCGGCTCCCGGTATGGAACTTCGCTCAGACGATCCAGAAAACCTGTTCACGATCTCGAATCTGGATCATGTCTGGGTAATGGCAAACGTCTACGAATCGGATCTGGCAAACGTCCATGAAGGCGATGCCGCCCGTATTACCACGTTGTCGTACCCTGACCGGGTATATCAAGGCAGAATCGACAAAGTTTTCAACGTACTCGACCCCGAGAGCAAGACCGAAAAAGTGCGGATTACCCTGTTGAACGCGGACAATACCCTCAAGCCAGAGATGTTTGCCAACGTAAGCGTACAGTATGCGGGCAAAGACCGACGGGTAGCTATTCCAGCTAAAGCCATCGTGTTTGCCGACAGTCGCAACTTTGTCGTTGTAGCCAACGCACAGAACCAGCCAATTGTACGCGAAGTCGACCCCTTCAAAACCATCGGTGCTACCACGTATCTCAACAGTGGAGTGCAGGCCGGTGAACGCGTCGTAACACAAAATCAACTTCTGATTTACACAGCGTTAGGAAATTAATAACCTAAACCTGCAAGGCCTCTATGACCATACAGGTTTGAATGAACAACATCATGAACAAGTTCATAAAAAGTATTCTCACCTTCTCGCTGAAGAACCGGTTTTTCGTCTTTTTCCTGACCGGTCTGACGGCCATTGCGGGCTATATCAGCTACCAGAATACACCAATTGAGGCCTTTCCCGACGTTACGAATACCCGGATCACGATTATTACGCAATGGCCAGGCCGTTCGGCTGAAGAGGTTGAAAAATTCGTGACTATCCCGGTTGAGATTGGACTAAATTCCGTCCAGAAAAAGACCGACATCCGGTCTACAACCCTCTTTGGCCTATCGGTGGTAAACGTGATGTTCGACGATGGAGTAGACGACACGTTTGCCCGTCAGCAGATAAACAACCTCCTACCCGGCGTTGACCTGCCCGACGGAGCCAAACCCGATGTACAACCACCCTACGGCCCAACCGGGGAGATTTTTCGCTATACGCTCCAGTCGCCGACCCGTACTGTTCGCGAATTAAAAACGGTTCAGGACTGGGTGCTCGACCGCCAGTTCAAGAGCATTCCGGGCGTAGCCGACGTGGTGAGCTTCGGCGGTGAAGCTAAAACATACGAAATCCAGGTTGATCCACGCCGACTGGCCGACTACAACATCACACCCTTGCAACTGTATCAGGCAGTAGCCAATTCAAACGTCAACGTGGGGGGCGATGTAATCGAGAAAAACTCGGAAGCCTACGTGGTTCGGGGTATTGGGTTGCTGCGTAATCAGCGCGACATTGAGAATATTGTGGTTAAGAACGCAAATGGAACACCCATAATGGTTCGTAACGTGGCTCAGGTAGCCGAATCTGCCTTACCACGTTTAGGGCAGGCTGGTCGTGACAAACAGAACGATGTGGTAGAAGGCGTGGTGGTGATGCGGAAGGGCGAAAACCCCACCGAAGTCATCGAACTGGTCAAGGCTAAAATACAGGAGTTGAATACCAGCATTTTGCCATCCGACGTAAAAATAAACACGTTCTACAACCGCGAGACGCTCGTTAATTTCGCTACGCACACAGTAACTCACAACCTGCTCGAAGGTATCGTTTTCGTAACGGTCATTGTGTTCCTGTTCATGGCCGACTGGCGCACCACCCTCACCGTTTCAATTGTAATTCCGCTGGCTCTGCTTTTTGCGTTTATCTGCCTGCGACTCAAAGGTATGTCGGCCAACCTGCTGTCGATGGGTGCAATTGACTTTGGTATTATTGTCGACGGCGCTGTGGTAATGGTTGAAGGAATTTTCGTAACGCTCGATGCAAAAGCCCACCGCGATGGCATGGCGAAGTTCAACAAGCTGGCTAAACTGGGCTTGCTACGGGCTACTGGCACCGAAATGGGCAAGGCCATTTTCTTTTCCAAAGCCATCATCATTACCTGTTTGATTCCGATTTTTTCCTTCCAGAAAGTCGAAGGCAAGATGTTCTCGCCCCTGGCCTGGACCCTCGGATTTGCCCTGCTGGGTGCGCTGATTTTTACGCTGACACTGGTGCCGGTACTGGCGAGTTTATTGCTGAACAAAGACGTACGTGAAAAACACAACATCTTTGTTGAGTTCATTACCCGGCAGGCCACACGAGCGTTTTCGTTTACGTTTGCGCACAAAAAGCTCAGCCTAATGTTCACCGCGATTCTGGTTGGAGTGGGATTGACTGGGTTCACACTCCTGGGCACCGAGTTTTTGCCCGAACTCAACGAAGGCTCTATTTACGTACGGGCATCGATGCCCATGAGCATTTCGCTACCGGAATCAGTACGGCTCACCACGCAGATGCGCCGGATATTCGAGCAGTTCCCCGAAGTAAAAGGTGTGATTTCGCAGACGGGACGCCCCAACGACGGTACTGACCCAACGGGTTTTTATAATGTCGAATTTCTGGTAGACATCTTCCCAAAAGACGACTGGAAGCGGGACATCACCAAGCAGCAACTAATTGCCCAGATGCAGGATAAACTGAAGGTATTCCCCGGTATCGACTTTGGCTTCTCGCAGCCCATTATGGATAACGTGGCTGAGGCTGTGTCGGGTGTAAAAGGCTCTATTGCCGTCAAAATATACGGGAATGACCTGGCAGTTCTGTCTGATAAAGCCAATCAGATTGAAAAGCAGCTGAAAACAGTAAACGGAATCGAAGACCTTGGCGTGATCAAAAATCTTGGTCAGCCTGAAATGCGGATTGAGCTAGACGAGTACAAACTAGCCCTGTATGGCGTAAACAAAGCCGACGCCCAGGCAGTAATTGAAATGGCCATTGGTGGTAAAGCAGCCACCCAAATCTATGAAGGAGAACGCAAATTCGATCTTCGTATCCGCTACGAGCCATCTTTCCGCAAAACCGAAGCAGAAATTGCCAACCTGATGGTGCCAACCCAAAACGGAACGCAGATTCCGATTAAGGAAATTGCCAGTGTTTACACGAAAACCGGACCAGTGTTGATTTTTAGGGAAGGAAGCCAACGGTTCACCGCAGTGAAGTTCTCGGTACGAGGCCGTGATATGGGTAGCGCCATTTCCGAAGCACAGCGTAAAGTAGGTTCAGCCGTAAAATTCCCACCGGGCTACACAGCTAAATGGGCGGGAGATTTTGAGAATCAGCAGCGGGCTACCAAACGACTGGGACAAATGGTGCCAGTGAGCTTGGTTATGATCTTCGTGATTCTGTTTGTTCTGTTCGGCAATGTCAGAGACGCCGGGCTAGTGCTGGTAAACGTGCCCTTTGCAATCATTGGCGGCATTGCGGCCCTGCTCATCACGCATGTCAACTTCAGTATTTCGGCGGGTATTGGCTTCATTGCCCTCTTCGGGATCTGTATTCAGAATGGCGTAATTCTGATCTCAGTCTTCAAGAAAAACCTGAAGAATCGAATGTCGTTACGGCAGTCCATTTTCGAGGGTGTCTTATCGCGGGTAAGACCTGTGGTCATGACAGCCATGATGGCAGCAATCGGCTTGATTCCAGCAGCCATTTCAACAGGGATTGGTTCCGAAACATCTAAACCTCTCGCCATTGTGGTGATTGGCGGGCTGATTACAGCTACCTTACTCACGCTGCTCATTTTCCCATTGATTTTCTACGTGTTCTACCGGCATCATGACACCAAGGCCGCGAGCAATAGCAATAAACCAGAACTGATAGAAGCATAGGGATCGATTAGATTCCTACTCCAGCAACGCCAATACATCTTCTTTGGTCAGCGACTTCACAAAGCCATCTTCGGTGGTGATGAGGTCGCTGGCCAATTTTTGTTTGGAGCGTTGTAGGGCCAGAATCTTCTCCTCAACGGTGTTTTTCGAGATAAACTTATAGGTGAACACCGGCTTCTGCTGGCCAATCCGGTGTGCGCGATCTACAGCCTGGGCCTCACTGGCGGGATTCCACCAGGGATCGAGAATAAACACATAGTCGGCAGCAGTGAGGTTGTGCCCCTGTCCACCTGCTTTTAGTGAAATCAGGAACAGCTTCACCGACTCGTCGGTCTGGAACAGTTCAACTTGTTGTTGCCGGTCGGTGGTAGAGCCATCCAGGTACGCGTATTGAATCTGTTTCTCTTTGAGGTATTCTCGAATAACATTCAGGTGCTTGATGAACTGACTGAATACGAGAATCTTGTGCCCCTCGGCCATAGCGATTTCAAGCCGCATCAGCACGTCATCCAACTTGCCCGAGTCACCTTCGTAAGTGGCGTCGATCATGCGGGGGTGGTTAGCAATTTGCCGGAGCTTGGTCAGGCCCTGTAACACCACCATCTGCGATTTAGCCATGCCGTTCTCCTCAATCCGTTCCAGAATCAGGTTGCGGTAATATGACTTGGCCTCCTCATATTGCTGTTCCTGCTCGGTGGTCATTTCACAGAACAGCACGCTTTCAACTTTGGCGGGCAAATCGGTCGCTACCTGCGATTTATTACGCCGGAGCATAAACGGCTTTATCAGGCCATAGAGCCGCTGCGTCTTCTGCTCGTCGTTACGCTTCTCAATGGGTACCTGAAACTCGTTGTGGAAAAACGTCTGGCTTCCCAGCAAACCGGGATTTATGAATGTCATCTGGCTCCATAAATCCATTGTACTGTTTTCCAGGGGCGTTCCAGTCAGAATAAGCCGATTAGCGGCATTGAGGTGCATGACCGCCTTAGTAATGTGCGACGAGGGATTTTTGATCGCCTGAGACTCGTCGAGAATAACATAGTTGAACCGGTAAGCCCGGAGTAAATCGATATCAATACGAACAATACCGTATGAGGTTAGAATCAAATCATAACCGTCGAACTGGCTCGTGTTTTTGTCACGGTAGGTACCGGTGTACGACATTACCCGGAGATTGGGCGTAAACTTACGCGCTTCCAGTTCCCAGTTATACAGCAATGAGGTCGGCATGACCAGCAACGTAGGTCGGGCGGCATCGTCGCGGCTGTCTTTTCCCACACTGGCTGATTCTTTCTGAGCCTGAAGCATAGCCAGCGTCATCACGGTTTTGCCCAAACCCATATCATCGGCCAAACACCCGCCGAAACGAAACTGGCGCAGGAAGTTCATCCAGTCGTACCCAGCCTGCTGGTAGGGACGGAGAATTCCTTTGAAGTGTTTGGGCAGTGGATATTGCTCGATACCCTCGAACGACTGGAGATTTTCGAGTCGGCGGCTAATGAGCGTTTGTGCCAGGCTATCCTCCTCCAACTGTTGCACAAGGGCCAAGTGGTGCTTGCGTAACACCAATAAATCAGCGCCGAAACCATCGTTACCATCAATACCGCCGGGGTGTTCCACAAATGAGAACAGTTCGGAGTAACGCGTAAACCAGGCATCGGGAATCACGGCAGTTTGACCATTTGGAAGCAGAAACTCACGTTTGCCAGCCAGAATCATTGACCGGAGCTTTATAAACGGAATCTCGTACGGTCCGAAGGTCACATTGGCATGAATATCAAACCAGTCATTGCCTTCCCGAATAGTTATGCTAATTGACGAATGGCCTAGAAAATACCGCTTTGAATCCGTAACGGCCTGCTTCACGGTGAACCCTTCATCCTGCAAGGTCGCGTTCGTATCGGCCAGCCAGTCGAACAGTTCGGCTTTGGGCAACGACAATCGACCCTGTCGCAAATCGAGACCGTGTTCGCGGAGAAACGTCAGTTTACCCCGTTCAAACCGAACATCACGCCGTATTTTGTGGAATATATACTCGTCGCCTTTCTTCTCCAGGCTAACGTTTGACTGGTTTGTGAAACTATCGAAGCGAAATGAAAACGAACCGTACTGAAACGATAGATCGACGGCTATCCGACTATTCTCGTCGTTTTCAGACGAAGGTTGGTTCGACGTTGGTACAGGCACTCCCATGGCCGAAGTGGCTACCATTTGCTGACCAACCCGGTGTTCTGACAAGGTGAGCACCGGCACGGGAGCCAATGTTTCGTCGCGAATCTCGAATCCTTTTGCAAAAACCTCGTAGCTGGCTATCAGGGGCACCACAAACCGGCGGTAGTATTCGTCTTCTACCTTGCGGGGCACCACAATGTGATTCTTGTTGAGAAATGGGCGAAGCTTTTTACCGTCGACGGTTACGTTGGCGGCATTGCTCACAAAATGATACAAACACTGACCCACAAGCAGCCACGCAGGTTCGTCGCACAGCAACAGGGCATTTTTAAATTGGAATTCAACGCGCTCGTTTTTATGCCGGATAATGGGAAAATAATGCGTTGATTCAGCATTCCGAACGAAGTGAAAATGAACGCGGGCTGGTTCGGGAAGCCAGTTTACAGGCATCCAGGCAGGGTTTCCGTCCTTGCCCATTATATACAGCGGCTTGTCGCCTAAGCGTTCGAGAATACGCGGTTTGATATTTTCGAGATAGGCACAAATAGCCTCCTGTAGTAATTTATCGCCTTTTTGAGAATCGTATATCTTGAGAAAAAAATCGATAGCAGGGAGCTTTCTCGTATTGAATCGTTTCAGAATCGTATCCTGCTGAATTCCTTCAATCAGTTGGATTAACTCAAAATCGAGTTCGTCGAGCCCTTCGGCAAATTCGCCAGCATTCTGGGGCGACAGGGTTTGGTTCTGTAAGGTGAGCTCACCTTTCGCATTTCGTTGCACCACGAAAGCTTCAATGAGATACCCCAGAAACTCGTGTTCTAAAAGGGAATATACGATCTGAAAAGGTTCACTCGGCGAGACTTTCATGAGACTATTCTACTGACCCAACTCCAAAGCTATTCAATTAACTAAATCATGGGTGCGTTTTTTATGGAACGGTCTCAAATATACGAACCACGATGGCAATACAAAGTTGTGGTCAAAATAAAGGGTATTTTTGTCATTTATCCGATCAACAGTACCTTTTACAGCCTTATTGCATGCTCTTTGACGATACATTTCAAACATTGGCCGAGCCCATCGAAGGTCAGTTTCGCGATCGGGGAAGCCGGTTTCTGGCTTTCGCCTACCCTATCCGTACGGAAACTGACGCTAAAAAACTGCTAGACGCACTCCGGCACGAACATCCAAAAGCAAATCACCACTGTTACGCCTATCGACTGGGTTTAGACAAAAATCAGTACCGGGCCAGTGATGATGGCGAACCCAATGGGTCGGCCGGGAGGCCCATTCTAAATACGATTTATGGCCATGATCAGCCGGGTAAACCCTTCACTAATGTACTGGTTGTGGTCGTTCGGTACTTTGGCGGTACGCTGCTGGGTGTTCCAGGTCTTATTAATGCGTATAAAATGGCTACTGCCGATGCCCTGGCCAACGCTCGAATGGAAAACCGCACCGTAAACGAATCGTACCGGATTCGCTTCGGCTTTGAACAGATGAATGCTGTTATGCGGATTGTGAAAGAAAGTCAGGTGACGGTTCTAAACCAGTCGTTCGATACACAATGTGCCATTGATATTGAGGTTCGCAAAACAGCCGCAGTGAGTGTTACAGATCGGTTTGCAAACGTCAGAGGGGTAAACGTAGAGTGGGTAAACTAGAGTCGCTCTCAACTAAACCATTGGTCGTCAATTGCTGTTGGTTAGTTAGTACACTTCTCCTTTAGTATGTCTTTGCGTTTAGAACTCAAGACGCCCGTTATCGACGATCGACCTGTTTTTGTGACGGGTAATTTTTGCAACTGGCATCCCCATATTGATTTTTTAGAGTTACAACCCGTTGAGCCGGGTCACTATACACTAGAATTTCCAACTGACTTTAACTTGCCCGACGTAGTCGAATATAAATACACGCGGGGCAGCTGGGATCATGTTGAATTGAGTGGCGCGGGCGAGGCATCACCCAACCGAATTCTACTGACAGGCACTGATTTTCAGCAGGATTATGTGCCACATTGGCGCTGGTTTGGCAGCCCGTTTAAGCAAGAACACCTTCCTCTTGAGGAATTACTGAGCGATGAGTTTAGCTCTCCTGAACTCGGTTCGGTCCGGCGCATCACGGTGATCTTACCGTATGACTATCACCAGAATCCAACCAAACGATATCCCGTTCTCTATCTCAACGATGGTCAAAACTTAGTGGGCGAAGGTGTTGGCTATGGCACTTGGGGAATTGAACAAAAAATGGCGATTTTGGCTGCCCGGCAACATCACGAAGTAATTCTGGTGAGCATTGACCACGGGCGCGAAAACCGCATCAACGAGTTCACTATTGGAAAAACCCGGATGGGTAAGGGACGGGGGAGGCACTACCTCAACTTCGTAGCCAATACGCTCAAACCCGTTATCGACGGCCACCTCCGCACCCTGCCCGACTCAGAGCATACGGGTATTGGCGGTAGTTCGCTCGGTGGCTTGATTAGTATTTATGGTGGATTACTACGCCCCGAGGTATTTGGACGACTGATGGTATTTTCACCTTCACTCTGGATTTCCCCCAAGATTTATTTTGACGCCATCCAGTTTAAAACTCCAGCGCCCATGCGGGTTTATGTGTACGGGGGCGAGGCCGAGTCACGCTACATGGTACCCAACTTACAACGCTTCCAGGATTCACTTTTAAAGCAGTGCTATAATGGTCAACCCATCGACATTTACCTCTCGGTCGACCCCGCCGGTACTCATCAGGAAACCCATTGGGGCCGCGAGTTCCCGGCAGCGTTGGAGTGGTTATTTTATTCTTGAGAACGATTATCTCTAAATGATAATACCTCAACAAGATTCTAGGTTTCTGTAACTCGATAGTACATCACCACAAATCTATTCACTGTACATTCACGAATTGCAGGTTCCGACCTGGAAGCTCTGTACAAGAAGGGATTAGTTTCAAGTCTTCTTAACTTATCAGAAAGCGATGCGAGAAAGTCCGTTTTCACGGTATTTGGCCAGTTGTCGCCAATAAAATTAACAATCCAATCTAAATCTATTTCGGCCTGATCAGTAAATAGAATGGTATACATTAACCCTTACAAGTATTTGTTCAGAACTTGCTGGTAAGGTTTCGACCGACCAGCATCTGCATCAGAAACCCCTTTTTTGATAGCCAAACGCTGATTTTCAGTAAGAGCATCCCAAAAATCAGGTTCAGGGGTAGCTTTTTGTTCAAGAATGATATAAACAGCCTTTAAGAACTGTTCATCATTTATTTCGTCAACAAGCTGATGGATAGCTGATTTTGTTTCAATCGTTGACATACAATACCGGTTATTTTACCAAATATACGTACAAAACTAGTCAAATGACAATTACAATTTCTCCCACTGCTGACGCTGACGCAACCATTATTCCGCTTGTTCAAAACGATGATTTAGCTAATCAGTTAGCTCGTTTGGCTGCTACGCTAAACATCTCAATCGCTGCTTTACAAGCTGATTTCAAGGCAGACGCCAAAGAAGTATTACCAGTTTATCAGACAGATGGCCACAAAACCTATTTGTTAGGAATGGGTAAAGATCCACAGGTGAATGATTGGTTTCGACTGCTCCGTAGGTTCTTTTTCGATCAGAAAGTCCGGCTTCCCAGGCATGTTGCTGTTGACCTTCGCGTATTTGACGAAACGCAGGATGTTGCTTCTGCAATTGAGGGGGCGGTGCTGGGCATTCGTGGTGGGAGCTACGACTTAAAACTATATCAAACGGATAAACCCGTAGGCCCGACCATTTATAGTCCAGAAGGACAAGTATACCTGCTGGTTGCCAATGAATCGACTGCTACCGAAGCCTTAAACCGAGCCGAGGCTATTGCTCAAACTCAGCGCGAGATAATTGACCTAATGAATGCGCCGGGAAATTATAAAACCCCGCAAACGCTGGCTGATTGGGCTGTTCAGTCGGGTGCAAAGCATGGGTATAGCGTTCGGGTGCTGAATAAAGCCCAGATCGAAGCCGAGGGCCTGCTCGCTTTACTATCGGTAAACCGTGGTAGTGATCATGAGCCAGCATTTATTATTTGCGAGTACGTTCCGGCAGGCGTCGAAAACCCAAAAAAGGTGGGTTTAGTGGGCAAAGGAATCACGTTCGACACTGGCGGTATCTCTATTAAGCCATCAACCAGCATGCACCTCATGAAGAGTGATATGGGTGGGGCGGCTGCTGTGATGGGAACGCTCGAAGTGGCCGCCAAACTACAGTTGCCCGTTCACCTAATTGGCATTGTGCCCTCAACAGAAAACATGGTCGATGGCAGTGCGACAAAACCGGGCGATGTCATTGACTCGTACATTGGCAAAACCATCGAAGTTATTGACACCGATGCCGAAGGACGCATTATTCTGGCCGACGGCCTGGGGTACATGGTGCGCAATTACCAACCCGATGTCTTGATTGACCTGGCTACCCTAACCGGGAGCGTGATTGCTACACTTGGCTACCATGCAGCTGGTTTATTTACCAACAACGACGAACTGGCGGCTCAACTCACCCAGTCAGCCGATCAAACTGGCGAACGGCTCTGGCGGCTCCCCCTCTGGGATGTTTACGCAGAGGACATCAAGTCCGACGTGGCCGACCTGAAAAATTTCAGTGGCAAGCCATTGGCCGGAGCCATCACAGCCGGAAAGTTTCTGGAAGTTTTCACGGAAAAACATCCCGCCTGGGCTCATTTAGACATTGCAGGCACGGCCTTCGGAGATAATGAATTTGGGAGTCAGAAAAATGGAACCGGGTTCGGTATTCGGTTACTGATTGACTGGCTGATGAAGGGATAGGAACGCGGATTGAGTATTTATAGCGGTTGGGCAGTTGAGTTGCTTAACCGCTATAGCTATTTATTCCAATACAATCTGATCCCAGCCTGTTTGCCTGTACCGGGAAAACAGATACCAGAAAATAGCGATTGAAAAGGGCACGGCTACCCATACACCATATGGAATCAGCGTGAGGCCGTAATGAGCCCCGGCGATAAGCCCTAAAATGAGCAAAACCAAAAAACCCCGTGCCGTATTACTTCGGTTCACCACATCCTGAGCAATCGAAAAGGGTAGCTTCCGATCCGTTGCCATTGCCGCCGATATGCTCATAATGAGTGAATTGCTAAAGGCCAATATAATATCGTCGATTTTATCGAGCCCGAAACGCCAGGCGATGTAAATGGCGACCAACACATAAAACGGTATCATCAGCTTGGCGATTAACGCTTTCATTGAACCGGACAGAATCTCTCCAGGGCGGCTAATGGGTGCGCTACCATAGACCCAGGCAGCTTTGAAATCATCGGACGCGCTGAGTTGATACTGAGCCGTCATAACAAACAGGCCCGTGTAGTAAAGCGCAAACAGATAAAACCCACTTGATTTCCCAAACGACCCAAACCCACCTACCGACATCGCGACGATGTAGGCCAACCCAAAACCCAGTTGCGGGTATGTTTTAAGCTTGAATTTACGGTCACGGGCTGTTACCCGCCAAGTAAATCCAAAAGCAGCCCGTTCAAGGGGGTTATCGGTTAATAATCGGCTTAACCGTTGCATGGTAGAACTGGTTTGTTCAGGCCCCGTTTTAACCGCTGCCGGAGTACTACCCTGCTCTAAACCAGCCAGACGGGCATTGAACACCGGCCCTAACACCCGGTTCATCACCCACAAACCAGCGAAGGGTAGTACGATTGCTAAACCCGCTAGCAATGCGTGTGGCCCGTCGAAAACGGGCTGAGCTACCATATCAACCGCCCCTGCCATCCACATGGGCGGTACCAAATAAAACCAGTTTTGCCATTCTACCGCTTCTGTCAGCATATCCTGGTTCATGAGCCGGGGCACCAACTGATAGCTACCATAAAACACAATGGCCATCACAATCTGGAAGTAGTTGATAACCTCCCGAAGTCGCTCTTCGCTCGTAAACTGCATAAGCAACAGGTAGAACACATTGGTCAAGAACACCATCAGAACAGAGGACAGCAGGCTCATTGCCAGGAACAGTATACCTGCCAGCGCCCCGAACCGCATGATTACAATGATCAGACCACACAGCGATAAAGCCAGCGTAATCGAAAACAGGTAACCTGCAATATGCACAATTCGCGAGAGCAGTAAAGTCCGGCCGCTGACGGGACGGGGCAGGATTATTTGATTATCGGCTGAGTCGAGGATGAGCGAAGAAAAGTCGGAGAGCAGCGTCATGGCGCAAAACACCATGAGGTAAGAAAACGTGACCGTCAGCGGAATAAAAAGGGCTTCTTTGGGTGGAATGGCCAGCATACTGAATCCTGTAAATACCCCGAAAAAGGCATACATGCCTAGAACGATCAGGAATTGGTTATTTTTCTCACCCGTTTTATTTTGCCCATACCGCCCTAAACTCGCGTAGCTCCGGCGGTTATCCATAGTCAGCTTAACATCCACAATGGCCCGTAAAGCCACCGGGTCGGCCCCCAAAAGTCTCCAGACAGGATTCAGTCGGACCACAAACCAGAGTACAATTGGTTTCATAGTTCTTGGTAATTATGTTGGCAGGTCGGGGGACCTGCCGACACTTGACTCTTACTTCGTAAGCGTATTAATAAACTCCGTTGCCGTATCCTGTTGATCGTCACTGCCGGTTAGTTGGCCAAACAATTGCTCCAGGGAGCCGCTATGCTGGTGTTGCAATTCAGCAAAGGTTCCATCAGCGATGATCTGTCCGGCGTTAATGATAATGATCCGATCCGAAATTTTCTCAACCACATCCATGATATGCGAACTGTAGAACACCGTTTTTCCGGCATCGGCCAATTGGCGTATAATAGCTTTCACCAGCACTACCGCATTAGCATCTAAGCCCGACAGTGGCTCATCGAGGAATATGATTTCGGGGTTATGAATCAGGCCCGAAATAAGAAGCACTTTCTGGCGCATACCCTTCGAAAACGTAGTCATGCGGGCATTTACGTGGCCACTTAACTCAAACAGGCCCAGCAAATCAAAAGCACGACGCTCAATGGTAATTTCATCCATTCCGTAGAGCTGCCCAATAAACTGAAGATATTCCATGGGCGTCAGCGTATCATACAAAGCAGCATTTTCGGGAACATAGCCGATGCGGCTTTTCACGGCAATAGGGTCGGTTTTCACGTCATGGCCCAACACCGACACCTGTCCTTCGAAATCGGTGAGCAGACCAATCAGAACTTTTAGTGTTGTGGATTTACCCGCCCCATTTGGGCCAATATAACCTACCACCTGACCTGCTTCAACAGAGAGGTTAATCCCTTTCAGAACATGGGTAGAACTGTAATACTTGTGCAGATTCTGAATCTGAATAACTGGATTGCTCATTCAGGAAAGTTGTCTTACTAGGCTTGAAAGTTAACCAAAAGTCCCGTTCAGACAGGTATCCGAACGGGACTTTTGGTTGTTTTACTGGCTAAAAGGCTACGAGGCTTTGTAGCGATACTGTTGTTCACGACCCAGGAACTGCTCTAAATGAAAAATTTCATCTGTGTCTTGAAACATTAATAGTTGATCATCCACAATTGATAGCCTACGACGTTGCAAAGGAGTCAGTGCTTCAATAGAAGGAAATTTTGCCAATGGACTCATCAATATCCGACCATCAGCAAGATATAGAGTGATAAACCCTTTTCTGGCAAAACTAACTCTTTCTATAACAGGCTTTATAGCCACAAAACCTTCTGGATTTTTCATGGCGCACTAGTTGTTTAAGTTTAGCAAAACAACATTCTTACCTTCGGCAAAGTTGCGAATCTGTTCCAATACGGTTTCCTGATTCGTAGCCAAAACGCGCTGACATTCTCTCAACTCTTTATCAGACAAACTACCACGTTCAAAAACTTCGAGTGTATCTAACCAAATTTTAGCTGACCGTCGCCTACCTCTCTTATTATTGCTAACATGAAGGTGAGCTCGCTCTGCTAAATCGTAAGCATATAGGAAAAACACTAGATTCTTGTAAATAGCGATTTTAGGCATCAGGCCACCACAGCTTCAGCATTTACCAACTCGTGCTTCACTAAATATTCAGCGATTTGTACGGCGTTGGTGGCAGCTCCTTTGCGGAGGTTATCGGCTACACACCAGAAATTGAGCGTATTGGGTTGTGACTCATCACGCCGGATACGGCCAACAAATACCTCGTCGCGCCCGTGGGCCGTGAGCGGCATTGGGTAGATTTTATTAGCGGGGTCATCCTGCACAATCACGCCTTCGGCATTACGCAGCAACTCTGTCACTTCAGCCAGATCGAAATCGTCCTCAAACTCAACGTTAATGGCTTCTGAGTGTCCGCCAATAGTTGGAATACGAACGGTGGTAGCCGTTACGCGGATACTATCGTCACCCATAATTTTCTTGGTCTCATTCACCATCTTCATCTCCTCTTTGGTGTAGCCATTATCGAGAAACACATCAATGTGGGGCAACACATTAAGGTCAATGGGGTGCGGGTACACTTTCGAAACACTGGTATCGCCACTGCGCTCAGCAAACAGCTGGTCAACAGCCGCTTTACCCGTTCCTGTTACCGACTGGTATGTTGACACCACTATCCGCTTGATTTTATACCGATCATGTAGTGGTTTTAGCGCTACAACCATCTGAATGGTTGAGCAATTAGGATTGGCAATGATCTTATCGTCGGCAGTCAGCACAGTGGCGTTCACTTCGGGCACGATCAATTTTTTGGTCGGGTCCATGCGCCATGCCGATGAGTTATCGATTACAGTAATACCGGCTTCGGCAAATTTTGGAGCCAAAGCGGTTGAGGTGCCACCACCTGCCGAGAAAATCGCAAAGGCCGGTTTGGCCGCGATTGCGTCTTCAAAACTTACCACTGTGTAGGGCTTTCCCTTGAACTCAACCTGTTTACCAACCGAACGTTCAGAAGCAACAGGAATAAGTTCGGTGACGGGGAAGTTACGTTCAGCCAACACCTTCAGGATCTCGCTACCAACCAGGCCGGTAGCCCCAACGACTGCGATTTTCATAAAACTAGACTTTATTGATTGTGAAATTGGCCTGCCCGGCGTACCGGTGTTCTAGCGGCTGGGTGCAAAAATACGGCCCAACAGTAAACTGATTGTTATTCAGTCATTAAAATCAGAAAGTTCTGATTGGCTGCCCGAACAATTGAAGTCTTATCACAGCAATTCGGCAATCCTTTTACTTACTGCAAAGCTCTGTTCTACCCTCAACTAAAAAGCCTGTTGAAAATCAATCCAAAGCCGTATTTTCGAACCGGCAATAGTAATCACCTTTAAATCAACTCAATATCATGCTTACACGCTACCGATTAGCATTAGTTATTATGGGCTTATTCTGGGTGGTATCGGCCCACGCCAAAAAGCCAATGACAACCATCTCACAACTGACTGCTGACTGGCAGCGGGCAAAAGAGTATACGAAAGAATACCTGGACGTAATGCCTGAAGACGGTGTAGGTTACAAGCCCACGCCCGAAATCCGCAGCTTTGCCGAGCAAATGCTTCATCTAACGGCTGCCAACTACAACTTTGGCGCTATGGTTAGTGGTAAAGCCAACCCAATGCAGGGTAAAAATCTGGAAAAGATGGATGAGCTTAAGACCAAGGAGGCTCTGACTAAAGCAGTAATGGACAGTTACGATTTCATGCTTGAGGCCGTTAAAGGCATGACCGATGCTCAACTGAGCGAATCGGTTAAAATGGGGCAGCGGGGCGAAATGACTCGCGAAGTTATTTTGGCTAAAGCCTTTGAACACCAGACGCACCATCGGGGACAGTGTACTATCTACATCCGTATGAAGGGCGTAAAACCCCCAAATGAGAAGCTATTTTAATTCCTCGAAGCGCACAATACAGGCCCACATGTTGTGGGCTTTTTTTGTACCTAGCTCGATTCTCTAGCAAACCAGTATGTGTGAGTTGGCGTTAGGCAGCCATACAAGCGTATATCAGTCAATTCAATATCCTGAATTTCGTCCACTGGTTCAAACAACGATAAGCCCAGTTTCAGGCAATCCGGGCGGCACTGCGCCATAAACCGGTCGTAATATCCCCCACCATAGCCTACACGATGGCCAGTAAGATCAAAGGCTAGCAAAGGCACTAGCACTATATCGATTTTTTCACTACCAAGAGCTAACTGCTCACTAGCAGTGGGTTCTGGAATACCCCAGCGGTTTTCGCCAAGGAGCGTTTCGGGCGTGAGTGGATAATGCGTGAGCGTTTGACTGACGGCGTCTGTGACAGACACAGCCACCTTCGCATGGGGCAACTCTCGCCAGATACGGTGAATAATAGGCCAGGTATTTACCTCGTGCTGGCGAATTATTGGGAGAAACGTATGGATAGCCAGCGATGACATCCTGTTTGAAAAGATGTCATCGCGGGAAAAGAACTGCTCCGCAATAACCTGGCTTCGATGTTCAACCTCTTCGGCTGACAACGCTTTTCGTTCGGCTAAAAACTGCTTACGGAGTTCGGCTTTGATCATTGTTCAAGGCACACCTGCATCCGATAATCGAACGGATCGAAACTAGTCAGGAGCTTTTGCAGGAACGTTTTGTCGTTGAGATAAAACGTCAGGAAATTCTCCACTCGCTCCTGTAAACCGTCATTCGGGAATAGCTCCTGTTTCACCGTCAGCAACTGACGAACGCCTACTTCCTGATTACGTTCTTCAGCACGGCGCATCTTCTTCTGCAACCGTTCTACAGCATTGGCGAAACGCTTTGTTTCGGCCAGAACAGCCTTTTCCAAGGTCGGGTCCACCATGGTTGCTTTGTGCAACATGGCATCGAGGGTCTGGTTCATCGCCTTGTTCTCCCTGTCGAACCGTAGGGCGTGTCGGGAGTGGTGCTCCACGTAGCGATGCTTCAATTTAGTTTCATCCAGAAACCATTCGTCCATTGTCATACCTAGTTTGAATAGGCGTTTGGCGCTTACCCGTGGTACATAAAGGGCAAAATTCCGAGGCATGAGCAACGGAAACGGCGTTTGGTAGTGGTCAAACACTGTTTTCAACTGCATCCAGTACGGCACTTCGGAAGGCCCACCGATATAAGCCAGATTGGGCAGAATCGTTTCCTGGTAGAGTGGCCTTAGTACGACATTAGGGCTGAACCGCTCTGGATGTTGTTCCACCTGAGTCAGCAGATCAGCTTCCGAAAATGCCCATTTGGTGTTCATTACCGTATAATGTCCACTTGCCCCTTCCTCACCGGAAACGTGTTCAATACGCTCGCGGAGACCATCGGTCAGGTAAAACAAGTTAATGTCGCGGGGCGAAATAATGGCATCGTAGCCCTGTTTAGCCAGCCGATCCGTTGATTGCTTTACCAACTTGGCGGAGTTGTGATTCGTCAGCTCGTCGATAATAACCGGAACAAACAGTCGCTTCAAGTCTGGATCGTCGGCATCTAAACAAACCAGGCCCTGGGCTCCAAATAGCTCGTTTACATAATATCGAACAGCATCGGCTAGTGTATCATGGTTTAAATACGCTTGTTCAAAAAGACTTAGTTTTTCAGGAATCTGTTCAAACAGTGTTTTGAGTTCTTTTGGGTTCATGCGCCCCACGGCCCCCCGTTGCTCCGTTTGCCAAACGTGTTTCCGCCCGAACAACTGAAAATGGTTAATCTCCTCAAAATCGTGATCCTCAGATGCCATCCAGTACACCGGCACAAAATTATAGTCGGGATAGACTTGCTTAAGCCGTTTAGCCAGGTTGATGGTAGTGACCATTTTATAGATCACATAGAGGGGACCCGTGAAAATATTGAGCTGATGGCCAGTGGTCACCGTAAATGTTTTCGCATCAGCCAGCACCGACAAGTTGGGCTTACTGGTAATGTTAGCGTACTGTTTTTCAAGCACACATACCAATGTTTGGCGATGTTCGGCGGGGAAGTCCTGCTTCTGTTTTAGCTGGGCACCGAAGGCTTCCGGAACTGGAAACTGCCCATAAAATGGGCTTAAAGACTCGTTACGGGTAATGTAGTCGAGAAAAAACTTGGAAAACTGGCCGGTGGCCGAAAGCGGCAGGTACTGACAGTCCATGCAGGAAGCGGGGTTTGACAAAGCCAACAAACGAAAAACCCGCAAGGTTCAGCTTACACTGTTCAGAATAGACACTTGCTTGTATTTAAGCCGGTTACAGGGGCATATCGATTAATCCATTTATAATCTCAGGAACAGGTCAATAATTTGCGGGAATAACTTAGAATTGCGGTTTAATGAATTGACCTAAGATAATTTGCTGACAAACAAACACTTGTCAATATTAATTGCCATTTGCTTATTCTGTCTCCTATTGTTTGATCAAGTTACCCCAAATCCCCTTCTTACTATACCCAAAGCAACCCCAATCAGCGCCTACTATGATGCGATTTTTATTCTCTCTCTGTCTTCTTGCTCTTTGCCTAACTTCTTGCACCAAGAAAAAAGCAGGTTCAGAAGATCAAATGCCCACTCAAGCCGTAATGGATTCGGCAACTCAATCAACAGCCAAAGCCCCCGAAGCGGTTACAACGCCCGACGTGGCTTCTACCCCCGAAGAGCCTACTGCTTCTAAAGATGCTTCTGTCTCCGAAACCGTTGCCAAGGTAAAGAAGTCGTCTAAAACCGTAGTATCTTCTCCCATTTCAGAAGAACCTTCGGCCTCAGTAAGTACTCCCTCATTCCGTCCTCGTTCGACTAGAGCGAGTGGGTATCTGTGTGATTCGGTGGAATTTATCAAGTACGAACGCTTGCACGACGGTGAAGGAGGCTTCATGCGGGGTAAAGTACTCGCCTATAACAGCCAGCAGTGTGGCTATGTAGCACCAGTAGCTAGTAAAGAATCTCCTAAGGCCAGCCCAGTTGCTACACCTGTGGCCCCTGTTGCTAGTAAAGAACCAGCGCCAGCACCAGAACAATGGATAGCTGATCCGCTAACGCCCGAAAAATGCGAAGACGGTATTCTCTATAGGTATGAAAAAAATGCGCAGACGGGTGTAGGTCGTAAAAGCAAAATCGGTGTGTGCGCCGTAGAGGCCGCAAAACCCGACTACCTCAATAAGAGCATTCAGCAGGTAAAAGACGATGGCCTTATCAAAAAAGGGGAATCAGGTACCCGTAAAAAAGACAATTAACCCAATCCCATTCCAACATAATGAAAACGATATTAACCTTTCTCTTGCCGCTTATCATTTTTACCAATGTATCGGCTACTTCTCAGTCTACCATCGAACGAGCGAACCGGTTTGTCAGCTCCAGTCAGATGTATCTGGAAAAAGCCAATATGCAGGCATCAGAGACGGCTGCCCGCGAAGCCGTTAAACTAGCCGAGACAACCAGCGACGCGCGTCTTCTAGCCAAATGCTACGGAAACCTTGGCATCGCTTTGTTTAAAGCCGAGAAGATAGTAGGAGCCGACAAATACCTGAACAAGGCTTTGTCTCTTTATCAGGGGCTTAAGGAATCACCACCTGAAGCGATTGCAGTTCTTCAAACATTGAACAAACTATACGGCGTTACTAACGACGATGAAGAAGTAGAGCCTCGTTCAACGGATGTTAATAACCCGGAGGAAGCGATCAGCAAAAGTCAATTTTACCGGAACGCTCAGATAAACACCGCGAAGGCTTTTCGGGGGGCACGGGGGCCGCTTACCTCAGCATTACGAACCAAAAATCTCAAAATTATTGCCCGTGCCGAAGCCAATATTGGTTTGCTGCTGGCACAATCCAACTCAGAGAAAGACATAATTGATGCCACAAAATACCTTGGGCGTTCGCGAAATCACTTTTATGAAAGTCAGGCAAAATCACCGGAAATTGCTCCCGTTGAGCAGACTTTGGACGAACTGTATCAGAAGAACGCCTTCTTAAAAAATGCACCGGGTGATAAGTACGCCGGTATTGAAATCGGATCTAAAGGCGTTAAAATGAGCATTATCCGATTAAAGTCAGATGTTAAAGGAGAGTATGCTTACTCTGTTCTCTCCGATACCGCTATTAATACCGAGGTCATTCTGTTTACATCGCAGGCCATTAATGAGTCAATTAATGCGGTGAAAACATTGCATGATATAGCCGTTAGACGCGAAGGTATTCCTTCGAAACGGGTTTTTATCGCCATCAGTAGTGGGGTGCAGAGCCAGGCCAAGAAAAAGAATAAACTGCCCCTGTTACTGGATATTCAGGAAGGTGTTCGGAATGAATTGGCTCAGGCCGAACGAAATGTGGAAGTTATCACGGTTGAAGATGAACCCCGTTTATCCCACTTGGGCGTTGTGCACCCTGAAGGCCGCTACGATGCCATGATTATTGATATCGGAAGTGGAAATACCAAAGGTGGTTATTTTGCCGATAACACCCTCAATTTCATATCATTCCACGTAGATTGGGGAACCAAATCGCTCACAAATGAGATGGAAAAAACTGATTTTGTCTCGATTGCTCAATATGCAAAGGCGGTCAACGACAAGGTTCAACAGCTAAAAGTAGAAGAGATTCGACCAGCTATCAGCGCCAAAAGCGGTCTACGCAACAAACCACGAATTATTATGAGCGGTGGTATATGCTGGGCAATCGCTACAATCATGCACCCCGAAAGCATGAATAGTGCTTATGTTGAAGTTACATCAGACGATGTCAAGCGTTTCCGGGAAATTGCTGTCAGTGATTATCAGCAGATTGCGAATAAAGACAGTCAGATGTACAAAGTCCAGAACAAAGACGACCGCGAAAAAGCCAAAAAAGAAATCGGGCGAGTGCTGGACGTGTTTGACCAGAAAGCCATGATTGCAGGCTCTGCTCTTCTAGAGACAATGATGAAAGAGTTCAATGCAACATCCGTACCCAAAAACTATTATCTAGCCCGCTACGGCTACATTGGTTGGGTAACGGGCTACATCATTCGGTCGCTCGCTGGCGATGAATAGCTGTAGAGTTTTATAATTTAGGCGAGTTCAGTTAGTACAACATCTACACTTTGCTGTACTGACTGAACTCGCCTAAATATCTTCTAAAATGCTACTTAATTGCGCTTTCAGGTCAGGCAGATTATTGTGTACAATATCCCAGACAAGCGCGGCATCAACACCAAAATATTCGTGAATCAGCAGGTTCCGAAGACCAACTATTTTGCGCCACTCCACTTCTGGGTATTTAGCAATTGTTTCGGTATCTACGTGATTACAGGCCTCACCAATGATTTCGAGTTGTTTTATACAAGCAAATCGCATCATAGAGTTAGATAAAAACAGATCAAATGTCTGTTCGGCTACGTAGTTTTCAATTTCGCCAATTGCATCGATCGCATGTTCAATGCGCTGCTTATTACCGAACCGTCCTTTCATATATTAGCTGCTTGTCCTGCTCTACAAATGGGCGGATACGTGGAGATAATCCATTTGCTGAAACCAAATCGACGGGTTTGTGAAGTTGCTCTTCGAGGTCAAGTTTCATGCCAACAAACTGAAGCCCAATGGGCTGGCTATAATCAAGTTCAAGTAGCAAATCCAAATCACTTTGGTCATCTGCCTCACCACGCGCATAAGAGCCAAAGATATAAGCTCTTACAACAGGCTTGTTGCTTAAATAATACCTGATTATTTGTACATCGTTTGTAGTCAGCTTCATACATCTAATTTAAACGACCCTTCCATATAAATCAAACTCCTCGGCGCGATCAATCATGACATTGGCAAAATCACCCAATCGCACGTATTGATCCGCCGAGACAATGACTTCATTATCTACTTCAGGAGAATCAAATTGGGTGCGACCGATAAAATACCCACCTTCTTTTCGGTCGAACAGCACTTTATGAGTCTGCCCTACCCGAGCCTGATTTAGCTCAAACGAAATACCTTGTTGCACCTCCATAATGGCATCGGCGCGTTCCTGCTTTTCCTCAGCAGAAATGTCGTCGGGCATGGAGTGGGCATGCGTGTTTTCTTCATGCGAATATGTGAATACCCCCAACCGGTCGAAACGCATCCGTTCTACAAAGTCGTACGTCTCTTCGAACATCGCTTCCGTTTCACCAGGGTGGCCCACAATCAGGGTGGTGCGAAGCGCGATACCCGGCACTTGCTCGCGGATTGTCTCTACAAGGGCTTCCGTTTTTTCGCGGGTTATTCCCCGGCGCATTAACTTCAACAACTCGGTTGAGCCAGTTTGCAGCGGCATATCCAGGTATTTACACACGCTCGGGTGCTCGCGCATTACGTCGAGTACGTCGAGCGGGAACCCCGACGGGTAGGCATACTGCAAGCGCACCCAGTCGATACCTTCCACATCGGCCAGCTGCCCGATCAGCTCCGAAAGGTTTCGCTTTTTATAAATATCCAAACCGTAATACGTCAAATCTTGGGCAATCAGAATCAGCTCTTTCGTACCACGGCGAGCCAATGAGCGGGCTTCGGTTACCAACTCGTCCATTGGGCGCGACACGTGTTTCCCCCGCATGAGCGGAATGGCGCAGAACGAGCAGGGCCGGTCGCAACCTTCAGCAATTTTCAGATACGCGTAATGGCTGGGTGTGGTCAGCAGACGTTCACCAACCAGTTCTTTTTTATAATCTGCTTTGAGGGTCTTCAGCAAGCGAGGCAGCTCGTTGGTACCAAACCATGCATCGACAGTTGGAATTTCGATTTCCAGTTCGTCTTTGTAGCGGTGCGATAAACAACCCGTTACGTAAACCTTATCGACTACGCCCGCATCTTTGGCATCGACGTAGCGCAAAATGGTGTTTATTGATTCTTCTTTAGCATTATCAATAAACCCACAGGTATTAATTACTACAATATTGGCATCGTCTTTCTTCGACTCGTGGGTAACGTCCATTCCATTGCCCCGAAGTTGGGTGAATAGTACTTCCGAATCCACTACGTTCTTGGAACAACCCAGCGTGACAATATTAATTTTATTGGTACGAATTCCTTTTGTTTTCATTTATATACGGTGGACTTGCTATCCGCCCTCAACTAGTATTGGCGGATGTAAAACCCACCCTGTTTCTCTAAAACGCAGCTTGATGCGTAATCTCAATTGTCATTTTCGTCACCTTCCCGGTGGTTACCGTTTCGGCGTTAACCCGATTAGCAGCGTCGAAACTATTACCATACAAGCCTTTTGGTTCGCGAACCAGCACTGAGTAGCGACCAGCGGGCAGATTATACACACAGAACTTACCCAGTTTGTCGGATTTTACGGTTTTGATCGGCTTTATACCCGGCACATCTGTAATAAAACCGTCATCGTTTGCGGTCGTCTGATCCATTGTTAACACCGGGTAAATAACCACCTCACGCACCACCGGTTGCCCCTTGGGAACAATCTTATCAGGGCCAGGCATGTTGTTACCGGTCTTTTCTAGAACGGTACCGCAAATTCCCTGATTCACCGTAGGTTTTCGCTTAGTTGGCCGGAATTTCTGAGCGAAACTTGGATTGGCTGCGAACAGCGCAAGAGTTAGCCAAAGCAGATTAAGCATACTTTTCGTTGATGTGAGTCTGAAATACTTCGGACATGTAGCAATCGCCATTGCCATCTCACTTCTTGAAGAACGAATCCACAAACTCCATTTTATTGAACGTCTGCAAATCCTCGATGCGCTCACCTACGCCGATGTATTTTACCGGAATCTTAAACTGATCCGAAATGCCAATGACTACTCCCCCCTTAGCCGTACCGTCGAGTTTGGTAATCGCCAGAGCAGTTACCTCAGTGGCTTTGGTGAACTCGGTAGCTTGAATAAATGCATTCTGACCGGTTGAACCATCCAATACCAGCAACACCTCGTGCGGAGCTTCAGGCAGGAATTTCTGCATTACGCGCTTAATTTTTGTAAGCTCGTTCATCAAATTCACTTTGGTATGCAGCCGACCCGCCGTGTCAATAATCACCACGTCGGCTTGCATATCTACCGCTTTTTTGACCGCATCAAACGCTACTGCCGATGGGTCGGTATTCATGCCATGCTCAATTACAGGGACACCAACGCGACTACCCCATAGTTTGAGCTGATCAACGGCAGCAGCCCGGAAGGTATCACCCGCGCCCAAAACAACTTTGTAACCCCGCTTGTGGAATTGAGCAGCCAGTTTGCCAATAGTCGTCGTTTTACCAACGCCATTTACGCCGACCACCATAATCACATACGGCTTTTTATCTGCGGGTAGCGCAAAGTCTTCACTTATAGAATCGGTAGGTGATTTGATTTCGGAGAGCAGTCCGGCAATTTCTTCGCGCAAAATGCGGTCGAGTTCGTCGGTACCGAGGAATTTGTCGCGAGCAACGCGTTCTTCAATACGCCGAATAATCTTAACGGTGGTATCCACACCCACATCCGACGTGATCAGTACTTCCTCCAATTCGTCAAGTACCTCGTCGTCAACCTTCGATTTGCCAACAACAGCGCGACCCAGTTTGGAGAAGAAACTATCTTTTGTTTTCTCAAGCCCCTTATCGAGCGTTTCTTTTTTTTCCTTCGAGAAGAGTCCGAATAAAGCCATATTTCTAAGTCAAAAGTCGTAAGTCGACTTACAACTAGGTTTCCAACAAAGCTAAAACAAAAAAAGTCCCAGATAGGGACTTTCGTGAGTGTTCGGATAGCTGATGACTAAAAAGCAATTAGCCTTTCAGCGCGTTCTGCACCTCGTCCACCGGGACCATTTCTTCCTTAAATGTGTAAGCGCCTGTTTTTGGCGACTTCACAGCGCGGATAATCTTAGCAAATGCTTTGCCGTTATCCTTCGTTTTCAGGGTTGCAACTACCTTCTTTGCCATGTGTTTGGTCAGTAGTCATTAGTCATTGGAAATTAGTCATTAGCGAACACCAATGACTAATTTCCAATGACTAATGGCGATTATTTAATTTCTTTATGAAGCGTTACGCGTTTGAGGAACGGGTTGTACTTCTTACGCTCGATGCGGCTCGGCGTATTTTTGCGGTTTTTGGTCGTAATGTACCGCGACATGCCCGGAGTGCCCGAAGTCTTCTGCTCAGTGCATTCCAAAATAACCTGGATTCTATTGCCTTTCTTAGCCATCGCTATGATCTATTTTCTCAACAAGAGCGCAAAGGTAAGAAGTTTCAACTATTTCCCCAAGTACCTGTTCGAAAATGTGATGATTTGTAGCGTATTAAAGTTTGTGGCTGTATCCAATGCGTACAACCTGGGTTTCATAGTAATCGGTACTGACATACCGAAAACCTGCGCCCTTAACCTCCCGGCGTATCCGAAGAGTGTTGGCTATATCCGTTGCATTTACAAACCATTCATCTTTTTTGGCGGTCTTCTTCAAACCAACATCAATAGAGAAACGCGAGTCGATACGGCCTTGTGGAACCAGGTCGGGGGCTAGATAAATAGTGGTTAGCTGGGCCTCAATTTGCCGGGGCAGCTTAAACAGGCCGTTCAATTTCACATTACCCGAAACAAGCTGATCGCGGGCAGCGGTATATGTATTTAGTATAGGGTATCTATTCACGACCGTAAAAGCATCAATTGTATTCTGATACCCATTGAGATTCAGGTTTACCGATACCCACGGAGCTATCTGCTGCGACAGCACCAGTTCAACCCCCGAATTGCGGCTGCGCCCTGCATTCTGAAAAATGTTATAAATCAGTGTGCTACCTGGAACAATGCTGCCAATACGGGCAATAGTTGCCTGCATCTCTTTGTGATACAGTGCGGAATAGAAATAACCTTTTGACCAGTTTGTTTTGTAACCCAGCTCAAACGAGCTTGTGAACTGGGGCTTTAGAGCAGGATTACCCACTTTAATAATTTCGGCATCGTCGTATTTGGGGAAAATCCGAATATCAACCTCGTTGGGCCGATCTACCCGCCGGTTGTAGAAGAACGAAAGGCGATTATTGTCATTGAATTTGTAGGCCAAACGGACTGATGGGAATGGCTGTGAGTAATGGTAGCCATCGCTCTTATAAGTGTTGTGATTGGGATTCACCTCATAGCGCAGATCTACATATTCGTAACGCAACCCTGCTTCCGCTTCAATGCGCTGGTTTTCGTAAATGTAGTTTCCATACACGGCCGGAATAACCTCGCTATACGTAGCTGCTCCCCCGGCATTCACATCAAGCGGGGAGTTTAACCCCGGAAAAAACTGCATATTGGTCGGAATAATCCGACGACGGAGTTTGGCCCCGGCCTCAACCCGACCATATCGCAACGGCTGTACATAGTCAGCAGTCAGGTCGCCCACGTGCTCATCCGACAGTAGCTTAAACGAATCAGTACCAGTGAACGTGGGGAGGATGTTCGTAAAAAAATATTTCTCATCCTCCCGGTGAAAGGTGTAATTAAAACCCAGGTTAAACAATCGACCCGGCTGTTTAAACGTGTGTCGCCAGGCAGCCGTTGCCGTTACGGTTGTCTTTAGTTCATCTTCCAGAAATTGCCACAGCCGCTGCCGTTCCGACAAATCGCTGTTAAAAAATGGTTCATCGCCCCGGTCAATGATTTTTTCGCTGCTGAACAGACCCGAAACGGTAAGGGTATTGGTTGGGTCAATAAACCAGTCGATGCCCGCCTTGCCCGTTATAATATTGGTGTTCCGGTTTCGCTTGGTTTGCTGTCGAACTACCTGCCCGGTATCATAAAACCGGTCGGCAAACTCGTTTTTGTTAAGGGTTTGTGTGTAGAGATTATCACCCTGAAAAAACAGATTGACTTTGTTTTTGCGGTAGTTGAGCGAAAGCGAGGGATTAAGCTTGGGTGTGTTTTGATACTGTGGTCGAATAGATGGAAAGTTGTCCTGTTTTACCCATAAAGCACCCAGCCCCAAGGCCAGCCCAATTTTGCCGGTGAAGCCGTCTTTCTTCTCTTTTTTGTAAATGATATTGATGATCCCGGCGTTTCCGTTAGCATCGTATTTCGCCGAAGGGTTATTGATAATTTCGATTTTGTCGATTGCCGAAGCCGGAATGTTACCCAGCCCCGTCTGGTTACCAAAACCTGTCAGAGCCGTTTGCCGACCGTCGATCAACACCATTACGCGGTCGTTGCCGCGCAAAAGGACTTTTCCATCGTTGTCGACAGCAACACCAGGCAAATTTTTCATGGCTTCCAGTGCCGACGAACCCGCCTGCGTAATGTTATCGCCCAGCGTAAAGGTTTTTTTGTCCAGCGTGCTGGCAATGGCCTCCTGCTGCGCAGTCACGGTTATTTCACCAAGTTGGGCGGTCTGCTCGGTTAGTTCAATCGTTCCAAGGCTAAGAAATGGACTCAACTGACCCACCAGCATAGACTGGATCTTTGGCTGGTATCCAACGTACGTAATCTTCAGAACATAGGTGCCGCTCGGAACGCCGGCAAGGCTAAAAAGACCGTCCTCATTCGTTATAGCCCCCGTCACAAAACTGCTATCTTGTGGCAGAAGCAATGTAACATTGACGAATGGAAGCGTCGTTTTTTTTACTGCCTCTTTAACGGTGCCAGAAACAGTCACCTTACCAACCTGAGCAGATGCTGTAACGGCTAAAAAAGAGAGCAGAAGCCAGAAGAAGTTCTTTTTCACGAAATTGGCTATGTAGAATAATCAACAAAGCTACGGCGTACCGCTGTACAAACATTAAAACGGAACAAGACTTATAAACACTATTCATCGCGTCCCCACTACCTTTGTGCTCTGATGACAACGCAAACGATCGACTATACTCCTGGCGCAGGTTTACTCACCACAGAGCCAATGACTTCGGGTCAGTTACTGCTAACGTCGGAGACCAACTTCTACAAACCCGAAGACCTCGACGAAGGGCAAATGATCCTGAATATGGGTCCGCAGCACCCGTCAACCCACGGCGTCCTGCGCCTTGAAGTCGTTACTGATGGAGAGATTATTGTGGACGTAGTGCCGCATATGGGTTATCTGCACCGTTGTTTCGAGAAGCACGCCCAATCGTTACCCTTCAACCAGACTATTCCGTTTGTTGACCGCCTGGATTACCTGGCTGCGATGAATGCCGAGCACGTTTTTGTGATGGGCGTGGAGAAAATGCTGGGTATTCAGGGCGACATTCCTAAACGCATCGAATACATCCGGGTATTAGTCGCTGAATTAAACCGAATCACGTCGCATTTCGTCGCCATTGGCACTTATGCTATCGATATTGGCGCTTACACGCCGTTCCTGTATTACATGCGCGACCGCGAACATATCCAGCGTATGCTCGAATGGGTCAGCGGGGCCCGCATGTTGTACAATTACATTTGGATTGGTGGGCTATTTTATGACCTTCCGGTGGGTTTCGAGGAACGCTGCCGTGAACTGGTTACCTATCTGGACCCCAAGTTGACCGAGTTGGAACAATTGGTTAACGAAAATGAAATCTTCATAAAACGAACGGCCCATGTGGGCGTACTGCCGTTGCCTGTAGCGATCAATTACGGCTGTACCGGGCCAGTACTGCGCGGGTCGGGGCTCCGCTACGACCTTCGTCGGGTTGATGCCTACTCGGTATACCCTGAACTAGACTTTGATATTCCGATTGGAACGGGGAAAGTTGGTACCGTTGGCGACAGCTGGGACCGTAACTACGTTCGGGTACGCGAATGTCGCGAGTCGTTGAAGATTATCAGCCAATGCCTCGATCAACTAACCGGCGACCACAAACGGACCCGAGACTTCGATCCACATGCCATGTTGCCCAAGAAAATCCGGCCCAAAGCTATGGACATCTATGTTCGGGGAGAGAGCGCGAAAGGAGAATTGGGCTTCTTTTTCCGCACCGATGGCAAATCCGATATACCGGTGCGCTGCAAAGCCAGGGCCTGCTCGTTTCATAACCTTTCAGTTATTGAAGCCATCAGCAAGGGTGCCATGATTGCCGACCTGGTTGCCATATTAGGCTCAATTGATATTGTAATGGGAGAAGTTGACAGATGACAGATTTTTTTATTTACCTCGGCCTTGGTTTCGATCATATCACTGATCCGCGTGGCTACGACCATATTCTGTTCGTAATTGCGCTTTGTGCCATTTATAGCCTTAAACAGTGGCGCCAGGTGCTGGTTTTGGTAACAGCGTTCACTATTGGTCATTCTGTTACGCTGGCCTTAGCAACGTTGCGGGTTTTCGAATACAGCACCGCCGTTGTCGAACTGCTTATTCCAATCACCATCCTGATTACGGCCGTTGTCAACTTTTTTCACGAAGAAAAACCAAGTCGATTTGCCATTAGCAGACGCAAACAGCGGTCATGGTCACGGTACGGGTTAGCCGCAGTATTTGGACTGATCCACGGGATGGGCTTCTCCAACTATTTGCGGAGTTTATTAGGGCGCGAGTCCAACATCGTGCAGCCGCTATTGGCGTTCAATATTGGCCTGGAACTGGGTCAGCTGGTGATTGTACTTTTCGTGCTGGCTATTGCCTG
The DNA here is from genome assembly GCF_028867935.1 of Flavobacterium sp. SUN052. GTDB lineage: Bacteria > Bacteroidota > Bacteroidia > Flavobacteriales > Flavobacteriaceae > Flavobacterium. The sequence goes on from NZ_JAPQNS010000011.1 coordinate 74,656, forward strand.
GTTAGCCGTTGACAGGCTGGGAACCAGCAAGCGAACTTGGATACTAATTGTATCGGGCATCGTAGCCGGTATGGCGATCTCACTGATTTTGGCCAATAAACTGGTGGCAGGCGAATAATCACTCGTACACCTTCTCCCCTCGTTTCAGCCAGATGCCCCACGGGCGCGAAAACGCGTGAACGCGATTGGTTGGCTTACCGGCATTATCCACCACCGGGTTGCCCTGATTGACCCATTCAAACAAACTTCCGTAGAGGTTATGTACTGGGCAATAGCCCGCGGCCTTGAGCTTATCACCAATTTTGTCGCTTCGGTAACCGACTGAGCAGTATGTGACAATGTTGGCGGTTTTGGGAATATCTTTGATACGATCCAACGTAAAATCATCATAGCCTACCCAGCGGGCATTGGGCAGGTGGCTCACATCGAATTCCTTTTTTTCGCGGGTATCCAGCAAAACCACGTTCTTCATTTTCTTGAGTTCGACTACGGTAACAGTCGGCACAGTGCTGTTGCCGTAGAGGGTACTCAGCAATGTTTTGTAGGCCGAACTGGCTGGTTGTGCCATAGCAGAATTTACCAGCACGAATGTACTTACCAAAAACAGTAAATTGATTTTCATTCTCTTGAAGCCATTTAATCAGATAGCAGTTGGTATCACACCAGTACCTCAGATTATTTTCGTACACTCCACCTATTACCAAACGGTCAACGTACTCTGTTTGTTGAGTATCTCTAAAAACGATAATAGCCTGTTACGGTTAGGGCATGTTCTTCGTCAAACTCACTAAGTGATCGGCGTTGGCGGTGCGAGAATTGGTAACCTGCCTCTAAAATCAGGTACTTATTCAGGTTTCCGCCTATGGCCAAATTGGTTCGGTTTATCTCGTAGGTTTGCTGAACCGCAACGTTGGGAGCAACGGGAAGTAATGTTTCATTCCAAAGCGACGTATACATTTTGGAAGTAAGGTCGCGCCGAATCAAAACCCGAAAACGGGCTCGGCCTGTTGGTGGAATACCAGCAAAACGGCGATACTCATAACCTCCCCGGATACGAATACTCAGATGACGGAGTAGTGCCTGACTCCATTCGATCAGGGCAGTAGGCCGGAGTTCATTGGTGCGGGGACGGCTGTAGTCAGCCTCCTTACCCAAAGCTGGAAATGCCCGGTATAGAGCAACGGGAAAAAGGGCAAATGACCAATGCTTTGTTCGATAGTTGACTCCTATCCGGCCGGAAGGAGCTAACAATGGAGCAGCAAGTGCGTTGAATTTGCTGCCATGCAAATCATTCTGGCGACGATACCAGAGGTCAGCTGTCAGGTTCCAGTGCTTGTTAATTTCCCAGGTTGGGGCAAGTCGAAGCCATACTGATGAGTGTACGTAATGCTGTCCAACCGTTGTAAGGCTCGATAAAAAGAATAAAAGAACCCAGAAAGAGTGACGGCAGGAAATCAATGAGCGCAATTTTTGGACGAAAGTAATGATACACTTGCATGAAACAGTGAAATTTGCGTTAAAAACCTGTCCGACTAGTTTAATCATTATGGTCTAACGGCTTCATTGACTAATTTTATGAGTTCGTATGACGAGAAAGACATTTTTATCGGACTGATTATTACGATTCAGTACCTATGAGCAAGAATGTGCGAATTGGATTTTCCGTAACTGGCCTGTTGTTTATTGGATTGTGGAGCGCATTGGCTTGGTCGGGACCTGTCAAACGGTTTTCTGCGTCGTTTCGGCGAGCTCCGGCCACCACAAAAGCAGTAGTAAAACCTGCTGCTGTTCGCCGGGTATATCCTGCAGCGCAACCTGTTGAGGTGTTAGCTCCTGTGGACAGCTCGGCTGAGAAATGGATTGACAGTGTATTTACCACCATGACTCCCGAACAAAAAGTCGGGCAGTTTTTCATGGTTGCGACCTTCTCGAATCGCCACGACAATCACTACCAGTATATAGAGCACCTGATCCAGCATTACCACATTGGCGGGTTGATATTTTTTCAGGGCGGACCACACCGGCAGGCACTATTGACCAACCGCTACCAGGCACTGTCGAAAATTCCGATGCTTGTGGGTATCGACGGTGAGTGGGGATTGGGTATGCGCCTTGACAGCGCGATGGATTTTCCGAAGCAGATGGCCCTCGGCGCACTCCGCGACGACAAATTGGTGTACCGAATGGGCGACGAAATTGGCCGCCAATGCCGCCGATTGGGTATTCACATCAACTTTGCGCCCGTTTCCGACATCAACAGCAATCCGGCTAACCCCGTAATCGGCAACCGTTCATTTGGCGAATCGAAAGAAAACGTGGCACAGAAGGCGTCAGCCTACATGAAAGGGTTGCAAGTGAACCGCATTATTGCCACCGCCAAACATTTCCCCGGTCACGGCGACACTAATCTTGACTCGCACCATACACTGCCCGTCATAAGCCGCTCGTCGGAGCAGCTGCACGATATTGATCTATTTCCCTTTCGTCGGCTCATTGCTGATAGTCTGATGGGTATGGTAACGGGTCATTTGTATGTTCCCGGCGTTGACGATCGCCCAGCGTTGGCGGCCACCCTCTCGAACAAGGTGGTCACCGAATTGCTCAAAAACGAATTGGGCTTCCGGGGTCTGGTGTTTACTGATGCCATGAATATGAGTGGCGTAAGCCGGGGCGGACGAGCAGTTGATATTAACCTCCGCGCTTTAATGGCTGGTAATGACATTCTGCTGTACCCAGAGAATATTAAAGAAGCGGCCGCAGTTATTCTAAATGCCGTACAAACCGGACAGATTTCGCAGGCCTTGATCGACGAGAAGGTGCGGAAGATTCTGCGGGCCAAATACTGGGCAGGGCTTAATCATTACAAGCCCATTCCAATGCTCAACCTGGAGCAGGATTTAAACTCCGACGAAGCTCAGGTTCTGAAACAGGAAATTTGTGATGCTGCCGTAACTGTTGTGGAGAACCAGCAGAATATTATGCCCATCATGCGACTAGATACTACGCGTATTGCGTCGGTAGCCATCGGTACTGATTGGGACAATGTTTTCCAGAAGACGCTGGCTCAGTATGCCCCCATCAAAAAAATCACATATTCTGACAAACCCACTACCGACGCTGACCTGAACGATATGCTGGCCCTCGTGGGCGATGCTAACCTGGTCATTATGAGCTTTCACCGAATGAGCGAGTCGGCTTACCGGAAATTTGGAATCACCAAAACCTCGCTCGATCTGATGAACCGGCTCAAACAGCGGGGCACTAAAGTGATTGTCACCGCGTTTGGCCCGGCCTATAGTTTGAGCCAGTTTACAGCTGCCGACGCGTTGATTTGTGGGTATCAGGATTTCGACGAAATGCAACGAGCCACCGCCCAGGTTATTTTTGGTGGCTTGGGTGCTCAGGGTATCATGCCCGTTTCAACAGGTAACTGGAAAATTGGCTTCGGTAAAACGCTGGCACCCAATGGCCGATTGTCGTACGGAACTCCAGAAAGTGTGGGTATGAACTCGACCAAGCTGAAGCAGATTGATCAGTTGATGCAAACTGCCCTGAACAATCGGGTAGTACCAGGAAGCCAGATAATAGTAGCGCGGAAAGGTAAAATTGTCTTTGAAAAGAATTTCGGCAAGCTCACCTACACAGGTACGGAAAAAGTAACGAGCGAAACGCTTTATGATCTGGCTTCACTGACAAAAGTGCTCAGTACGCTACAGGCTACTATGCTGCTGTATGATCGCAAGCAGTTAGATATTACCCAGAAGGCGTCCTTCTACCTACCTGAATTACGCGGTACAAATAAGCAAAACATTGTTATTCAGGATTTGCTCTGGCATCAGTCGGGCATGGTGTCGTATTATCCAACTACCTGGGACCGCACTCGTCTACCCGGCGGGGGCTTAAAACCGACTCTTTACAGCGCTACTCCTGACAGCGCGTTCACCTTACAGGTAGCGCCGAACCTCTGGGCCAGAACTGCCCTGAAAGACTCGGTCTGGAAGTGGGTAGTACAGTCACCCATGTCGAAAAAGGTAGATGATGGGAAACCTGCCTACGTGTACAGCGACCTGAACTTCCTGACGCTCCAGAAAATTGTGGAGCGGATCACGAAAACGCCACTAGATCAGTTTGTAGAGCAGCAGATTTACAAACCACTTGGTCTAGGTTCAATTGGTTTCACACCTTTGCAACGGTTCGCCAATCCTCGTTGCGCGCCTACTGAAAATGATACGTATTTCCGAAATACCTTGCTGACAGGTACAGTACACGATCAGATGGCGGCTGTACAGGGGGGCGTTTCGGGCCATGCAGGCCTGTTTGCCAACGCTCGTGATGTGGCTGCGCTGTTGCAGATGAACTTACAGCGGGGGGAATACGGCGGTCACCGGATTTTTCAACCCGGCACAGTGCCCTACTTTACACAAACGGTCAGCCCTCGCAGCTATCGTTCGCTTGGTTGGGATCGCCAAAACCCCGAGAGCAACAGCAGTGTTTACCTGGCTCAACAAGCTTCTGAGCGGTCATTTGGCCACACTGGTTTTACGGGAAACGTAGTTTGGGTTGACCCCAACGAAGAATTGGTTTTTGTGTTCCTTTCGAACCGTATTCACCCCACAGCGGCCAATACCTCAATCAACACAACCAAACTCCGACGTAAAATTCACGAGGTGATTTACGGAGCTATTGAGGAGTAGCCTACGGCTTCTTCCCAACTACACCCTTGTCTACGAACCAATACTGTTGGATGCTTCCTGCCCCAGGAGTCCAGTTTGTCAAATTGAATGTACCTGTTCCGGTAGCCGTCCCTTGAACAGCCTGTACGTTGAGGGCTTGCTGACCTCTTAACCAATGCATTTGTTGCGCTGGTTTGCATTGCTCTGGGCCACCATTCTTTTTGTTCTGCGTCACAAAGTAAGCTACACCTGCACCCATGACGCGGGCGGTACCATCGGGCTCGATGCAAACGGCGGTACGTTCATTAACAGCAATACCCCGAGGCTTAATATGCCAATCCATATTCATGCGTGCCAAAAAAGTGATCAGTCGGCCACGCCGGTCCCGCTCATCAAAGTGCATATCGGTGATAGTGTTCTGTAGCATGGGCATATGCAAAAAATCGTTGCGGCCCAGCGTGAGGCTTTGGCTGAAAGGATTAGCCAGCGCTTCGGCGGAGGTGACAGTACCGTTAAGGGCCGAAAAATAGATCTCGCTCAGAATAGCGCATCCGGCGCTGGTGCCACCAACCGGCACATGTTTGATGTTACCGAGGTAATTTATCGCTTCTTGAACCTTCGTGCCTTTCCAGAAATTAACATAATTGGCCTGATCGCCCCCTGCTATAAAGAGAGCTTCGGCATTCCTGATTTTTTGCGCCACAATCGGATCATCAGCCAGCATTCGCGAATTGATCATGATCGTTTCAACCGAATTGACACCACCCAGTTGGGTATAGATGTAGTCGTTATACCCGTTGGAACCGCTAGACCGAATAACCACAAAATCTCCTCCGCCCGACTTTTGGATCATCCAGCGAAAAGCAGCATCAACATCCTTGCTACCACCCATCAATACAGTACCCCCAGTAGTCTTCGGCTGCACATCGGTACTATCGCCCGTGAGCCAGGTGGTCAGCCTGGGCGCACGACCGAGTGTATCAGCGTATACAACAGTACCCGAGTGCGCTTGTTTGCCGCTGACCGATACCGGTAACAGGGCCACTAACAAGGCAAACAAATGAACCGTATAGACAGATATGGTGAGCGAGCTAATCATGAAACAGGATACGGATTGTCGCTAATGAAGTTTATCCAAACAACTCCGACGACAGATAGCGATCACCCCGATCGCAGATGATGCAAACTACAACGCCAGACTCCAGCTCGTTAATCAGTTCGAGGGCGGCATGAACACTGCCTCCGCTGCTCATTCCTGCGAAAACACCTTCTTCTCTAGCTAATCTGCGGGCCATTATAGTAGCCTGCTCCTGCGATACTTCGAGCACCCGATCAACACGTTCTGGCTCAAAAATTTTAGGTAAATATTCTACTGGCCACTTCCGAATGCCGGGAATAGAAGATCCATCGGTCGGCTGGCAACCCACAATCTGTACATTCGGGTTTTGCTCTTTCAAATAGCGTGACGTGCCCATAATTGTGCCAGTGGTTCCCATTGATGACACAAAGTGCGTTATCTGTCCTTCGGTGTCTCGCCAGATTTCGGGACCGGTTGTGCGGTAGTGTGCCAGGTAATTATCGGGGTTGGCAAATTGATTAAGCATCAGAAAGCCGCCCTTTTTCACTTGGTCTTCAGCATAGTCGCGGGCGCTTTCGATGGTTTCCGTCAGAGTGACAGTGGCCCCAAAAGCCTCCATCGTCAGCACACGCTCACGGGTGGAATTTTTGGGCATGGCCAGTTCAATTTCAATACCGAACAAGCGGGCAATCATGGCCAAGGCAATACCTGTATTACCACTTGTGGCTTCTATAAGTTTAACTCCGGGCGTTAACTCTCCACGGTCGATCGCCCCTTTAATCATACTGTAAGCCGCACGATCTTTCACACTGCCACCTGGATTGTCGCCCTCTAACTTACCTAAAAGCCGGACATTTCTATTCGTATTAACGCGGTTCAATTCAACGAGGGGAGTATTACCAACAAGGTCAAGCAGAGTAGCCATAGGGGGAGTTTACCAGATTATTTACAAAAAGGTGTCAACGCCCAAAATAGTTCTGATTTGGCAATACAAGGTTTTTTTAAGTGGGAAATCCCCGCGTCGGCATACGTATTTCTACGTGAAATTGCGGCAACGCTAGGTGTTTATTAATTTTTTTCTAATCTTTACTATGTCGCTCAAGCGCTTAGGCTTGCGGGCGGTACTATATCCATCACATTTATGAAAGCCCATTTGACCAATCTTCCGTTGGCGCATAACGAGCTTGAAGCCGTTGCCCGCCAACTCCACATGGCCGATTTAAATCTGCCATTCTGGGGCTACCGTAAGCCCATGCCCATGCACCGGATCATCCGGCTGGAAGGCGAAGGAAATTACACTCACTTTCACTTCGACGACGGCACAAGCCTCATTGTATCGCTTACGCTCAAACGCATTGAGAGCCGGTTACCGGCCAATGTGTTCGTCCGTTCGCACAAGAAAAATCTGATCAACCTACTTTATTTACAGGAGGTCAGCCCAAATCATCAACCATTTATGGTGGTGTTGTCGAATGGGGACTTTGTGGAAGTATCTCGCCGGAAAGCCACGCAGTTTTACCGGCAGATCGAGTCGTTTCAAAAAGAAATGAGAATGTTGCAGCAAGGACAGGCGGAAGCGTAAAAACGGGTTTCGTTGCTTTATGGCTTCAGCTGTTTCTATGCTGCGCGTTTCATTTTGAAACCTGAAACGCGCAGCATTTCTAACTATTTCTGTTTCGCCAGTTCCTCGTCGCGGAGGGGTCTGCGGAGGATTTTACCTACATTCGATTTGGGCAATTCTGTACGGAACTCGATTTTCTTGGGGACTTTGTAGCCCGTGAGGTTCTCCCGACAGTAGGCCGTGATGTTTTCTTCGGTCAGGCCGGGGTCTTTCTTAACCACAAATATCTTCACGGTTTCACCCGAGCGGGCATCGGGTACGCCAACGCAAGCCACCTCCAGAACGCCGGGGCACTGGCTCACAACTTCTTCTATCTCATTGGGATACACATTGAATCCCGACACCAGGATCATGTCTTTTTTGCGATCCACAATTTTGAAATAGCCTTCGGCATCCATCACGCCAATATCACCGGTCTTAAACCAGCCATCCTGTAGCACTTGTGCCGATTCGTCGGGGCGGTTGTAGTATCCTCCAAAAACCTGCGGTCCCTTTGCCCAGATTTCGCCGGGTTCGCCAAGGGGCGCTTCGGTGCCATCGTCCTGCATACACTTCATGTACGTGCTTGGCCAGGGAATACCAATAGTTCCCACACGGTTTCCGTTCACAATAGGGTTTGAACATAGTACCGGCGATGTTTCGGAAAGGCCATAACCCTCGGCTGGTTTGCAGCCTGTCAGCTTTTCCCAGCGATCCGTCACAGACGTTTGCAGGGCCATACCACCCGCCGAAGTAATTCGTAACTGGCTGAAATCAACCTCGTTGATGCGCGGATTATTCAGCAACCCATTGTACAAGGTGTTCAAGCCTGTGAACGACGTAATCGGATACTTTTTAAGATCGTCGATAAAGGCATTCATGTCGCGCGGGTTTGTAATGAGCAGGTTCATATACCCACTTTTCAGCGCAGCCAAGGCATTGGTTGTTAGGGCATAAACGTGGTACAATGGCAATGCAGCCACGCAAATTCCCGTACCAACCGGTACACCGGCTGGCTTCATCCACTCATCCTGACAAATCACGTTAGAGATGATGTTCCGATGAGTCAGGGCGGCTCCTTTCGAAACCCCAGTTGTGCCGCCCGTGTACTGCACGAAAGCCAGGTCCGTATTTTTGATGGTTACTGGTGTCAGTGCCTGCCTACTACCCCGGCTCAGCGCATCGCCAAACGAGATTGCTCCCGGCAGGCTATAATCAGGCACCAGTTTTTTTACATACTTTACCACGGCGTTGACAATCAGCTTTTTGGGGAAACCAAGCATGTCGCCAACGTTGGTAACAATCACGTGTTTGATGGCAGTCTGGGCAATTATTTTTTCCAGATTCACCGCGAAGTTGGCCAGAATTACAATGGCTTTAGCACCTGAATCCTTGAACTGATGCTGCATTTCGCGGGGAGTGTACAGCGGATTTGTATTAACCACAACCATGCCCGCCCGGAGCGCCCCAAACATGGCAATAGGGTATTGCAGCAGGTTCGGCATTTGAATGGCAATGCGGTCGCCCTGTTGCAGTTTGAGGTCGTGCTGTAAAAACGACGCGAATTGCTGTGACAGTTTATCCAACTCTCCGAAAGTAATCTGCTTGCCCATGCAGGCATAAGCAGGTGCCGAACTGAATTTCTGGAATCCCTCGTCGATCAGCGCGGCCAGGGACGAATAACTGTCAGGATCAATATCGTAAGGAACACCCGGTGGATAATGGCTTAACCAGGGGCGTGTTTCAGCAGCAGTTTGTGACGACATGTAACAATAGTTTGTACGTTTTAAAGCAAAAATAAGAGATTAGGAATAAAGCCGTACCGATAAAGGTCCTGCTCGTTAATATTTGTTTGTCAGCAGCACAAAAACGCGGAGTGAGCGAACTCTTGCCGTGATTCTGTACCGTTTCGGGGTAATTTAGGGGCGAAATACGACCTGAACATGAAAAAACAGTTTTACTTATTACTCTGTCTGCTCAGCAGCGTTGCTTCTGCTCAATCCAAACCCGACTTCGTTACGCCTTACGAGCGGAGTAAGGGGCGTGAAACAGCAACGTACGCCGAAATTATTGACTACTTTCAACGACTCGACCGACAATTTGATCAGGCTAAGCTCATCGAAATAGGTAAAACGGACGTGGGCAAACCCCTGCACCTGTTGCTACTCGCAGCCGACAAGGTGTTTACGGCCCGACCCGGCCGAGTTACGCTACTGATCAATAACGGAATTCACCCTGGCGAACCGGAGGGTATTGATGCCTGCATGATGATGGCACGCGATCTGCTGATGGCCAATAAACTGCCCAAAAACGTGCTGCTGGCTATTGTGCCCGTTTTTAATGTGGGCGGCAGTTTGAACCGGGGTGTATCGCGGGTGAACCAGAACGGCCCCGAAACGTATGGTTTCAGAGGTAACGCCCGCAACCTGAACCTCAACCGCGACTTTATCAAGGCCGATGCCGAAAATACAAAGGCGTTTCAAGCGATGTTTCAGCAACTGAAACCGCAGGTATTTATTGACAACCACACCAGCGACGGGGCCGATTATCAGCACGTGGTCACGTATTTTGCCACGCAGAAAGACAAATTACATCCGGCATTATCGGGCTACATGACACAGACGTTCCAGCCCGATCTGGACAAGGCACTGGCTGGCCAAGGCTTCCCAACTGCGCCTTACGTGAATCATCCTAAGGATACACCCGAAAGCGGCTTATTGGGCTACAACGACTCGCCACGCTACACCACAGGCTATGCGGCTATGTTCAACTGCTTTGGCTTTACGCTCGAAACCCACATGTGGAAAGATTACCCAGCGCGGGTAAAAGGTAGTTACGCCTTCGACGAGGCCGTATTGCGGTTATGCGAGCGCGACGCCAAAACGATTCTGGCTAACAAGCAGCGAGCCGATGCGGCCGTTACTCAACAGACCAGTTTTGCCCTCAACTACAAACTCGACCGTAACAAAGTGGATTCGGTTACGTTTCTGGGCTATGAAGCGGCCTACAAACCAAGCGAAGTGTCGGGCCTGAAGAGACTCTACTACGACCGGACCAAGCCTTTCACCAAACGCATTCCCTACATGAATACGTTTGTGCCCGACCTCCAGTTGACCAAACCCAGCGCCTATGTGATTCCGCAAGCCTGGCATGAAGTTATTACACTGCTGAAACGCAATGGCGTTAAGATGCAGGCAATACCCAAAGACACCCTCATAGCGGTGTCGGCCTATTATCTGGACGACTACAAAACGAGTACACGCCCTTACGAAGGCCATTACACACATACAGGCGTGAAACTCAGAACGGAGGCCCAGCGCATTCAATTCTACAAGGGCGACTACCTTATTCCCACCAACCAGCCCGCGAATCGTTACCTCATTGAAACGCTGGAACCACAGGCGCAGGACTCCTTTTTTACCTGGAATTTTTTCGATAGCGTGCTCGATCAGAAAGAGTATTTCTCGAACTACATTTTTGAAGATACAGCCGCTGAGTTACTCAAAAAAGACCCCGCATTGCGGAAGCAACTTGCCGACAAGCGAGCAGCCGACAAGGCATTTGCTGAAAATGCTAACGCCCAGCTGGAGTTCATTTACAAGCAAACGCCTTATTTCGAAAAGACTTTCAACCGCTATCCGGTGTATCGGCTGGAGCCGTAACTGTAGGATGAATGAAAGCGGTGGTTTATTTAACCACATCGGTACTTTTCAACGCCCAATACACAAGCGCTGGTTGAAAAAACAGACGAACAAACCGCTTGGTATCGGTGTCCAGGCCAAATGCGCTTCGTTTATTGACATACTGTGAAATATTGCCGGGGAAAATAGCCGTAAAAAAAGCGGCTGCCACTTTTCCGACTGTTTCCTGGTGTTCATCGTCGGTCAGCACCAGGCTACTGCCCAGCGCGATTTCGGCAATACCCGAATACAAAACGGTATCGTCTTTTTTTAAAGGAACCCAATCGGGCACCTGCGCTTTGAAGTCCTTCCGGGCGAAAGTCAAATGGCTTATACCCGCAAACAGTAACGAACCGCCTAAGGCGATTCGGGCTAATTTCTTTGCACTTTTCTCGTTCATCGCAGTTTTGTTTACAGCCATATGAGGCTCTTGCTACGATTAACCAGACTTTGCTTTTTAAGTTAGTGAACTGACGGTTTTCTGATCATTGGGCAGTTTGTAGTAAGAGAAATAACTACACCATCAGTCTTTCGTCCCATTTTTAGCCCATTTCACCCCATTTTTTCATTCTCCTTATAATAGCTCAGTATACTTGCAGCAGGTTAATCACATCCTTTTTATTGATTGGACCATGATCGGAAGCTACATCAAAACGTCGAAACGCAACCTGCTGCGTAACAAGCTGTTCTCGTTCATCAACATTATTGGCCTTGCCGTCAGTATGTCCGTTGGACTATTGCTGATCGCGTTCGTGTTCGACATGCGTTCGTACGACAGGTTCCACGAAGATGGGGATCGAATCTACCGCATCACCAGTGTATTGACTGAAAATCGTCAGCAAAGCCGATCTCGGAATGGCGACAAGTTTGCTACTACATCTATAAAGGCGGGAAAGCTTATCCGGCAGAAAGTGACCGGCATAGAGGAGGTTGCGATTATGCGTAACGACTTTTCGCAGGACGCGAAAGTTGGCGATAACACTCTTCCGATCAAGGGTTTCTGGACGGAACCGTCATTCTTCAACGTCTTTTCCTTTCCGATGCTGGATGGCAATCCCGCAACAGCCTTGAAGGACCCTTATTCAATTGTTCTCACGGAGACGGCAGCGAAAAAGCTATTCGGTAGCGCCGATGCGCTGGGCAAGTCGATCCGGTTCGATACACTCGATTACCAGGTGACCGGTGTCATGAAAGATGTTCCCTTCTTTTCGCACATCAACTTCGAAGCCCTGGTATCGCTGTCGACGGCCGAGCAACTCAACAAGGACAATAACTTCGATAAATGGACCAGCATGTCGTCGAACTGCGTGTATCTCCTGCTGCCTCCCACTGTCGACATGGCCTCGGTGCAGTCGCAGCTTGACGCCATCGCAAAACAGGAAAACCGCGCGGAAGACAACACGACGATCCAACTTGAGCTTCTCCCTTTATACAAGATCGTAGTCGGCGAGAACCTCCATCAATCGGAAGGTGGACCTGGCTCCATGGGCCCTCACATGCCTCCGGTTGTGCTTTGGATACTTGGCGGGCTGGCCCTTATTGTGATCCTGTCGGCGTGTTTCAACTATACCAACTTATCGATGGCACGAGCCATGCGCCGGTTTAAAGAAGTAGGTATTCGGAAAGCAATTGGTGCCGGGAAGAGTCAGGTATGGCAACAGTTTCTGGTGGAGGCAGTCATGATCGCATTGGCCTCTCTTCTGCTTTCCTTCCTGCTATTTTTAGTATTGCGGCCGCAGTTAATCAACCTGGCTCCGGAGATGCAACGCATGGTGAAGCTCGAACTCACTCCAACAATGGTCATAGCCTTCATCGTCTTTTCGGTCACGGTGGGTGTAATTGCTGGCCTGATGCCAGCCCTTTTCTTCTCAAAAGTTAGCGCGATCAGTGCGCTCAGGAATGTGTCTTCGGTAAAAGCATTCAAACACGTACCACTCCGGCGCGCCCTGGTGGTAATTCAGTACACACTCACGCTGATCTTTATTACCACAACCGCTATTGGCTACGTGCAGTACAGAAGCATACTCGCCTTTGATTTGGGCTTCAATACCCAAAACATTCTGAACATTACCATGCAGGGTAACAAACCGGATGCGTTTATGAAGGAGCTGAGCGAGATGCCGGAAGTAACAGCCTTATCCCGCTCGTTAATAATCACCAGCGTGGGCAACGCCTGGGGCGGCTTTATGAAATACAACAATTCGCGCGACTCTGCCCTGGTCATGACCAACCACGTCGACGAAAACTACCTGGCTCTGCACGACTACAAGCTCATTGCCGGGGGTAACTTCAAAGCACGACCCACTACAACCGCAGCTGCCACGGAAGTCATTGTTAATCAGCAGATCTTGAAACGATTTAACATCAGTGCCAGCGACCCCGAGAAGGCAATTGGGCAGGAGATCACCTTCAGCAGTTTCCACGGCACCCGCAAGATGACCATTATCGGCGTCATGAAAGACTTTCACTATGGTAAGGTCGACAACCTCGTTGGACCGACAGCTTTCATGTTCTGGACACCCGAAGACCGGGCCGTTATCAATGCCAAAATACAAAGCAGGGATATGTTGGCAACCAGAGCTAAGATCGAATCTGCCTGGAAGAAATTTGATCGCGTTCATCCCCTTAAGGCTGAATTCTATGACGAATCCATAGAAGAAGCCTACAGCGAATTTTCTGCCATGATCAAAATCATTGGTTTCCTTTCTTTCCTGGCCATTTCGATCGCATCGATGGGTTTGTTCGGCATGGTGGCCTACACAACCGAAACCAGGCTGAAAGAAATCAGTATCCGCAAAGTGATGGGTGCAAGCTCCGGCAGCCTTATTTATTTGTTAAGCCGCGGGTTTCTCGTACAGCTGGCGTTATCGGCACTCATTGCGTTGCCCGTCACGTACCTTTTCTTCGAGAAGGTTGTACTCACCCGCTTCCCGTACCACACCCCCGTGCGAATCGTTGAGTTGTCTATCGGCTTACTGGTTGTATTGCTGATTGCCTTCCTCATGATCGGATCACAGACAATGAAAGCAGCGAAGACTAATCCGACAGAAGTGCTGAAGGGCGAATAAGGATTACACATCTTTATAAACCCCTATCGACGACGCAGCGGCTTGATGTCGGGTAAAAAGTAGTTAGCGTTTCACAAAAGAGCCTTCGGTGAGAATTCTCGTGAGACGCTAACTACTTTTTTACTATCTGCTTTAAAGGCCCACACCACCCGTCACTTCTATGCGCTGGCCGTTGACCCATTTCGCATCTTCACTACATAGAAATGCCACTACACCGCCAATATCATCAGGCAACCCAACCCGTCCCAGAGCGGTAATGCCTTTTACAAAATCCCGTATTTCTGGCGAATCCTGCATGGTACTGCCACCAAAAATAGCACCCGGTGCCACTACATTGGCGCTGATTCTCCGTGGCCCCAGTTCCAGGGCAAGGTATCTGGTGTAGACATCGATGGCACCTTTCATGATCGCATAGGCGGACGCACCCGCAAAGGTCTGGCGGGAAACGGCGGATGAGATATTAACGATCCGGCCACCGTCCTGCAGATAGCCTAGTGCTTTCTGGGTAAAAAAGTAGACGCCTTTTAGATGGACGTTCATCATTTCGTCGAATTGTGCTTCGGTCGTTTCAGCGACTGGAGCGGTCACGCTGGTGCCGGCATTGTTGATAAGGAAATCGAAGCGGTCCGTCGCAAATTTATCGTGCAGTACGGCTTTTAGTTGGTCGAAGAAAGCAGGGAAGCCACTGGTTTCCGAGATGTCGAGCGGCAGTGCAACGGCTTTACGGCCAACCGATTGGATTGCAGCAACGGTAGCTTCTGTTTCTGATTGGTTACTGCGGTAGGTAAACACGATGTCGACGCCTTTTTGCGCCAGGTTCATCGCAATGTCCTTGCCTATTCCACGGCTTCCGCCGGTAATGAGTGCTATTTTCTGGGTTGTCATCTGACTTTTGTATTAACTGAAAACGAATACAAAAGTCCGGCAAATGAACACAGCAGGGTTTGTTGCCGTCAATCAATTTTATGTATAATTCAAACTTTCTGTCTGACGGCGAAAGGCGCCGGGAGAAAAAGAAGTTTCGCTTTTGAAGAATTTGGCGAAATGCGCGAAGTCCGAAAAACCCAGGCTGTCGGCGATCTCGGCAATGGTCCAGTCGGTGTGGAGCAGCAATGCTCTGGCCTCCTGCACAATGCGGCCCGAGATGAGTTCTGTGGTTGTCAGTCCAGTGGACTCCCGGAGTACTTTATTCAAATGGTTCACGTGTACCGAGAGCTGGTCAGCGAACTGTTTTGCCGTGCGTAATGCGATTTTTTGCTGCGGATTTTCAAGCGGGAATTGCCTTTCCAGTAACTCGATAAACAACGAGGTCGTTCGGGCAAATGCGCTGTGATTGGGATGCAACATTGTAGTTGATTGCAGCTTTTGCCCGATGTGTACAAGCTCGAGTGTGTAAGCACGCAACAGGTCATATTTATAGGTATAGTTTGACGTGATCTCGGCCTCCATATTGTCAAAAATACCTCTCACACGGGCAGCCTGGGTTTCTGACAACGCGTAAACCGCGTGTTCCGGGGATTTAAAAATGGGCAGCTCGTCGAGAATCACGCCACTTTGGGTCGGGTGGAGGAAGTCTGCTGTGAACACACAAAACTGTCCGCTTTGCCTGCCAATGGGTAACCAGGTAAACGGACTTTTGGGCGTGGAGAAGATCAGGGACGGCTGTGTGATCTCTACGGTGCGGTCGGGATACTCGGCCCGTGATTTTCCGGTCAGAAAACTGATCTTATAAAAGGCACGGCAGGCGTAGGGTATTGCCGGTTTTTCGCGGCTTGTCTGCGTAAGTTCGGTCAGGTTGAACACGTTAAAATGCCCCACTTCGTGCTGAATACCTTCTGGTAGTAATGCGCTCAGTTCGGTTGAAGTGCCGTTGGACAGGCTGCTGCAAAGTTCTTCAAAGGAGGTTACGCCCATAGTGATCTTTTGTGAAAATCAAATTTTCTTGATAACCAGAAAGCGCGGCTATCCGTTTAGATCAATACCAGTATAATAAAATACAGCTATTTTAAACAGTACGACGAAATGGTTGGACTGCTTACAAGTAGGCACTGTTTGATGATATGGGTGATATAAAATCAGCAGATGCGACTCTCTCAACCAGAACAACTCGACCAAGCTTTTTAAACATTGACTCAGTTGCCTCTAATTGCCGTCTCACAAATCAATAGCTCGAATTGCTGTCGTTGAGTGAGTTCATACGACACGACCAATAATTACACATCCTTCATCAATCCCCGCCGACGAAGCAGTGGCTTGATGTCGGGTTCGGCACCCCGGAATTTGCGGTAGAGCGACATGGGGTCTTCGGTGCCGCCCCGTTCGAGCACATTTTTGCGGAACGACTGGGCCGACTTTTGATCGAACAACCCTTTTTGTTTGAACACCTCAAACGCATCGGCATCGAGCACCGCCGACCAGATGTAGCTGTAGTATCCGGCCGAATAACCGCCTGCGAAGATGTGCTGGAAGTACGTGCTCCGGTAACGCGGAGGAATCTGGTCGATCAACCCGATCTTATCCATAGCCTGCTTCTCAAAAGCCAGCACATCGGTGGGTATTTCACCCGGTTTCAGCGTGTGGTAGGCCATGTCGAGCAGCGAAGCCGCCAGATATTCGCTTGTTTCAAAACCTTGGTTGAACAGGCTGGTCTTTTTGATCTTGTCGATCAGCGCATCGGGAATAACGGCCCCGGTCTGATAGTGCTTGGCAAAAAGCTTCAGCATTTCGGGCTCTACCGCCCAGTTCTCCATAATTTGCGAGGGCAACTCCACAAAATCGCGCGGCACCGACGTACCCGACTGACTGCCGTAATGCACGTTCGACAGCAGACCATGCAGGGCGTGGCCGAATTCATGGAAGAACGTGCTGACTTCGTTCAGGGAAAGCAGCGCCGGTTCGTTACCCGTTGGTTTGGAGAAGTTGCAGACGATTGAAACAACCGGGGTTATTTTCTTACCCTTGTCAACTTCCTGCCGCCGGTAGCTGGTCATCCAGGCACCACCGCGTTTGCTGGCCCGTGGAAAAAAGTCCATGTAGATCAATCCTATGTGGCGTCCATCGGCTTCTTTCACTTCATACGCCATAGCATCTTCGTGGTATACGGGGACATCCGTACGGCGTTCGAAGCGCAGGCCATAAAGTCGGCTTGTTAGGGTAAAAATGCCCTCACGCACACTTTCGAGTGAGAAATAAGGGCGCAGTTCCTGCTCATCGAGAGCATATTTTTCTTTCCGCAGTTTCTCGGCGTAATATCGCCAGTCCCAACTGGCCAGTTTTGCACCACCAGCCGCCGGGTCTTTGTCCATCATTGCCTGCAAATCGGCGGCTTCCTGCTTCGCCACAGGCACCGTAGCCTCCCAGAGCTGATTCAGCAACTGAGCCACTTTCTCCGGGGTCTGGGCCATGCTTTCTTCCAGCCCATAAGCCGCGTGGTTGTCGTAGCCCAGCAGTTGGGCTTTCTCGGCCCGAAGCGCCACCATGCTCGACATAATTGCCTTGTTGTCGCGCTCGTTGCTGTGGTTGCCCCGTTCGAGGTAGGCCGCGAAGATCTGTTCGCGTAGTTTCCGGTTGTCAGCGTACTGCAAAAACGGCATGATGCTTGGATTTTGCAGCGTGAATACCCATTTACCCTCCGACAACTTTCGCTTTTTGGCTTCGTCAGCAGCAGCAGCGACAACCGAGGCCGGCAGGCCTTTCAGATCGTCGGCCTTGTCGATCACCAGCGTGTAGGCGTTGTTTTCGGCAAGCAGGTTCTGACCAAACTTCAGCGTCAGCACCGACAGTTCGCCGTTGATTTTGCGTAGGCGTTCCTGTTTGTCGGCGGTAAGAGCAGCCCCGTTCCGAACAAAGTTTTTGTACATTTTTTCCAGCAGTCGCTGTTGATCGCCCGAGAGTTTTAGCTTGGCCCGCTGCTCATACACGGCTTTCACCCGGCCGAACAGGGTCGGATTCAGCATAATGTCGTCGCTGTGTTTGGCCAGTTTAGGAGCTACCGTCTGCGCAATTTTCTGCAACTGATCGTTGGTGTTGGCCCCATTGAGGTTTCCCAAAACGGTGTTGACCCGACGAAGCAAATCACCGCTTGCTTCGAGAGCTTCGACCGTGTTGGCAAAGGTTGGTGCCGCTGTCCGCTGGGTAATAGTCGCAATTTCAGCCGTTTGCTGTTTAATTCCCTCCTCAATGGCCGGTTCGAAATGTTCGGGCTTGATCTGATCGAAGGGCGGCACACCAAACGGGGTATTGTAGGTACTAAAGAACGGATTCGCTGCGGTCGGTGGGTCGATGGTAACGGCAGACCGGTCCGGCGGAGCGGTGTCAGGCGTGTCGGCGTCAGTCGCAAAAGCAGTCATAACGGTTGTTAGCGCAAAAAGAGTAAGTCCAAATTTCATTTGAGAGAGCCGTTTGGGAGCAAGTTTGCTGTGTATAATCCCTCAAAAATACGCATTTTGATTCCATCCCCGACGGGTATTAAACCGAAAAGACTTGCCACAGACAGTAGCAAGCCTTTCCAATTTAAGTATGGCAAAACGATACTCCTTACTGCTTCACTCCTTACTGCTTCACAATCTTTTTGGCAACCTGCTTGCCCTGCACCAATCCGCGAACAAAATAAACGCCAGCCGGTAGGCTCGAAACCACAAATCGGGTGGAATTGAACCCCGCCTTCGCATTCAGCGCACTGCTTTGTTTTGTCGTTCCCTGCATGTCGAGCAGGTCAAACTTTACGTCCGACTGATCGGCAGAACTGAAATATTTGACCTCGATTACGTCGGTTGCCGGATTAGGGTAAGCCTGTAGCGATAGCGTGGCAATATCTTCTTTGGGGTCAGCTAAAACCACACCCAGTTGCGCCTGTTTCTGTTTCAGCACCTCATCCAGCGAGATTACCCCATTCATTTGCTCCAGCGGCCGGGCCGACGTGGATGCCCGTTGACCAGAACGAGTGTAAAAGCTACCCCGAATATTGAGGGCCATCTTCGTTTCGGCAAACTGCACAAATTTGTCGTCGGTGGTTAATACCTTCACCTTCTCCGGCTCTCCACCCTGCCCTTTAAACGTAAACATGGCAATGGGCTCTCCACTGGCAAACTGCCCGTAATTAGTTTCCTGTGGGTTTTTACCAATCACATAGTAGGCCCAGTCGGCTCCGCTCTCCGATGCCGTGAATCCTTCGGGAGCCACCAGCTTATACGGTGCTTTGTCCCAGTTCCCTCTGATATCGCGTATGGTTGTCACCACAAAATCTTTGGGGACTTTCAGCGAAAACTGCGCCGTTGCCCCCCGGTCTTCGGTCTCCGGGTTGTTGGCGTTGGGTGTGTTGTAGTTGGGAACGATCCAGGCCGTGTACAGCGCAGTGGTTGGTTCGTAGGTAACCATGTACCGCACTTCACTCGACGACACCATGACATTACTTTGCGCCCGAACAAAGGGGCTACAAAGCCAGACAAATATTATAAAACCAATGTTTTTCATGGCTTTGATTTAAATACGTGATTTAGTTTTTCGAATAACAACAGGGACACATAATGCAGGTGGACAGCAGTTTCCATCTTCAACAACAATGGGGCAGCAGCCACTTAAAGGGCAACTTCCACTGGCCGACGTAACTGTGTATATGCCTGATTGGGTAATTGAAATAGAATTACCCGTTGCAAACAAGGTTCCGTTTCTGAACCAGCGGACATCCTGATAACTGCTGAGAATACTGACCAGAAATTCATCGCCCGTACAAAGCCGTACCGGCACACTGGCACAAACCGACGCTTCGTTATTGGCGAGGTTGGTATCCTGACTGCCCGTTGCCGTCACACTAGCGGTATTCACAAGCACCCCCTCGGTTTGAACACCCACTGTCAACACAAGCGTTGCCACTTCGCCAGCAGTCAGGTCGCCCACGGTCCAGACGCCGGTTGTAGCGTTGAAACTACCGCGAGAGGGCGTTGGTATTCCCTGTAACAGCATCGAACCGTTAAGCATGAGCGTGTCTACCACGCTGACACCTACGGCATTGCCCGGACCCAAATTTTGAACCGTTATGGTAAAACTTAGCGATGAGCCGATAGCCGCTACCGACTGACTTACCAGTTTTGTAATGAGCAGATCGGCGTTGGCCGGAGGCACAGCGCTACACTGAGCGGGTGGTCCCGCTACTGTTCGAAACTGCTCCAGCGGATTCTGATTACCACCCGAGGGTTGCCCCGAAACAGAATAGAAACTGTTGGCTACGTTAAGAGAAAATTTCAGGTTGGCCTGCGAAATAAACGAGTTTCCCGGCTCCAGCGGACTCACAGCCCCAAAGCAGCCGCTACCCCGGAAGGTAAACAGAGCCACCGGAGTGCCACTCACAAACGGACCATAGTTCGTTTCCGACGGCGATTTACCAATTACATAATAGTTCACGGCAGGGTCCAGTCCCGAACCTGCCCAGTCCTGGTTGGGGTTGCCTGGCCCCAGGCGCAGGGGTTCTTTATCCCACGTTCCCCGGACATCCGTAATGTCTACGATTGAGAATGAAGCCGGTACTTTGAGGGTGAACTGAGCTGTTCCCCCTCGTTCGGTGGCTCCTGCGTTGTTCGCGTTGGGAAGGCTATATCGGGGAACTACCCAGGCAGTGTAGCGGTCTGTAGTCTGGTCATACGTCACCTGATAATCTACCACATTGGCAGACTGTTGAGCGTGGCTCGTCCAGGCCGTAAGACTTAAGTAGCTCCAAATCAGTACGCTTACAAATCGTTTCATAATATAGCTGAGTTTCAACGTTCAACAAGTTTGGAGGTAGCCTGGCCGTATGCCAGACTACCCCGAAACACTTAAGGCAACTGCTCCCGAATGGTGAAGAAGGGTAACCGGAAGCTGTTGCCCGGATGATTTCTAACCACATTCAGATAAATGAACTCTACATCATTGTTTGTACCCTGGAAAATTACCTGACCGTCCAGGTTCACGTCGCCCACCTGATAACCCCGCATCTTAAAGGAAGGTGATTTCAGGCCATTGGCCACTGCATTGATCACCAGTTGGTAAGGCTGGTTCACGTCGTTGTTCGAGCCCTGGTAAATGACCAGGTTACGAGGTGTACTGGCACCGTTATCGTTCAATACGTTACCAGCCCACATGGCTACACCCTGTTGCACGACCACCTGCGCCTGATCTACGGCTACCTGCGAATAGCTGGTAGTGCCTGTATACGTGAATGTTGGCGTGTTAGGCGTCCGGAAATCAACAATTGATGTTGTAGCCGACAAGGGCAGCGCCGTCTGGCTCATAACACCCAGGTGATTGCGGTGACGAATAGCCACAAAGTAGTTACCCGACAAAGCCTGTAGGAACGTCAGTGAAGACACCCCGTCGACCTCAACAATATCCCCATCGCGCTGCAACAGAGCCGCCCGGCTGTCGATAATGGTCGAAGAACTAGTGGCTGAGCGCAGTTCAACGAACACCCAATCAACAATGGCGTCGGCTCCGGTAACGGCCGTCACGCTGGCAGCCATAGTACCAACCGGTGTGATTGGGTTAAGCGTTGCGTAAGGGTGAGTAGCTGGCAGGTAACCCGCAGCCCGTAGATCATCGCGCATCAGCGCACCTGACGTAACACCAAACAGGGCACCTTGTAAGTACACCTGTGGCAACAGTCTGACGATCGGAGCGCCAACAACTGGTGCAGTTGTTACCGTCGCCTGGTTATTGGCTGGCGTGTTATCGCCAACCGGTATGGTCGTGTTCACCGTGAACGTTTGTGGCAAACCTACCGTCGGCAACGCAGCGATAACCGGAATCGTGAGGGTTTCACTGGTCAATGTTGCCAGCGATACCGATTTAACGCAGGTAACCAGCTGACCATTTACTGTACAGGCAAAGCCGTTAGACGTTAAAAAGCCAGGGGCAACGGTCACGTTAGCAGGCATAGTGAGGGTTACCGAAACAGGCCCCACGTAGTTACCCGTTCCGATGTTACTCACCGAAATAGGCAGGCTGCTGGTCAAGGTAGCCGTTAGGCTAGGCACGGGTTGTCCGATGCTGACAGAAAGGTCAACAGCGCCATTGTTCGGGAACACCGTAATGAAAGCGGTTGCCGTGGCGCAGGCTGCGCTGGTTCCGTTGTCGCAAACCTGATACACAAACGAGTCGGTGCCCACAAAGTCAGCCACCGGCGTGTAGGTGAAGCTACCGGTAGGCGTCAGCGTCAGCGTACCAAACGCTGGACCACTAACGGGGGTTATCGTAGCCGTCTGGGTGTTGCCTTCCAGGTCCTGATCGTTGGCAAGCACATTGCCAGCCGCAAACGTGCCTGTAAACGTGCTGAACGCATCGTCGTATGCCAGCGTCTGGTTCACCGCTGGATTCGGACGAACGAATACCGATACTGTTGCCTGATCACACAGAACGGGGTTTCCGTTGTCACACACCTGATACACAAATGTGTCGACTCCGGTAAAGCTGTTCACCGGCGTATAGGTGATGGTACCGTTTGCATTCACCACCAGATTACCGTTGATGGGCTGCGTTACAATAATTGGCTGGCCCAGCGGCTGACCATCAGGATCGCTGTCATTCGCTTTTACCGCAATAGTTACCGGGCTATTGGGCGTTGTGGCAGCCCGATCGTCCTGTGCAATTGGGTTGTCGTTGTTGTTTGGCGCATTGTCCCGAACTCTGATCGTCACTACTGCTGTAGCGCATTGTGCACCTGGGTTACAGACCTGATACACGAAGCTGTCAATTCCGGTGAAGCTCGTAGCAGGCGTATAGGTGTAGCTACCTGTTGGCGATAATGTCAGCGTACCGCTGGTTACGCTCACTACAGGTGTTGTTGTTACAGTAAGCGACAACCCTGCCGACTCCTGGTCGTTAGTAAGCACATTACCCACAACAGACGCGTTTTTAAACGTTTGGTTGAAGTCGTTTTGTGGTAGCGGAATGCTTGGAGCCACCGTAACCGTCACCGAATTAGTTGAGCACTGGCCGGGCTGAGCAATGTCGCAAACAGTATAGCTGAATGAATTGACACCGAAGAAAGCGGGTGCTGGTGTGTACGTAATCGTACCATTAGCATTCACCACGGCCGTTCCGTTGGCAGGCTGACTGGCTAACGTAACCGTCACATTCGTGCTGCTGGCGGGCAGGCCGTTGCGGGTATCATTGGCCAGCACCGATACACTAACCGGCGTGCCTGAGCCCGTTGTTACCTGATCGGGGTTGGTAATAATTACGGTATTGACCGTTAAGTTAACCGGCGCAGTTGAACACCGGCCGGGCTGG
Organism: Flavobacterium sp. SUN052; assembly: GCF_028867935.1. Taxonomy (GTDB): domain Bacteria; phylum Bacteroidota; class Bacteroidia; order Flavobacteriales; family Flavobacteriaceae; genus Flavobacterium. The sequence goes on from NZ_JAPQNS010000011.1 coordinate 98,016, forward strand.
GCAATATCGCAGATGGTGTAACTAAACGAAACTGGCCCCGAGAAGCCTGCCGCTGGCGTGTACGTGATTGATCCGTCGGCATTCACCGTGGCCGTACCCGTGGCTGGCGGGGTGCTTACACTCACGGTCACGTTGGTAGTGCTGGCCGGTAAGCCGTTGCGGGTATCGTTAGCCAACACCGATACGCTGACAGGCGAACCAGCATTGACTGTTGACTGATCGGGGTTGGCCACAATAACGGCATTCACCGTCAGGCTAACAGCCGCCGACGAGCAGATAGTGGTTTGACCGGGTGCGCAAATGGTATACGTAAACGAAACAGGTCCTGAATAGCCAGCCTGGGGGGCATAATTGATAGTCCCATCGGCATTGACAGTTGCCGTACCAATAGTTGGTGGTGTACTTACACTAACGACCACATCGGTATTACTTACCGGTTGCCCGTTACGGGTGTCGTTGGCCAGCACCGATACACTAAAGGGAATTCCCGCCGTTACGGTCTGACTGTCGGGGTTGGCCAGCAGAACCGAACATTGTGCAGCGGGACCGGTAATGTTGCGAAACTGTTCGAGTGGCGTCTGGTTACCACCAGCGGGCTGACCCGAGCGCGAATAAAAGCTGTTGGCTACGTTGAGCGATAGATTGTTGTCGGCTTCGGCAATGAACGGATCGCCTGCTGGCAACGGGGTAATTTCTCCGAAACAGCCATTACCCGTGAACGAGAACAGGGGAATTGGTGTGCCGGGCGTAAACTTACCGTAGTTTACTTCGTTCGGCGCTTTACCGATAACAAAGTAGTTATAAGCCGCATTAAGCGATGCACTGTACGTTTGGCTGGGGTTACCCGGCCCCAGTCGAATTGGCGCTTTATCCCAGCTACCCGTCAGATCCTGAATATTGGTAATCGAAAATGAACTGGGTACTTTAATCGTAAACTGTGCCGTACCACCTAATTCGTCATTGCCTGTATTGTTGGCATTGGGCGTAGCGTAGTTTGGTACAACCCAGGCGATATACCGCCCGGTAGCCACGTTATACGTGACCTGGTAGTCAACAGTGTTCGGCGACTGCTGAGCCGAAGCGAGATACCCCCCGAGCAGAAAGCAACCCCAGAGGAAACAGGTAAATAACTTTTTCATTGATGGATTACGTTAATTATGGATACTGTTTTGATTGTGATGGAAAGCTGTGTAATTCTATTTATTGTCTGATTTTAAGGCACTTGCTCTCTGATAATGAAGAATGGCACCTTCAGACTGTTGCCCGGATGATTCTTCACAACATTCTGATAGATGAATTCAACGTCATTACTTGTTCCCTGATAAATCACCTGACCGTCCAGGTTTACGTCGCCTAGCTGATAGCCTCGCAGTTTATAGGAAGGGGATTTCAGCACGTTGGCCGTCGCATTGATTATCTGCTGGTAATTCTGGTTCACATCGTTGTTCGTTCCCTGGTAGATCACCAGGTTTCGGGGCGCCCGGGCAGCATTATCATTCAGGACATTTCCAGCCCACATGGCTACGCCCTGCTGCACTATTACCTGCGCCTGATCGGCGGCAATCTGGGTATAGCTCAGTGTACCCGAACTGGTGTAAGTCGGGGTGTTGATGTTTCGGAAATCGACAATTGATGTTGTAGCCGACAAGGGCAGCGACGTCCGACTCATGACGCCCAGGTGGTTCCGATGCCGAATGGCCACATAGTAGTTACCCAGTATCGACTGGGCAAAGCTCAGCGAAGAGACTCCATCAACCTCCACAATATCACCATCACGCTGGAGCAGGGCTGCCCGACTGTCTACGATGACGGCAGGGCTGGTAGCCGAGTGCAGCTCCACAAATACCCAGTCAACAATGGCGTCGGCTCCCGTAACGGCCGTCACGCTGGCGTCCATGGTACCAACCGGCGTGATGGGGTTCAGGGCGGCATAAGGATGGCTAGCAGGCAGGTAACCGGCAGCCCGAAGGTCGTCGCGCATGAGCGAGCCCGTTGTGACACCGAACAAAGCACCTTGTAAATACACCTGCGGTAACAGCCTAACGGTAGGCGGTAACGGCTGTACGAGTACCGAAACCGTCGCGACATCACACTGCCCGCCCGTGTTACATACCTGATACGTAAAGCTGGCAGGACCGGTAAATCCTACCGCAGGTGTGTAGGTATAGCTGCCCGTGGGACTCATTACCACGGTTCCACTAGTCGGCTGACCAGCTGCATAGCTTAATGGCAGACCCTGCGGATCGTAGTCATTCCCCGCTACTGAGCCCGTTTGAGGAGCATTGAGTTGAGTTAGCAACAAATCATCCACACCAACTGGAGTCAGCGTTGCACCAACCGGGGGCGAAGGTTGCACGTTGATAGTTACCGTTGCCGTGGCGCACAAGGCCGGTATTGCCCGATCACAAATCTGATAATCGAAGCTGGCAACACCAGTGAAATCTGCTGGGGGCGTGTAGGTTATAGAACCGTCTCCGTTTACTGTCGCTATTCCCTGGTTGGGTTGTGCTACCAGCGTGGGAGTGGCCAACTGCCCGCTTGCCGCTGTCGCGCTGTTGGGATCGGTATCGTTGGCCAGCACAACCACCCGCACCGATGAGTTCCGGAATGCCCGTAGATTATCGTTCGTAGCAACCGGACGGGCATTTCCGCCTTCAGGGTCAACTTCTATATTGATACTCACACAGGCGCTACTGCTCAACCCCGCCGAATTACTCGCACTGTAGCAGAAGGTGGCTACACCCGTGAAGCCAGCCGCTGGCGAGAAGCTAAAACTACCATCTGGATTGAGCGTGACGGTGCCGCTGGAAGGCGGTGTCAGAAGCGTGGCTACGAGAGGCAGTCCCTGCGGATCGCGATCATTCGTCAGCACATTACCAGAGACGGGTACATTGGGCCTTGTTGCCGTTACATCGCCTGTTAGCAGAGGGGCTACTGCCGTAACGGTTATAGTCACCGTTGTGGTAGCGCAGGTAGCGGGCGTTAGCTGGTCGCAGAGCTGATAAGCAATGGTGTATGATCCTGCAGTAGTACCCACGGCTACACTGACGGAACCGGTGTTGGTATTGAGCGAAATACCCGCTGGGTATATACCGACCTGGGTTAACAGAGCATTGCCCCCCGCTCCTACCGTCGCCGGTTGGCCGTTGACAACATCGTTCGCAGCCACGTTAACCACGGCAAGACCACCACTTCCGCTACCGATAATGCCCAAATCTGGGTTAGCGGTCACGCTAGGCGTCACGGTGATAATCGCCGTTGCAGTCGCGCAGGTAGCAGGGGTTAGTCGATCACAAATCTGATAAACAACCGTGTACGAACCGGGTGCGGTACCAACGGCTACGCTTACACTACCCGTTTCGGTATTCAAACTAATACCTGCTGGATACGTACCAACCGCAGTTAATGTCGCATTACCACCCGGACCTAGTGTTGCGGCTACCCCATTGACCACATCATTTGCCGCAACATTCGCCACGGCGGTTCCGCCCGTACCAGCCGAAACAGTACCGGTATCGGGATTAGCCGTGAGGCTGGGGGTAACGATGATGGTAACCGTGGTGGTAGCACAAGTAGTAGGCGTGAGTCGGTCACAGAGCTGGTAAGTGATTGGGTACGTACCCGGTGTGGTACCTATAGCTACACTGACTGAGCCAGTGGTAGTATTAAGGCTGATACCGTTGGGATAGGTACCCACTGGGCTAATGGTTGCATTGCCCCCCGTTCCGAGTGTAGCTGGGTTAAGATTTACCTGATCGTTGGTCACCACACTCACGACGGCCAGCCCACCCGTACTAGCTGATACAGTACCGCTGTCCGGCACCGGGCTGATGCAGGACGAAACGGTTATAGTCACGGTTGTTGGCAGCGATATACAGCCCTGAGCAGATGTGGCGGTGACCGAATAGAGTGCTGTTCCCAGACCGGCTGTGAAGCTGGCTACGTTGCCCGTTACACCACCCACATTGGGCGAAAACGCATAGCTGGTACCGCCACCTGCTGTTAGGCTAATGGGCTGGCCATAACAGGTGGACAGTGAGTTGACAGCCAACGTGGCTATTGGCAGGGGATACACCGTTACGGTAGTGTCGGCTACGGCGGTACAGCCATTGACATCGGTCACCAGCACTCGGTAGGTTCCCGATTGGGCCGGTGTTGGGTTTAGCACCACTACCGGATTTGCCGTGCCCAGGTTGCCATCTGGTCCGCTCCAGACGTAGCTAACATTACTAATTGGACTAGCAGTCAGGCTGATTGGCTGTCCAGCGCAGTAGGTAGCACTACCCGTGATCGAAACAATCGGCGGGGACGGTACCGGGTTTACGGTGACACTCGTAGCCAGCGATTCACAACCGGTGGCTATGTCCTTCACTTTCAATTGATATACGTCCGGTTGCAGACCCGCCAGCGTAGCTGAAGACTGGTACGAAATGCCATTGTTGAAGCTATACTGCACCCCCGAAGCCGGAGTCAACACCTGAATGGTGCCCGTCAGGGTGATACAGGTAGGTTGAGTAACACTGACCGTTGGCGCACTCGGCAGGGGATTTGTAGGCAGGGTTATGCTGCTTGTTGCCGTGCAGCCATTGGCATCCGTTACCACAACCGAATAACTGCCGCCACTCAGGCCCGTCAGCGTAGGAGTTGTCTGGGCCAGAGGACCAGTCGTGGTACTCCACGTATAAACGTAAGAAGGTGTTCCGCCCGTTGCCGAGCTGGTTATAGTGCCGGTGGCCTGACCCGCGCAAACCGGACCTCCCCCCGTCAGCGAAACAGCCAGTAACGGCGGTTGTGTGATGGTGGCAGTCTGCGTTAGCGAACAACCATTGGCATCGGTTACCACAATTGAATAATTACCGGCTACCGTAGTAAGCGTGCTGACACCAGCTGTTTGCGTTGAGGAGATGAGGCCGCTGCTGTTGTAATAACTGATGGTATAGGGTGTTGTGCCACCATTCGTCGTAACCGTGATGGTACCCTGTCCGCCAAAGCAGCGGGCATTGGTTGTCTGCGTATTGACAGCTAACGGATTTGGTGTCGATACAACTACCGTAGCGGTGTTGCTCAGACAGCCGCTGGCATCCGTCACAACCAGGCTGTAGGTGTCGGCTTCACTAAAAACTGGGTTGGGCGCTGTTGAAATGACGCCAACGGCACCCGACCGATACCAGGCGTAACCAACCGGTGGCGACCCGCCCGTCACCTGCGTAGCAATCGCCACAGCGGGCATATTGTCGGCACAAACGATGCTGGTGTTAAGAATTTGCGCCAGCGGAGTTGGTTTCACTGTAACGTTCTGGCTGGCCAGGGCGGTGCAGCCATTCACATCGGTCACCCGAACCTGATAGGTGCCGGAGTTGGCTGTGGTGCTGTTCGGAATCACCAGCGGGTTGCTGCTGCCCAGGTTTCCCCCCGGTCCGCTCCAAGCATATGTCAGACCTGTAGTAGGATTGGCTGTCAGCAAAATGGATTGCCCAGCGCACAGAGAAGCACTGCCCGAAATGGTAGGTTGAGGGAGTGCATTGACGGTAACGGTACCCGTGGCTACGGCCGAACAGCCCTGCCCGGAGGTAACTGTCACCGAATATGGAGTGACGCCGATAACTGTTGGCGCGACGATGAGCAGGCCGCTCGTGTTTGTATTACCAGGCCCAAACCGATAGCTGTTCCCTCCGGTAGCGGTAAGGGTCGCACTGGTGCCGTTACAAATTGATGCCGATGATAGAGTGGCTGTCACGGCTGTATTCACCGTAACGGTTGCGGTACTGGTGGCGCAGGCCGGGGTGCCAATCGTCGAACAAAGCCGATAAACCAGGGCGTAAGAGCCAGCAACTGTACCGGTTGCCACATTGATTGCTCCTGTTGTTGTATTCAGGGTGATGCCGGTTGGATAGGTACCCAAACTGGTTACAGTCGCGTTAGTGCCCAATACAACTGGTTGACCGTTGACCACATCGTTGGAGGACACATCATTGATAGCAATACCTATGCAGACCGTTCCGCTATCAGGCGCGGGATTGCTGCTCGGGACAACCGTTATGCTTACTGTTGTGGTGGAGCAGGTCGATGTCAACTTATCACAAAGCTGGTAGGCCACGGTATAGGTACCTGGGGTAGTACTTAGGGCCACGTTAATGGCACCGGTTGTGGTGTTTAGGGTAATGCCAGCCGCGTAGGTACCTGACGTCGATAGCGTTGCATTTCCGTTAGCGCCCAACGTAGCTGGTAGCCCGTTGATAAAATCATTGGCAGCTACGTTGGCCACCGCCGTGCCGCCTGTCCCGGAGCTCACCGACCCCGCATCCGGCACGGCGATCACGCTGGGGGTAACGGTAATGGTGACGGTGGCCGTGCTACAGGTGGTAGGTGTTAATCGGTCGCAGAGCTGATAGGCGACCGTATACGTACCCGGCGTAGTTCCTTGAGCGACACTGATGCTACCAGTGCCAGTGATCAAACTAATGCCGGTTGGGTATGTGCCTACTGTGGTCAACGTAGCGTTGCCCGCCCCTCCGAGTGTGGCGGGTAGGCCATTGACCACGTCATTGGCTGCTACATTGGCAACCGCCGTTCCTCCTGATCCAGCTGAAACGGTACCCGAATCGGCATTGGCCGTCACACTCGGCGCGATAACTACCGTCACGGTCGTGGTGGCGCAGGTAGTCGGCGTGAGTTTATCACAAAGCTGATAAGCAACCGTATACGAACCGGGTGTGGTACCCTGGGCTACACTCACTGAACCCGTGGTTGCATTGAGCGTGATACCCACTGGATAATTACCCACTGTTGCCAGTGTGGCATTCCCCGTACCCCCTAATGTGGCGGGCACCCCATTGACCACATCATTTGCCGCTACGTTAGCAACCGTGGTTCCACCTATACCAGCCGAAACCGTACCGGCATCAGGACTGGCTATCACGCTTGGAGTGACGGTGACTGTTACGATTCCAGTGGTGCAGGTAGTCGTACCCAGCGTGCTACAAAGGGAGTAGACCAGGGTATACGTGCCGGGTGTAGTGGCTTGCACCACACTCACCGAACCGGTACCGGTGTTGAGGCTAAGATTTGGTGAACTGGTGCTAACCAGACTCAGGCTGGAGTTAGCGGAAGTAGCCGACAGGCCATTGACTACATCATTAGCTCGTACGTTGGCCACGGCAGTCCCTCCGGTTCCGGCGCTCACTGTACCGCTATCTGGATTGGCGGTTAGGCTCGGAGTAACTGTAACGGTGGCCGTCCCGGTGGTGCAGGTTGTTGTTCCTAAGGTGCTGCACAGTGAGTAGACCAAGGAGTAGGTGCCGGGTGTGGTGGCCTGTAACACACTTACGGAGCCCGTGCTGGTGTTCAGACTGATATTTGGCGAGCTGGTGCTGACCAGACTCAGACTGGAATTGGCAGCCGTAGCGGGTAAGCCGTTCACTATATCATTGGCTCGCACATCCGCAATTGCTGTTCCACCCGTTCCGGCGCTGACTGTGCCAGCGTCCGATGAAGCGGTAATGCTGGGCGTAACTGTAATAGTGACGGTAGCAGTCGCGCAGGTTGTAGGCGTAAGCTTGTCACAAATCTGGTACGCAACGGTATATGAGCCCGGTGTAGTACCCTGTGCCACACTGACTGAGCCAGTTGTTGGGTTCAACGTAATGCCCGTAGGATAGGTACCTACAGAAGTCAAGGTGGCGTTCCCGGAACCACCTAACGTGGCAGGCAATCCATTGACTACGTCATTGGCGGCTACGTTTGCAACCGCTGTGCCGCCTGTTCCCGCACTCACTGTACCCGAATCGGCATTAGCCGTTAGGCTCGGCGTGATGGTGATGGTTACGGTAGCAGTCGCACAGGTAGTGGGCGTGAGCTTATCGCAAATCTGATACCCAATCGTGTACGAGCCGGGTGCGGTCCCCTGCGCTACACTCACTGAACCAGTAGCTGTGTTCAACGTAATGCCTGCTGGGTATGTACCCACTGTTGCCAGTGTGGCATTTCCCACTCCACCTAATGTTGCAGGCAGTCCATTAACCAGATCGTTGGCCGCTACATTCGCCACCGCAGTACCACCGGCACCCGCTGAAACCGTACCGGCATCGGGAGAAGCTGTAACACTGGGGGTAAAGGTTATTCTTACGGTGGTGGTCGCGCAAGTGGCCGGGGTTAAGCGGTCGCAAAGCTGGTAAGTAACCGTATACGAACCGGGCGCTGTCCCCTGAGCCACGCTGATGCTACCGGTAGTTGGGTTCAGGCTGATCCCAGTGGGGTAAGTGCCCACCGCTGAGACGGTGGCATTACCACCTGCTCCTAACGTAGCAGGCAACCCGTTTACGACATCATTGGTAGCCACATTTGCAACGGCCGTTCCTCCCGTACCGGCTGAAACGGTTCCCGCATCAGGGCTGGCTGTTACACTAGGAGTAATAGTAATGGCAACAGTCGAGGTGGCGCAGGTGGTTGGGGTGAGCTTATCACAGAGTTGGTAAGCTATTGTATACGAGCCGGGGGCAGTGCCCTGAGCCACGCTCACCGAGCCACTAGTTGTAATCAGCGTGATACCTGGTGGATACGTGCCCACTGGGGCTAAGGTGGCGTTTCCTACCCCGCCTAGTGTAGCGGGGAGGCCGTTAACCAAATCATTGGTGGCTACGTTTGCAACCGCTGTGCCACCTGATCCGGCTGAAACGGTACCGGCATCGGGGCTAGCAGTAACGCTAGGCGTGATGGTTACCGTCACGGTGGTGGTGGCACAAGTAGAAGGCGTGAGCTTATCGCAAATCTGGTACGCAACCGTATAAGTACCCGGCGCGGTGCCTTGAACCACACTGACGGAACCCGTCGCAAGATTCAGACTAATCCCGGCAGGGTAAGCTCCCACTGTTGTCAGAGTAGCGTTGCCTGTCCCGCCCGGCGTGCCTGGCAACCCATTGACTAAATCATTGGCCGCTACGTTTGCTACGGCTGTGCCGCCTGACCCAGCACTCACTGTTCCTGCATCAGGGTTGGCAGTCACACTGGGAGTTACCGTAATGGCTATTGTAGAGGTCGCGCAAGTCGTTGGAGTCAGCACATCACAAAGCTGATACACAAGCGTATACGAACCAGGAACTGTACCCTGAGCCACGCTGATACTACCCGTGGTAGCGTTGAGAGAGATGCCCGCCGGATAGGTACCCACGGTTGAGACCGTAGCATTGCCCCCTGCTCCCAGCGTGGCAGCCTGAGTATTAACAATATCGTTGGCGGCTATATTGGCAACCGCTACCCCACCCGTTCCCGCTGAAGCCGTTCCCGCATCTGGTCGGGCTGTAACACTGGAACTAACGGTTATCGATAGTATAGCGACGTCGTTGTTTACGGTGATCTCCGGTGTTGTGGTTCCTACAATACCCGTGAAACTTAGTGTTGTTGCAGCGGTAGCAACGGCTGGTGTTATGGGAACTGTGATTGTTGAACTACCACCCACAGCGATGACTGCGGAACTAGAACACGTAACATTCGAACCCGTTGTAACGCAGGCAAAGCCACCGCTGGTGAACGATGCGGGCGTAGCCACATTCGCCGGTACAATTAAGGTTGTTGTAATAGGGCCAGAGGTGGCACCCGAACCGAGGTTGCTAATGGTAATGGGTAAACTACTGGTTTGCCCGACAAGTAGTGAAGGTGTTGGCTGAGCAATTGAAATCGCCGGATCGGCCAAGCCAATTACAGCAACCGTTGAGGAACACGTACCGGTTGCCTGTGTAGAGCTTACCGTCAGTGTGCGGGTTCCAACGGAGCCTGAGCCATCATAAGCAATAGGAATAGCCAGCGATGTCTGGCCCGTAACCAGCGTTGATGTGACTGATGTGGGCGACGCTGTAAAGCCGGAACCGGTTACCGTAATTATTACCTGGCCATCGCGGGTGGTCGTGATTGGAATAGTGAGCACCCCCGTGGAGGCAGAACCAATAATGAATGTCCCCCCTACTGTGCCATTGGCGCAGTTTCCGTAGGTGAACGCCCCTTCTTTAATTCGCCAAAGAACCTGCGTGCCATTAGATGGGTAGGCGGTGAGCGGGTTTGTTATGCCCGCGTTGACCGGCCCAAATCCCGCATCGTTCGTATCGATGTTATTATCCAGGCCGTCCTCATCCGAATCGACACCAGCCAGCGTCAGACCGGCTTCATTGGTATCAGTTTTTGTATCATTGTCGCTATCCGTATCAAGGTAATCAGGCGTATCAGTTCCGTCGGTATTGACAGGCATCAGTCCACCCGTGGAGGAATAAGAAGTGGGCAAACCCAACGGGGTAACGGTAGTAGTGGGAACAATATATCCGCTTGTTGACTGGGCTTCAATATTGTCGGGAATGCCGTCGCCATCCGAATCCAGATCCAGGGCGTTAGAAATCCCATCCCCGTCGGCATCAGCCAGTAAGCCCTCTGTATCGTCAACTATGCCGTCATTATCGTCATCAATATCGTTGGCATCGGCAATACCGTCACCGTCTGTGTCAAGTACGGGAACACAGGTCGAGTTTGCAGTAAATACGGCAGAGCCATTACCATCGAACGTGAAATAAGAAGCTGTTTCACTCCCGATGTTGTTGTACGTGATATCGAAGTAGGGTAATCCAACAAAGTTTAACGATACAGCGTAAAAGGCGTCGTTATTGTTTGCTGAGTTGTTGGCCGTTCCCTGAAAGCGAAAAGTAGCTCCTTCATTGATTACGGATACTGAGGTCGGCGTATTCGTTTTGTAGGAATACAGGGTTGACTTATCTAATTCGATACTCTCTGTTCGAGTAAACGTTGGTGCGGTGCCTACTCGATCAAGGTCAGCAACGGTGAATGACCCCTGAAAAGGTACGGGCGTGTTTGTACCACTTCGTACAACCGTCCATCGAACGCTTGCTCTGACATTAGCTGCTAAAATTCGAAATTCTGCCGTGACTCCATTTACAGCAAAATCAACGCTGGCGTTCGGAGTGCTTACGCCAGCAGTGCTTAGGCTCAACACATCACCGATAATGTCAACAGCCTGGCCATTTATCGTAGCCACATTACTGTAACGCGCCAGTTTATTGACGCCCGTTCCTGTATTAGATGAAGGGGCCGCGAATGTAAAGGACGTAAATCCGCTTTGCCCTGGGACTGGGCAGGCAGCTACCCTAATCGCTACGGTAGCCGAAGCTGAAGCCGTGCAGCTATTAGCATCTGTTACCCGAACTGTATACGTACCCGGCACCACATTGGATATGTTCTGGGTTGTAGCTCCGTTACTCCAGAGATATGCGAACGGAGCGCGGCCACCCGAAACTGAAGCAAATGCAGCCCCATCGGCAGTTGTTGAACTGCTGGCGTTGGTCACCATAGTGCCTACCGTCAGCGCACTGTATTGTACAAAGGGGTAAAAAATAGCGGTACTGGTCGCCAGGCTAACCGTGTTGGCAATAACAATCTGTATTTCATCGAAACTGAGTGTTGTTGCAAAACCCAGTGCGCGTTGATTCGCGCCTGCTAACGACGTCAAATCCTGTAATGTAGATGCGGTGGATGATTCTCGAAGTGTCCCATCCAGATAGGTACGGATCGTTACCGAAGGCAGCAGGTTATTGCCTAAGGCCGTGTTGTTCCCGATCAGGTAACCGGCAATAGCACCCGCGCCGAAAATGGTTGTCCCACCATTAGCATCGGCACTCACCGAAATTTGCCCACCACTACCGGTGAACTGAGACGACGTAATTGTTGCGGAGTTGGTTAAGCTAACATCAGCTGTATTGGCCGCATTGGAAACGCTACCCGTACCAAGGCCTAAAAAACCACCGACTCCACCCGTACGACCACTGATTACCCCAGCATTGGTATACGTGGTGGTGGTTAGGGGTTTAAAGTTACAGGGAATGGTTTGGGCCTCAACCTCAGCCACTGGGCTAACAAAAGCCGTTAGCAGACCGAGCAGAGATAATAACGAAGCTATTCGATGGCCATAGCTGTTGTATAGCTGTCGAAATAGTGCAGGAATGAAGGTAGAGTAAACAGTTAACTTCATATAAAGAACGTATGAGTACAGATGCGACTTTGATTCAGCTGGTTCATGAACCAGCTATTTGCCCATGGGGAGGGGCATTTCACTCAGCGCTACGCTGAAACACAGGCCAGCCGAACGCTGGGCTTTGCTTGCCTGGTTAGTGATACCTTTCCTAAGAGACCGGTATCTTCTGCACTCATTCTGGCAGGCTTCAGCTCTGCTGATCCCGCTGAAGTCTTTTGCTGTAAATAGTTTTTCATATGTGAGTATTTGTTAAAACATACGCTTAAATAAGAAATATGGATTAACTAGATTTTGAGATGCGAAAGATACACGAAAGTTGCCTATCACATATGCTTATATACAACAAATTTAATGTGTTTTGTGACTAATTGGTTGACCAGTGTTCGAAAAAGGTGACGAAATGAACGGGGAGTTGTCTTCGAATTAATCCGTAAAAGGGGGCGGCAAGGCGTCAATATCTGTGCCAAAGAAGAATTGACTGGTGCAGCTACGTAAAGGAGATAGCGCACAGATAGAAAAAGTGGCCTACGACACTATAACGAGTAGTCTATTTGTTTTTTAGAGACCTTTTTTCATACCTTGTATATACGTTAAGTGCCTTCGTAAAACCTTCCGTTGCATAGATTTTGTTAGAGACAACAGAAGTGGCTCGGTTGAATGCTTCCAAACTGGTTCTGTTGACTATTTTAGTAGATGCGCTAACCCCAGCAATATTGTAAAACTATATGCACGCCTTAATTGCAGTAGACGATAGTACCTGGGCAACCGAATTAGCGCTAATTCTGACTCCTATGGGCTATGAATCGACAAGGAGCAGCGACGTTAACGAGACTCTGTACTTAATTACAGCTCAGTCTGTCGACCTTATTATATGCGATACGACGGTGAATCGGGAAGACACCATCAATTTGCTGCAACGAATTCCGAACTTACATTGTGCCATTATCTTTATCACAGACGCTCCCAGCGAGTTAAGCTACGTGCGGACAACTCGGTTTAAGCAGTCCCGCTTTCTGGTCAAACCGTTTCACCAGTTAACGCTGCGGTCTGTTATCGACTCACTGACGAATACGCAAACTGCTGCTCCCGGCCCCAAAGGCATTAAAGTACGGAGCGCTACCGGTCAGCGCCTTTTGCTCACTTTTGACAAAATCCTCTGGTTAAGCGCTGATAAAAACCACTGCTTCATTCATACCCGGCAGAACCATTACATTCTGAAGCAATCGCTGACAAGGCTTAGCCAGCAACTGGATTGGCGTTTCGCCCAGGTTCACAAGAGTTATTGGGTCAACATTGACCACATAACACGGGTTAGCTTTAGTCGTCGGCAGGTATCTGTCAACGAGATGCTTATACCAATTGGACGAACCTACAAAGACCAACTAGCTGAGCGCTTAATAGATAGCCCCAGCGTCAGGTTGTAAACCAGGCAACTTTAAGCGCGCAGAATTCACCGATTTAGACCGTTACCATACGCTCTGCTGCCGATCCCTCAAGTGTTCGCGGTAAACGGTGCTCCTTTTCGTTTATTCGTAGGCAAGGCCAAAACGGCCTCTTTATCAATCTGTTAAAACGAAAGAACATGAATCCAAACAAAGCTTTGTGGGAAAAGGGAGACTTCACCCAAATTGCGCAAACTATGCGCGAAAGCGGTGAGGCACTGGTGGCCCAACTGGGTATCACCAGCAACCTTACCGTTCTTGATCTCGGTTGTGGCGATGGTACGACGGCTATACCCGAAGCCAAACTTGGTGCCACTGTGTTAGGAGTCGACATAGCCAGAAATCTGGTTGAAGCAGGCAACAATCGGGCAAAAGCAGAAGGACTTACCAATTGCACGTTCCAGGAAGGCGATGCAACCGATTTGCATGACTTAGCCGATCAGTCTTTCGACCTTGTCGTAACTATTTTTGGGGCCATGTTCGCCCCAAAGCCATTTGATGTAGCTAAAGAAATGGTTCGTGTCACCCGCCCCGGTGGCCGAATTGTCATGGGTAACTGGATACCAGGCGACCCTACGCTGGTAGCGCAGATCTTGAAAATTAGCTCTGCCTATACGCCACCCCCGCCCGAGGGTTTTGTTAGTCCTATGTTGTGGGGGGTAGAGAGCCATGTTGTAGAGCGCTTTGAAAAAGCAGGTATAGCTAAAGAAAACATAAGCTTTCTGAAGGATTCATTCACCTTCAGCGCTCCCTTTCCGCCGTCAGAACTCGTCAGCAAATTCAAAAACTATTACGGTCCTACTATGAATGCTTTCGAAGCTGCTGAAAAGAATGGTAAGACATTGGACCTGCACCAGGAGTTGGAAGCCCTATTCAACAGTCATAATAAGAGCGACGACAAAAACACCACGTTGATCACGGCTGCATTCTTACGCGTTACTGTCAGGCTATAACAGTCATCCTCATTTTTCTTCCACTCATCAGGTCGACCGACCATCCAGGTAGTTTGCTATACATAGTACCAGCTATAGCCTATACCTTTGATTCATCAATCGGGAAGAACCCGACTAGTTATTGAACCAAAAACAACAAATAGATCATCATGAAAACGCTCATCAAATCTCTGCTCGTTGCCTTCACTCTTAGTGCCGTTACTGTTTCCGCTTCACAAGCCGAACCAAATCCAGGAAAACAACAAGCCACTGTGGCTACCTACAAAACAGGCATTTATTCAACAGCAACAGGTAAGTTGAATATCGCCCTCGATAAAGAAACACCAGGCGCTGTTGACATCACGCTGGTAAATGCCAAAGGTCAGGTACTGTTCACGCAACACCTAGGCAAACATGAAAAAACAGCGCGTATCCGCTTAAATATGGATCAACTACCCGACGGTTCTTATCAGGTAGCTATCACAAACGGGGTCGATACCACAACGCACTCACTCACGCTTTCAACACCACAACCCAGCACGCCCGATCGTCTGGTGGCAGTTAATTAAGCTCAACTGCACAGGAGAAACTAGTAAAAAAATAGTTTGAGTACATACTGGAACCAGCGGAGGTCTTCACTAGACTACCCGCTGGTTCTTTTTTATAACATCAACAGGACTGTCCGCCAAACGATTTTACAATATAATTCTGCTATATATAATACAACTACAGCATATAGCTCGTAATTTTATCACAAAATCAACACACAGTACGAAGTCCCGGCAGGTATTGGTAGCCGATAAGCGACAAAACACTGCCCGGTCGACACGTTTGTTTATTCATTAGATCATTATGGCTTCTAAAAAGAAACTAATTCGGGTCGTGTTTGACGTACTCGATGAAACGAATAAAAATATCCAGCAGAATGGCGACCTTTCTGTTTCTGCTACTGACCCAGACGAAGCAATTGATTGGGTCTTTGCTGAAATGCAACGTCAGTTTAATTTGCCCAACATCCGGCTTTCCCGCGTACGTATTTGTGCACGACATGCTATGCTGTGACGGTGGTAGTTCGGTCAAAGTGGTATTTTTGAGGTATGAACCGACGCATACGCACTGACGATCTCGAAAACTCACCTCTTAAAGAACGTATTCAGGGACTAGCCTTTCAATGGGTGCGGGCCGAACTACCCGCCGAAGGGCTAACCTATGCCGATTATATCACGGACATTCGGATTCTTCTGCTGACGACCCAAGACTCCGACCGCACAGCACTCATTGTCCAGGCGGTTCTTGCCCAGGCGGTTGCCCTACGCAAGACATCGGTTTGGGTGGAACAGGAACTTAAGTTTGAGGGTATGATCGAAGGGGCCGATCGGGTTGATTTCCTACGACTTGATCTGCAACAGGCAGGCACCCCCGACGATGCCATGCTGGATAGCTACAACGAACGGATGAGTCGTTTTTCGAGCAATGGGGAGTAGAGTTGTCCTGACCACTAACTTAGCAGCTATGGAATTTATCCCCAACTGACTGCTACATGGACGGATTTTATCGACTAAAGCTCACAACCTTGCTCATGGTGTGGGCTATCTTCTTTGGAGACGCTTTGGCTCAATCTAAAAATGAATTGGCCACTAACGGTTTAGCAGTAAACGAGCCGCTCACCATTAAAAAGGATAAACCCGTCTGGATGCTGACGTACTTCCGCCAGCGTTACCCTACCCGTATTGAGATTGACGCAAAGGGCAATACCGTTGAAGTTCCTTTGCCCGATCCCATGCTGATTAATAAGTTGCACATAGCCTTATCGACAGATGGACGACACTGGACGCCTTTAAACGATAACAAACCCGTTTGGGATCAGCATGTTCGTGATCCCTACGTTCGGAGGGGCCCCGATGGACTTTGGCGAATATTGTCGACTGGTGGCGGCAGGGGCAACGACCGTGAAAAAGTGGGCCCGAGTTGCCTTTATATAACCTCCAAAGACCTGATTCATTGGCAGGTTGAAGGGCCTTTGCCCTTGATGAAAGATGTACGGAATGAATCGGGAGCCTTGGCGGGAAATATCTGGGCACCGGAGTGGTTTTACGATGAAAAGACGGGTGAGTACGTCTTATTCTGGTCTTCGTCGTTTAAGGATGCGGGCTGGAAAGAAAGCCGGCTTTGGTCATGCAGAACCCGCGACTGGAAAACCTTTACCCCAGCCAAAGTCTTCTTCAATCCGCCCTATTCGGCGATTGATGGCACTTTGTTAGAACACAAAGGCACCTACTATCTCTTTCACAAAGAGGAAGAGTTCGGGGCCAAAACCGGTGAGCGAAGGGCTATCCGGGTTGCTACCTCCAAAAACCTGGATGGCCCCTACAGCCTCGTTGAAGGCGATTTGAATAAGGGACAAATTGTTCCGGTGATCACCGAGGGGCCAACGGTAATCAAAGATCCCGTTAAACCCGGGTGGTTGCTGCTGTATGATTATTGCATGACGAACCGTTTTGGGGCGTCATACTCACCAGATTTACGCCATTGGACCGTTGTAGAGGATGTAAGCTTCCCCTCCGAAGCCCGGCATGGATGTGTTTCGCAGTTAACCGCTGAAGAGGCACAGACTTTGCTAAAAACCTATTCGGCTAAGAATTGAGAAAGGGGGAAATTTCCAAAACGCAGAACAGAACAATGCGCTAACGAAACGATGAACGAGAACACGCCGATTACGATCAAGGATATAGCTCGGAAATTCAAATGCTCCCCCTCAACCGTGTCGCGGGCATTGAATAATCACCCGCTGATCAATGAGGATACACGGCGTAATATTCAGGAGTATGCTCAGAAGGTAGGCTATCAGCGAAATTCTGTGGCCCTGAGCCTGTTGAATCAAAAATCGGCCATGCTCGGCGTCATCGTACCCAGCCTGAATCATTTTCACGAAACGGCAATGATTGAAGGCTTGCAGAATAAGTTACAGGCGCAGGGCTACATGATGACGATATGCGTCACCAACGAACGGTATGCGCTCGAAAAAGAGTACGTTGAAAAACTATTGGCCAATCGGGTAGAAGGCATTTTCCTCTCCGTATCCCAGGAAACCTACGATTCGGGGCAGTATGAGCATTTGAGTAAGGTGCTGAACCGGCACATTCCCCTTATTTTCATTGATCGGGAATGCGACGGCGTGCCAGCTAGCAGCATTACCGTTGATGATTATTGGGGGGCTTTCGCGGCAACAGAACACCTGATTCTGAGAGGGGGTAAACGGATTGCCCACCTGAAAGGCCCCAATGGGTTGACCGTTTGCGAAAAGCGGTTTAAGGGGTATCAGGACTGTCTTGCCAAACACAATATTTATTTTGATGAAGCACTCGTTATCAATACCGATTTCAAAGCCGAAAGTGCCATTGCGCCTGTGCGAAACCTTATGTCTTTAGCAAACCCACCCGACAGCGTGTTTGGCGTTAACGATGTGGTGGCTTCGGCGGCTATGCAAGTAATTCGGGAGTTGGGGTTTTCAATACCGGATCAGGTAGCGGTTATTGGGTTCGATAATTCGCCTTTTTCGGCCTACCTCAATCCGAGTCTGTCTACCGTCGACCGTTTCGGAAAACTACTAGGCGAGGAAGCCACGGGCTTGTTTCTTAATGCCTTAAGTCGAAAAACAGATCAGCAGGAAACGATTGTTTTAAGACCAGAATTGATACTCAGAGCGTCCACGCTAGCCTAACAAACATTATTACAAACGTTTGCATAACATTTTATGCTTTTTCTTGAAAAGAATAGTATTGTTTTGCTCTATCAAATCATTTTCATCACTTAAAATTAGTGCACAATGACCTTCACGGAAAAAGAAATTGCTCCTTTAGCCAGCATAGAAGAATGGGAAGATGATGTTTTGGTGCGCTACCCAGAGCCTGACACAACGGCTAAAACAAAGGAAGAGTACCGTAATTACGACGATCCCAAACGCGATACCGTACGCGAGTTTTATCGCCTGAATCATACCTATCAGACCTACGATTTTGTCAAGCAAAAAGAAGGTGACTTCTTGAAATTCGACAAAAAAGAAATGCGGGTTTGGGATGCGTGCGACTTTCTGAACACGCTTGTCGATGATTCGGACCCCGATACCGACCTCGACCAGTTGCAGCATTTATTGCAAACATCGGAAACCATCAGAGCCGACGGTCACCCCGATTGGTTTGTTCTGACCGGCTTTTTGCACGATTTGGGCAAGGTTTTATGCCTGTTTGGTGAGCCACAATGGGCGGTTGTGGGCGATACGTTCCCGGTGGGTTGTCAGCATTCGGATAAAATTGTTTATCCCGAGTTTTTCGACGCCAACCCCGACTCGAAAGACGAACGATACAACACCAAATACGGTGTGTATGAACCCAATTGCGGCTTGCGCAACGTACACATGTCGTGGGGTCACGATGAATACCTGTATCAGATCATGAAGGATTACATGCCTGAACCAGCCCTGTACATGATGCGCTACCACTCGTTTTATGCGCAACACCGGGAGCATGCCTATGACCATTTGATGGATAAGCACGATCACGAAATGTTCAAATGGGTCAACAAATTCAACCCGTACGATTTGTACTCGAAAGTGCCAACACCGCCGAATGTGAAGGAATTGAAGCCTTATTACGAGGATTTGATCGCTAAATATTTGCCTGCTACATTGAAATTCTAGTATTTTCCGCATAATTCACAAGCAGAAGGGTTACCCATAAACCGTAGTCTTTTAAAATCTAAAGGCTATCGTTTATGCGTAACCCTTCTGTTTGCCGTATTCTTTCCAGTTGTTACAGTTCCTAAATCTTAAAAATCCCTATTTGTGAAACAGCTACAAACGCTCGATTACATCGTTTTCCTGATCTATTTTGTCTCTGTATCGAGTTATGGCTACTGGGTTTATCAGCGTAAAAAGAACGCCAGAACCAGTACGAAAGACTTTTTTCTGGCCGAAGGCTCGTTAACGTGGTGGGCTATTGGGGCCTCGCTCATTGCCAGCAACATCTCGGCCGAACAATTTATTGGCATGTCGGGCTCCGGTTTTGCCATGGGTTTGGCCATTTCGTCGTACGAATGGATGTCGGCGGCCACCCTGCTTCTGGTGGCTATCTTTTTCATCCCCATCTTCCTGAAGAACAAGATATATACCATGCCGCAATTTTTGTCGCAGCGGTATAACAACACGGTAGCGACCATTATGGCGGTATTTTGGCTCCTGCTCTACGTTTTTGTCAACCTTACCTCCATCCTTTATCTCGGTGCTTTGGCTATTGAAAGCATTTCGGGCGTTCCGTTTTTGTATGTTATGGTGGGCCTGGCTGTATTCGCCATTTTTATCACGCTGGGCGGTATGAAAGTGATTGGCTACACCGACTTTATCCAGGTTATTGTGCTGATTGTTGGGGGTTTGGTGGTTACGTATTTGTCACTCGATATGGTATCGGAACGCTTCGGCGGCTCGGGCGTATGGAGCGGCCTTTCTGAATTGCGTTCGCAAGCCGACGACCATTTTCACATGATTTTTTCGGAGGGCGACAAATACTATGATGCATTGCCGGGTTTTGCCGTTCTGTTTGGCGGTATGTGGATCAACAACCTCAATTACTGGGGGTGCAACCAATACATTGTGCAACGGGCTTTGGGTGCCGATTTACCAACCGCCCGAAGCGGCATTTTATTCGCGGCTTTTTTGAAATTACTGATGCCTGTTATCTGCGTGTTACCGGGTATTGCCATGTATGTCTTGCACAAAAACGGCGGTTTTCAGACAGAAATGGTGAACGCAGTCGGTCAGATCAAACCCGACCATGCGTACCCAACCTTAATGAATTTGTTACCCGCAGGTTTGAAAGGCCTGTCTTTTGCGGCCTTGACGGCGGCCATTGTGGCTTCATTAGCGGGCAAGTGCAATAGTATTTCCACAATTTTCAGCCTAGACATTTACAAGAAATTCCTGAATACCGATGCCTCTGAAAAGCAAACGGTGTGGGTTGGACGCCTTGCGGTATGGGTTGCTTTTGCCATTGCGTTGGTGATCACACCACAGCTGCGCCAACTGGAGCAAGCCTATCAGTTCATCCAGGAATATTCAAATTACCTGACGCCGGGGGCCTTTGCGTTGTTCTCGCTGGGCTTGTTCTGGAAACGCACAACGTCGACGGCGGCTATTGTGGGGGCTGTTGCGTCTATTCCGATGGTGCTTGTCTTTAAAAATTTGCACAAAGTCATCGGCGGCAATCCCATCCCGTTTCTGCATGTGACCATGTGGGTTTATCTGGTTATTGTAGCGATTATGGTGGGAATCTCTTTAGCCGATGGCGCCAGTAAAAACAACCCCAAAGGCCTGGTGCTGGACAGTTCAGATTTTAAAGTATCCAACCAATTTTCGGTTATCTCCATTTTGATCATGGGAATTTTGGTCGCGCTTTACACTGTGTTTTACTGAGAACAGACGGCGGCTTCGGCAGGGTCAGCGATGGTCGGGCTATTGGTTAAATAGTTACCTTTCGTCTAAACTAAGACTCAACCTTAAAAATATCTTATGAACAAGAACGGACCAGTCATCGTCATCGAGGATGATGACGATGATCAGGAATTTTTAAGGCAAGTATTTAGTAATCTGAATTACCACAACAAAGTCCTCTTTTTCGGGGATGGTCAGGAGGCACTTGACTATTTAACCAGCACGTCTGAACTACCGTTTTTGATCCTCTCCGACATTAACATGCCTAAGCTGGATGGGTTTGCGCTCAGACAAAAGCTGCATACTGATGCCGCCCTACAACTCAAGTGTATTCCTTATTTGTTCTTCTCGACAGCCGCTGACCAGCAAATGGTGATCAAAGCCTACAGTCTATCGGTGCAGGGCTTCTTTGTAAAACCCACGTCAATGGGAGAACTGGAAGACATCATCAGAAACATTATGGACTACTGGAAAAAGTGTGCTGCCCCGAATAGCTATCAGTAAGTAGCCGAGAGGGATTGAGTGCCAAAGCATTGCGAACAAAGCTCATCGTTCTCACCTAGCCTGATAATGTGGAAGCAGTATTAGTGCTTCCACAAAAAGAAGCTCATCCGACTTTTGTGAGTTACCTTGTAGAAATCAAATGACTTATCATGACAAGTCCCTTCATTAATATTCAAGGCCCATTGGGCATCTACTACATTAATGTGAATACTATTTGTGCAGTACGAGAATCCGGGCCTAGAGTCTATGTAATAACAGTAGACGGCAAGGAGATTACGGTTGATGAAAGCTACACCGCCTTGTGTGCAAGAATAAAGGAAGTGTATGAAGGCAAGTAACAAAGCGCCATTGCTCCGTAGTTAAATTAGCATGGCCCGTTCGTGGTTTTCCTTTACTGTGAATCTAGGATCGGGCCAGGTTTTTGTAAAAAGATTTTTCTGGTGCCCCGTGCCTACGTAAGACACCAGAAAATATCGTCAGTTGACCAGGAACGCATTTTAAGCTATATCAACCCACGGCGTACCAACTCATTCACAAACGCCCGACGCGCATCGGGATAAGGATAGAAGGCCGGAAAGTAGCGCAATGTCATCCGTCTGGCATCGGATGAGAAACGCACAACAACGCCATTGAGGATGCGCCCACCGTTACGCGCAAAAGTCAGCACATTTCCAAGGTAAATTCCTTTGTGCTCGGTTGGCTGCAGACCGGTGAAAAACTTCACCGAACGCCCGGAACGTCCGTCGGGCCCGATCTTTTTCTGCGTTTCCAACCCCCGCAAAATGATAGTAGCGTTTATGTTTTCGTTAAAAAGCCTGTTCTCAACCACGGTCTCCTCGGGGACCAGGGTAAACCCCGGCTCACACGTTGCCATGATATACCGGCCTTTGTTGGCGTCGAGAGTGAATGTAACAAGGTTCGATGCTGGTAGGTATGTCATACGCTCCGGCTCTCCCCGGCCTCACTCGTTGACATAACACAGCGTGATTGGTTGAGCGCGGCTACTTCGAGCGGAATACGAAGGGCAAGCCGGGCGTCGGGGCCTTCAAGCAAAGCTTCCCCAATGTGCGCGTGTGGCGTGAAGTTCTCTAACGCCGAGCGAACGGATACCCGCGCCAGTTTGAGCAACTGATCGGGTGTTATTTGAATCCGGGTTATTGTGCCGTACATGGCTATAATTGATTTAGTTGTACGGCAAAGGTGTAAGGTGGGTAGTGAATGGGGTAGCAGCTGGAGTACTCCAAAGTTTGCGGATTTGATCAATCTCCGTTCAATAGGGCTAACAGTTCGTTGACTGCCTTTATGTTTTTAGGGTTTCTGTATGGATTATCTTTGAGTGCCATTCTATCCGGGTCACACTGTCTTATATAATCAACAGCATTATCCGCACTCCCTCCACACAACACACTAATTAACTTACCCTTAGACTCCCAAGGTAATTGCTGCACCTCTGGAAGTTGAAAGAATCCTAACCTATCCAGCAGTAACACTTTAGGCGGTAAATTTCTCCAAACGCCTTTGTCGGGCTCCTTCTGTCGATCAACAGAACCCTTTATTTGAACAATACTACGCGGTTCATACATTTCGCGTACCATTTCAATGTTGTTGAGTATAGCATATTTGGACGTTTCTATGCCAAACGATGTAGCATTAACCATACCCATATAAATAGCCGCGGCCAGCCTAGTAGGGGTATTCAAGTTTACTGTTTCTCCAGCTACAATATCAAGTCCTTCCTCATCTATAGCGCCTATGTCGAACAAATCATTAATCGACCACAGGAATGATTTAACACTCTGTAGTAATCGATCTAAGTCCCGCACGTAACTGAGCAATTCGTATGCATAGCTCTTTTGCGTCCCTTCTTTCTCGTAAAGTGCAAATCTTTGTTTAATCTCAGACTCAAATTTGGATTCATTAGAATGACGATGACCTACAATAGTTACTCGAAGGCTCTCAATCTCCTCTACGTCTGAAATTGTAAACCAGTGCTGAGTATCGTTCCTTACACTCTCACCTATCGAAAATTGATGAGCAACCACTATACGATTCAACTTACGAAGGCAAGTTTTAAGAGTTTCAAAATGAAGGTAATCAGTGGTAGTCATGGTTTGGTCAGTTTAATAGCCCCAAAAACCCGGTTATATCTCAGATTTTCGGGTGGCTGAGGAGAAGGTTTGCTGGGTTGTTCCGGTTTACTGGTAATCCTACCTGAATAACTCAAAACTCAGTGTTAACTCAGGTTTTATCAGGTTTTGAGTCTGGATTAATGAGGTTTGGCCAATTACTGAAAGTGCTTATGCTCCAGCAAAAGCAGGACTTTTTGCTCCGATTGATTAAACTCTCATATTTCTTTACGCGACACCTTCCAGATCACTATAATGCAGAATTACCCGGCCTAAATTGACTGCTTGAACATCATCGGCGTTTAGGGTTTCTACGCCCAGCGTATCCCCGTTGGCGTTGATAAATTCCACTTCGTAGCGTTGGCCACTACCGTAAATATGTACTACGGTTCCCACATCGCCCCGGCGCAATCGCATTGCTGCACCGTCCCGCACAGGTAGACCAATCAGCAGAGCAACTAAATCAAGTTCTTCGATCATGTTTTTAAGGCTCACGTTAGTGTTAACTGGCTAGGAGAGATTCCTTTGGGTCTACTGATGTGACCTATTCAGGCGGTGATACCAAGATACAAAAAATAACTAGTGGGCACGAAAAAAGGGGACGGATTTAGTATATAAATCCATCCCCTTTTTAATGACATACGACAAATAACGCTTGTCGGTAAATTATTGATAGTCAGCCAAGTTTTAATCTATTGAATCAGGCGAAACCTATCATTTGTGCTCCCGAAGGGATTCGAACCCCTATCGTCGGTACCGGAAACCGAAATTCTATCCATTGAACTACGGGAGCGTAGCCGGGCGGCTTTTCAGCCGTTTCGGGTTGCAAAAGTAATGAATCGGCACTGAAAAATGAATAAGGGAGAACGAAAATTATGCGTTTAATCAACATTCTCCATTCTGCATTCCCCGCGTTCCTTACAAAAGCCGCATTGTCTCGTAATCACCCACGTGTTTCAGGTACATAAAATGGATCAGCAGCCCATTAACGTTATTGATTAGCTGGTGGGCTTCTGGTATCGTTGTGACAACGGTGGTGATTCGCTCAAACTCGGAGTCGTTGGTCATCTTCTGATGATGGAACGCCATAATCTTTTCCCTCGATAGCCGCTTCTCCACGAAGTAATAATGCATGGCTTCGTCGCTGGTGCCGGTGCTGGGATACCACAGGCGCGAGTTTAGCTTCGTCAGTTCGCCGGGCGTAATGCTCAGCCCGATCTCCTCCCCTACCTCGCGGGCGGCTACGTCGGTGGCATCGTCGTCGGCATCGACCATTCCCGCCGGATGTTCGTAAGTTTGAGAACCGTCGGAAATACGACGCTGCCGCACCAGAACAACGAATTTGTCGTCCGTTTCCTCGTCTATCAGGCAAACCAATACCGATGCAGCATGGCCTTTCAGAAAGCAAACCGGCGGAATTTTGTCTCCTTCGGGGGTGTCGGCATCCAGCTCCAGCATCGCGAACAATACTTCGCCATTGTGCCGTCGCCGGACAAAATGTTCCTTGATTCCGTTAACTGTTAAACCATTATCGATCAATTGTTTCTTCCAGAAACGAAACTTAGGTGCGTCTTCGAGTTTTTCCATATTTATTTTACCTGAGTAGCTGGTTGCCCTACGTAGCGTTCAAAGAATTCGTAAATCCGCAAAATCCGGTCGATACGCTGGCGAACGTTGCCTGTTCGGCTGAGTTCGTGGGTGGCACCGGGCATCCTGACGTATTCTACGGGTCGGCCCAATATCTTCAGGCTTTTCATCATCATTTCGCTTTGGGCGGTTCCCGTGCGCAGATCGTTCTCCCCGTGTTTAATGAGCAAAGGCGTCCGAATGTTTTCAACAAACGAATACGGCGAATTGGCATCCAGCACTTTCTGAGCTTCCGGCTGCCACGGATAACCGCCAAAATAGTTGGGAACCAGACGCCAGGCGTTGGCTTCGCCCATAAATGTGGTCAGATCGTAGACACCCCGCTGTGCAAAAGCCGCTTTAAATCGATTGTCGTGGCCCACAATCCAGGCCGTGAGGTAACCCGCATACGAACCACCCGTAATCACCTGCCGACTCGTATCGACCCAAGCTTCTTTGGCGGCATCGGTGGCCGCTGCCAGCACGTCCTCAGCAGGGCCAGTGCCCCAGTCTTTCACGTTGGCTTGCTGAAAAGCCAGCCCGTACCCTCCTGACCCGCGCGGGTTGGCATACACAACGCCGTAGCCCTGTGAGCACATAAATTGAAATTCGTGCCACATAGAGGCTTCACCCGGTCCCCACATGGCGGTTGGGCCACCGTGCATATTGAGCAACAAAGGGTATTTGCGGCCCGACGCCTGACGACTTGCATCCGTAGAAACAGCTTGTGCCAGCACCGTTGGCTTCATAATCCAATAGTCTACGGCCTGTCCTTTCGAGTTAGTGTAAACGCGCTTTTCGGGATAGCTGAGCGCTTTTTGCTTCACCCAATCATTGTGGGTGGTTAACACAAGTGGGTTTTTAGCGTCTGCATCGGCCACTAGTAATTCCGAAGGATTAGCGACCTCTGTCTGGGCAAACACAACCTGTTTACCACTTACATCGAAGCTGGTGACTCCTTTTTCGAAGCCCGTGAGCTGAGTAATCTCTTTTGTGATGGCATTAAGTCGATACAAGGGAGAGCCTCCATTGGCAGGAGCGATAAAATACAGAACAGGGGTACTGGTAGGCGTGCCTGTTTTCACTGACCGGCCCGCTTTACCAGCCGAGTTTGTTGACCATTTAAAACTGCCCGCAGCCCGATCGAAAGGTAGTATCTCAGGAGTCGAAACACTGGTTCCACTAAGCGTAGCAATGCCCACCTGCCCGAAGTTAACCCCCTCTGTTGAACTGCTCAAAAACGCCAGCCGACTACCATCGGCCGCTAGTTCGGGAGAGAAATAGCTCCGTCCTTCGGCGCCCAGTAGCACCGTCCGGCGACCGATGCCATTAAGCGGCAAGGCGACAATCGCACTGGTCTGCTCACGGTCGGGATGTTTGAGCGTATCGCGTTTGGTTACAGCTAACACCTGCTGCCCCCCAGGCAACCAACTAGCCGCACTGAATGAATAAAATCCCCGGGTGATGGGCCGGGCGGTGGCACCTTCGCGCACGTCGGTCACAAACAGGTGGGTAAAGCCCATGTCGGATTCGGTAGTGGCCTCTCCCTGAAAATTGAGCCGGGTAATGACTTTCGCCTTTTTGTCATCCACATCTTTCTGCAAATACGCCCGAATTTCGGCCAGCGATCCATCGGGGTTTGCTTTTACCGACTTGTCGGGCCGCACAAAATCGTTATTAGCAAATCCCGGTTTTTCGAGCGACCAGACCGGTCCCCGGCGAGAAGGATTTAGCACACTATCGCTCAATATTTCGGCAAACGAAACGCTGCTTTCAAATAGAATCTGCTTGCCATCGGGCGACCAAACAGGACTACTGGCACTGTATTTACCCGAAGTGAGCTGGTAAGCCTCTCCCCCATCCATCGGCATCACAAACACTTGTCCCTTGCCCTTCACGGTCCGCACAAACGCAAGCCGTGTTCCGTCGGGCGACCAAGCTGGTTGGCGGGCGCTTTCGGGGCCGCGCGTCAGTGCTTTGGAGTCGCCTGCCTTGAGGCTGCTTAGATAAATATGCGTCCGGTAGTCATACTCTCCGGCCTGATCGGGATTCGCTTCGATGGTTGTTAGGGTGTATGCTGCGCGCTGGCCGTCGGGCGATAAGGCTACACCTCCCACCTGTTTGATACGGGTCAGGTCGGAAGCAACGATTTTTTGTTGCTGCTGGGCTATAGCAGCTGCTGGCAGAAGGAGAAGGAGAAGTATGAAGCGCATAAAGTGAGGGAAACCGAGATGTCATCTTGTTTGGAAAGATGACATCTCTAGTGGGTTGGCTGTAATAAGAGATAACATCTTCCAAACAAGATGTCATCTCAATTAAAACTGATTATGAACCTGTTGCAGAAATTTGGCTGTGCGTTGCCGCATTTCCGAAATGGGCTGTACAAAGTTATTATGCATCATGCTGAATAACAGCACTTGCCCTTTACGAGTGACTATGTAGCCACTGAGATTATAAACCCCGGTCATAGAGCCGGATTTAGCAAACACAAAGGGCTTACCCGACTGGTACATTCCGCGAAGCGTACCGGACTGACCAGCTGCCGGAAGCAAAGCAAAAAGACGGTCCTGGGGCACTTTAGCCTGAATCAGTTGGAGCAGAGAAATCAGACTATTGGGTGTAAACAGGTTATACCGGGACATGCCCGAACCGTCGACCCAGCGGGTTTTTGCGTTTCGTAGTACCGTTGAGTCGATCTGGGCGCGAATAGCCTGGGGATTCAAAACCGGGTCGCCCTTTTGGGCCGATGCCAGCAGCAAGGTATGCTCAGCCAGCGTGTTATCGCTGACATGCAGGGTACGTTTGTACAGCGAATCGGTCGAGATGCCTTTTACTAGTTGACTGGTGGCTGGTTGGATTAGATTAACGAGGCCAACAGGTCGGTTCAGCGTGTCGCTCAGCAGCCGGGCCGCTAACTCCGGTGACCACCGAAAGGGGACATCCTGCCGAAACGGACGATTGTTTTGGGGACGAACAAAGCGGTTCTGATTTTCGTCACGCTGCACCACGCGAGGTGTAGGCCGAGCGTCAGAAATGACTGTGCTATCCGCAAAAAAAGTGGGCTGTATCGACACATCGGGTCGACGGTCAGGGTAAGTGAAGCGAACAAAATTGCCGTATAGAGGTAATGGAGCCAGTTCGCAGGAATAATCATCGTTATAATCATCCCAGGCCCAACCCGGTCCCAAGCGGGTACGCGTGAAATTATTGGCTGAATAAAAGAGCTTTTCGGGGCGATTGCGCAAAAACCGGATTGCACTCGTGTCGGGCAAGTCAGGATTAAGCAACAACGGGTTGCCGGTTCCCCAAAAGATGAGTGAGTCGCCCCGCACTACATACCGAAGCGCGGGCAGTGAGTCGGGCAAGGTGAGCAGGCCCGCGTAGAAACTAAACAGTTTGGTGTTGGAAGCGGGCACAAACCCTTTGTCGGCATTGTACGAAATCAGCGTCTTTTGCTTCACCGGGTCATACAGCGCAAAGCCTGTGAAATGATCCGTAAACTGATTACTCGTATGAAGATCTCGGGCTAATCGTTTGGCTGGTGAGCAACCGATAAGAGCAAGTAAAAGAAGGGCGGGGAGGTAGCGCATCTCGATAAAGAAAGATGCAAGATAAAACGATAGGAACGCGGATGACGCGGATGGAGCGGATTAACACAGATTTTTCAGCTTTACCGAAGAAATCCGTATTAATCCGCTCCATCCGCGTCATCCGTCGGTCCGCCGATGCGGTTCCTATTACCGTGCAATCATGATCTTTTTAGTCTCTGTTGTATCACCCGCTTTCAGTTGCAGGAAGTACAGCCCCGTTGGCAACTGACCGAGGTCAACCTGTTCGTTAATGCTTGTTCCGCGAACAGTCAGCGACAAAGCCCGAATCGTTTGGCCCATTGGGCTGGTAACGGTGAGACCTGCCTCAGTGGCTACCTTGGCCAGTTGAGCCTCTATCCGAATCACACCATTGCTCGATGGGTTTGGATAAATCGAGAACTGTAGGGGCTTAGTAGGTTCCGTAGCCAAAATTGGCGGTGGTGGCGGAATCTGAATTTGCAGGTTATCAATGGCCCAACCCCAACCAACCGATAACTGATCGGCGTAAAGTCGGAATCGAATCAGAACCACATCATTGGCTTTGAAAAGGCCCGTTTCGAGCATGCGAATCTCCCGGCTTTTAAAGAGTGCCGGTGTGGCTACTGCGGTTGAGTTGACGTCAATTCCTGAGCCGGTTAAACTGCCGTTCCACACCCGGTTCCAATCGTTGTTTTCGCGGGCATCATAGCCTTCAATCATTGGCAACCAGGTGCGACCACCATCTTTTGACCCTTCCACAATCACAAAATCAAAGAAGTTAGGATCACCATATCGACTGCCTACTTCACCGGGCTCGACCAGCGCAATTTCGGAGAACCGGATGGTAGCACTATCGGGATTAGCTTTAAGTCGAATGGGGGCTAGCAACAATGCCGACGTATTATTTTCGTAGTCGTATGTATTACCGTTTCGATAGGGATGATCTGACTGTAACAAGGGACTCTGGAAACCAGACGGCTGCGATATTACAAATCCGTTGGTGGCAAAGTCTGCTGCTGAGGATGTTGGGTTCGCAAAGTCGTTGGTATAGTTTGTTCGGACGGTTGTTTGCGGAGCAACAACGGCTATTTCCTGAAAACCCTGCGCCGGGAACGTTACCCGGTTCTTGGTGCGAGCACTGTCGATGGCGATGATTCGATACTGAATTTTGCCACCGCCCGTTAACGAACCCGTTGGGAACCGCAAGCGAGCCATATAAACACTGTCGATCTCATCAACGCCACCCGTGAGCTGACGCGTCTGTATAGTGTAGCGCATCGGTACAGGTGCCTGAGTGGTACCGTTGATCTGCCATTCAACGTAGGCGGTATCAACCCCCGTAATTCGGTCGTCACTGATGATAGCGCTGATGTTTAGCGTATCGGTTGCTCCGGCAATAACATAGTAATTGTTGGTGGCTGCCGTTGTGGTGGCGGTCGGCGATGTAAACAGGCCATTGGCACGCAATCCTAAGCGCGAGAGCGTTGGAGGCACGTTATCGGGTCCAAGCGTTGCCCGGTAAATCAATTGCTGGCCCGATGCAGACAGTTTGCCGGGGTTCGTGAATGTCCGGCCCGATGCATCCTGCACCTGGAAATAGTAGCCTACAACACCCGTTGCCAAACTGGCAGGAAGGGTATAGTTATACTGATTGGTTGAGCCAACCTGAGTTGGGGTTACCGCTGAATAACTAGCCACGTTTGTGACAGAGGCCCCTCGGCCAATAAACAGTTTCACCGAGTTCGGTACGATTGTCGTATCGCTGAACACGTTGACGCTTAATACGCGGTCAATCACTTCCTCACTGTCGCGAAGACGATTATCGTGAATCATCGATGTTGTTTTCCACTCCATATCCTCAAACATAGCCAGCGTAAGCGGGCCGGGGTTGAAGTTTGCCACCCCATTATTGGCTTCGGGAGTCATCAACTCGTTAACCGTTCCGTCGGGATAGGTTTTCTCGTCTAAGTGCGATGTACTGGAACCTGCCTGAAATGTTGTTGGAGCGTACAGGCGGGCTTTCTGGCCTGTTTTCTTCTGTAGGATTGGTCCGTTGAAGAACAGGTTATCGGTCACGTACTGGTTGTAAAGTGCCGATGAGTTATCGGGGAATAAGGTCGCATCAACCGTCTTCTGACCGGTGCCGTTCTCTACGAAGGCATCAAAAACCAGCGGTGGTTGAACGCTAGCCGTGTTAGAACCAACGCTTCGACCACTCACAAAACCGAGCCCGTGGCCAATTTCGTGCAGTACCACCGTTGTAAAATCTAACTGATTGGGTCCAGGTTTTCCATCCGTTCCTAAATACCAGGAAGTTACAGCACTGTTGAAACTAGCCTGAATATCAGGAGCGGTGCCGTTAAGTTCTTTACGACCGATTTTTTCGGCTAGCGCGATTGGGTAAAACGCATCCGCTTTTTGAGTAGGGCCATACAACCGGTAATAGTCGCTGGGGCTGGCTTGCCCAAGCGTTACGCGGCTCCGACTGGGCGAACCCAGGTTCGTCCAGTTGGCCGTCATTCTGATCGGAATGGGCGAAACAATGATTGATTGCCAGATGTCGACTGCTAATTGAAAAGCAGCCCGCGCATTATCAGGGAAACCAACGTAGGTCACTACAAAGGTCGACGTTTGCGGTGCCGCTACCCGTGCCGTGCCCTTCCCCCGCGAACGCAGGAATGACTCCGGAGCAGGAATTGAATAGAAGTTCGTATTGTCGAGTCGGGCGATACAGGTGGTGCTGGCGGGTTTATCCAGACGCATCTGCATGGCAAAGTTTTGGTAAGCAGAGCGAGAGGCTGTTTTTTGCCCCATTGCCGAACTCATCACTAACCACGTGCCTACAAAGGCCAGTAGTCGGGCGGCAAACAAAAATCGCATAGTAACGTAACGTAAAGTGTTAGAGCAAATAGAAACGAATTTGATTGATTAGGTAACGATGGAAGCGGGGATTTATGATTTTGGATTGGGGATTTCGGATTTTTACCTCCGGTAGCTTAACCTGCTACCGCAAGAAATCCAACATCCGAAATCCCCAATCCAAAATCACTGCTCCTTCATTACCAAAGATACCGAATTGAGGCAGTAACGCAAACCGGTTGGCGGAGGACCGTCGGGGAACACGTGACCGAGATGCGCGTCGCATACGTTGCACAATACTTCTACCCGCGACATTCCGTAGCTGTTATCCTGTACATGAGCAATTCTGTCCTCTTCAATGGGTTCTGTAAAACTGGGCCATCCCGTGCCCGATTCAAACTTGGTTGTCGACTCGAACAGGTCGGTGCCACAACACACACAGGCGTATATACCAGGGTCTTTACGTTCGCAGTACTCGCCCGTAAACGCTCGTTCGGTTCCCTTCTGACGCGTTACCCGGTATTGCTCCGGCGTGAGTTGCGCCCGCCATTCTTCGTCCGTTTTAATTACTTTCTGGATCATAGATGTTCGGTTAAAAGTCTTTACGCTTTGTAGAATTAAATCGTTGCGCCATTGGCTAGAAAACGATTCTTACGACTAATTGTCTGTTGATGTCCTAAATTTGTACGATAAGAGGAGTTTACCACATGACGCCACACGACATATTACGGCAGTATTGGGGATACTCAGCGTTTCGCCCATTGCAGGAAGACATTATCAATACCGTGTTGGCCGGGCAGGATACGCTCGTGCTGATGCCGACCGGTGGGGGCAAATCGCTTTGTTTCCAGGTACCAACACTGGTTATGGAAGGCGTCTGTATTGTTGTAACGCCCTTGATCGCCTTGATGAAAGATCAGGTGGAACAGCTCAAACGGCGCGGCATTCCGGCAGCGGCTATCTACTCAGGGATGCACTACCGCGAAATTGACTCAACGCTCGACAATTGCATTTACGGCAACACCAAATTTCTATACGTTTCGCCCGAACGGCTTCAGACCGAACTTGTTATTGAGCGGGCGAAACAGATGAAAATCTGCCTGATTGCCGTTGATGAAGCCCACTGTATTTCGGCCTGGGGATACGACTTTCGACCTCCTTACCTGAAAATTGCCGAGTTCAGAGCGGTGCTGCCTAAGGTAGCACCCGTTATTGCGCTCACAGCTTCGGCCACCCCCGACGTGCAAGCCGACATTGTTGCCCGGCTGGAAATGCGCAGTCCCGGCAACCGAAACGGCCAACCAGAGCCGCCACCTGTGTTTCGGCAAACGTTTGCCCGGCCTAATCTCTCGTATTCGGCCCTGGCCGAAAGCGACAAAGAAGTTCGGCTCCTTAAAATTCTCGGCAATGTGCCGGGAAGTGCCATTGTGTATGTTCGGAGCCGACGCCAAACCCAGCAGGTTGCCGAGTTTCTGTACCGGAACGGCATCTCCGCCGATTTTTATCATGCGGGCCTGGCAACCAAACAGCGCGACGAGAAGCAGGAGGCTTGGATCAATGACCGAATTCGGGTAATTGTGGCGACAAACGCGTTCGGAATGGGTATCGACAAACCCAACGTGCGCGTAGTGGTACACCTCGATGTTCCCGATACGCCCGAAGCGTATTATCAGGAAGCAGGTCGTGCCGGGCGCGATGGGCAGAAAGCCTACGCCGTTCTGCTCCACACCGACGCCGACCTAAGCACAGTTGAGGCCCGCACCGAACAGCAATATCCGGCTGTTGAACTGCTCAAACGGACGTATCAGGCGCTGGCCAATTACACCGCTGTACCAACCGGCGGGGGGCAGTTTGCCAGCTACGATTTTGACATGCATACCTTCGTAACAACCTTCCAGTTGCCCCCACAGGGTACTCACTTTGCGCTCAGACAACTGGAACACGAAGGATTTATCAGCTTAACGGAGAGTTATTACAAACCCTCGCGCGTGTTGATGAGCCTCAACAATCGCGAATTGTATGAGTTTCAGCTGCGAAACCCACACTACGAACCGTTCATTAAATTACTCCTCCGCAT
This sequence comes from Flavobacterium sp. SUN052, assembly GCF_028867935.1. Classification (GTDB taxonomy): domain Bacteria; phylum Bacteroidota; class Bacteroidia; order Flavobacteriales; family Flavobacteriaceae; genus Flavobacterium. The sequence goes on from NZ_JAPQNS010000011.1 coordinate 131,657, forward strand.
GTATGGCGGAGAAATCTTTACGGACTTTCTGACGATTTCAGAAACGGCATTGGCGCGTGCGTTTTTTATCGACCAAAAGGAAATTGTTGCTCTGTTGCAGCAACTCCATGAACGCTCAATTCTGATCTACGAAAAGCAGAAAGACAAACCCCAGCTCACCTTCCTGACGCCCCGCATCGACGCCAATCAACTCCCCATCGACACGCGATTATTAAACGAGCGGAAGCAACGGGCGATGACCAAAGTACGGGCAATGGTGGCTTACGTGCAAAACCCCATCCAGTGCCGAACTCGTCTGTTACAAGCGTATTTTGGTGAAAACCCCGGCGATGCCTGTGGTATTTGTGACAACTGTCTCAAACAAAAATCTCGCCCCGATCCCACCGAAGCCGTTCGGGAGCAGGTGTTTCAGTACGTAACACGCGCCGATGGGCCCGGTGTGTCGCCCCGGCAATTAGCCGATTATTTTGCCCAAACCAACACAGAAACACTGGCTCAGGCTGTGCAGCAGATGTTAGCCGAAGAGGTGCTGCAATACAACGCTGGCGGAAACCTGACAGCAAGGGTGTAACCTTTCATAATCCATTCGATATGACTAATTTGCGGCCCTAACCCAAACCGTAAGTACCCCTTGAGTCGTTCTATTCTCGTCTGTTTATTTAGTCTTTTTTGCGCATCCAATACCCTGGCACAATATCGTCCCTGGAAATATTGGGAAGACAAACCCGGCACCTGGTCGATAGCGCTGGCCACTGGCGCTACTCGATATGCGGGAGATTTGAGCGAAGAAAAAGACTTACTCGTTCGGCCCCGGCTGGGCGTTGAAGCATCTGGTTCCGTCCTGTATAGATTTGCTGAACGGTTTTCGGCCCGTGCCGATGGCCGTATGTATATGATCTGGGGAAAGCACGAAAATACCCGCATCTGGTTCAACAATCTATCCTTCGTAGCCATCAATCCAGAGCTGAGCGCGGGCATTCAAGCTGATCTTTACCCAGCCGACCAGCGTGACCGCCGAGTTAATCCATACCTGTTTGCAGGTCTGGGTTTAACGTACCTCAATACACTAACCCGTTTTCAGAATCATTGGGTTACGTTGCCGCCCTTGCATACTGAAAACGTTGTGTACAATCGCTACCCCGCCCTAATGAAGCTTGCTGTTGGCCATTCCGTACTCATCCGGTTCAAGTACCGACTAGCAGTTGAGCTTGGGTACACGGGGGTATTCAGCGATTATTTAGACGATGTCAGTACGGTTTATCCAGACATTTCAAAACTCGAACCGCTTGGCCAGGCCCTGTCCGACCGGCGATATGCCCTAGGGTTGGGCCTGCCAGCCGCTCAACCGGGCGATCAACGGGGTAATCCAAATAAACGCGATGGCTATTTCTCCTTATCACTCCGGCTGACCCGCTTACTCACCACCGATGCCGACCGTCGTTATAAACGCGTTATCGGCTGGTAGCCCTTCACTCGAACCAGCGGTGTGCAGGGGCGTGACCTTTTTTGCGTATTTTTGGCTCACAATCTCGCGGTAAGCCGCCCCACTCAATGAATCCAGCCGTTTTTGCTGACGCACTGATCAACCAAATTAAAACTACTCAATACGGCGAACATCCCCCCGAACTGTACGATCCTATCCGGTATATTATGGATCTCGGCGGGAAACGATTACGGCCGCTAATGACATTACTAGCCACCTATCTGTTCACCGATGATTGGCAGAAAGCCCTGAAACCCGCTGTTGCAGTGGAGGTTTTCCATAATTTCACCCTCATGCACGATGACATTATGGATCAGGCTCCGCTCCGGCGCGGCCAGCCAACGGTGCATGAAAAATGGAATCATAACATTGCTATTCTGTCGGGCGATGTGATGCTAGTGAATGCGTACGAACTGCTGCTGGACGTTGAAACACCTATTATGAAACGTGTACTGGCCCGGTTCAACCGCACGGCTGCCGAAGTGTGCGAGGGTCAACAGCTGGACATGAATTTTGAAACCCGCGACGACGTAACTGAGGCCGAATATATTGAGATGATAAAACTCAAAACGTCGGTTCTGCTTGGTTTCGCACTCGAACTTGGTGGTCTTATCGCCCGCGCCGACGATACGAGCGTGGCTCACCTGCGCGAAGGAGGCATCAATATTGGCATTGGTTTCCAACTTAAAGACGATCTGCTCGACGTGTACGGCGACCCAATCAAATTTGGCAAGCAGGTCGGGGGCGACATCATCGCCAACAAAAAAACATTTATGCTGATCGAGGCTCTCGAAAAAGCCGAAGGCCCAATCAAAACCGAACTTCTCGACTGGCTGACCCGAACCGAGTTCGACAAAGCAGAAAAGGTAGAAGCGGTAACCCGTATCTACGATGAACTAGGTATTCGTCAGATTGCTGAAACCCGTATTGATGAGTACTTTGCCTGTGGATTTACTAATCTTGAGCTGGTTGTTGCCGAACCCGACCGAAAAGCTATGCTGCTTGATTTTGCTACCCAATTAGTGCAGCGCGAAAGCTGAAAACACCCCCAATTACGACAACGTCTAATGAGCATTACAATTTATATTATTGTGGTTACGGTCGCCATCAGTCTGTGGGCCTGGAATGACAGCAGCATCATGAACCGGTTTATCATGAACCCGTATCAGGTAGCTACCCGAGGCCAGTATTACCGACTGCTGACCTCTGGTTTTCTCCATGCCGACTGGGGGCACCTGATCTTCAACATGCTCAGCTTCTATTTTTTCGGAAGTTATATTGAGCAGTTATTCGCTTATTTGTTTGGCCCGTTGTATGCGGTCTGGCTTGTTGGGTTCTATCTGGTAGCTATTATCGTGTCGGATTTGCCCACCTTTTTTAAGCACCGCACCAACCCCGGCTATAATTCGCTGGGTGCATCAGGCGGGGTGTCGGCTATCATTTTTGCATCGATTCTGTTTCGTCCGCTCACGCCACTGTACCTAATGTTTATCCCGATTCCCGTTCCTGGCTTCATTTTCGGTATATTCTATCTGGCCTATTCGTTTTACGAGTCCCGGCGTGGCAACAGTAACATTAATCATGATGCACACATTTATGGTGCCTTGTTTGGCATTGTGTTCATGATTGTGGCCTATCCAGGGGTTGTAGCGTCGTTTTTTGAGCAGGTTGGCAGTTGGCGGTTATTTTAGGGTTCTATGCTCTCCGTTTTTCGCCAGCCATACGCCGTTCTTGAACCCGCCCCGGCTCAACTTCGGAGTGCAGCTCTGATTGGCTTGTTCATTGGCTTGTTCTTACTGGTTTTCCAACCATTTGGCCTTATTCAATGGCAAACAGAATATAAATGGCTGAAAATTCTGGGGTTCGGGCTAATTACATTCATTTTCACCGCCATCCACTTTACCCTCTGGCCAGCTCTTTTTCCCCGGTTTTTTGCCGAGCAGCAATGGACCGTTGGCCGGGCGGTTTTGTTTATTCTGGTCAACATTCTGTTTATTGCCATCGGTAATTTCCTGTATTTAGGCTTCCTGCTGAACTTCCCTTTTCGATGGAGCAGCTTAGTCTGGATGGTAATTGTCACGCTGATTGTGGGCATCTTTCCCGCAACAGGCACCGTTCTGTTTGGCTACATTCGTCGACTACGTCAGTACCGAGATTCAGCCGCAACGCTGCAACCCCACCCTACTTTCCTTGCTGAAAGCACAACCGGGAAACCACCAGCCTCCCCCTCCATAGATTCCCCTACAGAACGCAATATAGAAACACTAGCTAGTCCCGCTGCAAATTCCCCGCAGATTGCACTCGTTGCCGACAACGAAAAAGATACCCTAACGCTATCCCCCGCAGACTTGCTTTGTATTGAATCGAGCGACAATTACTGTACGGTTTATTATCTGCTAAGTGGAAAGCTCCAAAAACCACTGCTCCGAAGTAGCCTGAGTCGGATAGAGAATCAACTGGCCAGCTACCCTCGTCTGGTTCGATGCCACCGTTCGTTTGTGGTTAATCTGGATCGGGTCGAGCGTGTTACAGGCAATGCCCAGGGATACAAACTGCACCTGCTAAACGGTGAGCTAGAGGTACCGGTAGCGCGTCGCTACAACGAAACACTGGTGGCAAGCCTGCGGGCAGTTTGACAAACGTCCCAATGGACTTTGTTAATCGTCCCAAACAGTGCTAAACGCCCCAAACGGTGCCATTGAGCCCTTATTTTTGGAGCGATCCATTGCGCTATCCCACCTTTGTGACAACGAAACGCCAAACAAACGTTGTCATGAAAACGCTCATCACTGCTATCCTTATCAGCCACGTAGCTGCCGGAACCATTGCCCTTCTGATTGGCTTAGTACCCATGTTCTCGAAAAAAGGGAGTCCCTTACACAACCGCACCGGGCGGGTGTATGTATGGTGTATGACTTATGTAGCTGCCTCAGCAGCCTTATTGTTTGTATTGCAGCCCTTTACCATTTTCCGCTTGTTTCTGGCAGGCATCGCCATCTTTAGTTTTTACCTGAGTACTACTGGCTGGCGGGCCGTAAAACAAAAGAAAATGGGTTTTACAACTGTAGATCATTGGCTTACTTATGGCACGCTGGCGGTGAGCCTAAGTATGATCGGCTATGGCATTTTTCTGGTAAGCCGTTCAGTTTCATCCATGAGTATATTGTTTACCTTCTTCGGCGTACTGACGCTTATTTTTGCTTCGCGAGATGTTCGCCTGTTCGGTAAACCACTTGAAAAGATGCACTGGTTCTTTCAGCACTTTACACGTATGGGAGGATCTTACATTGCTGCGTTCACCGCGTTTCTAGTGAATAACAACGGCCGCATGCTACCAGCAGGAACTCCAGAATGGGTTCATTTGGCGGGTTGGATTGCACCATCTATAATCGGCGGGATGCTCATTGGCCGGACCGTTGCTTTTTACAAGAAGAAGTTCGCCGGGAAGAGCGACAAAGGGCAGGGAAGTTTGGTAATAGCTGCCTGAACTTACTCCCTGTCTTCACAGAAATAGGAAAACAAAAAGGCCACGTTGTTGAGACGTGGCCTTTTTAACTGTACTTTAGTTTATATCAGGCAACAATAGCCTCGGCTAATACCAGTACCCGGTTGCGTAATACTTCAACCACGCCACCATCCACGGTAAAAACCTGCTGACCAGTAGCGGTTTGAACAGTTATCGGCCCTGTTGCCAGCGTGCTGACGAGGGGTGCGTGGTCGTTCAGTACCTGAAACTGTCCCTCAATTCCCGGAAACGTAACAGCCGAAGCTTCGCCGGTAAAGACCTTCCGGTCAGGGGTGATGATTTCGAGAACCATAATGATTTCGGATTTATGATTTCGGATTTCGGATTAACGGTTCCGGCCAGTAAAATCCGAAATCTGAAATCCAAAATCCAAAATCCAATTACTGTCCTGCTTCTTTCAACAGACGCTCACCTTTAGCAATGGCATCTTCAATCGTTCCAACAAGGTTGAAAGCAGATTCCGGCAGGTGATCGTATTGGCCGTCGATGATTGCGTTAAACCCTTTGATGGTATCTTCGATAGGCACCAAAACACCTTTCAAACCGGTGAACTGCTCGGCTACGAAGAACGGCTGCGATAGGAAGCGTTGAACCCGGCGGGCACGGCTTACAACCAGTTTATCGTCTTCTGAAAGTTCTTCAAGACCAAGGATGGCGATGATATCCTGCAATTCTTTGTAGCGTTGCAGAATTTCCTTCACCCGCTGGGCCGTGTTATAATGCTCGTCGCCCAAAACTTCAGCCGACAGAATCCGTGACGTAGAGTCAAGCGGGTCAACGGCAGGATAGATACCTAACTCAGCAATTTTCCGGCTCAATACCGTTGTGGCATCCAAGTGGGCAAACGTTGTTGCTGGAGCAGGGTCAGTCAAGTCATCGGCAGGTACGTAAACGGCCTGTACCGAAGTGATTGAACCACGTTTTGTTGACGTAATACGTTCCTGCATGGCACCCATTTCGGTAGCCAGCGTGGGCTGGTAACCTACGGCTGATGGCATCCGGCCTAACAGAGCGGATACTTCGGAGCCAGCCTGAGTGAAACGGAAGATGTTGTCGATAAAGAACAGGATGTCGCGACCCTGACCTGTACCATCACCATCGCGGAAGTGTTCGGCAATGGTTAACCCTGATAGGGCCACACGAGCACGGGCTCCTGGAGGCTCGTTCATCTGACCGAAAATAAAGGTAGCCTGGCTTTCCTTCATTTCTTCCAGATCAACTTTACTTAGATCCCAACCACCTTCTTCCATCGAATGCTTAAAGTTCTCACCGTATTTGATGATACCAGCTTCGATCATTTCGCGGAGAAGGTCGTTTCCTTCGCGGGTACGCTCACCCACACCAGCAAACACCGACAAACCGGCGTAAGCCTTAGCGATATTGTTGATGAGTTCCTGAATCAATACGGTTTTGCCTACACCGGCACCACCGAAAAGACCAATTTTACCACCTTTTGCATACGGCTCAAGCAAATCGATTACTTTGATACCGGTGAACAAAACCTCTGTTGAGGTTGCCAGATCTTCGAAACGTGGGGCCGACCGGTGAATCGATAAGCCACCTGTGCTAACTGGTTGAGGAATACCGTCGATAGCCTGACCTACTACGTTGAACAAACGGCCTTTGATACCGTCGCCCGTAGGCATCATGATTTGGCTGCCGAGGTCAAGAACGTCCATGCCACGCTGTAAACCTTCGGTCGAGTCCATTGCGATGGTCCGAACTCGGTCTTCACCGAGGTGCTGCTGAACTTCAAGTACTACCTTTTGGCCGTTAGCTTTCGTTACTTCGAGGGCATCAAGAATAGCCGGGAGCCGGGAGCCTTCGCCCTCGAAGCTCACGTCCACGACGGGGCCAATCACTTGGGTGACTTTGCCCTTATTTACTGCCGTTTCCGTAATCATTGGGATATGATATATGTCTAAAAGAATAAACCCTGTATTTGGGACTGCAAAAGTAGGAGAAAAACAGCGTAAAGCCAAGTTGCCTCCCGAACTAATTATATAAAGAAACCTAGTGATGGGTGTTGAGAATTAGGATTTTGCCTTTTTAATAGAACAATTCTGGCCTGAAGTGATTTTGTACAAAAGAAGGAAACCTGTTATTCCTTGTTATTGATGGTCCTTACTGGTCATTCTTTGTTTTAGATGACAAACAATTAGTAATGACCATCAATGACAGGGAATAACGATGAATGACCCCTCTCAACGTTATGCTCCAACAACGCTCTAGCGGCTTATTGCTGCACATTACTTCATTGCCATCGCCCCACGGATTAGGTGATTTGGGATCAGAAGCTTATCGCTTCGTTGATTTTCTGGCTGCTTCGGGCCAAACGTACTGGCAGATTCTGCCGATTACTCCAGTTGATCCTGGCGCGGGGTTTTCACCCTACAGTAGTCCCTCAGCCTTCGCCGGGAACGTGCTGATGATTAGCCTGGAAAACCTCGCTGAGTATGGCCTGCTTTCTCAAGAAGAAGTAGAAGCAGCGGCATTACCCCTGAGCAACCGGGCCAATTTGTGGGTAGCTTACGAGCGTAAAATGCCTTTGCTTCGGCAAGCTGCGGAACATTTCAGGCTCAATGCCAATACTACCCAACGAATTGATTATGAGCTTTTTTGTGAAGAAGAAGCGCACTGGTTAAATGACTACGCTCTTTTTACCGCTTTGCAACAAGACACCGGTGAATACTGGTGGGTTCGCTGGGCCCCCGAACTTGTCCGGCGTGACCCCGAAGCACTGGCCCGCGAAATTGATCGATTGAGCGAATCTATCGAATCCATTAAGGTCCTGCAATTCCTGTTCGACCAACAATGGAAGCAACTGGCCGACTATTGCTTTTCGAAACGAGTACACATTATTGGTGATATTCCCATCTACGTACAGCACAACAGCCCTGATGTGTGGGCGTTCCAGGAGCTTTTCAAGTTAGATGAATTTGGCATGCCGACCTTCGTAGCGGGAGCACCACCTGACTATTTTAGTGCCGAAGGGCAACGCTGGGGCAACCCTGTGTACGACTGGCCCAAACACGAAGAAACGGGTTTTCAATGGTGGATTCGACGGTTGCGGCATCAGATGAAACTCTACAGCCTGACCCGGCTCGACCATTTTCTAGGCTTTGCGGTGTACTGGGAAATTCCAGCTAGTGAACCCTCAGCAAAAGTCGGGGAATGGGTAAATGCTCCTATTGATGCTTTTCTGGATGCGATGTACCGGCAATTTGATACGCTTCCAGTTATTGCGGAGGATCTTGGCGCCCGCACACCCGATGTGCAGCCGCATCTTCGTCACTTCCAGATTCCGGGCATGCGGCTCCTGCAATTCGGTTTTGGCGAAGACGTAGCTACATCGTCCCACGCCCCTCATAATCATGTCATTAACAGTGTAGTATATACCGGAACGCACGACAACCCCACTACGGCAGGCTGGTGGATGGGGGCTGACTCGGTATCGCGCAACAATGTAGAGGCTTACCTCGGTGTAGACGTTACAACCGACAATGTTACGGCTCACCTAAGCCGCCTGACCATGCAGTCGGTAGCACGATTATCGATTTTGCCTTTGCAGGACGCGCTAAACCTCGACGAGTCGCACCGGATGAACACACCCGGCGGGGCCGGTAGCAACTGGTCGTGGCGTTATATCCCCGAGCAATTAAATGATGAGGTAGTTTCCCGGTTGCTAGCTATCACTAAAATGACAGGGCGGATTTGACACAAAAAACGATGTGCTAGCCTGTATTCAGCGTTCGGCTAGCACATCGTGAATAAACTGGCGAACGTCGGCCAGGAAAACTTCTTTTGATGGCTCTATATTCTGTTCATCACCAACGTGTTTACGATGTGGAAACGTTTCTATATACCTATGGTGTAGCGCATTGTCCCATCGAACGAGTATTGAGAAATCCTCAGTCATCCATTGAAATGAATATTTTCTCTTCTGAATACCTATGATTTTGATCTCCGTAAATTCAAGAATTGACCCGTCAGTCAAGGTAAGCCGAGCCTTGTATTCTGAAATTTGGTTGTCATGACGATCAGCCAAAACTCGGCGGTCACCAATGAGATGCGCAAAGGCGGTAAGCGTCTCTTCGATCATTGGTTTAAAGCCAATAAATCATGTTGATAGGCATTGACGACGTCCAACGAGGTCTCCCAAAGGAGGCTATCATCTTCCTTCTCAATCGTTGAATACGATTTAATATGCGCAAACTGTTCACAGAACCGATTAAAATCAAGACCGTACTTTTGTTCAAACAAGTCGATCCGACTCTGATAGTACGCTACTTTTTGCAGGAGAATGCTTTTAGCTTGTTCTCGGGCAAAGTCAACAAGTGTTGCGTAGCCCAATCCCTGAATAGTTTGAGTTAGAATATCGTCGGTATTGGCTGCTATTGTTGCCATTAAATTATTGCGTTAATAAACCCAAGCGGATTGAACAAGTCTGATGCTATAAACAGGCGGTAATTCAGACTTGTTCCTTTGTCTAATTTGGATAGTGACTCCACTTTTTATTTCCCAGATGATGGCGTAATAATCCGTCCTGAATCACCTGTTGTTTTCATGCTCTCAACAGCCAGTAATTGTCGCATGGTTTTTTCCATACCATCGGTGGAGCCGTCGAGGAAGATGACGTTGCCTTTGCCATTTTCGGCAAAATGCTTGATGGCTTCAGTCCAAATCGAGAACAGAATCAGTGATGCATCCAGCTCGGCCGCAGTCATCACCTTTGCTGACTCGGCCATACCCTTAGCTACCTCCTCGCGGAAGAGGGCCACACCCTGACCGCGTAACTGAGCGGCTGTTTTTTCGGCCTCAGCCGAGATTTTGATAAAATTACCCTCGGCCTCGGCAGCTTTGGTTTTAGTGATAAGCAGAGCCTGCCCTTCGTTCTCGGCAGCGGCCTTGAGGTTCGACGAAGCCACAACCTGAGCCATTGACCGCATAATGACTTCATCGAACGCAATGTCATTTAGTTGCAGGTCGGTGAGGTGATAACCCCAGCTTTCGAGCAGTACATCCAACTGAGATTTAACGTGTTCGATAATTTCGGAGCGGAGCGCAAGAATTTCGGACTGACGTTTGGTAGCCACAAAGCTCCGAATAGATCCCTCAATGGTCCGAATCAGCGCTTGCATGAACGAGGCTTCATCAATAAACTTGAAGGCTACGTTTTTGATAGTTTCTTCCTCCTGATTCAGCACTGAATACACCAGCATCGCCTTAAAATTAACGTTAGCCTGATCGGCCGTAATGGCTTGGAAGGCTAGTTCAACGGAGCGGTTCTGAATGGAAATACGCCGGTAAATCATCTCGATGAACGGGATGCGGAAGTTCAGACCCGGTGTCATTACACGGGTATATTTCCCGAAAATTGTGATAACAGCAACAGTGCCTTGCTGGACAATAGCGATAGAAAAATAGACGAGAATAGCCGCCAGAATAAGAATAATCAAGAAAAAAGGCATACGGCAAGTGGTTTGAGGATTTATGGGGGGAATGTACACGTTTTTTAGATGTAAATGCGGTTGAGTACTCATTACTCGTTCAGTTTATAAAATCCGTATCTTTGAGTAAAAGGCTACGATTATGCTTATAGCAGCGAAAGGTATTTACGAAAATGGGCAGATTTTTTGGGAAGATGCTCCACCTGTAAAAGGTCGAAAAAAAGTGGTTGTTACGTTTCTGGACGAGGATGTTATCAATTCAGAGACAACTAAAAAAGCTCGTCGTGGAGGAAGTATGAAAGGCGAGGTTTGGATGGCTGACGATTTCAACGCTCCATTGGATGACCTAGCTGATTATATGTAATGCGTATACTCATTGACACACAAATCCTGATTTGGTTTCTTGAAGACAGTAAAGCTCTTTCAACCAGTTTGAAGAGCCTCATTAAAGACGCTGACAACGAAATTTCGGTCAGCCACATCAGCTTGTTTGAGATAGCCATCAAACTAAAAATTGCCGGAAAAATTAACGTAAAGAGGGGATTGAAAGGATTGATAGAGGATTGTTATGACGAGAACATCGCCATCTTGAGCGTAACCGATAGCCATGTATTGGCTTATGAAAAGATTCCCTTTTTTGAGGATCACCGTGATCCTTTTGATCGTTTGATATTGGCTACAGCCTTGGCTGAATCTATCCCTGTTATTTCGGACGATCATAAATTCATTCGCTATCGGGACATCATTGACGTGATCCGGTGAGACAAACGCGTAGACCATAACGTTGAGCCTTTGCAAGTTTCACAACTGACAAGCCTCTCCCAAACGCACTAACCTGCTGTCTGTTACGTTTTCTCCTCATGTCATCCTTATTTTTCTGGAAAGAGTGGGACCGGGCCTACCGGATACCCTACCTGAATAGTTTACTACTGCTGGCCGTTTGCCTGCTGGCGTTCGGTGCCGCTTGGTGGAAAGGTGTTGCCAATGTGGTGCAGTGGGACGTTCTGAGTGAACTCATAGACTTGCCTACTTCCATCCGAACGATTACTGATGGCTTATTCGATTATTCGGTGCCGGGCAAAGCCTACGCGGTATCAGAGCAGTTTGTGGCCTCGGTTATGCAAGTGCATCCGTGGATGGCTACAACGCTGCTGGCCGCTTTGGGCGTTGGATTCGCGCTGGTGTTAAGCGCCGTAACACGCTTGAATAGGGTGCCGTTTTTAGCTGCGATGACGGGTTTTATTCTGGTCCTGGCCGTGTGCCGGTTCGAAACACTGGAAATCCCGGGCCTAGATGGCCAATACGTATTTGGTATTTTGGCTTTTCTGTTTGGCTCAGTAGCCTATTATTTCCACGCATTCAGAATCGATATTGGGTTTACCAGTCGGTTTGGGATTTTTGGTCTGCTGTTTTTGGCGGTAAGTCTGGGCTTGGGTGCCCTGGCGCCGGTGGCATTACCTACACTTACTGTGGTGAGTTACGGAATGCCCGCTCTGATGCTATTGAGTGTAGGGTTCATTGTCTTTATCGCTTTCGAAATTATTGCGGGTCTGGTTTGGCTGACCTCCGCAAACCTAGCACCGGGTATAAGTAGTCAAAGTGAGGGCGGCAACCGTCGGCCGTTTGGCGTGCGCAATTTCGCCGTGCTGAGTGGTTTATACCTTGCCAATCTGCTCCTTGTCTGGCTTCAGAACACCCGCACTCTTGACCTTAACTGGTTAACAATCAGCCCCTTTTTAATTTTCCTAGCCTCGCTACTATTAGGCATTTGGGGGTATCGTCGGCAAGTGGAGCAGGAAGACGAAATTCCATTTGAAGAATCAGGGGCGTTTCTGTACGCTGGTTTGGGGCTGATTACAACGGCAACGATCGCCTATGCCTTTGCTACTGCCAATGATCCGGTGGTCGAAATGTTTGAAGATGCGATTGTCTACAGCCACCTCGCTCTGGGAGCAGCTTTTGTGTTGTACGTGATTTTCAACTTTCGGCAGTTATATCAGCGTGGGCTAGCCGTGCACCGGGTTTTATATAAACCAAAACAGGCCAGGCTAAGCTATTTCCGTCTGGGAGGCTTGTTGGTGTTTGGGGCCTTGCTAGGGGGTGTGAACCTATTTCCAGTTCGACAGGCCGTAACCGGATATTACAACGGTCTGGGCGATTTGTACGTCGCGTCAGGGCAGTTCACATCGGCTCAGGCATTCTATCAACTGGCGGTTGAGCAGGAGTTCCAGAACCATAAATCGAACTACGCACTAGCCTCACTATCACTACGCAATAATGAACCGGGTAAAGCGGCTTACTTTTTCAGTCAGGCCTTGCTGAAACAACCCAGCCCGCAGGCATTTGCCGCTTTAAGCAGCACCTACCAACAAACCGAGCTGTTTTTTGAAGCTATTAAATCGCTCCAACGGGGTTTGCGTCAGTTCCCCAACAATGGTGAGTTGCAGAACAATCTGGGCTATCTATACAGCCGCACCAGCATTGCCGACTCGGCGTATTATTATTTCCAGAGTGCCGTTCGGAACACGAGCCGCGACGAGGTTCCCGAAGCGAATTTACTTGGTTTGTATGCCCGCAACCCCAAAGTGCTGGCCGCCGATTCGTCGCTGGCGCAAAACACAGATCGGTTTGAGTATGAGTCGTATGAAGCGAATGCCCTGGCATTGAACGTTGTATTTAACCACGATACGACGAAATTAAAACAGCCGACCTGGCTGGCCGACGAGCCCCCTATAGTTGATAGCTTGGTAGCTACCGAGGGGTGGCCGGGGCTAAGTGTTGGGCGATTTGCCAGTTTGTACAACTTTGCGCTGGCCAGCCCACGGCCCGATTCTGTGTTGACTAAAACGCTTCGGCAGCGCTCGCAACAAGTCGCAAATCAGGATTTTTCAGACGATCTGTTACTGGCTCGGGCAATGGCCGAATACCAGAATCACCAACCTGCCAATACGTTCAGTTTGCTCAGCCAACTAGCCGAAGGAAGCCCCCGCACAGCCGAACAGTATCGCTCAGCTTTGGGGTTACTCATGATGGATCAGGGGCTTTACCGAAAGGCCAACGAGTTTCTGGAACTTAACACCGATACACTCTCAATATTTCATCGGGCACTGGCACTTACCAAAGCGGGTGATCTTGTTATGGCTCAGTCGCTTTGGGAGACGGCCTCACGCAACGATGCGGGGGTTGCTGGTCTGAAACAGGTGTTGTACGAAGAGCGCGTTCCTAAATCCGATTTGGAGAAAGCATTTTATGTTAGCTACCGAATCGACGACCCGAACCGGGGTAAGTTCTGGGAAACTATTCGCGACCCAAATCTCAAAACCGTTTCAGGCACCAGACTGATCGAAGAATACATTGCCACGCGGCAGCCTTTTTACGCCCAGATGATTCTGAGCCAGATGGGTAAACCCGAACAATTGAACCCGTTTGCGCTATCGCTCGAAAACCTCAGTGCGTTGCGTATTGCCGCTTTTCGAAACAAACTGGCCGCTTCGGACTCTATGAGTCGACAGGCGTTTTTACCCCAGCACGAAGCTGAACGGCAATTTTTACTGGGCAAGGTTCTGGCTCAGAATAAACAGACTCAACGCGCACAGCTTGCTTTCACCGAAGCCGCTCGGTTAGCTCCCCTCAACGCCCAGATTGTAACGGGAGCCGCCCAGTTCTGGAAACAAAACCGGCAAATCGACCGGGCCTATAACCTCATCGTTGGCACACTCGACTATAACCCCGACCAGCCTGAATTGTGGAAGACGTACATTGACTTGTGCCTCGATCAACGCCTGACCGATTATGCCGAGGATGCACTTCCTCAGCTTCAGGGATCAACCTCGCCTGCCGATTATCAGGCTTTTTTGGCAGACTATCAGCAAAAATTGTCGTCAATCGAAAAGGATAGACAGACATTCTGAGAATCATGTAGTTTTGGGGACCTAAATAAACCCAACATGACTGCTAAATTAAACTGGACGAAAGAAGCTTTTAGTCGCGAGGTTGTTATCACCAGCGAAGGCCAAACGGTGGGCGGTATGAAGGGCCGCTTTTTCGAGAGAGACGTAGAAGCGACCTTGTTTGATACCCACATTAAGTTTGATGTAACGGGGTTTATCTTTCATTCAGTTAACATCCACGACCTAACTACTAATGAGATTATTGGCACCATCACGCTCCATTTTGGCAAACGCGCCGAATTAGACCTGACCAATGGTGACAAATACACCTGGAAACGCCACAACATTCTGATGCGCGACTGGGACATGATTCGTGAGGGAGAGACTGACGCCGAAGACCGCGAAGTAGTCAATTATCACTTAACCCGGAATTTCTTTTCCGCCCATGGCGACATTAGCATCGATGCAGATGTTCCCCAAGCCAATGTGGTTGTTTTAACGGGCCTTTTTATCAGAAACTATTTCCAGCGTCGTCGGCGGGCAGCCAGATCAGCAGCGGTTTAACCACCGACTGCAACAACCTTCTGTTAACCGTTCGTTTGCCCCTATTTCTATGAATATTATCGAAACCCGCAGCATTGCCAAGCGCTACATAATGGGCGCAGAAGTAATCGAAGCGCTTAAATCCGTTACGATTGACATCCGCAAAGGTGAATACGTCGCTTTTATGGGTCCGTCGGGCTCGGGTAAATCAACGCTGATGAACATTGTTGGTTGCTTAGACACACCTACGACGGGCACGTATGTACTCAATGGGAAAGACGTGAGCAACATGACCGAAAATGAACTGGCCGAAACCCGTAACAGTGAAATTGGCTTTGTGTTCCAGACGTTTAACCTGTTACCTCGCCAGACATCGCTCGAAAACGTAGCCTTGCCCCTTATTTATGCGGGGCTCAACAAAGCCGACCGTACAGAGAAAGCGATGATCGCCCTCAAAAATGTAGGTCTTGAAAACCGCGCCGGTCACCGTCCCAATGAGTTATCGGGGGGTCAACGGCAACGGGTGGCCGTGGCGCGTGCGCTGGTCAACGACCCCAGTATTCTGCTGGCTGACGAACCTACGGGTAACCTCGACTCGAAAACATCCTATGAAATAATGGACCTTTTCGACCAGATTCACAGCAAAGGCAATACCGTAATCATGGTAACGCACGAAGAAGACATTGCCGAATACGCACACCGCATTGTCCGGCTCCGCGATGGCTTGGTTGAAACCGACCGCGCTAACGCGAATATCCGGAAGGCAAAAGCATTTATGGGGGCTTGAGCAATGAATCAATCAATCGTTTTTCTTCTGTATTACTCATAAGCCAGCGCTTCTCGGGTGGTGAGTTTGGTGGCTCGGCGGGCCGGAAAAACCGTTGCCAGATACGAGCCGACCATAATGATTCCGATCCAAATGACACAGGCTGTCGGTGAAATCGTCAATGACAAGGGCAACCGAAAAGCCATATGTCCAATATAACGACCCAGGTAAACCGATAGTAAAATCGACAACGGAAAGGCCAGCAAAAGGCTAAATGCGCCAATTGACAGCCCTTCCCACACAATCAGGTTTCTGATTTTTCGGGGCGTGGCACCAATGGCCCGCATAACCCCAATTTCACGCGTTCGCTCCATCACGTTCATACTCATGGTGGATAGTAAACCCAGCGTACCGACCAACGCCATCAGAATAGCCATCGCCATCAACGAGTTTACCAGGATTTTCATGTGGCCCGCAATGGCGTTGTGCAACAACCACACCGGTACGCTCGATTTTACAGAGACATTTTCCCGCTCCAATATTGCTTCAACATCACGAATTTGTCTGGCGGCATTCGCTTTACTACGATCCGCAAACCCAATCCGTATTAGGGTAGAGTACCCAGCCGTTGCCATGTAGCGGGCATATGCATCCGACGAAACATAAGCAGTTGCCGGCGAACCCACATCTTCGGTAAAGCCAATTACTGTCCAGCGTGTTGGTTTTCCGTCGATGGAAAGTGCAAGGCTATCTCCGAGTTTAATTCCCAATCGACGCGCTAACTGATTCAACACTACATCGTTTGTGCCGGGTTTACTCAGCCAGCGACCTTCTACCAACGTTGGTTTCAATATGGTAGTAGGCACCGGTAGTGCCTGAACGGTGAAACTGCCATGCCCTTTGTCGGGATAGGTTTGGGTTACCGCGAAGGGCTCTTTTTGCAGAAACGAAGCGGGGGCTGCGCTACCAGGTTCCACAACGTTTACGCCCGGTATATTTTTTAGAGATGCGACTAACGCATCGGTTTGAATTGGCTGATTGAACCGTACTTCCAGATCATAAAGGCGTTGCGTATAAATTCGGCGGAGGTTGCTATCCCAGGCATCCGACACATTCAGCGCCGTCATAAACATGGCGCCACCTGCCGCCAACAGGCCGAGTGTCATTGTAAGCCGGGAGCGTTGGCGAAACGCATTTCGCAGCGAAAGCCTAACCGTTTCGCCCACAAATTCAATCTTGCTCAAACCGGTTGTCCACAAGGAATTTCCTGATCTGGCTTGTGATACGCCGTAGTTGTCCATCGCACTGCGAACCGACAGGCGGCTCCCCCGGATGACCGGAAATGCAGCCGCCAGCACAGGAATAATGATTCCGGCGCTTACCTGCACCAGCGATACCCAGATTGGAATGGAACTATCCGTTATGTCGATATTCAGCAGTACGCTGATTTTGGTGTAGAGCACAGAAGCCGCTACCTGGCTGAGAGGGATACTGATGACTAAAGCTACTATGCAGAGAATGAGCATCATAAACAGGTAAAGCCCTGCGATTTGCGCTGAATTGGCACCGATCGTTTTCATAACACCAATCTGACGCACCTGTTTCACCATCAGGGTAGCCATTGAAGTCGCTACCAGAATAGAGCCCAGAATCAATATCAGGAAACTAAACACGACGAAAATAGCCATCATGGCTTCCATTTGTCCCTGGTGCGGATGCCGATTTGGGGGCGGCACCTGAATTTCATGTACTTTATACCCTTTGGTTTCCAGCCAGGTTGAGACCATACTGGCTTGTTGGGTAATATAATCCACCGAATTATTATTCGTTGCCGTCTGAATTTTAAGCTGGTCAAAGCCCTGGGTTTCGCCCAGCCAATGCAGGGTTTCAAGGCTAATGTACGCGTAGCCAGCCTGCTCCTGCCAGGCTGGCGCTAAGGCAGGGTCATGAACCGTTCCAGAAATTTGTATCTTCTTAGGTAATCCGTGTTGGGTTTTGATCGTAATGCTGGCCCCTTCGCTGGCATCCATTATGTTCAGCGCCGTGCGTTCGGCCAGAAGGGTCCCCAAGGCAGGCTCAGTAGCACCCGACACCCGGTTGAATTTGCTGATACGCAGGTTTCTAAAGTCGTCGATTACAAACAACAGGAGCGGGTACCATTTGTCGTTAATTTTCATTCGGGCCAGTAGTGTAGCACGCCGGGCAGCCTCGCTAATACCCGGCAGGTTTTTGACGCTATCAACTAAATCGGGCGAAATAGTATCCTCCAACTCAATAGTAGCCGATGCAGGCTTCGTGCCCATGTAGTTGGTTGTCATCTCCCGTTTCAAGACGGCGTAACCGCCTAAAATACAGCCAATGCCAAACACACCGATGGCAATCGCCAGCACCAGCATGGCGTTTTTGGGATAATCTGACGTCAAATCCCGCAGGACTTTCAGGTATCTACTGTTCATGGCAGAAATCGGTCAGGCTGTTACGGTAGATGAGTTGGTAATGACGCCATCCGAAATAGCGATTGTGTTCTCAAACCAGGCCGAAAACTCTTTTTCGTGGGTGACCACAATGACTGTTTTGCCCGATTGAACAAGTGTAGCGAACAGCTGGAAAATGGCGGAGGCCGTCTGCGAATCCAGATTACCGGTGGGTTCATCAGCAACAATGATCGGCGGGTCGTTGGCTAGAGCGCGGGCAATGGCGGCTCGCTGCTGCTGCCCACCCGATAAAGCCGACGGAAACTTATCAGCCTGTTCAGCGATATCTACCTGATTCAACAGTTGGAGGGCTCGCTGTTTGCGTTCCTTTTTCGGGTACGAGTCGCAGAAATCCATCGGCAGCATCACATTTTCCAGAATGGTCAGCGTGGGCAGCAACTGAAAAAACTGAAACACTACCCCAATATTCCGACCCCGCCATGAAGCCAGCGCGCTTTCTGACAGTTTGTCGATTCGAATACCATTGATCGAGACACTTCCTTCAGAGGGCTTATCGATTCCGGTGATGACGTTGAGTAAAGTTGATTTTCCGCTACCCGATTTACCTGTTACGGCTACCAGTTGTCCCGGCTTGATACGGAGTGTTACCTTTTTCAACGCCTGGAACGTGCCCGATGCCAACGTGAATGATTTAGTGACGTTGACAAGCTCAATTACATTTTCGTGTTGCATCTTGTTCGTTTGCTTTTTGGGCAATGTTCGGGAACAAGGGCACGCTGGTCGTCTGGAAATATCCAGTTGGACGCCTTATTTCGATAAGGTTTGCAGATACTCAGTCGGGGTCAGACCCGTGAAGCGTTTGAAGATCAGATTGAAGGTCGATTTTGACTTGAAACCAGCTTCCAGAGCCAGCCCCAGCAGATTGAAGTGCTTCATTGCGGGATCGCTCATGAACATTTTCACCTGCTCGACCCGGTACTTGTTGACGAAGTTGTAGAAGTTGTCGCCCACTCCTTCATTGATAAGCTGTGACAGTACGCTGCGGCTGATGGCAAGCCGTTTGGCCAGGCTACTCAGGGTTAATTCAGGGTCGAGATAGGGCTTTTCTTCGTCCATGAATAGTAATAATCGGTTAATGAGTTGCTGGTCGGGCTTTTTGTCGGACGCATTAGGCAAAAAAGCAGGTGGATCTAACGGAGTGTCGACAACATCAGTCTGAAAAATCTCTTTTTGAAGAACCCCCTTATAGCCTAGGGCAAAAATCGACAGCGCGAAAATCACCGCAACAGCCTGATAAACCCATCCCATGCTTCCGTGATGGATTAAGTTGACCAAAACGATTAGAAAAAAAAGATTGATTCCCAGGAAGACACCCATAAAGAACCGCACCCAGGCGATACTGACATTTTCGGTGTTGGAAACTTCCTGCTTAATAAACCGCTGATGAGCAAGCCAGCTTTTATTGATAAAGAACAGATAAGCTGAAAATTGGATAACTATAACAATCCAAAACTGAGCAGACACCCACCGCGGATGATCGTTCAGGTACCTGATCAGTGTGTTCCCGGCAGGAACGTTTTGCAAAACAAATGAGCCTACAATCAGGCTTAGAGAAGGAATGAAATGCAGTACGATCGGGATCGACAGCCTTATCCGATTCCCGGTTAACTCTTGCGTATAAAACCATAACAATGGTCCAATCGCCAAAAAAGTAGGGTCGCCCAGGCTGTACGTTTTTATTGAGAAATGAGTGATTACCCGGCCAGCATATACCAAGTGCAGGATACTAAAGGACATGGCCAGCAATAGTATGGACAGGAACAAATTGGCCCGGCTGCCTCTGACGCTTTTGTTATTCAGGAGCAACGTAAAAAACACTCCCTGTGCAATGCCTGCATAGGTTAAAATCAGGAATAGTTGTTCGAAGAATTCCGCCAAAGTATTGACTAGCGCAGAAGTGAAACGCATATCGTGCCGCAAAACTACAAATTCGGGCAAGGGCACTCGTCCAACTGGATGCTGTTGGACAAATTATCGCTGTAAACAAGATCTTACTTACCTTCGTTTGGCTATACAGTTCCTGTTCTTTCGTCCATCTCAATGAAGCACGCCTTGTCAATACCCGTTAAATTCTTCACAACCTTGAGCGTTTGCGGGTTCGTCGGCACCGTATTGCTTCTTTTTCTTTCCTGTTCGAGCCCCGTGACAAATCCTCCCCACAAATTCTCATTTCTTTCCCTCGGCGATTCGTATACTATTGGCGAGAGTGTGCCCGAAAGCGATCGCTGGAGTGTACAACTGGCCGGCATGCTCCGCAAAAGCGGTTTTGACATTGGCGATCCCGATATTATCGCCCGCACCGGCTGGACAACCGACGAACTTCAGGCAGCTATTCGCAACAGCGGCAACACAAAAAAGTACGATTATGTATCGTTGTTAATTGGCGTGAACAACCAGTACCGGGGGCAGGGTACCGATAAATACCGCACTGAATTTCAGCAACTGCTCCAAACCGCTACCAATTTTGCCAACGGCAAAGCCAGCCGCGTCGTTGTATTGTCGATTCCCGATTGGGGCCGGTCGGCGTTTGCAAAGGGCAGAGATAAGGACAAAATCGGGCGCGAAATCGATACGTTCAACGCAGTGGCACAGGAAGAGTGCAAAAAAGCGGGGATTACTTTTGTGGACATCACCCCACTGACCCGCACAGCCGAGGGCGATGCCAGTCAGTTTGCGGATGATGGCCTGCACTACTCTGGCAAACAGATGAAGCAATGGGCTGACAAAGCGCTGCCGTTCTTTAAGTAGTTAGCGGGTTATTGCTTTTAGGTTAATGATTGCAAGCGACAGCAAAGCGATGGCCACTAACCATTGGTGATGTCGCGCCGAATTATTCGATAGACGGGGTAACTTACGCCTACGAAAATTAGAGCGTATAAGCTGCCCATCGGATCGCCAAAAATAGCCCCGACCAGAAACAGAATAGACGCGATCAACAAGGTCCACGTACTGAACGGGTAACCCCATGCCCGCACGGGCCGGGCAAGCTCGGGTTCAGTTTGGCGGAGACGAATAAGGGCCGCAAAACCAGAAGCATAGCAGGTCACGAAAAAGAACGTGGCAATGTCGGACAGCTTGGCGTAAGTATTCGTCAGAATCATCAGGATCGACATGGCCGCGGTGAAGATCATGGCAATGCCCGGAGTGCCACCCGCATTCACCGCTGTGAAAGGCTTAAAAAACAAGCCGTCGCGAGCCATCGCATAAATTACGCGGGGGTTAAACATGATCTGCGCGTTGATGATACCCATAATTGAAATCATCAGCAAAAACGTCACGACTTTGGCGCTTCCCGGCCCAAATAACAGTTGAATGGCATCAGCAGCGGGTAGTTTCGAACCCGCCAACTGGCTAACTGGCAACACATAGAGCAGAGCCAGATTCACTAAAATATAGATACCAATAATAAGCAAAACCCCGCTAATCATGGAACGAGGCAGGTTTTTGTTGGGATCAACATCTTCTTCGGCAAAGTAAGCAGCCGTATGCCAACCGTCGTAGGTGTAGAAAACAGCCTGAAGTGCCGCGAGTAGGCCAACCCATAAACCACCGGTTGCCAGCGGCTGCAACGTAGCGGGGGCAGCCGATGAAGCAGGCTCATTAGGAGCGAACAGAAAACAGGCTCCAACAAATAGCAGCAAGCCCACCGCTTTAAAAAAACTCATCACCTCCTGCGCCCGACTGGCAACGCCCACACCAATCCAGTGAAAACCAACAAATAGAACGAGAATACTAATGGCAACCACTTTAAGCGAATCGGCCAGCTCCGGCACTAATAGGCCAATGTATTCGCTCATTACGGAGGCTCCGAACGCCATCGCCGAAATACTTCCTAACCAACTGCTAATGCCGATCACAAAGCCGACATAATCGCCGAAAGCCCGGCGGGCATACACATACCAAGCTCCCACTTTCGGAATCATGGTTCCTAACTCGATTACTGACAGCGACCCCACCAGGGCGTAAACACCCACCAATAACCAAACAGCAATAATGAGCGACGGACTACCCAACTGCTGGGCTATGGGTCCGGGTTTACGAAGAATACCGGTGCCAATGGTTCCGCCAATGGTGACGGCAATCCCGAACCCAACGCCGAGAAGTTTAATAAGGGTAGTACGTTTTGCCATACGATGGTGGTTGCCGAGATGACATCTTGTTTAGAAAGATGTCATCTCTAGTTGAGTCAGGCCAGAGAGCTGTCATCTTTCTAAACAAGATGACAGCTCAACAACTACGGTTTTAGCACTACTTTCATCAACCCTTTCTCGTGGTTATACAAGCGGTCGAACCAGGCGGCACCTTCACTTAGGGGAACTTCAGCGCTTAAAATAGCGCCAACGTCAATTTTTCCGGCCGAAATCAGCGATAATGAAGCTTCATATTCGCCGTTGATGGCGCATGAACCCTGTAGCCGTAATTGTTCAGTCACGATTTTCTGCATTGGAATCTCGACGGTGGGCGTCAGGTTGCCTACCAGCGTGATAGTTGCTCCTTTACGCACGCAGGAAATCGCCGTATTGATGGTCGCATTAGCACCCACTACCTCGAAGGCCACATCGGCTCCACGCCCTCTGGTCAGTTCACGAACCTTATTTGGTACGTCGGCATCAGTGCGGGCGTTGAGTGTATGTGTGGCCCCAAGCGAGCGAGCCAGCCCGAGCCGGTCATCGTCGAGGTCAATGGCAATGATGGGGCTGCATCCGGCGAGTTTCAAGGCCTGAACGACAAACAGGCCGATCATGCCCGCCCCTACCACTACAGCCGAGTCGTTGATTTGAATAGGTGTGAGACTAACCGCGTGCAACGCTACGGCCACTGGCTCAACCATGGCGGCCTGTGTAAACGATACGTTTTCAGGAATGCGGTACAAGATATGCTGCGGCACCGTAACGAACTCCGCAAAAGCTCCATGCCGTCGGAAGCCAGGTCGCTCGGGTGTACCAGTTGACACACCTACAACCTCGCGGCCATCGCTCAGGTTGTACATTCCCCGGCGGCTGTACCAATCGTCCAGCGCATACACGGTTGAATCGAAAGTGACACGGTCGCCGGTGGCCCAGTCGTGAACATCGCTGCCCACTTCGGCAATAATACCCGATGCTTCGTGGCCCATAATGATGGGCGGAACACGACGGCCGCTACTGCCGTCCATACCGTGAACATCGGAGCCACAAATTCCCACGGCCTGCACCCGAATCAGCACCTCATTGGGGCCGGGTTGCGGTATGGGCATATCCTGAAAATCAAGCTGTTTGTACTGGTTTAAAACGAGTGCCTTCATACAGAGTGAAGGAGCAAAAAGGGTAAAGAATGGTTATACTATCACTCTTTACCCTTTCGCTCTCTGTTTTGGTATATAAAAATAAATGCCTCTTTTGGAATCTGGTCAAAGTTCCCCGCCAGCAGGTGAGGGTTAATTTCGTAGGTTACCACATCGTCCATGTCGTTTGGATTTTCACCAAATAAATCGCGGGCCAGCGCTGGTGTGTACTGTTTCTTCACCCAGACCAAACGCTGCTCGGGCGCTTTCCCCCACGACTTGTGGTCACCCAGAACAAGTTGAATCTTGTGCCAGCCGCCATAAAAATACTCCTGCAAAAGCGGAATAATGGCATCGCGGAATACAGCCCCCAAATCAGCCAGAGATTGCACGCCCATAAAGTAGGCATGACCAATCTGATGATCACGATCGTACAGATATTCGATTCGCTCGTTGATGGTTCGCAGCAGCGCGCCAAGATCAACGCCGTCTACCACACTTAATAGCGCTGGGTTTGGCAGCACCTCCCGGAAGCTGAACCGTCGGCGCAGGGCTAGATCGAGCAGAGCAATCGAACGGTCGGCGGTGTTCATCGACCCAACTATGTACAGATTGGCTGGTACGCCAAACCGCTCCTGCGAGTAAGGAAGTGTTAGCCAGAGTTCATGATCCTGTCCCAGCCGTTTACTATCTTCGAGCAGGGTAATCAGTTCGCCCAGCACGCTGGCAATGTTCGCCCGGTTAATCTCATCAATCAGCAAAAAATGGGGCGGTGCCAATCGAAACCGACGTTTCCGGTTGGCGGGTGTATCGTTGAGGCAATCGGCCATGGTGGGGTAGCCAGCCTGGCTCAGGGCAGCAAGACAGGCCCGGTGAAAAATGCCCTTGCGAACTCGGTAGCTTATTTGCCCACCTAGTGTTTCAGGGCGAATGCCCTCAACAAACTCCTCGTAACTGTACGACGCGTGAAACGTAACAAAGTCTGCCGAGCTTGCTTTGTCGCCTTCTGGCTTGCCGAACGTAAACCAGTTGTGTTGCAGCGAAAACGTTTTGCCAGTACCCGGCGGGCCGTATAGAATCAGGTTGCGCGGCTGGTTGATCGGTTCGGGCGGGATAGCGTCATACTCCGCTTCGGGTTCCGAAACGCCCTCGAATCGTTCGCCCAGAGCCGGGTTATCAGCGAGTCGAATTAATTCTGAAAGATAGGCTTCATCCTCTGCGGCCCGATACACATCGGGGTTGTGTCGGGCTGTGTGCGGCCCCCGCCGACTGCTTTCGACCAGTTCGAGCAAACAATCTTCCCAGCATTTCCGTAAAACAGGGTGGCTAAGCAAATGCGCGTTGGCCTGCCCAACGACTACCGAGACATACTCCGACTTTTCGGACAGTGGAATTGTATCCACCACGTCGAGGTCAGCAATGCGATCCAGACAATTTCGTTTAACCGTTAGCCAGTACTCTTGCTCGCCAAAGCGCGGGCGGTGGAGCCGAAGCGCCAGAAAAAAGTTGACGTTTGCCGAAATCGCTACTTTGTCGCGCCGAACCACAAAGGCCAGTCGGGCATCGCCATTGGGTAAGTTCACCACATCGATCAGTTCTTTCAGCAAGCCGAAAAACCGCCGTACGGCTTCTGGGTGGCCAATTGTTTGAATCCGGTCGGTAAGGAGTTGCTGGTGATCTTCGGCAATCATGTGATCAGGCGTATGCTAGAGAGAAAGGCTAAAATACCACTTTTTACCCGATTTTCGTTGATTAGCCTATCGGAACAACGTAGATTTACTCTTGTAACAGATACACCCCATGACATTTCGTATACTATTGATTGCCGGATTACTCACTAGCCTCTTTCCGGGCTGTACTACTGATAATACGCCACAAGCCGTCCTTTGTAAAGTCGTTACCATTACCGATCAGTTGGATGTGAATGGTCGCCTGACCGACCAGATGCAGCGAACATTTACGTATACAGATGGCCAGTTAACGCAGGTTGGCGAACGTAACACCGACCGGGAAGTAAGTTTAAAGTTGGACTACAATGCAGCGGGTGCCGTAACAAAAGTGTCGGATGGCGTACTCACCGTAACATTTACTCCAGGGTCCGGGTCCACTCAACCCAGCAGCGCTACCTCGACCTGGACCGGCAATGTGCAATCGACGTATGAGATGACGTATAATGCCGCCAACAAACTAACGCGGATACTAGAAACCCGACAAGTCATTCCCACCAATACGTTTGTCCGCTCCCGTGAGTACACCTTTGTTTACGATGCCGACGGCATCCTCAAAACCGAAAAGCTCACGTCTACCCTTCTCGACCGCACTACGGTAGAACAGGAAACCGATTACACCTATGGGCCCCTGATCAACCCGATGGTTAATTTCACACAACCTGGTTTATTGACGGTTGTAGCCCTAAGCCAGCAGGTCGAAACAATGCCGGGTCGGTTCTGGCAACAGCGCGTAATGCAAGAGTACAAAACCTACAATGCTAAAAACGGCACCCGTAGCACCGTCCGCGAAACAGCCACCTTTACCACCAAAACAGACGAGAACGGACGCCTGTCAGGACAGGAGCAAAACACCATGACTACATCGGCTAGCGGACAAACGACACAACGAAAAAATCAACATGCATTTGTATACTTATGCAAATAAACCATGTGTCTTATTTAGTCTATATTATAACTATTTATATCCATAAATTCGTCTTATTGTCTAATGAATTTGATGGCAGGCCTGCCAAAAAATGGTAGTTTTACCACTTATTTGCCAGTGACACCCCGTTACGACATATGATGTGGCCGGGTTTTTGCAGGGCTTTATGGTTAAATTAAATGTAACGCTAAGTAAAGTCGACTTGCGACGCAATCGTCCTTATGCAAGATCTACTTTGGGGTTTAAAATCAGTACTTATTGACTTTATCATTACCTATTGTTCCCTATGAAACAGAGACTGCTCTACCAATATATTTGGTTAACTGTGTGTGTAGTATTGATTAGTGGCGGACGAATCATGGCGCAGTCAATTGCAACGATAGGACCCTCTACTCCGTCTACATGTGCATCACCGGGTGGGGCCATCACAGTCCCATTTACCACGTCCGGAGTATTTACTATTGGCAACCTATTTACGGTTCAACTCTCCGACAATGGAGGCAATTTTCCCGCTTCTCCAACAACCATAGCTTCTCTTTTGGCTAGCCCCAGCTCGGCCGGGAATTATTCGCTGGCGGGAACCATTCCAGCCGGGGCAACAGCGGGCACTTACCGCATCCGGGTTATTTCGAGCGCGCCGTCGCGCACCAGCACCACCATTTCTATTGGCATTGCACCAACGGCACCGGCTGCTGGTATTGCCAGTCCTACGGGTCAAATTTGTCAGGGAGCACCCGTCTCACTATCGGCTTTGGGTAGTAGCTTGAAGTGGTTCGGCCCCGGTAACGTATTGCTGGCTAACAACATAACTACCTATAACTTTTCAGCAGCAGGTCCAGGGTCCTATGCCTATACGGTGACGCAACTGGTTGGCGTGTGCGAAAGCCCCGGCCGAACGGTAACAGTAACGGTGGCCAGCAAATCGCCTAGCCCGACACTTCCTCCTTCGCAACCTACGTATTGCGTGGGTGTTCCGGGTGCACCACTTAATGCTTCTGGATCAAACCTCCGCTGGTACGGCACCAACATCAACAATGCATCGCCCAGCGCCACGGCAACCACTCCGCCCACCAACGCAGCAGGGCCGGTTGGGCCATTTTACGTCAGTCAGAACAGCAACGGGTGCGAAAGTGATCGAATTGGTATTTCGGTCACGGTAAATGCCATACCAGGTGCCCCTTCGGTAACTACACCGCTCACCTACTGCCAAAGCAGCACTCCACAACAGCTTTCCCCAACTGGATCGGGGTTCCGCTGGTATAGCGCCAGTAACAACCTGTTGCCCAACGATGGCGCTGCCCCATCCCAAAACATTAGTTCGCCAGGCAGCACAACCTATTTGGTTAGCGCGGTATCTAATGGCTGTGAAAGCACGGCCAAAACTCCGCTTGTGGTTACTGTAACAGCAAGTCCGGCGGCCATTGCTCCGGTTTCGCTGGCCTATTGTCAAACGTCACGCCCCGCAGCGCTGACCGTTAGTGGCAGCAACGTCCGCTGGTATTCCGATGCCGCCGGGACTAGCCAAATCAGTGCGCCCGCCGTACCAACAACCCCAAACACGTATACGTATTACGTACGGCAGTTCGACTCGAACGGCTGCGGTAGTGCGCCGTCGTCATATGTCGTGCGCGTATCGGGCACACCAGGGGCGCCAGGCGTTGCAGCCGAGAGCCGCTGTCTTAACGAAACACCCCGACAAGTTTCAGCTACCGGTACCAACCTCAGCTGGTTCGACAATAGCGGAACGCCTTTGCCAAGCGCCCCCTCACCGCCGACATCAGCTACCGGAACAATTTCATACCAGGTTTCTCAGGCAAATTCCGATGGATGCGTTAGCCCACGAGCCACTCTTCCGGTAACAATTTTCGGGATTCCGACACCCCCATCGGCTACTCCACCCGCTGACTTTTGCGAAGGGAAAACTCCACCTGTGTTAAGTGCTACAGGGGCGTCCGGGGCCATTCTGCGCTGGTATAGCTTAAACCAATCGGGAGGGTCGTTTACAACAAGCCCCACGCTCGTTAATAACGCATTGGTCGGAACAAGTAATTATTATGTGTCCCAGGTAGTAAACGGCTGCGAAAGCTCCCGCACACCCATCCCGGTTACAGTGAAAGACACGCCAGACGCTCCGGGGGTGTCTAACCTTGCGTTTTGCCAGAACTCACCCGCACCCGCGCTGAACGCAACGAGCGTTCCAAATGCAACGCTTCTATGGTCTACTTCGCCATCGGGAGCACAGTCGGGTACGGCACCAACGATTCCGAATAACAATGTCCAGATTTACCAGTATTACGTGTTGCAACGCCTGAACGGCTGCGATAGTCCACAGTCGCTGTTGACCGCTACCGTAAAACCATTACCAGCGGCACCAACTACTACCCCACTCGATCTGTGCGTAAATGGTTCTTCGCGGGCTATTCAAGCCCAGGGAAGCAATTTAAGGTATTATGAGCCCAATGGAAATGGTACGAACAACCCACCAACGCCACCCACGAACGACGCTGGGACCTTTACGTATCAGGTAACCCAAACGCTAAATGAGTGTGAAGGCCCACGCGCACCCTTACGCGTTACGGTGTTTGCCCTGCCCCCAGCCCCAACCGTTGCCGACGTTTTTTATTGCCAGCCCCAAACCGACCAGCCAGCCCAGAATGTCTCGCCAGTAAGCGCACAAGGTCAGAACCTGCGTTGGTATAATTCGGACGGGAATCAGTTTTCGAGCGCACCAACGCCCCCCATCGACCGCGCCCGGACATTAACGTTTCAGGTAACGCAAACCGTTAATAATTGTGAAGGCATCAGAGCAACGCTCAATGTGATTGTACGGACAACCCCCGCTCCGGTGGTAAGTGTAACCTCGGTGAGTTACTGCCGGAACGATGTGGCAACACCACTCCAGGCAACAGCCGAAGCAGGCGCTAGTTTGCGTTGGCTCGATCCCAATGGTAACCTGACTAACGACGCCCCTACCCCAATTACCCTAAATGCTACGGCACCGGGTGGCCGGGTTTTCAATGTATATCAGATTGGCTCAAATGGTTGTTACAGTCCCCGTTCGCCAATCCGACTGTTTGTCAATACCAATCCGACACTGGCGCTATTTGGCTCAACAACAGTTAATTTGGGCCGCACAGCTCCGCTGCAACTTCGGTTCACGGGTGTTCCACCGTTTAGCTATGCACTCTCCGACGGTACGGCAGGAACCTCAAACGATACCCTGACCACAGTGAACGTAATGCCTCCCCAAACCACCGTTTTTCAGGTGGCCAGCGTTACCAATATTTGTGGACAGGGCTTACCAGGCAATCCCGCAACGGCTACCATCACGGTTAAGATTCCAACCATTACAACGGGCGTACTCCCCAACTCCGTTGTATGCGCCGGTACGGGCCTGTCGGTACCATTTACCACATCGGGTGAATTCAACCAGGGCAATGCGTTCCGGGTAGAAATTTCAACTGACACTACTAGCCGGGTTTCGACAACGGTTGGCGTTGGCAACGGGCAGGAAGCCCCCATCGGTATATCGCTGCCCTCAAGCCTGTCGGCCGGATTGTACTACGTTCGGGTGGTGGCCTCCAACCCGGGAATCGCCGTGTTGGGTCGACCAAGCCCGGTTGTATTAAATATCAGGCCGTTGCCAACCGCTACATTGACAGGTACACAGGATGTGTATGAAGGCTCAATTGCCAAACTAAATGTAGCCTTTACGGGCGACGGCCCCTGGACATTTGCTTATGCCGATAGTTTGCGAAGCACCACCATCACCACCAACGCCAACCCCCACGTAATTGAAGTGAGGCCACTGGTCAATAACAGCTACAAACTGTTGGCCGTGAACAACAACTGCGGAGATGGTAGCATATCGGGAACGGCTCGCGTGAGCGTGTTGCCCCTGCTCGGCGTTGAGGATGATCCGCTTGGTACATCGGTCAATGCGTATCCGATTCCAACAACATCGACGATAACGGTAGACATCGACTTGCCCCTGCAACGTACCCCCGCCGGACTCACCATCACCGATGCGAGTGGGCGGTCGGTACTCCAAAAGACGACCCGCGACCGGCAAACCACGCTTGACCTTAGTCAGCATCCGGCCGGCATATACCTGCTAAACGTTACTATTGGCGATAAACAAACTACCCGCCGAGTATTGAAGCAGTGAACAGTGATCAACGAGCAGTGATCAGCCAACAGTAAACAGCAATATTAACTGCTCATTGTTAGAGGCTCGCTGCTCGTTGTTCACTGTTCACTGTTCACTGACTATGTTTTTCTCCGACGAATACTTCATGAATGCGGCTCTGCAACTAGCGGAGCAGGCCGCCGAAGCGGGCGAAATTCCGGTGGGGGCTATTGTTGTCAGCAATAATCGAATTATTGGCAAGGGATCTAACCAGACCGAACGACTACAGGACATTACGGCTCATGCCGAGATTCTGGCCATATCAGCCGCGTCGAACTACCTCAACGCCAAATACCTTACCGACTGCACGCTTTACGTCACGCTGGAACCTTGCGTAATGTGTGCGGGAGCCTTGTTCTGGTCTCAAATCAGCCGCCTTGTAATCGGTGCCGACGACGAAAAACGCGGCTACTCCCGTGTTCAACCGTCACTGCTCCACCCCAAAACCCGGCTGGTAACAGGCATCCTCGCCGACGAAAGCAGAGCGCTACTAACTAAGTTCTTCCGGGAGAGAAGGGGATAACGAATTGAATGGTTGCGCGATTGAGTGAGTTGACGAAAGTATCTCACCCAATTGCGCAATCACTTACTCGCTCAATCACTCAATAAAATCCCCCGTGAACATAAAACAAACCCTTCGTGTTAATCCGTCGAAGGTTAAACATCATCAAAAATCAATTCATACAATGGCATTCGTACTAGATCCGTTACCCTACCCGAGCGATTCGCTCGAACCTAACATCGACCAGCAAACAATGGAGATTCACCACGGCAAGCACCACAATGCTTACGTGACGAACCTTAACAACGCGGTTGCTGGCACCGAAATGGAAAGCAAATCGGTTGAAGATTTGCTGACAAACATTAGCCAATATCCGGTGGCCGTTCGGAACAACGGCGGTGGACATTACAACCACACGCTGTTTTGGAATATTTTGTCGGGTAATGGTGGTGGTCAACCCGTAGGCGAATTGGCCGAGGCTATCAACCAGAAGTTTGGCTCATTTGACGAGTTCAAAGCAGAGTTTACCAAGGCTGCCACGACGCGCTTTGGCTCAGGCTGGGCCTGGTTAATCGCTACTGGAGACGGACAGGTCGCCGTTACTTCAACGCCTAATCAAGACAACCCACTGATGGACGTTGCCGAAACGAAAGGCTTCCCAATCATCGGCCTCGACGTGTGGGAACACGCTTATTATCTCAAGTATCAGAACAAACGCCCTGATTATATCGCTGCTTTCTGGAACGTAGTAGACTGGAATGCCGCCGAAAAACGGTATCAGCAGGGAAAGAAATAGTCATTGATCGGCATTCATGGTCATTGTTTATCATTCATAGTTAGAATTGCATTCAATGACGAATAATGACCATGAATGACATTTAAATTATGGAAATCGTTAATCGCGTGGCCAATAGTGGCCTTGTTACACTCGACCTAGAAGACTATTATCATACCGGCGAACGGGTGGTTTACGATCTAAAAGACAACCTGTTCATGGGGTTGATTCTAAAAGAGAAAGACTTCAGGGAGTTCCTTAAGGGACACGACTGGAGCCAGTATGCCGGTAAAAACGTGGCTATTACCTGCTCCGAAGATGCCATTGTGCCAACCTGGGCGTATATGCTCCTAACGCTCAATCTGCAACCATACGCCAATACAATTGCGTTTGGGTCACTGACTGATCTGGAAGAGAAGTTGTATTTTGATGCTATTGCCCGCATCAACCCCGACGATTACCGCGATGCTCGGGTAGTGATAAAAGGCTGTAGCAAAGTACCCGTGCCGACGGCGGCCTACGTCGAAATTACGCGAGTGCTCAAACCTGTAGTGCAATCGTTGTTGTTTGGTGAGCCCTGTAGCACTGTACCTCTATTTAAGCGGCCAAAGGCGGCTGTTTCAGTGGCCGTTCCAGAACCGGTAGCAATCTCACAATAACTGAAAGCTCATTCGGTGCCAGCGGCACGGGCCAATTTCTTCAATTGCTTTTCGGTGATGCGATGTTGGATACCCCGCATTTTGCGCCCATCTGTATTGCGGAAATTCCATCCCCAGTTGTTCCATTAAATCGTCGCGGTAGCACTTTGCCAGCACCGAAGCCGCTGCAATGGACAAAAATTTTGTGTCGCCTTTTACAATACAGGTATGAGGCAGCATGGGATAAGGCGTAAATCGGTTCCCATCGACCAGCAAATGTTCGGGCCGCAGGCTTAACTGATCTACAGCCAGGTGCATAGCCAGAAAACTGGCTTTCAGTATATTGATCCGGTCTATTTCCTGATTTGACACCTCGGCCACTGCCCAAGCCAGCGCGTCACGCAACACATCGGCCCGTACTCGTTCGCGCTGAGCGCGCGACAATTGTTTGGAGTCGGTCAGAATCGGATGGGTGTACGTAGCGGGTAAAATTACAGCCGCTGCCACCACCGGCCCCGCCAGACAACCCCGACCCACTTCGTCTAATCCGGCTTCAATAACGTTGGCATTATAGAACGATTGCAGCATTTTTTCAGTGAACTAAATAGTAGTGAGCTGTGGCAGTCATTGATCGCCCGCCCTGCCAACTGCTACTGCCTATTTCAGTCTTCCAGAATATTCCCAAAAATAGTACTCTTCAAAAATAAGGCGATCAGGAAAAATACGATAGCCCAGTACAGATAAACGCGGTAAAAATCCTTCACATCCTGATAAACCCGCGTCCGAACGGGTGCTTTTTCCAGCTTGTCGATCTGGACAAAAATCTGCCCTAATTGCTTATCGTCATTGGCTCTGAAAAAGCTGCCGCTGCCAATTTGAGCAATGTTTTTCAGTACGCCCTCGTCTACCACGAAGCGGGTTCGAGTGCTATCGGATGGCAAGGCTGCCGAAGCAGTCCGTTTGCCTACAGCAATGGTATAAATCCGAATGCCGTACGCTTTTGCCAAACGGGCAACCAATACAGGGTCCAGGTTTCCGGCCGTGTTTTCTCCATCGCTGAGCAAAATAATCACTTTACTGGCCAATGTGCTATCCGTTGGTGATGAGTCCGTTTCGGGCGTTCGCATTCGGTTGATGCACCGGGCTAGAGCGTCGCCAATGGCCGTTCCCGATACCGGAATCAAATTCTGATTCAGGTCGCCAAGGTACTGCTTTACTAGCGAGTAGTCAGTTGTAAGTGGGCACATTGAAAAAGCCTCTCCGGCAAAGGCTACCAGGCCAATTCGGTCGTTTTTGCGATTACTCACAAATCGTTCGGCAACGGTTCGGGCGGCCACCAGGCGGTTGGGCTTCAAATCGGTTTCGGCCATCGACGACGATACGTCAATAGCCATCATAATATCGATACCCGGCGATTGCTCTTCACGTCGTTCGCGCACTATCTGAGGGCGAGCCAGCGCTATGAGTACGCAACTGATACCGAGCAGAAAGCTGATCGGAAGCAAATAGCGCCCCCATTGCCAAAACGAGCCTGACTGGTTAGAAGATGGGTTTAGTCCAAACGAGAGATTTAATTGCTGCCTCGACCGCTGATGCAGGATTCGACGCACTAAAAACAATAACCCAAAACCCAGAATACCGTAGAGCACCAGCCGGTCGTCGAACTGAAACGCCCGCCACTGCTGAGGGCTAAACCAGGACGGAGAATACCAGGGCTCGTTCATGAGGGTTCAGTAATTGTATTAGTTTCGGGCATTTTGGGCCCTGATTGCACCAGAACCACCCGACGCTGTTCGTAGATCAGAATCGCCACTGTCCGCAACAACTGCATCGACTCGTTAGATTGACTGGTGTACGTACCGCCGTAAATCATCCGATCGGCTGTCTTTAACGCTTCTTCTACATTTTGTTCGCTGATGCCGGGCAACCCTGATTCCCACCTGGTGATGCGTTCAACAATTTCGGGCGTTGTCATAGTCGAATACGGTTGCTTTTCCAGTCCTTCCAAGTAGTTTCTCCACCGAACCACTGCCTGATAGGCCACCTCCGTAGCCGAATCGGCACTGAGTGTGCGGATGAGCCGATTGTATTCGCGTAAAAAGCTCAAATGGCGCTGACGAAGTCGAAAAAGGGCCACTTGCCGGTTTATTGTTCGTGCAAACAATGCATAAATTAAGCCCACCAGCAACCCAATTATTCCCAGAACGATCAATAAAACCGGGTAATTCAGTTCCTGCCGAAGCGGAGTTATTTTTGTTGATGTCTGGAGTTGAAGGGTATCGGGCCGGGCTGTTTGAAACTTTGATCGAAAAAATACAGTGTCTGTAGACGAAAAAACTACCGTGCAGTCGGCCCCTCCTACAATGTACAGTGGCACCCGCAGTGTTAACTGAGGTTGTATTTCAAACGAAACTAAGGTGTAAACAGCACTATCTGTGCTAATTTGAGCGTCGGAACGGGTAGGCAGAAATGATTTTTCTCGCACCATAAATGGCGCAAAAGCCGTTGAGTCGGGGAACAGTACGTCTTCAGAAATAGGGTGGCGAAAGCTCAGGGCATACCGAAATGGCCGTCCAATCTCGATGGAATCGGTTAAGAAACGACCCACCGGAATGGTAGCCGGAGCCGGATTTTGAGCCATTGCGAACGTACCCATTCCAACCAGTCCAGCCACTATAAATAGGGAGAAAAGCGTTCTGCAAATGAGTTTATGTACCGTATATTCCCTCATGCTGTGGGCCTTTTAGCCCCCGAAATCTGTAATGTAAACGCCAAAGATGGCAGATGTTGCGCAAAAAAAGCCCGCTACCTTCCGATAGCGGGCATGTTCAGGCCGAAAAAATTATTTCGATGGCGAAAACTGTAAGCTAGCTACTTTCCAACCGCTGCCCTGCTTCACACACAAAGCCGTAAAGGCCACCTGTGTATCAAATGCAGTTCCCTGTAAGTTGCCCTTGAACTTCGACGTTCCCGATACAACGGCAGAATCGTTATTATACATCCGGGTCTTTGTGCCAGTAGGCGCTGCCGCATCTACAACCAGGTAACCACCGCCCAATGCTTGATTCATAAGGTCCCGATCGGCGGTTTGGCCATCAAAGCTGACTATGCTAAAATCATCGGTAGTAATGGCATTCAGTTTGGCCCCATCTTCATCCAGCATAGCCTTAAAAATGGCTGTTGTGGCCGCTGAAGGGTCTTGAGTAGGATCTGTGGCAGTTTGGGCAAACAAAGGAGCCGATAACAATATGGTTACGGCAACCAGTAACACTTTCTTCATGATTAAAAGATTGGTTTTTAGACCTGAAAATTAGTGGGTTTTCGGGGGAATAAAAAAGGATGTAAAAACCAACAAAAAGGTTGGCTACAAAAATTAAACAGATTGGACAGATTTGCACGTTTTTTTTCTTCTATCTGTGTAAATCCGTTCAATTCGTGTTCCTCTATTTTATTCGGCTTTGACAACGACCCGAATATCCGAATGCCTGCCCCGATCGTCGGCACATGAAATTTTCAGGACGCCGGGCTTCGGTTTTATAAAAATGCCTTCTGCCGGACCAGCCTTCCGAATCAGGCGATCATTCAGATACCAGTACACCGTACGAACGTCGTTGGCAGCCTGGCAAGTTAACTGTATTTCCGTCGGGTTTTTCGGATCAATGAAGTACTCACTACCATCGTTTGGACTGGTAATCAACGGCTTTTGATCAGCCCCGGCTCCAAACAACCGCTCACAAGCGGGATTGTGTGGCGGAATGGCCGCATAAGGAATCCGCTTAACGGAGTAATAAGCAATCAGTTCAGGGGCCAGATTTGGGTAACTCCGACGCACAGCTCCGCGCTCGGGCAGACAATGCGCACAATAGGACAGCAGCGCGGCCGAATCGGTGAACACTGTTTTCTGATGGGCACACCGCCGATTGGCTGACACGCCCATGATGTAATAATCAATGGCCCGTGCCGCGCACGAATCGCCCGGAACATCGCCCGATTCAGGACAGATTTGCCTTATCGCCAGTCGTGCATCCGTGCCGACCGTTGGCGGGCGAAACCAGCCCCTCGGCGAGTTGTAATCTAGTGAATTAAACAACTGAAACAACAAAGGAGTAGCCGTATTAGCACCACTTAGCTCAGGAACACCCACGCCGGAGAAATTACCCACCCACACGCCAATGGTGAACCGCTGATTGTACCCAATGCTCCAGGCATCACGCCGACCATACGAAGTACCCGTTTTCCAGGCAATTCGAGGCAAGTGGTAGCTGTTATCGAAGTTATTGGGTAAGTCAGGTCGAGTAATTTGGGCAAGGGTGTTGGTGACTAGAAATGCCGCTTCGGGTGTGAGAACGGAAACAGCATCTCCCTGCAGTTTTTCTCCATGCGACGGCCCAGTCCGTTGCACATAGTTAACTGATCTTACCCCTCCCCCATTGGCAAAGCCCGCAAACAGCGTCGTCAGTTCTTCAAGCGTAACACCACACCCGCCCAAAATCATGGACAGCCCCAGGTCTTTGGCCTGTTGCCGGACCGTGGCAAAACCCGCTTTTTTCATCGTCGAAACCATTGTGGGCGTACCAATATCGCGAAGGAGCTTTACCGCCGGAACGTTAAGCGAGTTGGCCAGAGCAAATTCTGCGGTAACGGGACCATTGAAACGTCGGTCGTAGTTTTCGGGCTCATAGCCGCCGAAGTTGGTCGGCACATCGTTCAGTTTTGATTTAGGCGTAATCAGGCCCGCATCGAAAGCCAGCCCGTAAAGAAGTGGTTTGAGTGTACTTCCCGGCGACCGCACCGCCCGAACACCGTCTACCTGCCCCCCATCGAATACATTGTGAAAATCGGCCGAGCCCACATACGCTAACACATTCATTGTCTGGTTATCCACAATGAGCACAGCCGCGTTGTGGATATTGTAGCCTCGAACCCGATTCACATAGTTTTGCACCAGTTGTTCGGCTGCGGCCTGCACAGAAGGTCGGATGGTGGTGTTAATAACCGGTGTTTGCCGATGCTCTCGCAGCAGTCGAAGCGCCAGGTGAGGCATTTGCTGGGGTGCCGCCCGCCGGTGGGCCGTGAGGGGTTCGGCAATAGCGTCGGCGATGGTCGATGCGGGAAACGTGTTATTGGCCAAAAACAGGCGGAGCCAACGGTTGCGCTCCTGCTTGACTCGCTCATTACGGAGGCCCAGCCGCAAACTCGACGGACGGTTGGGAATGATTGTCAATGTCGTCAGCTCAGCCAGACTCAACAGTTTGGGGGGCTTGCCGAAGTACAAGATCGATGCTGATTTTATGCCTTCGATATTGCTGCCATAGGGCAACAGGTTCAGGTACAGTTGCAGAATCTCGGCTTTGGAAAGATGCAGTTCCAGTTGTAAAGCCCTGGCCAGTTCAATCAGTTTGCTGCCATAGGTACGCTCGCGGGGTTCGAGTAGCCGTACTACCTGCATGGTAATAGTCGATGCACCCGACGTTCGGCGACCTTTGAGCAGGTTCCGCCCCATTGCCCGAACAAGCGACACCGGATTGATACCAGGATGGTAAAAAAAGTACTTATCTTCCTTAAACAGAATAGCGTCGCGGAGCGTGGATGTGATTTCACTGGTTTCCGCGTACATTCGCCACTTGTCGTCGCGGCTCAGGAAAGCATGAATCATGGTGCTATCCGAAGCCGTAACGACCGTTGAGTACGGCACTATAGTACGAACAGGAAACAGCAGGTCCAGTAACAATATCAGCCCCAGGCCAGTTAACACCACCTGTACCCACTTTGGGATTTTGGATTTTGGACGTTGGCTAGTGGATGGTAAACTGTTAGTGTTGGCCTTCATACCCTACAAATCTAAAGTCCTAAATCCAGTATCCAACGCCCTAAATCCAACATCCAGTATCTATTATGCAACTCCAATTCATGGGTGCAGCCCGCACCGTCACTGGCAGCAAACACCTGATTACTACCGAACGCGGCACCAAAATCCTGCTCGACTGCGGGCTATTTCAGGGTATTGAAACCGACGATCTGAACCAGAATTTCCACTTCGACCCCGCCGAGGTTGATTATATGGTGTTATCTCACGCCCACATCGACCACACCGGGTTGATTCCCCGATTAGTTCGGCAGGGGTTTACGGGTCCAATTTACTGCACACCCGCCACGGCCGATCTCTGCAATATTATGCTGCTCGACAGTGCGCATATTCAGGAAACCGACCTTAAGCGGATCAACGAACGGCGCGAACGCCAGAACCGGCCCCTGATCGACATTCTGTACGAAGCGGCCGATGTAGAAAAAGCGCTAGGCCAAATGGTAACGATGCCTTACGGGAAACCATTCTGGCTGAACGACGAAGTTGAAGTGCTGTTTACCGATGCCGCCCACCTGCTTGGTAGCGCATCTATTAGCCTGACCATTGCCGAAAGTCCTCAGAAGAAACAGCTGTTCTTTAGCGGAGATATTGGCCGTCCTAACGACAAAATCCTCCGCATGTTCGAGCCATTTCCGCAAGCTGACTACATCATCTGCGAATCGACTTACGGCTCATCCCTGCACGAGCCCGAACCAGACATGAAAGCTCATTTGCTCCAGATTGTGCAGGAAACCTGCGTAAAGAATGGGGGTAAACTTATTATTCCTGCTTTCGCGGTCGACCGTACCCAGGAAGTTGTTTACGCCCTCGATCAACTGGCTAGTGAGGGCAGTCTGCCCGTGCTTCCGGTTTACGTTGATAGCCCGCTTGCCGTTAAAGCTACGCGGGTTATGCAGGACAATGAGGAATGTTTCAACCCTGATATTCTGGCCTATATCAACAAAGATGGCGATGCCTTCGATTTTAAGAATCTGCATTACATATCTGATGTAGCCGATTCGAAAGCGATCAATGACCGTCCCGGACCGTGCATCATCATATCGGCCTCGGGCATGGCCGAAGCGGGGCGGATAAAGCACCACATCAAAAACAACATCGAAGATAGCCGCAACACCATTTTGCTGGTGGGCTACGCATCACCAAGTAGCCTGGGCGGTGCCCTCAAACGGGGCGATGCACAGGTCAGAATCTTCGGCGAAACGTTTGACGTTAAGGCGCGGGTAGCCGTTATGGACTCGTTCAGCGCCCATGGCGATTATAAGGAGATGCTTCAGTTTCTGAGTTGTCAGGACCCATCGAAAGTAAAGACCGTTTTTCTGGTCCACGGCGAATACGACAAGCAACTTATCTGGAAAGGTCATTTGCAAGCCGCTGGTTTCCAGAACGTCGAGATTCCTGACATGTATGAATTGGTCACTTTGTAAATTTTTCGCCATTAAGGCTTGCAAAACCTTTCGGCGACCTCGTATATTTGCAGTCCAAACGCGGGAAAAGTAGTTCCCACAGCGGACCTGCCGAAGTGGTGAAATTGGTAGACACGCACGTTTCAGGGGCGTGTGTCTTTACGGACATGCGAGTTCGAGTCTCGCCTTCGGCACAAGAAAAAAGCCTGTCAGCAATTGCTGACAGGCTTTTTTCTTGTCAATTTTGACTACCTCTCACTTCTCAAACTGCGTTATTCGCATTTTCCCACTCCGCTTCGTACATTCGGCTTATCAACCTTTCTGAATAGTCTATGTCTCAATTGTCTTTTCTCTGTATCGCGACCTATTTCAAAGGCGAAGCATTTGTGCGCGCCTGCAAAGGTCTTGGCAACACGGTTTACCTCCTCACCGTCGAAAAACTGGCCCAAAAAGAGTGGCCATTCGACTGTATCGACGAGGTGTTTTACCTACCCTCTGAAAGCAACGATAGCGAGAACTTAGACAAAATGATTTTGGGCTTATCCCACGCCATGCGGTCCCGCAAAATTGACCGGGTGGTGTCGCTGGATGATTTTGACGTAGAAAAAGGGGCGCTTGTCCGAGAAACGTTTCGCATTCCAGGCATGGGCCAAACAACCGCCCGGTTCTTTCGCGATAAACTGGCTATGCGCATGCGGGCTGCTTCCGAAGGCATCCGGGTGCCGGGTTTCAGCAGCCTTTTCCACGACGAAACCATTACTGAGTTTTTAAAGACCAAAGAAGGCCCCTGGCTTATAAAACCCCGCTCCGAGGCATCAACTACCGGTATCCGGCGCGTCGATTCACTGGACGAAGCCTGGCAGGTAATTCATAGCTTGGGCGACAACCGCCATCAATTCCTGATCGAGCAGTTTAAGCCGGGCAAAGTCTATCACGTAGATTCACTGTCGGTGAACGGACAGGCGGTGTTTACACGGGCGAGTCAGTATTTGGCTACACCAATGGAAGTGGCCCATGGCGGGGGCGTATTCCGCACGTGTGTGCTGCCCTTCGATGCTGCCGAAACAGAAAAGCTCAAGCAAATGAACAATGCCGTGATGAAGGCGTTCGGCATGCGGCACAGTGCCTCTCACTCTGAATTTATTCTGGGCAATCACGACGGCGAGTTTTACTTTCTCGAAACAGCCTCTCGCGTAGGCGGGGCGCACATTGCCGAGTTGGTCGAGGCTTCGTCGGGGATCAACCTCTGGGCAGAATGGGCCAAGCTGGAGACGGCCGTAGCATTGGATCAGCCTTACGCTCCACCCCAGGAACAGCAACAATACGCCGGTCTGATTGTATCGCTGGCCCGGCAACAGTGGCCGGATCTGTCTATATTTGCGGAAGAAGAAATCTGGTGGCGTATCAACAAAGAATACCACGTTGGCCTCATTGTTCAATCGGACAGTCGTGATCGGGTTCTGGACCTGTTAGACGACTATATGCACCGTATTTATGCCGAGTTTCACGCGTCGGCCCCCGTACCCGACAAGCCAACGAGTTAGGGAAGGTTATTCAATAAATCGGCTAGCTCTGCATCTGATAGATTTTCTTTCTCCGATTTATCGTAAATCGTGAGCAGGAAGACCGTTGTCTCTACAATCTGAACGTATGTTATTACCCGTGCTCCACCGCGCTTGCCTTTCTTTTTGGATGTGATATTCAAGCGAATCTTGTAGCACCCTTTGCCAATGGGTGTACCCTGCTCCGGGTTTTCTTCCAGAGATGATATTAGCTTCTCAATATCTCGACCGAGAGACGAATGCCTCTTACTCAGATTGCGGGACGTCTTCTTAAAACTCTCCGCAACAACAACGTCATAATTCTTTGAGGAAGTCACGTGCCGATTGAAGTTTGATTTTCCCCTCACGATGGAGTTTTACTTCCTCAATCGCGTGCTTCAATCCCTGGATGATTTCTTCTTTTGTCGGTTCTATATATTCCTCTTCGGGTTCCGGTTTGAGGTCGGGCAGGTGGTAGTTCTTCTTGAGTTTATCCCAATCCCGAATCGGGATGTACACCCCGGTGGGCTTGCCTTTGCTGTCGTGCAGATACTGGATAGTCATGACGGTTCTGGTTTGTCGTTCAAGTTAGTATTTAACACCCTAATGCGCCAAAAAAGTTGGCCTGTGCTCTACCATTTGCTTTTGCTTTCAGGAAACTTACCCCCCGCTTTTTTGCGTTGTTGTTAAGAATAAGCCAACCATATCAGGCAGTCGTTGGTGGTCATTTCTAGTCATAAATTGTCATTCGCTGCTCAACACAATGAATGACGGCAAATGACTACCAATGACAATGAATGACTACTTTTCAGCAACAACGTGATCGACGAGAACGTAACAGTAAACACCGACATAAACACGGCGACCGAAAGCGTTTCCGCTGCCCCCGCCCGTAGCCTGAATGATATTGATCTCACTGGTTATGATCAGATCGATGTATTCGGTGCCAGAGAACACAACCTCAAAAACATTGACGTTTCCATTCCCCGTAATAAGCTGGTGGTGGTGACGGGTATAAGTGGCAGTGGCAAATCGTCGCTGGCGTTCGATACCATTTATGCCGAGGGTCAACGGCGCTATATGGAGAGTTTTTCGGCGTACGCCCGTTCGTTTATTGGCGATATGGAGCGGCCCGATGTGGACAAAATCAACGGCCTCAGCCCGGTGATTTCCATTGAGCAGAAAACAACCTCCAAAAACCCCCGTTCAACCGTCGGCACCACAACGGAGATCTACGACTTTTTGCGGCTTCTCTACGCTCGTGCTGGCGACGCATACTCGTATGCGACAGGCCGAAAAATGGAGCGGCAATCGCAGGACCAGATTATAGACACCATAATTGATCAGTACGAAGGCCAGAAATTGACGCTTCTGGCTCCTATTGTACGTAGCCGGAAAGGACACTATCGCGAGTTGTTTGTGCAGATCGCCAAACTGGGTTACACTAAAGTTCGGGTCGATGGCGTGGTACAGGACATTGTGCCGAAGATGCAGCTCGACCGTTACAAGATCCACGACATTGAAATTGTAATCGACCGGCTTGTTCCCAAACGCGACGAAGGTGATGGCCAATCGCGATTCCGGATTAGTCAGTCGGTACAAACGACGCTGAAACAGGGTAAAGGTGCCATGCAGGTGCTGGTTGGCACTGGCGAGGGCGCCAAACTGGTTTACTTTTCCCAAAACCTGATGGACCCGGAGTCGGGCATCAGTTACGACGAACCATCGCCAAATTCGTTTTCCTTCAATTCGCCCTACGGTTGGTGTCCTACTTGCCAGGGTTTAGGCATCGTAGAGGAAATCACCGAGGAGTCGATTATTCCCGATAAAAAGCTGAGTGTAAGCCGGGGAGCGATAGCTCCGCTTGGCGAATACCGCGAGTTATGGTTTTTCAAGGAGATTGAAATTATTCTGAAAAAGCAGAAACTCAGCTTGACCACGCCGATTGAAAAATACCCCGAAAGCCTGCTCAATGCGCTTCTCTACGGAACCGATGAGGAGGCTGTAGAGCCACCGAAAAAAGCGTCAGGGCCTGATACATCGTTCAAATTTGAGGGCATCATCAAATTCCTGAAACGGCAGCAGGAGAACGGCTCCGATAAAATTCAGGACTGGTTGAAGGATTTTATGGTTATCCGAACCTGCCCCGAATGCGAAGGTGCCCGACTC
The DNA here is from genome assembly GCF_028867935.1 of Flavobacterium sp. SUN052. Taxonomy (GTDB): domain Bacteria; phylum Bacteroidota; class Bacteroidia; order Flavobacteriales; family Flavobacteriaceae; genus Flavobacterium. Next base: position 174,811 of record NZ_JAPQNS010000011.1, read on the forward strand.
AAAAAAGAATCGCTGTATTTCAAGATTGCCGACAAAAATATTTCCGAACTGGCCCAAATGGACATTTCGGAACTGTCGGCCTGGATGACAGACCTTGAAAGTCGCCTGAGCGACCGGCAAAAAGTCATCGGTAAAGAAGTCCTGAAAGAAATCCGCAAGCGTATCGGTTTCCTGCTCGATATTGGTCTTGACTACCTCACACTTGATCGCCCGCTTAAAACACTGTCGGGTGGCGAAGCGCAACGAATCCGGTTGGCAACGCAGATTGGCACCCAACTGGTTGGCGTTCTGTACATTATGGATGAGCCAAGCATTGGCCTTCATCAACGCGACAACGTCAAACTAATCGATTCGCTCAAAAATCTCCGCGACCTGGGCAACACCGTACTGGTTGTTGAACACGACAAGGACATGATGCTCGAATCGGACTACATCCTCGACATTGGCCCCGGCGCTGGCCGTCATGGCGGCAACGTGGTTAGCGCTGGCACACCCGATGAGTTTATTAGTAACGGTGGTACCACGGCTGACTATCTGAGCGGTCGCCGAAACATTGAGGTGCCTGCCGAACGGCGCATAGGCAACGGCAAGTTCTTGATTATTAAAGGTGCTACTGGTCATAACCTCAAGAATGTAACCCTGAAATTACCGCTGGGCCGGATGATTTCGATCACTGGAGTATCGGGTTCGGGCAAGTCCTCGCTGATTCATGAGACGTTATTCCCAGTACTTAACAAGCATTTTTACAAGTCGAAGCGTGAGTCACTGAACCATAAGTCGGTCGAAGGATTAGAACATCTCGATAAAGTAATTGAGGTCGATCAATCGCCCATTGGCCGTACCCCCCGCTCGAACCCGGCTACATACACGGGTATGTTCTCCGAAATTCGGGCCCTGTTCGCCGAGCTACCCGAAGCTAAAATTCGGGGTTACAAGCCTGGTCGCTTCTCCTTCAACGTGAAGGGTGGCCGTTGCGAAGACTGCGAAGGGGCGGGTATGAAAAAGATCGAAATGGAGTTTCTACCTGATGTTCACGTAGCCTGTGAAACCTGCAAGGGTAAACGCTTCAACCGCGAAACGCTTGAGGTACGTTTCAAAGGCAAATCCATCGCCGACGTGCTCGACATGACCGTTGAGCAAGCCCTGGAGTTCTTCGAGTCGCAACCCAAGATTTTGCGCAAGGTTACCACACTGAACGACGTGGGCTTGGGCTATATCACCCTTGGTCAACACGCAACAACGCTATCAGGTGGGGAGGCTCAGCGCGTAAAACTCGCCGAAGAGTTGTCGAAAAAGGATACGGGCCAAACTATGTATATTCTGGACGAGCCAACTACAGGGCTACACTTCCAGGACATTGCTCACCTGCTCGACGTATTGAACAAATTGGCAAACAAAGGCAACACCGTGCTGATTATCGAACACAACCTTGATGTGATCAAAGTATCGGATCACGTCATTGACCTTGGCCCCGAAGGCGGCAACAAAGGAGGCTATATTATTGCTGAAGGCACACCAGAGAAAGTAGCTAAAGTAAAAGGTAGCTATACGGGCAAATTCCTGGCTATGGAACTGAAATAAATTAATACCGTTCCCGCTGCATTTCCCGGGTTACGTCGCGTTCTTTAATACTGTCGCGTTTGTCATAGAGTTTTTTACCCTTGGCAAGCGCGATATCTATTTTCACGAAGCCCCGATCGCTGGTGTACATCCGGATCGGCACGATGGTAAGCCCCTGATCTTTCAGCTTTTCAACAAGCCGGCGGAGTTCGCGTTTAGTAAGTAGAAGTTTACGATCGCGGAGGGGTTCGTGGTTGTTATAGGTACCTTCGGTGTAGGGCGAAATGTTCATGCTCCTGATAAACAGTTCGTCGTTAAGGAACAGGCAATAAGCCTCCGTCAGGTTTGCTTTGCCCTGCCGGATGGACTTTATCTCAGTACCCGTCAGAACGATTCCCGCCGAATACGTTTCCAGAAAACTATACTCAAAGGATGCTCGCCGATTGCGAATATCCACCTGTTTAGTAATTGATGTCGAAGCCATTGTTAACGTTGGCAGTAGGCAGGTGCAGTATGCAGAAAATCTGTTTTAGCAGCCACGCCGGATTGGGCCGCGAAGATAGGCAGAATAGCCAGAATCCTGAACGGGTAGATAATCTAACGAAAAAGAACGGAGAGAGGTTTCGTACTTATTGCCGGATCAAGTATCAAAAGGTGACCCTCGGGCAATTGTGACATCTAAAAGGCAAGTTACCTGTCGAAGGGTCGCCCGGCGGGCCGGGGTATGTTTTCGTGTCACAGCCTCAGGACCTTAATTCATACCTCCGGCCTAGCCAAAGCGATGTAGTTTTTAGTGCGATTGCTCAATCACACTAAGCAAATAAGCCTCGAAAAATATGAGCAAAAAGGGTGCCTGTTTCGGTGAAAACCGAAATTTTTGCATAAAATCCTAAAAACAATACCAGGTTAGGTAAATAAAACACAAAAAAAACATCTCAAGGGATCTCAACCGATTAGGCAACTATATATACTACAAAAACCGAGCCAAATAAAAGCCCCATCATCAGATGTTTTGATGATGGGGCTTTTATTTATAATAATCGAATTACTCGTTTATTTCTTTGCAGGAGTAGCCTGTTTTTCTTTGTACTCCTGATTTAGGCCATCTAACACCTTTTTGGTAACATCATTATCGGTATCAGCGAACAGAATGCCTCCTCCTTTGGTGTAGCCTAAAACAAATTCGTACTTATTCTGAGCGTTATATTTTTTGAGGTACTCATAAATCTTGTTGTATAGTTCCTCATTTTTCTTCTGTTCTTCGAGGGCAAGTCCCTGAGCAGCCCGCTCCCGATACTGCAAAATATCCTGCTGTTCTTTCTGCAAAGCGGCCTCTGTAGCTCTACCCTGCTCCATGGTCATGGTAGGCGCTTTTTGTTGGAAGAAAGCGGCTTTGTTTTGCAGGTTACGGCCTTTTGTAGCTAAATCATTCTCCAATTGAAACCGCTTACTTTCCAGTACTTTCTGGGTGTCCTTAAAGAACTCATATTTGGTCAGCAGCGAATCAACGTTTACATAAACATTCTCTTTCCCTTTTGCTTCAGTAGAGGTTTTCACAGCTACTTCGGCTGGTTGACGATCTTTGAAGTGTAGGTAGTACAACACAGCTACGGCAATGGCTAAAACAATATTCAGCACTAATGAGGCATTCTTCACGAGTTGGTAATTAAGTGGTTTCTTATAGATTTTATAACAAAGCTACGGATTTTCCAGAGATGTCATCTTGTTTAGACAGATGACATCTCTAAACGGCTTTACACCTGTCGAATTACTGGCCGGGGCATTATAGCCTGCCGGGCATAGTAACCCGCCAAGCCCGCTATGCCCCCAACAAAACCACCAATTAGTGGTGTGATTGTTAGCAGCAAACCCGCATTGTTAGGCACTTTAAACAATAGCTCACCCATACGGGCGGCAAGAACGCCCCCATTTTGGGTATTGAGGAACCCTGCGTAGGCTGCCCAAACCACCGTAATACTAGCAGTACCTTCCACAAAAGCTTTTCCGGCGGTGCCGCTTTGCCAGAAACAAGTGATGAAAGCAATGGGAGCGATAACCCACCAGGGCATAAAAAACTGCGCAATCGCGCTCAATGCGGCAATAATCAGCGTTGGTATCATTTTAATGTGATTGTCTGTGTTAGTTTGGGATGTTTCTCGGTGGCCGAGCGTAGATAAACCAACTCGTTAAGTTGCCCGGTACGCCAGGTTTCGAGCAGGCTCTGGTAGGCTGCACTGCCGGGGTTTCCCGATTGCCCACCGGGATACACGCCGAACGCTTTAGGAGTGGGTCCCAAAGCCACAACCATCCGCCACGACGGGCCAGTTCGTGCAGAGGTCGCGTTTACCACCGTACCTCCCCCTCCATTCAGTACATCCATGGCACTAAACGCGTCTACACCCGGTAACAAATGTCGAACATCGGTGCTTTTGTGAAGCGCCCAGGCCCATGTCGGGCTTAAGGGACCGTGCGCACGCGTCAGGGAGTCACAGGCGGCTTTCAAACTATTGGTTACGATGCCTCTAGCCGATTCACGGGCAGGCGTCGACACATCATCGAACCAGCGGGCCGAGGTATCACGCTGAAGCATAACCAGGGTCCGGTCGAAGCTGGGGTAGCGCATGGGCAGTGTATCGCCCCCATCGAACTCATCTTTCCAGATGCCTTCGAGCAACTTTTCCATCCAAAGGGTAAAAATGGTAGGGGCTATCTCGTCGGCATCATTCCGGTGCGACCATTTTTTTATGGTTTCTAAAGCTACCAGTTGATCCCCCCGGAGCGACTGAGCCTGCACCATCGGGAGCAACACGGGCAGGGCATCGGTAGCCCGCAGGTTCATGTTGTCATTTTGTAGAGCTCGTAAACTGTCGGGGGTAGCGCCTTTCATGGCGGCTAAACGCTCATTGATGCGCCGACCGCGCTCACTAGGCGCAAATTGCCAGTTCAGGTAATATGGATACGTTTTATCGGTTGAAAACTGGTTGGCCGAACTCACAAATCCACGGGGCGGGTTTTTCACTATTGGGTTCTGGTCCGCAGGAATCCATCCCTGCCAGTCGTAAGCGGGATTTGTACCATCCAAAATAAACTTACCCTGATCTTTCCACTTGAGCGGAAACTTGCCATTAGGCGAAATAGCAATGTCTTTGTCAACACTGGCAAATACAAAATTCTGCGCCGGAGCAGCAAAATGCGTTAAGGCTTGCCGATAGTCAGCGTAGTTTTGGGCACGGTTCAGCAAGTAGTAGCAACGGAGTTCGTTTGCAGGTTCGTGGGCAATCCAGCGGGCCGCGTGTCCCGTGGGAATGTTGGGACGTAACGGTTTCGCACCGGTTGAATAGACCACCGGGCCGTGGTGGGTATAACGAACTGTGTCGATCACATCGGGCTTGCCCTTGACTTTATATGTCTCGTACCGAGCAGTGGTTGGCTTCCATTGATTATCATGCCAGTACGCTGTTTGGGCAGCGTCTTTGAATTTGATGGCATAAAAATCCAGCACATCGGCCCCAACGTTGGTGACTCCCCAGGCCACTTTCTGATTGAAACCGATGATTACCCCCGGCGACCCCGGCAGCGATACCCCACATGCGTTCATGGTTGGCGTAACAAGCTGAATTTGATACCAGATAGATGGCAAGCTCAGTGTAAGGTGCGGATCATTAGCCAGAATAGGATAACCCGTAGCCGATTTTTCGGCACTAACCGCCCAGTTGTTCGAACCAATGGCCGGGTCGTTCTGGACCAGACCCGCGTCAAACGATGGGGCCGTGCGAGCTAATAACTGCTTCTGTACAGCCGCATCGGTGGGCGTGGTGGGCACGGGTAACGCCTTAAAATCCCATTTGGTACCGGCTGGAATGATGGGGCTTTCGAGCGTAGGAAAATCGGGGAAGAGGTCAGCGACCACACCCGTCCCATATTTCCGCAGAATATTGGTCATGCGCAAATCGTCGGCCCCCATGGCCAACGTACTCGTCATGAGTTTGAGCAGGTAAGCACACTTAATCGGAGTCCAGGGTTCAGGAGCGTAGCCCAGCAGTTTATACTCGATTGGGTAATCAGCCGGTTTCAGCGACTTGATGTAAGCGTTGATCCCGGCGGTGTAGGCATCCACAACCATTCGGGAAGAGGGCTCTGCCATCATCATTTTCAGGGATCGCTCAGCCCCGTAACCCATACCCATACGTCGGTTAAAACGGTCCGTTTCGAGTGCTCGCTCACCAACAATCTCCGTCAATCGACCCGCGGCAGCGTGCGTCTGAAACTCCATTTGCCAGAGCCGGTCGCGGGCAGTAACGTAGCCTTGGGCGAAATAAGCGTCGGCCTCGTTTTGAGCGAAAATGTGTGGAACGCCAAATTCATCGTAACGCACCGTAACAGGCTGGGTAGTACCGTCAACATCAACGTCGGTATCGACAGGCAAGCCGATTGCCTTTTCGGCATTTTGCCAGAAACCTGTGAATGGACTCAGCAAGGGTCCGAAAGCGGGTGCCGGTCCCCAGGGGCGGTTGAGTGCCCACACCAACCCAATTGTTAATAAGCTAAATAGTACAGCACAAAAAATTCGCATGAGTTTTATGTCGGGATAATTCAGAGTGAGATCAAACCACAAAATGGCTATTCCAGTTAGACTGAGCAAATATAAAGTAGTTCTTTTCTAAGCATTGCGTTTTGTATATTGATTTCCCAATTGAACCGTCATTGATTTTTGCGAGAAGACTTCCCACTTTTGATGTAAAACTTCATCCCTGATCTCTTCATGTGTTTGCGCCTTTTCGCCTGCCTGCTTATGACTATATCGCTTGCAACTACCCAAAAGCCCGCTTTTGATGTAGAAGGTCACCGGGGATGCCGGGGCTTAATGCCCGAAAACACGATTCCGGCCTTTCTGAAAGCATTGGATTTGGGCGTTACAACACTCGAATTAGATGTAGTTATCAGCCAGGATAAGCAAGTGGTTGTGTCGCATGAGCCATATTTTAATGCGGCTATTACACTGACACCCGAGGGAAAGCCAATCAGTAAAAAAGACCAAAAGGGCCTGAATCTGTACCAGATGCCTTATGAAACGATCAAACAATATGATGTTGGCAGTCTCGGAAATCCGAATTACCCGGAGCAGCAAAAAATTAAGGCGTACAAACCTTTACTTTCAGAAGTAATTCGGGAAGCCGAATCATACCGTAAAAAAAAGGGGCTGTCTGCTTTTAGTTATAACATCGAGGTAAAGAGCGTTCCTTCGGAGTATGGAACATATCAGCCCGAGCCTGCTCCTTTCTCCGATTTGGTACATGCTCAGATAATGGAACAACTGCCGCCTGAACGCGTTATTATCCAGAGTTTCGATTTCGCTGTGCTGAAGCACTGGAAAGCCCAGATTGATGCTGGGAAGTATCAGAAAGTGAGGCTGGCAGCATTAGTCGAGAACCTGCGCAGCGCCGATAAGCAGTTGGAAGAGTTAGGATTTTTACCCGACATTTACAGCCCGTATTTTCGCCTGTTGAGCTCAAAAACGATTTCACGACTTCATGGAAAAGGAATCAAAGTTGTTCCATGGACCGTGAACAAAGCCGACGATATGAAAAAGTTGATCAGCTGGGGCGTTGATGGGCTGATTACCGATTACCCCAATAGATACACGAAAGAATAATCTATGCACCTGCTAAACACAACTCTGAAATGGCTTCTCAGGCGTCGGTTACTGCGCTTTGAGGCTATGTCAGCGCACCCCGGTGCCGTGCAACAGCGTGTATTCAAGCATCTTATTCAACGGGGCCGACGAACTGAATGGGGCAAAAAGCACCAGTTCAGTAGTATTCGGTCGGTACGCGATTTTCAGGAACAGGTTCCGGTTTCGACCTACGAAGATCTGTTTCCTTATATCGAACGGACAATGCGGGGCGAAACCAATGTACTCTGGCCATCGCCTGTTCACTGGTTCTCTAAATCGTCGGGGACAACGAATGCCCGGAGCAAATTTATTCCGGTTTCGCAGGAGTCGTTAGATGAGTGCCATTTGAGAGGGGGCAAGGATATGATGGCATTGTACATCGCTAACAACCCCGATAGTCAGACATTCACAGGCAAAGGGCTATCGATTGGTGGTAGTATCCATGCAAACCCTTACAACAAGCAGGGAGCCTCGGGCGATGTGTCGGCTGTGATCATGAAAAACCTGCCTGCCTGGGCCCAGTTTATCCGCACGCCACCGCTGGAAGTAGCTCTGATGAGCGAATGGGAAGACAAGATGGAGCGCATGGCCGAGATAACGTCGCAGGAAAATGTGACCAGTATTCTTGGCGCGCCCACCTGGACACTGGTATTGCTTGAAAAGATTTTGGCGCGTACGGGTAAGCAGAATATCCTGGAGGTTTGGCCAAACTTTGAGGTATTTATCCACGGTGCGGTAGCGTTTCAGCCTTACCGGGAGCTGTTTCAAAAACAGATTTTCCCTTCCTCAAACGTTCGCTATTTAGAGGTTTACAATGCCTCCGAGGGCTTCTTTGCCATTCAGGACGACATTCGACGAATCGGCGAAATGATGGTTATGCTCGACTACGGGATTTTTTATGAATTTGTACCGATGGACGAGGTCGGAACACGTTCAGCCGATAATCCGCACCCCAAAGCGTTGACCATTGAGGAAGTGGAAGTAGACAAGAATTACGCTCTTGTCATCTCGACCAATGGCGGTTTGTGGCGATACCAGGTAGGCGATACTGTCCGGTTTACGTCGTTGTACCCGCACCGGCTCAAAGTCAGTGGCCGCACCAAGCATTTTATTAATGCTTTTGGTGAAGAGGTAATTGTTGAGAACGCCGAAGCGGCCATTACACGGGCCTGCGAAGCTACCGGAGCCATCATTGCCGATTACACCGCCGGACCCGTTTACATGAGCGAAGGCCAAAATGGGCGGCATGAATGGATTATCGAGTTCTCGACTCCACCAGCCAATCAGGGTCGTTTTAATCGCTTGCTGGATGAGACGTTGCGCCAGGTTAACTCCGATTATGATGCCAAACGTTACAATGACATGGTGTTGATTGAGCCGTTGATTCATGCCGTACCGCGTGGTACATTTTACGGCTGGATGGCTCAGCGCGGCAAACTCGGCGGGCAGCATAAAGTGCCCCGACTAGCTAATACGCGGGAATACCTCGATGATATTCTGGGACGACAGTCGCTCTTATCCTCGTACTAGTTTCTTCTCCTTGATAAATGCGTTCGTCATCACCGGTTTATCAGGGTTCAACACGATCTGTTTTAGGACTTCGCACACGAACAGATCGTGATCACCAGCGTTTATCTCGCTTAAAACGCGGCACTGAGCATAGCCAACGGCCTCTGTTAAATACGGGCATCCGCGCTCATCCAACGCATACCGTAAATTTTTGAATTTATCCTTACTCCGGCCACTTTGCTGACCCAGCTTTCGAATCAAGCCCGTTTGATCAATAGCCAGCAGGTTTACGTTCAAAATACCACTTTCGCGCACTAGTTCGATAGTAAAGTCAGGTTGATACAAGGCCACAACAAGGTGTGTTCCTCCCATGCTGGTTTGCATGACCCAGGTAGCAATATTGGCATTTCGACGACCATCAGCAGTTGCGGTTGTAATTGAATGCACGTCGTAATTCTTGTATTTGAGTAATCGTTTCGCCATTGATTAACGTAGTATCTGATTATGCGGAAATCTACTGTTTTGCTTAGCTATTCCATTCGCTAAGAAGATGTTAGACTACTATCCGTTTTTGTCATGTTTTAGTTATATCTAAAATTTACTCTCACTGTTATGCAAACGACATTCGAACTCAATACCAACGAACTGAATGAGCAGTTCTTTGAGCGGTTTCGCTATTTCTTCGCCGGGCGTAAGGTGCGCATCGTTGTTGAAGAAGCCGCCACGCCTGACCCCAAGCCCCCACTACCCGACCAACGCCAGTGGTTTACTGAAATGGAGGATCTTCAGAAAGCGTTTCCGCCCCAGAAAATTCCGCTGGAGGCTGAAATTAACGCCATGAGCAAGGGAATGTATGGACGTGCTATCAGTTAACCAATGATCTATTTTTCTACTGACGTTCTGGTTAACTATCACGTTGAGCAAGTGCCGGTTCAACACCAACAGGCCCGGCATCTGTATCAACAGGCCATTCAACGGGGGCAAGCGTTCATATCGCTGCTCACGCTGAATGAGCTGGTCTTCGTGCTGACTCAACTGCACGTAGATGAACACGATATTGCCCTCAAAATAAGCAAATACCAAGATCTAGCCCCTGTTGGGCTAGGGTCAGATCAATTTAAACGGGCTACTCAACTGGCCGAACGAATTGGCTTTCAATACATCAGTGATTGTCTGCACACCGCCATTGCTGAGAGTCACTGCCACGAACTCTACACGTACAACCGTCCCGTTTTTACCCGTATTCAGCAATATAGCCCACTGAATATTGTTTGTTTTTAGCCAGAGAGGGAGAACAGGTGGATGCAGAATAAAAATACGCCTGTACTTCTTTCCTCCTTCCACCTCTCCTCCCTTTCCTCCATTCTTCCCTATATTTGCGGGCCAAATCCTTTTGCGTTCATGGACGACCCGCTCGTAACTACCCTCATCGCACTCATTCTGTTGCTGCCTTTTGCCGGGTTTCTGGGCGTTCGGGTCAGTTCGCAACGGTGGGCGGGTGCGGTAGCCATTGGGTTAACGGGGACTGGGCTTGCCCTGTCGCTTGGCTTGTTGGGCAGCACATCGGCTCCGGTTGTACCCATTTTGAGCGAATGGCTCCGGGTATCCAACCACTCCTTTTCTGTCGGTTTTCGTTGCGACCGCCCCTCGGTTATCATACTGGTTCTGGCTCACTTTGTCGCCCTCCTGGTCCAGATTTATTCGCTTTCTTACCTGGAGAACAAAGCCGAGCGACCACGCTATTTTAGCTATTTACAGCTGTTTCTGGGCGCTATGGCCGGTATTCTGCTGGCCAGCAACCTGATTGTTCTATACGCATTCTGGGAGCTGGTTGGGCTGGCTTCGTACCTGCTGATCGGGTTCTGGTATCATAAACCCCAAGCCGCCCGGGCCGCGCAAAAAGCGTTTCTCTACAACCGCGTTGGCGACGTGGGCTTTCTGATTGGTATTCTGCTGACATACAAACTGTTTGGTACCCTTGAATTTACCTCGTTGACAAAAGAAGCCCCTACTGTAGTGGGCTTGCTGTTGTTTATGGGATGCATGGGCAAATCCGCGCAGTTTCCGCTAATTGGCTGGTTGCCCGACGCTATGGAGGGGCCTACCCCCGTTTCGGCTCTGCTCCATGCAGCAACAATGGTGGCCGCCGGTATCTTTTTACTGGCCCGAATTCATCCGTTGCTCTCACCCAATGCACTTGTTGGAGTAGCTCTTATCGGTACAATTACTGCTCTGTGGGGTGGTTATTCGGCTCTGTTTCAGAACGACATCAAGAAAGTACTGGCCTTCTCCACCGTTAGCCAACTGGGGTTAATGGTTGCCGCTATGGGCACCAACAATGTAACGGGTGGCTTATTCCACTTGCTGACCCATGCCTTTTTCAAAGCTGGTTTATTTTTGGGAGCGGGGGCCGTGATTCACGCCCTGCACACTCAGGATATGCGGCAAATGGGGGGGCTGCGCCGAATCATGCCCGTTACATTTTGGGCCTACGTCATCTGTGCCGCTTCGTTAGCGGGTGTGCCGTTCCTGTCGGGCTTTTTATCGAAAGAGAGTATTCTGACTGGAGCATTCGGCTGGGCAAGTGAACAGGCAAACCCGCTGGCTTATGCCATTCCGGTTGCCCTGTTGCTTTCATCTGGGTTAACGGCTTTGTACATGGCCCGTCAGATTCGGATGGTGTTTTTGGGTGAACCTCAACATGCCTTTCAGGAGGGAAGCCATATCCACGAGCCAAATCGACTGTTACTGGGACCGGTTGTGTTACTGGCCATTTTCTCGGCCTGGTTCTGGTTCGCCCTCAATCCACTCTCGCCACACGGCAGCTGGGTAGAGTCCTGGTTTTCGGGCCAAACGCTGGGTCATTCTGTAAGCGCGGCAGAAACAACGCATTCAGCCCCCATTCGGCTGGCTCCCCTATCGGTTTTATTGGTGGCTCTCGGTGGCTGGTTCGGATTACGCCTTCGCGACCCTTCCCCCGACCGGCTAGTGGTGCAAGCATCAATCCACTATGGTTTTCTGGACGAGTTTGTAAATTGGCTTGTCGTGTTACCCGTTCGGCGGATTGCTCACTGGCTATACCAAACAGATAGCCGGGTGGTCGATGGCGTAGTCAATAACACAGCTGTTGGCACCGTGGTGCTCGCGCATCTGGCTCATGCTCTGGACCGTTATGGTGTTGATGGAATGGTGAACGGTAGTGCCTGGGTAGCTGGTCGGCTGGGCAAACTTACCCGATCCGTACAAAGTGGACGCATACAGTCGTACATCACGGCGGCTGTGGTGGGTTTGTTGATTATTATTTGGTTGATATTATGATAGGAACGCGGATTGAACGGATGGAGCGGATTAACAATGATTTTTTTGTCTATTGCACAGATTAAAATCCGCATTAATCCGCTCCATCTGTTCAATCCGCGTTCCTATCCCTACACGATATGCTGCTTTCACTACTGATATTTTTACCGCTTCTGGGTTCGCTGGCGGTGGCCCTGTTACCTAAATCGCAACAAGGTCAGTTCCGCTGGATCGCGCTGGGCGTCACGGTAGCTAATCTGCTCGTGAGCGGACTGGTGTACACGGCTTTTGACCAGACCCAGACTGATTACCAGATTGGCCAGCAAGTCGATTGGATTACGCTCTCGCTGGGTGACCTCGGCTCCGTATCCATTGATTACCTGGTGGGAATCGACGGCATGAGTTTCCCGCTGATTCTGCTAACGGCCGTGGTGATGCTGGTAGGCGTTGTCTCATCCTGGAACATTCGGGAGCGACAGCGGGCCTATTTTTCGCTCTACCTGTTGTTGACGGGTACAGTAATGGGTTGCTTTCTGGCCCTCGATTTCTTCCTGTTCTTCCTATTTTTCGAGTTCATGCTGCTGCCCATGTACTTCCTCATTGGGCTGTGGGGAGGGCCACGACGGGAGTATGCCAGTATTAAATTTTTCCTGTACACGCTTTTCGGCTCCGTACTGATTTTGCTGGTGATGATTGGCTTGTCGATGTCGGTGATGGACCCTGTTAGTACCGCGCTGGCAACTGGCCTTATCAACAGTCCCGAACTGGCCGACACGAATGTAATTCGATTGATTCAAGCGCAACTAGCCAACGGACAGATAAACCCTGCCCGGATTGTTCACACATTCGATTTTCGGTATCTGGCCGATGGTGGAAATTATCTACCCAGTTCGTTTCTAAGTGTAGCGGGCGAAACGCTTCCGCTCGGTATGCCTGCCCGAATGCTAGCTTTCTGGGCTGTTTTTCTAGGTTTTGCCATTAAACTCCCCATTGTTCCGGTACATACATGGCTCCCGGATGCGCACGTGGAAGCACCCACCCCTGTGTCGGTGGTGCTGGCGGGTGTGTTGCTTAAAATCGGTGGGTATGGCTTCCTGCGCATTGCCTGGGGTTTCTTCCCCGATGGCGGTGCTGAATACGCCCGCGTTCTGGCAGGGTTAGGCGTTCTTTCCATCGTTTACGGTGGTTTGAATGCGCTGGCTCAGAATGACGTCAAGAAAATGATTGCCTACTCGTCGGTTTCTCACATGGGTTTTGTGCTGCTGGGGATTGCTTCGCTCACACCAGAAGGGATCAACGGTGCCATTTACCAGATGGTAAGCCACGGTGTCCTATCAGCTATGCTCTTTTTGATTGCCGGAGTTGTGTATGACCGCACCCACGATCGCCGAATCGACTCATATCGAGGCTTGAATCATGCTATGCCTCAATATGCTACCCTAACGGCCGTTGCCTTTTTTGCATCGCTTGGCTTACCGGGGTTCTCGGGATTTGTCGGTGAGTTGTTTACGCTGATGGGCAGCATGCAGTCGGCCTGGTTACCGGGTTGGCAAACGGCGGTTGCCGCGTTAGGAATCGCTTTGGCGGCTGGGTATTTCCTTTGGACACTCCAGCGTATGTTTTTTGGCCCTTACTGGAACCGCCACGACGTTTCGCCTGCTACGGAAACTGTTCCTCTCGCCGATCTCACTACCCGCGAACGCTGGCTGTTGATTCCGCTAGGGCTGTTGTCGCTTATCTTGGGATTATTCCCCAATTTGGTATTCAACCTCACCAGCCCAACCGTTGGCGAGTGGTTGAAGAAGTTTTTAGTGGAGTAATCCGCCCATTCGCTCACAATCTCCCAACACGAAGCCAGTACTCCTGTTAACTTATAGAATAACCAAATCAACAGGAAATTATGGCAAAGAACACAGAATCTCTGGCCAAATTACCCGGCATGGCTCAGATTGAACCCATGCCGAGCGGTTCCAGTAAAATCAACGTGGGCGAAAACGAACGAGTCCTCTCCGTGGTGGGTGGAGCGTTGCTAGCGGCCATCGGCCTTCGCCGGGGCAGCCTTGGTGGAGCCTTGTTAGCCGTGATTGGCGGTGTGCTTGTATTCCGGGGATCATCGGGCTACTGCCCCATAAACGAGGCCATTGGTCGAAATACAGCGGAAGGAAAAGCAGAAACTGACGTGATCGAAATTGCTGAGGTTGTTACTATTAACAAACCCCGCGAAGAAGTCTATAAATACTGGCGTAGGTTGGAGAATCTGCCCAAATTCATGACGCATCTCCAGTCAGTGAGCCAACTCGACGATAAGCGATCACATTGGGTGGCTCCAATTCCCGGAACGGAGAAGTTTGAGAATTTCGGCAATGTTGAATGGGATGCTGAGATTATAGAAGAAGAGGAAAACAGTCGCCTGGCGTGGCGGTCTGTACCAGGGGCCAGCATAGACAACTCAGGCGAGGTACGCTTTACGGATGCCCCACAGGGACGTGGTACTGAACTCCACGCCGTTATCAAATACCGTCCGCCACAAGGCATGGTGGGTGAAGTAGCTTCGAAGCTGCTCAACCCGATATTCAAAAAAATGGTAGAGGGCGATATCAAACGCTTCAAACGCCTGCTCGAAACAAACAGCATTCCGGTTGGGCAGGAAGAATTAGTAGCATAAAAAAAGGGCCGCTCGCGGCCCTTTTTTTATAACTGTTCCCAGGCTAATCGCCAGCCGTTACTGGCCATCTCGTAGCTGAGGGGTAGTTTCACGCCCGGTTGTTTCGGCTTTTCAACGGCCGCTAACCGGAGGTTTATTGTTGTTTGCGATTGAGCCGTAACCAGGCGTTCGGTGTGCAGGAAGACCCGCCCCGAGGTAGGTTCAATCATATCGACGTGGGCATATAACAAATCACCAACTGAAACAGGTTGTCCGTTAATCTGGCTTGGTTGTACCACTTCAAACAACACCAACTGACCTTCGGTAAGAGCATCTTCGCCTAACCGCCGGGTCATAATACGGGGAGTGGCAGTTGTCTCTGTGGCTGCCGAGACCTCTACAACAGGAGCACCGGCAACTGATTCTTCATCGACCTCGATGTCAGTAATTAGCGTCACCTCTTCCAACAAGACACTCGGCACGGGTGACGCGCTCATGTCCAACAACGCTACATCTGTAGCTTCAGTCCGTTCGGTTTGGTAAGAGGCTAAAATAGCTTCACGGTCCTGGGTAGAAATTGTGGCTTTTGTATCGCTCAGCTCGGCTACAGTTTGATCATTAAAATAATGGCGATAATCGGCCGGGTGGGTAAGCAATTCTTTGATTGCCATTGCCTGATACACATACACCTGCGTTTCGGTAGCCCGGTAAGGCATCGCCATGGGGTGCTGGTCGGGAAATCGACGACGCATATTTTGCACGTAGGTTGGCCCGGCGTTATAGGCAGCAGCCACCAGCATCCAGGATCCCAGCTGGTTGTGAAGTTGTTTGATGTACCGGCACGCTGCGTGCGTAGCTTTCAGCAGGTCATATCGCTCGTCGTGCCCTTTACCAACCCGTAAACCCAGCAAACGACCCGTCTCGGGCATTATTTGCCAAAAACCAGCAGCTCCACGGCGCGAAACTGCCCTGTTAATAGCCGCGCTTTCGAGCAGGGGTAGAAACCGAAAATCTTTGGGGATACCGTAGCTGGTAATAATGGGATCGATAACGGGGAAAACCACTGAGGCCCGACGTTTGAGCGCGGTCAGATGCGAGGGGTGGGCTGCCTGTCGGTTGAGCGTTCGAAACCAGCGTTGCTTCACAGCAGGCATGTTTTCGGGCATGCTTTCACCACAAAAGACTACCTCGGCCGTGTTTTGGGCCAGCACCGAAGTTGATAATAAAATACAGGACGTTACGGCAGAAAGTACGGTTTTTATCATTAGAGGTCGGTTTGGGTACACAGGTTACGGTTATGCCACTCATCGGTTGCTTCACTCGCTCTGCTGACCCTCTCCACTTGGTTCTGCCCTGTTGAATGCCCAGATCGTTTCCCTGCTGATGAGGGTCGTATTGGACTGGCAGAATCAATCCTGCAACCGGATTATAAAATTCTTAATCGCATTCTTTTTAATAATTCGCGTCAGGCGTCCCCCTTCATAAATGTACTCGTCTTCGTGGTCGTCCAGACGGGCACGGTAGGTTCCTTTTGGGGTTTTCGTCATTATGAAATAGTCGCCAAAATACTCTGCGAATACCCGGTTTCGGCCAACCGGTTCGCTAAAGTACAGATTAACAACAGAATAATCAATATTGGCGGTTTGAGTAGCTTGCTTGTCGTGCTTATACTGGGTTGCTTTAATGTCGTAGTGATCTCCCTTCCAAACCGTACTGGAAGCGTAATTTCCACGATTTGTGCGTGCTTCAACCACGGCCGATAACAGTTTATCCCCCCGGTACTGACAGGTTGTTTTATAGTAAATTTTAACTTTATAAACCAGCAGATTCACTACCACATCGCTGATAGCCGTGTAGTTTGTAAGTTCTCCCTGCGTCTGTTTGGTAGCCACCATCGTACCAATCTTAGCGCCCGCTATCTCGATTGTATAGTTATGGGTTACAGACTGAGCAACGGCTTGCGTTGTCATAAAAGCAAAAAACAGAATCAGGACAAAGGGCATAAGTATATCTCGCTAAATAGTCTGAATGTGTCTCAAACATACGGACATCAACAAGAAACAATCTTAAAAGATCATGAAGCCTAGCGAGTGGGCGTTGAAGCCTTCCTTATCGGTTAGCCTCCGATAACCAGTGGAACTGGCGTTCGGCGAGTTGGAAATGGCGGTTTGTGCGCTGGAGAGTTACCTTTAGCGAGTCGCCCCGGAAAATGCCTCGGAGCAGCACCCGGTTGGTGTCAGGTCGGTCGATGTGGAGGGTGAAAAGCGACAAGCTATCGCTAGTTGATTTTTTAAATGATAACGTTTGTTTCGCTGAATCGAGCGCGTAGCCAAAGTATCCCCGGCGATACCGCTGCCGAAACAGGGTGTCGGCTGTAGCAATACTTCCGTAAGGGCCCTCTTCAAACACTACATTTTGCCAACGTAACGAGTCGGGAAACGTAGGATTGGTTTTGAAGTCGGCCACTTCGTAAAATCCCGACTTTAACTTGGACTGGGCGTTTTTCTGCTCTACCGGCGGTTTCGAATATTGATATGCCTGATACAGCGGCATCAGACCGAACATAACAATGAAGATTCCCTTCAAGACAAAATAGCCAATTCGATCCCGACGGTTCGTGAAAGCAAGAAAACGTTTGGGTTGCGCAGGCCGGTTAAAAACGAAAAAATCGAGTAGTCGGCGCACATCACCCAGCATTAGCAGGTTACTGAATACAAAGAGATGAATCGAGAACAGCTTGACGGGAATGTCGTAGCAAAGATTCATCATCATCACGTTCAGGAACACGCTCGTAGCCACAAAAGCCCCCAGCGTAGAAGTACGACGCCAGAGTAATAACACCCCAGCCAGCACTTCGACCGCCCCGGAGAAAAACTGATACGGAGTTGAGTACCCAATAAAAAGCCACGAAAAACGCATGGGTAGAAAATCGCCGAGGGGTGTGGCCAGTTGGCTGATCGACGGAAAAATCATTTGTTGACCAAACAGCTTAATGGTGCCATAGCTTAGGGCAATCATGGCCACATAATACCGGAGAGCCACCAGAAACCAGTAGGAAAACCGGTCGTAGTTGTGCCGACGGTCGAGCAGTGTCCAAACGAGTGTTCCGAGCAGGGCAGCAAGCGCGAAAAAACACAATTGCGCATACCCGTATGAGGTGTCGCCACTGCCGTTGAGCGGTACAAGCTCATCTTTCACATGAAAAAGATACTGATTGGCCAGCGTCACCAACCAGCTTTCACCAATGCCATAATACTCAGTAGCATAATACACAAAAGGTATACTACCCATCCACTGCAACGGTGACATGTACAGCAACACATAGATAACCGTAAACCGGAACAACAACCGACGCCAAAGCGGCCATGCAGTTGTAAACAATGTAGAATCAGCGTGGGCAAATGAGGGTATGGTAGGGGTTGTTGGTAGCATACCGGTACGGTTAAGAGTGCTTAGCTGCTGAAAACAAGAGGTTTGAAGGTAAGCTTTTTTTGAGATATGCTTATCATCTGTCTACCTCGCGACAATTTCTCAAAAAAAGTCCTGCCTTGTCGGCGCTGAACCCTACCTTTGCGGGATTTTTGGCCGTACGATCTCAACCCATCAGGCCGATCATTGTACATAATCTATTGTGCATTATACATTCCCGCTGCAATGCCAAAGAATTCCAACATCCGCTCGGTTCTCATTATTGGCTCCGGCCCCATCGTTATCGGTCAGGCGTGCGAGTTCGACTACGCCGGTTCGCAGGCTGCCCGCTCCATCCGTGAAGAAGGCATCGAAGTAAGTCTGATCAATTCCAATCCGGCTACAATCATGACCGATCCGATCAATGCGGATCATGTGTATCTGTTGCCCCTGGAGAAAAAGTCGATTGTCGAGATTCTCAAAAAGCACCAGGAAATGGGTCGCCCCATCGACGCAGTGTTACCCACCATGGGGGGCCAAACGGCTCTGAACCTCGCCATTGATTGTGACAAGGCTGGAATCTGGAAGAAGTACGATGTGAAAATTATTGGGGTGGACATCAAAGCCATCGAAACAACCGAAGACCGGGAGAAATTCCGACTCCTGATGGTTGAACTAGGGGCCGGTGTTTGCACTGGCCGCACTGCCCGCTCGTTTCTGGAAGGAAAGGAAATTGCCCAGGAAATTGGATTTCCGCTCGTTATTCGGCCTTCGTACACGCTGGGAGGCACGGGAGGTGGCTTTGTGAATGTGCCCGAAGACTTTGATAAAGCCCTCACAGCGGGTCTTCATGCCTCACCCGTGCATGAGGTTTTGGTGGAGCAAAGCGTGATGGGCTGGAAGGAATACGAGCTGGAGTTGCTCCGCGACGGAGCCGGTAACTTCGTGATTATCTGCTCCATCGAGAACTTCGACCCAATGGGCATTCACACCGGCGATTCCATTACGGTGGCTCCAGCCATGACCCTGCCTGATACGCTCTATCAGCAAATGCGCGATTTGGCAATTCGGGTTATGGATGGAATTGGCAAGTTCGCAGGCGGTTGCAATATCCAGTTCTCGGTAAACCCCGAAACCGACGACATTATCGTGATCGAGGTGAACCCACGGGTGAGCCGATCATCGGCGCTAGCGTCTAAAGCAACGGGGTATCCAATTGCCAAGATTGCCGCTAAAATGTCGATTGGCTATAATCTGGACGAACTGATCAATCCGATTACAGGCACTACTTCGGCGTTTTTTGAGCCCGCCATCGACTATGTGATCGTGAAAGTACCACGCTGGAACTTCGACAAGTTTCCGGGTGCTGACCGGTCGCTGGGTCTACAAATGAAGTCGGTAGGTGAAGCAATGGGTATCGGTCGGAACTTCCAGGAAGCCCTGCAAAAAGCCTGTCAGAGCCTCGAAATCCGGCGGAACGGCCTCGGCGCCGATGGTCGCGAACTATCGGACATCAACGCGCTGAAGCAGAGTCTGGCTCACCCGAGCTGGAACCGCCTGTTCCATATTTACGATGCGTTTAAAGCGGGGATGTCGTTCCGGACGATTCGTCAACTGACCAAAATCGATCCCTGGTTCCTACACCAAATCGAAGAGTTGATCGAACTGGAGCGTGAAATCAGCCAATACGACCTGGATGACCTGCCGCCCGAGCTGCTCCGTACAGCCAAGCAAAAAGGCTACGCCGACCGGCAGTTAGCCCATATTTTGCAAGTAAAAGAAAGCAAGATTTACAACTACCGCCAAAATCATAACATCCGGCGGGTATATAAATGTGTGGATACGTGCGCGGCTGAGTTCGAGGCTAAAACGCCGTACTACTACTCGACTTTCAACAACCAGTTGCCCATCACGCTCGACCGCCCGGAGCCAGTTTCTGACCTGCCCGGTAATGAGTCGATCCGTAGCAACCGCAAAAAGGTTGTGATTTTGGGCTCAGGCCCGAACCGGATTGGCCAGGGTATTGAGTTTGATTATTCGTGCGTTCATGGTGTTTTAGCCGCTAAAGAAGCGGGCTACGAGACGATCATGATCAACTGTAATCCTGAAACCGTCTCGACCGATCCCGACATTGCCGACAAACTGTATTTCGAGCCAGTGTTTTGGGAGCACGTTCACGCCATTATCATGCACGAGCAACCGGAGGGCGTGATTGTGCAGTTGGGTGGTCAAACGGCCCTGAAAATGGCGGAGAAACTGACGCGCTACGGTATCAAAATTATCGGTACCAGTTGGGACGCGCTCGATCTGGCCGAAGATCGGGGCCGGTTCTCCAGCCTTCTTCACGACCTCGACATTCCGTACCCTAAATTCGGGACAGTACGTGAATCAGAAGCAGCCATTGAACTTTCGCGAACGCTGGGCTTCCCCTTGCTGGTGCGACCTAGCTACGTGTTGGGCGGACAGTCGATGAAAATTGTGATCAACGAAACGGAGTTGGAGCAGCACGTGATGAAAATCCTGAGCGACATTCCCGATAACAACATTCTGCTCGACCATTTCCTTGAAAATGCTATTGAGGCTGAGTCAGACGCTATTTGCGACGGTGAGAACGTGTATATCATCGGTGTCATGGAGCACATTGAACCAGCAGGTATTCACTCCGGTGACTCGTATGCCCTACTACCGACGTTTGACCTGAGCGAGAACGTGATTCAGCAGATTGAGGAATACACAAAGAAGATCGCCGTAGCGCTACAAACGAAAGGGTTGATTAACATCCAGTTCGCCATCAAAGACGAGAAGGTGTACGTGATCGAAGCTAACCCCCGTGCCAGCCGTACCGTTCCGTTTATCTGTAAAGCCTACCAGGAGCCGTATGTTAATTACGCCACAAAGGTAATGCTGGGGGCTAAAGTCACCGACTTCACCTTCAACCCGGTCAAGAAAGGCTACGCGATTAAGATTCCGGTATTCTCATTCAGTAAATTCCCAAATGTAAACAAGGAACTCGGCCCCGAAATGAAATCGACCGGCGAAGGCATCTACTTCATCGACGACCTGACCGACGATTTCTTCCAGAAAGTGTACTCGGAGCGGAATCTGTATTTGAGCCGGTAGGAACGGGTCAATAAAATAAATTAGCAGGTCGTTGCATAGCGACCCAATGTTTGTAGTGTGAGTCTGGATGATTTGTTGTTCGTTACTCAGCTGAAAAATCTTCCAGACTCACACTACTTATCGAGCGCGAACATAATAAGAACCGCTTCCTCCTGTACCATAGTCGTTTGCCAGGTATAAGCGTTTGTTCGTTAACTCTCTTATTGCTTGCCCCCACAAAACTGTGTTCGTTGGCGTTGTTGGTTGCTTTGCATTTATCAGTTGTAGCTGCAATTCTTTCTTATCCGTTCCCTGACCCTCAACCCCTTCCAGCCGAAACGTGCCCTCCTCTTTCAGCGTGTCGTTTTTCGATATTGTATATTGATTTGGCGCTTTTAGGTGCAGAATAATTCGCTCGCCCGGCTTAGCGACCGTTTTATAATTAGAAAAGCAACCATAACTATACGATTCCTGCCAAAGCCAATCACCCATCAACGGATCATGGGGTTCAATTATATCACAACTCCACAAACACAATAGAACACCAAGTAAAGCTATTATCTTCATAGTGATTAAACCAATTAATTGGGGCCATTTCTACTAAGAGTCAAAGTAAGCCCAAATGGTTGGAATATCTCAATACTATTAATCAAAAATAGACACTTATAAGGCTTCGTTGGTGTTATACATATAGCCAGTAAACACTCAACGTCCCTTATACATGCCCTTGTCTGACAGTCAGTTAGAAGTTCAACCTATACCTTCTGCTAGTGATACCCGCCCGGCACGGCTCTGGATACCCAGGCGCGTCGTGTTTACGCCGGATGCCCTTACCGAACCCTTTGGCCAGCAGATTCACGAGCGAATTTCGGCGCTTGGTTTGCCGATTGAGGTGATGAAGAATAATCGCATCACGGGCCTACGCGGTGCTGATGATCGTGAGACGTACCGCATTGCCAAGAATACCCTTGCCATTGTAAACGCCCCTCCCAGCGCGTTCAAGCTCCAGCCCATTCCGCCCTCCGCCGATTGGCAAATGAATCTTGCCGAGGGGTGCCCTGCTCATTGTCAGTACTGTTATCTGGCAGGTAGTTTGGCCGGTCCACCAGTTGTGCGCGCCTACGCTAATCTCCCGGCCATGCTGGCTAACACAGCTAAGTATGAAAATCTGTCGCCCAATGGAATCAGCAAACGCCGGGGCGAACTGACCTCATTTGAAGTGAGCTGCTACACCGATGTGATTGGCATTGAACACCTGACCGGGAGTTTGTCGGAGTGCGTGCGGTATTTCAGCGGGCGCGAAAACGCTCAGTTGCGCTTTGTCACGAAGTATAATCAGGTGGAAAGTCTATTGCCGCTGGAACACAACGGCCATACCCGAGCCCGCGTGAGCCTCAACGCCGAACCCATAGCCCGACGACTCGAAGGAGGTACAGCTTCTGCGGAAGCCCGTTTGCAGGCCTTGCGGCAGTTAGCCCTGCCCAAAGAACTGGGTGGCGGAGGTTACCCGGTGGGCATTATCGTAGCCCCCATCATGCCCATTCCCGACTGGCGCGAACACTATACCCACCTACTCGACCGCATTGTCAAAACTCTTGATTTTGGTCCCGGCATTGCTCCCGCTGACATGAACGTGGAGTTTATTAGCCACCGCTTCACCCCCGGCTCCAAGGATGTGTTGCAGAGTTGGTACCCCAATACTACGCTCGATATGGACGAAACCGCCCGCGCCGAGAAACGTAACAAGTTTGGTGGTACCAAATACGTATACATGCCCGACGAGATGAAGGCATTTAAGCGGTTTTTCTACGATGAGTGGGCTAAGCGTTTCCCCAATGCACCAATTCTGTACTGGACGTAATCGGTTAATCTTCCATTCTCAACTCAAACATACCGCCACGCCCACCAGATTAGTAAACCCTGCAACGGTAAACGGCCCCAGACCAGCCAGCGGGGTAGCGACTGAAACTTATCGGCGGTAGCCATATAGACATTGGCCGGAAATACAGCTATCAGGAGTACAATGATGCCAATGGCAGCCCACGAGCGCGTAGCGGGGAATAGTAAACCTAATCCTAGTGCCGCTTCGGCGACTCCGCTCCAAAGAACTAACGCTTTGTGAGCGGGCAAATAGGGTGGCATCATTGCCATGTATCCCCCTGGTTTAACAAAGTGCATAATGCCCGCAAAAACGTAGAGTGCGGCCATAGAATAAAGTGCAAATAATTTCATTTCTGTACAGTTAAGTGAGAATTTGAATCCTTGGAACTCCCAAAACATGAAAAATCAATCAAATTCATAACATTGGCTTCACATTGACGTAACATTAGCGTAATATTGTGATAACATTCGGTTAACACATCTGAGCATTGTGCTCAATATATATGGACGAACCGGCTGGGTTTGGTTTTTTCAGTCACAGTTTAAAAGCTTTTCACAACATGAAGACTACCATTGTCACGTTCGCTATGGTTGCCCTGTTATCGGTGGGAGCTTTTGCCAATCCTCGGCTTTCAAACAAGAGTAAGGCAAAAGCAGCACAAACTACTACGGTAGAACATCAACTGAGTACACAACTTACCTACCCCGACGCTCTTCAGGCAGCTGTTCGCAATAGCGTAGTTGTTGTTCAGTACAAGATTAGCGAAGCTAATCGGGTAAACGATGTGCAGGTGCTGACTGCCAATAAGCAACTCAATGAAGAATTATCCCGCCAACTGACGGGTATAAAAGTAAATACAACCGAAGTCGACCCTAATCAGGTATATACCGCTCGCTTACGGTTCCAACTTTAGTAGACTCAGCATTCCGCCAAACCTGTCAGTCAAAAACCTGGCAGGTTTTTTTATTCCGCTATTTCTGCCCTACCAAGCTTGCTCCGATTTGGCAGTTGAGGCATTTTTTAGGCGTGCAAAAGGAGTTAAATAACTCAATTGAAGCCTGAGAGTCGAATGCCGACCGCACCGTCAACCCCAAACTCTCCCAACCATCGGTAATTGTATTTTTTTCGGGTGGTAGCTGTTCAAGTAGAGCAATAGCCCGGTCAATATATTCAGACCGGTCGCGGTTGTGTGCGTAGGCAGCCAGCAACGGGGCTACTGTATTAATCAGGATATTTGTAACGGAGGACACGCCTAAAGTCGGGGCGGCTTTATCGGTGGTTTTGCCGAAGCGGTAATGGCTTTGCCAATATTCAGAAGGCATTACCTGTAATTTTTTAAGCAGACCTGGCGCATCATTCATTCCCACAAAAAGAGAAAACAAACTGCCGTGATTGCTCATTAATCGGGCAAACTGCGCTAGCCGGAGCGTAGGAAAATTGGCGGGACGTAGCCGTCCCCATTTCCAGACGTGGGCGGGCAACTGCTTATCGATTAGACCGTATTTGGCCGCCAGAAATCGGTACTCTCGCCGAAGTTCGTCTACGTACGGATCGACTTCCTCAACCACGTCCAACAATCCGCTGGCCCCAAACAACATGGCTTCCAGTTGCCGCACCGAATCGCGGTGTTTCATCAACGCCCTTTGCGGAATTGCCCGACTTAATTGAGCCATTGGGTCAGCGTTGATTTTAAAGCCGAAATTGATGGCTAATAGTCGATAAGCTGTCTCTTCCCAATCCTGAGTAGCCTCATAAATAGCTTTTACGTCGGCTGCTTTGCGTTCGAGCCGTTGCAACATGGCCTTGTCGAGCATGGCTGTTATGCGCAGGGGCTGCACCCCCTGAAACTGCCCCGCACACGGAATAGCATCGAGCGATTCGGTCAGGGAATTGTACCGGCTCAACAGATCGGAGCCGGTGCGAGCCTGTAATTCGAGGGTTGGCATGGTGGAACCATCGGTACGGGTTGGCCGACGATGGTGGGTTTCTGGAGTGCCCCCATTCGGACGGTCGTCGGTCCAGACAATATGCAGAATTACATTGTCGTAGGCGCGGTCGTGTTGATGCCGGTGAGCCAGCCAATCCGATGCTTTGGTATGCGCTTCCACCGTTCCAACCCATTCAACGTCGTTGATCAGGAGCCGGGCATTCAGGAAATCTGGACCAGCATTGGGGTTCCGGAAACCGGGGTGTACTACCTGAATCGACTCGCCTTCGGTGGTTAGCAAGTCGGCATGGTCAAAGTACTGGAACTGCCAGAGAAAATACAGGAATGCTTCTGTCACGGTGGTGAGGTTATTCAACCGCAAAGACGCAAAAGTTAACGCCAAGATCGCGAAGCAATTCTTATATATACTTCTTTGCGACCTTGGCGTTAACTTTTGCGTCTTTGCGGTTCATAAATTAAACTTTGATGATGACGTTTTTCCGGTACATGAGCCACAAAATCACGCCCCAGATTAGAATGAACGTAAGCGCACCAGCCAACGACGCATTAGTCGGATCGGTGAACCAGGGCACAATAAACGACTGGTAGAGGTAATCTTTCAAACCCATCTCGCTGCCGGCGGGTCCGCTGACTTTAATCAGCGTCATAATGCGCGGAATAAGTCCCGACAGAAAAAAAACCGTAATGGCGTTGATGCCATACGCCACAAACGGCAACGACCACCGACGATAGGCTGGTTTGTCAACTCCCACCACATCAATAAACCAATAACTGGTGGCAAGGCCGAGCATAGCCAACCCTCCTGCTAGCAGAACATAAGAACTGGTCCAGATTTTTTTGTTGATCGGAAAAATGGCATCGGCAAATACGCCGGCCAAGGTTACTACTACCCCAGCCGCGAAGAGCCAGGCAATTTTTTCGGCAACGGGGCGCGAACCGCGTAACCATGTTCCGGTCAGCACACCCAGCAAACCCGTACCGATGGCCGGTATGGTGCTCAGAATACCTTCGGGGTCCCAAACCTTAGTTGCCTTGTACACGTGAGCCGGAGTAAGTATCAGGTTATCTAACCAGGCGGAGAGATTCGTTGTGGGGTCGAGGTTGGGATAGCCGACACCGGGCACCGGAACAACCGTGAGCAGTAACCAGTAGCCTACTAACAACCCGGCAACAATCCAGCGTTGCTGACGAACAGTTGTGTTCAGAAAAATAAACGAGCAAGCGATATATACGAGCCCAATCCGTTGCAAAACACCCGGTATCCGAACGGTTGTTGGATCAAATTTGGGGAAGAAATTCATATACAACCCTAGCGCAAAGAGCGTTAACCCACGCCGTATTATTTTTCTCCCAACTCCTGCCTGCCGTTTGCCTCCCAACGCAAACGTGATCGACACGCCCATGATGAACAGGAAAAACGGAAATATCAGATCGGTGGGTGTCCAGCCGTGCCACTCAGCATGGCCGAGTGGCGCATAAATATGGTTCCAGTCACCGGGATTGTTAACCATAATCATGGCGGCTACAGTAAGACCACGAAAGGCGTCGAGCGACAATAAACGGCCCGGAGCGGGCAAATCAGGTTGCGGGTTTTGCATGGAAAAGATAGTGGGCCAATTGCACCGGCAAGATAATGTTTTATAGACATCTTCGGGATGACTAACACATGACGATCTCGACAACAGCTCTGGTATAGAGTTTGCATAGTAGCTGTTATGCGTTAATTTCGCTACTCCAAAACCAGGAGAAACGAAAGAGGCTTCCCGTATCGTTATACCATTAAACCACTCGATTAGAAATGAAACAAGCAATTTGGCTACCATTCGCGTTGTTGATGCTGGTAGCAAGCACTACCTGGGCAGGCGACAAAAACCCGAAAGCCGAAGAAGGAATCCAATTTAACACATCAGCCTGGGCTGATGTACTGAAAAAAGCAAAGGCCGAAAACCGGGTAATTTTTCTGGATGCCTACGCAAGCTGGTGCGGTCCCTGCAAAATGTTGCAGCGTAACGTATTCACCCAAAAAGACGTAGGTGACTTTTTCAATAAGAAATTTATCAACGTAAAAATCGACATGGAGCGTGGCGAAGGCCCTATGCTGTCGCAGCGTTATCCACTGGAAGCCTATCCAACTCTGTTTTTCATCAACGGTAATGGTAAGGTTATCAAGAAAGTCATTGGCTACCAAACACCCGAAGCCTTGTTGGGTATTGGTAAAAGCGTAACGGGTAAATCCTTATAATTTCTGGTCGGTTATTGTTATTAGGTTGTCATCTGTAGTCATTGATCATTGAGGTCGGACTATGAATGACAACCTAATTGCTTTTTTATGACTTCTATTACTCGCCCAATCTCTTCCGCCGACAAGTTAGAACCCGAAGGCAGGCAAAGCCCCGTTTCGGCTAATTCCTCGGCCAGCAATGAACCGTAAAATGGGTATTCGCGCCATGCTTTTTGGCGATGAAGGGGTACGAATACCGACCGGGTTTCTATCCGCTCTTTCTTAAGCGCATCAGCCAGTTGATCGCGCGAAACTTCCGCGTTCTTAGGGTCGACTATAAGGCTAGTTAGCCACCGGTTCGATACAGCTCCCTCCCGTTCAGGCTGAAACAGAAAGCCGGGTATTGCGTGCAACGCAGAATGATATTGCTCGAAAATGGTCCGTCGTTTGTTTACCCGTTCCATTAATGCTGGCAATTGGCCTAGGGCAAATCCAGCCGTTACTGGGCTCATACGAAAATTGCCGCCCGCCATCACTTGTTCATAAGGAGGCATCAGTTGCCGTCCCTGATTGGCAATCGTTCGGGCTGTCGTCAGCAAAGCTGAATCATCAGTCAACAACGCCCCTCCACCGTATCCCGTAATAATTTTATTCTGGTTGAACGACACCGCGTTCAGAAGTCCCATTGTGCCACAAGCTTGCCCATGAAGGCTCGAACCCAGAGATTCGGCAGCATCGGCAACAAGGGGAATTTCGTATCGATCCGCTACCGATTTCAGCGATTCCCAATGAGCGGGCATCCCATACAAATCCACCACAACAATAGTTTTGGGTCGCTTCTTAAGCTTTTTCAACGCTGTTTCGAGCGCGTCGGGATCAAGTCCCCAGCTAATTGATTCGCTGCCCACAAAAATGGGCGAAGCGCCAAATGAATCTATAGAATTCGCCGTTGCCGAGAAAGTAAGCGTGGGGCAAATAACCGTATCTCCCGGCCCAACCCCTAAAGTCAGAAGCGCCAGTTCCAGTGCATCCGTGCCCGAATGAGTCGCCAGCGCGTATGCAGCGTTAGTTGCCTGACACAATTCCTGTTCAAACTGACCCACAAACCCCGACAACGTAGCGTGATCGCTGGTTTGCAAGCTTGCCCATTCCTTGCCCGTAAGGTGGGGAGTCGACAATAGAATATCGTACAACGCAGATTGACTCATGGCTTCCGAAACCGAATCACTCGGCTTGGATTGCCCCAAACTACAGCGCCGTCGGGAATGTTACGAGTCACAACAGCTCCTGCTCCCACGGTAATCCAGCGGCCAATAGTAATGCCAGGCACAACAACTGCGCCAGCTGCAATCAGTGTCCCCTCCCCTACGCGCACGTTGCCGCATAGAATAGCGCCCGGTGCCACCTGCACAAAGTCGTCTAGCACGCAGTCATGATCAACCGAAGCTCCGGTATTAATGATTACATGCTTACCCAACTGAGCACCAGCCTGCACTACCGCCCGATGCACAACTACAGTCCCTGCACCCAGAGTCGTACTTGAATCGACTATTGCCGAGGGATGAATGAGCGTCCCGAATGAGTGCTTAACTGTTTGGGCCAGTTTCGATCTGATACCATTGTCGCCCACCGCTAACAACATCGGTAGCTCAGGATGAAAATCGGAGCGATAAGAGCCTACTACGGGTATGCCGTGGACGAGCTGTTTAGCCGGATCATCATCGAAAACAGCCACAGACGACCGATTCAGCGCATTCAGACTACTGATAAGAACGCGGGCGTGGCCTCCGGCTCCATAGAGTAGCATTCCATTTTCTGAAGATGACATCGCTACGTTAAGGGTGGAAATAGACAATCATTGAGGAGAAATACTGTCATTGAAAGAGACCGCTGGTGGTGACGTATCAACCAATACGAGTAAGGTTCGCCAAACAATCCGGCAGTCCAGTAAGAAACTACAATGAGCAATATACCAGCTGTCCAGAGCAAATTTTTGATCCCAGCCCAGGTGATTACGCCCATGAACCTGCGCCCAGCCTGTTATTCCCGGCAAAACGGTGTGCCGTTCGTGAATCCCTAAAACGGGAGCGTATTCGGCCAGCAGCGGGCGGGGGCCAATCAGGCTCATGTCGCCCAAGAGCACATTGACCAGTTGCGGTAATTCATCGATGGATGTTAGACGGAGCCAACGCCCAATGGGGGTGATTCTAGATGCATCAGAAAGAAGATTTCCCGTTTGGTCACGAGCGTTCGTCATAGTTCTGAACTTGTACAGCTGGAATAGTTTACCCCGATGCCCAATTCGTTGCTGACAGAAAATGGGTTTCTCGTTCGTCGTTATGGCTAGACACAGAGCAAGCAGCAAGAGCAACGGAAACAGAAGAATTAAGCCGATAAGAGCCAATAGCCGGTCAACAACCGGTTTAACGAGGTGGATGTACACGATTCAGAACAGTGAGATAACGGTGGGCCAATACTGTACGGTCAGCTGTTTGTTGGGCGTATTGATGTCCATTTTCGCCGTGCTTCGTAACCAACATTGGCTGGGCAATGTACAAACAAATTTGTTTGCACCAAATGGTTGGCTTTTTTGCATCTAAGAACAGACCAAATTCATGGTTCTCAACAAGTTGCCGTGTTAATCCGTCGATGGCGGTTAATACGGGTTTACGGCAAGCCAAGTAATCGAACAACTTGGCGGAGAGCATTGTCTGGAAAATGGGGAGCGGTTGCATCAACACCAGACCTGCATCGGCAGCGGCTATCCAGCAGAGCGTTTCTGCTTTGGGCATGGCAGGCAAAAACCGAATATTGACCAACCCTCGCCGATTGGTTTCTGCTTGCAGGTGTCTCTTTTGAGGCCCATCGCCCAATAGCAAAAAGCCAACGAGTTCGTCTCGCATCGATTCAGCGGCTTCAATCACGGCCATTAACCCATTGGCGGCCCCATGAGCACCCGTATAAACGATCCAGAAGCGATCCTCCAACTGGTTTTCCCGGCGAAAGCTTACCCGGTTAAAATTATTCAGAACGGTGTCGGTTAAGGCAAAATCAGCTCCGTTCGGGATAGTTGTACACTTGTCAGCGAAAACGCCTTTTTGCTCAACCAGTGCCTGTTCGAAAGCGGGCGTCAAAGTGACGACATGCGCTGCAGCCTGGTATAAGAACCGTTCGAGCCGATAAGCTAGGGCCACCAGCACAGGTTTGGTTATGTAGCTGAGTTGCACGGGAGCATCAGGCCAGAGATCTCGGATTTCCAGAACCAATGGCCGTCGACGGAGCCGTGCCAGTAGCAACCCTGTCAAACCAACCGTGAGCGGTGGCGAAGTAGCGAGTACCACATCAACATCATTGTCAACCCGAAAAAGCCCTGCCCACAAACTACTCCAGAAAAATGTCCAGTATGCCCACATGCGGCCCCAACTACCCCGGTTATAACTGCCCGACATGGACACACGGATAACTCGAATACCCGATTTTGAGGGATCGCTTTCGGACTGATTTTCTCTGCTTACGTGGGGCCGACCCGTCAGATAATCTATTGAGCCAGCCAAAACCGTTACCTGATGGCCAGCCTCCACCCAGTGTCGGGTCATCTCGTTCCAACGAACGCTACCTGCGGCACCGAGCGGCAAAAAATACGGGTGAATAAGCAAAATGTGCATTATCGGTGGGCAGCGGTAAGCGCCTGTTTGTAAGCCAGCAATAACTCCTGCCAAAGCCCTTGCTGATCGTACCGGCCCACGATGTGAGCGCGGGCCGCATATCCCATTTGATGACAAAATGAGGGATCAACCACCAGCCGAAGCATGGCATCACGCAGCGCCGTTGAATTTTTTGGTAGCACCAACAGCCCCGTTTTACCTTCCACAACTACCTCTTGACAACCCACAATATCGGTTGCTATGACCGGACGCTCCAGACAGGCCGCTTGCAATAACACATTCGGCAAACCCTCTCGATAGCTCGGCAGAACCAGAGCATTGGCCAGTAGTATGTATGGCCGGACGTCTGCCTGATACCCGACCGACAAAATCGTTTCGCTACTACGAATCAACTGTTTTGTTTCTAAATCAATTGGGTCTTCAGCTTCTTCATACCCCACCAGCAGCAGGTAAGCGTTCGGGCATTCCACTGCTATTTTCCGGAAGGCCGTTATTAGTTCGTTTATACCTTTATCTCGAACAATTCGACCCACAAAAACCCACACAAAAGCACCTGATGGGATCAAAAGCTGTTTCCTCAACACATCAGCTTGCTGAATCAGGTTGGGTGTTGGCTGAAAATGATTTGTATCGATGCCGTTGCTACTCCCCTTACCGATAACCCTGAGTTTGGGACCATTATATAGATGTTGTCGAATGTACATTTCCAAACCAAATGAGTTCGGCCAGACACCCGTTGCAAGTCGGTATGTAAGTTGTTCCGTGAAAATCAGGAGCCATCGCATTGGCCCTTTTTTCTCCATTAAGGGCAAGCCAGCGACCGTATGCAACCGGATCGGAACACCAGCCATTCGGGCGGCCCACATCCCGATTAAACCGGCTTTTGGTGTATGCGTATGCACTATATCAGGGCCCAATCGCCGGATAAGCTGCCACGTTTTGTAAAGTGCCCAAAAGTCGCGAACTAAGGCCGGACGCCTGACTAAGGAGAGGATAAAATGACGGCATCCGTCTATTTGTCCTTGTGAAACTGGCCCTGCACTGGCTGCCCAAACAGTGAATCCCTGCTCCCGCATATATGCCAGTTGACCGGGCAAAAGCGTCCGCAACGATTCGGGGACGGTTGTGATGCGCAGTAGTTTAGGAGTCATGCCGAAACAGATTTCGATGCCATATTTCAACCGACAGCATCATCCAGAGAAGCTTGGCCCTTTTTTCGGGTGGAAATCGATGACCTTGAAGCAAGAGTTGCTGAATAAACGTTGACTCCACAAGGGTGTCAATCAGCGTTGGCTGGCTCAGATAGTCGTATGTCAGCGAGCAAAGCGGCCCGTCGAGCCATTGCCGAAGTGGCACCTCAAAGCCACGTTTGGGCTGATTAGCCAGACCCGCAGGCAAGTATGTTTGGGCCAGTTGCCGAAGCAGAATTTTGGTCTTTAAGCCCCTGTACCGGTTTATTTTCTGGCTATCGGGCAGAGAAAGCGCAAGTTGAGCAACCTTATTCCCTAAAAATGGGCTGCGTGCTTCCAGTGAATGCGCCATTGTCGCAATGTCCATTTTCTTCAACAAATCACCGGGTAGTAACAGGTCCATATCCAGCGTTTGTAACTGCTGAAGCCCACTCAACGAGTGTGTCTGTTCCATCAACATGTCGAGTTCGTCGAGTGGTGCCGGCTCGATCAGGGCCGACTCGTAACCTCCAAAAACGTCGGTAGTAATTCCCAGATAGCGTCTTGCCCCTGACTGCTGGGCCATAGTACTAAGGCGGTATAAGTGGCTATAAAGGGATTGTTTATGAGCAGGATGGGGTAACAACGGACGAATAACTTGACATACGCGACCCACTAAGCTATGCAATTGAAACAAACCCAGGCGAGCCGCAGCGTACCGTCTATAACCACCGAAAAGCTCATCTGCCCCGTCTCCCGTCAGTACTACCGGCACGTATTCGCGGGCGGCTTTGGCAATCCAATAACTGGGCAAGGCCGAACTGTCCATAAACGGTTCGCCGTAACGAGGCAAAATTGCCAGTACCTCATCGGCTAAATTTTGCGTATCAATCCGTACCGCTGTATGGCGCGTTTTATACTGATCGGCTACGAGTTTTGCCAGAGGAGCCTCGTCATACAGTCCATCAGTAAACGACATTGTAAACGTCTGAATACCGGGCCGATACCGAGCAGCAATGGCTGCAATCAAACCACTATCGATACCCCCGCTAAGCAGCACCCCTATCTCCCGATCAGCGGTGTCGATCCGCTCGTGAACAGATTGGGTTATGATATGATCGAGCTGCGTCATACTAACCTCTTTTTTGGTTACCGAGCGAAACCTTGTTTGCTCTGGAATCCAGCAGGCTTCTGTTTTGATTAGTGTTTGAGTATCCAGACACTCAAAATAGCCGGGGCGCACTTGACGGAGACTTTCGTAGGGTGTTTCGTTTCTAAAAAGGTACCCTAACTGGCAATAGCGGCTCAAGGCGGCTCGGTTTATGATTAGGGGTAGATGCCGTTGCAAAGCCCGCAGCTCGGAGCAGAATACCAGTTCATTACCACATTGCCAGACATAAAGTGGTTTTTCGCCAAAGCGATCGCGAGCCAACCACAGCCGTTGGGTCACCGTATCGAACACGGCCAGCGCGAACATTCCATCCAATTCAGATAGCATGGCCACTCCCATCTGCTCCCACAAGTGCAACAATGTCTCGGTATCACTCGCCGATTGGCAAAGCAACAACCCGTATCGACGGCGCAGGTCGCGGTGATTATATATTTCGCCGTTAAAAGCCAGTATCCACCGACCGCGCTGCATAGGTTGCTGACCACCTGAGCCCAACTCCTGAATTGCCAACCGGGTGTGCAGCAGCGATAAAGGCCCTGCGGTCAGAATACCATGGGCATCTGGCCCCCGGTGGTTC
This sequence comes from Flavobacterium sp. SUN052, assembly GCF_028867935.1. Lineage (GTDB taxonomy): Bacteria > Bacteroidota > Bacteroidia > Flavobacteriales > Flavobacteriaceae > Flavobacterium. The sequence goes on from NZ_JAPQNS010000011.1 coordinate 208,635, forward strand.
AGGTCGTTCAAGACTTGCACCGGTTTATCGATGGGGCGGTTCAGCGTACCGAAGATCCCGCACATGAAGGTGGTTGATTAAGCAAAAACAACAGGTGATACAGCCAGAAAACGGGATGGCGGGCCACATAATGAAAGCTGCTGAATACCAGCAAACTGACAAAGCCTGCCTGTAATGCGCGGGATTGACCAACTCGAATTGCCAGCCAGGTTTGCCCCTGAAACCAGATCAACGCTAATCCGGCCAGCACCCCGCCCGATGCCATCCAATCAATGTATAGATTATGAGCTTCCTGTCCGTCGAATGCACCTTTATCACCCGAAAAGGCACCCGGCCCCAGCCCAAAAACGGGAGAGTGACTCACAGCCGCCATTCCATTCTGCCAGCGTTGCAACCGTAGGCTGTCCTGCCCCCCAATCGCATACACATCCGCTACATGTCGCCATAACAAGGCAACAGCCGCACCCAGAATCAGAGCAAGAATTGCACTCACAAAAGCCTTTGCATGAGCGTTTTGCACCGGATTACTCCGCCAAGAAATCGTTTGGATTAAGTAGGTGATCAACCAGAAAAACCCAAGTACCCAAGCCAGCAGGAGTGCATCGGAACCGGTGAGCCAGCCAAGCACAAGACTTCCTGCCAGCCCCACACTGGTTTCAATACGGGTCAGCACACGAGGGCGTTTGGTTAACCAGAAAGGCAGCAGACCAACGTACAAAGCCAGTTGGTTAGGATTGGCTGACAAGCCATTGAAACGACCAATCCAGAACGTAGTCTCCTCCAGATACAGTTGAAAGAAGCTGTAGATTAGTAGGTTTATCACCACCAAAACAAGGCTCGCCCGAACGAACTGCCGAACAAAAAAAGCCCGTTGATGGGCTTCTGTGAGCATTGGAAGAAGCATTGTCAGGCTTCCGAAACAGAAAGCCAATGCCAGAATATCGTGGGCAAACCCGACTGGCTCCCAAACGCCAATGGCCTTGGCCCACAACGTTCCGGTGAGCAGGGTCGCGGTGGATAAGACCACAAATCGACCCCATAATTGCCTGACAGGAGATGATGTTCGATAACCGCTATTTCTAAAAAGGGCTAACACGGAGGCCAGCCCAACCATAACTTCGCCGATTCCTATTCCTGCCATACGCCAGCTTGAAATAGAACAAGCTACTATACCCCAGGCAAATAAAAATAGAATCAGGCGGTGCGTCACGGTTAAGGGTTTGGCCGCAACCTATAAAAAAAGCCGGACGGTTATGTAAACCATCCGGCTTTCAGCCACATATTTAAGTAACTTTTAATAGCCTTACAGCGGCTATTCTCTTAAGAATGTCTAGAAAATGCATGAGCCCAATTCGGCTGAGCCAACTAGATAAACTACTCTTCGGTCACTGTAATACCCTGTATTTTGTCGCCCTGACGAATTTCGTCAAGCACATCCAGGCCTTCCACTACCTTACCGAAAACGGTATGGTTTCGGTCGAGGTGAGCGGTGTTCTGGCGGTTATGGCAGATAAAAAACTGCGATCCGCCGGTGTTACGACCCCGGTGAGCCATGCTCAACACACCCCGGTCGTGGTATTGGTTGTCACCGGTCAGTTCACAGTCGATGCTGTAGCCGGGGCCACCTGCACCCGTACCACTGGGATCACCGCCCTGAACCATAAAATTGGGGATTACGCGATGAAACTTCACCCCGTCGTAAAAGCCTGACTCGGCTAATTTCACAAAGTTAGCGACCGTGTTCGGTGCGTCTTTCTCGAAAAACTCGATGGTCATTGTACCTTTATCGGTACGCATTTCTGCTTTTTTCATAGGACAAAGGTACGGCACTTTCTCGAACTGCGCGTTACTTCCAGCGCGTCTGGTCTTCTAAAGAAGAAAGCCGCTGGTTCATTTGAATCTCAAGTATTCATGTCAATTTTGTTCTTCCTCTGGTCTGTCCTGATTATCTTTCTTGCGTTCAACGTCGGTTATCTTCTCCTGTTTGCTGTTGCTGGCCGATTTGGTAAGGCCGACGATATAAATCCCGCTTCTTCTTCGCCAGTACGGGCTACTACATACCGAAAAATTGCGGTTCTTATTCCGGCTTATAAAGAAGATATTGTTATTCTCGACTCTGTTCGGGCCAATCTCCAGCAAGACTATCCTTCCGATCAATTCGACCTTGTCGTTATTGCTGATTCACTTCGGGCTGACACCTTAGCTCAGCTGACAGAATTGCCCATTCGGGTAGTACCCGTGTCATTCGAAAAATCGACCGTAACCAAAGCAATCAACGCCGGCTTAGCGTCTATTTCGACCGATGAATTTGCCATTGTGGCCGTTTCGGATGCAGATAATCACATGGCTCCTGATTTCCTGAGCCGAATCAACGCAGCTTTCGAGCAGGGCTGGCGGGTGGTACAGGGGCACCGGGTCGCCAAAAACACACAGTCAGGGATAGCCTTATTAGACGCCATTAGCGAAGAAATCAACAATACTATTTTCCGGAAAGGAGCACGAGCTCTGGGCCTATCTAGCTCGCTAATTGGTTCTGGAATGGCTTTCGACCACGCGCTCATGCGGGCCGCCATGAATGGTCAAACTACAACTGGCGGTTACGATAAAGAACTAGAAATGAATTTGTTGCTTGGTGGCCATTCTGTAGCCTACCTTGAAAATGCCATTATTTACGACGAAAAGGTGTCGAATGCGGCTGTCTTCCAGAACCAGCGCACCCGTTGGATTGCGGCCCAATGGCAATTTTTGAGCGATTATTTTGGAAGAGGTATGGCCGGGTTGGGCAGAGGGAACACGGAGGGAGCCTTCAAAATTCTCCAAACGCTGGTACTGCCTCGCGTCTTGTTGCTGGGCATACTGGGGCTGGTAACGTTTCTCGGCATTTTTCTTGGTCAGGCGTTCTTCTGGCTCGTTCCATTGTGTTTACTGTTGGGGTTAATTAGCAGCCTTTTGGTGGCTGTTCCAGCCTATCTCTGGAAGCGAGTCACTGTAAACGAACTACTTCTGATTCCAATGCTGATGCTTCGGTTTGCCAGGGCTGTGTTCAACATCCGCAAGGCTTTCAGCAGTTTTATGCACACTCCGCACGCAGTGAAATAAACAATCATATAGCGTTTTATAAGGATGGTTGGCACAACGAGCTTATTCGTAAAATGATAAATGTGACATTATTAAGAATTACCGTCAAAAGAACACTACGATTTCCTAATCCCTACCAAAGTCATTTATCACTTTTTTGTGTGTATCAACCGATTAAGAAATACAACGTTGAAATCTCTGACCATCAGTCTATTATTTCTATTGACAATATTATCGTCACTTAATTGTCTTGCCCAACGCCCTAATCCACGTAACCGGGTTTCGTTTGGCCAGTCGGTTGGGATAATGAGTGATACCACTTTTCTGGATGTCGATCAGGACATTGCAGTTCAGTTAATGCCGTTTGATGATCTGGTACGAATAGCGCTGAATTATTCGCCAATCATGAAATATCAGAGCGAGGTTATCAACTCGTTGAACTCGGGGCGGAACTTGGCAAAGGTGCAGATTTTACAGAATGCCTCGGGATTTGCGAATTACTCCGGTGGTAATCAAAGTCTGGTTACAACGGGGCTCAATCAGTTAGGCGAGCCACTGGGGCAGATTGCCAACGGGTATCGGGCGGGAGTTGATTTTCGCATTTCGCTCTATGATTTGTTTGGCCGCAAACACCTGCTAAAACAGGCCGATGCAAACTATCGGGCCTCAGTAGTGCAGAAGGATATTATCGAGTTGCAGTTACGCCGGGAAATGATCACCATTTACCAGGACATGATCACGTCTCAACAAGTGCTCAAATATAGATTGATGGACGAACAGTCGGCTATGGCAGCACTTCGGATTATTGAAGCAGAAAATCAGAAAGGCCGCGTTACCAGTGAAGTTTTCGCCACGGCCACCAACCGGTACGTCGAGACTAAAGTAATTACAGAGCAGGTGAAAGGCGATTTCTTGAAAAATGTCCACCAATTTGAGTCACTAGTAGGAGTTCCAATCCAGCGTATGAAACGTTTTTAACCATGAATATTGAGGTCTTTTTACGGGTTTTGAAGCGGCATTTCGGTTGGTTCATTCTGTTACCTGCTCTTACGGCGGGCATGGCCTTCTATACAACCCAGAACGAGGTAAAAGTATATAAGTCAGAGGCTTCACTTTATACAGGCTTGTCATCGGGTTATTCGATCACGTCAGATTTGCGGTCCTCCTACGGCGATCAGTCTGCTAGTGCGTTCGATAATATGTTAAGTACACTGGGCTCCAAAGAAACGGTATTGCGGGTAGGGAGTTATTTGCTCGCCGACCACCTGCAACTGACCGAGCCCGATTCATTAGTGCTGGGCAGAGCCGGGTTCGACGAGCTAAAAAGTGCCGTTCCAAACGAATGGCGCTTTATGTTGCCCATCAATGGCGATATAGTTGCTCTCCGGCAGGCTATCGACAGTTTAAGTAAATCCCCAACCGACAATCCGATTAAGCAACTGCTGTTTAAGTCAGAATCGCCATACTCAGTTATGGTAATCGGGGATAAATTGAAGGCGACAGCCCGCAAAAATACCAATGACGTTATGCTACTGGAGTACGAAGCCAACGATCCGGCCGTAGCTCAACGTACTCTGACGCACGCCATCGCTGTACTGAACGAACGCTATTCGACGTTAAAAACCTCCGAAACAAACTCAGTTGTAGGCTATTACGAAGGACAACTCCAAAAAGCCAAACAGGCCCTAGACAAGGCGGAGGGTAATCTACAGGCCTTCAGCCAGGAGCACCGTGTACTCGATTATGACGAGGAAGCCCGCAATGTAGCCTCTTCGCGTGAGGCCCTGATTAGCGAATACAACCAGGAGCAGATGCGCCGAAACGCAGCCAAGGCAGCGATAGATGCGCTTAAGTCGCGGATGGGCCAGCAGGGCACCATCAAAAGTGTGAACAACGACCTGTCGGAAAAGCAACAGAGATTGGCTCAGGCAGAAGCGCAACTGGCCAATGCCCGTGCATATAACCAGCCGAAGGGAGAAATTGCCCGTTTACAAAGTCGGGTAAAACAGGCACAGGAAGACCTGCGGAGCAGTGCCCAACGCTACGAAACAGCCACAACCACCGATGAGTCGGTGCCGCAGCAGCAAGTCAGCACCGATTTGTTGGCCAAGACATTAGAGTACGAAGAATCGTCGGCACGGCTGGAATTGTACCAGAAGCGCATCTCTGAATTAGAAACTAAAACAAACGAGTTCAGCCCAATGGGTTCGCAGCTCCGGTCATTGAAGCGTGATTTGAGCATCGCCGAAAAGGAATACTTCGACTTGCTACAGCACGTAGATCAGTCGCGGACGAAGCGACAGGACGTTCGCGGGGGCAAAATGGAACCGCTTGATGCGCCTAATTATCCGCTACTCCCCCAGCCATCTAAACGGCTTCAGTTGATTATCGTCGGCTTCGGCGTAGGAATTTTCCTGGCCTTGTTACTCGTGGCATTGCGGTTCTGGATGGACAAAACCATTAAATCACCCGAGCAGGCAGAAATTCAGATTGGGTTGCCAATGGCAGCTATTTTCCCAACGGTTAAAAAGCCGCTCATTTACTCACGCGTGACGCGTACCGCCCGAACGATGTTCGAGCAATTATTCAACGCCATCAATATTGAAGTTGCTCAAACTACCGGTAAGCCTTACCCACCTATTTTGACAATATTCAGTATTCGGGCCCGCCAGGGTAAAACCTGGGTAGCGGAGGGACTGAATCGACTCTACACCGATGCCGATCAGCGGGTTGCTTACTGCTATCCCCGCCAGACACCAAAGGAATACCGCGTTTTCAAAAACGGCGTCACGTATTTTCCGTACACGGTCCGGCCCGATTTTATGAACGTCACGAGTCTGGAGTATCTGATCGATCATGATCATGAGTTCGACCCGGCTCAATTCGACCGGATTGTATTGGAACTGCCTTCGCTCATCAACAACCAGATTCCGGTTTATTTAATGAAAGAGAGTGCTTTATCGCTGCTGGTTGTCGATGCCAATACGGCTTGGGCAAGAGCAGAAAAGCAACTCCTTAGCCTGTATGCCCGCGTGACAAACCAACCAATGCTTGCTGTGTTAAACCGAGTTGGGGGCGACCAGTTGCAGATTCCAGCACGGGCCGATGCCAAACAAGAGCCTGTTTATCGGGATCATTCGCTACAAACACAGCGGGAATCGTAGTACCCTATATACCGAGTGCCTGATGCAACGGGGCAAGCCTCCCCCGGAACATCGGATAGTTACCTAACCTCCCGGTTCCATAGGACCGCCAAAATGTGATTCGATCGTATGTATACAGCTACTGGAAAAGAGGCTGGATTCAACGCGCGCCCTTTGCCGTTAATCCATCAGTTCGTTGAACAGACAACGCTCGATTATCCCGAAAACATAGCCGTGGTTTTCGGTCGGGAGTCGCTTACGTATGGGCAATTAAACAGCCGTGCCGATCAGCTTGCACTACTCATAAACCATTACGCGCCCGATTCAACCCGAATCGGTGTTTGCACCACGCGATGCCTTGGTATGGTGGTTTCGGTTCTAGCGATTTTGAAAGCCGGCAAAGCCTATTTACCCCTCGACCCCGCTTACCCAACCTCACGTTTAGAACAAATGAAGGCTGACGCTGGCCTGACTTTGTGCCTGTCAACACCTGCCGATGCTTCCCTGTTTTCTGAGCTTGGTCTTCGCGTTATCGATCCCGATTCGGAGGAGACGGTGCCAGTTTCTTTTATCACTGAGCAATCGACAACAGCGTATGTGTTGTACACATCAGGGTCTACTGGCACGCCAAAAGGAGTTCTGAATAGTCACGCAGGCTTAGCAAACTTCATACAATGGCAGAGCATCCATTCGTCGGCCCGGCCGGGGATGAAAACCATTCAGTTTTGCCACCTCAGCTTCGATGGGTCGTTTCCGGAGCTTTTTATTCCATTAGCAACGGGGGGTACGCTATACCTGATGACCGAGCCACAACGGCTGGAAGCGAGTTTGCTTCTGCATTTTTTGATTGACAACGGCATCAACCGAGCGTTTTTGCCCTTTGTTGCCCTGCAATATTTAGCCGAAGCCGCCCAGGCCGAATCGCTTTATCCGGAAACGCTGATTGAGTTGGTAACCGGTGGAGAAGCACTCAAAATTACGGAGCCAATCGCCCGTTTTTTTGCTGCCCTGCCCGGCTGCACGCTCATGAACGCATACGGCCCCACCGAAGCCAGTGTATGGATGGCTGAAAACAAACTGACCGGTGATCCATCGGCTTGGCCAACGCTCCCTCCTATTGGCAAACCCATTGGCAACACTAATTTGCTTGTGCTCGACGAAGAGGGCAACGAACTTCCAGTGGGTGAGGTGGGCGAATTATGTATTACGGGTGTTTGTCTGGCGCAAGGGTATCTGAACCGGCCTGAGCTAACTGCCCAAAAGTTCATCGACTGGACAAATGCTGCCGGTGAGACCATCCGAATTTACCGGACAGGCGATATGGGTCGGTATTTACCTGATGGCGTTGTAGAATTTGCCGGTCGTAAAGACGATCAGATCAAAATTCGGGGCAACCGGGTTGAGCTGGGTGAAATTGAAGTTGCTCTCACCCGGCAGGAAGGCGTTCGTCAAGCGGTAGTGGTAGCCCGCGAAGATGTTCCCGGCATGAAACGCCTGATTGCCTACGTCGTACCAGAAACGGCAAATCTCGATCTGAACGAAGTTCGCCGGACGCTGACCGCGCAGCTGCCCGATTTTATGTGGCCCGCGCAGTTTGTAACCATCGACGAGATCCCACAAACGACCGCCGGTAAAGTTGACAAAAAACGGTTGCCCACCCCGACGGTGTTGCGCCCTGATTTAGCAGTGCTATACCGCAAACCAGCTTCTAAACTGGAACAGGCCGTCGCGAATTTGTGGGCGGATCTCCTTCAGTTGGATCAGGTAGGTGCCGACGATAATTTCTTTGAACTGGGAGGTAATTCGTTGCTGGCACAAAAGACCGTTGCGGCCCTTCGCCAACAGCACGGGCTCGAACTACCCATCACCAAACTATATCAACATCCCACCGTTGCGGGGGTAGCGAAGTTATTGGCTCCCCGGGCAACCCCAGCAGGCAACCATTCCGATAAACCGGATTCCCGGACCAAATTCGAACTAAGCGCGCAGCAAGCTACTGGTAACTCCCAAAAAGATATTGCTGTGATAGGCATGTCGGGCCGTTTTCCGGGTGCCAACACGATTGATGAGCTTTGGCAGGTATTGGTTGAAGGTCGCGAGACAATCCGATTCTTTACACCAGAAGAGATTGACCCCAGTGTTCCCGCCAACAAAAAAAACGACCCTGCCTATGTTAGGGCGCGCGGCCTGATTGACCAGGCTGACGGCTTTGATCCCTTGTTTTTTGGGTTGACGCCTGCCCTCGCCGAACTCATGGACCCGCAGCAACGGGTATTTCTGGAAGTGGCTTGGGAAGCCCTGGAAAAAACAGGGTATCTGCCCCAGCATTTTGGCGGGACAGTAGGTGTTTTTGCCGGATGTGGTCCCAACACCTACTTCATGAACAACGTGCAGCGGCATACTGACCTGATTGAACAGGTTGGTGCCGTTAACGTGACCACTGTTAACGAGAAAGATTACATAGCCACACGTGTAGCCTACCAGTTGAACCTGAAGGGACCAGCAGTGAGTGTCTATTCGGCCTGTTCGACTTCGTTGCTGGCCATTGCTCAGGCCGTACAGAGTCTAAGAAGCGGGCAGTGCGCCGTGGCGCTGGCGGGTGGTTCCTGCATTACGGCCCCACTCAATAGCGGCCATATTTACCAGGAAGGCACTATGTTGAGCCATGATGGCCACACAAAAACGTTTCAGGCGGGTTCTACTGGAACCGTGTTCAGCGACGGAGCCGGGGTAGTACTCCTCAAACCACTCGCCGACGCCCAGCGCGACGGTGACACTGTTTTCGCTGTTATTAAAGGCGTTGGCGTCAACAACGACGGTGCCGATAAAGGTAGCTTTACTGCTCCCAGTGCCGATGGACAGGCAGGAGCCATCAAAATGGCCCTCGCAGATGCGGCTGTTGATCCTGCCACAATAAGTTACGTTGAAGCGCACGGAACGGCCACTCCACTCGGTGACCCGATCGAGATCGAAGGTCTTACCATGGCCTTTGGCGAACTGAGTAAAAACCAGTTTTGCCGGATTGGCTCTATAAAAAGTAACATGGGCCACCTCACCGCAGCAGCAGGAGTGGCCGGTTTGATCAAAACAGTGCTGGCATTGCACCACCAGCAACTGCCACCAACTATCAATTTTAGCCAGCCGAACCCAGCTATCGACTTTGCTAACAGTCCATTTGTGGTCAACAATACATTGACCGACTGGCTTGTGGTCGATGGGCCCCGTCGGGCTGGGGTAAGCTCGCTCGGCGTTGGAGGGACCAACGTTCACGTGATTCTGGAAGAAGCCCCTGACAGCGGTCAGTTTGCAGCGACCAGTGAGCAGTTAAGCAGTGAGCAAATTGCGCTTCCGCAGCTGATTACCTGGTCGGCGCGGAGCGAAATAAGCCGGGATGCTTACGCCAAGCGATTGGCCAACGCGCTGACAGAACCATATGCTCCAGCACTTGCCGATGTAGGCTTTACCCTTCAGACAACCCGCCCCGACTTTAAACAACGTCGGTTTGCGGTGGCATCAACAACCGATGAATTGGTGGAGATTTTGCGAGCTGATGCTCAAAAAGCGACGACCAACACACTTCGGCAACTACCCGACGAACTGGTATTTCTATTTCCGGGGCAGGGCGCGCAGTTCATAGGCATGGGCCGCGAATTGTATGAGTCTGAACCAGTATTCCGGCAAGCCATCGACGAATGTGCTGCATTACTGGCGAACCAACTCGATGTGGATATTCGGGAGGTAATGTATCCTGTCACGCTCGACGACGAAGCTAGTAAGAGAGTAGCCGAGCAACGTCTCAATAACACCCGCTACACACAACCGGCGCTGTTCTCAACCGAATATGCACTGGCAAAACTCTGGATGAGTTGGGGAATTAAACCCAGCATTCTGTGTGGCCATAGCATCGGTGAGTTTGTGGCTGCTCATCTGGCCGGAGTTTTCTCGTTGCCCGACGCGCTCACCCTTATTGCTACACGCGGACGACTGGTAAGCGAACAGCCACGTGGCCGCATGCTTTCGGTACGCCTGGATGCTCAGGCTGTGCACGACATACTTCCCGGCACACTATCGATTGCGGCTGTCAACAGTCGTGCGCTGTGTGTGGTTGCTGGGCCCGACGAACACCTGGCCGATTTTGCCCGGCTGCTCGATCAGCTAGAAGTACCTAACCGGCTCTTGATGACTAGCCATGCCTTCCACTCGGCGATGATGGACCCGGTTGTTGGCATTTTTGAAGACGTTGTAAAGCAGGTTACACTGAATCGCCCGCAACGGCCCATTGTCTCAACGGTAACGGGCCAACTTCTAACTGACGCTCAGGCAACAGACCCGCATTACTGGGCAACTCACCTCCGCGAAACAGTCCGTTTTGCCGATGCTGCTGATACCCTGCTGGCAATGGGCAACCCGCTCCTGCTCGAAGTGGGGCCGGGGCAGGCTTTATCTACGCTTGTTCGACAACAGGCTGCTCCCAAAATCACGGTAGTGTTGCCGGGTTTAACAGTGCAACCAACAGTAGAGAGCGCCCGCCGAACTCTGTTGACCACCCTTGGCCAGTTGTGGCTCAATGGGGCTACACCCGATTGGAAAGCCCTTTACAATAATCAAAACCGGTCTAAAGTGACGTTGCCAACTTATGTGTTCGACCGCAAACGGTATTGGGTTGATCCTGTTGAGCTTTGGCCTGCCAAGCCGCCAATTACCACTAACCAAGACGAGATACTACCAATTAATTTACCCTCCCAAACGACCAAACTGATGAGACAACCCATTCTGCAACAGCGTATTCTGGACTTATTAGAAAAGGCCTCAGGAATCGACGTGACAGACGTAACGCCCGATATGTCGTTTCTGGAAATTGGGCTTGATTCTCTCTTACTCACTCAATTGGCGCAAACATTCAAGAAGGAATTCGGTATTCCCGTTACCTTTCGGCAGTTGACTAGTGAGTTTGGTACCATTGGCGATGTTGCAGCCCACCTCGATCAGGTGTTGCCCCCAACGGCGTTCCAGCCTGAGCCAGTAGCCCAACCAGTAATACCGCAACCGAAACCCCAGGTTCAGCAATACGCGAGCGCGACTCCGGCAGCTCAGCCGATGGCTATTGCCAGTTCCGGGAACGACTCTGCACTTGGTCTGATTGCCCAGCAATTACAGATTCTAGCTAAACAGGTTGCCCTTATGCAGGGTAGCACTCCTGCTCCCCAAGCTTTTGCCCCGCAAGTCGCGGCTCCTGTACCTCAACCCGTTGACTCCTATAAACCAACCTCACAGAACGGAACAACGAGCCATATTAATCCAAAATCATTCAGTAGTCCAGCCGAACCTTCTCCCGACATTACCCCCGAAGAAGCCGCTGAACTCAAAAAACCCTTCGGTGCTACGGCCCGAATTGAGCGGAAGGCAACAGAATTACCTGCCGTGCAACAGGCGTTTATCGACGAATTGACTGCACGATATAATCAGAAGACGGCGGGCAGCAAGCACTATACGAAAAAACACCGCCCTCACATGGCCGATCCCCGTGTGGTTACGGGCTTCCGACCAACGACTAAAGAGTTAGTGTACCCGATTGTGGTCAATAAATCGAAGGGAAGCCGGTTGTGGGACGTTGATGGCAACGAATACATCGATGTATTGAATGGCTTCGGCTCTACCATGTTTGGGTACCAGCCCGATTTCATGAAAGAAGCCATGCACCAGCAGGTCGAGGATGGCTACGAAATTGGCCCACAACACGAACTGGCGGGTGAAGTAAGCGAATTGGTCAGTGCGTTTACGGGGCATGATCGGGTTGCTCTGTGCAGCACCGGTTCAGAAGCCGTTCTGGGAACGATGCGGATTGCCCGCACAATTACCGGCCGCTCGCTGATTGTTGCTTTTTCAGGCTCTTATCACGGTATTGTGGATGAAGTGCTGGTTAGAGGCACTAAAAAACTAAAGTCGTTCCCGGCTGCTTCGGGTATTATGCCCGAGTCCGTTCAAAATATTCTAGTGCTCGATTACGGTACAGACGAAAGCCTCCGAATCATTCGCGAACGCGCCGACGAATTAGCGGCCGTACTGGTAGAACCGGTGCAAAGTCGCCGTCCTGAGTTTGTACCAATTGATTTTCTGAAACAAGTCCGGGCCATAACGGCAGCCTCGGGCACCGCCCTGATTTTTGATGAAGTGATTACGGGCTTCCGAATGCACCCTGGCGGAGCGCAAGCCCTGTTTGGCATTAAAGCTGATTTGGCCTCGTACGGCAAAGTAGTCGGGGGGGGCTTGCCTATCGGCGTGATCGCTGGCAAGCGAGCCTTTATGGATGCGCTCGACGGTGGTCACTGGAATTACGGAGATGGGTCAGTACCAGAGATTGGGGTGACGTATTTTGCCGGAACTTTCGTCCGTCATCCGCTTGCTTTGGCCGCTGCCAAAGCATCACTGCTGCACATGCGGGAAACAGGCCCAAGCCTGCAACAGAGTCTGACTGATAAAACCAACTGGCTGGCCGATACCCTGAACGCTATCATTAAACGGTATCAACTGCCGATGTCAGTCGTGCATTTTGGCTCTCTCTGGAAAGTAAAATGGTCAGAAGACGTCCCGTATGGCGAATTGCTGTTTACGCTCATGCGGGAAAAAGGAATCCATATATGGGACGGCTTCCCTTGCTTCATGACGGAAGCGCATACTACTGCCGAGCTAGAAACAATTGTTCAATTCTTCATAGAAAGCATAGATGAGTTGACGAAAGCAACATTTTTCCGTCAAAAAACAACCAATGCAGATGATGTAACAACAAATGATGTAACTTATGCATCATCACCTGTTCCAGGTGCCCGTTTGGGCAGGGACTTGCAGGGAAATCCGGCCTGGTTTGTACCTAACCCGGACCAGCCCGGCAAGTATTTGCAGGTTGCAGCTGAGTAAACGTCACAATGAATACGTCGATCCATATCAAATACACCCCTGTTGATTTTGACCCCTTCGCTGGTCCCACTATCGAGTTGCTGGCCCCCCTTACAGAGCCACAGACAGAGCTATGGTTGGCCTGCCAGTTCGGTGGTAATGACGCTAACCGAGCTTACAATGAGTCAATTTCGGTTCGGTTGCACGGTTCACTCGACCGGGCCGCTTTCGAATGGGCAATAGGAGCGTTAGTTGAGCGGCACCAGGCGCTTCGGTCGGCCTTCAGTGGCAACGGAAAAACGATGCTGATTTTCCGTAGTGTAAACGTTCCGCTGGCTTACGATGACCTCTCGGAACAATCCGCTACAGAACATCAGGCTGCTATAAACTATTACGGTAGCCTCGACGCCCAGCACATTTTTGATCTGGAAAATGGTCCATTAGTCAGAACACGGTTGCTTAAACTGTCTGACACAGAGCACTTATTCTCCCTAACAGCGCACCATATCGTTTGCGATGGTTGGTCAATGGGTATTGCGCTACAGGATTTGGCGACGCTTTATTCTGCCCGGGCGCAGGGGAGAATTCCAGCTTTACCACCTGCTGAGCAGATTGGGCCGTATGCAATTGAGCAAATAGCTTTTGAACAAACGGCTGATTACAAATCAGTTGAAAAATTCTGGCTCGATCAATACCGAGATTTAATTCCTGTTGTTGATCTACCCACCGATTTTCCCCGGCCTCCCCGCCGAACATACGCCAGCCACCGTAAAGACTATCATTTAGATGATGAGCTAACGCTGGGACTCCGCAAAGTGGGCCAGCGCGCCGGGTGCAGCTTCGTTTCAACCTTACTGGTAAGTTTTGAGGTATTGCTCCACCGGTTGACGGGCCAAACCGATCTGGTGGTAGGTTTACCAGCCGCTGGGCAATCGGCAACAGGCCACCAACGGCTGGTTGGCCATTGCGTAAATCTGCTTCCAATCAAAAGCCATATTGAGCCCAATCAGTCGTTTATCGACTACCTGAAAAGTCGGCGAGATCCAATTCTGGATGCCTTCGACAATCAGCGGCTCACTTTTGGCAGTCTGCTGAAGAAGTTAGCCGTACCGCGTGACCCGGCTCGCGTACCGTTGGTGCCTGTTATGTTCAATGTTGATTTTGGCATGGACGAGGGCGTTGACTTCCAAGGCTTAACGTTTGACTTTGTCAGCAATCCGCGCGAGTTCGAAACCGTCGATCTATTTGTAAATGCGGGTGGTACGCAAAAATCACTGACTATCGAGTGGTCGTACAATACCCAGCTGTTTCGTGCTGAAACAATTGACCGGTTTATGCAGCAGTTTGTTGAACTGCTTCGCGATGTAATAGCGGACCCCACCCAGCCGGTATCCGTTCAACATTACAGTAAAGCTGCCGATAAAGCATCTGTTGCCCCGGAGGCTCCAGCAACACAAGCTAATGCAACCTCCGCTCGAGAAACACTTGACACGTCTCTTCATGCTTTATTGGCTCAAACCGCTGCTCGGTTCAGTGACAAACCGGCGCTGGAATTCAATGGAAAAACGCTGACGTATGAGCAACTTCATACCCAGGCGAACCAATTAGCGCACCAAATTCAGCAGCGTGGCATGGGACCCGGTACTATTGTGGGCGTTATGCTCGACCGGACGCCCGATATGGTCGTGTCGCTTTTGGCCGTGTTGAAAGCGGGGGCGGCTTATCTACCACTCGATCCGGCTTACCCACACGACCGACTGGCGTTTATGCTCACCGATTCGGGGGCTGGCTTACTGCTTACCTCGGTTCGATACGCCGGTCGGCTCAACCTTCCAACACCAGAGCTGATTGTTGAAACCGTTCTTTCTGAGCCGGGTCAGCACATCACTAACGCTCCCGATCTACGCGTTACAGGCGATACCCTGGCTTATATACTGTACACATCTGGCTCTACAGGCAAGCCTAAAGGTGTATTGGTAGAACATCGAAATATTGTGAATCTGCTTAGGGCCATGATCCAATGGCCGGGTATGACACACACAGACAAACTACTGGCAGTCACCACTATATCGTTCGATATTGCGGGTCTGGAGTTATTTCTCCCTTTGCTGGTGGGTGGAACACTTGTACTGGCCGACTCTGAAACAACAACCGATGGTCGACTATTACTCACGGCCCTGAGCCAACCGGGTATCAGCATAATTCAGGCCACGCCAGCTACGTACAAAATGTTATTGACCGCCGGTTGGAACGATCATCTTCCGGTGAAAGTACTGTGCTGTGGCGAACCGCTGTCGTATGACCTTGCCCAAAAAATTACGGCCCGGAGTGCTTCACTCTGGAATATGTATGGGCCTACTGAAACAACTATTTATTCGACGGGTAAGCAGATTCTGGCGACCGATAAAGTCATTACCATTGGTCGGCCTATTTTGAACACCCGAGTCTATATTGTTGATGACCAACAGCGACCAGTACCGGCGGGCACCGAGGGCGAAATTTTAATTGGTGGTGAGGGTGTTGCACGGGGTTATCTCAACCGCCCCGAACTGACGGCCGATAAATTTGTGCAAACTTCCTTTGCCTCAGGAACACTTTACCGCACGGGTGATCTTGGCAAACTTATGCCCGACGGAGAAATCCTGTGCCTGGGCCGCATCGATCAACAGGTAAAAATAAGAGGTTACCGCGTCGAACTGGGCGAAATAGAAAACACACTCAACAAATTCAACGACATTCAGGAGGCCGTGGTGATGGCACGCGAAGACCGGCCCGGCGACCAACGGCTGGTAGCTTATGTAGTTTCCGACACAGCTACCGCTACACAGGCAGATAGCAGCCATTGGAAACAGTTGGCCCGCCAAAGCCTGCCCGATTATATGGTACCGGCCAGTTTTGTGGTGGTACCCGTGTTTCCGCTTACCCCAAACGGTAAAATTGACCGGAAGGCACTGGCACAAAAGCCCTTAAACGGCCATTCGACCCACCCCACTCCCGAAAAAGCACTTGGCGCTGAAGAAGCAATGCTTATGGGCATCTGGTCGGAGGTATTGGGTGAAGAAAAAATCGGGTTGCAGGACAGTTTTTTTGATTTGGGTGGACACTCGATGCTGGCCCTCCAGGTAATGACTCAGCTTGAGAAAGAAACAGGCCGGCGGTTTCCCCTTGCCACCTTATTCGAATGCCCTACTATTGAGTCCTTAGCCGATTTGCTCCGTGCGGATAAGCCGTCGACGGCCATGAAATCATTGGTACCAATTAAGCCTCAGGGCTCTAAAATGCCTGTTTATATTGTGCATGGCGGAGGCCTTAACCTGCTTACATTTAGAGGCTTAATTGATTACATGGACGCTGAGCAACCCATTTATGGTTTCCAGGCGCGTGGCCTCGATGGTTCTGAAGAGCCTTTGGATGACATGGATGCCATTGCAGCCGACTATATAGAAGAGTTATTGGAGCACAACCCTGACGGCCCCTATGCCTTGGCCGGGTATTCTTTTGGGGGCTATATCGCCCTCGAAATGGCTCGTCAGTTATTAGACCAAGGCAAAACGGTGAAAATGTTGGGCATGTTCGATACCAACGCCGAAGAATCGGCGGAGGGACGCCCTTTTCTGGATCGGCTGGCCTGGCGCATTGGCCGACAAGTACCCAAAATGATCTGGATTGGTCAGTCGCTGATTAAACAGCCCATGCCAACGCTTCGGTATCAGGGCGAATACGTAGAGCGCCAGGTTAAAAACGTACTGAAAGCAGTGGGACTGGCAGAAGAACAAACGTATTCAGAGATACAGGACGAGAATCTACTCCGCATAATAGAGAAGCACGAAACAGCTTTTCAGAATTATCGGATGAGGCAATATGATGGCGTTATTGATGTGTTCAAGGCCCAAAAGCGGTTGTACTTTGTCGAAGACCGTGAATTTCTAGGCTGGAAAAAGTATGCCCGTCAGGGTGTGCGGGTCCACGACATCCCCGGCGACCACAAAGAAATGTTACTGCCCCCCAACGACAAGGAATTCGCCCGAATTCTGCAACAAGCCTTAGATCAGAGTTAAACGTATGACCCTCCGCAACGCACAGGATACCGTTGACCATTGGATTAAAACGGTTGGCGTTCGCTATTTCGGCGAACTGACCAACATGGCTATCCTAACCGAAGAAGTTGGCGAACTGGCCCGCATTATTGCCCGCCGATACGGGGAGCAATCTGAAAAAGAGTCCGATAAAAACCGCGACCTCGGCGACGAAATGGCCGATGTTCTGTGGGTGCTGATCTGTCTGGCTAATCAAACGGGCATCGACCTGACCGAGGCTTTCGCCAAAAACCTGGAAAAGAAAAACATTCGGGATGCCACGCGGCACAAGGAGAATGAGAAGCTGAAGTAAGTATTTTTGTGTCTCGTCAAATCGTGACCACCATGCCTACTTTTTCACGAACAGATTCCGGCAATCCAGACTTTCAGCAACTTGTTCAGCAACTCGATGCTTATTTAGCCAGGCTGAACGGGGAGGAGCATTCGTTTTACAACCAGTTTAACGGCATCGAAGCGCTGAAGTATGTTGTTGTAGCTTACGATGGTCTCACACCAGTAGCTTGCGGAGCCATTAAACCTTTCGACGGCACCAGTACGGAGATCAAGCGGATGTATGTTCTGCCAACGCACCGGGGGCAGGGTATTGCCGGGCAGGTCTTGAAGGAGCTAGAAGTATGGAGCCGTGAATTGGGTTTCTCGGCCACCGTTCTCGAAACAGCCAACGATATGCCCGACGCCATTGGTCTGTACACCAAAAACGGGTACGAACGGATTCCTAATTACGGGCAATACATCGGTATGCCGCGCAGCGTTTGTATGCAGAAGCGGGGATGAGATTAACGATTGCCGTAGGCAACGGTAACTAATACAACAAATTTCCAGTTACCCTGGCAGGACTACCCAACCTTCTGTTTTGGCCTACAATCTCCCTTTAACAACTCCCGAGCAGGCCGTATCAGCCATCCAATCGGGCAACCGCGTGTTTGTCCACAGCGTAGCGCAAACTCCTCATGTATTAATCAACGCGATGGTTGCTCAAGCCGACCGATTGCGCGATGTCGAGGTCTGCCATATTCATACCGAAGGACCACTGCCCTACCTTGAGGCAAAGTATAAAAGCAGTTTCCGTCCCAATTCGTTTTTCATCGGGGCCAACATGCGCAAACAATTGGCTGAAGGCATTGGCGATTATGTACCCGTGTTTCTGAGCGAAATACCACTGCTGTTTTCTCGCCGAATTTTGCCCGTTGATGTAGCGCTAATTCAGGTATCGCCCCCTGATGCACATGGCTACTGTTCGCTAGGGCCATCAGTCGATGTGTCGGTATCGGCCATCCAGTCCGCCAAGTACGTAATGGCACAGGTGAACCCCCGCGTACCCCGCACTCACGGCGATGGATTGATCCCGGTCTCTATGATTCATGCCGCTGTTGAGGTTGATGAACCAATCTACGAAGTCCACCCAGCTCCTATTGGAGATACCGATCGCAAAATTGGCCAATATGTTGCTAGTCTGGTGGAGGACGGAGCGACTCTTCAACTCGGTATTGGCGGCATTCCCAATGCAACCCTGGCCGAACTGATTCACCACAAGGGATTGGGAATTCACACCGAAATGTTCTCCGATGGCGTCATTGATCTGGTGGAACGAGGTGTTATTACGGGTGAACACAAAGCCGTTTTACCCTACCGTATCGTATCGAGCTTTGTAATGGGTAGCCAGCGGGTATATGATTTTATCGACGATAACCCAGCCGTAATCATGAAGCAGGCCAGCTACACCAACGACACTGCCATTATTCGGAGAAACCCCAAAGTGACCGCCATAAACAGTGCTATTGAAGTCGACATAACTGGGCAAGTATGCGCTGATACCATTGGAACCCGCCAATATTCGGGTGTAGGTGGCCAAATGGATTTTGTGCGGGGTGCCTCCCTGTCGGAAGGAGGCAAACCAATTATTGCCCTGCCTTCGATTACTAGCCGAGGGCAGAGTAAGATTGTACCGTTCCTCACAGAAGGCGCTGGCGTTACTACCACGCGTGCGCACGTTCATTACATTGTCACGGAATACGGCATTGCCAACCTCTACGGTCAGAACCTCCGCCAACGCGCCCGTTCCCTTATCCAGATCGCTCATCCCGACCATCGGGAAGAGCTCGAGGAACAAGCGTTCGAGCGATTTGGAAGTTTGTAAACCAGAAGCGCCCGGCCACTTTTCAGTAACCGGGCGCTTCTTGTCTATTTCTTACACCCTACTTTACATGTTAATCGCCCGGTTGTCGGTAGCGACTAAACAAGCCTCTTTAAAGGCTTCGGTATAGGTTGGGTGAGCGTGCGACATCCGCGATACATCTTCGGCCGAGGCCCGGAACTCCATCGCTACCACAGCTTCGGCGATTATATCAGCAGCCCGTGGGCCAATGATGTGAACACCCAGAATCTCGTCGGTTTTCTGGTCGGCAAGTACTTTCACCAGACCATCAATGTCCATACTGGCGCGGGCGCGGCCCAGCGCTTTAAACGGAAACGAACCCGTTTTGTACGCTTTACCTTCTGACTTTAGTTCTTCTTCGGTGTACCCAACTGCGGCTACTTCAGGCCAGGTATACACCACGTTTGGAATGAGCCGATAATGAATGTGCGGTTTCTGACCCACAATGGTTTCGGCAATAAACGTACCTTCTTCTTCTGCTTTGTGGGCGAGCATAGCTCCACGAATCACATCGCCGAGCGCGTAAATGTGCGGTACGCTCGTACGTAGATAGTCGTCTACCTCAATTTTGCCCCGGCTGTCTGTTTTCAGACCCGCAGCTTCGAGGTTCAGACCGTCAGTATAGGGCTTACGACCTACCGAAACCAGGCAATAGTCGCCCGTCAGCACCATCTGCTCCCCTTTCGGTGTATCGATGTTCACGGTCACCTCGTCGCCGTTGCGGACAACGGATGTTACTTTATGATTGAAGTAAAAGTCGGCTCCCAATTTTTTTACAGCCCGCTGAAGCTCCTTGCCCATCGTTTTATCCATCGTTGGAATCATCGAATCGGCAAACTCAACAAAAGACACTTTCGCGCCAAGGCGGGCATACACTGATCCCAGTTCGGCACCAATAACGCCAGCGCCAATAATAATCAGGTGCTTAGGTATCTCGGTTAGTTTCAGGGCTTCTGTCGAGGTGATAACGCGCTCTTTGTCAAGAGGCATCGACGGGAAAGTCATTGGCTTCGAACCTGTTGCAATGACAATATTTTTGCCTTTGATGGTTTCTTCACCGCCCTCGGTCTTAGCAATCTTCACGGTATTGGCATCCACGAACGAACCAAGACCATAATACATATCGATCTTGTTTTTCTTCATCAGGTACACAATACCTTTTGTTGTCTGATCGACCACCTCCTGCTTCCGCTTGATCATCTGGGCTAGGTCAACACCCAGATTATCGAGCTTGATGCCATGTTCGGTGAAGGTATGGCTGGCGTTGAAAAAATGCTCCGACGAGTCGAGCAGGGCTTTTGAGGGAATACAACCCACATTGAGACAGGTGCCGCCGAGGGTACTGTACTTCTCGATAATGGCCGTTTTTAGGCCCAATTGAGCGCACCGAATCGCGCCCGTATAACCGCCCGGCCCGGAGCCGATCACGATAACATCGTATTCTTGCATAGGAGATTGTCGTATTTGGTATGCTTCCCGCCAAGCGAGAAAACTCTTCTTGTAGAAAACCGTTCGAGGGGCAAAGTTCGTTCAGATTTTGATTCTCAGCGGCACATTACCTCATTTTTGTTTAATGCCAGTGAGTTATCTATAGCCCGGCTAATAATCAAATCCGCTGTTCAGGCCTCTGAGTGGTTTTCTACGTACTTATGAGAACAAAACATTTCGCTCTGCACCGGTTAAAAATAAGTTACCTAACACTATTATTCAGCTTGTTACAGTTGGGCTATGTGCAGGCGCAGCTTCTTAAACCACATACCTGGTTGGGCCGTTACGTAGCCAAATTCACCAACGACACCACTGCCCCCGGCAAACCGCGCTTTCTGCTTTATCCAACCGCTACTTATGCGCCCGAAACCAGCCTTGAACTGGGCATTTCGTCTTTGTATCTGTATAACGCCCGCAATGACTATAAGCGGAATCGACTTAGTGAGATCAACGCCTTCACGTTCTTTACCATCCGCGGCCAATACGGCATCAATATCGACAATGCCCTGTATAGCCACCGTGACCGTTGGCTGTTTATTGGCCGCGCCAGATTACAACGATTCCCGTTGCTATACTATGGAGTTGGCCCCAACGCAGAACCAAGCCACCCAGCTACCGTCGATGCATTTTCTATTCAAATTCGGCAGCGGGCGTTGAAAGGGATTGCT
Source organism: Flavobacterium sp. SUN052 (assembly GCF_028867935.1). Classification (GTDB taxonomy): domain Bacteria; phylum Bacteroidota; class Bacteroidia; order Flavobacteriales; family Flavobacteriaceae; genus Flavobacterium. Next base: position 230,158 of record NZ_JAPQNS010000011.1, read on the forward strand.
AAAAACCTGTTCGTTGGTCCCCAACTCGATTATCAGGTATTGAGCCGAGTGGAGTTCCGGCAATCAGAAACAAACCAGCACGTGCTACCAACAGGATCAACCGGATCAGCGAATCTAGGTTTGGGTGCAGGAATAATTTACGATAGCCGTAAAAATGCCCTCAACGCCCGGAACGGCTTTTTTGGAGAGTTAGCGTATTTGGATTACAGCCCGTCGTGGGGAAGCACATTCCGATTTCAGAACACCAACTTTGATCTGCGCGTCTACCGGCCCATTCGAAAATCGCAGGTGCTAGCCTGGCAGGGTTTTGGACAATTTATGTCGGGCACGGTGCCGTTCAACCAACTGGCCTTATTGGGTAGCGAAACCATTATGCGGGGTTATTATCCGGGCCGTTTCCGTGACCGAGCCTACGTTGCCACTCAACTCGAATACCGCTTTCTACCTTTTCCATTCAGCAAACGGCTTGGCGGAGCCGCCTTTGTAGCCGTTGGGACCGTGGCTCCCACACCCGCCCAACTCGATCTGCGTAAACTGCTACCAACAGGCGGTGCAGGTATCCGCTATTTCTTATTTCCTAAAAAGGACATTTTCCTGCGCTTCGATGTCGGCTTCACCCGTGAAGGCACCGGGTTCTATGTGTTTACGGGGGAGTCGTTTTGAGCAACTGCCTAATCGGCTCCGCTACAAGCTCTGGATAGAAATACAAACTGAAATGATCACCGGGCACCTCAAAACAAGCTTCGACAGGGAAGTACACAATATTGTCGGGGCGCGCGTGAATACGCAGGTCGGGCTGTACGGTCAGCGGTGGCACCGGCGCGAACAAGGTCATGAGTTGCTGATAAATGTAGGGGCGGCTCATCTTCATTGACTCCGTTACGAGGTTGTCGTACATAGCCTTCGATTCTGCAAATGGATACACTTTAATTAACCGCTTATTCAGCCAGCCACTTTGCACTATGCCGTTTTTTAGCATCCAGCTAAGCACGCTCAGGTTTTTGACCGGAAAGTTGATCTTCTTCTGATCCGTAAACGATGCCAGTTGAATAGCGGTAGCTCCCGTCAACTCTTTGATGTTGATGGCAACCCAGCCCCCCATCGAATGCCCAATGATTACGTCGTCGGCCGTAATCTCATGCTGATCAACCAGAAACTGGGCTAGCTGACGGGCGTTGATACGGCCATTGGGGCTCCAGCGGGCAAACTCATCCTTCAGGTCAATAGGCAACAAATAGGCAGGGAGTAGCAAAGGGGCCAGATTATCGAAAATACTGGAGTCTTCCACATAGCCATGAATCAGGATTAGGCGCATAAAGAAAGGATCTTGGATCTTGGATGCTGGATATTGATCTAATATCCAGCATCCAATGTTTAATGTCTTTTTTTCTAAAACCATTCCGACTTCATCTCGACCGTTACGGAGTCGGGCGATTGGAGCCGTTTGGCTAAACTACGGACCTTGACTAACTCATATTCAACGAAGTAGCGGGCAGCCATTAGCTTACCCTGGTAAAAATTCCGATCACTTTCTGACTGCGCGTTGGGCCTGTTTTGCGTAGCGACCGTGGCTTGTCGGACCCACTGCCAGGCAATATTGATAATGCCGAACATTTCCAGGTATAAGCTAGCGTCAGACATGGCTACCTCGGCGTTCGTTGGTAGTATGCCTAACAGGTGCCGCGTTACTGTGTCTAGTTGTCCAAGTGCTTTGTTCAATTCATCAACCAGCGGCTTCAATTCAGAATACGAGCTTGCCTCAGCGATGGTTTTCTGCACTTCTTCAACCCAATACTGAACAGCCCGCCCGCCTTGCATGGTCACTTTACGTCCCAGCAGATCTAACCCGTGAATACCTGTGGTGCCTTCGTGAATTGGGTGTATACGAGCCTCCCGGTAAAACTGCTCCACCGGAAAGTCAGTGGTATAACCCGCTCCACCCAGAATCTGCACGGCCGCGCTGGTCGTTAGGCAACCCATTTCCGAAGGGTACGATTTGGCCACTGGAGTTAATAAGTCGAGCAATAGGGCAGCCCGCTCGCGTTCGTCTCCTTCTGCGACATGGGCAATATCAGCGTATTGACTACACTGCAACAGCAAGCCTAGTGAACCCTCCAATACTGCTTTTTGGAAAAGTAACATCCGTTTCACATCGGCATGGCGAATAATGGGCGTTTGAGGCTTAGCCGAATCTTTTTCACTAATTGGGCGACCTTGCGGACGTTCACGGGCGTATGTTAACGATGCGTAATAAGCTGCCGTACCAATAGAGACGGCATTCATTCCCACGCCTACACGAGCTTCGTTCATCATTTGGAACATGTAGCGCAGGCCCTGATGCGGCTCACCCAGCAGATACCCAACTGTTCCGTCGTTGGAGCCGACCATGAGGTGAGCAATGGGAGCACCTTTGTAGCCCATTTTATGATAAACCCCGGCTGTTAGCACGTCATTGTCAACCAGTTCGCCCGTTTCGGTCGGGCGTTTCTGGGGCACCACAAACAACGAAATCCCCTTTGCTCCCGCTGGACCACCTTTAATTTTGGCCAGCATCAGATGAACCACGTTGTCGCAGGCATCATGGTCGCCCGCCGAAATATAGATTTTCTGACCTCTGATTCGATACGCTCCGTTCGTTTCACCCTCAAGTGGTTCAGCAGAGGTGGTAATGTCCGACAGCGACGACCCGGCATCAGGTTCGGTGAGGGCCATTGTTCCCTGCCAGCGACCCGTGTACATGTTGGGTGTAAATCGGTCGATCAGTTCCTGGCTACCAAAACTTCGCAACAGGTTGGCTGCACCCGTAGTCAGGAACGGAAATACGCTGGACGAGTAATTGGCTGCGCCAAAAATAAACGTGGCCGCATTCATGATGGTGGCAGGCAGTTGCTGTCCACCTTCTTCATACCGGAACGGTGCATTTATCCAGCCATCATCTCCGAAGCGCTGAATAATGCCCCGCATGTCGGGATGAACACGAATTTTCCCCTCTATAAGTTGGGGCTCATCGCGATCCATCACAGCTAGTAGAGGTCGCAGTAAATTCTCGCCAATCTGGGCTGCCGCATCCAGTACCATATCGAACGAAGCCCGGTCATGATCCTGAAAATGAGCGAATCGGGTTAATTTATCGGCTTGGAGCACCTCGTAAAGGTGAAATGATAAATCGCGGGGGGAAAAGAAGGGTATTGGCATACGTTTTGCCGAAATTAGTCTGTTATATTTGTTGTTCAGAGATGACATCTTGCTCGAAAAGATGTTAACTCCATAGTGAGCATCAGAGAATTGTTATCCTGCCCGGCAGGATGGCCGTTCGAAATCGTCCAAAGATACCAAAAGCATGAAAGCATTTTCCATCCTCCTGCTGACCGTATGCGTCGGCCTTGCCAGTGTTGGCTTTACTTCCCGGTTGGACGATCCCAAACCGACGGACAAAAAAATTAAATGGATGACTATCGAGGAAGCTTTTGCTGCATCGCAGAAGAAACCGAAGAAGATTTTCATCGACGTATACACCGATTGGTGTGGCTGGTGCAAGGTAATGGATCGCAACACGTTCACAAACCCCGTGATTGTTGATTACATGAATGAAAATTATTATTCTGTGAAGTTGAATGCTGAAGGCAAAGAAGACATCACACTGGGTGCACGCACTTATAAAACTGTTGGTAATGTTCACGAACTGGCCGCCACTTTGCTTAAGGGTCAAATGAGCTATCCTACCACGGTGTATCTGAACGAAAAACTTGAATTAATTCAGCCTGTGCCAGGCTATCTGGAACCCCGCATGTTCCACCAGATTACAACTTATTTTGCCAGCAATAGCCATACGAAAGAAGCATTCGAGCAGTTCAAAGCAGGTACTTATGTCAAAGAATTTCAGGCAAAACTGCCTAATCCTTCGGCCGAACAGCCTGCTGCTGTGGCACACTAAACCGACTTTATAATCACAAAAAAAGGCTTGTAGAAATACAGGCCTTTTTTTATTTACTTACAATTAGGTTAATAACCAAACGGTTATCTTTTATTAGCATTTTATCATTATAATTTTTAAATAAGATTATCTAATAAGTATATTAATTGTACTAATACATCTCTATCTTGCATTTCTATTTTAATCCCATAAGATAGGTACACTAAGTTTAATCAAAATCAACCAACCTCATGAAAACAAGACTCTATGTCTTTCCACGATCCAGTTTTTGGGTCGTGCTGCTGCTGATGAGCAGTATTGCCAGTTTTGCCCAATCCAATCGGGTGACTGGTACGGTTACCAGCGCCGACGGTCCTGTACCTGGCGCTAACGTTGTTTTGAAGGGTACACAGACTGGTACATCTACGGATGCCGAAGGTAAATTTTCTATCAACGTTCAGGGAAGCAACCCAACTCTGGTTGTTTCAGCAATTGGTCTCAAAACGCAGGAGGTAGCAGTCGGTAACCAAAGTACGATCACGATTACACTCACCGATGATGCTACGGCTTTGGACGAAGTAGTAGTAACGGGTTACACGAGTGACAGTCGGCGCGAAACGTCGGGATCGGTGTCTACCGTTCCGGCTCAGCAACTGAAAACGGTGCCTTCGGGTAACGTTGAGCAGCAGCTACAAGGCCGTGTTTCGGGGGTAACGGTAATTACCAACGGGCAACCGGGTACCAGCAGCCAGATTCGGGTACGGGGTTTCGGTGCGTTTGGCGGTAACCAGCCTTTGTACGTTGTCGATGGGGTTCCAACGCAGAACATTAACTTTCTGAACCCCGACGATATTGAAACCACAACGGTTCTGAAAGATGCGGCAGCTGCATCTATCTACGGGGCTCGTGCTGCCAACGGGGTTATTGTATACACCACGCGGAAAGGACAGCGCCGGGCTCAGAAACTGAGCATAACGTATGATGGTTTGTATGGGGCAACCGATCCAGGCAAAGGTCAGGGCATTTTGAATCCACAAGAGCAGGCCGACTGGACCTGGCAGGCAAAACGCAACGATTTGTACCAGGCGGGCACTCCGGTTGACGCAGGTAGCTTTGCGAACCTGGCTGGTGGTCAGTATGGTGCTGGCCAAACGCCCGTATTGCCCGATTATTTGTTGGTTGGAACGCGCGCGGGTGTAGTGGGACAAGTGGATTTGAACGCAGAACGGGCCAAATACAATACAAACCCTGCCAACGGCCCGATTTATCTGGTAATTCCTTCAAACAAAGAGGGCACTGACTGGTACGGGGCAATTACGCGCACTGCACCTCTAGTTCGCCAAACGCTTGGTTTCTCGGGCGGTACCGAAGCCAGCCGCTTTTACATCAGCCTGGGCATGCAAAACCAGGGTGGTATCCTGAAATACAATGACTTCAAGCGGTACACCGTTCGGGCCAACAGCGAATTCGATATTACGAAGAAACTTCGTTTTGGAGAGAATATTCAGTTCACTTATGTGTCGATCAAAGGGCAGCAGGGTGCTAACAACGGTCAAAACGTAGCGGCTGAAGAAAACGACGTATTGTCGGCTTTCCGGATGCCGCCAATCATTCCGGTTTACAACTCGTTTGGTGGTTATGCGGGTACGGCAGCACCTGGTTTCAACAACCCGCGTAACCCAGTGGCTAGCCGCGATGCCCAGCAAAATAACCTGAATACAAACTACCTCGGCTACGGCAACGCTTACCTCGAATACGATGTAATTCCGGCCTTAACCTTGCGCAGCAGCATCGGTGGTAACCTGTACAGCTATTACTACAACTTCTACAACCGGGCGCAGTACGAGAACTCCGAAAACAATACAAACTACACCTATGGTGAAGGCGCTGGTACCGGCATTGCCTGGACGTTCACAAACACCGCACAATACAAGGCTAAGTTTGGTCTTCATGGTATCGACGTACTGGGTGGCATCGAAGCCCTTAACACAGGCAATGGCCGCAACCTTGATGGCTCTGGTTTGAACCCGTTCACAACGGACCCTAACTATGTGACTATCAGCACAACAACGGCAGGTGCAACACGGCAGGTAAACAGTGGTTACGGACGTGGTGTGAATTTCTATTCACAATTTGCCCGGATCAACTACATCTACAACGACAAGTATATTGTAACGGGTGTTATCCGTCGTGATGGTTCGTCGCAGTTTGGTGCCAACAACCGTTATGGTGTGTTCCCTGCTGGTTCGATAGCATGGCGGCTATCGTCGGAGCCGTTCATGAAAGATCTGCCCTGGGTAACTGATCTGAAAATTCGCGGTGGTTATGGTACAATGGGTAACTCAAACAACGTGAACCCAAACAACCAGTACAACCTGTTTGCATCAAACCCAGGCAATGGATATGACATCAACGGAGCAAATACATCTATCAGCTCTGGTTTCTTCCGGAGCCAGATCGGTAATCCAGACGCAAAATGGGAAACTTCAGTAACAACTAACTTCGGTATCGACGGTTCATTCTTCAACAACCGGTTAGAAGTAATTTTTGACCTGTGGCGGAAAGACACCAAAGATCTGCTGTTCCAGTTGGGTTTACCGGGTGTGGTCGGTGTACGGGCCAATGCGCCTTCGGTGAACATTGCCAGCATGCGTAACCAGGGTATCGACATCCAGCTTATTGGCCGGGGTAACGTCACCAGCGAATTGACTTACGAAGCCAACGTAACGGGTAGCTTCTTGCAAAACAAAATTACGGCACTAGCCCCAGGCACACCTTACTTCACCGGTGGTGGTACACGTTTGGGTACTCCCGTTGTTCGTAATGAGCCAGGTCACGCTATTTCGTCGTTCTACGGCTACAAAGTTGTTGGTTTGTTCCAAAGCAAAGAAGAAGTTTCTTCTGCTCCGGCGCAGGACGGAGCAGCTCCAGGTCGTTTCCGGTATGCTGATTTGAACGGTGACAACAAGATTGACGATAATGACCGGACTTATCTGGGCACTCCGGTTCCAAAGTTCACAGGTGGTTTTACCTTGACGCTGAAGTACAAAAACTTCGACTTTGTGACGTATCTGTACACCTCACTAGGCAACCAGATCTTCAATAACTCAAAGTGGTTTACTGACTTCTACCCATCGTTTTCGGGGGCCGCTGTTAGTGCACGGGTGAAAGATTCGTGGTTACCAACAAACACGGATACGAATGTCCCCATTTTCGAGTCGGCGTCTAACTTCAGTACTAACACGCAGGCCAACTCATACTATGTAGAAAACGGTTCGTATTTGCGGATGCAAAACCTGACACTGGGATACACGCTGCCAGCAGCGATCCTGAGCCGGGCCGGTTTGAAAAAGGTACGTATCGCCATTGCAGCGAACAACCTGTTCACGGTGACGAAATACTCAGGCCTTGACCCAGCCGTTGGTGGAGCAGCCGATACGAACTTTGGTATCGACATTGGTAACTACCCACTCACGCGCAGCTATAACGCCGTACTGAGCCTTGGTTTTTAAGTAATAGCAACGAGGTGATTAGGTAATTGAGAGAACTGGGTAGATTGACCAATTTGCCTAGACCCCTCAATTACCGAATCACCCAATCAACCAAATTAACTAACAATGAACAAGCAATTTCTTAGGAGAACGGGAACCACGGCAATGATTTTGCTGTCGACGTTAGCCTGTAAAGATAATTTTCTTCAAATCCCGGCTACAGGTCAGTTGTCAAACGACCAGTTGACTTCCCGAGCCGGTATCGACGGTGTGTTGATTTCTGCTTACGCGCAGTTAAATGCACGGGGTTTCTCGCAATCGGCGAGTTCGTATAACTGGGTACGGGGAAGTATCTCCGGGGGCGACGCCAACAAAGGCTCTAACTCGGGTGACTTCAATGCGCTTACACCTTACGAAACGTATCAGTTGCTGCCTTCGAGTGGTGAGGTAAACGCCAAATGGAACGCGATGTACGAAGGCATTAGCCGCACTAACTCAGTACTGCGTGTTTTGCCGAATGCAGCTGCTGATGTCTCAGCTAGCGACAAACAGCGCATTACCGGAGAGGCCCGTTTTCTGCGCGGTCACTACTATTTCGATCTGAAGCGGAATTTCAACATGATTCCTTATGTGGATGAAACAGTAGATTACGGAACTGGCATTGAAAAAGTGCCTAACAATGTCGACATCTGGCCGAAGATCGAAGCTGATTTTAAATATGCATACGACAATCTGCCCGAAACACAAATAGCTGCAGGCCGCGCCAACAAATGGGCTGCTGCTTCGTATTTGGCAAAAACGTATCTTTTCCAGAAGAAGTATGCCGAAGCGAAAGCGCTTTTCGACCTGATTATTGCCAACGGCAAAACGGCTAATGGCAAGAAATACGCGCTGGTTGCTAACTACTCTGACATCTTTAATGCTGAAAAAGATAACAACGAAGAGTCTGTATTTGCCATTCAGGCCGCTGCCAATACCGGTAGTTCCGACAATGCCAACCCCGATCTGGTACTGAATTTCCCGTACAATACAGGATCAAATGGTCCAGCCGGTTGCTGCGGCTTCTTTGCCCCAAGCTTCGAACTGGCAAATTCATTCCGGGTTAACGCCAATGGCTTGCCACTGCTCGATGGTTCGTACAACACAGGTGCCAATCAGCTGAAAACAGACCAGGGCATCGAGTCGAAAACAGACTTTACGCCAGATGCTGGCCCTGTTGATCCCCGTCTCGACTGGTCAATTGGCCGCCGTGGCATTCCATATCTCGACTGGCAGGTACACCCTGGTCTGGACTGGATTCGTGACCAAGGTTTTGCTGGTCCGTACTCGCCCAAGAAATTTGTGTTCTACCGCTCGCAGGATAAAACGCTGACCGATGGTAGCTCATGGACGGATGGTTACTCGGCTATTAATTACAACATCATTCGTTATGCAGATGTGTTATTGATGGCTGCCGAAGCTGAAATTGAAGTTGGAAGCCTTGAAAAAGCGCGCACATATATTAATCAGGTACGGGCACGGGCAGCTAACCCAGCCGGTTTTGTAATGAACGCGGGTAAACCAGCGGCTAACTATGTGATCAGCAATTACACAACGCCGTTTGCGAGTCAGGCCGCTGCCCGGACAGCCGTTCAATTCGAGCGTAAACTTGAACTGTCGGGCGAAGGTCATCGCTTCTACGACTTGGTTCGCTGGGGCGTAGCTGAGTCAGTACTCAATACATTCCTGGCCTACGAATCGCCAAAACTGCCAACTGCCTACAGCGGTGCGAAGTTTACGGCTAATCAAGATGAATACATGCCGATTCCGCTGACGCAAATCGACTATCAGGGTCGCGATGTTCTGAAGCAGAACCCAGGGTATTGATAAAGAGTGATTGAGTGAAAAAGCGAAAGAGTGGCTGGCGCATGGTTTTATGTGTTAGCCACTCTTTCGCTTTTTCGTTCTTTCTCTTTTTTTATTTGTATATATAATTTTCTTATATATATTTGATTCAACAAGTAGCTATAGGAATGGAATCATCAGCCAATGAATTTTTACGGGGAACACTCAAAACGATTGTTTTAAAACTATTAGCCGAACAAGGGCGCATGTACGGGTATGAGATTACGCAATCGGTGAAAGAACGTACAAGCGGCCAAATTACGCTCACATTTGGAGCCCTATATCCTGTACTACACAAGTTGGAACAGGAAGGCCTGTTAGTTACTGAATCGCAGGAAGTTGACGGTCGACTACGCAAATATTACTCGCTTACCCCAACTGGCAATAAAGCTGCCGAGCAGAAAGTGTCTGAATTCGAACAATTCATGGAAGCGATGCGCGTGCTTTTGCTTCCGCCACCCTCCTTAATACCTGGCATTTAACTCTTTTCTAAAAAACGATCATCATGCAAAAGCTCTCAACCGCCCAAGTCAAGCAACTGCACGATCACCTGATTCGGCAAGGCGCAACCGACGCTCTGCTTTACGAACTCCTCGACCACCTGGTTTGCGAAGTTGAACATTACATGTGGATTGGTCTACCTTTCGAGGCCTCTTTCGACAAAGTGCTGCTCGAAGCAAATAATAAAGCGGTGCACTACCTGAACACAACCTATCAAACCACGATGGACCCAAACGCACTTCGGGGTTATACACTGGATGACATTGTGTTCGAATTTAGAAACAAACACTATGGGGCATACGACCTCCGGCAAAGCTATCGGCTGTCGCTCCGGAATGCGCTGTTGTTGGGCATTGGCCTTTTTGTTATGCTGGTAGTTTGGGTTGCCGCCTACAACCAACGGTCGTTTACCTATTGGAGTCCTTTGGGTGCTCTGTGGCTAGCTGGGGTGTCCTGCGTAGGTTTATCGCTGGGTTCGTGGTTTCTGCACAGCTTGAGACAGCGCTATATGGAGATCGAGTGAGACGTGATACATTTGTGTATCTTCTGATCGGAACTCACCATGCTGTACCGCTTAATGCGTCCTGTAAAAGCGCTCCTGATTACAGGAGCAATTAGCTTATCAACTATATCCGGTTTTGCACAAAACCACTTACTTCATGCCGAGGCTGAGGTAGGTGGTTTTGTTGCTTCTAATTCATCAACCCCGTTGTGGTTGCGAGCTAATCAATTCGGGTCAGTGCCGCGCTCGTCGCCAACGGGCACCCTTCGTCTGAGTTTGAGCAAAGCGTATGCCCCTGCTGATACCGGCAGGAAACGGCCATTGGACTGGGGCTTCGGGGTAAACCCGGTAATAAATGTGGGGGCCACCAGTCAGATAGTGCTGGTAGAGGGCTATGCAAAAGTGAAATGGAAAGGGGTGGAATTGTATGCTGGTCGCCGTCGCGAACGCATTGGGCTAGGCGATACGGTACTTTCATCTGGGCTTTACGCGGGTTCTGGTAATGCACTGCCTATTCCTAAAGTACAGCTTCAAACAGTCGGTTATCAGCCTGTTCCATTTTTAAGACGGTTCGTAGCCATCAACGCAGGTATGGGGCATGGGTGGTATCAGGCCGATTACATTAAGGGCGTTTTTCTGCATCAAAAGTATTTGTACCTACGTTTTGGCCGACCAACAGCTCGGCTTCACGGCTATGCCGGGATAAACCATCAAGCGCTTTGGGGAGGCAAAGCTGACTATCTACGTGAACCTCCCACCAGCGCACCAAACGGCCAATTACCTTCGTCGCTACGAGACTTTCCGTATGTGTTTTCAGCAACGGTTCCCGGCAACTGGGTTCAGCTGGGTTACACAGCATTCGACAGTTATCGAATTGGTAACCACCTTGGCTCCATCGACTTTGGGCTCAGTTGGACTGGGCAAAAAGGAGATTTGCTTTTTTACCATCAGCATCCGTTCGAAGATGTTTCGGGCTTATTATTCCTGAATTTCCCTGATGGTGTTTGGGGACTTCGGTGGGCGCGGCCAACAGAAAGCTCCCCGGCTGGATTTCGGTTCCACCGCCTGACAATGGAAGTGCTGAACACGACCAACCAAAGCGGCCCTACCTTCTACATCACTGGCTCAAAATACCAGGGAGCCGATAATTATTTTAATCACGGGCAGTACATTCACGGCTGGTCGTATCAGGGCAACGCCATCGGTACACCGCTTATTCCAACCCGCAATGAAGTGCAACCCGGTTTACAGGCGCAAAGTACTCTTTACTTTCCCTCCAATCGAGTGCAGAGCGCCTACATTGCGGCAGAAGGACGGTGGCGTGACCGGCTAACGCTAACCAGCCGGATTTCTTATGGCCGTTATTTTGGCACATTTTTTCAGCCCTTCTCTCAACCTGTGAACCAGTTCTCGGCCCTGTTGATGGCACAAACCGAATTGTCGCGTTGGAATAACGTTGGTTTAACAGCGGCTCTGGCCATAGATCAGGGAGGGCTTTTACCCCATTCGGTAGGCGGTTATATAGGCTTGAGAAAACGCTGGAATTGAGTCTGTAATCTGTTAAATTTGTAGGCTAATTAGCCCAATTTAACATCTCATGAACAAACAAATTGCTTTTCTTTCTGCGCTAGGGTTAACCATCGGTCTGATGGCTGCTACCCCGCCAGCGAGCAAGCCCATTAAGCGGCCAGCCCGCACAGGAAATCCGGCATCAGCTCCCAAAACACCGTTCATCGATCGGCAGAACATGAACCTCGCCGTAAAACCCGGCGATGATTTTTACCAGTATGCCAATGGTGAGTGGCTGAAGAAAAATCCCGTACCAGCTTCTAAAACGAGCTGGGGTAGCTTCAACCTGTTGCGTGAGAAAAGCCTCGACGCAATGAAATCACTGCTCGATGATGCGACCAAGTCAACCACCAAAGGGCGCTTGTACCAAATGGTGGGTGATTTCTACGCCAGTGGTATGGATAGCGCAGCAATCGACAAGAAAGGCTTCGATCCTCTCAAGCCTGATTTGGCTCGTGTAGACCAGGTGAAAAACAAGGCCGACGTGCTCAATGAAATGGCCTATCAGCGCACGCAGGGCAATGGTATGTTGTTTGGTTTTTTTGTTGCTCAGGATCGCAAAAACGTCAGCAAATACCTTCCCCAGATTTCACAGGGCGGCACCACCCTCCCCGACCGCGATTATTACCTCAAAAACGATGCGCGGAGCCAGAAAATCCGCGAAGCATACCGTGATCACCTGACCAAAATGTTTGGGCTAATTGGCGAAGAACCAAGCCGGTCCTCACAAAACGCCGACTTGATCATACGACTTGAAACGGCGCTGGCGAAAGCTCAAATGGCCCGTGTAGAGATGCGTGATCCCTATAAAACATACAACAAGCTGACCGTTGCTGGCTTATCGAAACAAACACCAGGTATCCCCTGGAGTGATTTGATGCCCAAAATGGGCGTTCGCGGTCAGGATACGGTGCTGGTACAAAATCCTTCGTTTTTGCAGGCAACGGATAGTTTGCTGACGGCAACACCTGTTGAAGATATCAAAACGTATATGCGCTGGAACTTGCTGAAAGGCGCTGCTTCGTATTTGAGCGAGCCGTTTGTGAAGCAGAACTTCGCGTTCACGAAGGTATTGTCAGGCCAGAAAGAACAAACGCCCCGCTGGCAGCGGATGAGTGGTCTGATCGACGGAACACTAGGCGACTTACTGGGCCAACTCTACGTACAACAGTATTTTAAGCCGGAAGCCAAGCAACGTATGCTGGTGCTGGTGGATAACCTCGAAGCATCGTTCAAAGAGCATATCAACGCCCTAGATTGGATGAGCGCTGACACTAAAAAGCGCGCGCTAACCAAACTAACCTCGTTTAAGCGTAAGATTGGCTACCCCGACAAGTGGAAAAACTACGATGGCGTAACGATCCGGCGCGACGATTTCTACGGCAACGTAAAAGCTGCCAGCAAGTGGTCGTACAACTACAATATTACCCGTCTCGGCCAACCTGTTGACAAAACAGAATGGGGCATGACTCCGCCAACGGTAAATGCCTACTACAACCCTGTAAACAATGAAATTGCGTTTCCGGCAGCTATTTTGCAGTTCCCGTTCTTCGATCCAGAAGCCGACGATGCCGTCAACTACGGTGGAATTGGGGCAGTAATCGGCCACGAAATGACGCATGGTTTCGATGATTCGGGTCGCCAGTATGATGCTGATGGAATTCTGCGCGACTGGTGGACCAAAGACGACGCCACTAATTTCAAGAAACGTGCCGACCAGGTGAAGGAGCAGTTCTTTGGTTTTAAAGTGCTTGACTCTCTGAAAGTGAACGGGCAACTTACGCTGGGTGAAAACCTGGCCGACCTTGGCGGACTTGCCATTGCCTACGATGCCTTCAAGAAGACCAAACAAGGTAAAGGCAAGACAGACATCGATGGCTTCACACCCGACCAGCGATTCTTTCTGTCATGGGCACAGGTTTGGCGGACAAATATGCTCCCCGAGACACAGGCTCAGTTGATTCTTACCGACCCACACGCTCCTGGTCAGTACCGCTGCAATGGCCCTGTAGCTAATATAGATGCCTGGTACAAAGCCTTTAATGTACAAGCTGGCGACAAAATGTACAAAGCGCCTGACCAACGAATTAAAGTCTGGTAAAACTTCCGCGTAGATACTTATATCGAAGATGCCGCAACTCAAACTGTTGCGGCATTTTTTATGCCCTAATTTTGCTCAATGAAACAAACGATCAGTATTATCGGTCTGGGCTGGCTGGGTTATCCACTTGCGAAGGAGCTTCTGCTTCGGGGCTATTCTGTGAAAGGGAGCACAACATCGGTTGAGAAACAGGTACAGCTATCGGCAGAAGGAGTATCGGCCCATTTTCTGACCCTCAACCCTCAACCTGAGGGTGCGCTTAATGAATTGACTGAAGCCGATGTATTGATTGTTAATATTCCTCCCAAAGCCGGAAAGTTTGGCGAGGACTTCCATCCCGACCAAATGCGGCAGTTGGCCGAAGAAGTGCGAACATCATCTGTTCGGTGGGTTATTTATATCAGCTCAACATCAGTATATCCCGAGCTAAACCGAGTAGTGCAGGAAACCGATGTGCAAACACCAGAGCAGTCGGCGGCACCCGCGCTGGTTCGTGCCGAACAAACATGGCAGGCTTTACAAACGGATGATTTCCGGGTAACGATTTTACGGTGTGGAGGCCTGATGGGCTACGAACGACAGGCGGGCAAATACGTGGCTGGACGAACAGTCGACAGTGGCGCTGTACCGGTTAACTACATTCATCGTGATGATGCCGTGGGTCTCATTACCGCCGTTATTGAGCAGGGCTTGACGGGTGTTTACAACGTGGTAGCCCCTCAGCATCCGAGCCGAGCCGAGGTATATCGAGACAGTTGTACCAAGCATGGATATGAACTTCCAACTTTTGTAGAACCCGATGGCCCTGTACCCTACAAAGTTGTACAATCTGACAAGCTGATGGCGCAAACTGGCTATAGCTTCCGATACACTAGTCCCCTTGATTTCCCCTAAGTTGCGCCGAGTTTAGTGGCCGGGTTTTGCAGCGTCTTGCTTCGGCAAAACAGCGTTCAACAACAACCGGTATTTTTTGTCACGGCATTCGTCAGCACTTTAAAATTACCTTAAAATAGCTGATAATGAGGTTATCAATTCTTTAAAAGTAGATTAGATTTACAGAATTGATAACCCATTCATGAACCTCTACACTACTTTCCTCCTGGCTTCGCTGGCTACTACAGCGGCCTACGCTCAAACGCCTTTGTCGGCAGATTCTGGATCTATACTAGCACTCGAAAAAGCAGGTGATGAGATTCGAAAGCTTCAGCAACAAACCAACACGCTTAAAACGCAGCTCCGGCAGGAAGCCATTCAGAATCGCCAGCTGAGAGATCAAATCGGTGACCTCACCAAATTGGTTAACCATAAAACCGATTCAATTGGTGATTTACGGGCGCAGGTCGGCGACCAGTTAGTCCGCATAGAGCAGCTTCGGCAAATGAATCAGCAAACAGAGAAAGTGCTCTCCACCACCCAGGCTTTGCTCGATTCAGCCAGGCAGAAAATAGCGCGTCTTCAGTACGACAAACACCAACTAGCCGATAACCGTGTCATCCGCATTTATCAGTTTCCCCTATCCGAAACTCGGGCAATCTTAATGCGCAATCTGGCCAAAGACGACTCTGGATTTCAGTATGATGATGATACCACCGGCAATGTGCTGACGGTTACCCGCCGGTTTGATGATCAGGCCGAAGCCTGGTGGGTCTTCGATAAAACCCTCGACACTGTTCTGGAAATAACACTTCGACTGGAAAAGCACGAGTTCGATCAGCAGCGTACGGTTGTATTTGCGGATACGAAGTTGATGCAGAAAACGCGCTACACCAACAAGCCTTTTGAGGAACAGCGTGAGCCAGAAAAAGTAGTACTCTACCGAAATCGCGCGCTTCGCCTACTGGAAGGAAATCTTAGCAGCACATCAGACAAGTAAATACCATCCACAAATCAATCTTATTGATGATAACCTCTTTACCAAAACGATCAAGTTTCTTTTCCTTTCATCTGCTCTTTCTCGCCTTTGGCTTATGTTTCATTGAGCTTGTCACATTCGCGCAGAACGGCCCGACAATTGTGCAGGGACGCGTCTCGCGCATAACTACCGGCGAACCCCTATCAGGAGCCTCTGTTTTTATTAAAGGTACCAATCGGGGTGTTGTGACCGATGTTAATGGCCGATACCGGCTGACGGTTAATGAACACTCAACGCTCGTAGTGCGATTTATGGGTTTTCGCGATATAGAAGCGGATATTCTGCCCCTTGGTCGCCGGATCGAGCGAAATTTTGCATTGACAAGCAATGACACTCAATTAGCTGATGTAGTAGTGGCAGCCAACCGGGTTGATGAATATCTCCAGAAGGTGCCGGTAGCAGCATCGGTAGTGGGTCGGCGCGACCTTGAACACCGAAGCGTTTACAACACCATGGAGGCACTCAACAACACACCTAATCTTATCACCGATTCCTGGCTCAACTCACAAGTATCTTTTTCAATTCGCGGCTTGTCAACCGTTTTCGACAATGTCGGTTTCGAGTCTACAGTAGCGCTCTATGTCGATGATGTGTATTTCTCCCGCTCATTTGCCTTCAATCAAACCCTGATGGACATTGACCGGGTGGAGGTGTTGCGCGGGCCTCAGGGAACGCTTTTTGGCAAGAATACCATCGGCGGTGTGATTCACGTGATTTCAGAACAGCCCGAAATGGCGAACAATGGTCAGATCGAACTCAACTACGGAAACTATAATTTCCGGCAGATCCGGGCCAAGCTTAACCAGCAACTCATTAAAAACAAATTGGCGGTGCGGCTCACGGGAGCGGTCTCGCTACGCAACGGCTATATTACCGACAAAGTCCCGGCTATCGAAGCGGTAAACAAAACGGGATTTTATGGCCTGCGAGGGTCGGTTCTTTATACCCCCAAAGAAAACGTAACGCTTACCTTCCGGGGCTATTACGGCCGCGACCAGAATGCCGAAAATACGTTTGTCTACGCCAGTAAACCCGATTATAATCCCGTAGGGCTCAGTGCGGACGAAAAGCAGACTACCCACCAAAATCTGCCCAATACATTTGCGCGCAAGCAGTTTGGTGGAGTGGCTAAAGCAGAAATCAAACTGGGCCGAAATACGCTGACCAACGTAACCGCCTATAATCAATCAAACGACGACTATTTTGGTGATAATGATGTGTCGGCGGTCGATGTGTCGCGCTGGGGACGGGCACAAGGGCTAAAAACGTTCAGTCAGGAACTCCGTATCAACTCTCCCCGCGATCAGCCGTTTGCGTATGTAGGCGGACTCTATTTTTTGAGTGAGCAAATCAGCGCTGTAGACACGTTTACCCTCGAAAAAGGCTTTTTACCCGTAGCCAAAACGCTACTCGGCCCCGATTATTCACTCATTGGCGACCGCTTCAACAGTGAGGGCTATACCACCCGAAGCGCCATTCGTTCACAAAGTGTAGCCGGTTTCGCTTCGGGCAGTTACGAATTGACCAAACAGCTGCGCCTGAATGGCGGCCTGCGTCTGACCATTGAAAACCGTCAGTTAAAATACAAGCAGCAGGTGCAACGTCAATTGGTAAACAGTGCTCCCATCGGTTTTATTGACCTTTACGCTACGGATGTAAACGCAGACGGAAAACCCATTGAGCGTAAGGCGAACAATACAGCTCTGTCGTATGACCTGGGCATCGATTACCGCTTTACGCCTACGCTTATGGCCTATACAAAACTGGTAAAGGGATTTAAAGGAGCCGGATTCAACACGTCTGTTACGACTGATCCAGAGGGTGGCGGCCTTGTTTTTCGCCCTGAGTACGTGACGAACTATGAATTTGGGATGAAGGCCAAACTAAGCGAGCGAATTCAAATAAATGGAGCCGCTTTTTATACCAATTACAAAGACAAGCAGGAGTTATTGGATCAGGGAACGCGGGTGCGGGTAGCCAATGCTCCACTGACGCGGGGATGGGGAACGGAACTGGAGTTTTCGGGTATGCTCAAACGCTTTCGACTTGATGCATCAATCGGCTACCTGAACCTGCACTATGTCGATTTTCCGTTTGGTGAAGATGAGAACGGCAATCCGGTTAATTATGCCGGGAACCAGTTGTTGAAAGCACCTAACGTTACCTTCTCACTGGCTCCCGAACATTATTTTGTATTAACCGACAAATTGCGTCTATATACCAGCCTGAATATCAATCATACGGGCAAAGCCTATAACGACATTGCCAACTCGGAGATTATTGCCCGCCAACCGGCTACGATCTTCAATGGCCGGGTTGCCCTAGTACCGGGCAATGGCAAATGGAGCATAGCGCTGTGGGGCAAAAATCTCACGAATCGGTTTTATATTCAGCATGGCTGGGAATACGACTGGGGCGATCAGATCTCATGGAGTCGCCCCCGCTATTTTGGCCTCGAAGTGTATCTCAACTTTCGTTGATCGTCTAGAGCTTACCGGCGACGGGGCTCTACGGGCAACTTACGATCACCGGGCTGGTAGTTACGGCCAATGCCGAAGTTATAGCCAAGCCCAACTGTAATGGTCTGGTTGCGCGTAATGCCCGGTCCAGTCCAGACATCAGTAATTCCATGTGTATAGCGAGCATCAACGATAAACCGCTCCCGGTTCCGAACCCGGAAATTGAGCTGAATACCTCCTGTAACGCCTACTTCGGTTGGCTTAAAAACGGCGGTGTTATCAAAACGATCAGCTGGCGATCCTTGGGTGGGGTCGAAGTTAGCTTTGGTGCGCAATGCCACCGAAGGTCCTACGAATATATTAGGTCTAAAATCTCCTCCATCATTCAGAAAATAGCGAAGTGTAATAGGCACCTCCAGATAATTCACTCGTTGACGTGAGTTACCATTGGTATACCGAGTTCCTTCCTGTGAATACAGGATGTCGAAGGCAAAGCCGAAATGGCTAATATCGCTATACATAAAGCCGATACCTGCTGAAGCACCAGGCAAAAACTTCGTTGAGCCAACCTGGCCATTCACCGGAGGAATATCGCCCATAAATTTCGATAAGTTCAAACCGAGCCGGGGGCCAGCGCTCCAACGCTGACGCGATTGGGCATTTACTGTAGCTAAACCAAGAACTATGAGTGATAAGGTGAATAAAGTGCGTTGAAAGAAAACTGTTGTGCGCATAGTGAATTTATTAATGTGATACTGCCGGGTAAACGCCCGTCGTTGGGGATTGTTTCATTTGAAGGCGTCACTTTCGTTAACGGCCCGGCTGTTGTACCTTTGATTGTAGCACCCAACAACGAACTAATTGTACGAATACCCGATGAAACGCCCTTCGCTATACTTCACCGACGACCATGAATTATTCCGGCAAAGCGTCCGGCAATTTATTCAAAAAGAAGTGGTTCCCCACACCGAAGAGTGGGAGTCGGCCCGCCGAATTCCGTTATCTATTTTTCAGCGGATGGGCGAGTTGGGTTTTTTGGGTCTCCCCTACTCCGAAGAGTACGGTGGAACCAATGCGGATTTCTGGTTTTCGGTGGTTTTTCTGGAAGAATTAGCCCGCTGTGGCATGGGGGGTTTTACCACATCAGTCAGCGTGCATGAGTTTATGGCGATAAACCATCTAGCGAAAGCGGGTAGCCCAGCCCTTAAAGAAAAGTACTTAGTACCAGCCATTGCGGGAGAAAAAGTTGCTGCACTCGCCATCACCGAACCCGACGCGGGTTCCGACGTCTCTGCCATCCGGACGTTGGCCCGGCGCGAACGAAACGAAGAAACCGGTCAGGAAGAATTCGTCATCAGCGGAGCCAAAACCTTTATCAGCAATGGCACATACGGCGATTTCGTAACCCTTACGGCCAAAACTAAGCCCGAAGGCGGCACCAACGGAATAAGCCTGATTGTAGTCGATTTAGACAGTCCCGGCGTTACCCGAACCAAACTGAACAAGATGGGCTGGCACTCGTCAGATACGGCCGAAATCCGGTTCGATGAAGTCCGCGTTCCCGTTACCAACCGGATCGGCATGGAGAATATGGGCTTCTACTATCTGATGGAAAGTTTGCAGCTCGAACGTTTAGTAGCGTCTGTAATGGCTGTCTCCGGTGCCGAAATGGCTCTGGAATGGACATTGCAATACCTTCAGGAGCGCGAGGCTTTTGGTAAAAAGATCGGCAAGTTCCAGGCAATCCGCCACAAAATTGCCGACGTAGCCACCGAGGTTGAAATGGCCAAGCAGTTTGTATACCACACCTGCTGGCTTTTTACGCAAGGCGAAGTAGTAGTGAAAGAATGCTCGATGGCCAAGCTCTATACCTCCGAAATGCAAAAACGCGTAGTCGACACCTGCCTACAATTTTTTGGAGGCTACGGCTATATTGAAGACTACCCCATATGCCGGGCCTACCGCGATGTACGCGTTGGCACCATTGCGGGTGGGTCTTCGGAGATTATGCGCGAAATAATCGCCAAAATCGTAGTCGACGCCGTAGAGTATAAGCCGGTATATTAGCCCCTACTTCTTCACGATCAGGAATTCTACCCGCCGGTTTTGCTGACGGCCTTCGTCTGTGTCGTTAGTGGCTACGGGTTTGTTTTCACCGAAACCCTTGCTGGCTACTCGATCCGGTTCAATGCCCTTACTGATGAAGTACTCACGCACCGAATCGGCCCGATCCTGCGATAGTTTCTGGTTTAGTTCGTTACCACCAACGTTGTCGGTGTGTCCTCCCAACTCGATTACAAGCTTGGGGTTTTCATTCATCGTGGTCACCATGCGGTCGAGCTCGGGACCCGACTCCGGCCGCAATTCCGACTTACCCGTGTCGAAGAAAATATTGTTTAACCGCACCGTACGGCCCACTTCAATCGGGATCAGTTTCAGTTCTTTCCCTTTAATTTCCTGAAACCCCTTGGGCATCGTGCTCAAATCAATATTGTCGCCCTCACCGATGAAATTGGGCGAAATAACGCGCATACTGTACTTTTTGCCATAGGGCAACACAATCTTGTACTCACCCGTAAGTGGGTCTGAAGTAGCCTCGCCTACCTCTTCGCCATCGGGCAGTGTTTGGTACGTGATCCGGGCCTGAACGGGTCTTCCCGTGCGCTGATCAATCACCTTACCAGTCAACAAAGCTACCGGGTCGGGGCGAGTTGCATCACTCCCATTTGTAGCTGTGGTCGACTGTCCACCTGAGCCAGCCTGAACGGGCTGGTTGCTAGCAAGCGTTGGGTCGGGGGTATCATCAATCAGTTTTACACGTACTACGTCGCCTTTGCCCAACGTCCCTTTAAACGTAGTCAGATAGGCATAGTCGCCCGCTGCCGAAAGTGTGTAATAGGCATCATAGCCATCGGTATTGAACTTGGGTCCAATATTGATCGGCTTCGACCAGCGTTTCCAAGTCTTATCCACGCGCTTTGACACGTATACATCATTGCTGCCCTGCCCACCCGTACGGTCGCTCGAAAAGTAGAGCGTGACGCCATCAGGGGCTAAAAAAGGTGTCGTTTCCGTAAAGTTTGTGTTGATGTCGGTCCCCAAGTTCATAGGCTTAGTCCACGACCCATCTTTCTGACGGAAACTTACATACACGTCGTCTTCTTTGCTGTTTTTCTTCTCGCTGAAAGCCATCAACAGGGTCTTTCCATCTGCCGACAGAAACCCACAGTCAAACTGGCCTTTGCTCATGCCCTCGTAGCCGGGCAAATTAATTTTTTGAGGAATACCCCAGCCGTTGGCCGTTCGTTTACTCAGCGAAAAGCCCCGTGTCTCGTAGTTTCCGCTCACATAAGCGCCTTTTACCAGCATGGTGCTACCGTCGGGCGTAATGCTGTACAAACAGTTGTATTCTTCTTTGTTAAGTGGCGATGCCATACGACGGCCTGGTCCCCACTTACCACTTGGGTCTAACTCGGAGAACCAGATATCCTGACTACCCTTATCGCCGTGGGTATTTTGAGGGTGGCTGATTCGGGCAAAATATAGCGTTTTACCATCCGGCGAAATTACCGGGTTAATTTCATTGTATTCTGAATTGACCTGATTCCCCAGATTTTCGGCTGCCGACTGAGCATAGAGCGCACTTACAAAAAGACTGTAGAATATTCCGGTGAGGAGAATGCCTTGGGCTTTGGTAGTCATTGGTATAGGAGATGTCATCTTTTTTGCTGGGGGCCAAAAATAGAGATGTCGAAGCTGTTTAAACTTTACGAAAAATCCCCAAAGGAGTGAGAATTTTGAGGTGCGAACTTCAAATAAACACTACAATGGGGATCATGGACAAAGGTATGATTGAGACGTGGATTATACCACA
>NZ_JAPQNS010000012.1 GCF_028867935.1 Flavobacterium sp. SUN052
AACCCACGTCTCAATCATACCTTTGTCCATGATCCCCATTACTGTGTTTATTTAAAGTTCGCACTTCAAAATTCACACGGTTTTGGGGATTTTCCCTAAAGTCTAAACAGCTTCATAAAAAAGACGGCCGCTGACAAGGCCGTCTTTTTTATTTGATCAATAAGCCAGTACCGGCGCCAGCCAGCGTTCTACATCTTCAATAGGCATATCCTTCCGGTGTGCGTAATCGATTACCTGATCCCGGCCAATTTTACCAACCGCGAAGTACTTCGATTCGGGGTGGCTGAAATAGAAACCACTCACCGACGAAGCTGGATACATGGCAAAACTCTCGGTAAGCGTAATATCGATTTGGCCCGCGTCAAGCAGATCAAACAGGGTAGCTTTTTCGGTATGGTCGGGGCAGGCCGGGTAACCGGGTGCCGGTCGAATTCCCTGGTATTTTTCTTTTATCAGCTCTTCGTTCGTCAGATTTTCATTGGTGGCATACGGCCAGAACTCCGTGCGAACGCGGTGGTGCATCAGTTCAGCGAACGCTTCGGCAAGGCGGTCGGCGAGGGCTTTGACCATGATGCTGTTATAGTCATCGTGATCACGCTCGTATTTCTCAATCAGAGCTTCGATGCCAATACCGGCCGTTACGGCAAAGGCACCAATATAGTCTTCACGACCACTGTCCAAGGGCGCTACAAAGTCGGCTAAGCTAAAATTGGGCAAGCCGGGAGCTTTCTGATTCTGCTGACGAAGGAAATGCAATACGGCTTTGGTATCGTAAATTAAGGCTCCCGCATCGCTTACGGCTAGCGCAGACTTACCGTCCGTTGGGCGACTTATCTTATATTCGATGTGCGCGTGGCTACCATGTCGCTCGCAGGGAATGTTGCGGGTTTCTGTTTCAAACTCGTGGAGCAACACATCGTCTTCGGTTGCGTTGGCAGGATAAAAACCGACTACAGCTTTAGCGCCAAGCAGTTTCCCATCGATAATCTCGGTCAACAACCGCTGAGCATCGTCATATAGTTTGCGGGCTTCACTGCCCACAATAGCATCATCGAAAATCGCCGGGTACTTACCGTGAAGCTGCCAGGTCTGGAAAAACGGCGTCCAGTCGATGTATTTAGCGATCTCAGCCAGTGAGTAGTCGTGGAAATATTGATTACCCAAAAAGGTGGGTTTTGTCGGCTCAAAGTCCTTCCAATCGATAGCTACAGCGTTGGCGCGCGCTTTCTCGATACCAAGCAGGTTTTTCTCCTTTTGCCGTTTGGCATGGTCGTCGCGAAGTTTGACGTACTCGGCCTTTATTTCGCTAAAGATAGCATCGCGGGTGGCTTCCGTTTCGCTCACTAGACGCCCAGCTACGGGAACGCTGCGGCTGGCATCGAGCACGTGAATAACCGGCCCCGAATAATGCGGGTCGATTTTTACGGCAGTGTGAATGCGCGAGGTTGTAGCCCCACCAATCAGCAACGGCATGGTGAACCCCTGCCGCTCCATTTCTTTGGCCACGCCCACCATTTCGTCCAGCGATGGTGTGATCAGGCCACTTAAGCCAATAATATCTACGTTGTGGCGTTTCGCTTCGGCCAGAATCTTGTCCGTCGAAACCATTACCCCGAGGTCGATAATTTCGTAGTTATTACAGCCCAATACCACGCCAACAATGTTCTTTCCAATGTCGTGAACATCGCCTTTGACAGTAGCCAGCAGGATTTTCCCGGCAGTCTGAGCAACCCCATCGCCTTTTTCGGCTTCAATAAAGGGCGTAAGGTAGGCCACGGCTTTCTTCATTACCCGCGCCGATTTCACAACCTGCGGCAGGAACATTTTGCCCTCACCGAACAAATCACCCACTACGCTCATACCATCCATCAACGGCCCTTCAATCACATGCAAAGGCCGCTCGAAACCCTGCCGGGCTTCTTCAACGTCTTCGTCAATGAACTCAGTAATACCTTTGATCAACGCATGTTTAAGGCGTTCAGCTACGGATTGATTCCGCCAGGCATCGTCCTTAACAATTTCTTTGCCCTTCGATTTCACCGTTTCGGCAAACGTCACCAGGCGCTCGGTAGCATCGTCGCGCCGGTTCAGGAGCACGTCTTCAACGAGTTCAAGCATGTCTTTGGGAATGTCATCGTAAATCGCCAACTGACCGGCGTTTACGATGCCCATATCCATACCCGCCTTGATGGCGTGGTACAGAAAAGCCGAGTGCATAGCCTCACGCACGGGCTCATTTCCCCGGAACGAGAACGAAATATTTGAAACCCCACCCGACACTTTGGCCAAAGGCAGGTTCTCTTTTATCCAGCGAGTGGCGTTGATAAAGTCTACTGCATAGTTGTTATGCTCTTCGATACCGGTGGCCACAGTCAAGATGTTCGGATCGAAAATAATGTCCTGGGGGGCAAAACCAACCTTATCCACCAAAATCCGGTAGGCTCGTTCGCAGATCTCGATACGTCGTTGGTACGAGTCGGCCTGTCCATCTTCATCGAACGCCATCACCACGGTAGCAGCCCCGTAGCGTCGCACCAGTTGCGCCCGCTCAATGAACGCTTCTTCGCCTTCTTTGAGTGAGATAGAGTTTACAATGGCTTTACCCTGTACACATTTCAGGCCCGCTTCGATCACTTCCCACTTCGAGGAGTCGATCATGAGTGGCACGCGGGCAATGTCGGGTTCCGACGCAATCAGATTCACGAATGTAGTCATGGCCTCCACTGAGTCCAGCATGCCTTCATCCATGTTCACATCCACGATCTGCGCACCGTTTTCCACTTGTTGGCGGGCAACAGCCAAAGCCGCTTCAAAATCCCCAGCTTTAATGAGTCGGGCAAACGCCTTGGAACCTGTTACGTTGGTCCGCTCGCCAACATTTACAAAGTTGGTTAGCTCGGTAATTTTCAATGGCTCCAAGCCGCTCAACTTCTGGTATGGCTCCGCCCTAGGCAACTGCCGTGGCTGATAGCGGCTGGCAGCTTCGGCAATGGCCTGAATATGGTCGGGGGTAGAACCACAGCAACCACCTACAATATTGATGTATCCTTCTTTAATAAAACTCTCGATGGTTGCAGCCATTTGAGAAGGCGTTTCGTCGTATTCGCCAAACTCATTGGGCAAGCCTGCATTAGGATAAGCCGACACGAAAAATGGCGCTTCATTCGCCAGAGTCCGCACGTACGGCCGCATCAGGTCAGCGCCCAATGCACAGTTCAGGCCCACGCTTAATAAGGGAAGGTGCGACACCGAATACAAAAACGCTTCGGTAGTTTGTCCCGATAAGGTCCGACCGCTGGCATCGGTAATGGTGCCGGACACCATGATGGGTAGGTTCGCGCCGTATTTATCAATAGCAAACAGAGCCGCTTTGGCATTCAGCGTATCGAAAATGGTCTCAACCAGCAGCAGGTCAGCGCCACCATCGACAAGACCACGTACTTGCTCGTAATAAGCATCCACAAGCTCATCGAACGAAACAGCCCGGTAGCCGGGGTTATTTACATCGGGAGACAGACTGGCCGTCCGGTTTGTTGGTCCCATTGCTCCAGCCACAAAACGGGGCTTGTTGGGGGTTTGGCGCATCATTTCGGTAGCTGCCTCCTTGGCAATCCGGGCCGATTCGTAGTTCAGTTCATACACCAAGTCCTCCATATGGTAGTCGGCCATCGCGATTGATGTGCCACTGAAGGTGTTGGTTTCGATAATATCCGAACCCGCTTCGAGGTACTGTTTGTGGATTTCCTTGATAATGTCGGGCCGGGTCAGCGACAGCAAGTCGTTATTACCCTTTACATCGTGTGGAAAATTGGCAAAACGCTCCCCCCGATAATCGGCATCGGTGAGGTTATAGCGCTGAATCATGGTTCCCATAGCACCGTCGAGAACCAGGATACGTTCGTGCAGGAGGTCAGTAATCGTTTTCAAACAATACAATTAGTTATAGCCCCAGATATAATCTAGCAATCGCCAGACTTGGAATAATGCAAAATTTACGATTTGGCTTATCAGCGGGGCAAAGGCAGGAAACTCGCTGACTTATCTGTCCCCGCCGTTAGCAGGGTGGAATGTGGCACCGTCGAGCGGTTGCCAAGGCATCGTAGGGTCCAGTCCCTCCACCTTTCGCGATAAGCACAGGTCAAAGATACTCACCGGACTGGTAGAAGCCAAAAAAGCCTTACTTTTGGCGCCATGAAAATCGCTGCCATCGACATCGGTTCCAACGCGGCCCGGCTCCAAATTTCAACCGTTCTGAATAACGACGGTATTGTCAGTTTCAAGAAGGTAGAATATGTCCGATTTCCGCTCCGGCTGGGTCATGACGTGTTTTCCTTTGGTGCTCTAACACCCGAAAGCGAAGAGCGGACAGTGAAGTTGATGCAGGTTTATCGGTTGCTGATGGAGCTACACGAGGTTGACCATTACATGGCTTGCGCTACGTCGGCCATGCGCGAATCGAGCAACGGACGCGAGGTAGTAGAGCGCATTCAACGAGATACCGGCATACTTGTTCACATTATTGATGGTCAAAAAGAGGCTCAGTTAATCAATAATGTAGTTGTTTTAGCGCTCGACAATCGGCAGACAATCCACATCGATGTGGGTGGGGGCAGTACCGAATTAAACTTGTACGTTAATCGTCAAAAAGTAAATTCCCGCTCGTTTAAAATTGGATCGGTGCGCTTGCTGGAAGGGAAAGAAACAAAAGGAGCCTGGGGTAAAATGGAAGAATGGATCGACCAGAACATTGATCGGTCAAAACCCGTAGTGGCCGTTGGAACGGGGGGAAACATCAGCAAAATATTCAACCTCGTTTCTAAAACATCCGATACCGTTACGACACTGTCTGAGATCAAGCGGATGAAAGATTACATTGCTGGGTTCAGTTTCGAAGATCGCCAGAACAAACTCCGTCTGAATGCAGACCGAGCCGACGTGATTGTACCGGCCGCCGAGATTTATATTTCGGTGATGACCTGGGCCAGGGCAAATGAAATTGTTGTGCCTGATCTGGGCCTGAAAGATGGCATTTTACAGTTAGTATACGAGCAACTGAGCAGGCACAAAAAACCCCGATGAAATGACATCATCGGGATTTCTCTTCGACATATTCTCTCTAAATATGTTGCTTGCTGGCGTTATTAAACCAAAATGTCTTGCAGGGCGACAATTAAGACTACACTTTTCGCACATAGTCACAAACAGGTTCATCTTTTAATTTGTTCGCCAGTAAGCGATCTTTAGCGAGAAAGCTACGCAACCTTGTTACCTCGAATACCGTCTCCACGACTAAAGGGTAGTATTTGCGTAATAACCTATGGAGCGTATTGCCGAAGCCTGGAGTACCGACAGAGTCATTTTAGTTGGTGACACTAATCAGCCACCTTTCCAAAACGGTTTTTTCTTCAATAATCCAGAGCACCTCAACCAGCAAACTGACGGTGCTATCCATAGGCTAGCCTTACAAAACGCTACTACCGGCAATGCCGATGTCCGCTGCGCCTTTATGGTTCAGGGAGAAGTGGCTACCAGCCCCTTGGCCGCGCCCTTTGGCTCCATTGAATTTACAGAGAGTGTTTCGCCCTATGCGCTGGGCGAGTTCGTAGATGCCCTTGTCGAAAAGGCTCGTCTTAGCCGCTGCCAGCGCCTTCGGTTAGTCAACTACCCACATTGTTACGCTCCCCGGCACATACACCGATTGATTTATACTCTGGCTGATCGGGGATTCAACATCATTAATAATACACCAACGTTTTACCTGCCCGTTAGCAGCCATTCGCTCCCCGAACGGATGCACGCTCAGGAACGGCAACGGCTTCGTAAAAGCCAGCGAGCGGGATTAGTAGCTTCTCACTGGGCTGATCCGTCGATACCGGTCGTACTTGATTTTATTCAGAACAGTCGCCTGCAATTGGGGTATTCCTTAACTATTTCGATGGATTACCTAAATCGATTACTGCATCAGTTTCCAGAACAGTTCCCAGTTTTTGTAGTGCGAGACGGTCAGAACCTGGCGGCTTTGTGCGTGTGTGTTCAGGTTCGGCACGATATTCTATACAGTTTTCTGCCTGCCAGTAACGCTGACTACCAAGAATTTAGCCCTATGGTTATGTTGATCGACCATCTTTACCAGTACAGTCAGCACGAAGGCATTACAATTCTCGACCTGGGTTCGTCTCTCGACGCCAATCATCAGCTAAAACCTAGTCTCGCTCGCTTCAAGCAGAATATGGGAGCCATCCCCTCCCCCAAACTAACGTTTGAAATTGAGTTGGAATAGGAACGCGGATTAAACGGGTTTAGCGGATTTTCGTTTTTAATGATCCGTGTAAATCCGTTTAATCCGCGTTCCTATTCTTAATTTTGCGCAAGCAAAATCCCTCTGAATGATTGAACAAGTTTATAAATCAGGCACTCAGTTTCTGAACAACCTGATTGAATCCATCCTGACCCTGCTTCGGGTACTTCTCCAATCGAGGTGGCCTGTCCCCCTGCCAACCCGTCGGCAGGCCGTTTGCTCCGTGTTGGGCAATGGCCCCTCACTGGGTGATACGCTCCAGAACCACATTACCTTTCTGCAACAGACAGAATTAGTATGCGTAAATAATTTTGCTCACTCGCCCTATTTTGCCCAGCTCAGACCGCAGAACTACGTTATTGTTGACCCTAACTACTTTGTTTTTACGGAGCAGTCGACCGACCGGCCAGACATTCGGCAAACGATTGACACCTTCCGAACTGTGGTCAATTGGCCAATGATGTTGTATGTTCCCCGGTTTGCCCGAGATTCGTATGTGATCAGGACTATCCAGGCCGGGAACCCCAATATTCAGGTGGTGTTTATCAATTATTCGGTGGCTCGGGGATTTCGGTGGTTGCGGCATTGGCTGTACCGTTCGGGCTGGGGCATGATGCAGTCGCAAACTGTGATTGTTGCGGCTCTATTTCTGATGATTAATCGCCGGTTCGATGCTATTTATCTGTTCGGGGCCGATCAATCGTGGCATGAGCAGATTCGGCTCGACGAGCGTAACCAGGTACTGATGCAACAGTTGCATTTTTATGAACAGGCCAAAGATGTAGCGTATCAGCCTATTTATTCCGATAAACACCGGACCAAAACCGACTCAATGGCGGCTCAGTTTCTGTCGCTTCATAAGGCATTCCGGGGTTACGAAGTACTCCGGGAGTACGCCGATTCGGTGGGAGTCCGTATTTTTAACGCCAGCAGCAAGAGCTATATCGACGCGCTCGAACGCATTAAACTTAACTAGTCATTGATTGTCATTAATAGTCATTACTAGTCACTCTTCGTTTTCTGCAATGAATGACAATCAATGACTACAAGTGACCAATAATGACCCCAAAATTATGCTTGATTTAAACGGAAAGTCCATTCTGATAACCGGTGGTACGGGTTCCTTCGGCAAAAAATTCGTAGAGATGGTCTATGACCGCTTCCCCCAGGTGAAGCGCGTGGTGATCTACTCCCGCGACGAACTAAAGCAGTTCGAAATGAGCCAGTATTACCCCCAGTCGATGTATAAGTCGATTCGGTTTTTCATCGGCGATGTGCGGGATGGCGAACGACTGAAACGCGCCTGTGAAAACATCGACATTATTATTCATGCTGCCGCGCTGAAACAGGTTCCAGCGGCTGAGTACAACCCAATGGAGTGCATCAAAACCAATGTGTTTGGGGCCGAAAACGTGATCAATGCAGCTTTAGACTGTGGTGTAAAGCGCGTTGTTGCCCTCTCAACCGACAAAGCTGCTGCTCCTATCAACCTCTACGGCGCTACCAAACTTTGTTCCGACAAGTTGTTTGTAGCCGCTAACAACATGAAAGGCCTGCGTGATCTGCGGTTCTCGGTGGTACGCTATGGCAATGTAATTGGCTCACGCGGGTCTGTAGTACCGTTTTTCCTCGAAAAGCGGAAAGATGGCGTGTTGCCCATTACCCATGCCGACATGACGCGGTTCAACATTTCGCTCGAAGACGGTGTCGAAATGGTTTTTCACGCGCTCGAACACGCCTGGGGTGGCGAAATTTTCGTCCCTAAAATCCCTTCATACCGCATCACCGACGTGGCCGAAGCGATTGGCCCCGATTGCGAGCAAAAGTTGGTAGGCATCCGGCCAGGGGAGAAACTCCACGAGGAAATGATTACCGAAACGGACTCGTTGAATACAGTTGAAACCGAACGCTATTACGTGATTACGCCCTCAACGCCAACCTGGGATGTCGACGATTACCTGAAGGCTTTCAACGGCAAACGCGCCGAAATCGGCTTTAAATACAACTCGGGCACCAATACCGAATGGCTCACAGTGGAGCAACTGCGTGATCAGATTCGGGAACACGTAGACCCTGATTTTGAGGTGTAGCGTAAGCGTATGGCACTCGATCAACCCCACGACAAGTTCTTCAAAGAGACGTTTTCAAGACCTGAGATTCTAACCGATTTCGCACAGGCTTTTCTACCTGAAACGCTGCTCGAACGTATTGATTTCACAACTATTCAACGGGAGAACGAAACATACCTGGACGAAGAACTGAGCGAGTATTATGTCGATTTACTCTTTTCGGTCCAATACGGTTCCGACCGGATTCAGTTAGTGCTTTTGTTTGAACACAAGAGCTATGTGGAGGAATACCCGCATTTTCAACTCAATCAGTATCTGCTTAATTACTGGAACCGCCAGGCAAAAGCCAGAAAAGCACTAACGCCGATTATTCCTGTTGTGGTTTATCATGGCGAACGAACCTGGACGAAGCAGCAAGTGGCCGACTATTTTGAAACGGCCGATTCCTTGTTGACTCCTTACATTCCCTCGTTTGATTATGTGCTGATTAATCTGAAAACTGCAACTGAAGAATCACTGTCTCGACTACGTACCGACTATGCTCGACTGACGGCTCTGCTGTTGCAAAACAGTCGACATCAGCAACGACTTTTGCGGGTTTTCGACGACTTTGCCCAGCTCTTTGAACGACTTGCTCAAGATACTGCTGGTAGAGGTTTTATTGAGGCTTCGTTTCTATATGTGTATTGGACCACTGACTTGACAAAGCAGCAGGTCGTCGCTATCTTTCATAAAATTTCGCGCCAGACCGGCGAGGCCGCTATGACAACCGCAGAACGTTTAATAAACGAAGGAATTGAGAAGGGTATCGAGAAAGGAATTGAGAAAGGAATCGCGCAGGCGAACGAACGTCACGTTAGAAGCCTTTTGAAACTAGGCATGGACGCTCCTACTATTTCTGCCGCTCTTGAACTGCCTTTGTCGACTGTTAAAAACATTATTAGTCAGACTCCATCGAGTTTGGAATAGTGTGAGCAACGGTCCGTTATAACCATGACCCAATCAATTCCTTACGGTCGGCAACACATTACCGACGACGATATTGCCGCCGTTACCAAAGCGCTGACCTCGCCTTATCTCACACAAGGCCCAACCATCGGTCAGTTTGAGGCTGCTTTTGCCAACTATATTGGCTGTAAATATGCAGTAGCCGTTGCCAACGGAACAGCCGCTTTGCATCTGTGTGCCATGGCGCTGGGCGTTAACGAAACGTCGAAAGTAATTACGACTCCCATTACCTTCTCAGCATCAGCCAACTGCATTCGGTATTGTGGGGGCGAGGTGCATTTTGCCGACATCGACCCTGAAACGCTCATTCTCGACCCAAAGGCGGTGCGAGCCTTACTCGAAAAAAATCCGAAGGGTACATTTGCGGGTATAGTTCCTGTCGATTTTGCGGGTTACCCCGCCGACATGGCCGCCTTTCGCGAATTAGCCGATGAATACGGAATGTGGTTGCTGGAAGATAGCTGCCATGCGCCCGGAGCTTCGTTCACTGATACGGAAGGTAAAACGCACCGTTGTGGCGACGGCTCATTAGCCGATCTGGCCATTTTTAGTTTTCACCCCGTAAAGCATATTGCCTGTGGCGAAGGGGGCATGATTACCACGAACGACGAAAGACTGTACCGTCATTTGCTCCGGCTCCGCACGCACGGCATCACCAACATTGCTGCCGATTTTACCGAGCCCCAACCCGGCGATCCCGAACGGGGTGGCTGGTATATGGAGTTACAGGAACTCGGCTACAATTACCGCCTGACTGATATTCAGGCCGCGTTAGGACTAAGCCAGCTAAATCGGGCCGATGCCATGCTCGACCGCCGACGTGAAATTGCCGCCCGCTATGATGCTGCTTTTGCCGGAACGGCAGTGAAGACAATTGTGCCGCCAGAAGGAGTCGGACACGGTTATCACCTGTATGTCATACAAGTGCCCGACCGCAAAGGCCTGTACGATTACCTCCGAACCAAGAACATTTTTGCTCAGGTCCATTACGTGCCGGTACATCGGATGCCGTACTACCAGCAATTTGGCTGGAAACAGGGCGATTTTCCCCATGCTGAAAACTATTACGCCCACGGCCTAAGCATCCCGATGTTTCCAACCCTGACCGACGAAGAGCAGAACTATGTGATTCAGGAAGTATTGGCGTTTGTGCACAACTAACGAATAATGGCTCCCGCTGACAACGCTACTGACATAGGGCTGTCAGTGGGTGAGCCGTTCTTTGTAGCATAATCAAACCCAATAGCAATGTCAATCATCGAAATGCTTCAAAAGGAAATGGAGTTGGAATCACAAACAACTCGTAAGATGCTCAGCCGAATTCCCGACGACAAACTCGACTGGCAACCACACCCTAAAAGCATGGCTATGCGCAACCTGGCCGTTCATATTGCGGAATTACCATCCTGGGTGAACATGGCCTTGCACACCGATGGAATAGATTTCGCTACGTTCGATGATGCGCCCACTGTAGTTAACAATTCAGCCGAATTGATTGCCATTTTCGAAAAATCACTGGCCGAAGGTAAAGCCGCTCTCAGTACAGCCACCGAAGCCGATTTGGAACCAACCTGGACGATGCGGAGTGGCGATACTATTTACAGCACCGACACCAAGGGCGAGACCATCCGCCATGCATTCTCGCAGACAATTCATCACCGCGCCCAACTGGGAGTTTATCTACGCCTACTAGATATTCCGATTCCAGGTAGTTATGGCCCCAGTGCCGACGAACCATGGGTTTAGCCCGTATCTTTGCCTCGGCCAGTGCAGTTGCACAGGCCGAGGCAATTAATCAATGCAAAGTTCTTTAACTCTGTCCAAAAGTAATCGAACGGGATTGTGGGCAGCCCTGGCCCTGTTTCCCATTCTTTACTATGCTCTGACACTCATCCGATACGCTTGGAACATGCCGTATATGGACGATTATCCAGTGCTGGTCGATTTTTTGAATCGCTGGCCGGAAGCGCCAATGGCTGAGCAAATGAGATTGTTGCTGGAGCAGAATAATTTTCATCGAGTCACGTGGGTAAAGGTGCTGGCTTTGCTGAACATTGGGTTAACTGGCAGAATTAACTTCACCTTTCTTCAACTAGTAGGCAACGCAGCCCTGCTGCTTACGGCCTGGGTACTCTACCGGGCCAGTTTTTCGCTCAACAAATGGGCTTTTCTGCCCGCGCTGTTCCTTATTTTCCAGTTTCAATCGTGGAACAACGCCTTTTGGGCTATGGCGGCTGTCTCTAATTTGTGGGCGCCCGCCTGGGCTTTGCTGGCGTTTTACTTAGCAAATCAATCTAGCATTCGGTTGCGCTGGTTAGCCATTTTGATTGGCTTGGCAGCCTTGTTGACAAATGGTAATGGGCTGGTGGTGTTGCCCTTATTGTGCGGTACAGCAGTATTCACCAAACCTTTTGGCCGACAGGAAACGAGTTGGATGGCCCCCAACACGTTCTGGAAAAACACGCTCATCAACTTCACTATTGTTGCGCTCTTTTTGTATTTCAGAGGATACAGCAATCCCTCTGGTCCTTCATTAACAAACCTGCTACACCCGGCTAAATTCCTTCATCTGCTGGCGTTGGATACAGCATTTTTAGGTGCCATGTTTTACCACCCTTCGGCGGGCTGGCTCAGTCAGCTAGTTGGAGGAATTACAATTTTATGGACCGGCTATCTGCTGCTGACCCGTTACGACCGTAAAAATCCAACCCTGTTCTGGTTTCTGATTTTCCTGCACCTCACTGGTCTGATGCTGGCGGTTAATCGAATCGAAAAAGGCACCGAACTGATGTATGCATCCCGGTATCGCAACATCACTGCCCTCATGCTGGCCACTACGTATCTTACACTAGCTGATGTTCTCCGATTGACCCGATCGCGGTGGGTGCCTGCGCTGGTTGCCCTGGCCAGCTTTGGGGCTCTAGCCATTTGGGGTATTTCTAATTATACGTACGCCAGCAAAATCAGCCGTTTCCGCGAACTCAAACAAACTGATCAGTTTTTGTGGCAACAGTTCGGCCTTATTCGGGGTTGCGCGCCCGTGTTGCAACCCGCCCAGAAGTTTACTCAATTAACCCAAAAAGGACTCTTCACGCCTGCGCCACTGTCGATTATCGAATTAGTTTCCCAACCCGTCGCGACCGCCTTTCAACCAACCTCTGCCAACTCCCAAGACACATCTGAAATTGAGTACCAAGTTGATTTTCAACGTGCTGTAGGTCGATATTATGTCATCAGTGGTTGGGCTAAGTTAAAGGGTCGTAAAGCCAACTTCAATGATACCTATATTGGTACAAAAACATCCAGCGGCTGGAAATTCTACACTACTCTTTTTCACCAGCGGCTCGACAATACTGACTCGGTCAACGATAAAGATACCGGCTTTACGGCCATTGTCCCGACTGAAAACTTAAGCAACGAAATAGGTATTTGGGTGCGTTCGGGAGGAGCAACGGGCTTTGTAGAGTTGGCCCGCTGAACCAAACCACTATCCCGATTGTCGTATATTTGCAGTTTTAACAGACGTTCACAAACGTCCAGATTTCATTAACCACAACAAGACAAGTTCATGACAACGGATCAGTTGAAAGACTTGAGGGCCAGAGTAGAGGCCCTGAGGAGATATCTTTGACTACGACGCGAAGAAAGAACAGCTAGGCGACCTCGAACAACAGACATTCCAACCCGAATTCTGGACAGATGCCGCCCGCGCCGAAAATACAATGAAACAGGTTCG
This sequence comes from Flavobacterium sp. SUN052, assembly GCF_028867935.1. Taxonomy (GTDB): domain Bacteria; phylum Bacteroidota; class Bacteroidia; order Flavobacteriales; family Flavobacteriaceae; genus Flavobacterium. Next base: position 13,112 of record NZ_JAPQNS010000012.1, read on the forward strand.
CGCCCTCAAAGGCTGGACAGGCGGATATGACGCTCTCGACAGTCAGTTGAGCGATCTCGAAACCCTGTATGAGTTCTACGAAGCAGGTGATGTTTCCGAGGAAGAGGTTGACGAGGAGGGGCAAAAGGTAATGACCACTCTCGAAGAGCTCGAACTCAAAAAGATGCTGAGTAATGAGGAAGATCAACTCAGCGCGGTGCTCGAAATTAACTCCGGTGCCGGTGGTACCGAGAGTCAGGACTGGGCCGAGATGATTTATCGAATGTATCTCCGCTGGGCCGAAAAACACGGGTACAGCGTGAAACAGGTCGATTATCAGGATGGCGATACAGCTGGTATCAAATCGGCCACGCTCGAAGTTGATGGTCCGCTGGCCTACGGTTACTTGAAATCTGAAAATGGTGTTCACCGTCTTGTTCGCATCTCACCCTTCGATTCCAACGCCCGGCGACATACCTCATTTGCCTCTGTCTTTGCCTATCCGCTCGTCGATGATTCCATTAATATTGAGGTCAATTTAGCCGATATTGATTGGGATACATTCCGGTCGGGTGGAGCCGGTGGGCAGAACGTGAACAAAGTAGAAACGGCCGTACGGCTCAAACACAAGCCATCAGGCCTTATTATCGAATGCCAGCAGGAACGAAGTCAGTTACAGAATAAAGAAGTAGCCATCCGCCTGCTGAAATCGAAGCTCTACGAAATCGAAGTGCAAAAGCGCAACGCAGCCCGTGCCGAAGTAGAAGCTGGCAAAAAGAAAATTGAGTGGGGTTCGCAAATCCGCTCCTACGTACTCGACGACCGGCGCGTGAAGGACCACCGCACCGGCTACCAGACATCCAATACCGAAGCCGTACTCGACGGGGATCTGGATGAATTTATTAAAGCCTATCTGCTCATGCAGGAATGATTTTTTCGACAGGATTACAGGATTTAACCGATTGGTTTTGCCAGTAGCATCGCCCTGGCAGTATTACCATTGTTTACATCCTTGCTAAAAATCGGTTTAATCCGGTAATCCTGTCGAAAACAAACTTGTCTGATTCACAAACGTTTCGTAATTTTGCACTCCTATTTTTGGAGGGGTCTGATACCGTGAACGAGCTAAAGCAATACGAGATTCCAATTTTTGGGTTGGAAAACAAACGCTACGAATACGACTTCGAGTCGGGCGATGCGTTTTTTGGCGCTTTGGAGCAGGAAATGATCACGAAGGGTAACGTTCATACGCATCTGACACTCAGCAAGTCAGAAACGATGATTCGGCTCGATTTCCAAATCAGTGGAACCGTGGAACAAACCTGCGACCGGAGCCTCGATTTATACGACGAACCGATCGATATTGAGCGCTTACTGTTGCTGAAGTTCTCCGATCATAATGAGGAATTGACCGATGAGATCGAACTGATCGAACGCAATACGCATAGCATCAACGTAGCACGATACATTTTTGAGTTTATCGCTACGTCGTTGCCCATGAAAAAACTGCATCCGCGCTTCCGTGATGAAGACGAGCAGGACGACGAAGAATCGGATGGTAAATTGATTTATACCTCCGAAACGGACAATGAATCAACTGAAGACGAGTCAATCGACCCACGTTGGGCGGCTCTTCGAAAACTGAACGATAATTAACTACTATAAAACATGGCACACCCCAAACGACGCCACTCGACAACCCGTCGCGATAAACGCCGGACTCACTACAAGGCTACGGCCGTAACGCTCTCAACGGATGCCTCAACAGGCGAAGTTCACGAGCGTCACCATGCTCACGTGTATGAGGGAAACCTTTATTACAAGGGCAAAATGATAATTGAAGGATACGCTTCTGCTGCTTAAAATCAGCTACTTAGGTGTGCCTATCTATAAAGTATTTCGTTGACATCTTCCCGGAAGATGAACGCGAAATACTTTTTTATTGCCCCATACCTGCTATTTTTACGCAGTTATTTCATTCCTACCAAGACCTGCGTCGGCTCCGGCGCTCATACAGAGTCAATGAAAATTGCAGTTGATATTATGGGTGGTGATTTTGCTCCAGCGGCAATTGTCGAGGGAGTAGTGATGGCCGCTTCCGAATTACCAGAAAACGTAACGATTGTAATGGTTGGTCGCCAGAGCGTTATCGACGCACTGTTACCACAATATACGTCGAAACCGTTGCCTTCGCTTGAGATCGTCCATGCCGAAGACGTTATTGAAATGGGCGAACACCCAACGAAGGCCCTTTCCCAGAAGCCCAATTCCAGCATTGGGGTTGGGTTTAAGCTTTTGAAAGACAAGCAGGTTGACGCCTTTTGTAGCGCTGGCAACACAGGAGCTATGCACGTCGGTGCCTTGTTTAGCATTAAAGCCATCGAAGGTGTTATGCGACCCTGTATTGCGGGCTTTGTACCGCAATTGGGCGGTGGGTATGCCGTTATGCTCGATATTGGTGCCAACGCCGATTGTAAGCCTGAGATGTTGGCTCAGTTTGGCGAAATAGGTTCTGTTTATGCCCGCGCAACGTTTGGAATCGACAAACCACGGGTTGCGTTAATGAACATCGGCTCCGAAGAACAAAAGGGTTCGTTAGTAGCTCAGGCAGCTTATCAGTTGTTAAAAGAGAGCCGCCGAATCAATTTTGTAGGAAATATGGAGGGGGGCGATATGTTTGCCGATAAAGCTGACGTAATTGTGACGGATGGCTTTACGGGTAACACAATGTTCAAACTTGGGGAGTCCATTTATTCGCTAGCCAAAAAGCGGGGTATCAGCGACGAGTTCATCGACAAAACAAATTACGAGTCGGTGGGAGGAAGTCCAATTGTAGGGGTCAACGGCAACGTGATCATTGCGCACGGCATCTCATCGGCAATAGCCATAAAAAATATGATTGGACTAGCTATTCGGCAGGTCGAATCGGATGCATACAGCAAAATTGCGCACATGCTCAGTTAACAGATAACAGTGATCAGCTATCAGCCATCAGTATTTTCAACTGTTAGCTGTTAGTTGTCTACTGATGGCTGTTCATTGTTCAGTACCACCTAACAGATGAAGAAAGCGGCAATAACGGGCGTTCACGGTTATGTTCCCGACTACGTGTTGACCAACGCGGAACTGGAACAGATGGTGGATACCAACGACGAGTGGATTACGTCTCGAACCGGCATTAAAGAACGCCGGATTTTGAAAGGCGAAGGCATGGGATCTTCGCACATGGGAGCGAAAGCCGTGCAGGGCTTACTGGAAAAAACAAATACGAAGCCAGAAGAAATCGACCTCGTTATTTGTGCAACCGTTACGCCCGATTATGTCTTTCCGGCTACCGCCAATCTAATTTGTGACATGGTCGGCATTAGAAACGTTGGCAGTTTCGACATTCAGGCCGCCTGTTCGGGATTCTTGTACGCACTCACAACGGGTACACAGTTTATCGAAACAGGAAAGTACAAAAAGGTAATTGTAGTAGGAGCCGATAAAATGTCAGCTATCACCGATTATACTGATCGGACGACCTGTGTGTTATTTGGCGACGGAGCTGGTGCCGTTCTGCTGGAACCCGCCGAAGAGGGGTTGGGCATTATGGATTCCATTTTGCGGTCAGATGGCAGTGGCCAAACTCATTTGTTTCAGAAGGCAGGAGGTAGCCGCTACCCACCCACCCATGAGACTGTTGAAAAGCGCTGGCACTATGCGTATCAGGATGGTCCATCGGTATTTAAGTTTGCCGTGAAAAACATGGCCGACGTGTCAGCCGAGATTATGGAGCGCAACAACCTGAAAGGCGACGAAGTAGCCTGGCTGGTGCCGCATCAGGCCAATAAACGCATTATTGATGCAACGGCCAATCGCATGAAAGTGCCCTTCGAACGCGTTATGATGAATATTTATAAGTACGGCAACACTACGGCCGCAACAATTCCACTCTGTTTGTTCGATTACGAATCGCAACTCAAAAAGGGGGATAACTTAGTGCTAGCAGCTTTCGGAGGTGGGTTCACCTGGGGAGCTGTTTATGTAAAGTGGGCTTATTAATTGATTTCGAATGGATGATTTCGGATTGGCATTGTCCAGTTAATTGTTGATCCGAAACCATCAAGCCGAACCGCGACGGCGGATCGTTCCAAAATCTCAAATCCAAAATCATAATATGGCAACAACCGCAGACCTACGCAACGGTTTAGTCTTAAACTTCAACAACGACTTATTTCAGGTTACTGAATTTCAACATGTTAAACCCGGTAAAGGAGCCGCTTTTGTCCGTACAAAGCTCAAAAGCCTTACCACGGGTCGTGTAATCGATAATACATTTAACTCTGGTGTAAGCATTACTCCTGTTCGGGTAGAGCGCCGGAAGTTTCAGTTCCTTTACAAAGACGAGTCGGGCTACAACTTCATGGATCAGGAAACGTTTGATCAGATCAACATCGACGAAAAACTGGTAGAAGGTGCCGACATGATGAAAGAAGGTCAGGAAGTTGAAATCCTGATTAATGCCGAAAACGACACGGCTCTCACCTGCGAATTACCACCGTTTGTTGAACTAGAAGTGACCTATGCCGAGCCCGGAATGCGGGGCGATACAGCCAACAGCCCCAAAAAGCGGGTTGAAGTTGAATCAGGCGCGAAAATTATGGTACCACTCTTCATTGAGCAGGGTCAGAAAATAAAGGTCGATACCCGGACACGTGATTACGTAGAGCGAGTAAAATAGCTATGGATACTAAAGACATACAGCAACTTATTGACTTCATTGCCCAGTCAGGTCTGGATGAGGTCAACGTGGAGACTAACGAACTAAAGATCAGCGTCAAGCGGTATAGTTCAGCACCAGCGGCTCCGGCTTATCAACCACAGCCAGCGGCCGCACCAACTCCGGTAGCAACTCAACAAGCGACTGCAGCTGCACCTGTTGCCGCACCGCCAGCCGCTCCAAAAGCTGCGGATAACTCAAATTACATCACCATCAAGTCGCCAATGATCGGGACGTTCTATCGTTCGTCAAACCCCGAAACGCCTTCGTTTGTGGAGATTGGCGATGAGGTGGCGACTGGCAAGGTGGTGTGCATTATTGAAGCCATGAAACTCTTCAATGAAATTGAATCCGAAGTATCGGGTCGAATCGTGAAGGTGCTGGTCGAAAATGCTACGCCGGTCGAGTATGACCAACCGTTGTTCCTTGTAGAACCAATTTAAAGAGTGAGAGTGTGAACGAGTGAAAGAGCGAAATCAGTTCGACAATGTATCTCAAACGATACGTAGCGACACTCTTTCGCTCTTTTACTCTCTTGCTCTTTCTCTCTTTCACACATTATGTTCAAAAAAATCCTGATCGCCAACCGGGGTGAGATCGCGTTGCGAATCATTCGGACTTGCTCCGAAATGGGTATAAAGACGGTAGCTGTTTACTCAACCGCCGACCGTGATAGTCTACATGTTCGCTTTGCCGACGAGGCTGTTTGTATTGGTCCCCCGGTGAGTAAACAATCATACCTGAATATTCCGAGTATCATTTCAGCAGCCGAAATTACCAATGCCGATGCTATTCATCCCGGCTATGGTTTCCTGTCGGAAAATGCTGAATTCTCACAAATCTGTGCAGACTACGGCATCAAATTCATTGGCGCTACCGCTGAGCAGATTAACGGCATGGGCGACAAAGCCACGGCTAAAGCAACCATGAGAGCAGCGGGTGTACCAGTTATTCCTGGTTCAGATGGGTTATTAGAATCTGTTGAGCAAGGCAAAGTGCTGGCCGCTGAAATGGGTTATCCAGTTATTGTGAAAGCAACCGCTGGTGGTGGTGGCCGGGGTATGCGCATTATCAAGGCTGAATCTGATTTTGAGAAGGCCTGGAACGATGCTCGTACAGAAGCTGGAGCAGCCTTTGGCAATGATGGCTTATACCTGGAAAAATTCGTTGAAGAACCTCGCCACATCGAAATTCAGATTGTGGGCGATCAGTTCGGAAAGGTGTGCCACCTGTCGGAGCGGGATTGTTCTATTCAGCGTCGGCACCAGAAATTAGTTGAAGAAACGCCTTCGCCAATCGTGTCGCCTGAGTTGAGGGAAGAGATGGGTGCAGCTGCCATCAAAGGAGCCCAAGCTATTGGCTACGAAGGTGCCGGTACAGTTGAATTCCTGGTTGACAAACATGGAAAGTTCTTTTTCATGGAAATGAACACCCGGATTCAGGTTGAACACCCTATTACAGAGGAGGTTACTGATTATGATCTTATTAAAGAACAGATCAAAGTAGCGGCTGGAGTGCCAATTTCGGGTCGGAACTATACGCCGAAACTGTACGCTATGGAATGTCGGATCAACGCTGAGGACCCCGCTAACGGGTTTCGTCCGTCGCCCGGTAAGATCACCAATCTGCATCTGCCCGGTGGTCATGGGGTTCGGATCGACAGCCACGTGTATGCAGGCTATACAATTCCGCCTAACTACGACTCCATGATTGCGAAGTTGATCGTTTCAGGTCAGTCTCGCGAAGAAGTAATTACCCGGATGAAGCGGGCGTTAAAGGAGTTTGTGATCGAGGGCGTGAAAACCACAATTCCCTTCCACATCAAGCTCATGGACGATCCGAAATTCAAGTCTGGTCAGTTTACAACCGCCTTCCTGGAAGGCTTCGACTTCTCGACTTTGTAGAAGATTTTAATTGGAACGCGGATGACGCGGATGAAGCAGGTTGACGCGGATAGTGTTACTAAAAATCCGTGTTGATCTGCTTCATCCGCGTTATCTGCGTTCCAATCCTTTTTATAACTATGACCCCACCCCGCATCGTCGTTATTATTCCGGCCTTTAATGAAGAAAATTCTGTTGGTAACGTTGTCCGTGAAATTCCATCAGGTGTAGAATGGACTACACCTGTCGAGCCCTACTGGCAGTTGCAGGAGGTGATCGTCGTTAATAACAACTCCAACGACCAAACGGCAGTTGAAGCATCTCGTGCTGGCGCTACAGTGTTGAACGAGCCAATACAGGGATACGGGCGCGCCTGTTTGCGGGGTATTGATTACGCTCAGAATTTAGAACCAAAACCCGATGTTATCGTTTTCCTTGATGCTGACTACTCGGACTACCCGGCTGAGATGACCAACGTTGTAGCACCAATTCTAACGGATGGCTACGATATGGTAATTGGGTCGCGGGCGTTGGGAAGGCGGCAACAGGGCTCTATGACACCTCAACAGGTTTTCGGGAACTGGCTGGCTACAAATTTGTTACGCTTGTTTTATGGGGTTCGGTACACCGATTTAGGCCCGTTTCGAGCCATAAAACTGACAAGTTTACTGGCTCTCGATATGCGCGACCAAACCTATGGCTGGACGGTTGAGATGCAATTGAAAGCCGCTAAACAAAAAATGCGCGTGACTGAAGTGCCGGTTAATTACCGTAAACGGATTGGTTTTTCGAAAATTTCGGGAACCGTAAAAGGAACTGTAGGTGCTGGATACAAAATTTTGACGACGATTTTTAAGTATTTGTAGGTACGATTTCTGGGCTGATGTACCGGTTGTACTTTACGATACACTCAACCCATGGAAATAATTATTCTAGTTTTATACGGTCTCGCCTTGCTATTGTTGTTTCTGTACAACCTCGGCCAGTTGAGCCTGATTATTACTTACCTCCGTACGAAGCACAAAAGGGAAGCGAATATCCGGTCAGCCGATTCGATTCCTTGGGATACCTTGCCGTTAGTAACAGTTCAACTGCCTGTTTATAATGAACTATACGTTGCCGAACGGTTGATCGACTCTATTGCCAAACTTCGGTACCCCTTACATAAAATGGAAATTCAGGTTCTCGACGATTCTACGGACGAAACGGTAGACATTATTGCCCGGCGCGTAACTCACTTTCAACAGCAGGGAATCAACATTGAGCACATTCGCCGACCACAACGTACGGGCTTCAAAGCCGGGGCACTGGCGTATGGGCTGACGCTCTCAAACGCCGAATTTGTGGCTATTTTCGATGCTGACTTCGTCCCTGATCCAGATTTTCTGCTCAAAACATTACCCAACTTCGCCGATCCAAAAGTTGGGATTGTCCAAACACGTTGGGAACACCTGAACGAAGATTTTTCGCTGATTACGCAACTACAGGCTTTTGGTCTGAATGCGCACTTTACCATTGAACAAAGCGGACGATATGCAGCCGAACTGTTTGCCAACTTTAACGGAACAGGAGGTGTTTGGCGACGGACTGCCATCGACGATGCGGGCGGCTGGCATGCCGATACCCTAACCGAAGACCTGGACCTGAGCTACCGCGCTCAACTTCGGGGTTGGAAATTCAGCTATCGCGAAGACATTGGCTCACCTGCCGAATTACCAGTGGCTATGGATGCCCTGAAATCGCAACAATACCGCTGGATGAAGGGCGCTGCCGAGGTTGCCCGCAAAATGTATGGTACCGTGCTACGTACACCGGGCGTTTCATTGGGAACAAAACTCCATGCCGGAATGCATTTGTTTAGCAGCTCAACCTTTATTCTCGTACTTATTCTGGGCGTTTTGAGCGTACCCTTGCTGTATATCCGTGCCCGGCATCCGGAGTGGGAAGTTGTGTTTTATATTATCAATTTCTTCCAGCTTAACCTGCTCATTTTGATTTCGTTTTATGGAATTCCGTATATTTTGTACTCTCCAAAACGAAAAGCAATGATGGCGTTTTACTTTCCGATGTACTCGTCGCTGATGATGGGCTTGTCATTGCACAACTCCATTGCTGTAATCGAAGGGTACGTAGGTCGAAAGACACCATTCGTGCGGACACCAAAGTTCAATGCCAACAAAACGGGTGATCAGTGGGGAAGCAACAAATATATTGGACGTCAACTAACCTGGCTCACAGTAGCCGAGGGTTTGCTTGCCCTCTATTTTGTGGGCGGTTTGGTTCTAGCCTTTTACGTGAGCGATTTTCGGATGTTCTTCCTGCATATCATGTTCATGGTAGGATTCGGGATGGTGTGTCTATATTCGCTAACCCATTCGCTAACGGTTCGACGCACGACCACGCATGCAACAGTATTTGAGTCGCCCCGGCAGCCAACCAGTTCCAATGAACCTAACCCCGATTCGACTCGGCTGGCTGACCCTGTCGGCAGCCCTTTACGCTCTGCTGGCTTACAGCATTGACCGAAGCCAATTTACGGGGTTACTCGGGCTGTATTTTTTGGTTGTTTGGGGATATTCTATCCGTGTTCGCGCTATCCCCGAACTCAATTCTGCTAGTGGTCCTGACCGCTTTTTTCTGCTATCTGCCGTTATTTTCCGAGTCATTCTTTTATTGGCTCCCCCCAACCTGTCCGACGATTACGCCCGGTTCGCGTGGGATGGCAGGTTACTAGCGCATGGCTTTAATCCCTACTTATATTTACCCCGCTCCCTACTGGGAACCAACATTGCTCAACTCGCCGGTTTGAACAATGATCTATTCAGTCGGCTCAATTCACCCGATTATTTTACAGTTTATCCTCCACTCAACCAGGCATTCTTCGGATTAGCTGCCTGGCTTGGCGGTAACAACTTGTCTGCTACCGTGATCTGGTTACGGGTGCCCATCCTATTAGCCGAAATTGGAACCATCTGGTTGTTGCCCCGCCTGCTCAAACGGTTAGGTCAGAACCCCAACTACGCACTGATTTACGCACTCAATCCACTTGTCGTTCTGGAACTGACGGGTAACATTCACTTTGAGGCCGTTGTTATTTTCTTTTGTTTGCTCGCGATCTGGCTGCTTATAGGAACTCCCAGAGAGATGACATCTCTGAGGATAGCGTCCGCATATGAAAACCAAGCCCCAGAGATGTCATCTCTTGCCAGCAATAATCTCTCTTTACTGCCCATTCTTCTCTCAGCTTTCGTTTTTGCCCTAGCCGTTGGCACCAAAATGCTCCCCCTCATTGGTTTACCGCTCATGATTCGCTACTTAGGTTGGAAGAAGGGATTGATTTACTCCAGTGCTGTGGGTGCAATTACAGTGATCATGTTTTTACCCTTTGCCAGCCTCGAACTGATTCAGAACGTCGGGTCAAGTATCAATCTATACTTTCAGAAATTTGAGTTCAATGCCAGTATTTATTACCTCGTTCGGGAGGTAGGCTATTGGCTTAAGGGCTACAATGTTATTCAGCAGGTGGGTCCTTGGTTATCGCTGATTACACTTTTGGGCATTGGCTGGCTGGCGTTTGGTCGAGCGAAAATGACCCTAACAACCCGGTTCCTGCTGACCTTGACACTGTATTTTGCCATGGCGACTACTGTTCATCCCTGGTACATTACACTAATCGTAATAGCATCTGTTTTCACACCTTTTCGGTATCCATTGGTCTGGTCTGCCTTGGTTTGGGCCTCTTACGCAACCTACCAAAGGGAACCGTACGTGGAAAATTTGTGGCTTACCGCTGCTGAATACTTTGTCGTATTAGGTGTGGGATTATTAGAATGGTGGCAATACCGAAATAAGCAACAGTCCGAATCGGTTGTTCTGCACAATAATTTGCCGGGTTAATACTATTTTTGGGTATGGAACCATTATTTGCCACCGACCAAATCCGCGCCCTCGTCCCGCGCATCCGCGAGTTTGTGCTCAACGAACTGGTGCCCCTCGAGTCGACAGAACACCTGACGGGCAACTTCTCGAAAGTTGCGAAGATACTAGATCAAAAGCGCGAGTTGGTTCGTAAAGCAGGGTTGTGGGGGCTACAACACAGCATCGACGAGGGAGGTTTGGGTTTGTCGCTGTGCGAATTTGGGCAGGTTAGCGAGGTGCTGGCTTGGACACCCTTCGGCCATTATACGTTCAACTGCCAGGCACCCGATATTGGCAATATGGAGCTGATGAACAAATATGCTTCCAAAGAAATCAAAAACCGGTTTCTGGAACCGCTAAAAGAGGGCCACATTCGATCGTGCTTTTCCATGACCGAACCCGAATTCGCGGGCTCGAACCCGACGCAATTGGGAACTGTGGCCGAGCGAGATGGTGATGATTACCTGATCAATGGCCACAAGTGGTTTACATCGTCTGCCGATGGTGCCTCTTTTGCCGTTGTGATGGCCGTGACCAACCCCGATGCATCTCCACACAAACGCGCCAGTATGATTGTGGTGCCTACTGATACGCCGGGTTTTGAACTCGTCCGCAATATCTCGATCATGGGCGATCCGTCTGATCACTGGGGTAGCCACGCTGAAGTGCGATACACTAATGTGCGGGTGCCAGTTGATAATTTGATTGGGGGTGAAGGGATGGGCTTTATGCTGGCTCAGGAACGTTTAGGCCCCGGCCGTATTCACCACTGTATGCGCTGGATCGGTATTGCCGAACGTTGCTTCGACCTGATGTGCCGCCGGGCGGCTACCCGCGAAATGGAGCCGGGCGTGATGCTAGGCGAGAAACAGTTTATCCAAGGATTCATTGCCGAAAGCCGCGCCGAAATTGATGCCTCCCGACTGATGGTTCTCCGCACGGCCCGCAACATCGACGAGCAGGGAGCAGCCGCTGTTCGCAATGAGATTTCGACAATTAAGTTTTTCGTAGCTAATATGATGCTTCGCGTCGTGGACCGGGCCATTCAGGTGTTTGGTGCAATGGGTGTTACCGACGATGTTCTGCTGGGCTGGTACTATCGCCACGAACGTGGTGCCCGGATCTACGACGGGGCCGACGAGGTCCACAAAACAGCGCTCGCCCGGAGTATTTTGAAAGAATATGGCTTGGACACGCGCAAAAAAGTGGCGGCTCAAGTATAACTTTTCTAATATAGGCCGCAGAGAGCACAAGGTTATAGGTACTACAACGCTGTGCTCTCTGCGGCTCTTTGCTCCCGACCCATGCTCAATCAAGACATTACAAAGCCTGTCCGCGCTGGCGAAGAACTCGATCAGGCTAAGCTCCAAGCGTATTTGAGCGATCAACATACAGGTGTTGGACTCATAAATGAGATTGCCCAGTTTCCGGGTGGTTACTCTAACCTAACGTATCTGATCCGCTCAGATCAGGGGGAATACGTGTTACGGCGGCCTCCGTTTGGAGCTAAAGACATTAAAGGTGGGCACGACATGGGTCGGGAGTTTCGGGTACTGTCGATGTTAAAAGCGGCTGGCTACCAGCGCATTCCTCAACCCGTTGTTTTCTGTGAAGACGAAACCGTGATCGGATCTCCTTTCTATGTAATGGAGCGAGTTCCGGGGCTTATTCTCCGGGCGCAAACAGCACCAAAAATGGGGATCACTTCCAATAAGATGCGCCAACTTTCAGAATCACTGGTCGATACACTCGTTGATTTACATGCATTAAATATCCAGGAAACGGGTTTGATTCAGTTGGGGAAACCAGAAGGGTATATCAGGCGGCAGGTTAATGGTTGGCACAAACGCTACCTCGCAGCACAAACCGACGATATTCCGGCCATGACCGAACTGGCTCGCTGGCTCGACGAGACAATGCCTGTTGAGAACTCACCGACCCTGATTCACAACGATTTTAAGTACGATAATGTAGTTGTCAACACCGACCTATCGCAAATTCTGGCCGTACTCGATTGGGAAATGTGTACCGTTGGCGACCCCCTGATGGATGTTGGTACTTCGCTCTCGTATTGGGCAGAAACAGGCGATCATCCAACGCGCCAGTCGTTCAATTTAACGTGGCTACCCGGAAATCTGACTAAACAGGAATTTGCCCAGCGTTATGCCGAAAAATCAGGTCGCGATGTATCGAAGCTGCTTTATTACTACGTGTTCGGCTTGTTCAAAAATGCCGTGGTGCTCCAGCAGATTTACGGACGTTATAAAAAAGGGCTAACTACCGACGAGCGCTTCGCCAGTTTAGGGGTAGGCGTAGGGGTTTTGGCGCGAGATGGAGCCAAGGCCGTTGAGTCGGGACGGTTCTAGATCAACCAAAGATCCAATCCAAAGACATGATCAATGCGGGATACCGCACTGATACGGCTGTTTGGCCTTGTTCGTAAACAGCTTTCTGTTCGTAAATACCATTTTCAAGCGCAAAAACGTAAATCTCTTGGCTTTTAGGAATGGCAATCCAATATTCAGGTACGCCAGCCGCTTCATAGAGATCAAATTTCTCGTTGAAGTCTTTCTTCTGCGTCGACGGCGAAGCAATCTCAATAATCCAATCAGGGGCACCTACGCAACCAAACTCATCAACTTTCGATTCATCGCAGATAACGCAGATATCTGGCTGTACAACGGTATGAACCTTGTCGTTGAAGCCAGGTTCATACCCAGGGTTTGGCAAGCGAACATCAAACGGTGCTGGATATATTTCACAGCCTCTTTCTCTGAAAAAGGCTCCCATGTCAATCAATAGCCGCGAGCTAATGCGCTGATGTTTGGCTCGTGGCGCTGGCGACATATTGAACAATTTGCCCCGGATCAGTTCGACGCTTTCGTCAAACTGCCATTTCAGGTAATCAGCATAGGTATACCTGCCTTTCGGGTCTAATTGTGAGATGTCGGTGATCATAGTATTACGAAGATAAGAAAAAAGGGCTTAAACGAAGAAAGGAGGCCAATGCGTCAGCAGCCTCCTTTCTTCGTTTAAACCTTCCTCTTGTTATGCCAACGCTTTCCGGTACAACGTCAACCGCTCGTGCAAAGCGTACATCTCCACGCCAGAGCGGTAGATGCCGCTGGAGTTAAGCGTAAATACGCGGGGACCAACAGGCAATGTATTGTATTTGGCCAGCGCATTGAACCAGACTGCTCTGTTCTGATACGGAGCCAACAGCAACCGGCAGCGACTCAGATAACGATGCTGCTTTGGCGTCCAGACAGCCCGCTTCTGGTAGGCTGACTCGCGACCGTTGAGCAGGTCGGGCAGAGCCTCGGGCGGTGCTGTTGGCAGCAATTCGGCCAGCAGATACAGACCCAGTTCAACATTGAGGAGCCGGTTAGCCACCTGACCCGGCAAATTGTGACCATAGCGCAGGCGCGTGGCCAACGGTTCCTGCCAGCGCATCAAATGCAGCGTGGCGGGGTGCGTTTGCGTAAATTGGGGAAGGGTTGCCGTTTTCATTAGTATTTGTACCGCTAGTGCGGCTGCTTATTGTTCTATACAAATTTGCAACACCTAAAACGTAATCTTTTTACGTTGTTCTCTTTCCTGAAAATATTTTTAAAATTTTTTTTAGGCTCTTGAAAAATCGCTTCAGGTCTGATAAAAACGGATTTAACTCGTTTTTGTAATTTTTCCCAGAATAAACACAACTGTACTAATCACGTCTGTTCGTCTAGTTCGTTTGGTCTGCCACTTCAATTTGTATCACACGTCCGTTTATCATAAACTGGCATTTCGACAGCCATAATTTGCTATTTTTACCAGCTTACAGATTTAAAGTACACTCATCAACTGTGTGAAGCCATTCGTTTTTACCCGCATACAATATACCTCCGGCGACTGGGATACTGACCAGCGAATGCCGGTCAATCTATTGCACTCGCTGGTGGAATACACCACGATTCCGGTTGACCATAAAGAGCGGGTGGTGCTATTGAACAGCAACGATATTTTCAAAGCATCCTTTTGCTACCTCAGCGGGCACAAACTGGTGGAGTTCTCGGCAATAGAGCGCGACCATTTCCGGCGGTATGTGCAAAACGGTGGTTTCGTGTTTGTCGACGATTGTAATCACGACATTGACGGCTTGTTTGCGAAGTCGTTCGAGCAGGAAATGGCCCGAACGTTTGGCCCCAAAGCCCTTCAGAAAATCCCTAATAACCACCCGTTATATACCTGTTTTTTCAAGTTCTACGAAGGTCCTCCAACCACCTCATTCGAACTGAATGGCTGGGGCGATGACCTTGTTCACGACTATTTGAAAGCGGTTGTAATCGGTGGTCGGGTTGGGGTTTTGTACAGCAATAAAGACTACGGATGCGAATGGGATTATGACTTCCGCAACAAGCGATTTTTGGCGGAGGACAATACTAAATTCGGCGTGAACATTGTGACATACGCACTAACCTGAGTGGCAGTAAGCAGTATCGGCAATGTTAACTGCTACTGCATACTGCGACTGCCTACTACCAAATACCAACTGCTAACTGCTATTTTTTTTGGAGACACAACATTACAAAGCATTAGTAACCAAGCTTCCGCTACTGAAAGCTGAGATTGGGAAAGTGATTGTCGGGCAGCACGAAGCCATCGACGAAGTATTGATTACCCTTCTTGCCGGTGGGCATTGCTTGCTCGAAGGGGTACCTGGCCTGGCCAAAACGCTGTTGGTAAAAACAATGGCCGATGCACTGGCGATGTCATTCAAACGGGTGCAGTTTACGCCCGACCTTATGCCCGGTGACATTATCGGGACGGAGGTATTGGAGGAAGATCATCAGACCGGCAAAAAGTTTTTCCAGTTCAATCGGGGGCCGATTTTCGCCAATGTGGTACTGGCCGATGAGATCAACCGGACCCCGCCCAAAACCCAGGCTGCACTGCTCGAAGCCATGCAGGAATACCGCGTGACCTACAATGGTCAGGACTATCCGTTGCCCCGGCCTTTTATGATCATTGCCACTCAAAACCCGATCGAGCAAGCCGGCACGTATCCGCTTCCAGAAGCTCAGTTGGACCGGTTTCTGCTGTATATCCGGTTAGGTTATCCGTCGGAGCAAGAGGAATTGTCGGTATTACGCCAAACTACCGGTACGGCCCGCCCCGTTCTCCAAACCATCCTGAGTGATCAAGAAGTAATTGATTTACAAACCCTTACTCGCCAGGTTCATATTGGTGACGAACTGCTCACGATGGTGAACCGGCTCGTTCGTTCATCGCGCCCTGCCGATACGTCGGTAGCATTTGTGAAGCAGTGGGGCGAATGGGGTGCAGGGCCACGGGCTGGGCAAGCATTGATCTTGTGCGCTAAAGCACGTGCCGTGCTCAATGGCCGGTTTTCGGTAATTCCCGAAGACATCCGCACGTTAGCTTATCCGGTTCTCAGACACCGTATCGCACTCAATTTCCGGGCCGAAGCGGAGGGGGTAACAACCGATAAATTGATTACTGAACTCTTGAAATGACAACGGACCGCTCCACTGTCGACTTTCTACGCCTGAACGACTTGCATCTCGTCAGTAAACTCGTGAGCGAAGAGTTAAGGCTGGGTTTGCACACGAGCAGGCGAACGGGCGTAGGAGCCGAGTTTGAGCAGTACCGGCATTACCAACCCGGCGACGATCCCAAACGCATTGACTGGAAGTTGCTGGCCCGCACCGAACGGCACATGGTTCGCGAATCGACAACGGAGAGTAACCGGCAGATTCGGTTTCTGCTGGACTTATCGGGCTCGATGAATTATACTGAGAACGGCGTATCAAGGCTGAATTACGCCCGAATCGTATTGGCTTCGCTGGCCTATCTGGGCTTTCGGCAAGGAGACGACATGAGCTTGTTTGCCTTGCAAAATGGTGTAGTTCGGCAACTGGTAACATCGGGCCGACAAGCGTTTCAAAAGATCATTGTGGCGTTGGAGCAAGCCGAGGCATCGGGCGAGTGGAACCCCACTGAGCCTGTTTTACCAGCCTTTGGCGCCAAAACGAACGAGATTTTAATTGTGGTCTCCGACCTGTTGCAGGTCAGCGACGAGTGGATATCACTGGTACAAAGTCTGGCTCACCCGCGCCGGGAGATTTTGCTATTTCAGGTGCTGGGCGATCAGGAAACAGACTTTACGATGACGGGTTTTTTCCGGTTTACCGATTTGGAAACGGGTCGCGAAGTGGAGCTGGAAGCTGATGCCATCCGCGAAACTGTGCGCCAAAAGGCAGGTGCTTATTTTGAAAAACTAGATGAAGGCTTGCGCGTTCCCAATGTTCGCCTTGTACGGGCACGGCTAAGCGAACCCATCGCGCTGGTATTACGACGGGGGTTAGTATAAAGTATATGACGTTTTTACAACCTGCTTTTCTTTGGGGTTTACTGGCCATCGCTATCCCGGTGCTCATCCATTTGTGGCATCAAAAACGGGGGCAACCCTTGCCCTGGGCGGCTATGCAATGGCTCCACGAAGCCAGTGAGCAGCAACAGCGCGGACTAAAATTTGATGATTTGCTGTTGTTAGTGGTTCGCTGTCTAGTAATCGCCCTCTTATCGGTGTTGCTGGCCCAACCTGTTTGGAAAAGCGATTCTGACACTAAAATAGCACAAGCAGTGCATGTAGTGGCTGCTGATTCCTTAGTCCGATCAGCCTTTCGGTTTGAACTGGATCGGGCGCAGAAAGTCGGAGAGCCCGTTTTTTCGTTGCCCGCTACTACCCCCACAAACCCGCTGCAACTCCAAACGATTCTTGATTCGCTACGGCAACCGGGCCTTTTAGTGCATCTATACATCCGTAATGATGCTTCGCTGGCGGATGTCCCCCAAATCTCCGTTCCGGACCGGTTTAGTTTGCATACGGCAATGGCTTCCACTTCAGTAAAGCAGCCAGTAGCTTCTCAAAAGCCGTTTGAGGGGATAAAAAGCCCGCTTTCTATTTGGACTGGTTACCGAAACGCTACTGAGCAACAAACAGTTACGGCAGCACTTCGGGCGTTGGCTAATGTTTATGCACTTAAGTTAAACTTAAAGAAAGCGCCCACCCCACCTACTGAAGCCGATTGGGTGCTAACCGATCAGCTTCCTAAAACGCTAAAATCATCTACGCTTTACACCATATCGGGGGCTAACGTGTCTGTTGCAGACCAGCAAACAGCACCAAACCTTGTTTTTGTGGCTGATACGTTAACAGCCCAAACCTCTGAGCTGGTTGCCAACGGTCGGCTTCCAGAGTTGCTGGGGAACCAGCTATTAACGTTTTACAAACGTAACCCCGCCCCTAATTCGTTAACTCAACAGGAGCTGGCGAGTATCTTCAAACAGGCAAATGCAATGGAGGCTGCGTCAACGCTGTCTATTGATCGGACAAAAGAGCAAAACTGGATTCTGTTAGCGTTATTAGTTATGATTGGTTTAGAACGCTGGCTGGCTTTACGGAAATAATATGACTGCTATCAACCTCATCAACTCGGTTCGCAACCAACTATATATCAACGCCTTGCTAAAAGGGGTTTTTCTTGGGCTGTCGGCCTATTTTCTGGCAAGAGCCCTGGGACTACCCATAAACTGGGCGTTGTTGGCAAGCGTTGTTGGTGGCTTAGCGGGGCTGTTACTTGGCCAGGTTCACCAACCCCGTCGCCCGGCAGCCGTGGCCCTGATTCACCAGACGGTAGGCGATACGGAGTATAGTTTGCCGTTGCTCGACAAACAAACGCTCAACATCGCCGAGCAACTTCAGTTAGAGCGACTCTCGACTCGCCTGACCGATGCCAGGCTATCCGTTTGGCAAGCCAATGTATGGCCGTATGCGCTGGCGCTGGCTGGCACGATTGGACTGGCTTATGGACTTCCTCTTCTGTCGAAGGGTGATCATCAACCTCAGAAACCGAAGACACTTGCTATCAGCGAAAAAATAACGCCTAATGAGCCCCCCAAGCCCCCACGTTTTGAGTCGGCAACGGTTCGGGTGCAACCACCGGGATACTCGGGTTTGCCCGTACGTCAAACCAGTGATCTGAATGTGGCGGCTCTGACAGGCTCCCAACTGACCTGGGCGATTCGATTTTCAGACAACAACAATCTTCGGGTCAGACTCACCAATAGCCGGGGTGAAGAATTGCCTTTTAGGGCTGCAAATGGCAGTTTCGGGTATCAGGACCGGCTCCTCAACTCGGGACTTTACTCTATTCGGGCCTACTGGAAAAACCCCGGTAATGGCCAGGATTCACTGTTTTACCAGTCTGCTTTTTACCGGCTCGAAGCCCAGCCCGATCTGGCTCCTAAAATTGAACCGGCGTCCAAGGAATTGTACCGGTACCACAAACTGAACGATCCCAAACAGATCACCATTTCGGCACGAGTTTCCGACGATTTCAAGGTTCAACAAGCGTTTATAATTGCCACTTTGGCGCGTGGATCGGGCGAAAATGTCAAGTTTCGGGAAGTCAGAATGCCATTGAGTCCAAGCAATTTTAAAGATGCCCGTCTGAGCAAAACACTCGACCTGAAAGCGCTCGACTTTACCCCCGGCGACGAACTTTACTATTACTGGGGCGCCATCGACAACCGTCAACCAGAGCCAAACTTCACGAAATCCGACACGTATTTTGTGGTGTATAAAGACACGAGTAATACCGAAGAGAGCCAGTTGGCTACCATGGCGGTAAACATTATGCCGGAGTATTTTCGGAGTCAGCGGCAAATCATTATCGACACCGAGAAGCTGATCGCCAAACGAGGAAAAGTCCTTAAAGAGACGTTCAATAGTATATCCAACGAAATCGGGTTCGACCAGAAAGTACTCCGCCTGAAATACGGTCAGTACCTTGGTGAAGAGTTCGAAAATCAGATCGGTGGGCACACCCCATTGGCGGATAACAATGCTGATTTGCTCGATGGCTATGTACATAAGCATGATGCTGATCCCGACAAAGTTTCAGGCAGTGATTCACCCCGAACGTTCGCGTTTAAAATGGCCGAAAAAGCCCAACAGGCAGCGGGAACAACCGGTGCCCAAACCCCCGACGGCGGTGGCTCGGCGGGTGCTTCGCACGGTGACGGACACGATCATGGCGGTGGGAAACCTGGCGAAGAGCAGGACCCGTTGGCAGCATTGATGTCACAGTATGTTCATGAGCACGATAATGCCGAAACGAACACGTTTCATGAACAATCAACCCGGTCGTTGTTGAAAATGGCCCTAGAGCAGATGTGGCAATCGGAACTACAGTTGCGGCTTTACGAGCCCGAAAAAGCTCTTCCTTTTGAAAAACAGGCACTCGAATACCTGAAAACGGCTCAACAAAAGGCTCGTGCCTACGCCAAGAAAACAGGCTTCGACCCGCCCCCAATTAAAGAAAAAGAAACCCGTCTGACGGGTGAACGCAAAAACGTAACCAACCGCTTTGCTCAATCACGAACCTACACGGACGCGCAACTGAATCGACTGGTTTCTGATGTGCTAGGCCTACTCGATCAACCCAAACTCTCCAACGACCAACGCTTAACAGTTCAGCAATTAAGCGGGTATTTACTGGGGCGTCCGTCGGCAACAGGTTTACCCAATTGGGCGGTTTTGGGCAGTTTACAAGAGCTCGCAGGGGGGAAACCGTTGTCAGTTAGTCAGCGGCAACAACTGAAAACAAACCTCTATAAATTAATGACTGGCTCCGATGGGCAACGAGTAGCTTCTTTTGGAAGCAATTCGGCGCTGGAACGGGCATTTTGGCGAGCGTTGTAACCTCACGGCCGCAGCCGAACGTCCCAGAAGTAATCCTCCGTTATGACCCCAATTTTATACTATATCTTACTGGCAGTTATCGCCCTGACTCAGACGTGGTTCCTGGCTCGCAACCGTACCCTTACTGGGGCACGAAAAGCGCTTCGGGCCGGGTTAAACCTACTGCTGTGGTTGGTTCTGCTGGGCTTTGTGTGGCAACCTGGCTGGACGAGCCGTCTGGATACGACCCACGTTTTGTTGGTGAGCGATGAGGTGCCAGGGTCAGTAGCTCGTCAAGTGCAGGACAGTTTGCACATCAGGGAGCGAGTCTCGGCAACAACAATCAAACCCGAAATAGTCGATTCAATTACACTATTGGGTCAACAATTTCCTCCCGCCTTGCTGGCCCGGTTGAGTCGACAAACGCTGCGTTGGGTCCCGTTCAACGAGCCTGACAAACCAATTGGACTACGCTGGAAAGGCGTAGTACGAGTTGGTGAAGAGCAACGAATTGAGGGGTCAATCTTGACAACAAAGCGCCAAAAACTGGCCATTCGCTACGGAAATCAAGTGGTTGATAGTCTTTGGCTTAATTCAGGTCAGCAATCATTTACACTGCGGTTTCCAGCACTGGCAAAAGGAAGAACTGAAACAGTGCTTTGGCTGGGTAACGAACCGGTTGACACGGTTCGGTTTTTCGTGAAGGGCACGCGTTCGCTGAACATTCGATTTGTGCTTAACACCCCCGATTTCGAAACCAAAACTCTCGCCGACTGGCTGGGACGGCAGGGCAACTGGGTTGAATTGAGCAGCAATCTATCGACTGGAATAGAAGCAACACTCCAGATTAACGCTTCGGCGAGACAAACCGCCAAAAACAGCAGTACCACACCCGATCTGATCATTACTGAGCCGGGGCTAGTAGGGCAACCACTCGTTCGGAAAGCCTTGGCCGAACGAAAAAGTGTACTGATATTAAACATAACAAATCCTCCGTCAGATGCCATTGCCATTAATCGAGTGATGGGAACGAATTGGCGCTTTCGGAAAGTGAGTAATGAGGAAACGATTCCTGCTGGCAACGGCCTGACAGCCCTTCCCTACCAATTCACTCCCAGCCCAAATCAATTCGATATTCGAGGCTATCCCGTAGCGATGCAAGCGGTCGGGGGTAAAGTGGCCATAAGCCTGTTTAGCGAAACGTTTCCGCTCAAACTAAGTGGCGACAGTGTGGCCTATGCCCGTATCTGGAATAGCATTCTGGCGAAATTACAGCCTGTTCAAGTGAATAATCTGGTGGTTGACGGGCCCGTATTACCAGCTCGTCGGCAAGCTTTACTGTTGAATAACCCATCGGCTCAACCTACCCAGCTACGGCTTGCCAGCGATACAGTTTCGACAATACCTGTTGCGCTCAATACGCAATCATTTACAGCCCAATACCGGTTTACCAAATCCGGCTGGCAATCGCTGGCTGATTCTGCTGAGGTATTTGTAGAAGACAGCTTAACAAATCCGAACCAGCGTATAAAATCATGGTTGGTTGCCCATAATCAGTATCAAACAGGCAGCTTTCGAGTAGCTCCTACCCGGCAACAACACATCCCCGATTGGGTTTGGCTAGTATTGATTCTGGGTTGCCTGACGGCGCTCTGGATTGAGCCAAAGTTGTGAAGCCGAGAGTTTTTGCGGAGATTGTGGGCGGATTTTCAGTATGAGCCGCCCAATGAAACATCTTCTTTTATTCTTTCTCTTCTCTAACGCGGTCCTTGGCCAAACGCCCAGTCCGCGCAATGCCAATTACGAGATCGATGTAACGCTGGAGCCAACTACCAAGAGGCTTTCGGGCAGACAAACGCTTCACTGGCGCAATACCTCTAATGACCTTATTACAGAGCTACAGTTTCACCTATATCTCAACGCGTTCCGCAACGATAAGTCGACGTTTATGCGGGAGTCGGGCGGGCAGCTGCGGGGCACCTATATCGACAAGAATGATGAACTGGCCTGGGGCAGTATTGAATTGCTCTCAACTCGATTGACCCATGATAATGGTACTGGAGCCGCCGAGAATTTGACGGGTAAAGCGCAGTTCATCCAACCAGACGACTCTAATCTGGACGACAGAACAGTGATCCGAATTCCGCTCGCAAGCCCCGTTCGACCCGGCGAAACGATTGCCATCGACATGGCGTTTCGGGCAAAGCTGCCCAAGATTTTTGCCCGAACGGGCTTCAGTCGTGACTATTTCCTAGTAGGGCAATGGTTTCCGAAAATCGGGGTATATGAATCACCGGGGACCCGCTACCAGACAGGGCCACGGGGTCGGTGGAACTGTCACCAATTCCATGCTCATTCGGAATTTTATGCCGACTATGGCGTGTATGATGTACGAATTACTGCTCCTAACGAATATGTGATTGGTGCGACAGGGCAGCTACAGACCGAAACCAAGGCTAAAACCGGATCGGGTGCCAAAACTCTCCGCTATCATGCTGAGGACGTAGTTGATTTTGCCTGGACAGCCTCGCCCCTGTTCGAGGTAGTGGACGACGTATGGAAACGACCCTTTGGTGGAAATGTAAACATCCGGCTCCTGATGCAGCCCGAACACCGCTCCCAGGCCGACCGACACCTGTATGCAGCCAAAGCCGCTCTAGCTTATTTCGACCGGGTTCTGGGTCGTTACCCGTTTTCGACACTTACTATTGTGGACCCGCCCTTGCACGGTTCAGGATCAGCCGGGATGGAATACCCTACGTTCATCACAGCGGGTACAAGCTGGGGAGTACCAGAGGGCCTTCGAGCACCTGAAGTGGTAACCGTTCATGAATTCGGTCATCAGTATTTTATGCAGCAATTAGCCAGTAATGAGTTTGAAGAAGCCTGGCTTGATGAAGGGTTTAATCAGTATTTCGAGGGTCGGATCATGGACGAAACTTACGGCCTCAGATCGTCGCAGGTTGACTGGTTCGGCTACCGCATGGGCGATCTGGAAAGCTCCCGCGATGGATACGTTCGGCTCGATAATCCGGCCATTGGCCCATCTTTTGGCAATACCTGGCAGCTTCCCGACGGGTACTATGGTGAGCTTACCTATTCTAAAACGGCTACCTGGCTACGCACGCTGGAAGGATTGGTAGGTCGAAAAACAATGGACGAGATTATGCGGACCTACTTTCAGCGCTGGCAATTCCGGCACCCCAACGCCGAAAGTTTTATCGCTATTGTGAACGAGATCGCTCCTGCCCGCACCAGTTTCCGTTACGGACAAGACATGAACTGGTTTTTCGATCAGGTACTCTACGGCGACAAGGTTTGTGACTACGAGCTTTTCAAAATTCGCAACAACAAACGAGGGGGTAGCACTCGCTCAACTGTTCAGGTCATGCGCCGGGGCGATGCTCAAATGCCCGTAGATGTGCTGGTTCATTTCGACGACGGCAAAGAAGTAATGTTGTTCTGGGATGGCAAAGCCCGCACCAATACGTTTACGCTCAACCAAAAAGCCGAGGTTGTCTGGGCCACCGTTGACCCAAAGCAAAAGCTCTACATCGACACAAATTTCAATAATAACAGCCTTACCCTGCAACCATCCAGCGCACCAGCGGCTAAGTATGCTACCAAAATGCTGTTTTGGGTCCAAAACTGGATGCAGTGGCTGTCCTGGTTGTTTTAAAATCAGCTACTATTCCTTATGTACGCTCCCTTATTTATTACTCTAAAATCGCGGCCTTTGCTGGCAGTGTTGTACAGCGTCACGCTGGTTATGGGCTTGTTAGTAGCCTTGCCCATGTATGCAACGCTCATGGCGGAAGATGGTAATTCATTGGCTCCACTACAGCTGTTACCCGGCTTTGACTATACGGTTTACTCCGATTTCATGGCTCAGAGCCGAAAAGCTATTTCGCCCCTGTTGAGCGTGGGCCGCTGGATGGGGCTTGCCTACCTCCTACTCAGCGTGTTCTTTGCCGGGGGAATTTTGTACCGATTTGCGCAACCCGGCGCAACTTTCCGCATGGTTGATTTCTGGCGAGCAGCCAGCACCTATTTCGGACGCTATATGCGCTTGTTAGGCGTTTCAGCGCTGTTTGTATTTTCAGCGGGGTTCATCTGGCTGGTGATTGGCTCGTTAGTCATTGCCGGATTTGAAGACACGTTCACCGAACGCGGCCTGTTCTGGATCGGTTTCGGATTCTTCATCCTGTTCGCCCTAGCGGCAACGCTCGTGCTATGCATCGGCGATTATGCCAAAGTGCTTATGTTCCGGGAAGACGAAACGAATGCATTCCAGGCTTTTGGGCGGGCGGCTGGCGTAGTTCGGCGCAACCTCCTGGCTACTTACGGCCGGTATTTACTGGTGATCGCTATCGGGGCGGGGCTCTTTGGTTTGTACTTCCTGCTCGACGGCTTGATTGGTATGAGCAACTGGCCAACGATCATCATTATGCTAGTTGCACAACAAGCATTCATCTTATCGAGGCTGCTATTGAAGGTCTGGAATTTGGGGATTGTGTATGACCTTTATGGGCGGGTGAAGTAGGGGGGAAACTTGATTTTTACCGCCCCATAACAAAACAGACCCCAGCAAAAATGCCGGGGTCTGTGGAAGGTCATTAAATGGTGTAGTATAGAGCCAACTCGATTGACTAGTACAAATGTCAGCTTTTACCAGCCATCGGACATGCTATTTTGGGGCAGCTATTTTCTGTTTTGGGACATTTAGCGTTAAGAAGTAAAAATTATTCGTTTTAATCTCTCTTTCGCCGACCTCCTATAAATTCAGTAGGGGTTTGCTGATAGAATTCTTTAAAACTAGTTGAGAATCGAGCTTGGGAGTTAAAACCAACCATGTCGGCCGTTGCTGATACGGTATATCCTTTTTTCAACAATTCAGCAGCTTTGCGAAGCTTATATCTACGAATCAGTTCGGTAGGAGGCAACTCAGTTAGGCTCTCCACTTTGCGGTACAATGTCTTACGATTCATCTTCAGCTGTTTGGTTATCCATTCTACATTGAGCGCGGGATTGTCCAGATTTCCTTCCAGCAATTCATAAATTCGTTGAAGAAATGGGTCCGAGATTATTGGTTCAGTATCAGTAGACTGGCTAGAAGATCCATTTACGGTTACGTTAACCTCAAATTCCGGTTCAGAATCGGGTAAGGCAAACCGCTGCCGATATTGATGCGCCAGGCGCTGTTGGCGAGTAACCAGGTTACGAAGCCGCAGTTGCAGTTCGTCCAGATTAAATGGTTTTGGCAGGTAATCATCGGCTCCCCTTTGTAACCCCTCAATTCGGCTCTGTTGGGCTGATTTAGCAGTAAGCATTACAACGGCAATGTGGTCCGTATCGGAATGGCTCTTGATAAGCCGGGTCAATTCGTACCCATCCGTTTGGGGCATCATTACATCCGTTAGCACAATATCGGGTAGTTCGGTTTGAGTCAACGCCCAACCTGTTTCTCCATCTGCTGCCTCTATTACCTGGTATGAGCCTTTCAGTTCGCTAACCAGAAACCCGCGTAACTCGTCGTTATCTTCTACAATCAGGATTTGGAAAGCCGAATGTTCTTCAGCAACTCCATCAATGACGGGTCTGTAATCTGGTGTATCTGGCGAAAAGCTTGCAGTTGGACTCGCTTCGGACAAACTAACAATAGGCATACTAGCGGCAGATGATACAGGCCTAACCGGTAAAACCAGACTAAAAGTGGTACCAACGGTCAGCTTGCTTTCCACCGTAATAGTACCTCCCAGCAAGTCAACCAGTTCACGCACCAAAGACAGGCCAATACCCGTTCCCCCATACGTGCGGGTGGAAGATGTGTCAGCTTGATAAAACCGGTCAAAAATGTGAGGCAGCTGTTCATCTGAAATCCCAATGCCTGAATCAGCCAACTGGATATGTACCCCTGTGATCTCGCTAGCCGCTGAAACAGGCGCAATTGTAAGCGTTACTTCACCACCTGACGGCGTAAATTTGATTGCATTCGACAGCAGGTTTGTCAATATTTTCTCCCATTTATCAGCATCGAACGCGTGGTTCTGCAATGGAAATTGAGTCATTTCGCAGCTCAATGTGACATCTTTCTGTTCGGCATGCCGCTGGAATCCAACCACAATGTGATGAACAAATTGAATCACTTTACCCTGCATCAGGGAAACTGCCATGAAATTGTTTTCCAGCTTCGATAGGTCCAGCAACTGGTTAATAAGCCGTAAAAGCCGATCTGCATTGCGTTGTACCAGCGTCAACATTGGGCGATCGAATCGATTTTCCTGAAGCAGCTTCTCCACTGGCGAAATAATCAGGGAGAGCGGTGTCCGAAACTCGTGGGTAAGGTTGGTTACGAAGCGTGATTTAAGTTGGTCGAGCTCGCGCAGTTGATCAGCCTGTTGGTGAAGCACCGCCGTACGCTCGGCCACCTGTTGTTCCAACTGTTCGTTTTGTTTCGCCAGCAGTTCCTGTCTCTCCTGTTGTTGAGCCGCATTTCGAGCTGAGAGGCTTTCTACCTCCTGTAATTTGACAATTAGCTGGCGATTAACCCAGCCGTGTTCCAGCGCCAGCCGTAGCGATAAGGTCAGCGGAATGCACAAAAAAGCGGATAAATACAGCAGGTGATACAGCCACTCATTACCCCTAAATGGAATCTCCAGCGCTGAAATAGCCAAAACCGCAAGCCATATTACCAAGGTACCAATAACCCCCGCCCGAACGATGGACGCTCCCTGCAAATTACGCTGGGTTGCCACGATGGCTATCCTAATTAATACGATCTGGAGGTAGTAGGTAATGAATGAGTGCAGCCAGGAATAATCAAGTGATTGGGGAAAAGTCCGAATAACTGTGCAGCCAACAGCCAGCCAGAAAAACCAGTCTTTACGAAAATTGAATAGACTATAAAACGTAAGGATAATGACAACAGAAGCCCAAACATCAACGAGCGAGACAAAATGAATGAGCATTCTGGCGTTCATCGGATGACCCAACCCATACGTGGCTTTGGCTAAATGGGTAATGCCCAGAATCAAATATAAGCTTGCAGCATACAGGTTGGCCCGCTTTTCTCGATAGGCAATGAATAGGCTTAGGTGCAGAACAAAGAGAATAAAGCAGATACCTATTTTAAACGTATCCAGGTAAGCCGATTGTAAATCAAGCGGCCTATGGGCTGGCAGTGCCTTTGTGGGAAACAGTCTCAACTGAAGCGCCGAAGAATCCCAGCGGAGGAAACTTTTATCTAAGTCTAGACCTGGCTGATAGGCAATCCGCACCGCCAGCACATGTTGGGCCGAGGGCTGGAGAGGCAGAATAAACGCTTCGTTAGGATTATAAGCGATCACCTTATCAGGATCAGTGCTAACCGTACCAAAGTTATACAGCAAGCGCCCATCCAGGTAGACCTCCGATGCTATCGACTGAAACACAGACAGCATAATAGGTGGTATGCTATCATTTGTGGCTATGTGCAGCCGAAGCCAGCCCATACCTGCCTCTCTTAGTTGCGGCAAGTCCCGAATATCCTGAGTAGGGTCAATGCTAGACCATTGGCGATCATTCAGCTGGGGGCTTGCACCATTCGGAATATCGCCAGCCTGAAATCGCCAGCCATCTTTTAACAGCAATCCCTCAGCCAGTACCTGAGTCAGAGAAACAATGGACGATGGCTCCTGCGCATGAGCAGATGATACAATCTGAAAAAATAATAGGCTGTTAAGCAGGCAAATCAGGACGACTCGCATTGATCGGGTGGCTATGTGTTGACAATACATAGGCATAAACCCTGGAAATGAACTAATTGAGCGATTTTGGAGATGAGAGAAAACGTTGAGGGCACAGGCATGAATAAGCGTAACATTGGTGTCAAGAAATTTCAGATTGCTCAAATCTAGATGCCAATCACGTAGATTACTTAAAGCTTTGTAATAAGTTTAGGCAATTATCCGACAAATTTAAAGTAAGTATTGAGCAACAGAGTCCACCGGCAAGCTATTTCTATCGAAATAATGGATTATTATATAAACGAGTTTAGACTTGTCGTACATGTGTATGTCAACGACCGGCTACTAAACTTGTTGTAGCGTACTCAGCCGACGATAAAATCCTTCATCCAGCGTGAGCAAATCCTGGTGGTTACCCCGTTCAACAATTCGACCCTGATGTACGACCAGAATCTCGTCGGCGTGTTGGATCGTACTCAGGCGATGCGCAATCACGAGCGTGGTGCGGTTGGCCATCAGCCGCGTCAGTGCTTCCTGCACCAACTTTTCCGATTCAGTGTCGAGAGCGGAGGTTGCTTCATCCAGTATCAGAATTGGGGGATTTTTCAATACAGCGCGGGCAATGCTAATCCGTTGCCGCTGCCCCCCCGATAAGCGGCTTCCCCGGTCGCCAATAGTGGTTTGGTAACCGTTGGGCTGCTGCATAATAAAGTCGTGGGCGTTCGCAATTTGGGCGGCCCGCTCCACCTGCTCACGTGTTGCCTCACTCCCAAAAGCGATGTTGTTAAAAATCGTGTCGTTGAACAGAATACTTTCCTGCGTAACAATGCCCATCAGTCCGCGCAGCGATGCTACGGTTACATCTCGCAAGTCTTGTCCATCGATCAGGATGGTACCCTCAACAGGATCGTAAAAACGCGGAATCAGGTCAGCAATTGTCGATTTACCCCCACCCGATGAGCCAACAAGGGCAATGGTCTTCCCTTTCTGAAGCGTGAAATTGACCTCACTCAAAACGGGAGTCCCTTTTTCGTATTCAAACGAGACATTGCGCACCTCGATTTCACGATCGAAACGGTCGATAACATGGGCATTAGGCCGATCAGCTACTTCCTGTGGGGTGTCGATTAGTTGTAGCACCCGTTCGCCGGAAGCGATTCCCCGCTGAGAACCACTAAATGCATTCGAGATCTCTTTGGCCGGGCGCGTTACCTGCGAAAACATAGCGATGTACGAGATGAACTCTGCCGCCGACAGTTCTGACTGGCCCGACAACACCAACGACCCGCCATAGAGCAAAATACCGGCAACAACGGCCACACCCATCGTTTCTGAAAATGGCGAAGCCAGTTCGCGCCGATTGGCCAGGGAGCGAATAGAAGCCCGATAGCCGTTGTTTTCGGTGCGGAATTTATCCAGCACAAATTGTTCGGCGTTGAAACCCTTCACCACCCGCATTCCACCAAAGGTTTCATCCAGAATACTCAGGATACTGGCCAGACGCTGCTGGCCGTCCTGGGCATCGCGTTTCATCCGGCGTACCAGCATCGAAATAAAAACGCCCGAAACAGGAATTACCAGTAGCGCGAAAAACGTCAGCTTGGTCGAGATATAAAACAAGCCAACGATGTAGGCAACGAGCAAAAAAACCTCTTTAGAAGCCGCCGAAAGCGTGTTGGCAATAGAACCTTCTACCTCCTGCACGTCGGTCATAATTCTGGCAATGAGATTACCTTTCCGCTCATTTGAAAAATAACCCAGATGCAACTGCACCGCCCGACCGAAAACAGCCTCGCGCAACCGGGCCACCATTCGCGCCTTGAAACCTTCTAATTGCCGTACGGACAGGTATTTGAACAGATTATTCAGCAGAACCGAGGCAACAATGATTCCACAGACAAATTGCAGCGCTCCAACCTGCCCGTACTGCTGGAAAATCCGGGCGAAATAATATTGAAAAACGTCTGGAAACGAGGTATTTAATGAAAGAGAGGGAGCCGGTTTATCCAGAATCTGGGTGACTTTGGCGCTGCTCACTTGATTAAATAACACATTGAGCAATGGAATGAGCAGCGTAAAATTTAGTACACCGAACAGGCTTGCCAACAAAGAGGTCGTCAGAAACGGCCCAAGAAAGCGGCCCAGCGGACGGGCATACGACAAAATTCGAAAGTAGGTCTTCATTACCTGCAAAAGTACGGCCTTCGCAGAGAGTTTGCTATTTTCAATACCTGTGCAACCATTTTGGGTTAGCTTCCTGTCTTGGTCAATAGCTATTGTGTAATGCCTATTGCCTTAACCCTACGTATCAGAATTTACTGAGTGTGCTAACGAGCAACGCTCATAAATCCTCTTCAAAAGCCAGTTTGTATGTCGCTTCGCTCATTCCTTGTCAACATGGTCTTGTTGCTTGCCTGCCTGGGCTGCGACCAGATTGGTGAGGATGTACAACCTGCTCAGGAGGAAATAATTGTTTCTGATAATGAGCTATTAACCCTGCCCGATTCTCCGCTGGCTATTAATCTAAAGGCATTTTCAGACCCACAGCTTGCCACAACATTTCGGCTGAATCAGCTGCCCAAATCCGGCACTATTTCGTTTACCCCCAAAGGACTGTTGTTGTACACCCCCGATCAATCATTTGTAGCCGGGGCCGACGGGTTTTCTATTTCGAGCGATGCGATTTCCGGAAAAGCACTTCCTCCTTTAAATTTTGAGGTATCAATGGCTCCCGATGCCGACCAGCTACCTTGTAGTATGGGAGTGGCTGGCGATCAGGCCGAAACAGTAGCTAATACGCCCGTCACAATTGATGTATTGCAAAACGATATGTTTTGCAATGGAAGCCCTAACCCCTCTTCTCTCCAGATTGATACACCCCCCACAGCCGGAAGTGTGCGTATTCAGAACGGGCAGGTTGTGTACACACCAGCCCCGAATTTTACGGGTCGCGAACGATTCATTTATCGGGCGTGCCCCGTTGACGGAAACGATGAGGATTGTCTTTTGGCAGTAGCAACCGTAACGGTGAACGAAGCCATTACGAACTGTCAACTGAAACTCCAAAATGATCAGGTGTTGTTCAGGCCGCGTTTTGAAACCGATTCGTTGATCATTCCAGTATTGGCTAACGATCAGTTATGCAAAGAAAGTAAGCTCTTACCACTCACCATGACCGTGAGCCCAACCGGTGGTTCAGCTTATTTCAATGCCAAAAACGCGATCGTTTACAAGCCACGGCCTGGTACAACCACCGACCGAATTCATTACCGGCGGTGTAACGGTGCCGACTGCCTGGATGCAACCGTGGCCATTACAATGGCCCAACCCGATGCCAGTTGCGTACTCAAAGCCAACGATAACTCGATCAAACTGGTACTTAGCCAACCAACTATCAATATACGCCGGGGTATAATTCCCATCAATGTACTGGCCAACGACGACCTCTGTGTACCGCTCCGGTCGCTCAGGATTAAAGAGAATTCTACGGGTGCTAACCTCCAGGTATTATCTACAGGAATTATAAATTATACGCTAGAAACCAACCCGAAAGCAAAAGATCTTACATTTACGTATGAATTAATTGACATACTAGGAAAGGCTAGTTTGGCAACGGTAAGAATAAGCATTAAACCATAAGTATTAATGATTGGCAACTGCTGATCATTACCCACCAATCACTCCGTAAAATGACCGAATCTGACTTGTTAAAGGCATGTCAGCGACATGATGTGCGGGCGCAAACGGCTTTGTACAATTTGTACAAAAGTCGTTTGATGGGCCTGTGTCGTCGCTATGCCCGTAACAAGCCCGAAGCGGAAGATATGTTTCATGAGGGGTTCATTCGCATTTTTCAGCAACTCCACACCCTCGAACAATCGGATAAATTATTGCCCTGGATGAAACGCGTTATGGTCAATACAGCCATAAACGTGTATCATAAAAACGTGAAACTACAGGCCGAAGCAGAACTCGAAGATGCCTGGCAACACGCGTCCACCAATCTTTCTGACACGCTCTCCCGACTCAGTACAGAAGAGCTTCTGAACGTAATCGAACAGCTTCCTGATGGTTACCGAATTGTGTTTAACCTCTACGTGATCGACGGATACAACCACGTTGAAATTGCCCGGCTCCTGAACATTGCCGAGGGGACGTCAAAATCGCAACTGGCACGGGCCAAAAGCCTGCTTAAAACGAAACTCAAAACACTGGGTATAATCAATTATGAAGAATCCTGAAGCCGACCAGCCCTATCCAGAGGATTGGGATGATCTTTTTCGGCAGCGATTCGCCGAATTTCAATCTGAACCGTCCGCCAATGCACTAACGCGGATTTTGGCTAGCCTCCCACGGGCCAAGCCTGCCTTTGACCGCCGAAAAGCTTGGCTCCTGGGCAGTTTAGGCTTGCTTTTGCTCCTGGGCGGCATCTGGTTCAGTAGCCAACATGCTTCTGTGGTTCTAACTCAATTGACAACTAAGCCAATAGAGGTTCGCCGACCGAATAATGGAGCGGCTGGACAAACGCGACAGGCTGGAACGGCATCTCAACCTGAACTTTCCAGTAAAACTGGCAAACCTTTGGCAAATAAGGGTGCTCCTGAAACTGTTGTGCCCAATAATCAGAACGCAGCCCCTTCCGACGGTAGAGTCGTAAATGAAGCAGAAGACCAAACCGGAGTTGATGCAGCAAACAAAGCTGGCGTTGATCTCGATAGCAAAACTGAAGTTACTTCCCCCAAAGAGGAAGCCCTTGCGTCTGCTACCAGAAAAGCACCATCGCCTGCTAGCGAACCGAATAAGGCTACTGGAGAAAAAGCCACTGCTACTGAGGTAGGTACGAACCGGTTAAAAACTATTGGTAAACCATCACGAAACTCGCCCCAGTCGACCGCAGTAGCTCGAATCACGAATTCTACTAAATCAAACAAATCTCTTTTAACTAGTAAAATCCGAGCTTCAGAAGAAGATAAAGGCGTTGAAACGGGTAGGGCAAGTGAATCGCCCCAACGAACTGCTGATTCTCCGTCAGCGCTGCAAACTGAGCAGCAGCAATCAGCTCAAGAATACCAGTTACCCATTCCGCAGGCGGTTTCTCTAGCCTCTCTGACTACCCAACCCTTACAACTCACCCGTTTAAATCTTGCATTACCCGATATAACGCTGTTGTCGCTGCCTCAATCGGCCCCACAGCAGCCTACCATGAGCCGGAAACGGCCCGTTGTTTTTATTGGTGTAATGCCCTTGTTTACCTACCAGCAGATTGCCCCCGTTGCCACTGATGCAATTTGGGTCAAAAACGTACGGAGTCAGAGTGCCCTGTCTAGTCACCGGGCAGGGTTGCGGTTGCAGGCTGGCGTCGAATGGCCGCTGAGTCAGCGAGTTTCTGTCAGGACCAGCCTGGTTTATAATCAGTTGAACCAGCAAGTGAGCTACACTACGCCATCAGACAAGCCAGATTCTATTCGGATTGAGCGAGTTGATGATAAAACGGTTCGGTTAACACCCTATTACTCCGACGCGCAGGTGACCCGCCAAACAAACTGGCATTACGTAGGCATCGGCTCGGATCTGGTTTGGCAAGTAGGGAAACTGGGTGCTTGGCGGCATTATGCCAGTGTGGGTGCATCGGTCGGAACTTACCTTACTCAGGGAGCCAACCAAACATCTCAGCCACTTTCAGGCTTTGTTCAGGCAGCCTACGGCATCGAGCGTCCATTGACACCTTCCGTATGGCTTCGGATTGCGCCAACGGTACAATATGGCCTTTCCACTACTAGCGACGCTGATGGCCTGTTTCATATCCGTCCGTACACCTACGGGATAACTATTGGTCTCAGGAAGTAGGAATGTGAGCCGCTAGGGTCAGGAAGACGAAAAACGCACGGAGTATTATGAAGAAATTTCTTTTTATAATATTCCGTGCGCGATAAATCTGCTTAAGCTGTTAGGCACTAAACTCCTTCACAGCCTCAATAAAACACCGGGCTTTATCGGGGTTGGTGTCTGGATAGACGCCGTGGCCAAGGTTTGCAATATATTGTTGGGTGCCAAAATTCTGGATCATTTGCTTCACTTCGGCACGGATCTGCGCATAATCAGCGTATAACACACAAGGGTCCATGTTGCCCTGTAATGTTTTTCCCGGTATTATTAGCCTTGATTCTGAGGGGTCCATATTCCAGTCCAGGCCAACAACCGAACAACTAAGCTGCCCTATTTCCTGACGCGCAAAAAACGCTCCTTTGGCAAAAACAGTGACAGGCACTATTTCGCCCCCGGCAGAATCGTTCATCGCATCACAAATCTGTTTGATGTATGGCAGCGAGAAGGTTCGATACTGCTCTGGAGACAGGATGCCTGCCCACGAATCGAAAATCTGTACCAGATTAGCTCCTGCTTGCACCTGTGCGCGTAGGTATGCAATCGTACTATCGGTGATTCGCTGCAACAATGCGTGCGCAAACGCCGGGTCAGTATACAGCAGTTTTTTGGCGACAGAAAAAGTTTTTGATCCCTTCCCCTCGGTCATGTAGCAGAAAATTGTGAATGGCGCCCCCGCAAAACCAATGAGTGGAACCCGGTTATTCAGTTCTTTTTTGGTGAGCCGGATGGCATCCAGTACATAACCCAAATCGGTTTCGGGGTCAGCCACCCGAAGTTGGTCGAGGTCGGCAAGCGTATGGACCGTTTTCGGAAACACTGGCCCCCGCGCTTCAACCATCTCGTAGGGTAAGCCCATTGCTTCGGGTACTACCAGGATATCAGAAAAAATGATAGCGGCATCTACACCGAGTAAATCAACCGGCTGAATAGTCACCTCAGCCGCCAATTCGGGAGTTTTGGCGAGCGTAATAAAATCCCCTGCCCGCTGGCGAACAGCGCGATATTCAGCCAGCATCCGACCGGCCTGCCGCATCATCCAAACGGGTACCCGTTCCACAGTTTCGCCCCGGGCAGCCCGGAGCAACAAGTCGTTTTCCAAATTCATGGAGCAAAGATACGGACGTTCGTCATTTGCTGCGCGTCAATTGCTTTGAGTCATTAAGCGTCATTAGCTACGCGTCATTGTTGTCATTAGGTCGCATTTACATAAATAGCAATCAATGCCTATGAACGACAACTAATGACGCACAGCTAATGACAACATAGCGTTACGCCAACATTTGCTTAAACGTAGCCGCCCGGTTTCGGAAAAACCCTACTGATTTCTCGCGAAACTGGCTCCGGTCGCTACTCAGATCGTAAGCCGCCAGATGATCAGTGATGGTCGCGTACCGTTCAATAAGCCGATCCCAACAGGCTGGCTGACGGCAGCGGGACAGCACCAGACGGGCGCGGTTCAAGTATTTGTGTTGTTTAGCTGTCCAGGCAGCGCGTTCCATACAGGGCGCGTCAGAACTGTTCAGTAGGGCAGGCAGGGCAGCGGGCGAGGCTGTAGGTGTTAGTTGCGAAAGCAAAAACAAGCCTAATTCCACCTCAGACAATTGACGGGCCGTAAGCGAAGCGGGCCGGGCTATCGTCTGAGCACCCCTGGCGAATGAAACGGAGGCAGATTGTGCGTTCATGACTATTAATTTATTTGTTCGCTACAAATCTTCCCTCCCTAGAACGTAATCTTCTTCCGTTGTTCTTTATTTTTGTAAAAAAACCCCTTCCTATGCCAATAACTCGTTCTGCCTTTCAACGCTATCGTCTGATCGACGAAGTCATTAGCCGTTACCCCCGTCGTTATTCCAAGCAGAGACTTTTCGAATTGTGCCAGGATAAATGCGGTATCCGTTCGATTTCGTCGCTCGAAAAAGACATTCAGCGGATGCGTGAAGACCACGACGCTCCCATCGCCTACGACAAACGCTCCAACGGGTATTATTACACCGACCCTCAGTTCAGGTTGTTGCAACTGATGCTCAACCCCGACGACATGGAAGCCCTCGACTATGCTCGCGAGGTGTTAGCCGCTACGCAGGGAGCTTCTGTTGCCGACGAGTTGAGTAACGCTCTCCAAAAAGTGCGACAAAGCCTGGATATTATTAGGGAAGTTAAAACCGACATGCCTACGCGTCGGGTGGTTTATGTAGAAGAGCGGATTCTGGGCGGAAACCGGCAATACGTACCGATTCTGGTAAGGGCGGTGAATCAGAACAAGCAGATCACGTTCCGTTATAGCAAGCACGAAAGCGATCAGCCTGCCCCTGTCAGCAAAGAGATTTTACCACTTCGTACGCTCCACCCGATCCTACTCCGTGAAGTCAACGATAGCTGGTATGTGATCGGCTATGACGAGAAAACAGGCAAAGAACGCACGTTCGCCCTCGACCGTATGAGCGACCTCGAAATTACTGACGACTTATGCGATGTGCCTCCCTCGGTAATGACTAGTGTAAGTGAGTTGTTCGAGCACATTTTTGGCATTACCGACAGTAGCGGACCCGTTGAAGAGGTAATTCTATCGTTCACGCCGTTGCGCGGCCGCTACGTGAAAGCCAAGCCTATTCATCAAACACAGGAAGTTATTTTAGACACGGATACGGAATGCCGCGTACGGCTCCGGCTAGCCCCCAACCGTGACCTCATGATGCACCTCCGCAGCTATGGCGAGGATTTGACGGTGATTCAGCCAGAAAGCCTGGTAAAAGCGATGCAGGAGTCGCTACGGGCAGCTTTGGCCAAGTATAGTTGAGCGGTCAAAACACCACCGTTCGGTTGTTGTGAATGAATACTCGATCGTTGAACACAATCTTGAGCGCCTTGGAGAGCACTAACTTCTCCACATCGCGCCCCATAGTGGCCATATCATTTGCCGTGTGTCGGTGATCAACTTCCTTTACATCCTGAGTGATAATTGGCCCTTCGTCCAGGTCATTATTAACAAAATGGGCTGTTGCACCAATGATTTTCACACCCCGGTCGTGCGCTTGCCGATACGGACTGGCTCCTACAAAGGCGGGCAAAAAGGAGTGGTGAATGTTGATAATTCGATTCGGGAAGTTGTTTACAAAACCGGGAGTCAGCACGCGCATATACTTGGCCAACACCAGATACTCGGGCTCGTAAATTGCCAACGTGCGCAAAATAGCTTCCTCATGCTCTTCGCGGGTTTTATGTTCGTGCGAGATGTAATGGAACGGAATACCAAACTTACTCACCAGCGGCTGTAAATGATTGTAGTTGCTCACCACAGCCAGAATATCAGCATCCAGCTCATCAAACGCGTATCGGATCAACAACTCGCCAAGGCAATGGTGCTCTTTGGTGACCAGCAACACCACATTCTTTTTCTTTTTGGGATTGAGCCGAAGGTTGATTTCGGGCGAGAGCCCTTCGCTCAGTTGCGCGAGTAAGGCAGGGCCATCGAGTTTGTCAAGAGGGGATGCCATTTCAAACTCGGTACGCATAAAAAACTGCCCATCGGGGCTCACATATTCGTCGTTGCGAATAATGTTGAGGCCCTGCCGAAACAGAACGCCCGTAACGTGATAAATGAGTCCCTTTTGGTCAGGGCCATCCATCAGCAAAATGTGTTTGGTTATATCGGTCATGCGGAGACGTAATCGTACAAGCTCCCCAAAGATACCGGCAAAGTCAAAAAAATGAACTTACCTTACACCATACTGCCTAAATCGACTCCCAAAACCTCTGAAAAGGATGATTCTGTAGCTGCTCTCTCGTCACCTTTCCGATACCGGAGCCATTCATGGGTTCGGTAGTTATATACGAAGCCTTCAAGAATACCAAAGTCATCGTCTTCAATAAGACGGATAATTTTACGCAGATCGCTTTCAAATCCCCTGGCATTGCAAATTTCAATAATGATTCTTGTCTTCTGCGCTTCATTATCTAACAGGATAACATCTGGCACAGGGTATCCAGGCCCTTCAGCCAAAGGCGTTTCTGGTAAAGGTTCCAGCAGGATTGCCTTCTTATGATAGTATAACACGCCTAGCTCAACATGAAGTCTGCTGATTGTGCGCTGATGATCCAATGGTGAATTAGGACCGTCGTCTTCATAGACCATAAAGGATTTACTCGTAAGGGGCTGATACATGGCGGTTTGATTTGTGAAAGCAGTGGTCTAATTTACATTTTTTTAACAGCACGTGCAACGCCAACGCGCTTACCTTGTCTTTGTTGTGAATTCGCCCCTCAACCGACCCGGACCGATTGCTTGGAAACGAAACTGTACATAGACCGAACCATTGACCTTGTTGAACGCTGCAAACTCGGCGAACGCAAGGCCCAGTATGACCTGTATCGTCAATATGCGAAGGCGATGTACAATGTCAGCTTACGAATCCTGAACCATGCGGCCGAGGCTGAGGATTCGTTGCAGGAAGCTTTTTTAGACGCATTCAACCATATTCAGTCGTTTCGGGGACAGAGTACGTTTGGTGCGTGGCTGAAGCAGATTGTTGTGAACCGGGCCATCAATCATCTTCGAAGTCGGCGGGTTGAATTTGTTGAGTTGGACACAACTCGAACTAATGACGATGGTGTTGCAGATTGGGCCGACACCGAGCCATATGATGAAGCCAGTATTGGTTTTGATGTGGAACGAGTTCGGTTAGCCATGCAACAACTGTCGGAAGGTTACCGGGTGGTGTTATCCCTGTATTTGTTTGAAGGGTACGACCACGAGGAAATCGGCCAGATTTTGAGTATCAGCGAAACGACGTCCCGCACTCAGTTTATGCGGGGCCGAAAACGGCTGGTTGATTTACTGGCATCCTGTTAGCTATCTTTCAAACACCTTGACTATGGTTGAACAACTACAATCAGAGACACTTTTAGCGTATGAAAAATAACCTTGAACGATTCATCCGCGACAATCGCGAGGCTTTCGATGCCGACGAACCATCGATGGACTTGTGGGCGCGTATTGAGCCGGGTATCACCCAGCCCGAACCACCTTCGGATGCTGAACCAGTGACGCACCAGGTCAAAATGGGTTTTGTTGGTAACGAAGCCAACGAACCCATTCGGAAACCGCTCAATGGCAAACCATTTGTGAATAAGCAACGTGGTTGGGGGTTCAACTGGTGGGCAGCCGCATCGGTAGCAATTTTGCTGCTGACGGGAGGCTTCTGGTTCCTCAATCATCAATATGGCGTAACAGAACAGCCCGAAGTAGTGGCCGTTAGCCCAACCTATGCTAAAGAATTTGTACAGTATGCTCGTCTCGTAGACGAAAAACAAGCTGAGCTAAAAGCCATGACGGCTAGCAACCCAGCCCTGTACGAAGCCTTTGCCAACGATCTCAACCGCCTGGAGCGAAGCTACCAGACGTTGAAAGCTGACCTGCCCGAAAACCCTAATCAGGAGACGCTGGTGCAGGCTATGATTCAAAATTTGCAGTTGCAAATTGACCTTCTGAATGAACAGTTGCGCGTGATTCAGCGCATGAAAGAACAAAACAACAACACCAATGATCACCTTATTTAAAATAACGTTTCTGCTGATGATACCGCTTTCGCTAGCGGCTGCCAACGGCCCTGGAAGCGATGGACTGGGAGCAATTGAAAAGAAGCGGACGATAATTAAAATGTATGATGTCGACCAAAAAGATAAACTACTGATCGACAATCAGTTTGGCCAAGTAAACGTAAGTCTGTGGGATAAAAGTGAGATCCGGGTGCAGATCATCGTTACAGCCAATGCCAGCACCGACGACCGGGCTCAGGAGTACCTTAACTCGGTTGAAATCAGCGATAAACGCGAGGGCGATCAGATTGTGCTTCGCACCGAATTGCAGAAGAAATCCTCATCGTGGGGGAGTTGGAGTAACGGCAATGGCGAAAAACAGTATGTTCGAATCGATTATACCATACAAATGCCTCGCAACAATGCGCTATCAGTGCGTAACAGGTTTGGCAACACCAATGTCGCTTCGTTCAGGGCTCCACTAAATATCTACACTCGCTATGGCAATTTCACCGCCGACCAGCTTACTGGAAGCCAGAATGATATTGATGTAGCATACGGTAACGCTGATATTCGCAACATTGAAGGGGGTAAACTAGCCATCGCTTATTCGAACCTTGATCTTGAGAAAGCCAACGTGCTGGTGTTAAACAACCGATTCGGCAAGCTTAAAATTGGCGAAGTGGGTAAGATTGATGCTAAGATCAGCTATTCTGGAGCCAGCATTGGTACCCTGAAAGAATCGTGCAAGATGCAACTCGATTTCTCTGGTGGCTTCCGAATTGGTCAACTCAAATCAGCAGAAAACGTCGATATTCAGGCTAATTACTCGTCGGTGGCGTTGCCGCTTAATGCCGAATCAGGCTATGACTTTGATGTATCAGTAACTTACGGAGGGTTTAATTACCCCAACGGACAAACTCTTTTATTCACTACACAGCCTGGCAACAATACCAGCCCTGGCAAAATTAAACAGTACACTGGTAAAATCGGAACTGGTTCTGGTCCCCGCGTCCGGGTAGTTTCGAAATTCGGAGATGTGAATTTCCGGTAAGGCTAAAACCAAACTAATATTAAAACCGCACGAGTTGTCCGTGCGGTTTTAATATTTTTAGGTCAACAGTTCCACAACTTCTCTCCACTGCGGAAATTGATTGAGCATCGTTTCCCGGTTGGCTAGTTCAAAGTCGGCAAAGTCGAAGCCGGGTGCTACAGTACAGCCAACCAGGGAGAAATCGACTCCTTCAGCAGGTTTCGAGCCGAACCAACAGCCAGCAGGTACCACCGCCTGAAAAACCTCACCCGCTTCTGGGTTATTACCCAACCGAATTACAGACAGCTCACCAGTAAGCGTAATAATATATACGTTTAGCGGACCACCTGCGTAAAAATGCCATACTTCATCTGCCTGAATCCGATGTAGCATTGACCGGTGGTGGCTTTCGAGCAAAAAATAGATGGCTGTACTGAACGCCCGCGCTCCCGAGAAACGATCTGGCAAAGCGGCATGGTCAATTCGCTCCGCAGATCGGTAGGTTTCAGCATAAAACCCTCCCTCCGGATGCGGTTGCATCTGATAAGCCCGAACGTAATCAGCCGCCGTCATGTCTTAGTTATTCGCCTTTACAACGGTTGTGAAGTCCCGCGATTTGAGCGAAGCGCCACCAATGAGGCCACCGTCAACATCGGGTTGAGCGAAAAGCTCAGCTGCGTTTTGAGCGTTAGCGCTACCACCGTATAGAATAGAGGTGTTTTGAGCTACTTCTTCGCCATATTGACTGGCAAGATGCTGTCGGAGGGCAAGGTGCATATCCTGCGCCTGTTGCGATGACGCCGTAAGGCCGGTACCGATGGCCCAAATGGGCTCATAGGCAATCACAATACTGGCAAACTGCTCAGGAGTCAAATGGAACAGGCTTTGAGTAAGTTGTTCTTTCACAAATCCCACGTAATCGCCACCTTCACGCATTTCGAGCGACTCCCCACAACAGAAAATAGGTGTCAGACCGTTAGCCAGAGCGGCATCGACTTTCTCGGCCAATTGTGCATTGCTTTCGTTGAAATATTGCCGACGCTCACTATGCCCTAAGATCACATAGTTCACTCCAATTGATTGGAGCATCGATGCCGAAATTTCACCAGTATATGCGCCTGATGCTTTTTCGTGGCAGTTCTGTGCCCCCAGCGAAATGCGGCCACCTGCCGGAAGATATTGTTTTAATGTTGTCAGAAACACCGACGGTGGACAAAGCACTACCTCCGTTTGTCCCGTAACCTCGTCTTTTACCATGTTAACCACCTCCGAAACCAACGCTATCGCATCGTCGTAGGTTTTATTCATTTTCCAGTTACCAGCAACTATTCGCTTACGCATAGATAATTTTAATGAGTGAAATACGGAGCAAAATTAGCGCTTTTGCAGTAACCAATACACTTTGAAGTAAATTGCTGACCCTCAATATACTCATCATAAAAACACCTAACGGCCATTCATCAAAACATTCGGTATTAAGAGCGGATTTTTTAGTAAATTTCCGATGTTCTACCAACGAATATGAAAGCGTTTCTACTGATAGTAGGGTGGGTATTGTTTATGGGTGGTTTTACACAGGCCACTCCCGATAAACGCGTACCTGACAAAGACCGATTTGGTTTTTTCCTGTCGGGGAACCGAACCTGGACCCGCATTCCCTTTCAACTCCATTCTAATCTGATCATCATACCGATACGCATCAATAATTCCGATACTCTTCGGTTTATTTTGGATACAGGTGTCAGCAGTACTATAGT
This sequence comes from Flavobacterium sp. SUN052, assembly GCF_028867935.1. Taxonomy (GTDB): domain Bacteria; phylum Bacteroidota; class Bacteroidia; order Flavobacteriales; family Flavobacteriaceae; genus Flavobacterium. Next base: position 55,337 of record NZ_JAPQNS010000012.1, read on the forward strand.
AACAGATCCAGCAGCCCTTCGAAGACAAAAACTCAATTTTACTCGCAAAGTAAAACTTTCTGGTGCCGGCGAAGGCGGCAATCTTACCGCTTCTGTTGCTATCGACAATCAACTCAGTGTTGGGTATCTTCGGGCTAATCACCACAATATTGTGGTACTCGACGACGACGTACTAAAATTATCTGAATACGTTGGCGTACCGATTCACGGTATATTTGGGTACGATCTATTTAACAGCTTCGTCGTAACCATCGATTTTCAATCACATGAAATAACGCTGACCCGTCCCAACAAATTTAAATACCACAAGCGGATGGGCGAACAGTATCCCATTGTCATTCAGGACACTAAGCCTTACACCGACGCGATGGTGCTGGTTGAAGGAGCAAAAACGACACCGCTTCGTGTGATTCTCGACACAGGGGCTGGCCATGCTTTACTCCTCGACCGGACCCGCCATCCAGAAAGCCTACCCCTACCCGACCGTATTATCCGGGCGCAACTAGGCCGGGGGCTCAGTGGAGTTATAAACGGCAGTATGGGCCGGTTACAGAAGATTCGGTTTGGGCGATTTGAGATGAGCAATATTCTAGCATCGTTTCCCGATAGTCTGGCCTTTGGTACTAAACTTATCAACACCCCACAACGCATTGGTAACGTAGGCTGCGAGTTGCTCCGGCGGTTTAGGGTGACCTTTAATTACCAGGACAAATATATCATCGTCAAGCCCATCAAAAAGATCATGAAGGAGTCGTTTGAACACGACATGAGCGGGGTGGAGCTAAAGGCAAAAGGTGCGCAGTTTAAGACCTACTACATTGGGCGCGTTATCGAGGGGTCACCTGCCGATTTGGCCGGGCTGGTTGAAGGAGATGAGTTGATGTTTATCAACAATACAGCCGTCGGCGAAATGACAATAAGCGACATTTATAAACTCCTGCAACGGGGCGAAGGCAAGGAGGTCATTATGGTGGTTCGGCGCAACGGTCAAATGGCGTTAGCGCAGTTCACTCTTAAACGAATCATATAGAAAGAGGCTGTGTAATGGATTGTAGAGGCTAGATTAATTTGAAAAAATCTAGCCTCTACAATCCATTACACAGCCTCTTTAAGCTGTTAACAGCTTTATTATCTTGGCGATACAACGATACGACCCGACAATGTGCCGCGCTCAGCAGCTTTCAGTAAGGTTGCTTCGATACCGTTTTTATTGATCGTCTTGATAGCAGAAGTGGCCACTTTCATTGTGATCCACTCACCTGTTGATTCCAGGAAGAAACGCTTCTTCTGGAGGTTCGGAAAGAATTTACGCTTCGTTTTATTGTTAGCGTGCGAGACGTTATTTCCCGAGCGCGTCCGCTTTCCTGTTAATTGACAAACTCTGGCCATGACCGTGCGATTTTCCTTTTGAGGGCGCAAAATTGGTGAATTATCTGGTAATCTGCAACCTACTTCTCTACTTTTTTATAACCGAAAGGGCAATGACGGCATCCATTCTTGCAACAATAGCCTCTTTTGAGGTGATACGCACCCGTAAATACCAAGAATCCTTCATCAGTAAAATAGTAATCATCATCATCCAGACCTTCTATTTTTCGTTTCTTAGGGTGGGGATTCATCAGTAATTGTTGGTTGCCAAAATTGGTGGTAATTTTGAAGGCAACCCACTGTTTGGGCCGATAGTTATCAGAAGCGCGGTAAATAGTCGCTTTTTGATAATCTTTTAATCTTGAAAAATGGAAACGACGCTCGCCATCTCGCTCTCACAACAAGTCATAGATCTGGAAGAACGCTATGGCGCTCATAATTATCATCCATTGCCAGTAGTGCTATCACGCGGTGAAGGTGTTTTTGTCTGGGACTTAGATGGTAAGCGCTACTTTGATTTCCTATCAGCCTATAGTGCTGTGAGTCAAGGCCATTGTCATCCGCGCATTGTGGGAGCAATGATTGAGCAGGCCCAAAGGCTCACTCTTACTTCGCGGGCGTTCTATAATGATCAGTTGGGGATATGCGAAAAATTCCTGTGTGAATTCTTTGGATACGACAAGGTACTGATGATGAATGCGGGTGTTGAAGGGGGCGAAACAGCTCTGAAACTAACCCGGAAGTGGGCCTATAAAGTAAAGGGCGTCCCACAAAATCAGGCCAAGGTAGTGTTTGCTGAAGGCAATTTCTGGGGTCGCACTATTGCAGCTATTTCATCGTCGAACGATGCCAGCAGTACCAATGATTTTGGCCCCCTCCTACCTGGTTATCTGCAAGTTCCTTACAATGATCTGGCAGCCCTAGAAAGTTTGTTTAAAACTGACCCGACCATTGCAGGCTTTATGGTTGAGCCAATTCAGGGCGAAGCTGGTGTGGTTGTCCCCGACGAAGGCTACCTTCGGGGAGTGCGCGATCTCTGTACGCAATACAATGTTCTTTTCATTGCCGACGAAGTTCAAACCGGTATTGGCCGGACGGGTCGTCGCCTTGCCTGTGATCATGAGGATGTAAAACCCGACCTGCTCGTGCTGGGCAAAGCCTTATCAGGCGGCACCATGCCCGTATCAGCGGTGTTAGCCAGTAACGAGATCATGTTAACGCTAAAACCCGGCGAACATGGCTCTACCTACGGGGGCAACCCATTAGCTTGTGCCGTAACAGTAGCGGCTCTGCAAGTTGTTGAGGATGAGAAGTTGGCAGAAAACGCCGAGGCTATGGGGCAAATATTCCGCGATCGGATGAACGCCCTTCGGGATAAATCAGATCTTGTTACGTTGGTTCGTGGAAAAGGTCTAATCAATGCTATTGTAATTGCCTCACGACCTGAATTTGGCGAACAAACAGCCTGGGAGCTTTGCCTGCGTTTCAGCGACAATGGGCTGCTTTGCAAACCCACCCACGGCGACAAAATCCGGTTTGCTCCACCGCTTGTTATTACCGAAGAACAGATGCACGAAGCCTGTGATATAATTGAGCAAACGGTGCTGGCTTTTTAAGGTTTCAAGCTTGACATTGCCGGAAACGGATTGCATTTTTGTAACCCCAAGCGGGAGTAGCTCAGTCGGTAGAGCGGCAGCTTCCCAAGCTGCAGGCCGTGGGTTCGAGACCCATTTCCCGCTCATTTACAATCAGCCAATTAGACCCAAGTCTGATTGGCTTTTTTGCTTTTGACTACAACCTTAGATTCAACAGCTAACACCTTTCCTAACATTCCCCCTTACTTTTGCCGCATGAGCATTCAGAACAAAACCATTGTCATTTCCGGTGCCTCTCGGGGCATTGGCCGAGCTACGGCTCTACTGCTGGCCCAAAACGGTGCAAATGTTGTAGCTACCGCTCGTAACGCCGACGAACTCAAATCCCTTGAAGCTGAACATACCAATATTGTGGGCGTTCCTGGCGATGTGGCCAGCGAAACCGACATGGCCACTGTGGTTCAGACCGCTCTTAATCGTTTTGGGAGTATTGATGTGGTAATAAATAATGCAGGATACGGTGTATTCAAAAATGTGGAAGAACTCACCGTTGCCGAGTGGGATGGCGTGATGTCAACCAATGCTAAAGGCACATTCGTACTTACGAAAGCGGCCCTGCCCACACTCAAAGCGCAAGGATCTGGTCATGTGGTGGTGGTTGCCTCAGATGTAGCCAAGCGGACCTTTGCCGGCGGATCGCTCTATACAGCGAGCAAGTACGCCCAGGAAGCCTTTATGGGCGCCTTGCGGAAAGAGGTTCGTCCTTTCGGCATCAAAGTGACAGGTGTTTACTCGGGACTGGTCGATTCTCATTTCCATGCGAAAGGGCACGGCCACGAAACGTCTAAAAATTGGCTGCAAAATGAAGACATGGCTGAGTCGATGCTATTTATTGTGAGCCGCCCAGCCCATGTAGTCATTGATGAGTTTATGGTGCATCCGCTGGAGCAGGAATACTAAAACCGGCCCATTCAGTTTCTACAAACCGGCTCATTTTAATGGTCCGGTTTTTTCTACTTTTGGGGCACAATTTATGATGCTCCACCATGTACATTAATAAAAATAACCGACATGAAAATCCAGATGAGATTCTGGCATTTGTGCGTCAGAACGGCTTTGGCATAATCGTTAGTCAGGTTGATGGGCGGCCATGGGCTACGCATATCCCCCTGATGCTTAGCCATAACGCCAAAGGTCAACCCATTTTATTAGGTCACGTAGCCCGAGCGAACACACAGTGGAAAGAGATCGAAGGCCAAGAGATTATGGTGATCTTCTCAGGGCCGCACGCCTACATTTCGTCATCCTGGTACGATCATGAAAACGTACCCACCTGGAACTACACCGCTGTTCATGCATATGGTCGGGCTCGGCTTATTGAAGGCGATGAACTAGTTCAGGCACTGACCGAACTAACTGACCATTACGAACAGCACTCTAAATACCCCGTTTCAGTCTCGGGAATGTCACCCGGGTTTTTCAACAGCCAGCTACGGGGTCTAGTAGGGTTTGAAATTACCGTAACGGAGTTTCAGGCCGTGCGAAAGCTGTCACAAAATCGCGATGACTATAATCACAACCAGATTATCAACGAGCTTGAAAAGCGCGGAGACGCTCAATCAGTGGCGATTGCGAACGAAATGAAAACCAGAAAATAACATGAAGCCAACCTCCCGTACTGAAATCACACGCCTGGCCAAACGCGGCCATCACGATACCGAAACGATATACCCGATCTTGGATGAGGGCTTGGTTTGCCATGTGAGCTACCAACTTGACGGGCAGCCCTTTATGATTCCCACCGCTTATTGCCGTGTTGACGACACGGTTTACATTCATGGCTCAGTAGGCAGTCACTTTTTCCGCGAACTGGCCAAAGGAATTCCCGTTTGTATTGCTGTCACCCACGTCGACGGCCTCGTGATGGCGCGGTCGGCGTTTCACCACTCGGTCAATTATCGGTCGGTGATTTTATTCGGTCAAACGCGTTTTGTAGATGACGCTGATGAACGCTGGCTGGCTCTCGAACGCATTACCGAGCATCTGGTACCGGGACGGTGGAACGATACCCGTCAGCCCAACGCCAGCGAAATGAAGAAAACAATGGTGCTGGCAATCAAGATAGAAGAAGCGTCGGCTAAAGTCCGCACAGGCAACGTTGGCGACGATCCCGAGGATATGGACTTACCACACTGGGCGGGCGTATTACCCATTAGCCTACACTATGGCAAACCCCACCAGGACCCCGTGCAGCAAGGGAGAATTGCTGTCCCAGAGTATGTTACGGGTTATAAAAGGTGAAAGAGCGAAAGAGCGGCTGTCGCATATATCGCTCTTCCGCTCTTTCGCTATCTCCAATGCGTCGGACCGTCACCCTATTGACTCCACTCAGTTGGGGTTCGGTCCCAACGGTGACCCTTCAATTCCTTAAGCAATTCGGGTGATAATCCCTGTCCATCGCTGCTGGCACAATTGGCCTCTACATTACGAAGTTGACGCATACCAGGGATTGTAGTGGCAACGTCGGGGTTACTCAGAATGAACCGGAGTGCCATTTCGGGCATCGTCATTCCCGCCGGAATTAGCGGTTTGAGCGCTTCGGCGTGGTCAACGCTGGAGTTGAGGTTTTCGGGAACGAAGTACGTCGAGCGCCAGTCTTCCGCAGGAAACGTTGTTTCTTTAGTAAGCGTACCAGTCAACGTCCCCTCATCAAAGGGAACACGGGCAATCACGCCAACCCCCATTTCACGGCAGAGTGGAAACAGATTGTCTTCGGGGGCCTGATCAAAAATATTGTAGATAACCTGGACCCCATCGATAAGCCCCGTACGAATCGTATTCAGGCAATTATCCGGCTCCCAACGATTTACGGATACTCCCCAGGCCCGAACTTTACCGTCCTTTGTCAGTTTCTGAATCGCTTCTTTCCATTCGTCACGCTCAGCCCAGGCATCTTCCCAAACGTGAAATTGCTGTAAATCAATTGTCTCAACCCCAAGATTTTTCAGACTCTTTTCGGTGTATTCTACGATATAATCAGCGGGAAAAACATCGTCAATGGAGAAATCAGGCTTTGATGGCCACTTCCGGTTTTTGGGCGGAATTTTGGTGGCGGCAATCAGGTTTTTCTCCGCATACCGCTTCAGTAGGCCACCCAAAATGGTTTCGCTCAGTCCCTCGCCATAGCCCCATGCCGTGTCGAAAAAGTTGCAACCCAGTTCTACTGAGCGATCAAGTGCCTGATTAACGGTATCAATTTCAGAGCCTGTCCAGCCTGCAAGGCCCCACATGCCGTAGCCAATCTCAGAAATTTGCCAGCCTGTACGGCCAAAAGTTCTATACTTCATAAAGTGTTTGCGTATTGTTGGTCAATAGCCAGATAAGGGCTTCTTTTACAAAATTCTACCTTTATTATGCTTGTTCGTATTGTCCGTATGACGTTTCAGGAAGACAAACTAGATGCCTTCCAGCAAATTTTCGACAAGTCCAAAGCTCATATTAGGGCATTTCCGGGTTGCCAGCACCTCGAACTCCTGAAGGACCTCGACAACCCCAACGTTCGAATGACTTATAGCCATTGGGATGACCCCGATGCGCTGGAAAACTACCGTCAAAGTGATTTGTTTCGAACAACCTGGGCAGCTACCAAAAGCCTGTTTGCCGACAGGCCCGTAGCTTTTTCAGCAGGACAGCTAGAGATATTGATTTGACACTACTTGAACTAATTGCCTTTTAGTTGCCGGTTACGTTCGATCAATCCCTACCTTTGCGGCAAGTCAACAAGCTAAGAACATACCGAAACCATCGAGTCGCCAACGGCTGCTTGTGACAATAGAACCTTGTTCTCATGCTAACAAAACCACTTGAACAGACGTACTTCATTATCGATTTCGACAGTACGTTTACCAAAGTAGAAGCCCTCGATGTACTGGGCGAAATCTCATTAGCCGGACGGCTCGACCGCGACGATGTGCTTTCTCAAATCCGTACGATTACGGATCGGGGCATGGCGGGCGAATTATCCCTGGCACAATCCCTCGAACAGCGGCTTACGCTACTCAATGCTCACCGCGACCACCTGCCCGCGCTCGTGGAAACGCTTATGACCAAAGTTTCCGACTCGTTTCAGCGCAACCACGCGTTTCTGGCCGAAAACGCCGATCATATTTATATCGTGTCGAGTGGATTCAAGGAATTCATTGTACCTATTGTAACCTCGCTGGGTATCAGGGAAAGCCATGTTTTTGCGAACACGTTTGAATACGACGAGCAAGGCAACATTGTTGGATGCGACTGTGAGAACCCCTTAGCGAGCGACAAAGGCAAAGTCAAACTCATGCGCGACCTTCAACTTGACGGCGATGTGTACGTGATTGGCGATGGCTACACTGACTACGAGATTCGGGAATCGGGGCTGGCTAATAAATTTTACGCCTTTACCGAGAATGTTCTCCGGCCAAGCGTGGTTGCTATGGCAGACCATATCGCTCCTTCGCTGGACGAGTTTTTATACGATAATCGTTTGAGCCGTAGCCAATCATACCCCAAAAGTCGCATTAAAGTCCTGTTGCTCGAAAACGTACACCCGGTAGCGGTGCATTTGTTTGAGCAGGAAGGATTTAGCGTTGAAATTCGCAAAGGAGCGTTAGACGAAGCTGAACTGGCCGAAGCCATTAAAGGTGTTCACATTTTAGGAATTCGCTCCAAAACGAACGTTACCCCCTATGTACTCGAACATGCTGACAAGCTGATGACTATTGGCGCGTTCTGCATCGGTACCAATCAAATTGATCTGACGGCCTGTTCGGAACGTGGTATTCCCGTTTTCAACGCGCCCTACAGCAATACCCGCTCAGTAGTTGAACTGGCCATTGGCGAGATCATCATGCTGATTCGTAACGTGGTGACCAAAAGCAACAAAATGCACTCGGGTAACTGGGACAAATCGGCAACGAATAGCTTTGAGGTGCGTGGTAAGAAACTTGGCCTGGTGGGTTACGGGAATATTGGTACGCAACTATCAGTAGTAGCTGAGGCTTTGGGTATGGAGGTGTATTTCTACGATGTGGTGGATAAACTGTCGCTCGGAAATGCACGGAAGTGTAAAACGCTTGATGATTTGCTGGCTGTTTCCGACATTATCAGCCTGCACACCGATGGCCGTAAAGAAAACAAAAACCTGATTGGTGCCCGCGAGTTTGGCCTGATGAAACAGGGCGTGATTTTCCTTAACCTCTCTCGTGGTCATATTGTAGACATTCCTGCTCTGGTAGATGCCATCAAGTCAGGTAAGGTCTATGGAACGGGCATCGACGTGTTTCCCTACGAGCCAAAAACCAACAACGAGGAGTTTATTAATGAGTTGCGCAACTTGCCCAATGTGATTTTAACTCCTCACATCGGCGGCAGCACCGAAGAAGCTCAGGCGAATATAGGCAGTTTTGTACCGGGTAAACTGCTCGAATACATTAACAACGGCAGCACTTACGGCTCGGTAAATTTCCCTGAACTGCAATTGCCCTTGCTAAAAGCTTCGCATCGGCTATTGCATATTCACCGGAATGTACCGGGGATTTTATCACAACTGAACCAGATTTTCGCCAAGCACCATATTAACATAAAAGGTCAGTACCTCAAAACCGATGAGAACATTGGCTACGTAATTACTGATATTGCCAAGGAATATGACGACGATGTTGTAGCTGAACTCCGAGACGTGGATAACACGATCAAGTTTAGGTTGTTGTATTAATGTGCTGACAAAAAAGGAACGTGATGATTTAGAGAAAGGGAAGCCATCCTGGAAGATTTTCGCGATGGCTTTTTCGATTCTGCTTACCATAGTCCCAACAGGAATTCATTTTCTCTACCAGCGTGCCCAACGAAAAGCGATTAGCCAGAACCATTCATTCGCTATAGCGGAAATAATCCAATTGGAATACCGGGGTGGAAAAGGCAGACATTATTATAAAACACGCGCAGCTTATCAGGTTAACGGCATATCGTTCACCTGCGTAGGTAAGGCATTCAAAACCCTCAGACCTGATCAGCAAGACTCGTTGATTGGCCTTAAGTTGCCCGTAATTTATGAGCAAACGAAGCCATCAAACGGCGAACTTATATATAGTGAAGCTCAGTTTAACCGCTTTAACCTGGAATTTCCGGACAGTTTAAGCTGGACACGATTGTACTTTTTAGAGTAACCGATGAAAAACACCTACTTCACACCCGGCCCCGCCGAACTGTATCCAACATTCGGAACACATATGCAAGCGGCTCTGGATGAGCAAATTGGTTCTATTTCGCACCGGAGTCAGCGGTTTCGGGATATTTACAAATATACCGACGAGCAACTGCGGATATTATTAAACATCCCGGCAACTCACGGGATTTTCTTTACCGGTTCGGCTTCTGAGGTGTGGGAGCGCATACTGCTGAATTGCGTAGAACATGAGAGTTTTCATTTGGTGAACGGCTCGTTTTCACGCAAGTTTTTCGATTACGCACAGTCGCTGCACAAGTACGCGCATAGTCTGGAGAAGCCTTTTGGCGAAGGATTCGATTTTGCCGAGATTGACGTACCCGAATATGCAGAGTTAGTGTGTGTAACACATAACGAAACATCGTCGGGGGCTCAGATGCGACCGGTTGATATTCATAAACTCAAACGCAAATACCCTAAGAAGCTGTTTTGTGTAGATATGGTATCGTCGGCACCTTATCCTGATTTTGATTTTGGGCTGATCGACTCAGCATTTTTCTCTGTTCAGAAAGCTTTTGGAATGCCAGCAGGTTTGGGGGTTTGGATTGCCAACGAGGCTTGTCTTGATAAAGCCGAACGGCTCCAGAAATACGAGTCAATGACGATTGGCGCCCATAATACGCTGCCAATGCTCTGGAAAAACTACCAGACATTCGAAACTCCTGCTACACCCAATACAGTGTTTATCTATTTGTTAGGCAAGATTGCTGAAGACCTAAACCGTATTGGAATCGAGTCGGTGCGGAAACAAACCGAAGAAAAAGCCAGAATGCTGTATCGGTTCATTGAGACCGATGAGCGGTATTCGCCTTCCATAAAAGAAGAGCGGCACCGTTCACAAACCGTTGTGGTGGCAGACACAAAAGATTCGGCAAAAGATGTACTGTCGACCGCCAAAGAAGCAGGGATAATTGTTGGGAGTGGCTACGGCAAATTCAAAGATTCTCAGATCCGGATTGCTAACTTCCCGGCTGTATCCATTGAGCAGACGGCACAATTGATCAACGTGCTAAAAAAATAAAGTTACCCAAACAACTGGTTTCCACAGTAAAAGCCCCGGAGCGCATTTGCCGGGGCTTTTACTGTTTTACACTCATGGTACCGCATGGGCGCACGCTCACTATTACAAACTTTTCGCTACACCCTAAGTTTATAAAGGCAAGATTTTTACATACTCAACGACGATGAAAACGATTCTTACAACCATGGGACTGTTGCTGGCACTCACTGCCGCAACCTTTGCTCAGACTGAAACTAGTCAGCCGCCCGAAAAAAAGCCGCTGATTAAAGAGGAAACCAAACAGGAAGTACGCGAGGGGGCCAGAGAAGTAAAAGAAGATGTTCGTGAAAAGGCGCAAGAAGTAAAACAGGACGTTCGCGAGAAGGCACAAGAGGTAAAGCAGGACGTTTGTGAGGGTGTCAACCGCTTAGAGGAAAACTCCCGTGAAACCCGACAGGAGATCAAAGAGGGGACTCAGGAGGCTGGTCAACGGGTAAAGGGTGAAGTGGAAGGCGAAGTCAATGCCGTTCGCAGCCGAAATGATCAGTTTGGTTTACCCTGGTTTGATCAGGGGACCGTATTTGTTGGTGGCTCAGTTGGGTTTGGAATTGGCAGCAACAGCGGTACTTACTTGGTTCTGAATCCACGGATTGGTTATTTCTTTCAACCAGGTTTTATGGGTGGTATCCGTCTGGGCTACGACCGCCGGTTGTCTACCAGTTTCCGTTCTAACCAAGTGGGTGTATTTGCGCGGTATTATCCCTTTCGTACACGGGTAAGTGCTTTCGCCGGAGCCGGATATAATATTGGCCGCGAACGAGCTAGCAACATCAGCGATAATGACAAAGCCCCCTTCAACAGCATCACGCTCGAAGCAGGAGCCATGTTCTACGCCAGTCGCAACGTAGGTATCGAAGCCTCTCTGGAAACAAATTATTATGATCGCAGCAATCCACTGGCTGGTCGCAACCGGGGAGGTCGGGCTAAGCTTGGTATTAATTATTACTTTACACGCCGAGTGCGGTAGATGCTTATTTTTTAGTGTTGACGGCCCTGTAAAGCTAGACTTTACAGGGCTTTTTTATTTATGCATCCCTATTTAAGCATTGTTAAACTACGGTAATAGCTCATTTTATCTAATCAAGAATTTATAAATCTGTACCAAAGGTTAGTTTTGAAAGCTTACATACAATCTATTTATTATTCGTGCTAACAACCTGATATTCAAATAAATAAGAGAAACAAAACAAGCTCAACAAACTACCACTTAATCAACTCAATTTTTTAACTATATGCTGTCTGTTAGCTTTCGTCACTTGTTTCTACTGTCCACACTATACGGCATAATCTGATCATACAGATTAATCCATTGAGTTTGGACCTTGGTACAACAGATCAGTTAGTTTTTACCATAATCCAAACCATTTTATTCCATGTTACACATTTTCAAACCTCGACTTGCCGGTCGAATCACCGGGCTGTTTTTGTTCATAGTGCTCTGGGCGGGTTTTACTCCGTCGGCCAAAGGCCAGCAGTTTTTTGATCCTTCAAGTTCAGATCCCCAATACGAAACCCGCAAGCAAGGACTAGTAAGTGGTCAAACCACGGGACATGATCCAAACCCAAGCTCTGCGGAGGTCAACTCAATTGCGTTACCCAGTTGTTTTGAACCTTTTAGCGGTACTGGTAACGCAGGACAAACTAATGCTGATGGCTGGACATCATTGCCCCGAAACGATGATGGTTTTGTCGGCCCAATTGCACTTGGTTTCAATTTTTCGCTGTTTGGCTCAGTTTACAACAGTGTATACATCAACAACAATGGTAATATAACTTTCAATAATGGGGTATCGCAGTATAGTCCCGATGGTTTTCCAACTGGCACTCCAATGGTAGCTGCTTTTTGGGGCGATGTCGATACCAGAAATGCTGCCAGCGGGCTGATCTGGTACAAAGTTTACGGTGATCGGCTCGTTGTTACCTACGACCGAGTAGGGTATTTTCCTAGCCGTGTCGACAAAATAAATACGTTTCAATTAATTATCAGAGCTAATACAGCAGCAGGTTTCACCGGAAATGATGTACAGTTTGCGTATGGCGATATGCAGTGGACCACGGGCGGGGCATCTGGAGGCACAAATGGCTTTGGGGGCTCTCCCGCCACCGTGGGACTTAACCGGGGTAACAATGTTGACTTTATTCAAACGGGGCGTTTTGATAAAGATGGTGGTGCTGCGCCTACCTTGTCAGCTACGGGCGGAATCGATTTTCTAGATGGTAAATGTCTATCGTACCTAGCCTTGGCTTCCGGCGGAAACCTACCACCAGTTGCCACTGGATTGCCTTCCGGAAATCTTATTACCCTTAATCAGGGACAAAGTCAAACAATAACAGTGGTTTTTGCGGGTCCTGAAACGAACCAGATCGTCAATGTAACGTCGAATCTTGGCAGTTTGTGCAACGCAACGGCTACTATTGCGGGCAATGGAACACAGAATCCAGTTTTAACCTTCGAGGTTACCGGAGGTATCTGTAATGTAGGCACAAACACAGTTATATTAACGGCCACAGACAGTGGTACACCTACAGCAGCAACAGCCTCATTTACGATAACTGTTGTTGTCAATGCACCAGGTTCCAGCACAGTTAACTTACCGCCGGTAGCCCCATCAATTCCAGACCAAACCGGCACTATATCTTCGGCTTTTTTCCAGGCGATACCAAGCTTTACCGATCCCAATCCAGGTCAGCTCATTAGTTATTTAGCATCAGGCTTACCGCCAGGCCTCTCCTTTAGTGGTGGATCTGGTGGTATTGTAGCAGGTACACCAAACGCTACAGGCACTTATTCGGTAACGATCACTGGAACAGACGTTCCCAACGAGACATTGACGGGTGGCTTGTCGGCCTATGCCATATATACCATTACCATTAATTCTATAGTGATTCCACCAATTGGGGGGGCTCTACAACTGATTGCCCCGACCTACGATTGTGCAACGGGTGCCTTTACTTTTAATACGACTGGGGGGGATGGAAGCACCATTACCTATTGGGCAATAGGCATTACTGGACCAACTACCAACCCTAACGACGATGTGGATGCGGGTCTGGCACAGGATATCAGGGATGGACGACCCAATGTGGAACCACTAACATTGTATGCGCAACAAAGTGGTGTGACAGTAACATATAGCTGGAATGCATTGGCAGCATGCGCGTCCACACCACCTCTTCCAACCACTGCTTGTGGAAGCCCAACCGGCACGATTGGCCAACCGCTTGCTCTGGTTACGCCTACGTATAGCTGCGCAACGGGTGCTATTCAGTTTAACACGACTGGCGGAGACGGCTCACCTATTGAGTTTATGGCCATTGGCATTACGGGTTGGACATCAAGCTGTACGGATAACCTCGACCCAGGCAATACAGACAATAATACTTACACTATTATGGCTCGTCAGAGTGGTGCTACTGTTTCGCTATCATGGACACGCCCTTGCGCCAGTCTACGGATTGCCCGCGAAGCAGGCTCGAGTCTCATAATCAACGTGCTAGGCAACCCTACCACGGCTGACCGGGTCGAGTTTGAATTGAGCGGAGCGGAAGGTCAGTCAGTCCGCCTACAGGTTGTGGAAAGCAATGGCCGCTCAGTGAGTGATTTACAGATTGAAAAGGCTGGGACTGTAGAACACCGGACAATGCCATTGGGTCGCCAGGCGGGGCTTTATCTGATCCGAGCTACTACACCCTCAGAAGTGAAGACAGTGAAAATAGTAAAACAATAAGCACTAGGCATAAAAAAAGCCCCGGCCATTATCGACCGGGGCTTTTTTTATACCTAGTGCTTAAACACCTTCACCATGTATACGTGCTGCTGAACCCGCTTCACTTGCTGCGTACGGGGCAAACGATTCAGAGCACTCCGACGGCCCAGTTTTAGCGGTTGCCCTTTGAGCGAATCATTTGGTATAGCCTGGATAGCACGGAAGAGGTAATCAGTTTTGATAGCAAACGAAGCGCCTTCAGTAGCCACTTGCTTACCACTGATAATACCAACCACATTACCTCTCTCGTCTAAAAGCGGACCACCTGAGTTGCCCGGATTCACGCTGATAGCTACCTGGTAAGCCGTAGAGTCATTCCGGTATCCAGTGCCACTGCTAAGGTAGCCCTCGCCATAGACTATTTCATCGCGGGGGTATCCCAACGTGAAAACACGTTCACCCAGATCAGACGGGCGGGGATCGAAACCATAAGGAACGGTTTTGAGGGGCCGAAACGTACTGTCTTCTGCAACACTCAGAATAGCTAAATCATAGCCCCGATTGGTGTAAACCACCCGAGCTTTGTATACATCTCCCGATTGACTTTGTATATACACCGAGTCGGCGCCCTGTACAATGTGGTTATTGGTAACTAAATACCCATCAGGTGTGAGCAAAAAACTAGAGCCCACCACTTGGCCTGGATTTACCGTAATCAGTGATTTCCGGCGTACACTCAAACCATCCAAAATACGGTTCTGTGACTGTTTGATAGCCTGGACATCCCGGCGTAACATACTGTATTGCTCCTGCTGTTGATTAGCGTTGCGGTAATACCACACTAAAAATAGCGTTGCGAACGTGGTCATAATTGCCACGGCAGCAGCCACGGCAAAGGTAGGCCGGTACGTTTGCCAAAGTTGGCGCGTACGGCCTATGGAACGCACAGGTGTAACCTGGTCCGCTTCGAACAGCCGGGCCTGCTCGCGCATTTCATCCATATCCATAGATGCTTGTACGCGAGCTACCTTTTCTTTAAAAACAACCCGTCGCCCATAACTCTCGAGAGCGTCGGCAATTTTCTTTTCCTCGTCCATGTTCTTGGTAGTTTCAGGTTTCAATGCTTCACGCTTCAGATTTCACCGGTGATTGTGAAATGTAAAACAATTCAATCTGAAAACTTTAAAACGTTCACTCCTGGTAGTCACTAAAAAATAGCCGTTTCAACCGCATCAAGCACTTGTACTTCTGCGTTTTGGCATTGTCGGCATTCGTATAACCAAACTTTTCCGTTATGTCCTGCATGGACAAATGGCGGATATAAAAATCTTCGAGCAACGTTCGACAGGGTTCACCAAGCTTTCCGAGCGAAACGGCCATGTGGTCGAATTGGCTATCCCGGCGTTCGTGTTCAGCCAGGTCATCATCAATAGCCACAAAGTCATTCGACTCAATCATATCATCTGATCCCAGGGTGCCGTAGCGTCCTTTGCGGGCCAGCTGCTTCAACCATAACCGTCTGCTTACCGAATACAAGTACGTTTTCAGTTGGGCGTTCAGCACGAATTTCCCCTCCTGCACATGCTCATACAATACAACCAGCGCTTCCTGAAAAATATCTTTGGCGTCGTCCTCGCTGCCATTATTGCTCAGAATCAAGTGTAAAACCATCGGAAAATACCGACGATACAACTGATTCAGAGCCGCATCTGATCCGTTTGCCAGACCTTCCAGTAGGTCATTATCAGTCCAGTGCAACCGAATCGTCTCCCTCATCAATAGCGTTATTGGTTAATACAATTTTGTTAAAATAGTAACCCAAAAAAAAGTTTGAAAAATTTTTCAGAATTATGGGTTACCTATTTCTCTGTAGGGTATTAAGGTTGGTATTTATCGTTAACGTCAAACTACCTTACAATCATGAAAAATTTCGCAAAATCTGCCCTTTTCGTAATGGCAATGATTTCTTTGGCTACTGCTTGCCAGAAGAAAGCTGAAACTACTGAGACCACTACTACGGACTCAACTGCAATGTCTATGGACACTACGTCTATGGCTACAGACAGCACAATGGCTACTGATTCTTCAGCTATGGCTCCTATGGCTGCTGACTCAGCTAAGTAATTCGCAATAAGCCTATTGCATTCACAGAAACGGCGGCTCACAACTGAGTCGCCGTTTCGCATTTAAGCTAAGTTAGTGATTGGTTATTGAGGTAAACTGGTACATGCTAGTAGCCAGTATATTTCAACCAGTTATCTAATTTACCCAGTTACCTAGAATTTAGGGCAGGCCAATTGTGGATTCTTACGACGATTCCGGGCCTTACGACTTGGTTCGAGCGGATCGAAAATATACGAGAGTGATATCTCGTGTGAGCCGCCACTAGCGAACCCTAACGTTGATATGGTGGCATCGTAGCTATAACCAACAGAGAATTTGTCCTGCCGAAAGCCAACCAGAAAGGCAAGTGCATCATGATTGTTAATGCGCTGATCATACTTCTTGAACGGAAGTCCCCGATAATACATCCCCACTGTCAGCGGTGAGTAGGTAAAGTAGGCACCTATATCCAACTGGTCGTATTTTCCCTGAAACTTATAATTGACCACGGGAGAGAAGCTAATCTCGCGTTCATCTTCGTCGCCCAAGCCAGTGAAACCCATCAGCGGAATACGCAAGCCCATTTGAAGGCTCCCTTTTATTGGTAACCGGCTATTATCTCCCGCAAAGAAACCTTGGCTAGGCCGGTTGATGTGATGAGCAGAAACACCGAGCCAAACCCAATCGGAATAATAGAGGGCCCCGGTTGAAAAATCAACGTACTTATTACTTTTGGCTGCGGCTGCCAGCAAAGGCGCATCAGCGCTAGTGCTACCGTCGATGAAACCCCGGTTGGTGAACTGATCCCCAAAAGTCAGGCCAAAGTAACCTACACTCCGGTTTACGTACGAAGCCTGTAGACCAAGTCGCACCGCAGAGAGTTCGCTAAGTTGAATCTGATAGGCATACTGGCCAGCCACTTCAGTTGAGCGAATTTGGCCCTGTCCCTGATTATCACTGATAACCATCAAGCCAACACCGCTATTGAAACGGGGCATATAATGGTCAACACCAACCATTGATGTGACGTAGTTTGCAACGGAAGGCCATTGATTCCGGTAATTGACCGTAATGCGGGGTGCCAGCGCTGAACCGGCAAAAGCCGGATTGAGATAAAGCGGGGCCGCGTAGAATTGCGTAAACTGAGGGTCCTGTGCCCAGCCAGCCCGGCTTAACAACAGCACTAAGCCCAGTAAAAGGAAACGTTTAGTCATGATGATCAGTATCAGCACAAAAAGCTTGCCGTTCAAAGTAAACGTTGAGTAAACAGAGCAAATTGCACCAAATGCAATGATGTAACGGATAAAAATACGCCTTTTTTATTCGTTTCGTGGCGTTTGGTTTTAGATAAAATTTTGCGGTCTGGTTTTCGTTTAACTTAACGGAACGCCCCATTACGTGGTTATGTAGGTCGAGGCCGTGCTGGTTCGGAGGAGAGGAATTGATTTTATGCGCAACGCATCTGTATATTTTCGGCTTATTGGATTGCTGCTCTGCCTGATAGGTGTGAGCAGTGTGGAATTGGCATGGGGCCAAACACAACCTCCATCCACAACAACTGGATCGGGCGGCTTGCCTTCAGGCATTAGTATCCGGCGTCCGTGTGCGCAGTTGCCAACACTGGGTGGAGGAGAACAATGTAAAGGAGAACCAACTACTTTTCGGGATGCAACACCCGGCGTAAAATCGTGGGCATGGACTTTCGATGATGCTCCCGTAAGCGGCACTGCTACCCCAGGCGCTTCTACATCAACAACCTCATACAGCGTTGTCCAGAATTTGTATACATCGCCCGGTGTGAGAACGGTTACTGTAACGAGAACTTACTCGAATAGTGCAACGCCAGCGGAGACTATCAGTTTCCCGGTCAATATTAGTGTTCCCCCCTCCCCTTTTCAGAACTGGCGACCCGACACAACCATATGTAAGGGACAGACACTGACATTAGATCCTTACCCAAACAGTCCACCCTCAGGTTTGACTTACGAATGGGCACCTAAGGGAGAAACGACGCAAACGCTGAGTGTAACGGGGTCAGGTTGTTATTCAGTTGAAGCGACAAACCCTATCACTGGTTGCTCGTACGAGGATAAGATAGAGGTAAAAGTTTGTCCTGACCAGCCTCAGCAGCAGGGCTCAAAATGGTATTTTGGCAACAACGCAGGTATTGAGTTTCAGGGCGGGTCGGCTAGTCCACTAACCGATGGCAAACTGAATACAATTGAAGGTACTTCGTCGATTAACGATGCTAAAGGAAACGTGTTATTTTATACAGACGGTGTCAAAATATACGACAAAGACGGTAACCTGATGGGGGCTGTTCAGTATGATGCGAACGGTAAAATAATAATCGATCCAACCACATCGAAACCCCTTATCTCAACAGCCTCAACAACACTAGGTGGTAGCCAAATCTCTACTCAGTCCGCTTTGATTGTACCAAAAGGGACATGCAAAGGCTGCGAGTATCAGTATTACGTCTACACAACAGCCGAAATTAACGGCACCCGCCAGCTTACCTACAGCATTGTCGACATGCGCAAAAATGATGGTAAAGGCGCCGTTATAGAAAGCAACCTACCTGTTGCCGGCACCTCTACTACGGCTCTCAGTACCGAGCGATCGGCGGGGGTAAAAAATGAGCAGGACTCCACGTATTGGGTTATTACACGGGATTTTGGCAGTAACATATTCCGCATTACCCACCTGACGAAAGATGCATCTCCAACACAAACGACAGTTTCAGCGGGGGCATCACAAACGGCGCTGAGTCAGGGAGAAGGTTACTTAAAAATTGGCCCTGCCCCGCAAAGCTCCACTGCATCGTCGGGATCATCAACAACCGGCACGTCGGGCACGGCTACCAACCCCGGCAGCAGCACCGCCGACGGCGTGGAACGACCCGTAGCGATGATTGTGCCGGGGATACCACCCTCGCCCGGCAATCCTGGGACCAGTAATACCGTCGAGCTTTATACATTCAATGATAAAACCGGGAAGCTAGAATACAAACGCACAATTGATCTCGGGCCTGCCCCGCCAAAAGCGTATGGGGTCGAGTTTTCACCCGATGGGAAAAGTCTGTACGTATCACTCGTAGGCGATCCGGCCAGTGGTACGGCGGCCTCATCGTATATTCTTAGATACGACCTGACCATAACGGACCCGGAGCAACTATCGTTAGCGAGAACAGAAATTGCCACCAGCACTACCCAGCAGTTTGGTGCCCTACAGATTGGTCCCGACGGCCGTATTTACGTATCAATACCCGGCCAATCGTCATTAGGTGTGATCCAGAATCCTAATGCCAGCTTCCTCGACTCGCTTCGTTTTACGTTTGACGGCCAATCGTTGGGGGGGAAAACCGGGCAATTAGGGCTACCAAACCAAATAGCTAACTTTAATCAGCCACCCTCGAACGGAGCAGGTCTGAGTCACGAAGGAGAGTGCGTTGGAACTCCCGTTAAGTTTACCATTGGACCATACTGCCCCGACTTGAAGGAACGTTACACGGTGAATTTTGGGGATGGAACGCAGCCCTACTCAGGCACGGCTACCACAGTTCCAGATCACGTTTACACCAGACCGGGAAGTTATACGGCTACACTAACTGTTGAGACATTCCAGAAAGGGCCTAATAATTCCTTTGGCCCCAGTTGTACAGTCGTGACAGCCACCGACGCGCTTACGATTGCTTCGTACCCGCAAAGTGTTACGCTTAACGATCAGAACGTTTGCCGTATACCGCTGTCAACAACGCTTTCTATCGACGTTACTGCTCAGAACTATGCCTGGGTCTTTGCGGGTCGAATAGTTGGCCGGGGCAAAACCTTTGCGGCAACCCGAAATGGTACGTATATAGCGTTTGCATTTAATGAAAGCCCAGCTTGTTACAAAGCAGACACGGCTAACGTACTGTTCAGACAGCCGTTCCAGTTGAATCTTAGCCCCGCAGCGATTGTTTGCGAGGGAAGCAGTACTACTATTGGCGTGGTTGGTTCACCGGCATACAATAGCTTTACTTGGAGCAGTGGACAGAGTTCTAAGGTGATCACAGTTTCGCAACCGGGTAACTATTCGCTTACCGCTACGCACCCGATTCCTGGCAACAACACAGAGGTATGCACCAACACAGGCGTTATTAGTGTGTCCGCGCGACCAAACCCAACGTTACGTATAGCCAGTGTTCAGCCAGTAAGTTGTACCTCACTTGATGGTCAGCTAACTGTTACGCCAACCGGTTCGGGGACGTTTAGTTATGCCTGGACAGGGTCAAACAACGCTCCTCTGCCGTCGACCAGTAACTCGCTTTCTGGAATTGGCGAAGGCAACTATACGGTGTGTATCACTGACGAGTTTTCCTGTTCAGCAACGCAACCTGCTACCCTTAAATCGCCGGTCAACAATTTGGTGATTACGCCAGCACCCCGCGATCAACTTTGCTCACGACCGGGTAGCGGCACGGTTAGTTTGACGGTTAATGGCGGTAGACAGCCTGTTCAATATTTCTGGCGCGATGCAGCAAACGTTCTTATTAGCAACGCGTCGGTGTTAACGGGTATCAACAGTGGTACTTACGCTGCTGCGGTAAGCGATGCGAACGGCTGTACAGCAGCTACCGGCAACTTCCGCGTCGGCCTTGACCCAACCGGTTTTGCCGACCTTGGGCCACCGCAGGATAAATGTGCGGGCAATACTGTGGTGTTAAGGCCGGTTAGCTCGACTGTAGCGGGTAACGTATATCAATGGAATAATGGCCTCACGTCGCCCACAATCAGCGTAACGGGCGCTGGAACGTATTCCGTACGGGTGAGCAATCCAAACGGCTGTACGGGCACCGCAAGCGTACAAATAAATGACCGGCCAGCACCGGCTGTTACGCTGGCTCCTGAGTACCGTTTTTGCGTGGGTGATGGCCAATCGACAACGCTTACTGCCGGTGGCCCATCAAGTTTATCATTTGTCTGGTCGCGGGGCAACGAATCAGGCCGAACACTACCGGTGAGTGCAGTTGGTCCTTATTCTGTACGAGCAACCGACCCTGTTGGTTGTACCGCCATAGCCTCAACCCGCGTCGTTGATTTTTGCGAACCACGGGTTTTTATCCCAGAAGCGTTCACCCCCAACGGTGATGGTTCAAACGATGTGTTAGATGTATACAGCGCCTACACATCTGGGTTTGAGATCAAGATTTTCAATCGATGGGGCGAAGTAGTATTTGTTAGTAACGAACCTGAAAATATTAAGTGGGATGGCACGTACCGGGGACAGGTTTATCCACCCATGATGTATGCCTACGTAATCAGTTACGGCAGTGAATACGACCGCGAAATGCCACGGGTTGTCAGGCGTGGATCAGTACTGTTAATTCGATAAATCCGTGTCATTAGCGTGCGGTTATTTGCCCAAAATTTCGTAAATTTGAAGAGGTAGCATTAACCGCTACCTCTTCTTTTTGCTATGCGACAAGACTTTATGAGCGGCTCAGGCGATGGCATGACAGCCACCGACAAAGAGATCGAACGGGCACTTCGACCGCTTTCATTTGAGGACTTTACAGGACAACACAAGGTATTGGCAAACCTGTCGGTGTTTGTGCAGGCGGCTAAGCAACGGGGTGATGCACTCGACCATGTGCTCTTGCATGGGCCTCCTGGTTTGGGCAAAACAACCCTTTCGCACATTGTAGCCAACGAACTCGGAGCCAATATCAAAATGACCTCTGGCCCCGTTCTCGATAAACCCAGTGATCTGGCAGGACTGCTCACCAACCTGCAACCCAACGATGTGCTGTTCATCGACGAGATTCACCGTCTAAACCCCATTGTGGAAGAATATTTGTATTCAGCTATGGAGGATTACAAGATTGACATTATGCTCGATTCTGGTCCCAATGCGCGCTCGGTACAAATCAAGTTGAATCCGTTTACAATGGTAGGGGCTACAACGCGAGCAGGTATGCTTACGTCACCTTTGCGGGCACGGTTCGGAATCAGCTGTCGACTGGAATACTATGATGCCGAATTGTTAACGACCATTGTACAACGGTCGGCGGCTATTTTGGGGACACCCATTAATGAGAAGGGAGCTTTTGAGATTGCCCGCCGGAGCCGTGGTACACCACGTATTGCTAATAACCTGCTCCGCAGAACTCGTGATTTCGCCCAAGTCAAGGGCAATGGTACCATTACAGTTGATATTGCCGAAATAGCGCTTAGCGCTCTTGATGTCGATCTGAATGGATTAGACGATATGGACAACCGAATCTTGTCTACAATCATCGAAAAGTTTAAGGGAGGCCCTGTAGGACTAACAACTATTGCCACAGCTTGTGGTGAGGAAGCCGAGACTATCGAAGAAGTGTATGAGCCATTCCTGATTCAGGAAGGCTATTTAAAACGAACTTCTCGCGGACGCGAAGCTACTGAGAAAGCTTATATCCATCTTGGCATTGTGCCGTCATACAAGACTGGCGACTTATTCGGATAGGCGCTAAAAAAGTAATGGGTAAATTAGTAATGTTGGTACAAAGCCTCGGCTTGTAGACAATTACTAATTTACCCATTCACGCTACCTATACTCGTTTATGCAAGGATTTTGCTCTTGTAGATGCACACAATAATCTCCGAGATGGCACTATCCACTAAGAAATAATAAATGTTTTTCCCGCTCCGGCGAATATCTAAAATTCCCTTGTCACGCATGTTGATCAGGTGATGCGAGATCAGCGACTGCTCAGCATTGAGATTTTTATAAATCGTTGAAACGTTTAACTCCTTGTTCTCATTCAGCATTTGAATGATTTTGATTCGGAGTGGGTGTGCGACTGCCTTCAGTACATAAGCGGCTTTCTCAATGCGCTTTTCTTCGTCCATGTTTTTATTTTTATCTTATGGGTTTGAACTCGGAGTTATTTGGGCGGAAAGTAAACTAAAAACGGACACCAAAAAGTTTGTAAACAATTAAAATCCAGCAATTTTTATTAAAAGGTTGTGACAAATATACTAACAGGTATAATGTCACATTTGCCTAATAAATTTTACCTAGACAGTGTACAAAATTTTAGATTCGTATACTTACACTCTCTTGATCCCTCAGAACGACACTTGTTAATACGATTATAGTGCCAATCTATTGTTTGACGTAAATCGATTCAATGGGTAACATACAGGTCACAGGAATAATACTAAATGGGCTGATGTTGCTTATAATTAATGAATTAACCTCATCATTTTTTTACAAAATCAGGCAGGGGTAATTATCTGCATGTAAGTAGTTCAACAAACGATATTCTATCGACAATTGTCGAAAATCTATGATTAGAATAGACGCTATTTTATATGAACGATGATTAGTAATTTTTAGGATAGAATATCGCTGAAGAATAAGGTAACGGGCTAGCGCGTTTACCGGGGCACCTCAATTTTTTGCACAATCTGCCCGATAACCTCATCGGCTGTTCCTCCTTCCATTTCGCGTTCGGGGGTGAGTAATACGCGGTGGCGCAACACTGGACCAGCCAGTGTTTGTACATCTTCGGGAGTAACAAAATCACGGCCTCGAAGGGTGGCAAGGGCTTTGGCACTGTTTAGCAGCGCTACCGATGCACGGGGAGAAGCCCCTAAATACAATGACTTATTAGCGCGGGTATCGCGCACAATCTGAGCAATATACTCAAATAGATTTTCTTCCACGTGTACTTGTTGCACACTAGCCCGTAGTTCGGCTAATTGATCAGCAGTCAAAATTGACGGTACCGCTTCAATGGATTCCTTGAGATTTCGGCGCTGGTGATGACCACGCAAAATAGCTACTTCATCGGCTTGTTCTGGGTAATCAATAACCACTTTAAACAGAAAACGATCCAACTGAGCCTCAGGAAGACGATAAGTTCCTTCCTGCTCTACTGGATTTTGGGTCGCCAGCACCATAAACGGCGCATCGAGCTGATAGGTAGTGCCGTCATTAGTGACCTGCCGCTCTTCCATTACTTCAAACAAAGCGGCCTGTGTTTTGGCCGGAGCACGGTTGATCTCGTCGATCAGTACAATGTTTGAAAATACGGGCCCCTGCCGAAAAACAAACTCTCCCGTTTTGGGCTGAAATACCGAAGTTCCCAACACATCCGAGGGCATCATGTCCGGAGTGAACTGAATACGACTAAATCCCACCGAAATAGTACGGGCTAGCAATTTGGCTGTGAGGGTTTTGGCAACTCCTGGCACCCCTTCGAGCAGCACGTGACCGTCGGCAAGGAGGGCTGTCAGTAGTAGATCGAGCGTTTGGTGTTGCCCAACAAGGACATTTCCTATTTCGGTGCGGATAGCGGCAATGATGGCCGTCAGATTTTGTAGGTCGATGCGGGATTCAAACATAAACTATAAAGGGTAAGTCAGCTACTTTTCCTTGCCTGCCAATTGCCCGCAGGCTGCGTCGATGTCTTTACCCCGACTCCGACGAACGTTTACGATGACACCCCGGCTGTCTAAAAATCCGGCGAATTTATCGAGAGTTTGTGGATCGGTGTTGGTAAAATTGGCCTCCGCAATAGGGTTGTATTCAATGATGTTAACCTTAGCCGGAACCCGTTTTGTGAATTCCCACAACTCCTTGGCATCCTGCAAGGTATCATTGAAATTATAAAAAACAATGTACTCAAAAGTAACTCGGGTACCGGTTTTCCGATAGAAATAATTGAGCGATTCAGCCAAATTCTGGAGCGAGTTGCTTTCGTTGATTGGCATAATCTGATCCCGTTTTAGATCATTTGCAGCGTGGAGTGAAAGTGCCAGATTGAATTTTACTTCATCGTCCCCCAACTGCTTAATCATCTTGGCGATACCGGCCGTAGAAACCGTAATTCGCTTCGGCGACATACCCAAACCATCTGGCGAGGTAATGCGGTCTACCGATTCCAATACATTTTTATAATTCAACAGGGGCTCGCCCATGCCCATATAAACGATGTTTGTAAGAGGGGCGTCGAAGGTGGTTTTGGCTTGCCGGTCAATGGCCACTACCTGATCGTAAATCTCAGCTGCGTCGAGGTTGCGTTTACGATCCATATAACCCGTTGCACAGAATTTGCAGGTCAGCGAGCACCCCACCTGACTCGATACACAGGCCGTCATCCGGTCCTGATCATCAGACCGGAGCGATGGAATCAATACACCCTCAACCAGATTTCCGTCGAACAACCGGAACGACGATTTGATGGTGCCGTCGTTGCTACGTTGCTCGGTCGAGACGGTTAACGGACGAATATCAAACGCACCTTCCAGCTTCTCACGCAAGTGTAACGACAAATTGCTCATCTGCCCAAACGTGTGCGCCGACTTTTTCCAAAGCCATTCATGCACCTGTTTGGCCCGAAAGCCCTGCTCGCCATTTTGCGTGAACCAGTCTTTGAGTTGCGCGGCTGTAAGTTTACGGATGTCGGTTTTCATTAAATCTTTTTCCAGCTTCTAATCCCTTTGGTACCCAAACAGCGGCAACGTCCATTACTTTGGGCGCAACTGGCCGAATCAGAGGATATAAGCGTGTGTCTTTTGTTTGTTGAGGGGGCATCTGAACGCCCATATAACTGAACAACCAGAGCATCACACTAATTCCAAAGACCCACGTAAAGATACCCATAGCCGCTCCCGCCAGTCGGTCGAAACTACCCAGCAACGTTTGGCGAAGTGTTTGCCGGAGTGAATAGCCCATGCGGTTGATCATGAACACAACCGGGAAGAAAATGAGTGAAAAGCCCATCCACGGCAAAAACTTGCGGGCCAGATCGCGGCTGATATAGGGTGATAGCAAATCGATGCCGAACCCGAGAAACTTCAGCCCAACCACCATAGCCACCACAAACGCAATCACAGCTATAATCTCTACCAGCAGCCCCTTGCGGTACCCGTTCCAGGCGCCCCAAATGAGTGGTACGAGAATAAGAATGTCGAGGGTTTTCATTACAGTGTGCAGTGAACAGTGAGCAGCCAGCAGTGAAACAAGTAACTGTTTACTGTTGGCTGCTCACTGTTCACTGTAGAAGTGATTTAACCATAACCGAAACCGCCTTGCCTTCGGCCAAACCGGCGAGTTCTTTGGTAGCAACGCCCATCACTTTACCCATATCAGAGGGGGCTTTGGCTCCCACGCGGGCAATGATTTCCTGAATTTTAGCTTTGAGCTCGTCTTCGGATAACTGCTTTGGTAGGTATTTCTCGATGACGGCGATTTCGGCTTCCTCAGTAGCCAGCAGATCGGCGCGGTTTTGCTGACGAAAAATATCAGCGGAGTCTTTACGCTGCTTAACGGCTTTGGTCAGCAGTTTCATTTCGTCTTCTGGTTTGAGACCGTCTGCTCCGGCACCTTCTTTGGTTTCTTCGAGCAGAATCATCGACTTAACAGCCCGCAAAGCGCGAAGTCGGTCGGTTTCTCTTGCCAGCATGGCCTGCTTAATATCGGCGTCGATTTGTTGTTTGAGCGACATGGGGTAAAAGTGAAAGAGTAAAAGTGCGAAAGAGTGAAAGTGCGATGGTCCAGAAAACACGCAGAAAAGAGCTCTACCTTGACGACTGCTCTTCCGCACTTTCACTCTTTCCACAAAGGTACTACTTTTGATAAGGGCTTGCCAAATGGCCTTGCCGAACACTCACGAATCATGCACATGGCCATTCCTGAACTTCAACAACACCTCAACGACCGGTGCAACGCATTTCTTTCGTTTGCCGAGCCTCTAACCGGTGAGCAGTTTTTTGCTCCACTGGACGGCGATAAATGGTCTGTCGCAGAGAATCTCCAGCACCTTTACCTCAGCGCCCGGCCTGTGGCAAGGATACTGGCTGGCCCACATGAGTTTTTAGCGCAGTTTGGCAAACCCACCCAACCGTCGCGTTCTTATGGGCAATTACTGGCCGACTATAAACAAACCTTACGCGAAACGGGCATCAAAGCGCCCGTCAGTATGGTGGGCCGCGCCGAAGACCTTGCCGATCGGAGTGCGGTGATAGACCGATTTGTTCAAGCGCATCAGGGGGTGGCTTATGCTCTAAGCAATTGGACAGACGATGAACTCGAAGCCTATTACATTCCACATCCGGCGCTGGGACTACTGACCGTTCGCGAAATGGTCTATTTCACCATTCTGCACGTTGATCACCATCTGAACTTGACGAGGGAGCGGCTTACGGAACAACGATAACGGAGATACTAAGCAAGTAATTCAGCGCAAATCCGGTGCATCTCCGCAAACAACACGGTCAGCCATTGCGGTTCTATTACCTTTGCAGTCAGAGTCAACCCCGAATGCGTTATGCAAGTAAAATCCGCTGAATTTCTCGTTAGTAATACCGATCTGGATAAATGCCCCCGTCCCGACAAACCAGAGTATGCCTTTATTGGTCGCTCCAACGTCGGGAAATCGTCGCTGATTAATATGCTGGTGAGTCGGCATGGGCTGGCAAAAACGTCGGGGACGCCGGGAAAAACGCAGCTTATCAATCACTTTCTCATCAATAAAGAGTGGTATCTGGTCGATTTGCCGGGTTACGGATACGCACAGGTAGGCAAAGGCACCCGCGCTGGTTTCGCCCGCATGATCGACGCATACCTGACAACTCGCCCCAATCTACTCTGTACGTTTGTGCTGGTCGATGGGCGAATTGCCCCTCAGAAAATTGACCTTGATTTCATAACCCGTCTGGGCGAGCAGGGCATTCCGTTCGTAATTGTGTTTACGAAAACTGAAAAACTCAAGTCGGGCGGATTGCAGAATATTCAGGACCGCTACAAAGAATCGCTGAAAGAAATGGGTTGGGATGAGATTCCCCAGATGTTTCTGACATCAGCCTCTTCGCGGGCCGGTCAAAAAGAACTGTTGGATTTTATCGAACCGTTGAATAGGGAGTTCGAGCCACCGAAGTTGCCGGGCGACAGACTAATTTAAGCCTTCTGTGCCGCTTACTGCACTTTCCAGCTCACTTCCCAATCGGCTTTGACCGTTTTGGGAAGGGTTATACCCGCCAGACCGGTGTTAGGATTCATGGCCAAAAGCGTAACCGGAACTACCGCTTTTGAAACCGACGAAACTAGTTTGGTTGCCCGTAGGTACACAATGCCCCGTGCGTCAACATCATCGACCAGGGCGTAGAGCACATCGCCCGCTTTGAATTCGTCTTCGGCAATGGTTACGTCCTGCGTAAGTTTAAAGGACCATCGTTCACCCACTTTGGGTTTTCCAGCCTTCAGCAAGCGGGCCGTCACGTCGGCAGCAAACTCACCCGACGATACTTTTGTGTTTTCAGACAATAGCCGTACCAGCACACTGTCCATCACAACGGCTTCAGAGCGCGTTGTCGCAAATGGGTCGTTTCCAACGGGGCTTCCTGTCAGTTCGGGTTCGGTGTCGTTGAGCCAACCCATGCGTCGGGCCTGGGCACGTTCCTGCTCGTACGGGTTGCCTGCCGAGGCCAGTAAACCGCCATCGGCCATACCGGCGTAGTAGTTCGCCCGATTAAACAGCTCTTTCATAGCCAACGCCCGGTAGAGATAGTAGCCGGTTTCTTCGTTCAGCGTAAGCGCGTAATAATCGCGGTGGCCAGCCCGGCGTACTTTATTTTCGATCATGCCAATACCACCGTTATAAGCGGCTGCCACGAGCGTCCAAGAGCCTAGTTTTTTATGCAGGAATTTGATGTAGCGGGCCGCTGCTTCAGTCGATTTGCGCAGGTCTTTGCGTTCATCGTTGGGTCCGTCGATTTTCAGGCCCATGTCGCGGGCGGTCTCATCCATAAACTGCCAGTATCCTACTGCGCCAGCGCTCGAAACGGCATCGGCTTTCCAGTTGCTCTCGATCAGAGGAATGAATTTGAAATCGTTGGGGACGTTGTGCTTGGCCAGAATCGGCTCAATAACGGCAAAATAAGGCTGTGAGCGTTGTTTCAGACTGTTTACATGCTTCAGGTATCCGCCATTACCCGCCAGGGCTACGGCTAACTTCAGCGAGACAGCCGCCTGCTCAGTTGGGACCATTTCACCGCTGAAGTGCATTCGCCCGGCTGAAGTTGTAACAGGGCGAGTCTTTTGAGCCTGAACTGGATTAAATACAATAAAGCAATTTATAAAAATGTTTATTGTGAGCCAGTTACAAATCTCTTTTCTTTGGTTTACCACACTTATTGGGTTTGGTTGAACATAGACTCAACGAGAACAAGGGGAGAGTTTGTATAGTTCGATTACATTACCTTCCAGGTGGATATCCAGCCCGCTTTCACCTGTTCCATATCAGGCAGGTAAATGCCAATGCGTCCGGTTGACGCGTCAACGGCAGCAAGCGTCAAATCATACGTTTCCCGGTTGCTTTTTGAGTACAATTTTTCTCCTCGCAGAAAAACTTTGTTGGTTTTTGGGTCAATGTCCTCCACAATCGCATAAAGCACATCGCCCTGATCAACCGATTTACCGTCGGCCATGCCGTCGAGGGTTAAATGAAATACCCAAACCTGCCCCCGCTTTAAAATACCAGCCTCCGCTAAACGAGCTTTGATACCACCCCGAAACACATCGGCAGCGTTGGGCAATGGCATTTCCTGTGGACGTTGCGTAGCGTCTGATTTCACCACAACAGGCTCTTCAACAGCGGCTTGCGTCGCGTTTATCAAGTCCGAATCTGCCAACAGTGGTTTTTCGGGGTCGGCCGGAAGCGCTACTTTAGGGAGAGGTTCACTAAGGGTT
Organism: Flavobacterium sp. SUN052; assembly: GCF_028867935.1. GTDB lineage: Bacteria > Bacteroidota > Bacteroidia > Flavobacteriales > Flavobacteriaceae > Flavobacterium. The sequence continues at coordinate 85,154 of NZ_JAPQNS010000012.1, forward strand.
TTCCAGACATCGAGGGGCAATACATACCGATAGCTGGTGTAATTGTCGAAGAGCTCTTTGAAGGCCAAAATCCGGTAGAGGTATTTGCCCGTTTCGGCGTTCAATCGGAGATAGTAATAGTCGCGCTCGCGTTGCCGCCGAATGCTCGATAGAAGATTACCTATTCCGTTGTTGTAAGCCGCAGCGGCCAATGTCCACGAGCCAAGTTTAGCATGCAAGAACCGAAGATACCGACAGGCGGCATCAGTTGATTTTAGCAAATGTTGCCGCTCGTCGTATTGACTCTCAACGGTCAGACCCAGTTCGCGGGCGGTTCCAGGCATCAATTGCCAGTAACCTACTGCTCCGGCCGACGACACCGCTTCGGCCCGCAACGCACTCTCCACTAAAGGTAAGTATTTGAAATCGGCCGGGATTTTGTACCGAGCCATAATTGGCTCGATCACCGGAAAGAACGCGGAAGCGCGTTGCCGAATCTCGTATAAAGCTCGATTGTAATTGGTATTTTTCACTAACGCCGACACCAGCCGACGGGCTACGGTCTCTTCATGAACAGGTACGGCTTCTCCGCAGAAATAAACGGGCGGGAGATTCGCCCAGGCCGATTTGTCATCCTCAGACACTGTAGCGTGCCCTGCACCGTCGGCAACTGCATACGACAAGCGCATGCTGGCCAGGCCGACCATCATCAACACCAAAAACTTTTTCATCGTTACGGAAGATCCGTTCCTCTCTTATGGATTAGGTAGTACCCCATGAGTCGATTAAGACCCAGGAATACTCTACTAACTTAGACGATGAACAAACCGATGCGTAACAAGATGATCAGTACATAATTTGTTTTGAACAATTTTGAGGATTACTCCAGCTTTATCTTGCAGAAACCGGCTTTGCATTTTCAGCAATATCCACATCCTTGGCAACCTCAGGCCGGAGTATAGCCCAATGAAATCGGAGTTTATCGTTTTCTGCTGGTGTGCCACCTTTTTGCTCACTCAGGTGTACCAGCGGCATGTCCTTATAGATCGGACGGGTTATGGCAACAACGGCATCCCAATGAGTAAGCGCCTGTTTTAAATGCTTCACAGCAATCTTCTTCTGATCTGCCTGGCCTGTTAAACGGTAGGTTTGCAAAGCAACAGCTCCCTTTAGTTTTTCGGCCAGGTGAAGGCCCAGATTAGCCCAAACCTGCACGTCGGCTACTTCATATTGCAAAGATCGATTCGCTGATGTTTTGATAGATTTTATCAATTCCAGTGCTTTCCGACAATCACGCTCCAGCATACTAGCCAATATGGGTGGTGTAATTTTCCCTTTATCAAATGTCCCACCTGCTATAGTCGTTTTCACGTAATCAGCTACCGAAACATAGGTCGGGTCCAGCGTTGCCTGCGTGATCTGCTGGTTTACCGATATATACGACACATTTTTGACGGCATCGTGCGCCATCATCCCCTCACTATAGAGCGAGAAATCCCAGGTAAAATCAAAGGCAGAGGCCAACCGAAGTGGTGTTGATGAAGCCAGCGCATAGGCTTCGAGCAGGCGAGTTGCCGACGGACCATAACGCCGGACGAACTCGGCCTTAAACACAGCGTCTGTTGTAGCTGGGTTATACAGTAACCGTCCCCAAAGCTTGTAAAATAACCATTGCCGCTCAAAGGCGTATTTCCAATCAACGGAACCGCCGGGCGTAGTGAAGTAATCTTTGGCAGGAATGTACGTTTCAGAACCCAGAAAATACCCTCCTACATACGACTGGTTGTTGGCGGCTATGTGTGCCCTGACAAAATCGGGGACACCCCACCGTAGACAAAAGAAATCTTCGTTACGGGCCGTCCAGGTGATTTTGTACGCTGTTGGGTCGGGTTTAAAATAGGTATCATACAGCTTTCCTCCGTGCACTTTTACCAGCGTAGGCGTTGAGTGGGCGTGCGACCAGTTGTATTTCAGATCGGCCCAGATTGGCCCTTCAATAAAGTCCAGGGCGCCTTCGCTCTCAATGGATTTTCGGGTGAGTTTTTCGGTGTCGACGCTGGTTATACCTAGAGAGCCTGTTGTGCTGGAAAATGGAATGCGGTGAATGAGTTTGGTTTTTCGGTTAGCCTGCCGCATACCGTCAATAATAGTTGCCTTCATCCAGTCTTCACGTTGTTGCGGAGTCATACCACCCATTCCCTCGCCCAACGTCAACCCAAAACCTGTCAGGTCGGGGTATTCACGAAGAACCTGCGTAACACACTCCCGCGTGTACCGTTTGACAATTGCCGACGTATCGCCGTCGATAAAATGGCGATGCTCCAGGTTGTTCAAGGCCGGATTAACATTGTAGGCTTTCGAGAACTCAGGACTGGTGAAGATGTTGAACGGAATCAGATACGTATCAATGGCCCGCTCCTTAGCCATGCGGAAAATGGTTCTGAAAAGAGTTTGCCATTCGCGCATTTGCTGATCATTGAAAGGGGTAGCGGCCGGAAAATTGGTCGGCTTTATCATGAATGGATACGGGTGCAGGTTCCATATGCTCAGCGCGTTGAAGCGGTTAGCCACCATCATGTCCAAGAATGCCCGCCAGTACAGCGTATCCCGACAGGTTTCGTAGTGAAGATCGAGGGCGTAACTGTGCCGGTAGGTATCCCAGGGCAAGTCGAATTTGATGGCGCGCAAGGGCAGATGCGGTTTTTCACTTCGCGGGCTTATCTTCTCCAGCCCAACCCCATTCTGCAAATCCTCAACCAGCGAAAGGCAACCATAAATAAGGCCTCTGGCGTCGCCACCCGTTACCGTAAGTTGTTTACCCTGTTTGGCAATCGAATAGGCTTCGGCCCCAATTTCCTGCTTATTGGCAGCTAGCCGTATTGTGTATTGGGCAGTGGTTACCTGACTGGTCTCGACGGTATAGTTACGGGCTTCCAGTGCTTTTGTGAGCGCCTTTAGGGCGTAGATGCTTTGAGCAGAATGATCGGCTTGCTCAATCACCACTCGCTGAGCATTACTTTCAATATAAAAGCCAGCCCCAATCAACAATAGACTCAGAAGTTTCTTTTTCATTAGCTACACTGTTGTGGTTCAATAGATGGAGGAGTCTCAGGTGCCGACCAACAAAAAAGCACCCGATCTCTCAAGTGCTTTTCATTCGAATATCTACTACTTAAATCCATTCCCATTCATGGATTGGCCTTAGCCCCTGCCCTTCCTCGCGTTGGAGGTAGCGCGGACGACGGAAGCGGATGGCGATCATAGCTAATAAATTGGTGATGGGGAATTTGGCTTGCTGATTCTGGAGGTCGCCGTTCGCTTCGGGGAAGAGCGCACTAGCCAAAATCTGTTCAAAGTCCGACGGAGTATCGGTCAGCCTTTTGTCTGGGCGTGGCCCCCATGTCGGGTTTATTGGCGTGTTGCTGACCACATCTGATTCCAGAGGTTCAGAGTAAGAAGGGACCAGGGAGCGGGAGTTACCATTACGGACTAGATTAAGTGGTATGGGCTTTATCCACTTGGGTAGCGGTTTTGTCAGTCTCGCAATGGCCGACTTCGACAAGAGCAGTTCGTATTGTTTCGGATTGGCAATCAACTCTTTGTAAGCCAGAATACGGAATAGGTAATGGCTTGTCTCGCGGTGAAGGCTTAGTTTGAAGTAATTCTTCTGACTCTGCTGGTGCATTCGTGATTGCACATGCCCTAAACCGCCGTTATAAGCAGCCGCCACCAGCGACCATGACCCTAACTGACGGTATAACTGGTGCAAATAATGGCAAACAGCTACTGTTGCCTTACGCAAATCATACCGTTCGTCTACGTTTCCGTCTACTTTCAAACCAAGTCCACGAGCGGTCTCCGGCATTAGCTGCCAATATCCCGATGCTCCTCTGGGCGATACACAGTCGTTGATCAGTTCGCTTTCGGCCAGGGGCAAATACCGGAAATCGCGGGGAATACGGTATTGCCGTAGAATGGGGTCGATGATCGGGAAAAAAGTAGTTGCCCGTTGGCGAACATCATACAAACAATCGTCTTTGCTACTGAACCCACGAAGGGTCTGAATCCACCGACGCCATACACCCGGCTGACCTACTGGCACCTCTTCCCCACAAAAATAAACCGGGAAAGCCCGGTTGGCAGAGTCTACTACCAGCAGCGTTGGGTTATCCAAAGCCTGGCTGGAAAAGGTCGTTCTGGTGGTGTCAAATAGTGTAGTAGACGGCTTGGCGGGCATCGCTCCGGCAACCGTTTTCCCGGCGGCCAAAAGCAGTGAAATACTGATTTCCTTTATCAAAATGTTCGTAGTTGTTGGTACTGTTTCAGACGACGAAACCCGCTACGTAGTAACGGGTTTTGCACTAATTCTGAACGAATTTACGTGATTGTCTGGTACAAACCAAACAATTTTCACGGAATTATCCAACGGTATATTTTGAAATAGGATTTTTTAATCATCCATCAGCCCTAAGGTTAGCCGAATCTTGTCGTAACTATGCCTACCGTTAAAATACTCGAAAATGGGCTTCACAGTGTTATTATCCACTCCAAACTGCCGAATCGCTTGTTCTATTTCGACCCGTTCCTGAGGAGAAACCAGGTCTTCCAGAGGCAGGTCATACCCCGATTTTTTGAGTGAAAGTAGATGGCCAATTATAGTGAAATTAGTAAGCTGACGCTCAGCGGCTATCTCCTCAATGGTCATTCCGCGTTCGAATAATTCGAGTGTGATTACCTGGGTAGAGCCGCGTTTACTACCACCGTCTTTGGCTTGTCCACGCACATAGTCAACAATGACATCGAGGAACCGCCGACCAAACAACTGGAGCTTGCGTTCGCCCACCCCACTGACGTTACGCAGGCCGTCGGGTGTAGTTGGGCGCTGACGAGCCATATCTTCGAGTGTGGTATCCGTAAAGATAACATAAGGCGGCACGTTTTGCTCGCCCGCAATCTCCTTCCGCAATACATCCAGCCGGTTATACAAGTCGTCTTTGCTTTGACTGCTTCGGGTTTTGGCTTTCTCTACAACTGGCTTCGTTACATCTTCAGGTCGCACCAGGTCGATCGTGCGGCCTTCCCGCAAAACAGCATCGCCCAGAATTCCTTTTTTCAGGGCGTAATGCTGGTCGTAGGCAATCTCGATTACGCCAATATTAATGAGCTGATGCAGGTAATTTCGCCAGTCTTCAAATTTCAGATCTTTGCCTGCGCCGTAGGTTTTCACTTTGTCATAGCCGTACTGCAATACCATCTGGCTCCGTGAACCACGCAGAATATCAATCAGCAGGTTCATAGGCACTCGCTCCTGTACACGGATGATGGCTGACAAGGCTTTTTGAGCCAGCACGGTCCCATCGAACGTTACACGGGGATTGCGGCACACATCGCAGTTGCCGCAGGGTTCGGTTAGTTCTTCAGAGAAATAGCTGAGCAGAATCCGACGGCGGCAGGTGTTGGCATCGGCATATTGTTGAATCCGCTCCAGCTTGGCCAACTGAACGCCCAAATTAGCCGGTTTAGCCTCATTGAGCATGTCTTTGTACGTGGCTACGTCGGCAAAACTATAAAAGAGCACCGTATCCGCAGGACCGCCATCGCGACCCGCCCGACCGATTTCCTGGTAGAAGCTCTCCATGTTTTTGGGCATATTGTAATGAATTACCCACCGCACGTTCGACTTATCGATACCCATACCAAAGGCAATCGTAGCGCACATGATACGAATATCATCTTTTAGGAACATTTCCTGTACCATGCCCCGCTCCTGCGTACTCATTCCGGCATGATAAAATCCCGCCATAAATCCCTTCTCCTGCAATTTGGCGGCTAGCGATTCGGTCGACTTGCGGCTCAGGCAGTAAATGATCCCGGACGAGTCGGGTTTCATCTGCAATAGTCGCACAATTTGCTGAAGCCGGTTGGTGCCGGGCAATACCTGTAAACTCAGATTGGGCCGGTTGAACGAAGCCAGAAACACCTGCGGGTCAACCATACCGAGCCGACCACCGATATCCTGCCGGGTAAGTTTGTCGGCAGTAGCCGTCAGGGCCACCATCGGTACTGCCGGAAACTGTTCCCGCAGTACATGCAATTGGGTGTATTCAGGACGAAAGTCATGCCCCCACGAAGAAATACAGTGCGCTTCGTCGATGGCGAATAGAGAGAGATTAAGTTGCTTCAGAAAGTTAAAAAACGACTCGCTTAGGAGTTTTTCGGGGGATGAATAAAGCAGTTTGATTTTTCCCGCCATGCAGTCGTCTTCAATTTGCCGTTGCTCCCGCGATGATTGCGTACTGTTCAGAAAAACCGCTGGAACCCCATTCAGTTGCAGGGCATCTACCTGGTCTTTCATTAGGGCAATCAGAGGAGACACCACTACGGTAATACCCGGCAGCATGAGGGCCGGAATCTGGAAGCAAACCGATTTTCCGCCCCCTGTTGGCATTAAAGCCAACGTATCGCGCCCTGCCAGCACCGACCGAATAATAGCCTCCTGCATGGGTCTAAATTGATCGTAGCCATAATACCGTTTTAAGTAAGCGCCGGGGTCGCGCTCGACCTGGCTATTGTCAGAATCATTTTCAGAGACAGATGGAGCGTTGAAAAGCATGCGTACAGGGTAAGTGTAAACCCAAATTTAAGCAAATTTTATAGGCTTTCTCGTTGATTAATGTGATTTTCTACTCAACTTCCCGTCTCAAGTGCCTGAATACATTTCTAACTCAAAACCATTGCATTACTATGAAAAATTCAGTGAAACTAGTGGCCATGCTCCTCAGCATGCTAGTGGCATTCAACAGCTTTGCTCAGGACGATAAGCCGAAAAAAGAGAAAGCAAAGAAGGAAGCGAAAGACGCAAAAGCGGACAAAAAAGAAGCCAAAGACGACAAGAAGGAAGCTAAAGCTGACAAGAAAAAAGCGAAGGACGACGGTGATAAAGTGGCTGTAAAAGAAGCGAAAGCTGACATAAAAAAGGCCAAGGCCGACATCGCCGACGAGAAGGCTGAAAAAAAAGAAGCTAAAGCGGAGAAGAAGGCAGATAAAGCCGACATGAAAGATAAGGCTGACAGCAAAGCAGCTAAAGCCGATATAAAGGCGGATAAAGCAATGGCCAAAGCCGAAAAAAAGGCGGATAAAGCTGATGATAAAGCGATGGTCAAAATGGACAAGAAAGTAAAAGAGGAGAAAGCGTCGCCTGCTGACTACAAAGCCCCCGTTGATCGCTCCTCGAAAGGTCCTAATGGCGAAACCGTTTATACTGGCCCAAAGGGTGGTAAGTACTATATCAACAAGAACGGCAATAAGACCTATCTGAGCAGTTTGAAGTAAGAAGAGTGTACGGCTCGTTGAGCCACTATATGCAAAAACGGCCCTGTTGGGACGATATGTTTTGGCTCACCCATTTTTCATATCGCCCCGATGGGGCTTTGCTATTTGATGAACGCTTGACTTCTATTGACATATAGCCCCGCAGGGGCATAAATCGGTACCAATCCGTTTCATCCGTCTAATCCGCGTTCCTACCTTTCCCGAAAACTCCTGCTTATTTCGTTACTTTGCGCGTCGAAAGGGCTGACGGACAGTGAATTTATCAGCTATCGAGGAAAAAATTGAACTTTTAGTTGTTAACCTTTTTCATATCGCAATGAGTACCATTCAGAGCATTCATGCCAGACAAATTCTGGATTCACGGGGTAACCCAACTGTTGAGGTAGACGTTCGGACAGAGAACGGATTTTTAGGCCGGGCGGCTGTTCCATCGGGCGCATCAACAGGTACGCACGAGGCCGTTGAACTCCGCGACGAAGATGAGAAAGTCTATGTTGGCAAAGGTGTGTTGAAAGCCGTACAGAACGTAAACGACTTGATTTACCCTGAGCTGGTAGGCCTATCTGCATTCGATCAGACCCTGATCGACAAACTCATGCTCGACTTAGATGGTACGCCAAACAAAGGCAAACTAGGCGCCAACGCTATTTTGGGCGTATCGCTGGCCGTGGCTAAAGCAGCTGCTCAGGAGGCCGGTTTACCTCTGTACCGCTACATTGGTGGCGTAAATGCCAACACCCTGCCTGTGCCAATGATGAACATCCTAAACGGAGGTTCACACGCTGACAATTCCATCGATTTCCAGGAGTTCATGGTAATGCCCGCCAACGCGCCAAGCTTCTCGGAAGCCCTGCGGATGGGGACGGAGATTTTCCATACACTCAAGAAAGTTCTGAAAGGCAAAGGTTTGTCGACGAACGTAGGCGATGAAGGTGGTTTTGCCCCTAACATTACCTCGAACGAAGAGGCCATTCAGATCATCATCCAGGCAATCGAGAAAGCAGGCTACCGTCCTGGCGAAGATGTTTGGATCGCAATGGATGCTGCTACATCGGAGTTCTACAATGCCGAAACGGGTCAGTATCACTTCAAAAAATCAAGCGGTGATAAACTGACTTCGCAGGAAATGGCTAATTACTGGGCCGATTGGTGTACGAAGTACCCAATCCTGAGCATCGAAGACGGTATGGCCGAAGACGATTGGGCAGGTTGGAAAATGCACACTGACCTGTTGAAAAACAAGATTCAGTTAGTGGGCGATGACCTTTTCGTAACTAACGTAACGCGCCTGACACAAGGAATCGAGCAGGGAATCGCGAATGCCGTTCTGGTAAAAGTGAACCAAATTGGCTCGCTTACCGAAACCATCGATACGGTGAGTTTGGCAAAACGCAATTCGTACAAAAATATCATGTCGCACCGTTCGGGTGAGACCGAAGACGCAACGATCGCTGATTTGGCAGTGGCTTTGAACACCGGTCAAATCAAAACGGGTTCGGCTTCACGCTCAGACCGGATGGCTAAATACAACCAGCTTCTCCGCATTGAGGAAGAACTAGGCGAAACAGCTTATTTTCCAGGTGTGAAATTTTAATTGAATGATGGCTAATGTAAAATGAACGACTTACACCCGATGGGAATAATCATTCATTCTACATTAGCCATTTTACAGTATCCGTTTTGAAACGTCTACTCCGATACGGCCGAAATTTTTATGTCGCTACAGGCGTCGGCCTGTTGGTGTGGATGTTGGTTTTTGATGCTAATGACTTGTTTTCTCAGGCTCAAAACTGGTGGAATCTTCACGAACTAGAAGGTGAGAAGATTTATTACAAAGCCGAAATCAAGCGGGTAGAAAATCAGAGTAAGCTGGTTCTGGGTACCGATCAGCTTCGGGAAAAATACGCCCGCGAACGGTATCTGATGAAAAAGCCAACCGAGGACGTGTACGTACTAGTTGACGAAAATAACGAACCTATTGAAAAATAGTATGCCGTAAGTAGTGGCAGTGAGCAGTCCAAAATATCAGCTTATTGCCACTAATCACTGCTACTGTTTACTGCCATTATGATTTCCATTCTCTTCGTCTGCCTTGGAAATATTTGCCGGTCCCCGGTGGCAGAGGGTGTTTTTCGGCAGATGATTATCGACCGAAAACTGGAGAATGAAATAACGTGTGATTCGGCAGGAACATCGTCGTATCATCTGGGCGATTTGCCCGACCGCAGAACACGCCAGAATGCTCAGGAACACGGTTTGACACTGACCCATCGGGCCCGTCGGATGACCGGCGAAGACCTGGCCAAATTCACCTATTTTGTAGCAATGGACGAGGCCAACTTCGATGCCGTCCTGAAACTGAGTCAGCGAAGCGTGGGCGTTGTGAGCGACGATAACATTTTTCTGCTTCGTGAGTTCGACCCCATTGTAAGCGATGACCCTAACGTACCGGACCCTTACTACGAAGGACCGGAAGTTTTCGAAGAAGTATACCAAATTACCCATCGCTGCTGCGAACAGCTACTTACCTATTTAAAGAGCGAAAGAGCGAAAGAGTGAAAGAGCCATCCAGCAGAATATCTTCGCCTTTTGCACTTTCAACTCTTTTACTCTCCGGAACACCGGACTGTCGCTCTTTCACTCTTTTATCATGGATAAAAACGTCATTCTCATTATTCTCGATGGTTGGGGCATTGCCACCCAGCCGGAGCGGTCGGCACTGGCGGCTGCTAAAACGCCATTTATCAGCTCACTCTATAGCCGTTACTCGAACAGCCATCTGGAGGCTTCTGGCTTGGCGGTGGGGCTCCCGGCGGGTCAAATGGGCAACTCCGAAGTAGGCCATATGAACCTTGGCGCAGGTCGGGTTGTGTATCAGGATTTAGTAAAAGTTAATAAGGCGGTTGAAGAGCATACGCTCGATAACGAACCTGTCCTTGTTGATGCCCTGAATTATGCCAAACAAAACGGCAAGAAAGTCCATTTCATTGGCCTAGTATCCGATGGTGGCGTTCACTCACATATTGATCACCTGAAGGGCCTGCTGTCCATTGTACATGACAAAGGCCTGAGCGATGTGTATGTGCACGCGTTTACGGATGGGCGCGACACCGATCCCAAAAGCGGCCTCGGTTTTCTGACCGATCTGCAAAACCATATGGCGGCCACAACAGGCAAAATAGCCAGTGTAACCGGCCGCTTTTATGCAATGGATCGCGATAATCGCTGGGAACGTGTTCGGCAGGCATACGACGTAATGGTGCATGGATCGGGTAAGCCAGTGCCCAGTGAAGGCATTCTAGGCGCGATTCAGGCTTCCTACGATGATAATCTGAGCGACGAGTTTATCAAACCTATCGTTGTGACGCAGGAAAACGGCTCGCCAGTTGCGGTGATTGAAGAAGGCGATGTGGTGCTGTGTTTCAATTTCCGCACCGACCGGGGCCGCGAAATTACCATTGCGCTGACCCAACGCGACATTCCGGAGCAGGAGATGCATAAGCTGAACCTGTACTACCTGACCATGACGAACTACGACAACGACTTTGCCAACGTTCACGTCATCTACGATAAAGACAACCTTAATAAGACCCTTGGCGAAGTGGTTTCAGCAGCTGGCCGGACGCAGATACGGATTGCCGAAACGGAGAAATATCCCCACGTAACGTTTTTCTTCTCGGGTGGCCGCGAGGAGCCTTTTACGGGTGAAAAGCGGCTTTTGTGCCAGTCACCCAAGGAAATGACGGTATTTGATGAGCAGGGTAATACAACCGTTATTCCTGTAAAAACGTACGACCAAAAACCCGAAATGGCTGCCTACGACATTCGGGATGCCATTGTACCGGAGTTGCAGAATAAGACGGCCAACTTCATTTGTCTGAACTTCGCCAACACCGATATGGTAGGCCATACGGGTGTTTTTGAAGCCGTAGTAAAGGCCGCTGAAACGGTTGATACCTGTACGCAAGCGGTTGTTGAAGCGGCTTTAGCCAGCGATTACGCCGTCATTATCATCGCCGACCACGGTAACGCCGATTACATGGTTAACGACGACGGTACGCCTAACACAGCCCACACAACCAATCTGGTGCCCTGTATTCTGGTGGACAATGACCTGAAGCCAAAACTGAAAGATGGTAAATTGGCCGACATCGCTCCGACTATTCTGGATCTGATGGGCATTCAGCAACCGGCCGAAATGGGTGGAGTTAGTTTGATTGAACGAGCCTGAACGTCTTCGCCTAAAATCGCGTTTACGACTACATAAACAGACCCTCTGCTTTACCGGCGGAGGGTCCTTTTTTGCCAAAATATGAAGCCTTTTATTCTTTCGCTTTTGTGCCTATTCGCGTTCTCCTGTGATAGTTCGACTACGCAAACGGCTTCTAAACCTGTTTATTTCGACGTAGCGGGCTATGTGAAAGGCCAAATCCAAAGGCTGTCGGTTCAGAAGCCAACCGTGGCTAAAAGCGCGTTTATTAATCAGAAAACGAACAACCAAACAACACAGGATATTGACTGGGAGAAGGAACTGGAGTTGTTTGTGCAGGCTGACATCAATAAACCCGCTTTTCGCTTTAGCTATACCGTTGTCCGGCCCGATTCGCTGACGTACCAATACACACTCAAACCAACGGAAGAAAAGCTAACCGTCCGGGCGTTGACAGTAAAGTTGGATTCAACAACCCGCCAGCCCGCTCAGATCACGGCAGTTTTAAAATCAGAAAACCCTTTGTACCAATCAGAAAGGCGAATCATGCTGGCAAGTGGCGCTAATGGAGCAAAAGGCTGGGGTGTCCGGCAATACCGGGTCGAAGGGTTTCAGCAGCTAACTTACTTTGACCGCAATGAGTTTCGGGTTCAGGGGAGCGTGAATTAATAATCTCCCCCAGCACCGCCACCGCCGAAGCTGCCTCCGCCAAAGCCGCCGAAGTCGCTGCCTCCGCCACCACCTCCGCCACCACCCCAACTGCCGGATGAACTACCCCAGCCCGTGTAGGTTGTATACGGAATAAACCAACCTCCCATTCCACCACCACGACGGGAGCGATTACCGCCCCCACCCCGTCGGCTTAGCCAGATAAAGACGAAAACAATGATAATGATGAGGATGATAAATCCTACACTGCCACCTCCGCCATCATTGCCTGATGAATCATCTTTGTATTCGCCCTGGGCGCGTTTAATGATCTCAGTAGTGGCAGCATCCAGACCTTCGTAGTATTGCTGCTGTTTAAAGGCAGGAACAATTATATTGTCGATGATTCGGTTGGCCACGGCATCAGGAATCGCCCCTTCGAGGCCGTAGCCGGTGGCAATATAAATTTTGCGGTCGCCGGTGGCCCAGGCCAGAACGAGACCATTATTTTTCCCTTTTTGACCCACACCCCACTTTCGCCCTACCTGAAAAGCCCAATCCCCAATTGGATATGGCTCCGTCGTTTTCACAATTACAATCGTAATCTGGGTCGAGGTCGAATCAGCGTAGCGACGTAATTTTTCTTCCAGCGTTTCTCGTGCACCTGCTTGCAGAATGCCCACAAAATCATTGACCAATCGGGGCGGGTTGGGTTTGTCAGGAATCACATCGTTAGGATTACCCGATTGTGCCTGCACAGTCATAGACACAAACGCTAGCAGTATAAACAGCCAACGAAAGCAATAGAGGGCGTTACGGTCGCGGGGGATGGAATCGTTCACGTGAGATCAGCTATACGAAATATCGTCGGAAAGTTCATTAGTGTCGTCGCTTAAGCGGGGGAAGTAAGCTTGTAGCTGCTCACCCGCCCGCGAAATGCCGTTCGACAGTCCCTCGGCATATTCGCCAAGGGCAAAATGGTGCCGGAGCATGTCTTTGATAGAATCCCAAAAATCGGCTGGAACCCGCTGATTGATGCCTTTGTCGCCAATTACGGCAAATTTCCGGTCGTCGACAGCCACATAGAACAACACCCCGTTTTGTTCACGGGTCTTATGCATACCCAGATGTTTGAATACGGCTACAGCACGCACTACCGGGTCACCTTCCGGGCATGGCCCTTCAATGTGAACCCGAACTTCGCCCGACGTGGCTAATTCGGCGTTTTTGATGGCGTCGATAATTTGTTGTTGCTGTTCGGCGGGGAGCTTTTGCATGGCTATGGACGTTAGATTCTGGATGTTGAACACTGGATTTCAGACATTGGATTAAAAAGTCCAGTATCCAAAATCCAGTGCTCAATGTCGCTTACTTAAAATCTACCGTCGGTGCCGACTGAGCTGCCTGACTAGCCTCGAAGAAGCCTTTCACGGCAAAGCCGAATATACCGGCAAATATGTTATTCGGAAACGAGCGCACCGACACATTATAGTCTTTTACGACGGAGTTAAAGTCATTACGAGCTACACTGATCCGGTTTTCAGTTCCTTCTAACTGGGCTTGTAAGTCCGAAAAGTTCTGAGTGGCACGCAGTTGCGGGTAGCTTTCGGCTACTGCCAACAGCCGCGACAATGAGCCAGACAGTTGATCCTGAGCGGCCTGAAATTTCTGAATATTTTCGGGAGTCAACTGGTCGGCGTTCAGGTTGATACCGGTAGCGTTGGCGCGGGCCTGAATTACGGCCTGAAGTGTACTTTTCTCAAAATTGGCGGCCCCCTGAACAGTGCGAACGAGGTTTGGAATCAGGTCGGCCCGGCGTTGGTACTGGGTTTGGACCTGCCCCCATTTTTCTTGAACACTGGCATCTTTCTGAACTAAGCCGTTGTAGGAGCTACAGCCATACATGCCCAGAAGGGCAAGTACAACGACGACAATAATTGCGGTTCTTGACATGGTCTTTTGTTTGGTAAACGGGTTGATCGGTAATCTGTGTCAAAGCTATGAAAAAACAGATCGGTTTTGTATTGACTATTTTTTCAACCACTTGTTTGGGTTGATGAGCGGCTTCGGGTAAGTATCACCGAGCGTAACCCCATATTTTTTCTGGTCCTGATGAGAGAGGTTTGAGACGATATGAACCATCGGTGCGGGTACATCAGCCAGTTCGGGAAGCCAGTGCCTCACGTAGCGGCCCTGCTCGTCGTAACGAGTTGCTTGACTGTAAATATTGAAATATCGATCCTCGCGAGGGTCATTGCCTACACCCGCTACATAATTCCAGTTGCCCCAGTTGCTACACGGGTCATAATCGACCAGTTTGCTCTCAAACCAGGATGCTCCCCAAGTCCAGTCAATCCCGAGATCTTTCACCAGAAAACTACCCACATTCTGCCGTCCTCGGTTCGACATAAAGCCGGTCAAGTCCAGTTCGCGCATGTTAGCGTCGATGAATGGGATCCCAGTTTCACCTTTTGTCCACTTGGCAAACAGCTTGTGGTCGTGAAGCCAGCGCTTCTTGAGATCGTGCCGGATACCACTTTGCCTAAAAATCCGGTCACCAAACCGAAGAGCTACAAACCGGAAGTAATCGCGCCAGAGCAACTCGAAAATAAGCCAGTACGTCGATTCGTTCTTCACTCGTTCTGCCTCGTAGCGCATCACTTCTTCGTAAATCATCCGAGGTGATATACAGCCATGAGCCAGCCAGGCCGAGAACTTGCTCGAATAGTCTTCTCCCAGCAGCTCATTACGGGTTTCTTTGTAGGTTTTGATCAATCCGCGTTCCCACAGGTAGCGCTGTAGCCGTTCGAGAGCGGTGGTTTCTCCCCCTTTAAACGGAACTGCCCGTCGGTCATCCGGGTGGTTTGAGGCTTCGATGGTTTCGGCTGAAAAACCAAACGTAGCCAAATCGGGCATATCGCCGGGGTCAATTTCGGGTACTAGCTTAACCCGCACGGGATCTTCGATAGTAGACCGAATTTTTGCCCGATTCTCTACTAACTTTCTGAACTGGGTGAATGCCATTGGCAAACGAGCCATATCAAACGGCAAGTCGCGCACATGGTAAAGCGTTGACATCCAGAATAATTCAAGATCAATGTTATGGGGTTTGAGAAGCTTGCTCAAGCTCGATTCTTCATCCGTTTCTTCCTGCGTAACCTCTTTGCTAGCATACACCGCATTGGCTCCGATCTGCCCGGCCATTTCGGCCAGTATTTTGGCGGGATCACCCACCCGAACAATCAGATGGGCTCCCCGGTTGCGCAACGACCGCCTAAGATCAATCACGCTCTCAATCAGAAATTTAGCTCTAAGAATGCCTGTCTTTCGGAAGCCTAATTTAGGAAGCTCAGCAAACTGGCTGGGGTCAAAAACAAAAACGGGGAGCACCTCGTCGGCATGTTGCACAGCCCGACTAAATCCCTCATTATCATACAATCGTAAATCGTTACGGAACCAATACAGGATTCGCTTCATCAGTAATCAGTGAACAGTTATCAGTGAGCAGTTATCAGCGACCAGCTAACAACCAATAGTTATCATTGAACGGCTCCAATCACCTTTTGTTCACTGATCGCTGTTCCTTGTTTCCTGTTTTTACTTTTGCTCGTTCAGGTTCCAGTTGTAATCCAGAAACGAAATCTTGGTGTCCTTGTTGATTTTGGTTTTTGAGTATTTATTCACCCACTCTTCAACCGACTTACCGTTCTCGTTCCAATCAGCTTTGTACCAATCGAAATACTTGGAGAGGCTGGTTTTGTCTTTGGCAATTGAGTTTTTGGCCGGATTATTCAGGAAATCACTGCCCTGATCGTCCATTTGTGCATCCAGTTTATTAGCCATGTAAGCCTCATTCCGCAAGCGAGGGCACGAAATCGACGCACATACCAGCGTGAAGTGAATCCGGGGGTCGTCGTACTTCTTGCGAAGAATGCCATGCTCAATGTTATCAAGGCTCATAGTCTCGTTGCCAATCTTGATAAACTTTTTGGCCCAGGGCGTCGTCACAAACGGAATCTTAATTTTGCTACCAATGTCTTTAATGCTTTCTACAGGGTAGTGATCCAGAATAAGCCGGATTGTGTAGGCATTGTACGCATTGATCCAATATGCCATCTGATCGTTCTTACTCCATTTATCCGTCGGAGCGTTTTTACTCAGCATTTCCAGATAGCCGTTAAACTCCTTTTCGTCTTTCTTGAAGCCCTTGTAATTAACCAGCCCTTTCTCGTTCACATATTTCTTCAGCAACCGGTCGAACACGCTATGGTCCACATCGGTAGGAGCCGTTGCGAAGGTCAGAATTGACGTAAGCAGCGTCAGAACCACTGCTAGTATTGTGATTTTCTTGTTCATAGTGAATGTAGTAATCCCTTACTTTTGTTTGTAAAGATATACGAACGACGAGCTCGAATAGTTTTAATTTAGTGATTGAGTAACCAGGTAATTGGGGTAATTAGTTACCAGTTACCTAGTTACCTCAATTACCCAATCACCCCAATCATCAATGAATCTTGATTTAACTGGAAAAACCGCTCTGGTATGCGGCAGCACACAAGGTATCGGCTACGCATCGGCTATCGAACTGGCTCTTTTGGGTGCCAATATCGTACTAATGGCCCGCAATGAAGTGTCTCTCCAAAAAGCCCTTGCAGATCTAGACACGAGTCGGGGCCAACAACATCAATACGCCGTTGCCGACTTTAGCCAGTCGGGCAGTGTGGGGGAGGCACTAACGTTGTTATTAACAAAGACGCCTGTTATTCACATACTTATTAATAATACAGGTGGCCCAGCGGGCGGCCCTCTAATTGAAGCGCAGGCAGATGCCTTTGTGCAGACGTTCCACAATCATTTAATTAATAACCAGACGTTGGTGCAGACACTGGCACCGGGCATGCGCGAGGCTGGTTACGGGCGCATTGTCAACATCATCAGCACATCGGTCAAACAGCCTATTGTAGGGCTTGGAGTCTCTAACACAATTCGAGGAGCGGTAGCCCAATGGGCCAAAACGCTCTCATTGGAACTCGGCAGTTGGGGCATTACCGTAAACAATGTATTGCCGGGCTACACCCGTACTTCCCGCCTGGACGCTGTGTTGGCTATGAGGGCCAAGTCGTCGGGCAAGAGCGAGGATGAAGTAGCCGCTCAAATGGAAAGCGAAATTCCCATCGGGCGATTTGCCACTGCCGAAGAGGTAGCGGCTGCTGTGGCCTTTTTATGCACGCCAGCAGCCGCCAGTATCTCAGGCATTAACGTGCCTGTAGATGGTGGAAAAACGGGCGGACTGTAATGTAAAAGGATGCGTAATGCATCACCGAAGTGCGTTCACCGTTTCCCGAACGGCTTCGGCATTGGTCGTTGGCGTGTAGTTGAACCGGTTTCGAAATTTGGATGAGTCGAAATAATAAGGCCGGTCGTACTGATACCGCATTTCGTACATTTCTTTCAGGATCGGCACGAACAAGCCCAGTGTCCACAAGCCCCAGGCCGGTAAAGTCTGGCAACCATCTTTAGTGTGCATTTCATGGGCAAATAGTTTTACCCATTCCTGACCGGTGGGGGCCTGGTCATCAACGGGCAGGTTCCAGACCGCGTTGAATGCATCGGGTGTGTTGCCTAAGATTGCCGTGCCTTTACCTAAATCAGGCGTGTAACCAGTTGAGTGTGGTACGTTGGCATTACAAAACCACTGAGCCGTCTTACCCTTGACAAGGTTATCGTAAATCAGATTCATGGTTATGCTTGTTGCTTTGACTGGTCCAAAAAAATCGGGCGAACGAGCGATAATCGCACTGATTGACCCCTTCTCAACCGCTTCCAGAATATGCCGGTCGACCGTAGCCCGAACCTCGCCTTTTTTACTGGTTGGGCTAATGGGCGATGTTTCGGTGATATGCTGCACGTTGTCGCCCCCAATAGCGTAGACATTGTCAAAAAATACCAGCTTGGCGTTGTGTTTCGCGCAGGAGGCTACCACATTGCGAATTAGGGCAGGCCAACGTTCCTGCCAGAGTTTTGTCTTGTAGTCGAAGCCCACAGTAACATAACAGACCTCGCTACCCGCCACTGCCTGGTCAATCCGTGCTGCATCGGTAAGATCGGCCGGAAAGAGCAGATCGGTTGGGTTAACGGCTTTGGGATTGCGGCTAACTAGCCGAATATCGGTTGTGTACGTTGTAAGTGCTTTGGCCAGTTCAATGCCAATAGCCCCTCCTGCACCTAGAATCGTTTGCATAACAACTTATTGATGGTTTTTAACGCAAGTATCTCACTTTCAAAGCCAACGAACAAAAAAAAGCGTTCAAGTGGCTTATTAAGCCACTTGAACGCTTTTTAATTCCTATCAATAGTTTGCCTACTCTATGCCGTTGTTCCGTCTTTCAAACGCTCAGCATTTTCGGCAATACGCAGTTGCTCGATAAAGTCGCCAATATCGCCGTCCATCACGGCGTTGAGGTTATAAACAGTCAGTCCAATGCGGTGATCAGTCACGCGGCTTTGCGGATAGTTATACGTCCGAATTTTGTCGGAACGGTCGCCACTACCCACCATTGTTTTGCGTTGCGAGGCAATGGCATCGTTGTGTTTCTGCAACTCAATCTCATACAGGCGCGACCGCAATACAGTTAGCGCTTTGTCGAAGTTTTTAAGCTGTGAACGTTCATCCTGGCACTGAACCACCAAACCCGTGGGAATGTGGGTAAGCCGCACAGCCGAATACGTGGTGTTTACCGACTGGCCACCGGCTCCCGACGAGCAAAACGTATCTTTTCGGATGTCGTTCATGTTGATCTCTACGTCAACTTCTTCAGCTTCGGGAAGCACGGCTACGCTAGCCGCCGAAGTATGAATCCGGCCCTGGGTTTCGGTGGCAGGAACACGCTGCACCCGGTGAACGCCCGACTCGAACTTCATTTTCCCGTAGACATCTTCGCCCTCGACCTCGGTCACAATTTCTTTGTAGCCACCGGAGCTTCCTTCTGTAAAGTCCACAATAGACATGCGCCAGCCCTGTTTTTCGCAGAACCGCTGGTACATCCGGAAAATATCGCCTGCGAAAATAGCCGCTTCGTCGCCCCCGGTACCACCCCGAATTTCGAGGATGATGTTCTTACTATCGTTGGGGTCTTTTGGAATCAGCATTTCCTTCAACATCTCTTCCATTGGCTCACGCTTTGGTACGAGTTCGTCGAGTTCGGCTTTGGCCATATCGCGGAAATCTTCGTCCTTTTCGGTCGCAATGATCTCCTTGGCATTGTCAATTTCAGCCAGCAATTGAGTATAAGCCTGGTACTGATTGACGATCTTCTCTAAGTCTTTATATTCTTTGCTCAGCTTCACGTACCGTTTCTGGTCCGACACGACCTCCGGCTGCACAATTTGCTGGGCAACCTCATTAAAACGCTCACGGATGGCTTCTAACTGTTCAAGCATGGTATTTTGGTCATTAGCCCGCATCGGCGGTCCGACGCAAAATTACGGAAAAATAGCGGCCGAACTGTATCTTTACCATAGAACCAGACCAATGTCCTCATGGAAGCTGTTGCGCTTGCCCCTAAACTACCCGAAACACTCGACGAACTGGAAGATGGAGAAATTTTGCGGATACCGGCAACTTGGGACGAGTACCTTGACCTGTTGGAGACTACGCCGTATAACATTCAGTTTTTAGAAGACGAGATCATTGTAATGGGTCAAGCCACCGATACGCACGAACGATTAGTTGCTCGCTTAATCAGACTTTTTGGAAATTATTTTGAGGAACTTGATACTGAGTTTCAAATCCTAGGTAGTAATGTCCGAATTGTCATTCCCAACCAGAAAGGTGATTTCAATGCCGATTTATCAGTCGTTCGGGGCAAGTCGGAATATGGCCCAACTAGAAAGGGGCGGGACTCATCGGTTCGCATTAAAAATCCAGAGATTGTAGTGGAAGTCCTTTCGAAAGGAACTCGCCAGTTCGATCTGGGCGGCAAACTGTTGGCTTATCAGGGGATTCCCTCGCTGCACCATATTCTGTTAGTAGATCAACACACGGTTACTGCGCACATTTGCTCCCGCACTGACCGGCCTAATCAGTGGCTCACGACCACTTACAATGCCATAACTGATAGCATCCCAATCGGCGATTTCGCCTTGCCGCTGGCCGATGTGTATCGGAAGATTGAGTTGGGCGCTTAACGAGACAAGTACTTACAATTTTTTTCATGACCTTAAAATCGCTCTTTCGCTGGATCGCCAACCCGATCTTCTCACTTTCACTCTTTCTCACTTTCACTCTTTCACTCCTCTCCTGCAACCCTGACCGGATCAAACAGACCGATCAGCTAAAGCAGGAGATGGATGACAAGAAGATCAAGAGAATTACTAACATCGAACTGACCGAAACAGTGGATGCGTGGGGAGAGCAAATTGTGCAGGTGGTTCAGAATGAATTGACCAACAAATTAAAAGCAGGTGGCTCGGCTGCGGCTTTGTGCCAGTTAGAACAATTACCTAAAACAGCCGCTCTGGCCAAACGATACGCCCTCAACATTGATTTGCTTGGCGCTCAGGATGTTCAGAACACTAAGCTTTCGGCTAAAGAGCGTGAAGTGCTGGATGCATATCTCTATAATGCAGAACAAAAACTTCCTCAACAATCTAATATTCAGCGCATAGCCGACACCCTCTACGTATACAATGCGGCAGTACCAACAGAGAATTTGATCTGTAAAACTTGCTTTGGCGACCAGAAACAGCCCTTGGCTCTCTGGCGGTTGGTGTTCAGCAAGCGGGAAGTAATCAGGCGAATGAATGGGAAGAAGAAGTAACCGGGGCTTCGTACCCGTCAGCCCATTCAATTAACTGCCCGGCAGTTTGAGCCGGTTCATCAGCAGTAATTTCAAGTTTATTGACCATTGCCTGATCACGTTGCGAAAGACCGTGTAAGTAGGCTTTGTCGTAATAATCTAAGGTGAGGTCAGCAACGGTTGCGTAATCGTTTTGGGTAAGGGCGTCGAGGGCATCCTTAGTCACTTTACCACCCAGCCGCTTCCTGATTCGCTCGGTGGCTTCCACTAACAACGTGTGATCAATTCCGGTGTATTCACGCACCAGCCGCTCTACTCGCACCGACTTCGGCACGTCGACAAAGGCCACAGGGGCAGTTCTCATTTGTACCCAAAGGGCCATTGGAATAAAGCATGACCCCACATTACGGCTTTCGTCCTCAAGCCAGATACGTTTGGTATGATCAAGCTTTCTCCATACCTCGAAAAGCACATTTTCGAATTGCTCGGTTGAGGGTTGGGGCAGTTGTCCGATAGCGCCATACGACGATCCTTTATGATGAGCGAGAGCTTCCAGATCAATAATTTGCTCGCCCTGCTCGGCCAGTTGCTTAAGAATATCTGTTTTACCCGAGCCGGTCTTTCCGCCCAGAATAATCAGATTTCGCGGCTCGGTGAAAGCATCTAATACCGTGTTGCGGTATGCTTTGTAGCCGCCCACCAGGGTAGTTGCTTTAATGCCAGCCGTGTTCAGCAACCAGGCGAATGACCCACTACGCATACCTCCCCGCCAGCAATGCACCAGTACCTCTTTACCCGTTGGGTTAAGCTTGCGCGACTGCCGTACAAAACCCGACATTTTGGTCCCGATGAGGTCCAGCCCCAATAGTACAGCCGCGTCTTTTCCTGCCTGTTTGTATTTAGTACCCACCAAAGCCCGTTCCTCATTATCGAACAGCGGAATATTGACCGCGCCCGGCAGATGCGCGTGGGCAAACTCTCCCGGCGACCGAACGTCGATCACAGGTAGGAATTCAGCTTGATTGAGAAAGTCGGCGACGGAGAGAGGCATAGTTTCTTAATGGTTCAGGCAACGTCTGTACAACTGAATAGTATTTTCCAGTCCCAAATACAGTGCGTCGCAGATGAGCGCGTGGCCGATGGATACTTCCAGCAGACCCGGCACCTGCTCAGCAAAGTATTGAAGGTTTTCGAGACTCAGATCGTGACCAGCGTTCAAACCTAACCCTAATTCCTGGGCTTTCTGTGCCGCCCGTACAAATGGAGCAACCGCATCGGCGCGATTCTCCGCATAATGGGCAGCATACGGTTCGGTATAAAGTTCAATACGGTCAGTGCCAACAGCTTTGGCCCCTTCGACCATTCGCTCGTCGGCATCCACAAAAATCGACACCCGAATTCCATCGGCTTTGAATGTGTCAATCAGCTTGCGGAGGTGATCAGCGTGGCGGATCGTGTCCCAACCCGCGTTGGAGGTGATGGCATCGGGTGCATCGGGAACGAGCGTCACCTGGTCTGGTTTTACGCGCTTTACAAGTTCAATAAATCGCTCGTCGGGATTACCCTCAATATTGAACTCAGTCGTAACAACCTCGTGTAAGTCCAGCACATCCTGATAGCGAATATGCCGTTCGTCGGGACGAGGGTGAACGGTGATACCCTGTGCGCCAAAACGCTCACAATCGAGGGCAACTTTGACTAGATCGGGATTGTTGCCACCCCTCGCATTACGGATAGTGGCTATTTTATTGATATTGACGGATAAGCGGGTCATAAAGGTTCCAGGTTTCATTGGCTGCGCCGTTTCAAGGCTGCGCGTTTCAGGTTTCATTGGCCCGAAGGACTCGATTGAGTAACTTTCAGGGAAGAAACTTGGTTCAGGATTCAAAGCCGATTAGCCAGTACTCATGACCTTACAAACAACTACAACCCTTAATAACGGCGTCGAAATGCCCATGCTGGGCCTGGGCGTGTATGCTCCCAGCCACAACAATGAAGTACAACAGGCCGTAGAATGGGCGCTCGAAGCCGGGTGCCGCCTGATCGACACAGCCAGCATTTACGGCAATGAGCGGGAGGTGGCAGCAGGTATTGCTGCCAGCGGAATACCCCGCCGGGACATATTCATCACTACCAAAGTATGGAACGACGATCAGGGTTACGACGCGACCTTCCGCGCTTTTGACCAGAGCCTGGAAAAGCTCAACACCGATTACGTGGATCTGTACCTAATTCACTGGCCGATCCGCGAAAAACGGCTCGACACCTGGCGTGCTGTGGAGAAACTGTATGCCGATGAACGTGTTCGGGCCATTGGTGTGTCTAACTATTACGTACCGCATCTGGAAGAACTTTTCACCATTGCCAACATTACACCCGCGGTGAATCAGTTTGAGTTTAGTCCATACTGCAACCCCACCGAAACGCTGGCTTATTGTAAGGAAAAAGGTATTCAGGCCGAAGGTTATGCTCCCTTGGTTCGCGGCCAGAAAAACGATGATCCACGTTTGCAAGCCATCGCCCAAAAACACGGCAAAAGCACGTTTCAGGTGCTGGTCCGGTGGTCATTGCAACATGGTGCTGTAACGATTCCAAAATCGGTAAAACGCGACCGGATCAACCAGAATTTCGACGTATTCGATTTTGAATTAACTTCCGACGAAATGGCCCAAATGGACACCTGGCACGACAATACCCGCGTAGCTGACGATCCAATGGAGTTTTTGTAGGGTTTCCGTATCTTCGTGGATTCCAGAAATTCTCACTGACATTCATGAACAAACTACTTCTCTCGCTGGCTGCCCTCTCGCTTACTGCTGGGGCGTATGCTCAGAAGAAAACCCGTAAAGCTATACCTTCGGCCACCGAGACAGCCGCCATTATGGCTACTCCGGCTGCCGACCGGCTGGCTCCCCAAAAGCCGACCTCGCTTATTCAAAATCTGCCGTTTAAGTCCGTCGGGCCAACGGTTATGAGCGGGCGAGTAGTCGATCTGGCGGTGAACCCCAACAACCCCAACGAGTTTTTTGTGGCCTATGCCAGTGGTGGTCTGTGGCACACAACGAACAATGGCGTGTCGTTTGAGCCGATGTTCCAGAACGAGGTTGTCATGACCATCGGGGCCGTCGCAGTCGATTGGAAACCCGCTAAGCCCACTGTTTGGCTAGGCACGGGCGAGTCTAACTCAAGCCGGTCGTCGTATCCGGGAGTTGGCTGTTTTAAAAGTACCGACGGCGGTAAAACCTGGCAGCACTTGCCGGGTATGGAAGAATCGCACCACATTGGCAAAATTGTGTTGCACCCCACCGACCCAAATGTAGCCTGGGTAGCGGCCGTAGGGCATTTGTATACGCCCAACAAAGAGCGAGGGCTCTACAAAACTACCGATGGCGGCAAAACCTGGAAACAGACACTCTACATCGACGACCTGACCGGAGCGATCGATGTGGACATTGACCCCGCCAATCCGCAAATACTTTATACAGCTATGTGGCATAAGGAGCGCCGTGCCTGGAATTTTGTGGAAGGCGGCAAAACGTCGGGACTGTATAAAAGTACCGACGGGGGCGAAACCTGGAAACTCACAACAGGCGGCTCGTCAGGATTACCGCAGGACGAAAACACCGGCCGGATTGGGTTGAGCATCTTCCCAAAAAATTCGCAAACGCTGTACGTTATCCTCGACAACCAGTCGGCCCGGCCTGCGAAAGAGAAGAAGGTCGCTGACAACATCAAGAAATTAACCAAAGACCAGCTTCGGGTAATCTCGAAAGATGAGTTTTTGAAAGCCGAAGATTCCTTTATTGCCGACTACCTCGAAGAGCAAAACTTCCCCGAACGCTACACAGCCAAGTCGCTGAAAGAGATGGTGCGGACGGACAAAATCAAGCCCATTGCTATTCTGGAATATACCGATGATGCCAATGCCCGGCTTATTAATGCCGACGTAATTGGGGCCGAAGTGTACCGTTCCGACGATGGCGGGCAACGCTGGCGCAAGGTTAACGCCGATTTTCTGGATGGCCTCTACAACACGTACGGCTATTACTTCGGTAACCTCTGGATTGCACCCGACAACGCCGACAAAATTGTGATTGCTGGGGTTCCGGTGATTCGCTCCGAAGACGGTGGGAAAACCTACCGCAGTATGGATCAGGGCAATGTTCACTCCGATCACCATGCGCTCTGGATAAAC
Source organism: Flavobacterium sp. SUN052 (assembly GCF_028867935.1). Lineage (GTDB taxonomy): Bacteria > Bacteroidota > Bacteroidia > Flavobacteriales > Flavobacteriaceae > Flavobacterium. The sequence continues at coordinate 110,316 of NZ_JAPQNS010000012.1, forward strand.
CCCGCCAATAATAACCACATGATTTTGGGTAACGACGGGGGTATAAACATCACCTACGACAACGGCAAAACGTGGTTTAAGGCAAATACACCCGCTGTTGGACAGTTCTATTCGGTGGCCATTGATATGGCAAAACCCTACAATGTGTATGGTGGCTTGCAGGACAACGGCGTGTGGTCTGGCCCCAGCACTTACAAAGCCGACTACGACTGGTACGATGGTGGCCAGTATCCGTATAAGCGATTGATGGGGGGCGACGGCATGCAAGTGCAAGTTGACTGGCGCGACAACAGCACCGTCTACACGGGCTTCCAGTTCGGTAATTATTTTCGCGTCAATAAAACGTCCGGCGAGATGAAGCGGCTTGTGGTACCAACCGAGGTGGGCGAAGGTCGCCTTCGCTGGAACTGGGAGGCACCCATTTTAATTTCGCGGCACAACCAGGACGTTATTTACTTCGGCTCCAACCGGTTCCATCGGAGCCTAAACCGGGGCGACGAGTTCAAAACGCTCTCTGGCGACCTCACGAAAGGCCCCAAAACAGGCGATGTTGGTTTTGGAACACTCACCACTATTGAGGAGTCCCCACTGAAATTTGGCCTGATTTACACCGGTAGCGACGATGGACTGGTTCATGTCTCGAAAGATGGCGGCTACAACTGGACCAATATCTCGGCGGGTTTACCAGCTAATCTGTGGGTGAGCCAGGTATCACCTTCTGCTCACGACGAAGGCACGGTATACGTATCGCTTAATGGCTACCGCGACGATCATTTTAAGCCGTACGTGTTTGTCTCGAAAGATTACGGTCAAACCTGGCAATCACTGGCCAATACACTCCCCAACGAGCCCGTGAACGTGGTGCGTGAGGACCCTAAAAAAGCTAACTTACTCTATGTTGGCACTGATCATGGCTTGTACGTTTCGCTTGATCGGGGACAGTCGTTTGTGCGGGCGAGTTCGGGAACATTACCCGCTGTGGCCGTGCATGACCTGATGGTTCATCCACGCGACAATGAATTGGTGGTAGGTACCCACGGCCGCTCAATTTATACCGCCAATATTGAGCCCCTTCAACTCATGGCCGACTCGGTGATGAGCAAGCCCTTGCATTTGTTTGCGATGAAACCAATCACCAACAATGCAAACTGGGGTCGCGTATTCAACAAATACGAAGATGCGCCAAAGTATGAGTATACCATGACTTACTACGCGAAGCAGGCCGGACAAACAACGGCTAAAATCACCACCGACAAAGGCCTGTTGCTCCGCACCCTCACCGACACCACCGAAGCGGGTTTGAACTACCTGACTTTTGACTACGCTGTGGATACAACCCAGCGTGTAGCTTACGAAAAATCATTGAACGAAGCGAAAAAGAAGGAGGACAAAGCAATTGAATTGGCTGTTGCTGACGATAAAAAACTGTACATCCGCCCCGGTAAGTACAAGCTGACTCTGGAGCAAAACGGCTCAACGCTCACCCGCGACTTCGAGGTAAAAGCTCCCGAACGGCGCTCTCGCCGACCAGCTACGTTTGCCTCCCCCGGCGAATTTGAGCAGTGGCGGGAAGACGAAGAGCGGTCTGGCGAATCGGAAGGAAAATAAACATGCAAAGTGCCACAACTAATCGCTGTGGCACTTTTTTTAAACTGCTATGTCGAACTCATTAGCACAAGTAACCATTACTGATGTCGACCAACTAATGCCGCTCGTTGGTGAATTTTATGCCCACTTCGGCTATCCATACGAACCAGTTGGGCATCAAATTCTTATTGAGAACTTTCTGAAAAATCCTCATCTGGGGTCATTATGGCTTATTCAGGCGGACAGAATCAACGCGGGTTACCTGGCCCTTACGTATGGGTTCACCTTTGAATTTCTGGGACGCGATGCCTTTGTCGACGAATTATATATCACCGAACAATACCGGAGTCAGGGTTTAGGCGAATATGCCCTGAAACAAATACAGGCGAAGGCTCCATCGCTGGGATTGGTTGCCGTTCACCTGCAAACAGAAGCCTACAACGGACGAGCCAAACGACTTTACGAGCAGGCTGGATTTCGAGATTTGGGCCGCTCTACGCTTACCTGGCGACCTACCTGAAACAAAAAAGCGCCAGAAGAACGGTGTAGGCTTGTTAAGCCCACCTTCTTCTGACGCCTTTTATCGTAAATCAAAAACCTACACGTCGCAGATCAGAACGCCCTGCTTCAGTGACTCCAGCATACCCGATTTGTCCTTAGCCGTTGGAACGTACTCCTGACCAATGAATCCTTTGTAGCCCGATGCCACAATGGCTTTTACAATAGCTGGATAGTAAATCTCCTGCGTATCGTCGATTTCCTTACGCCCGGGCATGCCTCCTGTATGGTAATGGCTGAAATACTGCCCGTATTTACGAACGTTGCGGATGTGATCGCCTTGCATACTCTGCATATGGAAAATATCATACAGCAGTTTGAAATTGGGTGATCCAACCATTTCACAAAGTACGGCTCCCCATTGCGGATTGTCGCACTGATAATCGGGGTGGCTATCGCGAGAGCTAAGCAACTCCATGGTAATCAGTATATTGTTTTTCTCCGCCAGGGGCATGATCTTTTTCAGGCCTGCCGCGCAGTTCAACAATCCATCATACTCGCCGAGACCAGCACGGTTACCAGAAAACGTAATCAGGTTTTTGACGCCTGCATTAGCCGCTGCCGGAATCAGGTCGTTGTAGAGGGCAACCAGCGTATCGTGGTTTTTGGGCTTGTTCCAGCAATTGGGCAGTCCCAGACCTTGTGGCCAGGCATCGGGCTGGCCCATCGCCGAAGTCAGGCCGTACTTTTTGAGTACTTCCCACTCTTTGGGACCAGTTAGTTCAACCGATTCGATACCAATAGCTTTGCATCCCTCTGCCAGTTCTTCAAGCGGAATGCTTCCGTAACACCACCGGCTTACCGAATGGCGAATGTTCCCTTTGAGCGCGGGCATAGTTGATTTGGCAGATTCCATCGGGTTGGCGAGGGTTTCGGTTAGCGACAGCGTTAAAGCACTGCCTGTCAGGGTTTTTAGGGCACTCCGGCGGGTAGTCATAAAGGGTTTATGGAGACTGATTTACAATTCGCGAATCCGAATATTCTTATACCACACCTGGTTGCCATGATCCTGCAACACAATGTGGCCTTTGGCGTACTTCCCGAAGCCCTCCCAGCCTTTAAACTTGCTGTCTTCTACCATCTTATCCCACTCAGGGCCACTAGTTGGGTACTCTACAATCTTTTTGCCATTGAGATAATGTTCCGCCCGGCCGTCTTTGATAACCAGTTTAGCTTTGTTCCACTCACCAGCTGCCTTATAAGCGGTCGGATCGCTAGGGGGTATCATATCGTACAGCGATCCGGCAACGCGGTTGCCATTTTTACCAGCCTTTGCATCTGGATGACGCTCGTTATCAAGCACTTGCATTTCTGGACCAGTAGCGTAGGTAGCCTTGAATTTAGGATCTTCGCTGGAGTGATAAATAATACCACTGTTACCACCCGGAGCAATTTTCCAGTCAACTTCCAATTCAAAATCACCGTACTCTTTGTCGCTTACAAGGTCTCCACCGCCTTTTTTACCTGAACAGTGAATGGCATTATCGTCGATAAGCCACACATCAGAAACAGGCTGACCAGCTTTTTTGTAGGTATGCCAGCCGGCAAAAGATTTTCCGTCAAATAATGTTTCCCATTTTCCTTTTTTGGGTTTGGCTCCGGTCGAATGGCCCATACCAGAATCAGCGTTGGCAGCCAGCATCAGCATCGAAGCAGCCAGTGTTAGGGTCGTGTGTTTGAAGTAGTTCATACGAATTGATTTGTCTGTTTGTGAACAGGTGAAAAGTCAGCGCTATGTTTTCAATCAAAAAAGGGATGACGTCAAAAAACTACTCCGCTATAATTGATTTCAGGAACGCCCGGAACGGCTCAGCGAACTCTGGGCGCTTTAGCGCAAATTCGACGGTTGTTTTCAGGAAATCTAATTTATTACCTATGTCGTGGCGCTTGCCTTCAATCCTGTGGGCATACAAATTTTCGCGCCGAAGCAACAATTGCATCGCATCGGTTAGTTGTAGCTCGCCGTTTTTACCCATTTCGGTTTGGTCTAAAGCCGCAAAAATTCCCGGCGTTAAAATGTATCGTCCAGCAATAGCCAGGTTCGATGGGGCCTCGCCCAAAGCGGGTTTTTCTACTAGCTTGTCTAACGCCAAAATCCGGTCGCTCAGTGCGTTGCCACCCACAATTCCGTACCGGTTCACTTTTTCATGCGGCACTTCTTCAACGGCAATCACCGTTCCCCCATACTGCTCGTAGGTGTCGATAAGTTGCTGCGTCACGGGAATCACGGCATCCATGATTGTGTCGCCAAGCAGTACCGCAAACGGCTCGTTACCCACGTGGTGACGGGCGTAGCGGATGGCATCGCCGAGACCATTTAGTTCGCGCTGACGCACATAATGAATGTTTGCCATATCGGACAGCCGACGCATCTCGTTGAGCAGCAACTGATCTTCTTTCTCTTCGAGCCGACCTTCCAGCTCAAAATTCCGGTCAAAATGGTCTTCAATGGCTCGTTTACCTTTGCCGGTAATAATCAGAATATCTTCAATGCCCGAATCAACGGCTTCCTGCACCACATATTGAATGGTCGGTCGGTCGATAATCGGCAGCATTTCTTTGGGTTGCGCCTTGGTGGCTGGCAGAAATCGGGTGCCCAGTCCAGCGGCTGGAATAACAGCTTTACGAATCATGGTATTTTATGTAGAGACCGCACCGGAGAACCGGCAAGATTATGCGTCTCGTGTGTTTCAGAGAGACAACCATTGTATCGTAGAGACGCAAGATTTTGCGTCTCTACGATACAAAAGGCTTTATTACGCGTGCATTTAACTTGCGAAGTTGAACAAAAAGTTGGTTGAGCATGGCATCGTCCTCATACACACCAATGATGGAACCGCCCGAACCCGTAAATGAAGCCGATGCTCCACACGCCCTTGCCGCTCCGATAAGAGCCATATTACGGTCGCTAATAGTATAGATCTGGGTGCGCAGGTCGAAGTTGCGGTTCACAAGTTCGTGGACCATGGCCGTTTGCCCATTCTGAATGGCCTCGCGGCCCTGTCGGGCAACATCGGCAATCTCGGCGAGGGTTTCTATGACCTTTTCGTCGCCTTTGAGCCAGCGCGCCCGCACGTCGTTATGAATCCGTCCCGACTGTTTGCCAAGGTCGGTGTCGTAGGCAATGTACAGTTTGGGCAGCAAACGCGGCTCCAGAGGTTCGTAGTTACCGTGGCCTTGCTGTTCCATAATGGCACGATCGAAATCCATGTACACGCAGCCTTCGTAGCACTGAATGACACGGTCCTGCAAACCAGCAGTGATACCCAGCTCATCCATCTCGGACCCCAGCACCAGGTTTGGTAAAATGGGTAGCGGAATGTCAACTTTATAGAAATCCATCAACGCCCGAAACACAGCCACAATGATGGCACTCGAGCCCGACAAGCCTACCTGACGAGGAATAGAAGTATTATACCGAACAGAAAAATTACGATTAGCTAATCGGATGCCTGCCTGGTCGCAGTAGTCTACAAAGGTTTTAATAGAAGCTTTTATCAGTGGTACACCGCCATGATATCCTAACGTGCTAACAGCATCGCGGAGGTCATACACCGACCGGAACTGATTGGTGTCCTGAGTCTGGGGTTCTATTTGCAACTCCGGCGATTCGTAGAGAGTAACCGATGCCCCGAAATTACGGACACTGATGGAGATAGTTTTGCCAAAAAAGCCGTCCGACGGGTTGCCCATAAGGCCCGCCCGGGCGTAGGCACGGGTTTCAATAATCAAGGTTGAAATGTTGGATTTAGGATATTGGCCGTTGGAAATTGACGGTTGCCTACTCAATAAGCCACTGCTCATTATCCTACGCCCACTATCTAACGGCTAATACTGCCCAAAAATACAAAAGCGACTGAAGACTATAATGTCCTCAGCCGCTTCATTATTAACAGCGCTCTACTTCTGTTATTGTCTATCGGAGCCTTGCTCCTTCGAATTTTTGTCATATCCCTTGTTATGAGGATCATATCCCTCTCCTGGATTGTCTCCTTCTTCCAGATAAGTGGCATCATGGCGTTTAAAGAGAGCCTCATCAGATGGGTTTTCCGAAACACTTTTCAATTTTGCGGCTGCTTCGTCAGACATCAAGTGGCCTGTCTTCTCGCCAGTCTCCATTGCTTTTGGGTCAACTTCCCATCCCTGGGTTCCACCGTAGTTATCGCCTTTAGGCAATTCCGGCTTTCCTTCGCCAATGTTTGCTTCACGGGTGGCCTGCGTAGTTACCATATTCTCGGTATCAGAGTCCATTCCCGATGTTGAATCTTTGTATGTATTTGTACCAACACCTTCTGATACCCGACCGTAGTCAGAATCGCCGTGCTGGTTTGGGTCGGTCGAGTAAAACTCGTTATCGACATTTTCCGGGTCAAATTGTGATTTGGTAGCCATAACGTTGGAGTGATTTACACATACAACTCGGTCCCGTAAATCAATGTTTGAAATTTAATTAGTGTTTTCGAATCTGGCTGTTTTCAATTCGGCCCGCAAATCATCGGTAGTTTGCTGGAGAAGCCTGACTCGTTCGTTGAGCTGAAACAGCAAAAATTCTATGTTGCGCATCCGCTCTTCGTTAGTCACCGCAGCCGACGGCGACTGGGGCATCGACCGGAACATTAAGCCCTCTCCCCGAATAAGCCAATCGCCATTGACATGGGGAAATGCGACCAAAATTTTTTCGAGTGTATCGTAGCGCGGTTTCAGACGACCGTGCAAAATATGATAAACTTTTTCGCCCCTATGCTCGCCTAGTTGCCGAGCAAACTCCAGAACACTAATGTCGAGAGCTTCTATAAGTTGTTGCAGGCGGAGGTGGATAGTCATGGCTTTTGGCTGTCAATTTTACACAAAACTATGTAAAATTTAGAATCTGATTGAACGGCCCGGCATATCCTGGCTTTTGGGGAATAATAAGGCCCTAAAATGTGTTTATTTAAGTGGATAGAGGTTCTTTAACGGACCAATTTAGGGGTCCGTTTGGCGGCCTAAAGTTTCTATCTGAACGGGTTTGAAATTTACAGTAAACTATGTATTTTTACTTGTTAAATCACCCCCCTGTAAAAGGCAAAAGGGACCGCAATGTGGGCCCCCTGCTTGAACAGTAAACAACAAATACTAATGAACACGCAAAACAAAAACATCGCTGAGACAAATCAAAATGGTTTGGTACTTAAAGCGTATCAAAAAATTAACGAAGTCACGGGCGAAGTGACGGCAAAATACAAATATTTGGAAGGCCACCCCCGCCAATATCGCTTCGATGCCAAGGAAGGTGTGTTCAATATCAATGGTTCTGAGAAGCTGGGGCGCACCCTTACGTTTCAGCCTATTGCCTGGCGAATCTTCACCGACAATATTCTGAACATGGGCACTAAAAACTGGGCAGAACTTTTTTTCATTGATGAAAAGAATTGTGTTTCGGCCGTACTGTTCCATGGCTATTCAGTAGATAATATTTTCCGGCTGATCGAGCCACTCTACTACGACGATATGACGCTGGCCGATGTGGTGATTACAGCCGTAGCAGAGAAGAAAGAGAACAACAAGATTCAGCCCAAAGGCGTGTACTACATTGCCAATTTCTCCTACAAACTTGGCGACCCTGTCCGTACGGCCGAACTAAAACAGTATGCTCAGGATGTGAAGGTATTCCGCCAGGAAACACTGACTGACATCGCCAATATCAAAACGGCTTATAATTATTACAACCCCTTCGCCCACGCGATTGAAGATGCGGAACACACGTTGTTGAATTAACCCTGTTTCATGCTCACTCAACTTTCATATACAAAGCCCTCCTTGTTGTTGCCAATGGGCGACTATCGGGCTATTCCCCGCGTGTCTAATTCTGACCTTACGCGACTGAAGGAGGAACATCTTGGATACGCCAACGGTGGGCCATCGGCGCGGTTTGCTACAGAGCAGACCCGGACGTTTGGGAAAGCGTTTCATCAGCACTTGCTCGAACCCGAAACGCTTGGCACGGTAATGCAGCAATTAATGCCTGATATGCTAACTCCCGGTCAGTTAGACCCTCGCCTTGCGCCAAAACAATCGGAGCAGTTGGGTAACCTGATGGACGTGGTCCGTCAGGATGGGTTTTGTAGGCGTTACCTGAAACGGTCCGAGAAAGAGCGGGTCGTTTTATTTAATGAACCTACCAGTGGTGTTGCCTGCAAAGCCCGGCTCGATCTGGTTTACACCAGTCAGAAGCGACAGAGTGCTCTGGTATTGGACTTTAAAACCACGTCGGCACGCACGCAGTCGCAGTTTTTGCAAAGTTGTTACGACTATGATTATGACCGGCAAGCTGCTTTTTATCTCGACAGTCTCCGTTACGCAGGCAACGAATGGAGCAGTACACGCCGGTTTCGTTTTGTGTTTGTGGGTGTGATGAAACAGAGCCCCCACCGCTTGTTTGCCGTTGATGCGACCTCCATTCCGGGTTTTCTGGACTATGGTCGCAAAAAGTACCGCTTCTGGTTACGGAAGTGGCAGGATCAACAAGACTAAAACGCTATGGAAACATTCACGATTGAACCGCCTATTACCAGTACAATGACGGTGCTTACGGTCTCGCCCTCGGCACTGCAATACAACTGGGGGACCGATGGGCTGGTGCTTTGGATCGAAGATCTCAGCCCCGACAATAGTTTGCTTCAACAAATGCCAAACCTGCTCGAACGAATTGGCTTTGGCATTGAACTACAAACTGGCTGGGATCATCGCTACGACACTGGAACGTTGCATCCACTCTATGGCTATCGAATTCTGTTGCGCGATGCCACGGGGCTCTGGTATGCTGTACGCGTGGATGAGAACGGGCGGTTCGTCGGGACGGTACCGTTGGAAGAGCTAGATTACGAAATTGCCTACGATATGGTGATGTGGGTTGATTTGTAGAAGATTACATCAACAGAATCAAACAGAACGCGGGTTTCCCGCGTTTTTTGTTTAGTACACTCACTATCAACGTTATTTTAATTTGAAACGCTCAACGAAAATCATCATCGCGCTGATTGCCCTGCTGGTTGTTGCCCGGCTGCTACTGCCCTATTTCGTGTTACGCTACGTAAATAAGGAATTAGCCGATATGGGTAGCTATACAGGACATATTGACGACGTAGATATTGCCTTACTTCGCGGGGCCTATCAGATCAATGACCTCCGAATCCGTAAGATCAACGGCAAAATTAAAGAGCCATTTGTATACATTCCCAAAACGGACTTGTCGGTGCAGTGGCAGTCATTGCTCAAAGGAAAGCTGGTGGGCGAAGTAGAAACCTACAAGCCTGAACTCAATTTCTCATTCAGCAAAAACGAGTCGGAACGGCAAACAGGGCAAGAAGTCGACTGGACTATTCTGGTGAAAGACCTCCTTCCCATAGAAATTAACCGATTTGCGGTCATTGATGGCCGTATTGACCTAACCAGCTTACTGACCCAGCCCAAAACCGATCTGTCGATGCATCGGGTAAACGGCGAAATCCGCAACATTCGCAATGTAGAGGAAAAGGCGGGTAGTTTACCGTCGCCACTCTGGGCTTCGGGCGATGTACCGGGTTATGGGGGCACTATGCGTTTTGATGCCAACACCTACTTATTAAAACCCCTCCCTGATTTTAATTACAATCTACGTTTCACCAATTTACAGATGGTGAAACTGAATACCCTTGCCCGTGAATATGCCAACGTTGACTTTGAACGGGGCACATTAAGCGTTTTCAGCGAAATGGCGATGAACGATGGTAAGTTGAACGGTTATGTGAAGCCTCTGACAAAGGAAATGAAAGTTTTCAAGCTCGACGAAAACGAAAAGCGGTCAGTTGGAAAGTTCTTCACAGAACTGCTGGCTCAGGGTGGTATAGCGGTACTAAAAAATCAAAAGCGCGATCAGGTAGCAACCCGAATACCACTCTCTGGTACAGTTGACAATGTTGAAACATCGCTGTGGCCAACCTTATTTGGCGTGCTACAAAACGCGTATATTGAAGCGTTCAAGGGAGAATTTGATAACGATATAACGTTTAAGGACGCCGTAAGTGATTTCAAAGCTGATTTTAAAGCAAAAAGGGCAGAGAAAAAAGAGGAGCGAAAAGAGCGTCGGGAAGAACGAAAAGAGGAACGAAAACAGCGCCGGGAAGAGCGGAATAAGAACTGAGTTTAACTGATTGAGGTGACTGCCGGGCAATCCCGATCTGGTTTAGGAAGATCGAGGCCACCCAAGCGGTCATCTCTGGCCATGTGCGTATCTTTGCCGCATGAAATGGCTCCGTAACTTCTATAACGAGTATAAACCGTACGTTTTTTCCGACGGTTGGTATTACATTTTTATCGTAATTTTCATTATTCTGCTATTCGTATTTTTCTCCTGAATGGCATCCATCTCAACCCTGCTGGCCATTGTAAATCCGCTGTCGGGCACCGCTTCCGCATCGCAACGGGAACAGTTACGCCTGTACCTGGCGCGGCAGGCCGAACAGGCAGGCTACACCGCCGATATTGTTGTGACTACCCATCCGGGACATGCCACCGAACTGGCTTCTGCTGCAGTTCGGCAAGGTATTGGGCGGATATTGGCTGTTGGGGGCGATGGCACCATTAATGAGACAGCACGAGCCTTACGACGGTCAGCTTCGGCATTGGGCATTGTGCCAATGGGATCTGGAAATGGACTGGCCCGGCACCTTGGGATTCCATTGGACCCCAAAAAAGCCATCGACAAAGCCCTAAACGGAAAACCAGTGGTGGTCGACAGCGGTGAAATTAATGAACACCCGTTTTTTTGCACAGCAGGTCTTGGCTTTGAAGCTTTCGTTGCTCACCTGTTTGCCCAGCAGCCCATACGGGGCTTATCAACGTATATCCGAACAGCCTATAGAGCCTTCTGGACATACAAACCGGAGACGTTTGCTATCAATGGCCACGAAAAAACCTTATTTTCGTTAACCTTTGCCAACGCAGCACAATTTGGCAATAATGCCTGGATAGCCCCGCGAGCAAACATTGCCGACGGACGATTAGATCAATGTGAAATCAGACCTTTTTCAATGTCAGTCAGTGGCGCGTTAGCCTGGCGGCTTTTCAACCGCACGCTCGATGGATCGGCTTACTGGCAGGGTGAGCCTATCACAAAATCGGTTGTAGCAAGCAGCCAGCCATTGATGATTCATGCCGACGGCGAACCAATAATGCTGTCTGAAAGCGAGTGTGAAGTACGCGTATTACCGGGGAGTTTGCTTGTGTTGTTGTAAGCACATTACTTGAATGAGCAAGAAAAATCAAAAAATCAAGACTTCGGGACCATTCGTGTATTCTACCGACCCCGACTTCAAATACGAGTCTGACGACCAATCCGAAGCCCAATCGCTCCCCCCGGCCCACCAAGCGCTCAAAGTGTGGCTCGACCGCATTGGCGGGGGCAAAACAGTAACGGCTGTCCGGGGTTTTGTGGGCACTGAGGCCGACCTGAACGACTTGGCCAAACAATTAAAGGCCACCTGTGGAGCTGGCGGTTCGGCAAAAGAGGGTGATGTGCTTATTCAGGGCGACCACCGGGAAAAGGTGATCGCCTGGCTTACGAGTAAAGGATATAAAGCAAAAAAGGCGGGTGGCTAAACTAATGGTTGTCAGTTACAATTTAGTGGCAATTCGGTTGGCGGAGTCCAGATTACTAAACGAGAAATTGCCTAGCTCCAGCAGGGACTTATCGTTTCGATATTCATCTTCGATAAAGTGTTCATAAATAACCCGCAGGTTTTTGCAGGAAGCAATAAATTGACTTGCTCCTTTAATTACCTCCGGCTCCATGCCTTCCACGTCGAGTTTCATAATCACGCGAGCATTGGGCGGCATCTTCACCGACGCCATAATGGTATCGAGTAGGTCAATATCCACATTCGGCTCTTGCTTGCTGTCGCGGGCCACGTGGCTTGAACTGGTCACACCGTCTAGTATATTGAAGAAAACCCGTTCTTTTTTTTCACCTACTCCACATGCAAATACATCAATTTTGTCGGTCAGGGCATTGATAGCAATATTATCTCTCAGCCCCTTGAAGTTTACAGGTTCCACAGCTACGCAATGTTTTCCCTCTTTGGCCAGCCAAATACAGTATTCACCAATGCACGCACCAACGTCAATAAACACATCGAACGTGTTTAGATTTTGCCGCAGGTAATCTTTCACCGACTTTTCGTAAGCATAATTGATAAACTGAAAGTCAGTTGTATTCTTCCGAATTAGAAATTTACCCATTCCGCTGCTTGTTTCGTAGCCTACCTGCGGAAGTTGATGAGTAAATACGTATTTCAGCGATGCTCCCAGCGATTTGAAATCACCGTGTCTTATATATTCGAAAAAATAGCGGGCGTAAATACTATACTTACTCGCATTAGTCCAACTGGGTTTGTAAGCTTCAATTTCTGCCATCGTCTGGGTTAGTTAAGTGTAAGATTTGACTAAAATAGTTTGTCAGGGCAATCATTTAGATGGCTCGATGGAGTAATAGGGCGAGCCAGTAATCAGAAACGTTAGGCCAATACCAACAACCGAGAAAAGTAAGGTTTTCATGGGTTAGCAACGCCCTAAAACGTGACCTAGTAAGCTATATAACATTCATTTAGACACATGTAGGCATGACCCGTCACGGCTTATCTAATAGATAACTGTCAATTACAATTATATTTTATTTCAAAAAATGTTCTTTAAAGAGCATTCAAGCGTATGGCTATCTGTATAAAAACAAATATACATAAGATGAATTTTAGATCTATTATCTGAGAACGGCGCCTGTTTTGGACCGTCAGCGCAGGAGGACAACGTGTCCCGAGCGAACGTAGGTAGAAGTTGTGGTGGGCGAGTCGGCGGCTTCATAGGTAACAATCCAAGTGTAGTTACCTGCCTGGCAAGGTGCTCCCTGAAATGTACCGTCCCACTGCTCGTTCAGATTATCGCTGGCATATACAACCGTTCCCCAACGGTCGAGCAATTTCACGTTCACCGATACGGCAGCGGCCAGGTAAATGGCCAATCGGTCGTTTTTGCCGTCGTTATTAGGCGTGAATGCGTCGGGCACATACACGGGCTCTGGCGGACAGGTGCTGCACCGAACCAGCTCAATATCGTCGAGTGCCAGATCGTTGCCGCAACCTCCTGCTTCAGCGTTGTTGATCAATTTAACTAATACAGGTTCATCTACGTCAGGCATAGTAAACGTAACGGCAAACCGTTGCCAGAGAGGGCGTAGCGTTTCCGGTATCGACCCAATATTGATTGTTCTGAGTGGCCGACCACTTTCAGTTTCAATCTGGATAGTGAGGTTAGGAAGCGACGAATCGGTGCAATTACCGGGCTGCAAGAGATTTAGCCCCCAAACAGAAAACTCGTAGTTAGTTCCTCCACACAGGCCCGGAATAGTTTGGCGGTAAAACTCGCCTGGCAGATTTGAGCCGTTAACGATCAACATGTTGCCTCCAACATTACCCGTATGGTCCTGAGATAGGCCGTGCCATACCGAACTAAAACATGTTCTGTCGGAGGTTGTCGAAATGGTGTATTCCCCATTATCGGGACACGATTTCATCACTAATTGATAGGATGTGCGCCCTGCGAGCGAAGGCGTACCGTCTGCTGTTCCGAAGGATTCGCGAATGAGTACCTCGGCAGTGGGCCCCGAACACGATTGGGCAACACTTCGCTGACTGACGGTACAGGCGAAAACCATAAACCCGCCAGCAACAAAACGCAACGATTTGTAAAGTCGTTTTGCCAATGTCAATAACGTTATTAATGAGGCAGGCATAACGTCTATTTGGACGCGGTCATATATAAGTCGTCACCCAACTTGTCAGGCAGATTAAGTAGTCGTTTTCTATAAAACAAATCCCATTATTTTTGTCCCATGCCGACTACTACCGTTACCTGTTTACCTCAGCTCACTATTCACTGGCAACTTTGGGATAAAAGCCCGATAGAAGCCAATCGTGTAACGATTTTTCGACTCAAGCTACCCGACAATGAGCAACTGGTAAGCAACTGGCATGCGCTTCTTCAAGCTCGGGAACAGCAACGAGCCGCCAAGTTTCGCCAACTCGCCAACCGCAATGCGTTTATTCTGGGGCGCGGGTTGTTCCGAATCATTGCGGGTCAACTTATTGGCCAACCTCCCCAACAGGTAACTATTGACACTTCTTATACCGGAAAACCATATCTGGCTCATGCCCCTAACTGGCATTTAAGCGTTTCGCACACGGGTGATTGGGTCGTGGTAGCGGTAGCTCAAGTACCGGTTGGTATTGATGTGGAGTACGTCAATCCACGGTTTATCATCGACGATCTGATTCCCGCCGTCCTAACGCCCGATGAGCAACGAACAATGACCAAAAGTACTAATGCGCGTCTATTGTTTTATGAGCTCTGGACCAGGAAAGAAGCGCTTGTGAAAGCAACAGGTAAAGGAATGGACGACGATTTCATAAATGTTCCCGGCTTGGAGGGTCGCCATGTTGTCGACAGTGATCTGATTGGCGACATGGGGCCCTGGCAGGTACAGCCTTTCGTAATAGCCGATTCATACCAGGCTGCTCTTGCCTATGTCTACGAACCGCCCATGCAATCGCACCAATTTTACGATGTCAGCTCGGCAATTATTCCTATTTCTCAGTAATGGTGAGACGAAAAATTCGGGTACTGGAAACCATTCGGCAAGGGCAAATTGGTGGTGGCGAAACCCACCTGCTCGACTTGGTAGAACACCTGGACAAATCTGAATTTGAACCCGTTGTCCTGTCGTTTACCGATGGGCCCATGATCGATCGGTTGCAACAACTCGATATTCCCGTACATATTATTCCCACTACCTGCCCCTTTGATCTGACCAAATGGGCAACAGTGAAAGCATTTATCGAGCAACAACGCGTCGACTTGGTCCATGCGCATGGCACCAGAGCTTGTTCCAACGTTTTTTGGGCATCCCACAGACTTCATCGGCCACTCGTGTACACCATTCATGGGTGGAGCTTCCACGACGATCAAAACCCCATTGTCAGAACAATTCGGACCAAAGGCGAACAAGTACTCACCCAACGCACTGATGTCAATATTTCGGTATCGGCATCTAATCAGGCAACCGGCTATTCGAGGTTAAGCAATTTTCAGTCGGTGGTGATAAACAATGGGATTAATCTCCAGAAGTTCGATCCGTCCCGGTCATTTAGTAATCTACGGTCTGAGTTAGGCATTTCACCTGAATCCATTGTGGTTTCGTTTGTGGCTCGGTTTACGCACCAGAAACAACCAATTACGTTACTCAATGCGTTTGCTCAGGCCGTCAAAGAGAATCCACAATTACATCTATTGATGGTTGGCGATGGCGATCAACGCGCCGATGTTGACGCCTTGGTCAGTCAGCTTGCCTGCCAAGACCGGATTACGCTAACTTCCTTCAGGCAGGATGTGCCGGCAGTTTTAGCGGCAACTGATATTTACGTACTTCCTTCACTTTGGGAAGGTCTATCCATTGCGTTGCTGGAGGCAATGAGCATGGGAAAAGCGATTATCGCTACCCGAACAGATGGCACTAAAGAAGTCATCAGTCATCAGAAAAATGGTTTTCTAATTGCATTGGATAATCTGGAAGCTGATTTAACCAGCGCCCTTGTTACGCTCTCCAGAAATGCACAACAACGGCAAAAACTGGGAAATGAAGCCCGGCAAACTATTGCTACGGGCTTCGATGCGGCTACAATGACAAATAATGTAGCCGCTATTTACCGACAACTCGTCCGTTAACCGTATGCAACAACTTTTCCTGAAATTCCTGTATGCTGTAGCAGCCATTCGTTACCCCAACTACAAGGGTGATTTGCGGTATTTTGTGCGCGATAACTGGTATGCACGGTTGTATCAAATACGCTTTTGGGGGAACGACTATCTTACCAAGAAGCCATATAAAGTGATTGAATTTCAGGGAGAATTTGATCAGGAGTTACGCTATGTGATACCGTTTGCTTATTGGCATCACCTTAATGGAACATTAAAGCAAACTATCTCCTGCTCAAACACGAAGCCATTTTATTTCTTTAGTGAAAATCACGACGAACGACACTCGCAGCGTATCTGGCAAAAGGCTTATGGCAACTACAACATGCCCAATATGACCCATAGCCCCGCATTCGATTATTCGAAGTGGACGCCAGTACCGTTCAAAACGCATTATCGGAATCAGCAGTTTGTGTATGAAAAACCGCTGTTAGTGATTGCCAATAAATACAATATCGAGTGGGATAAGCCTCCTGTAAACTTCCTGAGCATTGACTCGTTGGACCGGCTTATTTCCGCATTAAAACCCACCTATCAGATTGTTTATAACCGGCCGCTAACAGGGCAGATTGTGCTGGACAACAGCGAGATAATGGACTTAGGCGAACACGCCTGGATTCGGGCGAAACACCCGGAGGTGCTGCTGATGAACGATCTTTTTGACCAGAATCAGAGTGAGGTCAGCAATTATAACCACCTACAACTAATGGTGTATGCCAACTGCGACCGGTTTATTTCGATGCATGGCGGCACCGCAGCGTTGGCCAGTCATTTCGGAGGCATCAACGTGATTCTATCACACCCAGGCGGTGGCTGGGAGCACGCTTTTAACGAGTACGAAACGATTTTTCCCGCTTTTTCAGGGGCCAGAATTCTCCATGCGCGAAACGTGGAGGAGGTATTTACGTTTGTAGAAGACAATTTCTGAAAGGCAGACTATGATTATCAGCAAAATCACCAGCGGGCTTGGTAACCAACTGTTTCAGTACGCACTGGGCCGACATCTGGCTATTCAGAACAACACACGGCTTTGGTTTGATCTTCGCTACTATCACCAAACGTACGAAACAGATACCCCCCGACACTTTAAACTCGACCGTTTCAGCATCGACTACGATCTGCTCGATTTTTCTCCCTGGCTCTACGTTTCTAAAGCGACGCGCTTGCTGCCTGGTCGATCGTTACGGCCTTTTTTTGATACACGCAGAGAGAAGCATTTTCACCTCGACCCAAGTGTTCCACAAACAAAAGGAACCTTCGTCACACTGGATGGCTTCTGGCAGTCGGAAAGCTATTTCATTGATAATGAGCAAACCATTCGGAAAGAATTAACCTTCAATCGCGTTGTTGGGCCCGATTTCGACACGTATCGTCAGCAGATTGAACAGGCTCATACACCTGTATCTGTCCACATTCGGCGGGGCGACTATGTGAATCATCCCGAATTCAGCAAATCATTTGGCACGCTGGGGCTCGACTATTACGAAATGGCTATCAAGCGGGTGGCTGAGCAATTTCCGGAAAGTACATTATTCGTTTTTAGCGACGATTCTGACTGGGTTCGACAGAATATGCGTTTTGACTTACCCCACGTATTTGTGACAACCACTGGTATTGATGCTGACGTTGATGATCTGCAACTAATGAGTCTGTGCCATCATCAGGTTATCGCCAACAGTTCATTCAGCTGGTGGGGAGCGTGGCTCAATCCACGATCGCAGAAGCTAGTGATTGCGCCCAAGCAATGGTTTTTAAATAAACCCTGGAATACGGCGAATTTAGTGCCTGAACGTTGGCTGAAACTGTAGAGTATCAAAAACAGCTTCGAATTCTTCGGCCCGGTGTTCCCATGAGTTAGCCCGCGCCATTTCGACCCGGCCATCGATTCGCTCTTGACTTTTATCAGATAGCGCTTGGCGCAACGCCAGAGCAAAGGTTTCGGGGGTATCTGCTAACTCGATAACTCCATCAAAATCGTCCAGAATAGAAAATGGCGTTGACACAACGGGTAATCCAACCGCCAGATATTCATTGATTTTCAGAGGATAAATTGTGTAAGTGTGTTCGTTACACACAAACGGAATCATGGCCGCCGAGAGTTTAGCCAATAAAGGAGGCAGATTAACTGGCTGGTGGGGCGGAGTAAACAGCACGTTGGTGTAGCGGGATAGCCGCTCTGTAAGAGCTGGCTCTTTGATTTCGCCAATAAACTGGAACATCACATCGGGCATATTTCTGGCGCAATACTCCACAATATCAACGTTAACCCGGTCATCGGCAGTACCCAGATAACCAACAATAGGCCTCGTCGGAGGTTCGTTTTTGGCCAATTGCCGAGCCTGATTGAACAACTCGAAATTGACCCCATTTTTCACGCAGAACGCGTTGGGCTGCAACTCCGACTTGGTCCGCCGTAGGGTTTCAGAAGTGGTCACCACGGCATTGACCCGGCGGAGATATTCCTCTTCATATCGGCCACCGTGTCGACTCATCCAGCGAGCAATCTTAATCTCATCAAAACAATAATAAATTGTTCCGGCCTCATTCAGCTTTCCCAGCATTGGCAATCCAAAAACCGGGTTCATTCCATTAATAATCAGCGGTCTTTTCATACCTAGCTCCCCCATCACGCTCCGCAAACTTTTCACTAACCGGCCTACATTCCATTCCACCAGTTGGTCATGAGTTTTTGGCGACAACCAATTGATAGGCAACATTGTAGGTGGGTGCCAGACATAAACTTCGGTGCCATTTTTACCGGGTTTTCGCACGAGTTGATCCGTCAGATGCATCATTGTTCTGACAGGTACACCACGCTGCCCAACCACACCCATTACAAGGTCTTTATACGTATGCTGATAATCTACGTAAAGTACCCGATGGCGTACCGAAAACTCACACATTAATTGTACAACAGCCTTTTGAAAGTCGCCTTCCCAAGTTGTCTGACCAACGCAAATAATACTATCGAAAGGCTCCATGAATGGGGTAGGATGGAACTTTGGCAGGAAACAAATCCATTACATGTGGTTTAGACTGGGTTTCCCATCGATTAGCCGTTGAGAACAGAATCGACGTTATGTAGAGTACTGTGCTAGTGGGAAACTGAGCTAGAATTGGATTGGAATAACTAACTACGGCAATGCCAATAAATTCGGCCAGTAACGCAATCATCATCGTAAACAACCATGGATCTTTGATCTGCCAAAGTCGGTAAATACCACATAAAATCATGCCCGCTATCATAAACAGGTAGATTACAAGCCCAACGATACCTGTCTCGATCCAAAGTTGTACATACCAGCTATCGGGCGGGATTTGAGAAGCCCAGTGATTGGGCGAAAACCGCACCCCCGCTGCTGACGACGTGCCTAAACCAACCCCAAAAGGCAAGTCTTTCATATATGTTCGAATGCGTCGCTGGTTTTCCAAACGTACCAGAAAAGATTCATCCTGGGTTGGTTTGAGGGCTGTTCGGATGCGATAAATATGATAAACATTGTTGCCAATATTTGTGAACAACAACAAGGCTAGTATGGGTGTAGCCATCATAACACCTTGCAGTATTGGCAATAGTTTACGTTGTAAAACCAGATAAGCAGGATAACCAGCCAGAATAACAAACAGCGATGAGCGTGTTCCTGAAACCGCAAAACCCCAGAACAGTACCAAGATCAATACCAAATAAATGGCCTTGCTGCTAATTTTTTTAGACCGAAAAAACAAGATTATACTGACCAGCGTAGCGCCAGCCATTTCAGAACCAAACTGCCCTGCGTCCGAGTAAAACGAGAAACTTCTCAATTGGCCCCATAATATGTGCGTTCGGTCATTACCAGCCGCCAGCCAGGCAACCTCGGCGGGCGTTAGTCCAATATATTGTTGCTTAAAAGCCCAGAGTGCCGCCAGAACCGACCAAACAAGCCACGTTCGTATTAGCAACAAAATGTTTTCCTTGGTAATGGGGGCTACTGAAACAATAACAGCCAGCAAAAACCAACTCAGCGAAAACGAGCGGGCATGGTAAAACCAGGCTGGTGCATAGGGTGCATTAGGATTAAAATATTCCAGAATTGTGTAGCAAAGCCATAGTATGAGCAAGTAAAAAGCGGGGTTCCGAAGCCGCTTCCAGTTCATGCGCTTGCCGTTCAGCAATGTACTAACTAATGTCAGCACCAACAATCCATCCAACCCCGTACCAACTGGTATATCCGCATCTAAAAAGCGTGTTGCTCCTACTAAAAAGCTGAGATTGAGATAGATGTATAAACCGATACGGGGTTCCAATAAAACACCCAACACTATGGCTAAAACAACAGGTAACCCTACTGTCATGAGCCCCCCTTTCACACCCATCGTTCCGATTAACCAACCGCCAGCCAACGCCATAGCCACTCCCAATACGCCAACCAGCCAGCTCTTTTCACGAAGCCGATCCATAAGTGATTCGGTAAAGGAATAGTTACTCTGCATTTGAAAACTAGTCAGCATTGCGGTACCCCAAGGTCTATTAACTATTATACGTACGACAGGCCAATAAGTAACGATTAGACCGCTCGTTTTGATTTTTCCCACACGCCTGACAAGTTGCCCCGGTTAAACCGGACAAACCCTAGTAAAACACACCAGTTCATAAACACGAAGTAAAATGGCACAAATGTGAGCTTCCATCGAGTCTGGCGATTCTCCAGTACATAGCCTACGTAGGCAGCCGCATAAAAGATGCTTTGTGCCAGTAAAACAAGCCACCAAACGAACTCAGCAGTAGAATGCTGATTTTCAAAATGGATAACAATCAGAATCAATGCGTTTAGGATCAATAAGAGCGGTAAACAAAAGGGAGTCACTGCCCAACGCAACACTCGGTGCGATACGTACTGAAAACTGAGCCAGCCGTATCTCGACACATTCAACAAATAAGCGAGTCGTTTCATGGCCTGAAACCCGCCGGTAGCAATGCGAACTTTTCGTTTTTTCTCCTCGCCCACTGAGTGCGAAGGTCGCTCAAGTGCATAAGCATCCGGTGCATATTCAACCCGGTAACCGCGCCCGGCAATTCGCAGCGAAATCACAAAATCATCGAGCAATGTATCTGGCTCAACTAGTTCATATAAATCAGTCCGAATAGCGAATAACTCCCCGGCAGCGCCAACAATTGTATGTAATTCAGCATCCAGCTTTTTCAGAAACGACTCATAGCGCCAATACAGTCCCTCTCCGCTGCCCGCTGCCGACTCAGCATCATCAACCTGAATCCGTTTTTCCCCCGTCACTGCGCCGACACCTTCTGTAAATCGACTCACTAAACGACTTACAGCCTCAGGGTTCAGTTGGGTATTGGCATCTGTAAAAATGGTAATTGGCGTTTCTACCTGCTTCATAGCCCGATTCATGGCGGCAATCTTACCTAATCGTTCCGTTCCTGATAAAATACGCAGGTTAGGCAAGTGTTGCTGTTCCAGAAACTCCGCCGAGCCATCCGTTGAGCCTTCAATCACAAACAATAAGTGAAGTTTATCTGCTGGATAGTTTTGTGAAAGGCAGTTTTTGAGCTTTTCGGACAGGTAATCGCGCTCATTGTAAGCTGGTACAATCATAGTTACATGGGGCAGCTCGGTCAAGGCAACGGCGGCCTGACGACGGCCTTTCAGCTTCACCAATAGCCAGGCAACAAGTCCATAGCCAACGTAAGTATAAAAAACCACAAAACTCAAGCCTACAAAAGCACTCACCAGCATGTAATAAAGTGTAATCATCAGAATCAGGCAAAAGTGAGTTAAACCGGCGATGCACTGGCCGATGTTAGGTTCCAGACTACTCCCCGGGTAAATGCTTTGGCGTGCGTCAACTGACCTTTAATAAGAAAGTTAAGCAAATGCTTGGGTAATACCGCTCCCACAAAATAGCTATAAAAAACCAACCGCTGAACCGGTGAGCAATGCCGGCGCATATATAGAATTCGGTTGCGAGTCATGTAATACGTTTTCAGTGTACTGTGTCGCCCAACTGATACCGATTCTTTGTGCAAAATAGTGGCCGATGGTTGGTAGTATATTTGAAAGTGAGCATTCTTAATCCGTTGTGACCAGTCTAACTCCTCATAATACAGAAAAAATCGTTCTGCAAAACGCCCTACTTTCTCAACAACCCGGCGGCTTACCATCATAGCACAACCATGTGCAAAGTTTGTTGGTCCTGGTCGATCAAACTGACCTTTATCGAGCTGGTCAAAACCAACGATATGGGCTGTTCCAGTTAGCATATTCATGGGGTTGTATCCCGCATATTGTACTAACGATGGATCGTCAAAATACTTTATTTTGGGACACACAACACCAATTTGGGCGTTTTCAGTAAATGGCCGGAGCAACTCATCAAGTAAATTGGGCGTGAGTTCAGTGTCGTTGTTGACGATAAAAAAATACTCTCCTCTGGCCTCCTGCATACCCAAGTTATTACCACCCGTAAAACCCAGGTTATTTTCACTCCGAATAAACCGAGCTTTCGGATACCGTCTCTGATCAATCAGCGTATCGAGTCTCCATTCGGAGGCATTATCAACAATGATGATCTCATAATTTTGGTAGTCCAGAGTCAGCGATGAGTCCAAAAACTGACGAGTTACCTCAGCTTGGTTGTAGTTGATCGTAATGAGCGATATCAACGGCTGGCGCCCCCCCCCTAAACGTTCTCCTTCTGCCATAAGCTGAATAAAGTCTTCCAGATGATGTAGAGGTCTGTTTTGAACGAAAAAGTCCGGGCATAATCTATATCAAGTTGGGTCCGCTCCTTTTCCGACATTGGCCCCTGCCCTTTGGCGCGCTTTTTAACTTGCCACAGGCCCGTCAAGCCAGCTGGTCCGGCAAATCGCTCGGCGAATTCGTCAACCGTTAGTTTCTCCGCTTCATATAAGGGGAGCGGTCGATTCCCTACCAGCGACATATCGCCCAATAGAATATTTAACAGCTGTGGTAATTCGTCAATGCTACTGTTACGAAGGAATTTTCCAAGGCGTGTTATGCGTGGGTCATTCCGAAACTTCATGAACTTGGCACCCTCTTCGTTCTCACGCAGATATAGCATCTCACAAACAGGTTGATACTCATCGAAAAGTGGGCGCTGACAGGATACCCCTTTCTCGCGGCATGCTGAACATAAGAAAGATGCATTTTCCACAGTCTCAGCGTCCACGGCCGAAGGCTTCTCATCTTTGGCATAGATATTGTACGCGACCAAATCTTTAAGTTGTTGGTCTGCCCGAACCTTCATGGTCCTGAATTTCAACATTCCGAACACGTAAAAATTTGTTCCGGCCCGAGGAGACCTATAAAAAATTGGGCCTTTCGAATCTAGCACAATTAGTATAGCAACCACAATTAAAAGTGGCATCAACGCGATTAAAGCGCACAACGAAACAGCAATATCAATAGCCCGCTTCCACCAGGGAAGTCTGAACGCATAGCGAGCAGTTGGCTTATGCTCCTGTTCGATCGAGCGCAATTCGGCACTGAGATTCATATAATATTGAAGTTTCGTCTGGATAGTATAAGCCTCTTCATTCACGTCAATAACATCGATGACTTTGGTAGTTGAAATAGCTTTTTGAGACCTGAAACTGCTATTTTCGAGAACAATAAGGATTGGGGTTAGCTTGTATTTACCCTTGCCTTTTATCCTACTAACCAAGTCATTTACACTAGCTGGACTAACAATAATCATATCAGCCTGTGCATCACTATCAAGCCATACCTCTGCACTTTTTACGTTTCGGAATCGACTAATTGCAAATTCGTTGTCTGTTATGGCCGTTAGCCACGAGACAACTGAATCGTCATCGTCAATCAATAAAATGCGAAGCGCAAGAGTACTATCCACAAGACGGGTCAAGAAAATAAAAAGAGATGTAAATACTGTCTTGTTTTTGGCACAGAATTTGCCCCCTATTCTTATTAAACTATCTTAGTTAATGTGCAGTAAAGGCAGTGAAATTTTTTTACCAATTCTTTACGCACTCTGAGATACACTGTACCCTCTGAAAAGCATAGATAGAATGCGCGATTTTGGTTGCCATAGTGGTTTAGTCTCTGCGAAAAGCTGTTGGGAGAACGATCGTTCTTCAACGGTCTCTACTGGGGTAGCCACGCGACGCAACAACGCATGTAATTTAGCTTTGACTTCAAGTGGGTTGAATGGCTTAGCAATGTATCCGTCAACGCCCTGCTCCAAGCACTCGATCCGAGTATCGCTGTCAGTAGCGTTAGAAAGTACAACGACAGGTACTTTGGCCTGCAACTTGCTCATTCGAATGAGCTTGGTGAGGTCAAGGCCACTGAAGAAAGGTAAGTTGAGTTCTGTTAGCACACAGTCAAAGCGGTGGCCTTGTATAAGCATTTTGGCTGCATCTTGACCACTGTTCGCTACGGTGACATCGAAGTCTTTCTTAAGCGTTTGCACAAGGATACCAGCCACATAAGGATTTTCATCCACTATGAGCAAGTGAAACTTTGATTTCATTTTCTTTATGTTTAAAGATGGGTTAGATCTACCCCGTTTAGACTCTCTATTTGCTTTCCGGTAACGACATATGTAAAGCAAACTCTCATAATTAACCAAACGGAGAGTTAAGATATGGTTAATTACATAGCAAACCGTCTATTTACTAGATTTAATAAACCATAGTTGCATGATTTTTGCTTTATTTTGAGATTTTTTTCTGGATTTTAATCTTCTATTCATAACAAACCTTATACATACTCATTCTTATAGCTCTATTAGTATTATTTTTATCGCCTTTATGACACAAATCAAAACCCCGATAAACAGATGTTTATCGGGGTTTTGATTTGTGTAGAGAAACCTTAAGCTTGGCCTTCTAACTTACAGTTCCGCCATTCCAGACAGGCTTGCCAGGAGGTAACAGTGCCAGCGTTCCATCACGATCTTCTGCCATCAGAATCATACCTTGTGACTCCATACCCATCATTTTTCGAGGGGCCAGATTAGCTAAAAACGTAACCTGCTTCCCAATTAACTCCTCAGGAGTAAAATGTTTGGCGATACCGCTCAGGATTTGACGCCCTCCCATGCCATCGTCAACGCGCAGCTTAAGCAGCTTATCGCTTTTGGGAACGCGTTCAGCCTCCGTGATCGTGCCAATCCGGATATCCATCTTCACAAAATCGTCGTACGTAATTTCGCCCTTTGGCTCTGGTGTTGCTTTTGCCGGAAGGCCGGCCCCCGGATCGCCAGCCGCTACTAACTCGTTCATTCGTTTTGCGTCGTGTAATTTTTGTATTTGTCGATTTATTACGTCGTCTTCTAATTTCTCAAACAGCAGGCTACTTTGACCTAATGTATGTCCTTCTGTCAGGAGATCAGACTTGCCAGCATTGAGCCAGGTTAAAATATCCTTGTCCAGCGAATCAGCGTTGAGTTGACGCCGGAGCTTTTGAGCCGTAAATGGCAAAAAGGGCTCACACAACACGCTGAGGTTCGCTGTAATCTGTAGGGCAATATGCAAGATTGTATTAGCCCGTACCGGATCGGTTTTCACAACCTTCCAAGGTTCATTCTCAGCTAGGTATTTATTCCCTAATCGGGCCAGATCAAGAAGATGCATTAAACCCTCCCGGAAACGATACTGCATAATAGACTGACCAATACGGTCGGGGAACTGCGCCAGTTCGTCAAGCACCTCCCGGTCGTAATCAGTTATGTCGCATAAAGCGGGCACCCGGTTGTCACAAAACTTTTGGGTCAGTACCACGGCTCTGTTCACAAAGTTGCCGAAGATCCCCACCAGTTCGGCGTTGTTCCGAGTCTGAAAATCTTTCCAGGTGAACTCCGAATCTTTGGTTTCAGGCGCATTAGCGGCTAACACATACCGTAACACATCCTGCTTATCGGGCATCTCTTCCAGATACTCATGCAGCCAGACAGCCCAATTCCGTGATGTGCTGATCTTATCGCCTTCGAGGTTCATAAATTCGTTGGCAGGCACATTGTCAGGCAAAATATACCCACTGCTATCGTGCATCAGCATCGCTGGGAAGATGATACAGTGAAACACAATGTTATCCTTGCCAATGAAATGCACCAGTTTTGTGTTATGGTCTCGCCAGTACAATTCCCAATCGCGGCCCTGCTCAGCAGCCCACTCTTTGGTCATTGAAATGTAGCCGATGGGTGCGTCGAACCAAACATAGAGCACCTTGCCTTCGGTATCAGGCAAGGGGACACTAATACCCCAATCGAGGTCGCGAGTCATAGCGCGGGGCCGCAGCCCTTCTTTCAACCACGACTGGCACTGGCCAAACACATTGGTTTTCCATTCAGGATGGCTATTTACAAAAGCCTCAATTTTCGGCTGCATCCGATCAAGAGGCAGATACCAGTTTTTGGTGGCCTTTAATACAGGCTTAGAGCCAGATAACATTGACCGCAGTGGCTCAAGCAATTCAGTAGGACTGAGTGTAGATCCACAGCGCTCACACTGATCACCGTAGGCGTTTTCGTTGCCACAAACAGGACAAACCCCAACAATGTAGCGGTCAGCTAGAAACTGCTTAGCGGTTTCATCATAATATTGCTCAGTTACCTCTTCCGTGAAATTACCTCCCTCATTCAGGTTCAGGAAAATCTCCTGAGATGTCTCGTGGTGTACCTTGTTTGAGGTGCGCGAGTATATATCGAATGAGATACCGAAGTCTTCGAACGACTTCTTTATCTGGCCATAGTATTTATCAACAACTTGTTGAGGTGTAATACCTTCTTTTTGAGCACGAATAGTAATAGGAACGCCGTGCTCATCGGTGCCGCTGATAAAAGCTACATCTTTCCCCGTTGCCCGGAGGTAGCGCACATAGATGTCGGCAGGAATGTAGCAGCCCGCTAAATGCCCAATATGGATAGGACCATTGGCATAAATGAGCGCTGCAGTGACGGTATATCGTTGGGGGTTTTCTAACATAGTCTGGAGTGCCAGCAACTGATTTTAGCACAAAATTAGCAATTCAGGACCTAGGATTGTTAAGTTTACGCAAACAGGGTTGCATTACTATGGATAACACAAAAGAGGATACTAGTAATTTCCTCAACTGGGTTGAAATCATTTTTTTTATTGATGGCTTCCAGCCTGTCGCTTTTCAACTCCTCTTTGAATGAATTCCCTCCTACCTAAAAAGACTGTTTTCATCACCGGAGCTACGGGCTTCATTGGTTCTCATATTGCACGGCGCTACTTGGCGGCTGGCTACCGGGTAGAAGCACTGACGCGCACCATTGGGCATACTGGCTTATTGGCCAATGTGGCAGATCAAATCCACTGGCATGAAGGCGACATAATGGATATTCCATCACTGGAAGCAGCCATTGGAGCTAATCGCGGCCCTATTGGCATCGACGTAATTCATGCAGCTGCCATAGTATCGTTTGTGCCGAAAGACCACGAACGCATGGGACAAGTTAATGCTGAAGGAACAGCCAATCTGGTGAACGTTTGTTTGAAAGCAGGTATTCGGAAACTTGGTTATGTAAGCTCCGTAGCTGCGCTGGGCCGACCAGATAATAAGGGAACATCTTCTGAACCAGTTCTCATCAATGAAACCCAGAAATGGGAGGACTCGCCCAACAATTCGGAGTACGCCAAAAGTAAGTACAGGGCCGAACTAGAGGTTTGGCGGGGTGCGGCTGAAGGGCTTGCGACGGTAATGGTAAATCCGACCATTGTACTGGGCGAAGGCGACTGGAATCGGAGCAGCGTACAGCTATTTAAGTACGTGTTCGATGAAAAACCCTTTTATCCGGCAGGTTTAGTCAACTACGTAGATGTCTTAGACGTAGCAGAAAGCCTTCTCCAGCTTATGGAGGCCGATTCTATTACCAATGAACGCTTCATCCTGAACGCTGGCACCATTCCATACAAAGAATTGTTTGAACAAATGGCGGCTGTGTTGCACAAACAGCCACCCCGAAGGCGGCTCTCTCCTACCCTTACGAACCTGCTTTGGCCAGTAGAAGCAGTAAGGGCCTGGCTCACGGGTAGCAGCCCTCTCATTACGCGCGAAACGGCACAGTCGTCGAGTTCGCGATATGCGTATGACGGGCAAGCAATCACGGAGAGGATTGATTTTCAGTATCACCCGCTTTCACAGACACTCGCCCGTTCGGCTCGTGCTTATATTGGGTTGTAATTTTTTAGGCCGACGCGTTGGGAGTGTCAAATTTGTGCTTATATTTCTTACAGTTTTTGGATAGTTCGCACCTGTGGTGCGGCCCCTATCCCAGCAACATAACCCATTGAGGACTCAACATGGAGCAAGAGTTTGACGAACGAGAAGGTGATATAAACGATTCTCTCCAGCGCTTTGAACAGATGCTGGTTCGGCAGGAGCGTCAATTTTTCGACCTCGATGTCTATGAGCGTTTCGTTGAGCATTATTTGGGTGAAGGAAACCTTGAAAAAGCATTTCAGGCGGCCGAAGCTGGCCTTGAAAACTTCCCCTATGCTCTTGAGCTAATGCTTGATAAGGCTCAAATTCTGGCTAATTTCAATCGCTTTGACGAATCGCTCGAACTGCTCGACCGGGCTGGGTTATTTAATCCCGGCGATCTCGATGTACAATACATGCAGGGAACGGTGCTGAGTATGGCTGGCCGGTTCGAAGAGTCTGTTCAGGTGTTAGAAGAAATGCTCGACAACACCGACGATAAAGACGACATTTATTTCCAGATCGGGCAGAGTTATCAGAACTGGGGCAAATACGACGAGGCTATCAGTCAGTACAAAAAGGCGATTGCGCTGAATATGGATAATGAGAACGCGCTGTATGAGCTCTCGTTTTGTTATGATGTGACAGGTGAACTGGAAACGAGCCTGCCCTACTATAAGCAACTCATTGATAAAGATCCGTTCTCCTATAATGCGTGGTATAATCTCGGCATCGCTTACAGCAAACTGATGCGGTTTGAAGACGCGGCTGAGGCTTACGAATATGCAACCCTGATTAAAGAAGATTTTGCCTCGGCGCACTTTAACTGGGGTAATACGCTCATGAATCTGGGTCAGTTCGATAAAGCGGAAGAATGCTATCGGCTGACGTTGAAATACGAAGAACCTACCGCTGATACGTTCTGCCATCTGGGCGCCAGCTTAGAGAAACAGGACCGCTTGCCCGAAGCCATTAAGGAGTACCGCGAAGCTGTCAAACTCGACAACTTGTGGGATGAAGCTTGGTATGGTATTGGCGTATGTCTGAGCGAGTCGGGAAAATGGTACGAAGCACTGCCGTTTATCCAGAAAGCAATCAAACTCAACGACAATAACGCGGAGTATTACCTTGCTTTGGCAGAAACAGAATACAAAATCGGCAACGTGATCTCCAGCGTTGAAGCGTTTGAAAAGGCTGCGGAGGTTGAGTCTACCAATCCTGATGTTTATCTGGTTTGGTCACTGGTTCCGTTCGATCAGGGGAACTTCGATAAGGCTAACGACATCATTCAACTGGGTATCAATGAGTCGCCCGAAGATGCCGATTTGTATTATCGCTCTGCCGTTTATTTGATTCATGCTGGGCTGTATCGCGAAGCACTCCTTCAACTGGAGGTAGCGCTGACGCTCGATTATGACGCCCACGTGCAATTATTCGAATTTTTCCCCGAATTGGAAAAACAGAAAGCGTTGTACAAGATCATTCAGCAATATAAGAAGAAAGAAGAGGAAGAGTAAGCTTATGGACAAGTCCCAAAACGGTCTCGTATGCTTCTTCTAACTGTTCATCTGTTGTGCAATAGGGTGGCAAAAAGTATAATACATTACCCAGAGGCCGCATTAAAACTCCCCGGTCGAGGAGGTAGTTATAAGCCAGATCGCGGATGCTGCTAAAGTATGAACTGCTTTCTCCGGCCACTTTAAGATCAAATGCCAGAATAGTGCCAAGCTGCCGGACGTTCTCCACAGCTTGGCATTTTTTTAGAGTATCTGCGAACAGTTCGTGACGAGCCGCAATCCGCTGGATGCTAGCTTGGGTTTCGGCGCTTAGCAATAGGTCTAAACTAGCTAAAGAAGCGGCACAGGCCAATGGGTTAGCCGTAAAAGAATGGCCATGAAAGAGCGTTTTATAAGCACTATCCGACAGAAAAGCGTCGTAAACAGTCTCGGTGCAGGTAGTCACGCCAAGCGCCATAGTCCCTCCCGTAAGCCCTTTCGATAAGCACATCAAATCTGGCTGTATAGTCAAATAATGGCTGGCGAATAACTTACCCGTCCGTCCAAAACCCGTCATTACTTCATCAGCGATGAGTAGCGCCCCTTGCTTACGAGCCATTTCCATAAGCGTATTCAAGATCTCCGGCGCATACATAACCATACCCCCAGCTCCCTGAACCAAAGGCTCAACAATAAAGGCGGCTACGTCATCCGCAAACAGGGTTTCGGCTAGGGCCAGAACGGTTGATTCCTGACCGGGCACCGGAACTGGCAAATAGTCGACATCAAATAAAAAAGGGGCGAACGGAGCAGAAAAAGCCGACCGTCCTCCCACCGACATAGCGCCGAATGTGTCGCCGTGGTAAGCGCCTTCCAATGCAATTACCCGACGACGTGGCTGACCAATGTTATGCCAGTACTGAAACGCCATTTTCAAAGCCACCTCAACAGCCGTCGATCCATTGTCAGAATAAAATACACGACGCTGGTTAGCAGGCAGTATAGGCAACAGCCGTTCGGCTAATTCAACGGCGGGCTCGTGCGTAAAGCCGGCAAAAATAACGTGTTCGAGGATTCGGAGCTGCTGACTTACGCGCTCAGCAATGTAGGGGTGCGCATGGCCGTGGAGGTTTACCCACCACGAGGAAATCATATCCAGGTACGAACGGCCATTAACATCGAACAAAAGGCTACCCTCACCTCGCGAGATCGGGATGGGAAGTGGAGCAGTATGCATCTGTGTGAACGGGTGCCAGATCACAGCAGCGTCACGGTTTGGTAAAGTCATAGGGCAAAGGTACGGCTGTGACACGCCTTTTTCGTTTCTTTGCACCCGTAACCAACCACAATCCTCTTTTATGAGTCCGGTTCTCGATATGTCCATCAGCGAACTTTTTGATGCGTTCAATAACCTCCGTGTACTGATTATTGGCGACGTTATGCTTGATTCCTACGTGTGGGGGCGGGTAGAGCGTATCTCGCCCGAAGCGCCCGTGCCGGTGGTGAACGTCATTCGGCGGGAGTTGCGCTTGGGCGGAGCCGGAAATGTATTGTTAAATGTGCAGGCATTAGGTGCTGAAGCTATTATCTGTTCAGTAATTGGCACCGATGAACCGGGCGACCGACTGGTGGGGGAACTTACGGAGAGATGCCTGACTTGCAACGGTCTGATTCGAAGCCAATCACGAATCACTACTATCAAGGAACGTATCATTGCCGGGTCCCAACAGGTTGTACGCGTAGATACAGAAACTGACAAGCCCATCACTGCTGAGGAACGTACCCAGCTCATCAACAAAGCCAAAGAATTAATCCCAACCTGCCACGTGGTTGTTTTTGAGGATTACGACAAAGGTGTTCTTGATGCCCATGCTATTGCTGAAATCACTTCCTTTGCCAATGAACAAGGCGTACCCACGGTTGTAGATCCAAAAAAACGAAACTTTCTGCATTACAACCACACAACGCTTTTCAAGCCGAACCTAAAGGAATTGAAAGAAGGGCTCAAAATAGAATTTGACGTTGATGATCCTGATCAGTTTCAACAGGCCGTGGATACGTTGAAAAATCATTTACAGATCAAAGGAGCATTGATTACCCTTTCAG
The DNA here is from genome assembly GCF_028867935.1 of Flavobacterium sp. SUN052. GTDB lineage: Bacteria > Bacteroidota > Bacteroidia > Flavobacteriales > Flavobacteriaceae > Flavobacterium. Next base: position 142,093 of record NZ_JAPQNS010000012.1, read on the forward strand.
AACGGGGCGTTTATATTGATTTTAATAGCGAACAATACCGACTGCCCGCCCATCTACGCAAAATCTCAGATGTGTCGGGGGCGGGTGACACCGTAATTAGTATTGCAGCCTGCTGTGTGGCCCTCCGACAAGCGCCCCAGTTGATAGCGGGCCTGTCAAATTTAGGCGGAGGGCTGGTTTGCGAGTCAGTTGGGGTGGTTCCGATTGACAAAGCACGGCTGCGCGAAGAGGCCATCCGTTTAGACTTATAAGCAAATAAATTTACTGCAAAATGCTTCATTAAGTCAAACATATGAAGCTTTCGGAGTCCCGTTCCCTCAATAAAACCGAACACCATTGCAAAAGCGAGGGTTAGTTTTGTGTAGACAACCAAAACTATAGACAAACCAGCTTTCGTTATGAAAAAGGTAATTATGATGGGAGTTATGCTAGCAGCTGGCGTAGCTCTGAACACTCAGGCCCAAACAACTAATTCGACGCAAACTCCTACTGGAACAACCAATACCGGGACAACCGGAACAGGAACAACCAACTCGGGTACGATGAGCAATCCATCGAACACGGGCACAAACTCAGGAACGTACCAGACGCAGCCACCAACCACAGGTAGCCAAACGGGAACATACCAGACGCAGCCAACCACCACAACTGGTCAATACGGAACTGGTACAACCAACACGCAACAGCCAACAGGCACGTACCAAACGAACCCTCAGAACTCGAATACGGGTAACATGAATACGCAGGGAACAACTGGTACTGGCACCACTGGTACAAGTACAACGAACGGTACGTACTCAACCGAGCAGGACCGGACAATGCAACAAGGCAATACTCGTCGGAGACAGAATAGAAACCGTTCAACAGACCGTACAACTAACCAAACAATGGATAGCATGCAGAATGGCTCTATGAATCGGTCTAGCGGTAGCGGTACAACGACAACGCCACGTAGCCGTACCAATCAGTAATATTAGTGATCGATAATCGATCGGTATTAATCCATAAATGTGAACCCGTGATAGCAAAGCCGGATAGAGCACGTCTCGTCCGGCTTTACTTTTAAACTATACTCAGCCATGAAAAATGTTCTTATTGCTGCATTTGGCTTGCTGTTAGCAGGCAGTGTGGCCCAGGCGCAAAATCAGTCGCCAACTATGCAGCAATCGACCTCAACGCCAAACACCCGGCAGTCGAACCCGGTGAAGCCACAAGTAAAGCCTGTTAATCCAAACCAGAATCGTGAAGTGCCCCGAGACACAGCCCGACGGACTGGTCAGCGGCTCCGGCCCGACTCGCTCCGGCGCGGGGGAGCGGTGAAGGTAGATACCATCCGATAGTTGTATATTGTTGCCAAAATCCGCCAATGGATTTTGGCTTTTTTATGCAAAAACTACTTGTCGCTTTTATTCTTTTGCTGGCATTTAGCCAGACTCATGCCCAGACAGCCGCCGACCGCCGGACTATTCTGGCCATTCTTGACCGCCAAACAGCCGACTGGAATGCGGGTAAGGTTGAAGAATTTATGAATGGATACTGGCAATCAGATTCCCTTACGTTTGTGGGTAAAGTAGGCGTCACGAAAGGTTATGCCGGAACATTGGCCAGTTATAAAAAACGGTATCCCGACCGGGCAACAATGGGTACCCTCAAGTTCGATATTCTTAAACTAGAGTTTCAGGCACCGGGGGTAGCTTATGTGATTGGTCGCTGGCACTTAACCCGCCCCCAGGTTGGCGATGCAGGGGGTCATTATACGCTTCTATGGCGCAAAATTAAGGGACAGTGGGTGATCGTGAGTGATCATTCGAGTTAACTGCTTCGGTGATATGCGGCTCCCGTTTCGACAGGCGGTCACGGAGCGAAGTCATGGGAAGTTCGTAGTATTTATACAACAACGTTGACAGCCCAATGCTAACTACCCAGAACAACGCTATTTTAGCATAACCTGCCGCAAGCGAGGTTGTCGGTATATGCTCAACCAGCAGGATCATGATAGGCGATAGGTTCAGTAGGTAGAGCGAGTATGAAATCAGGCTGATATGCGTGATGGCACGGGGAATCAACCCCGAAGCCGTGCGCCAGTTATCCATTCGTGGAATCAGCAACATCATACTCAGGCCAATGACTGCGAAATAGAAGGTTCGTTTGTAAAAAACGTAACTTGGGTAGATACCGGCGTCAACATAAAATGCCAGTACTAAAATAGACGCTGTAAAAGCTGTCAGGATAGTCATGGTCAGGCCAACCCAGAAGGCGTTATGCTGGGCCAATGGGCCACGCCAGAACATGGGATGATACTGTTTTGTGTAAGCAGCCAGTACCCCATAAGCAATTGCATCGAGCCGGGTAACAACAATTCCCCGAAAGCCTAACTCTCCCTCTGTAATCGGGTGTTGTATAGCCAGTATTAACCGAAACAGGTTGGTGCCTAGAATCACTGTTAAAATTACCGCCAGCACAACATTTTGCCGCGACCAGCTTGCCGGGCGAAATGAGTGCCAGCCCAATAATAACAGTGGTATGATTAAATACGACCACTCTTCGATGGCCAAACTCCAGGTTTCAGGGAAAAAATCGGGGACGTAATGAGAAAAGTTTTGCAGGAAAACAAAATAACTGGCCAAAGTCCGTTTACCCGGTAATGTGTTAGCTAGCCCGCTTCGCCAGGCTCGTAATAGGTTGGCACTAATGAGCAGAATCAGGACGAAGTAATAGGTAGGCAATGTTCTAAACCAGCGCCGAGCCCAGAAATTCAGAATAATAGGACCGCTTATTTTTTGCTCCTGCTCGTAGATCCGAATTAGAATCCCTCCAATTAAAAAGCCACTCAGCACAAAAAATAACTCAACCCCATCAGGTAAAAATTGATGCAGCAAACCACCTTGGCGATATTGCCCAAGCGCTACACCAGAATGTGCATCCACAACAATTAAAATAGCAGCTGCCCGGAGGACATCAAGCCCAAATACGCGCTTTTGTGAAGCGATATTCAACGAAAACAAACCGTTCAGCATATATAAACAGACCCGTCTAGGGCGGGCTTTCTGGTTACAAAGCTACGGGCTAAATCGTAAGAGCCCGTAGAATCTTATTTAGATGCCGTAATTTGCCGATTGGTTCTAAACTCATAGTTAGTATGACTCCAGAATTTGCCCTTCAGGCAACGCATAAACATGCTTTTCGATTTTCTCAGACCGACGTGGAAGCCTTTGCCCGTGTTACCGGCGATAACAATCCTTTGCACTTAGATGCAGACTTTGCGGCCAAAACCCCTTTCAAACGCCCTATCATCCACGGTATGCTAGGAGCCAGTATCTTCACAAAAGTATTGGGTACGGAGTTTCCAGGCTATGGCTCGATTTATATGTCGCAAACGACGGAGTTTCTTAGGCCAATGTTTGTGGATACGGACTACGAGGCCACGTTTACGGTGCAAACTATTAATCCCGAAAAACACGTTGCCGAAATTCTCGGCGAAATCCGGGACAAGCAAACCGGTAAAGTGACCACACGAGGCATGGCGACATTGATGCATCGGGAAAAGATTTGAATGCAAAAGGCCCGCCGATTAATCAGCGGGCCTTTTGCTTAGTGTAGAACAAACGGGGCTCTTATTTAGCAGCCGTGTTCTTGGTTTCCTGAACTTCCGAGCGAATCTGCTGGGCCAACGTCTTCAGGTCTTGCATGCCTTTGCGTACACGCGTGCCGGCAGCCTGGTTGTTCTTGTCGTAGAATTTGTCGAAATCGCCCTCCAGTGACATCACCAGATTTTTTACTTCATCGAATCGTCCCATGATAGTACGGATGAGGTTTAGTTGTTAAAAAAATGCCCTAAATCCGCTAGAAACGCGGTTTTCGGCTGAAATTTAGGCATTCTTACATACAACGCAATAGGGAAGGCAAAAAATTACCCGAAAAATGCAAAATTTGTTACTTAACCTTATTCAGCGGATGATTCTGTCGATACTTCCAGAGCTTCTTCGAGGGTCGGAGCAGCTACAACCTGCTTATACACGCCATTTTTGAGGTTTTCGGCCACTTCGCTGAAAACGTTCAGTGTATACTCAACATCATCGAGCGAATGAGCCGAGGTTGGAATTACTCGTAGCATAATAACGCCTTTCGGAACAACTGGGTAAACGACGATCGAGCAGAACACGCCATGAGTTTCGCGGAGGTCGCGCACCATAGCCGTTGCTTCGGCCACACCACCCTCGCTTTGGAGCAATACCGGTGTCACCGGGGAGGTTGTATCGCCAATGTTGAAACCACGTGCCCGCAATCCATTTTGTAAAGCCCGCACATTCTCCCAGAGCTTCTCCCGAAGTTCCGGGTGTTGCTGAATTATATCGAGCCGTTTCATGGCACCGGTCACATACGGCATTGGCAGCGCTTTAGCATAGGTCTGTGAGCGCATGTTATATTTCAGGTACATGATGATGTCGCGATCACCAGCGATAAACGCGCCAATGGCCGCCATCGACTTGGCAAACGTTGAGAAGTACAAATCGATGCCATCCTGGCAACCCTGCATTTCGCCTACGCCTGCACCGGTCTCGCCCATGGTGCCGAAACCATGTGCATCGTCGACCAATAACCGGAATTGATATTTTTCTTTCAGGGCTACAATTTCGTTCAGGCTACCTACTTTGCCCGACATACCGAAAACGCCTTCGGTAATAACCAGAATACTCCCCCCCTTTTCGGCGGCTTTCCGTTCGGCCCGCTGAAGATTTTTCTCCAGGCTGGCCATATCGTTATGGTTGAATTTATAGTACTCGCCTAACTTGGCTTTGTGCAACCGGATGCCATCGATCAAACAAGCATGACATTCGGCATCGTACACAATTACGTCACGGTGATCCACAACGGCTTCAATAGCCGACATCACGCCCTGATAACCGTAGTTGAGTAAAAACGCATCTTCTTTACCAACAAACGTGGCTAACCGCTGCTCTAGCTCTTCGTGCAGATCGGAATTACCCGACATCATGCGAGCGCCCATTGGATAAGCCAAACCCCATTCCGCAGCCGCTTCTGCGTCAACTTGCCGTACTTCGGGATGGTTTGCCAAACCTAAATAGTTATTTAAACTCCAGTTCAGCATTCGTTTTCCCCGAAATTGCATATGCGGACCGAGGTCACCCTCTAATTTCGGAAAAGCAAAATAATGGTGTCCACTAAACTCTTTCGCCGAGGAGCCAATAGGGCCGGGGTTCGTGCGTAGTTTCTCAAATAAATCCACTTTCCAGGACTGTTTAATAGGTTATATGCTTGTTTCTAAGCGAAATAGGCGCGTCGTATAGTCGATAAGTGCAAAAATACAGCAAATGTTCCCAACGGACAATGGTAGTTTCTAAAATTCAATGCAACGAACAATTCAGCCCGTTTGACTAATTTGCAGCCTGTACAACGAACCGGGTCGCCAGCGCTCTGGCACTCCGTTGAGCCGTCGGGCTAAAATTTATTGAGCATCGATTCGCCTAATGGCCCAACGACACAGCGCTCTTTATACATCAATATGCCAAGCATCCGCAAACTACTCGTTGCTAACCGGGGCGAAATCGCTCTTCGTATTATGCGCACCTGCCGCGAAATGGGTATCCAGACCGTGGCAATCTATTCTGAAGTCGACCGCCACGCCCTGCATGTTCGCTATGCCGATGAGGCCGTATGCGTAGGGCCAGCTCCTTCATCAGAATCCTATCTTAAGGCCGATGTAATTATTGATGTCTGTCGGCAGTTGGGAGTCGATGCAATTCACCCCGGCTACGGGTTTCTGTCAGAGAACGCCAATTTTGCTAGGCTGGTACGCGAGGCCGGATTGATTTTTGTTGGCCCCTCACCTGAAAGTATCGAGGTAATGGGTAGCAAATTGGCCGCAAAAGCGGCCGTAGCCACCTACAATATCCCAATGGTGCCCGGAACCCCGTCGGCCATTACCGACAGGGCCGAAGCGAAAGTGATTTCTGCCCAGATTGGCTACCCAATTCTGATAAAAGCCAGCGCGGGGGGCGGGGGTAAGGGGATGCGGATTGTAGAACGTGACGAGGAATTCGACGAACAGATGGACCGAGCCGTAAGCGAGGCCATTTCGGCTTTTGGCGACGGGTCCGTATTTATTGAGAAGTACGTTACCTCACCCCGACACGTCGAGATTCAGGTGCTGGGCGATCAACACGGCAATATCATTCATTTATTCGAGCGGGAGTGCTCGGTGCAACGTCGGCACCAGAAAGTGATCGAAGAGGCCCCCTCGGCGGTGCTGACACCCGAAATCCGGGCCGAAATGGGCCGGTGCGCGGTGGATGTGGCCCGTGCGTGTGGCTATTATGGAGCTGGTACTGTGGAATTCATTGTCGACAACGATCTGAATTTCTATTTCCTCGAAATGAACACCCGTTTACAGGTAGAACATCCGGTCACGGAGCTGATTACAGGGGTCGATCTCGTAAAACAGATGATCTATATTGCTGAAGGAAAAACCCTCCCGATAAAGCAGGAAGATTTGCACATAAAGGGTCACGCGGTAGAGGTGCGGGTATACGCCGAAGACCCAGCTAACAACTTCCTGCCCGATGTGGGGACTTTACAAACCTACGTGCGGCCGCAGGGCAACGGTGTTCGGGTAGACGATGGCTTTGAGCAAGGCATGGAAATTCCGATTTATTATGATCCAATGATTGCCAAACTTATTACCTACGGCAACGACCGCCCTGAGGCTATCGACAAGATGGTTCGGGCCATTGACGAATACCAAATCACGGGTGTTCAGACAACCTTGCCCTTCTGTCGTTACGTGATGAAGCATGAAGCGTTCACATCGGGGAATTTCGATACGCATTTTGTGAGCCGCTATTTCACACCCGACGTGTTGAAAACCATGCCCGACGAAATGGAAACGCAACTAGCGGCTGTGTTGGCTGCGAAATTGTTTCAGGATCATAAGCCCACAACGAAAGCAATTGGTAGCCAGCCCGAGGGAAGCCGGAGTAGATGGCGCGAACGCTCCCGTTAATTTTTTATTTTTCACAACAATAGACCCGTAACCCTACAAACGTTGTACCTTTGCGGTCAGTTTATTGTCATTTTACCAATAACATTTCCTGTCATGTCTGCAATGCTCGAAGCCACCCATCAGTTAGCTGATCGGATCAATGCGCTGGAGGAGTCCTCCACGCTGGCGATGACTAAAAAAGCTCGTGAGCTGGCCGCTCAGGGCCATGCCGTAATCAGCCTCAGTGTTGGAGAGCCTGATTTCAAAACGCCAAAACACATTTGCGACGCAGCCAAAAAAGCCATTGATGATGGTTTCCACGGCTATTCGCCTGTACCAGGCTATCCTGATCTCCGTAAAGCTATTGCAGACAAGTTTAAACGGGACAATAATATCAACTGGAAACCCGAAAATATTGTGGTTTCTACAGGTGCCAAGCATTCACTGGCCAACGTAATCAGTGTATTGGTGAACCCCGGCGATGAAGTAATCATTTTTGCACCATACTGGGTTAGCTACTCCGAAATGGTGAAGCTGGCCGAAGGACATTCGGTTGTGTTGGAAGGTGCCTTTGATAACGAATTCAAAGTGACTCCAGAGCAATTCGAGGCCGCCATTACCGACCGGACTAAAGTGGTAATGTTTGCTTCGCCAAACAACCCGACGGGATCAGTATATACCGAAGCCGAACTCCGCGCTATTGGAGAAGTAGTAGCCCGGCACGAGAACGTGTATGTGCTAGCCGACGAAATCTACGAATACATTAACTTTACCGACGAAGGCCATTTCAGCATCGGTTCTATCCCTGAAATTTCAGATCGGGTTATCACAGTCAATGGTGTCGCAAAAGGCTTCGCCATGACGGGCTGGCGCGTTGGCTACATTGGTGCAGCCAAGTGGATTGCCGATGGCGTTGACAAGCTTCAGGGCCAGGTTACTTCAGGCACAAACTCGATTGCTCAAAAAGCGACCGTGGCGGCTCTTACCGGTCCTATGGAGCCAACCTACGCCATGACCGAAGCCTACAAGCGTCGGCGCGACTTGGTAGTTGGCTTACTTAAAGAAATTCCAGGGTTCAAAGTCAACGTGCCAACAGGTGCGTTCTATGCGTTCCCCGACATCAGTGCCTACTATGGCAAATCGGATGGAAACACAACGATCAACGATTCCGACGATTTTGCCGAATGGCTCCTCAATACGGCTTATGTTTCTACAGTGGCCGGATCAGGTTTTGGCGCTCCCAACTGTCTTCGTATCAGCACGGCCGCTGCTGATGAAAATTTAGTAGAAGCCGTTCGTCGAATCAAGGAAGCTGTAGCTAAGTTGAATTAATACAGTCAGTTGACTCATTGCACAAAAAAAGCCCAGCCTGATAGCTGGGCTTTTTTTGTGCGGTGCGTGCCGTTTATGTTCTCTTTTACCGTAAATTGAGGTGAAGTAAATGAACAAGGCTGACTATAAATAGTCCCCTGTTGTTTGCACCCTCGAAGCAAACCAAACGATGAAAGGAAACGACCTCGATTTATATTTGAGCTTAGGCTATTTCCGAATGCAGCAGGATATGTTTACGTGCCGTTACGTGGTTTTCGACACTACGTTTAGCGCCGTGCATTGGCTCCGTATCGACTTGGCAAAGGCTCAACTTGGCAAAAAACAACGCGCACTACTCCGAAATAAAGAGAAATTCTCTGTTCAGATAAAGCCCCTCGTATTATCGGAAGAAATTGAAGCGCTCTACGCTTTGTACCGGGGTTCAGTAGATTTTGATGCTCCCCCAACGGTAGATGCCTGTCTGTTTAACGGTGCCACCTATAATGTATTCGACACCTATGCTGTTGAAATACGAGATAACAATCAGTTAATTGCAGTCGGCATTTTTGATAATGGAAGCGAAAGCATTGCTGGTATCATGAATTGCTACCACCCAGCTTACTATAAATATAGCTTAGGCAAATGCCTCATGCTGCTGAAGATGGAATATGCCCAGCAACAGCAAAAAGCCTATTACTACCCCGGCTATTTAGCCAGCGATTACCCAAAACTTAACTACAAGCTATTTGCCTGCGAAGCTGCTACTGAGGTCTACGATGATAATACGGGTGACTGGTACCCATTCTCGTGGGAACGAGTCGCCATGCTACTAGAAGGCAATGAGAGGTAATTCAACAAAGCTTGCCAGTAAACCGAAACGGGCCCCACAACATCAATTGTGGGGCCCGTTTCGGTTATATCAGTAAGTGGCGACCGCTTGTCGCGCGCTAGTATTCGTCTTCATTAAAGAAGAAATCATCCTTGGTGGGATAATCCGGCCAGATTTCCTCAATACTTTCATAAGGCTGCCCATCGTCTTCCAATTCCTGAAGGTTTTCCACTACTTCGAGAGGAGCACCTGAGCGAATTGAGAAGTCAATGAGTTCGTCTTTGGTAGCAGGCCAGGGGGCATCTTCCAGATAGGACGCCAGTTCGAGAGTCCAGTACATACGTGTTGCTCGTTTTAAAGTCTAAATTTATAAGGGTGCAAAAGTAAAAAAATTTGCATATCCAAGTGCCTTTTCTTAAAATTCTTCGATTTGGTGCACTGGATGCTATTCAGGCCATTAACTGAACCAGTTACCATTTGTTTACTTTGCCCCGAAATAACGATTTTTTGTCATGCAAATTGAAGTTTGTTGCTATTCTTTAGCCGATTGTTTTGCCGCTCAACAAGCGGGTGCTAACCGGATCGAATTATGTGGTGGCTTAAGCGATGGTGGCCTTACACCAAGCACCGGTCTAATCCGGTTGGTTAAACAGCAAATTTCATTACCCGTCTACACGATGATTCGCCCACGTGGGGGCGATTTCGTGTATGATAAATCCGAAGTAGCTGTAATGCAAGCCGACATCCAGTTGGCCAAAGAAGCAGGCGTCGATGGCGTAGTTTTGGGATGTCTAAATCCCGACGGAACCGTTAATGAACAACTTACCCGTCAGCTCATCGACATAGCCTCTCCCCTACCCGTAACGTTCCACCGCGCTTTCGACCTTACCCGCGACCCATTCGAAGCATTGGAGGCAATCATCCGCACTGGTGCAGTCCGTATCCTGACGTCTGGTCAGCAGCCCTCCGCCGATTTAGGAGCCGATCTGTTTCGGGAGTTAGTAACACAAGCCGCCGACCGAATCGAGATTATGGCGGGGGCCGGTGTGAATGCCCGAAACGCCCAACTGCTGGCCCAAACGGGTGTCGATGCCCTCCATCTGAGTGGGCAACAAACAACACCCAGCCCTATGCAATTTCGCTCACCTACCGTTCGAATGGCCTCGGCCGTTCAGGGCGAGTACGACCGGCTTGGAACAAGTGAAGAAAAGGTTCGAGGAGTTGTTGTCTGCGCTTCGAGCAAGGCCTCAGCGTAAGGCTCATACAACACTCGTCTGGGTGGTCCATCACCAGTTAGGTCGGCATCCCACAGGCCGGAATGGTGCCAGTTGACTAAATTATCCCAGTCGGGCCGATCAACAATCGGGTACAGGCAGATACCCCATAAGGGAATTCCCTGGGCAAGAGTAGCCGCACATTCGTTCGCGACAAACCGCATCCAGCCGGGCCGGTCAATGCCGGGGTGGCTCGTTTCAGTAAGGGCGATGGGACGTTTGTAGCGCCCGTACGCTTCGAGCAGTAAACTTCGAAGTGGCCGCCACCGATGATCGTTGCCCTCGTTCAACCACGGCAAAAATTCGAACGTTGGCACAACCCACTGATTATTGTAATAATAATTGAAACCCAGAATATCCAGATTAGCTTCTGAACCACCCAGTTCTGGGCAGAGCCGCCCTGCTAGTATGTCTACCGATTGAAACTGGTTGTTATGAGATTCAGCAGCATCCCGAATCTGCTTTCTGCTGGCGTTATGAGGGGGTACCATACTGACCAAGGGTTCAGTAGTAAGAATTCGAACACTGGGGTCTACTTCACGCATGGCTGCAATACCTTCGATGTAGGCCCGCATTAGCCCGTATTTGACCTCCCACCCCTGTTTAGTGGTGTAAGGTTGTGTTCCGCGAGCATCGCCCCCCAACCATGAAATGAAGCTTACTTCATTGATTGGCGTCACAATAAGGGGTTCATCGGGGAAACGGTCGCGGTACATAGTGACAAAAGCCCGGCAAACAGCCGCAAAACGGCGGGCAAACATAGGATGCAGCGGATGCAGATCATCGGGATACCCAAAGTGGCAAATATCCCAAACCTGCTGAATACCGTGCGCTCTTCCACGCTCAAGCATGTGCTGCACCGTCGACCAGTCGTATTGGTACGCCCGTTTTTCAACCTGACTCCATCGAATTCCTTCGCGAACCGTATGAAGGTTGAATTCTTTAATTAACTCGTAGTCATGATCCAGCAAATCGGAATGGCCGGTAATCTGGAGAAAATCAACGCGATTACCGAAGCAGTTCATTTGGTCGGTACACTCGAACCCAGCCCACCAAAAAGATTGAAATGGGTTTTCAGACGATAATAGCATCTGGTTTTGGTGATGGTGAATACATAGCAACCAAAACCAGATGCTTACGGCCCGATTACTTATTAAACCGCCTATCTTTTATTACTCTTCCCACCCAAAAGACCGTTCCACAGCCTTTGACCAACCGCGCAGCAGTTTGGCCCGCGTTGGTTCGTCCAAATTTGGCTGGAATGTTTTATCAACACCCCAGTTCTGGCGTAAATCGTCGAAGTTTTTCCAATAGCCCACGGCCAAACCAGCCGCGTAAGCTGCACCAAGGGCGGTTGTTTCGGTGATAGTAGGCCGAACAACGGGCACGTTCAAAACATCGGCCTGAAACTGCATCAGCAGGCTATTGTGAGTCATGCCTCCATCAACCCGCAGCGAACTCAGTTCAATTCCTGCATCCTGTTCCATAGCCCGTACCACATCGTTGGTTTGGTAGGCCGTTGCTTCCAGCACCGCACGAGCAATGTGGCCTTTATTGACGAACCGGGTCAGGCCAGCCACCACCCCCCGCGCGTCGGCTTTCCAGTAAGGTGCATACAAGCCCGAAAAGGCAGGTACAAAATAAGCTCCACCGTTATCATCGACGGTTTTGGCAAGCGTCTCTACATCTGAGCTATTTTTAATCATACCCAAATTGTCGCGGAGCCACTGTACCAACGCACCCGTGATCGCCACGCTTCCTTCGAGCGCATAGTTGACTGGCTCGTTGCCAAACTTGTAGGCGATAGTTGTAAGCAACCCACAAGTCGACTCACGCAGAACAGTTCCGGTATTCAGGAGCAGAAAGCAACCCGTTCCGTAGGTGTTTTTGGCCTGTCCCGGTTCAAAGCAAGTTTGACCCACCAAAGCGGCATGCTGGTCGCCCAAAATCCCAGCTAATGGCACACCCGGCAACACCTCCGATGATACCGTCCCGTATACTTCGCTGCTCGACCTGATAACAGGCAGCATAGCACGGGGTACTTCGAAAGCGGCCAATAGTTCGTCGCTCCAGTCGAGTGTACGCAAATCCATTAGTTGTGTCCGGCTGGCGTTGGTAACATCGGTGAGGTGCAGGCCACCCTGCGGGCCGCCTGTGAGGTTCCAGGTCACAAAGGAGTCCATGGTGCCGAAAAGCGCGTCGCCCCGCTCAGCGTCGGCGCGGAGGCCCTTAACGTTGTCTAAAAGCCAGCGGAGCTTGAGTCCACTGAAATACGTGGCCAGTGGTAAGCCCGTTTGGGCGCGAAAACGATCCTGTCCGCCGGTTTCGGCAAACTTATTAACCAGATCGCCCGTGCGGGTATCCTGCCAAACAAGGGCATTGTAGTATGGCTTGCCTGTTCGGCGGTTCCAGACAACGGTGGTTTCGCGTTGATTGGTAATACCGATGGCCGCAATATCACCGACCTGGAGTTTCGCGTTGATGCGTGCCAGGGCAATTACTTCGAGCGTATTTTTCCAGATTTCTTCGGGATTATGTTCCACCCAGCCTGCCTGGGGGTAAATCTGCTGGTGTTCTTTTTGGGCCACGGAAACAATGGCACCCTGGCGGTTGAATACAATGCACCGGGTACTGGTAGTCCCCTGATCGATGGCAGCAACGTAAGTCATGGTTTTAGGTTAGTTCTGAAAGTACAAACATGCCGATTGTTTGGCAGAATTCAAGGCAATTATTGCACCAATGCAAGACTAAAACCAGCTTAAGATATTCATCGGGTAAGATGAAGACACGCCCGTTGCTACCGGCTGCTCAACCAATACCACCGACTCACTCATAAGCTTACCGCAGATCTTCCGGCGTGGTGATTTTGATGTTGGCGTAGTCGCCGTCGATGAGCGTAATGGGGAAACCAGCATGCTCTAACACGCTGGCGCAGTCGGTGAAAAACGGTTGTTCGTCTCCAGCGAAAGCTTGCCTGAACCAGTCGAGACGGAATGTTTGGGGAGTCTGCACCAGTCGTACCCGGCTTCTATCAACGGCTTCACTTCGACCATCCGTGCCAATAAGCCGAACAGAATCTTTGGCGGGGACGCACGTAACGGCACTGCCTACACGAGCAGCAGTCTCGAAGCCATTGCGGATTATTTCGGTAGAAATATAAGGGCGAACCCCATCATGAACAGCAACTAGGCCATCGGGCGAATCGATAACGGCAAGCCCATTACGAACAGATTGAAACCGGGTTTCCCCGCCAACAACCGTCTGGGCTGGCCTATCGAAATTATGATGTTGGCAGAGAGTGGCCCACGTATTGAGATCGCGGACAGGAAGAACCAGAATCAGCTGAATATCAACTGAATAAGCCTGAAACTGTTCGAGGGTATGCTGAAGAATTGGCTTGCCGTTGAGGATCAAAAACTGTTTCGGCACCGCCGACTGCATTCGGCTTCCGCTTCCTCCGGCAACGATAATGGCGAATTGGGTCATTGGCTTCGCGTCATGAATTGTCATTAGTGGTCATTATATATTTCGTACTCGCAATTAATGACCACTAATAACAATCAATAACAACTAATGACTAGATAATCAACATCGCGTCGCCGTAGCTGAAGAAGCGATATTTTTCTTTGATAGCAACTTGATACACATCCTTCATAAACTCGTGACCACCAAAAGCCCCAGCCATCATAATTAGAATAGACTCAGGCAGGTGGAAACTTGTTAATAAAGAGTTGGCAATCTTAAAGTCGTACGGCGGAAAAATGAATCGATCTGTCCAACCTTCAACGGGCTTCAACCGGCTATTGGCCGACACCGACGATTCGAGTGCTTTCAACGAGGTTGTACCGATAGCACATACCCGCTTGCCCGCATCAAGCGCTGTATTGACAATAGTGGCCGACTCGGCCGGAATCTTATAGTTTTCCGAATCCGTTTTGTGTTTCGTCAAATCTTCTACATCTACCTGACGGAAGGTGCCAAGGCCAACGTGCAGTGTGATCGGGGCGAAATGAACGCCTTTGATCTCCATCCGCTTCATCATCGCCTTTGTGAAGTGCAAGCCTGCTGTTGGTGCAGCTACCGCGCCTACATGCTGCGCAAACACAGTCTGATACCGCTCGCGGTCAGCATCTTCAGTTTCGCGTTTGATCTCGCGGGGGAGGGGCGTTTCTCCCAGTTCGTCCACCGCTTTCATGAACTCCTCGTGTGAGCCATCGAACAAAAACCGGATTGTCCGGCCACGTGAGGTGGTGTTATCAATAACTTCGGCTACCAGATCACTGTCGCCAAAATAGAGTTTGTTGCCAACACGAATTTTGCGGGCGGGGTCCACCAGCACATCCCACAGTTTCATCTCGCGATTCAATTCACGCAGGAGGAAAACTTCAATTTTTGCCCCAGTCTTCTCTTTATTGCCGTACAGTCGGGCCGGGAATACCTTGGTATTGTTGATTACCATGACATCGCCATCGTCGAAATAGCTCAGCAGGTCAGAGAACATCTTGTGTTCAATTTGCTTGGTCTTACGGTGAACCACCATCAACCGTGCTTCTCCGCGCTCTGCCGGATACTTGGCAATTAGACTTTCAGGCAAGTCGAACCTAAATTCAGATAGCTTCATAAGCGTATTAGCCGCAAAAAATCAACCCGTTATAATAAAAGTCCGCAAATATACTACGCAAAAACCCGGATGATTCTTTTTCTCCGGGTTTTACTTGCAATTTTCACAATTATGTTCTAAACGTTGCCTTTCTAGTGCATCGGCTCAATAGGTTGAACAGATCCTTCCGTATTAACAGTTGGCCGTTCGCCTACGTTAAATTTAGCCATCAGCTCACTGGAAACTTCGTTTGAATAGGTACCCTGGGCTGCAACAAATACTCCTTTCTTACCTGTTTTTGTGGTGATAGCATACAGTGTCATCTCATCACCGGGGTCTGATGTGCCTTCAAAACGGTGGAACTCATCAACCATAAACTCATCACCTTTCACTTTTGTATCGGTGCCGGAGATTGTCAAATAATCTTCGTGGGGAGAAAATTCGTAGGTGTATCCGCGCTCACGGAGGTTTTCCATCGCTTCAGTGAGGGTCGTGAAATGGTTCATAACGTTAGTTGGTTTTGGTTTAAGACATAACTAATTGGAATCGGGATAGTTTGTCTGGCTTAGCTAGTGGTCGTTGCTGCTCTTTATTACGTATTAGGGGCTAAAAAAGCGACCCCTGCACCACCTGGGGCTGAATATGTGGTTCGCGAAGGTTCAGACCGCAGTGTTCGTTAAGTTGCCGAACCCAGTAGCGAATCAGTTCGGGAGCGGTATCGTTCTCACCTCCGCCGTGCACAAACAGGTAGGCTGTTTGTAAGCCTTTATCAAACCAGGTTTTTAAACGTTGCACCCACGCATCCGTACGGCTATAATCCGTAGGATGGCCTTCACTAGCAATAAAGCGCAGCGTTAACACGGGGCTGCTCAACCCCATATGAAGCACATCGCGACGACCCGCTACATCGGAAATAACCACATGACGGTGCAAATCGTGAAGCTTTTCAAGCGTTGCGGGCCAAACGTCTTTACGAAACCAGTCGGGATGGCGAAACTCAACAGCTACGTCAAGTTCGTCGGGCAAGTTTTTAAGGTATGTTTCCAACACTGGCCATCTGTCGGGACCAAAGTTGGGCGGCAATTGCAAAAACGACATGCCGAGGTATTCTTCCAGGTCCAGGATGGCATTGACAAACTCGTCGGTTACCCCACCTGCCCCCGCCAGCATCCGCTCGTGGCTGATGATCTGCGGGAATTTAGGGCAGTATACAAAACCCGACGTAGCCTCAGTCCGCCATTTATCAATCATACCCGGCGTTGGAATCTGGTAATGCGTCAGATTCAGCTCGATGGTGTTGAACTGTCGGGTATAATAATGCAGGAAGTCACGTTCCTTAGCCACCGAGGGGTAAATTTTACCCACATACTGTTTGTTGGCCCAGATTGGTCCACCAATAAAAACAGTCGGGGTAGCAGTCGGCGTTACATGGCTCCAAACGTGCGCATTGAACGCCTGACCGGGTGGCAAGGCGAAGTTAACCAGATCGACATTTACTACTTTCCCGAATTCCATGACTGTAGTGATGAAGCAGTTATGCTTTTCTTGTAATAATCAGAAATTTACGACATTTGTTTTTAGATGCCTACCGTTCTTCAGCTACAGCAATTATCTCAGCAACGCCTGGATGAGGCCAACGATTTGATTCGGATTAATCGAGTTGATGCCGCTTTTTATTTAGGTGGTTATGCCATTGAAATGGCCTTGAAAGCCGTCATTTGCAAGACACTCGACCAACCCGATTTTTACAAGCCCGACAGAACCTTAAAAGGTTCTCGGGTTGTTCAGGATAAAGTATTGAGAGAATTCAAAACGCATAACTACAGCGATTTGCTGGTGTTATCGGGTTTGTCGAATAAATTGGATGATGCTATGACTACCGATGGTACGTTGGAGAAAGCATGGCAACTTATTGGCCGACTCAAATGGTCTGAGAATGACCGATATGAAATAGGGCGTGTTTCTTCAAGTGAAGCATTGGATTTTGTGGACGCTGTTAAAATCCTAACTACATGGATAAGCAAATATTGGTAGAAGAAGCCATTCAGAAAATAAAACGTGACTTTATAAGTCAGGGCTTTATTGTAAGGGAGCATCGTATAATTCCTACGTACGTAGGGTTCAGAACATTCCCGGTTCAACTTGGCTTAGTAATGCCCCAGGCAAAGTGGTCCTCGTTAAAAGAGGAAGTTAACTTTATAGTTGATCGTAAGCGTGCTGTTCTTACCGATGAAGAACGGGCATTAATTGGTACGATTCTCCTTTATCCAACCGCCGAAGCTATGAACGAAGACATGGACGAGCGGATGGGCCAACACTTGGTCGTCAGCGATTGGTAAATACCGGTCGTCGTGCTTGATTTATAAAGCCCCTTCCGGTAATTTGACCGGAAGGGGCTTATTTTTGCAACCTATTTCCATTTCAGATTGGGAATTTCGCAGCAACAAATCCCCAATTCCAATTTCACTGCGCATGATCGCCAAAACCTATAGTCCTCAGGACATCGAAGAAAAGTGGTACCAGTATTGGATCGATAACCAGTTTTTCAAGTCAACCCCCGATGAGCGGGAGCCATACACCATTGTGATTCCTCCCCCTAACGTGACGGGCTTGTTGCACATGGGCCATATGCTCAATAATACTATTCAGGATGTACTGGTGCGGAAAGCCCGTATGGAGGGCAAAAACGCCTGTTGGGTTCCCGGCACCGACCACGCCAGCATTGCAACGGAAACCAAAGTGGTGAACATGCTCAAAGAGCGTGGTATCCAGAAAAATGACCTTACCCGCGAGGAGTTTCTGGCCTATGCCTGGGAGTGGAAAGAGAAGTACGGCGGTATTATTCTCCAGCAACTCCGCAAACTGGGAGCTTCCTGCGACTGGGACCGTACCCGATTCACTATGGAGCCAGATCTGTACGATTCCGTAATAGACGTGTTTGTTGACCTCTATGAAAAGGGACAGATTTACCGGGGCGTTCGCATGGTGAACTGGGACCCGCAGGGCCTCACTGCCGTGTCGGACGAGGAGGTAATCATGAAGGAGGTTCAGCAGAAGCTGAGCTATATCCGGTATCAGATCAAAGGCGAAGATGATTACGTGACAGTGGCAACCGTTCGGCCGGAGACGATTATGGCTGACTCCGCTATCTGCGTAAACCCCAACGATGAGCGGTACACACATTTGCACGGCAAATACGCTCTGATTCCACTTATCAATCGGGCCATCCCGATCATTACCGACGAGTATGTGACAATGGACTTCGGAACGGGTTGCCTGAAGGTAACGCCCGCTCACGACCCAAATGACTACGAACTGGGCGTGAAGCACCGTTTGCCGGTTGTTGATATTCTGAATGATAACGGCACGTTGAACGAGAAGGCGCAGATTCTGGTCGGAAAAGACCGGTTTGCTGCCCGGAAGGAGATTCTGGTGTTGTTGGAAGAGTCAGGAAATCTGGTAAAGACCGAAGAATACAAGTCGAATGTGGGGTATTCGGAGCGGACGAATGCGGTTATCGAGCCGAAACTGTCGTTGCAGTGGTTCCTGAAAATGGATCAACTGGCCAAGCCCGCCCTCGACAACGTAATGAATGACGTGGTGCAGTTGGTACCGCCCAAGTTCAAGAACATGTACCGGTCGTGGATGGAGAACCCGCATGATTGGTGCATTAGCCGCCAACTGTGGTGGGGCCAGCAGATTCCGGCTTTTTACATGAAAGACGGAACTATCATTGTGGCCAAAAACAAACGCGAAGCCCTTCGTAAAGCCCAGCGTGAATACCAACTCTTTGCCCTGACTGAAGTTGACCTGACGCAGGACGAAGACGTGCTCGACACCTGGTTCTCGTCGTGGTTGTGGCCTATGTCTGTGTTCAACGGTATTAAGGAGCCCAACAATGCAGACATCAATTACTACTACCCGACCAACGACCTCGTAACGGGCTTCGATATTATTTTCTTCTGGGTTGCCCGGATGATCATTGCGGGTTACGCATTCCGGAATGAGCGCCCTTTCGAACACGTGTATCTCACGGGGATGGTGCGCGACAAGCAGGGCCGCAAAATGTCGAAGCAATTGGGCAACAGCCCCGACCCGCTCGACCTGATCGCTGTTTTCGGGGCCGATGGTGTTCGTACGGGTATGCTGTTCAGTTCGGCAGCGGGCAACGACCTGCTGTTCGACGAAAAACTGTGCGAACAGGGCCGTAATTTCAACAACAAACTCTGGAACGCCTTCCGCCTGGTAAAAGGCTGGACGGTACAGGAGCAGTCGGCAGGAGCAGTTGGCAGTCCCAGTACAGGATCGCAGCAGTTACCCATCCAATGGTTCACCGCCAAATTGAATACGACCCTTGCCGAGGTAGAAGATCATTTCAGCAAATTCCGGATTTCGGATGCGCTGCAAAGCATCTACAAGCTGATTTGGGATGATTTCTGCTCGCAGTATCTGGAAATGATTAAACCGCCCTACGATCAGGAAGCGGGAGCCTCGTTGCCGATTGACGCCGATACGTATGAGGCCACGGTCAATTTCTTCGAACAGATTGTGCAGTTGGCTCATCCATTTATGCCATTCATCACGGAAGAAATCTGGCAGCAACTGCGTGAACGCGAAACAGGAGCCAGTATTTGCGTGGCTCCGTTCCCCAAAGGTGGCTCAGTAGATAGCCAGATTCTGGCTGATTTTGCGGTACTAACCGAAGCCGTTACTATGATCCGAAATCTTCGGTCGGCCAAAGGCTTGTCGCCGAGGGTAGAGTTGCCACTGGCAATCCGCACCGAACAACCAGACCGGTTCCGACCGCTCGAGGGCTTGTTTAACAAACTCGCCAACGTGGTTGATTTCCAATACGTATCGGAGAAAGTACCCGGTACCCCTTTCCTGATCAAGAGCGACGAGTTTTTCGTGAACATTGCGGGCGAGGTAGACGAAGAAGCTGAACTGGCCGAAGCGCAAAAAGAACTGACTTATTTAATCGGCTTCAAGGAGTCGATCCAGAAAAAACTGTCGAACGAGAAGTTTGTGACCAACGCCAAAGCCGACGTGGTTGACCGCGAACGCCAAAAGTTGGCCGACGCCGAAGCCAAAATCAAAGCGTTGGAGGATCGGTTGAAATAGAACGCCACGTATAGCGATGACATCTCTCGGAACGAGATGTCATCGCTGTGAAATCCTAACTTATGAACTATACTGAACTACGCCTGACGCTTTCGCCCGATTACGCCGACATCCTGACTGCCGAACTGGCCGAGTTGGGTTTCGAGTCGTTTGTAGAAACCGACGAAGGCCTGAATGCGTACATTACAGAGCCCGATTTCGACGAGGAGGCCGTGCGCGAAGTCGTAGCCAAATACGCTGAGCAAACCGCAATAGCCTATGAGGTTACTTCGTTAGAAAAAAGGAACTGGAACGCCGAATGGGAACAGAGCTATCAGCCAATTGAAGTAGGTCAGATTGTGCGGGTTAGGGCTTCATTTCACGAGCCCAATCCGGCTTTTCAATATGACCTGGTCATTAACCCCAAAATGTCGTTTGGAACGGGCCACCACGAGACCACGGCCATGATGCTCGAACACCAGTTGGGCATCGATCACGCTGGAAAAGGGGTGCTGGACGTGGGGAGTGGAACGGGGATTCTGGCGATTCTGGCCGCCCGGATGGGTGCCGCCGACGTGCTGGCTTTCGACATTGAGGAGTGGGCTGTTGAGAATGCTCAGGAAAATGCCGAACTGAACGACTGTTCCCAGATACGGGTGTTTCAGGGAACAATTCAGGATGTAGACTCCAAGAGCCGATTCGACATTGTGCTGGCCAACATCAACCGAAACGTGCTGCTGGCCGAAATTCCTACCTATGCAAGCTTAATGCGCGAAGGCGGGCAACTGCTGGTTAGCGGCTTTTACGAACACGATGCCGTAGACATAGAACATAAAGCTAAGGAAGCGGGACTGTCGCCTGTTCGGGGAATGTCGGTAAACCATTGGTGCTCACTGGTTTACCAAAAAGATGATGGTTCGGTGGCAACCAATATAGCCACAATGGCCGCTATGGGGCTCGTTTAAAACAACAAGACGAATGAAACGCATTTCTTTTTTGCTGCTTATGGCCCTGCTGGCCACGTTTTCAGTGCATGCTCAGGTCGTGAAAATCTCCGATAACCCGGAGCAGTTTCTGGCCGACGTACAAAAACTGATGGCTACCGGTAGTCCCGTGTCTGTTCGGGCCGGAACCAACCTGCAGGCGTTATGGTCGGAGAACCGTTTGAGCCAGCCTCAGCGCGACCGACTAATGGCGCTAAGCCGCAAAATGAATGCGAAACGCTACCAACCCGTAGCTCACTTTGCTCCACTGTTTGAGACATTCTATAACGCAGCGTATTCACAGAAACCTTCGGCGCAACCTGTCAGCATGGATGATCTGTTGACGCTCGCCGAAAAACAGTTTGCCAATGGTGATGCCAAAACGTTTGGCCAGGTAATGACCGCAACCCGCCAGTTTCTGGATCGCCGACTGCTTTACACTGGAACGTACAACAAGCTCTACGCCGAAGGGGGCACGTTCTCGTTTCGCTACCTCGACCAGCCACAAGCTGGTTCTGGCGGAGATACACCTCCTGCCAACAGTACAGCTGCAAGCTCGACGGCAGCTGTAGCCACTTCGGGCAACTTCGACGGATGGGACGACCCTGTCCCCGGTGACTCCGCCAAACCGAAGCCGCTAGGCCGCATTTTTATCCCTCAAAAACGGCCCATTCCCGCTGTAGTGGGGCCAGTACTGACCATCAAAGACGTATTTCTGACAATGGTTGCCAATGGCGATTCAGTTGTTATTCCAAATACGGGTGGTGATTTGATGCTGAACTCCGGCATCTTCGTGGGTAAAGGCGGCAAGTTCACGTGGGAAACGGTAGGTAGGCCAGACATTTTCGTCACGCTCGGCGACTATTCAATGAATGTGATGAACCCTCGCTTACAGGCCGACGATGTGACACTTACGCACCCATCCTCTCCCAAGCCAGTAAAGGGTGTTTTTGAGTACATCAGTCGGAAAAAAGGAACCGCCCAAGCGGCTCAATTTCCCCGGTTTATGTCGTGGCAAAACGACGTGGCTTTACCTGATTTGGGGAAAGACGTGAAATATCAAGGCGGGTTTGCTCTTGCCGGGTCGCGCGTTGTGGGGGCATCGGCAAGTGGGCAACCAGCCGTTATCACGGTGATGGATAACGGTAAACCATCATTCCGGGTCAAGAGCAACCGGTTTGAGTTTGCCGATGTAACCACCAAAGGAACCGCGCCCGACTCTTCGTTCACGGGTGGTCTTTTGCCCGGTGAGTCGCTTGGGGGTACGAGCGGACGAACGGCCTCACTCATTACAGCCACAGCAGCTCAGTTTTCGGGGTACATCGACGCGGATTCAATTACGCACCCTTCCGTGCAGTTTCGGTATGACAAAAACGCCCGCGTTGCCTGGCTGAACCGGCAAGAACGGTCGTCGTATGCGCGGGTGCCCTTCACCGATACATACCACAAATTCTATATTCAGCCGGAGGTGATGCGCTGGGATGTGAGCCGCCGAAAAGTTGATTTTTATCAGGTCGGTGCTAAACGAGAAGTACCCGTCAGGCTCGAATCGTTCGATTATTTCATTCCTGAACGCTACTCCGACATCACCGTCGACTACGGGTTCCACCCGTTGCAGATTGCCGCCAACTACATCTCAAAGAATAAAACCCAGACGTTTCTAGCCGACGACTTGGCTCAGGCTGCCCGCCTGAACCCAACTACCCTCAGTGGAGCGCTGGACCGGATGGTTATTGAAGGCTATTTGGATAAGGATCCCAACACGGGCATGATGCGCCTGAGCCGCAAAGGAATCCTGTATGTGCTGGCCTATAACAAACAGAAAGACTACGACAATTTTCAGATTCAGTCGCAGTTTGTGTCGAACGACAGCGTTAAAAACGCGACCATTAACTTGAATGATAAGTTCTTGCTGGTGCGTGGAGTACGCACGTTCACCATCAGCGACTCGCTAAAAATCTACGGTGTCCCAACAGACAAAGTCCTCAAAATTGGTAAAGGCCGGGCCTTCACGTTGAATGGTCAACTAAAGTCGGGCAACTTCCGGTATTCGGGTCGCGACATGGCGTTCGATTACGATAAGTTTGCCATGAACCTCAACAAAATTGACTCGATCACCTTTACGCCCCAAAAACTGGCGGCTCAGGGCAAGACCGAAGAAGTAGGGGGCGACATTAAGTACGACAAGCCGGGAATGGTTTATTTCGGCGCACCTGATAATAAGTCAGGTAAGGTAAAAGATAAAAAAACCACCCAGCGTCTGGTGATGCCTGAGGGGATGACGGTCTATTTTAACCAGCCGATGCGGGGAAATCTGGCTTACAATGACAAGGTATACTTCAAAATCCCGGCTATCGATAACGACAGTTTAGGTAAAGGCGACATCTCGTTCGTTGGGACATTTTACTCCGACGGTATTTTTCCGCCTTTCAAAGCAGAACTGAAAACCATGCCCGACAATACGCTTGGGTTCGTTCACAAAGCACCGGCGGGTGGTTATCCTGTTTATGGCAGCAAACCCGGCACGCCCGGCGCGTCGAACGTGAAGTTTGCGGGTGAGCTGAGCATGGATAAAAGCGGCCTTCGTGCCGACGGGGTGCTGAACCACCTTACAGCTAGCCTGACAACGGGTGGCATGTTATTTATGACCGATTCGCTGCTGGCATCGGGCAGCAAGGGCGAGATCAAGGAAGGCGTTTCGGGAAAACCTGGCCCTAAACAGGTGTATTTTCCGGCCGTCCAGGTGAACGATTACAGCCTGAAATGGTGGCCAAAAGCCGACAGCATGGTCATCATGACCCAGAAGGGCAACTTCAATTTCTACAACGGCAGCACCAAACTCGAAGGCAATCTGGTGTTACGAACAAGCGGTCTGTTTGGTAATGGTACCCTTCGCCGGGCTGATTCAGAAGCTCTTTCAACCAGTATCAAATTCAACAAAGACGGCTTCCTGGCCGAAGATGCTCAGTTTAAAATTGAGTCGGCAGGGGCGCAGAAGGGCATTGCCAACAAGCCTATCTTGCTTGGTACGGGCCTCGACGTAGACTTTAATCAGGTGAAGGGCATTGTTGGCCTGGCCATCAACGCACCTAAGAACCAGGCAATCAGTGATACTCTGAAAGCGATAATGGAATTCCCCTACGCAGCCTACAAAACAAGCATCAACAGAGCGCAGTGGAACATCAACGCCAAAACCATTGCAATGAAGGGCGATGTAAAAACATCCACCTTCACGGCAACGGGCGAAGAACAGGAAGGCCTGACTTTCAACGGTGCAGCTGCTTTGTATGACGTTGAGAAAATGGCGCTTAACATTAGTGGTGTTCCCTTTGTGACATCAGCTGATGCCCACATTATTCCCGACAAGGGGCTGGTCTCAATCAAGCGTAACGGTGAAATGATGCCATTCAAGAATGCCCGACTCGAACTGGACACCGTGTCGTTACACCACAAACTCAAAAACGGCAATATTCAGGTGCTTTCGCGGACGCGCTTTGCGGGTGATGCCACATACCAGTTTGCGACCGCAGCTGGCGATACGGCTAGTATCAAAATGGGTAGTTTCGAATTTAAAGAATCGAAAGTGGCACCGGCCTTGGCCTCAACTCAGGCAACCCCTGACCTGTCGACTCGCGCTCCCGCAAAAGGTCGGCGTAAGTCGGGGTCTCAGCAGTCAGAAACAACTTACTTCACGGTTGCGCGTGCCGAAATCGACGAGAACGACAAGCTGCAATTAGCTCCTCGCATGATGTTTAAGGGCGATATTGTGATGCAGGCCCCTGAAAAAGACCTTGGTCTGGATGGTTTTATTAAACCGTCGCTCAAAAAACGGCCTGACCTGATTGGGGGCTGGATTCCATTCAAAGAAAAAGTAGTAGAGCGCATCGAGATTAAGGTTGATAAAAATCTAAAAAATGAAGGCGATCAACCACTCGTTGCGGGTATTCATTACCGGGGTGGTCAGGGTGGCTTGTATCCAACTTTCCTGTCCCCGAAAGAAGACCAACGCGACGATGATATTTTTACGGTTACTGGTCTAATGCGTTACGATGAGAAGGACAAGGTGTTCCGCATTGTGCAGAAGGGTGCTGACGGGTTGGAAGACATCGAAAATGCGTTCACCTTCAACGACCCGAAAGGCAGCATGACGTATAAGGGGCCGCTTACCCTCATGAATACGGGCCAAAATCCGTACCTGCTTGCTTCCGGCTCGGCTAATATCAATATCGATAGCACCAAGTACCGCTTGAATACCCTGTTAGCATTCACCTTCCCGGTTCCAGAATTGATCACAGCCGAGATCGGCAAAAAGCTGGTGGAAGCTAACCTCGAAGAACAAAACGACGAACCTGCTGATGACGATCTAAACGCCCTATCTGACAAACTGGTGCCATTGATTGGTCAGAAAGACGTGGACGCTTACCGCACGAAGGCCCAAAATCAGCACGTTTCGCTGGCACTTGCTTCGCCCAAACTAGCGGTTCCTATCGTCTTTTCTAACGTTGAACTGCGCTGGTCCGAAAAAGCCAATGCTTTTTACAGCATCGGCCCACTGGGTGTTTCGAATATGGGAGCTGCCGACATTAACGCACAGATGAACGGTTTTGTAGAGATCAGGAAAACTGCCAACGGCGATGAAGCGACGATCTACGTAGAATCGTCAGACGAAGTGTGGGCGTTTTATGAATTCAAATCGAGCGGAAACGGGGGCGGTCAATTAGCGATTACTACTTCGGATCAGGCAATCAACGACAAGTTGCTAGCCGGTTCTAAGAACTCGGGTAAATCGCCAGTTGAAATTATTGCTGCTACACCCGACGAGAAAGAGCAGTTTGTATCGCTGTACCAAAGTCAATACAAGACACGAGTTCGTCCGGCACCAGCTCCCAAGCAAAGCACTATCGCTACGCCTAAAGCCACAACACCAGCGACCAAATCCGGTTCAACTGCTCCCGCTTCAACAACCCTGTCTGAAAAGGCTGTTGCTACCGACGCGGCTACACCAACCGATAGTAAATCAACTCCGACTGACAAAGCAGGTGCTGTCCCTACAATCACTAAACCCGGTTCAACAACAGCGCCCGGCGTAGCGACGCCCGGCGTGAAAACCCCAGCCGACAAAGCCGTTGTGAAAAAAGAAGCCGTGACGCCAGCAGAGAAAGAGAAAAAGAAGGTGAAAGAAGAAGAGAAAGAAGGGTTTTAACGGGATGTATAGGTGTAGAGACGCAAGATTTTGCGTCTCCTGTGCGTCAGCCATCAATTACCCCTATTTTCAACCTGATAATGATTATACCAAATGGCTGACGCAAAAAGAGACGCAAAATCTTGAAAAGAGACGCAAAATCTTGCGTCTCTACGTAAACCGGATGGTTTTGTTTTTGCAATTTTTGTAGGTTGCCAGCAAAACCACCGTTTCCATGACAGAAACCCATTATCGGGCTCAATACCGAATTGATTCGGCGCGGTTGGCCGAATACGATTATGGGTCAAATGGAATGTACTTTGTCACTATCTGTACTCAAAATCGCGGACACCATTTTGGGGAAATTGCAGAAGAAAATAGCGACTGCACCTTGACCCCAACAAATATTGGTCAACGAGCCATTGACTGTTGGTTATCCATTCCAGCCCATTTTCCATTTGTTCTGCTTGACGAGTTTCAGGTTATGCCCAACCATGTCCACGGGATTCTGTGCATCAACAAACCGGATTATGATGATTGGCAACCCAACACCTTCGGACCACAACGCCGAAATTTGGCATCAATCATACGTGGTTATAAGGTAGGCGTGACAACGTTTGCAGGGCGGCAGCAAATAGAATTTGGCTGGCAAGCCCGTTATCATGACCGGGTGGTGCGCAATGGGGATGAACTAGACCGTATTCGCCGATACATCATACAGAACCCCGCTAACTGGCCCAAAGATCAGGACAATGTAGCGGGGTTATATATGTGATTAGATCGCGTTGCTGACGCAAACGTAGAGACGCAAAATCTTGCGTCTCACCGCCGGATGGCCGCATCGCCAGATGGTTTTAGGTGACGCAAGAAGAGACGCAAAATCTTGCGTCTCTACACATACAATACCTTATCATGTCCTACTTCTTCACCGCGCTCAGTGCTTCACCCCGCTCCAGTTGTCGAGCCCGGTCAAACAAAGTCAGGCTCTTGCGGAAGGTTTCATCAGAATCA
Organism: Flavobacterium sp. SUN052; assembly: GCF_028867935.1. Taxonomy (GTDB): domain Bacteria; phylum Bacteroidota; class Bacteroidia; order Flavobacteriales; family Flavobacteriaceae; genus Flavobacterium. Next base: position 169,383 of record NZ_JAPQNS010000012.1, read on the forward strand.
CTCATTACCCGGAAGAACTCGTTGTTTTGACCACTCCGATTGTTGCGCTGATAAACATACCGGGCTACGTATGCCTTCAGTTGGGTTTGAAGGTATTTTTTCGAGCGGGCAAAATCAGCTTCGTTGTATTTAACGCCTTGTGCAGTGGCCTCTTTAACCAGTTGAGCCATCTGATCATCGCCAAAGTTCACCGATTTGTTGAACTCAGCAAACGGCATCTTCTCCAGCGATTTCCGATTCTTGTTAGCGTATTCCAGGGCGTATTCCCGGATTATGTTCTTCCCGAACAACTGCACCAGATAATTGGTCTGCCAGGTTGTATCGCGGGGAATAAAATAGTCGGGAGTTATCCCGCCACCACCATACACGACGCGCCCCTGATCTGTTTTGAACTTCAGCTTGGGATCATTTTTGATTGAGTCGGCAATGAAATATTCACCGCGTTTTGAGCGGGCTTCCAATTCCTGCTCATAATCGCCTTCGCGACCGGGCACATAAGGCTTCTGAATACTGCGGCCACTTGGCGTGTAGTACCGTGAAATGGTCAGGCGTAATTCAGACCCATCGGTCAACTGAACTGGCATTTGCACCAGACCCTTGCCAAACGATCTCCGACCAGCAATCAATGCCCGATCATGATCTTGTAAAGCCCCGGCCACGATCTCCGATGCGGATGCACTACCCTCGTCGATCATCACCACAATGGGTCCTTCCTCAAACAGACCTGGAATTTTAGCAAACGTCTGCCGGTCGTAGCGCGTATCTTTTCCATTCGTATAAACCAGCATCTTATTACCCGAAATCAGCTCATCGACCAGGTTTGTAGCCCGATCCATGTATCCGCCGGGGTTGTTCCGCAAGTCGAGCATGAGTTGGGTCATGCCTTGTTGCTTCAAATGCCCAAGCGCAGTTTTGAACTCATCATAGGTAGTCTCAGAGAACCGGTTGACTTTGATGTAGCCCGTTTTGTTATCAATCATATACGATGCATCTACCGAATACGTCGGAATCCGGTCACGCATTACAGTCACCACTCTCGGTGCCTTATCGCCTTTGCTCAGAATCGTCAGCTTCACTTCAGTGCCTTTCTTGCCACGCAACGCTTGAAACACCGAGCCGTTATCTACTTTGCCACCAGTCAGGGGCGTTTCGTTTACTTTAATGATTTTATCACCACTCTGAATCCCTGCCGTTTCCGACGGTCCACCGGCCAGGGGTGTAACTACATAAACGGTGTCTTTATAAATATTGAATTCTACGCCGATGCCATCGAAGCCCCCTTCCAGTTGCGAACGGGCAGCCACTGCATCGTTAGGATTCATATAGGCAGTGTGTGGGTCAAGCTTCTCCAGCATCTTGGAGATCGAATAATCAACCAGATCGTCTGTATTTACAGTGTCAACGTAGTTATTTTCAATCAGTTGCAAAATTTCCTTGTATTTGGTATAACCGCGGCCGATATTATTTACGCTTTTGGTACCTCCAAAAAAAGTAGCCCCTATCAGCATTCCTCCTGCCAGTGTAACGCCGAGCAACATAGGCAGGCGTACCGTCGCTTTGTCATTTTGGATAGGCGGGTCCTGCCGCCGTCCAAAGCTGTTCTCCTCTCCCATTTTTCTATACAGTATTTGTGTTGGACCACCGAAGCGGTTATATCTATCGGCATAACGTATAGGCCATACTATAATGTTTGCCAAATTCGAGCGAAAACAGAAAAATAATTGGTCATACAAATCAGAAGTTGCAAAACAATGATAATCAGTGCAGTTCTGGTGGCGCTGAATTGCAAGACAGCTTTATTTTTGGGGTATACGTACCGGGTAAATCAAGATACGAATAAAGCCGAAATCCTGATTTATCCGGTACGCTAAAAAGAGGTTTTTATTGAGCCGTTGCCAGCAAATACTTATCTAAAAACTCGCGGATGGCTTTGTACGCTGTTATTTCGTTTTCCTTCTTCACGAATCCGTGTCCCTCATTGGGGAACGTGACGTATTCTACAGGGATACCGTTCTTCTTCACGTTTGCCACAATCTCGTCAGATTCGATTTTCAGTACACGTGGATCATTAGCCCCCTGGATCACCAGCAACGGCTTTTTGATGCGAGCAGTATGAAACAAAGGCGACTTGTTGTACAGAGCCACCGAATCGGCTTTGGGATGACCAATTTCCTTAAACATGGCCTCGCGCTGCGGTCCCCACCACTCGGGCATCGAACTGAGCGTGCGGAGCCAGTTGGCAACGCCAAAAATATCGACACCCACGGCAAACTCGTCGGGTGTAAAGGCCAGCCCCGCCAACGTCATGTAACCACCGTACGACCCACCCATGATGCCTATTTTAGCCGGATCAACGTAGCCCGTCTGAGCCAGAAACTTCTTCGATTCAACGCAATCACGGAGATCAGCCTCGCCATGTTTACGATCATCGGCACCGTAGAACGTTTTGCCATAGCCCGAACTTCCCCGGTTATTTACGGCCAGAATCACGTAGCCTGCATTGACCAGATACTGGATTTGACCCGAATAATTCAGGCGGGTTTGTCCACCGGGTCCACCGTGGATAAACAGCATTGCCGGGCGTTTTTCACCTGGCCGGAGCCCTTTCGGTTTGTAAAGTAGCGCCGGAACTTCCATCCCGTCGAATGATTTGTACCGGATCACTTGCCCCTGAACCAAGTCTGTTGGGTTGATTTCTGGATTGATACCTTTTACTAGGGGCATTACCTTGCGGGTTTTGAAATCGTATCCATACAAGGCAGACGGCGCGTTGGAGCTATTGACAAAAAAGATCATCCGTCCTTCGCTTTTGCCCATACTTAGACCGGTAATATCACCGGCCGGTAAGCCCGCCAACGGTACGGGTTGATTGGTTTTATTGTCGATCAGGCGCAGTTCAGTGCGGGCATCATTATTTACAGACACAATCCGGTACGTACCCTTATACGACAAGTAATCGTCCATAATATCCCAGTTGGCCTTGTCCATAACCGACAGTTGGCCCGACGCCAGATCATAAGCTTTAACATATTTGTACTCGCTTTTTTCGTCGGTCGAGATCAGCAACTTGCGGCCATCGGGGGTAAAATCACCGGCTCCATTATCCACTTCGCCCGAGTGTTTGGTTAATAGTTGAGTGGTGTTAGCCTGCGTGTCGTACAAATAAACATCGCTTTCTGAATTGGTAACGGGCTTCGTAAGCGCTATGTACCGACGGTCGGGCGACACGTCACCGGGGAAAATTCCACCGGGATTCTGGTAGATCATCCGCGAAGTCATTGTCGCCAAATCCATTTCGTACAAATCGAAAGCGGCTTTGTTGCGAGCATTCGACTGGTAATAAAACGACTTTCGATCGTGACTCAACCCAGCAAACTGGAATTTGGCTTTGTCGCTCGGGGTTAGATCAGTAACTGAGCCATTCTGCTCGCGGAGGTAAATGTGGGTGAGTTCGTTCCCTCCCTGATCGCTGCTGTACAAGATCCGGCCATCGGGTAAATAGCCGATAGCGAAAATGGCGTTTGTTTTCGATTGGGTGATTTGCTTGGGCGTGCCCCCCGCAAACGGCATTTCGTAGAGGTTAAATACACCATCCTGGTTGCTGCTAAACAACACCGTCTGCTCATCGGGTGAAAGACTGGCCCCGCCAAAACGGATTGTCTTCATGAACTGTTCGATAGTGTATTGTTTTACCGCCATTGGAGCGGCAGTGGATTCGTTTCTCCGCGCTTTGGGCGGAAGGGTTGCCCCTTCGCTGACGCTCATCAGGAGAACACCGACCGAGGCAAAGAGTGTGACTAGCTGTTTCATACGGAAAAATAGCACAGATTAGCCGGGTAAGGACATTTTTTTGGATAAACGGATTGAGGCTGGGAAGCCAAAGTGAACGGATTGAACCGGATTTGCATTAATTTATTAACTAAGCTGTACCAATATGGCTTAATATGTTTAATATGAATTTTGCCTCCAAATTGAACATTAAAAAGATCAATGAGCCACAGGACTCTTAATACACATTAATAAATTGTAAAAATCTGGTTTTCAGCATATAATTTCGTACCTTTGCGGCCAGAAATACAGCAACATGCAGTCTATCCGAAATATTGCTATTATTGCCCACGTTGACCACGGCAAAACGACCCTAGTCGACAAGATCATCCATGCGTCGAAAATCTTTCGCGACAATCAGGAATTTGGCGAACTGATTCTCGACAACAACGATTTGGAGCGGGAGCGCGGCATCACGATTACCTCGAAGAACGTATCCGTCCGTTATAAAGACGTGAAAATCAATATCATCGACACACCTGGTCACAGCGACTTTGGGGGTGAGGTGGAGCGCGTGCTCAAAATGGCCGATGGCGTTTGTCTGTTGGTCGATGCGTTTGAAGGTGCCATGCCTCAAACTCGTTTTGTACTGGGCAAAGCCCTTTCGCTGGGCCTGAAACCAATTGTGATTGTGAACAAGGTCGACAAAGAAAACTGTCGCCCCGATGAAGTTCACGAACAAGTGTTCGACTTGATGTTTAACCTCGGTGCTACCGAAGATCAGCTTGATTTCCCGACCGTTTACGGCTCGTCGAAACAAGGCTGGATGGGCCCCGACTGGAAAACACCAACCGACAATATTACGTATCTGCTCGACACGATTGTAGAGACCATCCAGCCTGCTCCTACGGTTGAAGGTACTCCGCAAATGCAGGTGACATCACTCGACTATTCGGCTTTCGTAGGTCGGATTGCTATTGGTCGGGTTAGCCGTGGAACGCTGAAAGAAGGTGCTCAGATGGCCCTTGTGAAAGCTGACGGAACGCCTAAGCGCGTGAAAATAAAAGAACTTCAGGTGTTTGAGGGTCTTGGCAAAGTAAAAGTTGCTGAAGTTCAGTGTGGTGATATTTGTGCCATTACTGGCCTTGAAGATTTCGAGATTGGCGACACCGTCACTGACCTCGAAAACCCAGAAGCACTACCTCGTATTTCGGTGGATGAGCCAACCATGAACATGTTGTTCACGATCAACAATTCGCCGTTCTTTGGCAAGGAGGGTAAATTCGTAACGTCGCGCCACTTGCGGGATCGGCTTATGAAAGAAACCGAGAAAAACCTCGCTCTGCGCGTAGAAACAACCGACCGTGAAGACCAATTCCTGGTGTTTGGCCGGGGAATTCTTCACTTGTCGGTACTGATCGAAACAATGCGCCGGGAGGGTTACGAGCTTCAGGTTGGTCAGCCACAGGTATTGTATAAAGAAGACGAACAGGGTCGCAAACTCGAACCCGTCGAAACACTCGTTGTCGACGTACCTGAGACCACAGCTGGTAAGGTGATCGAATTGGCGACGCAACGTAAAGGCGAACTGCTGATTATGGAGCCTAAAGGCGACTTGCAGCATCTTGAGTTTGAAATCCCGTCGCGGGGCCTTATTGGTCTGCGTTCTAACGTGCTTACCGCTACATTCGGTGAGGCTGTTATGAACCACCGTTTCAAGAGCTTCGAGCCCTACAAAGGAGCTATTCCAGAGCGGATCAACGGATCACTGATCTCGATGACCAGCGGTATGGCCACTGCCTACTCGATTGATAAATTGCAGGATCGGGGTGTTTTCTTTGTCGAGCCCGGCGAAGAAATCTACACAGGTCAGGTAATTGGTGAGCACAACCGCCAGAACGATATTGTTGTAAACCTACAGACCGCCAAGCAGTTGACTAACATGCGGGCATCTGGTTCGGATACCAACGTAAAAATTGCGCCAAAAATTAGCTTCTCTCTCGAAGAGTGCATGGAATACATCCAGAAAGATGAGTATCTGGAAGTAACACCAAAGTCGATGCGGATGCGTAAGATTTACCTCGACGAAAACGAGCGGAAACGCAATCAGAATAAATTTGAAATGGCGTAAGAATGTAGAAAACGCTAGTAAAAACGCCCCTTCAGCAATGAGGGGGCGTTTTTTATTGCACTCCCACCAGAAGCATATAATCAGATTAAAAACCAGCCGTAGCCGTCAGCCCGTTATGAGTGATATACTGTCCCGAAATTCGCAAATGGAATCGTCGCACCCCAATCATAACTTAACAACGGCTAGCCAACCTGCATCTGCCCACCCACAATCTGTTAACCCGCTTCCCCGTGCTGTATTGCGTCCTAACTCTTACATGCTCCTCGATGGCGACTGGCATTTTGCCCTTGACACCGACGATCAGGGCCTGCGCGAACGATGGTATCTAGGCCATACATATGAGCGCACGGCGCAGTGGCCCGGCTCGGTTGAAGATCACCTTCAGCAAGCGCATGAACACGTTCAGGCAACACCCTGGCAGGACAAAGTGGTAGTTTGGTATGAACGCGATTTTGTCCTGCCCGAACGCGACCTGAATGGCACGGGTGTGGCCCAGTCAATATTTCAGTTAACGTTTGGGGCGTGTGGCTACGAAACACAAGTGTGGCTTAACGGTCGGCGACTAAGTACAATTGAAGGCGAAGAAGTACATTACGGCGAGTACACCTCGTTTTCGTATGAGTTAGACGAAAATCTGCTCCGCCCAACCAATCGTCTGACAGTCCGTATTGCTGATACTATGGACGCCGATATTCCAAGGGGCAAACAGGAATCGCTGGTTTATAAACGCGGAGGCATCTGGTACCAGACGCAAACGGGTGCCGTGCGGTCGGTCTGGCTCGAAGTAGTGGAACGAAATCGGTTGCGTTCGCGGGTTGGTGTGGTAAGTATTATTGAGGACGATCTGATCCGGTTTAACCTAACAACCCGTATCCATGACCCAGGCAGTTATATCATCCGGCTCCGAGTTTTTGAACGCGATACTACCGGTTTAGATAATCCACTGGCTACTGAAGATTTTCCGATTCGCTTGAAAGTTGGCCAGAAAAATCAGCGGGTCGTGGTTGAATTACCAGGCGCAACACTCTGGTCACCCGAGAATCCATACCTGTACAGGCTGGTTGCTCAACTTATTGACGAACAGGGTCATATATCACAAATAGACGCGCATTTTGGTCTTCGCAAGGTGGAAGCCCGTGGGTGCTGCGTGTATCTGAACGGTAAATCAGTTTATCTAGACGGCATACTATATCAACCCGGTACGGCCACGTTCGACGAGATGAAGCGGCATTTTTACGCCATGCAGGAACTCGGCTGTAATCTCGTCCGGGTGCATATTGCGGGAATAGATCCGCGTATATACAATCTGGCAGACGAACTGGGTTTGTTGCTGTGGGTTGAAGTGCCCAGTCCGCACCGCCCCAGTGCGTTGAGTCGCAAAAACCACCGTGCCGAACTACAGCGGATGCTGGCCCTGATCGAAACGCATCCGTCGGTAGTTATCTGGAGCTTGTACAACGAAGATTGGGGCGCCGAAGACATCGCTACCAACCCTGAAACGCAACAATATATTGTGGATACCTACCACGATATGCTCATTAATCATCCCCAGTTTCTGGTTGTGGACAACGATGGCTGGAAACATATCTCACTCGAAGGTCGCCTGAAATCGGACTTGCTCACGGCCCACCTCTACACACCAGATCTAGGTCACTGGCAAAACCAACTCGACCGTCTTGTTCGGGGTGATAACGAGGGTGTGGCAGCTTTCCCGATGGTAGTGGGCGATCCGTTCTTTTTCCGGAAGCAGGTGCCGCTGGTGGTCAGTGAGTGGGGCGGGTTTGGCTTCGCTAACTACGGTGGCCCCTCCGACTCCGATGACCGAACGGAACGCATCCGGCAATTCAAGCGAGAACTCAGGTCACGACCAATCGCTGGCGATGTCTACACGCAAGCCACTAACATCGAAGATGAACGAAACGGCCTGATCGACTTCCATACGGGTGAGTTAAGCGTTCCGGCAGGCTTGCTCCGATCAGAGGGGCGGTGAGGTTTTCTTTCTAAAACCTCTTTGCCATTCAGGCCATTTTTTCGTAACTTAGCCTGATTGCACCCGCCGATTGAAAGCGGGTTTTACGAACGCCAAACAACGCTGATGAACTTTGAATTAACCTCCGAATTTCAACCCACCGGCGACCAGCCAAAAGCCATTGCCGAACTTGTAAAAGGCATCAATCAAGGCGAACAGGGCCAGGTTTTACTAGGGGTCACGGGATCAGGTAAGACGTTCACGGTTGCGAACCTTATTGCCCAAACCAACCGCCCAACGCTTGTTCTGAGCCACAACAAAACCCTGGCAGCCCAGCTGTATGGGGAGTTCAAGCAGTTTTTCCCGAACAATGCCGTCGAGTACTTTATCTCGTATTACGACTACTACCAGCCCGAAGCTTACATCGCAACTACGGGAACATATATTGAGAAAGACCTGGCCATCAACGAAGAGATCGACAAACTCCGTCTGGCGGCTACTTCAGCCTTGATGAGTGGGCGACGCGATGTGATTGTAGTTGCTTCCGTGTCGTGTATCTATGGCATGGGTAACCCCGAAGAGTTCAAAAACAATGTTGTTCGAATTGGCGTGGGGGAAACCATGAGCCGGAATAACTTCCTGCACAAGTTGGTTAGTATTCTCTATAGCCGTACCGAAGGCGAGTTTCAACGGGGAAACTTCCGCGTGAAAGGCGATACTGTCGATGTATATGTAGCCTATGCTGATTTCGCCTACCGCATCATTTTCTTTGGTGAAGAAATCGAGACTATCCAGCGTATAGATCCCGAAACGGGCAAAAGACTATCCGAAGAACGACTGGTAACCATTTTTCCTGCAAACCTATTCGTAACGGGTCGGGACACCCTGAACCGCGCTATTACCGAGATTCAGGATGATCTGGTGTCACAGATTCGGTATTTCGAGGGTGAGTTTCGGGAGCAGGAAGCTGAGCGGATCAAAGAACGCACGGAGTTCGATTTAGAAATGATGCGTGAGCTAGGCTACTGCTCCGGTATTGAGAATTACTCCCGCTATTTCGACCAACGCAAGCCTGGTCAACGTCCCTTCTGTTTACTTGATTATTTCCCTGACGATTACCTGCTGGTAGTAGACGAAAGCCATGCCACTTTGCCTCAAATTCGGGCCATGTGGGGCGGTGACCGCTCCCGCAAAACCGCCCTTGTCGATTATGGGTTTCGGCTTCCGTCGGCAATGGACAACCGCCCGCTCACATTCCAGGAATTTGAAGATTTAGCCGGGCAAACAATTTACGTATCGGCGACACCCTCAGACTACGAACTTCGTAAAAGCGAGGGCGTAGTGGTAGAACAGTTGATTCGGCCAACGGGTCTGCTCGATCCCGAAATTGAGGTTCGGCCCAGCTTGAATCAGATTGATGATCTGCTTGAAGAAATCGATACGCGCATTAAGCGGCAAGAGCGGGTTCTGGTCACGACCTTAACTAAACGCATGGCCGAAGAACTGAGCAAATATTTAGACCGGGTAGGCATCAAAACGCGCTATATTCACTCAGAAGTCAAAACCCTCGACCGGGTCGAAATTCTGCGCGATCTCCGCTTAGGTACGTTCGATGTACTCGTGGGCGTAAACCTGCTCCGCGAGGGGCTCGACTTACCCGAAGTCTCGCTCGTTGCCATTATGGATGCCGATAAAGAAGGCTTTTTGCGGGATATCCGTTCGCTGATTCAGACCATTGGTCGGGCTGCCCGGAATTCCAATGGTAAGGTGCTGATGTATGCAGATACCATTACGGGTTCAATGGCCAAAGCGATTGACGAAACAAACCGGCGTCGGGAGGTGCAGAAGGAGTACAATATCGATCATGGTATCACGCCCAAAACAGTATTCAAATCACGTGAAGCTATTATGGGTCAAACCAAAGTAGCCGACTCTAAGCCTAAGCAGTTCTACGTGGAACCCGACGAAATTCGTATTGCAGCGGATCCCGTTGTGCAATACATGGGCAAAGGTGATTTGGAAAAAATGGTTCGCGAAACGCAGAGCCGTATGGAAAAAGCGGCCAAAGAACTCGACTTTATGGAAGCAGCGCGACTGCGCGACGAGTTGTTTCAGTTACGGGACAAGTTGAAGAAAGAGAAGGTGTAGGAATATATCTAACTTGCTGACCGTAAACCAAAACCATTCCGTACAATGAAAAAAGTCCTCCGAATTGTTGCTATTGTAGTTGCCGTATTGCTGGTAGCCTTCTTTGGCCTCCGCACATTTACAAAGTCAAAAAGCCCTGAAGCCGTTGTTGAAAATACGCACAACGGATTAAATGTAAAGGTCACTTATTGCCAGCCATCCAAGAAAGGGCGCGTTATTTTTGGCGAACTATTACCTTTTGGCAAAGTATGGCGGACCGGAGCCAATGAAGCCACCGTCATCAGCTTTGGTCAGGATGTAAGTATTGCCGGTAAGCCGTTGGCAAAAGGTGACTACTCCTTGTGGACTATCCCTGACCAGAATGGCTGGACCGCGATCTTCAATAAAGAAACGGGGCAATGGGGAACAATGTATGACGAAAAACAAGATGCGCTGCGAGTTCCAATCGTTTCGCGGAAGCATTCTCCTATGGCAGAGCAATTCACGATGACGTTTGCGCCAGACAGTGCCGGAACCAACCTAATTCTGTTTTGGGATGAGACTGAGGCTGTTGTCCCAATCAGCAAACAGTAAAATAACGTATTTTAGACTATTCATTTTAAACCCGACTTATCCACAGTTCTCTTGTGGATAAGTCGGGTTTATGTGCAAAACTTATAATATATTCCTTGATAATATTATTCAATGGCCAAAACAATTTTACCGAACTGTTTTCCTGAGTCAATTTTGCGTAAGGCTTGTTCTGCGTCGGCTAACGCAAACACTTCATCAACAACGGGTTTTAGCTGGTGCTGATTGACAAAAGCGACCATGTTAGCAAATTCTAAATCGCTGCCCATTGTGGTACCGAAGATGTTTAGTTGCTTAAAAAATACCTTTGATGGCACCACATTAGTGATGTTACCGGTAGTACCTCCAAACACAGCTATTCTCCCCCCAGGCGCAGATGTATCCATCAGTTTAGCAAAGTCTGGACCTGATGCGCTATCGATAGTCACGTCGAAATAACCGACTTTACCCCCTCCCGTTGCTTTCATTAAGTTTCGATGCCAATCTGGGTCTTTGTAATTGACACCGCCTTTAGCCCCAAGCGCAACGGCCCGCTCAATCTTGTCCTCGGAACCAGATGTTACCCAGACCTCGGCTCCAGCTGCCACCGCAAACTGTAGCGCAAACAAAGCGGCTCCCCCACCAATACCCGTGATAAGCACTTTTTCACCAGGTTTTAAAGCAGCTTTAGTCATTAATGCACGCCATGCAGTAAGGCCAACCAGAGGCACGGCGGCCGCTTCAATAAATGACAAGTGAGCTGGTTTGGCATACACATACTTCGCCGGAATAGCAATGTATTCGGCAAAAGTACCGTCGTCGGGCATCCCCAGAATCCTGAATGAGGGTTGGTAAAACCGTGGATCTTCGCCCCAATCTAAGCCCGGATTAATAATGACTTCCTGGCCAATTAACGTTGCGTCAACTGATTCGCCCACGGTTTCAACAACACCGGCACCATCCGAACCAAGTACCACAGGCACAGCGATACCAGGATATAAACCTTTTTGTACAAATACATCGCGGTGATTCAGAGCAGCCGCTTTCAGTTTAATGAGTACATCTCCGGAACCAGCAACAGGTTGATCAACATCGGTCAGCGCAACAGGTTGATGCAGTTCAGTTAAGCGTATTGCTTTCATAGAATAGTCTTCGTAGGTTTTGTGTACGTGCAAATTACAACGGCTTCCGTCGTTATTAACGGACTAACGGTTCAATTCTCTGATAGATGAATTAATCTACTGAGGTTAAGCGTTGTCTAAGCTATAAAAACAGCGTACCCCCAATCATGAAAAAAAACCTTGGTCTGGCACTTTTTGCTTGTATGTTCATTGCCTCGCTGGCTATTCAGGCCCAGACCCCTGCTGCCAAAGGTTATGCCGTTGGCGACGCCGTTGCTGAGTTTCAGGTTCGGAATATCGACAATCAATTTGTGAATCTGACCAACTACACCAACCAGAAAGGTGTAGTAGTGGTTTTTATGGCAAACCATTGTCCGTTTTCCAAAGCCTACGAAGACCGATTGATGGCTATTCATAACAAGTTTGCCACTCAGGGTTACCCAGTTTTGGCTGTGCAGACCTCCGACGTAACTATTTACCCCGAAGATGCATATGAAGTAGTGCAAAGCCGCTCGCGGGATCGGGGATTTCCATTCCCTTATACCATCGACGAAAGCCAGTCGGTAGCGCGCGCCTTTGGAGCAATTCGTACCCCCCAGGTATTTGTGTTGACCCGCACTGGCGGAAAATTCGTGGTGCAGTACATGGGTGCTATCGACGACAATCCGCAGGATGCTGCCGGCGTACAGAAACATTATTTAGACGATGCTCTTGTTAGTCTCACAACAGGACGGGCTATCCTCACCAGCACCACTCGGCCAATTGGTTGCGCCGTGAAATGGAAATAGTGGCATCTGATTTGCAAACGTTCATGACAGTATCAAACTACACAACAATTATGAAACGGATTACCCTTGTCATGAAGCAGATTAAAAATGTAGCCGGTATCACCATGATGGTGGCCTCATTGGCCCTATTGCAGGCCTGCGGTTCTGACAACAAGAACGAGTCGCGCACCGAAGATGCATTGGAAAACACTGGTGACGCCATGAAAGCCGACGCTAAGGATGCTACTGCCGAAGCTCGTGAGGACCTTGATCAAGCTGGCGACAAAGCCGAAGCTAAAGCAGACGAAGCCGCTGCCGATTTCAAGCGTGAACGCGATCAGGCGGTTGCCAATTTGAGAGAAGAACGCGATAAATTAGACGTTAAGCTGGATAAAATGCGGGCTGACATTAAAGCACAGGGCAACAAAGTGAAGGCTGAAAGCCGTGAGCAACTGGCAGAGATGGAAGAAAAACGCAAAGAGCTGGGCAACGATATTGACAAAGCACAGAACGCTTCGGCGGCTGCCTGGCAAGATATTAAAGCAGGATTCAAGAAAGCGGGACGGAACATTGGTGATGCTTTCGATAAGGCTGAAGACAAAGTCGATCCTGACGGTAAAGACGATCAATAACTCATTTAGTGGTGGTTTTCAAACGCCGGTTTGCTTTGCGAGCCGGCGTTTTTTTACAAATTCGGCTGTAGAAAAGAAACCACAGTACTGTAGAAAGCTTGTCAAACAAACTGCCTGTTCTTCAGCAGCTACAATAAATTCGATTGAAAAAGACACATTTTTTTACTGCTTCATAGACTGTGGCTAACAGGCTATCTGCCGAGCTCAAAAGATGGCCCATTAAACATTTTAGTGTGAACAGTTCGTTTGATAAACACTGGTTTATTTTCAAAGTATGTCTGTTGTAACAGTTACAGTTCTGCATTATCGCCCTGAAGCTCGTTTCCGGGCGTTTGCCAACATGGGTCGGGCACTAATGACACCCTTTGTAGCAGCAGGACTGACGTTCCAGAAGCTCTTAGGTAGTGGTCATAACTTCGGCTTGCTTCCTAATTTCTCCACGTATGTTTTTTTGGGCGTTTGGGATACCGAAATACAGGCAAATCAATTTCTAACGTCTCCTGACTTCAGCGTAATAACGAAAGGCACCGATACCGTTCGTACACTGTATCTCGAACCTTACCAGTCTCATGGTCTTTGGGATGGTATTGATCCATTCGGTCAAACCATTACGTCGGTCAAAAACGAAACAGCGAAGGCAGACAGACCAATTGCCGTGTTGACCCGCGCAACGATCCGTTCGGGCGCATTACTTGATTTTTGGCGACACGTACCGGCAGCCCGGCAAAAGTTAACCGAGCATAAAGACAATCTGCTATTTGCCATCGGAGTAGGCGAAAAACCCATTGTGCAACAATGCACCATCAGCGTTTGGCGTAGTCGGGAAGCAGTGGAGCAGTTCGCCTACCGACAGAGCGGTCACAAAGAAGTAGTTCGCCAGTCGCGTGACCGCCATTGGTTTAACGAAGAGTTATTCGCTCGTTTTGCGGTAATTAAGGCAGAAGGCTTTGGTTTCCTCTTGTAATCCAACGGGAAAAATTGTTATTTTGCGGGTCAAAATTTCGTGTATACAGGACATGGCATTAATTACTAAGATTCGAGAACGATCTGGATTGACAGTGGGCATTATTGCAGTTAGCTTAATACTGTTCATTGTAGGAGGGGATTTGCTGGGAGGACAGAGCACGCTCTTCGGTGGAAATAATCAGAAGGTCGGCGAAATTGCCGGTCAAGATATTGAGTATCAAGATTTCAACCTCAAGGTTGACGAACTCCGCGCTCAGTTTGAGCAGCAGGCAGGTCGTGCTCCTGGTGAGGAAGACATGACTCAGATTCGGGAGCAAGCCTGGAATCAGTTCCTGTTCGATATAGCTTACCAGAAAGAGTTTGATAAGTTGGGTCTGAAAGTGTCGCCTGAAGAATTGGTCGACATGGTACAGGGAAGTAACATCAGCCCACAGGTTCGTCAGGCATTTACAAATCCCCAAACGGGCGTTTTCGATAAAAATCAGATTATAAATTACCTAAAAGGGTTGCGCAACCTGCCACCGCAGCAGCAGGCAGCCTGGGCTAATTTTGAAAAAAATCTGAGCCAGGACCGGATGCGTGAGAAATACGAGAACATGCTTCGTGTTTCGGTATTCGCTACCTCGGCCGAAGCTCAGAAAGAATACCAGGCGCAAAACAGCAAGGCCGATGTGAAGTTCCTCTTCGTACCTTACTACGCCATCAACGATACCACGGTGAAAGTATCAGACTCGCAACTGAGCGACTATCTGAGCAAGCACAAAGACGAATATCCTGGTGCCGACACTCGTTCGCTCCAGTACGTAACCTTCTCGGTTGCTCCTTCGAAAGAAGATAGTGCATCGCTCTATGCCGAGATTAAAACATTGGCTCGTGGCCTTGGTGCCGCCCAAAGCGACTCTTCGTTTGCTCAAATCAATAGCGATGTTCGGGTTCCTTTGTATATGACTCTTGGCGAAATGCCAGAGCAGTTGCAGCAATCGGTTAGCACATTCTCTCCGGGCGGTATTTACGGTCCCTTCCGTGAAGGCAACACGTATTTCATCTACAAGTACGGCGGCACCAAGCGCGATACTAGCTTTACCGTTCGTGCCAGCCACATTCTTATCCGGAGCGGTGCTGACTCATTGCAGGCTGAGCAGAAAGCTAACGATCTGTTGAAGCAAATTCAGGGTGGTGCCAGTTTCGAGGCTTTGGCGCAGGCCAACAGTGCTGATGGCTCAGCTCAAAATGGTGGCGACCTGGGTTATTTCAAGAATAACGGACAGATGGTGAAGCCTTTCGAGAAAGCTGTATTTGATTTCAATGGCGAAGGTCTGATTCCCCGCGTTGTTAAAACGGACTTTGGCTACCACATTATCAAAATCACCGAGCCAAAAACAAACCTGCTGTATCGTATTGCCGGTATTGGCAAAGCTATTACACCAAGTCAGGTAACTCGCGACGAAGCCCTCCGCAAAGCCGATCAGTTTGCTTCAGAAGCCCGCACAAAAGCAGAATTTGAGGCAAAAGTGAAAGAAGACAAGTCGATGGTGATGGCAACGGCGGAACGTATTCCTGAAGGAGCCAACAACATCAATGCTCTCACCGAAGCCCGCCAACTAGTTCGCTGGGCCTTTGATGACAAGCAGAGTGTTGGCGATGTATCGGAACCATTCGAAGTAGGCGACCAGTATGTGGTGGCCGTGTTGACTGGTAAAACGGAGAAAGACAATGTAAAGGCGGAAGACTACAAACAGGAGTTAACTGCCAAAGTACGTAATGACCTGAAAGCAGAGCAGATTATTGCGAAATTGGGCAGCGCTAGTGGCTCTTTAGAAGCTATTGCTCAGAAATACGGTGCCGGTGCTTTGGTTGAAACCGCAACCGACATCAACCTGGCAACGGGCTTCCTTCGCAGCGCCGGTGTTGACCCCACTGCATTAGGTACAGCCTTTGGATTAAAGCCCGGCAAACGCTCGAAACCATTCGCGGGCGAAGCAGGAGTCCTCATTATGGAAACGACCAAATTGACTCCCGCCGGAACTGTTGCTGACTATGCTCAGTACAAGAACTTAATCCAGCAGAACACGGCCTCGCGCACCAGTTTCTACATTAATGAGGCCATTAAAGAGGCTTCTAAGGTAGAAGATCGTCGGGCGAAGTTCTTTTAACAGTACGCACTACCAAGAAGCGAAAGCGCCCCTCATCAGCAATGGTGTTGGGGCGTTTTTGTTACAGAGCTTCTACGTCAGAAACTCTACTAACGCCCGCACTGCTTTGGCCCGGTGACTCATGCTGTTCTTTATTTCCATACTTAATTCTCCGAACGTCTGATCATAGCCTTCGGGAATAAAGATCGGATCATAACCAAAGCCCTCTGCGCCATGGATTTCCGTGGCAATCCGGCCTTCAACAATGCCCTCGAATTGATGTTCGTTGCCGTTTTGGATCAGGGTAATAACCGAACGAAAACGGGCTCGGCGATCCGTAACGCCGTCCAGCTTGGAGAGCAAAAAAGCCATGTTTTTGGCGTGATCGCGACTACCGGAATAGTAGGCCGTATCAACACCGGGTTCACCGTTGAGCGCATCGACCTCCAGGCCAGAGTCGTCGGCAAAACAATCAATCTCGAAATGATCAGTGACGTAACGGGCTTTCTGGCGTGAGTTGCCGGGGATTGTACCCGTCGTTTCGGGCAGCTCATCCATACAACCGATTTCGGCTAGAGTTAGAATCTCAAACGCCCCACCCAACGAGAAAGCGACTTCTTTGATCTTGTGGGCATTATTAGTAGCAAAGCAAAGTTGTTTCATAATGCAAAAAAAAGCCGTTCGGCAATAAGACGAACGGCTAGACATAATATTTTGTGATTTGCTATTTCACACTCGTTATGGTGACATCAAAAGCCAGAGGTGAATATGGAGGCACAGTGTACACGCCACTTGAGTTTCGGCTACCAGCTATTCCATAACCAAGGGCTGACGGAAAAATAATGGTCGCTTTCTCACCTTGCTTAAGCTTTGAAAGGCCTTGGTCAAAACCAGGCACAACACTATTTGCTCCTATTTGAGCTGATATTGGCGAGGCCCCTGAATCAAAGACTTTACCATTCAGAAAATAGCCTTTGTAGGTCGCCGTAACTGTTTTACCGGTAGTGATCTGCACCGAATCGGGTTGCGCTTGTGTCACGATCACCCGCACACCTGTGGTCTCTGAAAAAGTTGGCGTCAGCTTGCCAGCCGCCAAAAATTCCTGAATCTGCTGTTCTTCAGTTCGCACATTTACTACCGTAACGTCGTACCGAACAGGTGAATACTGTGGTAACAACAACGTACCTGCCCGACCACTATTCAGATAGGAGGGAATCAGCAGGGTAGCGCTTTCGCCTTTCCGCAAACCAACTCGTTCTGTTCCGCTTTTTACAGCTCCAGAATTAACGATACCGTCGTATAGGCCCGCTGCCATGTTCAAATACACTCCCCTAGTAAAAATAAGGGGCACGTTAGCCGCAATATCAGTGCTGTCAACAATGAGGTTATCGAATAACCTACGGAGAACATAATGATACTTGACCTCATCGCCAACGTTAGCAGCCTGCCCGGTTGGGTTAGCTTTTGTAATTATGTACGACGTGCCATTATCGGTTGTTTGAACTTGGCCAGTAAGGTTATTCGTCGCGATATACTGCGCAATCTCGGCCTCATTCTCACGCCTTTTACGGTCCGTGAGCGCTTCACCCGGCTGGGTGCAGCTACCAAGGCCGACTAGAGCAAGGCAACCAATCAAAAACCAATTTTTTAGTGATACTCGATTCATGCTACGATTGATACATGCCGTATTGGCATTGAGAAAACGCGATTCTGTACTTGTCCTAAATACAACAAACCTGTAAGGCTTTTAGAAACCTTGCAGGTTTTTAAACAACGCGATTTTACACGATTTGGTGTCCAGAGCGCGTTGGGACGAGCGTGTTAAAAAAGCTTAACAGCCCAAAATACGTGTGGCACCCAAGAAAGAGTGCCACACGAGAAATTTTATGGTTGCGGTTGTTGCGGTTGCTGAGGCTGTTGTGGATTCTTGCGAACGTCGAGCAGGCTCACATCGAACAGCAGAACAGCATTGGCTGGAATCACTGGTGGTGACCCCTGAGCGCCATAAGCCATTGTTGACGGAATAATCAATGTGGCTTTTTCGCCTTTGTGCAGTTTCAGAATAGCATCGTCCCATCCTGGAATCACCTGACCTACGCCAATAGGCAATTCAATAGGCTGCTTGCCCACAGATGAATCAAACGTTTTACCGTCGAGCAGTTTGCCAGTATAATCAACTTTAACAAGGTCTCCCCGGTTTGGTACGGCACCGGTTCCGGGTTGTGTAATCACGTAATACACGCCCTGCTCAGTTTTTTGAGTCTTGCCGGTCAAGCCGTTTTTAGCGATGTAGTCAGCGATAATTTTTTCGTCAACGCCCTTTTGTTTGCCGGCAGCGGCTGTTTCAGCCTTGCGGTATTCTTCTTCGTTCTGTACTTCGAGTACTTTCACGTTAAAGGTAATGTCGGAGCCTTTCACCACGCCCGGAGGCATTTGCTGCATGGCTTTACCAAATAGCGAGTCGGCGCTAACATAGAACGTGGCACTGTCACCTTTCGAGAGCATAGCCAGACCTTCTTCAAACGATCCTTTGAATGGCGGCACCTGCAACATCAGCTTCAGGGGAGCAGGCTCCTTGTGTGTATCGCGCAGAACCGAATCTTTGGCGTTTTTCAGCAAAAGCTGAATCGTCATGATATCGCCTACTTTGGCTTTGCGGCTTTCCTCGTTATCGTCGTGGAGTTGGTATTTCAGGCCAGTCTCGCTGACCTCGACGCGGTTGCGCCCACAGGCGGCCAGGGTGGCCACGATCAACGCTGCTGTTGCCAGACGGTTAAAAAGCATGTGTTGGGAGTTGTAGTTAAAGTATGACTTGGTAAAAATTAAACTGCTTCGGCTAATTGGTGTTGGTAACGCGGAATGATGCTCAACAGCCAGTCTTCGGTTTCCCGTAATGATAATCGTGATCGTCCACCGGCGGCATTTCGGTGCCCGCCACCGTTGAAATGAGTACTGGCTAGTTCACGCACCGAAAACTCACCCACCGACCGGAACGACATGCGGATTTCTTCGCCCCGATCAATCAATATAGCCGCCATTACTACACCCTCTACCGACAGTGCGTAGTTGACCAAACCCTCCGTATCACCGGTTTTGGAGCGAAACCGCTTCAATTCCTCAGCAGAGAGAGTAATATAGGCAAACTTGTATTCGGGCAGCACCACGAGTTTTTCGTTCAGTACGTAACCCAACATACGAAGTTTGTCGAGCGAGGTATTGTCGAAAATGCGCCGGTGAATGCTACTTACGTCAATTTTCAGATCGAGCAGTTCAGCGGCCATCCGGTGTACATCGCCGGTGGTGTTGCCATGCCGAAATGAACCCGTATCGGTCATCAGACCAGCATAAAGGCACTCAGCCATCGGCACATCGATCAGGTCTTTATCGCCCAATCCGACAATGAGCCGGAAAATTAATTGAGCCGTTGCCGCTGCCGTGGGGTCCCAAAGACCGAGTTCGGCAAACGATTCTGGTTCGAGGTGATGGTCGATCAGAATCTTTTTGGCGCGGGCCTGCCGAACCATTGGACCCAACTCACGAATTCGGTCGAGCGTTGAAAAATCCAGACAAAAAATCAAATCGGCTTCCATCATCAATTGGATAACGGTAGTCCGAATTTTTTCCTCAAACGCAATCACCTCGCTGTTCCCAGCCAACCAGTACAGATTCTGAGGGTAATCGGTAGGTGTAACGACCGTAACGCGGTGGCCGCGCTTTTTGAGATAAGCGGCCAATCCCAGCGATGATCCCATCGCATCGGCGTCGGGATTTTGGTGGGTCGTAATCAGAATTGTCTGCGGGTGCCGGAGCAACTCGCCAATAGCATCGAGATCTTGCATGAGTGGTCGGCGAGGGTCGCCGAAAATCAAGCCACAAAAGTACGAAACTTTTGGATATTGGATGCTGGATATTGGACATTGACCACAGTCTACTCTGATTATCTACAGGCTAACATCCGATATCCAGCGTCCAATGTCCGATTTCATCACTACTTTTGCACAAAATTTTCTTTGGCAACCAACCGAATGGCAACTAATCGTACGTTCACCATGATCAAGCCCGACGCCGTAGAGGCCGGGAACACTGGTGCAATTATTAAAATGATTGAAGAGGCAGGGTTCCGCATCGTCGCGATGACGAAGACGCAGATGAGCAGCGAGCGGGCCGGTCAGTTTTATGAAGTTCACGCGGAGCGGCCTTTTTATCAGGGCTTGTGCAGCTACATGTCGTCGGGGGCAATTGTTCCGATGATTTTAGAAAAAGACAATGCCGTAGCTGATTTCCGTAAGTTGATCGGCGCAACCAACCCGGCTAACGCTGAGGAAGGCACCATCCGCAAACTGTATGCAACGTCGATCGAAGCCAATGCTATTCACGGTTCTGACTCCGACGAAAACGCGCAGATTGAAGGCAGCTTTTTCTTCTCACGGACAGAGCAGTTTTAAAAAACTAGTAACTCGGTCATGCCAGGCTGATGCTCACCGAGTATCAGCCTATTTTTTTATTTTTATGGTCTCAATACCAGACGTACACTTACTTATATAGAAACCCCACAAACCCATCTATTGAACTATTATGAACCGACTTCTCCTCTTTATTTCCCTCACCTTTTTTATCGGTTGCCGTACCTCTGCGCCAACCATTAAAACGGGCACCTCTACTCAGGCTGTTACCCTACTGCATATTAATGACGTTTACGAAATCGCTCCTCTCGACAATGGGCGTGTGGGGGGTATGGCCCGCGTAGCCAACCTGTATCAGACACTCAAAAAGGCGAACCCCAATACTTACTTTTTTCACGCGGGTGATTTTCTGAGCCCATCAGTAATTGGCACCCTCAAAAACGATGGTAAGACCATTCGCGGCAAACAAATGGTCGACGTGATGAACGTGGCCGGGGTGCAGTATGTAACGTTTGGAAATCATGAATTTGATCTCGACGATAATGAGCCGACCAATCTTCAGGAGCGTATCAACGAATCAACGTTTCAGTGGTTTGTGGCCAACGCCCGCCAGAAACAGGGAGCCGATTTTGTGCCGTTTGCCAAAGTCAGCAATGGACAACGAGCTGAGTTTCCAACCTCGTTTGTGTTGCAAACGCCCGGTGGCAAGATTGGTGTGCTGGCCGTAACGATTCCCGTTAACAAGCCATACGTGCAGATCACCGATCCTATCGAAGTCGCTAAAGCGGAATATGAGCGACTGAAACCACAGTGCGACGCCGTCATTGCACTAACACATATTAACATCGCCGACGACCGCCGATTGGCGCAGGCCGTACCGGGGCTCGCCCTCATCATGGGCGGGCACGATCACGACCACATGCTCGAACGAGTGGGTAACGTGGTCATTGCCAAGGCCGATGCCAATGCCCGGACGGTGTATATTCACCGGCTCTCTTTCAACGCCAGTAAACAACTAAACGTAGTTTCCGAACTTAAAACTATTGACCCTACTACGCCCGACGACAGCCTGACCAATGCCGTAGTAACACGCTGGCAGCGGATTGCCGATCAGAGTTTCCGTAATCTGGGTTTCGACCCAAATGAGATTGTGACGGTGGCCAAAGAACCGTGGGATGGACGCGAGTCGGCGGTGCGTAACCAGCCTTCGCTCATGACAGAAGCGATTGTGAAGTCGATGCACGCTGCCTACCCAACGGCCGATGTCGCCTTGTTCAATGGTGGGTCGGTTCGGATCGACGATGTGCTGAAAGGAAATATCACCCAGTATGACATTGTCCGCATGTTACCGTTTGGGGGCGGTATTCAGCAGGTAACAATGACCGGCTCCTTGTTGCAGCAAGTGCTTACCTCTGGCCGGTTGAATAAAGGGAAAGGGGGGTTTTTGCATATAGATGGCTCGCGGTATGACGACAAAACGCAAACCTGGTTCATCAAAGACAAAGCCCTACTCAGCGACAGTACGTACACCGTGGCTATTCCTGACTTTTTGATGACCGGTAAAGAGTTTGGAATGAGTTACCTGACGCCCGAAAACCCTGGCGTTAAAGCCACTGAGAAACCAGCCGCCAACGATCCCCGGACGGACATTCGGAAAGTGCTGATCGCGTATCTGAAAAAATCATGAAAACGCCAGCTTAAATTCGGTGCCAGCTCCCGGCGTCGAGCGGACGCTGATTTGACAGGCGATGGCTCGGGCCAGATCACGAATCAGGTGCAAGCCCAGGCCGCTTTTGCCGCTAATGGCTGCGTCGTCGTTGTAGAGGGCGGTCAACTGACTTTCCGACATACCGGGGCCATTGTCGGTGATGGTTAGCACAACTTGCCCGTTTTCGGAGCGTGCCTGCCAGTGAATGTGGGCCGGTCGGACTGCCGCATCACCGCCGACGCGGTTGGACGTGTGTTTCAGGGCGTTGATGGCATTGCTGGTCAGGTTCTGCATGATGGTACGCAGATAATCTTCGTCAGTGGCCACCTGAACACCTTCGGGCGCGTCGAAAGTGATCTGGACGTAAGGAACGCCCGCGAAAAACCGTTGCAAATAATCGAATAGGTTTGCGACGGGAACTGTCCTCACATCGGGTTTGAATTGCTGCATCTGGCCCTTGCTCCACAGCAGCATCGACTCCATTGTTTCGAGTAAACCCTCGGCCGCTTCGGTCACGGTTTGCTCGTGACGGGCCACCTGATCGGGAGGAAGCAAGTCGGGGCTTTCGCGCTGGAGATGCAGAAAACTAATCAGATTGGCGATGGGGCCGCGCAGGTCGTGGCTCAGGATAGCAAAGAATCTGGCTTTTACGCGGTTAGCTTCATCGAGCTCGCCATTCAAACGCAGCAAGGTGATATTGGTGCGTTTGCGTGTGCGATTTTGCCAGTAAAGCAGCGCTCCAATCACCAACAACAGGCCCAGCCCCAACAGCAAAGCGATCTGTTGCCGGTTTTGCCCGGCAATGGTTAGTCGGTTAATTTCCAGCTGTTTGTCACGAATTTCGATTTCGCGCTTTCCTTCCAGTTCAGCAATCTTATTTTTGTTTTCCTGCGAATACAACGAATCCTGTGCGGCCTGATACGCTCTAAAGTTTTCGTAAGCACCCTTATAATTGCCGGTTACTGCCTGTAACTCGGCCAGATTCCCCCGAAAACTGGCCAGATCGCTTACCTCACCCTTGTCGGCACTGAGTTGGATGGCTTCGGTCAAGTAACGCTGGGCTAGTTGCAGCCGAGCCAACCGGCTGGTGGGTTGAATGGTCTCTGTATTCGGGCCAGGGTGGCGCACCAGATCAAAATATGCCACGCCGAGGTTAGCCAGATTAGAGACCGCTTCGAGGTGGCGAGGATTGATAGCATTCCATAACTGTTTGGCTTTAAGGGAATATTCGATTTTTTGGCGGTAATCGCGCTGCATCGCAACGGACAGGTTGCCATAGGTTTTAGCCAATCCGTCTTTGTTATCCACGCGCTCATGAATAGCCAACGCCCGCAAACCGTATTGTCGAGCTTTAGGCCAATCTTCTATCTGGGTATAGAGGGCCGCCATACTAGTTAGTGAAGCGGCCAGTTCACGTTGAGCGTTAATATCAGGATTTCCCTGTTGTTGCCGGAGCGCTAAGGCCCGCTGTCCAAATTGTAGGGCTTTGGGGATGTTTTTCTGAATCCGGTAGATCTCGGAGAGATTGTCTAAACAAAGACCAATGAGGTAATTATCACCCGTTTTTTCAGCATAGGTCAGCCCCTCAAAATAATGGCGCGTAGCGGCCGGGTAATTGGAGCGGATATTTTGCTCGGCGACCCCCAGATTATTAGTAGTACTAGCCAGATTCCAGGTATCATCCAGCGTTTTATAGATTGCAATGGCTTTCTCGAAGTAATACCGGCAGGAGTCATAATTGCCTTTGTCGCTGTAGGCCCGGCCAATGTACCCGTTGAAAACCCCAATACCTCGTTGCCACTTCATAAGGGTGGTATGTTGTAGCCCCAACCGACTGTAATGCAATGCTTGATCGACATTGGTAAAGAACCATTCTTCAGCAATAACCCGATACAGTCGCCCCTTAGCGGTGTCGTTGGTGGTTTTGGGGAGTTCGGCTACCAGCGAATCAATAAGGGCGCGACCCTGCTTTTGCGCCAGGGCGGGGAGCGAGAAAAACAGTAAAACAATGAATAGCCGGTTCATTCAAGTCCGTTCAGCACCGATTTATAACTCCGCCCCACTGGCAGCATGAACTGCTGCACCTGCACTTGTTGCGCGCTAATCCGGTCGATGTAGTGGCGCTGCACGGCGTAACTCCGATGAATACGCAAAAACGATCCGAACGGTTTGCTTTGCAACAGGTTCCCGATAGATGAGAGCACCGTGTATTGATGCGTTGCGGTGACAATGCGCGTGTAGTCTTTTAAGCCTTCCAGATACATGATTTCGTGCAGGTTCAGCTTAATTTGCTCATGACCGTCTTTGATGTACACCGTATCCGCTCCCAGGCTCAGATCGAACAGTTTGGCCTTGTGCGTCAGCTCAAAGAAAGCCTCTACCCGACTCATGGTGTGGGCGAAGCGCTCGCGCCGGATGGGTTTGACCAAATAATCGAACGCATCGACTGAGAAACTCTCGGCGGCATAATCGGGATAAGACGTAATGAACACGCAGATGGGCACCTGCATCAAACTCGCTCGAAGCTCCAGCCCACTCAGGTTGGGCATATCAATATCGAGCAACAGCACATCTACGGGCCGGTTTTGCAGAAAGTGTAGAGCCTCGGTAGCCGACTCAAATACGCCTACTACGTTTAGGCTTGCATACTGGCGGGCGTGAGCCAGAGCCGTTAATCGGTCAATCTCATTGTCATCGACAATTACGCAGGGATGAGGGTTGGTGGGCATCTCCTTACCGGATAGTCAGCAGCCAAATATATAGGCTTTGGCTCTACGAATCAACCGCTCCCTCAATTGACCCTGTTGTTAGTCGATTCAAACGGTTGTTAGTCGAGGTTGGCTTGTGGGCACGGGGTAATCAGGGCAGTTTTGATTCGTCAACAGAATTTAAACTCAATACGGATTGTGTAAACCAGGTACGCTATGAACCCTAAACTCATTCTTCTTTTCTTCTCATGTCTGCTGGCTTGCAGCCCCGCAGGAACGGCCGAGCCCGACCCAAACGCACCAAACCTGACCAATCCCACTCCAACCACACCAGGTGGAGCTACTCTTGGCGCAGGGCAACCTAGTGTGGTGGGACTAACCGGCATTAATGCCTGGGACAACTTGTCGGTAACGGAAAAAGCCCGCGTAAAAAGCTGGAACAGCCTGTTTGTTCACGCGTCAGTGGGTGGCGACCTTGAAGATGGTTGTCAGAATAACGGATTCAAATTCGAATTCTATGATGGTAACACGCTCTACGATGGGCCCAACGGTGCCGACTGGAACTCGATCAACAATGGCAATAATATCTCGAACGGAGAGCCGGACAAAAAAATGGCTGCCTTCAAACGCGAGGCCATCGAGCAGAAGAGCAAACTCCAGATCGCCATCTTCAAATTTGGTTACGCCGACATTTCCGATGCCAATGTGGAAAGCGTAAAGACCGCTTACAAACAGATGATCGATGACCTGCGGGCGGCTGGCATCAAACGGTTCGTCCACATCACCCCGCCCTTCATCTACATTGTAACGAAAGACGACGGCAACGCGGCCAAAATGAAAGTGGGCCAATGGATGCGCGACACCTTCAAAGCGCAGGATGTGGTGTTCGACTTGCAGGAAATCGAATCGGACAATGGGGCCTGCAAACTCGGCTCAGTCTGGACTATCTGCGACAAATACCGCTCAACTACCAACTGCCCCAGTAAGGGCCAGGGTATTGATGCGCTTGAGGGCCAGGGCCACTTCTGCGAGAAAGAGGCCAGCCGGATCAGCAAGGCGTTTTTGTACGCGATCTATCTAACTGGAAAATGACGGTTCATCTCTGAAAAATGGCCATTTCTTACCACTGACTAAGCCCCAAAGTACAACACCTTTGGCCAGAAATTTTTGAACCATCGCCCGTACTTTATGAACTCACAGAAAACCAACCTAAGATCAATTCGTCAAACTTCTCTTTTCCAGAAACCATGAGAAAATTACTTATTTACAGCCTGTTATTGACTGTACTTTTCGGCAATTCGGGAGCGGGTTGCAGCGGTACTAACGCGGGTGATCCGCAACCAGATAACAATGTCAAATTATTGGTTGGTGGCCTCTGGGAAGTAACAGAGACGTATACCGTTGATCCCAACGACAGGGTTACCCTCAAAATAAAGAAGGGAGCGTTAGGCTTCAAGTTTCTGGCTGATGGCAAATTAGAAAGCTGCTCTTTCGGGAAGTGCGCACCTATAGGTCGCTGGACATTCCAACTCCGAAGTGCAGGTGACGGTGCGTTGGGAATGCTCTTTGACGACGTAGATCAACGGGCGCTATTTGGCAGTAAGCTGGAAGGCGGATTGGGTATCCTGGATGATAATCATGTTATTTGGACTATTGAGGGTTCTCCCACGATCGGCAGTACAGATGCGACTTACATGCGATGGAACATTGAACGAAATCCTTAGACGAATAAACCACCTTCACAATGAAACGATCCTTTAATTGCCTGATTCTCTTATTGATGCTCACCGCCAACGTGTTCGCTCAAAGTATGGTGGGCACCTGGAAACGCACAGCGATGGTGCTGACCGATGCCTCCGGCAAGAAAGAAGACATGATTCCGGTAATGACAAAGTCGATGCCCTGCACACCCAATATTACGTATACATTTAACGCCGACGGATCATTCAGCGTTAACGTCCCCGATGCCTGTGGCTCCATGAAAAAGGCGATTCAGGAAATGAACAAACCCGCCCGCTGGACGCTAAGTGGCAACAAACTCAACGTAACGGTCAACGACAAAACGTACCCCGACTCGCAGTATGTGCTCACGGTCAGCGGCAATACCATGACCTGGGATTTTGATTATACTGCCAACAGGCAAGTCCCCAACCCCACCAACGCCAAACAAATACAGATCCGGTACACCAAGCTGTAATCCTTCTATCTGATATGGCTTTAATGGCTACTCAACGCCGAGGTTGTTTGCCGTTATTGGCTCTTTTGCTGGTTACTGGCGGAGCTTTTGTGGCAATCAAATTTTACGGCGGCAAATTCATTGATCGTTACCAGCGGCCCTGGGCCTACAGTACTACCGAACCGTTGCTGGTAGGAAAATGGCGAGGGAGGTTCAACGATCCCGACGGGGTTAACAAAACCATTGAGGTTCAGATTGATCTGCCTGAAACGGATGAAGAAAGACTGGAGCGAGCCAGCCGTAAACGACGTCGACGAACCTCTAATAAGCGGGCGTTTGGCGGCATTGCCGTGGTTACGAGCCGGTTGGGTCGCGAAGACTACGAAGTTCACGGGTCAGTTGATCGGGACGAAGATCACCAGTTCAGCCTGGAATTTTCCACCGTGGACGGCAAGTTTTCGATCACACCCAATTTTTACGTCAACGATACTGCACCCGGCAATCGCTGGGCAGGTGATCAAATGAATCTCACGCTACGGTTTGCCTGGCACCGGCCCGATGGGTCAACCTTCTCCAGCAGCGCTGATCCCCGCTTCGACCGGGTGGCGGCCATTACCCTTACTCGTATTACTCCCTAACAACCATTTTTTCTAGTCTGGTTATGAAGCGCATCACCTTGTTGATCTTGCTGGCGACTGGTATTGGCCAAACGGCCGCCCAAACGCTTCAGCTTAATAAAACCGGCGGCACTGTCGCCATTGGATCCGATGGGCAACCGGTTAATGCATCGGCTGCTTTAGACATAAAAAGTACAACGCAGGGCGTGTTATTACCACGACTTACCACGGCTCAACGAACAGCTATCAGCAACCCCACCAATGGGCTGCTGGTATTCGACTCCGACACGCAGAGTTTCTGGTTCCGGCAAAATGGGACCTGGGTATCGCTGTCGGGCGGAGGGGGCGGTTCGGCCGGTGTAGGCTGGCAGGCGATTGGGGCCAACATCAACAATACCAATACTGGAAACGTGGGCATTGGCACCAGTAATCCGCTTGCGAAGTTGAGTGTGGTGGGCAGTAGCACCAACGCATCGGGCACCAACACGGCCGATTTTGCCAACCACAGCATTGGGCCAAATGTGAGCTTTTTTCACTTCGGCGATAAAGGGCACTGGCTCATTCGCTCGGCGGCTGACTCCGGTAATGTTGTCATGCAGGACATTAACCGGGGGCGAGTTGGAATCGGGACGGCCTTTCCAAGCTCAACGTTGAGCATAGTTGGTCGGCAGTACAGCCGCACCGCCACTAACACGGCCGACTTATCCAATTTGTCTGCCGGTCCGAACATCAGTTATATTCATTACGGTGCCTACGGCGACTGGCTCATTCGCTCGGCTGCCAGTGCCGGTAAGGTAATTATGCAGGATATGACCGGTGCACAGGTCGGTATTGGAACAGCTTTTCCGGGAGCAACGCTGAGTGTTCAGGGGCGGCAAACGGGTTCGGGTAGCAATACCGCCGATTTTTATCACCCTTCCATCGGGCCCAACTTAAGTCATATTCATTACGGACTTAAGGGGGATTGGTACATCCGCTCAGCCGCCAACGATGGCAATGTGGTGTTGCAGGACGTAAATACGGCCGGTAATGTGGGGATCGGCACGGGCCAACCTTCAGCCAAACTGAACGTGTCGACCCCCGGTGAAAATGCCGTACGTATCGACGGAGCCAACCCCTACATGCTATTCCGAAAAGTGGGCGATAGTGGTACTGAGTACGGTTTTATCCGAACCTGGACTACCAATCCATTTAATCCAGCCACCTATCATGGACTAGAATTGGGGGTACCAACTTCATCGGCTGGTCAACCTGCCAAACATCTGATGTTTTCGACTAGCTACAACCTCCGCATGGTGATTTTAGACAACGGCAATGTGGGCATTGGCATTAACAACCCGGCCCAGAAACTGGCGGTAAACGGCACCATCAGAGCTCGGGAATTAATTGTGGAAACCAGTGGCTGGCCCGATTACGTGTTTGCCCGAAACTATCGGTTGCGGCCGCTGGCCGAAGTTGAGCGATTCATTGATATGCATCACCACTTACCGGGTATGGCTCCAGCGGCCGATCTAGACAAAAATGGCGTGGCCCTGGCTGATGTAACGACTAAAATGATGGAGAAAATCGAAGAACTGACGCTCTATATTATCAATCAGCAGAAACAAATTCAGGCATTGCAGCGGCAAGTAAAATCGACTCACAAACCATCGGCCCGGTTATGAAAAAGCTAGTAATTATTGGGTGGCTGATGAGTTGCTTCACCGCCGTTGCCCAAACGCCCGAAATGCCCCGTCCGTTTGGTTTTCCGGGTCGTTCTTTTTCCTGTGGTACAAAGCCCCGGTCAGCCCCGGTGAAGGTAGCTGAAAATGGACAGGATCGATTAGCCCGGAAAGCGGGCGTGCTGCCCTACTGTATCAAGGTCTATCTGACCGTCTTTGCCGACAACGATGGCTCAAATCGGGCGTCAACAGATGCCGATCAACTTCGACATTTCAATGCGATGGTGAGCCAATATGCTCCACATGGTATTTGCTTCGTGTTACTGGGATTACGACAAATAAATAACAGCGACCTGAATATTCAGGATACAGACGATGAAGAAGCTGAGTTAGAGCCATATCTGATACCGGGAGCCTTCAATATTTTCACCCATGCAGTTTTACTGTCCGGGAGTCAGGCCATAGGGGGAAGTGCGTATGATATTCCAAACACAGGGGCGTATGCCAGTCTGGTCCGGGGTAATATTTCTAATCCACAGGATTTTAACACCATGGCGCACGAGGTAGGTCATGCCCTCGGACTATACCATACCTTTACAACCTCAAACGGAGTTGAAAATGTAGCCCGCTCAGGTTCCTGCAAAGATTGTGAAGATGATGGTGACCTACTTTGTGATACTCCCGCCGACCCTGATCAGCAAAATTCCAATAATTTACTTGGGTCTTATTTAGCGGCCAACACCAATGCCGCCTGCATTTACACAGGCAACCGGGTAGACGACTGTGGGGTTATGTTTGCCCCGGCAACCAACAACATTATGAGTTACGGGTCTAATCCGTGCATTACGCAATTCACCGCTGGGCAGGGAACCCGAATGCGCTATTTTCTGGCCAACGAGTCGGACTTCGCGTCGATTCTGGCTCCAGAGTCAAGTTTCGCACCTGTATTGGGGGCTACTCTTTATACTTCAGGTACTTTGTTTGAAGTCGCCCGAGATATACTAACCGTCGGCGAGTTCAGTCCTTATCAGGTTGGTCAGTCAGCCACAATAGGAATGCATGCTAAGCGGGTTGTGCTGAAGCCAGGTGTTCGGTTTTCGCCGGGTACGGGCGGGCGGGTTCAGGTTACGGCTAACCCAAACTGTAATTAGTTGAAAGGGGGTTGGGCAATAAAGAAACCTGGATAACGGAGGTAATTGGATATCACCTCCGCTAACCAGGTGCCAATTTTCTAAATATCAATCACCTTCGAATACGCATCGCTTAATTCAGGACCGGGGACGTAGTAGCCCTGTAACGTTTTGAACTCGATTCGGCGAGCTTCATCGGTCACTTTCGTTACAAACCGACCATCCATGTCCAGCTTGGTTTCGCTATAGACAACCAACGGCTTTTCGGGATTGCTGTCGTTGCGGAAAATCAGCAGCACCTTGCCCGTTGTCACACCGGGTGGGTTACGGCCACTATCTTCTACTACGCGTCCGGCAATGCGTCCCCCCTCCGTTACAAATGACTCGAACCTGGTTTTGCGGCCCCGAACCACTTCAACTTCGGCTCCGCCCAGCAAATTCACAGCATGACGCGGCTCATCGTGCGGATCTTCGGCAAAGCACGCCAGGCCCACCTTATTCGGAACGGTGCGGAATTTTTCGATGACTCGTTTCAGATTTCGCTCGTCAGCTGGCTTGTTAATTAAGTCAATCACATCTTTCCCCCCTAGCGAAACGGGCGTTTTGAACAGGTTGGTGTGGTCGTATTCGAACATAACCTGCACTTTGCGGGTCTCACCCGGTTCCAGCCAAAGGGAGGTATTCTGCACGTAAGTCCGGTAAAGTGGATTACTCTGACCGGGCCGGATAAACACCCGAGTGGCTTTGTTGTAGGGGTTGCCAACCTCCACAAAAGTCATCTCACGGCTAGCAGGTGATGCCTCGCCCGAAATAAACCGGGTGTAATTCGATTGGGCCAGGTTGTTATGCGGAGACATCTCGACCACCACTGGCGGACCCGTGATCACGTAGGTTGGAATACGAACAATTACGCAATAGTGACCGTTTCCGGGCGGGTTCCAGTTGGTGGTGAACTCCACCGTACCCAACGCCGGAATAGAACGAACGTCGGCTCCCAAAGGCGTTTCGGGGGCACCTCCCACGTTGAAATTCTTCACAAAAAACTCAACCCGCACGTTTGGCGCGGCCAGATTACCGTTGTTTTTCACCTTCGCTACCACCGTGTTGGGGTGGCCAGCCCAGGGCACATTGAACCAGGCTGAATCGGTCGCATTCCGAGCATTGCGCACCTCGATATCGGGGCTTTGCCATTGCCGGTCGGGTCCAGCGGGCCAAGGCCGAATGGATGGATCGGGACGGCTGTTTACACCATACTGCACCCGAATATCAGCTTTGTTACCGTCGATTCCGCTGGCACTCAGTTGAAAATCGGTGGGAAATGTAGGGTCCGACGAGTCGGTTTCGCGGTAATTTAGCCCATTCACCAACACACTGCCATCGTTGTCGGGGTCGTTCGGTACCAGCAGAATAACCGGACGGCTAATGGGTGCATCGCCGGGCGTTGAGTCTACATCCGTCACCAGCACGGCACTGTCAGTATCGAGCGTTTGGTCACCTACCTGCCCGGCCTGCCGCTTGCGGTATTCCACGTAATAATTCCAGCCATCGGCAATTCGAATTTCAATACCGCTTTTCCGGCCCGACGGGGGTGCACCTGCAGCAATTGGATGGAGTGTCACAGTTTCGTCGATAGGGGTACCGCCATTGGCAAAATTGTATGTTTTGAGCCAACTCGGCTGCACCCAGCCAAGCATCATCCTGTGAGCCAGCGAAAAATGCGACAGTTCGCCATCCCAGTGCATCATCTCCCAGTTACCGGCATTACGACCGGGTACGTCGGGAGTATATTGATCGCCCATACCGAGGTTATGCCCCAATTCGTGGGCAAATGTCTCGTGAATTTCGCGGTCGCCCACCACGCCCCAACGTTGCGGCATCGAAATAACGCCAAATGAACGGTTACCTTCAGCCGTCGAAAACGTACCGCCATTGGCATAGGGCCAGGCATTCAACATCACTCCGCCATCGCCCGTGGCCTGCTCCGAAATAAACACTACCGAATCGAAGTTGGTGTAATTAATCAGTGAATCACCCGCCGTAACAGCTGCTTGCCAGAACCCGCCTTTGGGCGCACCACCCGCATCGAAATAGTCCAGAAAAGCCCCGGAGAGGCTCACCGGGCCAAACACCTGCGCCGAAATGTCAAATCCGTTGTATGATACCTCCCGGTAATATTGCCGGGTACTGCGCACCTGCCCCCCCACTGATACTCCATTGATCACCTCGTTTAACCAGCGGTTACGCACTTCATTCTGAGTAGCGGCATCAGTGGGGTACCGTCCGTTCGATGTGTCGATCAGCAACAGGGCAATACGTCGGGTGCCGGTAGCCGGAATCACGTTTATGTTCTGCGGACCAGCCGGTCCGCCCCCCCAGGCAGCGCCGGTGGCAAACCGCTCGGCAACACCTGTAAACGACAAGCTGGGACCGTTCACATCGTCGCTCCAGTTGGTATGCACCTCAAATTTTTGTTCAGCCAACAGAACGTTGGTACTTCGTTCTACTACTTCCAGTTTGTACGTGCCCGGCTCGTAGCCAGCACAAAACATAATGTCAGGCCGAGCTGGATCAAAGTCAGCATCGCGACATAATGAGATGACACCCGCTTTGGGACCATCGGGCAAGCGAAATTCTAAATCGTCTATTGTGACGCTCCGTAATTTCAGAAACACCTTGCTGTATGAACCAACAAAGTGCGATTTCTCCATGTCGATAGTAACGCGCTTACGAAGCAAGACCCCGGAGAGATCAGGGCGAAGGATTTTTTTGGGAGGAATAACTAACATGACCAAACAGTTTTTTTGTGCAGGCTTGGGTGCCTCTGTTCGGATAGTCGTGTAAATGGCTCGGGCCGTTAACAGGCCATTGATTTAACGGTAATCATTTTGACAAAACGATTGATTTACATTAAATGACAATAAAAACCGGCTTCAATTTGGCGCTGTGGCGACATTATCATTAAATAGCTATTAACCAAGTAATGTAGTATAGTTTATTTTTGAACGATCATGAGTAGCTTTGTACACAATCCGTTCCACAAATACGTAGAATTCTTTACTCACTGTAGCTATAAAAAGAGCCGCCCCATTAGGAGCGGCTCTTGCCTTTTCAGGCCATTTATGTTGTCTATTATCTGTATTTGGGCAAAAACCTTGAAAAAAGGGCAAAAAAATAAGCTGGTCAATCCGCCAGCTCTTTTTTACCCACCGTAACTTGTACTATTGTACAGGTTCTTTTCTCAAAGAACGTGCCACAAATAAAAAAGGAATTAAAATCACAAACAAGCTTTGATCTTCTTTTTTGTTGTGTTGCTAGTTTTTACCGCGTTGAGTCAGGTAATAAACAGGAACGCCAATACCAGCAATGAGTAGTCCCATGCCCGTATTGAAGGTTTTCTCCGTCAACAGAATCACGCAGATCACGATAGCCGCAATCATGTATAGAGCCGGAACCACGGGGTAGCCAAAAGCCCTGTAAGGCCGCTCGGCTTGGGGCTCTTTCCGACGAAGCAGAAACAAACCCCCGATGGTGACAATGTAAAACAGCAAGGATGCAAATGTGCAGTAGTCGAGTAAGTCGCCATAGGTTCCTGACAAACAAAGCAACGATGCCCAGAGACATTGCAACCACAGCGCTTTCGATGGAACAGAATTCTCATTGAGAACAGCCGCCTGCTTAATAAACAGACCATCTTTAGCCATAGCATAATAGAGTCGAGCTCCGGCCAGAATCAGACCGTTGTTGCAGCCAAACGTGGAAATCATGATCAACACCGCCATAATAGCTACGGCTACATTGCCGAAAATGGTCGAAACGGCAGCCGTGGCTACCCGGTCCTGGTCAGCAAACTGAATTCCCCGGCCAATCACATCAGCGACATCCGCTCCGGGCGAGCCGTGCAACGGCAACAGCGACAGATAAGCAACATTGGCCAGTGCGTAGATCGTAGTCACGATAAGCGTTCCGAAGAACAACGCCAGCGGAATATTTTTGCGTGGGTTTTTGATCTCACCCGCGATAAAGGTTACGTTGTTCCATGAGTCAGCCGAAAACAGCGACCCAATCATCGACGTTCCAAACGCCAGCAGCAGCGCCATTCCCGCCAGCGGAACCACCGATCCATCTGCGCTGGTCCGTGTTGCTTCCCAGGCATTTTGAAAGTTGGCCGACAGCGTGCCGTTGCTCATACCAATGCCAATACCTAATAAAATGACGCCAAACAGAGCCAGCAGTTTGGTTGATGTGAAGATGTTCTGAATAATTTTACCGCTCTGGACACCCCGGCTGTTGAGCCACGTGAGCAAGATCAGACTGCTGACGGCATAAAGCGAACCCAGTGAGAGTTTGAGGGGCCCCAGTGTGTAAAAGGCATTTTGGGGGTTGAGCGCCGGAATAAAAACGGCGGAGTATTTAGTGAAAGCCACGGCTACAGCGGCAATGGTTCCGGTCTGGATTACGGTGAAGACCGTCCAGCCGTATACAAACCCCAGCAGCTTTCCGTATGCTCGTTGAATATACACATACTGGCCCCCGGCTTTGGGCATCATGCCAGCAAGTTCGCCATAGCTCAGAGCGGCCGAAACAGTCAGCACACCCGTTACTACCCAAAGCATTAGCAACCAACCCGATGAGCCGAGGTTGCGGGCCATATCTGCTGAAACAATAAAAATGCCCGATCCAATCATCGACCCCGAAACAATCAGAGTAGAGTCGGTCAGGCCAAGCGAGCGTTTAAATTCGGTTTTTTCGTCAGCGACGGTCGGTTGTTCCATGTAGGTTTGGGGATAAAAAATCTGAGCGCTTTATTTGCTTCGGTTGCGAAAGATACCGACAAACTGAAAAAGCGAAAAACTTAGGCATGCAGTTTCTTTGTATTGAAAAGGTCGCTTCCTCGTTTTTGCGTAACTCTGCTATCATTTGTCAGTTGTAGTCCGTAGTTTGGCCCAACTTTTCAGCCACCCCCCTCTTAACCCCCGTCCGAATACTTTGGAATCAATCTTTTCAGCAACAAAACGCAAACTGCTCATCGAAATAGCCTGGGAGGTTTGTAATCAGGTTGGCGGCATTTACACCGTTATCCGGTCAAAAGTCCCGGCCATGGTCGAAAAATGGGACGACAATTACCTGTTGCTAGGGCCTTATTTCCCACAAAAAGCAGCTGCCGAATTTGAACCCATTACAGAGCCCGATGAAACCGAAATTGGTCAAACGGTCCGCAAAATGCGGCAACTGGGCTATGAGGTCGAGTATGGTTACTGGCTTATTACGGGCCGTCCCCGAGTGGTATTATTTAATTTACCCAGTGTTTATCCGCAGCTCGATGCTATTAAAGCTGGTTTATGGGAGAACCACCGCCTACCTACACTGGGCGTAGAAGACCTTGTTAATCAGACTATTGCCTTCGGCGAGATGGTCCGCGTTTTCCTGGCACTTCTGGCTGATGGGCATGCCAAACGAGTCGATTTCTGTGCCCATTTTCACGAGTGGATGGCCAGCACCGGCCTCCCCGATCTCCGGCGCGAGAATGTAAAGGTAGCTACCGTGTTCACCACCCACGCCACTATGCTGGGGCGGTATCTGGCGCAGAACGAGGCTGGTTTCTACGGAAAGCTGCCCTTTTTCGACTGGCAGAAAGAAGCCCGGCATTACGGCATCGAAGCGCAGGCAACCATCGAGCGACTGGCGGCCATCAACAGCCATACGTTCACGACGGTGAGCGACGTGACAGCCCGCGAGTGTGAAGTTTTTCTGGGTCGTAACCCCGATCTGGTTCTTCCCAACGGACTCAATATTACCCGCTTTGCAGCTACCCACGAGTTTCAGAATCTACACGTCAAATACAAGGAAAATATCCACGAGTTTGTGATGGGCCATTTCTTCCATAACTACTCATTCGACCTCGAAAAGACGCTGTATTTCTTTACATCGGGCCGGTTTGAATTTTCAAATAAGGGGTACGACCTGACGCTGGAAGCTCTTGCCCGCCTGAACTGGCGAATGCGCGAAGCCAACATGGATACAACGGTGGTGATGTTTATGGTTACCAAACAGCCCTACCACTCCATCGACCCCGAGGTTTTGCACACCCGCGCACTTTTGGACGAGATTCGCGATACCTGCGAGAGCATCGAGGCCCAGGTGGGTGAGCGGCTGTTTCAGGCAGCGGCTGCCAGCAAAGACAACAACTTACCCGACCTCAACAAATTTGTGGACGAATACTGGCGGCTCCGGCTCCGGCGGACGGTACAAAGCTGGAAAACCAAGAATTTGCCGCCTTTCGTAACGCACGATCTGGTGCAGGAAGACGACATGACGCGGTTCATTCGGCAGGCAAACCTCGTCAACAACGAGTATGACCGGGTTAAGATCGTGTACCACCCCGATTTCATTGCCTCTACTAACCCGCTGTTCAAACTTGATTACAGTCAGTTTGTGCGCGGTTGCCACCTCGGTGTGTTCCCTAGCTACTACGAGCCCTGGGGCTACACCCCACTTGAATGCGTGGTACGCGGCATTCCAACCGTTACCAGTGACCAATCTGGCTTTGGAGATTTTATCATGCAAATCATGCGTGACTACGAAAACCGGGGTATTTACGTAGTCGATCGACGCAATCAGAACTTCAACGAAGCTGCCGATCAGTTGGCTAATATTCTCTGGCGGTTCGTTAAAATGAGTCAGCGCGATCGGATTCAGCAACGGAACCGCGTCGAGAGTATCGCCGAGGTTTTCGATTGGACCAACCTCCGCTCGTATTACGACACGGCGCACGATCTGGCAATGAAGAGAAGAAAATAGGGTTCCTTAGGTTCAAGTTTCATAATTACGCCGTTTCAGGTTTCATGCCATGCTGTTACAAAGCGGTCAGCTGGAAATCTGAAACGGCGTAGTCATTGAAACCAGAAACGATATTCCGTGTTGTCTTGCTGTGCATACCAACTACTATTTTCTTCGGCAACTCGCCCCGGCTCTCGAACCGCATATAAAAGGATTGCGCCTGATGGAGTGTTTCAGTCAGGATCGCGACGAGCTGGTAATGGTGTTTGCTCAAGCCAAAGGCAAAGCCAATTATTACCGCCCTTTTTACCTCAAGACTACGCTTCGTCCAGAATTTTCAGGTTTACTATTCCCAGACGTGATTCAACGAGCACGTACCAACAGTATCGACCTGTTTGGGCAGGTTATTGGTGTTGATCCCGACGATGCTGAAGCCATTGCCGAGGGCGAAACTGCCGGTCGAGTTGTGACGGGCGTTCGGTCGTTTTTAAACGAACGGTGTCTGGGCATCGAGCTAGAAGACGGCTTTACGCTGGTGTTCAAGTTCTTTGGCAATCGGCCTAATTTGGTCGCATTTCAGGGTAACGACGTAGTGGAGTCGTTTAACCAAAAACTCGTTTCAGATCAAAACCTTAAACTCGATGCTATTGACCGCCCCATCGACCAGTCGTATGAAGCGTTTGAGCGGGCTGGTTTCGATCACAAAAAGCTGTTCCCGACCTTTGGGAAAGAAGTGAATGCGTATTTAACGGGGCAGTTCGCCGTTACAGAAAAAGAGGAAAGTAGCGCTGAGATTGAAGGGCCGGCAAAATGGGCACTGATTCAATCGACGTTGGCTTTGCTGGAAAAGCCAACCTACTACCTCACTACGTTTGACCACCACCCTACCCTATCGCTGGTGCCCGTTGGTGAGATTCGGCAAACATTCGACAGCCCAATTGAAGCCCTGAATCGATTCTACGTCAACTACGCCGGCCTGAATTTTTTTGAACGCGAAAAGGGGGAGGTTTTACGTCTGTTGGATAAACGGCTGAAACGCGCCGAGAGCCAGATTGAAGCCAATCTGCAACGACTCATCGGCCATGAGGAAGGCGCTAGTCATGAAGAAATCGCCAATATTCTGATGGCGAACCTACATGCTATTGAGGAGCAACCCGGCCAACGATCGCCCGAACGAGTGGAGTTGTATGATTTTTACCGCGATCAGCCCATCCAGATCAAGTTAAAAACGGATCTAAGCCCCCAGCGAAATGCCGAGGGGTATTACCGAAAGGCTAAAAACGAGAAAATCGAACTGGATTATATTCAGCAACAGATCGAGCAACGCGAACGGGAGCTAATCGACATTCAACAGCACAAGCTGGCCATCGCTGAAATTGCCAGTCTGAAAGCCTTCCGGAAGTACGCCAAACAACATAACATTCTGGCCGATGGTGGCCCGGCTGCTACCCCATCCGAGTTATTCAAAATTGTGAATCACGAAGGTTACACCATCCTGATTGGCAAAAACGCCAAAAACAACGACCTCCTCACCCAACGTTACGCCTTCAAAGAAGACCTTTGGCTTCATGCCCGCGACGTTT
The DNA here is from genome assembly GCF_028867935.1 of Flavobacterium sp. SUN052. GTDB lineage: Bacteria > Bacteroidota > Bacteroidia > Flavobacteriales > Flavobacteriaceae > Flavobacterium. The sequence goes on from NZ_JAPQNS010000012.1 coordinate 208,329, forward strand.
CAGGCTCCCACGTTGTCGTGAAGTACCAAGCCGGAAAACGTTTCCCCAAAACGGTCATTGAGCGGGCCGCTGAGCTGGCTGCCTGGAATTCCAAACGCCGAACCGATAGCCTTTGCCCGGTTATAATGACCCCTAAGAAATTTGTCCGTAAACCCAAAGGCCTCGCCGAAGGGCAGGTAGTCGTAGAAAAAGAAGAGGTTGTGATGGTGGTGCCTCGGGGGTAGTTTTCTCCTCTGTTACAGTCCAAGCCGCAGTGTTGAACCTGCTTCTGTCAAAATTCCTCCTCCACTTGCATAGCGTATATGCTGAGCATTAGCTGTTTCATTGGTAGCTATTGTAATGGCGTGCCGAATTTCAACCGAATCAGTGTGAGTTGGTACACGATTACAGGACCAAACAGAAGGATCGAACCAACTACCAGCCTTTACTGATACTATGTTACAACTGTCAGTAGTAAAGTTTATCAAATTAGTGAAATTTGACGTAGCCGTGCTCGAGCACATGGCGCGTAGCTGACATTCGTAAGTGGTTCCACTTAATAGCCCTAAAAGTTCGTAGTTCGTATAGAGTACTGTAGAAGAAACTGGTGTTGTGGACCATTCAGTAGTTCCGACTGGACGCCACCGAAGTTCATAACCAACATCCGACCAACCGATCCAGGATAGCTGAGCCGCATTATTAGTAACAGTACCTACACCAAGGCCGAAGGGAGTATTACAACGCGTATTGAAGTAAGCAGAAGCGGAATAAGAAGAGCTTTCCGTTGGCGAACAAACAGCACGAACCTGCCATTGATAAGTATTATTATTGACTAACCCGGTAATAATTGTTTCCTGAGTACCACTGATAGCAGAACTTTCTATCCATGCATCAACAGGGGAAGCATTTAATAATCTCCATCGTAGTTGCACTGTACTGTTAGGAACGCTACGCCAAGATACGCGAACAGTACTAGCCGTCTGACCTGTCCAGCCTCTTGGCAGTGGATTCCCACAATTTGCGGTAAAAGAGCGCGGGGCAGAGTAAGAAGACATTACTCCATTCAAACAGTATGTCCGTAGCCGCCATTCATAAACCTTACCAGCTGTTAACCCTGTCAGATCGTAACTGCTACAACAAATATTCTGCTGACTCAGCCAATTAGATGCACCTGCTTCACGCCATTGCAATTGATAGTACATACTACCATATTCATTACTCATGTATTCCCAACTTAACACAGCTCGGGTAGGAGCAACCATTTCAGATTGATTAAATGGAGTTGGACAATCCATCAGGAAGGTTCTTGGAGACGAAAAATCGGATAACGTTGCTGTGCTACCACAACGGGCGGCAATTTGCCATTCATAGCTTTTACCATGAACTACACTATAGTTAGAGAAACTACCCGCACAGCAGGTAAAGGTTGTATTCCAAGTAGTTGTGCCAACCTCACGCCACCGAATCAGATAACCAGTAGCTCCATTGACTGCTTCCCAGCGATGAACAGCGAATGTATAGGCCACAGATTCTTCTACACCAGTGGGAATAGCACAGGGGGTAGTCGTAAATGAAGCAATAGCGGAGTAGTCGGAAAAAGTTTGGGAAGAGCAGACCGTTCGGACACGCCATTCGTAAGCTGTTCCAAGAGCCAGGCTGGGGGCAAAAAAACTGTTGATTGTGGAAATTGCCGTATTTGACCATGGGCCTGCACCCGCCACCCGCCATTGTACTTCATGAGATACCTGGCCAGGTATGTATGTCCATTCTAACATGACGGTGCTAAGATCAGTTGTATTTCTCTGTGTTAACCCGGTGGGTGCTGGACAAGAAGATGTTGTAAATAAACCAGGTGACGTGTAAGCGGACTCGCCATTGTTACCGCATAGTGTCCGAACACGCCACTCATAGGCCGTATTGGGAGAAAGTCCTGTTAAGCTAGTTATGCTTGCTGTTAGCGTTAACGAATTAGTCCAGGTCTGACTAGTGGCCAATCGATATTGTACCTCATACGTTGTACCAGTACCTACCGTTTCCCAAAATACATCCGCAAAAGTGGCTCCGTAAAAATTAACTACGGCATAGGAAGGTGGGTAACAACCCGTAGTTAGGGAACGGGCTATCGACACCTCAGACGGAATGCCATCTAAGCATACGGTCTGTAATTGAACCTGATATACGGTATTGGGAGTTAGTCCTGTTAATGAATAGTTAGTCGAGGTCAATGAGGAAATAATTGACGATGTAGTAGCACCAGCTACTCGCCATAGCAAATTGTAACGAATGCCCTCGCCAAGATCCTCCCATTGGATTATAGCTAGATTTGTACGTGCAACAAGAAAATCAATTCTAGGCGCGTAACAATTTGTAGTAAAGGAATAAGACACAAACGAACTGCTTTGTGTGGCCGAACAAACAGACCTTAGTCTGACCTCATAACTGGTTTGATGGCTTAATCCAGTAAGTGAATAAGGAGATGTGCTCAACCCTGTTACCGAAGTATACGGAATAGAGTTATCCCCTAAAGGTCGCCATTGCAGTTCATAGAATGTATTAGGTGTGGTTCTCCATCCTATTTGTATAGCTGTCGAAGTTATTCGAAAACCATTGATTGATTCGGGTAGGGGACAATTTGTCGTAAAACTTCGCGGGGTGGAAAATGCTGAAGAGCTACCATCTGGACAAACTGCCTGCAACCGCCATTCATAAGCTTGCCCAATGGTTAAGTTGGTCAGGTCGTAGGAAAAGCAACAAATATTTGTTAAGCTATTCCAAGTGGTCACTTCAGCAGGGCGCCATTGCAATGTATAGTTGAGTGGAATTCCATTAGATTGATTGGTTGCATACCACTGTAGGGCTACAGATGTTAATGAAACCTGTTCTGTTAAACCAAAGGGAACGGGACAATTCATTGTGAAGTCTCTAGTAGTTGACCAGTCCGAGACTAATCCATCAGGACATAAAGTACGAATTTGCCATTGGTATGTTTTACCCAGTTGCAAACCACCTAATAAATACGGTGAGCAACAAAGGCTAGTCGTTTGATTCCAGGTAGCTGCTACATTTTCTTTCCATTGAATCTGATAGGTGTTACCCTGTAATCCTTCCCAGTTAAGTTGAATAGCACTGGCTATCTGCGTTGTTTCAGTCACACTGACAGGAGGTGAACAGGGAACGGTGATATTGACTGTACCAATTGCCGATAATGAACCACAACTATTTGTAACACTGGCTATTGCCAATGTACTTGAACTATAAACAGTAAGCGGGAACGTATAAGAAGTTGAAGACAAAGTAAACATAAGTGCAAATGTCCCGTTGCGGCTTATGCTAACCTGATAAGGCGGCTGGCCTTGTGCGGTTATGGTCAACCATACTAACTGTCCAGCAGCAAGCGTTTGCGAAGTACCCGACAAAGTAGCTGTACCGCAGGAAGCTGTTTGGAAAAGCGACGATGGGGTCCAGTCCGATGGCTTTCCGTTAGTACAATCTGCAGCTACCTGCCATTCATACCTAGCGGACGTTACTAAATCGTTTAGAAAGTAGTTGGGAGAGAGAATGTTGTTAACTGTTAGCCAGTTGGTGGTTCCCTGTCTTCGCCACCGGAGTGAGTAAGTTGATACGCTGGCATCGCAAACCCAGGATAATTTTGCTCTTCTCCCAGTCAGATCAGTAGTAGCCAACGAAGTAGGAACTGGACAACTACAAGTAGGACTGATACGGATAGAGACATTAGGATTGTCTATCGTTGTAGGATCGGAAGACGTCACGCGAAGGCGATAAGAACCTTCAGCTGAGATAGATGCAGGAATACTGATTGCCAGGGAGCCACCTACTCTTGATGCGACTGTGCCTAAAGTGGTTGAAGAAGACCCAAATAGGCCACTCTTGTCGGAAAGTTGTATCGTAAAAACGTTGTTTGCCGCAAAGACACCGGTTGTTGCAAAGGCAAGAGGCAGCGGAACTTGCAAACAGGCGGGATCAGCATATTTTGTAACTTGTACTGTCTCTGTCGCGTAAACGTTCAGAAAATAGTCCTCGACCTCCCCCCAATTCAGTGTAGCACAAGCATTATTGGGGAAATACTCAAAAGCTGTATAAATGCGCATCCCAATAACCCCAGGCGTAACGGAAGCAGGAATAGTTAAACTTCCTGAAAACGTATCTGTTACAAAGTCTGACGACACGAAGAGACGTTCACTGCTATCAAATGTTCCATTTCTATCCAGATCGAGCCAAATCGCAATTCCTTCTTTATAGAAGTTACTCAAAAGTGTACCACTAAATGAATAAGTTCTTCCTGCCATTACAGGAGCAACCGGGCTATTATACATTTGGTAGCCTTCTCCCGAACACCCACTATTTAAACTCATTGGCACTCCGTTAAAGATAAAACCATCTAACCCATCATAATCTATACAGCCGTAGTTGAAACGAGGTATACAGGAATTGACCTTATCTTTTATAGACGAAGGAATGGTATTCCAAAGGCTATCAGCAAGCTTATTAGATTGTTGGCGTTTGGTTGATTCAACAGTGGAAAGTCGGGTTGAATCCGTACCTTTTAAATTCTGTGCTGTGGCTAGTGGACTGACAAGGCATAATAAGGCTACAGTTCCAAGAAGCAAAGCAGCAACAAATCGAAAAAGAGACGTAATCAAAAAAGATAAAAAATGAAAAATGGTGGATACACGTAGCTGCATAAAATTTAGGTTTACGGAACCTCAAAGCTATGACTATAAAGCAAACCGACAAAAAGGTCACGTATTTTTCCTAAGTATAAACTCAACCCAAAACTAAACCATTAACCATATCCACGCCATTTTTAGCTATTATTAGTAAGAATAGCGGCAATACAAAAGGTCTTTTTGGCTTAGACAAACAGTAGATAATACTTAATTTCAGCGAGGTCCTTCACGCACTTGTGCATTCGGAGTCAGACCATCTAGTATCGGAGTGCCCAGCCGTAATACCGAATTAGGTGAGATAAACATCAGTATTCCCTGTTTTTTCAGACTTGCCGCGTAAGCAATTGTATTCGTTGGAATAGTAATCATGTGGCCCGCCAAAATCGTGACGACATCGGCTTCGGTAGGAACCCGGTTGCACGACCAGACGGTTGGATCGGTCCACAGGCCGGTTTTGACCGAAATCATTGTCAAACAGGACACGTTGGCGTTGGCAGTAGTTGTCAGTACAGCTGAGTTGCTGAAAGCAGAGCTGGCCGTTCCCGAACAAACCGCACGAATCTGCCACTCGTATGTGGTTCCGCCGGATAAGCCCGTAAGCGTGTAGGTTGGGCTGGCCGATGCGGATGCTACCGAGGCTGTTATCCAGGTGGTAGCTCCCGTTTGACGGTGACGCACCTCGTACCCTAAGTCGGTAGCGCCCTGCCAAATCAATTTTGCCGATGTGGTGCCAACAGCTATTGCACTAAGACTATGTGGAACCGTACAGGCGGTGGTGAAATACGATGATGCTGAATAGGTGGAACTGCCCGAAGGTGAGCAAACTGCCCGGACCTGCCATTCATAACTGGTATCATTAGTTAGCCCATTTATATCAACGAAAGTTGCCCCCGCAACGGTGGTTCCACTCTCGGCCCAGGTGGTGGTACCGGTAAGCCGCAGCCGAATCTGGGCAGCACTGCCCGGTGTGCTAGTCCAATACAACCGAATGGAACTGGCCGTCTGATTACCGGAGCCATTGATTAGGGGAGTGCCACATTGCGTTGTAAACGAACGGGGAGCGGAGTAAGCCGAGGTACTTGAATTGGGGCAACTTGTCTGAATTTTCCACTCATAGGACTGACCCATCGCCAGATTAGACAGGGTATAGTCGGAGCAACACGTATTACTAACTGTTACCCAGGTAGCGGCTCCTACTGCTCGCCATTGCAAATTGTATAGAAGCGAGGTGTTACCTCCGTTACTCATATAACTCCACCGCAACACCGCCTGATTGGGGGCAACTAACTCCGACTGGCCCAAAGGAATAGGACAATTCATGGTAAACGTCCGCTCGGCTGACCAATCGGAACTGGCCCCATCGGAGCAAATGGTACGGATTCGCCACTGGTACGTTTTCCCTAATTCAAGCCCTCTGACGTAGTACGGAGAACAGCACGAAGCTGGCGCCTGGGTCCAGTTTGCGGCCGAATTTTCTTTCCACCCAATCTGATACGAATTCCCCGTAGTAGTCGCCCACCGGACTTCAATGGAGTTTGTGGTCTGGTTGGCTTCGGTTAAACTGCTGGGTATGGTACACGGCACCGTCACTAATACGGTTCCGCTGGCAGGCAAGGTGCCACATGCATTCGAAACGGCACCAAATAGTAGTGTACTCGAACTGGGTACTGATGTGGTGAACATAACGGGTGAGGTTGTGATACCGTTGTATCCGGTCAGGTAGGTACCATTTCGGTATACCGTAAAATTCCAGGGTGTTTGTCCAGTTAAAGCCACCGTAAGCGAAACGGGCTGGCCAGCGGCTACCGTCTGAGATAGTCCCAACAAAGTAGCAGTACCACACGAAACGGTCTGAAACGTAGCCGAACTCGCCCAGTCAGATGCCTGTCCATTCAGGCAGTTGGCCTGTACCTGCCATTCGTAGGTGGTTCCCGACAGCAGGTTAGTCATGAAATACGCGGGCGACGTAAGGTCGGTAACGGTTGTCCAGCCAAGGCTACCCTGCGGCCGCCAGCGCAACGAATACGAATTTACCGTGGCATCGCATGTCCACGACAAGCCAGCCACGCTGCCTGTCAGATTCGAGGCAGCTAGTGAAACGGGAATAGGGCAACTACAGGTAGCAGTTATTCTAATGGGGACGCTGGGTGTATTGTTTGTGGCGGGGCTCGACGATACCACCCGCATCTGATACCCATTACCGACTGGCACAGAACCAGGAATGCTTATTGTGAGCGAACTACCCGCCGAAGCCGTCACCGAACCAAGCTGAGTTGGCAGGAGTGAAAATACCCCAGCCGCATCCGACAGTTCTACGGTAAAAACGTTAGCAGGACCAAAATCACCTGTCGTTCCAAACGTGAGCGGGAGGGCTGTATTCAGACAGGCCGGGTTGGCAACCTGCGTAATCTGAACAATGTTGGCCGGATACACCGTCAACCCGTAATCTTCGGTTTCGCTATATTGATAATTTCCACAGGCATCGGTAGGCACTGTGCTATAGGCCACAATGACCCGCATCGCCAACGGCCCCGGTGTAACGGTTGCTGGAATAATCAGGCTTCCCGAAAAAGAAGCGGTGAGGGTATTCGGAGTGAAGAATAGTCGCTCACTGGCTTCAAAAGCATCATTCCGGTTTACGTCAAGCCACACGCCTACGCCTTCATTGTACACCGTACTCAACAACGTTCCGCTAAATGAATAGGGTTGGCCCGCTATTACTGGCGCCATCGGGCTGGTGTATTGCTGGTACCCTTCCACCGAACAACCGCTACTTGCACTCATAGGCACACTGTTAAACATGAAACTGTCGAGCCCGTCTGAATCGGCACAGCCCCGCAACGTCACTGGTCGGCAGGTGCCCCTAGTTGAAAACGCAGTGCCGGGTACGTACGTCAGGCTACCTGTTGCGGTGCAAACACTCCGAACCTGCCATACATAGGTTGTACCTTCAGTAAGGCCGGTTAGCACATACGTCGGTACGGTCAGACCATTCACAGTCTGCCATACGTTGGCACTCTCCGCCCGCCAGATCAGATCGTACGTACGGCCAACACCTAGATTTGACCAGTTCAGCACTGCCGACGTGCCGGTGACGGTTGCTGAAACCAGACCCGTTGGGGCCGGGCAACTGGTGGTGAACGTTTGCCCCGCATAGGCCGAGTTTCCAGTGGCGCACACGGTCCGAACCTGCCATTGGTATCCCCCACCGGTTATCAGGTTTGAGAGCGCGTAATTCGGCGAGGTCAAGCCAGCTACCGTTGTCCAGGTGTTACTGTCCTGAGCTTTCCAGCGCAATTCATACGACGAAGCATCGGCACTGGTTGCCCACTTCAATTGAGCCGAGTTCGTTGTCAAACTGGTCGATGATAGGCCCGTCGGTGCCACACACCCATTTTCTAGAACGGTAATGGTATAGTCTTCTGTTTCACCATAGGTCGTTGTTAAACAGTTACTGAACGTATCGAAATTCTTCGTGATAACCACCCGCATACCCATTGGCCCGGCGGTTAGAGTTGTGGGCAAGGTAAGGCTCCCTGAAAACGCGCCCGTGCCAATAGCTCCAAAATAGCGCTCTGTGGTGGCATAGAATCCATCGCGGTTCAGGTCGAACCAAACAGCAATACCTTCGGGCTGATAACTATTCAGAAATTGCCCCGACAGATTACAGACTTGTCCTGGTGTCACCGTCAAGCTCGACAATTGAAACTCATGGTACGAATTAGGCGAACACCCTGACTGTTGACTCAGGATCTGCCCATTCAGAAACAGAGAATTCAACCCGTCGCCCTGGGAGCAACCCAGGGTCATTTTGGGCATACAACCAGACAACGTAACCACCGTTACGCTAGCCACATTGCTGATGGCCCCAATAGTCGTGTTGGAAGGGCGGACACGGTAAAAATAGCCACCGGGCGATGTTGCTTTCGTATCTGTAAAAAACGTTACATCGGGTGCTGTGCCGCCAATAGCTACAAACGGACCGCTTGCAGCTGTGGCCCGCTCCACAAAATACCCCATCTCGTTGGTGCTATTGTCCTGCCACGTCACGATCACATTTTTCGACGTGCCAATGGTAGCCTGTAGGTTGGTGGGCGCATTAACTACGGAGGGCGGAAACGTTAAGGAATAAGCCGTGTGGGTTTGTCGCAGCGCCAGCCCCGCCTGCATTCTATCGTATTGGCCCGGCGTGAAATCATGCGTACAGGGAAAATAGTACGACATGATGTTAGAGATTGAGGGCGTATAGAGCGTACCAGTCGGGTCGGTAGCCGTGCCTTTGTACACCGGACAACCATTCACGGTAGTTAGTGATACACCGGCCCGCCCGTACGGATCAGCGGGCGTATCGCATATGAGGTCGCCAGCGGTTGTACAGTTGGCTCCTGCGCCCCGCGTAACCAGTTCGGGCGTGAAGCCGGTAGCCCCCTGAAATGTGTGGTACAAATTGAAAAGGTGGCCAAATTCGTGCGGAATAAGCCGGTTACCCATGTCGTTTTCGGTCGATGTGGGGCTGGTAAGTAAAAAGGAACGGGTCGAAATAATCGAGTTAGCCGGGAAATAGGAGTATCCCCCCAAGCCAATGTCTGAAAAGGCATTGACGAAGTACGCGTTGAGCGCGTTGAGCGCATCACGCCCGTCTACACTTGATTCGTCATTCGCAGGAAACGCCTGAAAAAGCGCGTCATTGTCGATATAATCGGGCGATGTTCCAGCCAGATAAAACTGAATACCGACCCCGTTGATCAGGTAATAACTATTGGTAAGGGCAATTACGTTGTTGAGCCGGGCTAGATCGAAGCCCCCCTTTCCGTTGGTTTGTCTGAAAATGTGGGGTCGGACGGGTATGTGTGTAATGTCGGCAAACACTTTACCAGAGGCCTTTTTGAGTTCAAAAGCCAGCTTAGCCATTTCGCTCAGTTCATGCCGTTGATTATCTGTCAGTTCGGGAGAGGCACAATAGATAGAATCTGTATGTTTAAAACCCTGGCCCCATGCCAACTGCACACTGCCTACACCGATGATTATCACCAAAAGGGCTACAACCAGGCGAGAAAGTTTGCTTAAAGAGACACTGGAAACCGTAGAGCATGTAAATAAATATAGATTCATAGAAACAAAAGTTACGGAAAATCCAGAAATATGTTAACAACGTCATGCTGCAAATTGGATACCACTTTTGTTTCTGTTGGCGTAGTTGAAATTATTCGATAGATTGTTTCGGAAGTAAGTTCAGTAGTGGCCCAGCCTTTGTTCACTACACACATTGGTGCCCCAAATACCCTACTTAGTTTCCGATATAAATACCCGATAAAGACCGCTTAAACAATGAACAAACTACTTTTAGCCGCCTTTCTGGTTGCTGGCTCAGTGAACACCCTGCTCGCTCAAAAAGGGCCTGTGTCGCCTGTAGGCCTTCAACTATACAGTTTTCGTAATCAGTTTGAGAAGGATGTTCCAGGCACGATGGCCAAAGTTCGGGAGATGGGCTTCCGCGAAGTCGAACTGGCGGGGACGTATGGTCTATCTAATGCCGACTTTAAAAAACTACTCGACCAAAATGGTCTTAAAGCCATTAGTATGGGAGCCGGGTTTGAGCAGTTGGAAAACGATGTTCCCAAGATAATTAATGATGCTAAAGCGTTTGGCGTCAAATATGTTATGTGCGCCTGGATACCTCATCAGGGCGATACGTTTACGCTCAACGATGCTAATGTGGCCGTGGAAGCATTCAACACGGCGGGGAAGCTGCTGGCTGAGCATGGATTAACGTTCTGCTACCACATTCATGGCTACGAATTTCAGAAGATGCCCGATGGCAACACGTATTTTGACTATCTGGCCAAGAATCTCAACCCCAAATACGCCAATTTTCAACTAGATGTTTTCTGGGCTAAAATGCCGGGTGAAGATCCGGTAGCTCTGCTGCAAAAATACCCAAAACGGTTTCTGCTCTCCCACCTGAAAGACCGTAAGTCCGGTACGCCCGGCACACAAAGCGGCCATGCCGACGTGGAAACGAATGTAACCCTCGGTCAGGGCGACATTGGGATTGCTGCGTTTATGAAAGCTGCCCGGAAAGCCGGAGTACGGCATCACTTTATTGAAGATGAATCATCGCGCTCGATGGAGCAGATGCCGCCGAGTATCGCGTTTTTGCGGGAAGCGAAATAGCAAAGGGAATAGCTGTTCAGCTTCGATGTATAACAAGTGCGTACTTGCTTAACAAGCCTACCTTGATTGCTGGCGCTTTAGGCCTTCGACTCCGCTCAGGCTGACAGGAAACGCTAAAACTCGTTGTCAGCCTGAGCGGAGTCGAAGGCCCATGCGTCAGCAATTTTTAAAAATAATCCTACACTTCTGTCAATGTATACTCGACCAGATTTGCGGGAAATAATAGATCCTAACGGGACCGTTATCGTCCATTTTCCAGCCTTCACTCTGGGCTACTTCAAATAATCTCTTGGCTACTTCGGCCTGGTACACATTGTAGCCCCGCTCTCGAAGCGCAACCTTCACAATGGTGGTTGTGGTGCAGCCCTGCGCCAGAATTAATGTGGTGGCTGCCAGCCGAACCGCTTGTCGGCTTAGCTTGCCCTCGTTAGTTGGGATAGAATGCGAAGTAGGGTTCATTGCTCTCTATTTTTAATCAAAGAAAACACTGGCAGAACGTAACCTTTGTACGTTGTATTTATTTTTTTACCCTTTTTGCTCGTAAAAATCGCTTCAATTCAAACTCGTTAAAATTAGCCGCTTTTGGGTCAAGACTGGCAACCCGAATATGGCCAGATGCATGCATAAACTCATTGTTTCCCAGCCACATACCAACGTGAACAACCCGCTCTGCTTTTTCTCCGGTAGCCGGTGTTCCAAAGAATAACAGATCGCCGGGGCGCAGCTGCGAAAAATCGTTATCAGGCGTAGGAACCAGGGTTCCCATATTCACCTGCTGCGACGCATCGCGGGCAAGGGTTTGACCATTCAGAAAATAGACCGTTTTGGTAAAGCCGCTACAATCCATTCCTTTCACCGATGTGCCACCCCACAGATACGGAATGCCCATCAGCCGACGCGCCGTACTGACCAGCGATTCTTCAGTTGTAACTACTTTGGCTTTCCATTGTTCAAACAGCTGAGCATCAGCTCTGTTAACAAACCCGATTCGGCCATCGGGGTAGCGTACGCCGTAAAATGCTGGCGACTCGCTCACAAGCGCCAATACGTCGCCCGCGACCAAATCTGAAACGGTTTGAGACTCCCGGTCGGGATTACTATAACAAAAGCCTACGGGTTGGGTGAAAATTAGTTTACGCGCCCCTTCCCAAGCATCAAACTGGGCTTTGGTCATCCGCTCAAAACCGCCAAAATCCATCCAGGCAATATAGCCATCGGGCGTTTGTACCTGGTACCAGCCGCGATCTTTGTCCCATACCCGAAGTGGCATCCCGAGCAATGCCTGCGTAGCGAGTTCAGCCGCATCGCGCGGATCGGAGCGGAGATTGGCTACCGAAACCGTTACAACTCCGTATGTTTTATCCTCTAAGGTTGAGGAAGGCAATACCTGAATCTGGTCATTGTAGGGCACTTTCTGGGCATCGAGCCGGGCCAGTAAATCACGTTTTGCCTCGGGCAGGTTGGTTTTACCGACAAGCGCCCCCGTAGAATCGGCTTTAACACGGAATAAAGCAACCCGGCCATCGAGTGCATACTGTTGACGAACAGCCTCGATAACTGAAGCAGACGTTTGAGAAAAGCCCGTTCCAGCAAGCAACCAAAGCGCCAAAAATCCTAAAAGTCGAGTAATCATGTTGCAATATAAAAAAAGGCATGACACTTCTATTACCGGTCATACTTAACCTGGAATTTTCGCAGATCGGGTCGCCAGGGACGTTTCCGCTGGGCATCATAATCGAAAATCACCCGGCCTAAATTGCCCAGAAACGGAGTGCCAATTTTATCGTAATCATAGGCATCATCATTGAAAACCCCGTCGGAGTTACACGAGATGACGGCCGATAGCATAAACTCTACACCGCGTTCAAAGTCAACGATATAGGCGTTATCAATCATATACCCATAAGCATCGCCAACCTTATTAAAAATCCGGATTGACTTAGGGACTGCCGTTTTCTGATCGCCTACTAACAAGAACTTGCAATAGCTGTCGTAGAACGTAGAGTCGTAAAAAGGGTGAGTTGTCTCGCGGGGCAACTGCGACATATATTGGTATAAAAACTGGTAATCGTCGGGATTCAGATTGAACCGACTTCGGGCTGGAACAGCTTCGGGAAACAGTACAGCCTTCAGCATAGCCTGCTGTTCTTCGAGAGCAAAAAAGTTCTTATCCGTAAAATCGAATGGTTGCCGAATGAGCGAATCGTTCCGCATGAAACCAATGCCGCGCCGAATGAGACTATCTGAACGGAACGTTTGCTCACACACCTGAGCTGGTTGCTCATAAATAACCTTGCCATCCTGCACAAACCGCACCGGATTAGTGTGCCGGTTCTGGTCGGCGTTCATAGCCGTCGACAACCGATGAATAATTCGCAGATTTCGATACCCTTTGCGGTACAACCGCTCATTCATATCACATTGCCCAACAAACTCATACAGCCGGTTAAACGCGTCATTGTCGCTCACCAGCAGTATCTTTTTGGCGTAGTGCGCAACTGAAGGCAAGTCATTGGCGGCTGTTGTATCAACTCGAACGCGGGTTTGCCGGACGTAGGCCGAATCAGTCAGCATGGGTGTGTCACGGCTGATTTTCAACTCATTGAGTTTTTCCAGGGCGAGCAAAACGCCCGGCAGTTTCACCGTGCTGGCCGGATAGAAATACCGCTTTTTGTCCAGTTTATAGCTATAGGACCGGAACACAGGCCTATTCTGCGCATCGCGGTCAATCTGGGTGTAGAGAATCTGAACGTCGTACGCATCGGGGCGGCTCGTCACGGCACGAAACAGCTCCGGCGATTTCTGGAGTAAATCGTTGATGAGGTTTTTGCGCTGGGCCAGCGTATCAACAGGCAAGTAGAGGGTGAGCATCAGGGCCAGCAATGACCCGACTAGGCGTTGATTCATGCTCCAATTTACCGCATTACTGCTTACTATCAGTCAGTTTACGGATCAATTTTCGGCCCAGTTCATCAAAATAGGCTCCATTTTGTGGTCCGAACCAATTCATATCGCGGGTTTCATAACGGGTTTCGTGGTAGTAGGCATCGGGCGTCACGTAGCCAATGTACCCTCCGCTAAAGCTAGTCACCATTCCGTTCAAACCTAGCCGCGAGGCTTCGCGGGTCAGGTCCATTGCCAGTTCACCCGAATAATCGGCTGGCATGCCCAGTAGCACCGTTTGACCAATGCGTAATGCCTTAATTTCGGCTGGATAATCGCCGTAAAGGCTTAAAAACAGCCAGGGGCGCAACCGCCAGCCGTCGGATACGCGCACGTGTGCGTCGCGAAGGGTCACGGGCAATGTAAACAGAGTTAGTGTCGAGTCGGTTTTGGGCTGAATGGATGATAGAGAGGCCTTAATTTTAGTAGCCAGACTGTCGGCAATAAAATGGAGTTGAGCGTCTTCGGTCGACCCAGTTTCGGTGGGACCCATACTGCCTACTGCGCCAGCCATATACATGGCAAAATCGCCCGTCTGCTTCTCCAGATCGTCAACCAGCACACCCGGCCAATCGCGGCTAAGCCAGCTCGGAATATCTGAATTGATAATGGTAGAATGGGCGGCAAAACTGGCTAGCAGAGCTACCTTTCCAGATTGTTTGCGAAACTGTAATACCCGAACGCGATCGTCTTCGGGGCCGTTGGTATGCAGCCGATTATACACCAACTCAGGGGCTGGGGTTTCTACATAACCAACTGAGACGGGTTCCATCCGCTGCCCAGCCTGCCGAATAGCCTTGAGCACGGCATCGGTGATATGGGTCACAATTCGTTCCTCAAAATCGCCCGCGATCAGAGTACCCACCAAGCCCGGTGCCCAGCCGCCAAGCGAGTTGTGCGAGTGCGTTGCACCCATATACACCTGCTCCCAGCGAAGGCCAACTTCGGGCAAACGCTTTTTCAGTGACTCCACCACCGTTGGCGGAATAATCAGCAAATCCAGGGCAACAAGAGCCACCCGCGAACCACCATTATCGAGCACAACGGCCCGCGCAAAAATAGAGTCGTGTACCGTTGACCAATGTTTACCCCGTCGCACACCGTAGCCGCCGGTGGGCGTAGTGAAGCCAGGCGTCATGTTAACCTTTGCCCAACCCCCGCTCAAGCCTTGTTTCGGGCGATTGGGTTGAGTTAACTGGGCCAGCCGAGCGGTGGTTTGGCGGTAAAAATCAGTTTGGCTATACGGTGTGTCATCAACCGGAATCAGATTCAGACCAATAAACAACACCAAAACAACGATAAGACTAACCAGGGCAAGGAGGAAAAGGCGAAGGATTTTCATACGACAAAGATAACTTTGTCAGGCGACTAAAAACTCAGCCCGAGGCCAAACGCGAAGTGCTGACTGATAGACCACATATTGCTGGAAATGGCATTGTTAGTCAAACTCCGCTGATATTGCATGGTCATAATAAGGTCGTTGGTAGGCCCCATTCGATGCATATACCCTACGGCCAGCAACATGCTCAGACCTGCCGAGGTAAATTGATCAATACCACCATCACGCTGATAAATGTAGTTGTTCCGATAATCAATGGCGTTCTCAACCAATTTAAAATCCAGTACACCCCCATACTGAATAAACGACCGCCCGGTTCGGAACAGCGTGTTGCTAATCAGTTTCATGGTGAGCGGTACCTGGAGGTATTGTACATTGAAAGCTGACGTTCTGATTAATCCACTCTGACTCGAAAACCGGTCAGGGGGCGAATTGTAGCCCATTCGTTTGGTTGTGTACCAAAGGCCTGTACCAAACGCGTACCGGTCCCGAAAAAAATACAGGTCCACATTTGGTCCGACGGTTGTCCGCAAGCCGCTCCCAAGATTAGTAGTGAAGGCCGCTGAGCCACTTCCAGACGCACTATTCCACGACATAGAAGCCAGCCACTGAAAACTCATTTCAGGGGGATGAAATCGCCGAACCTCCACCACTGGCTTTTCAGGTTCAGGCTCTTTGGGAGGGTCAGGAGGATATACGTTTACCTATACAGTAGGTTTTGGCGGATGAGGTTTGGGTTTTGGCGGAACGGCGTGGGGAGGATGGGGTGGCTTATTGTCTTTGGGTTTTGGCGGATGCTTTTGCTGCGCCCAACTACTGATACTGAATATACTCAGTAACAGAAGTGTTCGAAAAGCAGTTGGTAAGTAAGAGAGTATCATGTTGGGTTAAGGCTGTAATGCAGACAAAAATCAATTGTTATTACTCCTTTCGCAAATTATATGCCTGATTTTTTGTTGATTACGTTTATGCACCCTATTGGTATTTTTGATTCGGGCTATGGTGGGTTGACTATTATGCGCGAAATCGTGCGGGCTCTACCTCAGTATGATTACGTATATCTGGGTGATAATGCCCGTACGCCCTACGGTACCCGCTCCTTCGAGACAGTTTACCATTATACGCTCGAATGTGTGCAGCGGCTGTTTACAATGGGATGCCCGTTGGTCGTGTTGGCCTGCAACACCGCTTCTGCAAAAGCACTTCGCAATATTCAGCAGTTGGATTTGCCCAAAATGTATCCGGATAGCAGCACTCCTCCGGTTCGGGTATTAGGCGTAATTCGGCCTACCACCGAAGTAATTGGACAATACTCTAAAACGGGCGAGGTAGGTATTCTGGCCACCAAAGGCACGGTAGTGTCGGAATCGTACGTGGTTGAGATCGAGAAGTTTTTCCCGGAGGTACGGGTGTTTCAGGAAGCCTGCCCGATGTGGGTTCCGTTGGTAGAGAATGGCGAATACGACCATGCCGGAGCCGATTTTTTTGTCAAACAGCACATCGACCGGTTATTAGCGAAATCGCCCCAGATTGACACGATCCTGCTGGCTTGCACGCATTACCCCTTGTTGCTCCCCAAAATCCGGCAACACACCCCCGCTAACATTACCATTCTGAGTCAGGGCGAAATAGTGGCCCGAAGCCTTACCGACTACCTGAATCGCCACCCCGACATAGCCGCCCGGTGCACCCAAACCGGTCAGCGTCAGTTCTTGACGACCGATTCTCCCGAGGATTTCAGTCGGCAAGCCACTGTTTTTTGGGGTGAGACTGTTGTGGCAGAACATTTGTCGTTAAGTCAGTGATGCGGGCAGTGCTAATAAAAACCTCAATTTATCATTTTTGAAACAACAGCGCCCTGTACCTAATTAATGATACCAAATGATCACAAATGACGTGAAGCAAAACGACAGCAATTTCGTACTTCGAACAGTACAACCTGCCTTGCTTGGCCTGATGGACGGCTCGGTTTCGACGCTGGCTCCGTTATTTGCAGCGGCCGAAATCTCTCAAAATACCCATTCTGCTTTTTTTGTTGGGCTTGCAGCCTCCATCGGTGCCGGTATCAGCATGGGTCTTGCCGAAGCACTTTCTGACGATGGTACCGTAACGGGTCGGGGAACGCCCCTTTGGCGGGGTGTCGTGACGGGTGCAGCCACCGTTTTGGGTGGTATGTTGCACACATTGCCCTTCCTGATCGAGCAGCTCGATCTGGCTCTCAAGCTTGCTTATGCCGTTGTCATTATTGAATTGCTGGCCATTGCCTGGATTCGATACCGGTTCATGAAAACGCCTTTACTTACCACCATTGTGCAGGTTATTATTGGCGGAGGTATCGTGTTTGCTATTGGGCTTTGGCTAGGAGGCCTGGGCGCTGGTGGGTAGCTATCAACATTCCTCTGGCTCGCATAGGGAGATTTTTTTCGTTTTTTGAAATCAATCAGGTCAAACATCGTGTATTAGTAAGGCCGCTTATTAATCAACGAAAATCCTGATTATGTTTAAAAACAAACAGCTTTGGCTGATTTATGCCATCATACTGGTTGATATAGTGGTAGCCAACGGACTGGGGCCATTAGTTGCCAAATACGTAGAAGATCTCCCGGCAAAAGCTGTTTTCATTACTGGCGGCACGGCCATTGCCATCGGTGCGCAATTGGCCACAGCGCCCGCCCTGGGCGCTTATTCCGACAAACGCGGCCGACGACCCGTCGTCTTTCTGACGGCCTTTGTCTCACTAATAGCCAGCCTTTTTCTTTTACCCGTTAAGGCATGGGGCTTCATAACCAACCGCGTAACTGAAGGCTCTACCAACTCGATGTATTCCGTATTGAAGTCTGCCGTTACGGATCTGACACCAAAAGAGGATCTGATGCGTACAACGGGAGTTACCACGTTTATTTTGGGAGCAGCCGGAATACTAGGCCCTATGTTAACGGCGGGCCTGCTCATTGCCTTTCCCGAGACCCGCAAAGACCCTCAGCCCGTTGTACTGGTTATGATTTCACTGGCCGTGCTGAACATTATCCTTGCTTTCTTCTTTCGGGAAACTCAGGATAAAAAGGAAGACATCAGCAAAAAAGAACTCAAAGAAAAAGCAGTCAGCGCGCTAAAAATCAAAGCCTTGTGGAAAAAGTTGGATAAAGTTAATGAGCAGGTACCTGGTTTTAAATCTATTTTCACGCTGAGTTTATTAGGCAGTTTAGGCACGGGTTATTTCAACTATTTTATCGCCTTTCTGACTCAAAGTGAGCTAAAAATGGAGCCTCTCCAAACGGCTTATTTCTTTATTTTCTACGGTCTACTGTCCTTAGCGGCCAACTTCGCCTTTTTCACCTATTTCGTTCAGCGAATCAACAAACGCATCACCCTCCTGATTCTGGCAGTGACAGGGATTGCTACGCAGGTTCTGTTCGCCTTCTCCGAACACTCCGAAACCATGCTTTATACAGTGGCGGGCGTCGATGCCGTTACGGTAACCCTTATTGGTGGGCTGGTTGGCGGACTGCTCTCAAAAATGGTCAATGAAAGCGACGGACAGGGCGAACTTTTCGGTGATGTGCAGGGCCTGGGCGGGGTTGCCAGCTTCTACACCACCGTTGTTAACAGCGCATTGGCGGGTGTCAGTGCTAAAGCGCCTTTCTTCTGGTTTGCGGCCTGTATGGCCGTTTTAGCGGTCCTATGTATCCGCTTACCCGCCGACGCCCGCAAAGTTACCGACACCAACGGCAACTGAAATGCGGCTAAGGTGTATCTTTGCCCCTTAGTGAAAGAGCGAAAGAGTGAAAGAGCGTTCACCTTTTGGATTGTCACTCTTTCACCCTTTCGCTCTTTCACTCATTACCGTACATGAACGTTTTAAAGTTTGGCGGCACGTCCGTAGGCTCCGTTGAGAGTATAAAGCAGGTTATTCAGATTATTGATGATGCCTCACGCGGCACCGAAACCACCGTAGGTCGCAATATTGCCGTTGTGTTCTCCGCAATGGGGGGTGTTACCAACCAACTGATCGAAATTGGCCGGATGGCCGCTAGTGTAAATTTAGATTACCTCGATCTGGTACGGCGCATCGAAGACCGGCACTTTAATGTGGTGAAAGCGTTGATTCCAATAAAGGAACAGAGTAAAGTGTTCGCCAACATTCGGGGGGTAATCAACGAACTCGAAGACCTGCTTCGGGGCGTTTCATTGATTCGCGAACTCTCTCCCCGCACGCTCGACCTGATCACCAGCTTTGGCGAACGCCTGTCAACCCTGGCGATTTCGGAGTGTATTCGCTCGCGGGGCTTATCGGCCCGGTATTGCGATGCCCGCAACCTGATAAAAACTGACGCTCAGTTTGGGCAAGCCGAAGTAAACTATACGCTTACCAACCAACTAATTCGCGACTATTTCGCCAGTTCAAACAGCATCGAACTGATAACGGGCTTCATTGGCTCTACCGAGAAGGGAGAAACTACCACGTTAGGTCGCGGTGGCTCCGACTATACAGCCAGTATTGTGGCAGCAGCCCTGGACGCCGACATGATCGACATCTGGACCGATGTAGACGGTATGATGACGGCTGACCCGCGCAAAGTGACTAACGCGTTTAATATTCCGACCATTACCTACGCCGAAGCCATGGAGTTGAGCCACTTCGGCGCCAAGGTAATTTACCCGCCAAGCCTGCAACCAGCCTTTGCGCGCAACATTCCAATTCGGGTCCTCAACACCTTTAATCCAACCCACGCCGGCACGGTGGTGAGCCGCACCGCCGACCGTCGACAATACACCATCACGGGTATTTCGAGTATCGACGATGTGGCGCTGGTAAACGTGCAGGGTTCAGGTATGATTGGCGTGGCCGGTGTATCAGCTAAATTATTCGGTGTACTGGCCCAGCACCGGATCAGTGTGATTTTGATCTCGCAGGCATCATCGGAGCATTCCATCTGTTTTGCAATCGATCCACGCTCTGCTGATCGGGTTAAAGCTATTCTGGACGATGAGTTTGCGATTGATATTGCCAGCGGTCACGTAGACAATATCAGCATTGAGCGCGAGTTGTCAATTATAGCAACGGTGGGCGAAGGTATGCGTAAATCATCGGGTATTGCGGGGAAACTGTTTTCGGTTTTGGGTAAAAACGGGGTCAATATTGTGGCCGTAGCCCAGGGATCATCGGAGATCAATATCTCGATCGTTATTGCCAAAACAAACATCTCAAAGGCCTTAAACGCGCTTCACAACGTGTTTTTCCAGTCGGAAGCCCGTATGTTGAACATATTCCTGGTCGGAACAGGTCTGATTGGCCGGACGCTGCTCACCCAGATTCACAACCAGTTCGGCTACCTCCGCGATGAGAAAATGCTGAAGATTTGCCTGGTTGGCGTGTCAAATACCAAAAAGATGCTGCTCGACCCCAAAGGCATCGACCTCGACGATTGGCGCGAACGGCAACTGACGGAAGGAGTTACCACCTCATTGCCCGCTTTTGTTGAGAAAATAAAATCGTACAACCTGCCCAACTCGGTCTTCATCGACTGCACGTCAGACAAGGACATTGTACAGTTTTACGACTCGTTGCTGGATGCCAACGTATCAGTGGTAACACCCAACAAAGTAGCCAATTCCGGCTCCTACGCCGAATACCGCCGACTGCAACGCACCGCCCTAAACCGGGGTGTCAAGTTCCTGTATGAAACGAATGTGGGTGCAGGTCTGCCAATCATCAATACCATTCAGGGTCTGATGCTGGCTGGTGACCGGTTTATCAAGATCGAAGCCATTCTGTCAGGAACGCTCTCGTATATCTTCAACTCGTTTAAATCGGGGACGAAATTCGTCGATGTAGTGCGCGAGGCCAAAGAGAAAGGCTATACTGAACCAGATCCACGCGACGACCTCAGCGGACAGGATGTTGGCCGTAAAATCCTGATTCTGGCTCGCGAAGCCGGCTTCGCCCTCGAACCAGACGATGTAACGATTAACAATTTGCTGCCGCAAGCCTGCATCGACGCGCCTACCATCCCCGCTTTTTTCGATGAGCTAGAAGCGAACAACGCCTATTTTGAGAGCCTGTTGACCGAGGCCGAAGCAAATGGCCAGAAACTTCGCTACGTGGCTACCTTCGAGAACGGCAAGGTTACCATTGAACTTCGGGCCGTTAGCGCTGATCACCCTTTCTATACACTTTCGGGGGCCGACAACATCATTTCGTTCATCACCGAGCGCTACAAAGAGCGCCCTTTAGTGATCAAAGGCCCTGGTGCCGGTGCCGAAGTGACAGCCTCCGGCGTGTTCGCCGACATGGTAAGCATTGGTAGTTATTTGGGCTGAGAAACGTCTATTTAGCCGTATCTTTACACAAACAACGAATCAATGGATCTTGGTGCCTGTACTCTCGAAAACTTAGAAAAGTCGTTTGGGCTGATTCCAAATCGCCGGGCAGATTTCTTACAAGAATGGCTAACCAAATCAGAGCCATTAACCGAATTAGAACAACTTGAAGCGATTGGGTTACGCGAGTTACTAGCTGACAATGCTCTCCATTGGAACGAGCAGGAACTTTCGTTGCATTTTATTGGACCCCTATTCAGTATCGTTCACTTTACCATCGTAACGAAAATGAACCTGTTTGCCCAACGGTTCATCAGTGCCCAAGTGCCCGACCGGCACGGTAACCTCATTCTATTATCAGGCAAACCAGACGGTGTTCTTGCTTCCGGCTATCGAGGCCCTGAAATTCCATATTTCGCATTTCAAGAATACAAACGGGAAAAAGACCCCGATGGTGACCCAGGCGGGCAGTGTCTTGCAGCTATGCTTGCTGGACAAACGCTCAATGGTGAGCCGAGCCAGCCTATGTACGGTTGTTATGTAGTAGGTCAGAACTGGTATTTCCTGATGTTATTAGGCCGTGAGTATGCCATTAGTGCAGCTTACTCTGCTGTCACGGACGAAGTATTTTATATTCTAGGGCTTCTCAAAACACTGAAAACTAGAGTATCGGCCATGATTGATGAAAAGGCTGCGGCCCGACAATAACAATATGCCTTCCAACTCTTCCACCCTTCCTCTCTCCTATTACGAGAACCACGACACCCTTACATTAGCCCAACTGTTGCTGGGCTGTGAACTCGTGCACGAATCCAGTGAAGGGCGCACAGCGGGAATTATTGTTGAAACAGAAGGCTACATCACCGGTGACCCCGCTTGTCATGCGTATCGGCGGGAGACCAAACGGAATGCAGCCATGTTTGGCTCGGCCGGAACGCTCTACGTATATCAGATTTACAACCACTACAACTGCATCAATGTAGTGACAGGGCCGGCAGGCGTAGGAGAGGCTGTGTTGATCCGTGCCCTCGAACCGACTGATGGTATCGACTTGATGGCTCACCGACGCAATGAAGCGTTTAAAACCGGCTTTGAGCGCTATCGCAACAACAGCATTGATCCTGCCACTGCCGATGGGTTTCGTAACCTCTGCAATGGCCCCGGCAAATTGACCATTGCTCTTGGCATCAGTCGCCATGAACACAATTTCACGTCGCTCGTCACCGGGCCAATCACGATCACTCCCCGCGTGCTGACCGATTTTGATATGGTCACTACCACCCGCATTGGCATTACGCAGGGGGTAGACCTGCCTTATCGGTATTATATAAAGGAGAATCGGTTTGTGAGTAAGAAATAATCGTTACTTCCAGTCCCAAACCACCAGCGCCCATTCCTCCCCAGCATCAGGTTCGTAGAAATTATGGACCGCACGGAATCCTACCCGTTCGTGAGCGCGGAGAGAGCGTGTGTTCCGAGCCGAAATATCGGTGATAAACAGCCGGAACTGATCGCTGTAGATACTGCGATGGTGTTGATAGAGTTTATCGAAAAGCCCCTGCCCCCGATAGCCGTCGGCTACGCACACTTGCCCAACAACATAGTGAGCGTGTTCGCTTAGCGGTTTACCCTCGTAATGAACTGCTTCAAGCATGGTAAACAGGGTTTGCAGCTCTGGGATAAATTCACGGGCTTCAGGCATAGCCGTGATTGCATAGCCCACAACCCGGTCGCCATCCTTTGCAATTACACTTGGCCCTAACTTGTGCATCTGCTGCATTTGGTCCAGTGTGTATTGCAGCGTTACAAAGCCCTGCTCGCGCTGGATTTCGGGTGGGAGATTGCGCGACAGGTTCTGTTGTTGTAGTGTTAAAATCCCTTGTAAATCGGCAGTAGTCTGAGCGGTGGTTATTTGCATAGTTTTGTCAATTTCAACGATAGAGTAACGACGTAAAAAGTTCCTCTAAATGGCCTAAAAATGGCCCAGGACGGCTTATTTACATGGCCTCCATACACGAGCAAATATCTTCAAAAATTAGTTGGCAAATCGAACAAAAAAACGTAATTTTATAGGCTAATCAAACACAACAAATGGCTAAATCTGATACGGCGCAAGCCACAGCCAGTGCGACTGATAACAAGTTAAAAGCACTGCAAACAACCATTGAGAAACTCGATAAAGCCTATGGCAAAGGAACCGTAATGCGACTTAGCGATAGCAAAGTGGTAGACGTTCCGGTCATCTCGACGGGTTCGCTGGGCCTTGATCTCGCACTCGGAATTGGTGGTCTGCCACGCGGGCGTGTCGTTGAAATTTACGGACCTGAATCGTCTGGTAAAACCACACTAACGCTGCATTGCATTGCCGAAGCACAAAAATCAGGCGGCATCGCAGCATTTATTGACGCCGAACACGCTTTTGACCGGACCTACGCTGAGAAACTAGGTATCGACGTTAAAAACCTTCTTATTGCCCAGCCTGACAATGGCGAGCAGGCACTCGAAATTGCCGAACACCTGATCAGTTCGGGAGCTATCGACATTATCGTAATTGACTCTGTAGCGGCTCTTGTACCAAAAGCGGAGATCGAAGGCGAAATGGGCGAAAGCAAAATGGGTCTTCAGGCTCGTTTGATGTCGCAGGCCCTGCGGAAACTGACCGGCGTAATCAACAAAACTGGATGTTGCTGTATTTTTATCAACCAGTTGCGGGAGAAAATCGGTGTGATGTTCGGTAACCCCGAAACAACTACAGGCGGTAATGCTTTGAAATTCTATGCATCGGTTCGTTTGGACATCCGCCGGATTGGCCAGATCAAAGAAGGAGCCGACAACGTAATTGGTAACCGCGCCAAAGTGAAGGTAGTAAAGAACAAAATGGCTGCTCCGTTCAAAGTGATCGAGTTCGACATTATGTACGGCCTGGGTATCTCTAAAGTTGGTGAGATTCTCGACCTCGCTGTCGAAATGGAGATTGTGAAGAAGTCGGGTTCCTGGTTCTCATACGGCACCAGCCGACTGGCTCAGGGTCGTGATGCGGTGAAAGAACTTCTGCTCGATAACCCCGAACTGATGGGCGAAATCGAAGCCAAGATCCGCGCCAAGATCAACGAAGACGAAAACGCTCTTCTTGATCCTATTGGTGCAGCCGAGGAAGAAGAAGCGCTTGACGATTAATAGCATTCATTAGGGAATAAAAGGAGAAGGGTGGCTATCGCAAACAAAAACGTGCGATAGCCACCCTTCTCCTTTTATTCCCTATTTGTTATTTCTGATAAGTTCCGAAAATGTAGTCCCATAACGGCGACGATACACCGTAGTTGCTATCGTGGTTCTTGTAATGATGAACGCTGTGGTTAATCCAGAGTTTCTTGAAGAAGTTCTTTGGGGGTGGGTACGCATGCACAATGAAGTGTACACCCAGATACGCCGAATAACCAACCAGGAAACCAGGGAAAAATGAGTAAGCAGCCTCACCCATAATCACGAAAAACATCCCAAAAAAGGCTAATCCAACAATAATGGCCAATGCAGGAGGCATGGCAAGCCGGGTCTTGTCTTTCGGAAACTCGTGGTGTACGCCATGAAACGTATACTGAATCTTGGCACGCTGAGGTGTTTTAGGCTCTAAATGATACAAATACCGGTGTAATACGTATTCGAATAGTGTAAAGCCGAAAAGCCCTGTTAGAAACAGGCCACCAATAGCTCCATTCGAGAAATTGGTATAGTTGAACGCATACCAAACCAACACTGCTGATGAAACCAACCACATACTGATTGGAACCATAATGTGCGTACGAGAAAGGGCCTCTAAAATCGGATTCTCGAAAAGTTGCTTGGTACCGTTGTTTTTTGGCCGGGCGTGATAGCCTGGCCTAAAATCGTCAATCTTAGCTTGCATAACGTAAATTAGTACGATGTTGAATAGTGCGAAAAACTATATAGTAAACCCACTTGACGTTTACAGGGTTCACCAAGATTAGGGAATGGGAAAAGTGTCTAAGTTAACCTTCCTTTAATCCTACAACCACGTAATGTCAATTCTGTTTATTGACAACTAAAGTGTCTGCTACCCTCTCCTGCATATGGGCAAAATTTCCGGCGGGCAGTTTTTGACGAATAATGAGCCGGAGTGAGTTGTCGTAACTGAGGTAATTCCACATCCAGTTGATGAGAATCAGGAGCCGGTTTTTAACGCCTACAATGGCCATCAGGTGAACCATCAACCAGGTAAGCCAGGCTAAAACACCGCTAAACTTCAGAAAAGGCAAATCGACTACGGCCAAACCACGCCCGATGGTGGCCATAGTGCCAAGGTCTTTGTATGTAAATTCCTGCATGGGCTCGCTTTTTAGGAGTTTCATCAGGTTTTTACCCAGCAATTTCCCCTGTTGAATGGCTGGCTGGGCTATTTGCGGATGTCCATTCGGCCATACATCACCCTCAGCCATCATGGCTACGTCGCCAATGGCAAACACATCCGTAAAGCCCTGAACCTGATTGAACCGGTTGACTGTTACACGCCCTCCGCGACCAATTACCTCAGCTGGTAAACCGGCCAACGGACTAGCTTTCACTCCGGCGGCCCAAATCAGGTTATTCGACCTGATGGTTGTCCCATCGTTCATGTACACCATTTTCCCGTCAAAATCTTTCACACGGGTGTTCAGGCGCACAATCACCCCAAGATCGCGCAAATAAGCTTCCGATTTTTTGTGCGAATTCTCTGACATTGGCCCCAGCAATTCACCACCTGATTCAATCAGGTAGATTTGCATCATTTCAAAGTCTAATTCGGGGTAATCGCTGGGTAGCACCGTCCGTTTCATTTCGGCAAGGGTACCGCACAACTCAACACCGGTTGGCCCCCCACCTACCACAACCACATCCATCAGCCCGTCTCGCTCGTCGTTGGTCTCGACGCTTAGGGCATCCTCGAAGTTTTGCAGAATCCGGTTTCGCAACGCAATGGCCTCCGAAACCGATTTCATGGGCAAAGCCTTCTCAATGATGTTTTGCTGGCCAAAAAAGTTGGTATCCGCACCGGTCGCCATTACCAGATAATCGTAGGGTATTGGCCCAAGGTCGGTATCTACTGCTTTGTCGGCCGTGCGCACACCGGTCACGTTAGTAACCCGGATGTGTACGTTCTCGCAATCACCAAAAACAGCCCGCAGTGGAAACAAAATTGAGTTTGCCTCCAAACCTGCCGTGGCAACCTGATAATAGAGGGGTTGAAATTCGTGGTAGTTAGTCCGGTTGATGATCACAACCTGAAACTCACGGCGATTGGCCAACATGCGGGCTAGCCGCAGTCCGCCAAAACCTGCACCAACGATAACCACCCGCGTCCGGTCGGTTTGGGGAATATTTGGATTCATAAAAGCAGTTAACAGTGATCAGCTAACAGCCAACAGTACCAGTCGCGAACTGTAAGGGCGTATAACCAGCCTAACTCGTTTTTCTTGTGGATAACTCTTTATACGTGCAAACGGTTACGATTCTCCGCTGCTACTGTTGGCTGCTCACTGTTCGCTGTTAAAACCCGCTCGTAATGATGCTCGTACATAGGCAGGATTTTAGAAAGCTCAAAATCTTTGGCCCGTGCCAGAGCGTTTTCCTTAAAACGGGGCAAATTGGCGTCATCTAGCACGTACAGGGCGTTCTTTACCATATCAGCGACATCGCCCACAGGGCTCAGGAAACCCGTAACGCCTGGTATGTTCAGTTCGGGGAGGCCACCCGCATTTGACGTAATCAGAGGCACTTCGCAGGCTAGCGCTTCGAGGGCAGCCAGACCAAAGCTCTCGTTCTCAGATGGCATCAAAAACAAATCGGCTACGGACAGAATCTCCTCAACCGCATCGAGCTTACCTAGAAAACGCACATCCTCACTGATACCCAATTCCCGGCAAAGCTGCTGAATACGAGTCCGTTCGGGCCCGTCACCAGCCAGCAGCAATTTCACGGGGGTTTGCTGACGAAGATGATAAAAGACCATCACGGCATCGTCGATCCGCTTTACCCGGCGAAAATTGGATGTGTGAACAACCAGTTTCTCGCCGTTAGGGCAAATGGCTGTTTTGAAATGGTCTTTGTTCTGGCGTTTGAAGCGTGTCAGATCAATGAAGTTCGGAATTACCTCCACTTCCCGGGTGATGGCAAAGTGATTATAGGTGTCCTGACGGAGGTTTTCCGACACCGCCGTAACGCCGTCAGACTCGTTAATGCTAAAGGTAACAACTGGCTCGTACGAAGCATCTTTACCAACTAGCGTAATATCGGTGCCATGGAGCGTGGTTACTACCGGCACATGCCGACCCTGCGTTCGCAAAATCATTTTGGCCATATAAGCCGCCGATGCGTGGGGAATAGCATAATGCACATGCAACAAATCCACGTTTTCGTTCATCACTACATTCACCATTTCGCTGGCCAAAGCCGTTTCGTAAGGCGGAAACTGAAACAATGGGTATGATGGAATATTGACCTCGTGGTAGAAAACGTTCTCGTTGAAAAAGTCGAGCCGGGGTGGCTGCTGATACGTGATAAAGTGAATCTGATGGCCGAGTTGGGCCAATGCTTTGCCCAACTCGGTAGCGACAACGCCACTTCCGCCAAATGTCGGGTAACAAACAATACCAATTTTCATAGAGAACGAACGGGCCGTATATGCGAACGGTTTTAGTCAGAACATCAGTTGGATACCAAATGATTTCCCGCACCCTCAAAACAATACCCGGAATCTGCCCTATAGCGCTTGTCGACGCACCGATACTGCCCGCTTTTTGTTAGTTTTACCGCTCTCCTGTTACGCTGTTATGACACGACGTTTGCCTTTTTCGGCTTTTGTAGGTGGTTTTTTACGCCTGATTCGCGTACAGAACCTGCTGATCGTTGTGCTTACACAATACTTAGCCCGCATCTGCCTCGTCGACCCGCCCGGATCGTCGTTGGTCCATTCTCTGCTTGATCCAGCGATGTTGCTGCTGACCTTTTCAACCGTTTGCATTGCCGCGGCAGGCTACATCATCAACGACTATTTTGATGTTAAAATCGACATTATCAATAAGCCAGAACGCGTTGTGATCGGCCGTTATTTAAAACGGCGCGTGGCTATGGGAGCCCATCAGGTACTTAACGTAATGGGGTGTGCCGTGGGGCTATATTTGAGCCGGTGGATCTTTGCGCTCGATCTTCTGTCTGTTACCTTACTTTGGTTTTACTCTGTACGCTTTAAACGACAACCCTTTATTGGCAACTTTGTAGTCTCCTTTCTGACAGCTCTGTCCTTATTAGTTTTGGCCGTTTATTACCGCCAGAATGTCGACTTATTGTTGATCTATGCCTCATTTGCGTTTGTGATTACGCTTGTTCGGGAGATTATCAAAGACATGGAAGATGTTCGGGGTGATGCTCGCTTCGGGTGCCGAACGCTGCCCATTGTTTGGGGTATCCGCCGAACCAAAGTGTTTTTATACATTCTGATTGCCAGCTTCATCGCCACGCTATTTATTGCAGCAGGTGACCTCCACAACCAAAACCTAAACATCATTTTCTTTGCTATTCTAGCCCCTATCGCCTGGCTCATTTACCGACTCGTCTATGCCGATACCCGGCGCGACTTTGGCTTCCTGAGTCAGTTATGCAAGGCAATTATGCTGCTGGGCGTTGGCAGTATGATCTGGGCCTAATGAAAAATTTAATCAATCAATCACCCGTTTCTACACTATGAAAAATCTGCTTCTTCTGATCTTCTTATTGCCTGTACGGTTGCTGGCTCAGGACTGTATGGGGGTGACTTTAAAACCCGGTATGGGCTACGAAATGCAAAGTTTCTCGGCTAAAGACAAACCCAACGGACGATTGACGTATTTAGTCAAGAACGTCCGTAAAGAGGGCGGTGCTACGGTAATTGATATTGAGTTTCAGTCGTTCGATGAACAAAATAAAACACGGCAGGCTCCCTCTCAAATCAGCTACACCTGCACTGGCGACGAACTCGTAGCCGACCTTTCGGGTATGGCGATGGGGAACGGTCAGGCTCCCAAGGATACCGAAATGAAGATGAAGGTTAACAAACTCCAGTATCCACGCACGCTTACGGCGGGGCAAAAGCTGCCCGACGGCCAGATGGAAGCTGATTTTTACAAGGGTGGCTCGCTAATGGTTGAAATGACGATGCAGATCGTGAATCGGATGGTTGGACCCAAGGAATCAATGACTACGCCCGCCGGGACATTCGAGGTCAACAAGGTATCGGCAGACATGGATATGAAAAGCCGGATCATGGGTATGGGCATTCCAATGAGCATGAAAAGTGTCAGCTACCGGGCCAGCAACACCATTTTCGACGTTCGGACGGAGACCTATAACAAGAGCGGAAAGCTGATGGGATACACAGTACTGACCAAGGTTTATTGAGCTTTTAAAAAGTTTTTGCAACTTTGCTGCAAATAACGGCGTTGGGGATTTACGTGTCCAACAAACCAGATTAGCAGCGGTTGTTTATGAAAAGTAGCCTGACTTCACACAAAGCTGATTATGTAGGTATCACAGGTTCGGTCTTGTGCCTGATTCACTGCCTTATTACCCCCGTATTATTGGTAACATCCACGTTGCTGAAAGACGAAATTGTGCGGACAAGCTACCTTAGCCTGGACTACGTTTTTATTGTAGTTAACATTGTGGCCGTTTATTCAGCCACCCGCCACGCACCAACCAATATCCGCACATCGCTGTGGGGATTTCTGGCGCTTTTTGCCGTTTGTATTATCCTGGAAGATGTGAGTACTGTATTTGAGTATGCTGCCTACGTGGCTTCATTAGGACTGGTTGGCTCGCACCTTTACAATATCTGGTACTGCCGGATGCGCCACGCGCACTAAGAATACACTCGTAATGTGTCGCCTGTACGCTCAATCTTATAGGTAGTCAGACCATTTTTCCCCTCGGTATTCAATCCCTGACCCATCAAATCAAAGCGGGCACCGTGGGCAGGGCAGTAAAATTCACCGTTCTGAAACATAACCTGTTGCTGCTTTTCGTGGCTACAGGTGCGCGTTACAGCTACAAATTTTTGAAAGCCTACTCTGGCTACCACTACCCCATAACGAACTATATAACCGCCAATTCGGGAAAGATGAATATTGGCAGGATCATCGAGTTCAACGTCAAAATCAACCGGTCCGGTAGGCGTAACCTGCTCCCGTTGGCACGCGGTCAGAGTAGCCATCAGTGCTGCACCCGACAGACCAAGCGCTTTCAGAAAATCTAGCCGGTTCATAGTCATTAGTAATTTCTAATAGCCTCGGCGCTGTCGCAGTTCGGGACGAGCAGGCAGCAACGCGTTGGTTTGGATGTATTCAAATAACGTTTGGCCTAGCAAATCTCCGGCCACGGGACTAAGTTGCCCCAACTGTGCATCAACGAAAAACTCTTCGCCTTGACCAATCACTGTTGTTGTATCGAAAACCGGGACCATGTGCCGCCGACCGTATTGCCGGAACAAGTCCTGGCCTTTTTGACGAAGCCAGTTTGTTACTGGGTTCGGATGAGGCATGGGCGTTAGCACTACCAGCCGCCGACGGTAGGGCTGTAAGTAACAAGCCAAATTAGCTAGTTGAGCCTCGACCTCCCTGAGCAAACCAATCTGACCAATTGATGCCAACAGCCAGAGAGCGGCCATTTTACTATACGATCTGATTCTATCGTACAAGGTGTTGCTATACGAAGGCAAATAACTCGTAACACGGCCATTTGATGGCTGTTGCAGCCGGGTATGGCCAAGCTCAAGTAAAATCAGATCGAATCGACTTAGATTCAGTCGTTGTAATAAGGGCAGGGCAACGTGAATATCAACAGGAGCATGGCATTCGATATGGACCTGCCAACCCGCCCGCTGCAATTTCCCAACAAGCTGAGGGACATAACCCCGACTGCCACCCCGCACCGAATGCCCCGAATAGGCCTCAGCGGAGTTCTCTCCTCCCAAGATAAGTATCGAAAGTACTTTTGATGTCATATAAACCGGGCATTCAGGCCAAATAACCAGTCCCGTTAATGATCAATACGTCAGTCGATTTGGGAGTGTTGCAAGCAATGCAGAAATGCGCTCCTTGCAGCCTTTTTTTCTAAAAAACGAAACCATTGCAACAATCTATCCACGTACTGCGTATCTAGAATAGAATACACTCTACACTCTTAAACGTCAGACTGTTGCTATTCCGTAAGCGATTATTCACGGACGATGACCTGGTTAGCGTCATCGAAGCCTGCCGGATGCAAAATCCGCAGGCGCAACGTGTGCTGTTCAAACAATTTTTCGGATACGCCAAGAGTATTTGCCTTCGGTATTCGGCCACAACGGAAGAAGCCGAGGAAGTACTAAATGAGGGTTTCCTGAAAGTGTTTCAACACCTACATCAGTACGATGTGTCGTTGCCGTTCAAAGCATGGTTGCGAACAATTATGGTTAATACGGCCATTAGTAACTACCGTAAATATCATAAACACGCGGCCAATTTTGCCTTAGAAGATGTTCCTGAAGCCCCCTTTGACGATCAGGTAGTGGATCGGATTACAGCAGATGAAATTCTGGCTATTGTGCAGCTGCTTCCTCCGGCCTGGCGAACGACGTTTAACCTTCATGTGGTGGACGGTTACAGTCTTCGCGAGATTGCCGAGATGCTCGATGCCAACGAAGCCACAATCCGGTCTCACTTTTTGCGAGGTCGGCAACGATTACAGCAACTGATAAAACAACATTACCCACACATCACATCAACTAACTTTGGCTACTATGAAACCCGATGATTTCTCCGACCAGATCAGGCGGAAATTAGAGAGCGTCGAGCCTGAATTTCGTGAAAAAGACTGGACCCGGATGCAACAGGCATTGGGCCATTCGACGCCGGTGTTTGCTATTGGTACGAAAGCCGGATTGATGGCTGCCGCCAGTATTGCGGCTGTGATGGCATTTGGGGGCGTCGCATACCAGCAATATCACGCCAATAAGCAACTCCAGGAGCAGGTTCGAACCTTGAATCAAACTGTTAAAATGCTTCGGCAATCAGCCGATGTGGCACACACACAGGTCAAGCCGGCCTCCGCAGTTCCACCCGACACGGTTTACCTGACCCGCGACGTGGTTCGGTATGTGGCTGTGCCCGTTGAGCGAAAAAACACCGACGAAATTGCTGAAACAAATTCACCATCAAACCCTAACGCTACCGAAGCACCCTCTACTTTCAACCATCGTCCGTCGGCTGACATTACGTCAACAGGTGGTAATCGGCAATTCGCGAACCCGAACAGTTCTCTGAATTCGTCTGAAAGCCGCCCAACGAATAGCCAGAATCGGACCAATACGGGCTACGATACCCAGACTGGTACGGCTCAAACTAACGAAGCAACAGACGTGGCTGGCAACAGCGGGGGGTCGGGCATTAACAAAGGTAACCGAATTGCGGGCAACAGCCGAAGCAACACCAGGGGCGTTACTGGCGGTAACAGCAGAAACGGAAACGGATCTGTTGGAATGAACGGGGCAAACAATAGCGATTATACGGTTCAGAACGGCAACATCGTGTCTGGCTCTCCAGAGACGAACAACACCGGCTCAGCTCCTGAAAGTGCCGCAACAAACAGTAACAACACGGTTCAGTTGTCATTGCTGTCAGGTCGGCCCTTCATACACGACACGACATACTACCAGGAAGGCATGGCCCGCACAGCTCGCCGAATACGCCGATTGCTGAGTACGCCTTCGCCATCGGGCGCGGCATTGGCTAAAGTGGTCATCAACCGAAATGAACCTAACTGGCTATTCCGAATTGGTCCCGGCGGTAATGTAGGCGGGCAACAGTTGGGTGTAGGCGTCTTCGGAGAATTTCGGTTAAACAGCCACTGGCGTATTGGTGTGGGACTCACATCGCTGAAGCTCGAAGGAGAATCGTACCTGACCGATATAGACTACGGCAAACGGACCAAACAGGACTTCAGGAACAACTTCGCCCCCTCTATTGATCCACGTCACGATATTATCAACATTACCCCCAAGGGTTCGTCCTGGCAGGTGCCTATTATGTTGAGTTATCGGTTTGGGCTAGGCAGTGGCTGGTCGCTGGTACCTTCGGCCGGAGTTAATCTGAGCTTGAGCAATCACGAGGAAATTGGGTACGCCTATTTTCGTGGCCCTGGATTAATCCAACCGGTAACCCTGATCAGAAAGCTGCCTCAGCAAATGCTACATGCCGGTTCAGCCGCTATTTATTTGGAAAAAAACTGGGGCGACTGGGCCTTGCAACTCGGTCCATATGCCTCAACACCAGTGAGTAGCGAACCAAGTCGGTTAAACACAACCACAGCGGGTGCTGCTGCAAGGCTTTATTATCAGTTCGACTGGAAAAAGAAGTCATCGCTTCGGTAATACAGTTGCTTTTTAGTGAAACGGCCCCAAATCGTTGTTATTTACGATTTGGGGCCGTTTTTTGCATGATAAAGTTTCACTATGCCTAAAAATGTTCTTGGCGGCTCGCTCACCTGCTGCTGCACCAAACCCATGACGGGTTTTTACCGCGATGGATTCTGTCGTACCGACGAGCAAGATCAGGGCCGGCATGTGGTATGTGCCATCATGACTGAATCGTTTCTGAATTTCACTCGTTCGCGCGGCAATGATCTTTCGACACCCAGACCCGAGTACCAGTTTCCCGGCCTGAAACCCGGCGACCGCTGGTGTTTGTGTGCCCTACGCTGGCGTGAGGCTTATGACGCGGGCAAGGCTCCCCCCGTATTACTGTCCTGCACGCATGAGCGGGCACTGCAATACATTGACTTAGAAGCGTTAAAGAGCTTGGCATTTGAGGAATGAGATGATTGGGGTAATTGGGGTAAATAGGTAACTCGAATTATCTACTTACCACAAGCACCTATTTACCCAATTACTGCAATTACCCAATTGCCTCTTTACCAATTACTTATTTGAGGGGTGGGCATTATTGGAAATTGGTTCTGAATGTTTCCATGCTGCCCAACTCTCGCTGATTGGTGTAATTATCGTACATCATCAATTGAACCGTACAGGTAGCCGTCAGTAAGTAACTA
>NZ_JAPQNS010000013.1 GCF_028867935.1 Flavobacterium sp. SUN052
GCGGGCGGTAAAGCTGAAGTATTTGGATAAGAAGCTGCATGCGCTTCAGTTAAGCAAAGAGGAGTTAGAAAGGTTACTATTAAAGCACTCGCTCTCAGTGGGGTAGAATTCAGTTGTACAGAAGAAGGCGGTCAGCATCTTCTCCAAGGGAGACGGGAAATATTCCGATTTATAAAGGAACATGCCAACGAATTTCCCGTTGAGAAGATGTGTAAAGTGTTGAATGTGAGCAGCAGTGGTTATTATTATTGGCGTAAACATCCGATTGGGGCCAGACAACAAGACCAAGATCAGTTGGTGAACCACATCCGACTGGTGCATGGCAAAAGCGAAGGTCGTTACGGTAGTCCTCGGATTGCGGATGAACTCCGCGAGCAGGGGGTGAAAGCCTCCCGTAACCGCATTGCCAGACTCATGAAGAAGGTAGGGATTCGGAGCATCATGTATAAAAAGTATCGGGTGCAGACTACCGAATCCAATCACGACTATCCAGTGGCTAAAAACGTGCTGAATAGAGAGTTCACGGCTGATAAACCAGGGCAAAAATGGGTGTCAGACCTCACCTATATCGCCACTGGTCAGGGTTGGCTTTACCTAACCGTAATTTTAGATCTGGCCGACCGAAAAGTGATTGGCTGGGCTATGAGCGATAGCATGAAAGCAGTGGAGACGAGTGTGGCAGCTTGGCGTATGGCTCTCACAAACAGAGCAATAAGTGGCCAACTTCTATTTCATTCAGACCGTGGCATCCAATATGCCTGCACTGACTTCAAGGATGAATTAAAGGATCTGCCGGTGGTACAAAGTATGAGTCGGAAGGGAAATTGTTGGGATAACGCAGTTGCCGAGAGCTTTTTCAAGACCCTCAAGTGCGAGATGGTTAACCATACTTATTTTGCCACACGAGCTGCGGCTCGGTTAGCCACCTTTGAGTATATCGAGAGTTGGTACAACCGCCGACGGAAACATTCGGTGTTAAATTACCGCACGCCCAGTCAACAAGAATCTTATTTTTACACTTCCTCAATGGCCGCCTAAAAAAATCTCCACTATACTATTGCAAGTCCAGTCCAGACGGTGCATGCGAAATAGGTCGATTGGCCATGCGGAGCATCTCGGTCACTAAGGCCAGATCATTGGTGATTTGCTCATCAACATAATAGCGGATGACTCGGTTGATCAGCGCATGAAAATGCCAGTCGCCCTCGATCGCTACCGGAATAGCCGCCAGGGCTGGATACAACAAACAGGGTATTACGGAGTAAACTCATGATACAGCCAAAAAAATATACCCCGCTCCGTAGCTGGTTGGGAGGAAGTCAGGACAGCTTTTATCAAGTAGTTTACGACGCAAGTTTTTGATATGGGTATAAAGGAATTCGTGCGAATCGGCTATATCCGTGTGATCGCCCCAGACGTACTCGGCAAGAGCCACTTCTGTGAGCAGCCGGTTGATATTGGCCAGCAAGAACAGCTGCAACTGGTTTTCCTTTTCCGTCAGGTCCAGGCCCTGCTCACCAACGGTTATTTGGTGCGAAAGCGTATCGGCTATGATGTCGCCGTAGCGGACTGTTATTACCCTAACTAAGAGTCGAGGCAGCACCGACTTGATACGCGCATTGGGATCAGCAGATGAACAGGTTGTTACGGAATCCCGTTAGCTAGTGACCATGTATTCGTCTACTTATGTCACTAATTTAACGAACCAGTACGTGGACTGTTCGACGAGCTAACTACAACTGAAACGGCTGCGAGTGCTTCTCTTTAAATCCCTAACCATCAACGAAATTCGTGCCTGCCCAGCGTGTTAGTATAAGTTAATTGATCGATTGTTATGGCGTTTATGAAAGTTTCATTGACGCTCGTTGTCTGCCTCTTCATCTTTGCTATGGGTTTTGGTCACCCTAAAAAGCCCAACGAGCTTGCCGGGGCGTACTTATAAATCAGGCGACTGAGCTGTTCCACCGTTAATTGTCGAGTAATTACTTCATCAGGCAAGCTCACGTTGAAAAGTTGTTCGAAATGAAGCAAAATTTCAAAAAATTCCCATTTATTCAGGCCCAAATCTTGCCGAAACTGATGATCTGGTTGAATAGCGGGGTTTGGGATGGTATAGTGCTGGGTGACGTACTGTAGAATTTGTGCTTGGACGGCTTGCATAGGAAAGGTAGGTAAAATTTAGTGTTTAAAACTTATAGCATGCGCCTGAACAGGCACTGAGCGAACCCGATTAAACCTCAAACTTCGGCCCAACATGGGCAGTTTCCAGTAACCCCGAACCACGAGTTGATTGGGGGTTACCATTCGGACAGTGGCGTCGTAGGTATGGCCCGTGTTCGGATCGTACACTTTACCACCGCTCCATTCATCGTTGCCCCGGTAGGTGAGGTTTTCAACCGTGTCCATACCCAGCCAGGGGCGATTCCGGAGCGCCGGGTCGGGATTTTCTGTATCGAGGTGCTGGTCCATGGGCGGGTCGGTATATTCGCATAGGAACCAAACGACACGCCCATGGAATTGCCCGTTTCTAGTATACATTTCCACTCGCAAATCATTATCTGTCGACTGCCAAACCCCCACGATTCTATCCTGGGGAGTGGTCATGGCAAAGCCCAGTACCAGAATAGATAGACTGGTAACGAGGTTGTGTTGTAAAAAAGAGTGTACCATTACTAGGCGATTGATGCGTTAAAATTGAAGTTTGAGCCCTGTATAAATACCAAAAGGTGTCGTTCGCGCCGGTCCGACAGTGGACAAATGGTTAAGCCGCCAGATTACGTCGATGGAAAAAAGATTCAGGATGTTTTCGACTCCCACACCCGCTTCTGCATAAGGGACTGGGCCGGTCGTACGAAAGCTATTCCCCTGGTTGAATGACTGATTTGTTTGGGTTAGGTTGCCCCAGAAAAAATTGGCCGTTAGGCGTTCCCTCAGCCGGAGTTTGTTGAGCAGTGGAACCCGGTCTAAAATCAGTCCACCCAATG
Organism: Flavobacterium sp. SUN052; assembly: GCF_028867935.1. Lineage (GTDB taxonomy): Bacteria > Bacteroidota > Bacteroidia > Flavobacteriales > Flavobacteriaceae > Flavobacterium. The sequence continues at coordinate 2,985 of NZ_JAPQNS010000013.1, forward strand.
AATACCGGGTGAGCAGGCTCGCATAGCGGTCAGCGGCAAATTCGTAGGGACTCATACTATAAAAAGCATACTTGTCCGCCACGTAGAAAGGATTGCCGCGCGGGATATGTAACAGCAGCAAGGGCACAGTACCCAACACAGCCCCAGCGGTCAGGTTATAATAGAGGGAGCCTTTGACAGGCATCGTCAGTTCCTGAGACACATTCACGCTGAGTTTCCAATAATCAAAATAGGTATTTCTGAATAGCGGTATCCCGCTCGATGCACTAAACTGCCAAACCGGAAAACGAGTGTAGAGCCGAAGTTTGTCATAGTTTAACAGGGTAGTCCGTTCATTACGGCTGTACCGAAGGCTTAATCCTACTTCTGAACTGAACAAGGTATGCAATAATACCACCGACGAATCGGCAACATTGACAACTTCGTCGGAAGGAGCATACCTAAACCGAAACAACGGAGTCATAGAGCCGTAGCGATAATAGGTTTTCAGCGACCAAGTGGGGCTAAGATCCCGTTCGTGCGCAAAGCGAATCTGTTTGAGGAAATTTTGATACACCGGTATCGGTTTGCGGAGGGCCAGCGTGAATAGGTTGTCGTCGTCTAATTGATCATCGTACTCACCCAGGGCATCGTAATCATCTTTGACCAGTAGTTCGTATTTGCGGTACGGCGTGCGACTGGGAACATATTTGACACCAAAAGAGCCTTTGAATTGCTTGTCACGGGTGCCGTAGGCCAGGTATCCCCACAAACAAATACGCTGATCGAAACCGCCCAATGTCCAGATACTGGTACGAATTCGTACGCCTTCAGTGATATTGGAACTAAGTAGTGAACTGAAGGGGCCAAACCGAAACTTGTTATGCACATCCCAATACCCGCTGGCAAGGAAGGCCGCAAACCGGGTTGTATTCCGAAACTGCTGGTTATTTTTAAGCGAGTCGACCGCTTGATAGATCGCTTTTTCGTGAACCGAAAGCGGACTGAGTCGGTAGGTATCAGTGAAGGCGGGCATTCCGGGCAACGCCTGTTCGGCTGTTGCAAAATTGGTGGCTGTGATCCCGGGTGGGTTGATTTGGTAATTCCCATAGACGCTCGTACTCAAAATGCTTATGGCGCGGTTGGTAGAGTCGATGCGCGAAGGTAAACCCAACAATCCCAGGCCATTCTCAAACCCGTACTGTAGTTTATCGTCGGTCAGTACCCAGGCGGTTCCCCGCTCCTTGTCGTCAATAGGGGCAAACGTTTGGTGTACCACCAGGTTTCGGACAAAATTGAGGTTTGCGCCGGGGCTGGTTTTCATATCAACCTGCCGGATAGCATAACTATCCCCGTCGATAAGCATACTGCCCTCGAACGTGTTGTCATTCACATGATTGGGGCGAAACCGAAGCCGGTAGCTGTATTTGCTATTTTTGATGATCGTGTCGGGCATAGCAATTGAATAGAACATTAGTCCTAAATCTGAGATAGGGCCGATGAATGATGTTTTCAGTACCGAGATGATACCGTCATAAGGGTTTATAGAGATACTAAAGCGGTCTAATTTAGGACCTAAGGCATCAGTTTGTAAACCTAAGTTCTGCTCCGATACTAAATAAGCCGCATCATTAAGGGGCGAGTGAGTATGGTACTCTTTACGGAACTGCTCTCGAAAAAAGACAGGCAGCGACGTACTGGACAACGTATCGTTTTGATACTGCTGATAGACCCGCACCATGGTGTTCAGTAGATTGCGTTTTTGACTACTAGTCAGGTTTTCGATGTTCACCTCGGTGCGGAGGTAGTTGTTGCGCGTCCAGCGGCTTAGACGTTGGGAATCGTTTTGGTCTTTGTGGGCTATCACCTGTTTCAGCAGGGCTTTACCTGGATCGTGGTATCCGATCACTGTCACTTCAGCCAACTGCCCTGTTACGGCCCGCATCGTCAGCGTGAGTACGCCGGTTGGGGCTTTCGCCAGAGGTAGAGTGACAGGTTCATACCCCACTTCGGAGACGAACAGTGTGTCGGGCAATGTCTTCAACGTCAGCGAGAGAATTCCCTGTTCATTAGCGGTATTACCGTTTTTACCATGCTTGAGATAGCCACTTACAAAGGGTATTGGCGTACCCGAATCGGCTTCGGTAACGCGAATTGTCAGGGTTGGAATCACAGGTGGATTGGTTTGACCCTGACCCATAAGGGGCATTGCCAGCCAGCCCATCAGAAAATAAATTCGGAGGGGCATCACGCGTTCTGGGATTGCGGAATGTCTTTACCAGCAGCAATAGCCCGGGGCACAAGGGATTCGGCGTATTCGCCAGGTGGGGAGGGCTGAAAGGGCTGACCTAACAACTGCCGGAAGGTGGCTCCCTGGACGGGTTCAGGCATGGTGTTTAAACCGAACACGATAGCCTCTGCTTCCATTTGCCGAAACGTGCCGAATAGTCGATCCCAAACACTCAACACATCACCATAATTACTGTCGGTGAAGGGCTGGCTTTCATGGTGATGGACATGATGGGCGTTGGGTGTAATAAATACCCAGCTCAAGACCCGGTCAAGCTGGTCAGGAAGCCGATAGTGGGCATGGGCGGCCACGTTAGAGACGATCTGGATGAACTGACGGGCCATTAAGGCCCAGAATGTAACCCCGCTGATAAATACCCAGACCAGCAGGAAGGTCAGCCGAATGAAAGTCTCTCCCGGATGTTCGCGCAGAACCGTCGATACGTCCACTGAGGGATCGGCGTGATGCACCGCATGAAACCGCCACAGGTAGGCGTAGCGGTGCATAAGCAGGTGGTAGCCGTATTCGAAGAGGTCGAGCAGGAGGAAAGCCACTAGGAAATGAACGATTGGCTGTTCGGTGTAGGGTAGATGGCGGGCCAAACCCCAATGGTGTAGGCTCGTCCAGTTTAGGGCATTCAGCAGGGAATAACCAAGGAGCAGTTGCACTCCCACCCCCGTCAGTATAAAGGCAGCATTGGTCAGGGCATGGGACCAGCGCGGGTAGGTCATGCGCCAGTCCTGCCGCTTTTCGAGCCACCAGAACAACGTGACTGAGATGGTAAGTACTGCAACCCGGTGTGAATCGGGAACGTGTGAAAAATAAGTGGTCAGGGCAGTTAGCAGACTCATAAGGGTGGGTAACCGGCTTTATAGTCCCGGTTATCAGAATTACTTACGAGTTTTTTTTGGCGCGCCGTTGCCCGGAATACAATTAAATGCCTGTTAAATCGGAAAACGGTTTCCGCGAAAGTCAGTGCATTTTGATGCCTATTTGTATACATTCAACCAGATGGAGACCTTGAGGCCCACATTACTTCCCTTTGGGGTGTTGGTTAGATTTCTAAAATCATACACATAATAGGGGCTGAGTTGAGCCGACATGCGTGACCGCTGGTATTGGGCACCGGCCCCGAACATGAAATTATGAAAAAAACGGGGCCGAGCATCAATCTCAAATGAATGGTACTGCACTTCACCTCGATACGTACTCTCGTAACGTACCTGTTGGTAAGCATCCAAGTCAAAACTGGCTCCTGCCTGGAACAGTAACGACCAGACTGGATGAAGGGGAACGTAATACTTAAGGTTCACGGGTAAACTTATCAGCGAGGTGCGAACCGCAATGTCCTTGATCTGGTCATACTGAGCGGGTAAAAACGTCCGGTATTGCTCCACAAATTCGGTGCCAGTAGCCGAATTGAAATCCCGTAATTCTTTATGGTTTTCAACCTCAAGCTGTGAAGCTTGCAGGCCGACCGACAGACCAAGGTTTTCGGTTGGAAATAATTCGAAAGCTGGACCAACGCCTACACCATTCAAGGTGGCCATCGATTCAATCCCCACGCGGGGCTGTAACGATGATAAGCGGAACGGGGGGCGGCTCTGTTTGGCTGGTTCTGCAGATAGCGGGACGGAATTAGCAGCCAAAGGCATGGTCGGTTTTTGGGCAACGGAATCGGGGTGGGGCGTTTCGGGTCGAACCGTTTCGGGATTGGTCACAAACCCCTGAATTGCGTCCATGGGAACCATTGCCGTTGCTTGGGAAATGGCCTGGTTCATCGAATTTGCTGAGAATGTAGCTTTCGGTGGCTTTTCACCCTGGCGTGTCAACTCGCCCTGAAGTTCGGCAGCTTGGATTGGTGCTAAACGAGCAGTAGGATTTAAGGCCGGTTTTTTTGTGCTGAACGTCTGATTACGTATATTCTTGCCCGTTCGTTGTTTATCCTCTCTGCCCGTCTGCTGTTCAGATAAAACAGAATTCGTTTGAGCCCCTAGTTCTGCTGCGCTGGATACCAGCTCGTGATTTCTCACAGGGGGATTGTACACATGTCGTTGTTCGACGATAGTCCGTTGAACAACATACACAGTATCAATCCTATGACTGGTTACCGATTCAGGGCGGGGGATTTCAGGAGCTGGAGCGAGGGAGGGAATTGGTACAGCCACAGCCAGTCGTTTGCTCAATTCATTAATTACCTGCCTGTCTTCGTGTAGGGTGTAAAGCGTAGTTACCCAACCCGTCAACATAAGGCCGCTCAACACCCAACCCCCATAGTTTAGGAGCCATGCCCCAAAACCAACAGAGGGCAGACGCTTCTGGAATCGGTTCCAGGCACTTGGCTGATAGTCCGGCCTGACCGATTCCAGGTTTCGTTTCATCAGCTTGTCGAAACGTTCGTTAGACATAGTTTCGTCGGTTTACTGAATGCGTTGTAGTAGTCCAGTCCATCAATAATTCTTGTAGTTTTTGGCGTGCTCGGGCCAGGTTAGAGCGAGAAGTACCTTCGTGAATGCCCAGCATCTGCGCAATTTCGGGATGCGAGTAGCCATCCACGACATGCAACGAAAAAACGGTTCGGTACGCTGGCGGTAGTTGTTGAACCACGGCCATAATTTCTTCCGCTCCTAACCGTTCGAATAGATCATCCGTCTCGCCAACATCAAAAGCCTCATCAATATCAGTTCGTATAATAGCTGACTTGTGCCGCCGGTAATGATCAATTGCCGAATGGACCAGTACCGTACGGAACCAGGCATCAAACGGTTTTTCAGGACTGTAATAGTTGATGTTAGTCAGCACCTTCATAAACCCGTCATCGAACATTTCTTCGGCTTCCTCCCGGCTCCCCGCATAGCGTAAACAGATGTTCACGCCAAAACTATAGTAAGCTTCGAACAACTGCTTTTGGGCAGTTGGTTTTTCGCGCCGACAGCCTTCGATAACATCGGGCAGGGCGAGGGATTTACTTCGTCGAAATAGCACAGGTGATAGTAGCTGAAGGTTATTCCAGAATAATATACGAGCAAACAAACGACCATCGTTGCCTCAAGAAAATATTTCTTTTCCGGGCAACGCTTGGGCTTCATAATTTCGTAAGTCATTGAGTTAACGGAACAACCAACTGACTTTTAATTCATCTAATCGATGCGTGCACTCCACTTCGTGATTTTCTTATTGACTGCCAAGCTCATCTATTAAAGGAGCAGTGCTGCGAAATAGTGAAGATATTCTGGTCAACGTACTGGAATTCTTACCAAATGTTCTGCATGATAAGTGGCTGTTTAGTTACAATGTATACTTCAGGGCCACATTCACAATGCGCCCTTCCAACGGTGCCCAGATGGGACGAAAGGAAGGTTGTTGGGCTGGGTTCGAGCCTAGTACAACGGTTTCGTAATTGGCCTGTTTGACATTGAACATATTTTCGGCATTCAGCACCAGCCGCCAGTGATCGTTATAATGGTACTCGGCCGCTCCCGCAAAGAACCAGTAGTTGGCCACTTTCTGGTTGTTGTAGAGGTACTGCGAACCGACGTAACTGGTTTCGATACCAAACCGAAAATGCTCGTTCTCCCAGGCGAGGGTCGTCGAAAATTTGTCCTGGGGAGCCAGCGGCAGATAGGTATTATCGGTCGGTCCGTTGCGTCGGGCCAGCGTGTGGTTATAGCCGAAGTACAATTCGTAGGCTTTGTATTCGAGCCGGACATAGGTGTCGGTGCCTACGCTGAAGATAGTATAAGGAGCATTGATCAACTGCGTATAGGCTCCCAGGTTACTCGACTGGCTTGAAAAGACGGAGACCACTGGCGAGCTTATATAGGTATAATACAATGCCTGATCGACCTGTACCGAAAAACCACTCTCAAAACTTTTCGCGTACGCAACATCAATATTGGTCCCCACCGACCGTTCGGCCTTCACCGTGGCAACGTCAATGGGTAACAAGCGGGGGAATATCAAACTAACATTGAGCGCACCGGGGGTCTGGTTCACAAAGAGGTTGGGCGTTTTATAGCCCGTTCCTACGCTCCATCGGATAGTCCACGGATCCGAGGGCTTGAGTTTTACCAAAAGTCGGGGCAGCAGAAAATTCCCGAACGTGTTGTGGTGATCTACTCGCAAACCTGCGTGAATCGCTACTGTTTCACTGACCTGCCAATCATCTTGCACAAACCCGCCCATGGTGTTGTAGGTGTAATCTACAAGCCGGGTACTATCAGACTTTTTGTGAAAGGCTTCTAACGTCAGGTTGGCACCCATAATGAGCTGGTGCTTTCCCAAACGAGTTACGTTATTAGCTTCCAGATAAATGGACGATTGCCGCCCATCAGACAGTTTTTGATAGTCCGTGTTTTGCCGGTTAAACGTACTGACGGCCCCTTTGACCGTCAGCGTGTTGGTTTTACACGTTGAATGACTCGCGTTAAAATTAACGGTATGCCGTTGTAGATCGGTGATGTTTTTGTAGCCATTGGGCAATATCCCTTCGAGTGCTGGCAGGTATCCCCCTTCGCGGTGTTCCGTTGTGAAGGCATATCCCAGGTCGAATTTGGTATGGTCGGAGGGATTCCAGAAAAATTTAGGGTGGAGATTGAACTGCTTAATTTGTGGGCTATCTGTAAACCCATCGCCCGTGACATCAACGGCCTGTTGATTAGTGTAGCCGCTGAACAGGGTTAAGCCCGTTTTGCCGTAGCGCTGTGAATAATAGGCATTGAGGTTGGTTTCTTTCAGGTTCGAACGATTGAGCAGGGCGGTAAATTCGGGCTTGTCGGAGTGAGGTGTTTTCGAAACGATATTAATCAGTCCACCAATGGCCCCACCGCCATAAAGAGTTGAAACGGACCCCTTGATCACCTCAATTTGTTTTAAGTCTAGGGGTGGAATCTGCAAAACACCCAGGTTCCCGGAAAAGCCCTCATATAAAGGCAACCCATCGTGTAGAATCTGGGTGTATTTGGGATCGAGACCCTGCATTCGGATGGCCTGGTTTCCATTAACGGCTGAAGTTCGCTGCACGTGAATAATCGAAATATCGCCCAAAATGCTACTGACATTGCCTGGCACCACCGCGCTTTCTTCACCCATATCTTCCTGTCCCAGCACTTCAACCTTGATCGGTAAGTCTTCAAGGCGTGAGTTCGTACGGGTAGCGGTAACCGTCACTTCGTCGAGTGATTCATCTTGGCTGCGGAGTGGAAAAACAAGCGTATCGCTCCCAGCCGTTATTGGGACGGATGCGGTCTCGTACCCAATAGCACTTACGGTGAGCGCCGTAACATTGGCAGGCAGACTAGGCATGACTGCATTCCCCTTCACATCGGTGACGGCTCCTACGACAGGTTGAATTCCTGAGGGCGTTCGAATAGTGGCCCCGATGACAGGCTGGTGAGTAGTACTGTCTTCAATCTGGATAATCCGATTCGCTTGGCCGAACACCGGCGCGGTGGCTAGCAGGAGCCATGCAACTAGATTACGTTTGTTCATTCGCTACATAATTTGCTGGCAAGATTCGAAACGAATTGTGAAGCAATTCTGAAGCACTGATTTCTTTGATTCATCGAACGAGGATAACTCTTGCAAAACGTACGGCACTGCCCGCCCGGACAATTCGCCACACCATTACTGTTGATAATTCCGGTTGAGCACGGACCGAATAGCCAGCTAAAGAGCGTTCAGCATTGTGGAGAGTCAAAAAAGCCTATTCATGTGAAGAGGATGCACTGCTCAAAAAGTCAATCTCGTAAGCGGTTGGACGCATTGATTACTGAGACGACATCGCTTCAGCGACCCAGTTGATCCTTTATTTTAGCAAAAACAGCCCATTCGTCACCATAGAATCAGTCTCAACTGAACAAAAGTAGTAACGTAAATCATTAGTTACTGGCTTGTTACAAATGCGCTCATGTAGTACCCTATATGCTGCTATTCAGGGTTGGTTGTCAAACATACCGACGGGAATCTAATCGGGTTCCACTGTATCGGGCAAATGGAAAACCGGTTCGCTCGGATACCCCTTATTCTGTTATGTGCAGCATATTTTTATCGGCGCTGAGCGTACTGATAAGCAGCATTTGGGGACGGTTGGGCGGAGGCCCCTTCACACTACCATCGATATTAAAGAGTCCGCCGTGCCACTGGCAGCGGAAATCATTCTGACTCAGCCGATACCATAGCGGACCACCGTCGTGCGAGCATTCGTTCAGTAAGGCCACATAATGCCCGTTTTGGGTAGAGGCCACTACCACCCCGCCTGCCGTCACGAATTGCCCTACGGTCGTTAGTTTGGAATTGGCGGGCTTTGTCAGATCAATCGTGAAGTCAATCTTCCCCCCATTTGGGTCCGCATTGCCAACAAAAACCGCAATTGAGTTAGTCCCATCGCTAGGCGCTATAGTGGCCAGGTTAGCAGGCTTAGAACATGCCTGAAAATAGAGCGCTGAAAGGGCCGTTGTGCCCAGTCCGAGACTGCGCAAGAAGGCAGCGCGGCTAATGGATTCGGTCGTTGGCTGGTAAGCCATAGAGTGGTGGTAGCATAAATTCAACAAAGATCAGTCCGCAAAACTCATCCCGCGTTAAGCTACTGTTAACAAATGGTTGAAACGGATAAAACCCATTTACCGCTTGCACCCGTGGCCGATGTCTGACTCTAGCTTTACCGCTGCTGCAAACCACTCATGACTAACCAGTGCGTTCCATAACCCAGCAGGAAACCAATGAGTAATCCCAGCACCATCAATACAAGTGCCGCTCGATATGCATAGCGATAATACTCTTTTTCCTGGGGAGGCATAGGCTGGTAGCTCCGATTCAGCCCGTACGGTACTGGATCAACAATGAATAAGTCCACTAGAAAAGTGATCTACCTACTCCAAGGAGTGATAGTTGGTGCAGAAACTAGGTATTAATCAGGTAAACTGTCATTGCTATACCAAACGTTCCCAACCTGTTTGTGACCTACCCCCACAGGGGTCTTATACCAGTTGCCTGGTTCCAACTACCGAAGCGGACAGTCCCGGTGCGATACCGTGCCGTTGCAGCCAGATATCAACTAGCTATCTTTAGTCAACCGAAAAAGTGTAAATCAGCTATAAATAGGAGCCGCACCGGAATGCCGGACCACGGCGTACCGGCCGTAGCGATGGATTTTTTGAATCACTAAAACCATACGTTTTCATTTGACCATTCGGTAAAAAAGGGAGCTTTTATGGCTAAAAACCAGCGAATTAAGAGATACTCACTTTTTAGTATCTGTTCAACGTCATCAGTAGCATACGGCTCAAACTTATTGTCTATAAAACGCGCATAGCTACCCTCTAACATAAATAAAGATCCTCCTGGCAGGCTTGCTGGGGATAGCCCATAACTACTAAGGGGTGGGAATAAATGCACCAAATCGCTCCACTCCCTCAAATCTTGCCAGATGGGGTTGTCAATATAGCTATCTTGAGCAACGATGCTTTCTCAGTGGCCAGACCGATAACAAACTCATGAAACTTACTTGGAGTACACTCCTGTTTATCCTGCTTGGTATGGCCAATTGGGCCTCAGGACAATCACCCGCCAAAGCCCCCAGTAAAGAGCAGGAAACGATGGCTCAACTGCTGGACTATTCCAGGCCAGGCCCTCAGCATGCCATCCTGGCCAGTCTGGTTGGAAGCTGGGCTTTTCAGGACAAGAACCTGCCATTTGTGAAAGGAACCCTGGTCCGAACAGCCATTTTTGAAGGGCGTTTCTTTCAGGTAGCGATTACTGGGGGCCAACTGCCAATTCCCATTGCGGATGGCAAAACCAAGCTGGCCAACTATCAGGGTTTAGAGATTGAAGGCTATGATAATGTTAGGCAACGCTACGTGACCACGGCCCTCAACAACCACATCGGTAGCGATGAGGCCCAACAAATGGGCCAGTATGACGCCCAAAGCAACGTTTTCACCTACGAGTGGGAACAGGAGTTAGTACCGGGTTTAAAGCAAAAACACCGGAAAATAGTGCATCTGATTGACCCGAATCAGTATAGCGAGACGTACTATGAGGATCAAAACGGTACTCTGAAAAAGACCAGAGAATTGATGTATAGCAAAACCATGGCCAAATGAGGACTCAGGCACATGATCACAACCCGCAACGTTTCGTCCACCACCTTCAGCAAGACTTGGCCCACGTATCGATTTATATGCTGATGAAACGCTCTAGTCTATTGCTTCTCCTAAGCCTGGGTTTGGCATCACTGGCCCAGGCCCAAACCCGTGATGAAACGGCGGTGAGGTCATTGATAGACCGCTTCAATGCCGCCTTCAATGCGCACGATACCAAAGCCTTTGCCGCAAGCTTTACCCCCGATGCTGACTTCACCAATTGGGTGGGTCAGTCGGCCCACGGACGGGCCGAAATTGAATCATTTCACCTACCCATATTTACCATCGTCTATAAAAATGGCGTGCAGACCATAAAGGCAGCTAAAATCCGCTTTATCCGTCCTGATGTGGCCTCAGTGGATGTTCAAACGGAGGTTACAGGGGGGAAGACCTTTGATGGCAAAGAGGCTGGGGTGATAAAATTTTTACTGAACTGGACAACTACCAAAGAATCCGATGGGCAGTGGTTAATTAAGGTGATGCATAACACCCGGCTACTCGATGAGGGCATCCCCCCAGTCTATAAGAAATAAGCAGTCACTTAAGTAAGACTCAATAATATCATCGCGAATCATCAGCCTTGAAGACGCGCGTGGTCGGTTGTATCGCTATTACAAGCATGAGTTCTACCGAGTGACGGCAGTCAACGACTTGGTTCGCTACGTCGTCACGCGCCCTAATGGCGGGGGTGTAGTTAACACCCGTTACTTCAGTCGAGACTTGGATAGTGCGCTGTATTGGCGTAAAGCCAAGGCCCGCCGTGATTCAAGCCAAGCACTTTAGTGGCTATCAAAAGGAAACCCATTCAATAGGCTTGTTCTTCTTGCCAATCCTGTTTCGTACTTGTTTAAGCTTACTACTATCCTTTAAACTTGCTATTTAGGCGTTTGGCAAAGGATTACTTGTCGTACTTACTAGAGTAGTACGAAAAGTAATCTTTGTCGCATCAAACGCCCGAAATACGGATACGCCAATCTCTCATCGTCTCAAGTGGGAGCCTTTTAAGCGACAATGCTCCTAGATTTCAATCGCTCAGACCTTAGCCCGTTTTTCTGCCCAATTAAAGCCATTGCCACTGTAAAGCCAAACTACACGGGTAAGTACAATGGCCAGATTCAAGAGGGCGATCAGGCTCAATCCCAGGATAACATCGGGCATCATCAAATAAATACGTTCCCAGTTTAATACCCGGCCACTCACAGCCGTAAGCAGCGACGGAATAAGCAACAACGTAAGCAAGGGAAGCAAGCGAACCCCTAAAAACAGCCAGGAGCGCCAAACAGCGCGCTGCTCATACTGTTGACGCCAGTAGCCAAGCCCCAAAAGCCGTCGGATGGCTAGACCAATGAACAGCGCCAAAATAAGTCCTACGCCAATGGGCAAAAACCAATCGGGAAATGTGGGTACCTGCGGCTCCTGCCCGGCCAGAATCTCGGCCACACCCTGTAGAAAGGAATGGTAATCAATATAGGGATTAAGGCCACTGTTGAAGAGCATCACCACACCGTACCCCTCTTTAGGGAGTAAAAGCTGCTCAGCACTGTAGGTCCACAGAATGCCGCTGTGGTACAGACTTGAATCAGGTCCTACTATCCAGCCCATGCCGTAATGCATCGACGTTTGGGCAGGAGTATGCATCTGGGTCATGGCATGTTGACTCAGTAAGTGGGTTTTACCAATACGTCCATGCGCTAGTTGCAGACTGAGCCAGTGCGCCATATCGTTGACCGTAGAATGCATCCCGGCAGCTCCCTCCACAAACCAATCCGGCTCACGCATGGCCAGGGGTTGTCCCAGTACGAAAATATGCCCCGTCTCGATCCGATCCGAACCCGTATAAAATGACTTAGTAGCCGACCCATCCTGGGTATGGCTCATTCGCAACGGCTTGAAAATGTGTCGCTGTAAATAGTCAGCGAAGGATTCATGACTGACCGATTCCACAACCTTGGCCAGCAGTCGGTAGTTGGGGTTATGGTAATGAAACTGGTTGCCTGGCTCACTGACGAGTCGGGCGCTGTTGAGCTGAGCCGTCGCTTCATCCAACGAAGCAGGTTGCTGGTGAAACGCTAATTCGGGAAAACTGGTATCGGCTAGCCCACTGGTTTGATGCAATACCTGTCGGATGGTTATGGACTGGCCCCGCCTGTCTGCTGTGGCAAAGGAAGGGAGGTAGTCATTAACAGGCGCATCGAGCGAAATCCGGCCCGCATTGACCAACTGCATAATGGCCATGGCGGTAAAGGCTTTACTCAGGGAAGCAATGGCAAAGGGTGTATTGGCCCTAACGGGTGTGTTGGCACCGGTAACCCCATAGCCTTTCGACAGCAGCACTGTATCGTTATGAACCAGGGCAATGGCCAAGCCTGGAACGCTGCTTTTGGCCAGACGTGCCTGAAGGTAGTGATCTATTTTGTCGACCACTGATTGGGCATGGCTCGTACTCGTACGCATGGAAAGCGTAAAGCCTAGTAGCAGCATAAAGGCCGGTCGTATTGAGTGGATCTTCAGGGTGAAACGGAGCATGGTAGCGTTTAGACGGTCAACCCAACAAAATTCCCCCCGAAAAGATCATCATCCATGTACATAGGTAAAGAAATCAGGCTTGTGGCTATTTCTTTCGGATCCGGCTTAGCTGGGTCGGGGTGATGCCCAAATACGAGGCAATGTGATACTGGGTAATCTGCTGTTCCAGGCCGGGGTAGAGTTGCTGAAAAAGTCGATACCGACTTTCCGCATCCAAGAGCACGATTTGGATTTCTTTCTGTTCTTTCTCGACGAAATACCGTTCGGCAAACCGTCGCCCGACTCGTTCTAAATCAGGACATGTGTCATAAAGCGCCGTGAAGCTCTGATAGTTGGCTTCCAGAAGTTGGCAGTCGGTTAAGGCCTGTTGACTAATCTGATTGGGTTTGCCGGTAATCAAGGATGTATAGCTACCCGCAATGGAGGGAGCGACAAAGAAATGCTTGTTGTATTCGGTCCCGTGTTGATCGCGATAAAAACCGCGAATCACCCCCGATTGGACAAAGGCAAACTGAGTAGCGAGTTGCCCCTCTTCCACAAAATAATCTCCCTTTTTCAACGTAGTTTGGGTAAAAAGGGGCTCTACTTGCTGCCAGGTTACCTCGCTGATGGGCGAGAGGGTGTCGAGAAATTGCTTTAGGGTGGCCAAAGTTATGGTAAGCAAGAATTGCAGCAACGAACCTACCCAAGAGTAGACCGAGAAACAAATGCAATACGATTCCGTCTATTATTTGGGATGGAGACGGCTTCGCTTAACAGGTTTACTCACTATAATCTTGAAAATTCACCGTCTCTTTAATCGCCCATTTCTTGAAGCAGATGTATGAAACTCCGTTCGTCTCACTTAGGAGCCTTTTTTGAGAATTTTCCTTTTGCAATGGCTCCCTGTTAGTTTAATTTCTGTCCATTGATAGCCCTTTGGTAGACCGCCACAACGGCTCAAATAGAGACCATGTGAATGAACTATACCTGGAAATTGGGCACTATTCCGGCAGTTTGCAACCCGCCACGTCTTGCTGCTTAAGTTGAGTTTCTAACAGAGTACCATTAATCTCAGCCCAATGCTCAATGATCTTTCCATCCTCTACACGATAGAACCGGTAGCCGACTGTACTAACCTGGGCTCCCGTAGGATCGATACCACGCCAGGAGCCAATGTGAGTCATTAGCATCTTGACCTTGAGCATTGTCTTGGTATCTTCCGTTACTTGGTCTTCGATTAATGTCCGATGTGAAAATGACTCACTGGTCGCTTGAATCCAGGTTAGCAGACCACTGCGATTGGGTGGTAAAGCTTTGGGGAGCGAATGATCGACGTAATTAGCATGAAGGTAGTCGTCTAGTTTATCATACTGTTGCTGATTCCAAACCTCTTCAATGAAGTTGATTGCCACTTGTTTGATTTGATTTATGTCCATCATGTTTAGTGTTTATCCGAGGCAAAAGTAGGACGACCATCGGAGAGATATGTGTGACAAAAATCAAAAAACAAGCCTATTTCAAGCGACGTATCCGGCTTAAAGTTTCCCGACGAATACCCAAGAAGGAGGCTAAATGACTCAAGGATAGTCGTCGAATCAGGGAGGGTTGTCTCTGAACAAACAAATCATAGCGCTCTTTAGCCGAATAGAGTTTGAACCAGGATGCATACTCTTCTTGCTCTTCTAGAAGCATTTCTAGTAATGTCCGACCAAAGGCTTCCAATTGATGAGAGGCCCCATAAAGCTGTATCAATTCTCGTTTGGGAATGCCAATGACGGTTGATGGTTCGAGGGCCTGAATTGTCAAGTCGCTTGGGCGCTCAGTGCGCAAACTTTTCAAATCAGTAATGAAGGCGTCTTCTGGCGTGAAGGCCACCGTGCGTTCGTCGCCTTCCTTGATGTAGAAACTACGTAAAAGTCCGGTTTGTAGAAAGAAGATGTGTCGGCAAACCTGGCCAGGTTGCAAGATAGTCTCCCCTTTCTGAAGTTTATATTCTGTCGTGGCACGGCTAAAAAGTAGCCAGGTCTCTTCATCAAGTCGGATTAATCTCTTAAGTGAATCACACATGACTGTTGAATAATATATTACCTGTAAACAACGTACGGAACTTCAGGCTAATTGCCGTTTCAGTCAACTCCCGAAAGTGGAAGGGAATTCATGAACGTTCCAACGTCTCACTTCAACGAGCGTTTATGTAAGACAATACAGTTTTTAATATCTGTCAACTATAATCTGTTGCATACGGACTCCTGATCCGTGAAACTCAGTACACCACTTCCTAAAAGAGTTGAGAGCAGAATACTATTTCTTCGTTCATTAGCCTACCCTTTATAACTCTAACTCCTATGAAGCTATTTGTACTCCTGCTGGCCTTGTTGAGTAGCTTATACGCAAACGCCCAATCCGTTGAAGCAAGACTAAAAATGAAGGTTTTAAAAATAGAAACCGATAAGGCTAAGAAAGACGGACGGCTGCTAACAGAGGCTCAGTTTACTTCTTTCCACTACCAATTGATTTCCATTAAGGACTGGTGGAAGATGTTTTATGACATCCATAGAAAGTTCAAGACCGATATGAGTCGGGTGCTGGAGGTAGCAGTGGTTGATCGACAAACGCAGGATAGCCTTGCTGGCACTCATCAAGCCGATTCACTGGCTACTTTATTAAGCCGAATGCAGCAAGACACGAGTATTTCAAAAGAAGAGACTTATTTTAAAGCAAAATATGAAAATGCGAGCCCCACTCAGCAGGTGTACGATGTATTGTATGAATTGAGATACAAGCATTCGGGGCAAGTTATACAAACTAGCAAGCTACGCAAAGCTTTCTACCAACATGACCTATCCGAAGTTCATTCCTTTAAGTGAACTGTCTGCTTGAATAGAATTGGATTAGTACAAAACATTGTCCCACCGTAAGTTAGCACTATCCCGAGCACCGTTGTATAACTAATGTGGCTTTTGCAAAAGTCGATTATCGTTTGAATTACCTCCTCAACTTGCAGTTTTCGAGGCAGAATCGGATCACTCAGCGCTCATGAATTAATTTAACCTAACCACTTTCTGGCTTTTGCAACAGTCACTACACTGATGTTATGTGAATAAAGCTCTTTACTTTTTCTGTCCGCTATCAGTAAAGACCTTCCTCAATTTATATTCTGTCACCACAATGGGCATTAGAATCAGTAAGGTAGAACAGAGTACGACGATCAAGAAGAGGGATTGAGGGCTACCAAACCACTTTATGATACCTGCTTTGCCTAAGACGAGCAAAAACACAGCTACTACTATTGCGAAGACCGTAGATATGATAGGAAGTACTCAGCTGCCGTCTGATTAGCCACCAACCAAGTATCCTGATTTTTCATAGAAGCACTAGTCCTGTAACCATACCAGAGGTTCATCTTCTTAGGTTGCTTATAATAGAAGATTATTGAGAGTACGAGAAATAGGGTAGGAATACTTAAAAAGGGCAATAGCCATTTGATACTACTGATAGCAGCCATTCTCCTGTTGTATAAGTGCAGTGGTTGTTGTAAGAGTCTTGTATGCTATTGAAACGCCCGTCAAAGAGGTTATTTTAGGTTCCTTTTTCCGCTGAGAACAAGGGTCAAACAGACCATTTTGAAGCCGTTCGGACTGTTGCAACAGCCACGGCAATTATGTTTACCTGGACGAAAAGTTAAACAAAACAGGGGTTCTGTTCTACAGCTAATTTAGGTGTTTTCTACTCAATTTGTCTTTCATGAAAGGGAGTTTTTGGGTCAAAATGATGGCGAAGGCTGACGGGGAATTTAGTGGTCGGCCATCGCCATCACTTTTTTAGGTTTACCCGCTGTTCCTGGATACATGGCCTTACTTTATTGTTTCTTTAAATGCCCGTTTTCCCAGACAGTGAACTGGTCTCGGCGGTGAGCATGGCTAGTGGTGGGCCGTATTCTCAAATTACCATCTCATTAATCAACGTCTCATTTTTGCCCAATAAATGAGTTTGCAATACACATTTTGAGTGCTGAATAAGGGTATGGCGATTTACAAACGGCCCTTTAACGAATGCCGGTAAAATCGAGAACTTAAATAAAGAGGCAAATAATGCCCCCTTTTTTCTTTATGCACAATAAACCCCTTTAACGGGCGTTTTACTTTCATCATGCTTTTTCAGCCTTGCCCTCCAAACGGGTGAGGCTTTTTTGTGCTTCCTCCCCTTACTGTTTATTAATGCAAGATCCACTCGATCCCCTCGCTTCGCCCCCTGATCTAGCCGTCGACCCGAAACAACGAGTCGAGGCTGCCAGTGATTTTCTGAGCATCTGTGATCGGCTTTCCACCGGCTACGATAGTGGCTACTACTGGGAGGATGTCCAACGAGCCCTGCGTTTTGCGGCTGGCCTGGAAAAGTGGCCCGCCTAAACCAACCCGTCCTGGACGGATTCTGAAGGATTACGCTTTGCCAGGCGCATGACCTGAGTGGCTTGAAACTGACATCCCCTCACCGTTTTGAATCCAGCCCCATTGAGCTGGTTGGCAATGGCCACATAACTTAGCTTGGCCAACGTCAAGGCCTTAATCAAGGCAATGGCTTTACGGTTGTTCTCGTTGGATAGCGAGCGGTTCCGGTTAGTCTGGGCGGCTTTGGCCGAAACGAGTGGATCTTGAAAAGCCCGGCCACTCTTGCGCCACTGCCCGATTTGGAGTAGCTTTTCGTCCAGGGCTTTTTTGGTGCGCTCACTAATCATCTTTCGTTCCTGTTGAGCCAGGGCGGCAAAGATGTGAATGGTAAACTCATTGGCATCGGGCATATCGGCACAGACGAAACTAACTTTGGAATCAATCAGTGAGGAGATGAACGTCAGATTTCGGCTGAGCCGATCGAGTTTAGCGATGACCAGTCGGGCTTTGTGCTGCTGGGCATAGGCAATGGCTTTAAGTAACTCGGGGCGCTGGTCGAGCTTGCCCGATTCAATGTCAAAGAATTCAGCCACCAGCAGCGTTGGTGTTTGCACGAAACCCAGGACACTGCTGCGCTGAGCCTGGAGGCCCAATCCGGACTGCCCCTGCTTTTTGGTACTGACTCGGTAGTAAGCGACGAAGGTTTGCATGGGGCAAGATAGTGTTCCACGCCCATTTTACAAATCATTAACGACCGTTGCGAAAACGTTATAAATAGAAAATTTCCCCATCTTCGTCCACCGTACCGGTCAAGTCGCCTAATTACTCGTTGGAAACAGGGAATGATGAGGAGCTGGGATTCGGGTTTTACGATGACCCCTAAACAGCATAACCTACCATGAAGTACGTTCCCTACTACCGGGTCTCCACCGCAGGCCAGGGCAAGAGCGGACTGGGCCTGGCCGCCCAGCGAGCGATCGTTCACCGCTTCCTCAAAACGGGGGATGAACTCCTGGAGGAATTCGTGGAGGTGGAATCGGGTAAGAAAGCCAATCGTCCGCAACTGGCTAACGCCATTGCCCTGGCCAAACAACAGGGAGCCCGCTTGCTGATCGCCAAGCTCGACCGGCTGAGTCGGAATGTATCATTTATCTTTTCCTTGCGTCATTCGGAAGTCGATTTTGTGGCCTGTGATATTCCCGACGCCAATACCCTTACCGTGGGCATCATGGCGGTGCTGGCCCAACACGAACGGGAATTAATTGGCGCGCGTACAAAAGCAGCCTTAGCGGTTAAGAAAGCGCAGGGCCATCAACTAGGTATGCCCAACATGACCCTGGCCATTCGGCAGTTGGGCCTGGCCGTTCGTCAGCAGAATGCGCGTACCGACCAGGCTAATACACAGGCGGCCGAATTAATTCGGCTGTACCGGAACGAGGGGCTGACGTACCAGACCATTGCCGATCGGCTGAATCAGATGGGCTACCGGACCCGGCGCGGGCAAGCGTTTTTAGCGATGAGTGTCAAGCGACTCGATGGATGGCAGATTTAGGCGTAGCTATCGTATACGGATTGAGCGAAGCTCAGCGGCTTGCTCTAACCAGCTACCCAAACGCGCCCCTTGATAACAGCCTGTTAGGGGTCGTGTAACGGCTGTTATCCTGCTGTTAAATGCTGTTAACAAAGCCCCAAAACCCTGTTAACGGCTGTTAACAACTTTTCAAAAGCTGTAATCACCCTGTAATCATTCTGTCAAAAGCTGTAATCGCCCTGTAATCATTCTGTCAAAAGCTGTAATCGCCCTGTAATCACCCTGTCAACGGCTGTAATCACCCTGTTGACAGCCGTTAGCAGGATGCACGATGCCGTTAACACCCTATGATCACCGTATAACTAGTGTAGAACCATTTTATAAACAAAGTTATCGATGCTATAACCGCCTATTATGGGGTTCCCCCAAATGTTGGCTCTTACGCACTTTGTGAGGTTTTGGGTGGAGTTACTTTGCCGGAAAATCTTAAATGAGGAATAGATCTACTAGAGAAAACAATCGCCACACAAAATGCATAAGGGCCAACATTTGGGGGAGGTCTAGACGGAAAAAGTTGATTAAAAATGATTCCGGCTGATTTGAGGGGTGTCAGTAACTATCACGCATCGAATTTGGGCTGGCTTTATGATGAAGCCAGCCCAAATTCGATGCGTGGTTAGTGGACTTTGAGCACTTTGAGTGTCTGTCGCTGGTTGGGTGTAGATACCTGCAAGAGGTACACCCCCGCCCGATCGTCCAACCGCAGCTGAGCCCGCTCCACTGACGTAGCTACTGGTCGGTGCTGCACATCCAGCACCTGACCTCTTAGATCTACTATCCGCAGGCTTAGCGGCTGGCCTTCTGCCCCTTGTACCTCCACCTCGACGACTGGTCCGGTCACGGGGTTGCCCAGCACCTTTACCGTCAGGAAGACTTCGATCACCTCCGCCCCCAGACGGGCTCCGCAAGCACGGGGCGTAAAGCTGATCTCGGCTTCGTCCCAGCCACCACTAGGGTTGCGCTGGCGAGCCCGCAGTTTAAGGTCCCGGCCGATATGCTTGCTCTCCAGAACATACACGCTGGCACTTTGCCAGCCGTTGGAGACGCTATTGATCTGGTAGTCGACGGGTTGTCCGTTGCCACCGGTGGTGCGCAGGCTGAGCTGTCGACTGCTACAGTCATAGTTGTCCACCAGCAGTTGGAGGGTTTGGGCTTGCACGGTGATGGTAGCCGAAGCAGGAGTACTGGAGCAGGTGCCCTTCCGGCAGGTAGCCTGATAGACCAAGGTGCCGGCCTGGGTAGTAGGTACTGCGATGGTGGTATTGGTGCCGGAGCTGTTGTTGGGTCCTGTCCAGTTAATAGTCCCTGAGCAGCCTGCAATTAGCAGAGTAACCGTACCGGAATACTGAGGTACGGTCAGTCGCGTCTGACCGGTGGCGGTTTGCAGGGTAGGTGTGAGCAAGTCGAAGTTCTGCTGGAGGGTGGTAGTAGCCGACGCTGAACAGCCACTGGCATTGGTCACCACCAGCGAGTAGATCCCCCCTTGAGTCGCTGTGGCAGTGTTGGTCGGCCCGCTCTGGTTGAGTCCTGGTCCGGTAAAGGCATAATTGGCTTGGCCGCTGGGGCCGGCTGTCAACGTAACCTGGGGCTGAGCACAGGTGATAGCTCCATTGTTGCTCAAACTGACCGCAGGGGTAGAATTGACCATCAGATCAAATGCCGTGGAGGTAACGGAGTTGCAGTTGCCGGTCACCACCACCGAGTAGCTGCCCGATTGAGCTGGTGTGACGTTAGTGAGCGTCAGGGTGGGGTTTTGCTGAGATGCCCCCAGCGAGTTACCATCCTTGTACCACTGGTAGCCAACCGCTGTGCCCGTTACCGAGATACCGGCTGTGACGGTAGTCCCGGCACAGACAGTCGTAGCGCTCGTCGGTTGCTGAATGATATCGGCCGTTGGGCTTTCCTGAAACTCATACGCCCCCAGATCGATGGTGCGCACCCGACGGGGGTTGCCCACCAGGTCCGTGTCAGGTATGGTATAAGTGCCAACGTTGGCAACATTGTAACTGGCCGTGCTGTTGCCCGCATCGATCAGAGGGGAACACCCACTCAGCCGAAAATCGCCGTTGGCCGCATCCACAAACCGCGGGTCGACCGACACGTTGCCCTTGCCCGGCTGGACGCCATCCTGCGTGTCCGTGTAGCTGTAGGAGATAACGGGGTAGGTGTTGTCTCGGTTGGCGTAGGCACCGCCACCCTGCTCGGACTGGTTCCCCCAGATAATCGAGTTGAACAGCCAAAATCGGCTGTTTTCACTGTACAACGCACTGCCGCTATAATAAGAACGGTTCTCGATCAAGCTGCAGTTGAAGAGAATAATATCTGAAAGATAGCTGTAGATAGCTCCGCCCCGTACCCCGTTGTTGCTGCTAAAGACACAGTTAGTCAGCACCACCCCTTTGGCTGCCGCAACGTAGAGGCCCCCGCCATCCGCGTCTGCATTAACATACACCGGACCCGGTTTACCCACAAAGCGGCAACCCGTCAGCGTGAAGTTGTCAGCAGCCAGGTACATGCCCGAAGCGTTGCCAAAGATTGTGTAGTTTTCCCGGAACTCGCAGTCGGTCAAACTCCCCGTAACTCCCTCGCTGACATACAATCCGCCCCCGTCACCGGCCCGCGAATTGTTTTGCTGAAAGCGGCAGTGGGTCAGGTTGACCGAGCCCGCCTTGACATACAGGCCACCGCCACTGCGCCCGTAGTTGTTGACAAAGTCGACCGAGCGCAGGCTTAACGCCCCATCCAGCATCAACAGGCCTCCCCCGGTGTTATCAGCGCCACGGTAGTTAATGTCAGCACTGGCAGCTGAGCCCTGGGTGATGACCAGACCATCGAGCAGAGCGCTGCCCGCGGCCAAGGTAACCACATGGTAGCTATCGAAGGTCTGGGTTTGGTCGACAGTATTGTTAATGTCGCCCGAGAGAGTGGTCGAGGAGGGGCTGGTGGTGCGGTTGTTGGTGCCCGGGGTGTAGCCCCCGTAGAGTTCAACTCCGGCCGCCAAACTGAAGCTGGCTACCCGGTCGGTGGTGGTGGTGGGTTTGTAGAGGCCGGCGGCTACCAGGATGGTGGTGGCGCTGGGGGCAGAGGCCAGGGCGTTCTGCAAGGCGGTGCCGGGCAGGGCGTTCTCCCAAGAAGAGCCCGTCTGGTTACCCCCGCCACCTTGCGTGACATAAAGCCTGGTAGTAGAGAATTGACTGACCGTTAAGTTAAAGGCCGTAGAGGTGAGGGAGTTGCAGTTGCCTGTCACCACCACCGAGTAGCTGCCCGATTGAGCCGGTATGACGTTAGTCAGCGTCAGGGTGGGGTTTTGCTGAGATGCCCCCAGCGAGTTACCATCCTTGTACCACTGGTAGCCAACCGCCGTGCCCGTTACCGAGATAACGGCTGTGACGGTAGCTCCCAGCCGGGCGACGGAGTAACTGGTAGGTTGTTGGGTAATGCCTAAAATGGCAGAGGTTCCTTGAAACTCATAAGCACCCAGATCGATGGTGCGCACCCGACGGGGGTTGCCCACCAGGTCCGTGTCAGGTATGGTATAAGTGCCAACGTTGGCAACATTGTAACTGGCCGTGCTGTTGCCCGCATCGATCAGAGAGGAACACCCACTCAGCCGCAGGTCGCCGTTGACCGCATCCACAAACCGCGGGTCCACCGACACGTTGCCCGTGCCTGGCTGCACACCATCCTGCGTATCTGTGTAGCTGCAGAAGAGAAGGGAGGGAGAGTTGTTGTCTCTGTTTGCGTAGGCACTGCCACCCTGCTCGGACTGGTTCCCCCAGATAATCGAGTTGAACAGCCAGAATCGGCCATATTCACTGTACAACGCACTGCCGCTATAATAAGAACGGTTCCCGACCAAGCTACAGTTGAAGAGAATTAGGTCCGATAAACGGCTGTAGATAGCCCCTCCCCGCACCCCGTTGTTACTGCTGAAGACACAGTTAGTCAGAACCACCCCATCGGCCGCCGAAACGTAGAGCCCCCCGCCATCCGCGTCTGCATTAGCAATCACCGGACCCGGCTTGCCAACAAAGCGGCAGCCCGTCAGGGTGAAGTTGTCGGCCGCCAGGTACATGCCCGAACCATTGCCAAAGGTTGTGTAGTTTTCTAGGAACTCGCAGTGGGTCAAACTTCCCCTAACCCCCTCGCTCACATACAATCCGCCCCCGTCACCAAAACGCGAATTGTTTTGCCGGAAGCTACAGTGGGTCAGGTTGACCGAGCCCGCCTTGACATACAGGCCACCGCCACTGCGCCCACAGTTGTTGACAAAGTCGACCGAGCGCAGGGTTAACGCCCCATCCAGCATCAACAGGCCTCCTCCGGTGTTAGTAGGGGCATTCCTGTCAGGGTCAGCACTGGTAGCTGCGCCCTGGGTGATGACCAGACCATCGAGCAGAGCGCTGCCCGCGGCCAAGGTAACCACATGGTAGCTGTCGAAGGTCTGAGTTTGGTCGACAGTATTGTTAATGTCACCCGAGAGGGTGGTTGAGGAGGGACTGGTGGTGCGATTAGTGGTGCCCGCGGTGTAGCCCCCGTAAAGCTCGACCCCGGCGGCAATGCTGAAGCTGGCTACCCGGTCGGCGGGGTTGGCGGTGGGTTTGTAGAGACCAGCGGCTACCAAGATGGTGGTGCCTGTGGGGGCCGTGGCCAGGGCGTTTTGCAGGGCGGTGCCGGGCAGGGCGTTCTCCCAGGAGGAACCACTCTGGTTGCCAGACCCGCTAGGGGTTACATAGCGTGTGTTATTTTGAGCAACGAGTACATAGCTCATCAGACTCAGCAATAGGGTCACAAAACCGTGTCTGTAAAAGCGTAATTGATTTGAACATACGGTATCAGTATGAATGAAAACAAAACGTAACGATGAACGCATAGTTGATCTAGTTAGGTTAAAACTACCCGAAGACGACAGCTGGAATGTAGGGTCTACAGAGCGGTAAAATTCCATTTTGTAGGCCCTCAGAAACTAACATGATTAGCCCATTTCTGGCTCATTTAAACCATTTTGGCCCGATTTTCTCCACAGGCGTACTTGGATAGCCAAAAATTGAGTAGTAGCTTCGACGTTGTTGTTGCTACCCCAACCCATGATGCGAATCGCTCGTTTCGGGCTTTCTTTACTACTGGCAATCCTCTGTCTGCCACCCCTACAGGCCCAACAGTTTATGCTCCCACCCCCCACCCGGCAAATAAACCAGCCTGTGGTTCCACTATTCAGCGGCCTCCTAACCGAAGAACAGTTGTTTATGGTCTGGCTTTCGAGTCTGGGGGCAAACCTTTCGTGGGATGGTCAGTCCTTTCGCGAGTTCGACCCGACCAAACCCGACCGCTACCAACTCTTTCAGCATACCCCTACTGCCCGGGTCTGGATTACCCGGGAGCAGGCAGGCCAGCCCACGCAGCTACTGTATGCCGATTCGACCACGCGGCGAATGGTCGGTTTGCCCAATTCGAGCCCACTCGTGCGCCACTATCTCCGGGGGCAGGGAATCAACAAAGTGTTCCTCGGCCGTCAGCACAAACTCTGGATCAGCTTGCCCGACAAGCGCCTGCTGGGGGTTAATTCGCGTACCCTGGCGGTGGAATACGTACTCACTCCAGAGCCGTTTTATTTGCTGGAAGAAGCCCCCGACGGCCGACTCTGGTTCAGTACCTCGACGGGGCTCCGTGTCATTGATCCGCGCACCGGGCAAGGGCGTGCTTATCCCTATGACCCTCAAAAAACGGCGCGTCTGGGTAGTGGTAAAATGATAACAGCTATCCGGGTGCGCGACAATGGCGAGGTGCTACTGGGCCTGGTCAATCAAATCAACCTGCTGACCCCTCAGACCGGTGCGATCCGCACCATTAGCCTGCCCCTACCCACTGCTACCAGCCAGATGTGGACCAATGCATTTGTTCCCGATCAGTTGGGAAACGACTATTTTTCGGTGGGGCTCATGGTCTGTCGCCTTACCCCCCAGGGTGCCCTGGAACGAATCGACTTTGCCCACCCCGCCGAAAAGGTCATTGCGGTCTACATCCCCCCCCGAAACACCGGCATTTCGGATCGATTGTGGGTTAAAGTGGTCAGTAACCGGCTGGACGCCTATGAATTGAAGCGACTGCAGCCGCATTCATCCTTCAACGTGCTGGATGTTCTGGTTAACGGTACCCGGCTCATTGAGAATGAGTATAGCCAGGAAAACCGATTTCAGCGGGATACTACCGGCTACCCCACCATTCGGATCAGGGAAGGTGATTTCGTACAGGTACGCTTTTCCCCTTTTGCCGATTCCCGACGGACCTTACTTCGGTACAAACTGGATGGCTACAGCCCCAAGTGGACTACCTATTCCGATTGGGTCGGGGTGGCCACCTACCAGCCGGAGGCCGGTACCTATCAGTTTCTGGTCGACTGGGAAACCCCCCATGGCTGGCAAAAACAACCGGCTAGTCTGCGTATCGAGGTGCAGCCTATCCTCTGGAAAACGGTCTGGTTCCGGGCCATCGTACTGCTTTTGCTGATGGGGCTGGGGTACTGGGTGGTCCGTAATATCAATCGACGACGGCACCTACGGCAGGAGCTGGCTCGCCGGGAGTTTGAAGCGGCCACCCTTCGTCAGTTAGATGAGGTAAAAAGCCAGTTCTT
The DNA here is from genome assembly GCF_028867935.1 of Flavobacterium sp. SUN052. Classification (GTDB taxonomy): domain Bacteria; phylum Bacteroidota; class Bacteroidia; order Flavobacteriales; family Flavobacteriaceae; genus Flavobacterium. The sequence continues at coordinate 28,513 of NZ_JAPQNS010000013.1, forward strand.
CGCCAACATCACCCACGAATTTCGAACGCCACTCACCATTATTCTCAATGCCGCCGACCAGTTGGCCGATGAGCCACTGTCGGCTGGTCGAGCTACTGATCGGTTGGGAGCGATCCGGTATAATGCTCATCAGTTGCTTCGGCTCATCAACGAAACCCTGGATATGGCCAAGCTGGATGCGGGTAAACTGGACCATCGCGAACAGCTGGGCGAACCACTAACCTTCGTCCAGCAACTGCTTGATCAGTTTGATGTGTTGGCTCAGCAGAAGCAAATTAAGTTGGCATGGGGAGGGCAGGTCTCAACTGAACTGTACTGGTTCGATCAGCAGAAGCTGGAGAAAATTGTCTATAACCTGTTGTCGAATGCAGTGAAATTCACGGCGTTGGGCGGTTCTATTCGGGTCGAAAGCCACTTGACCGGCAATCACCAGCTGGTAATTCGGGTAACTGATTCAGGCATTGGCATACCCACCGATCAGCTGGATCGTATTTTTGATCGGTTTTACCAGGTTGACTCCTCTTCCACCCGGGCCTATTCGGGTACGGGCCTTGGGCTTGCCCTGGTAAATGAGTTAACCGAATGGCTGGGAGGCCGGGTTAGCGTGGAAAGCACGGTTGGAAAAGGCAGCCTGTTTACCGTTGAGGTGCCCCTGCGCCCCTATTCGTCATCAGTAATGGCCAATCAACAGGCTGTACTTACGGAGTCGGAAGCGAGTGAGGATGCCTCTGCACCGCTGCTGACCAGCAATTCTGTCTGGTCAACAGCCTCTCCCCACATGGGTAGTTCAACCAGTAAAGACAGCCGGTCGCTCATCCTGGTAGTAGAGGACAATGCGGGTTTACGCCAACAGGTCGTGGACTATCTAGCGACGACCTACGCTGTTATCAGTGCCGAGAATGGCCGACTAGGGCTAGCACTGGCCCAGGAGCAAGTACCTGACCTGATTATCAGCGACGTCATGATGCCTGAGATGGATGGGTTTGCGTTGGTCGAGCAACTGAAAGCCAGCGAGACTACCAGCCACATTCCCATTGTATTACTGACAGCGAAAGCTTCTTTCGATAGTCAGATGAAGGGGTTAGGCATTGGTGCTGACGACTATATAAGTAAGCCATTTAACCTGGACGAGCTGGCACTACGGATCGGAAACTGTTTAAGGACGCGGGCGAACTGGCAGCGTTGGTTAATCAACCGAACGGCTGCTGAGTTACCCCGGGAAGACAGGTCACTGCTAGAGAAAGAAGATCGGTTCATCGCCCGACTGCGGCAGGCAGTTCTAGACCAGCTGGAAAGCAGTACCCTGGATGTTACCTGGCTGGCCAACCAGGCAAACATGAGTCGTACCCAACTGCATCGTAAATTGACAGCCCTCACCGGTCTCAGTCCCAATCGCTTCATTCATCGGGTTCGGCTAGAGAAAGCGACTGAGTTACTGCAGACGGGGGAGTTAAACGTAACGCAAGTGGCTTATGCGGTTGGCTATAGTTCACCGTCTCACTTTACGAAAGTGTTTCGGGAACAATTGGGTTATGTACCGACGCAACTGAAAGTGTGATTAATTCTCTCTTTCAAGGGGATACTGTTGGAATAATGGTTGCAATTGAGTCTAAACATATCTCCCAGAACTAGCAAGAGATTGTCCGATAAAACCCAACTATCCCAAAATAAGTAATCAAGATAGCGAGTAGAGACACATTTTCACAACTGTTAAACGTGCGTTTATGATTTGTAACAAAGCTGTACCACTTGCTGCTAGTCTTCGTTTCTCCATCTAAAAACGAATAGATAGTTGTCGTGTAGAGACCAGTCGCTCTTATGCAGCGCCGACTCATTTAGCCTTCAGCCGTTTACTGTACGTCGTCAAGTAAAAGTGGACAAATGGGGTGGAAATGGGAAGAGACAATTCAGTAAATTGTTTCACTCTTTTCCCCTTGGTTATGTCCAATTCAACCAAAAAAGCGCCCAGCCGATCCAAAACGGCTCAACCAACACCGGCTTTATCAATCATCAAAGACATTCACCGGCAAACCCGACGACAATACACCGCTGAAGAAAAAATCCGGATCGTTCTGGAAGGCTTGCAAGGCGAACAGTCAGTGGCCGAAATCTGCCGCCGGGAAGGACTCAATACCAATATCTATTACCGCTGGAGCAAAGAATTTCTCGAAGCGGGTAAAAAACGTCTGGCCGGTGATACAACCCGCGAAGCCACTGCGCCCGAAGTGCAATCCATCAAGGCCGAAAATGAAGCCCTCAAACAACTAGTGGCCGAACTGAGCCTGGAGAATAGGGTATTAAAAAAAAGCCTTAGAGCCGACGACTAATCCCTATCACCACATGACTTAGTCCGAGAAAATGGAAATCATCACCTTAGTCGAACAGTCAAGCCTGAGTGTGAAAGCCACCTTGCGGGAGTTAGGCATTAACCGATCCACCTTTTATCAATGGTATAAACGGTATCTGAGCGATGGCTACGAGGGGTTGGCGGATCAACCCTATCAACGAACCAGTGGCTGGAACCAATTGCCACCGACTGAAAAAAGCCGAATTGTTGAGCTAGCCTTAGAACGGCCGGATCTTTCCAGCCGCGAATTATCATGCTATATCGTTGATAATGAGGGGTGACGGTCCGCCGCTGCGGTTTGTGTCGGAGTCGACGGTCTACCGTATCCTCAAAAGCCAGGGCTTGGTGACTACGCCAGCTTATCGGTTACTGGAAGCGGCTGATCACTTCTATAACCCCACTACGGCCCCTAACCAACTCTGGCAGACCGATTTTACCTATTTCAAGATCAAGCAGTGGGGCTGGTATTATCTCTCGACCGTACTGGATGACTACTCACGGTACATCCTGGCCTGGGAGTTATGTCCGGGAATGCAGGCGGTGGATGTGGAGCGAACGGTGCAAGCGGACCTGCAAGCCAGCAGTCTGAAAGAGGGTCAACGCCCCCGCATCTTATCCGACAATGGGTCGGCTTACGTATCGGGGCATCTAAAGGCGTATTTGAAAGGCAAAGGCATGGAGCATATTCGTTGCGCCCCCTATCATCCCATGACCCAAGGCAAAATTGAGCGCTATCACCGGTCGATGAAAAACGTGCTGCTGCTGGAACACTATTATAGTCCTGATGAACTGATGAGTCGGCTGACGGAGTGGGTAGCCTATTATAATCACCAACGTTACCATGAGTCACTGGAAAACGTACGGCCAGCGGATATGTACTGGGGTCGTCAAGATCAGATATTGGCAAAGCGGCACCAAATCAAGCAGTCGTCGCTGTTAAAACGGCGGAAAAGTCATATTTTTCAGCGCGTTCAAAGTGGTTAAAACCCTCTCTTCTCTTTTCACCCGCAACTGTCCACTTTTGTTTGACGACATACAAAGGCGGATTTAAAAAGAGATATCGTGATTATATTTTAGGCACGGCTTCGGCTTTGCCTTTTTGTTGTTAACAACGGCACTTTCCTCGCATATGCTGCCTGTGCGGTAGAGGGGCTCCCCCATAAGTTGATTGCCTAGTTGGTCATTTTGCAACATTTGTGTGTAATTTTTGCCACTATTTGAGTCGTTTTCGTTCATAGCCATTTCATTTCCATCTGTAAGTCAGAAGATTAGCTTTATCAGTCTTCTTGGCATGAATTTTATTACTTAGTTGTTATTACCAACATTCAATGCGACCATGAAAATTGATAAATTACTGAGTTCAGAGAGAGATTTTGCCGGTGGCACCTTTATAGCTGGCCTGTTTGCAGGCGTATTGACAGGCTTAGCGGTTGGCATATTACTTGCGCCGGAATCTGGCACAAAGACCAGAAAAAGAATGAAGCGCATGCTTGATAAGCAGGCAAAGAATGTCCAGCGCAAATTAGATGCCGCTAAAAAAGATGCTCAAGACACGCTAGATCAAGCTACCAAACAGGCTAACGGAACGTTTGATAAAATCAAGAGTGCTATTAGTTAAAGCACGATTCAGTGGAATTAGTCACTTATTCAACCTCTTTACAAGAAATCCCCGGCTTTTAAAAGCCGGGGATTTCGCTTTTTACAGTTGATAGTGTCTTTGATGTGGGTGATTTAAACTTCCTCTATTTCTATCGTTGTGGAGACTGTTTTGAAGCCATGAGTGAGTATTTCGAAGCAAAAACGGCTCAGCGTCACTTTAGATACTGTTGGCGAATTCATTTTGTGAACGGAAACAGGAAGTTTGTTAAGTAGTTTACCCCTGATTGCTTACGAGCCACGACTCGATCAGTAGCTTTAGGACGAATTCGCCAACAGTATCCCGTTGGAACGAGAACCCCAATAATGGCTCAACTCAACAGTTCATCGCCAAACGATATGGGACCACGAAGCAGAATCTGGCGAACTGGTTAAAGAGAAACAACCTGCAACGGGCCCGGTCAGGAAGGGCTATTTGATATCTGGCCCGCTTTGGTACTTGCAACCACTATGGGGCTATTCCTCTCACGCGTAGTACGCAACCATTAGCGCCGGTCGCCCTAATTAAATAAGGGCCCGATTGGTTAATGAGGAAGGCTCCCGTTTGGTTAATTTCGGTTCTGCGGATCTGGTAACCGTTAATATTCTCTGTCTCTCGCTCTCGCTCATAGAGCACTCCTCCGAACAACTGCACGGATAAGCCATTGGGTGTAGGTGCGGCAAAGGAAGTAATAGCAAGCGGACAAACGGTGAGGACGACCAAGCCATTGGCTGAATTTGCACCTGCGATGTTGGTTTGTTCATCGCCCGCGTTGTACGAGCCACCACCCCCGCCGACACTCCCCGTTACCGAACCTACAGATGTAAGGCGAAAGCCACCGGATGCCCCACCGGAGTAGCCGCCGCCGCCCCCACCAGTAAAGAGATTACTACCGGCACCTCCACCCCCAAATCCACCTAGTGAGCTATTGGAACCATCATCCCCTCCCAGTCCTCCGTTAATGAACCCTTTTCCACCTCCACCAATCGCAGTAGTCAAACTCCCGTTGGCTCCGTTTGTTAGCAAGCCTCCACCTCCACTGGAGCCAATAATATTTGTTGCACCGCCACCCGTGCCACCTGAACCACCACTTGCCATAGCGGTCGTGCCGCCATTTTGGCCCACCTGTCCGTGCTTTTGATCTGAATCAAGACCATTACTGCCACCACCCCCACCGCCAGCTATAACTAATGGGTTATTGTTTATATCTGTCACAAAGGAGCCCCCTCCGCCTCCGTTACCGTTTCTCCCAGTTTGTCCCACCAGAATCTTAAGCTGCTGACCAGGCGTGACATCAACAGTGCCGATAATAATGGCTCCTTTGCCCGGACTGCGGGTTGGGTTAGAACTGGGGCCTCCTTCGGCACCACGTGCCTCAATCGTCAACGAGTAGACATCCGTTGGCACCGTGTAGATGGTAATGTTGGTGCCAGAGAAGGGAAATGTTGTGGAGCTAACAGCCGCAACACGGGCCATACCAGCAGCATTTGTGGTCGGCTTGGTGGGCGTATTGGAAACCGCCTTTTGTGCAGGCACAGGTTGCACTGACTGAGGGCTTTGAGATTTGCTAGACCAATATTCAGGGTCTGACTTGTCAATGATCGTCTGCGCTTGACCTAAGAGGGATAGAGTTAACGACGCTAATAGGGTAAGAGTGAAAGCGTAGCGTTGTTTCATAAATCAGTAAAGGGATTAAGTAAGGAATTTCGCTACAAATTAGGAGTAGGAATTTTATCTAAAATTAAAACCGGGTCATATTGGCTTTATATTTTCCTGGATTGTGCTAATCTGGCTAGATGCCGAAACAAGATTGCATTTTACCTAAAGTAGTCGGAAGTAGGTTGCAACTACCAAAGCGGGCCAAATATCAAATAGCTCGCTTTGAATCAAATGAAAAGGGATAAAACAGATTTAAAATAGCCCTTTTGGTCAACTGAAACTGTATGCTTTCGTTTGACAATAGGGCAAACCAAAAGGGCGGTTTATGATTGTCAATCAATGCTTTACATTTCTATTTGAAATCTGGCCCGCTTTGGTAGTTGCAACCGCTAACCCCAGTTTTTTTTATGCTCTCCATAATTTGAGAGTAGAACCAATACTACTGATTAAAAGCTAGTAGGAAGTAGGGGCCGGAAGAGTCTTCCGCTTCATGAACAGGAGACCACCCTTGTGAATAATAAAATAGTAATGCTTTCTTATTGGCTGACTGGCATTTAAGGGTAGCCGGTCGTCCTATTTCGTTCAAGCAAGCTTGTAAAAGCGATTTACCCACGCCCTTCCCGATAAAAAGTGGATCGACAAAAAGAGAATGAATGAAATTGTCGGGTGGCCACCAGGCAATAAAACCAATTGGCTTATGTTGGCTTATGGCTACGAAAACCTGTTCGTCTTGAGTTTCTTGATCAAAATCCAGTAGTTCAAACTCAGCTGAGTTTACCCATGGAAAAGCCACTTGGCGTGCTTGCAGATAAATACGTCTAAGGTCTGGGATATGTTGGGGAACAAGTTTAGTTATCGGCCAACTCATAAGCTGTTATAAAAGTGGATTCTAGGGATGGTTTAAACGTAGTCAACCTATCTTTACTAACGATTTTAGTTCTGTTTGCATACGTGTCTTTACAAAGTAACATTGACAGTTAGCAGACAGATCTATGAGAGCATAAAAAAACCTGGGGTTAGCCCATTGAGTAAATGTTGATTTGGGCGATGGGGTCTCGTTCACGCCGTGCCATGATGCCTAGAACTTTCCGCAGAGGCACGAATACTGCATTTCACCCCAGGCTTTTTTATGTTCTCCTAATCTGCTTCCTCGCCAGATTCAGCTGTGACGGCAGAAGGCTTCTTGCTAAAGCTGTTTTTGTTGGCACTCACCATCAATAGATGTGTTGAAGAATGACTAGCTCGCAAGGTAAATTAACGATTAATAAAATCTCTAGCGGCACTCCTGTCCTGTTACAGTGATGCTTGCCGTACCCGTGCAGCCGCTTTCACTCGTTACCGTAACCGTGTAGAGTCCAGGCTTATTTACCACCGCCCTGCCCAGCGTAGGGATAGTCCGCCGGTTAATGAGGTAGCTACCCGCAATTATTCCTTCTGTACCGCCAAACTGACTCACCAGACCAGGACCACTGAACACATAGCTGGCTCCGCCGGTGGCGGTGAGCGTCAGCGTGGGCGTGGTGCAACTCAGATTACCCGAACCCAGCAATAAAGCCGATGGCGGCACACCTGCCCCGCTCGTCAGTGAGCGTTGCGCCGTGGCTACACATGCACCCTCCGGACCGCTTAGGGCCGTAACACTGTACAGACCCGTCTGCGAAGCCGTGATAGTGTTAGTCGGACCCGTTTGGCTGATGCCCGGACCCGAGAACACAAACGTGGTGGCCCCCGGCGTAGCCACAAGCTGAATACCTGGCGTGCTGCACGAGAGTACCGTGGTGCTGGCCGACAAACGCACTGCAGGTACATCCGTGGCTGTAAAGGTTACCGTTTTCATGGCGGTGGCCGTGCAACTGGTGGCCGTATTAGTCACCACCACCGTATAGGTGCCACCCGCCGATACGGCCCGCGTGTTACTACTACCGGCTACTATGCCCGACGGGCCACTAAACACATAGCGCAGGTCTGATCCGTTGCTTCCCGCAATGCCCGACGTGGCGGAGGCCGTCAGCGTGACGGTGGGCTGGGAGCAGGTGATGATGCCTGACGCAGACAGCGACACCGAGGGCGGGTTACCCACCGTGAGGCTGAAGGCGGTGCTGGTAACGCCGGTCGGCGCTCCGAGGCCGCAACTGGCCGTGATGACCACCGAATAATTGCCTGAATCGGCGGTTTGCGCGTTAGCCAAGGTGAGCGTGGCCGTGGTCTGACCGCTCACCAAGGTTGGCGCCCCCCCGGAGGTTTCGGTCTTGAACCAAGTATAGGTGAGCGAATTGGTTTGGGTATCGGTGGCACTCACGAAGGCCGTGACGGTAGCTCCGGCGCACACCGCCGAACCGGCCACGGGCTGTTGCGTAATATCGGTGCCGTTGATGGTCAGGTTGAACGGCCCGCTGGTGGTGCTGGCGGGGATGCTGCCGATGCAGGTAATCACCACCGAGTAGCGGCCCGCATCGGCCCGTTGTGCGCTGCTTAGGCTAAGGGTAGCGGTGGTTTGATCGTTCAAAGCGACACCATTGCGGTACCAGAGAAAGGATTGCCCGCTGCCCCGCACCGCCACACTCGTGCTGACGACACTGCCCGCACACACCGCCGTACCGGTTGCCGGCGCCACAATCACCACGGGGGCATTGGCAGTGTTGATCTGCTCTTCGTAGGCCCCCATGTCCACCGCGCAGTTGACGGTGCGGAGGTTGCCCGCCAGATCAGTGCTGATGCCTGCCAATCCGGGTGCGGAGTTGAGACCCGCATCGCGGGCTTCTGAATTGGCCGCAAGCTGGGTGCCGGTGGGGCTTGCATAGGGCGAGGTGCCGGTGAGGATGTTGGTTCGCTCAGTGGCGATGTTGCCGTCGGTGGCCCCGGTCTCGAAGAGTGAGTAAGTTGCCCCAATCGTACTGCCACCAACCACGCCCACCGCTTTGGATGCAGTGCCGTTACCAAAGACCACGGTATTGAAGAGCCGGACGGTACCTCCTCCATCTTGACTTAAAGCGGCACGGGCATTGGCAGTATTACCCCGGAAACTGCTGTTACAGAGCGTAAGTGAACTGTTGTAACTGTGCATGCCTCCTCCCTGGCTACCCGCGGAGTTGTTTTCGACGGTGAGGTTAACGGCCAAAAGAACAGCCGCTACATTGTATAGCCCGCCCCCTTCAGAAGTGGCCGTGTTGCTAAGAACAAACGAGTTGATCAAGGTGGCACTATGGCCGTTCTCGTTGAAGATACCTCCGGCACCATTGCTGGTGCTGTTACCCGCCACCGTGCAGCTGGTGAGGGTGCTACTCCCCCCGTTGTTCAGCATACCCCCACCCAATTGGGGAGCCGTGTTGTTGCGTATCAGGGTTTGGGTCAGCGTAATGAGGTGGCCTCCCCGGTTAAAGATACCCCCGCCATAGCCGCTATTGGGGTCTGTCACCCGATTGGCTTCTATCGTGCAGCTGGATAGGAGGCTCTGCCCACCGTTGATGTTGGCCATCCCTCCACCATTAGAAGGGGCCGAGTTGTTTTGCAAATTACAAGTGGTTAGCGTATGGCTAGCCGCATCGCTGAAGACTCCTCCTCCAAAGAGGCCTGCCGTATTATTGATGAGTTGACAATCACGCAAGATTGGCTGGCTGATACGTTCAGTATTGAGGGAGGCTAACCCACCGCCTGAGCCATTAGCTGTGTTTGATTGAAATACACAGTTGGTTAGCGCGGGAGAGCTGCCAAAGTTTTGGACTCCACCTCCTACATTGGCAGTGTTTCGTTCAAACACGCAATTCGACAAAACAGGACTGCTGTGGTAATTGTAAAGTCCTCCGCCAAATGTAGAGCAACTGTTCCCAACCAGCGAACAACTCCTCATGGAAGTTGAACTGGCGTTGGTACACGCCACGCCCCCTCCATTGCGTTGGGCCCTGTTTCGGGCAATGAAACAGCTGGTCAAGACGGTGTTGTTGTCATAGAAGAGTCCCCCTCCATCCAGCCCCGAAGAATTGTTTGTTACCGTACTGCTTACGACGGTAGAATTGCTCCCAAGACTAACAATGGCTCCTCCGCCCAGATTGTCAGTAGAGGATGCGATATTGCTGTCGAAGAACGAGCCTGAAATAGAGGCAATGTGAGACCCCGTATTATACAATCCTCCCCCGCTAGCCGCGCTGTTCGATACCACCGAGCAACTGGTTAGGGTGCTTACACCCCCCGTGTTCCAAACGCCCCCCCCGCCGTTGTTAGCCATGTTGCTCCGAAAGAGGGTGTTCACGACCGAGTAACTGCTCGCACTGCTATACAAACCGCCCCCGGAGGCCTCTATACCACTACCATTAGCGTTACCGCCCGTTATGAATAGCCCGTCAAGCACCACGCCCGTCACGCTGTTTAATCTCAAGACGTGGTAGCTATTACCGGCCAGAGAGTTGTCATTATTTACATCTCCCGAGAGGGTGGTGGAACTGGGATTGGTCAGCACGCGATCCGTCAATGCCGTTTCGGAGGTTAGCCCAACAAAGCCGCCATAGACTTTCACGTTGTTGCCCAGGGTGAAGTTGGCGGTTCGGTCGGTGGTGACTGTAGTCGGTTTGTAGAGTCCCCTGGTTACCCAGACTTCCTTGCAGGTGCCGGTGTTGGCAGCCGCCAGGGCGGTTTGCAGCGAGGTGTAGGCATTTGGCCAGGAAGTACCGTCGTTGCTGCCTGATGCCGTGGCGTTGACGTAGATGGGGCAGCTGGGGACCGAAACAGACAGAGCAAATTTCTGCTTCCGGTTAGTACCCTCATGCGCTACATAGCGGTTGCCCCCGGCCACATAAATGCCTGAAGGGCCTCGTAACTGAGTAGCTCCCGACCCGAAGCTACCTGTTGTTCCGGCGACGGTAACAGCGGACATATGCGCCTGGGCGGGTAGACGTACGCCTCCCAACAGCAAGAGTAATAGCCCCGTCAGGAAGTAGAAAAGGGTCTGTACGTACGAGAAACGGTTGAGCATAAGAAGAGGTGAGTGCATAGAATAAGGAAGCAGTTAGGATTTGACTGGGCCGTAAATCTCTTACAACAAAATGGCTTCATACAAGTACATGAGGGACTTTGAGGTTGAACACCCTCTTTTTTGAGGTCGAACGGCTTGGGCGGGGGAGATGGACCACCTAGTTTTGTGAAACCGTAGCTCCTGTCAGCTAAGATTTGTTTCGTTTTACTATGCTTTCAGTCGTTCACCCGATCTGTCGTTGGTGCGTGTTCCTGGCCGGATTGGTCGGTTGGCTTTCGGGCTGTAACTCATCTCGTGACCCTACCCAACCGTCCATCAGCCTGACGGACTCGACGGCTGTGATGCAGTTGATTGACCTGGGCGACGCATTCTACGCCCAAAAACAGGATTACCGGAGCTTTGCCAACGCCATGGCGTTTTATGACTCGGCGGCCCGGCTGGCTGGCACCACCGATAATGTCTTTCTGAAAGGAAAAGTTATCTTCTCAAAAGCCAGTGTTTATAATGCCTGGAACCGCGACCCCCAACGTACTATTGAGCTATTCCGGGAGGCTGCCCAAGTTTATGCGACCAACCCCCGCTACCTGCCCCGGTCGCTGTATTGCCGGTATCTGGTGGCCCACGCCTACGACGGAGAAAAAGGCCGCGATAGCACCCGCTGCGTGCGCGAACTGCTGGCTCTTCAGGACACCCTCCGGCAGCTCCACCCCAATGTGCTGGCTAACTGGAAGTTCCAACCCGACCTGGCCTGGGTGGCCACCAACGCGGGCAACTATACGCTGGCCGAAAGCTTGCTCAAGAACCTGACCCACCGGGCCGAAATCATCAACGACACCAACACCAACAACTACCTGGATCACTACTACCTCACCCGCGCCCGCATCGACGTGTTGCACTACCACAACTACAACAGCCTGTATCTGGACAGTCTGGAACGGGTTTATGAACGGGTGAAGGAAAACTTTGATAAACGGTATTACAGCGAAAACCTTTCCCAGCTTTACGTAGCCGCCGGCAACTACCCCCGCGCCTATCGGATGTTGTTGAAAAACCGGACAATTGACTCGCTGATTAATCACGCAGAAGGAATTGGAACCTTACAGAACCGTCTGCTGCACACCCAACTGGAAGCTGAGAGAAATGAAAAAGCCCTGATTGAGGTTCAACAGCGAAACCGAATCTTATGGCTGTGGTTGATGGCCGTAGCCTTACTGAGTATTTCGGTAGTGAGCTATTGGTTCTATCGGGAACGGCTTCATTACCGGACGCAGTCGGTAAAGCTGGAACAGGCCAATCAACAGCTTGACGAGCAAGTGCGCGAGATTGAACTGCTCAATAAGGAAACCCAGCATCGCATTAAAAACAACCTGCAAATGATTCAAAGTTTGGTTTATTTGCAACAGCACCATGCAAGCTCCAACGTCGTGAAGCAGAAGATGCAGGAAATGGGCCTACGAATCCAGAGTATTGCCTCTCTCCACGACCAATTGGCACACACCGCTATCGATACCGTTGATCTGAAAGCCTATCTGACTCAACTGATTAACACCATTGTCGAACTGGTTGAGGGAAACAAACAAGTGCTGACCTATTTTGATATTGCCCCCGCTCCGCTGTCGCAGAAGCAAAGTTTTCCGCTGGGCCTGATGCTTAATGAGTGGATCACCAACAGCCTCAAATATGCCCGGACACCGGGATCAACGCTGTCCATCTACATCACTACGCGGGTAACCAAGTCTGACATTCAGCTCCATTACCATGACTCGGGTTTGCCCATTCGGCAGGCCGACGTCAAAGAGGGCCTGGGGCTGAACATCACCCGGCTCCTGCAAGCCCAACTTAAAGCCAACCTCAAACAAGACCCAGCCAACTTCTTTGCCTACCACCTGACCTTATCCCTTGATGCAAAGCCAAATCAACGTTCTAATCATTGAAGATGAAGCCCTGATTGCTGCGTCACTCCAGCTGATGCTCCAAAGCTTTGGTTACTGCATCACGGACGTATGCTACAGCTACGAAACAGCCCTGCAAGCCATTGACAGCGGTAATTTTGATCTGGTGCTGACAGACATCAACCTGGGTGATGGCATTGGGCATCGTTCGGGTTTTGAGTTGATGAGGCATCTGAAAACCCATATGCAGTGCCCGTTTATTTTCCTGACCGCTTTCGATGATCCCGACACCATTCAACGGGCAGTGGCCTTTCGACCAAGTGCTTATCTGACCAAGCCAATCAATGCGGCAAATCTGTATGCCTCGGTGCAGATAGCAGTCGAAAATTTTCTGCAGCAACAACCCAGTGATGTCCGGCTGGTTCGGCCACCCCACCCCGACTACATCTATGCGAAAGTGGGTAAACGGATAGTTAAAGTGCTGTGGGCAGAGGTGTATTGCCTGGAATCGGTCAAAAATTATGTACTGCTCCGAAGTCAGGGCTTTAACTTCACCATCCCGATCCGCAGTTCGTTGGTTCAGGTAGTTGACGAAATGATGCCCCCTGACCAACGAGGGCGTTTTGTCAGAATTAGCCGCAATATGGCTATCGATAAAAAGATTGTTAGGTCTATTTCGGACGTAGAAATTCAAACTCTTTACGGAAACTTCCCCTGTAGTGCCGAAATCCGCCGGACCCTATTGGTAGAGCTCCTCTATTAACCTAATTTGCCTGAAAGTAGCTTGATATAGCCACAAAAAGTGAGCATCAAAAAGTGTGGGGCAAGCAGAGTCAAGCCGCCCTTGGAACGAGAGCATAAACGCTGGAACGGTCACGCGTCACCAGTTCAATGCCCGGATGATCGCGGAATCAGGCTTCCAGCGTCTTGCCCTCTCGGTCGGGCAGCACATCGATGGGTTGGCGCTTGTCCAGATCAATGATAATGGTTCCATATCGTCGTCCCTTTCGAAAGACAAAATCATCCACACCCACTCGCTTGGGACTGGGGTGAAGCTCGACAGGGGCTGTGCGACTGATGCGCAATAGGGTCGAGTGACTTACCGGTTGGCCGATTAGCGCACAGAGTCGGGCTGCGGGCCGGGCACCGGTCTGCAAGGCCATCACCTGCATGTGGTGCTGGGCTCGGTTGAGTCAGCGCGCATAGGGCGAAAAGTAGGCCGGTACCGTCTGGGCGAAAATTTTACGAGGGCATTGGTCATTACGACAGGCGAACTTACGCAGGTGAATCCGAAGCGAAACGGCTCTCCCGCAGATAGGCGAGTCGGCCAAGGTCCGCTGGTAGAAACTATGGACCTTGTTCGCCGTCCTTTGGCAGGCGGGGCATCGGCCCACGGTCTGAATGGCCACTAGGTCAATTTGAATCTCGGTTTGACCCACCTGGTGTTGGGTGAGTTGAAATTGGTCGGGCAGAATGGGAGACATATCCCTGGCTCAAACTTGGTAAAATACCACGTCATCACCGAGATTGATACTGTTGGCGAATTCAGTTTAAGGATACTGATCGTGGCATTAGCCTCACAAAGGCGGCCTGGCGGGTCTTGGCCAAAGGGACTTCATTGAGCTAATCCACTATACGATTCAGGTTGATCGCCGTGGCAATAAGAGCATGTTGGAGATGGGTTTTTTGCCTGGCCAATATACTGGGAACGACGCAATCCAAAAGCACGAACACCTTGGGATAATGTCCCCTCGATTCCGGCCCGTTGATCGTAAAGATTTTGAGTTTCGACCTGATTATCCCGTTGGCGGGCCGCTCGCAAGGCTTCATACTGGGCATCAGCTCGTAGGAGAATCGTGCGCCGTTTGGCTCGGCTACACTGACTTAGAACCGGACAGGGGCGACAGCTTTTTCGCGAAAACTTGACGACCACCCGGGGTTGGCCCTTTTCTTGGGTAACCGACCAAGATTTAGATCGTTGGCCTTGTGGGCAAGTGACCTGTTGAGCCTGCCAATCCACCTGAAAATCAGCGGACGCAAAGCCTTCTCCAGCCCGTGCCTGCCATTGATAGTCCCCTCGGGCAGGTCCTATTAAGTTAACCTGATGCGTCTGCTGACTCTGAGTCATGGCGGCCGCACTGATATAGCCGGTATCCACGTAGGTAGCAGCGAATTCTCAGCCATTCCCTGGTGAATCTGGGGCAGGGCATCCAAATCAGCATCTGTGCTAACCGTAGTCGTCACTTGGGTGATCAAATGAGGTTGCTCGGGCTCACACATTTCGCTTAGATGTACTTTGTATCCCACCCAGGTCGTGGTGTTTTTACGACTGTAGCGGGCTTGAGGGTCATAGGGCGAACTGATGAATTTTGCTGAGGCTGGTAAGCCACCTTCCTTTTCGGTGCGCCACAGAGTTTGATCATCGACCCGTTGAAACTGCTGGATCCACACCCGGCGAAGCATATCCACACCTGGAAGTTGCCACAAAAAAAGAGCCTGGGGGTCGGCTTCAATCCGATCCATAAGCCAAAACCCGTCTTGGCCAACTTGGTGAGCATAAAGCAAGCGTTGCTGACTGGCCTTGGGCAGATGAAAGTCGTCGGCTCGTGGTCCATATCGCTTTGCCCATTCCGGTTGTAGTTGCCCAGCTAACCAATCAGGGATAACCACTGATAAGCTGTTGAGTACAAACCGCATCGTCTCCGTAACGCATTCCAATCGGTTCATGGCTCGGATACGGGCCAGTACATGGACGGTCGGCCGCAGCCGTGGAATCGGTTCGTTGTTTGGCGTGCGTTTTGAGCCATTTATGCTCTTAGCAAAGCGTCAAAAGCCTGTTAAACAAGCGTTCTTCAGCTTGGCCTACCACTAACCGTTGGCGAAACTCGGACAAGATGCTAAAGTCAAAACCGGGGTTGGTTAGCTCTAAACCCAACATATATTTCCAATCAATGCGGGCTCGAACGGCATCGGCGGCTTGTCGATCCGAAAGATTTTCAGCGAATTGCATCAACGTCACTACCGCTAATTGCCAGGGAGCTTGAGCCGGTTGTCCCCGTTGCGGAAACAGGTCAGCAAAGAGTTCATCGTCATAGATTGTTCCCAGCGTATCTCGGAGTTGCAAGTATCGATTACCCTGTGGAAAAGCGGCTTGTGCTACTTGGCGCGTTTGTTGGGGGACGGGAGTGAGGGCTTGGGCGTGCAGACTCATTAGAAGAAGGCTTTAAGTTGCAGTTGAAACTACCCTTTTTTGCCCAAAACTGAATTCGCCAACAGTATCGAGATTGAATCAGAACCCGCTTGGAATGCCGGAGATGGCTCAATTTAGACCGGCCTATTCACTACTACTCAAGCCTGTAAAATAGCCAGCCACATTCTGCCGAATGACTACACTGGCATCAAAACATGCGGAAGGTGTTGTTTGAGAAGCTAATACTTGACAAGAACACTCTACTCTCCCACGACTGACAGAGATCTGATCGGTTCCTTAAACAGTCGCTAGTAAAATCTGATGTAGCTAGTCTTGCCTCACCTCACCTCACTGAACCCGTCCTAACGAATAATATCAGGTTGTTGACCTGATACCTCCCGCTGACTTGACTCACTCATACGATTCAAAGCCGCAGTCACCTCATCTTTCATTTTTTGTTGCGCTTCTTTACCAATGTGCACGAAGACTTTATTGCAGTAACGGACTTTGTCGTCGATCCGCTTATCTGAATTCTCTTTCATCTGCCATTCGTAAATCAATTCATTGGCTTTTTTTGTACCAATGTCTTCAAGATACAGCGCAACGTTTTTATCAGAAACCTTCCACTTACGTAGATTCGCTATAGTCCGCCCTACTACTTCATTGACTAACCAACTCCCTGGTATAGAGGTACGGGGCAAACTAGTCATTCTAAACCTGAATGCCGTTAACCGTTTACGGCCTTTCACATGTCGTTTTTCCTCGTAGATGGGTTCATAAGTAAAGGCCAATTCTGTGTTGGCTAATTCTTCGAGAGGTTCCATCATCGTGTACTTAATGAGGGAATTAACGTTCGGATACTTAATTTTAGGGTTACCGTCTTTATCTGTCTTTACCTTACCCTTTTGGTCTTTTTCATGCCAACAGTCCATCAGCATCCGGTACTCTTCTACTGATACTACCCATTCGCCAGTATCCTTAAAAGCTGATAGGATCTCAAAAAAACGCATCGAATACCAACTTCGAAGCGTCATGTAGTTTTTCAACTGGTACTTAGTGTAATGGGCAATCTGGATGAAATAAGGAGCCAGTTGTGGGTTCATTACCATCGTAATAACGCCATCTTGGTATCCAACCCGGTGCTGTTTAGAGGTATCTACTAAATGTAATAAATAGTATTGAGAATTATCGGGACTGGCGAATTCCCAAACTACCTGTGCCAGCTCATACAAAGCACCCTGGACAGAGTTATATACGCCAGACTTCGACACGCTACTATCTTCTATAATATCCTGAATACGGATTTGATAAAAATCCCGCAAACTCATATCATCGTCCCTGACCTGGTCAATCACTTTTGCCATGATCCGTTTAGCCAGAACACTCATCTTTTTCTGCCGGGCAAAGGTGACATTCCAATGCTGCTTGACATATTGCCGGTGTTCAGGTTCGTACTGAAGATCGAACGGCAACATAAGCTGATTACTTCGCTTGTCAGCCATAGAAGGTAACTCAGTCATAGTGATTTATGAATACAAACATACAAAAAAACAGATAATACTGGACATCTACCTTTTCTAGTGAAATCAAGTTGAAACTACGTCATGTGTGGGATAGTATTTCTTGCTTTTTAGATTAGATCACATTGCATAACCAACTCACCTACAACTTTTCCGAGTAACCTTTATTTAAAAACAAAAATAATATTATTTTTGTTTTTAAATAAAGGTTACTCGGAAAAGTTGTATTTAATAAAAACAGTTGTGGGTAAACTACTTTTTATTTAGGATAGCATAACTTGCTTTTTAAAGCGCTTTAGGATAGTATAACTTGCTTTTTAAAACGTGTTTGGGATAGTATCCCTTGCTTTTTGAGGGGTGTGTCCTTATATATACTATTAACTAAAATAGTTTCCCACTACTTTAGTTTTCCGACTGTCTTTTAGCATTTAGGGTGTGGATAACTCCCCTATTGCTGACGCCAGCAAAAAAGACAAAAACAAGAAGATAGAAGTTAGCAAATATATTATTAATTTTACCCCAGAGGTAAAAAAATGGCTAAAAAACTCACCCCGCGCGATTACGCCCAGAAAACTGCTGACCTGGAGTTATTACTTGAAACTTGCCCTAAGCTAACCGCCGATCGAACACGTTGGGATTTGGATGGAAGTTGGGAAGGTGTAACAGTACACTTTATAGATGCCCGTGAACGGGCCATATTTGAGCACTGGCGAGACTTCGACTGCAAGACAGTAAAGTTGGTCAACTACGACACACCGGCCGTTAGAATCGCATTTTTTGCGAAGCATAAATACTGGGTACTGAAAGACGAAGATATTATCGAAGAGGATAAACGGCAGCGGTTATTGCAGCTTATTGACTCTATTGAGCTTCGTAAATCACGATTAGAAGACGAACTCCATCATAGCTCCCCTCCACCACTAACATTGTTTGGCATTGAAGGTGCCAATAACGGAAAGGCTACCCCTTCTGCCGCACGAATCAGACAGCTGATAGACGAGTTAATAGAAGAAAAAGAAAAATGGTACACCATTCTCAATGACTTAAGCAGCTACGAATTAGCTTTCTCCACATACAGGCGAGGATACACCTATCTCTATATTCACTGGAAGTATAAGTTGGCCAACGGAGAGTATGACCGTACCAACGAACATTTGCTCAACAACAAGCGTGATAAACTGGGTACCATTATCCAACCCAAACAGAACATAGTTTTCGTAGACACGGAAGAGATTTTCAGACCCCACCCTTTTCAAAATAAAGAAGTAGAACTGTTCCTGAAAAAATTTCCTATCTGTTCGTCGCAGGCGGTGCCGGATGTATACGCTAGAAAACGACCCGACTTAAATAATTTGGAACAATTTAAATAACCAAAGGGGTCAAAAAAAGTAGTCATTTCGTGGGAGTTAAAAGGTTTATGTCTCTGATTTTCAATTAGATAAATCCTTTCCAAGTCGTTATTTTTGAATTGTAAATCTGATACCAGAACAGCGGTATTAACTAAACACTCAAAAAAAGCCATGAGAAAGGCCAGCGAAAAAAACCGACTACTTGCCACAACAGATTGGGAAACTATCTGCTTTCCCGTGAAATCAGTCCCCGTTGGGCAAATCGTTCAGGAGCCCTACCGAATGATGCCCTCTGACCGGCAGCGAATGATTGTAGGGACTAGACCAACAACGAATGACCAACCAGAGGAAAAACACATTTTTGCCGTACAGTCTGCGGGTTACTCACTCGTACCCAATGCGACCCTAAGGGATGTCGTAACCAAGGTACTGGGGCACGATCAGCCGGTACACATCCGTTATAACCGCCTGGGCGAATATGCGATCAACGTGATTTTACCCGATGAAACGACAATTGGGCCGAACGACATTATCCATAGGCAACTCACGTTTACCAATTCCTACACCGGAAAATCACACTTTACTATCCAAGGTAAAGAGATGAAGCAGATACGACAGCAAAAAGTTAGAATTGCGTTCTACCGGCAAATTTGTACTAATGGTATGATGGGATGGGCAGACGAGTTCTACAGCCTTGACGAGTACCTGAGATGGTTAGGTACCGGTCAGAAAAGTGACCATGTCAAGGTCAAAGGTCTCGAGTGGGTCACCGAGCAAGAAGAACCCATTACTGACATTCAGCATATTTTTACCCACCGAGGCATAAACCTTGATCGGTTTTATTCTTTTTTAGTTCATTTCTTACGGGACTTTACCAACAACGCCCAAAAACGGGAAAGCCCCACGCTGGATGTTTTCCGAGTGCTACAAGACAGGGTTATAACGAATCGAGAAGAAGCTGCGAGCGTAATTCGTAAGATAGGCATTCCCAAAAAGTTGGTACAGGCTGCTATGGAACGGATGGAACACGAAGAGCGATTACTAGAAAGCAGACCCAATGCCTGGTTGCTGTACAACGGTGTTAACCACGCACTTTTCAGTGGCGATACAGGTTTGACCATGTCGGCGCGATTTAATCATGATGAACGAGCTTTTCACGCAATAGCCAATCAGTATTTATGCTGATTAACTCCCAGACACCCTAAACGGGTGTTCTGGAAAAGACCAAAGGGGTTTTACGGTAGAATCATGAATAAAAAGTGTACTGTAGTGCTAACCAATTTATAGAAAGTCCACTATCTAGATTGAAAAAAATCCACGCAAATGAAAGCCAAGCGTTTATCGACAAGAAGACAGAAAGTGAAATTGGTTGAGAACGTTGGCGTAATACTAAAAGCAGGCACCACTGGCTGTATTACACCCAATTCAGGATCAAAGCAAGCCAAAGATACAGTTGAGATACCGGACTATATTTTTAGACCAGATACTAATCCTGAACTTGCCTTTCTGGTCTTTCACCGAGAAGTTGAGCTGATACACTCTTGAGCAAATTAACACAAAACTATACTATCGAAAATAACCAAAGGGGTGGCTTAAATTGTTCATTTAATGGGATTTAAAAGATTGATATACAAATATTTATACCTTATAAGGTGCATTGTTAGACCTACTTTTGAGATATTAAAACAGCTCAAATTTACCGCTCTAACCGCTTATGATTCGCACCCGTAGCCGACGCACTACTTCATTTGTTAACCCCGCTCAATACGGACTCTTCGACTTTGCCGGAGCCATTTTAGCCACCGATGTTCGACACCCGCAGCCTATACGAGACGTAATACGCTTAACCGATGCATATACAGCTTTACCGCAACAGTTAGAGCCTATTCATAAGCTGTTTCGTATCCATCCAGATACGCTTAGTATACCTAAAGGGCCAGTTGCCAGAATACGCGCTAATCTTGCCGCTATCGAGACACTAAAGGCAATACAGGCCCGTGGTAACAGCCAACTAGTACACCTGCCTACAGCTGATGAACAGCAACGTTTAGTACAGTACGCAGGCTGGGGGAGTTGCTCACAGGTCTGGGACGTTGAGGCTTATGCTGCCTGGCAGAAGTCACCAATTATAGATCAACATAACGGTGGGCCGAATCTATCCTTAGCGTTTGACCGCTGGGTTAGTCAATTCGGTAATTACCGCCACCGCTTAGAAAACCTGCTGACGGATGAGGAAAAAATTGGGGCAGCAGCATCTACACTCAGTGCATTCTATACCACCCCGGAAATCATTCAGGCAATTTGGCAAGCGGTCATTAGGTTTGGCTTTACAGGGGGACGAGTACTAGAGCCAGCAGCAGGGATTGGGCACTTTTTTGGACTGATGCCAGCGGATATTGTTACTCAATCGGAGTTGGTAGCTGTCGAAAAAGATCTTATATCCGGGCAAATTTTACAGTTGTTATACCCGACCGTTGAAACTCATACAACCGGATTCGAGCAGTGTTCTTTTGAAGCAGGTTCATTCGATTTGGTAATTGGTAACGTTCCGTTTGGCTCGTACTCGGTTTATGACCGGCATCATACCGACTTATCTAAGTTACCTATTCACAACTACTTTATTGGCCGTGCTGCCCGTTTAGTTCGACCCGGTGGTCTGATCGCGCTCATTACCAGTGCTGGTACATTGGATGCGCAGGTCGGAGCCTTTAGACGCTGGTTAGCCACAGACGGACAGATGGAACTGGCAGGAGCCATCCGCTTGCCTTCTAATGCATTTGAAGCGAATGCCGGGACGGTTGTCACTACGGATATTTTGTTCTTGGTAAAGCGGGAAGGCCCTGGGCGACGTTTTGCTGATCATGCGTTTGAACGCACCATAACGCTGCGGTCTGAGTCAATAGAAACTCCAACGAGTGGTCAATGTACCAACCAGTGCGAAACCCCGCAGGTACGGACATTAGTCGTAAACGAGTACTATCATACCCGCCCCGGTATGATGCTTGGGCACATGCACTTTGCTGATGAGGTAAATAAAGGTGGTTTGTACCGTGCCGATCAACCAACCTTACACCACTCCAATCCTGATAAATTTCCCGGAGACTTGATGGATGCACTTAATCAATTACCAATTGGTATTATTGGCACGAATTCCGCCAGACGGCTAAAAAGCCCTACCGATGAACGACTGGCAGGGTTTTCAGGCAGGATTAAGACCAAAGGCCAAACGTATAGCCAGCGTATGGTTATCAATCAGTATGAAAATCTGAAAACGGCCTATCTACAGTTACTACAAGCGGAGAAAAACGGACAGTCCGACAGCCAAATTAATGCATTGAGGAGAGAGTTAAACACGATCTACTCCCTTTTTTTTAGCCACTTTGGAACGCTCAACCGTAACAGGGTTATTGCATTTCTGGAAGATTGGGACTGTCAGTTTACTACGATCCAGGCATTAGAAATAATCAAGCGTGATGCGTCAGGAACAACCGTTACTCCCGCTGATATTTTCCGCCAGCGTGTTTATCCCCACTACATACCACCCCAAACGGTAGCCAACTTGGCTGATGGGGTTCGGTTATCGGTAGCCTTGTACGGGTGGGTGGATAGCGTCAGGATTGCCAATTGGACAAGCCAAACCCAAACCGACGTAGAACGCGACTTGTTACAACAGGAGTTAGTGTACCGTAATCCGACAAGCAGACGGCTAGAGGACCGGGATAGTTATTTATCCGGTAATGTCCGGCAAAAGTTAGCCGAAGCCGAACAGGCAGCACAGTCTGATAGCCGGTTTATTGTCAATCAAAGGGCATTATCAGCCAGTATACCACCAACGATTCCAGCAACTCTGGTGCAGTTTCGGTTAGGGTCAGTCTGGATTCCTACCCAACGTATCCAGGCGTTTATTCAGCAAACACTACATACCGAAACCGTGACCGTTCATTACAACCGCCGGGCCGGGCAATACGAATTCGAAGGAGCCGAGGGTATAACATCGGTGCAAAACCGGTCGTTAGGAACTACCCACCGAACAGCTATGCAATTAATGGAAGCCGCTTTGCAACAACGATCCGTGGTAATAACCAAAACCATTCTTGATGCCGAAGGTAAAGAACGGCAAATAAAGGACGTGGAAGCTACCAGTCAGGCCGTACAAGCGCAGGAACAGTTAAACGAATTGTTCATTGACTTTATCCGCGAACACCATAGCGCAGAGATCGAGACGGTTTACAATGAACTCTACAACAGTCATGTTCATAAAGCGTTTCGGGAACCAGCTTTTGCCCATTACCCCGGTGCATCAACTGATATACAGTTGCGGTTTCACCAGTTCCGGGCGGTTGAGCGCATTAAAGAGCAGGACACGTTATTG
The DNA here is from genome assembly GCF_028867935.1 of Flavobacterium sp. SUN052. Taxonomy (GTDB): domain Bacteria; phylum Bacteroidota; class Bacteroidia; order Flavobacteriales; family Flavobacteriaceae; genus Flavobacterium. The sequence goes on from NZ_JAPQNS010000013.1 coordinate 51,444, forward strand.
GCCCACGCCGTAGGTAGTGGTAAAACGTACACCATGATAACCGCAGCCATGGAGTTAAAACGGTTAGGATTGGCCCACAAACCCCTGATAGCGGTACAAAACTCAACGCTGGATGACTTCGCCCGGTCCTGGCGCAGATTGTACCCCAGTGCCGTGATTTATGTACCCCAGCCCGCAGATATGGAAGCTAGCAACCGCAAGCGATTTCTACAACGGATAGCAACGAACAACTTTGACGGAGTGCTGATTCCACAAAGTTTTCTCAAACTCATTCCCGACGACCCCGCCAGCGAAGAAGCTTTTATCCGTGATGAAATTGAGCGGGTAGAATATGCTGTCGCTATGGCCAACCGTAAAGGTCAGAAGAAACCCATGACGGTAAAGCGATTAAACGAATTGAAACTACGGCTTACCGCCAAACGATTTCGCCAAGCCAACCGTCAAAAAGACCAAATTCTGACTTTTGACCAATTAGGCATTGATGCACTGTTTTTGGATGAAGCCCACAAATACAAACGCCTGGGTTTTTTCACTCAACGGCAAAACGTAAAAGGCATTGACACGGCAGGGTCAGAAGATGCACTAAGCGCTATGTTTAAATGCCGCTCTGTGCAGGCCCGGCAAGGGCGGGTTGTACTGGCCACCGGAACGCCGATCAGCAACACAATGGCCGAAGCCTGGACGATGCTACGGTTTATTGCCCCTGAACGCTTAGCACAATCATTGCTGACTACGTTTGACCAATTCGCCGGGGCATTCGGTACCGTGATTCAGTCATTTGAGCTGACGGCAACGGGCAACTTTAAAGCGGTTGAACGGTTTGCCAAATTCGTAAACGTACAACAGTTGTCGGAGTTGTACCGGGCTCACGTCGATGTAATCCTTAACGATGATGTTGTCGAGTTTAAGCGGGATAAAACCCTGCCACAACTCAAAGGCGATGCCTACACTCGAATTGTAATCCCGCAGACAGAAGGCGTTGCCGATGAATTGGACAGCATCAAAGAAACCCTCCTTTGGTTCGAGAAATTGACTGGTAGTCAAAAGCGGGACAACTCGCACATTCCATTGGTATGCTTCGGCCAGGCTCGAAAAGCTACGCTGGATATTCGGTTGCTGAATGCCGATAACCCCGACGAGCCCGGTTCCAAATGCAATCGGACAGTGAGCGAGATTTTACGAATCTACCACCAGACCGCCAGTTATGCCGGTACACAGCTTGTTTTTGCAGACACGTACCAGAGTCCGCCTACTCATTTACGTCTTGTTAATGATCCATCAGCGAGTCAATTAACTGACGAATTTAATCCAGAGCCAGCTCGAACAGAAACAACCCGTTTTAACCTCTTTGAAGATATACGATGGAAACTGATTGAGCAAGGCGTACCAGCTGAACAGGTGGCTATAGTTCCCGCTGAAGCCAATAAACGCGAATCGTTGTTTGCTAAAGTCCGTACGGGTGAGGTGCGGGTGTTGTTGGGTACATCAGAGCGGATGGGCGTAGGTGTAAATGTACAGGAACGCTTAGCGGCTATTCACCATTTAGACGCCCCTAACCGACCAACCGATTTTGAGCAGCGAAACGGGCGCATTATTCGCCAGGGCAACCAACATGCTGACTGGAACATACCAATCGAGGTGGTTACCTATGGGGTAGATCGGACGCTTGACGCGACCGCATACGGTCGGTTAGCCATCAAACAGAAATTTATCAATCAGGTATTGAAAGGAAATATTTCGGACGACCAGATGGCCGATCTCAATGCCGACGATGATTTTGCGGCTATGTCCTTCGATCAGATGATGGCCACCCTCAGCGGTTCCCAATACGCGCTCATGTACACGGCCCGGCAATTGGACTTATCGCGGTTGATTCAACAAAAAAAGAATTGGCAACGTGGTTTAGTTGAAGCACAAGCACAGGTTGAACGAGCCCGGCAGTTCCTGAACCGAAATGAACCCCTATTAGATCAACTACAGATTGAAGCTGCCAACTTAAGCCAACGATTTGGTGAGCCATACACCGTTTCCAGCGTAACGATAAACGGTATTACGTACACTGAGAAATGGGGGGAGGCAACGCAACATCTGATGGAGCAAGTAAAGGGCAGTGTAAAGAGACACGAGCAAGCCACGAAAACGATGCAAATTAACGGCATAACCTTTACCCTAACCGGTGAGCGAGTACAGGAGGTATTCGGCGAATTCCTAAACATCGGCCTGGCCCAAATTGCTATAAACTATTCATCCGGGTTGCTACTATCGGGGTCTGTTGGCTCATCTAATGGTCTGTTCTCATCAGTTAAAGCGGCCGTTGGGCGAGCCTTGGAAGAACCGGCCTTTTTGCAACAACAACTTACCCGCGCCAAATTAACGGAGCAGGAGTTCGGCCGTAAACTGTCGCAACCATTCCGCCAGGAGACAGAACTACAACGGCTCGATGCGGAAGTAGCCGAATTGAAACGGTTAATGGAATCGGAAAATAACCCGGCTGAGAATAGAGCCGACCAGATAGGTACACCGATTTTGGCGCAAGTGGCTTAGTGAATTCGTCAAACCAACCCGTTCGGGTTGGTTTGACAGAACATAACCAAAGGGGTTTTATAAATGGAATAGAACTCAGCCAAAAGAATTCCCCAATCTTTACTCAACTGCCCTCAGAATACAGGGAACTGTGCTGTCATCATAGGCCAATTTGTAATTAACCAAAAGTGCCATCTTTTGAAAACGGTTGTAATAGCGGCTGTTACCTGCTACAGGTACGAAACCATCATAAACAGCTTCATGAGTCAGATAGGCAATCGTTGATGGTCTCTCGTCCCAAGCGATTTCACTAACTAATCCATCACTTTTACGAACTCGGATAAGTACTTGGGTGTTGTCGCTCTCTTTTTTGTAGGCATAGATGATACTTTCTGATCTCTCCTTGTTGGAAGAGAGTTTAAATCGCTTCATGTTAAGTATATTGTCAGCCGTTTTCTTGTGCTTTAAAAGCAACACTTTCAGTTCAGAGTATTCAAGTATTTGTTTGGTTATGACTGATTGGGGTTTTGCAGAATAGATCGGTGCTACTAGGCTAAAGCAAGCCATTAAAAGTAGACGTTTGACGAGTACAAAATTCATGATCTTAGTTGTTGAATAATCAAACCTTATGTAAGCCTAAGCTTGCTGTAACAAATCTATCTCTTCTAACACCCATAGCAACGCCAGCAATACAAAAAACCAAAGGGGTAAAGGTTAAAAAGCAAGATATACTAACCCAAGTGGCGTTGAAAAAGAGGCACTTACAGAAAAACGATCTAGCATGCCGAGTGCTATTTGGGTATCTTTATATAGTAAAACAACCCCAAAAACGCAATGGAAAACGCGCTCGAAACGTCCGTCCTGGCTCCCGCCACCAACCTGCAAGCTCTGTTTCCTCACCTGTTCATCGACGTTACAGACGAGGATACGGGTGAGGTTTATTCCGAACCGCTTATCGCCTATGTGGAGGGTCAGCCACTAAGTTACCGCTTCGATGGAAAAACAGGCCGCTTCAATTTCAATGGGAAAGATGATTTAGGTAAAGAGTTCTCTTTTCAGCCCATCTGCTGGCGGCAGTTCACAGGTAACCTGTTTGATCGAAAAGATAGTACACGCTGGGTAGAGTTCTATTTTGTAGATGAAAATCAATGTATCAGCACGATTTTATTCAACAATTCCAGTGAACTCAATTTCACAAAAGCCCTGAAAGACTTGGTGTATAGCCGTAAAAAGCTGGAAGAAATGCGCGTTACAGTCACGGCTGAAAAGCTGAGCTATGAAGTGTCCTTACCCGACGGCCAGGCGCAAAAAGGGGTTTACTACGCGGCTGTATTTAGTTTTAGCGAAGGAAATAAAGAAATGCGCATTCTAGGCCGCGATGTCTATCGAGCCTACTCAGTCTACACTGACCTGACTGCCAAAGCCACTAAAACAAACGTGCGTATTTCGATAGGTTATGCCAAAAGCTTGTTTGCAGAATCGCCGTTGGGCTTAATAGAATCGTCACCAGCCGCTGTCATTGAACAGCATGAAGGTGTACTGTTAACTGAGTCTGTTATTGTTAATGGTTAACTATCAGTGGGTTAGTGCTTGTTTTGAGAGCACTAACCCTACTTTTATATCGACTCGGTTTGTGATAGGCTAACTCCTGGCAGACAACTCTCGTTTAAATTGCAAGAAAAACTAACCCAAGCGTAGTACCTTTTTTACCTTACACTCTACTACGTAAGCGATCAAGAAAGCAATAAAAGGACACCCTGTTCAGGGCAGCAATAACAACCAAAGGGGTTTGAAAAGAGGTCGGTCCCACACCGATCGTGGGGAAGGGAGAGAGTTGCCTGTCGGCCTCTACCCCTCCCCCACGACCGGCGACGGCCCTCCCATTGAACCATCAGACCGACCTTTCACTCGTTACCTCGTTACCGGCCGGACTGTTTAGTAAGACCGGCTCTACCCCTAACCAAAGGGGTATTACTGAAGTGAAACAAGTGGATAAAATAAGGTAAGTGACTGAAAATAAGGGGTTAAACCAATGGAATTGATTGGTTATTTTTATACAGTTATCAATTACGCTGTTCGCGCGGCCAATCCTTTCAATTATGTTCTTACCCAGATTTCAATCGACCCTTACCCCCGCTCAATTTGCCACATTAATGTGCCATAAAACAACTGACGAGCAATTGGTTTTGTTGGCCTTACAGGATGGTAATGTATTTGTTATGGCTGATGATAAGCTACCGCACAGCCTGATGTAACACTGCACCAATATTCCACTTACTGTTGCCCCTAATAACTTTACCACAGAGCAATTCACGGCTTTTATGAAAGCCAGTGCAGACTTTTACCAATGGGCATACTACCTCGATGAGGAAGACTTTCAGAGACGCGCCATCGAAAGTATTTTACAGCGTGTTGACCCAAACACGATGCTCCCTTTTGCCATGTGCATCAAAAATGTGCAAACCCGGAGAACGGTCAAACAACCCGTATAAGCCAACAAATAGCTGTATCAATGGAAAAACACACGCTAACTTTTCGTGCATCAAATGGCTACCCCAGCCGTTGCCAGATTCAGATTTACCGCCAGACTCAACTAGTTATTGCCACCGATATGGACAAGGGTATGAGTGTAACGAATGCCTGTGAGATCATTGCCAACCAGGTGGTTCAGCAATTCGGGGTTAAGCCACAGCAAATGTTCTTTATCGAAGAATACCGACCTGCCGGGCCAAATCACACTACCGATTTGGTGCAGTTCGATTTTGCAGATGGAAAAGCTTTTACATGTCCCCGCTGGACTCATTTACCGGAGGAAGAATTTAAACGGATCATTCAACTAGCTGAAGAAGTGGAGAAAATGGTTTAAAAAAGGAATCGGCAAGTAGCCGATTCTTAACCGAACCAAAGGGGTAAGGAAAGTGGATCCAAGTGGGGGTTAAAAGTCTAACATACAGATAGTTGATTCGTGTGTTGCAGTCAATTGGTTGTATTTTTATATCAGTTAACCAATTAACAAAACCCCATGAAAATCAACGCAATTCTGATTGATCCAACTCGCCAAATTGTCGAAGCTATCGAGATGGATAACTCGCTACAGGGCTTTTATGACGCTATCCACTGCGAACACATCGCTTCGTATGGCTCATTCATAAATGGCGATGTAGCCACTGGTGATGATGCCGCTTTGCTCCACGGTCCAACACCACTATTTTGGTTTGGTAAGTATCCCTTGCCACTCGGTGGCCGCGTTGTTATAACCAGCGTTGACGACGAAGGGGACTGTCTCAGTGCCCAATCAACGGTCAACGAAATACGGGCCCTAATCCGCTTCGTACCAAAAGACCAAAACGAAGTACTGTTTATGCAGTTCCACGCGCATTTGTGCTAAAAAAGAACCGGCCTGTTAAGAGCCGGTTTAAAGAACCAAAGGGGTATCAAAAACTCCTTATGTAAACGCAGGCTCTACCTCATCCATCTGCGCTTCCGTGTAAACCTCTGCCTGCACCATCCCTCCCTGCTCTTCACTGGTCGCTTCCTTGTCTAGAAGCATCAGTAGCTGTTCCTGCACATCAATAGTCTCGCCCGCAATCAACTCTCCAAAGATTACGTAGAAAGCGCGTTCTGGCGCTTCTTTCTGGTGAACCATTGCCTGCTCATAATATGTACGGAAGAGCTTCACATAAGCCTCAAAATCAAGTCCAGCAGCAAGCTTCATGAGTTGTTCAGTTTTACGTTTCCGACTGAGAACTTTTTCATCGGATTCGGCTTGCAAGTCCATCAGGGTTCTTTGTTGCTCGAGGATAGGCTCTATAGTGTCTTCCGGTCTTGCGTCAATACCGCTACCCATTATTGGCGGAAACACTACAATCGATACCTGGCGCGGTTGGTATAGGGCGAAGTCTGCTTGATCATCATCTTGGGCAAAATCAGGATTAACAGTAGAGGTATCGGGTGCGTCAGCGGGTATTGTGGTTTGAGCTGCTGGCGCTGGTACTTGCTGAGTTCGGTTTGTCGAATCTAATCCGAGGGGTACATCTATATCGGGTACCCCCTGCTCCAGTGCCGGGGCCAACATATCTGGCGCTAGCTCTCTACGAGTCCCCCTACCCTTCTCGATAGGTACCGAGATAGCCAGTTCCTGATCAGAAAGTGTAGAAGGAGGAATAAGGGGTATTGGATTATCGCCGGGTTTGAAAAATGAGAAAGGCGTTGGTTCAGGCCGGGTAGCTCGTTTGGCATTGCCGACACTTGTGTCGATCTGGAGCTTGGTCATGACGAAAAATGCCCAGAGCACCATCACTACTATTGAAAGCGTGATGTAAGAACTGAGCGGTATGGAGAAAAGCAAAAAAGTCAGCATTGGCTTGGGACTAATCAGGTAAATCGGTTTTGAAATGGTCAATTAGTTGGTTCATCAAGTCGGGATTTTGGCGGGCCAACTCGTGCAGTTTTTCAAAGTATTTGGGAAAGGACACGTTCCGCCGACCACTTTTGTAGGCAATAAAATTCAGCGTTTTTTCCATCTGTCGATAGGTTATCCGGCTAAACTGAATAGAACGGGTAATCTTATCGTCGCTAGCCTTACAGGTACTCTTGAGGGGATTAGTAGCTTGTTTGACGCCGTTTCGCGTTAATTCCACTGCTGACTCTGTTTCTATCGCTGATTCTTTGGTTGAGGGGTTTGGTGGCTTATCAGCTATAGCATTGGGGTGATCTTCTATACTTGCCTTATCGCGCATAAACCGCGTTCGTTTTTCGATAGCTTCCCGGTCTCCCAATGGCGAGTTATTCCGTTCATCCGGGCCATTAACAGTGGGTGCGTCACGGTTTAGCAAGTCATATAGCGTCAGAGTTGGTTTCGTTGCGGCCATATCCTAATCAGGCTGTTTGGCTGGTTATAGCGGGTTCGCAGAGCCGTAGAATCTCGTCCGCCAAACGGACTACAGTGCCGGCGTATTTGCTACCGCAACGAGGGTCCGACTTTATTGCCACCGGATTAGAGAGTGTTGTCAACATTTTATTCTGGTCGAACCCTGCATCAGCATCCTGCAAGCGGGCTTTCAGAAAAGCGACGGGCGTGTTGATCTCGGCGAAGTAGCTACCAATCGTCTCCTCGATCAGTTGCGCCTTTTTGTCGTAGAAGAACTTGTACTTGTTCCAAAGGCAACGGATTTGGGTTGTTTGCCCTAACTCGCCTTCGTTGATACTGTCGATCAGCATCAGGCAGTAATCAGTTGAGTGCCGTATATCAATGTTCTGGGTTGTGAACGGTACCAGCACCAGATGACACTTGGCCAGCATGTCCACGATGCGCCTATCGTATACGCCCCCAAGATCCAGAAAGACGTAATCAAAATCAACGTTGGCGGTGAAGTCAACTTGCTGGAGCGTGGCCGCTGAGGCCCGCAAAACTGGATAAAAATCAGCGGGGCTTATCTGGTGCTCGACGTTGAACCGCAACCGTTCTGTCATTGCCTTTTCAAAGGGCGTGTTGGCCATCGTCTCCAAACCGGCTGGTGTGTGGCCACTCTCGGTGAGTTTGACCAAACGTTCGTAAAGCGACAATTCATTTTCCCGGATTCCACTGATGGAATATTGCGGATCATCAGCATCGACAACCAACACCCGTTTTCGATTTACGTACTGGAGATAGGAGGCTAAAATTGTGGTGATAGTCGATTTGCCGGAACCACCCTTCATGGTATGGACAGCAATTATAATAGCAGGCATAAAGCATAGTTTTATACAAAAATAAATAATATTATTATTTTTGAAACTATTCTACCAATGGTATGTATCGAATGGTTGGTATTTGTAGTACCACTGACACCGGTGGATGCATGGGTTCTATTGGTTCAGAAGGTACTTTAAGTACTCTTCATAGCATTAGTACGATTGGTAGACTTACTCAGAACGGCTCGGAGCAAGCTATGTTTTTGTGATACAGAAAGGTCAAATGCAGCGCGTGTTATCAATAATTATGGTAGTAAGTTGATGATTATCGCTACGTTTTCAGTATAAAAAATAATTTTATAAAATGACTAAATCGTTTAAAAAAGGTCGTCCGAAGAAAGCAGATGCTGACCGCCGTGACCATTGGTTACCACCGATTCGTATGACCGCCGATGAACGAAAGACCTTATACGATCAGGCGGGCCGGCTCAACCTGAAGCCGCAGCAATACGCTCGCGCCAAACTGTTCGAATCACCTTTATACTTGCCACAGTTCAGGAAATTACCAACCGACGTTCAAAAGATGCTGACCGATTTATTGAAGCTATCAGGGCTGCTAATGCACCTAAGTCATAGAGTAGCCGATAACGACCTATATGCCGATAGAATCCAACATTCAGCACTTGAAATGGCGGACATTGTCGCTCGCAGCCGGGCCTTTGTTCGGGAGCGACTGACCGATTATGCGGGTGAAGTGCAACGGCAACGGGTCGTAAACCAGCTCCGCACCATTATGCAACAATTGAATGCCGCTACGGTACCTTCTGACGAGCAACTGACCCTCATCAGTCAATTGCATGAAGTCGTAACCTACCTTGATACATAACCAGCTATGATTGGAAAGACTGCTAAGTTTGGGGCTAGTTTCCTTGGTGCAATGGAATACTGTTACTACGCCGTTCAGCCCAATCGGAGCCTAAACAAGACGCAGGTACGGGGCGAGTTACTGTATTACCAGCATGTAGCTCCCGGTTTGCTAGCTGATTCAAATATGGCTAACACACCCAGTGGCGAACGGTTGCACATCGAAGCCATTGCCCGTCAATTTACCGAAGTGGCTCACCGAAACGAGCGTATTGAAAAACCGGTTTGGCATCAGGTATTTTCGTTCCCAATTGAGAAAGCAGCACCAAATAATATGGTCAGCCGTTCGACGATGGTGCGTATTGCTCAGGACTTCGCTGAGGCCTTTAGATTGGTCAATAACCCAATGGTTGTATTTCGACACTCCGAAAAAGACCATGACCATTTCCATATCATTGCCAGTCGCGTTGACCTCGACGGTAAAAACTCTGCGCTATCAATCCATAACTTCCGTCGTATCGGTCAATTCTGCCGTGAAATGGAGACGAAGTACAACCTCACTCCTACCCCGCCGATGCTATCATTGCAACCGGCAATGGTTGAGCTTGACCTGGCACAGAAGGGGATTCGTGAAACAACGATCGCCCATATACCAGCTGAAAATCATATGGGCTACCCCGCTCGACGCAGCTTTACCGCAGACCATCTAACCTTGCGGCAGGCCATTGACCGCTTAGTGATTACATCCCGTAATCTGGAGGATTTTTGTAATCAGTTAGCGGCTAATAGCCCCTACTACGTGTTGTTCGTTCCGTACACCGATGTATGTGGCCAAAAGCGAGAGGGTATTTCGTATGGCTTGCAAGCAGATAGAACCAAGATGTCAATACCTGGGTACGCCTTGGGAAGGGATTATGTATTTGGTAATATTGTTCAGCGTATCGACACTGCTGGGCGTACCAATTCACTTACATTTGGTCATAATCCGGTGCCATCAACCGCTAAGAGCAGTCGTCAGAACGGTGAGAATAAACCGGTAGAAACCGTGAGCGAGTTGGCCATCTCGCTTCCCTTTGCTGGTACAGCAGCAAGGCATGAATCTGACATTGAACGTGACATTGCTCGACTTAGCCGCAGTCTCCAGGAAACGACCTCGAAACAACCAGAGCAGGCAGCTGCAAAACCGACCAAAGGGGTATTGCCGAAACCTTCCGTACGCAAGTCCAAACGCCGAAAGGGGTTGTAAAAAAGGTGTACCAAGTGGGAAAGAAAAGACTAGCCTATTGCTGTTTAGCCCTGTAAATCGTGCCGGAATAAGGTAGTTTTGTTCTAGCGTCACTCAGCCCCTACTACTATGAATATCCAGCCGGCCTCTCCCCTATTGTCCACCTCCAAAACGCTTAAAGTAATTGCTGAGTCATCGGGCCTGGTGTTGCTGTTCGTTCATCAGGACAGTATCGACCTATACGAAGTTTATAACGCCGACGGGGAGTTTATCTACCTCAGCGTTGCCGAGCAGTTCGATGATCACGCCCGTTGGTGTAACCGTACCGATGCCGAGCAGGATGCCATGATGGTGCTGGCTCTGGACGAGTACTACGGTACAATGTGCTGGGATGAGGACGTGACCATTCCTATCTTGCCCGCGTGAAAGGCCTTAGCTGACTTGTACGCTGACTTATACAATAACTTGTACATTACTTAGTCGTTACTTAGTCGTTACTTAGTCGTAGCTAGCGATTCCTTGCTCTAAAAGATATTGAGCTAAACGGCGACCCCGTTCGGTTGGTGTATAGCTTTGGCGAGGGCTGCGGGGGCTATCGGGGTCAGTTAAACGTAAAATTTCCTTGGCCAATAGCGGATCAATATGGCGCTTTACGTTGTCTGTATGGTTCGCCAAACCCACACTTAGAAGCAATTCCTTCCGGGTATAGGGCATCTTATCACTTAGAATATGAATCATACTGATACCAGGCTTGGTTAGCGCCGGTACTAAGCTGGCAAACTCGGTCTTTTCGGCGGCCGTTAGCGGCAATGGAGCCAAATCCTTTCCCGAACTATTCGCGATGGATCTTCTCAAAAACTCAGGGTTAATGGGCAGTTCCACTTCAAAAAAAGACCGCTCTTCATCAAACGTAAAGATGGGCACAGGGGAGCCGTTGACAGCCATCGTATCCAGAATTAATCGGATACCCGTTGCATGACCTTCGGTCAGGTCTAACCCTTTCATAAAATCGCCCAGGCGACGGTTTCTGTAGCGTTTAGGCCGCACACGTCCGGTCAGAAAATCCTCGGACCGAATGGCACGGTCGGGACCACCCGAATTCTGAAGTCTGATATGATCGACTTCGATAAACACTTTAACCGGCTCTCGCACCGTATAATCTCGGTGGTAGATACAGTTAGCAATGGCTTCTTCCAAGGCGGGCAGCGGGTAGTTGAAAAGTCGGGTGGCTTCAGCCCGGTCGGGATGCTTGATCACCTTTTCAGTCAAGATATTTCCTTTCAGATAGTCGAGCAACTGCCGAATCTGGTACTGTACTGGTCCTGTAAACTGGGTTTCGTTGAACTCACGGTCGCCCGGATTGCCCCGAAAATGTATCAGTTCAATGTAGGTGTAGGGAAAGAATTTTTCCGGCGTTTCACAGAACAACATCAGGGCTACATTTCGCGGAAACCGGTGTTCGGGTGGGCCACTGAGCAGGCCCATCTGTTCGAGCAAATCGGAGGCATCGCTCGACCCTGCCTGAAAGCTCAACCGACTGCCCGATATGCGCAGATATTCCCGTATCCAAAGCAGCGATATGTTGGCCATTAAAGCCTGAGTGTTAGGCTGGTCATCGAACGGCACCTGATTGGTCATGGCAATCAGTTCCTGCTGTTGTTCGGCGTTAGCCCGCACTGAGTTGGCATACTGACGGATGTAATACCGATGGATTTTCTGGCTGGCCCCAACGTTCTCCGGTACTTCGTGGGGGCGGCTGGCACTGCCCAACACCCACAAGATGATGATTTGCTGCCCGTCGATCTCTTCTATAAAAAAACGGGGATGATAGGGTGGCTTGATCTGGTTATTGTAGCCAATCATCTCCTGCTGAATGCGGGCGATCTGCTCCGTCGACAAGCCCTTAACGGGGCGTTTGGCTCGCCCCTGCTCTTCGGCCACGCCAATGACAATATAGCCCCCGCCACTGTTGTCGAAGTCGTTGGCGAAAGCACAGATGCTCCGATAGATGGCATCGGGGTTCCATCCTTCCTTAAATTCGATCCGGTTCGACTCAACGGTTTTGGCACCTAGCAGGTCATTAATATTTATTGGTAGCAGCACGGGGGAAGAATGATGGTATTAGTATTTTCAACCAAAGAAACTATTCGGAGAAAGACCCCAAAACTTAGATGATCAAACGGTTAAAGATGCCGCACGAAGCGAACTATTGCGTTGTTTTCTAGTTGTGTCGAGGCTCAATAAAATTATGAATTGATATGATTTGACCAGAATCTCAATGATGAAGCATGCAAGCTGAGTTTGGCATAAACGCTTTATCATTGTGGGGAGTCAGTTATTTCGACTAAACCTGAAAAGAGGAATCACCTTGTCAAAATACATAGATTCTAAATCATCGATAGATATCTTAAGCAAAGTCGAAAGCTCATCCCTGCTATAGCCCATATCACGAACATATACATTAATTATGTCCCTGAATATGCTTGGTTGCTCAGGAGGAAACAGTTCAGGCTCTCCTTTGCTATAGCCTAACGCATTAAACTGTTTAAACAGATAGTTAGATTGATTATAGGTCAGAAGTCCGAGTTTTTTGGCTTTCATTACAATAGATTGCATTGAAGTTTTCCAATACCGCTTAAGCTCTGCCAGCTTATCAATATTTAATTTGAAAAGAAGGTGTTCAATATCACGAGAGGGCATCAAAAACTCACTGGCAAACTCATTAGCTTCCTTTTCTACATCTCTACTATCGTCGATGATTTTTCCCCAGTGTAATACGTAATGGGCCAGTTCATGTGCCAACGTAAAGCGCTGACGGTCAGATGAAGAACGTTTGTTGATAAACAAAACGGGTTGCCGGGTTTCTGAAAAGGTACTTAGTCCATCCAAGTCAAGCAAATCCAGTGGTATTATTACAATACCATTCGTCTCAAGTATCCTTGACAAGTTGTCAATTCGTCCCTTTGGAATTCGCCAAAACTCCCTTGTATAAATAGCAGCTAATTCAGGAGAGCCGTCTTTCTCCACGTCCCAAGACGGAACAAAAGGATCAGGCAAATTAACCGCATCATGAAGCAATGTAAAATGACGCTCTGTTATGGTCATTAATGCTTCGCAAGGTTTAAACTTGCTTGCTGGAAGCGTGATTTTTTTGCGGTAATGGCCCCGGACTCGAATTAGTGGATCTTGTGTAAAAAAGGTCTCTGGGTAATTAAGTTCGCGGCAAAGAGAATCGAATAGGGAATCGTTTGGTTCAAGCAAACCTTTCTCAACCTTAGAAATTGTTCCTTGTTCTACCCCTATCAATTCAGCAAGCTGAATCTGTGTCAGCCTTCTTGATTCCCTCGCTAAGACGATGGTACTTGGCTGAATGTTCATAATTAATTAGCTGTCAGTACCTGTTTTTAGATCAGTATTCCTACCCTGTTTTTGATCGCCACTTTGGTCTTTTCTCTGCACCAAACTACGATTATCAATTAATGATTGACCGGAATGATCAAACAGGTTGAACTGTTGGGCTGTGTACTTGCCAATCTCATCAAACCATTCTATGGTTTCACCGTTCCAGCAGGCTATATATACACCTTTTACTTCCGCCCAAGTTTTACTGGGGATATAGCCAGCAATTAAAAAAGTTGGTTCATCAGGAAAACCACTAATCATTGCCTGCTGCATATACTTGACGTGTTGCTTAGTCTGCAAACCAGCGACACGTTTTTCATCATCTAGTTTTTTGAACCTAATAAATATTTCATCATTTATTCTCAGACCAAATATGCCGTTCCATTTTTTGGCTTCAGCATCACCAACAACCACAGCACTTGAACCAAATCGCTCACTGACTCGTGCCTTTATTTGCTCATGAACGATGCCAGCTCTTGTTCTACTCTCGTACTGTGCAAAGCGGCCCAATCCATCAACATAATTTTTGATTTTGACATAGTCTGTGAAACCACCTATTATGTCTTCAAACAGGCCTTCGTAGTGCGGACTGAGAACTTTCTGAGATTCTTCCAAGGTGATAATCTTGCGCTTCATAAGAAAGGGTTAAGCTTGGGACAAATGTAAGATGATTCCTAATATTTGCAAAAAATATTCCTAATATTAATAGAAAAATATTCCCAGCCATTGAATACAAAATACATTTAAATAAACTTATACATAAATGTAGTATCTATAAACAATAGATGTAGCTTTCTCAGGCAAGAATCAACGGCATCCTAACCTCACCCCTACATAAACCATCGTTTCCCACTGCCCAACATCTGAAGTGGGAGTCCAGCGTTGGCGGATGCCAAGCACCACCGGCTGTAATTCAATTTCCAGACCTAGATCAGTACCGGCTAGCAAGTGAGAACGAGTTGAGAAAATGGAATCAGTAACAGGCAGACGCCGACCTCCGTTGACGGATTCGTAGCCGACAAAGGGTTGCACTTGCCCGCGTACTATAAACGTGCGGAAAACGGATTTGTACAATACAAACTCGCGGCCATAGCCTATGGTAAATTGCTCGATGGCTAGCGATACTGGATTGCTCGCCGTGGCCAGGCTGTCAGGGAATGAAGAAATCGTTAGGGGTTTACGAACGTAGCTGATTGTCCATTTCCAAGCCTTTAGGTTTTTGTTGTAGCGTCCCGTAGTCAAAGAACCGTGCCAGCCGCCGTTTTTGAGTCTTAATTGATCCGTCAGACCACCGGTTGCTTCAACAAACCGTTGACCGCTTAATCGAGGAGCCAGTGGAAACGATTGGCTTCTCGCCGGGCAAGACAAAAGTAGGTTTGCTCCCAAAAAGCAAGATAGAAGTAGGTTTTCCAGACTGGATAAACGGTCAGTTATTCGTGGTTTTCTCATAGTCCCCGTGCTTTAAGCATAATGTCGCTATCGATCTGGAAACGCAGGTGACGCCCGCCCTCTTTCTCGTACAGTT
The DNA here is from genome assembly GCF_028867935.1 of Flavobacterium sp. SUN052. Lineage (GTDB taxonomy): Bacteria > Bacteroidota > Bacteroidia > Flavobacteriales > Flavobacteriaceae > Flavobacterium. Next base: position 66,656 of record NZ_JAPQNS010000013.1, read on the forward strand.
CCATCTCGATAACCTTGTCTTCGGTGAAGGTCTTCAGCGGAATAGCATAGACCATCGTATAGCTGGTGCGGCCCCGAAATTTGGTGAGCGTTTCGGGATAACTGGCCAACACCGGTAGTTCCATTTCTTGCGAAGCCATTCGCTTCAGTACGTCTTTATCACGGATGTAAAACTTAGCGAAGTCCAGCCCGTAATCGATCTCGCTGTCGTTGTTAATGTTGCACTGCACAAACAGCGTAGCACCCTGCACGTACAAGCCCGCCAGCAACAAGCTCATGCGCTGCTTGGTTACACCCACGTTTCGGGCAAAGGGTTTATGGTCAAAGACTTTGGCGGCCGCATGTAACAACTCGGTTTTGTTCACATCGGCAACGGGCCCCACCAGCGACATGGCCGTTGCTTTATTGATGCCCAATGCCGACGATACCGCATTATCAGAGCGGGTGTTGTTAGCGATGTTAATATTCAGCACCGAGGGCTCTGGCTCGTAGCGGATCAGGAAAGAGTAGAAGCCACCATCGTCGGTCAGAACCGTAATGTTGGTTTCGCCAAAGGGCCGGGGAGCGGATGCTTTGACGCGCAGTATATTATTGACACTTTCGGGGATGAGGGCGATAATATCCGACGAACCGGCATCAATGTCACGGATCTTGGCCGGAAAAATGATGTGCGTCGTTTTGTGATCCGACACACCAATGGAATAACTACCCTTCACCGCCGATTTGTCGATTGGTAACAAGTAGCTGGGGGCAACTTTGCCAATTGGCTCCGTTGCTCTTGCCGAATCGGCTACGGGTTTCAAAAGGATAATCGGCTTGGGGGGCGTTACCATGCCGACTAACGAGAGCGAAGCCGGTGGTTTGGGCGTTGGAACTGCGACCCTGGGCGTGCGCTTGTAAGGACGGCGGTGTTGTTGGGCATACACGCCACCCAGAGTGAGCGATGTAGCAATGAGTAAAAGAAATGTCTGTTTCATGGGTACGTTAGAGAATACTTGTCGATCAGAAATCGGCTAATGCTTTGCCTGCTCCAGAGCGGCCACCGCTCTTCAGGAAAATTCGGTGATTGGGTTTGATGCTGGCTTTGGGTGAGGCTAGCTTACCCTGCAGTAGTGCTTTTGCCCCCTGAAAGAGCGTGGTGCCAGCCTGAACCGCGACTTGCGTTCCTACCTGCTGGCCGATCCCACCCTGGGGGAGCAAGTAGTACGGCGACATAGCCGACGACTGGGCCGTTTGACCGAGAGCCTGCGCCATTCGGTTCTTTTCGTTCAGATGGGGTACCCGGAGCCCGGCACGTCCGTCAAGGTCGTAGGCAACCAGATCCGTTTGGTAGAGGTAATTACCCTGCCGTAGCGTATTGATCGTAATCAAAATGCGTTCGTCGGCGATATGGCAAATGCCTGACATGAGGGAGTTGGCAGGTAACGTAACAATCTCCCCGTTGAGCAGCAGTTGAGTAGCTTCCAGAAGTCGTATGGTCACGGTGCTACCCGACGAAACCGTCACTACATTGCCATCCCCATGAATTACGGCCGGTATTGACACGTTATTACTATTGGGCATATTAGTGGCCCGCAACGCCCTTCCACCCGTACCATAAAAAGCATTACGGTAAGTAGTGGAGGTGGGGGTATCGTATCCCTCGGGTAAAATCACTGTACCCGCCTGCGCTTTCTCTAAATTGTTGCCGAGTATTTGGCCCGACGACGCCTGCCCCTTTAGATCAGCAGCAATTTCCCGTTTGAACAGGTCGGTGTATTGAGCCGGAAGCTGGCCTCCATTCGCCTGTTTGAGTCGACGATACTCGGCCATATAAAGCGGTGAGTTGCCTGTGTTCGTCCCATCGGCACTTTCCAATAATCCACCGGAAGATGATGGTCGATTAGTGCCTTCGATCTGGCGTAGCAGCCGTTCGGTAGCCTGCCTGTTGTAGGTTCGTTCTTCCTGAGATTGCCTGTCTTCGGCCAATTGTTCCCTCGATTTGGGAGCCCGGTACATGGTCCGCATAACTCGTTCCTGCTCCCGCCTGGCGCGTTCGTTGTCAGTCAAGGATTGCCGCTTGACAGATGATTTTGAGGGAGCCGCTTCTGCTGGTCCACCCGTTTGCGCTACGCGAGCTAAATCGGCCTCTGTCAAGTTTTCGTTGCTGCTCAGGCCTACCCTGGCAGATTGGCCCGTCAGCATCTGGCTACTAGCTTGGGCTTGTTGGTCGTTTCGGGGTTTGGTGGCCGAGGGTTTAAGATCGCCGGTTGAAAATGTGTTGTCGTATTTAACGTCGTTTTTCAACCCATGTGGTTTAGCTGATGGGGGTGATAGGTCAATTACGGTGGCAGTCGAATCGGTAGTTTTGGTGTTACCCGTAGTGATAAAACCTCCCTGAACGCCGTAAATGCCAATGCCCAGCAACAGCACACCCGGAGCGAGCATGACAATAAATTTCTTACGGCTTAAAGACAGGTTTTTGGCCGTCTCCTGACCCGCCGACATCGGTGGATTAGTGACGGAACCAGTTGCATTGGGCAAAGTCATAGCGTTGAAGAAGAGTTAGAATAAGATCAGTAAATCGTACATGAAATAGGCCAGCAAGATCAGTAATATGCCAAGCACGACGTAATTCCGGCGACGGAAGCCAACCCGATGTTGCCAGGAGTTGAGAAATTGACCCGCCCGGACAAACTGACTGTCGAACCAACGACCGGTTCGTTGCCCGAGCTGATAGGCCGAACTCGGTCCGGCCGGATGCGCTTCGGGTTCGTACAGGCGCTTTTTCTGGAAAGGTGTGAAGAATCCCACGGGCTTAGTAACGAGTTAGCTGGTTCGTAATCTTCGACGAGACAATGTGAAAATTCCGCATCAGGTAGCCGTTGGGTGAGTTTTCCGAGCGGTTGATATCGATCAGTTCAGTATCCGTAATGATTTGTCGCTCAATAGACGCGGTAGCCCGGTCCTGAGTGAGCGTAGCGTAGGTAATTGCCCGGTAGGGATACGCCCGCATATCGGTATGCACAGAGTCGATACGAATTTTTTGGGTGACGTTACCCTGGACCATCTCACGGTAGTAGTCCTGCTCACTGAGATTATTGTACAGCTTCTGGGCCGACTCATCGCACAAAAACAGGGCTTTCTTCATGTTGTCGCCAATTGAACGTGGGTCGGGAGATACGGTGAAAAATAACTCGTGGAAACGGGAAATGTGGTAGCGAGCTTCGGCGGGCCGGTTATCGGTGATGTCGCCACAGGTTGCTTCGATGGCCTCGCCCCGATTGATAAGGTAAATTCGCTTCGAAAAATCGTCCGTGTATTTGAACGCTAGTACAATGGCCGTCAGTGAAATACCAAACGAGCAGACAATGGCGGCAATGACAAGGGCTCGCCCCCGTTGAAAATCTTTTTCTAGTTGTAATAACTCTTTCATGGTCTGTGCAGCTTTTTACGGGTAAATAGATGTGGGTTGCCGTGCCTTGACCGTACGTCGTTGTCGAGTTGCCTGAAGCGCAGCCTGACCAGTCTGTTGTTGCTGGCCAGTGGGTTCATAGATTTCAATGGATGCCCCGCCCGTGTGGAAAACATAGGCTTTGGCTGAATGCCGCTGATATCGTTGTAGACTTACGAATACCGTAAAAGCAGTGAGTAGGCCAATAGGTATGAATGCAAACAGAAATAGGGTCATAGACGTCCGGTAAGCGACCAGGAGGTTGTTTTGATAGCGATAGCGTTTCAACATATTGGGTTATTATTTCTTGCTTTTCTAAGCGGGACGACGATTTCGATAGCGTTTATCGGCTCCAACCAGAGCCACTGCTGTGCCACCAACAGCCCCTAATCCGAATTTGGCAACCTCGGTTGTAGCCATCAGCCCTCCACCAATGACTGCACCGGCTGTTCGGCCAACCCGTGCGCCAACCGTGCCGGTACTGGGCCCATGCTGATCGACAAAAGTCCCCACACGCGCTCCTATGTTGCCACCCGTGCGAACACCAGCAGCTACACTCCTGTACGCCGTACCACTAAATTGGGGGTTCAGGCCAGCGCGTGATGAGCTGGTGCCGACCAAAGGTGCATCCGCTGAAGGAGCCGACGGTTCAGACGAAGAGCCACCCGATCGGTGTCTTCGACTGCCCACTGGAAAGCCCGCCGGATTGGTTTGCCGAGTGGGAGAATTGGGTACCGTGTAGGTGGGTGCAGCTGCCTGGTTTCCACTGCCCCCGCTGTTTGGTGAGTTACCGTCTCCCCTGTTCATTCCAATGCCAAATGATTTACCGAATGAGCCAGATGTGCCTCGTAAGACTGAACCGCCAACATGTGAGCCTGCCTGCGCAAGAGTCCCAGCTGCTGCACTTCCTCTTCTTGATGTTTGTGAGGCCATTTGCGTACCGATCCGGGTGGCTCCCTGCACCATCGCCCCCACCCCACCAACTGTCACGAGCATATTGGTCATGGATGGCACCTGAAAATAGCCAATGATGAGCATGAGCAGAATAGCAATGTAAGCCATGCCCAAGAAGGTTACGTTATCAGCTTCCGCCCCACCCTGTGTAATAGCAATAGCCCCGCTGTATTTGGCCAAGTACTTGTCAGATACGGTAAAGGCGATTCGACCATATAAAGCTGCTACCATCGGTAACAAAGTGTAATTGATGTATTTCCCAAACCACTCCGCCAGGTTGGAGGTAAAGCCAGGAAAAATAGCCATCACAATGGCGATTGGTGCGCCGAACCGCAGAATAAGCCGGTAGCTGATCGAAATCAAATACATCAGCGATTCACAGACATGCATCACCGCCAGCAAAAAATCCTGAATCAGTCCAAGCAGCATAGCATAGAACTTATCGACCCCACCGTCGAAGGCTATTTTCATCTCCACTTTGGTGTCGCCAAAGAAGCCAGACTCGTCGGCTTCACGATTTGATTTATAGTAGTCAGAATAAGCTTTGGGATCACTGCCAATCTTGTCCCACTTCTCCTTGACTTTCTCTCGAATCAGTTCCGATTGTTTTTTGACCCGCTGGTAGATAAGCTCATTGCCGCCCGTAATCTTGTCAGCCGCAGCCAAACCAAATGCATCGAGCGTATCACAGATTTTGGGTGCGGCTGTCAGCAAAATAACCATTGCAAAGGGCCGCAGATACGGAAAGAAGTCAATCGGCTCATTGCGCGAAATCTGCCCGGCCAGCCGGGAGAAAATGTACAGCAACGCTCCAATACCAGCGGCTGACCGGATCATTGTTTCGATTTCCCGGGCTGTGCTGGCACTGTCTTTCAGTACCTCACTATAAATGGTTTGCAGCTCGTCGATGAGATTAAAATACTCTTCCATCGGATTCAGATCGGTTTATCATCAGTTAGCCGCCAAAGCCCTGGCCAATTTTGTATTCGTCGTAAAGCCGCTTTTTCATTGGCTCCAGAAAGACGCGGGTCTCCATGCGAAGCACAATCTCAAATTCCTCCGTGGAAATAACTTTTCCTTCAGGCGTAGCCCAACCGATCTCACCATCTTTACGTTTCGGTGCAGGGATAGGCTGATACCCTTTTGCCAATAACGACATCATCGCCATTCGTTTGGCTTCAATTTCGGCCAGTTCGAGCCGATCCTGATAGTCTTGCAACCGTCTGGTGTAATCCTCCTGAGCCTGCCGCATGCGCTGGGCTTCGGCGGTTTGGGAGTAGTTGTCCAGCACCGATTCGTCTTTGTAGGGCTCGTAGTCATTGTAGCCATTCTCAAAGCCGTTATCGAATGATTCACCCCCACCGCCCCCACTTGTCAACCGATCCATTCGGGCAATGGAGATGCCGTATAGTTTAGCCGTGGCGGTGCGGTCGTGTAGGCTACCGGCCCGCTTGAGCGATAAAGCCCGAATCCGATAAAAGTATGCGTTTACCTTATTCTGAAACCGGCTGGCTTTTTCATACGCGGTGTTGAGCCAAGACATTCGTTCAGCATCGTTCATTTTTAAGATATTGGTCGCCGTTGACTGCCGCATATCTTTCAAGATGCTGGTGCCTTCGTCGGCCATCGCCTTGAAATCTTTTACAATAAGCGCGTATTCCGCCGGGTAAATGTGGCCATCTACGTTGATAGTCGTGGCCATCTGACTCATAGTTTGGGTAGTACCCGTTACCACCTTCACCAACTCAGTTCCGCGGTGAAACTGCTTAATGCCGTTGCTTACCTTCTTGAGGTCTTCCACGTTTTTTACCAGTGTTTTAAATGAGGGGTCCTGTAATAACTTGATAAGCTGAGTAACGCCTGTGTGTAAGGGATCGCTCACGACAAACTGAGCATTGGTCGAGTGGCTGGCTATTATCGTAAATAGGCTCAACCATAAGCTTTTATAAAGAAAAAGAAAGGGTTTAGTCATTGCAGGTTTAGGATTGATAGTCAAGTGCTTTTGATCAGTTATTACACGGTTTCGCCCTGCGCCCAGCCTTTCACCGCCAGTTCCATATCACCACTATACCTTTGTTCAGCCAGCAGTTGAATCGCATCTACATCGGTGCGTTCGGTAGTGTAGGTGCCATAGGCCCGGCGCGAGACCTCAACGCCATAGACTTTACAACGGTCGCCCAAAATAACCGCCATTTCTTTGTGAGGTGGGCGGTTTGGGTTCGTGCCTTTGTTGATGCTTAAAATAATGTTGGCCTGCTTCTCGGAGAGGGCCAGCGTTTGCATGATTTCAGGGAATCGCTTCTCATAGTTATTCTGATCAAGTAGCAGCTTTATGGGAGAGTTGTTGATAATCGCATCTTTCACAATTGCATTACCCACGAGATCATCGACTTCCTGCGTGACAACGCCCAGGGAGCCATAATGCTTTCTAACCGTTTTGGAACACCATTTCAGGAAGTCAGCAAACGAGTCTTTGGCGAGTGCTTTCCAGGCTTCTTCAATCAGCAGCATTTTCAGCACACCCTTGACGTTGATTAGCTTACGAACGTAGTTGTTCATAATCATAATCGTAGTTACGGGAAACAACACCGGGTGGTCCTTGATATTGTCGAGTTCGTAGATCACGAACGGAGCATCTACCAGGTCAATGTTTGTTTCGGAATTCAGCAGGTAATCATACTGACCACCCTGGTAGTAAGGACGAATCACGTACAGGAAATTTTGGAGATCAAACTCTTTGTCTGAACGTCCCTGATTTTGGCTGAAGATGGCCGGATAATGTGTTTTGGTGAAGTTGTAGAATGAATTGAAGCAAGCAAATTCGTAACGCCCGTCGCTCATTCCTTGTCGCATAGCCCGGTAGTATTCATGAATGATGTTGGAAATGGTAACCTCTTCGGATTTGGTGGCACCCTCGCCGTCTTTCTTCCAAAGGGCCATCATTAGATTTGCCAGCGCGTCCTTGGTATCCTCATTGGGATTTAAATCTTCAAAATAGAAGGGGTTAAAACTAATAGGGTTATCCGGTTCATTGGTAATGTAGCGACCGCCAAGAGCTGTACAGAGCCGACGGTATGAATGGCCTACATCGACAATGCTAACGTGTGTTCCATGCGAGAGCAGATAATACACCAGATTGTTCATGGTGAATGATTTGCCCGATCCGGAGGGCCCCACGACCATGAAGTTCCGGTTGCTGATAACACCCTGCTGTAAGGGCTTGAAGAAAAGATCGACCATGCAGGGTTTGCCAAAGCGGTCGGTCATCAGTATGCCGTTTTTGTTGAAGAAGCTATCTTTGTAGTTGGTCTCCATGTTCCAGAGGGCCAGCGCTTCCTCAGCAAAACAGGTAAGCAGATTGTCGGCTCCGATTTCAGCAATATTTCCGGGGATACAGGACCAAAATAACGTTTCTGCATCCCAAATTGCCATCTTGGGTTTGAACCCCAACTTGGCAATTGAAGCCGCTAACGAAGATCTATATACGTCAGCCGTTTCGGGATCTTCATGGAAGGTCATCACATTGAAGTGGGCACGGACAACTTTGCGATTGTTGGCCTTAATTTCCTCCATAAACTGATCTTTGGCTGAAATGCTGACTGAGTTCTCCTTTGACCAGGTAGCAAACGAATGGTGACGCTTGACATCGGCTACCATCTGATTGACGAGCGAATCAGTATCCTGAATATACAGCACCTGATTATAGATGTGATTGAAGGGCAGTAGCAATCCCAGAAAGCTGCCTGTCGAGGCTGGGAATGAAGTGGAGTCGGTCGAAAATTGCTCCAACCGCACTTGATTAAATAGCTCGGTCGGAAATGCGTCAAGTTCAGATATGGCGTAGGTGTGCGTGTGTTTACCGGCGACTTTCAGGCCGTTGGTCATGTCGACATCATAAAGCGTCGGATCATTGAGCTGTAGGGAGAAGTATTTTTGGTATAAGCTAGTTTCGTCATCGTCGCCGATGAGTTGCTCCCGATTGAGCCGATGCAGGCGTAGCTTGCCCGAATCGTTAAAAATGGCCTGAAATTGCGTAACAAGGTCGATAAACTCTGCCCAGGTTTTGTAATCCTGCACGTCTCGCGGTACTAAGTGACGTTTCAGCAACGAGGAATTTGTCGTGGTTCTCTTAAGGGGTGATGCAGATGGTCGCGTAACGTACAGATAAGTTCGGTGGTCAAGATAGGGACGCTCGGCAAAGTGCAGCTCGTTTTCCCAGGCGATATAATTGTTCGCAAGAAGATACTCCCGTTCGAACTCAGTCTGGTAGCTGGCTTCCACGAAAAAATCCTGCTTGTGCACCATGTATCCAACGGGCAAAAGCCGGACAGCGCGTACGAACACATCATGGATGGCATTATACTCACTTTCCGACAGTGCATAAATCTCGGGTAACTCGAGTGCGAACGCCATGGTCAGGTCGGCATTTTTCGACACGATGATATCCGTTTCTGCGTCAATGCAGAGGACGGGAAACAATGTTTCGAGGTTTTTGGCTTTGCGAGGATTCATGCTTTGCGTTTGGGAAATGTTTTGACACCAACTAACTGCCTGAACGACCGGGTTTGATACAGAAAATGCGGTTTGAGTGTCCTGACCGGTTGTTTTACATCACCCCAACGGCCGTATTTTTTGTTGGCTGAGTAGGTGTAAAACAACACTCCACTACCCGTTGCTATCATGAGCAGTAAGGCCAGAAACAGATTTACACCCAGGATGTACAAAAGCAGAGTGATAAAGATGCTGCCAATGACACCACCTACAGCATGATAGAAGTACTTTCCACGTAAGCCTCGAAACTCAAGTTCATTATCAACGCCCCGAAAAACAGGATACACACGTGCCATTCGTCTAAAGAATTAGGCTAATTACGTAGCCAAGTGAAAACAGAAACATAAGGGAGCCAAACCAGCGAATCAGGTAATCGTAGGTATCTTCATCGCCGTTTCGAACTTTGTTGTAAATCTTGATAAGCCCCAGTATAGCTACCACGATACCCAGCATAACAACCAGGTGGTGAGTTTCGTAAGCATATCCTAATAGCAAACCTGGCACCGATGTGGCCGCGATTCGACCGCCCGAGGCTGGCACGATGAACGTGTCGACTGCTAGAACAATAATACCTACCGCAACCAGCGAGCCAACCCAGAGAAACAGGGCAGACTCGATGTCGTCACCCCGATTCCACTTCTGATAAATCCGAAAACCAGCTACCAGCGATGCTATGACACTGATATAGATGCACGACGATTTCACGACCGAATATGCCCAAGCGAATTGATCCATGGCCAATTAGTTGGGTAGTCCAGGTTCATTTGGTTGCGGAATCCCTGGTAAAGCTGGATCAAAGGGCGTTGGCTCAGTCCAGTCCGGGTCCCCAACGCCTGGATTTACCGTAGGCGCATTTTCAATTTGCATACTTTGGGAAGACACTACTACGCCCCGGCCAAAGGATTGATTTTCGAGCAGGTGTCCTAAGCCAGTGGTCAAGCCCAGTACCGTTAAAATAGCCGCTCCCCATCGCCATATATCCCGAGTCGCTTCAGCCTCGCCCATTTGTACCCGGACGTAAATCCGTAAGCCACCCACCAAAGCTGTCACCGCGCAAACCGAATAGACAAATTTTACAAAGATGGACAGGTTACGAGCCAGGGGGGTCGTAATGTGCTTCTGCAGGTAACTGTCTCCATACCGGTCTCCTGCTGCCGTTAGATTAACATCAACACTCTGAGCGGTGGCCGTGCTTACAATTGCCAGAATGAGCAGACTAGTTGCGATGCACCAATATCTTTTTTTCACACAGCGAGCTTTTTAGTCCGTTTTGATTTCTAATTGGTCAAAAATAATGTGCTATTAATAAACTGTTTTTTCTGTCAAAAAAATGCGGCCTTTAGGACGGCGGCAACTGACAGTAGAAAGAGAAACGAGCCTGCCCAGCCGACAGCAGCTTTCTGAACGTCTTGATCCCCATTCTGCATTTTAGAATACACCCTATAGCCGCCCACTACCCCAACAACAGCAGCAATGACGTAAATGATCGTTGTTACAGGTTCGAAGTATTGTTGTAAATCAGTCGCAGCGGCATTGAGTGCTTGTGCACCACGTGCGATTCCAGGATTCTGAGCAAAAGTAAAATTGGTACTTGCAAAGAGTAAAGCGAGGAGCGTAATTTGTTTTTTCATTGTTATATCAGTTGATATTTCTCCTCAAATTTAGATATAACACAAATAAAAAATAAAATTATTTTTCTTATTTTTTGATATGCTGATAATCAATAGGTTTCGGATGGTGATGGCTACGTTGTTTAGCCTAATGTGGATGGTGGGTTGTGAGCAAAGAGGTGATGAGGTAAGCACAGTAGCGGATGAGATTGAGCTATCGGCCAACCCAGCTACGTTCCTTGCAGGTGCGTTTCAATTGGAAAAACTTGATTTGCCAAGTGGATACGGCGAACAAATTCCTTCGTTGACCAGCCATTATGAGGTAGTTGTTCGTACCGTTGGTGATTCCGTACAATTATCGTTGTCGGGTAAAGGTGAAGCTGGTCAATTCAATGGATTGTCGTTGGGTACATTTGCCGTTACACCAAGCTCTTTTAACCTGAATTCACTATCCGTGGGTAGTCACTACAGGTATGATCTTCGACGATCAAGTGGACAGAAATCGACCATTAGTTTCACCTGTATTCCGTTTACTGACAAAACGGAATACGGAGTTCTCTTTAATCTGTACCGAATAGGATATGGCTTCGACCCTAATAAGGGGCGCATTATAGCTGATGAGAGTTATTCTATGAATCCTACCTACAATAAGCGCATTGCAACCCTTCAATTAGCGCAAACATCGGCGGGAATATGGAGGGAAAGATAACATGTATTATAAGCTTATGAGAAAGAAGAAAGTTATAATACGCTCGGAGCACTACTCTCAACAAACGATTGTGGGAGGAGAGATCTTCGCTCTGGAGGGAATTGGTCTGGGCATTGCGGGCGGTTGGTGGCTGTGTCATCAGTTTAGCTGGCACTGGTTGGTTGGAGTATTGGTGGGCCTGTGTGTTCTGGCTGGCTTTATGTGGTTGTTATCTATGAAAATTACTCGCCAGATTGTTTTTGGTCTGAATGCAATGGCTGCTGGGCTCCTCTCCTACCTGTTGGCAACGGTTATGTTTAACACAAATGACCTAACCGGGGGCATCATTGGTGTACTAAGTGCCGTGATTGTTGCCATTTGGATTGTTCGACGGTTCGAGGTTTTCAAACACGATTTGACCGTTTACCAGGACACTAAAGAGCGACAACATAACCAAATGGATAAGTAAAGGCACCCGAAAAACGAACGCATACTCAAACGTAAACAATGAAAATATCTGAAATAATAGCCGATCTACTGGCTCGAAACTTTTTGATTGTTGCTAATTGGCAATCTCAGGACCATCAATTGGTCGACATTGATGCTGACCAATATGTAACACTTCGGACCGGCAACGAAGCTAACCGGTTGGTGCCAATACATGAGCTCAGCGACATTGGGTTTGCCTCCAGGCTGGTACCTGATCGCTATTTGCCCTTAGAAGACTACAACACAGATTTGGCTTCCCGCTTTGCAGTTTTTTGCCAATTGACGGATTTGAATGATACAACCGCCAGCCTATTATTGGAGAGGCCTGTACGTCTGGATGAATTGAGCAATCCAGACGATTGGAAAATAATTTGTGTGAGTTTAATTGGCCTATAAACTGTATGGGCGGCCGAGATGATAGCTATTGGCCGTTAGTTAATGTGGCAAAATTTACCACATTAACTAACGGGGTTTATCATCCTTCGGGGATGCCAGCTTCATCAGTGTTTTAACATGGTCCAAAAGCTGTTGACCTAAATGCTTAATGTCTGCATCTGGCATTTTTAATGAGTTGGCCAGCTCAATTACCGCTGAGATAGTTGTTTCAGTCGATTCGCTATGTGTGGATATTTCCTGTTCTTTTGGGTCTGACTTGAGCTTTTTCCCTGGTACAGAAAGACCGGAAAGTGCTGTTTCAAGTTGACTACCGGACTCAATTACTGAATCAATTTGAGAAGACTCACCGAGTTTTATTAAATCTTGCTTTCTGAGCCTCGTTTGACGTGAAAGCACCTCTTTTTTCAACGTATCCGACAATTTCTCAACTCCTTTGGCAAAGGACGCATCTAGTCGAATTGTTTTTGGACTAACATTGAATTGCTCTGCCAATACATTTTCGGTGCGACTTCCGGTGTAAGCACCCGGATTGTCCTGATTGATACTAACCATTGGTCCTGTAGTAACAGCTGTGCCATCGGATAGAGTCGCAGAAGGTCTCCCAACACTACGTTTGGCATTCAGGTATTTTAAGCCTCTAAAGTAGGCCATCTGTTCCGTATTGAGGTTACGCCGACCTAGTTGATTGTCGATCATAAAATCCCGCACGGCATCCATGTCCACAAAATCCCGCACGAGTAGCTTAAAATCAACACTATGCTTAGTACAGATCCGGTATCGGTTATGGCCATCTACCAAGACAAAAATGGGCTTATCAATTCCAGCACCATCAAGAACTGATTGGGATGTGCGCCAGATTTGTAATGGCTCCCGACACCCCTCGCGAAGTATGTTGGCTTCCAACTGGGTAAATTCCTCTAGTGCCATAGGCGGTATTAAGGCTTCTAGTTCGGGAAGTATCGTAATAGAACGCTTTATGTCCTCTTGATAAACCAGCGAACCCGTTTCTTTACGAATCAGGGGATTGGCCCCTGTTGCGATGAACTGCTTTTTCATGTCTTAGGATATGTCAGTGTGCGTTGTTAGCTAAAAACTCGGTGGCCAACTGTTTATAGTCCTGTGCGCCGGGCGATGTAGCATTGTATTGGAAAATGTCCTGTTGCGCATACTGCGATTCTTTAAGGGCCGCATTTAAACGAATTTCTGTTTGAAATACATTGAAGGCAGCTAGGTCACGACGAACAGTTTGGGTTACGTCTTTGTGAATAACCAATCGTCGGTCTACCCGTGTCAATAGAATACCATCGATGACCAGCCGTTCGTTAAAAAACTGCCGAATTTCTTCAATCAATTCGAAAAGATTATTCACGCCTTTAACAGCTGATGTCTCAGGTTCTAAAACGACAAGTGCAGAGGTCGAGGCAATCAAGGCTGAATTAGTGAAGATATTAAGTGCTGGTGGACAGTCGATCAGAATAAAATCATATTGATTTAGAATAGGGGCAAGGGCTGTTCGAAGACGAAGTGACCCACTTGGTGAATGAGTTAAATCGCGCTCATACTTGGCTAATTCAAGATTACTTGGAACCAGATCGAATTCATCAGCAATTGTCAGAATCGGCAGGCTACTATTGTGCACGAGCGATTCGTACAGTTGATCTTCTGGATTATCAATACCAAGGCTCTGGGACAAGTTACCTTGTGAATCCATATCAATGACTAGGACCCGGTGACCTAGCAGGGAAAGTGCTCTCCCGAAATTTATTGTCGTCGTCGTTTTCCCTACGCCACCTTTGTGATTGACAATTGAGATTACACGAGCTTTACGGAGCAGGTGCTTATTCAGTCCGTATTCAATTAATACGGGTTCGAGCAAGCTCAGATGCCGATCATTCAATCGCCTGGTACCTGAGATTGCTTTCGCAAGAGTACTGGCTGGTAATCCTGCTTCTTTCTCAATAACAGAAAAAGAAAGGGCGGCTTTTTTGTCTAAAAATTCAACTACGTTTTCGTGAGTAATCATAGCTATAGTGCATGTCTTTGTCTTTAAATTTAGACAAAGATGATATTTTCCCTCAAATTCGCCTTACATCTTAGACAAAATGTTGGCAAAAATAATCTAATGTATTGCTGACTTGATAAATTGAATACAAATTTAGGGTGTCTATGATTTTATGGAGAATTATAGACAGTAATGCAACCAGCTGTAGAGTTTAAATGCTACGATGGTACAGCGAGCCGAGAACTGAATCGGTACTTTGTTGCCAGTTCATACTACGCTTGTGATGGATATTTATAAAACAGTCATTAAACTGAATCCGGCATCTTGACAAAATAATCCCGTTCTGTCTGTTTCCGGATGTAAAACTGTGTGGTTTCGAACAGCTCATGGCGCAGGTGACGCTGCACCCACATCGGCTCAACACCTTTATCAATCATAAGCTGACCAGCTGTATGGCGCAGGCTGTGGGCCGACATCCTGGGCCGTTTCAAACCAAGGGCTTTCAGGTATTTGTCAACTCGGTAGCGGATCTGAGCTGTTTTGAGCGCTGGGAACAATGAGGCCGATTTGGGGGCGGTAGGAGGGAGGGTTTCTCCCGATTGCAGGTACCGGCGGAGAATGGTGGCGCATAGCCCAAAGAGCTTTATCGACTTTTTCGTATTCTTTCCCTTGCCGAGTACCTGCAATTGGCCCCGGTCAAAATCGATATCGCCTACCGTAAGCCGGGTGACTTCTACTGTGCGTAATCCTTCCAGTACCAGCAGGGCAACGATGGCCTGGTCGGTTAGATCATCTATGTGGGCCAACAACTGATCGCGTTCGGTTGTATCAAGGCTGTCCTTGTAGAACCCGCGTTCGATGGTTAATCCTGTGATGCTCTGTACATCACGTAAGTTATCAGCCTGTGCATCGGTCAGACCCAAGCGAGCACGGTGTTTGATGACCCATTTGGTTAACTGCTTGATAGGGGAAAGGTAAAAGTTAATCGTAAAAGCCGACAAACCCCGTGCCCGAAGATCATTTACATATTGACTCACAGTCAAAGTAGAGAATGTAGCCGCCCGCCCGCTTTCCTGTTCCTCTGCTATGTAGAGGAAAAAGGCGTTCAGTGCCTGGGTGTAGTTTTCCTTTGTCTTATCGCCCCGAAGGTGTGTGGCTTCGGCCAGATAGCCCAGGATTAACTCATTAGCTGCAGCCGACACTCGTTTGTGCGGAGGTGGGTCTGAGATGATTATCGGACTTCCCTGCATTTGATAGAAAAACAAAAACTTCTTAATGGGCGACACCTGGTTGCCCGACTTACCCGTTCCATATATTCGTAAACTGCCTAGGTCCATTGTGAGCTTGTTGTCTAAGCAATACAAAAGAAACTGTCGGGCAAGCCGGGGGTAGTTGCCTGGTTTGGGGAGCCAGGCGGTGAACAGGTTTATCAACTGGCTAACCGTAACTCGGCTGGTGGCCGCCGATAGAACACCAGTTGGGCCTGCATGAGATGGGGTAGGGGCCAGAAGGGGAGAAGCCATGCTTTTCGGGAGGTTATTTTATTGTAAAGAAATGATTAATTTCAACGTTATACAAATTGCTATTTGTAGAAATTGTTGAAATTATCCCATTTGAGCTAGCTGAATGCAAAACCAGTGTAAACATTCGAGATGTGTAACACTTGCTCAACTAGTTATCTTTAAACCTATTTAAGAAAATATATATTATTTTTTTACGAAAAAAGCGATACGTTTGATCCAACAATACGTATGTACTATAAGCGAGCATAACCGTTGTAAAAGTGTGACATGGCTGAACTGACAAATAAAGAGAAAGAGGGATATGCAGTCGGAGTCGAGCTGTTTTTACTCTTAGGTATTGTATTTATTTTACTTCACTTCTTATGGTTTAATCACGAATTTGTATCGAAACTAACAGTAATCAATAAATTTATTTTTCCATTTCTAAGAAAGCTGGACTATCAAACAAATTTATTCCACTCTCCACTGCTGACAAAGGCCATTGCCCTACTGATGATTTTGTTGCACTCGCTGGGGTCAAAAGGTAAACTTGACCCAAACTTATCTACCCGTCAGGTTGGCTCATCAGCCGTAATTGGGTTAGGGTTATTCTTTGGTTCAGTTCCTCTTCTATACAGTAAGCAATCGGTTGACCCCGCCATCGTCAATTCAGTATATATTATGCTCACGTTAGTAGGCTGCTTCCAGCTCGTAAAGGCGGGCCAGCTACTTTCCCGACTACTGTTTGGCCGACCCCGCAATGATATCTTTAACGAAGAGAATGAAGAATTTCCCCAGAATGAGCAGCTGCTAGAGAATGAATTCTCCATTCATTTTAAAACCCTGTATCATTTCAAAGGTAAATGGCGGGAAGGCGTCATCAACGTTATCAACCCGTTTCGTTCAACGATGGTGCTGGGCGTGCCGGGCTCGGGAAAATCGTACGCGGTGCTTATACCCGCCCTTTGGCAGTCAATTTATAAAGGCTACACGGCCTATGTTTATGACTTTAAGTTCCCGGATCTAACAGAAGAGGCATACAACGCGTACCGTAAGACCATTGCCGAAAACCCCTATGCCTGGAGTACCGACGAACAGCGCCAGGCAAGAACGCCTAATATTCCTAAATTTTATGTTATCAATTTTGACGACGTAGCTTATTCGCACCGCTGTAACCCCCTGTTGCCCGAATTAATGACGGACATTATGGATGCCTACGAATCAGCGCAAACCATCATGTTAAATCTCAACCGCTCGTGGGCGCAGAAGCAGGGGGAGTTTTTTCCAGAATCGGCCATTAACTACCTGACGTCGGTAATCTGGTATTTGCGTACAGTCAGTATGGAATACAAACAACTATACCAAGATCTGCGCCAGAATGAACGGCCTGATGACGCGGCTGAAGCTTCAGCCTATGATACGCAATTAGCTGATTATTACCGCCTGAGTCAGGTCTGTACGTTTCCGCATACGCTGGAATTTCTAAATCGTAGCTATGACGAAATGTTCGGCTTAATGGAATTGTATCCCGAAGTGGAAATTTATGTCCGCCCATTCATCGACGCGAAAGCAGGGGGAGCTATGGAGCAATTGGAGGGTCAGATTGCTTCCGTTCGTATTCCAATGGCGCGTTTGTCGTCGCCTACGCTGTACTGGGTGATGACGGGAAATGACTTCAGTTTAGACATAAATAACCCAGCTGAACCCAAGATACTTTGTACGGGTAACAACCCCGAACGGGTTAGTATCTATGGAACCGCTTTTTCGCTGTATACCTCCCGGATGATGAAACTGGTAAACAAAAAGGGAAAACTGAAATCAGCCTTATTCTGGGATGAGTTGCCCACCATGTTCATCAAGGGTATCGATATGCTCATCGCTACGGCCCGTTCTAATAAAGTAGCTACCTGGCTTGGTATTCAGGACTTCGAACAGCTCATCCGTGACTATGGGGAACGGGAAGCCAAGGTTATCATGAATATAATTGGCAACTTGTTTTCGGGAACAGTTGTCTTTGAGACGGCTGAGAAACTGGCCCGACGCTTTGGCAAAACCAATCAGGAAAAGGAATCCATTACCTATTCCAAAAACGATACAACCATCAACGTATCCACGCAGCAGGCTGATATGATTCCAGCTTCGAAGATCTCATCGCTTAAGCAGGGTGAATTTGTTGGCCAATTCGTTGATAATTTTGGCGAAGAATTTGACCTAAAAGCTTTCAAGGCATTTATCGCTGTTGAAGAAACACAGCTGGCCGGTCCGCCCGTTGGGAAGAAGCAAAAACTGCCTGTAATCAATGACTTAGGTAATTTAATTAACCAAAAGTATGCAACAGCACTTCAGGCAGCTGGTCATACTGATTACGAACAACTGTCTGAAGAAGATAAGTTGCGCTGGCGAAACCGGCTGCTTCAGGAACATTATTACCGGGTGAAACAGGACATTAGTTTACTTGTCAGACACGAGTCACTACGCCATGGATTGACACTTTACGAAAAAGAAACTACCACTGGCTAACATTCTGGCCACTACACAACATACATACAATGGAAGACAAGATAAGCGAGGACTCCGATCCGGTAGAGCCCGCAGCAAAAACGGCAAGTCGGCGGTCGAAGAAAAAACGGAGCGGGGCTCTCCCGGAAGAACTCCCAAAGCGAGAACGTGGTAGACCTAAGAAAACATCGGACGAGAAAGGGGGGTATGCGCATGTCCTATTTAAGACCAATCTGTTTAAGCCTGCGAAGCTGGAGGAATTAAATCCACTGACTGACGAAGAACGGCAGCAACGCCTAACCGTTTATCTGAATAAAGTACGGGAAATTGTTCAGCAAGAAGCGGCATCGGAATACTACTGGCGGTTGGTTTTTACCGCGATATTTCATCTGTATCGGAGCCGAAAGCAAATGGCGGCTATGGCAGCAGGAGCCTCAAAGCCACCATCGGTGTTGCCAAGCGATATGGCCGAAGATGCGGGCATGGAATACTTCAATCTGAAGAACCTTTTTTTGGGGCGGGGGACAGCAAAAAACGTATTCAGTTTCCTTCGCTTCCTCTACGAACAGTCGATCGATTTCAACCAGGTACAGTATAATGAGCATATAATTGACCGGGCGTATACCTTTTTGACTGTCTTGCGGCAGGAGGATATGGACCCTGAGGAAGTGAAGCGATTGTTTTACAAATAAATAATTATTATTTGCGGAAGACCTACTATTTCCTATCCAGAGATAGAGTTATGGATTGGCTGATTGATAATTGGCCACAACATTGAGGCCGAGAGTCAGATAGGCTGCCGGGTTGAGGTATTGCCCGGCTTTTCGCACGGCATAGTGCAGGTGCAAACCGGTGGCTTGTCCAGTTTGCCCAAGTACCCCCAACGATTCGCCAATCTGAATTACCTGACCATTTTTACAGCTAACCAAAGCGAGGTGGCCATATATAGTTTGGTACGAATTGCCGTGGTCAACGACTACATAGAGCCCCAGGCCGCGTTCGTAGCCTGTCTTTATTATCTTGCCTGATGCCGTTGAACGCACTAACTGATGGGGTCCGGCAATGTCCATCCCTTCGTGGTGCTTGTAACGACCCTGGATTGGGTGAAGACGCCAACCGAATTGGGATGACAACCTGTTATGAGTCCAGGCTCCCACTGGTGGAATACAAGGTATAGTGAATGCAACAGCTGGACAGACAGCTATAAGCTGAGGAAACAACTCAATCACATCGGTATAGGGGAGTTTTTGAATGTGCGCAATTAGCCTCTTTTTCGTCTCGATCAGGCAGACGTCAGATAGGCTACAAGCCCCCTTTTGGGCAACTGCATGCCTCATCGGATACCAAAAAGACATGTAAATAAGAATAGTTAGGAGACGAATCATATCATAAAATTAGCGTATAAATAGCAAAGAAAAATAATTTTATTTTTCAAGTATGAGACCCATCTTTGTAGCGCCAATTGATTAATCTGCACCATGCTTAAGCGTATTAGGATAAATCGGTTAGTCAGTTGGTGCGACTATAGAAGAGACAGATAAGCACTTGGAAGAAAATACATATTCGTTCACTCCGGACTCGAACAGCCATCCCACGTCGGCTGAACCGGTAACAGCGTTACGAATGGAAAATCAGTCGAACGAGCAGGCTGCTGATTTAATGAGCCAGAATGCACTAGGTGCCGGAGCATTAGTTACTGATTCGTTGTGGGAATATACCCTATTGCGGGAGAATGACCGGAACGATGATGCAACAGAAACTATCCGTGCTGCCAATGATGCGGCTAATGCCTGCCATTTCCTGAATTTGTTTCGGGAGAGTTTTCAGGAGTTTCGTCAAAGTGCTGAGTACGGAAAATTGCTGGTCGGCGAACAGGCAAAATGGCGCCCTATTCTTCGTGACTCGAACGGGCAATTGATTGGCCAATTGAATCACGTTTTACTCAACCCCACATTGCCCCAAGTGGGGAACAAGCCAGTCGTACAAATTATCCTGCCCAATGTTGATTATCGACACGAAGTAGCCAGCCGGTTAAAGCCTGACCAGCAGCAGGCTGTGGAAAAAGGACAACCAATCGCATTTCTTGAGCGACGAACGACCCTCCATGACGACATTATGGTACACTCACTGATGAAGATGATGACCCCAACAGTGGCTGACCAGCAACAGCGTGTTGTTCAGGCAATGACAGAATACCGACAGGTGCAGGCCGATACAAAGCCAGAAGACATTGTCAGTCTTCGGCAATTATTCGGCCGCATTATCGAGCAAACGCTTCATGTGGAAGGGTTTCGACGCGACACGTTGCTCGATAAAATGCTGGAAGTAAATCAGTTAAATCGTGTTTCCTATCACCCGGATATCAACATATTGGGTAAGCAGCCGATTCATTTGCAAAGCGTGCCATTGTCCTACAAAGGCGTTGATTTACAACCCGTTCAAATCAAGAATCTGCTGCTAGGAAATACAATTGAAGTTACCGGGCTTCGTGATGACCGACGATCTGGTTTATACCGCGCTACTATTCTGTTTAACGTGTTACATAACAAAGCCGAGGAGAATTCAAGGCGCGAGGAAATTAGAACGGAGAATAAGGCTGAATACAAACATCATCAACAAATGATGCATCGGAGAGGCAGTGATGAATACCCAAGACAGGCAAGAGAAATTGACGGTAACAAATCCGAAACCAAACGGGTAGAAAGCAAAACGGAGACAAACTTGCCAACAAAGTTTAGGGTGTAGTATAAGAAACGCCATTTCTGTAGCCCAATAGGTCTTTTCTCGTTTATTTTTTTCTGAGCGTTTTCTGTTCGATGGACAGAATGAATGCCTTTTTGTACGACTCCCCCAATGGGATTGTCTTGGTATGTTTTTGTCTTTGTATCTGTATTTGGTCTTTTTCGACAAACTCAACTTTGTTATAGGCAACAATATAGGACTTATGAATCCGGGCGAATAATTTTTGGGGTAACTGGCTTTCAATATCACTGATTGACAACAAAACATTGACCCGCTCCTTTTCCGTATAGATTGAGATGTAGTTGCGCTCACTTTCAATCCAGCAGATGTCATCAAAATAGATTTTCTGAAGTCTTCCATCGTATTTGACGTAGGTATACTGATCTGATGCTTCTGGTCTTTGTTCGTCCAATTGAACATTTGCCGATTGTCTCGCTTTTTGAACGGCCTTTAAAAAGCGTTCAAAAGAAAATGGTTTGTACAGGAAGTCAATCACGTTGTAATCGTACCCCTGGATCGCATATTCTGAATGGGCCGTCGTGAAAACATAATTCTGTTCTTCGCCCATAATATTGACAAAGTCTAAGCCGTCTATCGAAAAATTTGGCATTTCAATATCCAGGAATACAAGGTCTGTTTTGTTCGTTTCAAGGTAATTGATAGCCGTTGTTGGGTCCGTAAAATACGCGTCTAACCGAAGAAAGGGCACTTTTTCTATGCAGCTGGACAGATGTTGTACCGCCAGTTCTTCGTCGTCTACTATAATGCATGAAATGGCCATATCAGGTGTTGATGAGTAAGGTGCAACTGAAATTTTCGTCGTCTTGGTGTGTATCAAATAGATACTGTTCGTAGGTTAGATTAAGTCGGCGACGCATATTGGACAACCCTATATGATTCGACTCAACCTGCTTTTTCTTATTCTTCCGATTACTGGTAAAAAAACGTATCTGGTCAGATGTGACTCTGAGTTCTATAACCAGAGGGGAATCAGCTGTATTCATCTTTCCGTGTTTGAATGAATTTTCCAGCAGCCCAATTAACAGAAAAGGTAAAATTTGCTTTTGATCAATGGGACCAATGACCGTAAAATCGATGAAAAGCTTGTTGCCGTTTCGGAGTTGATGCAACGCAATAAACTGCTTCATATAATCAACCTCTTCGGCGAGACTAACCAGATTCTGATTTTCCTGCATGCCGTATCGCATGATGTTGGATAGTTTCAAAATAGCCTCCGATAAGTCTTCAGAAAAGTCTAAGCTCTTGATGTAGAAATAGTTGAGCGTATTATACAAAAAGTGGGGATTTAGCTGCGCTTTGAGGTGTTTCAATTCAGCGCTGAGGGTCTCCTGTTTTAAAAGCAACTTTTGTTCTTCTGCCTGGTTTTTCTCTCGTTCACGCTCTAACTCCTGGCGTTTAGTTGTCTCAATAGCATCTTTTATATCTTCTGTGACGGTCGGAACCACCTTGAACACGTCAAGAGTAATACCTAAAAAGAAGTAAGAGGTTAGAAACGCGATTAAAATATAAACTAACCATATATTAAAATACCGTGAGATCCGGGGCGGATTAAGGCCAGTAGCCTGTAAATCTGCCTTTCTAGTCAGTGCCCAAGGTTGCTGTTTCCGAAGAGCAGACTCGTATCGTGCCGATTCTGCTTTGGTCAAGTAGTTGTACTGATACGAGTATCCTTTGTCAACAAAAGAGACGTATACCAAAAGACCTATAACAATCATAAACCAGACAAATGAGGCCGTACGACCGAGTAACATGGCCACCAACACGATGAGTGAGTGGCCCAATGCGAAATCAGTCAGGATAGCATCGCTACTGGGATTTCCCAGACCAACCATGTGACAAAAACTCATGAGCATGATGGAAACAACGCTGCTCCATCGAAGTGCCGTGCTTAAACGTGCGGCAGGTTTCACTGAAAACCTGGTGTCACCCGGATGAACTACTTTATTCGCTTTTAGCCATTGGTAGCTATAGATGGCTGATAATAAGTTGGCTATTCCAACCAATGTATACACCCATGCTAAGAATGGATGAGGGACAAAATGGCCAGTGGCCAACTTCTCGGAAACCAGAAAAATGAGTATCAGGCCCAAGTAAGATAAATTTAACACGAAGAGCAGTCGACGCTGTGTTTTGGCAAACGGCTTCAGAAGCTGTTCTCGCGACCGTTGGAGCAACTCTTTCAGACTGATTTCTTCAGATTTCATAAGGGAGTGGATTTAAGCAAAATCAAACGATGAAACGTACACTGGCCGCCCGGATGGCAACGACTCGTCCGGTAATCCTCTGTGCTTTATCATGACATGGGTTTTGACTGGTTGAAAGCCGCTGAGCAATCCCGACTCCCGCTGGGTAAGCAGCGACAAAACCGGGTCTTTCTCATCAAGTTGAAACAGGGCTGAGTTAAGGCTAAGGTGAGCCAGAACACTTTCCAGGATTACCGGTAATAAACTTTCGCGTCCTTTCTTTAGGTAAATTCCCTCTGGGACGATAAAACGGTAATTCGTCGGATTAAAAAACCGCCTTGTCATTGAAACCAGGGGTAGTAGATTCATCATCAACCACCCACTTACGCCCGGCAGGTGTAAAAACTGCCAACGCACAGGATTGGCCTGAATGCCCGCTATGATTTCACCTTCTTCCTTTAAGACAAAGTAATTCGATTGGTAGCCAATGTGGGTCAGTGTTTTAAGGGAGTAGTCCTGATACCTGTCATTGAGAAGTTGGTGCATATAGGCCAATTCGGAAGGTCCTAAACAGGTAAAACGAGGGTCAGGGCGGGGTGAATGACGTCGGAAAATGAACGTCTTGAGAACGGCAACTGAATAAAATCCCTGCTTACTGGAAATGGCCAGAGATCGCGTGTTTTTCTCCTCTATATAGGAGTAAAATAGGATGGGCCCCTGCGTGTGACTTTCTACATACTGGATAGCTTCCTGTTTTAAAAGATGCCCATAGCCAAGTCCTTTGTGCGAATCATCAATGGCTAAGTAACGTCCGTAAAACCCTGCTACAGGGCCAGAAGTAACTAAAATGGTCCGTTCGTCCAGACAATACATTCCGATAAGCGTATCCTTTCGGTACAACAGAAAAAATAATGGCTTTCCTAATTGGCCTATTTTTTCTTGTTGTCCAGTCTGTTGATACCGTATTCCTTTTGTCCCATACACCGTGCGCTTTAAAAGAGATACTGCGGTCGGCTCGGCAACGCGTTCAACCACTATCATTAGATCATTCTGTTGAAAGATTATTTCTGATTCTGGTCTTTCCATTTGATTCATCAATCTACCTGTCAATTTTATGAGAGGTCCTTTGCTCTTCGTGGACACTCTTTATCCTATTATTCTTACAGATTAACTACTATAACAATTTTCCGGCTGGGTTTAGACAGATTTTCGTCCTTAAAAAACGGTGTTACGTCCTTTGCATTGGCCTATGTGTACATATGTACGTGGAAATACTAGCCAATTCTCTCTTTTTGCAGCCCAATTGATGATTTGGTCTTTAGGATAAATAGACTAATGGTTCTTGAGAGGACACATAGCCAGCTTAATACCGGAGTGATACCACGATTTTGAGTTTAAAGAAGCGGCTCATATGTAAAGTCACAAGTAACAAATTTGAGTAACCTGATTTTTGACAGCCCAACGTATAGCCTAGTAAGTGAGCGCATGATAAACGATGATTGGAGTCTGGATGGTCTCATCCAGCAGTGGGGATTGGAGCGTATCAACAGGGCTATTCGACCGCTGTTTCTGGGTGTCGATGAGGAGAATCAGCTTGAGTTACCTACTGGTGCAGGTTCAGATTGTAGGACCAAACGGCAACTGGAGCTATCTGTTTTTATAGTCAGTGCCAGTGTCAATGACCCCGAGTTGTGGAATAGTGCTACCGTTACCCAGCAAAATGCGATGCTGATGGCCTGTTGTGAATTTCACTTAAACATGGACAGTTTAGCCAGCGACTTAAATGACATTATTGAACCCCCTGGGGACGAGGGGGCCGAACTATCTGACTAGTAGCCCCGCCGATTAATTCCTAACCCTTATCATTCATACAAATTTACTACCTGGCAATGGACATCACAGGACAACGGAACAAAGCATCCCGTGAGCAATTGGCTATACTCCGACACCTGAACCGAGAATCGGTTCGCTATGTTGCCTTCGGTGATTTTGCCCTCAACGCTCTGGAGCAAACACGCACCATCGGGCATATTCAACTTTGGATCGACCCTACGAAAGAGAATATCGAACGGCTCAATAAGTCCATCGATACAATGTATGGCCCCCGCAATGCAACCGCTGTTCCAGTAGAGGTGGCTGATAAGCCCGAAATGCGTCGGATGCTAACCCTCGGGACGGGGCAAGTGCGCGTTAACCTCTATCCAGCGATTGCTGGTTTTAAACCCGATCAATTCAACGATGCGTTTGGCCGTGCTATGAAAGGACAGGCCACGATGATTCGACCGACGGGTCAGTTTGATGGTTCGGTGGCTTACCGACAGCTGGGCATTAATGACCTCTACCAGAATGTCCGAGCCAGCAACTCATATCACCGGGCCTGGAATGTCGAACTCATTGAACGTTACGCTCAACAACGAAACATGCCGTTAAATCCGGAATCATCTGTTGCACCATCCGGTAGCAAAAGACAGCCAGAACGTATTAATCGAAATTTTGATCAAATTCGAGACGAGCTGGACCTGGAAATGGTGCTGCAACATTACGGCTACCGGGTCGATACGAAAAAATCGCAACCTAATTCGCCTTGGCGCATTTACGAAACTGGCGCTCAGGGTGATAAGCAACGGTTAGCGGTAGCGGCACTACAGGGTCACAAAACAAAAATCTTCGTGGATTTAAACGATCCTGTCAATTTTAGGGGTGATATTTTCAAGTTCATGGAGAAAATGGAGCATGGCAACTATCGGCACATTTTCGAGGTGGTTGACCGCATCACGATGAAAGATGGTTATGCTCAGGAAAAGGCCCAACTTCCAGCTTTACGACACATTCCTGAAAGCTACTTTCTGAAAGATACCCTCCTGCGGGAGCAGGATTTGCAGCAACGCTATTCCCTCAGCCCGTTGACTAATACCAATTACTTAAACAGCCGGTCACTCACCCTCGATACTATCTACAGCCCCGAATTTGACGGACGAATTAAGAATACAGCCTACCAGAAAGAAGGGAGAAAGATTATCAACACAGCCTTTCCACTATATGCTCGTGATGGCAGAATGGTATCGCTTGATGTCCGGAATGTCACCTATAAAGCCTTTCCAGAAGGTGAACGCGGGGAAGCGATCTGGCACTCCAATCGATTCTACACGATGCAGAAAGATATTACCCTGACTGATGGAACCCAACTACCAGCCGGAACTGCTGGCACGGCTTTTCGGAGCCTTGATAATCAACACGTTATTTTTTATGCTAGTGGTCAAAATACCAGCGACCAACGGGTAGAACTGCCAGTAGCTCTAGCAAAAGAGGTTTTACGGGAACAACAGGCCAATAGAATTGTCATTACTGAGTCGGCTATTGATGCCATGTCTTTTAAACAGCTTAACCCTGAACTGGAGGGTGAACGGCGATTGTACATTGCTACAGCCGGCCAGCCTGGTGGTCGACAGATTGGATTCATTCAGGATAAGCTGAAAGAAAATCCATTATCCCAATTGGTAATTGCTCAGGACGGAGATAACCCTGGGCTTCGCTTTGCCATTAACTATCTGGGTCTTGACCATCCGGCAGAAAACCCGGATGTGAAAATTAAGCCTTACATCACCTATTCTGCTCCAGCTCGCTCAGCTTTACGGGATGAAACAACACAAGAGAAAATAGCGTTAGCGAGTCAACTGAAAGGATCTGAAACGGGGGCGAAACCCCTTACTCTGGCTCAAAAGCCTGTGGAAGATGGAGCAAAGGAACTGCTTGGGACCAATCGACTCATGCTTGAAGTTCGCTATCCGGTTCAGGAGAATGCACAGACTGGCCAACAGCAGAATGAGCAATTCATTGGCAAGCTATTGAATGACCTCAATCTATTCATCAGAAAATACGATTACAATAACGACCCCGCCGATAAAGAAAATAAGATAATCGAGTTTCAGCGGGAAAGCTTGCTGGATACAGCCAGTAATCGGGTGGTAACCCGAACAGTTATTCACTTTCCTAATGATTCGGTTCTTTTAGGTAAGGTCCTGAATCAGTTAACCAAAGAAGTTGAAAATCGTCAGGGCCAACCCCTTTTTCAAGTAGTTAGGCCATCCCGGCAACAGAAAGATTTCAATGATGTACTGGAAAGTAGAAATGGTCAGCCCCTACCTGTGTCGCATAATTTACGGATTGAGGGACCACCCAAAATCACACCATTTAGGCAGGGTGGCGATTCGTTGAGCCAGCAACAAGGTCAAGGGGTTGCAACTACGCTATCAACAACGGCTGTCTCTGATACTCAGAAGCCATCAAGTCAAGAGGAGTCATCTACCAAGAAAGGACCATCACGGCGGCTTGGTTGACAAGGTTCCCATTAGCCCGTAGGAGAATCGTGCGCCGTTTGGCTCGTCTACACTGACTTAGAACTGGATAGGGGCGACAGATTTTTCGCGAGAGCTAAATGCCACCGGGGCTGGCCCTTTTCTTGGGTAGCCGACCAATGAGTATTCTGGAGATGCTGGTTCAGCGTCAGTTTAGAGACTGTTGGCGAATTCATTTTTTGAACGGAAACAGTATCGGGGTTCTATCATCAACGAGATAAAAGATCACGCTAAGCATTTATGGCCTGTATCCAGAACCCATATGACGTGAGAATTCGGTACGATGAAACAGGATATAAGTTTTGGGTACAACTCTATCATCAATATTCGCCATTTCAGCCTTCTTTTGAAACTGTACCAGAAAACGTTCGTAAATTTTCTGTTAACAGACGACAGGTTTATTTTTTAAATTCATAACGGGTCAATCACACCCAGGAAATAGTGGAGAGCTTGCTTTGCGGATTGAAATCCCAATCAACATCTCATGCTGTTCAACAAAACTTTACGCGTTTCCTCTTTGGTACTTACGACTCTGTTAATGGCGGGTTGCAGTGACCACGCTCTTCAGAATCCGGCGGCTGTTATCTTACAAAATCAGTCGGTGACGCCCGTACTGGCCAAAACGCAGGCTGGTTTCGAAGCCGTAAAAACGTATTCGCTCCTAAGTTCAGACGATCAACTCCCCCAATCACCTAGTTATGTTTTTGGTGGATCTACCGACGGGGCAGGGGTTTTACAAAATCCTAACGGCACATTTACGCTGCTGGTTAACAATGAGGACAACTTCGCGGTGTCGCGTATTACCCTTGACAAAACATTCAAACCCGTAAAAGGGGAGTACGTTTTGAATTCCGATGGGGGCACGTGGCGATTATGTTCGGCCACACTGGCAACACCCGCTGAACACGGTTTCGGACCCGTTTTTTTAACCTCTGGCGAAAGCGGACAGGAGTCGCGGACGCACGCCCTACAGATTAATGCCGATGTGCAACAGGCTGGCCTCTCGCGCGAAGTGGCTGGTTTAGGTCGGTGGAGCGCCGAAAATGCAGTCCCACTTCCCAAAACGGCGTATCCCGGCAAAACAGCTATACTTATTGGCGACGATGATTCAGACGTGAACGCAGGTCAGATAGCCCTATACCTGTCGAATACAGTTGGCGATCTGGACAACGGATCGCTCTACATGCTGAAGCGGACTGACAACAATCAGCGGGAAATGGACATGAATGTGGGTACGAGTTATGACGTTGAATTTGTGAAAATAGATAATCATAAAACGCTCACTGGTGCGCAGATCAACGCGAAAGTGAATGATCTAAAAGCCATTAAGTTTGGCCGGGTTGAAGACGTTGATTACCGCAAAGGTAGCGCTGCGGCTGGCCGTGAAGTTTATTTCGCCGTAACGGGTCAAGCGAGCACGGGTGTCAATGCTGATTATTCACGATCGAAATATGGCCGGATTTATAAACTGGTGCTGGATGCCAACGATCCGACCAAAGGCAAGCTGGAAGTGATTTTGAATGGTGATGATCGTAGTGGTATTGCTAAAACGTTCCAGGACTCTGATAACGTTTGCGTTACAGCTAACTACGTCTACATTATGGAAGATCCGAACGGATATGGCGATGAAAAACATGATGCTTACGTGTATCAGTACAACATCGCTACCAAACAATTAGCGACCGTTTTTGAACTTGATCACCGCCGTACTGCCGTGGATGCCGCCAAATACAACGTAGGTGGAACCTCGGCCTTAGGATCATGGGAAAGCAGTGGTATGATCGATGTATCGGACGTGATTGGCCGCCCGAATGTATTTATGCTGGGTATTCAGGCGCACACCTGGCGGGGAGCAAAATACCAGGGTGTTGATGGAGGTTCAGTACGTAAAGCCGAGGATCAGGCAAGTCAGCTTATCCTGATCGAAGGATTACCCCGTTAATTATTCCTGAATCTTTTTCAAGCCTGACTGGATTAACCGCCGGTCAGGTTTTTTATATCCCGTTCATCCACGTTATGATTTCATCACCTGTTCGCCCTCATTCATCTGCAAACAAGCGGCTTCAGTGGTTCCTGCTAAGCTTTTCTGTTATGGTCTTTGCTATTTTTCTGTACGGCTGGCTGCGTCCGAAACCCGCTCCAGCGCAGCTTGTGAAAGAACAGTTCATGGACAACATCACTGAATTAGACAGTGCGGTCAGCCAGTTGCAGCAGGCTATTAAGATACGCCAATCGGCAACAACTGTGCAGGTCGCTTTCAAGCGGGCGCGGCTGGCTTACAAGCAGGTTGAGTTTATTTCGGGATATTACAGTCCCGAAACTACTCGTGCCCTGAATGGCCCCAATCTACCCGAGGTAGATGATGATTTGCGGGTGAATGCACCCGAAGGTTTCCAGGTACTCGAAGAACTGCTATTCCCTACGTTCGAGGCCGACCAGCAATCCAATGCCGTTCAAACCGTTGCGGTGATGCGGGCCAACGTCAACCGGCTACGCAAGATTTCTGAAACTAACGAGTTGACGGACAGTCACGTTTTTGATGCCATGCGGCTCGAAATATTTCGGGTTATCGCCATGGGTATCACTGGTTTCGATTCACCGGTTGCGTTTCATTCGCTGCCCGAAGTAGCCAGCGCACTTGCCAGTTTACAAAAGCAGTTGTCTCATTATGATCTGGCGCAAGCGGATGTGAATCTGTCGAATAGGCTCACCCGTGCATTTGCCGGGGCTATTAAATCGCTGAAAACCGATTCTACCAAGACCATCCAGGATTTTGACCGTTTCGACCGGCTGACATTTATTACTAACCACGCCAATGTGTTGAGCAGCTTGTTGCTCGATGCTCAGAACGCTCTTGGGATTCCGGTTTTTAACGAAAGCCGACTGTTGTCACCCGCTGCCCGAACGTTGACCGAAGCAGGCATATTTGATCCGGGTTATTTTGTTAATACGGATGAGCAACGCCCAACGCCTGAGCGGATCGCCCTCGGCAAACAACTATTCTACGACCCCATTCTGTCGGGTAATGGGCAACGGACCTGCGCAACCTGCCATCAGCCCAGCCGTGCCTTTACCGATGGTGAGCCTACTAGTTTAGCCCTCATTCAGCCAACCCGGAAAGCCGGTGGTAAGCCCATTACCACACAACGGATCAGTCGCAATGCGCCGACCTTGTTCAATTCGGCATTTCAGGCTGTGCAGTTCATGGACTCTCGGGTGGTATTTCTGGAAGATCAGGCCAGTGATGTCATCAGCAATGCCGCCGAAATGCATGGATCACTACCAGTGGCTGTTCAGGCGTTGAAACAACGGGCGGATTACCGTGCCCGCTTTGCCAACGCATTTACTGCCGGAATCACGGAACAAACGCTCAAAAATGCCTTAGCCAGCTATGTTCGCTCGCTAGTTAGCCTCGACTCACGGGTAGATCAATACATCCGAAACGGCGATCGGCCACAGAAAAGGGTGCAGCTTACGGCCGACGAGAAACTTGGTTTTAACCTCTTTATGGGCAAAGGCAAATGCGCCACCTGCCACTTTTTTCCCCTTTTCAATGGCACTGTGCCCCCCGCTTATCAGGAAACCGAAAGTGAAGTGCTTGGAACACCCGCCACCGCCGATGGAAAACAACTGGACGCCGATGTCGGGAAATTTGTGTTGACTCAGCGTGAGCCACACCGCCATGCTTTCAAAACGCCCACTGTACGACACGTTGCCCAAACGGCTCCGTATATGCATAATGGCGTGTACAAAACGCTCGATGAAGTGATCGATTTTTATGATAAAGGGGGTGGAACGGGCCTGGGTTTTAAGCTGGAAAACCAAACCCTGCCCAGCGACAAATTGAATCTAAACAAAGATGAGAAACGAGCGCTACTAGCGTTTCTTAAGGCATTGTAGAGAGGCCCGCTTACCCGCATCGCCAACAAGAGCGAAGTCCAGGCTCCGTATACACCTACTGGCGCACAAGCTCCATTCGTTCAACTCCCCTGTTCAAACCCCGCCATATCATGGTTGGCTGGCCAATGGTGGTCTCCAAAGAGAAATTATCGCCCACTACCCCAAGTTTATCCAGGAACATCTCTTCAGGCTCGGGCTGCCGTGTACCATTCGGAAATCGGTAATCAAACAAGAAAAATGTCTGCGGTCCTTTTTTGGATAAGATCCAATCAGCACTAGCCAGCATATCGAACTGAATAGGGTAGGTTTTATTGCTGAACTGGATGGTTCCGTCGTATTCACCCCGACGCGTATCAAGGGGAGTAGTGCGTGGTATAGCGGCTGGCACGATCGTTAAGGTGGCCAAGTTTTGAAAGGTAGTATCTTTGGTTAGCTTAATCTCATTCTGTTGCGGATCGTTTCGATACGTTACCTGGACTAATCGTAAGTTCCACCGGCCGACAATCTGGGGAGCCAACTCTTTCATTAACTGGCGACTTTCTTGGTCAAAATTGACAGTAGTAACGGGTAAAGTCGAGGAAGGAGACAAACTGGCAGGAGCGGAAGAGTTGTCAGGTGAGCATTGCCAGTTAAGTAAAGCTAAAGCCACAGCAGCGAAAAGGCTTGATTTCATAGGAGTTGAACGTCTAGTGTTGAAGCCCTAAGTTAATTGATTGTATTTATTGGGTATTCTGTAAGAATACTCACATAACAAAAAGTTAACATAACCACCGACGCCCGACCAAAGTTGGGCGGTCGTCTCGGGTTAACAGGAATAATCTACTAGTCTCATATCGAAACTCAATACCCCGGATTCTGGTACATTTTCTCCGGATTTAATTTCACTTCATCAAATGGAACCGGATAATAGTAATCTTTCGGGCCGAAGTTGGAAACTTTGGCGGCACCAAAATCAGCCTGGGGTTTGGCCTGGAAATAGGCGATCAATTCGGTTGGCGTAAACGACCGTAGCAAATCGAACCAGCGGTGATTTTCGAACGCAAGTTCAACCCGGCGCTCATGCAAAATTGCCAGTTTGAGCGTTGGGTATTTAGCGCTGTAGGTTGGGTTGGTTTTGGCTGTGTTGTAAAGGGGAAGTTTGGCCCGCTCCCGCACCTGATCGAGCAAACCGATGGCAGTGGTTTCATCGCCGAGGTACAGATTCACTTCGGCCAGCATCAGCATTACATCGGCGTAGCGAATCAGAATCCAGTCGTTGCCACCCCAGCCCGTAGTGCCCGCAGCCGCGCTGGGATCGCGGAACTTCGTGATGAAGTAATCTTTCACGTTGGCCGCATTGGCAAACTTGATCGAGAAATCCTTGCGGGTATCGCCGTCTTCATAATCCTTAACCAGGTCGGGTGTCACGTTGCCACCAACGCCTGTGTTGGGGCGCAGCGAGTTAATGGTTTCGCCCTGCGCCTGATTACTGGCGGCAATCCCCGATGCATAGTTGACATCGCCCTGCCGGTAAACGATCTGGAAAATAATTTCGGGATTCGTCGATTTCTTCGTTACGTCGAACACATCGGCATACGGAATTTCCTTCAACGTACCGAATGTCCGTTTGCTATAGGCATTGGTTAGGAATGTCTTGGCTTGATTCAGATTCGCCGTCCGGTTAGTCTGATCGAGGGTTGTCGCCATCGTCAGATACACCTGCCCCAGCAGCGCATTGCCTGCCGTTTTTGACACACGCCCTTTCTGGGCTACTGGCTGAACATCGGGTAGCGAGCTGTTGGCGACTTCGGTTAGGTCGGCCACAATCTGAGTATAAACGGTTTCTTTTTTCTCCCGGAAGGTATTGGCCCGTATTTCATCGCTTGAGTTCAGTGGTTTGGTCACCAGGGGGACATCGCCCCACTTCCGAACCAGATGGAAATAAGCCAGTGCACGGATAAACTTGGCTTCGGCCTGGTACTGCGCTTTGGTTTGGGCATTGGCGAACGTAATCGTTTCCATACCAGCCAGCACCTGGTTGGCGCGGGTTACAATCTGATACAGGGCCAGCCAATGGCTTTTCAGGTACGTATTACTAGGCAGTATGGAGAAATCGTTGAACTGGAATGGCTCACCGGCATTGGACTGGTTGTCGTTGGTTCCGGTATTGTCCGAGCGTTGCTCCGCAAATAGACCGCTGCCTTCGGCTAGCCCGTTGTTGTTACGGAGGGCCTGGTAAGCCCCGTTTAGACCAAGCAGTACATCGTTTTCGGTCTGATAAAAATCAGCGGCTGCCACGGCATTCGGGTCCGTTTTAACCAAAAACTGTTCACTACACGAGGCCATCGAAAGCGTCGTGCCCAGAAATAAAATTCGGATATATGTTGACTTCATGAGTAGCTGATTAAAAAGTGATTCGGGCACCAACGTTATAGCCACGGGCCAGTGGGTACAAACCATAATCGACACCGGGTGTCAAGTTCAGACCCGCGTTGTAATCGACTTCAGGGTTGTAGCCTTTGTATTTGGTGATCGTAAATGCATTGTTCACATTGGCATAAATCCGGAGGCCGCCCACTTTGATCCGGCTCAGGAGCGAGGCAGGAAGGTTATAGCCCAGCGTAATATTCGTGCAGCGGATATACGACGCGTTTTGCAGGTAAAAAGTCGACAGACGAGTGCTGTTGCTCTGGGTACCTCCGCGTGAAGCCCGGTATACAATACCATTACCGGGCTGGGTTTCTGAGCGGTAGCGATCGTTTACCACGGAGTACTGATTGCCCGAAGCTTCCATGTTGAACACGTAATAATCCTGGCCGTCGAGCACCTGATTGCCCTGTGAACCATTGAATGACGCGTTCACATCAAGGGCTTTGTAGCTGGCCGACGCCGAGAAACCGTAGGTGAACTTCGGGTAGGGCGTACCAATCACCCGCTTGTCGGCATCGTTTACGACTCCGTTTTTGTCTACGTCCTCGAAAATCAGATCGCCGGGACGCAACGGGTTGCTCGATGCCGTAGACCGGGCGGGGCCTTTAGGCACATAACCGGCTTTGAAGCTTTGGGTAGCCGAGTTATAATTAGCGTTGTCTTCGGCAATGGCCGCCATATCGCTTTCGCGAACCATACCAATCACCTTAAAGCCGTAGAACGAGCCAACCGGGTAGCCTTCCTGCGTAGTGTGCGTAATGTACTGTCTCTCAGCACCAACTGAGTAAATAGCATTTGAGCCACCCAGATCCAGTACGCGGTTCTGGTTGAAAGAAATATTGCCGCTCAGATTCACTTTCACATCCTGGGTGGACACCACCCGACCATCGACCTGAAACTCGACACCCTTGTTGCGAATGCGGGAGTCGCGGAGGTTGGTCAGGATAGATGAAGCTCCGGATACAGCCGAGATCGGCTGGTTGAACAGCAGGTCCGTCGAGTTGCTAAGGTAGCCGTTGACCAGAAACAGAAGTCGATTGTTAAACAGACCAACGTCGAGGCCAGCGTTAAACTGAGACGTTGTTTCCCAGCCCAAAGCCTGGTCTTTCACGGCTCCGGCCGCCACCGCTGTCTGGATAGTACCCGAACCAAACACCGCCCCGCCGGGATTCACAATGGTCTGGAGGAAACCGTAGTTGGGGATGTTGTAATTACCCGTTTGACCCCAGCTTGCCCGTAGTTTCAGGGACGATCCTGAGCCGAGCCAATTGCGGTAGAATGGCTCATTCGATACAGTCCAACCCGCCGATACCGAGGGGAAATTACCCCAGCGGTTCAGTGGCCCGAAACGGGAAGACCCATCGGTACGGAAAGCAGCCGTCAGGAAATACCGCTCGTCGTAGCTGTAGGTGGCCCGCGCCAGATACGACAGCAGCGTTTCTTCGTACTTACCGGTGCCAGAGTTCAGGAAGAAGTTGGTCGGGTCGGCCCCCCGACCGGTGATTTCCTGAATCCGGTCGTTTTGAAACCCTTGTGCCGACACACTGATCTGGTCGCTGGTAATACGTTGGGCCGTGTATCCTGCTAACAGGTTTAGTGCGTGCTGGCCAAACTGCCGGTTATACGTGGCTGTAAATTCGCCCAGTACGTTTTGCAGAGCAGTTGTTTGTGCTGTAGCGCGGGCGGCTGCAATAGACTGAGCCGAATAAGGTGGATTGTTGCCATTGCTCAGGCTCGTTGGCAGGTAGTACTCGTATTTTTCGTTGTAGGTCTGCAAGCCGAGGTTTGCCTTCGCGATTAAGCCCGGAATGATTTCGTAGGCCAGTGTACCGTTGTACGTACCGCGCAATCCTTTCCGGGTAATGTTGGTTTCGCGCGCCAGCGCTACCGGGTTTTCGATGGTCTGGTAGCCGAAGGTGGGTTGCAGGGCAGCCGCTTCGTTCTTGATCAAGTTGCCGTTGTCGTCATAAGCCCGGAAAATAGGCGGAAAAATCAACGCTCCCAGAATCGGTCCCTGGTTGAAGCGCCCCTCCTGCACCTCGCGGTTGTTGGTCGACGTAACGAAGAAACTGGCTCCTGCTTTCAGCTTTGGGCTGAGGTCGGCGTCGATGTTGGCGCGCAGGTTGATACGCTCCTGCTTAGTGGCCTCAATAATACCCTGCTGGCCCTGATACCCCGCACTGAGCAGATACCGGGTGCTGGCTCGGTCCGGCGATCCGGTTCCGCCCGAAAACTGGAGGTTGTGGCGTTGGAGTGGGGCATTGCGGTATAGTTCGTCCTGCCAGTCGGTATTGTATTTTGGGGCGATGGCCCGCTGGTTGGCAAAGTCATAAAACTCGGTTGGAATACTCACCGACCCGGCGTTGCCCACGTTGGCAATGCGCGTGGCATTAGGGTCCGAGAAGTTAGCGTTGGTGAACGGTTTTCCGGCGTTCTGCATCAAATCGCGATAGGTGCTGTTACGGGCGTCGATCAGCAGGTCCACGAACTGGTCTGAGTTGAGCAGCTTAACTTTTTTGGCCAGCTGATTCACGCCGTATTGGTATTCGTAATCAAGTTTACCTTTGCCGTCTTTGCCGCGTTTAGTAGTAATGAGTACCACCCCGCCCGAAGCCCGCGAACCGTAGATGGCCGCAGAGGCTGCATCTTTCAGAATGTCAATGCTCTCAATATCATTCGGGTTGATAAACACATCGTTCCCAGCCGGAAACCCGTCGATCACGTACAGTGGATCGGAACTAGCGTTGATAGAGCCGATACCCCGCACCCGGATTTTGGTACCCACATACGGAGCCCCACTCACCTGAGCGACCTGCACCCCAGCTAGTTTACCTACCAGTGCCTGCCCCAGTGTTGGTGCTGCCAGGTTCAGTTCGCGGGCTTTTACGTTGGCAATGGCCCCCGTTACATCGCTCTTGCGCAACGTGCTGTAGCCCACGGCAACTACTTCGGCCAGTTGATTCACGTCTTCTTTCAGACGGATAGACAGGTTCGTTTGCGGGCCGATAACCACCTCCTGCGCCACAAAACCAACAAACGAAAAGACAACCGTTGCCCCCGCCTGTACATCGAGCGAGAAAGCCCCGTTTGCATCAGTAACGGTGCCTTTTTGGGTCTTTTTCTCGATAATACTTACGCCCGGAAGAGGACTGTTTGTTTCGTCGGTGACAATGCCCGTGATGCGGACAAGCGCAGGTGCGACGATAGGGCGGGGTACGTTTGCCAGTACCATTTGCGACGGTAGGCTGCTTACGGTCAACGCCAGAACGGTCAGGCATCGGTACAGACCGAGCCTGGATAAGGAGAAATACTGCATACGGATAGGTTGGAAAATAGACGTTACCAGGTCACATTCATGAAATGCACATTGTTTGTCCGGGAGGACGTTACGGCAATGCCGTGGCGGAGGTCGCCCGTGAGCGCGAAACCTTCGAGTTCGTCGGGTTTGTCGGTATCGACCACGCGAAGGACGTGTTCAGTACCCGACTTGAGCGATTTGTTCAGATCCAGAAACGTAAACCGCCACCGACGGCCTTCTAGCTGGTTCTGAATCAGTACAAGTACGTTCTTTTGCGGAATCCAGTGCAGATTCTGCACCCAGGGTGAGCACGAGAATTGATGGACGACAACACCCGGCTCGCTGGTTTTTTTTGCCGTTCTGAGCTTCTCTGGATCGTAGAGTCGGACCTGATTGGTTTTGTGGCCGTAGTCGGCAGTGGCCACGTACCATTTACCCTGATACTGGACATATTCGGGGCGGGTACCCTGAATACAGGCGTCATCTTCGATTGTATTAAGCAAGGTATTGTCCAGCGTTCGGGTGCGGAGCAGCTTGTTCCAGTCTACGGCATAGATGACTGCCCGCCAGGCTGTTCCTTCGGTATTTAGTCGAATGCTGTTGCCAATAAACGTGGGTCCGGTGCCGATGTGCGCAATACCCGTCGGGTGATTAATGACATCCTGCCCGTTCTGCGTCAATTTGATTTCCTGACCAGTGTACGTTAGCGAGCTGTCGCGGAGGTCATACTGGCGAATCATGCCCACTTCCCGGTCGCCATACAGGTAGGCTTTACCGTTTACCATACTGATACCCTGGCAAGCTCCCAGCGAATCGACTGTTACGGAGCGGGTCAACGACAGCGAGATAGGGTCGCTTGAACGAAAAAATACACTCAGGCCACACAGGCCGAATACAAAAGCTATTTTCATACGCTGAGCCAGAATTTTGCCTTTTCAATCGCTAACTAACGAGCAAAAGCCAGCCGTCAAATTCATTCGCAAAAGTCGCCTTCACCCGTGACCTGAGTGTGACGGATGTATCGCCAAATTGTTAACTTCGCGGCTCTAGATTTAGCGATATGTTTACACGTGAGATTTCAACTCCTGCCTTGTTTCGCTTTATTTATGGCGAAACCACCTGCTTTCGCGATATGCTGCTGATCCATGGCAGTGCGTTTTTGGTGGGTCTTTTGGTGCTGTTTGGAAATCAGAATGCTGCAACCTGGTCGGGCTGGCAACAAGTGGTAGCCGTTGTGTTGGTCATGGATCTGGGGCGGGCGGCATTGTGGCTCATTTACTCCCTAATAATCGGGATTTCTGGCGGGCAATTCGATCTGAGTGGCTGATCCTGTCGGGTATTGCCTACGCCTGGCAACCGCTGCTGTTTGGAAAGGTGTTTATGGGCGGGATACTGCTCTTGTCGGGTCTTCATATCACCAGTATCGGGCTCATTATGGGACAATACTGGCTTAGCAACCGGTATTTATTGGCATGGATCTTCGTTGCTTTGCTGAGTGGTCTGATCGCCAATAAATTGCTGATGATTCCTCTGGAATTAAGCTGGTTTGCTCCGCTCTATTTTTGCAAAGCGGCCTTGTTCGATAAGACGATGGCTCCCAGAAAAAAACCACAGATTCAATTAGAAGAAGTGCTGGAAGAGGACTTGGATTGACATAATGACCCTAATCGCTCAACCGCAAGTAATGTACCGGTATCATTATGCCGGACACCATGGTTAGGAGCGTTGGGGTGGATCAGGCTGTCGTCTACAGGGGGACAACCTAACACGGACAAGTCCCTAATCTGGTCAGCGACAACTGGGGGTGGCCCCGCATTATCAATTTATTATGAATGAGCAACCCGCCACCTGGACAACAAGTCCCTGACTAGTTTTGGAACGGCAAATGGACTGATAACGGCCACAGCATTCTGGATTTTTACCTGGATAGCAGCCAATGCCAGCCAACCATTTTCCGAATCCCCCATGAACAAACAACTTTTCTGGGTTTTACCTGTCTGGGCCGCCGTGGTTTCTCCGGCCGCGGCCCAGCCGCGTATATCCTATTCGCCCGCTCAGGCACACTCACACAATGACTACGAGCAGACAATTCCGTTTTGGCAAGCCTATGGCCAGATTTTTGGCTCCATCGAAGCGGACATTTATGCCCGTAACGGTCAGCTTTACGTAGCCCATGATTCGGCCAACATTATACCCGCCCGGACACTAGAGGCTTTGTATATCAAACCCCTTGTCGAAAAAGTACGCTCGAACAAGGGTAGGGTATACGCCAACGCCAGCTATGGTCTGCAATGGTTGATCGACTTAAAAACCCCAGCCCGCGTGTCGTTGCCCATTCTGATACGGGCGTTAAGCGCTTATCCAGAGGTTTTTGGTTCCAAGGGGCCGGTAAAGGTTGTCGTGAGTGGTAATGTACCACCCACTGACCAATTCAGTCAATATCCCGACTGGCTCCAGTTCGATGGTCGGCCTGAGGTTGCTTACACACCCGAACAACTGGCGCATGTTGGCCTCATCAGTCAGGCATTTCCGTCCTATACCCGTTGGAATGGCAAAGGATTAATCGTCAAAAAAGAACGGGTGAGAATTCAGGCGGTCATTGAGCAGGTACACCGACAAGGCAAAAAAATCCGATTCTGGGCAACTCCCGATAATATCAATACCTGGAAAACACTCATGAATATGGGGGTCGATTACATCAACACCGATCAGATTGCGTCCCTCGGGCAGTTTCTGCGTCAACGCCAAACGGCCGAGTACCAGCACCCAACCCCTCACACTCTTTACCAGCCAACCTACCGCAATAATGATAGCCGCAGCCGGGTCAGAAATGTGATTCTACTAATCGGTGACGGCATGGGTCTGGCTCAGATTTACGCCGGACTGACGGCCAACCGGGGAGGTTTGAATCTGGCCAAGCTGTTGAACATCGGTTTTTCGAAAACAAGTGCGGCTGATACCTACATCACCGACTCGGCGGCTGGCGCAACGGCTATGGCGACGGGACAGAAAACCAATAACCGTGCGATTGGAGTTGACACGTTGGGTAATCCACTCCCTGCTATCCCGACCCTGATCAAGAAATGGAACATGGTGAGCGGGCTTATTTCGGCGGGTTCAATTACGGACGCGACCCCAGCGGCTTTTTATGCCCATCAGCCCGACCGAATGTTCGAGCGGGAAATTGCGTCTGATTTCCTGCGAAATCCGGTTGAGGTTCTGATTGGGGGCGGTTATCGGTTTTTTAAGGAACAAAACGTAATGGACACGCTCCGTCAACAAGGGTATGAGATCGGCACGGAATTCGATCAACTGGAAAGCCTCAAACGCCCGTTTGTGCTACTCGATGATCAGTCGGTGGTGGCGGTGAAAAAAAGGCCGGAAAGACTTTTTACAGCGAAGTCTTCAAAAGACGCTGCACGACCTTAACCTTACCAAAGCGGGCTTCTTCATTATGGCCGAGGGTGCCCAGATTGACTACGGGGGCCATGCCAATGATATGCGGTACGTGGTTGAAGAAATGCTGGACTTCGATAGAACCATTGGCGATGCCATTCGCTTCGCCGACTCAAACGGCGAAACGCTGGTTATCATCACGGCCGATCACGAAACGGGAGGATTAAGCCTGCTGGATGGCGATCTGAAGCGAGGGTATGTCGATGGCAACTTTAGTACCAATGACCATTCGGGCATTATGGTACCGGTTTTTGCTTATGGGCCGCATTCGCTGGATTTTCGGGGTGTATATGAAAACACAGAAATCCATCATAGAATCACGGCTATTTTACAGAAATATCATTCCACCGGCAATTAATCAACCAACGCTATCAATCGCTTCTCATGAAAACTATTCTCCTGTTTTTTTGCCTCGTCCTGGCGCAAGGTTCGGTTCAGGCCCAGCTACATAAAGACTATCCAGCATCCGTTTATCCAGATCGTGTAATGCTGGGCTGGCAGGCCAATCCTGCAACGTCCCAATCGGTTAACTGGCGAACTGATTCAACGGTCACCAGTGCCGTTGGTGCTTTTACCGAAGCTGATCCATCCCCTGATTTAGCGGGTAAGGCAACACTCATCCCCGCTACCACCGAACAAGTCGGAATGGACGGGAAAACGGTTCTTTATCATTCCGTACACTTCACTGGCCTCAAACCGGCTACTAAATACAACTACCGGGTGGGCGATGGTACGCACTGGACGGAGTGGTTTCAGTTTACTACCGCACAGGATCATCCGGCTCCTTTCTCCTTTCTCTATTTTGGTGATGCCCAGAATGACATCCGCTCGTTATGGTCACGTGCCATTCGCGGAGCCTATTCCAAGCTACCTACGGCCAGCCTCATGATCCACGCCGGTGACCTAATCAACAGTTCCAATAGCGACTGGCAGTGGGCCGAGTGGTTCGAAGCCGGTAGTTGGATCAATGGCGTGGTGCCAACACTGGCCGTACCGGGCAATCACGAATACGTTAAAGATGTGCAAGGCAATGCCAGCGTGTCAAGACACTGGCGGCCTTCGTTTGTTTTACCCGAAAACGGCCCAAAAGGCTTT
This sequence comes from Flavobacterium sp. SUN052, assembly GCF_028867935.1. Lineage (GTDB taxonomy): Bacteria > Bacteroidota > Bacteroidia > Flavobacteriales > Flavobacteriaceae > Flavobacterium. Next base: position 108,238 of record NZ_JAPQNS010000013.1, read on the forward strand.
GAGGAAACGGCATACTCGTTCGACTATCAGGGCACTCGGTTTATTTTTCTGAATTCTCAACTCGCCCTGGTCGATACATCGGCTATGATGAGTCAGGCTAATTGGTTGATACAGACCCTGAGCAAGAATCCCAATCGCTGGACCGTGATTACGCACCACCATCCCATTTATTCAACGGCTAAAGGTCGGGATAACAACGGATGGCGGGAGCGGATGGAACCCATTTACAGGAAATACCATGTCGATCTGGTGTTACAGGGTCACGACCATAGGTACGGCCGGGGTTTGAACATGCCTTTAGGGAAAAGCCGTAAACATCCGGATGGGCCCATCTACGTGGTGTCGGTGAGTGGCCCGAAGATGTATGACATTGGTCTTCAGGACTGGATGGATCGGGCAGCCTCCAATACCCAGCTGTACCAAACCATAACAATTAATGGCGACAAGCTGACCTATCAGTCCTATTCTGTAACGGGTGAGAAGTACGATTCATTCGAACTCGTCAAAACCAGTAAGGGACAAAACACCCTTACTGATCAGGCACCCGTATTAGCACCCGAGCGACTCGAACTGCCCGTGGAGTATCAAAAGCGATATACCCCTGAACAGGTAAACGAGTATAAAAATCGTTTCAAGAATTATAAAGCTCGTAAACAGGCAACTAAGCAATAACGCAAAAGCCACCTGCATAATGGATAGCCACCCATGAAATCACTCCAGTTCTCGGAACAACAAGTCTTAAAGAAGATTCAGAAAAGACTTCAGAAACTAATCAGGATGCACGAAAAAGTAATCCTGAAAATGGAAACTCAGCTGGAACGAGTAAACCAGCTACCCGACCAGCAAGAAGTATCTACATTACGGGATACCATACTATCAGGGCTCACTCAAGCCAGAAAATTTCTGGAAAAAGCAAAAGCAGATGAACGTAAAGCAATGATACAGCGGGTTAATTTACAGGATATTAGGTCTTGAGCCGAAAAGGAATTGGGTTAGTTTAAATCGACCTGCTTAACAGTGTTCATTTCAGGTCATTTCCCGAAATGTCTTCCCAGCGATAATAGTGAAACGTTCTCCCTTCAGACATCGTAACAAACAGTCCGTGTGGAAATTGCTTACCCAATGGTACGTTTGTTACTTCGGAGCCATCGCTGACCTGAGCGGCTACTTTAACTACTTTCAGTAATTTATAGTCATTGGGATTACCCGCTTCGCCTTCGCGCCGGAAGATGTGAAACTGGTTGGCTCCCTGGTCTGAGACAAGTAGATAGCCGGTTTTGGGGCCGGTTTTGTAAATAGAAATCCCTTCATGGTCTTCTGCGAATCCTGTTTTTGCGAACAGGGCTAACTCCTGATTACCTTTTTCAGGATCGGCGTAGTATTTGCGAACGCCAACCCCTTCGTCGGAGTAATAGACGTAGCCGAGTTCGTTGTCGACGGCAATTGACTCAATTTCTTTTTTACCACTATACAGCCCAAATTTTCGTACCAACGTAGCCCTCACCTGGCCTTGGCCATTATCGTCGAGCCGGTATTGACCAATATAAGACCCGTTAGTAGGACCCGATTTCCGGCCAACCATCGCATAGACAACACCAGAAGCAGTTTTGTAGAGCGCAATGCCCATCAGATCCCGAAAGCTTTCTGACGTGTCGCCAACGAACATTTCAAGGTTTCCATTGTCAACGGGTTGCATACCTGGAAGTGAGAAAATCCGGAGCTTGTGTGTGAATCGTTCGGTTGTAACGGCAATGTCGGTGGGTTTGCCGCCGAGCATCAGGCCGTAGGCAATGTCAACGTTATTGGGGCGTTTGAGGCCGTGGATTTCCTTAACAATCTTGCCCTGGAGATCAAACACGTACAGGCCCCCATCCTGGTCTTTATCGGTTCCAATAACGAGGCTTTTTTCAGGGTCAGTTGGATTAATCCAGATAGCCGGGTCGTCGGTATCATGCCGAACCGTATCAGTAATATAGACGGGTTGAATAACCGTCGTTTGATTGGTTGTGGGCATTGTTGTCTGAGCGGCAGGCTTATGACAAGCCGTTAGTAAAAGAATCAGCAGAAACGGCAGGTGAATATTCATTTAACTAATGGTTTTGCAGGGAGAAAACAAAGGGCGCTGTGACTCTCTGTTTTCTCCCTGCATCAGAACCGGTGGTCCAGTCTGTGTTACACACTCTTTTTACTTAATTACTTCCGAATGCACCAATGGTCGTTGACGGGGCAGGCGATTTGTACAGTGTGCCGTTTGCAAACGAGATTCCGTCGGCATACAGACGCGTGAAACTCGTTATGCCTTTGCCAATGGCAGGCGAACCTGCTTGCAGACGGAAATCCCAGGCTGAATTGAAGGTCGCATTCTTAGAATCGGTTGTTAATGGATAGTTTACAAACTTTGGATCGTTGTCCCCAACGGTTTTGCTGATCAAATCGTTGGTACCTGTCAGAATTTCGGCCGTAGGCTGGAAACCCGTAACACCATCCTGGGTAGCTCCGTAATACAGATTGTTGCTTACTTTGGTACGGGCGTCTTCCGGGTTTTTAGGATCACGCTTAACCCCAAATCGGTCGTTGGCAAGCAGGTTATTGTACACCTCAGCCCGAACCCCTACTTCTACCCAAATCGAACCCCCTTTAATGGTTGGTCGACGCCAGCCTGCGTTCAGAATTGTGTTGTTATAGGCAATCACATAAGCTTGTGGTGTACGGTCGCCGGTGTTCGAGAGTTTCAGCGCGTTCGTGTTGGGGCTATACACCAGGTTAAAGGCTACATCGGCCTGAACACCCGATTTGATGTTTATGGCATCGCCACCCGATACACCCTGCGTATAAATCTTGTTGTTGGCAACGATGACCTTGCCCCCCTCAATATAAAAACCATCTTCATTCTGGTTGTTCAACCGGCTGTTGACAATGACCAATTTGCCATTTATGTTCGAGTAATTGACGGCTGGTACGTGGTTACCCGCTGCCGCTTTGTATAAACCAGCCTTTACCGAAGGTGAACTCTCAGTTGTTACGGCTCCACCATATTCAATAATAGCATTGTCAATTAGTAGTTCAGCACAGGATGGAGCTGCAATAATGCCACCCCATAGGTTCCCCCATTGATTGGCGGCTGTTTTCCAGGCATCGGGTACCGTAAGTTTTACCGGGTTCGCCGAGGTCCCCATGATGTACAAATTGCCTTTCACGATCAAGTCCGGCTTCACGGTCGAATCGCTGAAAATGACATTCACCCCTTCTTCGATCACTAAAGATTGGCTGGCAGGAACCTGCAAATGCCCCGTAATTTTGTAGGTATTTCCTTTCGCCCAGGTGCCGGAGACATCACCCGACACGGCTTCTTTCACAACGGGGGTTGGCGTAGGGGTAACCGTGTTGGTATCGTCACTGCTCTTGGAACAACCCACGAGTACAGCAGCGGATAAAGCGGCTAGAATAAGAACTTGTTTCATAGTAATCAATTGGTTAGTAATGATTTTTTTTAAAGTTTATATCGTACCCCAAGCAAATAGGAGCGCTGGTAGAAATCGCGCCGGATCAGAGTCTTATCGGAGATGTCCTGATTCGGTACCTCGGAATTTTTACTACTGGTATTGTTGATAAAAATCTCGGTAGGGGTGTTGAGCAGGTTATTGGCTTTGGCAAACACGAGGAAGCCTCGGCCTGCCCTTCCCTGCCCAATCTGCTTCTCCGCTGATGCGTCCATCTGGATGAAACCTTTTTGGTAGAGGTCATTATCGACGAATTGCGAAACGGTATTGATCCGCCCACCCGTGTAACTGGCTGCCAGCTGACCATCCCAGCCATGTGCGGCATCTTTGTAGAGCAATGACAGATTGGCTACGTGGGCCGACTGCCCGTAAAGTGCCCGTGACTGGTTAACCGTGATGGTTTGAAGGTCACCCTGGGCATTGCGGATGCGCTTCGATTTAGGCGTAGTGATGCTGGAGTTGGTATAGGTGTAGTTTGCTTTTACACCCCACTGCCGGAAATATTTAATAGCATCAACCTCCAGCCCCAGGTTTGTTGCATTACCGAAATTGCCCGGCCCGTAGTACAAATCCTGCCCCCGAATGGCGTCTTTCTGAAGCGTATATTCAATGGGGTCCTGTATGTGTTTGTAGAACAAGCCGACCATAAACTGCTCCAATGGATGAGGGAAAAACTCGTAGCGCAGGTCTATATTGTCGGCAATGGCCCGTTTCAGATTCGGGTTGCCGCGCTCCTGGTATTCTTCATTGATAATGCGATACGGTACGATCTCGAAAAAACCGGGCCGGTTCAGCGAGCGGAAGTACGACAGCCGCCAGTTGGTGCGCTCGTCTGGCCGGTAGCGGAAATGCATACTTGGCAGTACATCGGTATAAATCTGGCTACCCGTTGGGTTATCTTCTCCAATCGGGAACTTCATGGCGTAGCCTTGGTCGGTATGCTCTATTCGAACACCCCCGGTAATTTCGAGTGGTTGGTTTGTGGTGCGGAATTGGAGATAGCCCGACGCCATTTTTTCGGTTGCATCGTAATTCAGTGCCGAAGCGACCGAACCAAGAGGATTTTGGATGGTCCAAGCAATCTGGTTGTAGTCGGTAAAATCGACTCCGTACCGGGCAAATGGATTACTTGGCAGTAAGGTGTAGTTGTTATAAAAATTAGTCCGCTGTTTATCCCGGTAAAGACCTCCCGCCATCCATTCAACCGCTATACCCGCCAGATTCGTTTTGAGTGTCAGATTCAGGTAACCAGCCAGATCGGTATCCGAATTGTGTTCCCACCGGCGTTGGCCATCATTGACGGTTGTGCGCTGCTCCACAAAGTTTTTTCGGATACCCAGCAAGGGCACATTGGTCTGATCGGGCACTTCATTCGTAGCCAACGAATACACCGCCGACCAGTTAATTCCGAAAATGGGCGTGAGCTGGTGGTTTCCCTGAAGGGTGCTGGTATAGATTTTCTGCTTCGTCAGCCGCGATCGGGTTTCATACCCTAGCGTTGCATTGCCCAGTACAGGGTCGAATCCACCAATGCCTAGCTCGGTCGATTTAGTTTCCCGAATCTGTTGGTTCTCTAGGCTAATAAAGGCATTGAACCACTGAATTTTGTTTTCCGGTTCACCGTCGCGGTTTAGGCGGAAATCCATTTTGGCATGAAGACCGTAGCGCGTTTGATGCTCTGAATACTGTCGTTCGCTCTGTTTGGTCAGGGTTATGCCGCGCAGCGTATCGACCACATCGCCATTGAAAAACAGGCTATTGCTACCCCGGAAGGTATTTTGCAAACTGCCCGCCAGTATAATACCCAACCGCCGGTCGAAGAATCGGTTACCTATCGCGAAACTGCCAAATACGTTTGGGGGCGGAGTTTGGTTGGTATAGGTTGTTGAGGCTTTGGTGAAATCAGTGAATTTAGCGCTGTACCGATTGCCAAATTGCTCATAAGGGGACTGCGAATTGATTTGTTTCGCATCAAAACTAACAAACGGGCGGTTGAAAAACAGTTCGCTGACACCCGTTGAGATATTCGCCAAGACCGTCATCCGGTCGGGGGCGTCTTTCATGACCATATTAATAGCTCCTCCAACGGCATCACCTTCCATACTTGGTGTAAGAGCTTTATATACCTCCAATCGGTCGAGGAGTTCTGCGGGGAAAATGTCGAGCGGAACGTAGCGATAGCGATTATCGGGACTAGGGATTTTCACGCCATTGACTAACGTATAGTTATAGCGTTTGTCCATTCCACGCAGAATGGCGTACTGCCCATCGCCGTTACTGTTTCGCTCAATAGAGATGCCTGATACCCGTTGAATGACGTTGGCAACGGTTAAATCGGGGGAGAGTTCGATGGTCCGGCCGGATACGATGTTGGTTATCTGGAGTGCATTCCGTTCGATGTCGCGGGCGGTGCGGTCGCTGCTACCGTCACGTTTGGCTTTTATGGTGATCTCGGTAAGCTGGCGGTCATTTTCTGTTTCCAGGGGTAAATCCAGCGTAATTATCTGTTCCGTGCTTGTCACCTCAACGTCGCGGGTCAGGGTGCGGTACGACACGTAACTGACCCGGATTTTATGCGTGCCCGCCGGTACATTTTTGATCAGGTAAGAGCCATCTAATCCCGATACAGCATACTGTTTCGTATTCTCTAAAAGAAGGGTAGCACCAGTGATAGGCTGACCTGTTGCGCCATCAATGGCCCGCCCCCGGATGGTGCCAGCCCATAACATGGGAACAAGAAGCAGACAAATGACAGTCAGTAATAGTCGGTCCATACAGTTTGCGAATATCAACTACTCATTGGCCTACCAAAGGCTGTTGTCGTTGATGTCGCAAAGGTGGGGGAGTGTGTAGTAGCCCGGCAAATTTGACCCGTTAACAAAAAGGCAACAAGGTAATCTGAGCCGTAGGCAGATAGGCAACAATTGAGCTGTACTAATTATAAATAATTGATATGCAGCGATATATGTCAACTGCTAATAACCATTATGTAATTATTATCAAACTGTTTCCCAACTGTGAAGCCCCGCAAAACTGCTCAAATCGTTTATATTTCCGGGGATACAATCGGTTGAAATGGGAAGCGTTGAAAGTAGGCCGAAAGCGATTCGCCTTCTGAAAGTCCCATTTTTTTACGAAGCCGGTAGCGGGAAACTCGCAGACTATCCGACGAAATACCGAGCAAGGTAGCCATATCGGCAGAACTGATATTCATTTTGAGTAAGGCAATCAGACGCAGATCTGTGGGCGTTAATTCAGAAAATTGGTGCGTCAATTGCGTAAAGAAATTGGGGTGTACCTGGTCGAAAATAGTTCTGAAATCATCCCAGTGTTTATCCTGGCTGAAGTTCAGGCTAATTTTTTCAACCAATTGCCGGACTTGTTTTTTCTGATCGCGTTTATCGTCTTTCAAAATAGCGTTCAGGTCATCTTTCACCTCTTCAAGCACCTGATTTTTCTGAATGATTTGCAGGGTGTGCGTGGTAAGTTCTTTATGTTTCAGTTCAAGTTGTCCTTTCAGATTCTCTTCTTCCAATTGCTGGTTTTTCAATTCAACCTGCATCAGCGCATTCTGGGTTTGAAAGATCTGCTGGTTCTGCTGATTCAGCGCTTGTTCATTCCTGATCTTTAGCCGCTGTCGACTAAAGATGACTGCCCCCAGAACACCAATTAATACTAGTACGAGACTGGCCGCCATAATCACAATGAAATCAATCCGTTTTTGGGCATTCAACTGGACTATTTCCTTGTCTTTTCGCTCTACCTCATATAGCGTTTGTAATAAGGCAATTTGCCTGGTGTTTTCAGTTGCATAAATCGCATCGACCAGATCGCGACTTCGCTCCAGGTAATCATAGGCGCTATCGGGCTGGTTCAGTAGTCGATACGTCTTGGCAATATCGCGGAGGGCCGCACTCAGTTGATATTTTTCACCCAGTCGATTGGCTCTTCGCATGGCTTCTCGGGAGTGGTTGAGCCCCAGCTGATAGCGGCCCGTTTTCCGAAAAACGTCACCCAGATTATTAACGATTTCAATTTGCCCAATTTCATCGTGAGTCTGCTGGGAAAGGGTTAGCGCTTTCTGGTAATAAAAGTGTGCCGAGTCGAACTGAGCTCCATCTTCAAAAATACTGCCCAGGTTCTCGTAAATTTTTGCCAGACTAGGCACGTCATCGGACATCAGGCTGTTTACAAGGGCAAGTTTCTGGTAATGGTAAGCCTGTTTGGGGTCGTGTCGTTTTTCGTAGATATGCCCAATGTTCGCATACGTCTGGGCCAGACCCTGGGCATTACGGCTTTTGGTATAGAACGCTAGGGCTTCGTTAAATTGAGTAAGTGCCCCATTGGCCTGCTCATTGTAATAATAAACGGTCCCTAGTTCATTGCGGTTGTTAGCCAGGCGATTTCCATCACTGGTGTTGAGGAAAATTTTTTGTGCCTGTAGTAAATAACTTATTGCCTGTGCATAGCTACCCTGATGGTAGAAAAGAAGCCCTATTTGCTGTAGGCAATCGCCCTCGGTCAGCTTATCGTTTTGGCTGATAGCTTTATCAAGCATGACCTTAGTCAGCCGAAAAGCTGAGTCGGGATACTGTCGTGATAACTGCCCGGTTTCGGTTAGAGTCTGAGCCGATACCGGAAATCTAAAAATAGTCCAGGCAATCAGGCCTATTAGTATCAGTCGCAAATAAAGAGCGAGAGCTTGGTTTGACTTATAGGCATGAACAAGACACATTCTCTGGAGGCTAATCGAATTAATAAAGATAGAGCGCAAACGGGCATACTTCATGTGAAGTTTTTGTTACTAAAGGGCTGTACCTTCAGAGGCAATCACATAAAAAAAGGCCACTCCTTTTGGGAAGTGGCCATCCAGGGCCAGGGTTTGCACAAGTAAGCAAGTACGGCTACAGCCAGATTGCTACTTCAGTGGTGCCTTTAGGGTTACGAAATAGATGCGATTTAAGTCGACCTTACCCGTAGCGGGAAGAATTTTAGTCGTGAATCCATTCTGACCATTGTCAACTACACCGAAGTCATCGTCATTAGAAATGGCCAGTTGGGTCGCATTCAGTATAGAAATACCCTCTGCTTTATCATGCGGATAAATCGGTGAAATCTCTGTTAACAGATCGAAGGCCAGTGTTTTCGTAACGGGTACAATCCCCGCATTTTGTAAGCCAGCTTTGTCTTTAAGTTGTTCGACAGTTAAGCCATTGTAGAGCTTACCACCGTCGCCATTCGTGGGATCTGAAATGTCGGTTGCTCCTGCCAGATCGAATTTGTAGATCCGCTTGAAGGTGGCGGGTGTAACAGGATTTCCGCCATAGCTGCCATCGCGCTCCAACGCCAGAAAGGTTGTATTTGTAATAGCGGCAATGTCGCTACAACCTGTCAGACTGGCATTTTCCATCAAATACACATATTGCTTTGTAAGGCCAGTCGCTATTTCGAAGGTGACAATGCGGAGTACTGTTGAACCCGTTACCGCTCCCGATGATGGATTGTACATGGGCGACTGCATCAGGCCAACCAGTGTTTTTCCATCGGGTGTGATTGTAAGGCCTTCCATACCCCGGTTAGGTCGACGCCGGGCCAGCACTTTTGGTAACGTACGGCCGCCCGTACCCGAACCGAATGGATTAATTCGCTCAAGCGTTTTGCCCGTGGCATCGAAATGGGCAATATGAGGACCATACTCATCACTTATCCAAAACGACCCATCCGATACGAGAACAAGCCCCTCTGAGTCAATACCATCCGCGCTGGGTGCAATTGTCTGCCCATTCAGATCTAGGGCAATTTCGCCGGTATTCCCCTGACCAATTGGGTTTGGTAATCCCGTCAACACCTGTCCACTTGCGTTTTTGAGCAAAATGGTTTTTTCTAAAACCAGTTGATTGCCGACTACACGGAATTTTCCGATTTGCGGGGTAAAATCCGCTTTGCCAAAAATGATAGCGTTGGCGGCTGAACCAGCTGCGTTTGGCCCTCTATCGGTCAGTAAATAGAATACGGCTGGGTTGTTAGGGTCCTGAGCAATGGCCGATCCAAATCCACCATTATAAAGTACGGTACCATTCGGCGAGGTTGCCAGCACCACGGGATTGGATGCTTCTACAAAAGAAGGGAGGATAGCCGGGATGCTGTGGTCGTTGCAGGCAGTTACAATAAGGCTACTTATAAGCGTGCAACAAATGGCAGTTGAAATAGGTAGAGATGGTATTCTCATACGATTAACTTTGTTTGGCACAAAGCTATAGTACCCTACATTACCTGAATGTTATATTTGAACTCCCCTCTAAAAACTCATTATTACGCAATTTATTTAGTTCAGCACTCATAATGCACTCGTTATTGTAATGTGTCTAATGTGTCTAATAGGCATACTTGTTGCTTGATGAGTTTAAGTCGAGTGACTTATCTCTCGGTCTGGCAGGTCATGTCGCTAGTGGCAGCATAGGTCAACTAGTTAAATTAAAGCAAAAAATTGGGGGGCGTTTTCCGCCATTCTAAATCAGGGAAGTCGCTACCCTTTGATTTTCATTAAAAGCCAGCCGTGGCTTTCCTCGAAAAAATGGTTAATCCGCTCTAAATTGGCGGCTTCGGTCACAGATAAAAACGCACCTTTCCAATCGGGTGTGACCAGCCAGTTGCCTACGCTAAGTTTGGTAGCGGTGTCGAAATCGATGGATTTACGAGTGTCGTACCCAGCGAGGTAAAAATAGGGCTCTGGGCTTAGCGCATCGGCAATGGCATAGCCCGCCCAGATCGCAGCCTGTTCTTTTCCTGCGTCATCGGGAAAAGAATAGTACACGCCGGTATCGAAATGATGCGGCCAGATGCGTACCTCACTAAACTGACTCGTTTTTTCATTTAACGTTTGGAGCGTCTCATTGGCCAGGGTGCGCCACTCAATCCAAGGAACCAGATCAGCAGGCCAGCGATACGACGTTTGCGAGTCAATGGGGGCCTGGTCTAGCTGGTAACTCAGTGGCTTATCGGTTGACAATCCCCAGCCATGCAGTACGTCCTGCCACCAGGACAGTGTTTCTGCCGGTGTTTTTCCGCCGATGATGAACGTGGCTAACAATTGATTATCGGCCGTTAAAAAGTAAAGACTGCCTTCAGGTAAATTAACAACCAACCGGATTTGCTGGCCGTTGTAGTTGAATGGTCGACCTTCCATTTGCTGACTTTCGGCATTCCAGACAAGGTTGGCCTGGCTGTCGTCGGAGTGGGCCGGTAGCAGGTTGGTGCCTATTAGGGCCAGGAACTGAGCCAGACTATGCAGGATGCGGTCGGCTTCGTTGAGGTTGTCGATTAGAGATTTCATGAAAGGTTGTTGATTAAAATTTGATTACGTCAATGCATAATGCCCGCGTAGGCAATGCCCGTCAGTCGGTGCATATCGTGGTTGAACGTGGTCAGGTCGTGGGCGTTGAAATCGCTCAATTTGTTGTGTCCGCAGGCCCGCGCCAGTATGGTCATCAGTTCGGTGGAAGCCTGAAAAAAGTTATGTAGTTGACTGGCCGATTTGTCGATCATGAGTCGGGCGCGCAGGTTTTCTTTTTGGGTAGCAATTCCCACCGGGCAGTTGTTGGTATGACAGGCCCTCATACCCAGGCAACCAATGGCCTGCAAGGCCGAGTTGGACACCGCAATGGCATCGGCACCCATTGCCATCGCCTTGGCAAAATCGGCGGGAACGCGCAACCCACCCGTGATAATCAGCGACACATCCGAAACGCCCAACTGATCGAGGTGCCGACGCGCCCGCGCCAGGGCCGGAATGGTGGGTACGTTGATATGGTCGCGCAAAATGAGCGGAGCAGCACCCGTGGCCCCACCGCGACCATCCAGAATAATATAATCGGCAGAGGCTTCGAGGGCAAAATCAATATCGGCTTCGATGTGGCTGGCCGCAATCTTAAAGCCCACCGGAATCCCACCCGTATTGTCGCGCACCTGATTGGAAAAGACCCGGAAATCGCCCGTTGTGCGCAGGTTTTTGAACGTAGCGGGGCTGATGGCTGCTTCGCCGGGTTGCAGGCCTCGCACTGCCGCAATCTCGGCGGAAACTTTTTCGCCGGGCAAATGCCCACCGGTACCGGTTTTTGCTCCTTGTCCGCCTTTGAAATGGAACGCCTGTACACGTATCACTTTTTCCCAGCTAAAGCCAAACTGGGCCGAGGCCAGCTCCAGAAAATACCGGCTATTGGATTCCTGTTCGGCGGGCAGCATACCACCTTCACCTGAACAAATACCCGTTCCCGACAATTCGGCCCCTTTTGCCAGGGCAATTTTGGCTTCCCGCGACAGCGCACCGAACGACATATCGGACACAAACAACGGAATGGCCAGCCGCAATGGTTTTTTGGCACGGGGGCCAATCACGACGCTTGTATCGACGGGCTCCTCATCAAAAAGCGGTTTGGTAGCCAACTGCGCGGGCAGCAACTGAATATCGTCCCAGCGGGGCAGCGTGTTCCGGTCAACGCCCATCGCGTCCACGGCCCCGTGATGCCCCACTTTCGCTAACCCATTCTGAGCCAGTTGTTTGATGTAGCCGGTATAGGGTTCGGTGGCTTCGGGATGGGTGTCGGCATAAGCACCCAGGTACTCCGTTGGGCTAAACGGCTGCGGGTGTTCCCGTTCGAAAGCAATCAGTTCGGCCTCCTCGACGCTCACCTGATTGTCGATAATATGAGCGGTGAATTTGGGCAGCACCTCGCTGTTGTTGTATTCGCTCACGCCCGTATCGAAGCGGTAATCCCAGCCATGCAGCCCGCAAATCAGATTTTGCCCGTCGATGTGGCCATCGGCCAGCAGGGCACCCCGGTGCAGGCAGCGGCCATACAGCACCGAGACGGATTCTTCATACCGGATAACAACCAGATCAATTGTCCGGGCTTTAGCGTGAACAGGCTGGCGGTTGGGTAGGGCGTCAAATAGAGCAACGGGGATTAGGGCCAATTGCGGAGTTTGTAGGGTATGCACGTTGGTTACGGGTTATGGGATCAGATTAAGGTGCCGTCGGTCATGATTTCGATGAGAGCCGGGCCGGGATGTGCAAAAGCCTGTTGCAGGGCGGGTTCGAGTTGGCGATGTTCGGTGACGCGGATTCCCAGTGCGCCACAGTTGGTGGCATAGTCGGCAAAGTTGGGATTATGCAGCGTGGTCTGCCAGACATCCAGCCGGTCGGCGCGTTGCTCTTTCGAGATTTTGCCTAATTCGTTGTTGTTCAGTAGAATGTGCTTTATGGGCATCCTGTGCTGTACGATGGTAGTCAGCTCGGCCATATACTGCCCAAACCCGCCATCGCCCGACACCGACACCACAGGGCGTTGGTTCTTCACGGCGGCCCAGGCACCCATAGCTGCTGGCAGGGCAAACCCGATGGAGCCTAAATACCCTGACATCAGAAACGCCTGACCGCTTGCCTCAAAATAGCGGCCCAGCGAATAGGCGTTGTTGCCCACGTCAACGCATACCACCGCGTTGTGGGGCACCAGGCGGCCCAGGGCGTCGAACACCCGCACCGAGCTGAGCCCCTGACCCCGGTCGTCGAGCAGGCGGTTGGCTTTTTCGGCCCGCCACAGCGCCCAGCGGTTAGCCAAGTCGGGGCGTTGATCAATGGCGGCTATCTCCGTTCCGATCAGTTCATTTAGAAAGCGGGTGGCTGTTGTTTCAATATCGCCCCAGACCGGTACGGCCACCGGATGAAATTTGGCCAGCACCAGCGAATCAGCATCGACCTGAATGGTCGGAATCTTGGGCGTGATCCCGGTATGATTGGCAAACGTCGAACCGAACACCACTAGCAAATCGGCTTCATTCATCACCCAACTGGCAATGGGCGTTCCGCTGCGGCCTAACACGCCACCGGCCAGCGGATGTGCATCGGCAATCAACCCTTTGCCCTTGAAGGTGGTGAGTACAGGCGCGTTGAGTTTTTCGGCCAGCGCCAGCACCGACGGCATCGAGAACCGGGCCCCGTGCCCGACAATAATCACGGGACGTCGGGCGGTATGAAGCCGGGCCACGGCTGCCGCTACCGAAACCTCGTCGGGCATGATCCGGGGTAGACCCATCCGGTTTGCCAGCGAACCGGCTTTGGCGGTGGCGGAAGCGGGCAACTGCTGAACTTCGTCGGGAAAGGTCAGGTGCGAAACCTGCCGGTTCAGAATAGCGTGTTTTACGGCCAGCACCATCAGTTCGGCGTATTTGCTATTGTGCTGCACCCGCTGGTTGAACTCGGCCACGGCCCCGAACGCCTGCACCAGATCGACCTCCTGAAAAGCCCCCGTACCCACCACCTGCGTTTGCACCTGACCGCTGAGTACCAGCAACGGAGCGCGGTCGTTTTTGGCATCCCACATGCCCGTAAACATATTGGTAGCGCCCGGTCCGGCAATGCCAAAACAGGCTGCTGGTTGGCCCGTCAGCTTTCCGTAGGCCGAAGCCGCAAATGAAGCGGCCCCCTCGTGCCGAATGCCCACAAAGGTCAGTTTCCCCTGTTCGGCCAGTCGGCGCATGGCATCGGCCACTCCCAGATTGGAATGCCCCACCATGCCAAACACCGTATCGACCCCCGCGTTGACCATGGTCTCCATCATCAGGTCGGCGATGGTGGTTTCGTGCGGAGCTTCAGGCGCTATTCCCACATACACGCCATCGGCACGGACATCGACAGGAAATGTCTGGGTATGCTCGTTGTGAAAGCCCGGCGCCTGTCCCGTTTGCGGGTCGTAATCCCAGCCGTGCCAAGGGCAACGCAACAGCCCGTTTTCAATGGAGCCTTCGCCCAGCGGCCCGCCCTGATGGGGACAGCGGTTATCAAGTCCCGAGAATTTACCCTTGAAACGGGTCAGACAGATGGGTGTGTGGTTGGCCGTTACGGTAGTCACGCGACCTTCGGGCAGGTGATCGGGCGAGTCGAGGACTTTGTGCCAGAATAGCGATTCGTCATGCATAGGGAGTTTGGATTTAGGGTCTCGGATTTTGGATGTCGGATTTGTTGCTGACGCATAATAAATCCCAAATCCGAAATCATTAATGACAGAGGGCAATAGATTCGTCCAGCTGGGGCAGCAACCGGGTGGTCAGAATGGGCCTGTCGACATACAGAATCAGCCAGTTATCGACCTGTTCGAGACGGCCTTGTAACTGTACGCCTTTCCCGACGTACGCCAGTAGTTGGTTGTTAATCGGCTCGCCCTTAGTGCCTACCAGAACATACCCATTGCGTTGCCCATGACCGTTGTTCACATACAGCATGGGCGGTATTCCTCCAGCAATGCAGCGCACAGCACACGAACGATGTGGTCGGCCATCGCCGGGTTTCATCACGCCCAGAAAACATTTTGGGTCGGTGATTTCGCCTTGCATCGACACATTTCCCAACGATTGTCCCACTGGCGAAACGGTCGGTGTTACAGGGCTGGATACGCCTACTAGTGCATCGGCTTCCTGTGTGAGTTCCAAAGCTGCTTTACCCTCGTGGTAGATGAGCGTCCCCCGAAGTTTCAGGTTTTTACCAGCCAGGGAGCCGTGTTTCTGTTCCCATTGGGCAATGGTCGAATTGGCCCCGTGCTTGCCCAGGCCAATCAGCAAAAGGCGCTCGTACAGGGGCAATGGGACATTAACGTTTTTAACTGGAACGCGCAGAAACGGAACAGGCTCCCGAATCAGTTCACCCTCCACTGTGGTCAGCGTGCCGTACTCGAACATGGCATCTGAGAACCCGCGTTGTTGTATGACAAACAGCACCGCCATAACCGGTATGAGCACAAAAAGGCCAAGGGCAACCCGGCGGACGGGCCGGGCGAACGTAGGCGAGGCTTTATCCTGCCAGCCAATGTAGAAGTCAGCGTTGTTTTTCATGGTCGATCAGGCGAGAAGGGCGGGCGGTAATTCAGTGCCGGGCGCGTAGGGTTTGGGGTTCACCCAGACCTGATTGTCGAAGCAACGCACGGCGTAGGTTTCTACTTTTTCCTTGAACGGTGGGGGCGACTGACCGTTCTGGGGCAGATACTGGTAGCCATGCCACGGACAGGTTATGCAGCCGTCGATAATTTTGCCCTCGCCAAGCGGGCCGTTCTGGTGCCGACACAAGTTGCTCACTGCCGACAGTTTGCCCTTGTAGCGGAACACGGCAATGTTTTCGCCATTGATTAACAGCGTTTTTGCCCGATTTTCAGGGATATCATTCACAGCACAGACTTCAACGAATCCATCCGTAGTCAGACTGTCGGGTCGAAACTCGTAGCGTTTCTCCCGGAAGGTCGCCAGCAGGTGTAAACTAATGATTGTGAGCAGTCCGACACCCAACAGCCCGGCATAAACCGGTGAGGTTTCCTGCTGCAAAATGCCGAGTGACACGTGCATCACGATCAGGCCATAAGCCACGTAGACGCTCATGTGCAGGCTTTTCCAGACACGGGGATTCAGGTTTTTGAGCCAGAAATCGTGGCTGGTTGCGGCCATGAGAAACAAAATCAGCAGAGCCGCGAACCCCAGCGGCTGAAACGGAAACTGGGAGAATTGGCCGTAGTCTTTTTCTGAACTGAACAGCGACACTGGCGGATCGACATTGCCGAGCGTGTGAAACTGGATGATACTGAATACACCATGCACAGCGGCCACCAGAAACATGACGACGCCAAGATGCCGACGGTTGTAGAGCAAGGGAAGAAACCGGTTGTCGAGCCTACACAAGGGACCAATGATCAGAATGACGTGCAGGAGCAAAAAAGCCAATGTACTCGTGGCTCGGATAAGAATGGTTTCGGTGGTGATTTCTGGAAAGAGGATAGCCTGCAATGTGCAGAAAATAATGAGGTAGCTGGCAATCAACCCGAGAATCACCAGGTCATATCGTTGTTTCTGGCGGTTCCACAAAACGGGGCTATACTGTACGGCCATTAGTTCAGAGTTGGAAGGTATAAAGAGTGTACTGATGAAGATCGTCTACAATCTTAAGGTACGGGTGAGCAGTGGAGGCAGGTAGTTCAAACCGGTATAAACCCGGCGCACCCAGCAAGCCCACTGTCTGCCATCCGCTCTGCTGCCGAACACGCACTACCGCTGAGGGTACTTCAAGGGCCGCTTTTACGCGAATCTCAAGCTGACTAGTCGATGAATCGGCTGACTGTCGGAGCGTTAGAGTTATGGCAGGGTCATTGACCTGGCGGAGTTGGACAGGCAAGGGCGCGGGCAAGGTTGGACCAATGGGCTCCTGCGTTAGGGGCTGTTCGCGCTGAAGCAAAGCAGTGCCGAAGCCAACGGGTAGAGCTACGGCCAGTAAAAGCCAGATAGTTTGGTGGTTTTTTCGAAGTCTGGGCGTCATTGAGCAGTTGGGTTAGTGGGATTGGTGGTCATGGCCTGATACGGTTTCGAGTGGCGTCAACACCTTGACAAGCAAAACAGGCCATAAGGCTGTCGACGCGGGCCATAGCAAGAATCTCAAGAGGATCGGTAAGTGATGAGCATCTGGGTCGATGCGGGCAGCACCCCAGATTACAAAGTACAGCCCGAAGATGGCACCCAGACCCAGGTATCCGTAAAAAACAGAAACGAGAATGTTAAGCAGCATAGACTCTAGTATTTGGCAGGTTTAGCGTCGAAAGGTAAGATGATTATCGGAATGGCTGATATTCAACGGGTTTATCATTTTTTCGTTCCCCTGACAACCAAAGTACCTGATAAGTTCGGCACCCATTTTGCTGACCGGAGAGGTGCATTTTCATGGAGAAGCATTCACCATGCTGTCGTCGGTAGCGGAGCCGGTAAAGCCAGCCCGCCAGCGTCATACCGGAAACAGGGCCGACAAAATAAATCCAGATGGCCGTCCAGGTATTGGCAGATACCGCCGAGCTTACCGTTCGGGCGGGGTTGATACACATGCCCGAATAAGGTGCTTCGAAAGTGATATTCAAGGCGACCACAACCCTCACAAAATAGCCCGTGTAGGGGTGTTCGGTCACCACGGTCAGCACTTGCTTTTGCTCCTGTAGATTCAGCAAAGAATGGCAGACTCAGCGCGTAAATCTGATTGGGCCGGATGCTGCTGTCGGGCGTTCCACCGGGCACCACCACATCGTTGAGGTAACACCTCGTTCACATCCCAGTTTTCTTTTTCTTTCGGAATAAAATCGCCCCGTTCAAGAATCAGAATACGTTTGCCCGATGGGGCCAGTTGCTGCGCGACGGTACCTCCACCAGAGCCGGTGCCGATAATGATAATGTCGTATTTGAAGGAAGGCATGAAAAGGGTGAGTTAGGGTTGAAGAGGGTTATCTATTGCGCTGGGTTAGACCGCCTGCCCAGCAGACTAAAAAGCACAGGCATCCATTGGTGGCGAGTGATGTACAGAATGGCCACGCAGCTCAGAGCCACCAACAGCGCGTAGAAAAATAACTGGCCACCATCGCCCTGCACCTCAATGCCCAGCAAAAACAGATGGGTGAGAATGGCCCCTGCCATCACGCCCAGCCCCAGACC
The DNA here is from genome assembly GCF_028867935.1 of Flavobacterium sp. SUN052. GTDB lineage: Bacteria > Bacteroidota > Bacteroidia > Flavobacteriales > Flavobacteriaceae > Flavobacterium. The sequence goes on from NZ_JAPQNS010000013.1 coordinate 126,240, forward strand.
GGCCCCAATCCAGGCGGTGCGCGGAATCAGAATCAGTGTTGAGGCAATGAGTTCGATAATACCCGTACCAATCCGGCCCCATGGTTCAATACCGACTTTGGTGAAGATATACACGGACTCGGGGGCGGCCTGGAACTTAAAGTAGAGGGTCTGTAACATGAGCACGGCTGCTACGCCTTTGGCGGTCCAGAGCAGGTAGTTGATTGACTTGTCCATGATTTTGAAGTAGATAGGGTTATGAATTGTTGCCAACGAATTTGGTCCACCTCTGATTGGCTTTCTTTTGAAGATTCATTTCTTCTTTGTTCCATTTTGGCAGCGTATTGTTAAAAAACTTGTTGTAGAACAGATACAGATGGCCGTCTTTTATTTTGAACGTACCGGGGTCAATCTCTACTTTTTCCCCCGTGGCACCCATCGCATAGGCACACCAGCCGCCGTAGGCCGGTTCGTATGTTGAGGGGCTGGCCTTAAACGTTTCGGCGTTGGCCGGAGTGGCAAACCGATACGTGACGTTTTTAAAGGTGACGGTATTGGCCTCCTGCCCTTTCACAGCTTTGTTTTGGGTGAAGTATGCTACAGGATCGTATCCCTGAATAGCCAGTCCATTGTCAAGATTGAACTGTTGTTTCCGAATGGCTGGATTGGTTTGGGCTTGTGTCGTAAATGCGTTAAAGACGAGCACCGTAATAACTAAGGCAAGCGTTTGCATGGTAAAATACAGTTGATTGAACAAAATGGCCACTACCTTCAGCAGCCGGTTGTTTCACCAAATCCAAATACCATTCCAGTTAAAAAATTCGCAACGATGAAGCACTAAACCCGCCTAAAAACGCTGTTTTTGAGTCTTTCTTGGTTTTCCTAGGACTTAATCAGCCTACTGCCATTTTCGATATTTCCGAATTGTATGGACATTTCGGAATAAATAGTGTGATCTTTCAGCGAAACTCGCCCTCTCATGAATACGCCCCTCGAAAGCGGTATTGTCAGCACGATTCTGATCGTTGATGATGTGCCCAACAATATCAGTGTGCTTTTTGAAACGCTCACCCGCTCAGGCTACAAAGTATTGGTAGCACGCGATGGTAAAAATGCAATTGAGCAGGCGGGCTTAGCCCTGCCCGACCTGATTCTGCTGGACGTGATGATGCCGGGCATGGATGGGTTCGAAACGTGCCGACGGCTGAAGCAAAATCCGGCAACGCAACCCATCCCGGTATTGTTTATGACTGCCCTCGCCGAAACCATCGATAAAGTGAATGGCTTCAACATGGGCGCGGTCGATTACATCACCAAGCCGTTTCAGTTGCAGGAGGTCTTGTCGCGCATTCATACGCATCTGTTGTTGAGACGCCTGCAACAATCAATGGAGCAACTGGTGGCCGAACGCACCGCCGAACTGGCCAAAGCCCTAGCCGAAGTAGAAAAGCTGAAAGACAAGCTACAAACCGAAAACACCTTCCTGCGCGATGAAATAAAGCAGACTAAGCACTACGACAACATTATAACGCAAAGCAAAGCCTTTAAAAAGGTGCTGCGAAGCCTGGAGCAGGTAGCCCCCACTAATACCACCGTGCTGATTTTGGGAGAGTCGGGTACGGGGAAAGAACTGCTGGCCAGAGCCGTACATACCCTAAGTGGGCGTAAAAACCGATTGATGGTCAAAATTAACTGCGCGGCCTTGCCAGCCACCCTGATTGAGAGCGAACTGTTTGGACACGAAAAAGGGTCGTTTACAGGGGCCACGGCCCAGAAAATTGGCCGATTCGAACAGGCCGATGGTGGCACTATTTTCCTGGACGAAATTGGCGAAATGCCTCTCGACTTACAGCCCAAATTACTGCGGGTGTTGCAGGAGGGTGAGTTTGAGCGTGTGGGCGGCACCAAAACTCTGAAGGTAAACGTGCGGGTAGTTGCCGCTACAAACCGGGATCTGGAAACCGAAATAGCCCAGGGCCGCTTCCGCGAAGATCTGTACTACCGCCTGAATGTATTCCCGATTATGAGTTTGCCGTTGCGGTCTCGCAAAGAAGATATTCCGTTACTGGTCGACCACTTTTGCGCCAAACACGGGGCCGATATGGGCAAAACCATCGAATCGGTACCCACCACCGTAATCGATGCCCTGACCGAATACAACTGGCCCGGTAACATTCGCGAATTAGAAAACCTGGTGCAGCGGTTACTGATTACTTCGCCGGGCCGGACGCTGGTACTGGGCGAAGCCGGGGCCGCCCTGCTCCGCAAAAAAACGTCTGCTACCCAAAAAAACACCCTGATGACGATGGAAGAAGCCGAACGCGCCCACATCACGGCGGTGCTGGAAATAACCCACTGGAAAGTTAGTGGCGAACACGGAGCCGCCCGCCTGCTCGACATGATCCCGACAACCCTGGATTCGCGGATGCGTAAACTGGGCATCAGGCGGCCAACAGGATTTACGAGTTAACGGGTAATTTACGAAATATCGAAAACTGTTTGATTGTTAACAAGTTAAGTTTGACTTTTAATTTACTGATAATTAGGTAGTTACCAGTATAGTGTGGATTGGTACATGGATTGGATAGCTAGTGGTATACTTAAACCGCTGGTAGCCCATGTGTACCGCCACCTACCTTCCTATTGGCCCGAAAGGGTTTATTCTTACCCACAGCCGCGACGAGAAAGCCATTCGGCCGGCAGCTATCCCTGCCGACGAGGTGCTAATTGGCGGGCATGTTGTTACCTTCCCCAAAGACCCGCAGGGCATGGGCACCTGGATTGCCAGTTCAAACGAACTGACGATTTGTTTGCTCAACGGGGCGTTTATTCCGCATCTGCCCCAACCTCCCTATAAACACAGCCGGGGCCTGGTCGTGCTCGATGTGTTCGACTATCCATCGGTCAATGCGTTTATCCTGCACTATCCGTTTGAGGGTTTAGAGCCTTTCACACTGCTTCTTTTTGAAGGCGGTCGTGTAACCGAGTTGCGCTGGACTGGCAAGCGGGTTTATGTACAAGAGAAAGACCCTGGCCAACCACACATCTGGTCGTCGGTGACGCTCTATACTACTGAGATCATTCAGCAACGCGAACGCTGGTTCAAGCAGTGGCAACAGCAAATTAGGTATTGGTCGGTGCAGGGCATCCGGGAGTTTCACAAGACGGCCGGTGCGGACGATCCGCAGAATGCGCTACGGATGAACCGGCAGAACCACTATTTCACCGTTAGCCTGACCAGTGTGCTGCATAATGGTACCGTATCGGCTATGCGCTACGAAGACCTGATTCACCCCAAAATAACTTCTCAATTTTCTCTCAACAGCTATGATGCCGCTTCAATCAACCTTGCCTAACCAATCGTCTATCGACGGTTCGGTATCTGCCGTAAAAGCTCTTCTTCGCAGCCAGTTTAGCGTAAATACCCCATTTTTTATCCGGCTTCGGTCGTGGGAATACTGGCCGTTTGCCGTGGTGTACGTGCCGGTGTTTGTGTATTGGCTCTGGCTGTCGCTCAAATCGCGTTCGTTCTTTTTCTTCTCGGCGGCTAATCCATCCATCGAATCGGGGGGACTGCTGGGCGAATCCAAGATTGATATTCTGGATAAAATCAGTGACAAATTCAAACCAAAGACGCTGTTTGTTTCGGCGACAACAAGGCAGGAGATTGTTGACGATCAGCTTGCCGATCAACATTTCAGCTTTCCGGTAATTGCCAAACCCAATGCTGGTGAGCGGGGCTGGCGAGTCGAAAAACTGGAGCAGCAGGACGAACTGATGGCGTATCTGGCAGGCAGCCCAGTCGATTTTCTGGTGCAGGAGTATGTTGATTATCCACTGGAATTGGGCGTGTTCTATTACCGAATGCCGGGGCAGGTCGAGGGAACTATCTCGTCTGTGGTGCAGAAAGAATTTCTGAGCGTTACAGGAAATGGCCGCGATTGCCTCGATATATTGATTCGACAAAATGAGCGTGCCCTGCTCCAGCTCGATGCGCTTCGGGCCAAGCATGGCGATACCCTGACCCGGGTTCCCAAAGCGGGCGAAAAGGTGTTATTGATGCCCATTGGCAACCACAGCCGGGGAACCAAGTTTCTGAATGCCAATCACCTGATTACACCTGAACTGGTACGGGTTTTTGACCACATCAGTACGCCTATCGACGGATTTTATTTCGGACGCTACGATCTGCGGTGCCGGAGCCTGGCCGATCTGTACGCTGGACAGTATATCCGCATCCTCGAACTGAACGGAGCCGGGGCCGAACCCGCGCATATTTATCAACCTGGTTTTTCAATTTGGGAAGCCTGGAGGGTATTGATCCAGCATTGGCAGGTCATTTACCAAATCAGTCGCGAAAACCACCGTCAGGGATTAGCTTACATGACCTTTGCTGAAGCAAAAACGATTTATAAGCGCATTCGGGCCGAAAAAAATCAATCGGTATAGCCAACTCCAACTCAGCCTCATCATTCCTATACACTATTTATAATTATGATTTCTTTAGAGACTAATGCTCAATTGGCCAATTGTCAGGTACTTATCACCGCCGGTCCTACCCAGGAAGCCATCGACCCGGTGCGTTACATCAGCAACCAGTCAACCGGGAAAATGGGCTATGCCCTGGCTGAGGAACTAGCCAATCGGGGGGCGCAGGTGACGCTGGTAAGTGGGCCAACCCAACTGAAGGCCACACACCCTGGTATTCGGGTGGTGGCGGTTCGGAGTGCGGCCGATATGTACGAAGCCTGTTGCCTGTATTTCCCGCAGAGCGATATAGCCATTCTGTCGGCGGCCGTTGCCGACTACACGCCTAAACTAGTGGCCACCCGAAAAATCAAAAAGAATGAAGCTGAGTTTACCCTCGAATTAGTAAAAACAGTGGACATCGCAGCGGCCCTGGGTCGGCAAAAACAGGCGCATCAATACCTGGTGGGGTTTGCGCTGGAAACTGATCACGAAATCGAGAATGCGCTGAAAAAACTGAACAGCAAAAACCTGGATCTGATTGTGCTGAACTCACTGCAACACAAAGGTGCGGGTTTTGGCCACGACACTAACCAGATCACGATCATCGACCGGCGGGGCATCATTGAACCGTTCAGCCTGAAAAGCAAACGGGCCGTTGCCATCGACATTATTGACCGGCTGGCGGGTTTACTGCGTGAACAACAACCAACTGAAGTATTCGTCGGATGTTGATACAACCCCAAAGCCCAGTACGGAACAAGGCTGGGTCGTCATTTCTTAGATTGGTCGCGCGTTGGCGGGTAGTCCGTATTTTTTCGGTCGTACTGCTGCTAATGTGCCTTGCCGCACTGCCCGGACAAGCCCAGATGGCCCAGTCCGATACGCTGTCGGCTAGTCGACATCCTCCGCTATCGCAGCAGAAAGACCTGCTCGATATAGCCCGAAAGGCATTGCCCTGGCTCCACCTGAAAAACGAAGACACAACCCTGCTTCCTGTTGGGCGCACCTTTTTATGGGTCGTCCCCGAACTGGGGTATTCGCTGCAAACCCGCTTGTTGGGTCAAATTCAGGGGGAAATTGCTTATCGGCGGCCGGGTGCCAACGTATCGATCATTCTGCCTGAAGTCGCCTATTCGCAGAATAAGCAACTTTTTTTTGCGGTCAAACTTAATGCCTGGACGCGCAATAACCGGGTAAACTGGGTGGGCGACTTCAGGCTTTATCATTTTCCGCAGGCCACTTTTGGGTTAGGCACCGCTACCCTGCCTCAGGATGAACTTCGCATCGACTTTTCGTACCTGCGGATTTATCAAAGTGTGCTACTGAGAATAAATCCAAAACTGTACGCTGGCCTGGGCTATAATCTTGACCTGCACTGGAATATTCGCACGCTGGGCAAAGATGACAACAGCCCCGCTACCATTGTCAATTACCGGGAAGGTGTTCTGGGGCGGTCGGTGTCATCGGGCATCGCGTTGAACTTGCTCTACGATGGACGGCTCAACTCGATCAATTCTGACCCGGCGTTTTACGCCCACCTCTTTGTACGGCCCAATTTTCGTGTATTGGGCAGCGACAAAACATACCAGAGTCTTTCCCTCGATGTGCGTAAATACCTCTATTTTCCGGCTCGGTCGGCTAACATTCTGGCTCTATGGTCGTATGACGCCTTTACACTAGGCGACGATGCGCCTTATCTTGACCTTCACGCAACCGGTGGTGATACCTACGAGAATTCGGGTCGGGGCTATATTCAGGGGAGGTTTCGGGGACGAAATTTTCTGTATCAAGAGCTAGAATATCGGTTTCCCCTGACCCGAAACCGATTGGTAGGGGGCGTGGCTTTTGCTAACAATCAGCTTGCTTCAGAGCCGCTCACCAACCGGTTTATCAAAGCAGTACCTGCCGTTGGGGCGGGTCTACGCTTTACAACCAACAAACACATTCGCCTGAACATCGCCGTAGATTATGCCGTTGGTCTGAATGGGTCGCATGGATTCTTCTTCAATTTTGGCGAGTTTTTCTGAGCCATGGCAGTAGTTAACCTGAGCAGTTACCGCAAATCAACGGCATCGGCTCCCAGAATCGCCCCTGTCCGACGCGACTGCACATAGGCAATCACCGCGCCCGTTGCCGGGTTGTAATTGGCCGGAAGCCGCAGGCTCACCTGTCCCGTTTTCTGAGCCGGTACCGATTGAAACACCCGAACCACATTATCGTGCGAAAGGGTCCGGCCCGCATTTTCGCCCCGCTCCACTTCTGTCGTAGTCGTTTTACTCACCAGGGCCACATTCAGCACCAGATCGGTCAGGTCGCCTTCCAGCCGGTAAGGCAGGGCCAACTGCTGGCCCGGTACGGCCGGTGTGTCCAGAAATACCTCAACGGGTGCGGGTTTTTGCAAGGCTGCTGGCAAACGCTGGCTCAATAGTGCCCGGTTCGATCCAACAAATTCCTGCTGGCCATTCAACACCGCCTGGGGTGTATATATGCTACGGTCCGTCGCACGGCTGCTGGCAAACTGGCGACTGTACTGCTGTTGTCGTTCAGTAAATAGATGCTGGCTAAATGGGTCGCGCCAGCCAAGCCGATCCCAGTAATCGACATGAAACGACAGGCCATATACCCGCTGCCCCTGTTTGTGGGCGGTTCGAATCGTTTCGGTTAGCAGGCGGTCTGCCGAGGGGCAACTGGAGCAACCTTGGGAGGTAAACAGTTCGATCACCGCTATCGGCTCATGCGGTTTAACGGGCAATTTTGGAGTAGGTAGCACCAGACTGGCTCCCAGTATAAAATTTAGCAAAATGTTCATGATATGTGTTGCTTATAAAAAGTGTGTTTTACCCGGACTCAGTTAAGCTCTGCTGCCTGCGCTCCTATCCATAGGGAAATGGTCACGTTATTGCTCAAAAACAGATTTGGTTTACCCAGTTTGTACGCTAAACGATTGATTGTAAAGGTGCCCGAAAATTGCCCGGTTTTACCCTGCTGACTAAAGGTAAACGGAATACTGACCCGGCGGGTGGTGCCTTTGAGCATTAAATCAAAAACCCCGGAATAGGTAGTTCCGCCTTTTCGCTCTAAACTAACCGACATCAAGCTAATTCGCGGAAACGTAGCAACATCGAAATACTCCGCCTTGCGCAGGTGATTATCGCGGACGCCGATGCCTGTATCGAGGGTAGCCGTTTCGACGCTGCCCGACAGTTTTCCGGTTTCGGGCTTAAGTGGGTCGAAGAGCAACTGACCCGAAAAACCGCCCAATGTACCGCCAACGTTGATCCCGGCATTCCGAATCGAAAACGTAATAGTAGCCGTGGTTGGTTTCCAGGCTGTCTGGCTCAGAGCGGGTATTGTGGTCGACAGCAGCAGCCAAGCCCAGGACCAGTTTTTGAAGGTGTTTTCCATCTCAGAAGTGGTACGATAGTGCCAGCATGGGCATGAAGTTTTTGGTTCTGAACCGGTCGTTTTCGAAGGTCAGTTTGCGGCTGGTTGTGTATTCGTTAAACTGAAAACTTACCCCACCCCGCAAACTGAATTGGGGGTTAAGCCGATACCGGACGTAGTATTCCGAACTTAAACTCCCCAGATCGCTATCGCTGATGAGCAACAGGTTAAACGCCGTAGGGCTGGCTTCCTGCGCAGTGCCCGTGAGCGAACTTCGTCCTGGTCCTTTTGAGGTAAACGTACCGGTTTGTTTGACCCCAATACTGACGCCAATGGCATCAATATTAGCCCCAATGTCGAACCGACGGCTTAGCGCGTATTCCAGATGAATACTGGCATTCAGCGAGTTGATTTGCGTTTTAGGAAACCGAACGGTGTCAATATTAGCTGCAATGTCTTCGCTGAAGAGTGCCACAATACTTTGAGCGCCTGACGTCAACTTAGCCGGTGCCGTGCGGTAGTTCGTGTTCGACCCAAAGGCCGACGTCAGCCGAAGGCCATATCCGAATCGAAAGCGGTGGGTGCGGCCCAGCCCGTGTAAACGATTGACAGACAGCGATGCCAGCGAAAAATCGCCTTTGGTGGCCAAGGATAAGTCAACCGTTTGGTTGATTTTGGCAAAGGCCGGATTTGGTTGCGACGACGTTGCCGACGGGTGTGTCTGGGCCAGGCTCCATGCTGGTAACAGACATATAGTCAGGATGATAACTAGTTTCATCAGGTTTGAGTACGTTAGAATAAACTATTGAGTCGTTGGTTATTGGTCATCTGTTCTCAAGCATTGAATGCGCTCCAGGCAGATACCAATGACTAATTACTTTAAATCGGCATGGCCGAACAGAACGCTGTACTGTCGGCACCAGATGAGTGCTGTTTGGTGTTTGGCTGGGTTGAAACTGGCTGGAATCGTCAGGAAGAAATTGCCCGATGTCGACAATTTCGACACTTCGACAAAATCAGAGACAGCTACCCCGTCCGAAAGGTAAATCCGAAGATCGGGGCCACCATCGGTGCTGAAGTTCTCAAAAACAACTGTTCGCTGGCCTTCTTTTTCGTAGACCTTCACTATTCCTTTGACGCTGTGTACATCGCCTACAAACGTCCCCTGCAACAGCAATTTCTGGGTTGAAGCATCGAAGGTTTGGGTTGGGTTTACTACGCTGACTGGAGCCCCTGTGGCACCTATCGGGGTGGGCGCATCGGACTTAACGGTACAGGCAGTAAGCCAGAGCGACAAGCAGAACGCCAGTACAGGCCGAACGAATAACGCCCTGTTGATAAGTCGGTTCATGGTTTATCTTTGATCGACAGCCACTGCTGGTTAGCCTTCTGAATCCGCCCGTCGCGCTGCTTGTCCCAAAGGGTTTTGACTTTGGTGTTGTAGTTCAAGTACAGCTTGTCGCCTACAATAGCCCAGGCGTCGGGCTGGGTGGGTGCTTTGTGACCTTCGGAGGTTCCGTACGCGCAATAGCCGCCGTACTGAGGTGCATACTTTTCTGGATTGTCCTTGAACGTATCCCGGTTTTCGGGGCTGGCGAAATACCAGTTGGCTCCCTGATAGACGAAGCTAATGGCCGAGTCGCCCTTTGTGGGCTGGTTCTGAGTAAAATAGGCCACCGGATCGTAACCCCGAAGAGCTTTTCCATCGGGTGCAAATACAGCGGACTGCTGGGCGAAGGCCGTGTTGGCGCATAGCAGGGCCAATACCAACAGCCGGAGAAGGTTGGTTTTCATACTCGTTTGGTTGGTTTGTTGATGACGTGTACTCAGGATTCCTGTTTGAGTTTGCCGTGCATGGCCGCCCGTAACTTTTGCACTTTAGGCAGCGACACCGACCGGATATAGGGCTGATCGGGGTGTAATTTGCAGTAGTTCTGGTGGTAGTTTTCGGCAGGGTAAAACACCTTGAATGACACCACCTGCGTCACAACTTTTCCAGCATAGTGTTTTGAGGCATCGATCTCGCGAATGGCTGCTTCGATGGCCTCTTTCTCTTCGGGTGTGCGATAAAATGCCACCGACCGGTAATCGAACCCGGCATCCGGCCCTTGCCGGTTGAGGGTTGTAGGATCGTGACCGGCAAAAAATGCCTTCAGCAAATCGGCATAGCTAATCACCTTGGGGTCATAGTAAATCTGCACCGATTCGGCGTGGCCGGTCTGATCGGTGCCTACCTGTTCGTAGGTTGGGTTTTTGACGAAGCCACCCGAATAACCTGAGATCACTTCACGCACTCCGCGCAGTTGCTCAAATCCTTCTTCCTGCGCCCAGAAACAGCCTCCGGCAAACGTGGCAAGAGCCTCGCCGGATTTCGGCGTGGGTAATTTGGCGAGCGTGGCATCCTGTGCCAGGGCATAACTGCCTACCTGTAATAGCAGGGCCAGGACAATTTTTGATAATCGGTTCATGCTAGATGTTGGTTTATGAAAAGCTTTAAGCCTTGTTTTCAGTCGACTACATTATTATTTTTTGACAAACTCCAGCGCCACACCATTCATGCAATAGCGCAGACCCGTGGGTTTAGGACCATCGTCGAACACGTGGCCCAGGTGGGCATCGCACACGGCGCACTGTACTTCGGTGCGAACCATACTATAGCTGTTGTCGCGGATTTCCTTCACAATATTTTTGCTGATGGGCGCATAGAAACTGGGCCAGCCGGTACCCGATTCAAACTTGGTTTCGGAGCGAAACAGGGGTTCATGGCAGCATACACATCGGTACTCGCCATGTTCGTGGTTGCTGGCTAGGGGGCTGGTAAAGGCCCGTTCGGTAACTTGTTTCCGCGCTACAGCAAACTGTTCGGGCGTCAGGATTTTCTTCCAGTCGGCCTCGGTTTTCTCTACCCTGCGTGGAGGCTTGCCATCAGTCGACGCTGGCAGTACCGGGCCAAAAGAGGATAGCGTAAGCACGAGGGAACTGGTCAGCAGTAGTACGGTCAGTGCGGCAAAAAATGGATTTTTGTTCATGATACTTGTTGTTTACTGGTTAGTTAGTTGGTTTAAAATCGAATCGTGAATCAGGTCAGTGCGTCGCCAGGGAATGAGATGGTTCATAGGCCTTAATAAGCTAACCCCAGCGGAACGGGAAGCGGTTTGAGCAGACAGATACGTTAATTTTCAGTACTATCAGTAGAGAAGATTGGCCGCCTGCCAGCAGGCCATCCCAATAAAAAGCCCGCCCGTCAGCCAGTTGATCCAGCGTCCACTCAACAGGTGAAACACCTGGTTCCGGTAGCGGTCGGCGAGCCACACACAAACCACCAGCAGGGCAAAGGCACCCACTGCTGTTCCACTGGCAAAGGCCAGCACACCTCTCTTTCCACCTACCGACACCAGCATCTGCCCCTGTAAATAGAGCCAGACAGCCGACCAAAACGGCAACAATTGTGGATTGATACTAGCTAGTATCATTCCTTTCCAGAAGGGATACTGCGCCGTTACCACCCCGTTAGCTAGTACAACAGGCTTGGCCCGAAGTGAAGCGATGCCTACTCCTAGCAAAACCGGGATGGCCGCACAGGCCAGCCAGGTAGCCAGGTGTGCATTGCCCGGTAGAAGGGCGATTCCACTAGCCGCTAATCCACTGTACACTATTTCGGGCAAACTGCCTCCCAGCGCCAGCCACAACCCCGCCCGGCGGCTTTGGCTCAGGGTGGTTTGAATCACAGCCAGATTGACCGTGCCGGGATGCAATGATCCCAGAAAGCTAATCATACAGACAGTTAGGAAGAGAATCATATCAGTGAGCAGTTATCAGTGAACACCTGGTAGACACCGGTAAACTGGTGGCAACGAGTAGTAAGATAGAGGTTATCAACAGCGACTCACTGTTTACTGGTATCTGATAACTGTTTACTGTTCACTGTCTTTTGCTGGTTGGCAATGGTTGAATAGGCCACTCCGAAGTTGGAGGGCAGTATCACCAGCGGAAACTCGGCCCGAACGGCCACCTGAATCAGCGCTAGATGGTGAATCGCATGTTCGATATTGTAGTGCAACTCACGGGCAAACGACGAGGGTACTTCGATTGGGACGGTCGTATCTGCCGACAAATCGGCTTTGAGCTGGAGGGGCTGGTTGAGGTCGAGCCGCTGAATGGCTAAATCGACCGAGCCAATACGGCGAATGGTTTCGTCGGGATCAACTTCAAGCCGGAAATCGCGTTGCCGCCGGTCGTAATTCAGTTCCTGCGATTTGGCACTGTCGATAAGCAATTCATAGAACTCCAGAATATGCCGAACATGTTTGCCGATGGTATTGCCCGACAGCACCGCTACCGGCCGACTGTACTCATCGTCGGTTAACTGTCCGATCAGGTCGGCGAGCTGAAGAAAAATATCGGTACTGGCTGATTTGAGAGACATACAATGCAGGATTTTGAGGTCATTGATCACGGCTCTGGCTGGTTGCTCCGGGTCAGTAGCCGTGAATCGTTCTGCTGTATGTCTTACGAATTGTGTGCCGCAACGTGCCAGCAGGTCAAAAACGCCGTTTCCCGCTTGTTTTGACCATTTTTGATCCAGATGTCTGAATAACAATTCGAAAGCCAATCTTCGGAATGTCCGAGTTTTTACGATATTTCAGGAAAGACTATCAAAAAGGTTTATTCTTGTGAACCGTTAAAAGCGCCTTTACCAGTCTACAAAAGCCTTTTCATCGCTATCTCTCGTTCAGGACTGAAATTTGCCGGACACTTGTTTCATGAAACCGATTCGATTTTTTCTTGTCCTGTTGTTAGCTGCCCCTTGCAGGTTACTGGCTCAACCGGCCGGGTTGCCATTTATTCAACACTACGCGCCTAAAGTGTATAGCGCACACCCCGAAAACCGGGCTATCGCTCAGGACAATCGGGGGGTATTATACGTGGGTAATCAACATGGTCTGCTCGAATTTGACGGGAGCTCCTGGACGCGGCTTTCTGTTCCGGGGCTGGCTGTGCGGGCCGTCGCTACCGACTCGGCGGGAACCGTTTTTGTGGGCACCGATACCAACTTCGGGTATCTGAAATTCGACGCGAAAGGCCAGCGTAATTATGTTTCTATCTGCGATCAGCTTCCACCGAATGAGCGGCATATAGCCAAGGTTGTGCGTGTATTCCCCACCGACCAGGGTGTATTTTTCTGTACCGACGAATGGGTATATCAATACCGCCCTAACCAGCCTGTTATCCGTTGGCAACCGCCTGGCGAACAGGGTATCCGGCGGGTCAGTGTTGTAAACAACAAACTGATTGTGCAGGGGCAAAGTGGGCGTCTGTACTGGCTCGACATACGCCAAAATCCAACTGGCCCCCTCCAGCCCATGCCCGGCACCGACCGGCTGATTCCTGAATTGGTCGAAGCCGTTTTGCCCTATCCGGGTAGTGATCAGTTATTGATTATAACCTGCCATGCGGGCTTTTTCCGGTATTACCCGTCCAATACTGGCTCAACCCGACTGTATGCTATGCCAACACAAGCCGATAATTGGCTACACACAGCGAGAGTATACAGGGCCATTTATATTCCCAATCCCCAACTGGGCACCTACAGTTACGCCATTGGTACGGCCCTGGGTGGTGTACGGCTTTTTGATGCACAAGGTCATGAGGTGCAACGGATTGATGAGAGCAACGGTCTCCATCGAAACGCCGTGTTGAGCCTGTTTTACGACCGCGAAAAATCACTTTGGGTAGGCACCGGCAGTGGCCTCGACCGGGTTGAGTTTACCCTGCCCGTCACCCGGTTTGAAAGCAGTCTGAATGTCCGGTCGACCGTTTGGGCCATCCGCCGACATGCCGGAACGCTCTACATCGGTACCAGTTTAGGGGTGCTGGGCTGGAACGAAACAACGTGGCGATTTGCGTCCGTTGCCGGGGCCGATGCCTCCTGCTGGACACTACTGACTGACGGGCCCGATCTACTGGCCGGAGCGTCGGGTGGTATTTGGCGAATTCGGCAGGGGAAACTGCTCGAAACGATACCAACCAATGGGCAAGCTGTTTATGCCTTGCTTCGCCCCCGGCCCGGCGTGTTGATAGCGGCTTTGGGTAATGGGGTTCGGGTTTACCGAAAACAAGGTAATACATGGCAGGATGCCGGTCTGATTGGAAAACTTCGTGCCGAATCGGTTTCGTTAGCCACAGCAACCGACGGAACCATTTGGGTAGGTACCCGGCACGAGGGCTTTTTTCGCGTTAGCTCCGATTTTTCAACAATTTCGGCGGTTGATGCGGTGTCGGTGGCACCTTCGGTCAACAATGCGGGCAGTTATGTATTCTCAACTTCGGCAGGCGCCCTGTTTGTTTCGGCAGGTCGGCTGTACAGGCACGATTCTCAACGTAATACATTCGTTCCGGCCAACATTCCCGGAATGCCCTTGCTCGGTTCGGAGGCCGATGCTCCCTTTATTGCCGAAGACACCGCACGGAATTTATGGATTGCCAAGCCCCCTATTGCCCTCCGGCGACAGGCCCATCAAAGCTGGGCATTTGACAGCCTCAGCCTGAAACCTATTCGGCGAGGTGGCTACGTGGTGTACCCCGAAGCCAATGGCCTGGTGTGGCTGGGCAACGATGAGGGGCTCTTTCGCTACGATGGCGCCCAGATGACCATGCCCCCCGATTATCCGGCCTTAATTCGGTCAGTGCGGTTGCTGCGCAATGATTCATTGATTTGGGCGGGCGGCAATGGACAGGCCAGGGTTCGACAGTCGTTGCCGTTTCGAGATCGCGATTTAGCCTTCCGGTTTTCGGCCACCAGTTTCGTGGGGGATGATCAAAACGAGTTTCAAACCCGGTTGCTGGGCAACAGCGAAATGCCCGAAGACACGGTTTGGTCGCGTTGGAAGCGCGAAACCTGGGTCGAGTACACTAACCTACCCTCAGGCGACTACGCATTTGCCGTTCGGGCCCGCGACCCCTATGGCCAGCTTAGCCGCGAAAGCCAGTTTTCGTTCACTATCGCCCGCCCCTGGTATCGAACACTCTGGGCCTATGCCTTGTACTTTTTACTGGCTGTGCTGCTGATCTGCGGTTTTGTACTGTATTACAACCGCCGAATAAGGCGCGAAAAAAACAAACTCGAAGCCATTGTGCAGGATCGAACGGCACAGGTTATCGAACAAAAAGAAGAACTCATTGCGCAGGCCGATCGGCTCCAACTGGCCAAAGAAGCTGCCGAAAGTGCAAACCGGGCCAAGAGCGAATTTCTGGCCACCATGAGCCACGAACTTCGCACGCCCCTCAACGGAATTTTAGGCTTTGCCCAACTACTGCAACGAGATCAGAACCTTACCGATAGCCAGCAGCGGGGCGTAGGAATCATCCGGGGCAGTGGTGAGCATCTTCTTACGCTGATCAACGAGGTGCTGGATATTGCCAAGATCGAGGCTCGACAGCTTGAGTTTGATCGGGCGACGGTTAACCTGCCTGATTTATTGGCCAATGTATCGGCAATTTTTCGCGTGCGGGCCGCGCAGAAAGGGCTTGATTTTAACTTTCAGTCGGAAACAGCGTTACCGGTACTGGTACTGACCGACGAAAAGCGTCTGACCCAGGTGCTGAACAACCTGTTGAGTAACGCTGTTAAATTTACCGAACAGGGCCACGTGTCGCTTATGGTTACTAGTCAACTAGTTCGACCGGGCCAGTTTCGGGTGGTATTTCAGGTAAGTGATACGGGTATTGGTATCCCGCATGATCGTCTGTCCGATATTTTTCAACCTTTTTATCAGGTTCGTGATGCACAGCAATTCTCGGAAGGAACTGGCTTAGGGCTAGCCATTTCGGACCAGTTGATTAAGCTGATGGGTGGTCAGCTTCAGGTGTCGAGTTTACCGTCAAAAGGCAGTATCTTCACTGTAAGCCTACCCCTTTCGGGAGTCGAAACACCCATTGCACCAGTTAATGAGCTTTCACCTATCGCCGGGCGTATTAGTAGCTATGAAGGGCCACAACGCCGGATTCTGGTAGCAGACGACAATGCGGATAACCGACTGGTTGTAAAGTCGCTACTGGAAACGATAGGCTTCGTGGTTACGGAAGCAAATGATGGCCAGGAAGCCCTTGAACAGACCTGGCAACATCCGCCAGATTTAATTCTGATGGATCTGGTCATGCCAAAACTAACTGGTTTTGAGGCCCTTGAACAACTTCGTCAAGAGCCAGCTTTAGCGTCTATCAAAGTGATTGCCTTTTCGGCGAATGTGTTCGAGCAGAATCAACATCAGTCGTTGCAAGTGGGCTTCGATGATTTTGTGGCCAAGCCCGTCGACATAGATAGTCTGCTTGAAAAACTCAAAACGCATCTTGGTCTGACATGGTGTTACGCGTCGACTGAGTCGTTTTTATCGGCTGCTGTTTCAGTAAGCCATTCGGCTCCGCCATTACTGCCTTCTACCGATGAACTCAACCGCTTGCTAGGCCTAGCCCGGCATGGCGACATTAGCGCCATTTTGATACAACTTACTGAAATTGAGCAGCAAAATGCAGCGTTCATTCCATTTATTCAACCGTTACGCCAGTGGGCCAGCGAGTTTGACATGGAGAGAATTCGGAATTATTTGAGTGGATTAGTCAAATCGTAATTGAACTTGCTACATTTGACTGGAGCCTTGTTTTAGACAGATTTGGGGTCAAATCGCTTCGGCGGTCCGAAACAATTTGGTCATGGTTAAATCGGTCGTCGAAGCGGACATATGTTTGACGAAGCGTTCAAAGAAATGGCCTGCCCCGGCGCACCGTTCGAGTTATCGTATATAAAAGGATCAATTCAAGAGGCCGCCCGCGAATTAGACATTGATCCGGGACGAATCAGCAAATGGAGCGGTCGGCCGCTGCCGCAACGCCACAAAAAAAACGTTCGAATTTTGCCTGCCACTACCACTCTTTCTGACGAACAGCAACAGATCGGAAGGCTGCAACGAGAGCTCAGAGAAGCTCAGATGGAAGGCGATATACAGAAATCAGTATACAGCACACCCGCTGTTGAATAGCCTCTACAACTTCCGTCTCGTCACCAAGCCCTACCTTTGGCCGACTTTCTGAAGCAAGCCCCATCGCTTTCACTGGTACCCAACGAGTCCTTGCTAAAATCTGGGCTGGAGCACACGATGCCTTTCCAAAGGCATTTAGTGAATAGACTGGTGATCGCTTCGGCAAATCCTGTACAGAAAACTCTTACTTTCTCTGTGCGCTCCCAGAAGTCACTAATTATCAATACACGATGGAAACAGCCAAACATCCTTTACCATTATCCATGCCCATGCCGCTGGCATCGACGTGGGTTCACACAGCCATCTGGTCGCAGTTGATCAGAACAAAGACCATGTGCGGGAGTTCGGGGTCTACACCAAAGACCATCAGCAGATGATCAGCCATCTGCGCCAGCATGGGGTGACCACGATCGCCATGGAAAGTACCGGTAGCTACTGGCAGACCTTGTTCACGGCTCTTCAGCAGGCTGGCTTCGAAGTGCGGCTGGTGAGTGGGAGCCAGACCAAGAATGTCAAGCGGGGTGGCCGGTGCCGTGTGTTCCTTGCAGAAGATGGCTTGTTGTGGGTTCCAGCCAGGCAGTGCCTTTCGGAGCCGCAAGGCAGTCTTGATACCTGCGATGGTGTTAAGGGAGCTGGTTTGCAAGACTATTTTCTTGCCGTCGTAAACCGCCCAATCTAAGGTTGCTTTCGCAATGTCAATACCAAAAAAGTAGCGAATGTCCATGATGCTTTCTAATTTAGAGTTGCCAAAAGTCTACTTGTTTTGTACTCAATACCTTGCTAACGGTCGGACGGCCGATGCCGCCTGTGGTCCCACATTTCTATTCGAGTCATTCAAGTAGAGACAGAGCGGGTCCTAAATCAGCCCATAGGTCGCTATCCTAGCCGTGCAATAGGGTAGCCCGCTCTGTTTTTCGTTCATCGGCAAGCTACCCAAATCTAGGAATCTTACCGGCCATCAAACCTAAAGGCCGATGCAGTCGGAAGGGAAATTGTTGGGATAACGCAGTTGCCGAGAGTTTTTTCAAGACCCTCAAGTGCGAGACGGTTAACTATACTTATTTTACCACACGAGCTGCGGCTCGGTTGGCCACCTTTGAGTATATCGAGAGTTGGTACAACCGCCGACGGAAACATTCGGCGTTAAATTACCGCTCGCCAAGTCAGCAGGAATCTTATTTTTACTCTTCCTCAATGGCCGCCTAAAAAAATCCTATAGCAAGTCCAATAATCACCTGAATGGTTACGAAAGAGACAGGCGCAGTTGTTACCGCGACAATAGGAGACCCTTCAGCTGGCCCAGGGCGTTTTCAAAACACGCTGCTAAACTGGATGCTCGTCCGGCAAATCGTTCCCCCGTTTTATCGGTATAGCGAGCTTTATGCTGCTGATGTTTTCCATTGGATAGTTTATGGCGGATCGGGAGTTGCAGGCTTAGTAGAAACCTTTATGGATCTGTTTACCGTTGTTATACAAATAACGTATCAGTGGTTTTATGAAAAAATCGTTCGTTCCACATTCCGCTGCCAGTGAAATTGACCCGCTCAGCATGTATCAGCGCATCATAGACGCATCAATGACCTTGTTTTTTAGGTATGGCTATAGCCGCGTTGTGGTAGATGATGTTGCCCGTGAACTGGCTATCAGCAAAAAAACAATCTATAATCATTTTGGTGGAAAAGCCAATATTCTGATGGCTGGCATTGAGCAGTTTTCGACACGTTACCTTGCCGGTGCCGAAGCTATTTTGAACAACGTCGACCTTACATTCCGGCAGAAACTCAACGCCTACCTGCTCCACATAGGCATCAGTTTTAGCAGTGTAAGTCGTGCATTTATTGAGGACATAAAACGCTCAGAACCAATGGTATGGCAGCGAATGACCAACTTTCGCCGGGAGGTTTCGCTGAAAAATTTTGCCCAACTGCTCGACGAGGGAGCTCGCGTAGGGTATATCCGCGACGATTCGACCCGGCAACTGGCAATACTAGTCTATGTAAGTGCCGTTCAAAGCCTGACCGACCCGGATTTTCTGGCTCAGTTTCCTGGTGTGCTGACCGCCGACATTACCAATAATCCCCGCGAAAGTATTGAGCAGGTAATAAATTTATTGTTACGCGGCATGTTGAGCGGGAAGTTTGAGCGTGAATCGAGCTAGGTAAGCAACGTACGCTCACAGCGGCATCCACAATGGCTTGTAGGTGCTTATTTTTTTGTCTTTATGGAAACTATAAAAACAAAATTAGTGTAATTAGTGCAACATGAAATGCTCAACAACATCCCTATTTTTGCTGGCCCCGCTGCTCATATCGGCAGTTGCCCTTGGCCAGCCGGTCCTGCCTCCCTCTGCCGGAGTGGAGCTTTCGCGGGCTGCGCTCATCGAGCAGGCCCTGACCAGAAGTTATGCGTTGGCCAACAACCAGGCGGAACAAACGAAGGTGAAAATCGAGCAGCAGTCGTTGCGCAATCAGTACCTGCCTGAGGTCACGTTTAACCCCACCTTCACGCACCTCGATCGTGACATTTCCATCACGATTCCTCGGCTGCCCTATCAGCCCCTCCCGAAGGAGATGTACAGCGGCCCCTATGATCTGTCGCAGGTGATTCAACGGCGCAATATTGGTCGAGCAACGGTGTCAGCTAACATGCTCCTTTTTTCGGGAACAAAAATCCCAACGCTCAACAAAGCACTGACTGCCAAAGGAAAAGCGATTTTGGCCATGGCCGACAAAGAGCGCATGGCTGTGATTCGCGATGTGGCACAGGCCTACGATCAGTTGGCACTCGTAGCCAAATCGGAGCATGTGCTCACCGAAGCCGATGCCCGCCTGCTGGCGCAGACAACCTTTATAAACCGGGCCGTGAAAGAGGGCCTGGCCACACCCTACGACCGAAGCAAGGTTGAGCTGGCGGCCCAGGACCTGCGGGCCAAACACGTTGAACTGGCCGGGAAACGTCAGCTCGCCCTGGCCCGCTTGACCCAGCTAACGGGTCTCCCCGCCGGGCAACTCGCCAACATTTATCCGGAACTGACTCCGTTGATAGCCGACACCCTCGCCACGGACGTAGACAACCGCCCGGAGATTCGCTCGCTGACCTTCACCGAACAGGCGGCCTCCTATAAACAGAAGGCGACCCTGGCGGGCTACCTGCCGCAGGCCTACGCGTTTGGCAAAAACGAACTGCGCCGGCAGGACCTCTCGGCCATTGAGCCTTTCTGGTACGTAGGCGTGGGCATTCGCTGGACACTCTTTGACAAGCTGGCTGCCCGTTCTGAGCGCCGTACGGCCCAGCAAGATGTGCTCATGGTTCAGAACAGCCTGAACCAAACCCGTGAACTGCTGACGCTGAATCTGGCAAAAGCCCGAACCGAGATGGCCACGGCTAACCAGTTGCTCGTGGTGGCGCAGCAGAGAACAACCCTTGCCCGCCGGGCACTGGACATTGCCAGTAAGCAATATGAGCAGGGGCTGATTCGGATTACGGAGCGGCTGGAGGCCGAAAGCGACTTCCAGAAAGCCGAACTCGATTACCTGCAGGCCATTGTTAATCAGCGCACGACAGCTATTGTTCAACGTGAAGCAACCGGCGACCTGGTCGTTGCCGACGTTCAATAACCCCCGGGGGCACCAGCCTCCACTAATCAACTAAATCACATGAAAATCAACGTATTCGTGCCAATGGCCATCAGCACCTTACTGCTGAGCGCCTGCCAGCAGGAAAAGCCACTCGCTACTGATGTTATCGAGGGCAAAGTGAAGAAAGAAACTGTGAGTGTAACGGCCAAAGTGACGGGCCGCATCACGAAACTACTCGTCAGCGAAGGCGACCTGGTCCACAAAGGACAGCCCATTGCTACCATTGACATTCCTGAAGCCGAAGCGAAGCTGTTGCAGGCGCAGGGCGCCTACACCTCAGCCAGGGCACAGTACCAGATGGCACGCAACGGAGCCACCAGCAATGAACGCAAACAGGCCAATGCAGCCGCAACAGCTGCCAACGACCAGTATGCCCTGGCCGAAAAAAGTTTCACCCGGATCAAAAACATGTACCGCGATTCGCTGATTTCGGCGCAGCAGTACGATGAGATGTTGACCAAATACCAGTCGGCGAAAGCCCAGCAGACGGGCACAATCGCCAGACGTGATGAAGTAGACGGCAGCGTGAGGGCCGAACGGATTCAGATGGCCTACGGCGATATGCTCCGGGCTGAAGGTGCCCTGAAAGAAGTGCAGTCGGCGCTACGCGAAAAGGTGATCGTGGCCGCGCAGGACATGCTCATCGAGAGCATCAGCCTGCACGAAGGCGAACTGGCTCCGGCGGGTTACGCGGTAGCAACCGGTTATGCCGATGGTCGAACGTACCTGCGTTTTACGGTGAGCGAGAAAGCGGTAGGGGCGTTCAGGAAAGGCAACACCTATCCGGTTAAACTGCCCTACGGCAACAAAACGATAAGTGCCAAGCTGCTAACCATTAAAGAGTTGGGTAGCTATGCCTCGCGCACCAGCAGCTACCCCGCCTACGAACTCGGTGAAGCAGCTTACGAACTGAAACTGATGCCGGTCACCCCCGCCGAACAGGCCGCATTATTGACCAATCAAACGGTTATGCTCACGGCTAACTAACCACCCCACTCAATAAATGAGAACGTTTTTTCAACTAATAGGCCGCGAATTCCGTCAGTTCAGCCGCAACAGCGTGGCGGTGGCGGTATTTATTGGCGGCCCGCTTTTCTTTGGACTGCTGCTGGGCTTCACCTACAACCGACCCACGGTGACGAACCTGCCCATCGCGGTACTCGACCTCAACCAGTCATCGCTCAGCAGTAAAGTCATCGACGCCCTCGATGACAATCCGACGGTACATATCCAGCGGGTATTCAGCGACGAGGTAGCCGCCCGCAAGGCCTTCCAAACCGGGCAGTACGAGGCCATTGTGACCCTGCCCGAACATTTTGAAGGCGACGTGC
Organism: Flavobacterium sp. SUN052; assembly: GCF_028867935.1. GTDB lineage: Bacteria > Bacteroidota > Bacteroidia > Flavobacteriales > Flavobacteriaceae > Flavobacterium. The sequence continues at coordinate 148,077 of NZ_JAPQNS010000013.1, forward strand.
AGCAACGACGTACACCCGAGGTTCAGGTTGACCTGAACATGGCGAACATTCTGACGGCCAACTTTGTATCGCGGGCGGTGCAAACGACCCTCTCGACCATCAACGCCGGGGTTGAGATCGAAGGACTGATGAAACGGGGTATTCCGGCAGCCGATGCCCGCAGTCAGTTTCAGGCTTTCAGTATCAACAACACGCGCTATTTCAACCCGTCGGGCAACTACGGTTATTACATGATGCCGGGGCTGATGGGGGCGGTGCTACAGCAGGTTTTTCTGCTGGCACTTGCGCTGGCCTTCAGCAAAGAATTTGAAGAGCATACGTTCGGGCAGGTACTCGACAAAACCCGCTGGTCGGGTGTGGCATTGCTGACCAAAATTTTGCCTTACTGGCTCATGGGTACTGGCATCTGGGCATTTGTGCTGGGTATCCTTTTTCCCCTGCTCAAGATTCCACCCATTGGCGATCTGTCTGCCACGCTGGTGCTCATTGCGTCTTTCACGCTGGCAGTCACAGGGCTGGGCATCTTAGTTAGTATATTGATCCCGAATCAGTTGCGGGCCACTGAACTCCTGATGATACTGGCTACGCCCAGCTTTGTCGTCAGCGGCTATACCTGGCCTGCCAGTCAGATGCCGGTTTTTTTGCAGGGGCTGGCACAGGTTATTCCGCTCACCCATTTTCTAAGCGCTTTCCGGAAAGTCTTCTTTTTGAACGCGCCATTTTCCGCCATTTGGCCAGAAGTACGGTTGCTTACTCTGTACGGCCTAGGTACGTTGCTGGTGGCCTGGCTGGCTCTCTGGTTCATTATGCGAAAGCATAACCGGGTCGCTGTGGTGGTGGCATAGCCCTCACCACAGCGACCCGGCCGGTACGGCAAATGGGGTTTACAACCTGATATTATTTTTTTAGCGGCTGATTTCACCACTCAGATCCCCATTTTACGTACTTCTGCCCGATTTGTTAATCGCAATAGGGGCAGGCTATAGTAATCCGTTATACTATTTTTGAATAAACGAATGCTAGGTTATCAGTCAGGCATTCTAGTTTTGCAGAGATGTCGGCCACTACTTACAGATAATCCTGCCATTCTGACAATTACAGTTCATGGCGACGGCATACATCCCTGTGCCGCAGGAGACGCACTTTTTGCCGGGAGGGTAAATTACTCCTCCGCAACAGAATGAGCCGGGAACAGCAGGATACATTCCTGTACCGCAGGAGATACAAACTTTCCCAGGGGGATAAATCACTCCTCCGCAGCAGAACGAGCCAGGAACAACCGCAGCCTGCCCGGAACCACAACCAATACAGACCAGGCCCGGTCCTACAATCCGGCCATTGCAACAAATCTGGCCAGGGTTGGCAATAGACATCCCCGACCCGCACGAAACGCATATTTTCCCTTTAGGGGCGATTTGACCATTACAGCAGATAGAGCCTGTTGGTACACATCCCCCCTGATTACCGCAGAGCATATAGGTCTGTCCGGTTGGACAACCAGCAGCCCGCAACGTATTTGCTATTTCAGCCGGATTGGCGTTCGGCTGTTTTTCTACAGTCCGTTCGCACTGTGTAAGTGCGACGATAAGTAGGCAGCAAGAGAACTGTAGCAAGAGAGTTCTCATTAGCGTAATTGTTTAAGATGAACTAACCACTACTTGCAACACCATTGCAAATAACTTGCTATAAACTTAGGAAAAATTGTTATGCATGCATACTATATAGTATTAATAAATCATTAAATGATTGGGTATGTAGTCAAGCCAAAGTCAGCTCCTACTAATCCAGGAATCCCAACTGGCAACACAAAAAAAGGCCACCTCTCATGAAAATTCATCCAAGCATCGTTAAAGTTTTTCCTAATGACCTTTTATCAGCAAAGAGGGACTTCATTGCTAATGAAGTATCCTGTCTGGATTATGGTTTAGTAGCTACATTCGTCAATGCCTATCCCTTTGCAAAAGCGGAAAAGAACAGGATGCCAAATGAGCAAACTGAGCTTCGTCGGGCTGTCCTCTCTCCAAACCGCGTAACCATTGAAAAGTAGAAAAAATCGTATTGAAAATGTAAGTTCCAAGGGATGAAATGAATAACCCCAGCCCATTTAGGTCGGGGGTTGTGGTATTTTGTGGATTTTACATACCTTGAACGGACGTCGTTAATGATGTGTAAAATCACCGTGGAATACTATCTTGCCCATACAAACCTTTGTCGCTTACTACTGAGTCAGTACCAAAAAGCAGGGACAGTAAGGCCTGGGCCTCCAGGCTCAGCGCAGCAGCGTCCTGGGCTTCGTGCAAACGCCAACGCTGCTGGTGGCTGAATTTTGTGATATTGAGTCGGGCAAGCATGACCAGCAACCTGAGCTGCTCAAAGCCATTGCTTATGCCCAACAACACAAAGCCCGCCTGTTCATCGCCAAACTCGACCGGCTCAGCCGCAACCTGACCTTCCTCTCCTCGTTGATTGATTCCAAAGTCAGTTTCGTTTGTGCCGACATGCCCGATGCCAATGAGTTTACTATTCACATCTTTGCCGCCCTGGCTCAACAGGAACGAAAGATGATTAGTGAACGCACAAAAAAAGCCTTGGACGAAAAGCTACTCCAAATCGGGCAGTGGCGCAAGAGTGGCCGGGTTTTTCAAGATCCGCTTGTTTCGGCCAAAGCCGCTCAGACTAACCGGAAACGCTCGCTATCCAACGAGAACAACCGTAAAGCGATGGCGTTGATTAAGGCCTTGACGTCGGCCAAGCTAAGTTATGTGGCCATTGCCAACCAGCTCAATGGGGCTGGATTCAAGACGGCGCGTGGGGGTCAGTTTCAAGCCACTCAGGTCATGCGCCTGGCGAAGCGTAATCCTTCAGAATCCGCCCAGGACGGGTTGGTTTAGGCGGGCCACTTTTCCAGGCCAGCCGCAATGCGCAGGGCTCGTTGGACATCCTCCCAGTAGTAGCCACTATCGTAGCCGGTGGACAGCCGATCACAGATGCTCAGAAAATCACTGGCAGCCTCGACTCGTTGTTTTGGGTCGACTGCTAGATCAGTGGGCGAAGCGAGGGGATCTTGCATTAATAAACAGTAAGGGCAGGAAGCACAAAAAAGCCTCACCTATTTTATAGGTAAGGCTGAAGTGGACTTGCAACAGTATAGTGGAGATTTTTTACACTTCCTCAATGGCCGCCTAAAAAATCTCCACTATACTGTTGCAAGTCCAGATCTTGCCTGAAAGGTTTATTAGGAGAGGTATTTTTCATATCCGTGTCTGCATCTCCCTGAAATCTCCAGGCAGATTTTATGCTCCAAATGCGAACGAAACCATGTTAGATTGTACAGGAATATATATTTCAAAAAAATATGAAATGAAAAAGTACGGAAAGGGTACTGATTCTTGATGAACAATGATTCCCAGTATCTATACAATCTATTTCACCAGAAGCTTATCGGTTTCATGCCTAACGTTTGTCAAAATTGTCTGTAAAAGGGGCTTAAAACCACCTTCAATGGTAAAGTTGGCTTAAAACCGACAGCATTTGGCTTAAAACCGACAGCCTGAATGGCTTAATTCATGGAGTATTGCGAGTTGGTTTTCTACTAATTAGTAAGCTCTAGACTCTATGACTCATTCTACTTTCACGCGGTATCTATCTGAGTTTTATAAACACGTCTTTTGGTGGTTTCGCACCGTGGGAAGGTCATGCCTACTGGCACGGCTAGATACCCAATCTGTTTTCACACCGCTAACCACTGGGTTTTTGCTTGCGTTTCTGCTGGGTAGTTTGGATAACTCCGTGTCGGCTCAGATCTATTATGTCTCGGCTACAGGTACCAATACGAACCCGGCCAGTGCTACCAGTTGGGCTACAGCTACCACTGATTTACAGGGAGCCATCAATGCCTGTTCCAGCGTAAGAAGTCCGCTTGGACAAGTATGGGTTAAGGCTGGGACATACAAGCCTGGTGGCACTGCCAACACGAATCGAAGCTTGAGCTTTATTCCAAAAGATTATGTTTCGCTCTATGGCGGCTTTGTGGGAAACGAAACCTCCCTGAGTCAGCGTCCCACGACCTTCCCTAGCAGTACTACGTTGTCTGGAGATTTAGGAACCCAATCAGAAAATAACGACAACAGTTTCCATGTGATCAGTACCGCAGCATCAGGAGCATTATCAACGAATACGTACGCTTATGGTTTTGTTGGTTTTGTGATAAAAGACGGCAATGCGAATGGCGTGGTCGGAGATGCGGGGCAGGGAGGAGGGATATACATATTAAGTCAGGCAAGTCAGCCTATTATTAATTTGTTTTTTGTCGACTGCTTGTTCGCTAATAACCAAGCCACGTATGGCGGTGCTATCTACTCAGTTAGTATAAGGGGGGGAGCTAGTGATATATCGTTCTCTAAATGTACATTTAGTGATAATAGTGCCTCTACGGGGGGGGGAGCTTTATTCGTAGCGTGCTACGATACTGGTCGTCAAAAATTTCAGTCCGTGAGCTCACAGTTCAATACGAATACTTCGCCAAATGGCAATGGTGGGGGGGTGTGGATCAATGGTGGGGGTATAAGTACGGCAAGCGACTTTGATGTTCAGTTTAAAAATAGCTGGTTTCGTAATAATAGCAGCATCAATGGGGGAGCAATCCTTAGTTCAATCGACAACCCAGATTTCTTAAACTGTGGTTTTACTGGGAACACCTGTTCGAGATTTGGTGGCGTAGTGTATGCCCGTACCTCGTCGCCCACTTTCCGTAATTGTAGCTTCACGGGGAACAACGCATTAACCTCAACTTCAGAAAATGGAGGATCAGTGGCTTTTGTTGACCAAGACGCAATTTGTCAGTTCAGCAACTCGATACTATTTGGGAACGGGGCGGAAAGAACCTTCTTAAACGCATCATATCCAGGTGCAAATCCTATCTTAACTGTTACAAACTCATTACTGGATAATACGGTAACTGGCTATTCATTTACAGGAAACTCCCGTGTCACTTTGACACCATTTAGCAACACCACCTCGTTAACGACTTTTCCTTGTCTCCCTGTCCTCAATGGCAGCCTTAATACCGGATCGCAGACGAGTACAGACCTGGCAGGAAATAATCGGATTGTGGGTACGGCGGCTGACCTTGGTGCGGTTGAGTATCAATCGATATCCATTCCGGCTGCCACTACCGGACAAATTGCCAATGGTGATAGTAGAGGAACACCTGTTTTTAGTTTAACAGCCTGCGCTGGCACTCCATTGATTGTTGTTAGAAATAGCATATCTTCAGTAACGTACAAACCCTATCAATGGGAGCAGAGGATTAACGGTGGTAGCTGGACAACAGTGAGTAATCAGAGTGATGCCAACCTGCCATTGTCATTAAGCTATGTTAAGGACGAGGTACGAGAATACCGACGTATTGCTTTCGACTGTAATGGTACGCGCTACGAAAGTAATATTGTGACCTTCAGAACGTTCGACCCGAGCCTCAGCCCAGGCAGTATCAGTGGGCCGCCCCTTGTGCCTGCCCCGCAGGAAGGCATCCAAACGTTGGCTTCAACAGCCAGTGCAACAGCAGGCTATGCCCTTTTTATAACCTGGCAACAAAGCGACAACGGCACTACCTGGATTGATCTGCCTAACTCGAACCAACAAAGTATTCCATTACCGGTACTCTTCACGGGTGACTCGCCCACCAAGAGCAAAACGTTTTATTTTCGGCGGAAGGTCCAGAATGGATGTGCCACCATTGATTATTCAACATCTATTGCTGTAACGGCTCGCGATATTGACGGACAAGTTGAAGGAAAGGTGGTAAGCAGCGATGGCGCAACGGCAGTCCGGGGAGTTAAACTGACTATTCGCCGACTCACTACCGGTTTAGCCGGTAGCCCTGATAATTACTCCTACACCATGCTTACCGGCGAGAATGGAACATACAGCATCGGATCCATTTATTGGGGCTTTCCGGCCAACACGCCATTCTCATCCGTCTCCGCTTCTACGTTTGTTGTTACGCCAAGTCTGGATAATCACCTCTTTGAGCCAGTGAGCCAAACGATTACAATGAACAAAGACAAGCATGTTTATACGAGTACGACAGCTATTAACTTTACTGATAGGAGCACGTATGCGATCAGCGGCAGTGTAAATCAACGATGCCCGGATTGCTTGCTAGCTAATCAATCAGGGCAAACGGGTCGAGTCGATTGTCCGCTCGATTCAGCATCTGTTCAGGTCATTAGTCGAGCGCGCAATCTGACGCTTACAACCCGAAGCCAACAGCTTAATAATCAATATGGACAGTTCGGACAAACCGTAACTGCACCTGGAGATTATGTCGTTATACCCAATTATAAAAAGTTTACTTTTTCGCCCGATTCGTTGTTTTCGATTAATGTTCAGAACGACGTGCATAATCTTAATTTCTTCACTCCTACTTCAGCCACTATTAAGGGGCAGCTCACAGCAGGGTGTTCTGACCCGATTGGCCGGGCAGTATTGGAGTTCCGGGATGTTCCTAAAAAGAATACCAGCCCGAATATCTGTTTCAGAAAGCGCGTTACGACTGACGATACCGGGTTTTATAACGTCGTACTGCCGGCTCGGCAGTACATCGTCAGTGTCGTTAGTTTCACCGCTTCTCCGAATGCCGACGTTATTGATACGGAGGTAACGCAATTTTTTCAGAATCTACAGGACCGGGACTCACTTTCCCGGCTACCATTTATTCGCGATGTGACCAGCGCAACGACTGTAACCGAACTCAATTTGGTCTATCCCCGCAAGCCGACGATTGTATTGTCGGCCTTGCCAAAATCCCCCAATTGTGGCACCGTACGCCCCGTCAACCTATTATCGCAGAGTGTACCCACTTCGCTGACCGTGTCGATTTTTCAGGGCAGTATCGCGAAAAATTGCCCGTTTACTAGCGGGACGGTAATTGGGTCCACCAATATTGTCAACGATGGGGGCGAAACCAGGAAATTCATCGTCGACAGCACCGGTACGGTCAGCCTAACGCTGGTGCCGGGACTTCCTAACCCTATTGCTCCTTTTCAGCGATTCCTGAGTTTCGATTACAACGACAAATATGGCCGAAAGGCCGACACCAGAACTGAAACGGTTGTTGTCACCGGGGTGAAGTCGAGTACAGCCTTGTTCGAGACGGTCTCACCGAGCGTGCCGTTGTTGGTTTTGCATGATCCTCCGGGGGATGGAAGCTACAGCTTTAGAGAAGCTGGGCAAACTATGCAGCTGGTTACCCGAAATTACGTTGCCGTTAGCGGGGGCATCAATGCCTGGGCCCAAGTTAAACTTGGCTCCAAAACTCTGAATGGCATTGGCGTAGCCGTTGAGGAAGAATCATGGGGAGCTATTGGCGGTGGACTCGATGTACGGGGCGGGAAGACCACCAGTGATGAGCATATCAGAAATATAACGACCACACAGCGCATTGAAACGTCGGCAAACCCTAAATTTGTGGGTTCAGACGCGGACGTTTATTATGGGGCAGCCTATAACTTGTATTATTCGGTCGGTACGGAGGTTTTGTTCGACAAGGACTCGTGCAAGTTCAGGACTAGTAAACGCCTTATGATGGCACCAGCGGGTGTTCTCCCTGGTACAAAGTACGCCTATACGTTGGACTATATTCGCAACGAGGTTATTCCCAATCTGAAAACCGAATTGGCAGCACTGGCCGATGAGTCAAGGCGAACATTTCTGACCAGTCAGGCCAAAGTATGGGAGGATTTGTTAAAGAATCAAGAAGAGAACCGGCGTCGGGCTAAATATCGAAAAACAATATCGTTTAGCGCGGGGGCGGGCACCACAGAATCAAGTTCATGGGACTCAACAGCCACAGATACCTATGAGTGGCAGGCAGAGATCGATAAATCGGTAGGGGCTGAATTAGAGCTTGAACTGGCGGGCAATGGGTTCAGTGGAAAAGTAGTGGTCAATCTCAAAACCGAAAAGGGAGGCAGTCGATTAGATGGTTCGGTAACGGCCGTAACCACTGGTTTTGTCTTATCCGACGATGATCCCGGTGATGCTATAGCCGTTGATGTGAAAGATGATCTCGTCTATCAAACGCCCTTATTTGAAGTAGTCGCCGGCAAAACGAGTTGCCCACCTGAACCCTATACCCAACCACGCGATGATGTCCAGTTTTTCGCGCCCCAACCCGTGCAGACAGATGTGTTGCCCAATAAGGCCGCAGAGTACATTCTAAAACTGGGCAACCTGAGTATCGTACCCGGTAATTTTGATCAGGACCGTACCTTCTATGTATCGATGCTAACGGCCAGTAATCCCGACGGCGCCATTGTTACCATCAACGGGAATACGCAACTGCAAAAAGTACCCTTCACGGTTACTCGTGGCCAGGAGATTCAACTCACTATACGGGTTGAAAAGGCTCCGTCTTCGCCCGTATTTAGTTACGAAAATCTGCAATTTGTCGTGTCAGATGGCTGTGGTGGTAGTGCCCTGAAAACCGTACCTTTATCGGCCTATTTCAAGGGGGAGTGCAGCAATGTAACGTTTATAACCCCCGAACCAGACTGGTTTACCACAGTAGCCGATGCGAATATACTACCAGTGCAAATTGGTGGCTACACCCTAAACAGCCTTAGCAAAGTAACGTTGGAGTACCGCCCTATTGGGCAGAGCTCCTGGTTCGAGGGCTTCACAAAAACGCAGGCCCAACTGAATAACAGTAGTACGGGAACATCCGTCGATTGGAACACGGCGGGATTGACCGATGGGCAGTACGACATCCGCCTGAAATTAACCTGCAACCTGACAACGGGTGCCGTCGGTACAGCTTATTCGCAACGCCTGCGCGGAACAGTTGACCGAACGCCCCCCGCTCTATTTGGTAATACGCAACCGCTCACCAGCACCTTTGTAACGGGCGATGTAATCGGGGCTACCTACGACGAACCCTTGTCGTGTGGGCGAATCAAGACTAACGGAGGGGCGGTACTTGCCCGGACCACTAACGGTCAGACCATTCCGATTACGATTGGCTGTGCAGCCAATCAGATTACCCTTGTTCCTATTGGTAGTTTATCACCCTATGTTGGCGAGGTGTTGAGTGTAACGCTGAACGGCATTGCCGACGTGTATGGCAATATTAAGCCCAAGGCCGATGTGTGGTATTTTAACGTAGGCAGTGCTCCCATCGCTACCGGAACGAATGCGGTATCATTAGTAGCATCAAACCAGAAGAGCAGCAAAGCGAATACTGTTGCCAGTATTCTGGAAGATGCTCCCGGAACCGTTGACTTTACGTTTCAATTTCCCAAAACGGCACCGAATAACATTTTTGTTTACTTCAGCGTGGCGGGGACAGCCCGTTTTGGCTCAGACTATACCGTAACGTATAGTTCGTCATCCAGTATTTCGCAGCCTCTATCCGCTACAATGAATGGGAATAACGGGCTCATCATAATTCCGCAAGGCACTAATTCGGTTACGATGAAGATCGACCCGGTAGCCGACACCCGTTACGAGCCTGACGAAACAGTCATCATCAGCCTTCTTAGTGGAGGGGATTATGGCATTAGCGCGATCTCATCGGCAACGGCGGTCATTCTTAATGACGACCAAGCAACGAATATTATTACGAGCGTCCGTAGTGGCTATTGGGAGGACCCCGACACATGGGATCAAGAGAGGCTTCCTTTGTCAACAGATCAGGTAATTCTTGATCAGAACCATACGGTCACGCTTAGTACCACCGGCAACGCCAAAAAAGTAACGAACCGGGCCAAGGCCAAACTACGTTTTGTTAATTCAGCCACACGACTAAAGCTTGGCTTTTAAATCCATTTATGGTTCAGGCAAGCATCCGGTGTTGCCTGAACCATAAATTATACTCTTCCCAATCTATGAAACCGCCCAAAGTTTATAAAACCAATATGCTCTCGGCCAATGCCCTTCTGCTCCCTTTTCAGGAAGGTCGCCGGTGGGTAGAACTGCACCAGATTGTGCGGCTGGAAGGCATCGGCAACTACACCAAATGTATTTTTACCGATGGGGCGTCGTTATTGGTGGCGTTGAGTCTTCGTCACCTCTTCGACCGCATGCCACCGGGATCGTTTGTACGCCCCCATCGGAAACACGCCATCAATCTGGCGCATGTATCGGGTATCCATTTGTTTTCGGTAAGCATCTCGTTAAGCAACGGCGACCGGGTGACGATTGCCCGCCGTCGAATCAGCGATTTCAGGCGGCAAATGCGTACAGTTGATTAAAGAAACTGGTCTCTACAGGTACTACGAGCGGATAAGCTAATCGAATGTTTATCGACACGTCCAGAGGGGCTTCATAGGCTTACCTCTCTGGCTCAACAAGCCATACCTTTCTCAACTCTGCCCCGACTCCCATTCCAGCTGCTGTTTTACTACCTAAATATGGTTCAAGAAGTAAGTCCTGAAATAAAAGGATTATCTTGTTTTTGATACCGACTTTCTGACCGTAACGACTGCTACACTGGAGCGAGATCGCCTACAAAGAATTAGCTATGCGCTGATGATTTAGACTATAATTTAAACATCAATATACTCTTGCCTCTATAAGCCTAAACACTTGATTTAGCCGGAACAGGTTCCGGTGTGGGCCGTTTAGTCTTTTTATGCTCTCCCAGCGGGAGTGATATAATACCGCTTTACCGGGTTTTTGAGTTTTTCCAACACAGTTGGGTAAGTAGACTGAATGGGGGTGTTGTAGGTTGTAACGGCCACAGTTCCGGGCATGGCTGCCGCCAGCAGCTGGCCGGCTTGTTGGCAGCTTCCGGCTTGCAGAGCATCCAGAATATGGCTAAGCTCTGCCGGAAAAGCCAGTGTTATTAGTCTCCCTTGACCAGCAAATCAAATTCTCCAAACTGACCTTCAATCATCCATTTTGGTATGTAATCTGATTGGACAGTGATGAGTTTCAGGCCCCGGTCGTGGGCGAAAGCACACGCAGCAGCAATGGGCAGAGCTAGGTAACCTGCCGGGTCGGTGCTGTGATCGCGCTCCTCACCATTTTCATCCACATACTTTAGGGTGTAATACTCCTTCCATTTGACTAAAGCCTCGTACACGGCCTGTTGATAACCCACATAATTCTGATTGAGAATCTGGTGATAGATAAACAAAACAGGAATAAAAACATATTCAGCCAGTTGCTTGCGAGTACGAAAGAGAGTTTGCCAAACCCACTCTTGATTGAACCCCTCAATGATTACTGTCGATTTATATTCATCCCAATCCATGAGTTTACTGAGTTCGCTGTAAGCACCTTGGGCTTCGTTCAAGTTACTTTCCCCCTTGATAAGCACCTGATAAAACAAAAACATTGACTCCAAAATCAAGTCTTCCTGATTTGCCAGTTCGGTGAAACTGAGTGGGATGTCCGCATAAAAACGTAAGGCTTTCTGATCTCTCAGCAAAAGAGCAGTTTCAATACCACGCATGACGAATAAAGATCCGATTGCTTCGTTTTTAAATTGGCCGGTGGTGTTAATCTGACGGTCAGCAATCTGTAACGTTACCGGTAGCTTATCGTTCATTACAAACTGAAACCAGGCATAATTTAGCTGGTTAAAGTAATATAAGTAGTTATAAGCAAAGGCTTTAGTGCTGTAGAAGTGCGAGTATCCTAAAGTTCTCCATACAGCGTGGATAGTGCTGGGTATGCTGAGAGGTTTAAATTTTTCTTTTATATCTTTAATCCAGTATAATATCCGCTCAGGTTCGGTACTGTATTGCGCTTTGATGTTTCCATCAGCTTCAACCGTCCAGTCTGACCGATTGTGAGGCTTAAAAGTAACCAATTGCATAAGTTTAAAATTGAACAGTTGAGACCTGAACAGGCTTTAAATTTCCTGCTTCATCAAATGTTTGTCGGAAAACGTAAGAAGTGACATTTCCATTTCTCAACGCCAATTCTAAATTGTTTAATTCCGAAATCTGTGAAGGGGTAAGTTTTCCACTAGCTCTTAAGTTGTCAATAATACTCTGAATGTACTCTTTGGTTCCCTGCTGATTGTAACCATTGGCTCCCTGCCGACCTTTCAGGGGACTCTCACCGCCTTTGCATTCGACTACACTCCAACTCCCATTGGCATTTTTGTACACGCGATCAAACTGACCACTTTTCACAGTCCCCGGCAAAGATAAATCAATCTTCTGTACACCACTCTGCAAAAAACGAATGTCAGCAATCTCCTCAGCAATCTGTTCACTGCCCTCAACTACCGTCTTCATGTACCCTTTAAGAGCATTGTCATAGTCCACACCACTAGCTCGCAACTCAGCAGCCAACTTACGGGCTGCCTTCCGCGAAGCAATCAAACTCTGCACTGCCGGAGTCGAGGTCAGAGTCTCGCTAACCGTGCTGACGAACTGAGTCGTTGCTGCATAGACTACCTTGCCACTGAAGGCTGCGCGGAAGGCATCTATGTCGCCCGTCTCTAAAGCATTGTACATATCCTCCAGCAACTGTTGCAAACTGCCCTTGCCTTCGTAGGCTTTGAACATATTCCGAACATCCTCAATACTAAAGTCAGTCGGCAACTTCTGCTGTATGCTGGTGAGCATCTCTTGATTTTCATACAAGCGGCTTAGGTTCTTGAAATCCAACAGCATCTTAGAGGCATCCGGGGCAATCTCGACCTCATCCATCTTTTGAAGAATACTCTTGCCGTCAGGAGCCGTTGCTGTTTCAAACACATTACCAAAGCGGTCCAGATCGGGATCATTCCAGCCAAATTGGTTTTTAAGCTTGGCTTTCAGTTTAGCCAGTAGTGTGAGAATATCATCGAGCCTCTTTTTGAGTTGGTTGGGTGCATCCTGCACCACCGCTAGTAAGCCCACTCCAGTGCCAAACAACATCACCAGCGTTGCCCCGGCCCGGCCTGCACCATGCAGGGCATATTGTCCCCCTTTTTCAAACTCATCGGCATAAACTGCTCCACGGGCTACTTCGATACCCAGTGCTCTCGCCTTCTGCCAGTCCATCTGTTGGGCAAAGCTGCTTAGCTGCTGGTAGGCTCCGGCAGGGTCAGATACTACCGATAAACCCAAGCCAACCAGTTCAGGCAGGTCTTTGACCTCCTCAATGGCCTGATCCAAGGCCCCTGAAATAACTCCCGTTTTATCCTGTACGAAGAAATCACGGTCGGCGGTCTGTAGATCTTCCTGCGGCTTCCAAACTGCGTCGGGTACTTTGGCCTTGTCTACTAAACTATTGTATGTCTTCGAAAGATTCGTTAACAAATCCAGCAGCTTCATAGGCTTATAGACAATGGTGCCTGCCGGTCCATAGGCTTGGGTGGTGGCAGGAATGACAATTGTTTCCTTAGTCAACTTTGCCCCATTCGCTGTGCGGGCTTTGGTCAAAGCCGCTTGTAGAGCGGTCTCGGCTTTGGCTTTGCAGGCTATACACTTGCCAAAGTCATTCCAGTTGCCTGTGACATTAATGTTGCCATCCTGCTGCCGCAGGGTAAAGGTGTTTCCCTCGATGGTGATGGTTTCTATGATCTCCGGGTCGGGACATTCCAGTGTCTGATCCAGCAGCGGGGTTGTGGTGGGTGTGGTAAGGTTGTCAATTACCAAATCGGGTCTTAGGGGGTCTACAAAGGGATACGTACCCGCATAGGAGCGATAACCACACACGCCATTCTCTTCGTAGCGGATCAGAATATAAGCCTCATTTTGACCCTGCACAGTAGGCTTCGGATATTGGTAGAACTGGTTGGTGTTATTGAGTCGATACCCCTGCATTCCCTGACCGGGGTTTGTATTGAGGTCTGCGTAGAACACATTTCCATTGGCTAGTTTGAAACCATGGAGAGTTCCTTTGGGCAGGTTAAGCCCTTTAAAGAACAGGGGCTTGGCTCCATTAGGGAGTTCAAAGGCTTTACCAGCGGGGGTGATGTAGTATCGCTTTACCGGGTTTTTCAGCTTTTCCAGCACCGCCGGGTAAGTAGGCTGAATGGTGTTGTTATAGGTTGTCATGGCCACGGTTCCGGGCATAGCTGCAGCCAGCAGTTGGCCGGCTTGTTGGCAGCTTCCGGCTTGCAGGCCATCCAGTACTGGCGTTAAATCAGCTGGGAACGCCAGTGTGAAACCGGGCAGGGCAGGGGGGAGCTCGATTTTCAGAATACTCAGCATGTTGGCGGCTCGTTCGCGGGAAAACTGCCCGGTTGGGTCAAGGTAGAGACTGCTGACTTCGCAAAGCATTTGCGAGAGGTAGCCGCCCATAGCAGCTTTCATTGTCAGGTTAGTTGACGGAGAAAGTGTGGAGGTTGAAGGTTGACAGGTGGCGGCATCGATGGCCACCCGGCCATTACCAGTCACTTTGAAGGTAACAGAGCCATCACAATAATCAGTCGCACTCAGAAAGCAACGGTCAAAATAGGTTTTGGTAGTCGTGCTTGGCCCCAGATTTTTGCGTGTAGGCGGAATGAGTGTAGCGATAAGTGTAGTACGCCCTTCATCCTCAAATAACTGAACCTGTTGACCAGGACACCAGGCCGTTTCATAGAAACGGTTCTGGTATTTGTTCACCCGGTATTTATCGTCGAAGGCCCACTCTTTACATTTATCGGGAGTCGTATTATCTGTTTTAGTAGCTGTTCCGCTGGAAGCACCCGGAGTACAACTAATTTGGAATATCGTTTGACAAGGTGAACTGGTGCTCGTCACGAAAGTACATTTATATTCTTCAGAATTATTTGATTGTGGTAGACAACTAAAGGCTGGAACTTTTAAGGCAGTTGTGTTCTGGGCTATCAACTGATTCATCAATGTTCCGTTACTGCCAATTTTATACCATCTAATTTCGTAGGCTGGATTTGCATTGGCAACTTTGCAGGTATGAAAACCCGACGAGTTTGGGGGTGTTTCAAAACCAGCAACACAATCGGGTGTTGCCATTTCCACTGTAACTGTCGTGGTACTACTACCGATACTACAAGTTACCCGGAAGCCAGTTCTCTCATTTAGTTTAACTTTCAAATAAGTTCCTGTGCTCTTAGAGCCAGTGACCAAATTTGTCCACTCATAGATTCCCTCCTGGCATTGAGCATTGAGACAACCTGTAGCATAAAGCGTGGCCTGGAAGCCCGCATATACCTTTTGAGGGTACGAGATCTGTAATGATGGTTCCTCCTGTGTGATCCCAACTTGTGCTGTAGTCTGCACCCCATAGAGGTTCGTACAAATAGCCGTAATCGTTTTGGCCTCAGCCATCGTGACTTTAAACGGAGTTTTAGGATCAGTAGGCGACCCGTTTTCCCATCGAATCGTACCGGTTTCACAACCGGTTGCTGTCAGGGTTATTTCTGTACTAGAGCATCGTTCAACTGAGCAGGGTACAGCAACTAGCGAAAGTTGAGGGGCCGAGATTGGCGGCACAACGGTAGCATCAACTGTGATAGTACGGTTGACACCGCAAACCGCTTCGTTACCAACTACACAACTGGCTGAGTAGGTACTTGTCTGCACTGGGCGGACGGTAATTACCTCGCCTACATCGCCTGTGTTCCAGCGAACCAGGCCCCCGGAACAGCCAACCGCCGTTAACGACATGATCTGGCCAATAGTCGCCGTTTGGCTAACCGATCGCACAACAAGCGCACAAGGGTTAATCGTAACGGTGATGTCCTGCGAACAGGCGGGACTGGAACAACTTGCCCGGTAGGTGTACGTAGATGTACTACCAGAACCGACCGGCGTATGCGTTAAGGTCATACCGGTTCCAAGTATCGAGGCTCCGTTTGTCCACGTTACAATCCCCTGGCAACCCAGTGCGTTTAGACTGGCGGCCTGCCCTCTCGTTAGGAATTTACTGGCTGTCTCTACCTGTAGACAACCGTTGGAAGGAACCATAACCTTCTTCGTATTGCCAGCTGCGTAAACAATAGTGGTCCCATCCGGCTGTGTTTGATAACAAGCCGCCGAATAGATGGTGGTACGGGTGGGGAAAACTATGGGCGACGGATCATTACCTGGTTTCACTCCTCCATTGAGCGTGAATGAGTTACCACTCACCCCGAAATTAGGGTCGATATCCGAACGCCATACCAGTTGACCCTGGCAATTGGGGGAAGAAAGGAATCGCAGGAGATACTCTTGTTCATAAGTCGGAAAGTTTCCTAGCCACAGTTGATCACTATTGGGTTGTTGATTTGCTAATAGCTTCGTTATTAGTCCAGTTTGTGAATTATATCGCAATAATTCCCAGCCAATAGTTAAATTGACGTTTTGGTTTAGGTAGGATTGGTTGGCAGGCCTACCATAAACGACACAGCCGTTATCGAAAGTGGCTTTAAAGATCGAGAACCTGGGAGCCGTGTTGGTCTGAAGTCGTGTGGTTGGTATGGTATTGAAATGTTGCCCTTTATCGTCCTCTAGTAGAAAGGGAGCCAGAGAGGTTGCTACAATAGTCAGCGCATCCGCAGAATAATTGCTAACATAAATGTCGACATTTTTGCCTCGGCATTTATCATCAGGTTTCGCGAAGGTAGCCGTAATGGGTTCACATTGCTGACCCGTATTATCTGATGTGATGCACGTTGCCGAGACGGTGACACTACCAATAAGTCCATTTATCCGGTATTGCCCGTCTGAAGTCACGGGTATAGCCGTATAGGGTAACTGAGCTGAACTGGATGGTTTTACTACTCCCCAACGTACTTTGCCCCGCTCACATCCCGCGTAAGAGAGAATCAAATCTCCTTCAGGATTGTAATACTTGACCTGTATGGCTTTCAGGCAGCTCTTAAATTTAATTGGAATGACATTAGAATAGCAGGTTTTTCCTTCCTGTAGACATTGGGCTGAAATAATTATATCCTGTACGGGCGAAAATCTGATGGAAGACTGCTCCCCTAATCCATTCGACCAACGAAGTTTTCCCGCACAACCCGAAGCCGTCAAGGTAATTACTTCGCCCGTTTCAAATGTTGTGGCAGAAGCTGTAATCTGAAGATTTTGACAAGCAGGAAGTACAGCGACAGAACTGGTACATAGCTTCCCATTGGGCATCTGGCAGGTTACAGTATAGGTTTTTTCCTGGTTCGGCCGAACAAGTAGTATTTCCTGACCAAAGGTGGCTCCATGTGTCAGGATAGCGACTTCCCCATCGGTCCATTCAATGCGGTCTACACCCTTGAGTCGAATAGCGGTTCCGTTGGACCAGGTTGCCTCACCGCCGGGGTTGCAACCAGTAGACCATAACCAGGTTTGACCAGCTGTGGAAGGTGACCAAACCTGGTCCAGGGGGTTGATCAATGCGTTTGTATAATCAGCTTTGACAATGTCCAGATTGCACTGTTCACTGTCAACACCAACCCGGCCACTTCCAGAACATCCATTATCTGTTTGTACAGTCACTTCGTACACTCCATTCGTTCCTAATGAATAAGGTAAGCTGACTGTCGCACTTGTACTGGAGAAGTTGTTGGGACCCGTCCAGCTATAGTGGTAAATTCCTTGCTGTCCCGTCGTGACTAAAGTCGAAAGCGATAGCATCTCTGTAGAAGCTGATCCCGATTTATTGTCCAGCACTTTTAACGAGGCACTGTTGCTAAATGCTTGAACAGCGACTTGCGTTACTATCACCTCTACATTTTTTGAGGTGACGCATCCATCCATCCCGGTAGCCCAAACGGTGTAGGTAGCCGATGCTGCAGGAGTCAGTTCAAGGCTTGTTCCTTGATCACCCGTTGACCAAATATAGGACACACCACCCGTTGCGGTTAGTGTAGTACTTTCACCAGCACAGAGTTGGGTTTTGCCATTAACGGAAACGGATAGTGGGCTACTGACCGTAATAGTCGTCTGGGCGACTTCGTTACAGCCCATATTGCCTGTGTTTGTTACGCTATAGGTAGTGGTTACCAAAGGGGTTACCAACAGCAACGGGTCCGTATCTCCCGTCGACCAGCGATAGCTTGCTCCTCCGCTTGCCAAAAGGGGAACGATACTGCCTGCACAGACAGTGGTGTTGGTTGGGCTGATAGACAGAGATGCCCCCGTACTAACTACCAATATTGATGGACTGGGTATACCCGGTAAAACTGGAACGGTACTCATTACCCGAACCCGGTAATTAGTCCCAACCAGCAGGATGGGTGGAAGGGTTACGACCGCCGGGCTGGCATTGGCCGTTCCAGTGAGTGTTGTTCCAGACTCAAATGAGCCATTTGCATCTGAAAGCTGAACGGTAAAATTATAGCCTCCGGCAAAACTACCGGAAGTAGTAAAGGGGACGCTTAATATACCCCCCGGGCAGATCGCCGTTTGCGCTAAGGCTAGGGTTGTAATACCCTGTGCGGCAGTGACAGTAATCACCCGACTAGCCTGCCCCACACAGCCCCCCGCATTCGTTGCTTTAGCGGTCAGCGTATAACTACCAGGTAAGGGAGCTGGGATAGTTAGCGGGTTACTGGTATAACTTTGATTGTCAGGCAAGCCCGTCCAGGTATATGAAATAGGGCCCGTGGCTTGAGAGATAGCCGTTAAGGCCAGCGGCTGCGTACTACTATATTGTAGCTGTCCCCCTATTGTCAGACTATTCGTAACTGTCACTAATTCGGAATTTGACCAGCTCCCCACTACTTCATCAATCAGGCACTGAGCCGAATAACTAGTGGTGGTCGTGGGTTGCACAATGATACTGCTTCCCGTCATGCCATTGGCCCAGCGTATGACACCCGCACCACATCCATCTGCCGTGAGGGTAACAGACATACCCGCACAAATAATAGGAGAAGTGGGTCGGCGTACTGAGGGAGGAGTCGGGTTAATAGACGGGATAGTATACACTATCATAGTGCTCAGACACCCATTTGATGTTTGGCATTGTAAACGGACAACCCGGTCATCGCCTTGGATGAGTGACGCGATAAAAGTGTTACCTGTAGCAGTCTGGCTGTTAGGGCCATACCAGCGAACCTGACCAACACTACACCCATTGGTAGCCAAAGTGGCACTCGTACCTGGAGCATTTCCAGCTAGCCGAACAAGTGTCACAGCATCTGGCTCCGCAATGGTAGATCGGTTGATAGTTACATACGTACTTGAATTACATCCTCTTTCATCCGTTACAGACAGTCCATAGGAACCCGGATTCGTTGCTAGCATCGATACCCCTCCCTGAATGGTATTCCCACCTGGTTGTGTCCAGGTATACACCGACATCCCAGCAGGGCCAGTCAACGTAACAGGGCTTCCTCCTGAACAGAGCGTGGTGGAGCTAGTGGTTATTAGGACTATAGGGCGAGCCACAATGACAATCGTCGCGCTGGTAGCCGGGCTAATGCAGCCACCGTTGCTAACACACTGAACGGCATATTGATAGGTACCTATAGGATAACTGGCTGGCTGCACAATTGTGGGGTCTGTATTCACTGATCCGGCTCCGGCTACCGGACCACTTATGTAAGTCCATAATTTACTACCGCTGGAACAGTTCGTTGTTAAGGCTACTGCCCCCCCCTGGCAGAACGTCTGGCTATTTGTTCCGTTATAACTGACGGTGGAAGGAGCAACTAAGGCAGTAAGCACGGTAACGGTGGTACTCGTTGCCGCGCTAGCACAGCCAGCAGTCGGAGTACACCCTGCGCAGCTATAATAGGTACAAGTAGCCTTATAAATGGTTCCCTGGGTTAGGGTTGGGGTAATGAGCGTATTACCACGGTTACCTGTTGACCAGACAATGGTTCCGCCCAGACATCCCGTAGCAGTCAATGTGGCTGATTGACCCGGACAAACAGTAGCACTGCTTAACACAGGGGCTGAACCACCGTAAGTAACAGGGCCAGCGATGGTTGCCCCGTTTAAGTCCGTGAGTCGCACGGTGTGGATTCCTTCACTCAGTGCAGAAGGAACCACCATGCTAAAGCCAAACACATTTGAGGTCCCCGTAGTACCCATATACTGATTAATAAAAGCCCGTACGTCTGGCCGAGGAATATTTACTGAAATAGTATAGGGTGTCTGGTCAATTACGACCCGAATGGATGGTACCGTTTGATCTCGGTTGATATCTACTACCCAACCTGCTACTAGTCCACAATTAGCGGCATCTAGCGAATATGCCCAGGCTGGTGGCAGGGCTGACCCCATCGTTACAGAAGTTGTTGCTAAGCCCGTGCAACCATCAGTCGTAGTCACTACGACTGTATATGTTCCTGTAGCCGAAGTGGTTGCGTTTGGAATAGTGGGATTATAGGTAGCTGCTGTGAAGCTATTTGGACCATACCAGCGATAAGCTGATCCATCATTACGATTCTCTGTAAGGAGTGTGAGTGTCTGTTCTACCCGCACCTGGCCAGTAGGGGAGTTACTACTAGCCAAAATAGAAAATGAGGCAGGACTAATAACCAAATCAGCTGATACTGGACTGTAACAACCATTGATAAAGCAATGGGCTCTGTATGTTCCAGGAGCTGATACTGAAAGCGTATTTCCTCCCAAAGTCGTGTTATTCCACAGGACTTGGCCCATCTCGCAGCCATGAGCGGTTAATATAGCTGTCTGACCATAGCAAATGGCTGTCTTGTTGGAAGTTAAAAATGGTGCCGTACCACTGACAACGCTGATAGTTACTGGACTTGAGGCTGCACTTTCCCCACAACCATTACCGATGTCGGCTACTTTAGCATAGACGGTGCGATTGGAAAAGATAGGATTGATTCCAAGAACGGGCGCATTGATTGCCAGAAGGCTGTTACTACCTGCTTCATACCAATTGATTGGGATTTGCCCAAACCCTGTCATTAAGCCCTTTCCGCCTCCATAGCAGACAGTTAAAGTCACAGGTCCTTCTCCCGATGGTGTTGACGGGCTAATATCGGCATAGATAGTAGGGGCAGGAGGTCTTTGCTGGACTATCAGTTGTAGTGTATTGATGCTGGTGCATCCCTGCGGGTTGGTAACCTGATACACATAGGTGCCCGTAGCGGTAACCGATACGGGATTGATAACAAGGTCCCCCGCCGTATTATAATGCTTCGTGCCATTTGGCAACATCCAAAAAGCACTATACTGTGCATCCTGCCAATATGCTCTGCCTAACATGACCGTTGTGCCGGCACATACCCGGTGTGAACCTTGGGAGTTTTGCCATGCCCCTGATCCGATGGCAATATAGGTAGGCACATAAGCAAGGGGCGCAATGGTAATGGTGACTGGCTTCTCAGCACTGAAACACCCATCTTTCACGCATTGCACAGTATAATTGTAAACACCAGAGGGCGTATTTCCGCCAAGACCAATAGTTGATAAGGTACTGGTTGTACCGCTGGAGGATTTCCAAAAAATTGTTTCACCTGCGGCACAAGCCGCAGACCAATTCACGGGGGTTCCCTGGCAAACGCTCATAGCCGGATTAAAGGTAACCGTTGCTGGTGGCTGGGTGCCATAGAGTTGACCCGATGCTGCTAATTCGACTCCATTGGCATTATAGGCTCTAACGGTATAACGCCCCTGACGAAGATTGATAGGGATACTATACTTGTACCCGTACTCATTAAAGGCTCCGTCGGGAATGCCTAATCCATAGGGCCTAATATCCATTCGGGTTATATCCGTATCAAAGGGAACAAAGCCGGTATTGACCTGATTACCATTACTATCAAATATCTTGATTGTTATTTTATTGGCCCGGTTGGGGTGATTGGCATCGGCAATCCAGCCTGATATAATTGCACTGGTGCAGTCAATTCCGTCTAAATACCCAATGTAATTAGGTGGCGTTAGTTGCACATCGGTTGTAGCTGTTGCCACACAGTTATTTAGCGTAGCCGTAACGGTATATCGACCATTATTGGCCAAAGTCGCTGCGTTGATTACGGGGTTTTGAAGCGAACTGGTAAAATTTGGCCCGCTCCACGCTAGGCTTGCCCCTGTAGTAGCCGTTGTAGAAAAGACCAGATTATCCCCCGGCCGTAGTTGACCATTTGGCGAATTATTGGAAGTCGATACAGAAGGGATTGACTTTAACGTAAAAGTGATTGGGTTTGAGTTTCCACTTTCACCACAGACATCTACGCAACGAGCAAAAAAAGTAGTGTTAGATTGTAGAACAGGAGTAACATATGGATTGCCCGTGTTCAGAAGGGCATTGGACGCATTGTACCACCTTACTGTTCCGCTACACCCATCAGCTCGTAAACCTAGTAAGACCGGTTGACATGACTCCAAATTAGTTTCTCGGGTTGGTGATCCATCCTGGTAAGCAGAAGGCGGGGAGGGCAGGGTGCCACTAATAGTTATTGTACGTGATGCTGTTCGCACACAACCTGTATTATAATTACAGGAGAAGCTGTAAGTGTATGTGCCAGAATTTGAATGACTTACCGTAATTGAAGAGGTAGCGCTTAGGCTAGTTGACCAGATAATGGTGGCTTCACCCAAATTACAGCCATTGGCAGTTAGGGTAATATTTGAATTGGGACACCAGGGAGCGGGGGAGGCAGTGATAGATTGATCTGTTGGCTTACCGGCACAAACGTCAGAACCAGGCGTGATTGTTACGGTATTAGAGGATGGACTTGAGCAGTTTTGATTTTGACCGATGCATTTTGTGTAAACGGAAACAGGAGAGTCATTGCTAAAATTAAATGTTCGTATGGCATCATTATTCCCCTCAAGTAAATAGGAGTTGTTATCATCCGCATTATACCATATATAACTCGAACCAGCTGGGCATCCCTTAGACGTTAGAGTAATCGAACCGTTTCTAGGTACTGGCTGTGTATTTCCCCCTTCAATAATGGGTTTCGTATAAAATGGTATGTCAAGTGATATGAAGTGATTATCCCCGGAAAAAGATTGCAAACTCAAATAACTACATCCGTTAGGACTACTCGCTGGTGTTGCTCGTTCATTATAGATGTGTACATGAAAAGCTTTGGGCGATGTATTGTAATCTGCGTTGGAAAAGTAATTACCGTAACAAGGATCATTCGAAGAAATAAGCTGTTCTGTTACAGTGATACTCGATTCAGCTGGCGGAATCACGTATTCATGAGAACTCACCAAACCGTTATAACATAAATAGACATAAAGGGTAGAATTTATATTTGAAGCGCTAGGACGAAGCACTGTGAATGTCACGGGTTGCCCCGCGGTGCCGCAGCTTAAATCTGGTATGACATTGACCTGAACAGCTTTGTTGGTTACCCCTCCTGGATGAGGGCTAATAGTATCCATTACCATTCGCATGTTTCTTGCAAAACTTTGGTAGGGTGCTATAGCCTTTACTTTTAAGCAAATCACTCCAGCTTTGGTATACAAACCATGGCCGACAGCGCTTGGAAAACCTCTCAACAAAGTGAAGCAAGGGTTTTCTGCACTAGTCTTGAAAACACCTTTCAGTCTGTACTCTCTAACTCGATCGTTTTCTGTCAGTTTGCCACCAATTAGTTCATAATAATCACCTCCGGTTGGGGTAAACCCTTCTGGCAGAATAATTTTCAACGAGAAGGATTTCTGTTCCTCGAAGAAAAACATCATACTAGACGTAATGGGCAACAGTTCTGCACGGATCGTCACTTCTACTTCCTCTCCTACCGACACGCTTTCTTTGTTTGCGGTCATCGTAAAACGAATGGGATCATTAAACGCTGCTGGCTGAAACGGGAGTTTTAACGGTCGTATCGGCCTTGCCTTAATTGGTGTAATTACTCCGACGATTCCCTTGATCTTCCTATTGGCCTTACGTTTTGATGTTACAGAAGCACTTCCAGGAAGCCCAGTGTCGTCAATGATACTTTCCCCATTAGTAGTATGCGGTGGAGTAACAATCGATCGGTTGGCTAACCCCGTTTCGGCAATTACTGGCAGAACTTGTAGAAGAAGGAACAGGACAATCGAAATATAACGGGTGATGTAGAGATGGGGCATAAAAATGGGGTAAGTAACGAATGAAGGATGGCGGATAAATGGCACTTAGACTTCGTCTCCAGTTGCTTACAATGCTTAGAGATTTACTTCACAACATTTCTTTAAGAAACTATTTTCTGAGAAAACAAAACCTATTATAGCTTTAAGAGCCATTAAATAGTTTTTTATTGCTTAAGAGGACAATTGCAAACGTATGTTAGTTGACCAAAATAACCAATTGATCCTATATTGTCTATAAGCTATTATCCTTTCAAGTTATAAGTATTTACCCACTTAAAGCCCACTATTTCTGTCAGTTATATAGTTATAAAGGGTTAAAAATAAACACATTAAACTTTTTTAATATATTTATACGATGGACTATATCATATTTATAAAAATTAATTAAATATTAAAATAGTTATAATTTTTAATATTTGAACTAACTGGCTAAGATGTTTTTTTAGGTGTCGTGACAGTACATTTCTTCTAATGAAAAGCCGCTCTCAGTTTGAACCGGTGCGGCTTTTTCATAGATCATTATTTCGGAAGGGTCTTATATGAAATCGGGCGACTTTCTAAACTTCACTCGTAAGAAGCGTGTTGAAGTCTGAAAAGCCTTATAGCGTTTTTAAACGGTCGCTCTTGAAATACCTGTAAAATCGAATGGAGAAATAGACTCTACCGAATAAAGCTCTTGTGTCTAGATGCAAAACAAATCCTTATTATAGACCCAGCTTTCCCGAAGCATTGTGCTTGCGAATGTTGCGACGACGATCATACCGTTGGATCATGGTCGTGGTCCGGTGTTTGGTCTGGTTCATCACCTCCAGATCATCGGCCCCATTCGCTTTAGCCACCGTTACAAAACTAGCCCGTAGTGAGTGGGCCGTGTAGTGCTCGCCCAGGTGTTTTTGAACCAATACATTGACCCACTCGTCCGATAAGCGCTTGTCGGTCAGCCGTTCCCCTTTGCGAATCCGCACAAACAAGGGGCCTGTCTGCCGATCCAACAGCGACAACCAGGCTTGCAGGGTATGGATGGGACAGTAATCCTCGTCCTGACCATAAGACACGGCTTTTTCTTCCACCTCGCCAAATTGGTTGGTTTTGGACCGGTCTAGCCGGATGATCATACCCGCGTCATCAATCAACAGATTTTCGATGTTGAGCTGGGCCAGTTCACTCCGACGAAAGGCCCCGGTAAAGCCCAGCAATAGAATCGCCCGATTCCGGAGACCCGTGGGCGTGGTGGGTAGTGAATCCAGCGCCTTGCGCAACTCTTTGATTGAAAAGTCAGGGGCCTGTTTCTGGCGGGCCGTCTTCTTCAGTTTGAAGCCCTTCATAAAAACTTTGAACTGCTCATTGGTGGTGGGTGATTCCAGTTCGTTCAGTCGGTGGTACTTGGCCAGAGTGGCCAGGTGTCGCTGCACGGTAAAGTAGCTACGCTGGCGGCCTAAGTAGGTGACGTACTCCACCAAGATCACGGGTGAGAGCGGCAGCAGTGGGTATTGATTCTCCTGACACCAGGCCTGGTACTGTTTCAGATCGGTGTTATACGCGCGGACGGAGTTGGGTGCTCCCTGCCTTCCCAATCGGACATATTCACGGGCTTCTTCGTGGAGTTGTTCATCGATGCGCAGCGCCAGTCGGTTGGCGTCGGCCGGGGAGGTAATGATCTGGATGGGTTGACGGGCGCTTTCCATAGGGTACATGAACTCAAAATGGGTTAATGCTCGAATCGTGACTTATTGGCTAATTAACGTTGAATCTTTAGAAAAAAGAGAATCAATTGGGGGATAAAAGACAAAGATAGGATTACTCGTGATAATTAAACCTTATCAAGAATAACGAACTATATAGTTGAATCGTCATTCAGATTTGACAGAATTCCTTTTTCGAATAGCAACATATCGTGGAACATGTTTCACGATATGTTGCTATTCGAAAAACCAATCAGGGCCGTCATTCAACTTTATTTGGACGAGCCATCAACCTCTTTAGAATCGCAGCTTACCTTGCCATCACTTTGATGGCTGAGCTCGACATTGATGGCAGCTGTTTTACAGTATACGGAAATCAAAATCATGAATGACTATCTAGTACTATCGATTGCTTTCTTATGTATCGGCGTATGCTTGGTTGGGTTAAGCAGAATGCGACTCATTCATGATAAATTTTATGTTCCCGTATTTTTAAGCAGTTTCATTTTCATCGGATTTTACAGTGTTACTGGTTTACGCGAATTCGTCATTCCATTCCTGGGCTTTCATGACGAAATAAATAGATTACTATTCTTCGATTTTGGAAATGGGCTTCTTGGTTTATTGCCTTTAGCCCTGGCCATTCTTGTGATTGGGAAATATCTCTTAAAAATGGATTACAGGGAGCAATGGAGTGGGACTACTGCTTATAATCTTCCTTCTTTAACGTACGGCATTATTGCAGGAACAGTATTAGCTGCTATTCCATTACTCCTTGTGGCCTCAATGGGACAAAAGTTTAGTTTTAAAATCGATGTGTATCGATACGGAATCAATTGTGTTACTAACCTGTATGAAGAAATAATTTGTCGAGGTTTGCTATTAGCCAGTTGTGTGAAATATTGGAATAGAGCCTCGGCAGTCATTTGGACGTCGGTGGTGTTCGGCTTGGCGCACGGATTAACGGAAAAGAGTATTGCTATTGCTTTGGGGGCTGGTCTGATGGCTTGGGCCGTACTAAAGGCAAAAAGTTTGTGGGCCGGTTGGACAAGCCATCAACTGACCGACATGATTGTCGATACTTTTTTAGCCTAACTTGCTCGTGCTGCTGAATAACAGGCAAATTCGTTGGAAAAGTAGTTGACTTTTGAACCGTTTCTTGAACTGGATTCGGTTGGCGAATTCATCTGATGCTATTTTTTGGCATCGCTCAGGGGTAATCAGACTTGTCAAACTCACCATTTTAGCTCACCAACTGAATTGGCCAACCGTATCGAGTTTGAATCAGAACCTCATTTGCCGATTTACACAGGCTAATTAGGGAAGCGGTTTTTGCGCTCATTATACCGATCGAGTGCTTCGTCAGTAACCCCCGCGTTTTTCAGCTCAGCCAGTAGCCAGGTGTCTCGGTCCCCGACGGCTTCGGCTTTCGCTTCGAACGTTAGTTCCGCCTGTACCCACTCTGAGGAGCGCCCCAGGCATTGGGCCTGCTCGATGATAGCCACAAAAATGGCGGACGTTCGATCTACATTATCAATAATGGTAGTGAGTCCGACTGTAGTCCTCAAGTAATCGGTATAAGTGAGTCGTTGATTGGGCAGTTCGACTCGGGCCCAGTCGTAGGCCAGTTGCCGAGCTAGTTTCATCGACTTGTCTTCATTCATGGGTGTTGGTGTCTAGGGGGTCAAATATACCCGAAAGTCCCCTATTTTACATGTCGTAAACGACCGTTTAAGGTGTGTAAAATCCACAAAATACCACATTACGCGACCTAAATGGGCCGGGCGTGATTCGTGCCACCGGCAGAAACGGGAACCATAAAAGAGGTTAAGATTTGTGACAACAACCAAATTTGTTCAATTACACTGTATATCGTCAAGCGAGTGATCCGATGGCTGTTCAAAGGTCGGGGGCTTATAAAAGATTCAGTTCGGCCTATCAAGAAAAGCGTATTTTACTCTTGCCATCGGTGTTTCGCCTCTAAGAGCTTGGTCCGAAATAATATAAAGCTCATAAACACCATTAATTGACTCTTGTGAATCATTATATGTAATTACATTTTGCGACACAAATCTGGCGACATACCCTGTTTGTGCTCCAGTAGCTAGCAACTCAAATCTCAATCCATACTTTGGGCCAACTGCAAGTGGAAATACTTCTTGTGACATAGATGGTCCAATCTTAGCCCACAATGCTCTTGTTGGATAAGAGATTGCATGACCATTGACTTCAGCAATTACACGAACCGAATTAAGCTCATCTCTAAACCCATCTACTTCCACATTAATAATCTTGAGCCAGTGCTGCGAGTTTTCCTTAAGAGGCGGGTCAGGCTTAAAGAGGCCTTGCCCAATAATAGCCAAGAGTATACCTGAAACGGCTGAAATAATGGCAATAGCAATACCTTGCCGAGAGTTGATCTGAGCAATTTTTATTCCTTCAGAATCCTTCGCCTTTTGATCAGTAGTGTCCTTCATTATTGCTTTATCTGCTTTTAAGCAATAATAATCAATATTTTAAACATGGGTAAATTCATATTGGGGTTCTTTCAGCATCTAGACAAAGAATTACGCTAAGGAAATTCGATGTTAAATTCTGCTGATTTTCAATTGTTTACAAAAACGAACGTTTTCGTGAACGGTTTATGTGGCATTTGAAAATAAATAAAAAGCTGACTAACAGAAGGTTGTAAGTTCATTTTAAGTAACGAGCAGTTTTTAAATAGACGAATTAAGTAATCTATTTAGGACGTCTATGACTGGCGAGTATATGTTACATATGAAAAACACTCGTTCATGTTGCTGTCGGGACTAAAATTGATTTGGTAAGCAGGCTACAAACCTTTATGGTTCATTATACTCGTCCCTCGGCTTCCTTATCGAAATGAAATATCATCACTTCGACAGCAACATGCTTTTGATCGTCTTGAGGCAACTTAAACGTGAACTGAAGAAACCGATCACCACGGATACCGACGAATCTGACGACTGAGGGATGGCTTAGCGTAGTCTGCTTTACGGCTTCAATCACGGTCGACAGGCTGACGCTTTTAACAAACACAAGTAATGCAGTCTTCGAGTCATCCCACGTTAAGTACTCCAATAGTTGTGAAACTGCCTCGAGATAATGCTTCGCTCCTTTCCACACTTTGCATTCACCGACGAATAGGTTTGTACCATCTGTATTTTTGAGCAAAATATCTGTTTTGCCACTGCGATTAAATGTCTCGCCAGTAACTGTTCCTCCTGTAAACGCCACCTCCAATTGCATCAAAAAGAGGTCACGTAACGCTTCTTCATCTTTACCAACGTATAGCGAAGGCTTACGTTCTGCCGATAAACCAAAGCGCGTCAAACATTCAATTATATCCTGATATGCCTTCACATCGACGGTTGGGTCTGGTGAGTAAGATTTAGCAGTCACAGTCGGCCTGTGAATGGCCGGACGCTTTTCAATCTTCGGAACGCTATATGTTCTGGGCGCATTCGGGTTTTGGGCTACATTGATGGCTGCGAAAAAGCTATTCTCCTTAATATAGTCATCCTTAAGTTCGCTAAACTTACGGCTAACACGGGCAGGTAGTTCAGCATTGAACGAAGCAACGTTATTATTAATAGCCTCGACGTGGCTTCTCAATGCGTGCAAGGCGCTGTTCTTCTCACGATTAAATTCCTCAGGATCTCTTGATTGGATGGTAAACTGAAACGTTATTTTGCTGCCCGATATGGCAAACTCAGGTCGTCCCCCAAGACTAAAAACCGTTGGCAGAATACCCCACAGCTCCGTTGAACCGTTAACTTGGCAAGCAATACTACACTCCCAGTAAAATCGGCTCCGCCAAAATCGACTTCGGTCTTCCTCATCAATTTTATGTTCTTTTTGTCTTGGAGGTTGAATCTCCATCGACTCCTCATGTAGTTGCAACGGTTCAAACCGAAATTTCTCAAACAGGTACGTCCGGTACTCTGCCTCGTTGACATTTAGAATGTAGTCTTTAGGCTGCTGCTTTATTTCTTGCTTCAAATTTTCGTTTCGCTCTTCCGAAAACTCGAACCAGCCTTTATAACGGGTTGATCTGTTTGAAACAAACATTGAATTTTGGGTTTAAGGGTTGGGTGCATTTGCCGTTGCATACCGCAACAGCAAATGCACTATATATGCTGAATTTCATGTATAAGTACCTGATTATAGGTATTTGTGACCCCTCCATCAATTCAGAGGTTGCGATGGATGCCACTTAATCCTTGCCACCTTAATAGTAAAGTCCCTCGGTTAAAGTTGGTAGAATTTTCATCTTCATCTTGGATACTAGTATTTTTCGAGTCTTCTCTGCCGCTCTCTCGATTTGGGTAACGTTGGCTCATAAACCACCGATTTGGGTAACATTGTCGGCCTGCTTAAGCCAGCTTGTAAAGCAATGACGGGCAGTACAAACGAACTTGAATCTCGGTTAAGTTGGCTGCATGCCGAATTAGACAGTCTATTTGCCTAGTGCTTAACTTGGTTAAATTTGTCGAAACGCTTCTGGCTACTAATTTGTCTTGGTCAGCTACTTTTTCATTATTGATGTGATCATAGTCTATACTAGCTTGAAGTCGCTCTAACACATCCGCTTTATGTGTATCCAAATCTGAAAGCCACCCCTCCGGAATCTGATGGGCTTCAATTAACCGAGTCGGAATTCGGCCAGCCTTTAATCCGTCGAAGAATCCCGATAAACATTTTTCAACATCCCAGCCCAGCGAAAGATAAGCAATCTCCTTTCGTTGACTTTTGGCAGCGTCAAACAGATGTTGAGCCATCTGGAAATTTTTAATTCGAGTCATGAACGTCTCTACAGTTCTTAGCAACAAGGCGAATGTGTTAGTGTAGTTACCTTCAAAAGGTATTCTGTTACCTGCGTCACTGGTAATAATAACATCACACTCGTATGAACTCCCTGGCTGAGAAAGCTTTTGAATGCCTTGGTTATCATAAACACCACCATCTACCAAGTAAGGGCGAACTTGGTCAAACTGTTCAGACCTTTGGAAAAACTCCCGATCAATACGTACCGGCGAGAAGGCAAATGGAACACAGCTCGAAGCCACTACCGCCCGGGCTAGCGGAAAATCATGATGATGAAAGCGGATCGGGTTTTGCTGATAGGCATAGAACGAGTCCTCCATTTTCTTTTTCGAAAAAGTAAAGGGGCGACAGGTCTGCAGATTAGTGGATGCAATGGCTAATATGGGCCGATCAGGTAAACCGGAAAGGGTAACCCCCTTATAGAAGATAGCATTGTAAGCCCGCTCGATCTGGCGGCTTATCGGAAAGATTGAAAATTGGAATCGGATGAGGTAGTAGGCCCATAAAAATCCTATGAGTGCAGCTAGCCAGGATAAATCAGTTTGGAAGAAATAAACGATCAAACCAATGCCCCCGACTAAATATATCAATGCCCGGAGAGCTGTCCAGGAAAAAATGACCGAACGGATAACGCTTTTGGTGGCGAGTTTTTGCTTCAAATCCTGTTCAAATTCCGCGAAATTTGCTTGGTTCAGACAGTAATAAGCACCCGTAATTGACCCGCCAGAAACGGTTGAGATTACATCAATTTGGGGCAAAATACCCAGTTCATGCAATTTTTTGAGTGTACCTAAGTGAAAAGCCGCTGCTCGGTAGCCTCCACCGGATAAAGCAAGTCCTACTCTTTTATTTGTGTGCATAGCCAACGCTAAATTTACTCGTGAACATAAACTAGAAGTTCATCAGGTGTCACTATTAGGGCACAGGTTGGAATGGGAACAGTGCGGTTCAATTCCTTAAGCTCGGTAATGGTTTTTTCATCCTTTGTACTTAATCTTTTTAGATTCATGGGATGCGTATGCCATTCCCCTATGTAACCAATCACATCACCAGTCTTTTGCTTGATCTCATCAATTTCAGCTGGTAAACTATTAGCACCCCGAACAAACTCGCAACATGTTCCATGGCTGCCTTGCGGCTCAGCTATAATGTCGAAGATGTGGATCGTTTTAGTTTTATAATTAGCTATACCAATCAGTACCCCCCCTGTTTCTTTAGGTGCTTGCTGCTCACTTTTCTCAAAAAGCAATTCTTTAATGCCACCCATCAGTCGCACCTGCCATTCGCTACCGGCTTTACAGGTCAATATGTCAAATGCCTGCACTTCAAAGTATTCTGTATTGATGTCTGGAAACCCTTTTGTTTCGTCCAGACTTGACATTGCCAATATTCCTGACATCTCTTGGCTCTCCCGAGTTGCCGCTGTCGCTAATATTCTTGAAAACACGCTGGCATGAAAACCCAGCGTATCATCCGCCATCACAGATGTTGTCGAACTACAACCTAGTCCCACATTTAAATGGGTAACTTCCCGTTGTGCATCGTTCATTCTCCAGGTCCGGAGTTGTTCGTTCGTGGTAGCATAAAAACAGGCGAGGTTTACCAGATCGTCCATCCTTGGATTGCGGTTTTGCCCTTCCGCGTATAATAAGCCAAGGGCTCCTGCATCCGCAATTTCTGCCTTATAATACCTGGCGTTTCTCGGCAGTTGCTTTGCTAATAGGAAGTTCATCACCTGCACACTCGCTGTGGTGTCGATGATTTGTTGGTACTCGTGAAATTCTCTGTCCAGAAAAATTGCACTGAATTCAAAAGTAGCTATGTTATTTGTGTTATCTGCCGGATAAAATTGTTCAATTACAGTGGCGAGCGCTTCTGCTTTATTCTGGCCCAACTGATCAGCAAATAATTCATGGCGGATCAAATTATGTGGCAGCATTTTGTTATCGTCACAAATGCCTATCTGGAGGTTTCCGCTTCTTGCATCATGAAGGATCAGCTTCGACCCAAGCGAGCCTGCACCTATATAAAGGGTAGCCATAGTTTGTCCCCTTGCGGATAAATAATTAGCCATGTCTTTACTAAATGGCTCAATGTGGTTTTGATTCTCCACTTTAGTGTTCTTATCGATAGCCGAAACACCTCCGGATGGTAAGGTGATCTTAAAATTTATAAACTCATAATACCCATTGTATCCGATTATTTTACTCGGACGTTTAATTGCAAAAATTATGGGTTGCCTACGCTTACGGATAGCTCCAAGGTTATCCAATTTCAAGAGCGCCTGATGTAGGTTGATCCCCCGCTTGTTAAAGAATGCTTTGAGCTGCCCATAATTTTCTGGCAGGGATGTCAAATACAGGTCGTCGGTCTCACCATCGGCGTCCCAAAAGACAAATGTAAACATCGGGTTAGCCTTATGATCCTCGCTTACTTGCTTGGGGAATCTTGCTATGGTACCATGTATTTTATTAAATAATATAAACGGGACAGGCCCATATGTCTGGTAAGCAGAAATCTTTTCTGCTTTTAGAAGCTGCGCCCCGATAAACAGCGCCATAGGGAGTTCGGTAACAAATCGCTGATCCTTGGAGACGACCTCGTTGATTATATCGTACCGGTAAATATGCTTTGAACCAACATTTCTCTCTAACCGGGTGGGATCAAATTCATATCCATCTTCATTAAGCTGACCGGTTGCTGCCTTGTAAAGCCATTGCCCACCCACATCCAGAAAGTCCCTTAGTTTGATGGTTGCAAACCATTCATGAGGGCTATTACGTACCAGGCATAGTTTAGCTGGCTCATTATCCTTTGTGAGATATAAATGCGAAAGTCGTTCACTAGGGAAGTCTTTTCTGTCACTGAGGATAAAGGGCGCGGTGTGTGGGTAATTATTGAGCGAAAGGAGAATCAACATAGGCTCTGCACTAACGATAGCAATACCATTAACTGCCCCCCTACTCGGTAACGATACTTCGTAAGTGACCGGTACGACCACATTCCATTGATCAAGAGTCAATACTTTGGGATCACAGATCCCAAAGTATTGACCGATTTCCTGTATTGCTGCCTGAACCTCAACTGACAATTTACCTACATAGGTTTGTAAAGAACTACTATATAACATGTTATCCCTGGGTTACAACTTTTCCTGCCGCACCGGCACCACCTGCTGATCCCGAAGCTGAACCAGTGGACTTTTTGGGTGCTCTGGCCGGGCCATTAGTCGTAATATCAAAAACGATCGGTTCTGGCGAAGATTCCTTCGGTTCCACAGCCGTATTCAGGAACTTGTCTGAACTCGACAGTTTTTTTATGTATTCTTTCTTGGCATCAGCGTAAGGCGGATTATCATCATTATTGACAATCTTCTTGCTTGATGCAATCACCCATGCTCCGCTACGGGCATAATTCAGTGCCTCGAGTGAAGTTGGTTGAACATCATCTTCTGAGGTATCATTAAAGAAACTCCAAGAGCAGTGGTGGGGCGCTAGAAACAGGTCCCAGGCCAAAGCCTCTTTGTTGACGTCATTCTTAAACCGTTTCGTATGTTCCAGAATCTCGGACCACGTAGTGTGGTCCGAATCCCCACCGAACATAGCCAGACAGCAATAGTCAGAACGCCATTTATTGGCTTTAAATCGCGCCTGAAAAACTATACTGGCCGAGTTTTTGTCCTTGTATGGTGAATCCAGATGAAGTTTGAACGGTGCGTGAATAAAGATGGAGAACGTCTCCTGATCGGTATCATTGAACCGGGTTACTACGTCTCCTGGCACTGACCGCAAGTGATTTAAGTCTTTATAATCTTTGTTGCTATCATATCCGATCATTCTAATGCGGTTGCCTGGCTTATCTTTATCAGAATGATTAGTTCTGTGCAGATCAAGTCTCCTTTCCGCTTCGCATTGATGAGCGTCTTCATCATCGTTGGTGTATTGTTCTGCAATCATCGGTGAAAACCACATCGTGTCCATAATGATCAGATTCTGGTCACGGTCTTTCTGACTATACTTTGCAGGATCGCCCTGATAAAAGTTGTCTTTGAAACCATGGCAATGATCTCTATCGCCGTGAGTAAGAATAAACACGTCTACGAAGAAGTTTCCATTGCGCTTCTGAAGAGAGCTCAACAAATCCTTCTTGACATCGCAAATTTTGGGCCCAGCATTTCCATCTGATTTCGCAGTAAGCTTACAGTCTATCAGTATTCTGGTTCCATCTTCGAGGGTGATCAGTGACATATCACCGTTTCCCACTGGAAAGTATTTAATCGTAGGGTTAGCCATTATTCACCTCCTTTCTGCGGCTCGTGAACAATGTGCTTTTTAATAAAGCTGGTGCTTTTGCCGTTGGCTCTACATTCTTTGTGCCGATCCAGCTAATTTTTAAGAAAACCATATGTTGGTTAGTTGAACGGGAATTTCCCATATTCGGATTCACGAAAGGTACTCCACACGCATTTTCCCAACCGAACGTTGATAGAGCCTCGCTGGAACACTATCTTTGCAAACACAAAAGAATCCCTGCACACTGGGTGAGTAGCCCGTGTGAATACAAATCGCCGTCCAAAGCTTTGTATTGGGTCTTGTAAAGAAAAGGCGAACACTCAGGTCGGGAAACTATGGGTGATTCGTCTTTTGCTTTTACAGCTCGTTATGTCTCTCGCTTCGTTTTCATGTAATTGTAAGTTATAACCTGCTGATTCTACAGTTGAGTAAACTACCCTAATAGTATATTGGTTCAGTATTGCAAATAATTATATTACTATATAATGAAAATTTTTCTAACTTTGCTGAGTGGATACTTTACAACTCAATCAGATTTCTACTATACATTTTGGGATACCACGCACCGAGAGCTTGGATATTGGGTATGATTTGCCATATCTACAACTGACTGATGTAGACACATTTGGCCGAATTAATCCTGATGGAATCAAATCGACTATAACGCTGGCTGAACAGGAAAATCAGCAGGCTGTGCCGAAGCCAGGGGATATACTCCTTTTCAGCAAAGGCATTCGGAACATAGCCGTATTTTACCATCACCAATACCCCAAAATAGTGGTTTCAAGTTCCTTTTATATCTTAAGAGTGAAGGATGAAGCTACAGTTCAACCAGAGTTTTTGGCTTGCTATCTTAATCTACCAGCGACTCAGAAGCTTTTGCAAAACCGCGTTGGATTAGCATCCACGGTTCCAACGTTGAACAAAAAAGACCTGCTGGATTTCCCTATTCCAGTACCGCCATTCGCAGTGCAGCAACAGCTGATTGACCTTCACAATGCATTTTTGGGCATCTACGATATTAGTCAGCAACAACTCAATCTTCAACAAGAATTATTATACCAATGCTTTTCGACAACGCTCCAAACCCACCGCTAAGACCCGGTCAACGGCTCGTGACTGCTTCAGAAATCAATAATGCTGTCTGGCGCGCCTGTGATACTTTCCGGGGGGTTATCGACCCTTCACAGTATAAAGATTATATCCTCACGTTCCTGTTTTTGAAATATCTCTCTGACCTGTGGAAGGATCGGCAGCAATTCTATTTAGAGAAGTACAACGAAATAATTGATAATGCTCCTCGTACGGAACGTGCGCTGGAGCAGTTTGAACGGTTCCGACTACCCAATACGTCGCGTTACGATTATCTATACGAACAACGGAACGCTTCTGATATCGGTGAGAAGGTAGATATTGCCCTGGAACAGCTTGAAGAGGCTAACCGGGCTAAGCTGGAGGGTGTTTTTGGTGATATTAGCTTTAACTCCGAACGGCAACTCGGTCAAACCAAAGACCGTAATCGGCGGGTTAAGAATATGATCGAGGACTTCCGGTTTATTGATTTGACCCCCTCCCACCTGGAAAGTCAGGATGTGATTGGCGATGTGTACGAGTATCTAATTGAGAGTTTTGCTTCCGACGCGGGAAAAAAGGCCGGAGAATTTTACACACCTTCAAAAGTATCTACACTGCTAGCCGAGCTCGTTGCTCCTAAACCGGGTAGTCGGATTTCCGACCCTACCTGTGGTTCTGGCTCGCTGCTCATTAAAGTTGCCAAGCAGGTAGGCTCTAATAACTTCGCCATTTACGGGCAGGAGATAAACCGGAGTACCTACGCCCTGGCCCGGATGAACATGTTCCTGCACGGATTCGACGATGCGGTGATACGCTGGGGTGACACACTCAATAACCCGCTGTTGCTGGAGAACGATCGGCTTATGAAGTTCGACGTTGTGGTAGCTAACCCACCGTTTTCGCTGGATAAATGGGGGGCTGAGTCGGCTTCAGGAGATCGTTTCGGGCGTTTTCATCGGGGGGTGCCTCCCAGGTCCAAAGGCGACTTTGCTTTTATATCCCACATGATCGAGACCACCTACGAAGGGCGCGGGCAGGTAGGCGTTATTGTACCACATGGGGTGTTGTTCCGGGGCAGTTCGGAGGGGGTTATACGTAAGCGACTTATTGACGAAAATCTGCTTGAAGCAGTAATCGGTCTGCCTGCCAATCTTTTCTTTGGAACCGGAATTCCAACGGCTATTCTGCTCTTCAACCGGGCCCGTACCAATTCGACAAATACTGATGTGTTGTTTATCGATGCCAGCCGCGAATTTGCCGACGGCAAGAACCAGAACAACTTGCTGCCCAAACATATTGCCCGCATTGTAGAAACGGTGCAAACGTTTCGAAACACTCCGGATGGCGCAGCTGGGGTCGTAGCGGACAAATATGCTTACCGCGCTCCGCTTGAAGAAATCCAGGAGAACGATTATAACCTCAACATTCCCCGCTACGTCGATACCTTCGAAGAAGAAACACCTATTGATATTCGGGCCACGCAGGATCAGATTATTCTGTTGGAAGGACAATTGACCGAGGCCAAAGCCCGAATGCAACGGTATTTACAGGAACTTGGATTCTAACCCTTCTCACGGATGATAAACTTGTCAGACCAGTTTACGGAAGTAGTCAGCCTGATCCAGCAATCCCGGAACCGGGCCATGCGGCAGGTGAATGCCGAACTAATTGACCTGTACTGGAATGTCGGGGCCTACATTAGTCAGAAAGTAGCCCGTAGCGAATGGGGCACTGGTACTGTAAATCAATTGGCTGACTTTATTAAACAGCATCACCCTGATTTGCGAGGCTTTAATCGGCGGGGGCTGTATCGGATGAAGCAGTTTTACGATACCTACCAACCGCTTTACGAAAAAGTGTCGGCAGTGCTGACACAAATTAGCTGGACCAATCATCTGGCGATTATATCGCAGTGTAAGACCAGCGAGGAGAGGCAATTTTATTTATTTCAAAGCGCGCGAGAACAGTACAGCTCTCGCGAACTGGAACGTCAGATCGATAGCAGTTTGTTTGAGCGAACTAGGCTGGCCACGGCTCAATTATCTGAACCAGTAAAACAATTGCCCCAGCAGGCCGCCGATGTATTTCGGGATAGCTACGTATTCGAGTTTCTGGATTTGCCCGAGCGGTATACAGAGGCCGATTTACAAAAGGCACTGATCCGCAACCTGAGTAAGTTCCTGCTCGAAACCGGGCGGACATTTACGCTGGCTGGTGAGAACGTTCGTATTCAGGTAGGAAATCAGGATTTTTATATTGACTTGTTGCTCTACCACCGGTCCTTGCAGTGCCTGGTAGCGGTCGAGCTCAAGGTGACGAAGTTCAAACCCGAGCATATCGGCCAGCTTAATTTTTACCTCGAAGCACTAGACCGGGATTATCGTTTAGCCCACGAAAACCCGAGCATCGGCCTGTTGCTGTGCGCCAGTAAAGATAGTCAAGTGGTTGAATACGCGCTGAGCCGAAGTTTATCGCCAACGCTGGTCGCCGACTACAGCCGTGAGCTTATTGACAAACACCTGCTGGAAACAAAAATGGCTGAATTGTATGGAGCTATCGAACCGTTGTTACAAGATGAATCCACGAGCTCACCCACTAACGACGACTGATGGATACTCCCAACGACATTAATGATTGGCGAGAATCACTCGACCCATATCAAAAGTCTAGGCTGCTGGAAAGCTTTTACCAACAAAGTCTGTTCCCTTTTCTGGATTGGCTTCATAGCAGCGTGTCAATGACCTGGCAGGGGCTGTCCGAACAGATTAGATATGAGTGCCAGTTCAACGGGCAACACTACCTGACAGTAGCTAAACCGTCGGAGCTGCACGAAACTTTTATTCGGTTTGGGGAATCGAATTCGGATGAATTGCTGGAGGTTCAAATTCTGATTCAGCTTTCCATAAAGCCTGAATTCAATCACCCCAACGGAACCGGGGCATTAGTAGCATTTCGTTACATTGATAGTTACTATCATCTATCAGACGACTGGACAGAGATTAAAATAGCCCATCGGATCGACGAGCAACTCCACCCAGACGAATCCAGTAAACTAATTCAAGACATTCAGGCTCATTTGCTTTTTGTATTAGCCAATGAGCACCCGTCCGTAATTGACCCACAATCCTTTTATAATACCAACAACGACTGATGGATACTGATCAAAAAAAATTCTTAACAGGTTGCAAAACTCACAATTTGCCTTACGGGTGGGAAATGAAGGAATTGAGCGCTGTTTGTGAAAAGATAATGGATGGAACCCATTTCTCGCCGAAAAGCAAGGATGGTCCATTCAGATATATAACATCAAAAAACATTAGAAATGATGGCTTAGACCTCGATAATTGCAGCTATATCTCGGAAGAAGAGCACAGAGACATTTTCAAAAGATGTCCGGTTCAATTTGGCGATCTGCTACTAACAAAAGACGGTGCGA
This sequence comes from Flavobacterium sp. SUN052, assembly GCF_028867935.1. Taxonomy (GTDB): domain Bacteria; phylum Bacteroidota; class Bacteroidia; order Flavobacteriales; family Flavobacteriaceae; genus Flavobacterium. Next base: position 187,312 of record NZ_JAPQNS010000013.1, read on the forward strand.
ATACAGGCAACTGTTGTCAAAATACATTAAAAGAGGAGTTTAGTCTATTGTCAAGTGTAGCAGTATTGAAAGCTGCACATGGGAAAGTGGATAATAGCTACCTCTTACAATCACTCAAGAGTTCACGAGGTCAATTTGAAATTAAAGATGCAATGGCAGGTCAGGCCATTACTAGAATTACGCTTGAAAAAATAAAAAACTTTGTTTTCCCTTTCCCCCCCCTCGCCCAACAACGTAAAATTGCCGCAATCCTCTCTACATGGGATGAGGCTATCCAAATCGCCGATCAACTCTTGAAGGCCAAACAGGAGCGTAAACGAGGTCTGATGCAGCAACTACTCACCGGTCAAAAACGACTACCGGGTTTTTCGGGGAAGTGGACAAGCCGCCCAATTAGTGATTTTATTAAAGAAAGTAGAATACCTCTTGCCGAATCCGACCCAAGTAAAAGAATAACAGTCAAATTAAATTTGAATGGTGTAGAGAGACGCGATCTGAGACGCGAAGAAAATGAACAGGTGACAGTGTATTATACTCGAAGGAAAGGACAGTTTATCTATGGAAAACAAAATCTACATAAAGGGGCCATGGGTATCATTCCGGACGAGTTAGATCGCTTCGCTTCTTCTCAGGATATACCCGCATTTGATTTCTCAGACCAAGCAGATCCATTATGGTTCCTTACCTATATGAGCCAAGAGAAGTTTTTTACAGATTTAGAAAAAATTGCTACTGGTACAGGCTCAAAACGAATTCACCCAGAAAGTTTGTACAGCGTTAAAATCATATCTCCTCCTTTGGAAGAGCAACGTGCCATTACCGAAGTATTAAACGCTGCCGATGACGAAATCCGGCTGGCAAAAGCAGAGTTGGAAGCTTTAAAACAGCAAAAACGGGGGCTGATGCAGGAATTATTGACGGGCAAAACGCTGGTTAATGTCCAAAACGAAGCAGACTGATGAAGGGGAAACGATATCATCTATACTGCGATGAGAGCCGCCATTTGGAGAATGACCATTCGCCCGTTATGGCGATTGGTTATATGAAGGTAGCCTCCGACGACCACTAAAGTATCCCAGAATTATACAGTGATTTTGAAACCGCTTACGCCAGATGTTCTTTTGGTAACAGTGGTTTGTCTTGATTCAACGGAGCAACAAATGCACCAGAAGCGCACCGGGCCTATTGGGATGGCCTGAAAAAACAAAACCGCACTTCCTGAGTGCGGTACGGTATTGCGAGTGCGTGGCAGTCCCACCGACCAAGTCCTTCGTCCTTTGGACAATGACAATACAAAGGTAGGTGTATTTACAAGACGTGTGCTATCGCACCCGTAAACTAATTGCCAAGGAATTTGTGTAATAAGCTGATAGACAATGAATCCATCCTTCCGCGAAGACGATGCCAGTCAGATTCCCGCCCTGATGCTGTTACAGGCTATGGGCTTTACGTACCTGTCCCCTGATGAAGCACTACGACTGCGCGGGAGCCGAACGAGTACTGTGCTGCTAGAACCGGTACTTCGCGACCAACTGCGGCTGTTGAATCCATATACCTTCAAGGGAGAGACGTATGCCTTTTCGGAAAGCAATCTGACAAACGCTATCTACGCCCTCAATGACTACCCGCTGCAACAGGGATACTTAGAAGCCAATCGCTACATTTTCGATTTGCTGACGCTTGGTAAGAGTTTTGAAGAAACCATTGGTTCCGACAAGAAAAGCTTTTCTCTCCAGTACATCGACTGGGAAAATCCAAGGCGCAACGTTTGGCACGTCACCGAAGAGTTAAAGGTAGAGCGGTCCGGGTCCAACAAACATTTCATACCTGACATTGTCCTATACATCAATGGGATTCCGCTGGTTGTGATCGAGTGCAAACGACCAGATATGGATAAGCCTATGAGCCAGGCCATTTCGCAGCACCTGCGCAACCAACAAGATGACGGAATCCGGCCGTTGTACGTGCTCGCGCAGCTCCTGCTGTCCATCTGTGAAACGGATGCCCGGTATGCCACCAATCAGACCCCCGAGGAGTTCTGGCAAATCTGGCGCGAACGCCAACCCGATGGAAGGCCAGCGTCAAAGCATACTATTCAGGCTTTGAAGAACGAGAGCATTCAGGACGGAACATACTGGAAAACCTTGCAAACAAACCCAGAGCGACGTGGTCAGAAAAACACGGTAGGAACGTCGGGCGATGGACAGAACTGGACCGTTACGGCGCAGGACGAATTACTCTACTCCCTTTGCCGTCCGGAGCGGCTGCTCGATCTGCTGTACAACTTTATCCTGTTCGATGCCGGCACCAAGATTGTGGCCCGGTATCAGCAGTTTTTCGGCGTTCGTAAAACCCTGGATCGGATCCACCATCAGGATGCAACAGGCCGACGACCGGGAGGGGTAATCTGGCACACGCAGGGTAGCGGCAAATCATATACTATGGTCATGCTGGCCCAGTTACTGGCCAACGATCCGCAAATCCTGAATCCTAAAATCATTCTAGTAACGGACCGGGTCGAACTGGACGATCAAATTTATCTGACATTTAAGCGCTGTGGACGGGAGGTAGTTCAGGCCAAAACAGGACGGCAACTGGCCGAGTATTTGGAAGATAATTCAGATGCTATTTTAGCCACGTTGGTTCATAAATTCAATGCCGCCATTAAAGGAATACAGTCTCCCATTAGCCGGGAAAACGTGTTTGTGCTCGTCGATGAAGCTCACCGGACGCAATACGGTTCGCTGAACGTGAAAATGCAACAGGTGTTCCCCAGCGCTTCCTTCATTGCCTTCACAGGAACACCGCTGATGCGCAAGGAGAAAAACACGGCGGCCAAGTTTGGGGGGATTATCGACAGCTACACCGTGCGCGATGCCGTAGAGGATGAAGCTGTAGTTCGCTTACTCTTCGAGGGGCGGGCACCTCTTTTCAATGTGAACGAGCGGCCTCTCGACAATTACTTTAACCGCATTTCCGAACCCCTGAATGAGTATCAGCGGGAAGATTTGAAAACCCAATTTAGCCGACGGGAGACCTTACGAGCCGGAGAGCAGATCATTTACGCCAAGGCCTGGGATATCAGCACTCATTACGCCAATACCTGGAAGGATACGGGTTTTAAAGGCCAATTGGTTGCACCAACCAAACAGGCCGCTGTGCGGTTCAAACGGTTTATGGATGAAATTGGCCTAGTTACTACGGAAGTACTCATTTCGCCCCCCGACGACCGGGAAGGCAGTGAAGATGCGTACGGTGGCATTAACGATGAAGTGCTGATTTTCTGGAAACGGATGATGGACCGTTTCGGCACCCCCAAGCAATACGACGAAATACTCCGGGCACAGTTTAAAACCAGCGGCACCGCGCCGGATATCATGATTGTGGTGCGTAAGTTGCTAACGGGTTTCGACAATCCGATTAACATCGTACTGTATTTATGCGACCGGCTAAAAGAGCATACGCTATTTCAAGCCATCACTCGGGTCAACCGCAAGGCAAAAGGCAAGGATTTTGGTTTTATTATCGACTATGATGGTGTTATCGAAGAACTGGCCAAAACACTGGAACTGTACGCCGATCATTTTGACGATTTTGACACTGTCGATCTGGAAGGAACCATCACCGATATGCGTCAGGAAATCGCTAAGTTACCCCAGGCTCATTCCGAGCTTTGGGATGTTTTCAAGACGATTACCAACCGGCAGGATCGTCCGGCCTTTCAGAACTTGCTGGCCGACGAAGCGATTCGGGATGTATTTTTTGAACGGTTGAGTACTTATAGCCGATTGCTGAAACTGGCCCTATCCAGCCACGAATTTGTTACCCAAACAACCGATGAGCAGCAGCAACTTTACCGGGATGACTTACTGTTTTTCCAGAACCTCCGTAAATCCGTCATTAACATCTACGCCCTGGCCGTAGATTACAGTCAGTACGAACCACAAATTCAGAAGTTGATTGACACCCATGTTACTGCCGATGAAGTGGTTCAGATTACGGATCAGGTCAATATATTTGATCGTGAGCAATTTGAGCAGGCCGTAGCCAGCATCGAGGGTACCGCTTCACGGGCGCACGCCATTGCTGCCCGTACGGATAAGACCGTGACCGAGCGAATGGACGAAGATCCAACCTTTTATCGTCGCTTTTCCGAAAAAATCAAGGATACGTTAGAAGAGTATAAACAAGAGCGCATCTCAGAAGCGGAATTTTTAAGACGTGTAACGGCTATCAAGAACGAAGTAGTAAACCGACCAGCCGATAGTTTACCGCTTCCCTTACAGCATCGTCCCACCGCTACGGCTATTTATGGTCTGCTTAAAGAAAAAGTAAATGGTCAGGTGAAAACAGATTTGTTGGCCGAATGGTCCGTGCAGGCTGAATCCGTAATGGACTCGTTACTCACCGATGATAATCGCCCGGTAGTAGATTGGGTTAATCGTTCGGAGATTATGAACCGACTTCGCTATTCATTAGATGATCTGGCATGGGCATTGAATGATAGCACAGATACCCAGTTAAGTCTAACTGCCATCGATGATTTAATAGAGCAATTGGTACAGGTAGCCAAAGCACGATATTAAATGGAATTGTCTAATCAGCCGGAACCGCAACAAATTACCTATGGCTCGGCTACCATTTTGTACAGTCTTTCGTTTCGTGATCGGAAAACCATTACGATTAGTGTGAAACCCACTGGTGAGGTTGTTGTTGTTGCTCCAGCATCAGCCAGCCTGCTTCAGATAGCTGAACGAGTACGTCGGCGGGCGGCCTGGATAATAAGACAACGGGAACGCTTCCGGCAGATCGTACAACATGAAATACCGGTTCGACAATTTATATCGGGCGAGACTCACTATTATCTCGGCCGTCAGTATAGGCTAAAAGTGATAAACGGGGAAGAAGAAAAAGTTGCTTTCCAATCAGGTCGATTATCCATAACGGTTTTACCAGATAGTACACGTGACCATATCTCATCGCTCCTGACGGATTGGTACCGCTCCCGCGCCGAACGGCTAATCATACCCCTGTTTAAGAAATGCCTCCAAAAGCTACCTGCTAGTGCCAGTGCGATAAGTGAGAAAGCAATCTCCTGCCGATTAACCAGAATGAGTCGACGTTGGGGGAGTTGTAGTCCATCTGGGATTGTTCGGCTTCATCCAGATCTAATAAAAACGCCAAAGGGATGCATCGAATACATCATCTGGCATGAATTAGCGCATCTTATCGAACCCAACCACGCCAAATCTTTTTACGCGTTACAAGAACGATTAATGCCCGATTGGCGGATTTGGGAAGAGCGGTTGCTTCAATTTAAGCCAGACTAGATTCAGCAAGGAAATGATAGCCTTAAACTCGATAAAAACCGCTCAGCTATTTGGTCAGTTAATCCCAAAGTAGGCATTGTGTAAAAAGCAGGTATCAAATTCGCTTGATGCTAAAATATTAAACGAAAACCTTGTTAAATGAAATCAAGAGGGTATAGTATGAATCAGAAACCTTGAAACGGTACTCTTGTGAAACTTTTGACCTGTGGATGTATGGAAGCCGTTATTATTTAGGTGTTCGACTATCTGGGCAAGGCTCATGCCTTTTGCACGGCAAACTTGAATAAGTACACTGGCACGTTGATTATTCTGGTTGGCTTTAGCTTTTTGGCTCCGGGCAACTCCGCCTGCCCGGCGGCCTGCATGGGTTAAATTGGATACCTTGCCAAGCATAGCGCCTTGTTTCTTTTTCGCCTGTAGCGCCTGGCAGGTACGGATACTGATAAGCTCACGTTCCCGTTGGGCCATACCGGCATACATAGAAAGGGTAAATGCGTCGGTAGTTGGTAGATCACAGCTTTTGAAAAGAGAACCAAGCTGCTTTTGAATGCTGAAGATGTGAAACACATCACGACTTAGGCGATCGAGCTTGGCCACAACCAGAATGCACTTATGCGCCTGAGCGTACTGGACAGCTTCTCTCAGGATCGGTCGGTTTTCAACGTCCTTGCCGCTTTCGGTTTCAATAAATTCGGCCGCTATTTCGGCCTTGTCGATCTGGGCGTAATGGTCAATGATGGCTCTCTGGGCGTCAAATGATAAACCGCTGCGCTCTTGCCCTTTTGTGCTTACCCGGATGTAGGAAACATAGTTCATGAAGCAATTTAGATAGGGGTAACAAACCTGGAACGGTCGTTCCTGCTCTGTTACCCCTTATGTAGCACTGTAGCCGTAACGGATGATTGACACTGGAAGCAGTGCTTTCGGACGATGACAAGAATCAGTGACCAAGCCTAAAGAAGAATGATGCACCCATCAAGTTCAGTCTTGTAAATCATTAAGAGGGTGTTTGTTCAACCGACACAAGTCATACGCCTGGCTAGGCGTAACCCACTGGAGCCAGCCCAGCAAGCGGTGGTCTAGGCGGGCCACTTCTCCATACCAGCCGCAATGCGAAGGGCGCGTTGCACATCCTCCCAGTAATAGCCACTGTCGTAGCCAGTGGACAGCCGATCACAGATGGTTAGGAAATCACTGGCAGCCTCTACCCGTAGCTGCTGGTCTACTGCTAGATCAGGGGGCGAAGCGAGAGGATCAGGGTTCTCTTGCATTGGACAAAGGTATTGGAGATGCAGCACAAAAAAGCCTTACCCGTTGGGAGGGTAAGGCTGAAGAAGCACAACGAAAGTAAAACGCTCGTTGGAGGAGTTTATTGTGCACAAAAAAAAGGGAGCGGCATTATTTAGCTCTTTATTTATGCCCTCAATTTTACGGGCATTTTTTTAACGACCGTTTGTAAAATGTCAGGAGGTTTTCTTCAATATTGTACTGAATGAATCATCCATGTTAAAAGCCGCGTACTGATTCAATGGGCTCGGTTTTTTCATGCAGTAAAGTGTAAGGCGAAAATCACCTACTTTGTCACTACAGGCAAGTTGGCAATTAACCCCTGCACTGTCTGCTTACAACCGTTGGTATTTGTCGCCGTAATCGTAAACAAGCCTGGTCGGTTGATAGTAAACCGCCCGGTGCTGCTATCCACGCTCCGAATCTCGAAGCCGTTGATGCGGTCGATCACCATGACCCGTTCATAGAACACACCTCCACTAACGCCAAAGCTTAGGTCAAAGCCAGCAGGTAGTGGGTCGGGCATGATAATGACGGGCGGGTTGCCCGCTCCGACGCTGGTGCCTGTGGGAAAGTTCAACACTACTGTTGGCAGTGGATTAACCGTCAAATTAAATGGAGACGATGTGACGCTGCATAGGCCCGACACCACCAGCACGTAACGCCCCGCCTGGGTCGACTGCACCCCACCAAACGCGAGCGTGGCGGAGTTTTGCCCTGTCAGTTGTCCATCCTTGTACCATTGCATGGGCGACGACCCGCCCCCTGTTGCCACCACCATCACGTTAGCCCCCGCACACACCACCGACGAACTCGCCGATAGCGTTGGTGCAGAAGATGCTCCGGCCAAGTCGCTGTTGATGGTCACGTTGGTGGTGCTGGTGCAGCCATTGGCCGCTGTGGCCGTAACCGAATACGTGCCGCTTGTGCTGACCACAATGCTGGTCGTGGTTTCGGTAGTACTCCAGCGCAAGCCTGCGCCCGCCGCGGTGAGCGTGAGCGACGGTGCGGCACAAGTCAGCGTGCCGGAAGTAGGCGCGATGCTCACCGTGGGGGCAGCCGTGTTGCTAAAGACCGTTTTGCTGGTCGATGTGGTGCAGCCGTTGGCCCCGGTGATGGTGACTGAGTAAAGGCCCGACGTGCTCACGGGCCGGGTGTTGCCACCGGACCCACCCGCGATGGTTCCCGATGGCCCGGCGAACACATAGCTCAGGCTTGAACCTGTAGCCGCAGCCGTCAGCGTCAAGCTCGTAATGGCGCAGGTCAGCGTGCCGGAGTTGGAAGCCGAGAGCATGGCTCCCGTTGGGGCCGCTGTATTGCTGCCAATGGTGACCGAGTTGCTTACCGCCGAGCAACCGTTGGCACCGGTTGCTGTGACCGAATATGTCCCGACTGTGTTCACCGTGATGCTGGTGGTAGTAGCCGCATTGCTCCACAACAAGCCCGTGACGGACGAGGTAGCCGTGAGGGTGATGCTCGTGAGGGCACAGGTCAAGGTGCCGGATGTGGCACTGATGCTGACGGTGGGCGTGGTGGTATTGCTCAGGAAGGTGGCCGTGGTGGTGCTGGTACATCCCGACGCGTTACCCACCGTGACCGAATAGGTGCCGCCTGCCGGGACCACTAACGTGCTGGTCGAGCCGGGTGTGCCGAGCGTACCGCTTGAATTGGCAAAAGTGTAGCTGGTTCCACCCGAAGCCGTTAAGGTCACGCTGGTCTGGCTACAGTTGATCGAACCACTGGCGACTAAACTGGCCGTTGGCAGACCGGTGCTACTGGCCACCGATGTACTTTCTAAGGCCGTGCAACCATTGGCCGCCGTGACCAGCACAGAATAATTGCCCCCCGCCGTAACAACCACCGTTGAGTTGGAAGAAGGGCTACCGGGCAACGACCCACTCGAACCGAGGAAGGTATAAGTTAGTGAGCCGAAGCCCGTAGCCGAAGCTGATAAAGTAGCCGAGGTAACCGAACAGTTCAGGCTGTTGCTGGCTATCAAAGCCACCGTTGGAGCCGCCGTGTTGCTGAAGATCGTTGTTGTACCGGACACCGCCGTGCAACCGTTGGCTCCTGTTGCTGTGACCGAATAAATACCCGGTGTGTTTACCACCAGCGTCGTACTGCTGCTCCCGCCCGTCCAGCGCAGGGCCGTAATCGACGAAGTAGCCGTCAGCGTCAGGCTTGGTATAGTACAAGTGAGTGTGCCGCTGCCGCCGATACTCATCGTGGGTACTGTTGTGTTGCTGCTGACCGACGTTGAGGTCACGCTCGAACAGCCCGTGGTCAGGTTAGTTACGGTAACGCTGTAGGTGCCGGACGCATTGACCACTGCCGTAGCTGCCGACGAATTTTGCAAAACAATACCCGAACTACTGAAGGCATACTGATGCCCTGGAAGGCCGGACCCAGCCGTGAGCGTTACCGACGTTTGGGCGCAGGTCAGCGTGCCACTGGCGACCAAATTAGCCACGGGCAATCCCGAACTTTGGTTCACACTGACCGAGGCTGTGGCCGTGCAACCATTAGCTCCTGTTGCTGTGACCGAATACACGCCCGACGCACTGACCGGCAGGGTGTTTCCTGTGCTGCCATCCGTCCAGCGCAAACTGCCCGACGAAAGGGCGGTGAGCGTCAGCGTGGGGCTGGCGCAGGTGAGCGTGCCACTGTCCGGCGTAAGGGTCAGGCTGGGGGGAGCGGTATCCTGACCCACGAACTCGGTGGCCGTGTCAAAACAGCCGTTGCTACCTGTTACAGTCATTGAGTAAACGCCCGACGCGCTCACCACCCGCGTTGTGCCACTCCCACCCAGCAGTGTTCCATCCGGCCCGGCGAACACGTAGCTTAGACCGTTGCCATTCGCGCTGGCGGTGAGTGTCAAACTCGGTTGGGAGCAGGTAAGTAGCGCATCGTTGTTGCCCTGTAGGTCCGGGCTGGTGGGCGGATTGGTATTGCCGACAACGTTGACCGCGCTCGTTGCCGTACAGCCGTTGGCTCCCGTAGCCACTACCGAATAGGTGCCCGGTCCGCTGACCGTCAGGGTTGGCCCGGTGCTATTGCCGGACCAGAGCAGGGTTGTTGTCGATGCGTTGGCGGTGAGTGTCAGGCTGGTTTGGGCGCAGGTAAGGGCCGTATGGCTGGCACTGAGGCTCAGTGTAGGCCGCGTGGTGTTCTGGCTCACCGTGATGCTGGTATTACTCGAACAGCCCGTGGCCGTGTTACTGACCACCACCGCGTAAATCCCCGCCGTTCTGACCACTGCCGTACCCGCTGTGGCGTTCTGGCTAACGATGCCCGGCCCCGAAAAGGCATAGGTGATCCCTGGAAGGCCAGCCCCCCCCGACGCGGTGAGCGTCACCGACGTTTGGGCGCAGGTGAGCGTGCCGCTGGCCACCAGACCCGCCGTGGGGACAGTGGCACTCTGACTCACCACCGCCGAGGCTATCGCCGTACAGCCGTTAGCCCCCGTTACGACCACCGAATACGTGCCGGGATTACTTATGGTGACAACGGGATCGGTGGAATTGGTAGACCAGAGATAGCTTAGGCCCGGAATGCCGACCCCGCCCGAAGCTGTCAGGCTGATGAGTTGGGTAGCGCAGGTGAGCGTAGCCGAAGCCGGGCTGACACTTGCCGAGGGTGCCGCCGTGTTCTGCCCAATACTGACCGATGCCGATGCCGTGCAGCCGTTCGCTCCCGTAGCCGTGACAACGTACGTTCCCGACGCACTCACGGGCAGGGTGGCCCCCGTGGTCCCACCCGTCCAGGTGTAGGAAACCCCGCCCGTCGCCGTGAGCGTCAGGGTAGGGCTGGCGCAGGTGAGCGTGGCTGAAGCAGGGTTGATAAGCACCGGGGGTAAATCCGCGCTCTGACCAACACTAACCGAGGCTGAGGCTGTGCAGCCGTTCGCTCCCGTAGCCGTGACAACGTACGTTCCCGACGCACTCACGGGCAGGGTTGTCCCCGTGGTCCCACCCGTCCAGGTGTAGGAAACCCCGCCCGTCGCCGTGAGCGTCAGGGTAGGGCTGGCGCAGGTGAGCGTGCCGCTGTCGGGGTTAATATCCACCGTAGGCGGAGCCACGTCCTGACCGATGCTGCTATCGGTGGTGCTGGAACAACCCGTGGCCGTGTTCGTAACCGTGACCGAGAACAGCCCAGACTGATTCACCACGGCCGTACCAGCCGCAGGGTTCTGGCTTACCAAACCCGTCCCGGCAAAGGCAAATTGATTCCCGCCCGTAGCCGTGAGCTTGAGCGAGGTTCGGGCGCAGGTCAGTAGGCCGCTGTTGCTCGTTGAGAGCGTAGGCGTGGGCGAGGCATGAACCGTGACGGATGTGGTGGCCGTGTTCACACAACCCGCATTGTTAATCACCCGTACCGTGAAGCTATACACCCCCGCCAACAAGGCCGTAACCTCCGTGGTGGGGTCGGGCCCGCTGTCGAGTACACCACCGATCCCCACAAACGTGTACGAACTCAACCCCGACGTAGCCGCCAAACTCACCGATTCACCTTCGCAGATGTTGGCTGCCGACAAATTCACGCTGGGCAAGGCCGTGTTCTGGCTTACGGTGACCAACTGGCTGGCCACCGCCGTACAGCCACTGCCGTTGGTTACGGTCACGGTATAAGTGCCGGTGGCGTTGATGCTTCGTTGGGCGGTGTTTGTGTTATTGTCCCAACGGTAGGTATTGCCACCCGTGGCCGTCAGCGTCAGCGTAGGGCTGGCACAGGTGATTGTTGTGTTGGCGGGTACGCTGATGCCAGCCGTGGGTTGAGGGTTCACGGTCAGCGTGGCCGTGGCCTGGTCAGGGTTATTGTTGTCATTGACAATCAGCGTGAACGCTTGCAGGCCCGACCCGGCGGCTATCCAGCTTTGGCTGAACGCTGTGTTGCTGGTAGTGCCGGTGAGTTGATTACTGCCGTTGGTGAGCGTGAACGAATACGAACCGGAAACGTAACTCACCGAAGCGGCAAACGTGACCTGCTCACCCGCACAAATGGCGTTGGGCGTTACGCTCAGGCTCCCTACGTCGGTGGCCTGAACGGTGAGTGCATAGAGACTACCCAACCCCGAACAACCGTTGTTGTCGGTGCCGCGCACGGTTACGTTGAACGTCCCGGTTTGGACGGGCGTACCGCTCAACACCCCTGCCGAGCTTAGACTCAACCCGTTGGGCAGCAACCCACTCGCGACCGAGAAACTGTAGGGCGTTTGCCCGCCCGATGCGCCGAAATTCTGGCTAAAAGCTACCCCCGCCAGGGCCGTATTGGTGCCGGGATTGCTGACTGTGACGGTGGCCGTGTTGCTCTGAATAGTGATGTCGGTGGTACTTTGGCAACCCGACGCATTTCGACCCGTGAGCGAAAACACGCCCGATTGGCTGACCGTAGCCGAAGCTCCCGAAGCCACCAGTCCCGTTCCGGCAAAGGTGTAGGAGGTGCCACCCGTGGCCGTGAGTGTCAGCGTGGGGCTGGCGCAGGTGATGGTGTTCGAGAGCGCACCCGTGTTGTTTCGGGCGGTGAGGATCAGGTTCGGCAGGGCCACCACGGTCGCGCTGGCAGTGGCCGTACCGATGCACCCCTGGGCATTGGCTGCCCGGACGGTGAAACTGTTGGGACCAACCGGCATGAGGCCCACGCTGGTCGAGTTCGACAAACCCGATGTGACTACGCCCGCCCGGATAAACGTGTACGAACTCAGCCCCGGCGTGGCCACTAGTGGAACTAAGACCCCGGCGCAGACATTGGTAGCCGACAGGGTAATGGTCGGTGCAGCGTTGTTCTGCGTAATGGTCACGGTGCGGCTGGTCGTGGCCGTACAACTGTTGGCATCCGTAACCGTGACCGAATAAGTGCCGGTGGCTGTAACGCTCCGAATGGCCGTGAGGGTGTTGTTGTCCCACTGGTAGGCATTCCCGCCCGTAGCCGTGAGCGCGACTGTGGGGCTGTTGCAGGTAATGGTCAGGTTGGCGGGGGCGTTAATGGCCGCCGTGGGCAGTGCGTTGACGGTGATGTTGGGGGCTGTAGCGCGTCCGGTCTGGCCGTTCTGGACCACAATCAGCGAGAAACTCTGACTCCCCGAACCGCTGGATGGGAGGGTCTGGTTAAAGGCCGTACTCGACTGCGTACCAGTGGTTTGGCTACTGCCGTTGGTGAGCGTAAACGGATAGGGTGTGGTGGCCCCACTTACGGTGGCGGTGAAGGTAATAGGCTGTCCCGCACAGTAAGCCGAAGCGTTGGCACTCAGGCCCGTAATGGAGATGGGCGTGGTGTAGGTGAATGCCATCACGTAACTACAGCCTCCTCCGCTGGGGGTAAGTTTGGCATACAGCACCTGCCGACCGTTGGGTAGCGTATTGGCTGGCGTAAAGGTGTTGGGGTTCGTAAACGTCCCCGCCGATTGGCTGGCGGCTGCATCCCGGAAAATTCCATTTACGGTGCCGTTGTACGAACCCGTAGCGAAGGTGAAGATCGTCGGGCTGTTCTGATTGAACCAGACGCTCCCCGCCCCGCTGGACGTGATCGTCCCTGTCACCGTTCCGTAGCGAAGCACCCCCGTATTGTTGACGGTTGCGCTCGTTCCAACCGAGAGGACCCGCTCTACATAAAAACCCCCGGCGTTGTTCACCACGCCATTGCCGACAAGCTGGGCCGTACTGGCCGAGGACAGAAACCCACACACCTGATTCGTTAAGGTAGCATCCGCGACGTAGAAACCGGGATTGTTAGCAGCCGCAGCGGTCGTAATAAACGTCCCGGAGTTGACAAACGTATTGGTAGCTCCTTCCAGTTGCAGGCCATACAACGTGCCGGCATGGTTGATTAGCCCCTGATTGGTTACGGTAACACTGGTCGAATTGGCGATTCTGAAACCCGCTGAATAAGGATAATCCAGGTTCAGTACGCCAGTGCTGCCATTGCGCAAAACCGCACTCGTGGCACTGCTGAATTCAAACGCTCTGGCCCCCGCGCTGATCGTTGCCGTGCCGTTGTTAACAAACGTTGTGCCAGTCTGCTGTATCGCAATGCCTACCCCGCCATTAGTGAGTGAGTTGGTCAGGCTCATGCTGCCGTTGTTGGTCAGCGTGGCCCCCGCACTCATATAAATCACGGCAGCAGCGGTTGAGGTAGCCGACACAACCCCACCCGCAGCAATGCTCAGGCTGCCCAGTGAGTTCAGGTTCATATACAGGAACTCGGCGGTGGTGCCGCTGCCCACCACGGGGTCGGTGGTGGTGTTACCGATGGTAACGATGTTGTTCGGGCCGGGAATGCCGTTGGGGGTCCAGTTGCACGGGTTGGCCCAATCGGAACTGAGCGTGCCGGTCCAGGTCATGGCTTCGGTGGTGGAGGCCACCTGTGAGCAGGTGGTGGGGAAAACATATTGGGCCGCAAACGCATCGCCAACGGAGGCTACGGCAGTGCGCGTCACGGACCCCGCGTTGAGGTCAAAATCGACCGTATTGTCGAAATACCCGCCTACAATCACTTTGTTGCCACCCGCCACCAGATCATTGGCAATCTGGTCGCCGGTTCCACCGATGGCGAACCCCTGCACATAATTACCCGCATTGTCATACTTGGCCACAAACACATCGGCCCCTCCCTGCGAACTAAGGGAGGTGGTGGCGGGGCCGGGGTCCAGATCAACGGTGTTATAAAAATTCCCCGTCACATAAACGTTGTTGCCGCCGTCCAATGCAAGGCCATAGGCTCCTTCGCTTTGTAGCGAACTGCCGAAACCATTGGCCCAGACGTAGTTGCCCGATGCGTCGTATTTAGCCACAAAAACATCCTGAGTACCTCCGCTGCTACTCAGACTCGCCACGCCCGTGCCGGGGTCAAAATCAACGGTTCCGCCGTAAAAACCAGCCAGATAGACGTTGTTGGCCGCGTCCACTGCCAGCCCTTCGCCCCGCTCCGTAACGGAACTGCCAAAGCCTTTGGCCCAGAGGTAATTGCCCGACGCATCGTATTTGGCCAGGAAAATATCGTCGTTGCCCGCACCGCTCAAATTAGCCGTGTTCGTGCCGGGGTCGAGATCGACGGTTCCCTGAAAATACCCCGTCAGGCAGATATTGTTGTTGCCATCGAGTCGTACCCGATTGACCACCAGCGAGCCGGCCATACCGAGTTGCTTAACCCAGACAAAGGCTCCATTGGATTGGGCATATTTAGCCACAAAGCCATTGGACTGGCCATTGAGTGAGGTGGTCAGCGTGGCGGCTGTACCACCGGGATTGAAATCAGCCGATGTCTGAAAATAGCCTACCACACACACGTTCGACGTACCCTCCAACGCAATTCCATACCCTCGGTCGGTGACTGCTCCGCCTATGCCTTTGGCCCATACGTAGTTGCCCGATGCATCGTATTTGGCCAGAAAAATATCGTCATTACCCACACTGCTCAGGCTGACTACGCCCGTGCCGGGGTCAACATCCGCCGACCCGCTGAACGTACCTGTTACGTACACATTGCCGCTCGCATCGAGCGCGATGGCCTTAATGGCATCAGCGGTAGTTCCGCCCATGCTTTTGGCCCAGAGGTAATTACCTGATGCATCGTATTTGGCCAGAAACATATCCACCGAACCCGCACTGCTCAAATTGGCCACACTCGGTCCGGGATCAAAATCAACGTCGATGCCCTCAAAAACGCCTGCCATATACACATTGCCACTGGCATCGCGGGCTACGGCATTACATTCCATCGAGGAGGGTTGCGTGGCATAACGACCCAGTTGCCCCGCCCACGAATAGGCTCCCGCCGAGGTAAGCCGCTGCACAAACCCATCGCTGCCGTTGCCGCTCGTGAAATTAACCGTATTGGTTCCCGGATCGAAATCGGCGATTCCGTTGAACAGACCCGCCGTCAGTACATTGCCGCTGCCATCCACGGCCAGGCCATAGCCAATGTCGTCGCTGGTTGTACCGATCTGTTTGGCCCAGCTATACCCACCCGACGAGGTGTATTTGACCACAAAAACATCCTGTCCCCCCACGCTGGTCAGGTTGGCCACATTCGTGCTGGGGTCAAAATCGGCAGTTCCCTGAAAATACCCCGTTACGTGTACATTGCTGCTGCCATCCACGGCGATACTGTAGCCAATATCATTACTGCTGCTACCAATCCGATTGGCCCAGACATAACCGCCCGACGAATTGTATTTAGCCACGAAACTATCGAAACCACCCGCACTGGTCAGGCTCACCGTACTTGTGCTGGGGTCCAGATCGGCGGTGCCCAGAAAATAACCCGTGATGTGTACGTTGCCGCTGCCATCTACCGCAATGCCGTAGGAGAGGACACTGCCCGTACCAGTTATTCGCCCGGCCCAGCTATAATTGCCCGATGCATCGTATTTGGCGATGAAAGCCACGGCGGCCCCCGAAGCCACTAGATTGACCGTGTTGGTGCCGGGGTCAAAATCGGCCGTTGACGCAAAAAAACCCGTGATATGGACGTTGCCGCTGCCATCTACCGCAATCCCATAGCCAACATCAAGATTGCTGCTGCCAATCTGTTTGGCCCAGGTGAAGGCTCCCGCCGAGGTATATTTGGCAAAGAAAATATCGTTTCCCCCCACACTCGTCAGGCTAACCACGCCTGCGCCGGGGTCCAGATCGGCAATCCCCTGAAAATACCCCGTCAGGTGTGGGTTTCCGCTGCCGTCCAGAGCCAGGCCGTAGCCAATATCCGCACTCGTGCCGCCCATCTGCCTGGCCCAGGCGTAATTGCCCGACGCATCGTATTTGGCCAGAAAAATATCCGACGAACCCGCGCTGGTCAGGCTGACTACGCCCGTGCCGGGGTCGAAATCAACGGCACCGGCAAACTCGCCCGTTACATACACGTTGTTGCTGCCATCGACGGCAATGGCGCGGGCCGTTTTGGTATCGGTCCCCGCGAGTTGCCGGACCCATTGCAACACGCCCGCCGTATTGTATTTGGCAACGAACAGGTCCGGGTTGGTGGAAATGGCCGTGAGGTTGCTGTTTCCCGCCCCAATGTCGAAATCGGCGGAGTTTCGGAATACCCCGGCCACATACACATTACCCGATGCATCGCGGGCGATGGCCCGGCTTTCGTCGGCCCCGCCAAACAGGCTGGTGGCTAAGGGCTGGTTCACCCAGTCGAGCGTGGGGGTTTGAGCCTGCACCGCCCAAACGGGCAACAAGGTCAGCAACCAGAGGAGTTTTAGACAACGAAGAGAATCGTAATGGTACGTCATGGTTTTGCGTATTTTGGGTAAGGACAACAAGCGCAAAGCACGGAGATTTCCTCCCCACGCTGTTAGCTCATTTTGGACATTCTTTTCCTCATTTCGGACATTTTGCCTTTTCATACATGAAAATTTGCTAAATATGTAGTCGAATCTCCCTTTTGATTGGTATCTTCTTCTTCTATTGTGAAGTCGCTTTTTTTTTATCCGCTTCTGGCATGGTGCCTGATTGGTCTGACGCCCTTGCTACAGGCGCAACCTGAACCCGCACCGGTGGGGGGGCAGAACGCCGGACCGGGCCTTCCGACCGGCCGGACCGTGCCGATAACCTTAGCCTCGGAACCCGCAATGGCCTGTCGCACGCCTACGTCAGCGAAATTCTGCAAACCCGCGATGGGTACGTCTGGATCAGTACCAACGAGGGCATCAACCGTTACGACGGCTATACGGTTAAACAATACCTGACCAACGAACACAACCCCCTCCAGTTGGGCGATCTCCGTATGCGCGGCCTCTGCGAAGACCGCCGGGGACGGCTTTGGATAGGCACCAAACAGGAAGGCCTGCTTTTGTTCGACCGGATTCGGTATCGCTTTTTCAGAACACACCTGGGGCCTGACAGCAACCCCAAAAGCCTGGACTACACCATCCATCGAATCCAGTCAGATGCCGACGGGAATCTCTGGGTCGGTGGCGACATGAGCACCCTCTTCAACGTGCATATCCCAGCAAGTTGGGATTATCCGACCCGAACCGAGTTTACGGGCGAGTTACGAATTGATACGATTCGGCTTTCGGACGAACAGCGCGACATTAAGCACTTCGTCCTCGATGGGGCGTATTTGTGGTGCAGCCTGTCGGATGGCCACTTGTTTCGGATTCATACCCGAACCGGTCAGAAAACAGAAATACCCTTGCCCAATACCGGCTCCGAACAACTCCAGCGCGAAATCACGGGCCTTTATCAGGACGCCCGGAAGAATCTCTGGATATGCCACGCTACGGGTGGACTGACGCATCTGAGCAAGGGGCAGGCTACCCATTACCCCCCTTATAGCCGTAACGGAGAAGCGGCTTACCAATGGCTCGACTGGGATGGGTTTGTCTGGATTCGTGACCCGGTTACCTACGCCGTCTGGCGGGTTGCCTGTACCGATTTCGCCCGCTTCGATCCTGCCACCCCCCGTTGTTTGCTTCGCGCTCGCGCTCCTACAAAAGATTTGTGACCACTGCCGACAGTGTGCTGATGATTAGCGACGTGCGGGGTGTCCGGCGGGTTAACCTACGGTCGGCACGCATAGCGCACTACCTGCCCGAAACCGATGTTTCGGAGGTTTTTTTGAGCAATAAAGGTCAAATGCTCGTTGGGACGAATGGTGAAACGTTCCACTACGCCGATCCACTACCCACCGAACCGGCGTTTTCACAGTTTAAGAAGGGGGCGTTTTTCCAGTCGCGCCGGGGCGACATTTGGGCCACCGGAGCCAAACCAAAGGGCGATCAGCTTTGTCTATTTCATTTTGATGCCAATCTGGGTTTTTTGGAAGAGTTTCGGCTGGCCGACGAGTGGGTGAGCCCCTTGGTCCCCATTCGGGATGCACCCGACGGGCAGATCTGGATTGGAGGGGGGAATGGGACGTTGTTTCGGTTCGACCCAACCACGAAAAGAAGCTATCGGTATAGTTACACGAAACTGATTCCTCCGTTACAGGATAATCACTCCAACCAAACATTTGACCTGACAATTGGACGCGATGGCACGATCTGGATAGCCACCGAAGATGGCCTGATCTGGGCCACTCCCCGTGCTGGAGGAGTGTTTTTTCAGATTTATCGCGCCCATACGGCTGGATTTGGGTCAGATTTTATCACCGCCCTGCACAACGACCCACTGGTTGCAATTACCAAAGCGGGCCAGATTTCAAATAGCCCTGCCTGACCGGCACCGTTGTAGATTGTTTTTCTTCAACCAGTTTGCCAGATTCTGCTTCGTGGTCCCATATCGTTTGGCGATGAACTGCTGAGTGGAACCATTATTGAGCAAGGCTTCGATCTCAATCCGGTACACATCCAATTTGCTTTTGCCTATCGCTTTGGGACGGCCTAACTGAACTCCAGACGCTTTCTTTACCGCTAAAGCCTGACGGGTACGCTTGGCAATCAAGTCCCGCTCGATCTCCGCTGCCATCGCGAAAACCATCGCCATCACTTTGCTTTGGATCGTATCGTCCAACTGCCAGGCTCCCTTGACGGTATAAATCCGAATGCCTTTCTGCACGGCTACCGAGATAATCTCCATGCACTCCAGCATGCTTCGACCCAGCCGCGAGAATTCACTCATCGTATCCCCACTACTCAACTCGTCTAGTATGTCAGCGATCTTGCGTTGTCGCCAAGGGACTTTGCCCGACACTTTTTCTTCCACAAAACGCACCTGTCCCAGGTTGCGGTCATTGGCCAGGTACAAGATTTCCGATTTGTTCTTTTCCAAGTCCTGGTCCAGCGTCGAGACCCGTAAATAGGCGACATTTTGAGCCATATTCAGACGGTCAAATGAAAACCCCTCGAATTGATTTATTTTTTACTTTTTGATCGTCAAATATACCCCCGTTTCGTTTTACTTTTCCGGCTCCTGAAAACCCTCGTTTATGCTTAGCAATCAAGTGATTACATTCTCATTCGATATTCGGCCGCTTCGGTAGTCGCAGTCCTCTTCGCAGTGCAGACCATTATTCCGTATGCGGAAGGGATTGTCAAGGGTTATTTCAGGGAAACGAACCCAAGCGTAACTCAAGGCAAAAGCTTCCCGTTCTATCGTATTAGATTTTTTTCATTAAATATTTTATTAGTACCAAATATTGGCTAAGTAAGAAGTAGTTTAACTTTAGTTCTATTATGTAGTTTCCAACAAGCATACAAAGCGTTTATGTGTTCACGAGAATCCACAATGCCTAGCTGTTTGTCCAGTTGACTGTTGTGTGCCAGATCCTGATCTATATTGCAAACCGGGGCAAAGCAAGCTGGGATACCCTATTGATGCAGTCGTACAGTAAAGCGCTGTTTTCTTTACTTAGGGATTAACTGGCTCGATACAGTCTATTTCACCCTGTTCTAAGGTAAAGAACTTAGTCAAACAATTAAAGTAAGCTTAGTTAAATCAAGTGTTGGGTTATCTGACACTCTATTCTCATTTTGGCCCCGTTTTGCACTAAATACCAGTATTTTCTTTTATAATTCTATTATTCACCATCATACAATATTTTGCCAAAATTTTTTTGTCTCATAAATCCTTCATAAAGCGCAATATTGCTGGATTTTTTAATCTTTATATTATTCAAATTATTATTATTCTTTTTTCGGATTTTTCAGCTGAATAATATAGGTCTTCTAACAAAATTAGCTCAAAAATGAGCAAAAGAGGGGTACCTACTTATAGTCAGTCCTATTGCATGGTTAAATTTATGTAATAAATTTTGTAACACTCAATTATAATTGGCAAAACCACTAGATTTCCAAAGGAAATTATGAGAAAATGGATTTTTTCTTTTTTTTCTCATTTAGATGATAGACTACAGGCGAAAGATAGTTTACAGCTCAAAAGCAGCCTTTTTTCTTGCTTCTTTTCTCCATTGTCCAGTACTGAGGGCTACCACCCTAAATGGATCGTATGTATATGATCAAGAGAGTTTTAGCATTATGGTTATTGTTTTTTTGCGACCATTCCCGACTCCTCGCTGTTATGCTTGGGAGATTGCTTCAGCAATTTATCTACCATCATTTCGTACGTAGGATTATCCCCTTCTCCATATGACTTATTTGCCACTTTTCCCAGGCCGACTCTATTTTTGGCCGGTCGAGCTGATGGTGGCCAACCAGGTATTGTTTTGTTTCATTAACCGTCCGACCTGCCTTCAGGCTAGTCAGGAATAGGTACTCCAGGGGGCTCAGTTCATGCAGTTTCAGCCGGTAATTTAGGCGGGTTACCGCCCAGAAATTCTCTTTGGGAAATGGCAGTTCGGGCTCCTTTGACTGGGTGAAGTCCAGATAATACTGACATACCGGAAAACGGTGATGAAAAAGATGACAAACCGTTACCACCTCGTCTGGACGAACAGCAAACGGGATACCCGCTTTTTCTTCAGTATGTTCATCGAAGATCAGCGAGAGGTCAAATTCAAACTGAGCCAGTTCGATCAGAAAGAACGGCCATTCTTCCGTTTCTTCTACCCCGAAGCTAGTTCGCGACTGTTCCAGAAACCGGGGAAACCGTCGGCCCAGATCGTTCAGTGTGTAACTCTCCGACGGATAGGCCTCCAGGTATTGATCGGCAAATGACCTGAATAACTCCTTGCCCAGCGCATAAGTCAGCGCACTGAACTGGCTGTACATGCACTCCCGCAATCGGGCGTGGTAGCTTTGCCGGTAGATGGCCAGATGTTCAAGCGCCGACAACTTTGCTGACGCATTGATCATCTCTTCGGGTTTACGCGGCTCCCCGGTTCCTGCTGCCGGGGCGTCGGGATTGAGGAGCATGTGCTGCAACCAGTGTTGAAGCTGGCCGAGTGAAAAAAGCGATTCGTCAGGCATTTCAGTCGGTGGGTTTAGCCGCTTATGTCGTAGGTAAGGCCGGTTGCCAGGAAATCGACGGGATTCGATATGGGCACTCCGTCAAACACCTGTTTACCGGCCGGTTTAGGATCGCCGGAGAACGTTTGCATGAATGTCCGGGCTTTGAGCAGTTCCGCATGATAGGTGTCGAAATCAGGAATATTAGCGTCCCATTCCAGCAAAGTCGCCACCCCACCGGTCAGTTGCCAGGCGAGGGTGAACAACTTCCATACAGCATCCACTACGTTCCGGTCGTGCGTGTCGATGATGTAATTACCACAATGCTGATGCCCGGCAATGTGCATCTGAACAATGCTTTTATGGGGTAACTGCTGAATGTACTGCACCGGATCGAAGTCATTATTGAAGCCCGACACATACACATTGTTGACATCGAGCAGCAGGCCGCAGCCGGTTTCCTCGACCATATACCGCAAAAAATCCCACTCGGGAATGGTCGACTGTCGAAACGTGAGGTAGGTACTGGGGTTTTCGAAAACGACCGGCCGTTCCAGAAAATCCTGTATCTGGCTGATTCGCCCGCAAATATGCCCTAACGACTCTTCCGTGAGCGGAACGGGAAGCAGATCATGGGTATTAAGGCCATTGACACCGGTCCAGCATAAGTGATCGCTCACCCAGAGGGGCTGAATATCGGAGGCCAGTTTCTTCAATTTACGCAGGTAGTCGTAGTTGAGCGGGTCGGCACTTCCGATGGAGAGCGAAACGCCGTGCATCACCACCGGATACCGCTCCGCGATTTGCCGCAGCACCTGCCGGGGACGACCACCGGAATCCATGAAGTTTTCCGAGATAACCTCAAACCAGTCTACTGCTGGATTTTGCTCCAGAATATAATTGAAGTGCTTGCTGCGCAAACCCAGCCCCAGTCCCGGATTAGGCAGGTTTTGTATGTGTTCCTGATAGGTCGACGGACTCATACTGTCATTAAGGGTTGCTGGCTTGCGGCTGATCATCCTGTTTGCTTTTCTCGCACAGTTCCTCGGCGCTTCTATTGGGGTCATTGAAACCAAACGAGCAGTATTTGTCGCCACTGTTCCCGCACGAATCGAATCCGTTGAGAATAGCAACCAGCCAATTTTCCGGCGGGCCGCATGGGTAAGGAGCCGGGGCCACATTCCGGTTGGCTTTGCTCATCCGCTCTTCAAAGAGTTTGCGAGCCAGCATCCAGGTACTTTTCCCTTTGTTTGGCCCCTGCGTACTGTAGCGTTCGGCCTGAATAGGCACGGCACAACTGCCCTGCCAGGCACAGTCATTGGCACCGGGCTTCGTCTGCTCATCGGCGGTTCCGTACAGCCCGCAACCGCCCTGCCCCCGGCAGTTATTGAGCGTATGGCAGGTATGAGCTTCGGCGGTAGCGCAGTAACCGCTCCCGGCGCAGGCGTTGGTTCCATACCGGTCATGCCCTTTGCAGGCGTTGAGGCCCATACACACATGTAATTCCAATGGGGGGCCAGTCGGTGATGGCGTTGGAGCCGGGCTGCCGCATACAGACGACCCGCCACTGCATCCATTACGATCTGCCGCGTACTGAATAGAAGCCATAGGAAGATTGATTTAGGTAGTAAACGGTAAGGTTAGGACTAATTCAGGCAAATAAACGGGCCGAACTAGCGGTGCTTAAATACGGCTCCAGGGGTACATCGGGCAAATCGTGCAGTCGCTGGCCAATGTTCGTGTTGATAACCGTTGTGGAGCCTATAGCCTGGTTGTAGAGCGCAATCAGCTGAGATTTTGGGCTGGCATCGACCCGGAACGTATAGTTCTCAAATGTAGGCGCAACGGTATACTCCCGTCCGTCAGACCCGGTGTACTTCAGTTGGGTAATGTCGCCACATAACGAGTTCAGGATAAAAATCATGGTTTTATGAATGCCGAACATGAATATCTCGTACTGCGTATTGCCGCTTTGCCGATAGCAGCCCTCCACCATCACATACAGGTAAGAATATACCGCGTTCAGCAGGTTCGACACCGGCTGGATGCTAACGGGATAATCGGCCGTTTTAGGATTGGTAGGCAGGTTAAGGATAAAGAACTGGTTAAACACTTTCTCATCAATCCCCAGTTTCTTGAACGCATTGGCCAGATGCTCGTAGTGGCAGTAGATCTGCGCAAATTTCTCAAAGTGCGACAGTTCTTTGTGATCCGGATCGTCGAAATCGGCTGGTTGAACCTTCCCGCAATCCACCGACCCATCGGGATTTAATGGCGTCGCCCCGGCATGCCCCTCCCCCTGTTCGACAATCAGGTTGATAGCATCAATGGCCGACTCTCTGTCAACGACATGAATCAAATCACCGCTATCGTCGGCGTTGACGAAGTGGGGCCTGTGTTTTTTGTCATAATAAACCGTGTCGATGTTGTTCTGCGCGTAATACCCCCGGCCGGGTACCAATTGGGGTGCCTGCGTATTGTAAGTGAGATCGCAGTGGGCAAGGCAGTCGCGAATACTGTCGTAAAATTCGCCGATTGTGGTGTAAGGCAAGGCCCGCTCAAGTGCCTCCGGTTCGCTGGAAAGCGGTTTGGGGCTCTCGATTTTCAGGAAAGTTTTCAGTTGCTCCAGCGAAAAAGCCGCCCGGTTGATCGGGAAAGGAGGCTCATGACCGGGCAGGTAGGCGGGCCAGATAGCCGGTGACTTATCCACCAGTTGAGGTTGCCCCACCAGCGCCTGTTTCAGATTGGACGAGAGCGACATGTGGAGCATCTCCTCAATGGCAACACTCATAATGAGCGCACCCGCTTTATTGGCATACACCATTATTTTGGCAGAATAGTCGAGTGCCATCGCGCTGGCCTCCTGCGGATTTTTCCCGGCCTTCAACAGGGCATTCGTCAGCGCATTAATTATTGAATCCTGGTTGGGCTCCCGAATGAGCGAATAGTAGGTGTAGAGGTAGACCGGAATAGTGGCAATTTCAATTTCGATGGCTTGCTGAAGGGCCTCTCCCAGGTTCTCGGGCGTGACGTTATCGACAAGCGGACGTAGTTGCTGTTTCATAAAAAGTAAGGGTTACGTGTTGGGTAATAAGTCAATCAGTACGCGGTATTTACCATTGATGCCGACCTGTATGCGGGCCTGGTTTGGTAGGGGGTAAAGCCGCCAGCCGGGCCAGTTGGGGCGGATAGTCTTTCTGCGGAATCACCACCTCCACCAGCGCCGGAGTATCGGTCAAACCGGCAATATCGTCCAGCACTTCCTCTAGCTGCGAAACCGTTTCGACCCGGTAGCCTTTCACCCCAAATGCCGTTGCCAGTGACCGATAGTCCCACGCGGGCAGCAGATCGAACGGAGCAAATTCGCCCCCCGGCTTGAAGGCACTGCTATCCACAAACGCCTGTTCGATGGTATACGACTGATTACTCATGACGAAAACGACGGCATTGCACTGCTGGCGTGCCAGACTGGACAACTCCTGACAGATCATCATAAAACCCCCATCGCCTGCCACCACAAAAGGGCGTTTGCCGCTCCCCAGCGCCACACCCAATGCACAGCCAGTTTCGTGCCCCAGCGACCCCCAGGCAGCCTGCGCCACAAAGCTGTTGCGTGGCATACCCGGCAAATTACCGAACACATACAGGGATGTACTTTCCCCCAATATCAGACTAATTTCGTTGGTAAGCGCCTGATCAGCAATATATTTCTGAATTTCATCGAAGAACACCGTATAGGACAACCCATCATGCGGAACCAGTTTTTCCTGGGCGTCGGGCGGTACGACTGGCAGGGCATACTGCCGGGGAAAATCGGCATGAGAGAGGAACCGGTCGAGAAGCCCTTCCAGAAAATCGCGGAGAGTTACCTGCGGATACGATTGATAGCCGATATGGGCTTTTTCATCCGTTACCTCAATCAGGCTATCAAAACTGGCATTGATGATATCGAGGTAATCATCCGTAATGATCGTTCCCAGGGCAATCGGGCAATCACAGTGTTTCATCACCGCACGGGTCAGTGCCGGGGAAGCCGGTCCCGCATAGGTACCGATAAATTGCGGCTGATTTTCGTCCAGAACGGTCTTGCCCAGGCTGGTTGTCGTAAAAAACAGCCCGCTGGCCTCTACAAGATGCTGCATGGTATCCTGCAAACCGAACCGCTGTACCTCTATCCCTAGCCAGAATACCGGCAGTTTGGCCGCCAGCATACGCCCCCATACGGCATCGAGTAACAGCGACAATACGTCCTGATTACTACTGGTATCGAGTGCCTGTAAACGCCCCACGGGACAAACGCACGACTTTGTCCAAACATCATTGATACCTTCCAGGTAAATCGGTCGGCGGTGGGTAAGCATGGCCGAGATGGCCCGGTCAATCTGGGCGGGTGCCTCTATCGCATCCGTGATGATTTCAGAAGCAACGGTCACCGGCCGAAATACCTGTTCGTCGGCCTGCAGGTTTCCCGTACTATGGTGAAAGAGAACCCCTTTCTGGCGTTCGAGCTGCCGGTCTGTCGACTTTGGGCTGGCCGAAATGATGGCCACCGGCACCCGTTCCACGTACGAACCTGCCACGCAGTTCAGCAGGCTGAATGTACCAACGCCATACTGCACACAGGCGGCTCCAATACCCCGGTACCGGGCATAGCCATCGGCCGCGTAACCCGCGCCCAACTCATTGATGGTTGGGATACGGGTAATGCCGGGGGTGTCGTCCAGCGTAGCCAGAAAAGGACCTGCGTAATCGCCGGGTACAGTAAACACATGCTCCAGACCCGACTGCTTCAGGCGGGTGATGAGGTAGGAAGCAACGGTGGTTGTATTCATGGCCGACCTTAGCTGATAGGAATGGGTGTCGAACAATTCGGGGTGATCGCATCCAGATTATCGAGGCAATCCTGGCACTCGATACACCCACTTAAATCACCACAACCGGGGCAGTTGTTGGGCAGCAGTTGGTAAGTGCCCGGCAACCAGACGGGTCGTTCCAGTCCAAAAAACTCCTGCAATGTCGATTCAGCCGTTGTCAGCGCTCCTTCTACCCAACCCTGGCCATAGGAATAGGCTTCGCCCACGATGTGAATATCCTGGTTGCTGACGGGCTTACGCATTCGGCACATAATCTCATCCAGCCGGTAGTTGGCTTTCCATTCGTGCCAGCCTCCGCCGTACGGATCTTCGTTCCAGGTATGATACACCGCCGAATAGGGCATTGGGATCTGGGGCAGGGCGTGCAATTCGGCCACCTGCCGGTTCGCTACCTGAACCATTTCGTCGGTCGCCTTAAATTCGGTTTTGGGTATTATGTCATCTACTTTCCCTTCCAGACAGGCGGGCATATACCCGGTATACGGCTCCCCGCTTTCCAGCCCTTTCCAGAATGGCACGGTATCAAGATCGCTGTAGCTGGCCATCAGGAGCGAGTTCATGAACGGAAATCCGCTGGTCTGTTCCCCTTCCGTACCGAAATAATACACTTGCCGGAGGGGCAGGTCGGTAACGGAGCGTCCAGCCACGAGCCCCAGCGCCCGCCACCAGGGACGTTCGTAAGCCAGAAACAGCTTGAACGCACTCTGTATCAGCACCGACGGTATATTTTCTTTAAGCCACGGATCATCGAAAAACGTACTCTTGATCAGTTCCAGCGACCGCCGGGGCATTGCCAGAATAATCTTTTTGGCTTTCACTTTCGTGATTACCTCGGGCTCCAGCGGCTTTGTCGGGCCGTCTTGGGTAACCGTTTCCCGGAAAATGAGCGTGTAGGGATACTCGCCGGAGCCAATCTCGATTTCGGTGAGCTGCTGGTTCAGGTGCAACCGCTCGCCTTTGGGGACTATGCCGGGAAAAGTATTATTAAACTGCTCTACCAGCCGAATGGGCAATTGATCGTACCCATTTTCCAGGGTTAGAAACTGGGTTTTGTCACTGTATTCGGTGGCGGGCAGTTGCGTAACGGCGTTGGCGTTGGCAACATTGGCCTCGTAACCCCCGGCATCCTTCATGAACTGGTACCCTTCATTGCTCAGTACCCGGTACATGAGGTTCCAGAAACCATGCTTCCAGAGGGGTTTATCGAACGCTTTCACCTTCATTAGATCGCACAGGCCCAGCTTATCCATGCCCGGATAAATGTTGTTCATCACCTGAACCTGTAAGTTTGTCGGTCCCAGCCCCCGCTCTGACCAGGCCAGATTATACGGGACTTTAGTCGGGTCGGCGAGTTCGTGCAGCCGCAGGTGTTTTCCGCGCAGATAGAACAGGTTGCAGTTTGCCCCAACGGGATCGGGTGCGCCCATGGGAAAATTCTTCGTCTGGAGTTCGAGCTGATCGACCAGCCGGGCAACCATAATATGCTGGTCGGGGATGTAACGCATACCACCTACCTCGGCCTTCATGTGCGGCAAGCCGGGCAGCGTAACGGTATACAACCGACCGCCGATTCGATTGCTGTTTTCAAACAAGCCAATTCGATGGTCGGCGCCTTTGTCCTGCTGCAAACGCCAGGCACTATACGCGCCGGACACACCTCCTCCAATAACGGCAATATCAAGGTTCATACGGAAAATTTTGGCAAGTAAATGATTAATAAATGTACTAGTGTACTCGAGAAAATAAGTGACAGATAGTTAAGGCAACCATACCAAAAAAAACCTACAAACTTCTAAGCATCAATAAGTAACCCTACAGTTTCATCACAAAACAGTAGTGAGTTTGTCGGCGCGACATACTAAGAATGGTTTGTGAGTATTAGGTTTGATTATTGGGAAGTGCGATAAGGTTTGCTGAATGATGACCATTTGGAAAAAGGCTTGACTCATTCCCGCACAATTAGGAAAATGACTGATGCATTGCTCGCTGATCAATACGTCGACTTAGGTTTGGAGCCATAACTTATCGAAAGTCGGTTCCTACCTAATCCGATGCGAATGTTATAGGCAGTGAGTGCATAAATTATAAATGTACCCACTGCCCGTAAATGATTCCTCAAAACAAGTTATCAGGGTTTGACCACAATGACGCCCTCCACCGTTCGCTGGCAACCATTTGAATCTCTCACTGTCAGCCGGAACGGTCCCGTTCGGTTGATGGGGAAAAACCCGTTGCTGTTCGTGTTCACCTGCCGAATCTCGAAACCGTTAATGCGATCAACAATAATCACCCGTTCAAAAGAAATACCCCCGAATACCTGGAAATTTACCCCCATCAGCGGGGCGGGTAGGGTGATGGTGGCCCCTTGAACCGTAGCGTTGTTAGGCACCAGCAGTGAGACGGTGGGCAAGGGGTTCACGGTCAAGGTGAAACTGTTGGACGTTACGCTGCCGCACCCGCTTGTAACCACCAATACGTAACTGCCCGCCTGCCCCACTTGCACCCCCGCCAGTGAGAGCGTGGCGGAGCTCTGGCCGCTCACAAGCTGGCTATTGCGATACCACTGATAACCGGTGATGGCTCCACCTATTGTGGCTGCCACTTGCACACTGCCCCCCTCGCAAATGGTGGAGGTGCTAGTGGTGATAGCTACGGTGGGTGCCTGAGCGGTTAAATTGCTGAACACGGTGACGGTAGTGGAGGCCAGACAACCGTTAGTCGTGTTGGATACCGTTACCGAATAAATTCCACCAATATTGACTGTGGCTGAACTGCCCGACGACGTTACGAAGCTGGGACCACCAAATGCATAGGTATTTCCGCCTGTGGCCGTTAACACAACGGTCGGCACCGAGCAGGTGATGGTTCCGCTGGCCACCAGGCTCGGTGTGGGAGCCGTGGTATTGCTGCTGACGATGGTAGTAGCCAAAGCGGTACAACCATTGGCTCCGGTTATAACCACGGAGAACGTGCCCCCCTGACTCACCGTGGCCGAACTGCCCGCTGAAGCCACAATTCCTGTTCCAGAGAAGGTATAGGGGCTTCCGCCCGAAGCGGTGAGCGTTACCTTTGAGTTGGCGCAGGTGATGGTGCCGGAGTTTGTTAGATCCGCCGTGGGAGAGGCCGTGTTACTGTTGACGGTTGTCGTGGTCACGCTCAAACAGCCCGTAGCGGTGTTGGTCACTGTCACCGAATAGGCTCCGCTGGCGTTGACGATGGCCGTACCGGCTGCCGCGTTCTGACTTACTACTCCCGGCCCTGCGAACGCATAACTAGTCCCCCCCGTGGCCGTCAGCGTCAAACTTGTCACCGCGCAGGTCAGCGTGCCGCTGGCTACCAGCGAAGCCGTGGGTAGGTTTACGCTTTGGCTAATGAGGGTGGTGCTGGTCGCCGTGCAACCATTCACGTTGGTTACCGTGACAGTATATGTGCCTGCCGCGTTCACCACCGCCGTTCCAGAGGTTGTGTTCTGGCTCACAATCCCAGGCCCGGCAAAGGTGTAGCTATTGCCCCCACTGGCAGCCAATGTCAGGCTGGTCTGGGCACAGGTGAGCGTACCCGATGGACTGGTCGAAAGTGTGAGCGACGGGCTGGCCGTGTTGCTGTAAACTGTCGTGCTAGCCGAGGCCGTGCAACCGTTGGCATTCGTTGCTGTCACAGTGTAGGTATTGGCCGCTGTCACTACAATACTGGGTGTTATAGCTCCCGTGCTCCACACTATGCCTGTTCCCGAACTGCTGGCGGTGAGCGTCAGGCTTGTTTGCGAGCAGGTGAGCGTTTGACTGGTGAGCGAAATGCTGGCAGTGGGAGATGCCGGGTTGCTCAACACGATCGTTGTACCCACTGTTGGCACACAAGCCGCACTGCCGTAGCCCAGCGAGAAGCTCCCGTAACTCCCCGCCGAAAGACCCGTTAACACGAATCCGCCACTGCTCACCGCCACCGAACGAGGGCTACCCGTCCCCACATACGACAGCGAATAAGCGCCATTAGGCAGGTTTGTCGTAAAGGCGATGCTGCCCGTGCCGCCACAACTGGCAATGTTGGTGGTGGTACTCAGCGCCAGCGTTGGGCAGGAGGTTGTCAGACTATAGCTGCTACTGACCAGCGAACAACCGTAGATGTCGGTAACGGTCAGGCTGAAGGGGAAGGTGCCGACCTGCGTGGGCATACCTGTGATGTCGTAGTAATTGCTAAAGACATTGTTGGTAGTCAGGCCTGCCGGGAAACTGCTGAAGCTAAACGAGTAGGGAGAATTTCCTCCTGAAACCTGCCAGGCTAAGGTAGCTGGCAACGTAACCCCTACCAGGGCCGTTGAAACGCTGGGCGTGGTTAGTGATAGCGAGGGGCAGTTTACTGTCAGGGTGTAAGGTGGAGACACTGCCGAGCAGCCGAAGATATCGGTAACGGTTAAGCTGATAGGGTATGTGCCTGCCTGAGTGACCACGCCTGACAAAGCCCGGTAAGCCAACCCTGATGTCCCTATGGTAAGACTATTGGGCAAGCCACTGAAACTAAACGTATAGGGAGTACCCGTGCTCCCGCTCGCCGACCAGGCAATCGGCCCCGCGCTTAGGGTTAGGCCAACCGTTGCCGTAGAAATAGTGGGTGGTGTAAAGGTGATCGCAGGGCAGTTTATGGTCAGGGTGTAGGCCGTATTAACGGCAACACAGCCATTGCCATCCGTAACGGTGAGGCTGATGGGGAAAACGCCCGCTTGGGCGGGTGTTCCCTCGATTCGATATTGAGTAGCACCGAGATTGCTGCCCGTCAGGCCCGGTGGTGGAGGACTGAAGGCGAATGTGTAGGTTCCGTTACCACCCGATGCCGTAAAAATCAATCCCCCTGGTAGGACAATGCCAGTGGTGCCCGTGTTTGACGAAGGCAGCAGGATCAAGGGTAGATTTGCAACGCTTTCTACAACGGTGGTGGTGGTGCTGGTACAGCCGCTGCCATTGCCCACCGTTACGGTGTAGGTGCCGGGTGCTCCCGCTACCGCTGTGCCATTCACCTGATCCTGACTCGACAGACCGCCCGACGGCCCGGCGAAGGTATAACTACTGCCACCCGTAGCCGTGAGTGTAACTGACGTTTGGGCGCAACTTAGGGTGTTGCTCGCCATCAGCGAAGGCGTTGGCCCAGCCGTCACCGAAGCACTGGCTACCGCTGTGTTTGTGCAACTGTTCACCGTGCTTCGCACCAATACGGTAAAATTCTGCGGTCCCGCCGACAGCCCCGACACGGTGGTGATGCTGGCCTGAAATCCCGACCCAATGAGGCCGCTGCCGCCCACGAAGGTGTAATTACCAATGCCACTGGTTGCTGTTAGGGTCAGGCTTTGTCCGGCACACACGTTCGTAGCGGTCAAACTCACGGGCGGGGGCGTGATATTCTGCGAAATAGCTTGGGTGTCTATGGCCGTGCAACCGTTAGCTCCCGTCACTGTCACCGAAAAGGAATTAGCTGTGTTCACGTTGCGAATGGCCGTAGTCTGGCCATTATCCCAACGGTATGTCCCTCCACCCGACGCACTGAGACTGAGAACCGATGCACTGCAATCCAGTACGGTCAGGTTAGCGGGGATAGTAATGGTAGCCGAGGGGGGCGTGGTGTTGCTGCTGATAGTGGTCGTGTTCACCATCGTACACCCGTCCACATCTGTCACCGTCACAGAATAAGTGCCGGAGGTATTTATAAGCGCCGAACCGCTGGTACTTTGGCTCGTAATTCCGCCCCCGCCCGTTCGGGCAAACGTATAGCTGGTGCCGCCCATGGCGATAAGAGTCAAGCTCGTTTGGGCGCAGGTAAGGGTACTGGATGGGCTGGGCGTGAGGGTCGTCACAAAGGTATTGCAGGTGGGTACAATGGCCAGCCCCTGTAGCGAATAGTTAACCGAAAGGGAGGTAATACTACTGCCTGTGGGCGGAACCGTTGATAAATCTACTTTTAATACTTCCGGTGCAGTTCCCCGTACATCGGCCACAATAAGCAGATTATTTGTCTTATCTAAGGAGAGAACACCCGGCACATTTACCCCAAAGTTACCCAACACTAGTTCATCGACTCCAGCCGGGGTTATCCGGTGCAGTTCGTCGGTAGACGTCCCGGCTACCCCATCGCTGTACATATAGTATATCTTATTGATTCGGGAATCATAGGCAATACCCGAAACAGCGATGCTGGAGCTAAGAACGGTAGTGACGGCGCTGGTTGACAGGCTAATAGAAACAATCTTGGGAGTGGGTGTTGTGCCGGTTATTGTATTTCCGCGCGCATCAATCGCAAAGAGTCGGTTATTGGCCAAATCAATAGAAAGCGGCCCCGAAACGTTCACGTAGTTCGTAACAACCAGTTCATCGCCCGAACCGTCGTAACGCACCCGACGAATTTGGTCAGTCAAGGTGGTGGCGACTCCATCATCAATGGCATAATAGACATATTGATTTACCCGGTCGAGTTCAATGCCTTTGCAACCGGCAAAGCCGGCAATACTGGCAATAGTGGTACTGACTCCGGTAGTCAAATCAACTTTGATTACTTTAGGATTTACCGTCGAACGGGATTCTGCGATGAAGGCCTTATTGGCAACCCGATCAATAGCCAGTACACCCGGAACATCGGCAAAATTGGTCGCTACCTGGGTTTTACCCGTTCCATCGACATTCATCTTCCAGAGTTGGTCGTTGCGGGTACTGAAGGAATTATCGTTTTCAATGTAATAAATCTGCGCTTTTGCTGATAGTAAACCGCCTAGCAAACAGCATATAAGGAGTGGCCAACGGCTATAGAAATGTATAAATGAGTGTGAATAGGAAACCAACCGGTTGGGGGTTAGCCTCCAAACAAAAGTAGAATGGTTCATAGTAAAGAAGAGGATGGTTAAACAGGCAAAGTACTCTGGAAGAAAACACGTAAACCCGGCCCATGCGAACACAGGCCGGGAAAAGAGAACTTGATGTGTGTAATCGAATTAGCCGCGGCTTGGAAAAATGCCCTCTAGTGCGATACAATAATTCATGGTCAGGTAAGGCTGCATGTTATCGTGGGGCTGGCTACCTCCAGCAATGCTAATAACCTGCGGACTAGCGGTGGCATTAATGGCGGTTCCGTAGGTGTTCACTACACCCTCGTTTGCATCGGAGGACACGGCGAGCACCGTTCCAGCAGGATTGTTCGAGGTTGCTGGCGAACTCGATACAGCCATCATGTGATTGTGCTGCGGCATCTGGGTTTGAAGGAGGGTGACATGCTCGGTACCCGATACCTGTCCTATCTGGTAATCGCTTAAGCCCGGCCCCTGTCCCTGTCCGTTGGGTACGCGCCCCCGCAAATCGGGCAGGGCAAAAGTGGTTTGCCCATTGCCCCCGTAGGTAGTACCCAGCAGCGAGAACAGGGCGGTGTTTTGGGCGATAGACATGATTTGTCCGTTGCAGAGTGCCCAGCCGCGTGGGGCAAAATTGAAGCCGAACAGGCAGATTTGACCAATAAATGGTTCCATGCGTTAATTGAGTTTAATGGTTAAGTAATAATGAACAATTGAAAAGAGATTAGGCAAATGTAATTGTCTGGTTGACAAAGGCAAACGAAAGGATAACTTTTTTGTAACTAAGTATTTCTACAGCGAACCTAATTGCAGCGATCCATTCAGGCAAGCGTAGTTAAGGGCAAAATCAGTCTCGTCAGTCCACACTATGGGGTCCGTAGCAGTTAACACAAAGTCGTTTACGGAGGGCGCATCGTCGGTGCCAATAGCTTCGATCAGCTGGGGTGTAACCATGACCACACCGACACATAACCCAATTATGATACCCGCGACCACCAGGTCAGCCCCGTCGGTCATTACTGTAATCACAATGCCAACCACGGCTACGACTACGGCAGCAATGATGTCTGTAATCGTTGACCCTTCTGATTGCTCAGTCCACTGGTTGGTTACAGGGGAGCCAATGGCCTGAAAATTTAAGGCAGGCTCTCCGTTGCCATTGTTCGTCAGTACCAACTCATACGTATAGACGCTCTCCGCGTAGGCATCTATGCCCAGCACAATGGTTGTTTTGGTGGTGGCATTCATCGTGATTTGCTGTCCTAGCAACGAGAGAGTGAAAGCGGTGAGCGTTGGCTTATAGGTACTACCGTCACTCTCGACTTCCTGCAACTGTACTGCCGAGTTAAGCGTAATCATTTGAGCATCGACCGTTACGGTATAATCGCTCGTGCTTGTGCCGGGGAATACCGTGGGCAACACTGGCCAGATCAGTTGCGTCAGAAACCGTTCGGGTGAGATCAGGAAACCTGCTTTTGATCCTACCGGAATGGCATTGGGCGAAAGCTGTTCCAACAAACCGTTTGGACTTCGTGGGATGCCGTTGTCGGAAGTCATGCACAAAATACCCATCACGCTCGTTTCGTCGGTGTTTCCATCGAGGTAAGCATAGTCAGTGTAAGTAGGCATAATCCACTGGAATTGGCCCTGATCGGCCTCTCGGTTCAGATTGACCTCGGCAAAAATGAAGGCAAAGTCGGCGATGTGCGCATCAAACCAGCCCTGAAATACCCCGCTCACAATGGACTGTGTCACGAAGTCCATACCCATAAACACAAGGTTCACAATTGAAACGGCCGGATTATCGGGTGTAGTAGGATCTGGTTCGTTTTGTACCACCAACCGGTGAAAAGTTCCCATTGATGCTACGGCTCCTTCAATTGTATGGGGAACATACTGTAATTTCACCTCAATTACACAGGTACCATTGGTGTAGTTGAGTGTGGTCGTGCTGGTCGTGGCGATCAGCGTCAGTATAGGTATACTCATGTGCAACAGTTTACCATCACCACCGCGACATACCTGCCAGGTGCCAAAGGTGCCGCTGATGCTGATACCATCTTGCTCATAGGCATAGGTATCGGGCGAGCACTTGCTGTCAGCGATCGACGCATTCAGGTCGGGCAGGGTAATGGCATAGGCCGTATCCCATCCGTACGTATCTGCTAATTGGTCACTCATCCCAGCGTAAAATTGAAACCGATTTGTAGGGAATTATTCAGCTGGGCGGACTCCATGACATAGCCCGATGTATTAGGCCATTCCACGGAATTAACTACCTGCTCGGCGAAAGTATCCAGGGTTGGGTAATCGTCAGATTGGTTTCCGATATTGGTCAGAATCAATGGAATGCTGCCTACTCCGGCTCCCGCAGCCCCGCCAATCATCGACCCTAAAATTTTGACCCCGTTGCGTCGAAGCCAACCCGAGCCTTTCATTGGTTTGGTGCCATCAGCTGCGGCATCGGCTACTTCGGGAGCAGCCTCGGTTGCGTCGGTCGATACCTGTTCAACGGAATTAATCATACCATCTTCAAGACCTGTCAGTACCACATTGGTCCCGGCTTCACTACCCCCGTCCGCCATTGTCTCGGTCACGGCGTCGGTTAGCCCCTGGGCGGTTGTATCGACTGCCGTTTCTGTCAGTGCGGTAATACCCGCACTCACCAAACCGCCAACAAAAGCCCCTACCACGGCACCCGCCACCGATAGCACCACGCTGATTCCGATGTCAGTCCATTGCCGGGCCGAGGTGAGGGTGATGTAGGTGTACATGGTTGGAACGCCTACCATATTCATCTCCAGCTGATGAGTTTGCGTGTTCATGTCCATTTGATACACACCTTGGTAATTCAGGTGGGTGTAAACGCCCAGACCACTCTCGTAATTCAAATCCGTAAAGATCACCGTGAGTTGCTGCCCTAATAGGGTAATCTTGAAATCCTGAACATTCACCTTGGCCGTGTACACATTGTTATCATCGTCGGTTAGATCAAAACTCAGAGCTACGGTGTTCGTAACCTGCGAGTTGTCGTTATTAACTACAAAGTCGCTGGGAGTTGAGCCAGGAAACATCAGGTAAATGCCAGGTAGGACGATCTCATTCATGAACAATTCCTGCGAGAGCAAAAAGCCCCCGTTGCACCCCGCAGGAATAGCATCGGGCGAAATCTGGTGCGAAGTCGGAATGTCGGCGTCTGGGCGGGTCATGGCCAGTACACCAAATACACTGGTATCGAGCGAACCTTTATCGGTCACAGCGTAGCTGACACTCGTCGGTTTGAGCCATTGTAAACTGGGGTCGGTAGAGGCTAGCACCACGTTCAGGTCGGCCACCGCAAACACCTGGTTGAAATCCTGAAGGTTGTCGGTCAGCCATTCCACCAGTGCTCCTTCAATAATCTCAACCACGGTTGGGTCGAGCGGAACCGAAGGCGCATCAGGGTTAATGAGGCTGGCTGTTTCGAGCGATACGACAGGGACAGTAGGGTCTGAACTGCTGGTTTTTACCTGTAAATTCTGCGGGTTACCGTTTTCGGTAATGGGCTGCGGAATGTAGTTCATTTTGACCTCGACAATGGCACTACCGTTAAAATCATAGGTCTGGTTCAACTGATTGAATACGGCACTGCCACCACTCATGGGCAGGCTAAGCCAAACATTTTGCCCATCGCCACCTTCCACTAATTGCCAGTCGCCAAAATTAGCTGACACAGTGTAAGAGCCAATTAGACCACTGCTCCCGCTCTGACTGAAGCTTGCGGGCGATGATTTTTCGGCTATAATGGCCGCGTTCAGGGCCACATAGGTCATGGCCGAAACAGTATCCCAGCCATTAGTGGAGATGGGATTGGTTGAAGTAGTCGCGAATACAGGAGTCGCTTGCATTGGATTGAGTTGGTTACGTGAATAATTATATAAAAGAGGGCAGGTAGTTTCATACGGTACCCTGCATGTAAAAGCTGGTGCTGAGACCACCGGCTTTTACATTAAGGGAATTCATGCCGGTCCACCTCACTACGTAGGGCGATACGCCAGCGAAGCTGCGAGTGCCGGTAATAGTATTGAGCTGATCAGCAATATCATTAGCAATGAAATCGACAACCACGGCCATTATGATATCAACCATACCCAAAAACAGGACTTCTTCCCAGGTTGGAATATCGTCGTCATGGGTTTCAGAAGGGTTATTATCGGTATTGAAGGTAAACGTCTGATTACCTGGATTGAACACCATTACATTGTTGGAGGTGATCGTAAACGTCATTGAAATACCTGCATAGAGATCGCAGTTTCCACTGGTAACAGAGTGCAGGGCATTGTTGCTGATCGACATACTCAGGTTGATGATTTGCGGGTAATAGTCAATAAGACCCGAGGTTACCTTGCCCACTCCAAACGTTCTTGTGTTCTGTATAGCGGTTTGTGAGGCATTGTAGGTAAACGTGCTGGCCGTTGTTCCGTTACCAAATACAGTGGGCAGGGTGGGCTGAATAACTCCACTTAGAAACATACCCGGCGAAATGGCCATTGACCAGTCATAAGCCGTATTGAGCAAGCCAGCGTCGATGTTGCGGCTCATACTGCTCACGTTCTGTACTGTAGTCATACTCAAAATAGAGAGATAGGCAGCCGTGCCCCCTACAGGTTGCTGGTAACAAAACACCGATTCGGCAGGAGCCAGGAAATTTTCGCTGCTGGGCATCAGGTCAATGGTGGCGAACACATAGGTGATGGCGGCCGTGTTGGCAAGCAAGCATTGAATAAGAGAATCACCCAGCAATGAATAGTAGGTACTTGGAACCTGGTTGTGTGGGTCCAGCGTACATACGTATGTAATGCCGGTGGTGTTACTGGTGCTGGTGCCACTAAAATCGAAGGTCAGTACATTGGTTTGTGGCGCAACGGTGCTGGGCAAAATACCGAGCGAAATTTTCAACTCGACCGATACACCGTCCAGTTTGAAGTCACCAAGGCCTGAAATAGACATGGTGCCGGTTTGAATTGGAAACTGGATCTGAATAATGGTGTTAGATCCACCGGGCACAATTTGCCAGGGTGCAAACGTTCCCTGAATAGTCGTAGTAGCCAACCCGTCCATATACTCAAAACTAAACGTGTCGATTAACTGACTCATGTTGGCGGCCAATTGCTTGTTAGCCTCCGCAACACTAAGGACAAAAACGCTGTCCCAGCCGTAGGTATTCATAGGTAAACAGGAAATAATAGCGGTTATAAAAGAGAATTGTAATATTAAAGTATTTTCATAAATATTGACAGTCACTTGTCGCCTGACAATTGAAAATACGTATTTTTACTTTAGATGTAATTAGCAGAGTAGTGGACAATTCTAGATTTATATTGACCATTTACTAAGCCTAAGAACGCTGTCATTGATGTTCAATCCGTTGATAATAAAGCAAATGTTAATAAGTACAAATTATTTTACTGACAAAAGGAGTATGTAGAAGCTCGTTGAAGCCTATACCCGCTACCTATAAAAAACAAGTATTTATACGCATATTCAACTGATCAGGCAAAAAGGATTTGACAGTACCTGATCACGGTTCCATAAGGTCTTTTCCGTACCCGATTAGATAGCGACGCAACAGCACTCCTTCGGAGTTTAAACTTTTACTTATGTTAATACATCTTGTGGAATAACAAGCTATTTTAGGGAGATGCAGCCTGTTGTATAACCGGCATTACGTATCACTCATTCACCCTAATGGCCCGTTATGCTAGTTCACGAACCGGGCTTTATTGCTCAACTAGTGAACAGTCTGGGGCTGATTCGCGTCCAGCGTTTTGGGATTTCATCAAGCCAAAGTGTACAGCGAAGCGGCTAACCGTCCGCTTTGGTAGTGGCAAACTCCTACCCCCGATTGATTCCTAATGGATTGATGCGTAAGTTAAGGGATCTGTCAACCCCCAGCGACCCTCACCCATGACTCCCAAACAAGTCCAGCGGCTGGAAACCAAACTTGCCGACATCAAACGCATCCTGGCCGCTGAAAAGCGCAAATATGGCGGTTACGATGATTCGCGGGGACTACGCTACCTGCCCACCCGGTACTACGTCCAGCTGGGGGATTATGCAGGGGGCCTTCACTACACCCGCTGGTTTGCCAAGACCTTTGGGGATGATGTGGGCCTCCCCGACTTTCTCTTCGAGTGGACCTTGATCCTATTTAAGAATGGAAAAGACACCGAAGCAAAACAAAAAGCCTGGCTAACCTTTTGTTCCCATCCCGATCTGTTCGATTATTTCTTGGGTCGACCTCTTGGATCATCT
Source organism: Flavobacterium sp. SUN052 (assembly GCF_028867935.1). Taxonomy (GTDB): domain Bacteria; phylum Bacteroidota; class Bacteroidia; order Flavobacteriales; family Flavobacteriaceae; genus Flavobacterium. Next base: position 226,711 of record NZ_JAPQNS010000013.1, read on the forward strand.
TCTGGGGGTAAGGCAGTTGGGGTGCTCACCTCATTCCCCTATTCGAACCAGCAGGCCGAGCTGTCGGATTTTGGTCTCTGGCTAGAGGAGTTTATGTTGAGCGAGCCCTTTCCCCGTTGTCGAAGCCATTATCTGGCCATTGAGCAGCAGCTCCAAACCGAAATGGATCGAGACACCCGTCTTTCTCTTCTCCAGGAAGCGGACCACTTGCTGGATCAGTTCACCGGTTAAGGGAGGCCATTTCGGTTTTCTGAGTATGTATTACACTGAAATAGCTTGACACTAACCGTGTAAAGTTATGAAAGTAAGCGGGTTTATTGACCTCAAGAAAAAGTACAAAGTCAGCGCGTTCCGCTGGTTCGTGGTCGAGCTCCATCGACTCGAGTTGGTGAGTGAAAAACAGATTTTGGCCGAACTGAATATTTCACCAAATTCACTCCGGGTCTGGAATCGAGCCTACCAGCGCTATCGACTCCGACGCTACCATCCCCGTCCTAAACGTGCTCGACTCATGAAAAGTAAAACCGACGAAGTGGCCTTGCTCAAAAAGCAGTTAGCCGATACCCAGCAACTACTCCAGCACGAACAACTCAAACGCGAAGCCCTGGAGATCATGATCAACATTGCCGAAAAAGAACTCCAAATCCCGATCCGAAAAAAGCCTGGTCCCAAACAGTAAATCAACTCAGCCTGCATCACCCCCTGGTGAGCATGGAAACACTCTGCGGGCTGTTTGGGGTAAGCCGTCAGGCTTGGTATGAAAAGCAGAAACGATCGCAAAAAGCGGACCTTACTGGTGCTATGGTGTTGGCCGAAGTACGCCGGTTGCGCCTTGACTTGCCTTCGGTTGGGGCAGAAATCCTGCATCACCAAATGACTGACTTTCGTCAGCAGCATGGGATTAAATTGGGGCGGGACAAGTTTACTAAACTACTCAGAGATAATGGATTACTGATAAGAAAAAGAACTCGGCGAGCAAGGACTACCTGGTCAGATCACCCCTTCCGCAAGTATCCTAACCTGGTGAAAGGCAAGAAAGTAGACGCCCCCAATCAGCAATGGGTCAGCGATATCAGTGCGCCATGAAGACGCAGTTTTTTTTCTCTCTAAAGACTGTGTCGGCTGATTGTTGACCGGCAGTTGTAGTACTGCCCTATCTAACAAGGGAAGTTAGATAGAAGGGGGCTGCAAAGCTCGCTGGGTGCTGCCAAGCGGGTGCCATAAGCAGAGCAGCCTGAACTGTACCGGAGACAGGCCATTTCCTGTCGGCCGGGCTACCACCGAATCGATGATGAGACAACGAAGCATGCGTAGGAAGCCTCTGTACTTACTGACCAACCCTCATTTTCAGAACTGGCTGAGAGGGAAGCTGTGGCCTGGGCGGATCGGTCTTTATGTTGCTGATCCCAGAATGAGTCTAACTTATTCGATGATGGAGCTTCCCCCTAGCCATCATCCCGTACCACCAGGGGTAGAGCATGCCATCTAAGGATTCACAGGTTAACAATCGGAACATGGGAACTGGGGGTGACTCGCCTGTCAGGAAAACAGGCTATCGACAGCGACTCGGGAAGGGTCATTCTCAGGGCGGAGTCCGCGTAGTAGTCCGAGAACGGGAAAGCCGTTCACATGGCGAAGGCGGGCAGGGAATCGATACGCTTTCAAAGCCGGAGAAGCGAGCCATGGACTTGGCTCACCAGGCAGATTATGCCTGGGTACTCAGCGTGCAACGAAAATTGTATCAATGGAGTCAGAAACATCCCACCGAAGCGTATCGGGAGTTATGGAACTGGTTAACAGATCTGCGTAACTTACGAGAAGCCTGGCGTCACGTAGCCCAAAATAAGGGCAAACGCACACCAGGAATCGATGGGATGACCGTCGGAAGCATTCGCCAGCGCATGGGCGAAGCCCCCTTCTTAGCAACTCTTCAGCAGCAGCTACGGACTGGATCGTATAAACCCAGTCCCTGCCGCCGAAAGTTGATTCCTAAGGCGGGCAAACCAGGGCAATTCCGTCCACTGGGCATTCCGACGATTGCAGATCGGGTGGTACAAAGTGCCATCAAACAAGTACTGGAACCCATTCTGGAAGCGCGCTTCTGGCATGTCTCCTACGGCTTTCGGCCGGGAAAAGGCTGTCATGGGGCGTTGGAGCATATTCGCATGAGTATGCGTCCTCGAAAGGTGAATAAACAGGACAATAAACGCCATGAGATGCCCTATCAATGGGTCATCGAAGGCGATATTCAAGCCTGTTTTGATAATATCGACCATCACCAGTTGATGAATCGAATTCGGCAGCACTCGGCTGACCGACGGGTCAACCAGTTACTGGTTCAGTTTTTAAAAGCAGGCATTCTGTCAGAGGAACAATTTCTGCGAACCGATGCGGGTACTCCGCAAGGAGGGATTGGTGCGCTGCGAAGCGCTTAGTGATAATACTCCTGAGGAGGGTAACAACCTCTGATAGGAGATGGCATTCCCCCCAGAATGCCAAGGCTGATCCGGCAGGTGATGGATAAGGAGCAAGAAATCATCTGAAGCCCGGAGAACAAGGGACAACCCGCTGGCACCCTGTTACAGCGATAGGTTCCAAGCCTGAGTTTGACTATGGTTACGCAAGAAACCCTTGTTTGAAGCGTCCTCACCTTGAACGCACTACCAAAGGACAGGGATGGTGCGAGACAGTAGGTAGCCAGCTTTCGACGCAACTGGCGAAATGGTTCTTTACTCGACCAAACCGCGCTGGTTATAGGGGTATAAACCATCGGCTACTGTCGGGGATACTGGGGCTGTATCCTACGGGCGTAAAGAGGGGACCTAAGGTCAAACGAACCACGTATCACTAAGTGAACGTAGGAAACGTCACGATCGGTCTGGAAAGACTGGGTTAGCTGCAACTGAGGTGGTTGTGACGTGGCAGAGTGGTCATAGTAGTCGGAGGATGGGAAAGCCATCCACAGGGCGAAGGACCGCAGTCATTGCAAGAGGAACGTTCGGGAACTAGAAAGAACTAAGACGTATGTTCGATATTATCAAAACCCAACGAAGCCTCGCTCTAAAGGCAACGAATAACTCAACTCATCAGTTCGACCATTTGTATCGACTGATGTGTCGGGAGGAGTGGATACGCGCTGCTGTCGATCAGGTACTTTCTAACCAGGGTGCCCGAACGGCTGGAATCGATGGATTGACCAAGAAAGTTTTCGAGTCAACAACGGCCCGAACGACTTTTGTGCTGGAAGTACAGGAAGAACTGCGTCAAAAACGGTTCCAACCCCTTCCCGTAAAGCGGGTCAACATCCCTAAAGCAAACGGTAAGCTGCGCCCACTGGGCATTGCAACCCTTAAAGACCGAGTCGTACAGCTGTTATTGAAAATGGTGTTAGAACCTATTTGGGAAAGTGACTTCCTGAACTGCTCCAATGGCTTTCGTCCAGGACGCAGGACCATGGATTGTATTGCCCTTTTGGACAGCTACATCAACAATCGCACTAAATACTACTGGGTTGTCGAGGGAGACATCAAAGGAGCCTTTGATAGTATTCAGCATGATATACTACTCAACCTTTTGACACAACGGATTGCCGATCAACGGGTTCTTAATCTGATTGACCGCTTTCTGAAAGCGGGCGTAATGGAAGGTAGCCTCTTCAAAACCACTGACGTAGGCACACCCCAGGGCGGAATTTGTTCGCCCTTACTGGCAAACATCTATCTTCACCAACTCGATCTGTTTTGGTGGACTAAGTACGGATGCCTCAATCGAAAGGAGAAAGAACGGCGTCGGACTCGACACCAGGGCAACTGTGCGCTCATTCGTTACGCGGATGATTGGCTGCTATTAACTAATGGCGGCAAATCGGAAGCGTACCGTCTCCGAGATGAAATCCAGACGTTCCTGCTGACGGAACTAAAGCTGGAACTGTCCGTTGAAAAGTCGCATATCACTCACGTGAACAACGGCTTCGACTTTCTGGGCTTTCACATTCGACGCTATACCAGTCAGAATGATCGACCCAAGTTGTTGGTTACTCCAGCGGATAAAGTTGTCACCCGACTGAAAGCCAAAATCAAGGAGATGACAGACCGGAAGTGGTTTCGGGACAGCCCCCTGCTAAAGTTCAGTGCGCTCAACGCGGTGCTACGAGGATGGATGATGTACTTTCGCCACTGCAATGCCAAAGAAACAGCGAAAGATCTGGACTTCTGGGTCAATGAACGCGTGTTTATCTGGCTGCAGAAGCGGCATCGGCTTACGCCGACCCGGATCATCGACCTCTACAAACACCGTGAACATGACACACGGGACAACTGGGGCATTCGTAATGGAGAAGCGATGCTGTATCTATATCGAATGAGTGACCAACCGATCACCAAGTATCGGTCACGGCATCCGGCCAACCCTTACCTGGAAAGTGAATGGGTAACAACCCTGGTGATGGACAAAGCACCACAAACCGACAATGTCTGGCGGGGTAATGCTGACAACGGTGCGTGGCGCGAACTGAAAGAGGAAATTAAGGCGGAACGCGGTGCGTATTGCGCCCTGTGTGGCAGTCAGGAAACTCTAGATCTGCATCACCTCCAGGCTCGTCGCCAAGGAGGCAAAGATGTCAAAGAGAATCTGCAATTGCTCTGCCGAAGCTGTCATGGGAAAACAGCGACCTTTGGAGATCACAGCCGACTGCAATGAGGGAAAGCGAAGTGACGGGAAACTGTCACGCTTCGTTTGGAGAGAGGGATGGAGAAACACACAGGTTGATAGACTTGGAGGTGCGCTCTGTCCCTACTCTATTTTCGCCTTTATTGGCGAACATAGCCCTACATGGTATGGAGGAATACGTTCGAAAGACTTACCCCAAAGGAGAAGTCCGACAGAATAGGAAACGAATAAGACAAATTAGTACGGCACAATTCATCCGTTACGCCGATGACTTTGTGGTGCTACATGAAGACTTATCGGTTATTCAGGACTGCCAGAAAGGGATAGAAGCTTGGTTAACAGACATGGGACTGGAGTTGAAGCCCAGTAAGACACGAATTACACACACCCTTCACCAGCATGAAGGCTGCCGTAGTGGCGGACCGGTAGGCTTTGACTTTCTAGGGTTTACCGTTCGGCAACACCCAATCGGGCGATACCAAAGTGGCAAGAACTCGAAAAAAACTACCACTGGGCTTCAAAACTCTCATCACACCTAGCGAAACAGGAATGCAACGACATCGACAAAAGTTAAAGAAAATCATCCAGGTTCATCGGTCTTCTACTCAGGAAATTCTTATTGATGAACTGAACCCGATTATTCGGGGATGGTCGAACTACTATGCCACTGTTGCCAGCAAACACCACTTCGCCAAACTAGGCCACTGGCTCTATATCGCTCTGCGAAGCTGGGCTTTACAACGCCACTCGAATAAACCTATTCGCTGGGTCATCCGAAAATATTGGCTCATTGACAAAGGCGAGGGATGGCGCTTTGGCTCGCATACCGAAAACAGGGTCAGCCGACTAGGCCAGCATACGGACAAGGCAATTAAACGCCATCTTAAAGTGAAAGGGAATCGAAGTCCGTATGATGGGGACTGGGTCTATTGGAGTACCCGCATGGGTAAACATCCACAAACCAACCAGCGAGTAGCTCAACTACTCAAACGGCAGGAAGGTCGATGTCCCCACTGCCAGCTGTTCTTTACAAGTGAAGACGTTATGGAGGTTGACCATATCACCCCGCGCTCAAAGGGAGGTAAGGACGAGTATGCAAATCTCCAACTACTTCACCGTCATTGCCACGACACGAAAACCGCACTGGATCACAAAGCGGGGAGGTATGTATGACAGACACCATTTCATTGAGGAGCCGTGTGACGGAAAACTGTCAAGCACGGTTTTGAAGACCGGCGGGGTCGGTGACGACCTCGCCGAGTTTAATCAACCGAAGCTGACCAACGAACCTAAAGTTGCCTTGTGTATATCGTCAACCAAAAGTGGACAGTTGCGGGTGAAAAGAGAAGAGAGGGTTTTAGCCGATCTATAAGTGACCTGATTTGGTTTATACGGGCTGGTGTAACAATCCAGCAACGACCGTTCCAGGTTTGTTACCCCGTCTTATTGGGGGGTGACCCACATTCATACGAAATGTTCTATCTGGCTACTTCTAAGGGTTCATTTGCAGTTTCGTACAAAATCCGTCACTTGACCAATGTGGAAGGCTGTATAAGAAATAGACAGACTTAATTACTTCATACTAAGTAGGCTATACATCTAACTGACAGCTTATTACCTTTTTAGTACTCGGAATAACTCAAAGAGTAGGGGCAGAAAGTAATTTTCACTAATCCTACTTTTTTTGGGTCGTAGAAACTACTTTATTATATAAATCTCCTGATAATCAGGGTGTTTCAAGCCTAGTGCTATCCAAGTGACGTATTCTGTACGAAACTGCAAATGCACCCGACTTTTACCAAACAAAACCCTTTTGGGAGCGAGAGGGAACGAAAGGGCATAAATGCCCGAAAACGCCGGAATCTTCCATCGAGGTCACTTCAGAGATTACAGCGAGACATAGGATTAGGGGAATGCCAGATTGGGCGCAAACCCTGCCCACAGCTCGTCCGTTTTGACCACAAGTGCCAAATCGTATTCTGTTCTCGGCAATGCACCCCTATGTGTGTGAATTATTTGTGTATATACGCACACATAATATTTCTATTTGTGTATATTTGCACACAAATAAAATATGAAGCAAATGATTTTAGAGAAAGAGTTAGTCAGGAAGGAATCAGCGGCTATTTTTCGTTTCTTCGATTATACCCGATCCCGTGTTATGTCCGTATCAGCTATTGAGCAGTTGGCCGAAATACCAAAAAATACGTTGCTCAACCTATTGAAAGCTAACCGAGACATTCCGGCCAATCATATTATCAGTTTGGTCCGTGTTTTAGAAGACTTTGGTTATGAAGCCCAATGGGATTGGAATTGGATTACTTCGCAGCATAATCTCAACCGATTGACAACCGATCAGGAAGAAGGAGCTGGGCAAGCAGGTATCTATTTTTACTTCAACTACCCTAACCGAAAGGTGACTCTTCACAGGGGTAAATGTTCCTTTTGCAATGGGGGAGAAGGGTTACAGGAAAATATACACGGCGAGGGTAACGGAGGGTGGCGCGGAAAATTTGCCAACTACCAGGGCGCAGCGGCCGAGGCTCAAGTAATTGCCCAAGAGATAGGCGTAGAACTCACAAACTGCAAGAGATGTAAGCCGCAGAATTACCAAGGCTAAATGAGTAAAGTACAACGCCCGGCCACTGTTAGACAGTAGCCGGGCGTTGTGATATTTCAAGAGGGGTTGTATAAGCTTTCTTATGTAATGAAAATAAACACAGAAAGCGGCATACCTGACAGGGTAGCCGCTTTCTTGCTAAAATACAATGGGGTTATTTATCAGATTGAAGTAACTGCCGGGCAGTTAGCAAAGCGATTATGAGATCATCCAACCGTGAAATTGGAATTGTAGGGCCTTGATGAGTTACACCGGGTGTCTCTGTTGCGATCCTAATCCCTGGCTCATTCTCCAGTGGCCACTTGTCGTTACCTGGTACGGCTGTTACCCTAAAATTTGTGGTTCCTTGCCCCTGCACTACGATTGTTGTCTTTCCTGCAATCTCTTTGATCTCCATGAAGAATTTGTTTTTATCCAAGAAATTAAGCGTTGGGTGTATTTAAAATAAGGTACATAAATTATCATGGGTTGGCTGTATCTTTTTTATCGGGGTTTAGGCTTGTAGGGGGTATTTCTTCCAACGGGGCAGTAGGGACGATTGAGCTGGTGGAGGGGGATTAATGCTCTCAACAGCCATAGCCTAAAAAGTATTTTCGATAAAATAGGCGATAAAACAACGACATATATTAGTCGCGATTTTCGAGGTTTTATTGTGCATGGTAACGCTGTTTGTTAGCCGTAATTTTGAACTGACAATAACGTCACACCTCAATTCAAAACCCCTTACCTAATCACATGGAATGGATTAAAACAACTGATAAACACCCCAAACCCGGAAGTTGGGTATTGGTAGCTTTTGACGAAAACAGAGTGTCTGTGGCTGAATTCAACTACACGCCAACGGTTCCCAAACAACCACTGTTTCGCGTCGTTATCCATATCGGCGGGCTAAACGATATTGACTCTTCAGTAATACCGGTTCGCTGGGCAGTCCTACCGAGCTACCCGGCAGTTTAGCCCAAACCATTTTTTAAGATTTAATGTAATTGCTCAGGTTTGCGAATAACTTTGTAACTATGCGTAATGAAAAAAGCCGCCATTCTGTGAAGATAGCGGCTGCAAACGTTACTCATACCCGGTTTTAATCATCGAAATATCGCTCAATAGCGATTCGAACGATGGTTATCGCCAGGTTTACCAGCGGATGGGTATGCTCTTTCCAAAACCTTGTGATCTTAGAGCACAAGTGTTTCCATCGACTCAGAAGTTTCATTTCTGTTCGTATTGGGGTTAGTGAAAAAATGAACCAGCATCAACCCGTCACATTGTAAGACTCTACCATTCCACTGGTGAGGTCTTTTGAAGAGCGACCTTCCGAGGGGTCGCTCTTCTTGTTTCCGGGCAGATGTACTATTATTCACTACCTCTTTTAAATAGGTAGTAAATGACCTTGAAAAACCAAAGTAAAGAAAACAAATCGACTAGATTTGTAGTTATTCTACTGTTTAACTAGTTACTTACTCCCTGAAAACAAATATCGCTTACACAAAACGTGAACCTTCCGCGTTACATAGGGCAGCCGAAAAAGTACATAGTCTTTTTTCATTTCGGCCCCAAAGCTAAAATCCCACGAACCGGCTTTGGGGGCAACCCCTATGCCGCAACTTACTTAATCATTAAAAAATCGTCTCAACCAGGGTTATCATACCAATGATGTACTCCGGCTTGGAAAGCAACTTCTCTCAGAAGATGCTTTCGCTTTTTACTCGGTGTTGCATCACTGTAAAAATAGACCTTTTAGGTAGTGAACCGCAACGAGCCTGACAGTAAAACTTCCCTGTTTTTTTTATGAAAAATTGATACCGTCTAATACCTAAGTGCTTACAAAACGCGCTGTTTTTTTTGTATCAAAAATTTAATGTGGTAAAATGTGATTGTACTTGTAAGTCTACGAACTATTCATATATAGTCAATTATATCAAAATCATGTAAGGCATTTACATTCTTTCTTGTAGCAAAAAAAGAACCGGCTCAACGTGGCCGGTTCTTTGGGTAGAATTCCGTATAGATAGTATTAACCTTCCATGCAGTGTACCTAATCAGGGCTCTTCAGCTTGGCCACGCCATGCCTGCAACCATGCTCGCGCAGTGCCACCCTTTGTACCCGCTGCTATTGCGGAGTAAAACCACACTGGAGCAGTTGGATTCAGCCAATGAATAAACAGGAAGACCATAGGAAGGAAAAGCCAGCGCCAGTACTTATACATGATCTGGCTGAAATGCTCGAAATTATCGAAGGGTGATTTTTTAGTAGGACGTGATGCCATAGTATAATGGAAAAGAGGGGAATGAACTTGCTACATTTGACTGGAGACTTTTTTTAGGCAGATTTGGGGCCAAACTTCACTTTGACCATGGTTAAACGACGTGTATTTGACGAAGCATTTAGGGAAATGGCCCGCACCGGCGGACCGGTCGAACTGTCTTATGCAAAAGGATCGATTCAGGAAGCCGCCCGCGAATTGGATATCGATCCAGGACGAATCAGCAAGTGGAGGCAACGACACAAAAAAAATGATCGAGCTATGCCAGCCATTACCACTCTTACGGACGAACAACAACAAATCAGAAGGTTGCAACGAGAGCTTCGAGAAGCTCAGATGGAGCGCGATATATTAAAATCAGTGTACAGCACACCCGCTGTTGAATAGCCCCCTACAACTTCCGTCTCGTTCCCAAGTCCTACCTTTGGCCGACTTTCTGAACCAAGCCCCCCGCTTTCACTGGTACCTAACGAGTCCTTGCTAAAATCTGGGCTGGAGCACACG
>NZ_JAPQNS010000014.1 GCF_028867935.1 Flavobacterium sp. SUN052
TTACTTACTGACGGCTACCTGTACGGTTCAATTGATGATGTACGATAATTACACCAATCAGCGAGAGTTGGGCAGCATGGAAACATTCAGAACCAATTTCCAATAATGCCCACCCCTCAATTAGAGTATATAAGATGGAAGCTAACGCCCTAGTCAATAAAGAACTGAAAAATGGCTAAGATCAATGTAGAAATAAGTGAATCATCACTCATGGAATGGATGCATTCGGTAGGGTACTTTCTTCCTAGGAACGAAGTAGAGTTAAATCGTTTTGAACGTTTGCATTCACCAGTTGTCCGTACAGTAGATGATGATCAGGTTGATCCATTGGCCATTCTGAATGGAACATGGCAACCAAGGCCCATAAGGCCTTTAGACGACAGTATAATAAATGAGGAGATAGCTGAGTTAAGTATGGCTGCACGAAAATCGCAAGGCCTACCGAATCACATCGTAGATAAGATTAGAGCGAACAATAAAAAGAATGGGAGTTCAGATAATACCGAAAGTTAAAGTTGAGATTATAAAGCTTACAACTTTCCTGTCTTCCGCTTTTATTTCAGAAGGGTATACCGATCTACTAGGTATATGTCAAGATGAAGGTCTTTTTATATACGAAGATGATTATGAAGAATATTTTGATGGAATGCTAGTATGGGAGAATCGGGCTTTTCACATTCATCTTAATGTAAATAAAAATAACCAAAAGGAAAATAAAAAAGGCCGATTCACGCTAGCTCACGAGTTGGGGCACTATTTCATCAATACACATAGGGAAGGAATTAAAAAAGGTCTACTTGAACCTCACCCATCTCACGGCGCATTAGTTCACTCGAATCGGATGGAAACAGAAGCTGATTATTTTGCATCTAGCTTATTAATGCCCAGCGATAAATTACGAAGTTTAACTGGAGGACGCATATTCTCTCTAGATATAATTAAGTCAATTTCTGATGAGTTCAAAGTTAGCTTAACTGCTGCTGCCTTGAGGTTTGCGGAGGTTGGAACTCATGAAATAATGATTGTATTTAGTCAGAATAACATTGTCAAATGGTATACTAGAAGTCCAGATTTTCCGGCAATTGCAAATAGGTTTCAGGTAGGTGGTACACTTCCTCCAACAACAGTTGCTGGAGAATCTTTTTTAAAATCTAAAGTAAGGTACAACACAATAGAATGTGTGGATTTAGAAGATTGGTTTTATTATCGGCTAGGTGCTCCTAAACAACAACTTTATGAACAATGCTTTTATTCAGACATCTATGGCTATGTTATAAGTCTAATATGGTTTGCTTAAATAATACAATCTATTATTTAAGCAAACCATATTCAATAGTAGATTTATCGAAAATAAACTTCAGTTTATATACATAAACTATTGGATAAAAATTTCAGTTATCCAACGACTAAACAATATACTTTTTTCAAAAAAGTATATTGTTCCTAATTTAATACCAAATACTTTTTCAACCTTTATCAATTTTAATAAAAATTAATTTATAGTTCCCTGAAATGATCAAAAAAGAAATTGGTAAAACATTTCCTAATTTGAATAGAACTATTGCTTATTATAGCCCTATTTCTCAATTCATCACCCTTAATGAAATCGACGAAGCCGATTTACAACTACTCTTTAGTGATAAAAGAGAATTGGGATTCGTACAAAAAGCAAGTGTTTATTTGCATGAAACAAGGCACAATCTTGATCATTTTGGAACTGTATGGGGACAAAATAATTTACTTAAACTATCAAATGCAATAGATGCTAGGGTTTTGAAAGATGTAAATAAATTTCACAAAATACTACCGCTTAAAATAGAAGAAAATCAATTCCATTATAATGAATATTACACTGAATATTATTTATCAACAAATTACGAAGGTCCTGATGATATTTGGATTTGGGGGCTCAGCTCAGGGATTAAATTTGATATATACGGCTATCCCAATGAAAACGCTCCTATTCCTTTTATAAGATTTTACAAAAGAACGGGTGAACCAATAGTAAGGACACCGTTATCAATTGCGGCTCTGCTTGAAACTAATGCTGTATATGATGAATTTAAGCATATAATTGATTTTATAAACAATCTGCCATTAATGGAAAGAGCAGTCGAAAATTCTCTTTTTACTAATAATATTTTCAAAAATATTGTTTACAATCAAAAGATGGCAACCTATAATTCTATTGTTCATCTGACTTCAAATATTTTAAAAATCAAAGATCTTATAGTTGCGCTTAAAATCTCTTCATCAATAGCAACTTTAGTTTTAAATTTACCCCAAGAATTGCTTTCTAGAATACCTATAAATCCTATTGCTAAAGAGCATTGGGGAAAAAGGAACGTAGCGATGATTAACAATAATGAATATGGATATATATTTTATTTGTTAGTTAGTAATTATCAGATAATATACAAAGAAACAGAGATTTATAATTTAGATAAATTATTAGAATCTAATAATCTTCCTAATGCAAATGATATCTTAGTCTTGGTTAATACTCAATTTGAGAGCATAAAGTCTGAACTATCGAAAAACGTCTGTATGAAATCTTATTTTGAGAATATATTAAATAAAGGGAAAGACATTTTCAATATAAGAGGGCTAGATGGAACACTTATATCTACAGAGTCTATTTTAAAGAATAATTTATTTATGCCTGATATAATTTGCTCTGATTCTGATTTTGAGCTGACTGAATTCGATTTAGAAGAAATTGCTATTAATCCTCCTGACAATATAAACTTCATAGAGAGGTATTCTTTCGCTGATTTAATTAACTCAAAATTTGATGAATTTTTTCTAATAAGAGGACTATAAGTGCACTATTACTAATAATCTTTACACTAATTGAAGATCCTAATAGCCATTTATAAATTACTTGAAAACCAATACGCACAAACGGTTAAAGCGTCTTAGTGACCAAGGTATTATGGTTGAGTCCATACATTTAATTCAATTTTGCCTAATCTTTCTAATCTAAAAATTGACAACCGCTAAAGCGGTCCGTTTGACTTTAGGATCGAGCAACGGTCAATTGTTTCCAAAACGGGTCAAACGAATCAATTCAAAAATCGTTCACAAAAACGGTCAATTTCTTAAGTTAATTGGACGCATAAATAACTTAAATTTAGCCAGTTATCTCATTTTTGTACATCCCGTAAAAACCGTTCAGGAAAACCCTCATTTGAATGAAATGCATCTTCGTGGCTTGCCAGTCATATTATGTCCATGAAACAGTAACACGATGAGGATTTATCGGGGCGGCCCGTGCCGTACGATTCAGCAACATGGCCCCAAAAGACGAAAACGATCTTCTCAATCAGATACCTCTCAAACTTTTCACCCTTTCTTGACTTTAAATAATCATTAATTATAATAGTATTTATTGATTGTCTTTAGCATCGAACAAATCTAACTGAGCCGGATCATCGTCGGGGTTATGTAGCCCAAATGCTGCCTGACTTTCCGATTCAGGGCGGGGCCTCGCATAGAGCCGGACTGCTCCAGACGTACTTTTTTGAGGAAACCGGCCCAAATAGAATTCAATTTCTTTGTTCTGTTGGGGGTGTACCCGGTTTATTTCGGCCATATTGACAAAAATAATGTTTTGCTTGTGCTGAGTGATATTGCCGATCCGGTCACGGGTATGGTGCAACAGATGCTCTGAGATATTATCGTAGTCACCATTGGGTAACACAAACTTGTAGCTGACATACAGATAAGCGTACCCACGCTGATAAGTTGACACCGCCAGTTCATACTCGTGACTCCTGGTCTGGATCAGTTGCCAGGCATCAATTTCTTTCAAGGTCATGTCAATTCGACTACGTGTCTCTGATTGCATAAGGGGTGGTTGCTGATCTAATTTAGCCTGTAACAAAACAACCGACAGTGACAGAGTATTCAAATGGTCAGTAATATAGTCATCCCGTTCCTCATCGGTGAGATCGTGGGGTTTCTTAAGCCAGTACTTGTGTTTGCTATAAAAACTCATTTTAGCGGCTGCCCGACCGTAGTTTATCAGTTTGACGGTTTTACAGCCAAAGTCTCGCCAGAGGGCAAATTCAGCCATGTAGCGGCTATCCACAAAGTGAATGTCTCCGCAATCATGCCAGCTCCCCTCAATGTCCCAGTCCTCCCGGTCGGGTTTAAGTTTAGTAGTTTTAGCCAGTTCGTTTAGCAAACCCGTTAGGAGAAACCCGTACTCCTTGTCCGAAAACTTTGTTTTCTTTTTCATGGTAGTCTGACCGCAAATATAGGGGGTAAAACGTTTTTTTGTTTTCCCCTGAGAGTAAAAATAAAATTTATCTGTACTCTTTTTGTTCTTTGATTCAACCTATTGATCCATTTTGAGCGATTAGCATTATTTTATCCTTAGATGCCGTTTTTGATCAATTACAACTTGTTATTTTTTTTTTATTTGTTCTGAAATTGAGATATTGAATTAATTGATACTTGTAAGCCAAAAAACTTGCCCTCAAAATGCTAATAATCAATTAGTTAGCATGTGGATAATTTTCCTAAAGCAAGACAGAAATAGGTTCGGGCAAGACAGAAATAGGTTCGGGCAAGATACAGGTAGGTTCAGGCAAGATAAAAGTAGGTTTAGGCAAGATGAAAGTAGGTTCAATCACCTTCTAAAGCAAGATACAGGTAGGTTTGGGCAAGATAAAAGTAGGAATAAAGCATCAAACGTATAGCCTATCTTGCTCAGGCAAGTTAAACGTCGTGTCTAAAATGTACAGTATATATTCAGCATGTTTTTAAGATAAACAGCGTGTATTACTTGAATTTAAGTAAGTTATTGAAATCTCAGGCCTCAAAATTAAGGGACTCAAAATCAACATATTATCTCAGTAAAGCAAGATAAAAGTAGGTAGGGTCCGAGCCGTTGGGCATTATAAGCGACGTTTGTCTTGCTTTAGATCGTTGAATACCTATTTTTGTCGTGCTTAATAACATTTCGGTAATGAGCGATCTGATTCATATACAGGAACCGTTGCGGCTTTTGCTGTCTCGCAACAACTTCGATGTACTGGAGCGTCGGGTTTATTGGCTCATTCTAAAAGAGATCAAGCAGCTACAGACACTACGGCGCAACGAGACCGATCCTATGCCAGGGGAGTTTCCGGCTTTTAAAATCTCAATCGCTGATTTACAGCTACCTAACTCCTCGGCGGAAGTCAACTACTCGACCTATAAACGGGTTGCCCAGCGGCTTACATCCCGGCAGTTATACCTTGATTCCCCGGCGCAGCATGAGTTTACGTCAGTGGTTGTTTTTCCGATGGCGCGTTATAGTCGGGGTGTTCTAACCGTTGAAGTCAATAAGCATCTGGTGCCTTACATGATTGATTTGAGTAAGGGATACACCAAATTACAGTTGCAGGCAGCCCTGTCGCTGAACAGTCAATACGCCCAAGTACTTTACACAAGGTTGTGTAAATTTCTGGATACGGGTATCTGGCGCGTAACAGTTACAGACCTGAAAGAAATCTTAGAAGCACAGCAGTATGTGCGGTGGTCTAATTTCAAGCAAACTGTCTTGTCACGCTCCATTGACGAAATTAATCAGAAGACCGACATTGAGGTATTTCTGTCTGAAAGGCGCGAAGGTCGTTTTATTACGACGCTGGTTTTCACCATCAAGCGGCAGTCACGAAAGGGTGACGGAGCGTTCGATGCGTTTAACGATGAGATTGAACTGGTACTCTCCCAGCCAGCCGAAGTATTGCACAATACGGCCATGGAAATCATGCTCCAGAACTACCGGTTTACGGCGGTTCAAATGCGCCGTATCGTCAGTGAGCAACATCTACTCGATGAATTCGTGCGGTTGGATTCGCTGATTCAGAAAGGGTATGTGGACATAAAAACAAATCCGACACGTTATATAGCCGGTATTTTATTCAAGAAAGAAGGCCCCCAAAAGCCCTCAGAAAAGTAAAGTTCTTTATCCTCAACGTATTATGAAAAATTTAACGGGCCTATCGGCTTGTGCATGGCTATGGCTGGTTTTCGTGACGGGGTGTTCCAAAAGCGAATCTGATGTGGGGCCGGTCGTAGATGCTACTCAGGTCGTGGGGGCCTGGCAAGTTACCCGGATTACTGCCGATCCAGCAGTAGTGTCACCTACTTATGGTTCAACTTCTGATGTGTTGAACCTTTACCAGCAAAACATTGGAAAAGATTGTGTCGGCCCAACCCGGTACGTGTTTTCAACCGATGGTAAGCTGCAACTGACGACATCGCCGGATTGCCAGAATCGGCTGAACAGTCTTTTTGGGTTTTCCTCTGCCAATTGGCGAACAAGTGGTCAGGAGCTACGTATCGAGGGGGTTTATGATGCCCTCTCCTATACGGTTACCCAACAATCTGCTCAGGCAATGGTCTGGCAGCGAACCGAGTATAACTCGCCATTCGATGGCAAAACGCACACCTACACAATAACCCTATCTAAACGTTAATTTCTCAACACATGAAACGCTTTGAACACACGCACTATTTTCAACTGTTAGAACCGTTCATCAACCCCGTTCTTCAGCGGCTCTTCTTCCGGGATGAGCGGTATATTTTATTTTTTAGCCAGATACTACTGTCGGGCTTGCTATACATCGTCTCGGTAGCTTTGCAACCTTTTTTGCTGGGCATTATTAGTCAGACCAACCTGCTTAATGAGGTGACTGAAGTGCTGAACTCGTTTGTTCACCTCGGCACTGTACTAACTATGTTCTGGTGTATCTGGTATGCACTGACTCTGGTATTTCGCATGGCCGGTACAATGCGCTTCAGGACATCCTGGTTATCGCCCCGCCTATTGAGTTGTATTCTTACCGCCGGCATGACAGTAAGCATCGGGCTTCAGGTAGGTGAAGCGGTCGGACACGCTTTCTGGTTTTATGCTATGCTCGGTCTGAGCTGGGCCTACGCCTGTCTGCGCCCGACCCTATTCGGAGCCGACTCTTAACGAAAAGATCCCGGTTTGCGAATCAAGTCGGGATTTTGTCTGTATACTCTTTCACCGTGCTATAAAATCCCATTTGCGTGAATTGGTGAATCAAAACAATTTTACTACCTTCACCCAACCAAGCGCATTTACCATGGCTGACTCTGCTATTGCTGTATATGATCTCCCAAAAGCCGACCCTAATCAAGCACTGGAAAACCATTGCCCGTTACACGATTAGCCAACTGATTCGCTACTTTGCGGCTGACCTGCCCAAGTCGAGTAATTATCCGCGCCACGCCAGGGCTTACATAGAGTTTTGTTTGACCGAAGGCTTCGGCATCGATGGCATGAGCTTTGCCCGCTATACCGCCGGGCTACCGCCCAACCGGGCCTCGCCCATTCGGAAGTTCCTCCTGTTTTATCAGACTATCGGTTGCCCAACCGTAGTGGCGGACCCCAGGACTACCAAAATTCCACCCGCAGCCAATGAACTGATCTTGAAATTCATTCGAGAAGCCAAAAGCCTGCGCGGTGACCGATCCAAAGAAACCTATACCAAAGCTCTCAATGCCTTTTTTCTGTATGTCGATCAACAGCTTGCGCTGAGCCAACCGGCATCTTTCGGTGGGTTGACCGTATCCGACTTTGTCCAGCATCTCAAAGACAATCAGTATTCAGCCTTTACTATTAACCTCTACCTCTCGGCCATCAAGCAATTGGCCGCCTGGTGCATCCGCCGACGCGAAGACCTCAATCTGGGTGAAGAGCAGCTCAATGCCCTGCGCGATATCGACGACGTGCGGGGGCTGGCCATCGAGCGTACCTTTTATAAAGACAGTTTGGAAGCTGACGAGCGGCAACAAATTCTGAGCGAGGTTGAGACCACCCGTGATAAGGCAGTGCTGGTTTTATTGGGACTGGAAGGCTTGAGGACAGTTGAAGTAACCCGTCTGAAGCTGGGCGATTTAGACTTTGACCGGCAACAGTTACAGGTCCTGGGTAAAGGAAAAAGCACCAAGAAAGCCATCAAATTCTTTGTGGCTTGTCGGCAGGTACTACAAACCTATCTGGAGGAAACAAACCGATGGCCCATTCCTCACGGCCGACGAGGGGAGTATCTCTTTGATAACCTGAAGACCCATCAAATACGGTACATCGTCGATAAACAACTCAAAAAGCATGGCTTGAAACGAGTGGGGATGTCGGCCCACAGTTTACGGCACACGGTGGGCCAGCTACTTCTGGAAGAGGGCGTTAGTTTAGAACACGTCCAGCAGCACCTGCGGCACGAAACGCTGGAGACGACTCAGTTTTATACCAAGAAAAAAACCCGCAAGACGTATTTTCAACAGATGCCCGATTGAGAGGCACACAGCCTGTACCATCCTGATAACGCTAACTACATTCTCTTAAAAACCCGCTGCCCAACGGCAATATGTCGACGGGGGCAGCAATTCCCAGAGAATAACCAGTAGCCATTATTCAAACGGCTACTGGCTTTACTTGGTTAACAATCTGATGCTAATCGTTCGTTAATGCTCGCCACAAGGTCAGGATGCTCAGTGGCCTTGAAGCTTAATTCTAAATCGAGAAGACGTAAAGCTTGATTTAGAATTACTTTCTGAGCATTCGTTGGGACAAAGTTAGGCGCGGCTAACTCACGCGATAGTTGGTTCAAACAGGCTAATGAAAACAGATAAGTCGATTCAGTAGGTATCATACGTATAATGACAATTGTAGCCCAGTTATCCTCATTCGCTCCGGCGCATGGCTACAATCACAAAGCAATTTACCGACATATAAAATTATCTAGTGGCACTCGTGCTGTTCAGGTCTGATTTCGGGACAAACAGGGTAATCTCTGGGACAAATTCATCGTGAGCTTAGATAAGCGGGGTTGGCAGGTGGTTATGAATAGAACAATAACTCTACTTATTCGCTATATCTAAGAATACATCATCCAAAATTAGCTGTGAAGCCAAACCAACCAGATACTCCCCACCAGACGACTTTGTATGAGAGTGACTCGTTATCAATAAGCGTATCCGCACAAGTTGACGAGCGAGCCGTTGCGTTGCTCCAACAAACTACTTACGGCACCGAAGGGGTACGCTACCGCCAAACAGGTCAGGAAGCCAGGATACATCAACTCCATAACCCCTATTTTTTTCACCTCTACGAACAGCAGGAGCTGATCGGATTATACTGCCTGGATCAACGGACGGTTGGTTTTCCAGGTGCTTCAGTTCCCGGCTACTACGGCCGTTATCTGGCAGTACGGGCCGACGTTCAAGGGAGAGGGTACGGGCAACTGTTGAAAACGTCAGCGGTTGACTACATCGGTCAAAACGTATCAGTACCTTACCTGTACTACTCCTACATTGAAGCCAAAAACACGCGATCGATGGCTGCATCTTTAAAGGGAAATTTTACGTCGTATTCACGGCTCAAAACCTTCATGTTCAGACGATTCGCGCCAAAAATAGACGCTCGGTTTAAGGTAGCCTCGTTGACTCATCCGGCTCAGGCCCTGAAGTTGGTTCAACGTCAGTATGCCGGGTATAGCTTTCAGAACTTCCTGAACATCAATTACCAAAATCAATACTTCACCCTTGAAGTGGATGGCCATGTTCTCGCTGGGGTTCAGGCAAACCCTATCTTCTGGACGTTAGTTCATATTCCGGGTAAACTGGGGCCATTTATTAAATACGTTGCTCCTTTCGTGCCCGGCCTACGCCGTTTCTTCAATCCATCCAGGCAAGCCTTTGTAGCGTTGGAAGGGGTTTATGTCGAGGACAGTCGAACGGAGTTGCTACCCATCCTGCTGGAGAGTGTACTGGCTCATTTCAACCTGCACACCGCCATGTGGCAGATCGATGAGAAAGATCCACTCATTCGACTGCTGACCAATCCGCAGATGGGTCCTTTCAGCCAGTTTCAGCCGGGGGTAACCACGCACGTTATGGTTAAAGCGGTTGGACTACCCCCAATGGTTGAACTAGGTAAAGACCCCGCTTACGTATCTTGTTTTGATTACTCCTAGGCTTTGTACGGTCGTTAGCCGCTATATCTCCAATCAAACTATTGTCGTTGACAGGCAACCGCTACTATATGAATCAGGAAGAAACGCAGTTGAAGCAGTTGCTTGAACGCTCTCGGCAGCAACTAACTCGACCCTTTTCGGATGTACAGCGCCGGTTACTGTCCGTTATCAATATCACGTACCTGGTGCTTGTGCTCATCTTTCTGGTGGGCGAAAAGTTAGCCACCGGCTCCTACGTACCGGACAACCGGCTTTGGTTTGTTTACGGCTTTGTCTGGATAACTAACCTAATTTCAGGCGTTTACGCCTATCTCAGTTTGAAGAACAGCAAGGTTACTATTTTCGGTAAGCTTCTGGATTTTTCAACGCTGAAAAGCAACTCGCGCATCGAGCAGGCGTTACGCTGGGCAAGTGTCCTGTCGCTGATGTTGATGAGCGTGGCAAACCTGGTGGGCATCGGTAATCCATCGACCGATTCACTCCTGACCGACTTTGCTATGGCGCACTCCCTGATTGTCTTATCCGCCATGATGCTGGGCCGGAGGGCCATGCTGTCCTGGTCAGTGATTGTAGTAGTGATACTGATATACGTCACGTTTGGTCAGTTGGGCTATTCGTACCGATTCCATTATCTGACACCGGATGAGTCCGTTCGGTTTGAGCGAGCTTTGGAGCAGCGGCAGGTGTGGGCACTCAACCGGCAAGCCGTTCTAAGGGCTAATCACCTCAATCCGCCACAGGCCTCACGCTACTTCAATATCTGGATAATCTTTATAACGGTCGCCACCGCTACGGCTTATTTTTTCGCTGGGGTAACACTGGATATCTTTAAGATCATACCCGAAGTAACCGATGACATCAAGGATGCTATCGAAGCCACGAAACTGGCCGAAGAACGACGCTTGTTGCAGCAGCAGGAATCGTTGAGCACCGAACTAAAGGCCCTCAAAGCCCAGGTCAACCCGCACTTCTTGTATAACACGTTGAACTACTTCTATATCAAATCGCAGGAAGTTGACCCCGAATTAGCTGAGTCGATTATCAAGCTTTCAGAAATCATGCGCTACAGTATGCGTGAAGATTTCAACACCGCCAGGCTATCCGAAGAAATCAACTACATGAAGCAATTCATCAGTCTGCATCAATTGCGCTATCCTATGTATATAGATTTCAGCGTCACGGGCGATGTTGATAACAAAAAGATACTGCCCTTTCTATTGATTGGTTTAGTAGAAAATGCGTTCAAACACGGCAACATGACCAATCCAAATCATCCATTCGTCATCAAGGTAAATATAAATGCTGATCGCATTGAATTTTTTACTTCCAACCTTAAAAACAAAAAGAAGCGGTTTGAAAGTAACCACATTGGCCTCTCCAATATGCGTCAACGCCTGGAGCTTTCTTACGAAAACTACACGTTCGACATCCAGGACACCGATGACACGTTCTCTTGCAATCTAATCATCTACAGCTAATGGCCATGACCTGCTTAATCCTTGACGATGAAGAAATCTGCGTCAACCAACTTCGCAAATACATTGAGAAAGTGCCGACATTAACGACGAAGGCGTATTTTACCGATCCTAACGAAGCCCTTCTGTATCTTGAAAAGGAAAAAGTTGACGTGATTTTTCTCGATATGGAGATGCCCAATTACGCCGTCGATGGACTGGACTTTGTACGAATTATGGGCGACTCTCAGCAATACATCTTCACGACGGCCTATCCTCAATATGCCCTGCCGAGCTACGAATACAACGTGATTGATTTTCTGCACAAGCCTTATTCGTTCGAGCGGTTTATGAAAGCCGTTCAACGAGCAAAACAGTTGCTGGGCCTTTCTACGAAGGAGGAGGCCACGGATACGGACACCTACACGTATGTGCGTTGGGATGGCAAGCTACAACGCGTTGATTTCGATGAGGTGTGTTGGATAGAAAGTGAGCGTAACGGTATCTGGTTTTATACCGAAACGAACCGCTTTAGTGCCACGTTAACCATCAGTGATATTGAGACTCGCCTTCCGCAAAACCAATTCATCCGTGTCCATAAATCGTACATTATCGCCACGAATAAAGCTGAAGTAATTAACAAAGACACGGTCAGCATTCGACGGCAGGGAAAGCTTCAGGAGATACCCATTGGGGACACGTTCAGAAAAGAATTTATTACATCAATTGAGAAAAAAATCATAAAGAAATAAGCGAGTTGTGGCTAAGCCATCATTCGTATTTTGCTAAATGGCGCTGTGTTGAAACAATCACGTTGCAAAAAAACCGCCCCAGTTCAGTCCGAACCCGGCTTTTTTGTGCTAAAAAGTGTACCAGAGAAATCACCTCTTTTTCTTTTCTATTAAAGCCGCCAGCACACCCGGTAGTCCAAGCTCGAAACTGGCGTATCGGGGTGACCAGCCCAGCACTCGCCGTGCTTTTTCGTTGCTGACCCGCGACGAACTGATTAGCGACTCCACCAACGGCGCACCGATCAGCAGACCAATCAGCCAAGGCGGGATGCTCCCCACCGGGTTATGATTGGTTTGGCTCGTCAGACGGTCCACTAACTCACGAAGCCGGATCGGTTCGTCGTCCACGATGTTGAAATTTTCGCCCCAATACTGCCCCTCGCTCACTAAGGCAAACGCCTGCGCCAGATCATCCACATGAACCGGACTCCAATAATTGATGCCCCGACCAAACACGCGGAGTTGCCCTTTTTGCAGGGTATCGTAGAACGACGTTTTGAACAAGCCGCCCGGTCCATAAACAAATCCAGCCGTCAGGACCGCCACCCGCAGGACCCCTTGTTGCTGTAAGCCAAACAGAAAATCCACCATTTGCTGATGGCCCACACCCAAAGGGGTTGGATTGGCGGGGGTGTTTTCGGTAATCCAGGTGTCACCGTGATCGCCGTAACAAAAGTAGCCACTCGTGTAAATCAGGGGTTTATCGGTTGCTAAACACGCTTCGGCTAGTGCTTTTGTCATGATTTCGTCGGCCTCATTGATGTTGGCGATGGTCTTTTTCGTAACCCGGCCCGTTGTGGTCAGTTGGGCGCAATGAATAACCACATCGACGTTCGCCACTTGAGCAACATAACTGGCTGGCTGAAGCATATCGCCGACAACAAGCGTAGCTCCCAACGCCTGAATGGGGTGTGCTTTGGTGGGATTGCGAACGAGGGCCGTAACGCGGTGGCCACGCGCCAGAAGGGTTCGGACAACGGCATTGCCTACAAAGCCGGTCCCGGCAGTAACAAAAATGTGCATGGCCCAAAGTAAGCCCCCGCCATCCGTCCAATCTTGCTATTTTAGCTACGACACCACTGCTTACTCCACTGGCAGATACAACTGAACCGGAACCAGCCGCCGATTTGGAAAGCCGTTTGCTCCCGGATACACCTCCAAACTGGCTGCCGGGCGTAGCGAATGGCCGCTAAAGGGCAACCAATATTGGAAGATCGCCCACCAGCTTTCACAAAGCTGCTCGTATGGGCCGTGATGCGTAAAGACCATGAACGCACCACCCGGATCGTCCCCAATGCCAAATTCTCCCCAACCCTCAACCGCCTGATCGGCCCTTAGTCGAATGCAGGCTTCGTAGTGGCACTGGCTGGCCTGGGTTATGGCTGTGCAGTGCGGGAAACGGGTCATGTACTCGGTTTGGTCATCGAGCAATTGCTGTTGTCGGGCGTAAACCAGCAGCCGGGGCCAAACTTGACGGGCCACTTCGTTATAATTCCCATCCACGAACCCCTGCCCGCGCAGATAAAGCACCAGACCCGGAGGCCGGTTGACGAGGTGGCTTTGCTCGAACATGGCCCAAAGCCGCCCGTTGAGCGACTGAACGGCTGGTTTCGCTTCGGGTCGGGTATCGCTGTTGGTTTTTCGGTAGGTTTGCGGGCTAAGAGCGAAGTGTTTGCGGAAGGCTTTGGTCAGACTGTCCACCGATTCATAGCCCACAATCCGGGCAATAGTCAGCAGGTCGGTTTGGGCGTAGCGGAGCAGAAAGGCGGCTTTCTCCAACCGGTTACGAATGAGCAAACGACCGGGTGACTCTCCCGTCAGGCGGGCAAACACCCGGTGAAAATGGTAGGGCGACAGCGCGGCCATATCGGCCAAATCGTAGAGCGACAGTGATTCGGGCAGGTGTCGGGCGATGTAGTCCTGCACCAGATTCACCTTTTGTTGATAGGCTTGTTGCGTACTTTCTTTGTTGACAATCATTTGGTCCAAGTATTTCATAAGAAAGGCTATGGCAAAGCGTCCGTACTGACTGGTATTTTTGCTATTCGTTAACCGAATAGTTAAAAACGAATGGATAATCCCGATACCCGCTCGCATTACTCATTAGGCATCTCCTTTATATCGGCTCTCGGCGGCTATTTGTTTGGATTTGATTTCGCCGTCATCTCCGGGGCATTGCCCTTGCTCCGGGATGTATTCGGGCTGACGGCCTGGTGGGAAGGGTTCATGACCGGCTCGCTGGCCTTGGGCTGCATGGTAGGCTGCGTGGTGGCTGGTAAACTGGCCGATCAATACGGGCGACGACCGGCCCTGATGGTGGCGGCTGGTATTTTTGCGGTATCGTCAATCGGGATGGCGATGGCCGGTTCGCTGTCGCTTTTTCTGATAAGTCGTTTTGTAGCGGGTATTGGGGTGGGTATGGCTTCGATGCTCAGTCCGATGTACATTGCCGAGGTGTCGCCCGCCGACATCCGGGGGCGCAATGTGGCTATCAATCAGCTTACTATCGTCATCGGCATCCTCATTACCAACCTCGTCAATTATGGCTTGGCCGACAACGGACCCGATGCCTGGCGGATGATGTTTGGGCTGGGAGCAATACCCTCCGTAGCCTTTTTGGTGGGTGTGTTCTGGCTTCCCGAAAGCCCTCGGTGGCTGATTCAGCGGGGCGAAACCGCACGGGGAATAGCCATTTTACAGCGCATTGGCGGCACTGAGTTTGCCCAGAAAACGGTGGCCGATGTTCATGTATCAGCCATCAATCAATCGAAGGTGGCTCTGTCTGAGTTGTTTCAACCGGGCATCCGGGTGGCTGTTTTTGTGGGGATTGGGCTGGCTGTTTTTCAGCAACTGTGCGGTATAAACGTCGTGTTCAATTACACGTCCACTATTTTCGAGACGGTGGGGGCCAACTTAGACCGGCAATTGTTCGAGACCGTCGCCATTGGCATCGTCAATTTGGTTTTCACGGTGGTGGCTATGTGGCAGGTCGATAGGCTGGGACGCAAGCCGTTGATGCTGTTTGGTGCGCTCGGTCTAACAGTTCTCTACGTTATCATTGCGCTGTTGTTGCAGACCGGCTCGTCGGCGAGCGTTTTATCCATCTTTGTGTTACTGGCTATTGCTATGTATGCCACCTCACTGGCTCCCGTTACCTGGGTGCTAATCTCCGAAATCTTCCCAAATCGCGTGCGTGGACTGGCTTCGTCGGTGGCGATTCTGTCCCTGTGGGGTTCCTATTTCGTGCTGGTGTTCACCTTCCCGATCCTGGCCGAAACGCTGGGTACGTATGGCCCCTTCTGGCTCTACGCCGTGATCTGCCTCATCGGTTTTGGCTTCGTGTTCCGCAACGTGCGCGAAACAAAGGGCAAGACACTGGAAGAAATGGAAACCGTTTTTATGCCTCATTGAGTTTTTTGACAGCATGAAAGGATTTTTCTCGTCTCCTTGGCCTGTGTCCCCATAGGCCAAGGAGACGAGAAAAATCCTTTCATGCTGTAATCCTGTCAAAAAAAATCTTTCACATACACCAATCCAGTCAACCAATGCGTCTTCTTTTCCTGCTTTGTATCGTATTCTTATCGCCAACCGTTCGCGCTCAAAACGAGCTATCGCTGGCGGGGGAATGGGAAGTGGCCTTCGACAAGAGCGACGACGGGGCCGGGGCGCATCGCTGGCTGAAACGCCCTTTCCCGCACAAATTGGCTCTTCCCGGTACTACCGACGAGGCTCGGCTGGGCGATACGCTGGCACTCAAACCAACGCTCACCCGCGAATCACTCTATCAACTCGCCCGCCGACACAGGTTCGTTGGAACGGCTTATTACCGACGTACCGTCACGATTCCGGCCAACTGGCAGGGCAAGCGTATCGAGCTGATGCTGGAACGGGTACTCTGGCAAAGCCGCGTGTTTGTGGATGGAAAAGAGTACGACATCTCACAACAGGAAAGCCTGACCACCCCGCACCGCTACGACCTGACGAACCTGCTGACACCGGGAACGCACACGATTTTGCTGCGAATAAACAACACCCGGCAGTACGACATCAGCTACCAGAACCTGGCCCACGCCTACACCGACGGCACCCAAACAATCTGGAACGGGGCTATCGGAAAACTGACTTTAACGGCCCATGACTCGGTACGTATGAGCCACGTCCGCACCGAAACCGACCTTAAAGCCACCGCCGTTGCCGTGCAGGTTGAATTTCGGAACAAAACCGGGCGGGCGGCAAGCGGAACGCTGCAACTGATGGCCCGTTTGGGGAGCCAAAAACTGCCCGTTGCCCGCCAAACCGTGCGGATCGACACGGGGCAGTACCGCCTGAACACGACCTATGAACTGGGGGCTAACCGGCAGTTGTGGGATGAGTTTTCGCCCTCGGTGTACCACCTGACCGCCGAGTTTGTGGCTGACGACTCCGGTAGCAAAAGCCAATACCAGACCACGTTTGGCGTTCGGCAATTGACCAACGAGAACAGTTTGTTGCACATCAACGGTCGCCGGATGTTTTTGCGCGGTACGTTGGAATGCGCCATTTTTCCGCTCACGGGCCACCCGCCGGTTGATCGGGCGGGCTGGGAAAAGGTATTCGTAACGGCCCGGCAATATGGTCTGAACCACCTGCGATTTCACTCGTGGTGCCCGCCCGAAGCCGCGTTTGTCGTGGCCGATTCGCTGGGATTTTACCTGCAAATTGAGTTGCCGATATGGAGTTTGCAGGTGGGCGAAGACCCCAAAGCAAACCGGTTTATCCGGGACGAAGCCGACCGCATTGGCCGTGAATACGGCAACCATCCGTCGTTCTGTTTCTGGTCGATGGGCAACGAACTGGAAGGCCGTTTCGAGTTCCTGACGGGCCTGATGACCCGCCTGAAACAGACCGACAAACGACATCTGTACACCACGACCTCCTACACGTTTCAGCCTCCGCACGGTCGGTGGCCCGAAGCCGACGACGATTTTTTCGTGACCCAACAAACCAAGCTCGGCTGGGTACGTGGACAAGGAATTTTCAACCAGAAAGCCCCCGCCTTCACCGACGATTATTCGACCTCGCTCGTGGGGTTACCCGTGCCGCTCGTCACACACGAGGTGGGGCAATATGCCGTGTTCCCGAACATGGCCGAAATCAGTAAGTACACGGGTGTTTTGGAACCCGTCAACCTGATTGCTATCCGCAACGATTTGGAGAAGAAGGGCTTGCTCCCCCTCGCCGACAAGTATCTGAAAGCCAGTGGCAAACTGGCCGCGATTCTGTACAAAGAGGAACTGGAGCGGATTCTGCGAACCAAAGAAGCCAGTGGCATTCAGTTGCTCGATTTGCACGATTTTCCGGGGCAGGGAACAGCGGATATTGGCCTGCTCGATGCCTTTTGGGATAGCAAAGGCATCCTGACCCCCGACGAGTTCCGGCAGTTTTGTTCGCCGGTGCTGCCGCTGCTGCGCTTCCCCAAAGCCACCTACACCAATGCGGAGAACTTTACGGCAACAGCTGAACTCGCCAACTTCGGGTCAGGTACGTTGCCCAACGTAACCCCCGAATGGACCTTGCGCGACGAGATGGGCAAGCAACTGGCGGGCGGGCAACTCCCCAAAACAAAGGTAGCGGTCGGCAACGGTTTTGCACTCGGCACGATCAACGCCAAACTAAGCTCGATCAAGACAGCCAAGCAACTGACGCTGACCCTGTCGCTACGTGGTACGTCGGTTCGCAACACCTGGCACATTTGGGTGTATCCGGCCAACGTACCCAACGCAACGGCGGACGTACTCGTGACGCAGTCAACCGACGAAGCGGTGCAGGCACTGGCGCAGGGGAAAAAAGTGCTGCTCAACCCCGACTACAAACAGTTGAAAGGCGTGGAAGGCAAATTCGTGCCGGTGTTCTGGAGTCCGGTGCATTTTCCGGCGCAGGCCACAACGATGGGCTTGCTCTGCGACCCAAAACACCTGGCTTTTGGGTCGTTCCCAACCGATTTTCATACCGACTGGCAGTGGTGGGATTTATGCACGAAATCGACCACGATGGTGCTCCCCGATAACCGCCTGTCGCCCATCGTGCGGCAGATCGACAACTTCGCCAACAACCGGCAGTTGGCAAGTCTGGTGGAAGCACGGGTTGGTAAGGGGCGTTTGGTCGTGTGCAGTTTCGACATCAGCAGCGACCTCAGCAACCGCCCCGTGGCCCGGCAACTGCGCTACAGTTTGCTCACCTACATGAATACAGGTACGTTCAATCCGACCATTACGCTGTCGCCCGATGCGGTTAGAAACCTGACTGCTACCAAACCGCTTCCGGCCACCAGTAAACGAACTAACTGATTCTCTGATGAAAACGATCTCTGGAATTGCCTTCGGTTTGCTCATCGTCACCGCCCTGACGGGCTATCGACTATTGCCGTTTGGTGTGGCTGACCCGGCTACGTACCTAACCGACATCAAGACGGAACTGACGAACAAATGGCCCAAAAATCGGGCGGTGACACTGGTGTTTCATGGGCATAGCGTACCGGCGGGATATTTCAAAACGCCGGTCGTCAATACATTGGGAGCTTACCCGCACCTGCTGCTGAAACGAATCAAAGACCGCTACCCCTACGCCGTCGTTAATGTGGTGGTTACGGCCATTGGCGGGGAGCAATCGGAGCAAGGGGCCGCCCGGTTTCAATCGGACGTGCTGACTCACAAACCCGACCTGCTGCTGATCGACTACGCCCTGAATGACCGGCGGATTGGGTTGGAAAAAGCAAGGAGATCGTGGCAGGCGATGATTGAACAGGCGCAGAAATTGGGGATAAAAGTCATCCTGCTCACGCCCTCGCCCGATCTGAAAGTCGATATGAGCAACCCGGCCAACGAGCTAAACGGGCACGCCAACCAGATTCGGCAATTGGCCGACCGCTACCAAACGGGCTTAGTGGACAGCTATCAATTGTTCGATGCCAAACGGCAGCAGGGCGACTCACTGACCCGGTATATGTCGCAGGGCAACCACCCCAACGAAGCAGGACACACGCTGATTGCTGACGAGTTGATCAAATGGTTTTAAGAAGCAGTAAGATCGTCCATTATTTCCGGTAAAAATGCTATGGTTTTGGGTTGATCTATTCCTGTTTTTTGCACAACTATTTCCCCGAAAAAGCCACTCGCGTTATGTCAACTTATCCGTTTACCTTTTTGCTGCTGTTGATGGGCATCTGGCTGGCGAATCCACCGAAATCAGTAGGTCAGGATAAGCTGTCGCTGGCGGGTACGTGGCGATGTCGCTTAGACCCCGACGACCGAGGGCTGCGGGAAAGCTGGTGGCGGTTTGCGTATGCTGATCAGGTAAAACTGCCCGGCTCCCTGACCGAAAACGGCAAAGGCAACGACGTAACGCTGGATACACCCTGGATTGGCGAGGTGGTCGATAGCAGCTATTTTTTCGCCGACCGCTACAAAAAATACCGGCAAGGCGACATCAAAATACCGTTCTGGCTCAAACCAGCTAAATACTACGCCGGACCAGCATGGTACAGACGGGAGATCGAGATACCGGCGAATTGGGCCAAAAAGCACCTCGTGCTGAACCTCGAACGATGCCATTGGGAAACGATGGTTTATGTGAACGGGCAGTTTTGCGGCACCCAAAACAGCCTCGTTGTTCCCCATCAGTTCGACCTGTCTAAGCAACTCAAACCGGGCAAGAATACCATCGTTATTCGGGTCGATAACCGATACAAAATCAACGTTGGGTTGAGCGCACACAGCGTTGCCGACCACACACAAACCAACTGGAACGGCCTGATCGGGGACTTGTCGCTAACTGCCGAATCGCCAACATACATTGCTGATATTCAGGTATATTCGAAATTAAGTACGCAATCCGTCAGCGTCGCGTTCGCGCTGAATCAGCCCCGGCGACAGGCGTTTCGGGGTAATATAGTGTTGCAGGTAAGTCCCACAACGGGCAACAGCGCGACGTTGCCGGAGGTGAAAATGCCGGTTAGTTTTTCGGCGGAAACTGCCGAACTGACTGCCACGTACTCGATTCCAAACCCGCAACATTGGGACGAATTCAACCCCAATCTGTACAAACTGACAGCTCGTTTGGTGGATGAGCAGGGGCAGGTATGTTCGGAAAAGGCCGTGACGTTTGGGATGCGTGAGATCAGCGTCAGCGGCACCCGGCTGGCGATCAATGGTCGGCCTATTTTTCTGCGGGGCGACGTGGATTGCGCGGCCTTTCCGCTTACAGGGTATCCGCCCACGACGGAGCCACCCTGGGAGAAGATTATGAAAACGGCCAAATCGTATGGCCTGAATCACCTGCGATTTCACTCGTGGTGTCCTCCCGAAGCCGCATTTGCCGTTGCCGACCGGCTGGGTTTTTATCTTCAGGTTGAGGGACCTTTTTGGGCCAATAAACCCAGTTCAGTGGGTACGGGCGGGGTGGTCGATTCGTTCATTTACGAGGAGTCGGAGCGCATTCTGCGGGAATACGGTAACCATCCGTCGTTCTGCCTGATGGCCTACGGCAACGAGCCGGGCGGGGCCAATCAGAACGACTTTCTGGGTCTTTGGGTGGATCATTTCAAGCAGAAAGACACCCGTCGACTCTACACGAGTGGAGCGGGCTGGCCTATGATCCCTGAGAATCAGTACCATGTTCATGCCAACGCCCGGATTCAGCGGTGGGGCGAGGGGCTGAAAAGCGTCATCAACAAAGGCATTCCCCGCACTAATTACGACTGGCGCGAAACCACCAAAAAAGCGGGTGCGCCCTACGTCAGCCACGAAATCGGGCAGTGGTGCGCGTACCCAAATTTTGCAGAAATGCCCAAGTACACGGGTGTTTTGAAACCCACCAACTTCGAGTTGTTCAAGGATATGCTCAACGAAACCGGCATGGGCGATCAGGCTGCCGATTTCCTGTATTCGTCAGGCCGGTTGCAGACGCTTTGCTACAAAGCCGACATAGAAGCGGCCCTGCGAACGCCCGGTTTTGCCGGTTTTCAGTTGCTGGGCCTGCACGATTTTCCGGGGCAGGGATCGGCCTTGGTGGGTGCGCTGGACGTTTTCTGGGAATCGAAAGGGTACACCACGCCGGAGGAATACCGGACCTTTTGCAACCCGACCGTTTTGCTGGCCCGAATGGATAAACTCATCTATGAAAACACCGAAACCGTGCAGGCCGCGCTGGAAATAGCCCATTTCGGAGCGGCCGAACTCAAAAACCAAACCATCGTCTGGCAACTATTGACCGCTGCCGGGAAGGTGGTGCAAAGCGGTACGTTCACAAAGGCGACCGTTGCCATCGACAACGCCCAACCCGTAGGCACCGCGCAAATACCGTTGGCCGGGTTCAAAAAACCCGAAATGCTGACGTTGCGGGTATCACTGAAAGGCACCGACAGCCCGGTCAGCAACTCCTGGACTATCTGGGTGTATCCGGCGGCTCTGAACCCGGAAACGGCTGTGGGTAAGGTGGTTGTGGCTCACACGCTGACCCCGGATGTAGTGACGCAATTGCAAAACGGAGCGAAAGTACTGTTGCTCCCCTACGGCCACGTAAAGCAGGGCAAAGGCGCGGAGGTCGCCATCGGCTTTTCGTCCATCTTTTGGAACACGTCGTACACCAAAAACCAGCCGCCCCACACGCTGGGACTGGTTTGCAACCCCAAACACCCGCTGTTTGCGAGCTTCCCGACCGAAGGGGTCAGCAATTACCAGTGGCACGACATTATCAGCCATTCCCAAACCATCGTCCTCAACGATTTTCAGAAAAGTCTGCGTCCGTTGATTCAACCCATCGACGACTGGTTTGAAAATCGCCGGTTGTCGCTCGCGTTTGAGGCACGGGTCGGCAAGGGTAAACTGATGGTATGCAGCGTCGATCTGGAAACCGACATCATGCAACGGCCCTCGGCCCGGCAGTTGAAATACAGCCTGTTGACCTATATGAACAGCGACCGATTTACCCCAACCGAGGCCGTCGCCATCGAGAAGATCAGCCAGCTTTTTCAGACAGAGACATCGCTGAAAACACCAGCTAACTAAAGGGTTAACGCCCTGAAAAACAGTATATTATGGCTTTGCAGGAAGTAAAAATCTGGGAAGAAGAGGTAATCATCCCGACGTATGGGGTTGGTCAGCCGGAGAAGAACCCGATGTTTCTCGAAAAACGGGTCTATCAGGGCAGCAGTGGCGTGGTCTATCCGAATGCCGTGATCGAAAAAATAAATGACCACAAAGAAGATCAGGCGTATCAGGCGGTTTTTCTGGAAAATCAGTACCTCAAAATCATGATTCTGCCTCAGTTGGGCGGGCGGGTTCAAATGGCGTTCGACAAGGTTAAAAATCGCCATTTTGTCTATTACAATCAGGTCATCAAACCCGCGCTCGTGGGACTGACCGGACCCTGGATTTCGGGCGGCATCGAGTTCAACTGGCCGCAACATCACCGGCCAAGCACCTTTGAACCAGTCGATTACACCACCGAAGCCCACCCCGACGGGTCAAAAACGATCTGGGTCAGCGAGGTTGAGCGGATGTTCGGGACGAAGGGCATGGCTGGGTTCCGGCTCTATCCCGACAAAGCCTACCTCGAAATTCAGGGGGTGCTGTACAACCGGACCGAAGTGCCGCAGACTTTCCTGTGGTGGAGTAACCCGGCGGTGAAAGTGAACGATCATTACCAGTCCGTTTTCCCGCCCGACGTTCAGGCCGTTTTCGATCATGGCCGACGCGATGTGTCCTCGTTTCCTATCGCTACAGGCACCTACTATAAGGTCAATTACGCGCCGGGAACGGATATTTCGCGGTATAAAAACATCCCGGTGCCTACGTCCTACATGGCGGCTTCGTCTAAATACGATTTCGTTGGTGGCTACGAACACGACACGCGGGGCGGGTTGCTGCACGTTGCCAGTCACCACCTGTCGCCGGGCAAGAAGCAATGGACGTGGGGCAACGGCGAGTTTGGGTACGCCTGGGACCGCAACCTAACCGACGAAGACGGACCGTACATCGAACTGATGACGGGTGTTTTCACGGATAATCAGCCCGATTTTTCGTGGATCATGCCCAACGAAGAACGGACATTTGTACAGTACTTCATGCCCTACAGCGAGATTGGCTTGGTCAAAAACGCGACGAAAGAAGCAGCGGTTAATCTGGAAGTTACGGAAGACGAAGTTAATGTAAGTGTTTACGTAACAGCGTCTTATGTGGATGCCGTAATTCGACTAACGCAGGAAAATGAGGTTGTTTTCGAGCAACGTACTGATCTGTCGCCGGCCCATCCGTTTCTGCAAACCATCGCGTTTCGGGTGAGTGGGCCAACGTACCTGCGGTTGAGCGTGACGACCGCCGAAGGCGTTGAGTTGGTGGCCTATCAACCCGACGATACCGCTGCTGAGGTGATTATCCCGGAACCGGCAATGGCGGCCAAACACCCCGCCGAGGTGGACACCAACGAGCAGTTGTTTCTAACCGGGCTGCACATCGAGCAGTACCGTCATGCCACCTATTCTGCCGTCGATTATTACGAAGAAGCCCTGCGCCGTGACCCGACAGATAGCCGGTGCAACAACGCGCTGGGGCTGTGGCTGTTCAAGCACGGGCAGTTTGCCAAAGCCGAACCCTACTTCCGGCGGGCCATCCAGACGCTGACGGCCCGCAACCCGAACCCCTACGACGGAGAGCCGTGCTACAATCTGGGCCTGTGCCTGACGAAGTTAGAGCGATGCGACGAAGCGTTTGATGCGTTTTTCAAAGCCACCTGGAATGCCGCCTGGCAGGACACGAGTTTCCTCGAACTGGCCCGGATTGCCACCCGCCGAAACGAGTACGAGCAAGCTCTCGAACTGGTAGAGCGGTCACTGGTTCGCAACGGACATGGGCACTCGGCGCGGCATTTGAAAGTCGCTTTACTCCGCAAAATCGGACGTACTGAGGAAGCCCTGCGGCTCATTGACGGTACGTTGGCAATTGACAAATTCCACTTCGGCTGCTTGTTTGAAAAGCTGCTGATTGAGCAGACGGATGATTCGTCGGTAACCGAAAAAGCGCGGGCAGAACTGGCAATGCTCATGCGCGGGTACGTTCACAACTACCTCGAATACACCCTCGATTACAGCCGTGCCGGGTTGTACGACGAAGCCACGCAATTGCTGCTGACGTATGTGGAGGAATCGGCCACCGTTTACCCCATCGTGTATTATTTTCTGGCCTTTTTCTACGACCGGCTGGGGCAGCATGATTCGCGGGATACGTACCTGACAAAGGCAATCGAAGCCAGCCCGGATTTTGTATTTCCGAACCGGCTCGACGAACTGAGCGTGCTGCAATGGGCCACGAAGCAGTCGGCTGGTAGCCAGTCTCTTAACCACGCCCGGACCTGGTATTGCCTCGGCAATTTCTGGTACGGCAATCGGCAGTACAGCGAAGCCATTGCCGCCTGGGAACGGTCGGCAGAGCTGAATACCACGTACCCAACTGTGTTCCGAAACCTGTCGCTGGCGTACTACAACAAGCTACAACAGCCCGATAAAGCCTTGTCGGTGCTGGAAAAAGCCTTCGCGCTGGATACGACCGATGCGCGGGTGCTGATGGAGTTGGATCAGTTGTACAAAAAGCTAAATCGTGACCCCACCGAGCGGCTGGCGTTGCTCGAAAAACACCTTCCGGCGACCGAACAACGCGATGATTTGTATCTGGAGCGGGTCACGCTGTACAATCAGTTGGGGCAGTATCAAACGGCCCGGCAGTTGCTGGCAACCCGGCAATTTCACCCCTGGGAGGGGGGCGAAGGCAAAGTGGTGGGGCAGCATTTGATCTGTCATATCGAACTGGCAAAGCAGGCGTTGGTGGCTGATCAGCCGACCGAAGCTCTCCACCTGTTGACCGCTGCCGGAACATACCCGCTCAATCTGGGCGAGGGCAAACTGTACGGTGTGCAGGAGAACGATATTTCCTATTTGAAAGGGTTAGCCCACGAAGCGTTGGGCGAAACCACTGCCGCAACCGACCACTACGAACGGGCTACGTTGGGGCTGGATGCGCCCGTGCAAGCCATTTTCTACAACGATCAGCAACCCGACAAGCTGTTTTATCAGGGATTGGCCTGGAAAAAGCTGGATCAGCACGGCCGGGCCGAAACGCTGTTTAACCGCCTGATTCAGTACGGCCAAACGCACCTGAACGACGACATCAAGCTCGATTATTTCGCCGTGTCGCTGCCCGATATGCTGGTGTTCGATGCTGACCTCAACGAGCGCAACCGAATGCACTGTTATTACCTGATGGCCCTCGGCAACCTGGGGCTGGGCAACGGCCACACCAGTCAAGCCATTGCCTATTTCGACACCGTTTTGGGTCTGGATGTCAACCATCAGGGAGCTATTATCCACCGGAACATGGTCGATTTCCTGCTAATGCAGGAGGTGGCGAGTTGACCCTTACTGAGTTTCCTATCCACACAGTATCTGCTTTTTTGAATTGGCATCTATTAAGTACAGGCAGCCAACAAATCAACCCAATACTATCCCTCTTGAACACAACTTTACACTTCAGACAGCGCAGGAGTCCACTCCTAGCGCTCCTTGTCGTCGGGCTGTTTTTAGCTCCTGATGGCCTTCTTGCTCATGCAGAAAACCCCGTTGTAGTTCCATCGCCCGTGCCGGTAAAACAGGCCGTATCTGTGTCTGGAACAGTTCGGGACGAGACCAATCAGCCCTTACCCGGTGCGACGATTGTGGTCAAGGGTACGTCAACCGGGACCAGCACCGATGGCGATGGAAAATTCACCCTGAACGTACCGGATGGCAGCAATACGCTGATTGTTTCGTTCGTGGGGTATCTCGCGCAGGAGGTCGTCATGGGCAATGAACGGGTGGTTGATGTAGTGCTGAAAAAAGACGCGAAATCGCTTGATGAGGTCGTGGTGGTGGGCTACGGCCAACAGGCTAAATCACAGGTGATTGGCTCGGTGGCGCAGTTGGATGCCAAACAGATCAACAACCGGGCGGTGCCGCAACTCTCGCAGGGATTGACCGGGCAACTTCCGGGCGTAACCATTATTCAACGGTCGGGGCAACCCGGTGCGAGTGGCGGCAACATTCAGATTCGTGGCGTCGGGTCGTTTGGCGCGGCTACCAACCCGCTGATTTTGGTCGACGGTATCCCGACCAACTCCTTCAACGACATTGACCCGAACGACGTGGAAACGGTTTCGGTGCTCAAAGATGCCTCGTCGGCAGCGATCTACGGGGCACGTGCCGCCAACGGCGTTATTCTCGTAACAACCAAACTTGGCAAAGCCAACCGGCTAAAAGTCAGCTACAACGGGTACGTGGGCGTACAGCGACTGACCGCAACCCCCGACTTTGTCGAGTCGGCAGAGTACGCTCAACTGACCAACGAGGCACTTCCCGGCACATACAGCGACGCGCAGATTCAAGCGTTCCGCGATGGTTCGGACCCCGACAATTACCCGAACATCGACTACATCGGCGCGGTCCTGAAAAAACAGGCGTTTCAAACGGGCCACAACATCTCGCTGACGGGCGGTAGCGAAGGCTCGCAATACCTGATTTCGCTGGGTTTTCTGAACCAGGACGGTATCGTGGCGAAGAATAATTTTACCCGCTACAGCTTCCGGCTCAACCTGACCAACAATCTCTCTAAACGCCTGAAACTGACTACCCGCCTGTCGGGGATTCAAACGAAGGACGACCAACCGGCGGCTCCTCCGGGTCTCGATTTCAACGATATGTTGTCGGGCATTGGTCAGGTGGTACGTACCGCCCCCGTCTTCCCGATTCATTTGAAAAACGGCGAGTGGGGAACGGGCGTTACCAACAAAGGAAACCCTGTTTCGTACCTCGACAATGATTCATTTTTCAAAGGCAAGACGCTCGATATTGGCGTCAACAGCCGCTTAGACTGGCAGGTTATCGACGACCTAACGCTCTCGCTGATTGCCGGTTACACCGATTATACGAGCCGCAATACCCGATTCCTGGGGACGCAGCGGATCAACGCGATCATCACTAACGGCCCGTCCTCGCTCAACGAATTTACGAGCAAAACGACCTACCAGACCATTCAGGGGCTGGCCGATTACCGGAAGCAGTTTGGTTTGCACGAAATCGGGGTGCTGGGTGGCTACTCGTTCGAGTCATCGTTCATCGAGTCATTGGGCGTAGGTCGGTCAAACCTGCCGTCGAACGACATCACGGTCATCAACGCGGGCGATGCCAGCACACAAACCACGTCGGGAAGTGCCGCAGCCTGGGCCTTGCAATCGTATTTCGGGCGGATTCAGTACAACTTCGACCATAAATACCTGCTGGAAGGCACCGTGCGCTACGATGGTTCGTCGCGCTTTCCATCGACCCAAAAATTTGCGGCTTTCCCGTCGATAGCCGTTGGCTGGCGCATCGGGCAGGAATCGTTTGTGCGCGACAATGCGAGTTGGATTGATGAACTGAAACTCAAAGCCTCTTACGGCATTCTGGGCAATCAGAACGTACTGAATGGCGACGGGTCGGCCAACTATTACCCGTACCAGAACGTACTGAACACTGGCTTCAACTACCCCTTCGGTGGCGTGATTTCGCCCGGCGTGGCCCGCACCACCATCACCGACACGACGCTGCATTGGGAATCGACCCGGACGCAGGACGTGGGCCTGGAAGCCAGCTTTTTCAAGCGGCTGATTAGCGTGAGCGCGACCTACTTCAATAAGAAAACGTATGACATCTTAGTTAGTCCGGCGAGCAGCGTATCGCGGGTGCTGGGGTACAACGTGGGGCAGCGCAATTCGGGTAGTCTGAGCAACAAAGGCTGGGAATTCACCCTGAACCACGAAAATCGGATCGGGAAATTCAACTATTCCATCGGCGGAAACCTGACTTCGTTGACCAATACGGTGCTGGATTTGGGTGTCGGCAACATCAACCAACCCAACGGCCTGGTGGGCAACGGTAGTTCGCTGTTCATCGGCTACCCCATGAACCTCTACTACGGGTACGTTGCCGACGGGCTGTTTACCAACGTCGACGACATCAAAAACTGGCCCAACCAGACCACTATTGCGCCCAACAGCAGACCCGGCGACATTCGCTACCGGGACATCAGCGGCCCCGAAGGGAAGCCCGATGGCAAAGTGGATGCCACCTACGACCGGACGATTTTGGGCAGCACGATTCCCAAACTCAGCTACGGTATTAACGCTACGATGGCGTTCCGGGGCTTCGACGCATCGATTCTGTTTCAGGGCGTTGGCGGGGTGAACGGCACGCTGAACAGCTACGCGGGCTTTGCTTTTAACAACGTCGGGAGTGTGCAGCGGTGGCAGGCCGATGGACGGTGGACGGTCGAGAACCCGAACCCTAAGGCGACTTACCCCCGGTTGGAGCAGATCACCAACAGCGGCACCAACAACACGCTGAGTTCCTCATTCTGGATTCTCAACGGAGCGTACCTGCGCCTGAAAAACGTGCAGTTGGGCTACACCATCCCTTCCGCGCTGACCCAAAAAATCAAGGTGGCAACGGCCCGGTTTTATGCCAACGGCGAAAACCTGCTCCTGTTCAGCAACTACCGGCAGGGCTGGGACCCGGAAATCAACACCGGCGGCAGCTACTACCCCATCCTGGCGAACTACACCTTCGGTCTCAACATCACATTCTAAGCTCATTGATAGTCATGAATCAACGTCGCGTTTATACCCGAATCATACCGGCGACTCTGTTGCTGGTGATGCTCACCTGGACCAGTTCGTGCCGGGAGCAATTAGAGGCCAACCCGCTCAGTAGTTACGCCAACGAAACCTTCTGGACCAGCGAAACCAACGCTCTGCTTGCCCTGACGGGCGTATATCGGGGGAGTATCCAGATGTCGACAGTACCCAGCACCAGTGCCGAGTTTGGCAACACCGATTGGTGGTCGTATCACGGGCTGTTGCTGCTCGATCTGGCAACCGACAATGCCTATGACCGCCGGGGCGACAACTCCGCCCTGAACCAGCTAACCAACGGCAACCTGACCGCCACCAATGGCTATTTGTCTAACTATTGGAGCAGTGGCTACACCCGGATTGCCCGCGCTAATTACTTTATCGAAAACGTGGGCAGAACGCCCGCAACCGCCGACAGAATAGCCCGTATGACGGCAGAAGCCCGTTTTGTTCGCGCCTGTCAGTATTTTTATCTCTCGCAGTCATTCGGTGCGGTGCCGCTCATTACCCGGACCCTGAGTGCCGAAGAGGCCAACGTGATGACGAAGGCGACGAAAGAGGACGTACTGAAATTCGCCACTGCCGAGTTCACCGAGACTGCCCCGCAATTGCTCCGTGCCAAAGACCTGCCCCCCGCCGACCGGGGCCGCGCTACCCGGCAGGCTGCCTTGGCGTTTTTGGGCCGGGCGCAGTTGGCCGCCAATAATTTTTCGGGAGCCGCCACGACGTACCAGACCATCATCGACCTGGCCGATAACGCTATCGACCCCGATTTTCAGGGCCTGTTCACCGGCGTCAACGAAGCCAGCCGGGAGATCATTTTTGCCGTGCAATACGTAAAAGATTTGGGGCCGAATGCGATGCAACAGCACTTTTTCCCGAACAGCAGTGGGGGCTGGAGTTTGGTGAGTCCGTTGGGTAGTCTGGTCGAGTCGTTTGACTTTGCGGATGGTACGCCGTTCTCCTTCACCGACAAGCGATACAACGCCAACGACGTGTTCGCCGGGCGCGACCCCCGACTGCGCTACTCGGTATTGGGCAACGGACAACGGTTTCAGAACCAGCCCTATGTGGCGCACCCCGACTCGGCCCGCTCCGGCGATCAGTTGACGCTCTCGAAGCAGGGAACACGTACCGGTTTTCTGATCCGCAAGTTTAGCTGGGAAGGGCAAACCGGCGATTTGCAGAATTCCGGCATCGACGTACCCGTCATCCGCTACGCGGAGGTGTTACTCAGTTATCTGGAAGCCCGTTTGGAGTCGGGTGGAGCCATTAATCAGGTACTGCTCGATCAGACGATCAACGCGGTTCGGGGTCGTGCAACAGTCAATTTGCCCAAAATCACGGAGACCGATCCCGTCAAGCTTCGCCCGCTGCTTCGGCGCGAACGCCGGAACGAACTGGCGTTTGAGGGCATCCGGTTGTGGGATCTGATGCGCTGGAAAATTGCCGCCGACGTACTCAAGGGCGATTTCTACGGTGCCCCCTTCCCCAACGCCAAGATCCTGCGGACTAAAAACGCCACCACCAAAGACCCGTACAGCCGGTGGTACGTTACCTCGAAGGCGTTCCGGGCGGGTACCGACGAAACCTGGCCCATTCCGCTAAGCGAAGTGAATATCAACCGCAATCTTAAATGACGTTTTTGTTTCACACGCCCCTGTCAATTATGCTAACCAAAGCGTTTACGGCTGGTTTGCTGGTCTTCGGAACAACGGCGTTTGCGCAACCCGCAAACCCTGCTACGCAGCGGCCCAATATCGTTCTCATATACGCCGACGATATTGGCTATGGCGATCTGAGTTGTTATGGCAATAAGAGGGTGAAAACCCCTAATGTAGACCGGCTGGCGAGTCAGGGGTTGCGGTTTACCAACGCCTACGCTACGGCAGCTACCTGTACGCCTTCGCGCTATTCGCTCCTGACGGGCGAATACGCGTGGCGGCAGAAAGGCACGGGCATAGCACCGGGCAACGCGTCGCTCATTATCCGGCCAGGGTGCAGCACGTTGCCCGGTGTATTTAAATCAGCTGGCTACCAGACGGGAGCAGTTGGCAAATGGCACCTCGGCCTGGGAGGAGCCGAAGGCCCCAACTGGAATGGCGATCTGAAACCAGGCCCTTTAGAGGTTGGGTTTACTTACTCCTACATTATGGCTGCCACCGGCGACCGCGTCCCCTGTGTCTACGTCGAAAACCACCGCGTTGTTAATCTTGACCCTAACGATCCCATTAAGGTTGACTACAAACAAAAAATAGATAACCAGCCCACTGGCCGCGAAAACCCGGAGTTGCTGAAAATGAAGCACTCGCACGGCCACGACATGACTATCGTGAATGGAGTTGGCCGCATTGGCTACATGACGGGGGGTAAATCGGCTCGCTGGAAAGACGAGGACATGGCCGATGTGTTTACGAATCAGGCCATTAAATTCATCGAAAACACCCAGAAGAACCGCGCGTCTGCCGGGGCATCACCCTTCTTTCTGTATCTGGCCACCCATGATATTCACGTACCCCGGATGCCGCACTCCCGGTTTGTGGGCAAAAGTGGATTAGGCCCGCGTGGCGATGCCCTGCTTGAATTCGACTGGACAGTGGGCGAAATTTTAAAAACACTCGACCGCCTGGGCCTGACCAATAATACGCTGGTAATGCTGTCGAGTGATAATGGCCCCGTTGTGGACGATGGCTATCAGGATCAGGCCGTTGAAAAGCTAAATGGACATAAACCCGCCGGTATCCTGCGGGGTGGCAAATACAGTGCCTTTGAAGGCGGTACACGAGTACCCTTGCTGGTTCGCTGGCCAGGGCAGGTAAAGAAAGGCGTGTCTGATGCCCCAATCAGTCAGGTCGATTTTCTGGCTGATTTTGCTGCCCTGCTGAACCAATCCTACAACCGTAGTGATGGCCTCGACTCGGAAAATCAGTTGAATGCCCTGCTGGGACGCGACCCGGTTGGCCGTTCTGTTATTGTTGAACATGCCGGTACATGGTCGTTGGTACAGCCCAACCGCCCCGGAGAACCAGCGGCCCGCTGGAAATATATAGAACCCAGTAAAGGACCGGCTTATGAAAAAAATACCAGTACCGAATTGGGAAACAACACCAAACCGCAACTGTACAACCTGACGAATGATGCGGGCGAAAAAAATAATGTTGCCGAACAATACCCGGAGCGGCTACTACAGATGAAGCAGCAGTTGCAGGAAATCCAGAACAAACAACCGCAGTAGGCCCCGCACTAATTATGAGTATTCCCATTTGCCAATACGCGCTATGGAGTCTGTTGCTGGTCTCAACAGCCGGGTTTCCACAGCAGAAGCCAAACATCGTCCTGATTTACGCCGACGATCTAGGCTATGGTGACCTAAGTTGTTACCAATCGGGCAGTCCCAAAATCAAAACGCCCAACATGGATCGGCTGGCGGCTCAGGGGTTGCGGTTTACGAACGCCCATACCAGTTCGGCCACCTGCACACCCTCGCGCTTTTCGATGCTGACAGGTACGTATGCCTGGCGCAAAACCGGCACCGGAATTGCCCCCGGCGACGCGGCTTTACTCATTCCTACGGACAAGGTTACGCTGCCGGGTATGCTGAAAAAAGCGGGCTATGCCACTGGCGTTGTCGGCAAATGGCACCTGGGTCTCGGACCCGAAGGCGGACCCAACTGGAACGCCGATATCAAACCGGGGCCGCTCGAAATCGGCTTTACGTACTCGTTTCTCGTACCCGCCACCGGCGACCGCGTACCCTGCGTGTACGTCGAAAACCACCGAATTGTGGGCCTGGACTCCAAAGATCCCATTCAGGTTAGCTACAAAGACCCCGTCGGGAATTTGCCGACCGGCAGGAAAAACCCAGAATTGCTGAAACAGAAATTCGCCGATGGGCAACACGATCAGACCATTATCAATGGCGTGAGCCGGATTGGGTACATGAGTGGCGGTAAGTCGGCGTGGTGGGTCGACGAAGAGATGGCCGACGTACTGACCGGCAAAGCCAACCGCTTCATGGAGCAGAACAAGGCGAACCCGTTTTTCCTGTACTTCGCCACGCACGACATTCACGCGCCCCGGATGCCCAATTCCCGGTTCGTGGGCAAAAGCGGGCTTGGGGCGCGGGGCGATGCACTCCTGCAATTGGACTGGTGCATGGGCGAAATCCTGAAAACCCTCGACCGGCTCGGCCTGACCAAAAATACCCTGGTTATCCTATCGAGCGATAACGGGCCGGTGGTCGAAGAGGGGTACGTTGACCAATCGACGGCGCAGCTAAACGGGCATACCCCGGCGGGGCCGTTTCGGGGCGGGAAATACAGTACGTTTGAAGGCGGTACGCGGGTACCCATGCTGGTACGTTGGCCGGGGTACGTTAAGCCCGCCACCTCAAAAGCCCTGTTTAGCCAATTGGATTTGCTGGCTTCGCTGGCCTCACTCACGGGTCAGAAAATGGCATCTGACGAAGCAACCGACAGTTTCAATACCCTCGATGTACTGCTCGGCAAAAAGCAGACGAACCGGCCTTTCGTGATTGAACAGGCTCTGAACGGTGCCTTATCCATCGTGAGCGACAACTGGAAATACATCGAAGCCAGTAACGGGGCCCGCATTCTCAAAAACGCCAACATGGAAAGTGGGTACGCTCCAACTCTGCAACTCTATGACCTAAACCGCGATCTCAGCGAGCAAACAAACGTAGCCGAAACCAACCCGGCCAAAGTAGCCGAACTGCAAAAAATGCTGGAAGGCATTAAGCAGGGCAAATAGAGCGCGGACGGGTACGTTCTTAACCGCCTATACCTTACGGAGTTTGCGAAAGTCACGGGGAGACACGCCCATGACGTTGGCAAAGACCCGGCTGAAATGATACGGATCGTTATAGCCAATCTGGTAGGCCACTTCTTTAATGCGTTGCTGCGTATTTTCGAGGAGCCGACACGCTTCCTGAATCTTCAAAAACGTGAAGAAATTAATGGGCGCACTCTGCACTTTATTCCGAAAAAGGGCCGAATAATGCGAGGCCGACATCCCCGCGATCTCGGCCAGATTTTCCAGGTTAAGCGACCGGCTCAGGTTATCTTTCATGAACGTGATGGTCCGGCTAACAGGGTCTTCGTCAAGAGCATCTACCGGATTTGGGTTATAGACCGCGTTGTTGAACGTAGCCAGAAAACGAGCAAGGCTGCTGTTGGCGTAAACGATATTGTCCATGTTATAGGACATTTCGAGGTGCGATAAGATGTCGTCGAACAACTGAAAGCGTTCGGGTTGGGGCGATACCGTGATGGGTACCGGACCAGCCTTTTGTTGCAGAAATTCGAGGTAGTAGTGCGCCCGTGAACCCGTAAAATGCAACCAGTAAATCGTCCAGGGGTTGGAGGGATCAGTGCCGTATCGGTGGGCCACGTTGGCGGGTAGAATAAACACCTGATTAGGCTTAACGGTGAAATTTTGGTAGTTAACCTGATACCATCCTGCCCCCTTAACGCAGTAGATCAGAATGTGTTGCGGGCTTCCCTTACGCCGTTCGCGGGCATGAAGAGCCGCTTTGGGGTAATAGCCAATATC
This sequence comes from Flavobacterium sp. SUN052, assembly GCF_028867935.1. Lineage (GTDB taxonomy): Bacteria > Bacteroidota > Bacteroidia > Flavobacteriales > Flavobacteriaceae > Flavobacterium. The sequence goes on from NZ_JAPQNS010000014.1 coordinate 34,543, forward strand.
GGTGATATACAGGTTTTCGCAGAGGGGGTGTCGGGCAATCTGTTTCGTTAATTCGCCGGGCAACACGCAACTGCGCTGACCCGCAAAACCTTCTTTCTTTTTAGGCATAGTACAATGATTGATCTGAATAGGCTGGCAACTGGGTTCAACCCGAACACGGGTGATCTGTTCTTCAATAGAGACAAAGCACATCTCACAAATACTTATACCAACGTAAACCTGATTACTCCATGAAATTATCCAGTATTCTCGCAGTCCTGTGTCTGCCCTTGTTTGTGCTGACTACGTTCTATCCCGGTCAGGAGTGGAAAGACACGAACAGTAATGTCATCAATGCCCACAGCGCGGGCATCTACTACGAAAAGGGATTTTACTACTGGTACGGGGAGCATAAAAATCCCGGCAGTTCCGAGTCGAAGGGGGCTGCGGATGGGGGTATGCACTGTTACCGCTCCAAAGACCTCCTAAACTGGACTGATTTTGGGGTAGTGCTGCCGGTAGATCGCGAAAATCCAACCAGCGATATGGCTTACGGCTGCATTTTTCAGCGGCCCAAAGTGGTTTATAACCCCCGCACCAAAACCTATGTAGCCTATTTCAAACTCTACCTGAAAGGGGATGGCTATAAAATCTGTCATGTGGGTGTGGCAATGGCATCGAAACCAACCGGCCCGTTCGCGTATCACGGAAAGTTTCTGGCGGCATCGACCGCAGGCACGGGCGACTTTGCCCTACATCAGGATGCCAGCGGCGACCTGTATCACTTCGCCGTCCGAAAAACCGACCGGCTGATGGTCATGGCCAAAATGTCCCCCGATTACCTGCAACCCGCTACCGAGTATGTGGTCTGCCCCGGCATCACCAAAAACACGGAGGCCCCGGCTATTCTGCTAAAAGACGGGGTTTACCATCTATTGGGTTCCGGCTCGTCGGGCTGGAACCCCAACCAGGCCCGCTACTTCACGAGTTCGAGCCTTGACGGCCCCTGGATTAGTCAGGGAAACCCCTGTCATGGCAAAAACCCGGCAAACGGCCTGGATTCGACCAAAACCTTCGGTGGCCAATCGACCTTCATCCTGCCTATTCAGGGAGCCGACAACCAGTACATTGCCCTGTTTGACGACTGGAAACCGAGCGACCCGATCAATAGCCGCTACATATGGCTACCCTTCCGGGTGAAAGACAAACGAATTTCAATTAACTGGGTGGATAGCTGGGATATGAGTTGGTTCAAGAACCACTGAGTCCATCCGTTTTTGACTCTGCACCTGAGTAATTGTTTTCAATCCCCCAACTACGGCCAAACAATACAAAAATGAGACGATTCCTGAATGTACTGCTTCTAAGCGTTCACGCCTTAATTTTGTCAGCGCAGAACCCACAAGACCGGTGGAGTACCACACCCCGTGCGACGGACCGCCGTGCGAGGGAGCGGCCCAACATTTTGTGGCTCACGTTTGAAGACACGTCGCCGGAATTCATTGGCTGTTATGGCAATAAAGTGGCTAAAACGCCTGTCATAGACAAGTTGGCGGCTGAGGGCATCCGCTTCACAACCGCGTATTCGACGGGCAGCGTGTGTTCGCCAAGCCGAAACGCGCTCATTCTGGGGTGCAAAACCTTCACCCTCGGCACGGGGCATCACCGCAGCAGCTATCCCATTCCTGACCAGATGACGGGCTTCCCGAAATACCTGCGTGATGTTGGTTATTACACCTCCAACAACGCCAAAACTGACTACAACACTTCAGCGGCCAAGATGATCATTGAGGAATCGTGGGACGAAAGTTCGGCGCAGACCGGTTGGTGGAATCGGAAAAATGGACAACCGTTCTTTGCCGTTTTCAACTCCAACTCCAGTCATCAGTCGCGTACAATGACCGACCCGTTTCCCCAGTACAAAAAGCAGATTTTCGACCAGTTGGCCGACGGGCAGCGGACCAAAGACGCAGATGTTTTGTTGCCGCCCTTCTACCGCGACTCCCCCGAAATGCGTAAACACACGGCACGGATTTATAACTCCATCACTAAAACCGACGCGGAATTCGGAGAGTTACTGGCGCGGTTAGAGAAGGAAGGATTGCGCGAGAACACCATCATTTTCCTGTTTGCCGATCATGGCGAGGGAATGCCCGGTGCCAAGACTAATGGGAAGGGGCTGGGCCATCGGGTTCCGTTTATTGTCTGGTTCCCCGAAAAGTATAAACACCTCTCCTCCTGGAAACAGTCACCAGTCCCGATTGGCGGTGCTACGACTGGAGGGGTCGTTACGGATGAACTGATTGATTTTGCGGATTTGGCACCTACCGTGTTGGCATTAGCCGGGGTACCGATCCCGTCTTATATGCAGGGACGTAGCCTGGCGGGAACGCCGGAACTCCGAAAACCGGCACCGCCGTACCTGTTCCTCTCCTCCGACCGTTCCGACGAGAGTTACGACCTGACCCGCACCGTTATCAAAGGCCACTATGCCTACACCCGCGTGTTCATGCCCTTTATACCCGAATTGCGCTACTTTCAGTACATGGACGTGGGCGAGATCACCCAACAGATCCGAACCGATTTCAAAGGCAAAAAACTAAACAAAGTGCAGCAACAAATGCTGTTGCCCCGGCCCGCCGAGTTTTTGTATGATCTGGAAAAAGACCCCTGGGAGATAGATAATCTGGCCCAGAAAAAAGGCTATGAGACCCTACTAAACGAGTGTAGAACCCAACTTCGGAACAACGTGCTTGGTCAACGTGACGTGCTGTTTTTGCCCGAGTACGAAATTGCCCGGTTGTCAAAAACCACCAACGCCTATACGTATCGGCAACTAGATGCCAACTACCCAATTCGCGTCATCTACGAAGCAGCCTCCTTATCGGGCTTTCAGGACGGGGCTACGCTGAAAAAACAGATCGACTTGTTGAACAGCGACAACTCAATAGTCCGGTATTGGGCGTTAATGGGCATCCGGTCGCAAATCAAGTCGGCTTTGTTGCCACATCAGGCCCGGTTGAGGTCTATGTTGACCGATAGTTACCCGCTTAATCAGATCATTGCGGCCTCCATTCTGAACGGTCATTTTGATGATGCTCCCGCCAAAACCGTGCTTCTCAAACACCTCAACTCCCCCGACGATAACGTGGCCAACGTGGTGATGCAGCAACTGATGTACCAGCCCAACGCCCGCGATTGGGTAGCCGAGATCGAACAGTTTTATACCCGCACAAAAACGCTTCCCACAAAGCCATACCACGCCACACTGTCGGCCAGCGTATTTTTGTATGCACATGGCGGGCGGTTGTTGCAAACAAATACCGAATAAAATTATCCAGTATTTCCCAATTTCTATCCATTGATTGAACCCGGACATTCCCGCAAATTTGCCCCTGTAAATTGACTTTATAATATAAGTTTTTGTACTATATCGTCGCTATTGCTCTACCACCCTTGTGCTGACCCCTTTCGAGTCAACCATTCAATCATCCTGTTATGCTCCATTCTTTACGGTTTCTGCAAACGGTCTGTTTACTGCTATTCTCTACTCTGTTCGCGTTGGCGCAAAACCCCCTCACGGGTAAAGTCACGGGGGATCAAAACGAAGCCATTCCCGGCGTGACGGTCTCCATTAAAGGCACCACACGCGGCACCACAACCGATGCTGATGGAGCTTTCCGGCTCAACGCGACTCCCAGCGAAACATTAGTTTTTAGTTATGTCGGTTACGTCAGTCAAGAAGCGGTAGTAGGTAATCAAACTACGTTCAGCATTAAGTTAGTGCCGGACACGCGCAGCCTGGAGGAGGTTGTGGTGGTGGGTTACGGTACGCAGCGACGGCAGGATTTGACGGGTTCCATTGCCTCCGTAAAAGGGCAGGAACTGGCTAAACTGCCCATTGCGTCGGTGCAGCAGGGCTTGCAGGGGCGTGTGTCGGGGGTGCAGGTCACGCAGTCGTCGGGGCAACCAGGCGGGGGTGTTCGCATTCGTATTCGGGGAGCCAACTCGATCTCGGCGGGCAACAACCCGCTGTTCGTGGTCGATGGATTGCCTATCGACGATGGTAGCGTGGGAGCCGGGGCCACCGCCCGGAACCCGCTCAATATGCTCAATCCGAACGATATTGAGTCGATTGAAGTGCTTAAAGATGCCTCGGCCTCAGCTATTTATGGTTCGCGGGCCTCGAACGGGGTGGTGATAATAACCACCAAAAAAGGTACCGCCGGCCGCACGAAAGTCGAGTACGGAACCTACGTGGGGATTCAGCAGGTATCCCGCAAAGTGGACGTGCTGACTGCGCCAGAATATATGACGGTGCTGAACGACATTCGCCGGGACCGGGGCGAACCTGTAGAGTTTAAACCCGAAGATATTCAGCGGATCGGGAACGGCACCGACTGGCAGGATGCTATTTTTCGGCAGGCCCCTATCCAGAATCATCAGCTTTCGTTTAGCGGGGGCAGCGAAAAAACGCGCTATTTTGCCTCGCTCAACTATTTCAATCAGCAAGGGATTGTCCGTAACTCTGGCATCCAGAAATACATCGCCCGGCTGAATCTCGATCAGGCGGTGAGCGAGAAATTCAAGTTCGGCATCAACCTCACCAGCAGCCTGATTAACGATCAGCTTATTCCCGAAGGCAACGACCAGAACCTCGGAGCCGGGGCCATCAACAGCGCGTTGCAGGCCGACCCCACGCTGCCCGTTTACGATCAGAATGGCCGTTACACCGTGTTCAATAATGACCTCGAAAACCCGGTGGCCCTGCTCAACGAACGCCGGAACGAAGCCCGGACCAACCGCACCTTCGGGAACATCTTTGGCGAACTGACCCTTGCTCCCGGCCTGCGGGCGCGGCTTAATCTGGCCCACGATACCCAAACCGGACGCAGCGATTTTTACCTGACTCAAAACACGATTGTGGGAGCCGCGTTGGGTGGTCAGGCACGCATCACGTCGGGCGAGCGGTGGAATTCACTGTTGGAGGGGACCGTCAGCTACGACAAGACATTTGGTAACCGCCATGCTATCGCTGCCGTAGCGGGCTACACGTTCCAGAAGTTTACGGTGCGGTCGGCCTCGATCAACACGCAAGGATTCCCCTCCGATTTTACCGAGACCAACAACGTGGGTTTGGGGGCGACCATCAACATTCCCGGTTCTAACCGCGCCCAAAACCAGCTTCTGTCGTACCTGGGGCGGGTTAATTACCGGCTCGACGACAAGTATCTGTTTACGGCCTCGTTACGGGCCGATGGCTCGTCACGGTTCGGGGCCAACTCCAAATATGGCTATTTTCCATCCATCGCCTTTGCCTGGCGCATGAGCGATGAGTCGTTTATGAAAGCACAATCGGTGGTGGATGACCTCAAATTTCGGGTTAGCTACGGCCTGACCGGCAACCAGGAAATTGGCAACTACAACTCGCTGGTGCTGCTCACTCCGACCGGATCGCCCACCGTGTTCAACGAGAAACAGGTGCCGGGCGTATCGGCTTCGCGCATTGCCAACCCCGACTTGAAATGGGAACAAACGGCCCAATTCAACGCCGGGATTGACTTTGCCCTGCTGAAGGGCCGCGTGTCCGGCTCGTTCGATTATTTCGTGAAAAACACCAACGACCTGCTGCTCGCGTTTCCCCTGCCGACGAGTTCGGGTTATGGCAGCATCACCCGCAACATTGGTGAGGTACGCAACACTGGCTTCGAGGTGTCGCTGACATCGCGCAATCTGGTCAAGGCCCTCAAATGGACCACAACGGCCAATTTCTTTGCGGCCACAAACCGGGTTGTGTCGCTCGGCGGCATCAATCAGATCATCACCGGGGCCGAGGGCGTAACCTTCATTCCCAATTTTACGATTATCAAAGAGGGCTATCCGATTAATTCCTATTACGGTTACGTGGTCAGTGGCATTGTGCAACAGGGCGAAACCTTGCCCGCCCAACCCACCGCCAAACCGGGCGAGCTGAAGATTCAGGACACCAACGCCGATGGGCGGATCACTCCCGACGACCGCACGATTCTGGGGTCGGCGTTTCCCAAACTAAACGTGGGGTTGAACAACGAGTTTTCGTACAAGCGGTTTACGCTGTCGGCTTACATTCAGGGCGTGAGTGGGGTGCAGATTTTCAATGCCAACTGGGCCAACTCCGACCTGCCTATCAACTTCCGCCGGAACCGTTTCGCGGCTCCCTACCTCGACCGCTGGAGTTCGCAAAACCCGACTAACAACAACCCGTCGGGCCTGAACCCCAACGCCTACGCGGGCGATCCGGCTAACTCGCGGAGCATCGTCGATGCGTCGTACCTGCGGTTGCAAACCCTGAACATTGGCTACAGCGTTCCCCTCGGAAAAAGCAAGATTATCCGGCAGATTGATTTCTACGTGTCGGGGCAAAACCTGTTAACAATCACCCCTTACGATGGCTACAACCCCGACGTAAGCTCGTTCGGTAACAGCAACGTAGTGGTCGATTACAACGCCTACCCATTAGCTCGCACCTACACCGCCGGTATCAACGTCAGCTTCTAACCACTCACCAACCATGAAACTTTGTATCGCTTCCATTGGCCTGACGGCCCTGCTTGTTACCATTACCACAGCCTGCGAAAAACCGCTCGACGAGGACGTTTATTCGCTGTTTACGCCCACCACGTTCCTCAATAATGACAGTGGCATCCGGGCGGTCCTCAACGCGACCTACAAACCCGTTCACTCGGCAGTAGCCGACATCAACTACCAATATTTGGCCTCCGAACTCACCACCGACCTGCTCACCGAACAGGGAGGGGGTCTGGAAGCATCAGCCAAGTTTTTTATGGATTACAACTGGCCCACCTCGGAACCCCGCTTATATGGAATCTGGACGCAGTTTTTCAGTGCCATCCGGGATGCCAACGTGGTGATTGACAACGCACCACAAGCCACCATGACCGACGCAAACCGGGCATTGTACATGGCTGAGGCTCGTTTCGTCCGCGCGACGGCCTATTCCCTGCTGTATGACCTGTGGGGTCCGGTGCCACTCGTGGTCTCCAGCAAGCAGGAAACCTTAGAGAATCCCCGTGCCGCCGAAGCCGATTTATTTAAGTTTATCGAGGACGAGTTGCGGGCTTCAGCGGATGCCCTGCCGCTAACGCAGGCCGAGTATGGACGGGCTACCAAAGGGGCCGCACTGGGGGTTTTGTGTAAGTTTTTGCTGAACACGAAGCAGTGGCAGAAAACCGCCGACGTAGCCGATCAAATTATTAAACTCGGTGTGTATGAGTTATTTGCAGATCGCACAGGCACGCTATTCTTGGTCGAGAACGAGCGTAACAAAGAGTATTTGTTTACGGTGCCTGCCATTCCCATTGCGGGACAGGGCAACGTGTATCTGGCTCACGCAGCCCCGCCCGGCTACGCCTTCAAATTTCCACCCAAAGAGAAATTCGCGGCTAATTTCAAGACACCCACAGCGTTCTACAACACGTTTGCTGCCGATGACAAACGCCGACTGGCCTTCATCACAGAGTATAAAAACACGGCGGGGGCTACGGTCAAGCTCGGAGCCAACGATATACGGAGCCTTAAATTTAACGAAGACCCGGCCTCGCGCGACCGTTGGGCGGGCAACGACGTACCATTGGTTCGCTACGCTGACATCCTGTTGTCGCGGGCCGAGGCCCTCAACGAACTGAATGGTCCCACGCAGGCCGCTCTCGATCTGATTAACCAGGTTCGGAAACCGGCGGGCGTTCCGGCATTGGTACTGACTGATTTTAAATCGAAAGAGCAACTGCGCGATCACCTGCTAAATGAGCGGGGGTGGGAGTTTTTCTCGGAAGGCAAACGCCGACAGGATCTCATCCGGCACGGGAAACTGATTTCGTCGGCCAAGAGTCGCGGAAAAACCGCGCAGGATTTCCAGGTTCACTTTCCGATTCCGCAGCAGGAAAAAGACGCAAACCGGGCCATTGTGCAGACTAAAGGGTATTAATAGGTTGGTATAGTATGTTTATGGGCCGGGCGTTTGTCCGGCCCGTTAAATTGTCCGATCTTTTATTTAGGGCGGTCGGACTGGCGCACCAGTTTTCTACCCGCCCCTATGCGTCAGCAAGTCATCTCAGGGCGGGTTTTCTACCCGCCCTACAAAACTCTTAATTTAGCTATTCATAGTGATTGCTACTTCTTGAACCATGCGCCAACCAAATACCAAACCAACCACAATCCATAAGGCCAGCCGGGTAATGGTTGTCCTATTATCCTTTGCTTTGATCCTAACCGCCGGTTTTGTCAGGCCGGCTCAGAAGGTTAAACAGGCAAAGCAAAAGCCAAACATACTCTTTATTTTAATCGACGATCTGGGCTGGACCGACATCGGGGCTTTTGGCAAATCACCGTTCTACGAAACCCCCAACGTCGATGCGCTGGCCAAAAAGGGGGTCATGTTCACCAATGGGTATGCCGCCTGCCCGGTTTGCTCACCCACCCGCGCCAGCATCATGACCGGCAAATACCCCGCCCGCCTGAAAGCCACCGACTGGTTTGGTGCGCCACAGCCCGGCACCGTGGGCAGCCACTGGACCAAAAACAAGCCCCTGCTGCCCGCTCCCTACGAAGAAAACCTGGCCCTGAGCGAAACCACGCTGGCAGAGGCCTTGAAAGCCAACGGCTACAGCACCTTCATTGCGGGCAAGTGGCACCTCGGCGAAACGGAAGCGTATTGGCCTGAAAAACAGGGGTTTGACATTAACAAAGGCGGATATTCGTCGGGATCGCCCAAAGGGAAAGGCTATTTTGCGCCCTACGCCAACCCCCGCCTGACCGACGGCCCCGTGGGCGAAGACCTGACAGACCGATTAGCCAACGAAACGGTCTCGTTTATTCGGGAGAACAAATCAAAACCCTTCTTTGCCTATTTCTCCATGTACTCGGTGCATACGCCCTTGCAGGCTCCCCAGGAGTTGATCGATAAGTACACCGAGAAAAAGAAACGGCTGGGTTTGGAAGACAAGTGGGGCAAAGAAGACAACCAAAAGGTGCGGTTAACTCAATGTTTGCCTGTGTATGGAGCGATGGTCGAGTCGATGGACGCGGCAGTGGGCAAAGTGCTTAATGCCCTGCGGGACAATGGTATCGAGCAGGAAACCATTGTTGTGTTCATGTCCGACAACGGCGGTTTATCGACTGCCGAGGGTCATCCCACGTCGAATTTGCCGCTACGGGGAGGCAAAGGCTGGCTCTATGAAGGGGGTATTCGCGAGCCAATGATTATGTACTGGCCGGGGAGTGGTAAACGGGGTCTCGTGAGCGATCAGGTAGCCACAAGCACGGACTTTTACCCCACCCTGCTCGACATGGCGGGGCTACCCCAACAGCCCCGCCAACATCAGGACGGGGTGAGCCTTGTTCCCGCGCTGAAAGGCAAAAAAATGGCTCGTGGCCCGGTGTACTGGCATTATCCGCACTACGGCAATCAGGGTGGTTCTCCCGGGTCGGCGGTGCGCGATGGCGACTGGAAGCTGATCGAATGGTTCGAGGAAGGCCGGGGACTGGAGTTGTTCAACCTCAAAACAGACTTGGGCGAGCAGACCAATCTGGCGAAATCGAATCCGGCGAAAGTGGCCGAACTGCAACAGAAACTGACCGATTGGCGCAAGTCGGTGGATGCCCGTCTGCCCACCAAAAACCCGGCCTATGTCCAGGCAGAAGGCAAGTAATAAACCGAGCAATTGTCTGATTAACAAACGAATAAACAACAAAATCACTCGTCAAACCACATGAACCAGTCCCTTAATCGCCGGAATTTTATTCAGCTTTCGCTAAGTACAATTCTGGCAGTGCCAACGTTGGGTTTGCGGTTTCAGGAAGAGCGTGAGTTGCCCAACGTGCTTATTATTGGCGACTCCATTTCGATTGGCTACACGCCGTTTGTTACCAAACTACTGGCCGAGAAAGCCATCGTCACGCGCCCCGGCGAAAACTGTGGCCCTACAGAGCGCGGAGTCGCCAAATTGGACAAATGGCTCGGCAACAAGACGTATAAAGTAATCTATTTCAACTTTGGTCTGCATGATCTGAAGCACGTTGACCCGGTCACGAAAGCAGCCTCGGCCAAACCCGAAGATCCTGTGCTGGCCGACCTGCCAACCTACAAGGCCAACCTCACAGCTATCGTTCAGAAACTGAAAGCAACGGGGTTTACCCTGGTCTTTGCTACCACCACACCCGTTCCAGAGAACTCCGGGGCACCACTGCGGACACCCGATATGCCCCAAAAATACAATCAGGTTGCCAAAGAAGTCATGCAGCAAGAGAATATCGCCGTGGACGATTTGTACGCCTTTGTGTTGCCACAGGTGGCACAATGGCAAAAGCCCAACAACGTACATTTCACCGATCAGGGATCAGAAGCCCTGGCGCAGCACGTAGCTGCCGAAATCGCCCGGTATTTGTAGGTTTTGGCATAAAATCAAGAATTAGTTGGAAAAGCCGGAAGCGGGCGAAAGTATCTTTAGCCACAGGATGCCATCTATAGATAAACCATTCTGTTGAACGACCTGATGAAACGATACCTAACTCCCTTTATCGCCGTTGCTTCCTGCCTCTTTTCAGTTGGTAGCGCAGCCCCGGTTAGGCCCATTGACGCAGTCCTCAGCAGTGAAACGTCAAGAAACTTCACCGTGCTTGACGAGCGCAGGATTGCCGCCGTAAAAGCCAGTCTGAAAAAGAAAGAGGCCACGTATGCTCCTTATTATCAGGACGCACTGAAAGCTGCCGACAAGCAGCTGACGGGCAAACTAACGTCGGTGGTAACCAAAACGCAGACCCCGCCCAGTGGCGACAAACACGACTACTTGAGCCTTGCCCCCTACTGGTGGCCCGACCCAGCCAAAGCCGATGGCCTGCCCTGGATTCGCAAAGACGGGCAGGTGAACCCTCTCACGCGGGGTGATAATGTCGATCAGCCCGCCAAAGATGCCATGTTCAAACGGGCCGAAACATTGGCTACGGCCTGGTACTTTTCGGACGACCGGAAATATGCCCAACGGGCCGTTGAAGTGCTGCAAACGTGGTTCATAAACCCCGAAACCAAAATGAATCCTAACCTGAATTTTGGTCAGGGCGTGCCGGGAGTGAGTACGGGCCGGGGCTTCGGCATCATTGAGTTTACGGGCGTAATCGACCTAACCACGACCATCGAAATGCTCCGACAGGGCAACGCGCTCGACCCGAAAACGGATGCCGGATTGGTGTCCTGGCTCACGGAGTACGTCAACTGGTTGCAAACGGGTAAGCTGGCCTTAGAAGAGAAAGCCACAATGAACAATCACGGCACCTGGTACGACGCGCAGGTAGTCGCTATCCTGTTGTTTCTGAAACGGGATGCTGAGGCCAAAGCCGTTCTCGAATCCACAACCAAAAAGCGCATCGACCATCAGCTTGATGCCGATGGTTCGCAACCCGAAGAACTGTCCCGCACCAAATCGCTGTCATACAGCATTATGAATCTCAACGCCTTCACGCACCTGTCCTATTTCGGGAAGTTGCTCAACGTTGATTTGTGGAACTACAAAAACCCCAAAGGCGGCAGTATTCAGAAAGCCTACGAGTTTCTGCAACCCTACGCCGAGGGCAAAGCTAACTGGACCCGCGAACAATTAGGCGACCTTGCCCCGGAACTCGATAAACTGCGCCGGTTATTCGTGGATGCGGGCAGTATGATGAATAAGACGGATTACTGCGCGTTTGCGTCGAGCGTTCGGGACAAAAACAGTACAAGCCGCCTGACCAGACCGTGTGAGTAAGCCGCGTTCATCCAATACCGGGCAAACTGACCAACAACTATGGCTTCAGATGAAAGCCGACAGCGAACTTGCGTTTTCTAAGCTTGTCAAAGTGTATTTTCGGCAATTAGTCAACTACGGCTTCCGGTTTGTGCGGGATGAGGAATTTGTTAAGGATTGCGTGCAGGAAGTGTTTATCGAAATCTGGAAACGCCGGCAGCGCATCAACGTACCCGATAGCATAAAGGCGTATCTGCTCAGTTCGGTTCGGCGGAAGTTGTATCGGGAAAGCTCCCGGCAGAAGTTCGAAGCGGGCGAATTTGACCTGGACTTTGCCAACGACCCCTCGCTAACCGAAGAACCGTTTGAGTGGATGCTAATTAACGATGAGCAGGAGCAACAGATTCAGGCCAAAGTTGATGCCGTGCTGAATGAACTTCCCCGTCGGCAACGGGAAGTGGTCTATTTGCAGTACTTTCAAAATATGAGCCGTGAGGAAATTGCCGACACAATGGGCATCAATCCGCAGTCGGTTTCCAACCTGTTACAATTAGCGTTTAAGTTCATCCGAACACGCTGGAGTACCCTAATCATTCTGTTAATGATTATTGGTATTCTCCGTAGCCTATCAAATTTTTCCAGTTGGAAGGGTATGGATTGATTTTGGGTGCCATCTATTAAGAAATCACGCTCCACATGATGCCGAAGGAACAGGCGGACTATACGATTCAGGACTTGCTTCAACAGGAGCAGTTTCGGGAGTGGGTACTGAACAACGATTCGGAGGGGGATGCGTTCTGGACGAACTGGATGGTTGCCAAACCCGAAAACGCCCGGAAGGTTCATGTTACCAAAGCCATTTTACTGAATTTACAGGAGACCCCCGTAGCTATTTCCGACGAGGAGATAGACGATTTTGTGGCCGACACGGTGGACGAAAACCGACCCAAAATGATCTTTTTCTGGCGCAGTCCGGCGTTACGAATCGCGGCCTCTATCCTGTTGGTGTTGGGCATTGGTGGCGTACTATACAGGCAGATCGTTCTGAAACCGGGCCAATCGACTGTCGCCAACGGCCAACCGGCCATCGGCAAATACATCGAAAACATTAACGATACTGATAAACCCGTCCGCATTCAATTGTCGGAGAACAGCGTGATCACGCTTTACCCTAACAGCACCATCAAGTACCCAAACCCGTTTGAGACAACGAAGCGGATCGTTTTTTTACGGGGAAAAGCCTTTTTCGAGATTTCCCACAACCCCAAAAAACCGTTTTGGGTGCATAGTAGCCAACTTTCTACGCAGGTGCTTGGTACGAGTTTTTTGGTAAATGCTTACGAAAATCAGTCGGTGTCAAGTGTAGAGGTGCGTTCGGGCAAGGTATCTGTCTATCTGCATAAAGACCTGAACTCAGGCAAACAGGTGGGCAACCCTAATTTGGCGGGTGTGGTGCTGACTCCCAATCAGCAGGCAACCATTGCCGGAACAGACGAACGATTGGTAAAGTCCATTGTGCCGGAACCGGAATTAGTGGCTGCACCCGCCAAAGAGACATTCATTTTTGAAGATACGCCATTGAAAGATGTGTTAGGTGTACTGAGTGCTGCCTACGGAATCTCGATTAACTATGACGAGAAAACGCTCCAGAACTGCCACTTGACGGCCAACATGACCGAAGAATCTCTGTTTGAGAAACTCAACCTGATTTGTCGGATTACAGATTCTACGTATGAAATAGTTGATGCCCAAGTTGTTATGCACAGTAACGGATGTAATTAAACGTATTTTCAGGCTTCATGTATAAGGCATTTAGCCAGGTGCCTTTTTTTACGGGCGATGATTCAGGGTTGGATTATTTTTAAAGTTTCTTTAATAATAAGGAGTATTCGAGTTCCAGTGCTGGCATCTACCAATAAAAAAACCTTTAACCGTAGATGGATAAACAGCTACTCGTCGGGTACATTCACCAGGTTGCAAAACGGACTATCGCCCAGTTCCTCTGCATTGCCTTATTTGCGGGTATAGCTCACGCACACGACTCGGCCGGGCAGGAACTTCTTGACCAAACCATTAGCATCGAACTCGTTAACGAAGATCTGCGGTCTTCCCTCAGCAAGCTCGAAAAAGCATCGCGCGTTCGTTTCGTTTTTAATCCGAAACAGCTAATTGTAGGCCAGAAGATTAACTTCAAAGCTACAAACGAGCAGCTACGGCAGGTACTCGATCAGATATTTAGACCGCTGAAAATTACGTATGAATCGACAGCGAACCGGCAGATTCTCCTGTTCAGAAAAGACGTCGGTGTTACAGATCTGCCCGCAATGGAGGGTCAGGTAGCATTGGCAAAAACGATAAAAGGAGCCGTTACCGATTCGGAGGGGGCCGCGTTGGTAGGCGTGTCGGTACTGGTGAAGGGAACCCTCAACGGAACCGTGACCGATGCCAAAGGCAACTACCAGATCTCGGTGCCGAATGAGAAGGCAATTTTGGTGTTTTCGTTTGTGGGGTTTACCAAAAAAGAAATACTCGTTGCCAATAACTCCACCATCAACGTGGCCCTGTCGCCTGATAATCAGGCTCTCGATGAGGTTGTGGTGACGGGTTATTCAACTACGAACCGCAAGGACATTCTGGGTTCGATCAGTTCCATCAAGGAAAAAGACATTGAGCAGACAACCCCCGTCAACGCCTTCGATGCGGTGCAGGGGCGGATTGCCGGGGTGCAAATCTCCTCGAACGGCGGGCCGGGGTCGGGGTCTGATATTCGCATTCGGGGAACGTCAACGTTTTCGGCGGGGGTGAATCCGCTGTATGTGGTCGATGGGCAGCAGTTGGAAGACATTGACAACCTCAACCCAAACGACATTGCCTCGATAGAAGTGCTGAAAGACGGGGCTTCGGCGGCCATCTACGGGTCAAAATCAGCCAACGGCGTGATCATCATTACCACCAAATCGGGAAAGACCAACGATTTCAAGCTCGACGTGGACTACGGGCGAGTCTATAGTCAGGTGGCAAGTGCCATCCCGGTGGCCAACACCCGGCAGCGTTTTTATTATGAGAACGTGCGGGCCGGGTTGTTGCCAGAGGCCCAATTAGCTGATTCGACCAGTCTGTTGTACCAGATTTCCAACGATCTGAGTAGCTTAGTAACCCGCACGGGCGTACGGGATCAGGTTAACGTATCGCTGAGTGGCGGCACCAACCGGACCCGGTTTTACTGGAATACGGGCTACCTGAACGAAAACGGTATTGTGCTCAACAGCTCCTACACCCGCCTGAGTTCGAAATTGAAATTAGACCTCGAAATCAACAAGCGAATGAACGGCGGCACGGCCCTCAACCTGTCGTATGAGCTGACTAAGGGTTTGAACGAAAACAGCGTGTTTCAGCAAATTGCCGAGCGGATTGCTTATTACCCTATTCTTGAACCCAACGGAACATACACCCCGGAGATTGCGGGTCGGCAAAATCCGGTGGCCGAAGCCCTGTTTACCACCCGCGACAACCGGAACTACCGCGCTCAATCGTTTAGCTTTCTTGAGTTTGAGCTTGCCCCCTGGCTCACGTTCAAAACCACGCTGGGGATCAATTTCAGGCTGAACAAGCAAAACAATTTCGACCCACTCGTGGTGCAAACGGTGGGTCGGCCTGCCACGGGCAGCGAGGGCTACGGCCTGAGTTATGACCTGCTTCAGGAAAATTACTTCCGGTTCAAAAAACGGTTTGGCAAACACTCGCTGGGGGCATTGGCGGGTTATTCTACCCAACGCTGGGAAGAGGAAACCTCTGATCTGGTGGCGATTTCGTTTGTTTCCGACAATATCCGCACCTTCAACAACGTCGCTGAGTTTAACCTCGGCAACACACGCACCGATAAGTTTCGGCACGCGCTGACGGGCCTTTTCGGGGATGTCTCGTATGACTACGGCGGCAAGTATTTGGTCAAAGCGACGCTTCGGCGGGATGGTTCGTCGCGGTTTGGGTCGAATAAGCGGTATGGCCTTTTTCCGTCGGGTTCGGTGGGCTGGCGGGTGAGCAACGAGCCATTTTTCAAGCGCATGCCGCAGGTCAACAATCTGTTGCTGAAAGCGAGTTTCGGGGCCACCGGCAACGAGCGCGTGGGCAACTACGAATCGCTGTTACTGTATCGTCCGGGGTTTTATTACAACGGGGTCAACGGCGTAGCGAGTTTTCAGTTGTCGAACCCCAACTTGGGCTGGGAGAGTACGCTGTCGGTCAACTACGGGCTGAACGCTACCCTGTTTCAGTCCCGGTTAAACGTGGAGGTTGACTTCTGGCAGAAAACCACCCGGAACCTGCTCTACAACGTACCGATTCCCGAAGAAACGGGGTTTTCGGTATCGCGGCAGAACATCGGCTCGGTGGGCAACAGTGGGATCGACATCAACCTCAGCGGAACGCCCTACCGGAAAGGCTCATTCGAGTGGTTCAGCAGTTTCAACATCACCTTCCAGAAAAATAAAGTGCTTGAACTGGCTGACGAAGACGGCTTTACGTCGGGCAACTTCTTTGTTCAGCAGGGTGCGTCGATTGGGAATTTCTACGGGTATCGCAACCTCGGCGTGTTCCCGACCGATCAGCACAATGCTTTCGATGCGGGTGGCAAACAGTTGACTCCCATTTTTGAGAACGGGGCGTTCGTGAAATACCAGCTAAACGGGGCCGACTATACCGGCACTGTTAACCGTCAGAAAATCGGCGCGACCGTGCTGCGGGGGGGCGATATTTACTGGCAGGATCTCGACAACAATTTCTCGATTGATGGCCTCGACCGGCAGGTGATCGGCAACGGACTACCAAAATATTTTGGCGGGTTTTTCAACGAATTCAAGTACGGAGCGGCCTCGCTGTCGTTTCTGTTCGATTACACGTTTGGCAACCAGATTTTCCGCAACTACGATCAGCAGCGCAACGACCTGAACTCGGCGGGTGAAACGCCCTCGCCCGAACGAATCGAAAAAGCATGGGTAAAGACAGGCGACCTGACCGAGTTTGCCAGCCTCGACCGGGGCCGCACCCAAAACCGGCTGGGACCAAACTCGCAGTACATCAGCAAAGGTGAGTACATCAAGTTTAGGAATATTCGGTTTTCGTACCGGCTGCCGGCAACGCTGCTCAAAAAAACGCCCTGGCTGAAAAATGCGTCGGTTAATTTTTCGGTCAACAACCTCGTCACGTTCACCAACTACCCCGGCTACAACCCTGAACTCGGTGCGCGTGGCAACGTGCTGCAACCGGGTCAGGACGATCTGCGGTATCCGAACAAGCGGGATTTTATTATCGGGATAAAAGCAGGATTTTAACGACACCCATCTCAGATGAAGACAATCTATACACTCATTGGCCTGATGCTGACCACCTTGCTTGTTAGTTCGTGCGAGGGTATCCTCGATCAGCAGCCGTACAGCCAATTGTCGGAAGAACAATTCTGGCGCACCAATGCTGATGCTACGTCGGGGGTTACGGCCATGTATGATGCCATGCAGAAAACCTACAATTCGAAGTATTACAGTTGGGGTGAGTTCCGGGCCGACAACTTTGTGCGGGCGGGTGCTGCTTCGGCCGAGGCTCTCGAATTGCTCAATAATAGCCTGACCCCCTCCAATGCCGGATCGTTGCGCTGGAATAACTTTTACCTGATTATCGCGAGAGCCAACATCGCCATCGCCAATATTCCCAACATTTCGGGCTACGACCGGCAACTGCTTGGCGAGGCCCATGCCGTGCGGGCTTACGCTTATTTTCACGCGATTCGGGTTTGGGGCGACGTGCCGCTATACACCGAACCCGTAACGGGACTGGATCAGGAAATCAAAAAGTCTAAAACGAAAGCCGCCGAGATTATGAATCAGGTCATTATCCCGGATATGCTCAATGCGGAGACGTTACTGACCCAAAACACGAATACCTATCGGTTCTCCAAAGCGGGCATCTGGTCGTTGCAGGCCGAGGTGTATATGTTTTTGAAGGATTTTGCGAAAGCCAAAGTCGCCCTCACGAATATCACCAGACTCGGCACGTTTTCGCTCGTAACGACCCGCGATACCTGGTGGAAACAGTTTTTGAACGATCCGGGGCAGGGTGGCAAATTTCAGACAAGCCCCGAATTTATTTTCAACATTCGCTATAGTCAGACCGAAGACAGCGACCGCAGCGGTATTTACGCGGTGTTTTTCGCCGGTATTCCCAACTACTTTATCAGCCCGGCCCTGGAGCGAAACTGGATTGCCAAGTTCCCGATTGATTCGGTTTCGTGGTACAAACTCTACCCCACCTTTCCGCCCCGAACCAAAGATGCAGCCGGAAAAACGTTCTTCGGCGACTGGCGGTATTTTGAGAGTCGGGAAGCTACAGCCGCTCAGGGGCTGGCCCGACTGGCCAAATATAACAAGTTTCAGGTCAATGTGAGCTTCGACGATACCGACATTATCGTCTATCGGTACGCCAACACGCTGACTATGCTGGCCGAGGCCGAGAATCAGTTGGGCAATAAGGATGCCGCCGTTGCGCTGATGAATCAGATTCGCACGGCGCGTCAACTACCCACTGTGCGGGCAACCGATTTTACAACGAAAGAGCAACTTGAAAACTTCATTCTCGATGAACGGCAGTTAGAATTCATTGGGGAGGGTGTTCGCTGGTGGGACCTCCGCCGAACGGGTAAGGCCGTGCAGGTGATGGGGCCAATTAACGGGCAAACCGAGCAAAAACTGCTGTTCCCCATTTTCGACCGGCACCTATTCGACAACCCGCTCCTGACACAAACTGAGGGCTATTAAAATTTTACCCCCCGCCGATAAACTTAAGAACAAACCCGATACTCCCCATTCCATATGTTTTCGCATCTGAAATACTTCTTCGTTCTCGTGTTGTTTCTTCCCCTGATTGGTTGCGATCTGGAGGTGCAGAAGCCCTTTGAGTTTGTACCTGAAGTAAAAACCTTCGCCACCTTCGAGAATCAAACCGTTTGGGAGTGGCTACAAACCCAGAAATCACCCAGCAGCCTCACAACGGTCGATCAATACAAGTTTGATTTCCTGATCGAAGCCATCGAATACACGGGTCTGGTGGACGAGTTCAATCGGAAGACCGACCGGCGAACGTTTCTGTTGCTGAACAACAACGCCTTCGATGATGCCAACAAGATTCTGCAAACGCTGACGGGCAAGGTAACAGGGCCGGTTCGGGCCGCCGATAAAACCCGGCTGACGAATCTGCTGAAATACCACATCATCGACAAGGAGTATATCACGCAGATCGACCCCTTGTTCGTGTTTGGGGCCGATTATTTTTTCCAGACCATGAATGAAGGTGACAATGGGAAGATACTGCTTCGCCGGGCCGACCGCTACGATATTTCGGTGAACCCGGCCACCGTTTTTCCGTTAAGTACGGCCCGCCGGGGTACTGTCGTGCGAACGCACAACCTGCGCTACGCCAACGGAATCGCCCACGTGCTTAACGATTACACGCGCAACGTCGCTTTTTAAGATTTTCGGATGAATGTTTGGTTTACGCTGCTCCTGGTTTGTTTGTCCACCCTGGTTGCAAACGGGCAATCAGCGGCCCGGCCCAACATCATTTTCATCCTGACCGACGATCATCGATCGGATGCGCTGGGGTATGCGGGGAATCGGTTCGCGCACACGCCCGAAATGGACAAACTCGCGCGGACGGGGACGTACTTCAAAAACGCCGTTGTCACCACGCCCATTTGCACCGCAAGCCGGGCCACCATCCTAAGCGGGATGCACGAGCGGACCCACAAGTACACCTTTCAGTCGGGTACTATCCGGTCGGAATACATGGAAACGGCTTACCCCAAACTCCTGAAAGAGGCTGGTTATTACACGGGTTTCTACGGGAAGCTCGGCGTTAAGTACGACGCTACAGACAAACTGTTCGACGTTGTGGAGGATTACGACCGGAACGGAAAATTCACGGATCGGCGTAGCTATTTCTACAAAACGATTGGCAAAGACACCGTTCACCTGACCCGCTACACCGGCCAGAAAGCGGTTGATTTTATCCAGAATGCCCCCACTAAGCAGCCGTTCTGCCTGTCGCTCAGTTTCTCGGCACCCCACGCCCACGACTCAGCCCCCGACCAGTATTTTTGGGACGAACAGACAGCGGCTTGGCTGGAAAACGAGACCATTCCACCCCCGCCCCTGAGTGCCGATACCGATTTTAACCGCCAACCCGATGCCGTGAAAGCCGGGTTCAGTCGGTTGCGGTGGACATGGCGATTCGATACGCCCGAAAAATACCAGCGCATGGTGAAGGGCTACTACCGGATGATTGCGGGCGTAGACCTCGAAGTGGCCCGCATCCGGGCGCAGCTCAAACAAAGGGGGTTGGACAAGAACACCGTCATTATCGTGATGGGCGACAACGGTTATTTCCTCGGCGAACGGCAGTTGGCCGACAAGTGGCTCATGTACGATGCCTCGATTCGGGTGCCGCTGATTGTCTATGACCCACGGGTGGCCCAACATCAGGACGTGGAAGCCATCGCCCGAAACATCGACATTCCCTCGACCATCCTCGACCTGGCAGGCGTGAAGCAACCAACTATTTATCAGGGAAAAATCCTGCGACCCTTAACAACAACACTCCAATCGAATCGTCGGGTGGGGCTTTGCGACACGGTGCTGATTGAGCACCTCTGGGCGTTTGAATCCATTCCGCCGAGCGAGGGTGTAAGAACAAACGACTGGAAGTATTTCCGATACGTAAACGATAAATCGCTCGAAGAACTTTACCACCTTAAAAACGACCCGACCGAAGCCACCAACCTTGCCAAACAAGAAGCCTACCGGTCCGTGCTGAACAAACTCCGGCAGAAAACGGATCAACTTATTGCCCGCTACAAAGACCCGTATTCGGGCGTGCCGACGGGTTTGATAGCTGACAGTACTCCTAACTTTTCGTGGGTTGTCCCAACCGAAGCCGTTTTCCAATTGGGGTATCAGCTTTTGGTGGCTTCGTCGAAAGACATGCTCGACAACAACGTGGGCGATGTGTGGGATAGCCGGCAGGTTCGCAGCCGCCAATCGACGGGGGTGCCGTATGGGGGACTGGCGTTGAAAACCGGGGTGCCGTATTTCTGGAAAGTCAGAATTTGGGACACCGACAACCGAACGAGCGACTATTCGGCAGGACAATCGTTTCGGGTGGGGGAACCGGGAATCTCGGCAGTTTCGGACCCCCCAAATAAACCCAGCCCAGCGGATCAGCAGTTGTGGGGAATTCAGCCCCAAACGCCGGGAAACTCTATTCTGACCATCCGGCCTCAGTTGGGCAAACTGACCAAAAGCCAGATAGACCTACCTACGATCAAAGGAACAGTTCGGGCCTCGTATCAGCGCAAAAGCAAAACAGAGCAGGTATATCAGATCGAGTTGCCCGCCAACGTATCGGCAGAGTTGACTCTGACGTACTCCCCCGAAGACACTGTTTTGCTCAACGGCGGCAAGGTCAACACCATGTTCGACACGATCAGGCTGTCGCCCGGAATAAATCGGATCGAGTTGATTGTCAATACTTACTAACTAATGAACCATTCTATCCCATGCAAATAGCCGTACCACTTTCCCTTGTTTTGATGCTCGGTTTGCTTGTAGGCTTCAAAAAACAACCCCACGCGCCAGACAAAATGAACGTCCTGTTCATTGTCGCCGACGATTTGCGGCCTGAGTTGGGCAGTTTTGGGGCCACGCATATCAAATCGCCCAATATCGACAAGTTGGCCGCAGGAAGTGCCATTTTTGAGCGGGCCTACTGCAACATACCCGTTTGTGGGGCCTCACGGGCGAGCCTACTATCGGGGGCGAGACCGGCTCGTTACCGTTTTGCTGGATTTGCCGATTTCCTGAACGAGCAATACCCGGAGGCAAAATCCATACCCCGCATTTATCACGAAAACGGCTACGCAACTATCTCGAATGGCAAAATTTTTCATCAAAAGAAAGACGAGCGAGATGCTTGGGACGAAATCTGGCAAGCCAAAGGCAACGACGAATTAGACTATATCAACCCGGTCAATGTTGAGCTGGTGAAAAACGAACCCGCCCGAAAAGACAACAATCGGGGTTATCCTTACGAAGACGTAGCCATCAACGATACTGATTACCGGGATGGCAAAATGGCGTTGAAAATCAAGCAGGATTTGCAGAAGTTCAAGAAAAGCGCGAAGCCTTTTTTCCTAACGGTTGGTTTTCACAAGCCCCATTTGCCGTTTAATGCGCCCAAAAAATACTGGAATTTGTACGACAGTACCAAAATTCAACTACCTGCCAATTACAGCCAACCGGCCAGCACCCCGAAAGTGGCGTTTCATAATTCGGGTGAGCTACGGAATTACTACAGCGTGCCCGACAAAGGGCTTGTTTCTAAAGACTTAGCCAGAAAATTGATACATGGCTACTACGCCAGCGTGAGTTATGTGGATGCTCAGTTGGGTATCATCATGGACGAGCTTGCCCGGTTGGAGTTAGACAAAAACACGATTGTAGTACTGATCGGTGATCACGGCTGGAATCTCGGCGACCATCAGTTGTGGAATAAACACTGCAACTTTTCGTCGTCGCTGAGAACGCCGTTGCTGATCAAAATCCCGCAAAAAACATCGGGGCAGCGCATCAACGACATCGTGGAGTTTATCGATATTTTCCCAACCTTGGCGGAGTTAACCCACTTGCCCAAACCCAATACGGCGGTGGGCGAGAGTGTAGTGCCGTTGATCGAAAACCGGAAACGAACCAAGACGTTTGCCATCTCGCGGTGGGGTGATGCGCTGACCGTCATCAAGGATCAGTATTTCTACACCGAATGGACCGACGATAAAGACAACCGCACCGCCCGCATGTTGTTCGACCACAAAACGGACCCGTCGGAGCTAAAAAATTTGGCTGAGCAACCCGAACAGGCTGGGGTGGTTACCGAGCTATCTGACCTGATGCGAAAGAACCGGGGAGCCGATTTTTGGGAAGACAAACGAAAGACAAAGCCATAATTTGCGCCATTACAACCATGCACAAACACCCCTATTTCATCCTTCTGCTGCTCTTTGCTTTAGCCTTTCCGGTTTTGGGTCAGGGTACGATCACCGTTCAGAACGAGGCCAACGTTGCCCGAAAAGAAGCCGTTGTCGGTGTTTCGTGGAAAGCTCTCAAAGCCCGTTACCCGGCACTCGATTCGGCCAATTTCAGGTTGATCGACAGCCGGACGAAGGCAGAGATTCCCTATCAGTTGGAACGGGTGGGTGAAGCGTCGGTGCAGAACCTGTTAATGCAGGTGTCGGTTCCGGGAAAGAGCAGCGTTCGGGTGACTATCCAGAAAGGCAAACCGGCTCCCGTTACGGCCAAAACCTTCGCCCGATACGTTCCCGAACGGCTCGACGATTTTGCGTGGGAGAACGACAAAGTGGCATTCCGCACCTACGGCAAGGCTCTCGAAGGCACCAAAGGCGATGCCTACGGGCTGGACGTGTGGGTAAAACGTACCGACAAACTCGTTATTGACGACCGATATAAGCGCGGCAAATACCACGAAGACATTGGCGACGGCCTCGACTATTACCATGTGGGCCAAACCCTCGGCGCGGGCAATGTGATGCCCTACGTGGACGATTCGGTTTATTACTCCAAAAACTACCACCGCTGGAAGGTGCTCGACAACGGCCCCATCCGAACCACGTTTGTGCTGGAGTATGACGAGTGGGACGTAAACGGCCTGAAGGTGACAGCCGCCAAGAAAATCACGCTGGATGCCGGTACGCAGATGAACCGGGTTGAGGCTACTTACCGCTACACTGGGTCTACCAACCTGCCGGTTGCGGTCGGGATTATTAAACGACCGGAGCCGGGACAGATGCTGCTCGACGAACAGCGCGGGGTCATTGCCTACTGGGAACCGCAACACGGGCCGGACGGCATCACGGGCGTGGGTACGGTACTGCTTACACCCGTCACGGGCATGAAAATCACGAGTGAGCAACTCCTGGCGCAATCGACTTCGGTGCAAAACGAGCCGTTCGTATATTACACCGGGGCCTGCTGGAACAAAGCCGGGGTCATCACCGATGCGCCCGCATGGTTCGCCTACTTGCAGGCATTCAAAGAAGCGTTGGCAAGCCCGCTCGTGGCGCGAATAAATTAAGTTTAGTTATGAAAAATTTATTCAACTGTTTATTAGTCAGTATTTTATATTGCCAATCGGTCGTACTGGCTCAGGAGGTTGTGAGGCCGATGATTTGGGTAAAACAGGCGGATAAAGCGGCTATCCTGCAAAAGATCGCGACGACACCCTGGGCAAAAACGTACTACGAAGCCTTTAAAGCAAGGGCGGAAGTGGATGTTGCAAGGCATCAGGCCGACGCAAAAACGTACCTGGGCAAAATGCCGCTCGACTGGTCGAAACAGACCGCCGGAAAAATACCCCCTTTCGTAAACATGACCGTGGTTAGTGACCATCGGGAATCGCGCAGAGAACTGATGCACTACCTGCAAACGGGCATCGACTGCGGCATTTTGTACTTCCTGACCAACGACGACCGCTACGCGCAACTGGGGGCCGATGTGTTGCATACCGTTATCGAGGGATTAGTGCAACTGCAACCGAACAAAGAAGGCCATAACGGCGGTGGACTATTGTACCCCACCGATCATTTGCGGGAATCCCGCGAGATTGGGGCATCCATCCCGATCCTCTACGATTTCGTTTATCCGTTTCTGTCAAAAAAAGGTCAGGTGTTCGATGTGGGTCAGGGAAAGAAAGTAGATTTCTCAGAGCAAAATGCCGAAAAAGTTTTCCGAACATACATCAACCTGGCTCTGGAACAGGGCATTATCGACTGCAACTGGCCAATTCTGGAATCGCCGAGTCTGGTGGGCAACACGCTGGCTCTCAACGATCCCGCCGAACGCGCCAACTTTCTACCGTATTACCTCACCAAAAACACGCCCCATCAGGACGCGCTTCAAAAAGTCGGTCAGTTCTACCAGAAAAACGGCGGCAACTGGCCCGAAAGCACCAATTACTCCGGTTCTGTCGCGGGCCTGACCACCTACCTGATGACGCTCCTGACTCGCTTCGACCCGTCGCTGCACCTCGGTCAGCAATATCCGCAGGTTCCGCTGGCACTAACCACCACCTACTACCTGACGTACCCCAACAAGCGCGACATGGTGGTGTTCGGCGATGGGCACCGGACGTTTCACCTTGACTATAAAGCGTTCGAAATAGCCTACAGCCTGGGGCAGTTAGAAAACTCAGCGATCCTAAAACGCGAATTTGGGGCTTTGATTAATAGCGGTATTAACACCAAACAATACAACCGGCCCGAAGTGGGCAACCGCAACTATGGCGCGGAGGTCTATAACGAACCCGTTGAATTGCTGTGGTTTAGCCCAACCATCGACGGTGAAACGAAGGCATACCCGTTGCCCATCACCGACGAATTACCCTTTGCCGGGATTCAGATTCAGCGCAATTTCAGCCCCACCAACAACCCTTCCGACGACCTGATGGGCTTTGTGGGCGGGGCATCGTTTGTGCATGGTCACGCATCGGGCATGAACATGGAACTTTACGGCAAGGGCGTTGTGATGGGGTCGAAGTCGGGGCGCAGTGCCTACACGACCGACATACACGAGAACTACTACCGGCTTTTCGCGGGCCATAACACGGTGATTGTCAACGGCTCGTCGGAGGGAAGCGGGGGCTGGGCCAACCTCGGCACGAACCGGGTTGAGCCGGTGGCCGTTGAGCCAACCTATCGGCAGTCGGGCGTGTCGGCCAACCATTCGTTTTCGGTTTCGCGCTTCCTCGACGACCGGGGCGACGGAGCCGAGGCCACGCAGGAACGCACGTTGGCCCTCGTCCGCACCTCGCCCACAACCGGCTACTACGTGGACCTGTTCCGCTCGAAATCGGCCCTGCCCACGCAATACCACGACTACGTGTATCACAACATTGGCGACACGCTTCTGTTCACCGCGCCGACTCCGGCTTTTCAACTTCGCCCTGACCCGGAGCGATACGCGGCTTCGGGGCAGAAAGAGTGGCAAAACAACCGGAAAGCGCGGCATCCGGGCTGGCATTTTTTCAAGGTGGTCAACACGTCGGGGCCGTATGCAAACGAGGTGCGGGTCAGTTTCAAAGCTAACGCCATCCGCCCACAGCCGGTGCAAATGAATGTATTTATCCCCGGCGATGCCAACCGCGAATACACGAGCGTGATGGCCCCGCCCACCACGGAAGGCCCGCAAGCCTACGCGAATCGCCCCACGCCGACGCTCGTGATTCGGCAAACGGGCGAAGCCTGGACGCACCCCTTCGCGGTAGTTTACGAACCGACTGATACAAACAGCAGTGGCAGCATTCAGTCCGTTGTGGCTATCCGGCAGGGTGACGCATTCAAGGGATTGACTATAAAGAGCAAAACCCCGAACGGGCCAATCACGCAATACGTAATTATGCAGGACTCGGACGATGCCGAATTTTCCGACTCCAAACTCGGCATCCGCGTAAAGGGTCGATACGCCGTTATTACCCTGACCGACGCGAACAAACTGCACTCCATTTATCTGGGGCAAGGGCAATTAGGGTCATTCGGCAAACTGGTCCTGACCTCCGTTAGTGGCAAGCCCATAGCCGCCTACGTGCAAATGGAAACCAATGGGCCAGCCGTCAAAGCTGCCGATACTGTTGAGGTTACAGTAGAGTCGGGGAAGCGAAAGATTTTCACTAAATCGAACTAACACACAACCAAGTTATCCCATTAACCGCATGAAAACCAGACTAATACTGCCGCTTTTTGCTGTTCTGCTACTTTGTCTGTCGTCGTGGAAACCGGGGCACGTACCCGATAAAAAAACAATTGAGCAGTCGATGCTGCGGGCGTTGGCCTGGCAGGAAGAGAACCCCATTTTCGCCAAAGCCCCCACCGACTGGACCAACGGTGCTTATTACACGGGGGTGGTTCGGGCGCACAAATCGACCCGCAACAAAGCTTTCCTGGATGCGCTGACCGGCATGGCCACCCGCAACAATTGGCAACCCTACGAGCGTTTCTATCATGCCGACGACATGGCGATCTGCTATTCGTACCTGTACCTCAACGGTTTCGGCGAGAAAACGAACATGACTCCCACCGATAGCATCATCGCCCAACACCTCTACAAACCCCACGAATGGCGCGTGGGCATTCCCGACAAAGATCAGCGCATTTTGTGGTGGTGGTGCGACGCGCTTTTCATGGCCCCGCCCGTACTGACGGTGTACGCCAAGCAGAAGAAAGCCCCTGCTTACCTCGATCAGATGCACAAATACTACACCCAAACCTACGACCTGCTCTACAATAAAGACGATAAACTGTTTGCCCGCGATGTCCGGTTTCTGTGGACGGGCAGCGATACCGACCGGAAAGAAGCCAACGGCAAGCATATCTTTTGGTCGCGGGGTAATGGCTGGGTGCTGGGCGGGCTGGCTCTGCTGCTGGAAGATATGCCGAAGACCTACAAGAACCGCCCGTTCTACGAGAAACTGTTCAAAGACATGGCCGCCCGGATCAAAGATCTGCAACCCGCCGATGGCCTTTGGCGCACCAGTTTGCTGGCTCCCGAAGCGTTCCCGCATGGCGAGGTGAGCGGCAGCGGATTCTTTACGTTTGGTCTGGCGTGGGGCATCAACAACGGCCTGTTAGACAAGGCTACCTACCAGCCCGCCGTGCTGAAAGCCTGGGATGCGTTGATGACCTGCCAACAGGAAAGCGGTAAAATTGGCTGGGTGCAGAATATCGGTTTCGACCCCAAACCCGCCGACAAAGACAGTTGGCAGAATTTCGGCACGGGTGCGTATCTACTGGCGGGGAGTGAGCTGCTGAAGATGAAGTAGGCCCGTCAGATTGTCCATCATTTTCAATATTCTCTCCATTGCCTGAACCCCGGCATTCCGTCAAATTTGTCCTTCAAATTGACTTTATAGTATAATTTTTTGCACTATAGTCTGCCATTTGTACTAATCCACTCGTACAGTTCAACCAGTTCAGTTAATCTATCCTGCTATGTTTCACTATGTACGGTGTCTGCAAACAATGTGTTTGCTGCTTTTCTTTTCAGGTATTGCTCTTGCTCAAGTCTCCGTCACGGGAAAAGTTACGGGTGAGCAAAACGAAGCTATTCCCGGCGTGACGGTCTCCATTAAAGGCACTATGCGCGGCACCACGACCGATGCCGATGGCCGCTACAAACTCGATGTGCCGGACGCAGCTTCTGTGCTGATATTCAGTTTCGTAGGCTATCTGGCGCAGGAGGTGACCGTTGGCAATCTGACAACACTGAACATTACCCTAAAAGTGGACAACAAGAGCCTTGATGAAGTGGTCGTGGTGGGGTACGGCACTCAAAAGAAAAGTGATTTGACCGGATCGGTAGTGCGGGCCAATATCGAGGCATTTCGCGAGTCGCCCAACGTAAACATTGCCCAATCGCTACAGGGTACTGTCCCCGGCCTCAACATCGGACAGGTAACAACCGCTGGTCAGAGTCCGACTATTTCGATCCGTGGCCGAACAACCATCAATGGTAATCAGAATGTGTTGCTGGTAGTCGATGGCATTATTTATACGGGAAATTTGAATGATCTGAATCCGGCTGACATTGAGTCGGTCGATGTCCTGAAAGATCCAAGCAGTATGGCCATTTATGGCGCACAAGCCGCAAACGGGGTCATTCTGATTACGACCAAAGGAGGCAGGAAAACGTCGAAACCGGTATTTAATTATTCCGGCTCCTATACGACGCAAAACCCCACGAATTCACTGACGCTGCTCGACCGTGATGGCTACATCGCTAAGATAGCCGATCAGGAATGGCGAACCGCCTTTCTGGCCCCCAATTATACCCAGCCGAATCCCAACTACAACCCGCAAAATGCCATCGTCGATCCGCCCATCCGGGAAGGGCTGGCGAAAGGAACCAACTACGACTGGTGGGGAAATACGACCAGCCCCGGCTTCATCAATACCCACAATTTAAGCGTAACCGGATCGGGGCAGGAGTGGTCTTACTTTCTGTCAACGGGTTATACGGACCAAAAAGGATTCGTCATGAATGATAAATTCAAGCGAATCACGGCTCGGATCAACGTGGAGAACAAGATTCTGAAATGGTTCAGAATTGGTGCTCAGACGTTTGGCTCTTTTTCGGACTACTCTGGTGTGTCGCCCAATTTAGGCGGAATTACGATCATGTCACCCTTAGTGGAACCAACGGACGCGCAGGGTAATTACATTCTGAATCCGACGGGAATCAACATCCAAAATCCCTTCCTGATTACTGCCGCCGATGACTTCGATAAGCGGAATAATCTGTTCGGTAATTTCTACGCAGCTATCGACGTACCCTTTGTCAAGGGGCTTACCTACCGTCTGAATTACGGGCATAATTATTCCTGGGATCGCCATTTCAGTGCCAATTCCTATTCAAACGGGGCGACCGGAGGGGCCTATAAGAACACTTCCAACGCTTACGACTGGACCCTCGATAACATCGTCAATTACAAAAAGACGTTCAACGACAACCATGCCATCGACCTGACCCTCGTGGCGGGTCGTCGGCAACTAAACTACGAGGGGACCAATGCTACGGGTTCCGGTTTCAATAGTCTGCGTTTGGGCTATAATGATCTGAGTCTGGCCACCATTCAGCGGATCACGTCGTCGGCCTGGAAAGAAAACTACCTCTATCAGACGGCGCGAATCAACTACGATTTTAAGTTTCGGTATCTGCTCACCGCCACTCTGCGCCGGGACGGATTTTCCGGTTTTGCCGAAAACAACAAAACGGCCCTGTTTCCCTCGCTCGGATTCGGTTGGGTGTTGAGCCAGGAAAATTTCATGAAAGTAAACTGGGTCAACCTCTTAAAAATCAGAGGGTCCTACGGCACCAACGGGAATCTGGTTAATCGCTACTCGTCGCTTGCCCGGTTAAATACGTACCCCGCCTACGTGTTTGGTGAGGGTGGAGCTACCGAGTTTGGGCAGGTGGTCACCACGCTGGCGAACCCCAATTTGACCTGGGAAACGACTACCGGCTTCAATTTCGGCATTGATTACGCCTTGCTGAATAACCGCATTGGGGGCAGCATCGACTACTACCGGACCACCACCAGCAATCTTATTTTTGATGTCAATATCCCGGAAATAACGGGTTTCAATCTGATTACCTCCAACGTTGGGCGCATTGCCAATCGGGGTGTTGAGTTGGTGGTGAACGGAAAAGCCATCGCGAACAAGAACCTGAAGTGGAACGTCAATCTCAACGTGTCGGCCAACCGCAACCGAATTGTTTCGCTGCTTGGCTTAGACAACAATAAGGATGGTATCGAAGACGACCTACAGGCGAGCGGGTTGTTCATCGGGCAACCGATTGGGGCCATTTTCGACTACGAATCGGGCGGCATCATCCAATTGGGCGACGAGGTCCCGAAGGGTTTCTTCGTGGGGACGCATCGGATTATCGACCAGAACAAAGACGGGTTCACCGATGCCAATGACCGGGTGATCCGGGGCCGGACCGAACCGGCGTACAGTTTCGGAATACTGAACGAGTTTACCTATCGGAATTTCACGCTCCGCTTCTTTCTGAATTCGATTCAGGGCGGCAAAAATGGCTACCGCCGGGAGAACATGCCCGTTGGCATTGGCATCGGGGATAACATCCGGCGGAATAACTTCTGGCGAGAACTGGATTATTGGACCCCCTCCAATCCGGGTGCCCGCTACCGCACACTCGACCAAAGTTCCGCCATTGAATACAACTACTACGGTGATCGGAGTTTTATCCGGTTGCAGGACGTCACCCTGGAGTACAACGTGAATCCGGCGTTTACGAAACGGATCGGTTTGGAGGGTTTTAAGGTATTTGCAAGCGGGAAAAACCTGATGACGTGGACAAACTGGCAGGGATGGGACCCCGAAACGGGTCAGGGATTCGCCGTTGCCGGAGTTCCGGTCATGCGCGGAATTTCGCTCGGTCTGGATGTTCGTTTTTAACGCCTAAATTAACTCGTCATGAAATCAACGCTCCGTATTCATAAACTGCTTGTTCTCCTGCCCTTGCTGGTTTTTAGTTGTAATGAAGGGGAAATCTTAAAAGAAGTTCCGCTGGATTTTGCCAGCCCCGAAAATGCGTTCGTCACGGTGGGCGACTATACCTCAGCGATCAATTCGCTCTACGACCAAACCCGTGCCACCCTGTCGGAGGGGGAGTTTCGGCCTTTAGACCTGGTGTATGGTACCGACATCGGGTACAACGGTGCCCAGCAGTTGAACGAACGGTTTGGCAGTTACCCCGCTACCTTAACACCTATTTCGGTTATTCCCCGGTACCACTGGCAACAGTATTACAAACTCATTTCCAGTGCGAACATTATCCTGAACCGGGTAGCTACCTCTGGCCTTACGCCCGCGCAAAAGACGGCGGTAGAAGCTGAGACCAAGCTGTTCAGAGGACTGGCCTACCGGAATCTGGCCCATTTATTCGGGGGTGTTCCCATCGAATTAAAGGAAGTGAGTTCGCCCAAAACGGACTACACCCGTGCGAGCCGCGAGCAGGTCTATCAACAGGCCGCTGCCGATCTGGAATTTGCGGTGGCTAATCTGCCGAACATCAATCAGGTGAAAGACGGTAAGGTTTCGACCCCGGCTGCCAACCACCTGCTGGCGGAGGTGTACGTGTGCCTGAAGCGATACGACGATGCGATCAAAGCAGCGACTGCCGTGATCCAGAACCCAAACCTATCGCTGATGAAACAACGGTTTGGTTCGCTCGCCAAGGAACCGGGCGACGTGTATTGGGATCTGTTTCGCCGGTTCAACCAGAACCGGAGCGCGGGCAATACCGAAGGCATATGGGTGTTTCAGTACGAAGTCGATGTGCTGGGTGGGGTCGTTCGGACATCGGTGCTGGCGGGGCCAATGCTGGAACGGGACCACGCGCCGAGGCCGTATAGTTTTCCGTATAAAGACCCGTCGGGCGTTAGTCCATTCCTGCCGCTGGGCGTTTCGGATAATACGGGAGGCCGGGGCATTGGCCGATTGCGGGGAACGAACCACCTGAACTACGGCATATGGCGGGACGACCCCAACGATATGCGAAACTCGGAATACAACTTCATCCGGGATGTCAAGTTCAATAACCCGGCTTCGGCCTGGTACGGCAAAAAGCTGTCCGAGTTCAGGGCTACCTTCCGCCGGACAGTGGACGATACCATCCGAAATTTTTATCCTTACCAGTCGAAGGTGACCACACCGGGGCAGCACCCGGCTCAACTCTTTGTGGACCCGGTTTTGAAAACCCTCAATGCGTCAGCCGCCGGTACAACCTACAGTGATCAATACTTTATCCGGTTGCCGGAAACCTATCTGCTTCGCGCCGAAGCGTACCTCGGCAAAGGCGATTTGGCCAATGCAGCCGCTGATATTAACGTTGTTCGGGCGCGGGCCAATGCCAAACCCGTAGCCGCAGGGAGCGTGACGATTGATTATATTCTGGATGAACGTATGCGCGAGTTGGGCGTTGAAGAAAAACGCAGGCTAACGTTGAACCGGCTCGGTCTTTTGTACGAACGTACCAGGAAATATTGCAATGGTCACCCAACGGTAGGTCGGTTTGGGGTCGATGTTGAACCCTACCATAATCTGTTTCCCATTCCGTTCAGCGAGATCGAGCGGAACACCGGGGCTGTTTTAGAGCAGAATCCGGGGTATGCCAAGCGATAACAAACCCACGAACGCATGAAAACTCTCCATAAAGCGATTGTGGGTCTGGTGATGATAGTGCCACTGCTGGCCATCAGAAGCCCTTTTTCGGTAACGACCGAACAACGCAGTCAGGCCATCGCTGCTAAGCGGCCAAATATCCTGTTTATCATCTCGGACGATCAATCGTATCCGTATGCGTCGGCGTATGGGTACGAGGCTGTCCGTACCCCAGCCTTCGACCGGATCGCCCGCGAAGGAATCCTGTTTACCAACGCCTTTTCTGCCTCACCGGGGTGTAGTCCATCGCGGGCATCTATCCTAACGGGTAAACACTGCTGGCAATTGGAGCACGCGGGGACACACGCCAGTTCGTTCGGCACCAAGTTCAAAACCTATCCCGACTTACTGGAGGAAGCAGGCTATCACGTAGGCTTTACGGGCAAGGGCTGGGGACCGGGCGATTTTAAGGCATCGGGTCGATCCCGTAATCCGGCGGGTCCGGCGTTCAACAGCCAGACGTTGAAAGCCCCCCAGGGCATCAGCAACAACGATTATGCGGCTAACTTCAAAAAATTCTTAGCCAGCCGACCTGCCAACAGCCCGTTTTGCTTCTGGTTTGGTGCTAACGAACCGCACCGGGCTTTCCAGAAAGGTATTGGTCAGAAGAGCGGGTTAGAGATGGCCAAAGTAAAGGTGCCCGGCTTCCTGCCCGATCACCCCGCCGTCAGGACCGACCTGATGGATTACCTGTACGAAATCCAGTGGTTCGATCAGCATATCGGTAGTATGATTCAGATGCTGGAAGAGTCCGGCGAATTAGACAACACGCTGATCGTGGTCACCTCCGACAATGGGATGCCGTTCCCCCGCGCCAAAGCCAACGTGTATGAATACGGTATCCATGTACCCTTAGCCATATGCTGGGGGAATAGAGTTAAGGGTAATCGTACCGTATCCGATCTGGTGAGCCTGACCGATATGGCCCCCACGTTTCTGGACGCTGCGGGTATCACCAATGGTAAAAAAGATATGGCTGGACAGAGTCTGTTGCCGGTCCTTACAAACAAAACTGCCAAACGCCGGGAGGCCGTTTATGCTGCCCGCGAACGCCATTCATCGTCCCGCTGGAACAACTTAGGCTATCCGCAACGCTGTCTGCGTACCCCTAGCTATCTGTATATCTGGAATATGAAACCAGATCGTTGGCCAGCCGGAGACCCGCAGGCGTTTGACGATTCCGGCAAGTTGGGGCCACCAGATAACGGTTATTTTGATATTGATGAATTTGACGATTCCTATGTGTATTTACAGCGAAAGGACCGGGACATGGCTCCCTATTTTCATTGGGCCGTTGACAAACGGCCTGAAGAAGAACTGTATGCTATTCGTAAAGACCCGTATTGTCTTACCAACCTTGCCCGCCAATCGGCCTATCAATCAGTGAAGAAATCACTGGGGGCAACACTTAAAACGTATCTGACGAAAACGGGAGACCCCAGAATGGGTAGCAACGGCGAAGTTTTTGAGAGTTACGAGCGTTACAGCCCCCGACGCACGTTCCCCCCGCCAGATGCCGGGAAGTAATGCTTCTGAATCTATCCGGTGTGAGTAGGATCTGGCAATTTGTCTTCTCGTGAGATAGGTTGTCAGTTTTTCAACCCAAAAACTGACAACCTATCTCACGAGAAGACAAATGCAGGAAGTGACGGGTTAAACGACACGGTTTTTTGTAGGCCCTACTATTCATAAAACAATCCATCTTTTAAGCATTTTTCTCTATTTCGTCAGGAGTAGTAAGGGCATAGTTTTGCATCTAATTAAGTTTTTGTTAACAATAAGCAAGATTGCGAGATTCATTTTCCTGGAACAAACGCCGATATATTGATACCATTTTACCCCCATTTCATGTATCATTTGTTTTTTTTTCTCGTTCTGGGAAGTCTGACAACGGCTCTTGCCCAGCCGAAGACACGCCCTGTTGCCAAAACGCGCACCGTTGTGCAGGATAAGCAGGGCGTGATGCGCTGGTCAGACACGAATCAGGAAGTAGCTCTGTTTGGCGCCAATTACTGCCTGCCCTCCGCCTGCGATTACCGGACGGCTGGGTACGTATCGAAAGACCGCAAAAAGATGATCGATCAGGACATGACCCATTTCGCCCGTATGGGCTGGGATGGCCTGCGGCTTAGTTTTTGGGGTGATTATGAAAATTCCGACTTCGACGGGAATCTGATTGTGAACGACCACCTCGACCTGATGGATTACCTGATACTGAAAGCGAAGGAGCGGGGCATCTATATGTTGCTTA
Source organism: Flavobacterium sp. SUN052 (assembly GCF_028867935.1). Taxonomy (GTDB): domain Bacteria; phylum Bacteroidota; class Bacteroidia; order Flavobacteriales; family Flavobacteriaceae; genus Flavobacterium. Next base: position 69,401 of record NZ_JAPQNS010000014.1, read on the forward strand.
GTCCAATCGTTACGCACAGTTCGCAGTGGCCCGATGCCATGCCCGACACCATTAGTGCGCGGGGCTTCTCGACGCATTTTAAAAAAAGGGAACTGGGTACGAACCCCAAGGCCATTGCCGCGCAGCAAAATTACCTCCGCCAACTGCTCAACCACGTCAATCCCTACACGGGTTTGACCCTGAAAGACGAGCCGAGCATCCTGTTTGTGGAGATGATTAACGAACCCTGGCATCACAGTAAAGACGTGGCGGGGTCGGTCAGCTACATCAACGCGCTGATCGACGCGGTGCGGAGTACGGGCTGCACGAAGCTGGTCTTTCATAATATCAGTCAGGATTTCAACATGGCCGCGCCTATGCAGCAGTCAAACATTCAGGGGGCCAGTTTTGGCTGGTATCCGTCGGGGCTTGTTTCGGGGCATACGCTGTCGGGCAACTACCTGCCTGCGGTGGATGATTATTCGCCCATGCTGAAACCAGAATTGAAACGGCTGGCCCGCATCGTTTACGAATTCGACGGCGCCGACCTGCTCAACGGCTATATGTACCCGGCAATGGCCCGCACGTTCCGCACGGCAGGGGCGCAGTTTGCGGCCATTTTTTCCTACGATATGCTGGCTACTGCGCCGTATAATCTGGGCTGGCAGACCCACTACATTAACATGGTCTATACCCCCGCCAAAGCTATTAGTGGCATGATTGCTGCCGAGGTAATGCGACAGGTGCCACTCTACAAAAACTACGGCAAGTATCCCGACAATACAACTTTTGGCCCGTTCCACATCAGCTACGCCGAAAACCTGAGTGAGATGATCACGTCTGATCGGTTCATGTACAGCAACACGACCAAAACTAATCCTGCCAACGTCAAAACCCTGACCAAATTAGTTGGCTACGGCTCGTCGCCGGTGGTGCAGTATGAGGGCAAGGGGCTTTATTTCTTAGATAAAATTAAGGACGGTACGTGGCGGCTGGAAGTGTATCCCGATGCGGTACAGATTGACGACCCTTTCCGAATGCCCAGTCCCGGTAAGGTCGTTACCCGCAGCATCAGCCGGCGGTGGCCCATGCAGGTACGTCTGCCCGATTTGGCCGGTTCGTTTACCGTTCAGCCCCTCAACGATAACAACATCTACCAGACGCAGGGGCAAAACGGCGACTTCATGATTCGGCCCGGTATTTATTTGCTCAGTACCGACAAGGCAGTTACGAAAGCGGCACTACCCGCCAAAATAGGAAATCTGGGTATGACCGAATACGTCATGATCCCCGACCAGCCGTTGCCGACGCAGGTGATGGCCGACTACCGACCCGACTATCAGGCGGGGAAACCCATTCAGTTTTCAGCTCAGGTCTATAGTGCCGCCGAGCCGCAAAAAGTCACGCTATTTACCCGCTACGGCGGCAGTGGACGCTATACACCCCTGCCGATGAAAAAAGGGCTGGGCTATACCTACACGGCAGAACTCCCCGCCAGCCGGGCCACCGAAGGCATACTCGATTATTGCATTGTGGTCGATGATGGCGTTAGCCGGATCAACTTCCCGTCGGGCATTGCCACAAGCCCGGCAGACTGGGATTTTTACGGGGCCAAAACCTGGACAGCCAGCGTGGTTCGGCCCCAAACGCCCCTGCGCCTGTTGACTCCCATCGACGATGTTAGCCGACTGGACTTTACGCGCATCGGCGACGGCGTTCGGGCGGGGATTTATAAACTCATCCCGGCATCCAACACCGGCGAAGCGGCCATTCACCTCGAACTGCCCCTGAGCTATGACAAAACGCTAGAAGACTACACGGTATCGGTGCCCGTCAAAGACAAAGTGCTTGCCCGGCAGGGGGAGCTGACCGGGGCTAAGTCGCTTCAATTGACCGTGAAAGGGCAAAATCAGCAGCAACAGGCTTACATTACCCTTATTGAAAACGACGGTACAAGTTGGAGCCAGAAAATAACCCTGTCCCCCAACTGGCATACCCTGACGATTCCCCTTGCCGAGCTTCAGTTGAGCAAAGGGGCGATGTTACCCTTAGGCTATCCGGGGCGGTGGGCCTACTGGTTTACACCCGCCAGCGGGCGGAGTACCACCAACAGTTCGCTTCGGCTGGAGAATGTCGAATGGATTCAACTGTCTATTCGGCAAAGTGATCTGAAACGGGAGGAGGCTACAGCTAATTCCTGGATCGACATCACGTCGGCCCTGATCTCATTTGAGTAATTTTTTATTCCCCGACCATGCGTTCACCTATCCCGGCATCCCGTTTTCTGTGCGTTGTTTTCCTGGTTGTATTGACTATCCCGTTAACCACTACGCGCCTTCTGGGGCAGTCATCCGGTACGTTCTATACCCTCGACGTGTCGGCACCGGCACCGCCCGTTCGGAGCGACCACCTCAAACTGGGCGGCACCAACAGCAAGGGGCAAACTGTCACGGTCAATAATTATTACATCAGCCTGAACGGAAAACCCGCCATCCCCATCACGGGTGAGTTTCATTTTTCGCGCTACCCCCGTGCCTACTGGGCGGAGGCTATCCAGAAGATGAAGGCAGGGGGCATCAACATGATTGCTACCTACGTGTTCTGGAATATGCACGAGGAACGCGAAGGGCAGTTTACCTGGCAGGGCAACCGCGATCTGCGGTACTTTATCGAGTTGTGCGGGCAGCAGCACATTCAGGCCATTGTCAGGATCGGGCCGTTTGGTCACGGCGAAATTCGTAACGGTGCCCTACCCGACTGGCTGCTGGGCAAACCCATTTCGGTGCGTTCCAACGACCCCGCTTACCTGACCTACGTAGAGCGGCTATACAATCAGATTGGGCAGCAACTACGGGGGCTATTGTTTAACGACGGTGGGCCAGTGGTGGCTATTCAGTTGGAGAACGAATACCAGCACTCGGCGGCTCCCTGGGGACTGACGTACCCCGGTCAACCAATGGATTACACCGTAGCCGACCGGGACCGGGCCGTTACGCAGGAAGGCGTTGGCGTGGCAACGGCGAAAAACCCCTACGCCGAATTGGGCAATGACCACCTGCGGGTGCTTAAATCATTGGCGCAAAAGGCGGGGTTGATGGCCCCAATCTACACGGCTACGGGCTGGGGCAATGCCGCCGTGATTGCCAACGAAACCCTACCCGTTACGGCGGGGTACGCCTACCCAACCTGGACCGTTAAAAAGGACATATCGCCGTTTTACCGCTATACCAACCTCCATAAGAAGCCCGACTACGCGCCGGTTCGCTACGTACCGGACGATTATCCGTATTTCTGCGCTGAACTGGGGGCGGGCATCATGTCAACTTATACCCGGCGACCCATCGTACCGGCCAACAGCCTCGATGCGCTCATCAACCGTTGCGTTGGTAGTGGGGCCAACGGCATCGGTTATTACATGTATCATGGCGGCTCGACCCCGAAAGGGCAGGACTTTTTCTTCAACGACGAAGCCTATGGCTATCCCAAAATCTCGTATGATTTCCAGGCACCCATCGGTGAATATGGGCAGGTACAGCCTTCGTTTCACCGGCTGAAACTCCTGCATTACTTCCTCAACAGCTTCAGCCCTGATCTGGCCCCCATGACGCTCCGGCTTCCCTCCAACGCCGATTCGCTGAAGCCGACCAACGTGACCGACCTGCGGTATGCGGTACGCGGCAATGGCCGGAGTGGGTTTCTGTTCCTTAATAACTTCCAGGACGACACCGTAATGACGGACAAAACGGGGATACGGTTTCGCCTGAAAACCGCTGATGGTGACGTGGTTATCCCCGAAAACTCGACGGTTGCGTTGAAGAATGAGCAGAACGCCATTTTCCCTTACAACCTTGACTTGGGAGGCATCCGGCTGACCTACGCCACCGCCCAACCCCTCACCCGTTTTTCGGACGGCAAGACCACGCATTACCTATTTTTTGCGCCCGATGGGATTGCGCCGGAGTTTTCTGTGCTGAAAAGCAAGGGTGTTTCGCTACTGGCAACCGGCACCACAACAACGGAGCAAAACGCCAGACGCTGGTTGGTCCGCTGCCCGCAAAAAGGCACGAGTCAGTTTACCCTCCGTCAACCCAACGGTACGCAGGTGGTTGTGCTGGTGGTTGATTACGCCACCGCCCTGACCGCCTGGGAAACGACGATCAACCAGCAGCCGCATCTGGTTTTTTCATCAGCCACTGTGCTACCCGAAAAACAGGGCCATACCCTACTCAGCCTGGGTCAGTCGGCCTTTACAATGGCGGTTTATCCTAAGCCGAAAGCAATGCCCAAACTGAGCAGTGGGACAATAGTAACAGCGACCGGAAACGACTTGTTGTCCGTGTATCAGGTACGTCTGCCCGACCAACCGCTGACCATACAGACTCAGAAAGTGGGCGAGTCGCGCTTAGTGTTGCCGCTACCCGACAAGCTGCCCGTTGGCGTGAGCGACATCTTCGCCCGGATCGACTACACGGGCGATACGGGCATGGGCTTTATGAACGGCGAACTTGTCACCGACGAATTTTACAAGGGAATACCCTGGCAGATTGGCCTCAAGCGGTTTGTGCAACAGCAACCGGATCGCCAACTGATGTTTTACTTCCGCCCCCTGTACAAAAAAGCCCCGTTCTTAGTCGATCTTCCCAGCAGCGTACTACCCGATTTTGGGCGGAGTGGCCGGAAAACAAGTATCAATAAAGTCGAGTTTGTCACGGAGTATAAAGCAGCCATCCAATTCTAACCAAAAAACCTGCCTACGTGCAGGCAGCGTGTCAGTAAGTATTCTATTCAAACCAACAAGCCCCATGATTCATCGTAAACACCTGCTTATCAGTCTATTCGTGCTGCTCTCCGGTTTCGTGCAAGCGCAGACAACCCGTGCAACCCCGGCCCGACCCAATGTGTTGTTTATTCTCTCCGACGATCACAGCACGCCGTTTCTGGGCTGTTACGGAAACCCTGATCTGAAAACACCCCACATTGACCGATTGGCCCGCGAAGGCGTTCGCTTCAATCAGGCGTTCACGGCGGCTCCTCAATGCGTCCCTTCGCGGGCGGCTCTGCTCACCGGGCGTAACGTGCTGGCGGTCGATATGCTGCGTTTCTCGTCGGCCCTGCCCAAAGAAAACGTCACGTTTCTGGAGTTGATGCGGAAAGACGGCTATTTCACAGGGATTTGTGGCCGCCCTTATCATTTAGATGGTTCGGGAACCCATGATGAGACCAAAAAGGTGATGGCTGAACTGGGGCTAATCACATTTCCCGACCGGGTGGATTTTCTCAGGGAAGGCCCCGACGCAACCGTAACGTCTGTGGTCGATGAGTTCATTCAGAAGGTGCCTGCCAACAAGCCCTTTGTGTTATGGGCAAACTATTCCAACCCCCACCGTCCGTTTACCGATACCGCCCTCACACCCGACACGGCCAAAATCACCATACCCAACGCCCTCCCCGATACCAAATCCGTCCGGCGTGACCTGGCGGGTCATTATGGCGAAATCCAGAAATTAGATCAGAACATCGGTGAGTTGTGGAAGATGCTCGAAGGGCGGAAGCTATTAGACAATACCATCATTGTGTTTATGGGCGACAACGGGGCCGCGCTCCTGCGTGGCAAAGGAACTCTGTATCGGTGTGGGCTAAACATTCCGCTGTTGGTTCGGTATCCGCCCAAAGTAAAGAAAGGAATCGTGTCGGATGTGTTGATTTCGGGGATCGACGTGGCCCCAACGCTGCTTGACTTAGTTGGCACAAAACCGAATGCCGAGATGGAAGGCAAAAGTTTCGCTCAGGCTCTTCAGGGACAGGAAACGGAACTCCATCCCTACATTTTTGCCGTGCGCGGCCCCCATGCCAGTGGTTTGCCCCGAAACTCGGCAGTCTTCGACCTGTCGCGGACCGTATTCAACAAGAATTACAAGCTCATTTACAACCCGATGTGGCAGATTCCGTATGAGCCGGTTGACTTTCATGGGAGTCCATGGTGGAAGGAGTTACAGCAGCAGGGCAAAGACGGAAAACTGGAACCCCGTTTTAGCCAAACGGTCCTGTTCACCCCCACCCGGCCTATGTTTGAGTTGTTTGATCTGCGAAAAGACCCCGATGAGTTTGTGAATCTGGCGGGCAATCCAGCTTACAAAGAGGTGGAAGATGACCTGAAAAAAGCCCTGCACCGCTGGATGATTATTAATCGGGATGTAGTGCCCTTGCCCGTAGCACAATGATGTCAGTCAACGTAAAAGCCCTGGTTATCCTAATCGGCCTGAGAGGGTTATTGGCTGCTACCCCGGCTGTCGAAGCCCAAAAGCCCAAATCAACCCCGCCCAACATCATTTTTATCCTCGTCGATGACATGGGCTGGGGAGACCTGGGGGTGTTCTGGCAGCAACGACGGAAGCAGGCAGGCGACCGTAGCGAACCCTGGCAGTTTACCCCCTCGATGGACGCAATGGCCCGCAACGGCGCAATGCTCACGAACCACTACTGCGCGGCCCCCGTCTGCGCGCCCTCGCGGGCGTCGCTCATGCTGGGCGTAAGTCAGGGACACGCGAACATCCGCAACAATCAGTTCGACAAGGAATTGCAGGACACCTATACCCTGCCTTCGGTGTTGCAACAGGCCGGGTATCAAACGAGTCTTGTTGGCAAATGGGGGTTGCAGGGTACGCAGGCCGAAGCCCCTAACTGGCCCGCCCACCCCCTGAATCGGGGTTTCGATTATTCGTATGCCTATATGCGTCACGGCGACGGCCACGAACACTACCCTGTAGAAGGGATTTACCGGAACAAAAAACAGGTGTGGGAAAACAAAACCGAGGTGTCGGCGGGCCTGGACAAGTGCTTCACCACCGACCTTTGGACAGCCAAGGCCAAACAGATCATCCAGCAGCAGTCCGGCAAAAACAGTCCCTTCTTCCTGTTTTTGGCTTACGACGTACCCCACGCGGTGCTGGAACTGCCCACCCAGGCGTACCCCAAAGGTGGGGGCCTGAACGGGGGCCTTCAATGGGTAGGTAAGCCCGGTGAGCAAATCAATACCGCGTCGGGAACGCCGGATTCGTACTTCCACCCGGATTACGCAGCCGCCACTTGGGACCATGACAAAAACCCCAATACGCCCGATGTGGCCTGGCCCGACGTGTATAAACGCTACGCCACGCTCTGCCGCCGAATTGACGACGGTATCGGCGATATCCTACAGCTTTTGAAAGACCTCAACATTGACCAGAACACCTTGGTGGTTTTTACATCTGACAACGGCCCGTCCATCGAATCGTATTTGCCGCAGGACTACCAGCCCACCTTTTTCAACAGCTTCGGGCCGTTCAACGGCATCAAGCGCGACGTGTGGGAGGGGGGGGTCAGGATGCCCACGCTGGTGCAGTGGTCAGGTCAGATTCCGGCCAATCAGGTCATTGACAAACCCAGTGCCCACTACGACTGGCTGGCTACGTTTGCAGATATTGCCGGGGTGCCTGCTCCCGCCCGTACAGATGGCGTATCACTGCTCCCCTCCCTAACCGGCAAAGGACAGCAGCGGGAGGGGCTGGTGTACATTGAATACGAAAACAACGGCAATACCCCCAAATTTGACGAGTTCTCGGCGGAACATCGGGGCCGTAAACGCAATCAGATGCAGAAAATCCGGCTGGGCGATTACGTCGGGGTGCGCTACGACATTCGCTCTGCCGATGATCCGTTCGAGATTTACAACGTCGTTACCGACCCGCAGGAAAGCAAAAATCTGGCTACCGAAGCGGCCTACGGGGCCATGCAAACCGCATTCAAAGCGAAAACGACGCAGGTACGGCCACCAGACCCGGAAGCCCCCCGCCCCTACGATCTGGCTCCCATTGCAGCCGTCGAACCGCAAACGCTGGAACCCGGCCTGATCTGGGCCATGCACGAAGGTAAATTTCCCTGGGTAGCCAACCTCCCCGACCGTCCGGCTACCCAATCGGGTACTAAGCCAACCATCGGACTGGATAAAACAGGGCTGAAAGAAGGCATCGTCTATCAAACGGGCTACATCAAGATACCCAAAGATGGTTTTTATCAGTTCAGCATGAACGGCAACGGCAGTTTCGTGCTTAGGCTGCATGAATCCCTGCTGCTTGACCGCAGCTACCCGGATCAGCCCCGATTAAAACTGCCCATCTCGGCAACGGTCAATCTAAAAGCGGGCTATCATCCGTTTCGGATGTATTACCACCACACGGGCGAGGGCAAGCCCAACGTAGAGTGGACGTGGCAGGCTGAAGGGATTGTCGAGCAAGCCATCCCGCCCTCCGCCTTGTTTCATTCCGTTGGAAAGTGAATCGGGGTTTACAGTGTCTCAAGTTGGTTCAGAGATCCATCTCCATCAAGTCTTATGCGCTCAACACTGCTTATTCTATTGCTGGTATCCCTGTTCAACGGCAATCCTAAACCCAGTACCGGAAATCAACCGGGCAAACAATCGAGGGTTGGTGAAAAAGCGTCAGGTTTGGCTAAAAGGCCCCAAACCGCACTGGCGGACCAGCAGCCCGACCCGGCTGGACGCAGCCCGGCCCGACCGAACATTATCCTGATTTTCGCGGACGATCTGGGCTACAAAGACTGTGGCTTTACAGCGGCCCGGCAGTCTGGCAACACCGTTTTTGAAACGCCCCATATTGATGCGATGGCCCGGCGGGGCATGGTCTTTCCCAACGCCTACGCGGGCGCAGGCAACTGCGCTCCCAGCCGGGCCTGTCTGCTGAGTGGGCAGTACTCACCCCGGCACGGCATTTTTGCGGTGGGCAGTTCCACAAGGGGGCCGGGAGAGCAGATGCGCGTGGTACCGGTGCGAAACACCGAGGAATTGGCCGGTCGGTTCGTGACGGTGGCCGAGGAGTTGAAACAGGCCGGGTATGCCACCGCACTCTTTGGCAAATGGCACCTCGGCATGAATGACCAAACCCGCCCAACAGCCCAGGGTTTTGATGCTTACTTCGATTCCCGCGCCCAGAATCCCAACAAAAAACGCGACGAACCCGACGACCCAAAGGGCATCTTCTCGCTCACGGACAAAGCGCAGGCCTTTATCACAGCCAATAAAGAAAAGCATAGCGATGCCCGACCGTTCTTCGTGTATCTGGCCCATCACGCCATTCATGGATCGCTGGAAGCCCGCCCAACCAGTATCGAGCGGTTTCGGAAGAAGGGATTGGACAACAAACAAGCCCTGTATGCGGCCTGTATCTATGATTTAGACGCGGGCGTGGGGCAGTTGATGGCGCACCTGGATAAGTTGGGGCTTGCCAAAAACACGCTGGTGATCTTCACGAGCGATAACGGGGCTACCCAACAGTCGTCGCAGGAACCGTTGCGGGGCAACAAGGGGTGTTATTACGAAGGCGGCATCCGAGAGCCGTTTATTGCCCATTGGCCGGGGCAGATCCGGGCAGGCAGCACTAACCCCACGCCCATCATCAACCTCGATTTGTACCCCACGTTTCTGGCCGCAGCAGGAGCTACCAAACCGGCAACCCGGTTGGATGGGGAGAACCTCTTGCCCTTGTTCACAGGCAAGCTAACCACGACCAAACGTGACGCTATTTTCTGGCATTTCCCCGGCTATTTAGACGACCCGGTGATCCGGGGCCGCGACTCGGTGTTCCGGTCGCGGCCCGTGACGGTGATGCGGAAAGGCAACTGGAAGCTGCATCTCTACCACGAGGAATGGCTGCTGGATGGCGGACGAGCGAAGATCGGCACCAACAACGCCCTTGAACTCTACGACCTGAAATCCGACGAAGGCGAACGAAACAACCTTGCCTCTTCTAACCCCGCCAAACGCGACGAACTGTTGACCGACCTGCTCAACTGGATAAGCCAAACGAAAGCCCCGCTGCCCATCCCGATTGATGCCACCCACAAACCAGTACCCGGCACCGTTTCAGGCGAAAATTAAATCTTATTGCAATTCCGGGATGATTAGCATCGAGACCTGCCCAACCGACTGGCTTCATCGAATTGTCCATCTTTTTCAACATTTTCTCTATTGAATAAACCTGCTTCAACAATGTCCTTTGTATAAATGTGCTTTACCTTATAAAGTTTTACACTTTGTCAATACGGCACTGGTTTAACATTAATCGCCAACCCCTTTCACAATATGCCTATTTCTCTACGATACCTGCAAATAGCCTGTTTGCTGATTTTGCCTGTGTTCGCTGCGTTGGCCCAGACCCCTATTTCGGGTAGGGTCATGAGCGAACAAAACGAGGGTGTTCCCGGTGCGACCGTCTCTGTTAAAGGCACCACACGCGGCACAACAACCGACGCAACGGGGGCCTTCCGACTCAACACAGCGGCTAACGAAACACTGGTTTTTAGCTATGTAGGCTACAACAGCCAGGAAGTTCCGGTTGGCAACCAGATCGAGCTTACCATCAAATTAGTGCCGGATACGCGGAGTTTGAATGAAGTCGTGGTTGTCGGGTACGGAACCCAGAAAAAGGAAAATCTGACCGGCGCGGTCAGTACGGCCAACATGACCGATGTGCTGGGGAGCAGACCCGTAACCAGTACGTCTCAGGCCCTACAGGGGGCCATTCCAGGGCTACAAGTTACCTATGGGACTGGCCAGCCGGGAGCAGGAACGAGTCTGAATATCAGAGGGTTTACGTCTATCAATTCTGGTTCGCCATTAGTGTTGATTAATAACGTTCCGGTTAGTATCGACGACATCAACCCAATGGATATTGAAACAGTAACGGTTTTGAAAGACGCATCGGCCTCGTCTATCTACGGGGCCAGAGCAGCTTTTGGGGTGATTCTGATCACCACCAAAAAGGGAGCCAGAAACCAACCTGTTCGGTTTGATTATTCGACCAATATATCCACTACCCGTGCGTCAACACTCCCGGAAAAACCCTCACCGCTTCAGTTTGTGAACGCCCTGAAAGATTTTGGAACAGTAACGTACTGGGGTGGGCAGGATATACAAAAATGGCAGACCTACCTACAGGATTACGAGGCCAATCCAGACAAATACCCGAATGGAATCGTTACCGATAATCTGGGAACAAAATATCCACTCCAACAAACCGATCTTTACAGAGACTTATTTCCGGGCGGCTTTGAGCAGTTGCACAATTTTGCGTTCAGTGGCGGATCAGAAAAGACAAACTACCGGGTGTCGCTGGGCTATGCCGATGAAAATGGAATCATGGTGTCGAAAAATGACAGCTACAAACGCTACAATTTCAACGCCTATCTGAATACCGCCATCACCTCCAAGTTGACGGCCAGTGTCAATGTCCTTTATAAGAACGACCGGCGAACATCGCCTGCTAATCAGGGGGGGCTTTACTACAACGCGGTCACGTTCGGCCCTTACGTAAGAACGGGGTATGACTCTACCGCCACCGGGGAATATTTACCGTTCGATACGCCCAATAACATTGCCACAATAGAACCCCCGGTCAATGATTTTGGTGACAATCTGCGGCTGTTCGGAAAACTGGAATTCAACCCGATCAAGGATTTTAAGATTACGGCAGAATATACGTTCGATAAAACAAATTCGAATCAAACCACTATTACGGCAGCGAACCGATACATCAGCGCGATCCAGTTTGTGCCGGGTTTACCCGGCACGAACACCCGGTATAGCCGCAGCAACAGCCAGACCAACTATCATTCGTTGAATGTGTATGCAAATTACGATAAACACTTTGGCAACCACAATGTCGGTCTGCTGATCGGCACGAATCAGGAAATAAGTAAACAGGCCAATTTCAGTGTCAACCGACTCGATCTGATCACCGCCCAACTACCCGCCATTTCGACGAGTACGGGCATTATCGGTGGCGACGACTCCTTTAACGAATTTGGCGTTGCCGGGTATTTTGGACGGCTCAACTACAACTACCGGGAGAAATATCTCGTTGAAGTAAATGGTCGGATCGACGGTTCTTCCCGGTTTGCACCCGGTCATCGGTTTGGTTTTTTCCCGTCGGCCTCGGTGGGGTGGAATATCAGCGAGGAAGGTTTTATGAAAGCCTTCTCAGGCGCAGTACCCCTATTGAAGTTGCGGGGTTCCTGGGGTGAAATCGGTAATCAGGTCATAACGTCTAACGGCAACCAAAACTACTATCCCTATGTGCCCGGCTTAGTAACGGGAAATGCCCCGTGGATCAATCCAGCCACCGGGGTTCGGTATGCCAGCCTTTCGGCACCCGCGCTGGTGAGTGATGGTTTTACCTGGGAAACCGTCAGAACTGCCAATATTGGTATCGACATTGGCGCGCTGAAAAACCGGCTAACAGCAAGTTTTGATTTGTTCAACCGGAAAACCTTAGATATGCTTTCCGTTGGCTCAGAGCTACCCGCTGTACTGGGCGCACCCGCCCCGTTGCAGAATGTGGCCGATCTGGTTTCCAAAGGCTGGGAAACGCAGGTTGCCTGGCGCGACCGGATTAAAGGATTCCAATACTCGATGGGGGTCAATCTTTCGGATAACCGGGCATACATTACCAAATTCAAAAATGTCGCCGGTTTAATCAGTCAGTATTACGTGGGGCAAACCATCAATGAAATCTGGGGATACCAAACACAGGGTTACTTCACGGAAAGCGACTTTGAAGGATTAAACGCTGATTTACAGGGGGGTAAACTAAAGCCGGGTATAGCACCGTATCAGGGTGTCGCGCAAAACCCAGGCGATATTCGGTACAAAGACCTTAATGGCGACGGAGTGATCAACACCGGAAACAATACATTGGCTAATCCGGGCGACCGAAGTATTATTGGGAACAGCACCCGCCGATTCCAGTTTGGGATTAACGGAAGCGCGTCTTACCGAGGCTTCGATTTCTCTTTCTTCGCCAGTGGTGTCGGCAAGCGGGATCTTTGGTTCAACGATCAGACGGCGTTTCCCTACATGAACCAGTTTGGCAGTATATTTCTGCATCAGCTCGACTACTGGACAAAAACCAATCCGAACGGCTTTTTGCCCCGCATTTATAAGGATGGAGCCGGCAACACCGCGACCAGTAAGCAGGTACAAACAAAGTACCTCGCCAGCGGAGCCTATCTACGGGTGAAAAATATCACGTTCGGCTATACCGTTCCGCCGACCGTTTCCAAAAAAGTCGCTCTGACTAAAATGCGCGTGTTTTTCTCCGGCGAAAACCTGCTGACCTTCCATCGCCTGCCTTCGGGAAGGGACCCGGAGGCCACCAGCATAAATGCCAGTACGGGTTCTATTTATCCCTTCATAAAAAAATACAGTTTCGGCCTGAATGCTTCATTCTGAGTCCCGGACAGTACGTTCATCACATTTACCTCTCAAAAAAATGAAGAATAAATTAGTGATCATAGTCATTGGGGTACTGCTTTTGCAAAGCTGCACCAACAATCTGGACTTGCTACCCAAGGATCAGTTGACAGTACCAACTACATTTGTTGACTATAACGGGTTCAAAACATATGCCTGGGCGTTCTACGGTGTTTTTCTCGGCTACAACGCGAGCGTTCCCGACTCGGATAACGATGGCGATCTGTTTTTGAATGCCAACCCAAACGGGCAGTCACGATGGGCTTTTCAGCAGATTACGATTCCATCCAGTTCCGGCGATTATAACGGCCCGTACCAAAATATTCGGGCCATCAACATCATGATCGACAACATTGATGGCTCGAAGCTGAACAGTGCCGATAAATTGCATTGGCGAAGCGTCGGCTATTTCTTTCGGGCCGTGAATTATGCCAACCTCTTAAATCGCTATGGGGGCGTACCGCTGATTCTGAAAACTCTGACTGACGCTGACGAGCAGGAATTGTTTGCGCCAAGAAATACCAGAGACGAAGTGGCTAAACAGATACTGAGCGATCTGGCTTTTGCCGAGAAAAACATCAAGCCAGCCGGGGATGGTGACAATACCGTAAATACCAATGTGGTCCGCGCTTTTGTGTCCCGGTTTGGCCTTATGGAAGGCACCTGGAGAAAGTATCACGGATTGGCGGAACCGGAAACGTATCTAAAGGCAAGTGCGGAGGCTTCGGCCAAATTGATAACCGCCTTCCCTACGCTAATCCCCAATTACGATGAGGAATTTAATAGTGCTTCATTGGCCGGTGTGCGTGGCATTTTACTCTACAAACAATACGAAACCAGTCAGCTCACACATATCCTTTCGTCGCGGGCACGGCAGGCTGCCGGCCGGTGGGACCTGACCAAAAAAGCAGCGGATATGTATCTGATGACCGATGGACAGACACGGTTTACCAGCCCGTTGTTTCAGGGGGACAAGAGTCCCTATACCGAATTCAGGAAACGCGACAAGCGGTTGTACTACACGGTTCCGCCACCCTTCAAAGTAACGGTGAACGGACAGACCTGGGCACCCACCAGTGTTACCGCCGATGCTGAATACCTCCCCCTGATGGCTTCCCTAACGGACGATCTGCATAAACCGTTGCCAACGATGAACTGGTCCGGGAATTACGTTCGTTTTGAACCCCATTACGCCGATGATGCTCAGGGGCAGGCATTTTGTGTGACGTACACCGGCTATCGGTTCTATAAATTTTACAACCGGCTGGTCAACGGCGTTCAGAATCAGGACAATAGCGATGCCCCTGTTTTCCGAATGGCCGAAGTTTTTCTCAATTTTGCGGAGGCACGGTATGAGCTTGGAACATTGGATCAATCTGTGATTGATAACACCGTGAACAAACTGCGCGATAGAGGGGGTGTTGCCCGGCTGACTATCAATAAGATACCTGCCGACCCCATGCGGGATGCAACAGTAGATGCGGTGCTCTGGGAGATACGACGAGAACGGGCCATTGAACTAATGGGAGAAGGATTCCGGTTCGATGACCTAAGAAGGTGGAAAAAACTGGATTATATCAGCGAACGTAAACTGGGGCGGTGGATAAAAAAGGGGGTAGATGTTGCGGCCAACGCTACTGTCCCGATACTAAATGGAGCATCCGAAGGCTATATCGCTTACGAGCCTGCTCCGCCGGGCATCGTACCGGACTACTATTACCTGTATCCGATTCCATCAAACCAACTGGTGTTAAATCCCCAGATCGTACAAAACCCTGGCTGGAAGTAACCCGCTTTGACAGCAGAATCTCGATCTGAGAACAGAACGATCTGACCACGGAACATAGTAGTGAATGAGTTTATACCTGAACGGGCAGTTTTGATGACAAAAACCGCCCTTTTACATGGCTTTTCGTGGATAGGAGACGTAACATAATCTGTATCAGAGAAGTCAGAATGTCTGGTACTGGAAAAAGTTAGTGTTAAAATCAGTACGTTTTTACAAATGTCACTTGCAAAATTCAGCTTCAAAGGCGTGGACGTTTTGGCCTCTTCAGTTGGTCGGTCGGCTTAGGCATTTCGTCTCCCTTTTGAGCTATTTTGCGCCGATATTCCTCTGGAATGTTGAGCGGCTTTTCTGCAACTGATTTGTTGAATAACTAGCCAGCACCCGTCTCGATTCGCTGACGGGTGCTGGCTAAAGTTTCACCGTTGTAAATCCGAAAACTCACCGGCTGGTTGTAGTCAAAACGTGAATTATGGATTGAGTCGCTTGTTTTCAGCCACGACAATCGAAGGCTTGGTGGGATAGAAGCAGTAGGCGATTAGTCCACCAAGCATATTCACCTGCGCGTTGATGGGGCTGCGGTGTCGCGTGTGCGACACATCCAACACCGAGGTCAACAAATCGTTAACCGACTCGATCAGCCCGCGCTTACGGAGTTTGAGTTTGTCGCCCACAGGCATCAGTATATTTTTCATCTTCCGTCGTAGTTTGGTAATCAACAGTAAGCCACGTTGGTAAAAGCTCGCAAACAATTTTGTCAGATACCCTCGGTCGCCCACACATTGGCCTTCTAAGCCCGTCAATGCCTCCTCCAGAACGGCGGTATTATTGTCGGCTACGTTGCCTGGTGTGAGTACAAAGTTGACTAACTCACCATATTGGTTAATAACCAGATGGGCCTTGAAGCCGTAAAACCAGCCCATGGAGGACTTGCCGCGTGCGGCCAGCCCGGCAAAGACCCGGTTTTGGTCAATCCGTCGGTTGTGACAGACGGGCAGGGGTTTGCTGTCGATGATGTAGAAGCCAGTGCGCTGGCTTTGGGCGCACAACCATTTCAACAGCACAAACAGACCCGGCAGTAAGCGGGGCATACGCGCCACAAAGCGTTCATACGTAATGAGTTGTGGGAAGTAAGTCTTCATCTGTGGCAGCACCTGGTTGTGGTAATAATATTCGAAGCATTTAGCTCCTGAGTAATGATAGAAGATAGTAATGGCCAACATCTCGCTGTCAGCAAGCTCCCCTGCTTTAGTGGTGGGTAAGCAACCTTGTTGGCGTTGCCAATCGATGAGGGCGTTGCAGAAGTCATCGCAGACAATAAAGATGTTGATCAGGCGGAGTGCTTTATCTTCGCAGAGCATAGGGGCAGAGGCACTTTTTGTGAGGTAGCACTACAAAAATGCACACACTCTGCTTCCTATGCACTTGTAGTCAGTAAGTCAGACTACTCTCTATCCATAATTCACGTTATGATTAACTGAAATCAAAGATATGCGCGGCGGACCGTGGGAAATATTCCGATTTATAGCGGAACATGCCAATCAGTTTTCTGTTGAGAAGATGTGTAAAGTGTTGAAGGTGATCAGCAGTGGTTATTATTATTGGTGTAAACATCCTGTTGGCTCCCGACAACAAAACCAGGAATAGTTAGTAAGCCAAATGCAGCGTGTTCATACCCAGAGTCAAGATCGCGACGCACTTCGTGAGCAGGGCATTAAAGCGTCTCGTAACCGCATTGCCATACTCATGCAGAAATCGGGTATTCGCAGCATTATCTACAAAAAGTATCGGGTGCAGACGACCGACTCGAATCATGATTATCCGGTGCCTAAAAATCTGCTAAACAGGGAGTTTACAGCCGACAAGCTCGGTAAAAAGTGGGTCTTCACGTACATTGCCACTAAAGAGGGCTGATTATACCTAACTGTGATTTTAGATATGGCAGATCGAAAAGTGGTTGGCTGGGCCATGAGTGAGAGTTTGAAAGCAGTTGATACGCGTATGGCTTCCTGGCGCATGGCCCTCAAAAATAGAGCAATCGATGATTGTCTTTTATTTCATCGCTCCGATTTCTATAGTACGTTTGAACAGTGTTGCAATAAGAACTCAAAATGGTCGTACTTCAACTGCTGATTGAGCATCCCGTGTAGGTAAATCCGAGATTTCTATAGCTAAACCTGTAACCCATGTTTCGATCTACACGGGTGAATTTTTTAAGCCTCGACAGTTCAATTGGTGCAAAACCGTGTATACTATGCCAGGGTCCAAAAATTCACTGCTCCTTTTCCCGGTTGTTTCACTAAACACTCACTGCAATGAAAAACTATGTCGGTATTGACGTGGCCAAAACAAGCTTAGCCGTAGCCTTTCCTCTACCCACTGGTGGCTGGACAAACACGACTTTCGCTAACACGCCTGAGGGGATTCGCAGCTTGATTAAACAAGTACCCCCTCAAGCTCACTGCATTCTAGAAGCGACAGGCTCCTACTCGGTTTTAGTGACCTATTTGCTCTGTCAGGCAGAGATTAATGTCTCGGTCATCAACCCCAAGCAGAGTCACAACTTCGCGAAGATGCAGATGTCAGTAACCAAGACCGATCCACGGGATGCGGTATTGTTAGCTGAGTATGGTCGACTCATTCAACCCGCTCTCTATCAGATGGCTACGGACAGCCTGCTGCGTCTTCGTCAGAAAAGAGCGCTGCTTCGTCAGTATCATAATCGGACCGCCGACGCGGCAACGCAGAACTTTGCTGAATTTGCAACATTCATTCGATGTTTTACCCGTCAAGGACGTTCTTACTCAGCAGAGTTTACAAACGATGATTGACTCTTTCGAGCGGGCAATCATCGATTTACAGCAAGAAGTTTGTCAACTCTGCGAAGCTGAATATCACGAGCAGTACCAGCGTTTGCTATCGATCAAAGGTATATCCCACAAGGTAGCTACGGCGTTGATTGAAACCACCAACGGCTTCCAGGCTTTTGAGTCGGCCAAAGCAGTGGCCAAATTTATTGGTCTAGCCCCAACCACCTTTCAATCAGGTAAGATGAGCACACACCGTGGTATTTGTCGGACGGGTGATTCTCATCTGAGAAGCCTGCTTTATGTGGCTAGTTGGTCAGCGATTCGATGTAATAAAGCCTGTCGAGAGTTTTACCAACGGTTGAAGGCCGCTGGTAAACCGTCCAAGTTAGCCTTAATCGCCGTTGCCAACAAGTTGCTCCGTCAGGCGTTCGCCTTGGTTCGGTTTGGCGAGGACTTTGATGATAATTATCAACCAAAATTTCGCTCACTAGCTTGTATTTGAACACAGTTCATGGGTTAAGCAAGAGCTGGCGCATAATTTTTGTCATATTTTTCACCACGTCGAACAACAGCACACACCCGGTGGATGAGCTTGTTGCGGACGGCGTTCAAAACCAGCATCGTGTGTTTTCCCTCGCCTAATTTGCGTTGGTAGTAATCCTGAAGATCGCCCCTCACCTGAATGGCCGACATGGTGCCCATGTGGATCAACGCTTTCAGCCGTTTGCGCGCTTGGTGACTCACTCTGGTTTTGCCCCGTACACTTGTTCCAGAGCGATACTCGAAGGGAGCCACTCCAGCGTGACAAGCCAATTTTTTAGGATCGTTGATGGTTTGCATTTCATTCGTAGTGACGAGCAATTCGGTGGCGATCACGGGTCCGATGCCCGGTACAGAGACCATCAAGTCAAACAATTCTTTCAGCCGAGCGTCAGTTTCAATGAGTTGGTTGATGGCTTGCTCGACCGCTTTGTGTTCTTCTTTGAGAGCTAGCAAGGATTTCTTGACATTGCCTTTTAACGTCTTTTGCAAGGACTTGCTGATGAATGTTTCCTGTTCGGTCACGGGAACCGCCAATAGATGAAAGGCTTGGTTGAGCCGTTGGCGGGTGGCACTCAGAAAGGCCAGTTTCTGAATGACCTCGCGTGGTGGTTCCCAGAGACGTATTTGGTCGCGAAAGCGATAGGCATATTGAGCAATGCGCTGGGCATCGACTTTATCCGTTTTACCCCGTTGCATGCCGCCTGCTTGTTTAATTTGCAAAGACGATTCTAGCCAGATCGCCAGCTTTTGTTGGTCAAGTAACTCTAGCAGGTGAGCATTGTACAGGCCCGTATGTTCCATACAGAACACGGCCAGCTTGGGATTCCAACCAGGCAGTGCTTTAAACTCGGCTAGAGCCGTCTTGATACCCGCCAGTGTGTTGGCACTGTGAGTGTTAAGTTGCAGTCCCTGTTGGGTAAAAACGGCCCAATCCAAAGTGTCTTTGGCGATGTCAATCCCAATAAAGTAGCAAAAGTCCATGGCAAGATTTAGTTTTGGGTGAGTAGTCAACTCATTGCTTTTACTCGAACCCTTTCGTGGGCCTGAGAACCCTAATTTCTATCCGAGCCTGAGGCAATTAGAACAGAGTGGGGACTGAATCGGCGCATAGGTCTTTGACTCCTGGGCGGACCGGTAGTGTACCCCACTCTGGTTGACTTCTGGCAAGCTACCAAATCTTAGTTTCTTACCAGTCCTCAAACCTAAAGGGCGGACCGGCTGGTAGTAATCCTGCAACTCCCCTTTCATTCGGATAGCTCACATAGCTCGGCACCGGCCGCCCGGCCAGATGGAACAACGATTTCAGGCGTTTGCGGGCGTGTTGACTCACACCAGGCCGACCTCGGACGCGGCTGCCCGACTGATAATTGAAGGGAGCAACCCCAGCGTGGCAAGCCATCTTCGTAGGGTCATTGATGGCCTTCATTTCGTTGGTAGCAATGACGATCTCTGTAGCCGTGGCCGTGCCGATACCAGGAACCGACATGACCAGTTCAAAGAGTTGGCTCA
Organism: Flavobacterium sp. SUN052; assembly: GCF_028867935.1. Classification (GTDB taxonomy): domain Bacteria; phylum Bacteroidota; class Bacteroidia; order Flavobacteriales; family Flavobacteriaceae; genus Flavobacterium. Next base: position 89,331 of record NZ_JAPQNS010000014.1, read on the forward strand.
GGCGCGCATCAGATTCGATGAGTGCGTCAATGGCTTTCTCAACCGCCTTCCGATCTTTTTCCAAAGCGGTTAATGAGACTTGACAGCTCTTGCTAACTTGCTTTTGCAGAACTGGGTCGATAAAACCCTGTTGTTCGGCTAAGGGTCCAGCGAGTTGCTTGTAAACAGTGATAAGCCGCTGACGAGCAGCACTTAACAGAGCTAACTTTTGAACAACCTGGCGGGGCGGCTCCCATAACCGAAGCTGATCGCGGAAGCGAAAGGCATACTCAGCTATCCGCTGGGCATCAATTGAGTCGGTTTTCCCTCGCTGCAAACCGCCCGCTTTTTTGATTTGCAGCCTATTTTCTACCCAAATGGGGAAGTGAAGTTTATGCAGAAAATCAAGCAGTTGAGCGTTGTAAATACCTCCGGGCGGCCGGTGCCGTGTGTTCCTGGCAGAAGATGGCTTGTTGTGGGTTTCAGCCAGGCAGTGCCTTTAGGAGCCGCCAGGCAGTCTTGATAGCTGCGATGGTGTTAGGGGAGCTGGTTTGCAAGACTATTTTCTTGCCGTCGTAAACGGCCCACTCTAAGGTTGCTTTCGCAATGTCAATACCAATAAAGTAGCGAATGTCCATGCTGCTTTCTAATTTAGAGTTGCCAAAAGTCTACTTGTTTTGTGCTCAATACCTTGCTAACGGTCGGACGGCCGATGCCGCCTGTGGTCCCACATTTCTATTCGAGTCATTCAAGTAGAGGCAGAGCGGGTCCTAAATCAGCCGGCACCGGCCGCCCGGCATAGGTCGCTATCCTTGCCGTGCAATAGGGTAGCCCGCTCTGTTTTTCGTTCATCGGCAAGCTACCCAAATTTAGGAATCTTACCGGCCATCAAACCTAAAGGCGACCCCGGTCAGATCGGGGCATTCAATATGCTTGTACTGAATTTATAGATGAGTTAAAGGATTTGCCAGTAGAGCAAAGCTTGAGTCGGAAAGGAAATTGTTGGGACAACGCGGTTGCCGAGAGCTTTTTTAAGACACTCAAAAGGGAGTTGGACTATCATACTCACTTTGAAACGCGAGCATTGGCTACTTTTGAGTATTTCGAGGGGTGACCGTCCGCGGCTGCGGTACAATCGTCGACAGAAGCATTCGGTATTGAATTATCGTACACCCAGTCAACAGGAATCTTATTTTTACACTGCCCCAATGGCCGCCTAAAAATCTCCACCATACTGTTGCAAGTCCAGTACTACCCATAACGGTTAATCTGGCCACGCTGATCGGGTGGGGTTGTAACTTGGGCCTGCATCATATGGCGAAAACATCTGCTGTGACGCTGAACGAATTGGAACGGGCCACTAACTGGTATTTCTCCTCTCAAAACCTACTACTGGCCAATGACCGGGTTACGGCTCTGATGCACCAATTACCGGTTTCCTCGTTTCTGCGGGAAGAAGAAACGGTCTATCGTTCAGCCTCGGATGGTCAGAAATATACCCTGGCTCTGGATTCGATCCACGCCAACTATTCGGCCAAGTACTTTGGCAAGGATAAAGGGGTGACTATTTACAGCTTCATTAGCGATGTCTACCCTGTCTCCTACACAACAGTCTTTTCATCAGGCGATTATGAGGCTTGGTATGTCTTGGATGGTTTGTTGCACAATGCGTCAACAATGCCTCAGGAACAGACCCATTCGACAGACACCCATGGAGTAACCGATCTGAATTTTGCTGTGACGTACTTACTGGGTATGGTGTTTCAGCCGCGCATTAAAGACTTTCATGTGGCCACCTTGTATGGACTGCCGGATATGCCAATCCAGCCTCAGGACGGGTACACCTTTAAAACTGGAGGACTAATCAATCCTGGTCTGATCGCCGAGCAGTGGGATACCATCAAACGCTTTTTGGTAACCATCAAACTGAATCATGCGCTGCCTTCGACGCTGCTAAGGCGTCTCACCTCATACGCCAGTCATCATCCGCTTTATCAGGCCCTGCGCGAGTTAGGGCGGATTGTACGGACGACCTTCCTGTTTCAATATATGCACGAAGCAGAAACCCGCCGTCGGGTTAACCATCAGTTAACCAAGATAGAGAATATGCATCAGTTGGCGGCTGAATTGAATCTGGGCAAAAACGGACTCGTACGGTATGCAACGAAGGAAGATCTGCTGGTGATGGCCCGCAGAAAGCAATTATTAATCAATGCGATGACATGCTGGAATATGTTACACATCTCCCAAAAACTCCAGGAATTGATATCACCAGCGCGTAACCAACTGTTAGTCAGTCTGCCCGCTGAGTTGGAAGCACATCAATTTTCAAGGAGAGTATGACTTTTCAGAAAGCACATTACGAAATTTGGTCAACTTAGAACTAGATCAACTCTTAACCGGAGTATAAAAATAATTTTGATGGAACATTTCGTACGAATGTGGGCGGCCCCCCTCTGTTGATTCACGCCCAGAAAGGCACTAAGCAAACCCACCTCTTAGCGCGTAGCTGCAAGGCGAAAGGGCGCAAGCTACTGCACGACAAGGAACGAAAAGGTACCAGACACGTCAGCGTGGGCTGGCTGACTGTTGCTCATCCTGCTTTTCTCCAACGGTCCCTGTATCTGGTGGTGCGGGATCGCAAGCATCATCAACCGCCTATGTACTTACTGACCTCGGTGCGTATTACGACTCTCAAAGACGCTAGGGAAATGATGCATAGCTATATGCACCGCTGCGGTTCCCCGCCGGGACGACTAGAGCAGGCTTTTCGGGTTGGTAAAGCGGAGTTAGGCATGGAGTCACCCTGGCTTTGGTTTTGGGAAAATCGGCTCAAACTACTGGACATCGTCAGTCTGGTCTATGACTTTCTGTTGTCTTTACTGCGCAACTGGCCGGGTTGGGTGCCGGCCTTTTTGAAACGGTGGGCATCCCGGACAGGCAATCGGCACCGAAGTGTTTTGGTGCCGATCTATAGAATGCGTTTAGCCATCGCCAATGCCTTGATGGTAGCATTTGCCATCACTCAAAATTCGGGATGACTCATGTTGGCTTATTTTTTTAAAGAATGAATGTGCTGTTTGAAATTGTCTTTTTCAAAATGCGAATGTGAGAGACTGCCATTTCGTGGGGTTGTAAGTTCTCCATCGTGTTCGTAAATACACAATTATTGTCATAGAAAAAGCGGTCGGAATCAGATGAAGCCCTGACTCCGACCGCTTGTAGGAAATTCTCAATTGAATTTAATCAAGTTACCGCAGTAGAGCGGGTAAATTTGCAATCACGCCCTGCACCGTCTGTCGGCAAGCGTTGGCATCGGTGGCGATAATGGTGAACAGACCCGTTCGGTTAATGGCAAAGCGACCCGTGCTGCTGTCCACTTGCCGAATCTCGAACCCATTTATGCGGTCAAGAATATTTACCCGCTCGTAGGACACGCCCCCGAATGCCCCAAAGCTCAAATCAAAGCCTGAAGGTAGCGGGTCGGGCAGGGTGATGGTTGTCACACCCGTTCCCGGACCCACGACTGTTGAGCCGATGGGGAAGGTGAGTGTAACCGTCGGCAAGGGATTGACCGTCAGGTTGAACGGTGTCGAAGTTACACTGCACGGTCCCGACAGCACCAGTACGAATTGCCCCGACTGCGGTTGTTGAACCCCGCCCAGGGTAAGCGTAGCTGTAAACTGGCCCGTTGGCTGCCCGTTTCGATACCACTGCATCCCCGGTGGCGAGCCCAGCACTGTTGCCACTACCAGCACGTTAGCTCCCGCGCATACCACTGATGAACTGGCTGCCAGTGTTGGAACAGGGGACGCACCGCCTAACTCGCTACTGACGCTGATGGTGTTGGCAGCGAAACAGCCGTTGTCCGGGTTCAGTACCGTCACCGAGTAAGTTCCGCCGAGGTTGACCGTTGCCAGATTGCCCGCAGTGCCAACAATACCGTTGGGACCGCCGACCGGCCCACTGAATGTGTAGTTGCCCATGCCAGAGGCAGTGAGCGTAGCGGTTGGCACGGCACAGGTGATGATGCCACTGACGAGCAGCCCCGCCGTTGGTGCGAGAGTGTTGCTGAAAACCATTGTGCTGGTCGAGTTCGTGCAGCCGTTGGCCACCGTAACGGAATAGGTACCCCCCATCGTCACCACAGCCAGGTTACCCGTCGAGGCAATCGGCCCGCTGTTGCCGGCAAACGTGTAGGCAGTCGCGCCCGTAGTACCAGCCGTGAGGGTCAGACTCGGATTAGCACAGGTAATGGCCGTACCGCTTGCCGACAGTGTGACCACGGGCAGAGGCACGTTGGTAACGGTCGCGCTGGCGGTGGCCGAACAGGTGCCGGTGGTAACGGTTACGGAATAGGCCCCCGCCGTGACCGCGATGCTGGCCGTTCGTTCGCCCGTACTCCAGCGGTAGGCATCACCCGCCGAGGCTGTCAGAGTAGCAGACTGGCCTGTGCAGACCGTTAGCGTACCGGTGATGCTGGCCGTCGGAGCGGGGCAACTGCTGGTGATGGCAAAGGTGGTGGTGGCACTCAGCCCGCCGGGGTCGGTGGCGGTAACGGTGACGGTGCTGACCCCCGTTCTGGCGGGCGTACCCGACAAAACCCGCGTGGCGGGATCGAAGTTCAGCCCGTTGGTGGGGTCGATGTGGGCCGAGTAGGTCAGACTGTTGGGCGTTTCGCTGTCGGTGAAGGCGTTGATGGTGTAGGCGAAGGCAACGCCTACCATAGCGGTCTGGCTGGAGTTAGCCGTTGCTACCGGCGGGGTGTTGGCCTGCGTCACCGTCACGCTCACGGTTGCCGTACCGGTCTGGCTGGCAGGGCTGCTGGCATCAGATACGACAACCGTGAAGGTTTGCGCCCCGGCAGGCAGGCCCGAAACGCTGGCGGTATTACTACTGACCGTAATCGTACCGGGTCCGCTAAAGGTATAGCTGTACGGGCCGGTGCCGCCCGAAGCCGTGACCGAAAGAGTCGTAGTTCCCGTCGTCAGCAGGGTAGTTGGGCTGGCCAAAGCCACCAATGAGAGCGAGGTTACCACGGTAAACGAACTGGTCGAGTTTCGGGGCGACGGGGCGCGGGCCGAGAAGTCGATGTTGTTGTTGTCAGTCGGCAGGGCGGTGTACGAGCGGCCAATGGCGTTGGAGTTATTGCCCGCCGGCCCGCGAGCCGCACCACGGAAAACCTCTCCCGTTGACCCGTATCCGACCAGATCGACCCAGCCCGATCCGGGTACACTCTGGGGGTCGGCACCGGTGAACACAAGCTGATTGTTGAACAGGGCCGCCTTGCCATTGCCGGGGCCGATGTTGATCATACCCACAGCGTCCGGCGTGGGCAGGTCTTTGTTGCCTGATCCCCCGGCGTACTCCTTAATCAGATAGAAAAATCCGGGTTGAATCGTTCCCGACAGATCGGTCTTGAGCCAGTCCCCGCTGGCCCCGGCGGAGGCATACTGAAGACTATAGCCATCCAGCGAAACTGGGGTTGTGCCGTAGTTGGCCAGCATGATGTAATCGTTCCTGAAGCTGTTACCGGCGGTGCCGCCCCCACCGAAAATCTCGAAGATACGTACCTGACTCGTCTGCGTACTGGCCACCGGGGGGGAAACTACGGTCAGCGTGAAACTGGTCGTTGCTGACAGCCCCTCCGGGTCCGTAGCAGTGACAGAGACGGAGAAGGGCGAACCGACGGTAGTGCTTGCTATACCGGAAATGACACGGTTGCTGGCATTGAAAGTCAGCTCTGCCGGTAAGCCCGTTGCGGTGTAGGTCAGACTGGTGGGCGTTTCGCTGTCGGTGAAGGCGTTGACGGTGTAGGAAAATGAACGGCCTACCGTTGCCGTTTGGTTGGGATTGGCTACTGCCGTTGGTGCCGTGTTGGGTTGCGTTACCGTTATGATGACGGTGATGGCAGCGGTTTGGCCGACGGGCGTGGTGGAATCGCGTACTACTATGGTGAAGGTCTGTACCCCCGCAGCCAGGCCCGACACCATAGCCGAGTTGCCGCTGACGGTAATGGACCCTGGCCCGGTGAAGCTATAACTGTACGGGCCGGTGCCGCCCGAAGCCGTGATCGAAAGAGTCGTAGTTTCAGTAGTTAAGATGGTTGTCGGGCTGGCCGAAGCCATGACCGAGAGCGAAATTATCAGGTTCACCTGATTGAACGAACTGGCTGAATTTCTGGGGAACGGGGCGCGGGTCGAAAAGTCGATGTTGTTGTTATCCGTCGGCAGGGCCGTGTACGAGCGGCCAATGGCGTTGGAATTAGTACCCGCCGGCCCGCGTCCCGCACCACGAAAAACGTTACCCGTAGTCCCATACCCAACCAGATCGACCCAGCCCGATCCGGGTACACTCTGGGGGTCGGCACCGGTGAACACAAGCTGATTGTTGAACAGGGCCACCTTGCCGTTACCAGGGCCAATGTTGATCGTACCTACAGCGTCCGGCGTGGGCAGGTCTCTGGTACCCACGCCCCCGGCAAATCCCTGAATCAGATAAAAAGCTCCGGGCTGAATGATGCCCGACAAATCCGTTTTTGTCCAGGCACCGTTGGCACCGGCGGCAGCATACTGGATGCTGGTACCATCCAGGAAAATCGGCGTTGTGCCGTAGTTGGCCAGCATGACGTAATCGTTCTTGTAGCTGCTGTTGATGGTACCGCCCCCGCCAAAAATCTCGAAAATGCGCACCTGACCCGTCAATGTACCCGCTACTGGTGCGCCAACGACCGCTATGGAAAAACTGGTGGTGGCACTCAGCCCGCCAGGGTCCGCAGCGGTAATAGTAACGGAGAAGGGCGAACCGACGGTAGTGCTTGCCATACCGGAAATTATGCGGGTGCCGACATCAAAGCTCAGAGACGTGGGTAAGCCCTCAGCCGTGTACGTCAGGCTGTTGGGCGTTTGGTCGTCGGTGAAGGAGTTGACGGTGTAGGAGAACGCGACACCTACCGTAGCGGTTTGGTTGGTGTTGGTGGTAGCCACCGGCGGGGTGTTGGTCGAGTAGCTGATGTACAGCGGAATGTCGGTTGACAGGGCGTATTTATCGACTTTGCTCGTCTGGGGCATCACGCCCTTCGGCACCGTCTTCGTCACGCCGTTCTGGGTATCGACCACCACGGTGGCTCTGACCCGATCCTCAAACCGGCCTTTCTCGCTGGCAATGATGGATACGCTGGACTCAACATTATTGATAATTTCTAAGTGCGTATCGGGGAATACGCCGTTCACCTCCCCGCCCAGAACCTCTGTATAACCGCCCTTTGTCGTTGTAAAGGTGACGCCCAGTCCTTCGGTTTTAAAGCCCAGCACCCAGAATTTGCCCCCCTGATTCACCATGAACGGGTTGACGTTCTCAGGGTTGATACTCCGGGCGTACACCTCCTGGTGGTCGAACAGATACCCCGGCCCCGGCTGGGTTACGCCGTAGGGGGTCTGAGCCGCCGAAGCCACGTCTTCAATAAACAGCGGGCCGGGCGTGTGATTAGCACCGTATTTATTCCGATATACCCGATTGGACCCCTTAAACTGGCTATGACGGAGAATGACGGCTTTTTTAGAATTGTTTTGGATGTACTGGAAGTATTTACCGTTTATGGTTCGGATGCCCTCAATCACGAGCGCGTCATTCACGCCCGTGCCAATTTCGATGACCGGCTTTTTTACGGCCGGGTCTAAGTTGCCATCCACCGTTGTCAGGGTCGATGAGTTGGGCTTCATGTTGCCCAGTACCAGAAATCGTTTGACGGTATGGCCGTCCGGAAATTTGATTGTTTTATTGACGTTGATGTTGCCGTACCGGACGCAGACGGTTGATTTTCCCGTAGCGATGGCTGCGTTGATCGCGTCGGCGTCGTCGGCGGAGCCATTGGCTTCGGGGTCCACGATAACCCAGTTGTTGAAATCCTCGTCCCAAGGTACTACCGGGGTGACTTTCACGGGCAGATTCATCGACGTGCCGGTTGTCAGCCCATCGGCGTTGTAAACTCCCCGCGACGAAAACTCGCCCCCGTTGGGTAGTTCGGCGGAGCGGTCAACGCCCAGATCGAGGATGCGAACGGGGTAGTCGATGGTCAGGTTGCGGGCAAACACCGACCCTTCGCGGTTGTTGATGGCCGGGACGGGGGTGCTGGGGTCGCCGGTGTAAAGCAATTGGCTGTCAATGATGACGATGCTGCCCACGCCCGGCCCGGCGGTGCTGGACACGGGCGTATTGATGATGGCTGGCACCGCATTTCGGCTCGTCAGCCGCCGAATCTGGATGGGTTTGTCCTGATTCACTAAGCCTGCTATCCGCTGCCCTTCCAGTTCGATGTCTTCGTACACGTAAGCGATGATGTAAGCCCCCACGTTGATGCCGTAGTCGAAACCTTCCACGCGCACGTTGTGAATGTAGCCAATGCCCGTGTTGTCGATGTTCATCTTCAGGCCGATACTGCCTCTCCGCTGACTGTCGCTGCTTTTGATGGTGACATCGTCAATCCCGCCCTGGTTGTTATTGTGAAAATCAAGGCCGATGGCGTTGGGGTTGTTGGCCCCGATGTCGATGGTCAGGTTTTTTACGTAGTTGGCGGCTGCTGTGTTGTTAAACGTTCCTTCGAAGAAAACCAGTACCGGGGTCACAGCCGTTGAGCTAACCCCGTCGAAATCCGGGCTGGCATCGACCAATCGAAGAATGGTCCCTTTTCGACTTTGCCCCTGAAACGTTACGTTTTGCGAGGTTGTGGCCTGCCCCGTTATGTTGCCCAGCGTTAATTTTTTATTGACGTAGTAAGTGCCGTTGGGAAAATACAGCACCTGTGACACGTCCGGTTTATCACCGGCACAATCGTTTATCGCTTGCTGAATCATGGCCGAATTGTGGTCAGCGGCTGCGGTCGAATTATCATTGGGCCGCAGCAGATACCGCGCATCGGTCACCATGTTTACTACCCCGCTTTCGGGCGGAAAGACAATGTTCTGGGCAGTGGCCCACCGCCCACTGAGCAGTAACGTGAACAAAATCAGTCTGGCGCAGACCCGGCCCCAAAAAGGCTGGTTGATGGGGCGGATAAATGAAGAATGAGTAGTAGTGTTTTTCATAAGCAACGTTGGGTAACGGGTTTAGTCGATGAGGGTGAGCGAATAAGGAGCGAGGGTAAGCGTCTGGCCTACTGGCCCGTTGCGCTGTTGCAGACTTTCGGCCCCCTGCACGTAGGTCTCCAACGGGGCGTGGTACTGCCGGAAACTCGTGCCGAGCGAAGTAGTCACAATGGACTGTGACTGAGCGGTTTGGTTGATGAGCAGCGTTCGCTTTTTCGGCCCGTTGACAAATTGCCAGCCAACCAGCCCCGATACGGTTTCGCCCCGGTCGTTGGCCAGCGTGGGAGCCTTATCGAAGGTGGCCGGTGCCGCCGAAGTCATGCCCTGAGCGGCCTGGGCGTAGAACCGCATCATCAGCCCCCCCGCCGACAGCGTACCGGGTTTACTGACTATTTTTTCGTTCAGCAGGTAGTCAAACTCGTGGTCGTTCTGGTAAACGGCGGCAAACAGGTTCCCAAACAGGTTGTGATACAGAATCATGTCTACACGCGGGTCTTCCAGAAACCGGGTCAGGAAGGTGCTGATCTGAAGGCCGTTGAGCCACGTACCGCGAATGGCCGAGTCGTCGGCCCGCATGTTAAATTCGGTAATCCAGACGGGCATCGTGGCCGGAGAACCTAACTTATCGAGCGCACTGGCCGATGTCTGCACCCGCGATAGCGTATTGGCGACCGCTTTGGGGTCGCTCAGTTGCCCGATTTCCCACCGCTGGCGTTCGGCCATGTCGTCGGGCATGACGCGGGTGGCCGTCGGGTTTTTTACTTTGCCTTCTTTGGCCAGGCCGAGGTCCGGTTGTTTGATGCTGCCGTCCAGTCCCAGCGCACTGTAGGTGTGAAAGGTGATGGCATCGGCGTTAGTGCATTCCGATAGCACCCGCTTGGTCCAGTCGGTGTTGCGGGCATCCCCGTTGATGTAGTAGCCAATGATAGCGCACTGCGTCTGGGGAAATTCTTTTTTGATGGCGGCAATCCAGGTCTGACAGGCCCTGCCGTAGTCTTCGGGCGTTGGGAAAACCCGCTTCATCTTGACCAGACCGAAGTAGTACTCATTGCCCATTTCAACGTACCGAACCGGCAGGCCCAGGTCGCGCAGGTTGCGGAGGGCGTTCAGGTTGTGTTCGAGGTCTTTGCCCAGCATGTTCAGCACGAGTATCGGAGCGGTGCCGGTAGCTTTGAGACCCTTCGCGTAATTTTCGAGGGTATAGGTGCGGGTGCTGTTCTTGAAGTTCGACACAATCCAGGGCTGCATATCGCTGTCCGGCTCGGATTTATCCACGCCCCCCGTCGCGAAGTTCCAGTGGTTAGCAATCATACCGCCTGGATAGCGCAGCAGCGAAACGCCCGTCTCCTGAAGACCGGCCACCACGTTGGGCCGGTCAAAGGGCGTATCATAGGCGGTGATGTTCCCATTCATGCCAAACAGCGCAACGGGAATGGGTCGGGTTTTGCCGAAACGAACCGGTATCTGGGCGGTAGCCGCCGACAGGCCAATGGTGACGATTAGCAGGGCACCGAAGTAAACAGGACGGAGTTTCATTGCAGACGAAGCAGCAGGCAGGCCGGATTCGTGAGCGGCCACGCTGCTCTGCAAAACTTCGGATGTTCTTTTGGAAAGGGCTTCGTGTTTACGAAAGCAAAGAATGTTTAGAACGAAGCGGCTGTTTTGTTGCACAAAAGGCAGGTTACTAGGCTTGCGCTCATTGGTGCGGGTCCGCTAAGGACAATACAGTCCGGGTGAAATTGGATGACGAAAGAGCGGTCAGGGTATCGGCTCTAACCGGTCAGTTTTTACGCGCCACCACCGTAGCTACTACCCGCTGGTAGCGGGTTAGGGCGGGAGTTCCGGTATCTGTTACTTCCATAATCAGGTGAATGGTTTGACCGGCAATAGCATCCGTTGGTACGACAAATGACGCTTTTGCCTGATTGGATTGATTTATCACAACCTTTCCGGGGTAGGTATCCACCTCTTCGTACTGCCACCAGTGGTACTGAACCGCATTTCCATCCGGGTCGGTAGCTAAACCGCTCAGGTTGAGGGTTTGGCCCGGCTGCACGTTTAGATTCTCAGCATGATTTAGTTTCACCCTGGGCGGATGATTAGCTTCTTTGTACGGTTTAACGCACCAGTCGGCACGGGCGGCAAAATCATGTTGCAGGGCCGGAATCCAGCGCGTTTGCGGATAAGCCGCGTCCTGCTGTTGCGTGTACGGGTTGTAGTCGGTTACAGTCTTGCCGTCTTCCCACCGGCGCAGGTTGGTAGGCGACTGCACCATGCGCCCGCCCCAGCCGCCGTAGGCCACGTTTTCGCGGCTTCGCAAACCCACGTTGATGAGGTAGAAAAAAGCGGGCGAATCGCCTTCCGAAATAAAACTGTATTGACTTATGCCATGTTTGTTGGCTTCGGTCATTTCGCTGCGCCAGTGTTCGGGGTCGCCGGGCAGGGTTTTTCCATCACCCCAGAGGTAGTAGGCTTCCAGAAGCGGCCCGTGTCCAAACCGGATGTTTTTGGCAAACCAGTCGCCTTCCAGATACGATTTTAATTCCGTTGGAACAACCTGGGGCCATTTGTAAGCGAAACTCCAGAACTGGTCGGCATTATAAAGTACCCGGATGCCCGGCCAATTGGGGACAATGTACTTTTGATAGGTGGCATCCTGGTCGAGTACCGCGTAAATAATGGCTTTATCGCTTACTTTTTGGGCAATCACCGACCACTCCGGCGTGTTTTTGTACTGATCTTCGATGGATTTGAGCGCACGGGCTACGGTATTGGTACCGCCCCAGATTTGGAGGTAGATTGGGCTGGAGTTATTATCGAGCAGGAGTTGTTTAATGAAATTCGAGCCTTCCGTATCCTGACGCATTTCACCCTCGAAATCAATGTTACCCACCCGCACCAGACTCAGCAGTTTGTCCGGCGTTGGGTAGCCCTGAGTGTGTTTTATCAGGTTGGGGTATACCTGTGCATATTTACTGATGTATTCCTGCATCCAGGTAACACCAGGCCAGCGCAGATCAGTACGTTCGCCGTAGCGTTTGGCGGTATTGGCCATTTCGGACGTAAACCGCGTACCCTTGCCATCGCCCTTATAATGCCACTGCGAACTGCTGTACACCAGCCCCACCACGTCGAACTCGTTGCTATAGAGCAGCATTCGGATAAACGTATCCACGTCATCCACTTCACCATCGGTCGTGACAACGGTGCGGGGTTTGCCCATAGCAGACTCATGTTGCTGAGCCAGAGCCGAATGCAGGGTCAGCAAGCTGATAATAATTAGGAAGCGTTGTTGCAGAGCCATATGAGAATAAGTGGTTTGGAACTGATTGCATCAATGAGTATATTGAACGACAACCGTTCGATTTCGTCCCTGCCCCCCTACTAATTTATCGTGGCAACCGATGCAACCCACGATAACGCCCTCGTCCTCCTGAATGGATGCAAAGATATTTTTGGCGGCCTGCAGGTAATCACGGTGCCCACTCAGGCAGGAAGGCGGGGCAGCGGTTTTGCCGCCCCGCCGATTGATTGTTCTCAACACGTATCTGATGCAGCCAATGATCGGTGAAATCATACACGTAGGTGAACGACAAGTTCACCCGCCGGGGAAAATCCCCCGCCACTTGCCCCACACTTTTTGATGCTCTCCAAGAAATGACCCCAAACGCCTGATTTTCCTGGCATTCGGGGTCATTTCTTGGGCCATTGCTTTGAGATGCTAATCCGGGTTCTGCACCGATGGTCCCATCAGCGGGTTCAGATTGATGTCACTGTCGGCAAACTTGAGCAGGGTTCGGTTGCTGTTCCAGTTGAGTGTAACCCCGCCCCGCACGATGGGGGCCACTTCGGAAGCCGGATAAACGGCCCCATTTTTGGCGTTGTAAGCACTCATCCGCTTCCAGGCGTTGAAATCATCGCCCTCGAAGAGCAATTCGCGCTGCCGTTCTTTCACTATTTCGGCCAGCACCTCAGCTTTGGTGGTGAAACCCGCGTCGCCAATTTTTTTGGTGGAAGCGCCCGCCCGCGTCCTGACTAAGTTATAGTCCGCTGCGGCTGCGGCCAGATTCCCCTGCGTGGCGTTGATTTCGGCGCGGGTGATGACCAGTTCTCCGGCCCGCAGCATGGGGCAGGTCTGAAACCCAACCAGTGAGCCGGTCTGCGTACCCCATTTCAGCGTATAGCGTTCGTTGCGGGGGGCGGCCGTGGTGCCGAAGTTGTTGTTGGCGGTCAGGACCGTAAACCGCCGGTCGTTCACCACATCGTCAAAAGTCGAACTGGTCGTTACGGGTACGGTTGCCGCTACGTCGGGTGTGGGGCGTTTGAGGGGCCAGCGCAGTCCCCCCCGGTTGGTGGGGTTGCCGCCCGATTCGAGGGTGATGTTGGTCGAAGCGGCAATGTAACCGCCGGTGGTGACGGTGTTGTTAACAAGCCGGATAATCTCTTCGGAGTTGGCCGGGGCCGCCGTAAAGCCGGTGGAGTTGTACGGGCCACCGCCCGCTATCGTCGTTCCGCTGTGGAACGGCTGCAAACCGTACACCCGACTGCCCGTATTTGCCGTAGCAGTAATGGTACCGGGCGTGGGGCCAAGAATCGCGTTGATGGCTTCGAGGGTCTTTTGGTAGCTCTCGTTGGTAGCCTGCTGAAAATAAACCCGCGCCAGAATGCCAAACGCTGCGGCCCGCGTAGCCCGGAACCGGTAAGCCGGGAAACTGCCGTGAATGGCCGGATCGTAGGCAATGGGCAGCAGTTGGGTGGCTTTGGTCAGGTCGCCGATAATCTGAGCGTAAGTCTCTTCGGTGGTGCTGCGGCCCACGTCGAGGGTGCCCGTAACGGGTACGTTGACCGGGATCGGTATGCCGCTGTTCGGTGCCGTGCTCTGATAGCCGTACTGGTGCGCCCAGAACCGGGCAATGTCGAAGAAAGCCGTTCCCCGGCAAAAATAGCCCTCGCCCTGAAGCCGGTCGCGCTGAAGGGCGATGTCGGCATCCTGAGGTGCGTTGCGGGCAATGGCATCCAGCACCACGTTGGCCGCCGTAACGGTGGCGTACCGGGCACTGGACAGGCCGGAGAGAATGCCCGAATTGGACTGAACGTTGAATTGGTTCAGCAGGTAGGTATTTCCCGACGTGGGCGCGGCAGCGTACCGGCTCACGTTTTTGGCTGCCATCGCTTCCCAATACAGCATCTCGTCGAAATACGTAACCCCGTTGTTGCCGGAAATATACCGCCCGAAGGCCGTATTGATAACACCCTCCAGACCAGCCGAAGTGCTGGTGCCTTCGTTATAGCCCAACTCGGACGTAGGCGTAATATCCAGCGATTTGCAACCACTCACCCAGATCAGGCTCGCCAGCAGGATGGTTTTTGATGCGTTATGTTTCATGTGTTTACGATGCTTTTGTCGGCTTACCCAGTGCTAAAAACCAAAATTCAGACCTACCAGAAACGTTTTGGCCTGGGGCGGATCGCCGTTGACGGTTGAGGGCGAGAGGTTGCTGGCCTGGTTGTTGAACGTCTGCTGCGATTGCGACCCGACTACTTCGGGGTCCCAGCCGGGGAATTTGGTAAACGTCAACACATTGGTCAGGTTGACGAACAAATTCAGGTTACTTAGCCCGGCCCGGTTTACTAATTTACCTGGCAGCGAATAGCCCAGCCGAACGTTTTTTAGCCGCACAAAGTCAGCATTGTACAAAAACCGGCTTGAGGTTTGGGAAGCATACAACGGGTTAAAATAGAAAGCCGGGTTTTCGGCCACGTCGCCCGGTTTCTGCCAGACGTTTTCGGTAAACTGCGATCGGACATTCTGCGGTCCCTGCAACATGTAGGCTTCACTGCGTGCCCCTTGGTCCAGAATCCAGGCCCCCTGACTAAAGGTGAATAATACCCCCAGCGATAAACCTTTGTAGCTGAAGGTGTTGGTTACGCCACCCGTCCAGAGGGGCAGGGCTGGTCTGCCGACCACCGGGGCCGAGATATTGGTAAAGTTGACGTTGGTCGTTGTACCGGCAATTCGGCCCAGGAAATCGACCACAATCGGCTTGCTGGGGTCATGCACGGGGTAACCCGTGGTGGCATCGGTCGTGACGGACGCGAAGGTTTCGTAGCCCGTGGCCGGGTCAACGCCGAGGTACAGCGGCATGAAATACGTGCCTACAGGTTGGCCAATGAAACTCTGCACCCCACCGCTGGAAACGGCCGACGGGGCCAGGCCATTCAGGTCGAGTATCCTGCTGGTGTTGTAAGCCGCATTGATGTCGATTTGCCACTTGAACGCTGACTGGCTAAACACTTTACCGGCCAAATTGAATTCAATCCCCCGGTTTTCGAGTGACCCGGCGTTTTGGGTGTTGTTGCCTCCTATAATACCCGTTTGGGGAGCCGCTGCAGCTGCCAGCAGCAAATCGGTGGTTTTGCGATTGTAGTACCCGATGGTGCCGTTGAAGCGGTCGCGCAGAAAGCCGAAATCAACCGCCAGATCAAACAGCGTCGAGCGTTCCCAACGGACGCTGTTGGCCACGCCCGGTGCCCGGCGAAGCGGAAACCCGAAATAATCGCCATAGGTCCCTTCGGTACCCAGCCCCAGGGCCGGATAACTGAATGGGACAATCGACCCCTGCTGCGAGTTGCCGGTCTGCCCTAAACTGGCCCGCAGTTTCAGGAAGGTAAGCGTCGGGTTATTCTTCAAGAAGTTTTCTTCGGTGATTACCCAGCCTGCTGATACCGATGGGAAATACCCGAAGCGGTTATCGACTCCGAAACGGGACGAACCGTCGGCCCGCCAACTGGCGGCAAGCAGGTACTTTTCGGCAAATTTGTAGTTGATCCGGGCCAGAAACGACAGGTACACGTATTCGTCGAGTCGGTTCTGGGAGGTGGTATTCAGGGCCGTCTGGGTGGTGTTGAGTAGCGTAATCGACGGAATGTTGGTAGCCTGAATGTAGCTGGTGCGCGAGTTATTGTAGGTGTACTGTACCCCGCCAACCGCCGTCAGCGCGTGTTTTTGGGTATATATCTTATTGAATGTCAGGTACGAGTTGTTGTTGATGTTGCTCACGTTGCGGGTGCGGTAGTCGTTGATGCCCCGCGTCGCGCCAATCAAACCGCCCGGTGTCAGCCGTGGGTTAACGTAGAACCGGATGACCTGCGCCGAAAAATCACTGCCCAGCTCCGTCCGCAGCGACAGCGACGGTAGGAGTTTATACTCGGCATAGACATTAGCTAAGTAGCGGGGCAGTTCGGTTTTGTTAAAAAACAGGCTTTCATCGCGCAGGGCCAGAATGCTCAGACTGCGGTCGGGCGCGAAGTACGTGCCATCGTCGTTCAGGCGCGGAAAAATCGGGAGCAGATCGCCGGTGAGGGCTTCAAAACCACCCTGCCGGTACGCATTGGCCGCGCCGTTGCGGGATTGTCCCACCGGAAACACGCCGTTGTCGCTATACGAACCGCTCAACTGCACCCCCAATTTAAGTTTGTTAGTGGCCTGATGGTCAATGTTGACCCGGCCATTGACGCGCTTGAAATAGTTGTTGACGATAAACGAGTTTTCGTTATAGAGCGAGCCGCCGATGTAAAACTGCGTTTTTTCGTTTCCGCCCGAAGCCGACAGGTTGATTTGCTGGGTGCTGCCCCGGACAAAGAAATCGTCGAAGTGATTGATATTCTGGGCCGCTACCTGCTCGGCCCGCGCCCGGTCGAAGTTGACAACCGGCGAACTGTTCAGGAAAAACTGGTCGTAGCCCCCGTTGAGGTAAGCTGCCGGTACGTTGCCCTTCAGCCCGTTGATGGTGATGCCCGAATTCAGGTTGTTCTGAATGGCCTGGTCGCGAAGCTGGATGTACTCGGTGCCGTTGAGGTAGCTGACGCGGTTTGTCGGGGCCGATGTCCCCGTCTGTATGCTGCCGCTGAACTTGGTTTTGCCGGCCTGACCGCGTTTGGTGGTGATAATGATGACCCCATTGGCTGCCCGCGAGCCGTAGATGGCCCCGGCAGCCGCATCTTTCAGGACTTCGATGCTCTGAATCTCGTTCGGGTCGATGGTGTTGAGGGGACTGACGGGTTGGGTACCCCGCGAGGTATTGTTAAAATTTGACCCTGATTCGCTCTCAATCGGCACTCCGTCCACAATGTACAACGGGTCTCCGCCCGATGTGAGCGAACCTGTTCCCCGAATCCTGACCCGCACCCCCGACCCGGCGGAGCCGCTGCCATTGGTAACGTTCAGGCCCGGTGCCAGCCCCTGTAATCCCGACTGAAAGTTGGCCGTAGGGATCTGGGCAAGCTGTTTGGCATCGACCGACGACACCGAACCCGTCAGGTCCCGGCGCGTCTGCGTACCGAAGCCTACCACCACAACCTCGTCTAACTGGTCGGCACCGGGTTCCAGCACGATGTCGAGTTTTGTCTGGTTACCGGGTTTGACCGTGCGGGGCTGGTAGCCGATAAACGAGAAAACTAACGTAGCACCCGAAGGTACGTCTAGAGCGTAGCGGCCATCGGCATCGGTAGTTGTCCCACGAGTGGTACCCTGGAGGGCAACCGACACACCGGGCAGGGGCAGTGTGTTGTCGGAGGCCGTGACCACGCCACTCAGGTTGGTGGATTGGGCCAACCCGGCCAGCGCAAACAGCAGCAGCAGGTTGGTCAGAAGTAAACGTTTGGCAGTCATACTGATAAGGGCAAAGTCAAATTTTTTCACAATTATTGACTATTTACCAGCCTGACTGCTTCGGATTTATGAATCCATAGTTAACTTTTTTCGGTCATTGCCGCATAGTTTCCGGCGGGGATGTTGGTGGTGTCGGAAGCGTGGTTTGCATCCCGGTTCCGGCCCGACATAAACCAAAGCCATGCCATCGTATAACTCCGCGCCCCCCAACCAGCCTCCGACATCGGGCGTAGCGTGGTCGGGAAAATCCCTGGAAAGCCTTCGTGTTTATAGGTTGCCTGGTAATGGGCTTCGGGCAGGGCCGTATCGGCGGGGGCAGGCGCAGGTTTCAGGCTGTTGAGGTACAGGATGTTTTCCCAGAGGGGTTCAGCCACAAACGTCGGATCGGCCCGGTCGTCGGCCACCAGCAGATAGGGACCGCAAAACAGAGCCAGCTTTTGGGGCGTATCCTCAACGGATTCGGGCAGGACGGCGGACAGGGTTTTGTCAAACAGGCTGAGCCGGTAGGTAAACGCCACCCGAATCTCGTCGCCCGGTTTCCAGGGATTGGTCAGCGGCCAGTAACCGGCCCGATGGTCTTCGTCGACCATGGGGTCGGCGGGCGCGTCGTTCACCCAGACGGCGCAGGACTCCGCCCAGCCCGGCACCCGAATCTGCACCGGAACCGGCTGGTCGGTTTTGGGCGTGAGCGTAAACGTGTATTGTCTGCCGGTTTTGGCAACGGCCAACGAGTCGGTCTCGAAATGGCCATCCAGAAACAGGTCGATGCTCACCTGCTCATTCTTCTGGTAAATGGCGTACTGCCGAACGTCGGTAAACGCCCGCAGGCCGTGCATGGTACAGCACCACCACGCGCAGTGCCGGTAGTTGGGCCGGAATCCGCTGTTGTCGGGGTTGCAGTGGTGATGGCCAAAATCGCCTGTATCATATTGATTAAAATAGAATGCATTGAACAGGCACCGCTCGGCCATGTCGAGGTAAAAACCGTCGTTGGTAGCCCGGTAGAGCTGGAGTGACAACCGCAGAAAATCCGCTTCGGAGCAGCCCTCATCCCGGTTTTCGAGCGGAGTGGGACCAAAATACTCCTTTACCCCGCCCCAAACCAGATAATCGTCGGAAGCCACCAAATCGCGGTAGTTGTCAATGACAAACCGAAGGTGGGCCGGGTCGCCGGTTAGTTCGTACTGCATCATCACCCCCCGGAGGGTGGTCAGGTAGCCATGACTGTGCTGGTCGCCACGGGGGGGCAGCAAGGGATAAATGGCGGCTGCACGGGTGGCATAGTCGGCGTTGCCGGTGCAGCGGGTGAGCAGCACCAACCCTTCGTTGAGTTGGGTGAAGCAGATAAACCCGAAGGCACCGAGTCCGTTGAGCCGCTGCCGGACTTCGGGCCGGGCGCAGGCATCGTAAGTTGTCAGCAAAAAATCGCCGAGTCGTTGAGCCGCCCGCAGTACGGCTTCGTCGCCATACGCCAGAAAATAAGTAGTCAGACCCACCAGCAGCCGCCCGTTTCCCCACAGCAACGCCATATGCTGGTCGGCAATCTGGTCGGCGCTAAAAATCAGGTCGGCCCGGCCAAAGCGTCCGTCAGGCTGTTGGTACTGAAGCAGTCCCGTCACTAGTTCGGGCAGGTCGATACCCGTTTCGGCCGGTGGCAGGCCCGTTAAGGCTTCGATGTACCGCCCCGACAAATCGCCACTGAAGTTATAAAACCGGCGTTTGTTGGCCGGGTCGAGCGCGACATCGGCCAGCACAAACGGGCGCGAAAAAGCAGGAACAACGGTGTCGGTGGTGAGCCGGTCGCGAACCAGGGCCAAGCGGCCCGAAAATTCGCCGGTGGGGGTTGGCAGGGTCATTGGTTCGTTTTTTGGGTAGTTTGGCGACCCACCCAGAACGGCGCGGTGGTAAACCACAGCACCGAACCGGTCAGCAGCCAGCGGGTATAGTCCTGAAAAGCGAGCAGCCCCAGAAACACAAACAAACCGGGCAGGGCCGTCAGCAGCAGCCCGGTATAGGAAACAACCTGAAGGAAACGAATCATTTGGCGGGCAGAACTTGTGATTTTTGCAGTAAACGGCTGCTAACAACGTACAGACCAGCCGCAATGAACCAGCCAGGAATGGCCATGAAAAAGAAGAAATCGGCGTTTGTCCAGCGGTAAATAACGTAGCAGACCGCCACCGACACCACCCAGGTGATGGCCGCAGCCCAGTTGACCGACAGCCCGGCCCGCTCGGCGAAATTGGGCGTAAGTCCCCACCGTTTAAATAAGAAAACGTCCATGAACACCACCGCCCCAACCGGCGCGGCAATCAAGGCGAATACGGCCAGCAGTTGATCCAGCCGGGCCACTAAGCCCGGAAAACAGGCCATACCCCCCGCAATGGCCCCCAGCGCGACCGTCAGCTTCCAGCGTTTGGCGGATGGAAACAGGCCCTGCACGGCCAGCCCCGCCCGGTAGAGCGTGGGGTTGGCCGTGGTCCAGCCCGCAATGACCACGCAGACCGTACCGGCTAAGCCCGCACCAATGGTGGCCACCTGCCCCGGCGTGGGGTCACTGATACCGGCCCGCAGCGCGGCCGCGCATAGAATACCCGACGCAATCCAGGCCAGAAAATGCCCGATAAACATGCCCCCCGCCGAAGCCAGGCCGTAGTAGGGTTTGCGGGCGTAGCGGTAAATCATCATGTCGGCCAGCCCGATGTGCATGGACGTGTTGCAGAGCCACGAGAAAATAAGGACGTGCCAGAACGAGTAGCGGGTCATGCCGGGAGCGGGCGTACCCGTCCAGATGGTCTGGTTGGCAACCGTCCAGAAATCATCCACCGACCGAACGCCCAACTGCGGCAGCACGGCTAAGGCCGACGCCAGAAAAATCCAGGGCATCCAGGGCGTGCTGATTTTGGCAAAGCGCGTGACCCAGTCAATGCCGAGAATCGAAATCAGGGTGATGAGAGCCGTGAGCACAACCACCAGCACAAACCACGACGGGTGCTGCGGAACCAGTTGCGAAAACCCCGGCGTGGGCAATCCCAGCACCAGCCCCACCGCCCCGGCCGACACCACCACCATGAAAGCAGCAAAGGCACACGCCTGCAAGCCCGACAGGGCGTTGAAAAAACTAACCAGCCGGTAGCCGCAGATTTTCTCCAACTGATAAAACAGCGTGAGCCGGGTCCGCACGGAAATTGGGGCGCAGATAAACGTCCAGCTCAGGGTGGCTAAGGTGTTGCCCACCAGCAGCCCCAGCAACACATCGGTGGCGGTGGCTCCGTGCAATACGAACAGCGGCCCAATCACAAACTCAGTCCCGGCAATGTGCTCGCCTGCTACTAAGGCCAGAAATTCCCGGAACCCCTTGGTTTTGCTAGTCGGCACGGGTTCGCGTTCGTATTCGTTGATGGCGTCTAACTGACGGGCAATGGACCGGGGTGGTTCGGCAACCAGCGGATTGGCGTGTTCCATAAAAACGGGTTAAGATGACTGACGGATAAGCTGATGAATAAGCCGCATTGCGTCGGATTCGGCTGCCGGGCCGCGCTGCCAAAGCGAACGCACGTACCAACGGACGCGCCAGGTGAGCGACTGACCCGGCCCCAGCCGACGATAGGGGCTGTGGGCTTCGACTTCGATATAGCGTTTGAGCGGGGCGGTAAACACTTCCACTTCACCCTGAAACGGTGGCAGATCAGCCACAGGCGTATCGGCAAAAACCTTCACGAACACCTGGTCGTCCGCTACGTGAGCGATCCATCCCCGGCTGTCGCTGAAGAGTTTGGGTACCGGGCTGTCGGCCTGCTCAACCCGGAGCCGCGCCAGCGAATCCGTTACGGTCAGGCCCGGAAAGACGCTGGCGGGTTGCCGGGTGAGGTAAAACGCATGTTTATACGCCGGGTTTGGCATCCGGTAGCGATCCGGCATGAAACTCCCCGGTGCAAACAAACAGATGCCAGCTTTGGGTCGGCGGGTCACTTCCCACAGGGCCACTGTCCGGCTCGAATCGGTCTGGTTCTGGAGCGTGTAGGTCAGCGCGATTGCCGAGTCGGGCGTAATGGCGATGGCTTTTGTCAGTTGAAAACCACTCTGCGGGCAAACCGCGCTTTGCATCGTCAGGCTCCGGGGCGTTTGCTCAAGCAGGGTGTAGGGACCGCTATCCAGCGACGGGTAGGGGGGCCATCGCCAAACCGACTGCGGGCTGGTCCACACCGTTGAGCCAAACAAAACCGAATCCTGGTCGGCCGTAAAAAGCTGCTCGATTCCATCCTGTTTGAGCGAACCGATCCGTCCGCCCTGCCGGGGCAAAACGAGTAGGTCAAGCCCGGCCGCTATTAGCCGAACGGTACGGGCCGAGGGCGGTTTGTGGCTGAAACGCCGGGTTTCCGGGTTGGTCAGCAGAAGTAACAGCCAGAGTTGTCTGAAAAAAAACATACTATCCGGTGGGAAAAAAAGGCTATTTTTCGTCAAAACTGGTCTTTACAGTCTCAACTCTCCTCTGATTTTGCAAACCCGTAGAGAATAGTTTTATTCAACTAAGTAATTGCACTAAAATTAAAAGAGGATCGGCTATTACCATCAAATGCAATCATTTAAAGAAGCCTTATACGTTTGGGATGCCTTTCAGTGCCTGTTTCTGGGGTTGATCCTATTGTTTCTTCGCCGAAATCAGTGCAACCGGCTACTGGCCCTTTTTTTCCTGATGGGTGGTACGCTGGTCGTGCTGCAGTATTTTTTCAATTTCAAAAACTACCTCTACATCCTGCCACAGGTTTCGTTCGTAGCCGACATTATCCGATTTTCGTTCGCGCCGACGCTGTATTTATACGTCTATTTAGTGCTGCAAAAAAAACTCCCCGACTACTGGTGGACTTATTACCTGCCCGCCGGCTTGTTTGCAGGTTATTTTGTGAGTTTCCAACTACTACGCTATCAGCCCTACCACATCAAATACTACGCCTTCACGCCCCTGCGCCCGGTAGTGTTGGTAAGTTTGTGCGTGACATTCCTGTTTTTTCTGTGGGAGTTACACCGGTTGATGCGCCGGGTTCAGCCGATGCCCCCGCACGTTCGGAAGTGGGTGGAGGTACTGCGGGTGCTACTGTGGTTCAAGGCGATACCCGTGTTTTATCTGTTCGCGCTGCGGCTGGTGGTCGGGTTTTACAACAAAGCCTACGTGGAGTCATCGCAGCAGATAATTTTTATCGTGCTGGACATGCTTATCATGCTCGTTGTGCTGGTGCAGTTGTTTCAGCACCCGTTCATTCTGGCCCTGCCCCGCGTTGAACCGGTGGTAGTGCCGATTGATGAGCCATCGCCGGTTAACGTTTCCGCCGAACCTGCCGCGTCCGGTCCAGCAACGTTATCAAAAGAAGAAGAGGACGCTCCCCGCCGAAAAATTCATATCCCGCCCATCGAAGCCCGCCCGTACCTCGACCGGCTGACTACCCTGATCGAGCAGGAAAAAATCTACCTGACCCCCGAACTGAACGAGAAACTACTGGCCGATGCCGTTGGCATTCAGCCCTACCTACTCTCCAAACTCCTCAACGACCACGTTGGCGAGACCTTCAACGAGTTTTTGAACCGCAACCGGATTGAAGAGGCCAAGCGGCTTTTGATGTCGCCTAAATCGAATCAGTTCACCATTTTTGCCATTGCCTTAGACTGCGGCTATAACTCAGAATCAGTGTTTTACACCAACTTCAAGCGATACACCGGCCTGACCCCCAAGAAATACAAGGAAGAACAAAACCGGTCAGTCGGCGAGGAAAAGCCGGCCTGAATGGTAGGGCCTGTTTGAAAACGGCAAGAGATGGGTAAACACAACCATTCTCTCAGGGTCATTTTGAATGCCCTCCTCTGCGTTACCGAAACTGGCCGCTGATGATGACAAATACATAACGATTTTCCGCCCTGGCTTATCTATTACCATCAGCACGCATTCGACCGTTTATCTTCCTAACAGACGCACTTCGGCAGTTTTTAGCCTTTGTTACCTGTGAAAATAAAGATGCCGTTCAGATCGTAAGCGTGCTATCGGGTCATGATTCTATATACAGCCACAAAAGCATTGGATGGTACGGCCGCAAACGTGACCGTATCGCCCGTTTGCCGGAAGGCAACGGGTTTATTTGTATCGGTCAGAATCGTGGTTATGGTCAAACCCCTAGCATCCAGCGTCAGCGATTTCGCCGTTCGGTCGAACACGAACAGGTTAATTTGCTTGTCTTTTCGCGTGCTGGTGTACTGATTGTCAGCCACAAACGGGCCGCCCTGCGTGCCGTAAATCAGGGTTTCGTGCCGACCCAGCCACCGGCCCACCTGCTGTAGGATGCGGATGGCTTCCGGCTCAAAGTTGCCGTCGGGCCGGGGGCCGATGTTGAGCAGGTAGTTGCCGCCATCGCCCACGGTTTTCAACAAATCCACCAAAACAGTTTCGTAAGGCATGAACGTAAAGTTTTTCTTCCACGACCACTGCGATTTGTCCAGCGTTACCCAGGCCTGCCAGGGATAAGGTGATTTGCCCAGCACCTTCGATTCCTCCGCCGTGAAATTAGTGGTGATGCGTTCGCGCTCTTCAAAATCGCCCGCGTAGATGGTTGCTTTCCAAATGCCGGTTTCTTTCTGGCCGGGGGCGATGTAGCGGCCCTTGTCGGTACGGTTGTTGACCACTACCTCATCGTTCAGCTTTCGGATGTAGAGGTACGCATCCGAACCGATGGCGTGGGTCCAGGTGCTGTCCCAGTCGCCGTCGAACTGAATGAGTTTCGAGTTGTACTTCGTAACCAGTTCGCGTAACTGATTTTTCATGTAAATCCAGTAGCGTTGCTGGTTAGGCGTATCGGCTTGCGCCGGAAACAGCGGGCCGGGGCCACCGTGTCCGTAGGGCTGATAATCGGGGTGGTACCAGTCTAAGCTCGAATAGTAGGTGCCAAACAAAATTCCCTTCTGCTGGCAGGCATCGCTGAGTTCCTTCAGCATATCCCGCCCGAAGGGGGTATTTTTAATGGTGTAGGGCGAGTA
Source organism: Flavobacterium sp. SUN052 (assembly GCF_028867935.1). Lineage (GTDB taxonomy): Bacteria > Bacteroidota > Bacteroidia > Flavobacteriales > Flavobacteriaceae > Flavobacterium. The sequence continues at coordinate 114,084 of NZ_JAPQNS010000014.1, forward strand.
GTCGGAATGCCACATGGCAAAGCCGTCGTGGTGCTTGGTGGTGAAGACCACGTATCGCGCCCCGAAACTTCTGATTAAATCGGCCCACTCCGTAGCGTTGTAGCGGGTGGGGTTGAATTTTTTGTAAAGTTCATCATACTCGGCCCTGGGTACTTCTTTTCCCCGCGACCAGGAGATTTCTTCGCCACTCAGGCTGCTCGGGCCCCAGTGAATGCTGATGCCAATGCGGGCATCCTGAAAGCGTTTGATTGCCTTTGCATTCGTGTATAGGCCGGGGTTCAGTTCGCCCCCGCCGATGCGGGCTTGCGCCCAGGTCGTTATGGCCACGAGTGACAGCAGGGCGGTTAGTTTGGTCGTCATTGGTTTTGCGGAATGAGTGGACGTTGCAGCCGGTTTGCATACCCGCCCAGGCTGTAAAAAATAATATAGCCATAGCATAAAAGTGGTATCAGAAAAGCCGGGCGAAAGCTGTATCTATCCACCAGAAAGCCCATAAGCGGAGGCACCAGCGCGGCTCCAACGCCAATGCTCATGATCAGCAGCGACGAGCCGGTTTTGGTGTATTTACCCAGGCCGCTGATGCTGAGTGTAAACAGAATGGGGTACATCACCGACGTAAACAACCCCACCGCCGACAGGCAGTAAACCGATGCATAACCCGTTGTGAACAGCGAACCTGCCACCAGCCCCAGCGCACCGATGGCGCAGCCCGTCAGCAGCCGGGGCGGGTAGATACGGCGCAGCAGCCAGGCCCCGGTCAGGCGACCCACCAGCACCAGTCCCATGAACAGGGAGATAAAAAGCGCGGCTTTTTGTTCGGTCAGGCCCGGCAGTTGCTGGGTTTTGGCGTACCGGATCAGAAAGCTGACAATGCCTACCTCGGCTCCCAGGTAACAAACCACGCCCAACGCGCCCAGCACGGTATGCCGGTATTGAAAAATGCGGGTGAGCCGCACCGGGAGTGCCTTGCCTTCAGCAAGGCTGGGTAGTTTGATCAACAAAATGGCCACGCCCAGCACCGTCAGCACAGCCGCCAGAGTCAGGTACGGCCCTTTGACCAACTGGGCCTCGGCATCCAGAAAGGTGGCTAACTGGCCGGGCGAATACGTTCGGAGGGTTGACTCCGGTACGTCCTGCACGTGCAGCAGAAACACGGCACCGATGTAGGGGCCGAGCGTTGCCCCCAGCGACCCAACGGCAGCCGCCAGACTTAGCCGACTCGACGCCCGTTCGGGTGTGCCCAGTACGGAGATGTAAGGCGTTGCCGTTACTTCCAGAAACGTGAATCCAGCCGCCAGCACAAACAGCGCACCCAGAAACAGCGGGTAGTAGCGCGTTTCGGCCGCCGGGAAAAACAGCAGCGCACCTACCGCAGCCGTGAGCAGCCCCGTAACCATGCCCGCCCGGTAGCCAAACCGCCGGATGTACTGACCAACCGGCAACGCCAGCAGGAAATAAGCCCCAAAAAAAGCCGACTGCACCAGCGACGACTGCAAATTGTTGAGCTGACAGGCGCGTTTGAGGTGAGGAATCAGCACGTCGTTGATATTGCGGCTGAGGTTCCAGATAAACATCAGGCTCATCACCACCAGCAGCGGGACTATGTACCGGGACGCGGACGTTGCTTTCATGGGCGTTTCGTCGGAGTAAGGCAATCCGTCAACCGGAATACGGGCTTCATTTTGGCCCAGTGTTCGCCGGGCTGGGCTTCGGGCAGCCGTTTCTGCCACTGCCCCACAAAAGCGGCCCATTCGGGCTGGTCGGTTAGCTGACCCATTTTCCGGAAGGCTTCGTCGAGGTTCACGCCCTCGTCCGTTTCGACAATCATGAACAGCCGGGTGCCAATCCGGTAAATCTGCATGTCCAGCACGCCAACGGACCGGATTCCTACCGGAATGGCGGGCCAGATGGCTTCGGGCTGGTGATAGTGTTCGTATTGGGCGATGGCTTCCGGCTCATCGACCAGGTCAAGGGCTAAACAGGTACGCATAGGGGTGTTTGGTTTAATGGCGGTAGCCCAGTTCGGCCCCGCCCCCAACCGGCATCGTGCAGCCCGTAATAAATCGGGCGGCATCCGACACCAGAAATACGGCTACGTCGGCAATGACATCACCCTCCGGGCAGTAGCCCAGCGGGTGAATCTTGTTGAGGTAAGCATCAAGGGAAGCCGGGTCGGGTTGCTCGGCGACCCAGGTGCGGAGCAACGGGGTCCGGACCCCCGCCGGACATAGCGCATTGACCCGGATGCCGAAGGGGGCGTAGTCGAGAGCCATCGCTTTGGTCAGGGCGTTCATGCCGCCTTTCGTGGCTACGTAAGCCGCGTGAATCGACTGCCCAATGCTGCCTACCAAACTGCTGGTGTTGAGAATACAACCCCGGCTGGTTTTCAGGGCTTCCAGCCCGTAGCGGGTGGTCCAGTACACACTCTTCAGGTTCACCGTCATCAACGTGTCCCACTCGTCTTCGGTGGTTTCCTCCAGCGATTTCGACGGGCTGGCCAGTCCCGCGTTGTTATGAATGACATCGAGTCTGCCAAACCGTTGCCGGGCCTGTTGGAGGGCCGTTTTGACATCGTCTTCCCGGCCCACGTTGCCCACGTACCCGGTATGTGGCTCGCCTAATTGGCTGAGTAGAGTGGCGAGCTGCGCCTTGTTGTAGTCCATGATGAACACCGACGCGCCCGCCCGTGCGTAGGCCAGGGCGCACTCGGCCCCGATACCGGACGCTCCGCCCGTCAGAAAAACGACTTTGTTGGTTAATGTAGACATCTTCCTGAGTTAGGCGGGTACTAAATCGCTGCTGCTGCCCGGCTCCTGCGGCACCTGGTAGTAGCCGTCCAGCACCTGAGCCGGTTGGGTAAAATAAGGGCGCAGGTGCGGAATATACTCCAGAAACAAATTCTCGTGGCCCATCCCAATATGGTTGAACAGCACCAGATGCTGGTGAATCTGCCCCATGTCGCCCACGTGGGGAACTACGGGTACGCCAGCCTGTTTGGCCAGTAAGCTGATGGTCAGAAATTCCGATACCCCACCTACCCGCACCGCATCGACCTGGCAGAAACTCATGGCACCGGCCTGCAAAAAGTTTTTAAAAAGAACCTTATTCGGAATGTGTTCGCCCGTAGCAACCCGGATGGGGGCAATGGCTTCGACAATGGTCCGGTGGCCCAGCACGTCGTCGGGATGGGTGGGTTCTTCAACCCAGTACGGATTCATGCCGCTCAGTTGCTGGCAGACTGCAAGTGCCTCCGGCACGTTCCAGCGTTGGTTGGCATCGAGCATCAGCGTAGCCGCGTCGCCGGTGGTTTCGCGAATCAGCATGGCCCGGCGCACATCGCGCTGCGGGTCGCTCGAACCAACTTTCAGTTTCAGGGCCGTAAAGCCCCGGTCGAGGGCTTTACGGGTATTGATCACGATACGCTCGTCGGAGAAATTGAACCAGCCCACCGAGGTATCGTAGCCTTTATAGCCTGTTTCCAGCACGCCGATGCGGTCAGAACGGCAGGCCTGCGCCTGCGTGAGCAGGTCGATGGCCTGCTGGCGTGTCAGCACGTCTTCCAGATAACTCAAATCCAGCGTATCGACCAGGACCTGGGGTGGCAAATCGAGTAGGAGTTTCCAGAGCGGCACCCGGCGCGACTTGGCCCATAAATCAAAACAGGCGTTGACAACGGCAGCTAAGGCCAGATGCGTTACCCCTTTGTGCGGACCCAGCCAGCGCAGGGCGGGCGCGTCGGCCATCGACCGATAGACCGAACCAAACCCGGCCATCAGTTCCTCAATGTCCCGACCCGGCAACTCCGCTACTACCTGCTCAATGGCCCGGCAAACCAGGTCATTGCCCGCACCGAGCGTAAAGGCCAGTCCCACTCCTTCGGTCGGCGAATCGGTTTTCAGTACGCACACGGCATAAGCGTACTGCGCAACGGCGTGCATGGCATCGGACCCGGCTCCGTCCGACATGGTAAACCGCCGGTCTTGAACCTCAACAGAACAAATTTGCATTGTTTTTGCTAACGGAGTATGTAAAACGACCGGGCCAGTAAATTTACACCGATTGAAGCAGATACGCTCTTTCAGATCAGGAAATACGCATTTGACCGGAGTAGTACCTACTTTTGATTAAGAATTATGCAAATTACCCTTAATTTATTCACAGATGCTCACTACAGATTAACAAGTTCCAATACTATAGTAGCTTAATTAAAACCGACCCATGAAACCTATCCCAGCCCTGCTTCCTGACTTCATCAGCCACCAGCAACCGTTTGTGGTACGGGAGATTATACGACCTTTCTTTTCAACCGATTTTCATTTTCATCAGGAGTGTCAGTTAGTCTGTGTGCTGGAAGGTACGGGCAGGCGCATCATTGGCGGTTCTGTTGAACCGTTTGGGCCGGGTGATGTTACGTTTACCGGGCCGAACGTACCCCACGTCTGGTACAGCGCCCGTGCCGGAACGGACGACCCGCCCATTGCCCGGTCAGTCGCGCTTTATATTTATCCCCCGGTCGTGCTGGAACACCTGTCGGCATTTATCAACCCGCAGCCACTGACCGACTTCTTCCGTCAGTCGGGTCGGGGGCTAAGTTTGAGCGGTTCCACGCGGGGTGCGGTAGCGGCCCTGCTACTTCAGATGCAGACCGAAAGCGGGTTAGACCTGCTTCAATCCTTTTTGCGGATAATGCAGCAGCTTATCACTACCACCGACAAACAATGGCTCAACGACGAGCCGCTCATTACGCCCTATGCCAACGGTGTGCGGCAGCGCGTTCCCCGACTCATGACCTATATTCAGGAGAATTTCCGGACGGAGATTTCCTTACAGGCAGCCGCTTCGACAGCGGGTTTTGAGGTGCATTCATTTTGCCGCTATTTCAAGGCCCTGACGCAGCGCACCTTTTCTGAATTCGTGAACGAACTGCGGGTAGGTTTTGCCAGCCAGTTACTGCAACAGAATGACCTTTCCATCACACAGGTTGGGTATGAATCTGGCTTCACCAACATTTCCTATTTCAACCGCTCGTTTAAGCGCATCCGGGGCATTACTCCTAAAGCATATCGGCAACACTGGCAGGGGCTACCAGACTGCCCACCAAAGGGCGTTCATCGCCGGTGAACCAGTGATACAGGCATTTTTTTCATCTTTGATCTTAGGCACTTTCAGGGTCACTCGGCTGAACCTTATTATTGGTACTTAGCCCATCATAAGTGCTTACCCCCAATTCTATATACCGACGGCACCCGGCCTGCCGCATCACGCAGCAGTTCAGCTTTACGAGTACAGCGGTCGGTATTAAAGCGGGTTTCTCAGCGCGCCTTGCCGTAGTAGGGGTATTTATCAATGACATCGCCTTTGCCGTTGAGCCGGGGGTCGTTGGTTTGGGTCATCCAGGTGCGTAGTTGCTGGCTCAGTCGTTTTCGGGCAGCGGCATATTCTTTCGTCGTGGCTACGTTGGTCAGCGTGGCCGGGTCTTTTCTGAGGTCGAACAACTCTTCGGCGGGTGCCTGCCCAAAGGCTGACTCAAAAAAGGGTTTGATGGCCGGTTTATTACGCTGGTCTACCAGCAGGGTCTTAGTAGGGCCTCTGTCAACGTCGTTATAAACTCCCTGCGGGCCAGCATAGGCCGAGTCACCGGCGGGGCTGCGGTCGGGGAGCAGATTGGCGATGTACAGAAAATCCTGGGTGCGGATGGCACGGACGGGATAGCCCACGTTGCCCGGCCGTGCTTCGGCGTGACGTTCGCGCTCCATGAAAATCGCCGGTTGGGTGCGCGTGGTTTTACCCGTCAGCAGGGGCCACAGGTTCAGCCCGTTCATCGTGGTAGGAATCGGTTGGCCCGTTGCGGCCAGAATGGTGGGGGCCATATCCATCAGGTTGACCAGTTCATTGGTAGTACGTCCGGCTGGTATCTTACCCTTCCACCAGATGGCCAGCGGAATGTGCGTACCCGCATCGTAGAGCCGGGCTTTGGCGCGTGGAAACGGCATTCCGTTGTCGCTGGTGACAATGACGAGCGTATTGTCCAAGCGGCCCAGACTGTCGAGCAGGTGGACGGCATCACCCACCATCGCATCGAACCGCTCCACCTCGGTCAGGTAATCGGCTATGTCTTCCCGAACAATCGGCACGTCGGGCAGGTAGGGCGGCACGACCACCTTTGCTGCGTCAAATCCCAGTTTTCGTCCGCTGCCCGCGTCGTAGGGCCGGTGCGGGTCGTAGGTGCCGAGCCAGAAACAGAACGGTTTGTCGGCAGGTACGCTCTTGAGAAACTGACGGTAGTCTTTGGTTTCAGGCCCCGCCGGATTGCTGGTGTAGCCTCCGGCCGTGAAATCGCCCGGTCCCCAGCCCTTGCTGAACGAGCCGACAGCATAGCCTGCCTTATTGAGCAAACCGGGATACGTAACAAACTCCACCGGCAGCGACCCCCACAAATTGGTTCCCTCGCGCAGGGTGTGCGGGTAGCGGCCCGTCAGCACCGCTGCCCGCGAGGGGGTGCAGGACGAGGCCGTGCAGTGGGCGTTGGTAAACAGGATGCCTTCGCGGGCCAGCTTATCGAAGTTGGGCGTTCGGGCCGCCGGGTCGCCGTAGCAGCCCGCGTGCGGAAAGCTCCAGTCGTCGGCAATGATAAACAGCACGTTGGGGGGAGTAGTGGCAACCGGCTGGTCGGGCTGTTTCAGTACGAAGCTGCCCAGCAGAAGGGTGAGCGTTAGGAGGAGAAGAAAGACGCGCATGGTGGCCTGTGTTTTAGACAAAATTACAGCGGTTTAATCCTGAATGTTCTCATTTCTTACGAACACGAAGACCTTTTTGGGCGAAATACCTCAGTTTTGCCTGTCGCTCAACGCGGTTGACTACACACAGCGTTCGTTAAGGATAACCTCCTTTCGCCCTGTATAAACTACCCTTATCCAATGAAAGCAGTCCGATTGATTGCGGGGCTTCTGGCTCTTGTTTCTCTTGCCGTGGCGTTGCCGGGGGCGATGTTTCGCGATCCGACGTTGCGACCAACGGCTGTTAAGCGGCCCAATATTGTCTGGATCATGGCCGAGGACATCGGCCCGCAACTGAGTTGCTACGGCGACCCGGTGGCCCGAACGCCCAACATTGACCGGCTGGCGGCCAACGGCATTCGCTACACGCAGGCGTTTACGGTCTACGGCGTTTGTGCGCCCAGCCGCAACTCCATCATTACCGGTATGTATCCGTCGGCAACCGGGGCCATGCACATGCGGCAATCGAAGGGCCTGATTCCCTTCCCCGGCATTCCCGACTATAACGACGTTCCCCCGCCCGACGTAAAAGCCTTTACCGAATACCTGCGGGCCGATGGCTACTACTGCACCAACAACGTGAAAACCGATTACCAGTTTGGCAATCCATTTACGGTCTGGGACGAAAGCAGTAAAACCGCACACTGGCGCGACCGCCCCGACAAAGCACAGCCATTTCTGTCGGTGTTTACCCTCGACATCACCCACGAAATTAACCTCTGGCCGGCAGATGTGAAGAATAAGTTTTACAGTGACCAGGGGCTGAAACGCCCGGTGCTCAGTAAAGAAGACGCCGAATTTTTTGCCCTGAACCCAGCGGAGCAAGTGAAGCCCGGCGACGTAATGGTTCCCCCTTATTACCCCGACACGCCGTTGGTGCGCGAAGGCATTGCCCGCTACTACGACAACATCCACCGGATGGACCGGCAGGTGGGCCACCTGATTCAGCAGTTGGAAGAAGACGGCGAACTCGACAACACGATTATTTTCTTTATGGGCGACAACGGCAACTGCCAGCCGCGCGGCAAACGATGGGTACTGGAAAGCGGAATTCAGGTACCGCTGATTCTGTCGGGCAAGCAACTCAAGGCGCAGAACCGGGTCGATTCGCAGTTGGTGAGCGGGGTCGATTTCGCGCCCACGGCACTGTACTTAGCCGGGATGCCGATTCCAAAAAATATGCACGGGCAGGTTATCAGCGGCATCGGCCCCACCAAGCCAAGCGTGGCCCGGCCCCGTTCCTATATTTTTGCCGCCCGCGACCGGATGGACAATACCTACGACATGATTCGGGCCGTGCGCGATAAGCGGTATAAGTACATCAAGAATTTCAATCCCGAAAAGCCCTACACGCAGCCCATTGAGTTCCTGTACCGCAATCCCCAGATGGCCGACATCCTGCGGCTCGAAAAAGAAGGTAAACTAAACGCGGTGCAGCAATCGTGGCTGTTTAAAACCAAGCCCCCGGTCGAACTCTACGACATTGCTACGGACCCCTACGAACTCCATAACATAGCCGACCAACCGGCGCAGGCGACCCGCCTTAAAACGATGGACGCGGTGCTGACAGCCTGGCAAAAAAAATACGGCGACCTCGGCCCGGTTCCCGAAACGGAGATGGCGGAGCAGATGTGGCCCGGCGGCAAACAACCCGTTACGCAACCGCCCGTACTGATCCGAACCGGCAACCAGATAACGCTCACCTGCCCCACGCCCGGCGCATCCATTGGCTATCAACTTGCCGATTCGAAGCGATGGCTGCTGTACAGCAAACCGGTTTCAGTAGCCGCCGGGGTACCGGTCAGGGCCAAAGCCGTGCGTTACGGCTGGGCCGAAAGTGAGGTTGTGCAATGATTTGTTAAGTTTGCAATGCCAGCAGGGTGGGAACTGCGTTATCGCGAGTGGCCAAACGACGTGTATCAGGCGCGGCTACTTATGGGGAGGGACTAACCGCAGCAATGACCGGAAACGGACCCGAAGATTTGGTAAGACAAGGCATCGAATCGGTAGAGCGAGATTGACTAACAACTAAGATTTACGTAACGTTTGATTATACAACAGAAAAGCCAGACTATTGCTGGCTTTTCTGTTCTCATTGAGAAAGCGTTCTCTGTCACTGCTGCTTACTTGCTATAAAGGGGGCCTGCTGTACATAACGCCGGTCGTTAAGCTGACTAATCAGAAAGTGGGCCAGATCAATGGCTGTAATCTGTTGGCTTGGTAAATAATTCAAATCTATGTCAACACCTCCTGTTGCAGGGTTTTGTACAATGTAGGGCACCCGTACGTAAGTCCAGTCCAGATTACTCTCCGAAAGCAACTTAAATTCAAGTCGTCGATCATCCATGAACAATGAATAATGCTGTTGCATATAGTTAGCTGCTTCCTGAGTCTTGGCATCTAACTGTTCGCGTCCAGTCACAAAAAGGCTTGTCACAACTACGCAGCGACTGATTCCAACCTCCTTCATGATGGTTACAAAGTTTTGAGTTGCAGCACCCATCATGGGCGTGGACTCTCCCTTCGTATGACCAAGGGTACTTAATAAGGCACTGCTTCCTTGCAGTAATTTACGAACGCAGCCAGGATCACGAACATCACCTTGAACGACTTCCAGCCGCTCACTTGACAAATTAAACTCTTGAGGATGGCGCAAGAGTAGTCGGACGGAGTAACCCGCTGCAAGCGTTTCCTCAACCAAGGGGCGTCCTGATTTACCAGCACCGCCTAAAATGGCAATTATTGAATCATTGTTAGTTGTCATGTTGCTAACATACTTTTTGACTGCCAGTCAAGATATGAACCCGGCAATCAGAGTGGATTGCGCACAGTAAAGCCAAGACACGGACAAGCAAGCCTGTACATTGCTTGCTGTGGCAATAGAATAAGAAAGGGATGATACGACTAACTACCTGAGTGAGGTAAGTCAGTTAAACCGTTTACTTATTGGACGATAGGCGTCCTAACCTTTTAGAAAAGGTGTAAACGGGGGGTGATATGTTAGCAGAATTTAATGAGACAAAAGTAGCTAAAAGTTTTTGAACATTTCCTCTATTGCTTGGATGATAGGCGGTTCGATAAATCTCAGATTACGTAAAGAAAATAATCTGAGATTTATCGAACCGCCCATAAAACGTACAACGCCCGGTTCTTTTTCACGAGGGATCAGGCGTTGTTCGTTTCTGGGTTCTTGTCACGCTCCTTCATTCCAGCCCGCTCCAGTCGAACAGGGGGTGTTCGGAGGGGGTCAGGGCCTGTTGCATCAGGGCGGTGAGTTGCTTTACTTTCGCCGGGTGCTGTGGGGCTACGTTCGTGGTTTCGCCGATGTCGCGGGCCAGGTCGTAGAGTTCGAGCCGGGCGGCTTCGCTGGGTTTTTTGAGCCAGAGCAGTTTCCAGTCGCCCTGAATCAGGGCTTTGCGGTATTCGCCCTCGTTGAAGGCCCAGTAAAACGTCCGGTCGGCGGGGGCGGGCGATGCTCCGCCCCGCAGCAGCGGCACCATCGACAAGCCGTTGCTGTCGGTGGGTTGGGGCGTATTGGTCAGTTCGCAAACCGTGGGCAGCACGTCCCAGCCTGCCCAGGCTTCGTTCGAGACCCGGCCCGCCGATATGCCCGGCCCGCGCACCAGCATCGGCACCCGGATGCCCCCTTCGTACAAATCCCGCTTGATACCCCGCAGCGGCCCGTTGCTGTCAAAAAAGACGGGGTCGGCTCCGCCCTCGTTGTGTGGGCCATTGTCGGACGTGAAGAAAACGTAGGTGTTCTGGTCCAGCCCCAGCGTTTTCAGCAGGGTCATCAGCTTGCCGACATCGCTGTCGAGCCGGGTGAGCATGGCCGCAAAAGCCGCTTTGGGGTTGGGCTGCGATGAATACCGTTTGAAAATCGTGTTCGGTCGGCGCAGGTAGGGCGTCTCGGGGAAAACGCTTTTACCCGTTGGAGTCAGAAACGGCTTTTCATTTTCGGTTGTCGTGGCCAGTTCGGCGTGGACGAGTGTGACCGGCAGATACAGAAAGAACGGTTTGGCCCGGTTGGTCTGCACAAACGACATCGCTTCGTTCATAATTAGGTCGTGGGTGTAGTCGCTTTTGCTGATGTGCCGCACCGAAAGATGACTATGTTTAACCTGCCACAATGAGTCTGTATGGTAGTTATGGGCGTGTCCGTGCAGCAGATACCCCAGAAACTGGTTCCAGCCCTGTTTTTGCGGGGCACCAGTGTTTGTATCATTGCCAAGACCCCACTTGCCGAACATCCCCGTTTCGTAGCCTTCCCGTTTGAGCCGGGTGGCCATGGTTGTGTCCGTAAGTCGAAGCGGAATGTCGCCCCCGCCGTTGCCCCGCACGTAGGCATGGCCCATGTCTTTGCCCGTCATCAGGGCGCAGCGCGAGGGGGCGCAAACAGTGTTGCCCGCGTAGAACCGGGTAAACCGCGTACCCTGCTTTGCCAGCCGGTCGAGGTTTGGCGTTTTAACAATGGTCTTTCCTGCATTCCGGTAACAGCCCAAATCACCATAGCCCAGATCGTCGGCCATGATGTAGATGATGTTGGGCCGCTGAGGAACAGACGGTTGACCCACAGCCGACCCGCCGAGCGTGACGAGTCCGAGGAAGCCAGCAAAAAGAAATTTCATATAGGTACGTATTAAGTCATTCTGCTTCTGGTAGTTACTACTTGAAACGAAGCTGTCGGTCTCTGAGATGCCTACCAGACGGGCTTTGAGTCGTTGTTTTATTTTTCGAGACTGTTCAATAAAAATATGATGGTGTCACCCACCAAATGTAGAGCTAAAATGCAGGTTTACAACAGCTTACACTAGTTGCAGACGCATTCTGGACCTCTGTTTACTGAAGTAGCGTTACGAGTTCCTGGGGCTTAGCATTCTGCGGATTATGATTGACGGTCATTCGGTAAGTTTGCCAGCCCAGGTCTCTGGCCACTTTTTCGTACTCGTAAAAAGGGTCGGCTTCCGGCTTTTGCGGGTCGTCAACGGTCAGAATATACTTGCCATTTTTGGGGTGCGGATGGTGAAGCGGACGCCGTTCGCTGAGCGTGGCCGTCGACTGCGGGACGCTGTGGGGGAAGACGTTGTTTGGATTCGCCACGAAAGGCGGGGCAAGCATACCGTCCTTTTCGTACTGCATCAAATCGGTACCGCCCACGCGCTGGTCAAAGGCACTTTGGCGGTCCTCGGCGATGTGGGCGTCGATGTACACGATCTGCGCGATGCGGTCGGGTAATGAATCTGCCACGCCCGTGATGACCATCCCGCCGTAGCTGTGGCCAACCAGCACAACGTCGTGCAGGTTCTCAAAGAGGATCACGTTGACAATGTCGGTCACGTGGGTGCTCAGGTTAATGGCTGGTGAAGCCAAATGGTAGCGTTCGCCCAGGCCCGTCAGCGTGGGGCGGTACACGTTGTGGCCCTGCGCCGTGAGCAGCGAGTCCACTGTTCGCCAGGCGAAGCCGCCACCGAAGGCTCCGTGGACGATGACAAACGTTTTCGCCCGTTGGCTGAAGGCGGGGAGCGCAACAAAATGAAGTACGAATAATGCGATGATGGTTTTCACGCTGGCTTAGCAGTTAAAAACGGGATTGATTGAATACCCGAACAGTTTGCCCCGTGCGGGTGGTCATAGATTTTTGGCTTTCAACTGCTTCACGGCGAAATCGGCGGCACGGGCGGTGAGGGCCATGTAGGTCAGCGATGGGTTGACGCAGGACGCGGAGGTCATGCACGAGCCATCAGTCACGAATACGTTGGGCACGGCATGGACCTGGTTGTGCGCGTTCAGGACCGACGTTTTGGGGTCGCGGCCCATCCGGGCGGTACCCATTTCGTGAATGCCCGTGCCGGGATAGGAGCCGGTTGTATTGGCTTTCACCCGAACAAAGCCCGACGTTTCCAGCATCTCAACGGCATCGTTAATCATATCCTGCTGCATCTTCCGCTCGTTTTCCTTGAATTCTGCGTCGAACACCACAATCGGTTGTCCCCACTTGTCTTTGTCGGTCGGGTGCAGGTACATCCGGTTCTCGTAGTAGGGCAGCGTTTCGCCGAAGGCACCCAGGCCCATTGTCCAGGGGCCGGGCTGGGTCAGCCGCTCTTTGAATTCAGCTCCGAAACTGAGTTCGGCAACGTCGCCCTGCCAGCCCATCCGGCTGGCCGACCCCTGGTAGCCAAAGCCCCGCAGGTAATCGCGTTTGTCGGTGCCGAGGTTGCGGTAGCGGGGAATGTAGATGCCGTTGGCACGCCGACCATAATAGTATTTGTCTTCGTCGCCCTCCCAGAATCCCTCGGCTCCCACCTGAAAATGGTGGTCCATGAGGTTGTGCCCAAGCTGTTCGGAATCATTACCCAGCCCGTTAGGAAAGCGGCTGGATTTGGAGTTGAGCAGTAAAGCCGCCGAACTGACGGTGCTGCCACAGACAAAAATGACTTTGGCGAAATAGTCCCGGCTGTCCATAGTCGCCGTATCGACCACCCGCACCCCCGTCGCCCGTTTGCGGTCAGCATCGTAGTAGATTTCGGCTACCAGCGAGTCGGGCCGCAGCGTAAGCCGACCGGTTTTGGCCGCCGGGGGCAGGGTACAGGACTGGGTGCTGAAATACGCGCCGTAGGGACAGCCGAGCGAACATTTGGACCGGTATTGGCACCCGGCCCGGCCCATGTTCATCTGGGCCTGCGTGGCTTTGGAGAGGTTGGCCACCCGCCCGATAGTCATTACCCGGCCCGGAAAGTTTTTCTCGATGCGCTGCCGCACTTCTTTTTCCACGCAAACCATCTCCATCGGGGGCAAAAACTCGCTGTCGGGCAGTTGCGGCAGGCCCAGCTTTTCGCCCGAAATACCAACGTGTTTCTCGACGTAGCTGTACCAGGGGGCAATGTCTTTGTAACGAATTGGCCAGTCGATGGCAATGCCTTCTTTGGCGTTGGCCTCAAAATCAAGGTCGCTGAGCCGGCACGACTGCCGCCCCCACATGATGGATTTACCACCCACAATGTTGGGCCGGAACCAGTCGAAGCGTTTGTCTTCTCGGTACAGCGCGTCGGTGTCCTTGAGCCAGTAGCTTTCGTTGGCCACGCCGTAGGGCCGTCCCCGACTTAGTTTGGGGTGCGTATCGCGCTGCTCCGTCGTTAGCCGACCGCGATAGGGCATTTCCCAGGGGTCTTTGTCCGCGTGTTCGTAGTCGGTGACATGATCGAATTTGCGGCCCCGGTCAAGCATCAGCACCCGCAGCCCTTTCTCGGTCAGTTCTTTAGCCGCCCAGCCCCCGCTGATGCCCGACCCGATGACGATGGCATCGTAGCGGTCCGGCGGTCCGGTATCTTCTTTAGCGACTTGCCCATTCAGATTTGCCATGCTTTCTGCTCTTTTTTCAGGGATGTATCGGATAGTCAGTTGGTGGGTTTGGCCTGAGCGGGCACGGTTCCAAGCCTCGACGGGTCAATCAACTGCTGAAACCAGACCCGGAACCGGGACGTATAGTCGTAGGTGTTGCCCGCCGAGATGTAATCGCAGAAGAGCAGTTCTACCGGTTTTGAATTCCCACCGACGAGAAACGGCGCGGTGAAACTCATCCAGATGTCGGTTTGGTCGCTTTTGGCTGGTTTGAGGGGCAACGACCCGTCTTTATCCAGCACGGGGGTAATAATGTCGTCGATGGCCGTTTCGCCCGCGATGCGGTTGTCGCGGGCCAGCAGCAGCGGACCACGCAGAACGGCCACGTACTGGGGTTGATTGCCAATCCGCTCAACCCGGCCCCGCATGTCGAGCGTCAGGGCAACCGTGTCGGTGGGTTGCCAAGTGCGGCTGATGGTGGCATAGTCGCCCGGCTTAACGCCAGTAATGAGTTGGCCGTTCACCGTCAGCGTCGTTTGCCGGCTCCAGGCCGGTATGCGTACCCGCAGGGTCATGGTTTCGGGTTTGGGCAGACGCAGCGTCATCGAAATCTGGCCCGAACCCGGATAGTCTGTCTGCTGGGTTAACTCGGCCAACTGCCCCTTCGGAGTGGTCAGGGTATAACGGCCATCGGCAAAAAAGTTAACCATCAGGGCGGTGTTGCTGCTCATCACGGTTGTGAGGGGCAGGGTAAACAACCCCCTCGGCCCGCTGGCAATGCAGCAGTTAAGCCCCATGTTACACTGTTCGTCGCCCTGCGTCCGGGTGCCGCCCAGCGGGGAGTACTTGGCCCAGGTTGCCCCGCCGGGCCGCATCGACCCCAGCAGGGCATTGTAAAACGATTCTTCGATGGCTTCGGCGTATTTTGCTTCGCCGGTGAGCCGCAGCAACTTTTGGCTGAGTTTAATCCAGGTGGCCGTTACGCAGGTTTCCTGGTAGCGTCGGGTGGGCAGGGCCTGCAACTGATGCCCGCCAAACCAGCATTCGATGCTCGACCCCGACCCGGCCACGTTGATTTCGGTATCGCGGATGCTTTGCCAGGTTTGCTCAACTGCGGTGCGGTACGCTTGTTTTCCCGTGTACCGGTACAGTTCGAGCAGTCCTTCGTAGCACGACATCATCTCGTAGGCTTTCTGGCCCTGTTCGTAGCCAAACCAGTTTTTTTCGGGTATCGGAAACCGTTCACCAACCGGCATACCGGCCCTGGCAATCAGTTGTGGACCCTTATCGGATTCCCACTGACGGACAATCTCTTCGGCAAAGTCCAGGTATTTTTTGTCGCCGGTGCGGGCGTAGAGCAGCACGGTGGGTTCCAGCACGGAGGTAGCGGCCATACCCCGGTGGTTGCCCTTCTGCACGATGTTAACCTGCTTCGTCTGTAATTCCTGCATTAGAAAGTCGGCTTCGCGCCGGGCGGCCTGTAAACTTTTCGCGTCCAGAGTCAGGTCATAATAGGCCAGCAATCCCAGCAGACAGTACTTGCGGCCCCAGATGTCCCACTGCTCCAAACGTTTGGCTTCGGCGTAGTTGCCAATGTAGCCGTCGGCGGTTTGGGTGGCGATGAGGTCAGTTACGGCTTTATCCAGCAAGGCTTTTAATTTCGGTTCGGGCCGGTACTGATAGGCCAGCACGGCGGAGGTGAACCACTTACCCCAGAATTCGCTTTGCCAGCACCGTTCTTCGGTGCGGTGCTTAAACGGCTCAACCAGCCGGGGAACATCCTGGGCCAGAATGCGGTGTTCGTAGGCGGCATCGAGTTGCTGACCCACGTAGCCTGACAGGGTAGCTTGCCGTGCCGGGTGTAGTTGGTCGGTTACAACGGGCGGCACCAGCCGTTGGGCGTGAACGCATAGGGGCAACACAAAGGCACTGCACACCAGCACCTGAGTTAAGATAATAAGGGTCCGTATCGACATAATCTTGTACAACCGGAAAACAACGTTTCCTTTGTTTTGTACAAAACTATTTCCGATAGGTTCTACAATCACTTTGCTTTTGCAAACACAGAGATATTTTTGGGGCTGCATAAGTAACTTACCCGCTGCTTTTACGGGTATCAGCCCCGCGTTGGTTAGCCACTAATCCCAGTGTGCTTATGCGTTTGCCCGTACCCATACCTATAATCAACTATCCCATGCGCTATCTCCTGCTTGTATTCCTGCTGGCAAACGTAACCCGGCCCGTTGCCGCCCAGCCTATTGGGGCAGTAACTGCCCAATTCGCTTCTGCGCCCAACTACGACGAAAGCCGGGTGGGAGACTATTCGCTGCCCGATCCATTGCGGTTGTCCACCGGACAACAGATCACCACCGCTGTTGCCTGGGAAAACGGGCCACGGGCTTCGGTACTGGAATTGTTTAGCCAGCATGTTTATGGCCAGATGCCTGGCCCACCAGCGGGGCTGCACACCACGGTGATGCGGGTCGACTCCGCGGTACTGGGGGGGCGGGCCATCCGCAAATTTGTTCGCATCTGGTTTGGTGAGGGCGAGCAAGTGCCGTACATGGACGTAATGCTATATCTGCCCAACACCAAAGACCGGGTGCCCGTGTTCGTTACGCTCAACTACGGCAACCACACCGTCAGCCCCGATTCAACGATTCCTCTGCCTGCGTCATCAACCGCGTCGGGTAACAAGTCTGACCTGGTCCGGGGGAGTTTTGCCCGACGGTGGCCTATGGATCAGCTTATCGACGCCGGGGTAGGACTGGCCACGGCCAACTATGCCGACATCGAACCCGACCGGCCTGCGGGTTGGCAGACCGGCATCCGCACCCGTTTAGCCACAACTCTGGGTCTATTGCCCCAACAATGGGGGGCCATTGGTGCCTGGGCCTGGGGCATGAGCCGTATTGCCGATTACCTCGAAACCGATCCGGGGGTTGATGCCCAGCGGCTGATGGTACAGGGTCATTCGAGGCTGGGTAAAGCGGCCCTTTGGGCGGGGGCCAATGATCGGCGGTTTGCCTTGGTTATCAGCAACAGTTCGGGCGAGGGCGGAGCCGCGTTGGCCCGGCGCAACTACGGCGAAACCATCGGGCTGATGACTAAACAATTTCCCTACTGGTTCATCGACCGATACGCTACCTACGCCGTACACCCGGCCGACTTGCCTGTCGATCAGCACGAACTGCTGGCTTTGGTAGCACCGCGCGGTCTGTACGTAGCCAGCGCCCAGGACGATAACTGGGCCGATCAACGGGGGGAATACCTAAGTCTGCGGGCAGCGGCACCCGTGTGGCGACTGTACGGTCAGCCGGCTTCGCTGGGTACTATGCCGGGCATTGACCAGCCCATTCGATCAGGTAAGCTGGGCTATCACATCCGAACCGGTAAGCACGATGTAACTCCCTACGACTGGACGCAGTATCTGGTTCATGCGCGGACGATTGGCCTGTTGGAGTAGTGGCCACACGCTAAAAACATAGTCATTCAGTGAAGCCATTAGCGACGGTCACGGGATCATGTATATCGCGCTGGAAAACGCTTTTAACGGTATTTATTTTCCGCCGGGCGAAGGTTCCAGTACGTTACCGGTTTCCTTCGATACGCATCGAACCGGAGGTCAGCGCAAAAATGACGTGGGTGCTGGTTTCCGCGATGGGCGTAACGACGACTCCATTTACCTGAATTTCGCGGTAATGGGAGCCGTTTTGTTTGGGCAATCCTACCCGGCCCCGCACGGTTACGGGCGTTGTTACGGTCAGGCTGGTCTGCGTCCCGTCGGCTTTGTATCTTACCGTAACGGCCCCTTTTTTACCGTTCGATTTCGCTGTGAACTGGGTTAAGTTAGCGGGTTGCGGCATAATCGTGATGCTGTCGTTTTGCACCGCTACACCCGCCACGTACTGATGCAGCAGCGTGAGCGGGCCACCCGTCCACCCGTGGTTGTAGGTCCCGCCCCCGTAGGTTGGGTCGCCGATGTTCCAGCCTTCCCAGAGGGTCGTGAGCGGGCTGTCGACCATGATCTTGTAGCGTTTTTTCATCCTGGCTACCCCAGCCTGCGCGTCGTTCCTCTGGAAATAGGCTTCCAGGATGTATTTTTCCAGATACGGCCCCGCGTTAAAGGTCGTATCCAGCAGTTGCTTCATGGCGGGCCACTGCTCCGCTTCGCTCAAACCCGATACCACTGCCATGCCCTGCGCCCGGTCGTCGTAGCCGGTCTTGTAGCCCGCCGACCGGTAGCCGTTGCCCGTCCAAAATACCCGTTGAAACGCGGGTTTCAGCCGACGCATAATGGTCGTGTATCGCTCAAAATCAACCGTTTGGTTGAGTAGGTTTGCCATCTGGGCGGCTCCGTCCAGGGCTACGTAATACCAGGCATTATCCAGCACGGGCACGTCGACTTTGCTGCCCCAGTCGTGCCACAGCCAGCCGCCTTCGCGATGCACGACCAGCCCCGACGAGTCTGTTCGGTAGAGCGACAGGTATTTTTTTACGGCAGGATACACCCGTGCTATCGTAGCCCGGTCGCCGGTGTTTTCGTAGTAATGCCAAAAGCCGAATTTGCCGATGCTGGCCAGCATCTGGGGTGGTAGTTCCTGCTTCCAGTTGCCGGCGGGTATGGGTGAGTACAGCACCCCGTCGGGCTTTTGCCAGGCCGCCAGTTCCAGGATGGCTTTGCGGATGGCGCTCACGGCGTTGGTGGCATAAAACAACTCGCCCATCGTAATCACCACGTCGCCCCACCACTGCGCCCGTTCGCGATCGGGGCAGTCGTGAATGTGGTCGCGCAGGCCCACGCGCAGGGTGTTGAGGGCTTTTTGGTGCAGCCGGTCTAAGAACGGATCGGACGAGGTGAACGTACCGCTCAGGTCGGTATCGAAGCGGGTTTCGCGGTACTTCAGCGCGATAATCTCCACATCGGCGGGCATTCGGTAGATGACGTAATGGCCGTTGACAAACGCCGGACTCTCGAACGTTTGCAGCCCGTTTTTGGTGATGTATTCGGCACGGATATTCGGCTCGCTGCCGCCCCGGTAGTTGTCGGTGCGGACGTCGATGAGTTGCCCCGCCCGGCTTCTTACGGACAAATATGGGGTAATCAGTAGGTTCTGGGGCAGGTACGCCCGCACCACGAGTGTATCGCCCCGGCGTTCGCGTTCCAATTTAGGGTAAGCTTGCAGCCCGCTGTCGTGCCACATCGGAATGGGTCGTTTCACCAGGTTACCCCAGGGGCCTTCGTTGGGTTTAGCCAGCACCATAGCACGGGGCCAGTTGAGTTGGGGGGCAGGCCTGAACCAATCGGGCGCGTCGTCCTGCCGGGCATCAAAATGGATGTTTGATTCGGGCAATCTGTAGTTGGGCTGCGGCTTACCCGTCTGCCCAAAAGCCGGATGTCGCCGAACCTGCCAGGTCGCGTCGGACAGCAGGGGCTGACCGGCCACATCGGCCTCGAACAGCAGCCCCGCCCGGCCCGAATTCTTGTGACTGAACCCGTCTTTCCCAAAATACCAGACTACCAATGCGATGATGTTGCGACCCGATTTCAGATACCTGGCAATGTCTACCTCATCATAATACGAATCGGCGGGGTTTGGTCCGCGTTTGAGTTGGCCCTCAAAGACCGCCATTTGACCATTGATGTACAGCCAGTATTTCGAGTCGCAGGCAATTCTGGCCCGCACTGGCTGACCTTTTTTGGGCGACAGCGTTATGTCTTTCCGAAAGCAAAGCCACGCATTGGCCCCGGTCGAGTCGGGTATCCCGATCCAGTTGGCCCGCCAGGCTGTGGGGGATGTCTGGGCGAGGGTAAAGTGGGTTGTGAGTAACAGTACACCCAGAAAAAGAACGCTTCTCATCGCGCAATGGGTTTGCCGGTGGCTTTGCTGATGGGCATGTTTGCATCCAGTGCGGTAAGCCAGTTCGTGAGTTGCTGGTTCAGTTCCTTCGCCTTTTGCGGGTATTTTTTGCTTAAATCCTGCGGTTCGGTTTCGGCTTCGCGAATGTTGTAGAGTTCAGGCTGGTCGGTCTCGTAGCTGCGAACCACCTTCCAGTCGCCCTGCCGGATAGCGGCTGCGGGGCGGCTGGTCTGGTTGCTGAAATGCGGGTAATGCCAGTAAATCGGTCCCCGGTCAAACGGAGCAGCCGGATTTTTCAGGAGTGGAAAAATACTTTTGGCATCTGGAAATCCGTCGGTGGATTGGCCGAGGGCCTCCAGAAATGTGGGCGTATAATCGGAATTGGTGAAATACTGGCTGGTGGTTTGATCGGGCTTGATCTGGTTAGGCCATGAAATCAGGGCTGGTACGCGGGTGCCGCCTTCGTAGGTGAAGCCCTTCCATTTACGCAGACGGCCCGCCTGGGTTGGAATGGGGCCGAGTTCGGGAATGCCCAGCCCGCCGTTGTCGGAGGTGAACACAATCAGGGTATTTTTGTCCATGCCCTGCGCTTCGAGCAACGCCCGGATGCGTCCCACGCCCTCGTCCACGCTCTCAATCATGGCGGCATAATAGGGGTTGTACTTTCCACCAAACTGCTCGTATTTCCAGAGGTACTTCGCCACTTTATCGCCCCGAGGAATAATCAAAACGTGCGGAGCCGAGTAGCAGAGGTAGAGATAAAACGGCTGAACGCGGTCCGGCTGTTTTTTAGCGGCAGATTGTATAAAATCCAGTGCGTAGTCTGTGAGTTTATCGGTCAGGTAATTGCGTCCGCTATCCACAACGGTTTTTTTATAACTGCCCTCAAAAATGCCGTAGTTATAGTAATCAAGCCCGTTTTTGCCGATCATTCGGGCATAGTCGAACCCCTGCCCCCAGGGAGCCGTTTCGTCGCCGGGGCCGCCCAGGTGCCACTTCCCCACGAAGCCCGTCTGGTAGCCCAGTGCTTTGAGTCGTTCGGGCATAGTGGTTTCGGATGCGGGCAGGAACTTGATCCAGTTTGCGGGATCAATGGGTGAGGTTGAGTCTTTACGTTCCCCCCCCTGAAAGTTGGTGAATTTGAGCCGGGCAGGGTGTTTGCCGGTCATGATACTGGCCCGCGAGGGCGAGCACACCGGACAGGCCGCATACGCCTGCGTAAACCGGATGCCGCTTTTGGCCAGTTTGTCGATATTGGGGGTTTGGTTGTACGGATTCCCGTAACAGCCTAAATCGGCCTGGGCCATGTCATCGACGAGGATGAAGACAATATTGGGTCGGGATACGGGCGTCTGCGCCAGCGCGATTGCGGCCGTACATAGCAAAAGGAGGATGGTTTTCATAAACAATTAGTTTCGGTGCCGCTCTACCTGTTGCCAGAACTCGTCGTACATCCCATTTGCGTCGATTTTCGACCAGATTTTCACGGACTGAGACTGGTTTTCGGGCGGGGCTTGTACGTTGATAATCTCGGCGAGGTTGGGGCGCAGGTACGCCTGTACCAGGGCAACGTCCCACAAAACGCGGTTTGTGCTGGAGGCCTCGGTTTCTTGCCACCGCTTTTCCATGAGTTGCTCGTTGGGGCGGTCGTCGGCGAGTTTTTTAAAGAAATCGTCGCGATTCACGCGGTAGGCGGCAGCGGTATTGATGGTCATCAGAGTCCAGTCGAGACCGGTCTGGTTCAGCAGAAAATCATAGGCGTTGAGGTCGCAGCGGACGTTGAATTCGTTTTTATTCCAGGCTTTTCGGGACTGATCGTATCCTCCACCGAGTGAGTACAGCCGGATTTTATTCTTCACGGTCGAGTCCAGCGCAATCAGCGAGGCAATGTTGGTTGTGGCCCCGATGGTCAGAATGTCCAGTTTTTCCGTTGGTTTTAATGCCTGAATCACCCGCAGCAGTTCGGTGGTGGCGGCAGAGGGACGAGGCTGGAAACCGCCCCAGGCGCGGCCCATCTGCCGGTCGGCTCCCATCGGGTGGGGCAGGGTACTCAGGCCCATCGTCGTGAGAATAGCTTCGTTTAGTCCCTGACTTATGCGCACCGTGTTCAGCCCCGGCGTGCTGTACTGGTTCCACGTCTCGAAGGTCACTAAGTCGGCATTGTTAAAGTGGGCTGAACTCAGGCCCACAATATCTTTTTCGTCGCCAGCCCACAGCAGCCGCACAATCGCAAACACATCATCAACTTCATTGCCCGTGTCGGCATCGAGCCACACTTTCTGTTTCTGCGCCGTGGCCGTCAACAGGGTGAAGGAGATGATGAATCCGGTTAGGACTAGGCGGAGAGAGGTTAGTCTGTTAATCATGGAAGCGGGTCCTTGAACAGTTTGTCTTTTTGGGCAAAGCACAGTACTGCCTGAACACTACCGCACCTTGCGACCCAAAGCCCTTACCAGCCCGGATTCTGTGCGTAGCCGAACTGCTGCACCTCACGGAACGGAATGGCTTGCAAGACCCGAATGTTGGTGTACGCACTACGGTCTACGGTCGTTTTGAGCGCCTTCTCACGTACCCCGTGGGCGGTCATCACCGGCACGGCGCGGTCGGTGCGAACCAAGTCGAACCAGCGGTGGCCTTCACTGGCCAGTTCCACCTGCCGCTCCTGCTCGATGGCCAGCCGGAAGTAGGCCTGACTATCGACCGATAGGGCCGCTACGGGGTTGGCCTGCGTTTTGGCGGGCAAACCGGCGCGGGTTCTGACCTGATTCAGCAGGGTAAACGCCTGGGCGTTGGGGAAGCCTGCTTCGTTCAGGCACTCGGCCAGCATCAGCAGCGCGTCCGCGTAGCGATAGACCGGGAAGTTGACCGGATTGGCTTTGTTGGCCGGGTCCCAGTAGAGAAACTTCTTCGTGTAAAGAATCGTAGCAGCTCCCGTGCCGGTGCTGCCGATGGTCACGGCCTTGCGCTTGTCACCGGTTTCGTAGGCGTTGTTCAGGTCGGCGGTGGGCTGGTTCAGTCCGCCCCGGCTGCTGGAACCGCCCGGCCAGATGGTGGTGCCGGTACCCCAGGGTGTCCAGGAACTCATAAACCCGAACGAATAGCCCAGGGCCGGATCAGCCTGAATTTCCCAGACCGACTCCGGCCCGTTCTTTTTGGTGGGCTCGAAGTTGGCGGCATAATCGGCGTTGAGCGAGTAGCCAAATGTCAGCATGGGCGTTAACACGGCAGTGGCCTGGGTGAAGTTTTTGCGGGTCATATAGACCTTCGCCAGCAGCATCCGGGCGGCCCCTTCGGTCAGGCGGCCTTTGTTGGCGACTGTCGTGGTTTTGGGTAGTTTAGTCAGCGCGAACTGCACGTCGGGCAGCATAAGCTGGTCGTAAATGTCGGCCACGGGTCGGCGGGGATATTTAGTGGCGATGTTGGCATCGGGGGTCAGAATCACCTCCGTTATCAGCGGTACGTCGCCGTACACCCGCACGAGGTTGAAATAATGCCAGGCCCGCAAAAACCGCGCTTCGGCTTCGCGCACGTCCTTGAGGGCCGGGTCCGAAAACGTCACTACCGCCAGATTTTGCAACACGTAATTCGACCGCTCGATACCAGCATACGAGTCCTGATACAGTCCGTTGAAGGTGCCGTTGTCGGGCGAGGCTATAAACTCATCGACCTGCTCAATGGCCGTGCCGCCCCGGTCGGTGGGATTATAGCGGAAGCTGGTGTTGTCGCTCAGGAAGTCACCCCAGAGCCACAGGTAATTGTTGGCAATGGGAAACGCTTGCCGGTAACAGGCCACCACGGCCTGCTCTATCTGGCTTTGGTTGCCCGGAAAATTGTAATACACGTACTGGTCGATGGGATCGACGTTGAGGTACTCCTTGCGGCAACCCGCCAGCGCACTAAGGCCGAGGGTGGCGAGAATGAGGTATTTTTTCATGGTTCAGTTCAGAAAGAAAGGTTAAGACCGAGCGTTACGGTGCGGGCAATAGGGTAGCTGCCGTAGTTGACGCTGCGCACGGCCCCGCCATCGTTCGATTTGCGTACTTCCGGGTTGCCATACGTATAGGCCGCGATGTAGAACGCATTCCGAACGCTCAGCACCAGTTCGGCCCCGCTCACGTACTTCTTCATAACAGGTGTCAGCCGGGCCAGATCGTAGCTCAGCGTCAGGTTTTTGAGGGCTGCGTAGGTGCCGTCGTAAATCTTGTTATCGGACGGAAATCGCACGTAGCGCGTGGTCGAACCCGTCAGCGAGACCGTGGTCGGGAAGGTTTTCTGGGTCGGGTCGTCGCCGGGCCGGAAGCGGTCGAGCATCTGCCGGTCGATGTTGAAATTACCATCTACGTTCCACATGATTTCCCGGCGCAGGTCATAAATTAAACCGCCCAACTGCCCGGCAAAAATGGCCCGCAGCGAAAAGCCTTTATACGTGACCTGGTTGTTCCAGCCAAACATTAAGTCGGGGTGCGGACTGCCGAGATCGACGTAATCGGCTTCAATGTCGAGTTTGCCGTCGCCGTTACCGTCGAGGTACTTCAGACTGCCTTCCCGCGCCCCAGCGTATTTGGGAACACTCGAATCGGTGATATCAGCCGCCGTAAACAGGCCCAGAATTTTCAGGCCCCGGTACACACCAACCGGACCGCCGGGCCGCGACACGGCGATGTTTGTACCATTGCCCGCCGGACCGCTGAAGAAGCCACGCGGGTCGTAATAATCCAAAATCAGATTTTTGTAACGCGAAATGTTGAAACCCGTTGTCCAGGTAATGGTTTTATTACGCACCGGAATCAGGTCGAGCTGGAGTTCAAAGCCCCTGTTTCGGATGCGGCTGTCCTGATTGCCCGTTACGGCTCCGAAACCCGTTACCCACGACAGCGGAATGCCCGCCAGCAGCCCTTCGGTAATTTGCTGATACACGTTGACCGCTATGTTGACGCGCCGGTTCAGCACCGAGGCATTCAGGCCAATGTCGAACTGCTTGCTTTTCTCCCATGTAATGAGTGGGTTGGGTAGACCCGACAGCGTATTCCCCAACTGCGCTACTCCCCCAAAAACGTAGTTGCTGGTTCCCACTGACCCCAATGGTCCGTAAGCACCGATGCCGTTGTTGCCCGTCAGCCCATAGCCCGCTTCGAGCCGCAGTTCATCGAGCCAGGTGTTGTGCAGACCGGCCATGAACGGCTCTTCCGATACGCGCCACGCCACCGACCCGGCCGGGAAGTTGCCATACTGCACCTGCCGCCCAAACCGGCTTGACCCGTCGCGCCGGATGGATGCGTTGAACAGGTATTTGCCCGCCAGCGTGTAATTGACCCGCCCGATATACGACAGCAACCGGCTCTCTGAGAAGTTTTCGGCTCCGGTGAAGTTGCCCGTTCCGCTGCGGTCGGTATTACCAAAATCGGGCAGGCGGAAGTTCTCATCGATGATGCGCTGGGCGTTGATAAACGACGATTCATTGGTTTGGTTCTGCACCGAAAAACCAGCCAGCACGTCCAGATTGTGTACGCCTTTCTCGATCTGATACCGCGACGTATTGTCTAAAATCAGGTTATTAAAGGTGTTGTTGCCGAGGCTGGCCCGCGCTCCGTTGATGTTGGGTGAGATGGGCGTGAGCGAATTGTCGACCAGTTCCGAGGGCGAGAATGTGCGGCTGCGGGTCTGCGTATACCCATACGACAGGTTCGATTTCAGCACGAAGCCTTTGATGGGTTCAAACTCCAAGTAGCTGCCCATCAGCAGTTGATTGCTCCGACGGTTGTCGTCGGTCTGCGTCACCCGGTACAGCGGGTTGGCCGTCCAGTTAGTCGTAATGCTGCCCTGCGTGGTGGGCTTCAGAAAACCCGGCGACGCATAAATGGGCGAACTGGGGTCGGCCCAATACGTGCTGGTGATGGCCCCGTAAGCGCTGAAGCCGCTGTTGCTGGGGTCGTCGGCCGAGCGGGTCTGGTCGGTGCGCGAGGGGTTCAGGTTCATGCCGAAGCGGAGTTTCGGGCTGATGGTAACGTCCACGTTGGCCCGCAGTGAAAACCGTTTCAGGCCATTGTTGATAATTACGCCCTGCTGATCGAGGTAGTTACCGCTCACGAAATACTTCACTACCGCCGTACCCCCGTTGACGCTCAGGTTATAATTCTGCACGGTGGCTTTTTGGGTGATGGCATCGAACCAGTTGGTTCCCACGCCGTACTGCGACGGGTTGCGGTATTGTGCCGGAATCAAATCGTCGGGAACGGGCGTTTCGGGGCTGGCATAGGCGGGATTGGAGGCCCGAATACGGTCGATGTTGACTTCCTTATAAAACTGCGCCAGTTCGGTGGCGTTCAGCACGTCGGGCCGCTCGAAGGGCAGGATAGAAGCCTGGCCCACGCTGCCGTTGAAGCTGATTTTTGGCTTGCCTTCCTTGCCCCGTTTGGTGGTTACGATGATGACCCCCGCCGTGGCCCGCGACCCGTAAATGGCTTTGGTGGCGGCATCTTTCAGGATGGTTACACTCTCAATGTCTTCGGGGTTGATGAGCGCTAACGGATTGTTATTCTGGTCGTTGCCATTCTCGAAAATTACATTGTCGATCACGATTAGTGGCTTGTTGTTGCCGAAGGTGTTGATCCCCCGAATCAGGATTTCGGGTCCGCTGCCGGGTGCGCCGGTGCCTTCTCGCAGGGTCACGCCGGGGGTTAGACCGGCCAAGCCCTGGTCGATGGACGTAATGGGCTGCTTCGTAATCAGTTCAGCATCGACCTGCGTCACGGCTCCGCTCACGTCCTCGCGTTTGCGGGTGCCGTAGCCCACGACCACCACTTCGCTGAGTGATTTGGTATCGGTCTTGAGCGTTATATCAACGCTGCTACGACTGCCCACCGTTACCGACTGCGAGAGGTAGCCGACGAACGAAAAAACCAGGACACTGGCATTATCCGTTACTTCAATCTGATACCGGCCATCGACATTGGTCGTTACGCCCTTCTGAGTGCCCTTGAGCAGTACGTTTACGCCGGGCAGCGTCTCGCCTTTGTCATCGTTCACGATGCCGCTCACGATTTGCCCCTGACTGATTGTAGGGCTGACTGCCGCGCTGCCGGGGTCAGCAGCCTGGGCCGGCCTGGGTTGGTCCGGTCCATCCAGGCCGGGCTTAGCCTGACTCAGTACAATCTGGTTGTCGGCCACGCGGTAGTTAATGCCCATGGGCGGCAGAAGCTGACCGAGTACGCTTTGGAGGGTTTCGTCGGTCGCGTCGATACCCGTCAGCCGGTCGGCCTGAATGACCTGACGGCTGTACAGAAACCGCACACCCGTTTGTTTCTCAATAGTTTCCAGAATTTTCCGCAGCGGTTTGTCTTTGATGCGCAGCGAAATTTTCTGGTCCAGCACTTCTTGGGCTTTCACTTCGCGGGCCGTGCATATACCGGCCATGAACAGGCCCGTCAGGAGGTATGTCAGTGTCAGAAGCCGCCAGCGAAAGAAGGCTTTGCACGAGGTTTTAGTGAAAAAATGGGTCATACTGGTCTGATTTACGTGTTTTTGAGTAATTTTTACTGACATCCTTTGCTGGTGATGACGATTTGCCCGTCAACGATTTCGTAGGTCGCCCCGATGGCTTCGCAGATGAGGTCTAATTTCTGATACAGGGTTTCGATTTTGAAGCGGGCATTGAGCGTACAGGCCCGAAGCAGGTCGGTATCCAGAATGAACCGAACGCCGTAGGCCGTTTCGAGTCGCTCGAAAACGGCCGTGGCGGGCAGGTCGTCAAAGGTCACGACGTTCACCTGCCGGGCGTCGGCCACCAGCACTGGCGTTTCGACCAACGTTTTGACGAGCCGTTCCTGCGCCTTTACAAATACCGCTTTTTGGTTGGGAACCAGTACCACACCGTCGGCCAGCGCAGCGTCAGCGTTGGCTTTGGCGAACACCGATACTCTACCGCTCAACACCGATACGCTGGCGTTCGCGTCGGTTTCGCGGGCATTGACCCGAAACTGCGTACCCAGCACTTTGGTCGTAAAGGCTTTGGTTTGTACCAGAAAGGGCATCTCCGGATTTTTGGCTACATCAAAGAACGCTTCGCCGGTCAGGAACACCTCCCGGGTCGGCCCGTCGAAGGCGGTCGGGTAGCGGAGTTCACTGCTGGGTTCGAGCGTGACCACGCTGCCGTCGTTCAGGCTAACACGGGTGGGTTTGGTGCCGTTGTTATTCACCGTAACCAGCCAACTGTCGGGCTGATTGACCCCGAAAATGGAGGATACTGGCCGGGTGCCGCCCCGCTGTTGAACGTACCAATAGCCGCCAACGGTTACCAGCAGCAACACACTGGCCGCCGCCCCCCAAAACCAGGCTCGGCTATACATTGGCCGCTGATGGAGGGGAATAACGCGGGTGACCTGGGGCAAATCGGCCAAAATTCGTTCTACTTCACTCCGCAGGTCGGCTTCACTGAGCGTTTCGTGGTGCATAGCGAGACTCTGCACAATGCGCCGGGCCAGATCGATGTCCTCCATCTTGTGCCAGTGCCGGATTTGAAACTCTTGCCAGGACGTATCGGTATCGGGCAGTTCGCCATTGACCCACTGGCGGAAATACCGGTCCATAACAAAATTTTCTACCGTAAACGTTAGGTAGTGTTCCATGGCCTTATTCGGGTGTATTCACAAACAAGTGCCAGGAAATAGAAAAAAGTCCTGAATTTTTTTTGCTTTTTTTGATTGGTTACAAAAAGGCCGTCAGTATTGCCACTGTAAACACCCATCCCCGGCGTAGTTGCCGGACGGCTTCGTAAATCAGATTGACGACCGAGTGGTAATTGATACCCATCAGCTGGGCAATTTCGTCGTAATTCAGATCCTGATAAAAGCGTAGATAAATGGCTTCGCGCTGCCGTTTGGAAAGCTGCGTCAGCAGTTGTTCGATACGGTGGTTGTTTTCTTCGGTGGCTTCGTCAGTAATAATTTTGTGTTCGATGGTAAACTCGGCCTCAAACGCGTAATCGTCTTTGAGTTCGTGGCTCTCGCGCCCGGCGCGTCTCTGCGCTTTCAGCAGTTTGTACCGTAATGCTTTAAGCAGATAAAACTTAGGCGAAACAACGTGTCCGAGTTGTTCATGCTGTTGCCACAGGTCGAGGTACAAGTCGTGGATGCTGTCTTTAACGAGTTCGTGGTCGGAGGTCAGTTTGGTGCCATAATTGAACAGTGCCTGATAGTAAATTTCCAAAATCTGCGTAAATGCCATCTGTTCACCCCGCAAAAAGGCTTGCCAAAGCAAGACGATGTGATCCGTATCCTGTTGCATTCTATCCGTTTAGCGACTGTTTCTGAACCGATAAACTTACAAACCGGCCCTTAGTTTTTTCGCTTCGATGCCTAATACACGCGAACGGTTGGTCATCAGCGATGGGCCTTCAGTGCTATTTTGATCGCTTAGAAATTGTCTACAACCCCGAAAAATTCACTTCGTCTTCATCCAGCGAAACGGTGCGGGGTCGGCTTCGAGGTCAAGGCCGTAGGTTGGGCTGGGGTAGGCATCGTGAAAAAAGTGCATCATAATGGCCGGCAACCCGTCGTGCTCGTGGAACATGTACATGCAGTTCAGGCTATGCAATTGCAGTGCCGATGCCTCTCGGGTCAGGAACTGCGTCGACACCGTACACCACACCGTCAGCCGTGAGTCCGTATACCGGTTCTTCGGGGCGTTGGGGTCCATAAACTTGTCATCTTCCATGTTGGCTTTGTTGAGATAATGGATATAAGGCAGACCGCATCCAGGAAGTCGCGCCAAAGGTCAGCTAAGACGTGGCGGGTGTAATCCTGCTTGAAAGTCTTGTAGGGGCTAAGATGATAGTAGATTGCAATCGTCATCACTTAGGAAAGGGTGAGTTGACTCGAATGCAGCTTTTGTAAAGCCCCGTCAGGCGAAGTAGTTTGGCGATGAACTCGCGATGGGTTTTGCAAAAGTCATCGACGTCGCAGTAAATTTCCGTCAACATGAGCGTCAGACAAGTTAGTTTTGATTGGTTAGCACCTCAAAATTACTTGTTTGCTCTCATGGGTTCACCTAAAGGGTTCGTTTTACCCCGCTATCTCATAGTTCGCGTGAATAAAATACTAACTCAAAACTTGCGACTCACGACAGCCGCAGGTTAATAAGTCGTGTTGTTTACAAATGGCAGGTAGTACTGAGTTTTGCAACCCAAAAATACGACCCTTATCAAAGTATTATTAGTTTTTGAAGACTCCCCGGTTATGAAACAGATTATTGTAATTTTTGTAGGAATGGTTGGTATTGGTTTAGGGGCCTGCCAGTCAAAAAAGTCGGAAAGCAGTACCGAAGTGGTTCAAGCCGCTTCTTCGACAACTGACTCGATAACTGCCTGCCATGTCAAGCCGCCCAGCCGCTTTGCCGCCGTTAGCCGCACGACCAGAACTACCCCGATCACGGCTGTAGATACAAAAGGCATGGTTGAGGTTCCGGGCGGATCATTTCAGATGGGCGCTGATAGCAAAGAGTCGCGTCCTGATGAACTTCCTAGGCATCCGGTGCGGGTGGATGCCTTCTGGATTGATGCCACTGAAGTGACTAACGCGCAGTTTCGGGCATTCATCCAGGCGACCGGCTACTTGACGACGGCCGAGCGCAGACCCGACTGGGAGGAGATGAAGAAACAGTTGCCGCCTGGCACCCCCAAACCCGATGACAAGATGCTGGTCGCTAGTTCGTTGGTATTTGTTCAGCCCAGTCGTGAGGTTCCGTTGGCCGACTACAGCCAGTGGTGGCAGTGGGTACCGGGTGCCGACTGGCAGCATCCTGAGGGGCCAGGTAGTTCCATTGTTGGTAAGGATAATTACCCCGTCGTGCAGGTCTCCTGGGATGATGCCGTCGCCTACGCTAAATGGGCGGGTAAGCGCCTGCCTACCGAAGCCGAATGGGAGTGGGCTGCTCGCGGGGGGCAATCCAACGCTATGTATCCGTGGGGCAGTGAACCTGTCGATGCTGGAAAGCCGAAAGCCAATTCGTGGCAGGGTACGTTTCCGACCACAAACACGCTCCGCGATAGATTCGCCCGGACGGCCCCGGTGAAGTCGTTCGCCCCTAATCCCTACGGCTTATATGATATGGCTGGCAATGTGTGGGAATGGTGCAGTGATAATTATCGTCCTGATTACTATTCTCAATTGGCCGACCAGGGTGAAGTGCATAACCCAGCAGGTCCTACCCAGAGTTATGACCCCGAAGAACCAACCGTGCCGAAACGAGTAATGCGGGGCGGTTCGTTTCTGTGCAATGATTCGTATTGTAGCAGTTACCGGTCGGCGGCTCGGATGAAATCCAGTCCAGATACGGGTCTGTCACACACGGGTTTCCGCTGTGTCACATCGGTAAATCAGTAAACGAAATCGGCCTGTTTTCAATGTGACCTCCCCCCATTAAGCGTACTAACAACTTGTGGGCTTCATTAATGTGACAATGCTGTCACACATAACAGCCCAATTCCTGCAAATAAAGGCTGCTTCGAAAATCCTGCCACCCGCTGGGAGTCAGGCAGTGGTTAGCAAATACGCTTTGTGGCCCAAAGTGGGCATAACCAAAGAAATTGATCGCAGTACGCTGCTGGTAACGGCGTATTACCAAGGCGTTCAGAACATCATCAACCGGGTAAACCGGGTGGCTTCCGATACGATTCTGAGCCGCATTTTCACCAATGCAGGGCTGGCCCAGCGGGTTGGGCTGGAAGTAGCCGCTGATATAACTGGAAGCTCTACCTCAGTGGAACGGGCTATCGTTACACGCTAGAGGGGCAGTTGTTTCAGAACACCGTCACGTTTGAGCGGGCAGCCTGGGTGTATTCACTCAACATGAACACCACCGTGCAGGCAACATCCTCGCTCTCTCTGCAGGCCAGTGTCAATTATTTATCGCGCCGGATTACGGCCTAAGGCGAAGACTCGCGGTTTTTGACCCCTAACCTATCGCTGAAAAAAAGTCTGATGAACAACCGATTGACCCTCATGGTGCAGTGGCAGAACATCGGTCTGGGGCTGTTGCCTACTAACGAACAGCGAATCACAACCCAGGGCCGGGACTTTTTTACGACTACTAACTATATTCAGGAAACCGACATTTTTCTTGTCAACATCAGCTATGGCCTTCGCCAGTTGAGCAAACAGTCAAAACTGCCCGGCAATGAATTCGGCGACAAGGAATTTTGACAATTGTTGTTTAGGGATCGTTCGTATGAAAACCATCCTTTGAGGAACGCCCAAAGGAAAAGTCCGGGTCAGCAATCGACCATCGCTATCCTGAGATATTTCCAACTTGAGCGTTGGTAAACACTTTGTCAAGGGCTATGCCCTGCTGGTATGACTATCAACCCATTTCCAGTAGCCGAACGGATGGATGTTTATCAGACCGAGTCAAAAATTCGTAGCGTAATTCTTTGTCCACTTACTAACTGATGTTACGCCAACTTTTGAGCGGCAGGTTTAATTTTGAACATGCAGACAAGCCTCGACCTCTATCCCAACTACTTATTTAGTAGTTTTGGCCAGACCACCTCCACCGGTTTGTCACGACTAACTGACGGGGCGGTAGGCCATGATGTGTTGACCGATCTACTCAACCGACTTCAAGGCGATAACAGAACTCTGTGGCAACACGTCAAGCCCCTAATTCGCCAAATTCAGCAACCCCACGACGTATTACTCACCGATGATAGCATCGCCCATAAGTCCCTCAGCGATGAAAATGGGCTGATCACCTACCACTATGACCACACCAGCGGCCAGTATGTGCGGGGTATCAATTTTGTTAGTTTACTCTATCAAACTAGCAAAGGTCAGTGTCCATTTAGTTTTGAGCCAGTCATTAAAGTCCAGCAGTGCGAGCTGACGACGCGCAAAGTAGTCTGGCGATCAGAGCCAAGCACCAGATGTTTCAGGAGATGGTGCGCCAAGTTCATCAAAATGCCGTTCCCTTCCGCTACGTGTTGGCCGACTCTTGGTACACCAATTCGGATAACATCAACCTAGTCTTAGGTTTGAAACACCACTACTTAGGCGCGGTCAAGTCGAACCTGGAAGTGGCCCTTTCCAAACACGACCGGGGTACTGGAAAATTCGTTAAAATCAGTAGCCTACAGCTACAGCCAGGCACCGTATTGACTGTTTACCTTCGCTCGGTGCAGGCACCGGTGGCGATTTGTGGCGACATCCTTCCCAACCAGGATGGGTCAGTGGGTGAACTGCTCTTGTTGACTACCGATGTAACGATGACCTACCAGCAATTCCTTACTACTTACCAAAAACGGTGGGGTATCGAACCGGGCCGCCAAGCAGAATATCATAAGTCACTCAAACAGAACGCGTCACTGGAAAAATTACCCACTCGCACCCACCGCACTCAGAAGTTGTTTAGGATTTTGTTTCACGGATTTTTCTGGACATTAGCCGAATCATTACCCAGTAGATAATAGCATCATCATGAGACTTTTTAACTTCGTAATCCTTGGCGAGCCGGCGCTGAAAGGCCCACCACCCAAAGGTTCGCTCAACGGTCCATCGCTTGGGCAACACCTGGAAACCCTTCACCCCCAATACTCCGCAGACCACCTCCACACTTAGTTGATAAGTCGCTTTGACGGTGGCCAGAAAATTGACGCCATCAAAGCCCTGATCGGCTAGAATAGTTTTTAGGCGAGGAAAACGCTGGCCCAACCTGGCAAAGAGTAACAAGGAACCAGCCCGTTCCCCTACATTGGCCGATGTTAAGCGCAGGGCCAGCACTAGACCCAACACATCGACCAGAATGAAGCGTTTGCCACCAGTCAGGTGTTTGTTTCCGTCATAGCCTTTCAGCGTGGTCACTGACACGGTTTTAATCGATTAACTATCAACAAGTCCCAGGCTGGGCGAGGCTTCCCGGCCTACTTTCAAGCGTACTTTAGTAACCAACTGATCATGGAGTTGCTGGACCAGACCCTCCTTGGCCCACTGGCGAAAGTAGTAATACACCAGTCGCCAATCGGGTAAATCCTTAGGCATCATTCGCCAGGAAATACCGCCTTTAACTACATATAGAATGGCATTGATAATGGCTCTAATAGACTGCTTGCGTTTGCGTCGCCAAAGTCGTGGGGGCAGCAAAAGTTTAATAACTTGCCATTGGGAGTCGGTCAGATCGGTCGGATAGATCATCAAGGTAGTTTCTAAGTTCGCACGGCACAGGCTGCCCTGCTCAAAACTACCCGACCGGCTCTTACTTATCCTGAAACTTTAAACAACCTATCAGGCTAACCACCGCACGGATTTCCATAGTGCGTTTGAGTTGTGTTGCAATAAGAACTCAAAATGGCAGTACTTAGTCTGCTAATTGAGCGACCTATGTAGGGAAATCCGAGATTTCTATAGCCAACCCTGTGAATCATGTTCCGATCTACACGGGTGATTTCTCCAGTAGACTTTATAGCACAAAAAAGCCGCGCACAGACTGAACTGGGGCGGCTTTTTTTGCAATGTGATTATTTCAGCACAAGTTAATTGCCAGATGCGTACCTTTTTCTTAAACTAGGCAAGTATTAGCTCCTCCTAATTTGATCCCACTTATAGGTGCGTCACCATCGTTTTTGTGAAAAATCTGTTGCCAAATCTGAACTAAGAATATGCATATTCCAGGAATCAGGAGCAATAGATTTCACAAATGCCAGTGTGTCATGATGTAGCCAAGCCGAAGGACTAAGCGTATCCATACAGGTTCCCAGAAAATTCATCCGATCCCGAATAGGCATATGCCGCACAAAGGCTGTTTCGATCATCAGCAATAAACCTTCGATATATTCCCCTTGGTAAAGCGGTATACCGGAATCCACATAATGGCTGATTGGCATCCGACACTTCACCTGCCATTCATGAAGTTCTTCTCGTGACCGCTGACAGAGAATGGTTAGAGCCTGTTTTTCCACCGATAAATCAGGAAGTGGCGGAGTGATTTTTTGAAGTATATGCAGTAAGTAAAGCAGGCGTGGCCAACTTATTCGGACACTATGGCTGGGCTTTACGGGACTGCCATAACGAAATTGCTTTAAGCTATAGCCAAAATCGGCGATGATTTGACCGACGGCCTCAATCGAATGACTATAGGCGACTTGGATAAACCCATCGCCCAAAGTGTTTAGTTGCTGCGCGTTACCTGACAAGCGAACGCCCATACCAAGTGGTGTTGACTGAAACTTTAGCATAAACTTTTCTTATAACCGCCCTGACTTCATCATTTTATGCATCATGTATGCACTCTCTAACGCCTGTTGTTTTTCCGTGCCATACCGCTTCAGGGCATAATCTACAATGCCGTTCTTAGTGGCCACGTTGAACTTAGTCATCCAGCACTCCCAAAGCGCGTTGAAGGCATCTTGACCACTTAGGTGAGCGATGTAGTGTTCCCAGACATAGGTGAAATCACGGTGCTGTTCCTTTAGTAACTGGATGTCTTCGCGGGTGTAGTTCCAGAAGAGGGCGTTGACACATTCGATGGCCAGCAATTCAAAACCGTGTTGCATAAAAGAAATAGGGTCAGAATAATTCAAGGTAGGCAATAAATCATAATTATCTAGCTCTTAGGACTCGACCAAATGCAGTAGCCGGTTCATAGCCCCTTGTTGATCAGCTTCGCCAAGTGCGTAAAAACAAACCGTATTATTAACCAGTCGAACCCCGTCCCATACTATCCCGGTAAATGACCGAATAGCCAGCCAGGTCGCCCAGTTCGGTGCAAATGTCTTCGAGAACGTTATCTATATCATTGGTGACACTTTTATTACCCAAGTCAAGGTCTATAATGGCGATCACATTGTCTTCGACCGTGTAGGTATAATCGGCACGAATTGGTTTTCGTATCATGATTGGTAGGCTATTTACAGTTAATCTTCACGTTGTAGAAATTCAATTGATTACGAAACTGCTCGCAATTCAGCTTGCGCTGCCGGAGAATCGCTTGCCGTAGGTGCTGACGAGAGTAACTCCCGCCTGGTGTCAAGCCGTTTGCCTCACAAAAGGCTATCAACTGTGGCTCGGTAAAACGGCTCGCGGTGCCAAGGCTCAACGTAATTTCGGCCTGCTCAACCGTGATCCGGGATTTGAGTTTGTCCCTTAACTCGGCAACGGCTTTCTCAATGGATGGGCCAAACCCCACATCCCTCCGAAAACTGATGCAATAGTCCCAGGTATGATCCACCAGGATGCGCCGGTAGAGTACTGCTCCGCCAATTCTGTGAGCGGCCTGAACGGTCAGGTAGCCATTCCGCTGAATCGAAGCGATTGCCTTGTCTTCAGCCAACTGGTAGTCTATTCGGAAGAAGCGTCCGACAGCCCGAATGAGCCAATCCCCTGACCATTTTTCGACAGTCGTGGACCCGGCTAATTTACCCCAGTCTTCCTCTCCTTTATAGAAGTGTACAGCAGCCTGTGCATAATCGACCATAACACGATAACCGCCCACAAGCGCATAGGCGTCAGCCGCTTGGTTCGTTTGTAAGTCGTAAAGTGAAACCTCCCGTTGCATATAGTGGTGCTTTAGCCTCAATATGGCCCGACCAAATATACGCCTTTTACTAAAAGTCAGAACAGGTGTTGTGACCTCTACCTTGCCAGTAAGCGGCCGATTTAACGTCGTTGTCAGCATAGTTTACGCCTGGAGTAACTGGCAGCGGACATCCGAACCGAAGCCGGACTACAGCTTTGCTTTTTGCCCAACCCGGCACAGTATGGCCACTAAAAGAATCATAAATAGCAGATACGATAACAGGTAAGTTGGGGTTAACCAAACCGCTACCTCATCAAGACGCTCCTGTATGTCGGATAACTGGTTGTCAGCCATATAGTAAGGTCGACTGAACAATTGATTTCGTAGGTTGCTCATCCGATTCTATTAATTTTCAACATCAGCTACGTCCGCATTTTCCACGATTAACTGAGCTTCAGCAAACGCCTGTTCAAAGTAGCCATCCCGGTAATCAGCCATAAGCTGGTTCGGGCTGCTGTAGGTGTAATCTAACCCGGCATGACCAATCCAGGTCAGGCTTTCTACCTGCTCTTGGGCATTAAAACTGCCAATGTCGTGTCCATTTGTCAGCAAGACACTGACCACATTAAAAGCCTGTGCATCGTGATCCGGGTACAGTTCATAGATAATACCTACGCTACCAGCCGGGTTAGGGCCAAACGATTCCATTGTGCGAATAATGTCGCCAACTGCGTAAGCCTGGGCTGAATTTTCCTGTGCTGTCATATTTTTCGAGTTGGAAAAGTACTCCTCAATTCTTTTTCAAAAATATGTATTTCACATTAAAATAAATATTTTTAATATAAAATACATTTAATTGAAAAGCTGCTACCTGTCAAGGTTTGCCGTACTCAATCACAATCTGGCTCGTCTAAAGGCACGTTCTCGTCGTCCGGCATCATTAATTGTGTGCTGGCTAAGGGGCGAAAGCCCAGGAATTCAATCTGAGGTGTTAACTCTGGCAGCGACCAGGCCGACGGTTCTAACTCCCCTCTTTCTGACACCCGATGCCACAATGCACAACCATAAATAATATGGCCCGTTGATCGTAATCGAAAGGCCGGTGGTAACGGCTCTCGGTGGATAGCTTCCTCATCACAATAAGCCGCATCCGGGGCGAAGGTGAATTGGGTTGCTTCCGGGTTGTCAGGTTGCTGACCAGCTATCGTGAGCCGACGCGCACCAATCTGCCGACAGATGTCAGTTAGTGAGTCAGACACATCAATCGGATAAACCGATTCTAAATACGGGTCAATTTTTAGTAGTTCAGGCATAATTTGGAGCATTTAGATCTTACAGAAATAAATAATGCGCCAGGCATGAACGGCCCGGCGCATCACCGATTAGGCAGCTACATCTTCGCCAACCCACTCACCCGCGAAAACAGGTTGCTCTGGTTCGGCAAGCAGGTCAACAAACGGGTTGAAAACGTACTTCGTTACCTGCGTTTGGGCCACCTCGGTCTGCGTACCACGCCGGTAGAGATTGAGCGTCTCTAAGTAATCGGCCAACTCCTGAGTCTGGGCTTTGTCGGCGAGGGCGTAAGTAAACGACGCGATGTAATAAACCCCTTTGGGCTGTACCTTGTTGTTTTCCTTTTTGTCTGCGTTCACCGTCAGCACCACCTCATTCAGTTTGACCCGGTTGTACACTAACGGCGTAATGAGCCGTTCGAGGTTGGCGACGCTGTAGCCATGAAACAGGATGCCCGACACGCAATCTGCTTCATCAATGAAAAACAGTTCTGCCCACTTTTTATGGCCCTGCCCCAAAATGTCGTCGAAAAAAATGCGCCAGGCAATCGGTTGAAACGATAGCGATGCTCCCAATCGTTCGATGTTGTTTTCGTCGTAATGAATCGAAAATTTGCCCTCTTTAGCATCAAACCGGTATTGCTTGGGGTTCCCGTCGATGTAGAGGTACTTGTCCACGATTTCGCCCGAATCGGTATCGAGCGTCTGGAAACGGCCTACTGATGAACTAACTAACTCCTGCATTGTCTTTGCCCGAAGTAACACGTCGGAGCCGCGCTTAGAGTACATAACAAAGATACGAACAAACAGACAGAAAACAAAGCTATTCAACTGATAAACAGATTAATAGCCCGAACCTCCGCCCCCTTTCGTTTCTCCTTACGTCAATGTTGAATCAGGTATTGCACCTGTGTTTGATTGTATAATTGAGGCCATGACTTTGAGACTACAAATGAGCTTGAGCTTGTCTTCGGGGAATAACCGCACTTCCTCTTGTGGCACATTGATCCGTTCGATGAGGTCATTTAGCTGTAAATCCTTACCTTCTTCCTCAAGGAACGTCCGGTAATCGTCCATTAATTGGTTAGCGTTCATGTGTTGTTAACTAAGCGTAATCGTTGAGTTGGTAGAGCCACTCAAGCACACTATGCAGGTTAGTATGATACTTTTTGCTTTGGGGCTTTTACCGTAGCGTTTTTTTGGGCTGGCTTCGTGACATCGTTTTTGTTCATTTGTGCCTGTAACTCGTCATTCCAATCTTTGTTAAACGGTCGTTTAATAACCAGTTTGTCTGTCAACCCTCGCCATTCAATAGCCAGTTTTTCAATTCGGGTCAGCATCGGGCGGTGATTGGGCAGGTGAATCGTCAGCAAACTATGATTCCCCTCGTGAACGGTGGCCGCTGCCGTTGCCCGGTTCATATCGGGTGTGTAGCCCCGGTTCAACGCGGTAAGTACCTGCTCTTGAAGGGCTTCAAGCCGGTTATTTCGCTGAACTTCGTTGCCCGGTGGCACGTACACATCAATGGACAGGGTGTTACTGTGTTTATGGTGGTTGATGCTGAACCGCTGATCGGCCTGGTCGATGGTTTGCCCCGGCAATTGAAGCCGACCCGCCCAGCCAATGTTGAACCGAATCCCGCTGTTATCATTATCGTGGGCCAGAATTACCTGTTCCGGTTTTACGCGGTCAATGAGCCGCTGCACGGTTAAGGGTTGCAGGGATGAGGGCTGTCCTCCGGTGGCCACATATAGCCGATCATACGGTTCCTTTGGTGGGTGAAGCTGATGGTACGATAGCGCATCAATCGGACTCTCGCAAATCAGCATCTCTTTTGGTTGGTGGCCTTTGGGTAGGTTCGATACCCAAATACTTTCTAAGCGTTCGCCCCACGTATGGCCGTTTACCAAACCAGTTGGACTGTCGTTCTTGAGCAAAATCGCCGTCGTTCCCTGCTCGCTTTCCATCGGAAAAACTGTGTTTATGACCATCTCGCCGGTTTTGTTGCTCACAAACGTCTTATTAAAGATTTTCCCAATGAAAGCCCGGTTGCCAATCGTATCGACGGTTAGGCCGCGCTTTTCCATCAGGTAGTCGGTATTAGTGAGCGGATCAAGCCGGAAAAAGTGCGACATGGCCTTGCTCCGGGTGGCCTCCTTAGCCGGTTGACTTTCCACTGCATTGACGGACTGGGTGTTTACAACGTGCGACAGGTCGCCAGTGTAGCGGCCAATGTATTCGTGTAGCTGCTGCCAGCCTTCTTTTGATGACGTGTCCGCGTTCAATTTGCCAACGACGTAATCAACGATAGTGCCCTTATCGCGGCTGTCTTCGGGGTTGAAGTAAAAGTACTCGCGGGTATTCTGATTATGCCCGATGATAAGTTTACGTCCCTCCGCGTTTTCAAGTACCGGCCAACGTCGGGTCGATCTGCGTCGGTCTTTGGCAAATCCCTCCGACTCCAAAAACTGCACGAGGTCGATTTGCTGTTTATAGTCAGCTAATTGCGGTTTATTGGTAAGCATAAAGGGAGTAGATTTAAGTAGTACGTTGAGTTTTCAATTTGCTTAGGGCTTAGGCTTGGTGGCCCGCTTCGGTTTGGCTTGTTTGCCGCCGACTACCGATGTTGCATCTTGGACATTTGATTGAGCCGGAACCGCTTTCCGTGATTGGCCTGTCGGGATATGGTCGAAGCGAAGGTTTCGTCCGGCTGCCGACACACGCACGTAGGCCGAAAAAGAGGTGCCGGCCTTACTGGTCATGTTATCCAACCGAATGGCCTTGCCTTCTATCAGTCGCTGCTTTTGCAGGCCGTTGAGGGGAATGCCTTTCAGGTGAGACATTCGCTCAATCTTCGGTCGGATTTGGTCAGCCCGAAGCACAGTGAGCGTTTTCGTGTCTTTGTCCACCCCGACGAAGCCGGTAAATTTCTGGCCGCTATGTTTGTCGATTAGGTCAACTGCGCGGCCCATCTCCCCGTACTTCGCCAGGTTTTGCTTATCCTTATCAGTGAAAACATGACCGAGATAACTGTCTTTGAGCGTGAGTTCTCGCCGAATATCTTGTAACACCAATTGCGGCCCCGAATCGGGGGTATTGAGGACGTATAGCTTACCCGTGCTTCCGTCGCCGGTGATGACAATGTCTGTTTTCTGGCCGTTCAGTAGCCGTTTCGCGTTGTCGCCCGTTAACTGAACGGCAAAGTGGTTGGCCACCTGGTTAAGTAATGAAGCCGGGTAACGGGTCGTTTCTGGCTCGACGTGGGTGAAAACGAGTGACTCCCCCTTTAATGCCAGCGAGTTGGTGCAGACCGGTTCGCGGAGATTAACAAGTTGGCCCCTCCCCTCCCCTATCTGTGGAATAGACACGATAGCTGGCTGCTGACTATGGTTGAAAACGGTGAGATGATAGCATCCTTCCGCAAAGCCATAGCCTACCAAAGGCATAGCCGGATCATAGTGCCGGTAGATGGTTGTATCCGTTGAGCGGGATGTTTCCTGGTAGCCAAGCCGAAATAAATTCATTTCGGTTGGCCGCTGGTCGTCCCCAACCAACAAGAGGGGCTGCTTCCAGCTAATAGCCCGCAGCGTTGGCAGGAAAAGCGCGTCATTTTTTCGGTGATGCCCCAACGTCAGTTCAACCGCCGACTGGTCACCAAATACATAAACCTGTACATTCTGCTCAGTGGTCAAATAGACTGGCTCCGCTCGGTGGAGCGTATTCCGGGCGGCTGAACAAACCGCCTTAAACACCTCAAACTGCTCGTCGCCGGATAGACTCTCGTAAGCCCCGTGCATTTCCGCCGTTCTCTCAAACCGCAATTCAACGGAGGCTGGCAGCGTGCTGTCGTCCAGGTCGGTCAGTACCCGTAACGGATCATCCACCAACTCGCAATTGGGCAATACCTGCCGAATTCGGGCAAGCAGGGCCTCCCCTGCCTGTTGCAAAGCCTGTTTAGCCACTGACATTGGGGCTTGTGAATCGGCTACATGATTAATCGCCATATAACTAAAAAAATAGTTTATCCCAGACGTTGCCCTTTTTGCTTCTTAGGCTTTTTAGCCTTCGCTTCTTCCAGCACTGGTTTTGGTGTGGCCATCTTTTGCTGTTTAGCTGGTTTGGGGGTTTCTACCCGTTGAGCGGCAGCTTGCCTGACCTCGTCCTTTGGCTGTATGGTTTTCTTACCCCCTGCCCCGTCTCCTTTGAGTTGGTGAACGGGCTTGGCCAAGTCCTGGGCGGTCTTCTGATCGACGGTTTGCTTGATGACGTTGTCAGGAATTTTTGCGAACGTCAACGACCGTTTGGCGGCTGACACCTGCACGTATGCGTTAAAAGTCTGACCATTGTTGCTGGTCATGCCTTCAAGTTTGATGGCGCGCCCCTGTTCCAGATTCTTCTGCTGTGGCTTGGTAAGCGTGACTCCTTTGATGGTTTGTGGGATGTGTAATCGCTCGGCCCGAAGCACGGTCAGGCTCCGGGTTTCCTTGTCGACACCGACATAGCCAGCGAACTGTTTACCCGTCATTTTATCGGTGAGTTCGACCCGTTTTCCCATCTCACCAGCCTTCTCCAGATTCTGTTTATCTCGGGTGGTCAGTTCATACCCCAAAAATTCTTTTGGTAGCAACAGTTGCTTCCGCTCCGGCTGAATGCCGATGATCGGCCCTTTGTCGGGGGTGTTGACAATGTACAACTTGCCCGATATCTGAAAGGGTTTGCCTTCCTCACCCGTCTGAGTAAGTTTCATGAGTCCCGTCTTTCGGCCATTCAGCAGGTCGTCCAACTGTCCGGCTTTTTCTAAATCGGGACGGGTAATACCAATCTTCTCGAATTGGTCGGATACATCGGACCACTGGTAGCGTGTTGGCCGACTACTGGCAACGGGCGACTCTACGCCCGGCGTGATCGTTTCTTTCATGGTTACTGCCTGGGTTTGTTGATTGGTGATTGATTGAGAAGGATAGGATAGATTAGGTTCGTTGGCTAATTGGCTCGGATTTGACTGAACCTGCCTGCCCGATTGTTTATCTGGTGGCTCTTCCTTCCTACGGGCGATGTCGTAAGGTTCCGGGTTTGTCTGTGCTTGTCCTGCTGTTTGCGGCTGGTTCGGAGTTAGCGGGGCAATCCAGTCGCTAACGGTCTGGCGCACCCGTTGCCAGCGCGTTGGGGAAGGGCCGGACTCCTGAAGCAGTTGATAGGATTTTTCGGAAGCGACGTTTGCGGCTGGCGTGGTGTCCGGTGTTTGTTTTTGCTGTTCGCCCCGAGCAACCTGTATGGTTAATTCTTTGTGCTGACGCTCCAGATCACTAATGAATCGGTTCATTTGCTCATGGTTGAGCCGGGCGTTGTGCAGGAAGTTGGCCAGAAACCCGCCGTTGATGTCTAAATGCAGCGTTACAGGACTTATCTCGCTTCTTGGTGCTGAGCGATCAGATGGGGAGGGTAGCGTCCCATGTGTTGGCGGTGTTTCTGCTGAACGGGTACCGATACCAGGCGTATTAACTACATCAATTCGGTACGTCTGTTTAGGGTCAACGAAGGCAAGCGGCAGCCCTTTTACGTTCTCATGCACGTCCCACAGGTATTCCGTCAGCTTCTTCTGATCGGACTCATTGGCTAAGGGCGTTTTTACTTCAATCAGTTTAGCCAGGTCTTTCTGGCGTAATGACTCATCGTAGAGACACTTGGTAATTTCCTCGTCGGATAGTATCCCGTCGTTTTCAAGATAACCCCGCAACTCCTCGTATTCGGCTGGTAGAACGAGTTGGTATTGTTGAGTCTCCAACTGCTCGAACACCTGCTGACGAAGCGACTCGTCAGGCTGATTCTGTCCGTTCATGGTTTGAGCTATGGTTTCGTCGGGTTTGGGAGAATCCATATATAATTCGTGTTGTTTCAGGCAAAATTATTGTTTTCATCTAATTTGTATCTAATATTATAAAAAATTATTTATTATACATATTGAAAGGTTTTTTCAAACCCCTCTTCGCTCTGTGGATTAGTGCGACGATTAGTAGCAATCCGCTTGTTGCACAGGTAATATTCTCCGATTCCGGCAAACCGGCTTCGCAAGCCGACACGGTGACGAGCATGAACAGGCCAAATCAGCCAGCGTTCACCGTCTCCTGCTTCGACTCAACAGCAAAACCCACTTACCGGGAATCAATAAGAAGCCAGCGCGCGTACAGTCGGATAGACTCTCTGTTGGGACAAGCAGCCGACTCATTATTTAGGGAGATTGAACAGCGCGAGCGGGCTGCTCAGGGTTCAACGTCGGGCCGGCCCGCCGAGCGGTTACAGTTCGTACCAGCTATACCGCCGATACGCTTCGTTTCCTGGCAGGACTACCAGATTAGCAGTCGGTTTGGCTGGCGATTGCATCCAATTGGCGGTGATATGCGACTGCATAACGGATTGGATTTGCCGCAACCGGCGGGTACACCCGTTTATGCCACGGCCAACGGCGTGGTTAAATGGACGAATTGGCAACCCGATGGTTTGGGATTGAGCCTCTGTATCGAACACCCGACCGGTTATCAGACCATTTACGGCCATCTGTCAACGACTTCAGTACGGCAGGGAGAGAAAGTGCGCCGGGGTGCGCTCATTGGGCGGGTAGGCAGTACGGGCCGGTCGACCGGGCCGCATCTGCACTATACGATATT
This sequence comes from Flavobacterium sp. SUN052, assembly GCF_028867935.1. GTDB lineage: Bacteria > Bacteroidota > Bacteroidia > Flavobacteriales > Flavobacteriaceae > Flavobacterium. Next base: position 158,516 of record NZ_JAPQNS010000014.1, read on the forward strand.
TTACCGAGGCAAACCTGTTGACCCGGCACAGTATTGTTTCTTGTGGGTAAAGCTGGCCCGGACCGGGTGGCTACGGTTGGCCGGGCCAGAAACACTACCTATCCGAAGGGCAGAGTAGCGCAAAGATGGTGAGCGGTAGCGATAGCTATTTTGCCTCTATCTTCTGTAAATCATCGTACAACTGATGAATCAACGCCAACCGCTCCGCTTCCCGCTGGTCGTGGATTTTCTGGCGTTTCGCCTGCTCATTCGTAAACATCGGTACGTTAGCATCTTCCTCCGCGTCGGGATTGTACAGCCATTCGTAGTTCACTTTGTGCCGCCTGATAAAATAGAGCGCGATGAGCGTAAACATCTCCCGCGAGACCTTCAGGCCATTCTCTAAGCGGTAAATCAAGTTCTGAGTTGTGTTGAACTCATTCGCCAAATCCTGCTGACTCATGTTCAAATGGTCGCGAATCTTAGCCAAACGCCGGGCTATAAGTGCTGCATAGGCATCGTTCTCTTTCTCAAACTGTTCCATTATTTGTATTCAATAGGTTGGTTAATCATCACGGTCCGCCGATGCGGATGGTTGTAGGTTTTCAACTAAGTGTTTGAGGGCCGGGTCATTACTGATCCGCTCAATCTCGGTTTGAATTAACAGAGAAATATCCTTTTTTACCGTGTTAAAGTTAGCTTCCAGCATATAACTTAGCTGTTGGTCAGTAATTTGCGAAAATTCCGCGCCGGGTGGAATTGGTTTTATAGTCGCCAACTCAGCAACCATTGTCGGCTCTACAACCAACCGGGCATGAAAAATCTTCTGCTTAATGGTCTCGTCAAAATTGTCTGCAACGGCCCCGACAAAATGCCCTTGCGACAGGTTTGAGATCTTGGATTCTGGAATGACCGAATCCATATTCTCCGAAATCGACAGATTTGTATCCCGTTCTGTAAAGGAAAGCGAATGCCGAATCTGCTTGTTTTTCCCAAATCGGCTCGCCATGGTTTTGGCGGTTTCGCCCAGGACCTGCCCGGAGAACACGTTGCCGATGGTATTGAAAATCGTAGTAGCCTCTTTATCGCCGTAATCCCGTTTAAGCTGGCTCAAGTCCTGTAGCCCCAGGCAAGTGGACACTTTATTGCTACGCGCCGTGGCAATCAGATTGTCCAATCCCCGGAAATAAATAGTCGGCAACTCATCAATGATAATAGAGGATTTCAGCCGCCCTTTCTTATTGACCAGCTTGATGAGCCGGGCGTTGAACAACCCCAACGCGGCTCCATATACCTCCTGCCGTTCTGGGTTATTGCCGACGCACAGCACTTTCGGATCATCGGGATTATTGATGTCTAAGCTAAAATCGTTTCCAGTCATTACCCAGTAGAGGGCGGGGCTGGAAAGCCGGGCTAACGGAATCCGGGCCGATGCAATTTGCCCCTCCAACTGGTCATACGCTTCATTGCGGAGTGCGCTGGAAAATGGTTTGAGCAGATTTTCAATCTCCGGCTCCGATTGCAGGATCGGAAACAGTTCGCGGTACTCGGCCCCGGCAAACTCAATAACGTGTGGGAATGTGCAGTATCGTTGGCCATCGTCTGCCTTGCCTTGCTGACTCAGGCTCCGCAACCGACGCTCATCGTACTTTTTCAAATACCAGATGACCGCCGACAAAAAGTTCATCGGCGACTCGACGAAGAAATCGCCCTGCTTCTGAATCCAGGATTTATTGAGGTTCAGTAAAATCGTCCGGGCCGCTTCCTGAGCATCAATAATGTCGGTCATTAGTTCGGGCATCAACGGGTTACAGCGGTTCGAGCGTCGTGGGTCATCGAAATTTATGACATAGAACGTTGGCATCCGTTTAAACGCCTTTCGGTTTTTTTGCAGGTAGTGGTAGGCGATGTTCGAGAGATCGGGGAATTTGTAGTCGTAGATGTACATCGTGAACCCCTTTTCCAAGTGCTGCCGGATAAAGTTGTTGACCACCGCAAACGACTTACCGGAGCCGGGTGTACCCATGACGAGCGTAGCCCGGAATGGATTGACGACATTTACCCAGCCCCGGCGCGATTTCTTTTTGACCTGGTACTCGGTCGGGATGTTGATGGAGTATTCGTTCTCCATCAGTTGTGCTTCCTGCTCAAACGATTCGTTTTCGTCATTGAAGGCATCCCCACCAATATGTACGCTGAGTATCTGGTTGGCGTAGCTACCCGCCCGAATCAGCAGAAGATACCCCAAAATCGTTGTCAGGAAATACGCTCCGTTACGTATCTCAGCCGACAGCCAGGCAAGCCGTAACAGTTGACCGTTCAACAGTAGCAGCATGGCCCCACCAATGCCGACCCACCCCACGTTTGACCAGGTTACGTCTAATTTCTTCCGGGTTTTGTTGCCAAATGTCCAGATGCCTAACAACAGCAAGGCCGCCAACTTGGAATAAAGCGGGTGGGAAAATAAGTGGGTCGCTCGGTCTATGCTCAGAATGAACCTGTCGAGCAAGCCGAAACTAAAGCCGATACGGGCCAGTGTGTCATAGCAGAAAAAATAGAGATGAAACCCGATGAGGGCTAATGACATAAACAGGAGCATATTCAATATCCCCCGGTATTCTTTGTCCTGAGCATCCATGAAACGTCAGCTTATCGATTAATTAGGCCGCCAGCACCTTTTCGACGTGCCCGTGCCTTTCCAATCGCTAATATATGAGATATATTAGCCCGTTTTACTTTATGCCCTATTTACGTTTTTGAACAATGTTTGGATTATCCCTCAAAGTAATTCATATAAATAATATATTAATTACTCAAAGACGTGGCCCTTTTATACGAAGATTTTTTTTCGGCTTCTTCGGTTTTTTTATCAGCGATACTTTCTGTTCATCCTCTCCCCTACCCTCTTTAAGCGGGTGTGGGGTTAAGGAGCTAACTTCTTCGGGCTTTGTTTTAATAGCAACCTCTTGTGGTGTAGTAGAAAGAAGCAGTGTCTGGGGCAACTGCGGCTGACGCTGTTTCTGAGCGGTCAATGTTCTGGCCAGGTCTGAATCGGCAGGTGATGTTGAACGGAATGTTTGCCCTTCGATCCGGTTTATTTGTTGCTGGCTGGCGGTCTCCCTTTCCTGAACTGGTTTACGGACGATATTTTCGACAAAACGAGTTAGCAGAGTCTGACGACAGAATGGTGTTCCCAACTCGTTTTCCTGGGCAACCAACCCCGCCCGTTCCTGCACGTAGAGGTAAACACCTCCCCTATCGCTAACCTGAATACCTGCCTGCTGTAAGGTTATTTTGTACTCTGATTCTGTCAGGCACTCATACCGGCTCAGTCGTTGCCCAATGACGGTTGCCATAGTTTCGCATCCTTTCCTATGCCGTTTTGCCTGAGTCCCGAATAATTCGGCAAGCCGCTTATTGGTCGGCTTACCTATCAGACTGCTGGCCCTTACCGGCCGGGTCAAGGTTTCCGACTTTTCTCTTGCCTGAAATGTCACTCCCGTTTTACCCCGTCCTGCCATTTCTTTCATCACCACATTTTGCAGAAGCATGTATTGGCGAAAACTCTCGACCGAACCGAACGTAAATGTTTCTAAGGCTTGCTGTATCACCTTACCAATGCTGGGTGGGTTGGTTTCTCGCCGGACTTCTTCACCTTCCGTAGCCTTCTCTACTAGCTGTTGGTGAAGCCCCTGTTCAGCCCGAAGCAAGTCGTGTTTTTGCTCAATGTCCTTACGAATGTTATTCAGCCGATTTTTGATAAATCTATCGCAGATCTTGTGGCCGTTGGCATCAACGGCCACCGATACAATATGAATGTGTGGATGTTCGGTATCATCATGCCGGTACATCAGGTAGGGCTGCCGACCATAACCGGCTCCGGTCATTACCTCGCTTCCGATCTGGCGCAACTTGTCGATCGAGATTGATTCCGTCGGGTGAAACGCGATAGCCAGATGCAGCGATGGCTTGGCAACCATCGGGTTCAACCGGGTCATTTGCTCCAGCAGTTGTAGCCGAAACTGAGGGTACTTTTCAGCCTTTAACTGGTCGGGATAATTCTCGATGTGTATGCGTTCGGCCTGTCCCTCTTCCACTTTTTGTTCATTGTAGCGCACCGCCCCGGCTACCTCTTTGCCCGTCAAGATTCGTATAACCATTGCGAAATCCTGGTTAGTGTTTCCTGAATAGCGGCCAGTTCCATTGCTATTGACTTCGTAATTTCAGCCGCTTCTCTCTCGTCTTTTTTTGAAAGTTGCCTCCCTATTTCTTCTAACTGCCGACCTCTATCCTGTAGATTAATTAAAATAGTCAGCAGTATCTCGTTCGTTTTTGTGGGCGTGATTGCCCTTCCGTTTAGCAGCTTTTGCTTTAGGTAGCCAGCAAAGGATAACTTCTTGCCAGCCCTTGCTCGTCCATACTCCGCCTTTAGTTGCTCGCTTTCCCCATCAGTGACCCAACAGTTCAGCTTTATGCTGGCTCTGTCCTGTTCCTCTTTGGGCGGTCGCCCTCCTCTGTTTATTGTTGATTTTTGTCTTTCCACCCCGCGTGTGTGCGCTCTGGCGCAATTTGATTCACAACGTTCTTTCATCCGCTTGTGCAAAAGTGAGATGAAAGCAGGGGTTTTGCGGGTAGCAAAACACATCTTGCCTATCTTTAAAACGTGATTGTTTCCTTAGGCAAGTGACCGTTGCAAAGTTGAGTCCTCAAATTTGATTTACCAAATCTTGTAGCTCCACGTTCACACAGCCTTGTTTGTAACAAGTTATGTATATTCTCGTTCTAGTTTAATCCATACATAATCACCTTATCTAAGTAGAGTAATTCCCAATCGTACACTTCTCACCTCTTTCTTAAATACTTGTCTATCAGATTATTAAGTTTATTATTTTACCATAAAATCATAGTAAAATAAAGCCATAGTGCTAAATAAGATTTTCCAGGCAAGCCCTAAACGTTTATCATAAAGCGATAATACGATAACCTATTATTGCAGCATTGCTATGTTGCAAATTTATAACTTTAAAAATTTATATTATTACAATACGATTATAATTAAATAATATAATTTTATTGCAATATGTTTTTATTTTTTTAAGTAAGTAAAGTATTTATATATTAAATTAAATAATTACTTATTTAATTTTTGTTTTAATAAGTATAGTAGTAAGTGTTTTATTACTGTATTTATTTATTATTTTTCTTAGTGTATATTGTATTTATTAAAGAAGATAGTTAGTATCTAACTGACTTATTGCTTATTTCCCATAAAATTGTACTAGCGAAACAAACTCCAGTGAATAATGGCAAAACTGATATCCGTATGTACGCAGAAGGGGGGGGTGGGAAAAACGACCCTCACGATGCTGCTGGCTACCTATTACCACACAACAATGGGTAAGCCCGTCACAGTCATTGACGCAGACTTTCCTCAGCACTCCTTCGATGCAACACGCCGGTCAGAACTGGCCAGCGTTCAGAATGACGAAGAATTACAAAGCTTGTACGTCACTCTATACCCGGAGGTGAATCGGGAGATGTACAAGGTGTACCGGGGGTCATTGGAAGAACTCGCGATGTTTCTGGCGGGGTTGAAAGAGAAGGGAGACGATGAGTTAGTCTTCATTGATATGCCGGGTTCAATGAACGTGAAAGGCTTCGACCGGGTCGCATCTCAGTTGGACTATATCATTCTTCCAATGGAAGCCGACAAGATGACGTTTACGGCAGGCTTGCAGACGCTTGACTTGTTCGACAAGTTCCGGGAAGCCAAAGGAGCCGACTACAAGCTGTTTATGCTTTGGAACAAATACAAAAAGTCGGAAAACCCAAGCTTGATGGACGGCATCGAAACAATTGTTCGGGAGCGTGGGAATGTCCAAATCCTGAAATGTCGAATTACCGACTCCGTTTCCTGGAAACGCGAACGCTCCACCTTGTTTCCTAGCGACAAAATCAAAGCATTAGCTGATGAGTTGACAAAAGAACTTACGATCAACCAATCTGTAGCCTAACAACATGGCAAAAACTACTAAAAAATTAGACGAGTCGTCACTCCGGGCTATGGCCACGTTGGCCACGTCGTCATCAGACCTGAGCAAATTACAGGAAAACTTCGGGTGGAATACCGCCGAAATAAAAGAGGAGCCGCCAGCCGTGGCAACGGCAGTGGAAGAAGCGCCTGAACCAACTCCGGTTGTTGATACGGTAGAGTCAGTTTCGGAAGAAATAGTGGCTCCCACAGTCGATGTACCCGTTAAAGCATCAAAGGAGTCGGTTATTGGTGGGGCATCCGAAAAGAAGATTGAGAAATATACCAACAGCTACCTCCAACCGATCAAGGGGTTTGAGCGGCCGACGAAAGTGGCCTACATATCAAAGCGGTCGCATTCGCATATCACGTTTTTACAACGGTACGCTGAATTGACAGGGAGTAAAGTTTCGTTACAGGAAATCATGGAAAACATATTTCGGCAGCACTTCACTGAACACCGGGCCGAAATGGACACCATGCGAACCACGTTAGAACAAAAAGAAGCACAACTACGCGAATGGTAATGATCTGGATAAGTATATCCCTGCTGGGTCTGACGGGCTGGCAGGGATACCGTTTAGGCCGGGAGTACGGCTGGTGGGGAAGGGCAACGATGCCGACTTCCAAAAAAAACAAACAGGAAGACTTGGAAACGGAATTGCCAGACTCCCCGACTTCCACTGTAGAAAGATTGGGGCGTTCTAAAACCAATTTTGATCGGCTCCTGACGGGGTATGCGCCTGCCGATGTACTTCATGGCAATGCCCCCAATGACAGGAGTTCACCGATTCAAGGAGATACGTCTCCTGACCAGGATGAGGACTTGCCAATCACGGAGCCGACAACGACGCTGAACGGTTTCACGAACACCGAGCCTATGGATGACTACCCGGAAGAAACGGATCAGGTGCCGACTGGTTGTAGCTGGATGGACGATGAGGCTATCTCACTCGTTGACGGAACTGCCCCGGAAGAAACAGCCGAAACAGGTGAGGTTGCCCTGACCGAGTACGTGAAGCGGGTACGGACAGTTCAGCGGAAAATGAATCAATTGACACAACGCCGACAAGCCGACTCCTCATTTATGAAGCAGGAGCTGGGACTACTGATTCAGACCTATCAACTTGAAAATGACCAATCGTTAGATTGGCTGTTCCAACAAAAGGGTGAGACAGTCAGTGCTGACTACGGTTCGTTGTTTGACCGCATCGAGCGTTTAGCTGCCTAAAAAATTTTGCCCCAATTAAAATGTATTATATATTAGCGGCATAATTTTAATATGTTTTACAAATGAAACAGTTATTTTTGGGTGTTTTAGCAGCCGTCGCGCTCATTTTATGCAGTCATGAGCTTATCGCGCAAGACGAGTTGAAACAGGCTGTAGAAGGAGCAACGACGCAAATCACGAATGCGAAAGCGGGAGCGATTCGACTGGGAAAAGGCGTAGCTGCCGTAGTGGGTGTGGTTGGGGCCATTGCTGTCTATAGCAAATGGTCGAACGGGGAGAGTGATGTACGGAAGGCCAGTGCTTCCTGGTTAGGCGGGCTGTTATTTATTGCCATTGCCTTCGTAATTCTGGAATCAATTTGAACGGACCGCCCTCGCGGTACACAGAGACAACCAATTTAGTACAATGCAAAACCGTTTTAATCAATCGAAGGGAGGTAGCGCGGCCCAATTCATCGCGCTGATCGTTGCCGGGGTACTCGTGGCAAACATGGCCCCGGCCCAGGGACTGAGTACACAGGGCCTGACTACGGCTGCCACCGAAGTAAAGGGAGCCTTCACGGTCGTCACGAACTTAATGTATGCCGTGTGTGCCATCATCGGAATTGTCGGTGCCATTCAGGTTTATTCAAAATGGTCGAACGGCGACCCCGATACGCGAAAAGCAGCGGCATCGTGGTTTGGTGCACTCATCTTCGCCGGGCTGGTGGTCGTGACGTTAACCGCCGTGTTCGGAGCCTAAGATGTTTCGCGTCAACAAAGGGGTTGATCGGCCCCCACAGGTACTTGGCATCCGAGGAATGAATTTCCTGATGGTTCTGGCCGGGGCAGCGGTGGGCTTACTGATGGTAAGCACCATTATCATGATCGTTACGGGCTGGTCGGGTCTGTGGTGTTACGGAGCCTATCTGATCGCCCTGATTTTTCTGTATGGTCAGTTGGTTCGCATCTCGAGGGTTCATGGCGAACGGGGTATGGCCCGGACACAGGGCCGCGCCCGTCAACCGAAGTTAGTACTGGTTCGGAGTTCAAGGGTGTTTAAACAGCTACGGCATGAAGGTGCAAAGTAAGGGAACTACCCAGGGCAGGGTCTCCGGGCGAGCCATACACGAGGTCTTTCCGCTACGGGCTATCGAACAGGATTGTCTCATTTCGATTCACGGCGATTTAACCGTCTGTTTCGCTGTTAGTCTGCCCGAAATTTTTACGCTCAACGCCAGCTTCGAGGGGGTAGGGGAGGGGCGCGTCGAGCAGGGCGACTACATTGCGCTTTGCAACGTATGGACCAAAGCGTTAGGCGTACTGCCCAGTTATACCATTCTGCACAAACAGGATTGGTTTGTGGAGGAAACCTACTACGGATCAACCGCCGAAACCGCTACCCGTCAGGCTACTTTTTTGGATAAAGCCAGCGAACGGCATTTCAACGAGCGGCCCTATTTGCATCACGAATGCTACCTGTATCTGACCAAAACGCACCCCGAACGGCGGGACGTAGGAGCGATAAAAACGTCGCTGACGAGGGGTCGGTTAGTGCCAAAAGAAGTCGGGGACAAACACAAAGCCGAGGAGTTTTTTAATAGCGTCGAACAGTTCGTATCAATTCTGGAGAGTAGCCGACTGATTGGTTTACGGCGGCTCAAAGCGGCTGAACTGGCTGGTACGGAAGCACAGGCCGGACTTCTGGAACGCTACATGAGTTTGTCGCTCCGCGATGAAGTGGTGACGCTGGCCGATCTGGAAATGGATGAGGAATTACGGGTAGGAGCCAAATACGCCAAGTTTTACACCATCTCGGATATTGACGACTTGCCGGAATGGGTGCATACCAACAATCGGGTCGAGGCTCTGTCAACGGAGCGGTCGAACGTATCGGTAAGCTACGCGGCTCCAGTGTCGCTCATGCTGAACTGCAACCACATTTACAATCAGTACATTTTCATCGAAGACAAGCAGGCTGCATTTCCGAAATTAGAGCAGCGGGCCACGCAAATGCGGTCGCTGGCCAACTTCGGGAAAGACAACGAGGTGAACGCCATGCTCCTCAACCAATACTTAACCTATGCGGCCGAGACTGGATTTGCACCGGTGCGGTCGCACTTCAACATTCAGGTATGGACGGAAGATAAGAGCCGGTTGCCTATACTTCGAAATCTGGTTTCGTCGGCCATCGCCAAGTTGGGCGTTCGTCCCCGCGAGAACACAAAGGATGCGTTGGGGCTGTTTTGGGCGGGTATTCCTGGCAATGCCGCCGATCTGCCGGGCGAGGACAAGTATTGGTCGTTTATCCCGCAATCGGTCTGCCTGCTGAATCAGGAAACTAATTATTACGATTCGGTTTCGCATTACGGGGTGAAATTGGTTGAGCGCATGAGTGGCAAACCACTATTGGTTGATTTGTCGGATTATCCGATGAAAAAAGGGTGGGTGACGAACCGGAACAAGTTTATTCTGGGGCCAACGGGGAGCGGGAAGTCATTTTTTACGAACCACGCCCTTCGGAGTTTCCATGTGCAGGGGAGTCACGCCGTTATTGTCGATGTGGGCCACTCGTACCGGGGATTGTGCGATATGCTGGGCGGTATGTATCTGACCTATTCGGAAGACGAGCCGATCAACTTCAACCCGTTCTTCATCGAACACCGGGCCCTGCCCGATGTCGAGAAAAAGGAAGCGATTAAAGTGTTACTTCAAACACTCTGGAAACGAAGCGACGAACGGCAAACGATGTCGGAATACACCGCGCTATCGGATGCCGTGACGCAATATTTCGAGGTCTATTTACCCAATAACCCGGATGTCTTTCCCTGTTTTAACTCGTTCTACGAGTTTATGCAAACTGACTTCCCCCGGTATCTAGCCGAACACAAGGTACAGATTGGCTATTTCGATTACGACAATTTCATTTATGTGTTGCGGCCCTTCTACCTGGGGGGCGAGTACGAAGAGTTGCTGAACAGCCAGGTCAATATTGACCTGCTGAACGTTCCCTTCATCGTTTTCGAGCTTGACAATATCAAGGATCACCCGATTTTGTTTCCGGTCGTGACAATCATCATTATGGACACCTTCATTTCCAAGATGCGGAAATTGAACGGGGTACGGAAAATCATCCTGATCGAGGAAGCGTGGAAAGCCATCATGAAGGATGGTATGGCGGAGTACATCAAGTACCTCTACAAAACGGTGCGAAAGTTTTTCGGCGAAGCCTGGATCGTGACGCAGGAAGTGGACGATATCATCGGCAACAAGATTGTCAAGGATTCGATCATCAATAACGCCGATACCAAAATCCTGCTCGATCAGCGGAAGTACCGGAACAAGTTTTCGCACGTGAAAGATCTGTTGGCCCTGACCGACAAGGAAAAGGATTTATGCCTGTCGCTCAACCGCGACCTCGATCCCAAACGGAGTTACAAGGAAGTGTTTATCTCGTGGGGCGGGCAGGAATCGAAAGTATATGGCGTCGAGGTATCGACCGAGGAGTATCTGGCCTACTCAACCGAGCAAACTGAAAAATTGCGACTGGAAGAGAAGGTAGCGGCTCACGGCGGGAACTACGATTTAGCCCTGCGCGACTACGCCGAAGAATTCAAGGGCGGTCGCTAAATCCGATGACTTTATTGAACATGTACCCATGCAGCCTAAAACCCGACTGCTCTTGACCGGATTATGCCTTTTTGGGATGTCAAGCCCCGGTTGGGCTGACGTTAAGGCCGTACCAACTGACTTACATTCCCGGACTATCCTGACAATTGCCGATACAACGAATCCAGCACCAAATTACCCCCAAGGTCCGCCCAGAGGGTTAGCGGGTGGACTGGCCGACGACCTGACAAGCGAGATTGAGAATATCATTGGCGAAACAGAAAACACCATCATGCAGGGGATTCAGGACGAACTCAATGATCTTTTGGGCAGTGCGCTTGGTCAATTGTTTGATGTCTCGCCGATCTCGGCGGTTAAGTCGCTCCAAACGATGGTGAAAGATGGACTATCGAAGCAACAGAAAATCGAGTACCAGAATTACAAGGTGGACTACGCCTGGAAGAAAGCGCACACGGATTTATCGCCTGCCTTTGCCACGTACTACAAGGAGTTAAACCTCAACCAGCTTACCGACGCGATTCAGGCCAGCAAAAAAGCGGCTGAGAAATTCCTGAACACCCCGGCCTTTACCGGCAAAGAAGCTGGTGCGATGCGGGATGCACTCAGCGAGGTTGCCGATACAGGCGATCTGGAAGCCGAGGTAAAAACGGTTGTTAACCTCGGCGGCAAATCCGTCTGGATGTCGGAAGGGGAACGGCTGTCGGCGTTGAACTCAGTCCGAACCGACCTCTACGACCGGATCAAGCGGATGAACCAGACGTTGAGCGTGATCCGGGCGACGTATCAGTTCCGCTCACGGGAAATCGCTAAAAATGCTTATCGGCAGGGATTGTTCGAGCGCGACTCGAACCTTAACCGCACGGTCGGCACCCGTGCCACAACCTATCAAACCCGATGAAAACACAACCCTTTTTCGCGCCGGGCCACGCCTGGCTGTGGCTGTGCTTGCTGGCTGGAAACGCGCAGGCACAAATGCCCTCCGCCAATCAGGTTCCTGTCGGCAACCGGGGTAGCGAAGTAATTCAATCCGAAATTGACCAGTTGCTATCCGTATCGGAACAGGATATCATGGCCGGGCTGAAGGATGCCGGTGTTGACTACGGCGAATTGATGAAGGAGAAAGTCATGGACGAATTGATGAAGGGCATCGCCAACATGAGCGTTCTGGCACCGGCGGCAACTAAAATTATGGATGTTTACCAGAAGCAAAAGAACAAGGATTTGGCCAAGTCCATTGAGAAGTTGAAGGAAACCTGGAAAGACGGTCAGGAACGGATCAACAAAATTCGGTATCAGGGTTTCAAGGTCAAATATGCTTATCAGCAAGCCATGAATAAGGCCCCGGTCGATGTGTTGCGCGGGCAACGGCGAAAGGCGGTGAATGAATCCATCGATGCTTTGTGGACTGATGGCTTACCCGTCGCGATAACGATCACCGACCCAGTGAACGCCCGGCTGATGAAAGAGGAGATTGATGCGCGGTATCCACCCGACTATGACATTGGTTGGACGGTCCTGGCCTCAGCCCGCTCCACGTTGCTCGCCGATGACAAAATCCTACAAGCCAAAATGAAGCTCGTCGAAAAGCAAGGGCAGACGGCGTATCTGTCACCTGCCGACCGGCTCCGGCTGCTTCGGGAAGTGGATAAAGAGAGCAAAGCCCGTCGAACTACACTACTGGCGATGGATAAAATCACGTCTCAGGGACTTGATTTTTACAAGTATAAACGAAACCGGAAGGCGTACCAGTCGAAGAACCTACGAACGCAATCGTACCGCTAACTCTCGAATCCTATGCAAGCTATACTATTGGTTGCCCCTGTATTGGAAACAGCCATTGACGAGGTGTTCACCCGCTTCGCCGATGCGTTTGGGGCGTTGGTTGCATTTGGTCAGGCTATTGGTTTTTGTGGTGCACTCTGTTACGTGTTTTACCGTATCTGGGGGCATATGTCCCGCGCCGAACCAATTGACGTGTATCCACTGCTTCGGCCCTTCGCGCTGGCTCTTTGTCTGCTTAGTTATCCGATGTTGGTAAAAGGCATGGTCGGCATTGGGCGGCTATTGGACAAGGGTACCAGCACGATGGTGGCCAGCCAGAAAGCCGAAGTCGAGCGGTTGAACCAGGTCAAAAAAGATAAAGTACGCGAAAACTGGGACAAGATTCTCATTCCGCCCGGCGAGGATGGCGAGATCGGCACCTGGGATGTGATGCGAACGATTTTCGGGCCAACGGGTAGCGGCAATAGCCTGGTGGGGAACGCCGTCAGCGGGGTCATGCAGTACTACTTCGACCAGTTTCTGAGCTGGCTCGGCGAAATCTTCTATGATCTGGCCGCTATTTATATCAAGCTCATCAGTACGTTCTTCCTGATCGTGCTGGCCCTAACCGGGCCAATTACGTTCGGGCTGGCCACCTTCGAGTGGTTCTATTCGGGATTAGCGGCCTGGTTCTCGCGCCTAATTCACATCCTGCTGTATATCCCCTTGGTCAACATCCTGGGTGCCATTCTGGAAACGATTCACATCTCGATGCTGACTCAGGATTTGGCGGTTTTTGACGAACAGATTCGCTCGGGCAATACGGGCATGGGTTCGTCGGACTGGGGGCTGATTATTTTCTATTTCATCGGAGCCGGGGCCTACCTCTCCATTCCCAAAATCGCTTCCTACGTCATTGAATCAACGGGCGTGGGCGATGCCATCAGTTCGGCAACGCAACCCACGGCGATGGTGGCGGGTGCCACAACCGGACAAGGAGCGGGGGCTGGAGCCGCTTCACTCGGACGGGCTGTGGCCAGTGCGTTCTCCGGTTCCGGTAAATCTCAACCAACGACAAACAGTATCTGATTATGAACGGACAATTTCGCTACCTGACCAATTTAGAAACCTCGTTTCGGATGGTGCGCTGGGTGGCCATCATCGCCATAGTCGGCAGCCTTGCCTTCGGGCTGGGCGTTGCCTATTGGGCTTTTTCGGAGGTTTCGGCGAGTCGGCAGAAGGTCTATGTACTCGATAATGGCAAATCCATTATGGTCGCGCTGGCGCAGGAACAAAACATAAACCGCCCGGCTGAAGCCAAAGACCACGTGAAGACATTCCACCGACTATTTTTCACCCTCGAACCCGACGAAAAGCAGGTCGAGGGAAACATCAGGGAAGCCACCTATTTGGGCGACCGTTCCATTGTTCGGCTTTATCAGGATTTGCAGGAGGCCGGTTACTACGGCCAGTTGATTCAGGGCAACGTGCATCAGAAGGTCGAAATCGACAAAGTGGAGGTTGATTTCAGCCAGTCGCCGTACCGGGTGATCACGAGCGGTCGGCAGTTGTTGATCCGGGCCAACAACATCACGATTCGCAAACTTGTCACGGAATGCTTCCTCATCGACGTGGCCCGCACGGACAACAATCCGCACGGCTTCATGATCGAGCGGTTCAAAGTCGTTCAGAATCAGGATTTGGAAACTGTTGCGCGAACGAGTCAACACGCACACTTATGAGTCAGCTATTGCCAGTAATCCTATTTCGACCGGGTTATAGACGGCTCAGTCAACGGCGATTGATCCGGCTCATCCGAACGTGGGAGAGCCGCCCGGTCAGGCAACGCAAGCGTGAGGTGCCGGCCGTATTTGTCGGACTGCTATTGCTGGGTAGCTGGTCGGTTAGCAGCAACATATCGAGCCAACCACCGGAATTACTGCTCAACTCGTTTCGGCTGTCGACCCAGGAATCCAGCATAGCCAATCAACCATCAACCCAACGTAAAACGTATGAACGATACCGACCTGACTCAACCAGACGATCTGGTCAACGATGAGCAACCAGATTATACCGAACTCCCGTACCCGGTAGAAACGCCAGTTTCAGCACCGGTACGTGCCGAAAGGTCAACCCAAGCGACCGGTACGCCGTGGTCCGGCATCCCGGAGCGGGATCGCCCTAAATCGATTAACGAAGTGCTGAAGGATAAGCGGTTTTGGATCGTCGCCCCGGTACTGCTGATCGCGCTGGGATCAACTGTCTATTTCTTGAAAGCACGGTCTGATGAGCCGCAGAAGCCACTCATCAACAACGTTAATTCGACCATTCCGAACGCCCAGACGGATAGTGTTCCCAAATCGAAATTAGAACTCCAGGCCGCCGAGCAGCGCATGGACAAGAGTCGGCAATCCAGCGTGAACGGTATGCAAACCGGCGTTTCGGGTCAGCAATTACCCGAAACAGCATCGGCTGGACTTCCCTCGACACTTGACCCATACCTGTACAAACAGCAACGACAGCCCGAAGCCTCCGACCCGGAATTGGCGGCAATGGATTCATTGTACAATCCCACACCGACTGTGCGGCCTCGTGCGGGTAGCCGTGTTCAATCACGAAGCCGGTCGCGCTTGATGCCCGCCGACATTGAAGCTTCACTACCGGATGAGTTTGACGAGGAGTTACGCCCGCGCAATGACCAGAAACAGACGGATGATCGTCAGCGTTTGCTGGCCCTATTGACCGAATACAAACGCGATAAGGAAGCCAAAGCTGCTGCCGCCCGCGAAGGTGAACGGCCCCGAAAAGCGGAGTCGGGTGCGGTTGTCTCGACGCTGGGCGAACCGACTAATCGACGATGGAATGGTTTCTATGGGTTGTATTCGTCCGATCAGAAAGGCCAGCAGGAAGCAGCACTGACCGAAGACCTCGGCACTATCCGGGCCGTAATTCACCACGACCAACAGATTATGGACGGGGGGCGGGTGCAGCTTCGCTTGCTGGAGCCGGTCAGGGTGCGGGGTATGAAAATTCCGGCGAATACGATCATTTACGGGGTAGGTAGTTTCGGAGCCGAGCGGGTGAGCATCGGCATCACCAACCTACAATATGAGGGGCGTATTTTCCCAATCAAGCTGACGGTTCATGACATGGACGGTATGCCGGGCGTATTTGTCCCGAACGTACTGGCCGCTCAGGAGGGCAAGCAGCTATTGGGACAGGCTGTCGGCGGAGTCAACTATAACTTGAATGGCACGTCGGCAACGAATGCCCGAACAGCCGCAACGATGGCGGGTATCTCGGTCGCGCAGTCAGGGCTATCGGGGGCGCAGGGCGTATTGCAACGAAAAATCACCCAACAGAAAGCGACGCTGAAAGGCAACTATTATGTGCTGCTCAAATGAGTCGCCTAACTAAAAACGTACTCGAATGAAACGACTTATTTTTTCGGTCAGTGCGCTACTGACGCTGATGACCCCGGTTCTGGCCCAACGCCAACCCAATCTCATCAAACAAACACCTACAAAATTTCTGGCCAAACGGGATGCGAAACCGCTGCCACCTGCCCGATCACCCGTCCCGACTGATGTTGCTCAGCCCGCACTACCTGAACAAACCCGACCGATTCGACCTGATAGCGTTCGTCTGGTGTCGCCCTCGTCGCAACCGGCTTTGGCAGATAATATAGTGCCGGCATCGCTGGCCATTCGTACTTCGCCGGAGGTGCCGATTCATCAACAGAATGTAATCCGGTCGTATTACGTGGATCTGGCCTACAACAAAACCATCTCGATCATCTTCCCGGCGGCTGTACGGTCGGTGGATTTGGGTAGCCGCAGCATCATGGCTGACAAAGGGGCCGATGTCGAGAATGTGCTGAAAGTGAAGGCATCACAGATTGGCTTTAACGAAACCAATTTCGCCGTGATGACCGCCGACGGTAAGTTTTACAGTTTCGTGGTCAACTACAACGAGACTCCGGCAGTGCTGGCACTCAACCTTACTGGGCCAACCAGTGCGCCGGAACGGGATCGCCCAGAGCAGGTAAGCTTGGATAATCGAACTCAATACATGAATGGAACCAACACCCAGGATGGAAGCATTCAGTTTGCCGGGGTCAAGGCCACGCAGTCCGACATCGTTTATAATTGTAACCGCATCGTCCGGCACCGGAAACGAGGCAAACGCGGAGCCGAAGCTAACAAGATGGAAGCCCGGTTGCGCGGCCTGTTCGTGAAGGAAAACGTGCTGTATTACCGACTTGCCATCGAAAACAAATCGAACCTCAATTACGACATTGATTACGTCCGCTACTTTGTGGTGGACAGCAAAACGGCCAAACTGACTTCCCGGCAGGAAATCGAGTTGCGGCCGATCTACGTCTACAACGATGCCATTACGACCGTGCGGGGACACCGGAAAGTTGAGCGGGTTTATGCTTTCCAGCGGTTCACCATCCCCAACAACAAGCAATTGCTCATCGTGATCGGCGAGCAGGGTGGTGGGCGCGAACTTGCTTTCTCAGTGCAAAACAAAGACATCATGAAAGCCCGAACTCTATAGCCAGGCTGCACCCCCAAAATGCCGAATGCCCCGCTCACACGGGGCATTCGGCATTTACGTACTTTTGTCTTATTGGCGGGTCTACTGCTGGCGCAATTGCCGACGGGCTGCGTCCAGCTTCATTTCGTCAATATCCCGTTGCAGTTTGTTGATACGCTGCCGCTGGCGTTCCTGCATAAAGCCCCTTACGAAGAAAAACAGGAAGAAAACCACAAATCCGATTACCATCTCGCACACTCCTTTCTATCCAATGAACGGATTTAAGTTTATTTGACCGAAAGTTATGGGAAAGTGGAAAAATAGTCAAGTGGAAGGCTCACTACCGGACGATTAGAGAATAAGCCTTCGAACGTGTAATGATTCCCAGAGTTCGAGCCCCCTCCTAAGCCTCAAAGTGGTGGCTCGAACTCTGGGAATCATTATACCTCAACAAAAACAATGTTTTACCCCTGGTTTTTATAGACCCGCATTGCAAAGACATAAGCCACAAGCATAATACCGATGCACCAGGCCAAAGCAACCCATATCTCATCACCTACCGGCTGGTTTGAGAGTAGCGCACGAATCGTTTCCAATATCGAGGTAACCGGCTGATTTTCGGCAAAAGCCCGGACAGGCCCCGGCATAGACGTAGTAGGTACAAACGCTGAACTGAGAAAAGGCAAGAAGTGAATCGCAAAGGCAATTCCACTGACACCATCCACCGATTTCGCGGATAAGCCAACAATTACCGCAACCCATGTCAGGGTCAGCGTGAACAAGGCGAATATGCTAAACACAGCAAACCACGACAATACGCCTGCGGGCGAACGGAAGCCCATCACTAATGCTACAAGAATGACGACAACAACCGAAATCAAATTGGATACCAACGAGGTCAGCACATGCCCCCACAGAGGAGCTGAGCGGGCAATCGGCATGGAGTGGAACCGCTCGAAGATACCCCGCTGCTTGTCTAATAACAGGCGGTAGGACACGTAGCCGATACCGTTGGCAATGGTAATCAGCAGTATGCCGGGCAACAGGTAATTCACATAGTTATCTGTGCCGGCTTGGATGGCACCGCCTAACACATAAACGAACAGCAGCATAATCGCAATCGGCGAGAGGCAGACCGTCATGATGGTATCCACGCTCCGAAAAATATGGCGCAGGCTACGGCCAAGCATAACGCCCATATCCGTGAAAAAATAGCTCTTTGTCGTTTACATTTAGTTTATCTCCTTTTTGCCAACGATTGCGAGGAATATCTCCTCCAGTGTCGGCTGTTTTTCAATATATTCCACTTTTTCGGGCGGGAAAAACTTTTTCAGTTCCTCAAACGAACCGCTCACGATAATCCTGCCCTCGTGAAGAATGACAATTCGGTCGGCGAGTTGTTCAGCCTCGTCCAAATACTGTGTGGTCAAGAATATCGTCGTGCCGCCGTCGGAAAGTTCCCTGATAATCTGCCAAAACTCGATACGAACTTCGGGGTCAAGCCCGGTAGTTGGCTCGTCGAGGAAAATAATGTGCGGTTTTCCCACAAGGCTCATAGCGATGTCGAGCCTACGGCGCATACCGCCTGAGTACGTGGAAACCCTACGGTCGGCGGCATCGGTCAGGCCGAAGCGGTTCAGTAGATCGTCCGCCATCTGATGCGGATTTTTGAGATGCCGCAGTCTGGCAATCATAATCAAGTTTTCGCGCCCGGTCAATATCTCGTCCACAGCGACAAACTGCCCGGTTAGGCTGATCGACTGCCGCACGCTGTCGGGCTTTGACGCAACATCGAATCCGTTTATGATAGCAGTTCCGCTATACTGTCTAAGCAGCGTAGTCAGGATTTTGACAATAGTTGTCTTGCCCGCACCGTTCGAGCCGAGCAGGGCGAAAATAGTGCCCGGCTCCACGTCAAAATCGACTCCTTTCAGCACGTAAAGCTGCTTGTAGTACTTTTTCAGCCCGTTCACCGAGATGGCCTTTTCATTTTGCCTATCCATTTTCCCTTAGATTTAAATAACGGTAACCTTCGACAAATCGGCTCCCATGCCTTTGAGCACGGCACAGGTCAGCTTATCCATTGTCGCGCCGTCAAAGCACATAGGTTTTTTCTTAGACATATGCGCTGAACGGAACGATACATTTTTGAGTGTTGCGCCTTTAAACGTAACTTCGTTGAGGGTCGTCTCGTCAAACTTGACACCAATAAAGGTTTGCCCGTCCAGACATAGCCCCCGCAAATCGGAATGCCGAAAGTCCACGCCGTTAAAGGTGCAATCTTCAAAAATTACTTTTCTGAGGTCGGTAGCGGTCAGCTTAACATCGGTCAGTGCTACATCTTTAAATTTTACTCCGTCCAGCCCTGACGCGCTGAAGTTAGTACGCACCAGGATGGATTCGTTAAAACGCGCATCCCTAAGGTCAGTACCAGATATGTTGCAGTCGGTCAGGTTAGCACCATCAAAATCGGCTTCACGCACGTCGCTGCCCGCAAACGAACTGCCCGTCAAGTCCGCACCCGCAAAGCTGGAGGCACGCAATGCGCTTCCTTCAAATTTTCCTTTATGCGTGATAACGCCCGCGAAATCGCTCTTTGGCAGGTTGCTACCGCTAAAATTAGTTAGTAACTCACTCGCCGGAGTGGGAGAGGGATTATCAACCTCCCATACCGTTTGCTTAGGGCTGTCATTGGTCATTTTAGAGGTTGTTTCGGTGGCGGCAGATTGAAAGCCCTCTGAAAAATAGTTGAGGTCAACGCCCAGAATTTCTGCAAGACGGTTGAACGTAGTAATATCCGGCATTGATTCGCCCCGCTCCCACTTTCCTACTGCCTGTGGGCTAATGAACAGACGTTGAGCGAGTTCGGCTTGAGAAATAGTTATTCTCTTCCGTGCTTCAGAAATTTTATCGCCAATTGTTTTGGTGTTTACCATCAGTGATTTTCATTTTGTTTTCGATGCTGCAAAGGTATTCTGACCCATTTCCAGCGTCAATAAAAATGCAAACACTTATAGTTGTAATCACGCTACTTATAGTTGTTATTCAACAACTATAAGTAGCGTATGCCGGGATTTGAGGGTTAATGGTTTGGGGAGAGCAGAAAACTACTTGCTGCAATCATAAATTGCGCAAAATCACTGTATAGTAATTTTGTATTTTAACGTGGCCGGGTTTTCACTCAGCCACGCTCGTGTTAAGGCCGAAACCGCTTCTGGCTCCACCTCCTCAGCTATGCCTTTCAGCATATAATCAACGGCTTTTTGTGCCTGGCCCGATGCCCGGAAAATCAGCGTTTTGTCGCCTTTGAGAGCGTTGAGCCAGTTTTGCAGGTAAGCGGCTGCATTGGTCAGTAGCGGAATGCCGCCCAGCCGGGGGTCGGTTAGGTCAAGGCCGCAACTGCTGGCTAAGTAACAGGCTCCGATTTCGGCGGTTAATTCTTCTTTGGCGTACCGCTCCCCGCCGAATCCATCAGATTGTACCAACTCCTCCCGGTTCAGCCGGTCGCGGTGGCCGGTCGAGTGAACGAGTTCATGGAACAGGACGCTGTAATACGCTTCCGGGCAGTCGAACGCTGAGGGGCGGGGCATATTCACGTAATCGAACAGGGGGCTGTAAAACGCGCGGGCCGGGTCGCGGTGGACAATATCCGGGGCGTTTTGGTAGCTGGCATAAACCGCGTCGCAAGCCTCAATCCGGTACGCTTCAGTAATGGCTTCGGGGGGCAAGAGCTTCGGTAACTCAATCGTTACGCCCTCTATGTCGGCCACGTTGAAAACGAAATAATGCTTAAGAAGGGGAACGCCGACCTTTTTCGTTTTGGTCTCGCCCTTTCGGTTCGTCACCTCTTTTTCTTTTTCCAGTACGTTCCAGAAAACAACCAGATTTCCCCTTGCTCCTTTTCGGATATTGCCCCCCAACTCGGTCGCTTGTTTGAAGGTTAGGAAGTAGGGACGTTCGTAATTAGCGCATCCCAGCAATACGCTGTTGATACCGGTATAATTTCGTTTGCTCACGAAATTTTGGGCTACCTCAACCCGGCCATCTTCGAGAATCCCCCACCGTTTGCGCCAGGGGATGCGGCCTTTTTCCAGTTCGGCCACAATCAGCTCAGTCACGCGGGCATACAGGTCTGTACCTCCCCGCTGTGCGGAAGTTTTGGCATTTTGCATTGAAGTTGCCCGAAGTAACACGTCGGAGCCGCGCTTGAAGAACACTATAAAGATAGGGCACTATGGCCATCTATCCAACATATATAGCTGACCAACAGAAGTTTACCCCAAATCCTCTGCCCCCTTTCGTCCATTAATTGATGGTGTTTTTTGTGATTAGGTATAGCCTATATTGTGGTGTCAGTGTCTCCGTAGTTGAGTGGGCTGAGGGCCGCACTTAGGCGGCTGTCAGCAACTTTATTAGGCCACACGTTTCCGCTGCCCGACGATAGGAGGAAAGCCAGGAATGGTGTGGCCAGTGTAAGCCGAGTGTACGGGCTAGAACGAAAGTTAGAATTGTGCAGGCTGGGTCAAACCCAGCCCGCACAGAATCAAGTCACTAAATTTTAAGTAAAAATTCGGTACTTACTTTGGCTTCGCGGTGTTCATTGTCAATGCTGACCAACACATCAAACTGGTTGTAGCCCGTCACGGTGCCAGTGGCTCCGGTGCTGGTTAGCTTCACCCGGTCGCCGATGGCGGGTTTGGGTGGCAGGGGTTTGTAAAACCGTTTGAAGTGCTTGCAGTAGGTCAGGCCAAGCTGCCGGGCGCGGGCGAATAAGTAACCCCAAGCCTGACGGTAAGTGTTGCCGACAAACTTCCAATCATATGCTCTTGCCAGGTCTTTCCCGGCAACGGTTAGTTGGTAGTCTTCGGTCATGCCAGTAACTCGGATTCTGAAATCTTCC
Organism: Flavobacterium sp. SUN052; assembly: GCF_028867935.1. Taxonomy (GTDB): domain Bacteria; phylum Bacteroidota; class Bacteroidia; order Flavobacteriales; family Flavobacteriaceae; genus Flavobacterium. The sequence goes on from NZ_JAPQNS010000014.1 coordinate 180,568, forward strand.
AGCGTCCCCACGGGCGGGGTAGGAGGGGAGTACGCCGGGCGTTGGGCGTTTTGAGCATTTTGCATTGAAGTTCCCCGAAATGACACCTAGGAGCGGGGCGTTAGTAATCATTTTACGAAAACGGGGGATAAATTCGATGATAAGCGTAAACCAGTCATGCGTTCAATCGTACTGGTCAATTCCCCGGCATTTACCCTCTCAATGACGATTTCGGTAAACTGCTCGTGGTTGATGATGAAAAAGCTAACCTGATAGCTCTTCCCGTCCGGCTGGCATTCTACCCGAATAGATGTGAATCGGCTACCCTTCATTTTCCACTGCAACGCATTCTTTCGATTGTCTAAGCTAAATCTGCTGGCCCTCATTTGGGCAAAGGCCAGCGGGCCGATTTGGTTGTAAACACCCTGAACGCGGGTGTTTGTCGCTCGACTCAACGGGTTGTTTGCGCGGGTCATACCTGGGCGGGTTGGCCGACAAATCGGCGGGTTTGTTGATAGCAGAAAAACAAAGTCGCTTCGATGGCTTTACCAAATAGCCAATCTGACTCATCGGGGTCGCATCGTTTGGCGGGATTTTCTAAATCGGTGGTTTCTAACCCGCGCCACATATCAGTATCTGCAAAGGGGTCGGAGAATACAAAACCCTGCTGGCGAGCCTGGGCAATCAGGTCACGATTCAGGCGGTTGTCAATAGCCTGACGTACCGGGCAAATTGCAACAGCGTAACTCATATAGTTACCCGAAATAACACGTCGGTGCCGCGCTTGGAGAACAGTATAAAGATAGAGCTAAAACGCCGAGTATGCAAGATATATAGCTGACTAACAGAATTTTACACCAAACCCTACGCTCCCTTTTGTCAGCTTAATTCTCCTGATAAAGTGTGACGTGATTTGGACGTGTGAGTGAAGTATTTAATGAATGTGAGCGTGAAAGCGGGTTGTCGCCCTTCAGCGACTTCCCGCAAAAATAGGTCGCACGGCTCCGACGTCCGACGATAGGAAGGCTAGGGGTGGTGCGAACGGTGTGCGGCCATTTCATTCAAGACCTACACTAATAAGATCGTGAGAGCCGGTTTATTCCGGCTCTCACGACTTGTCTATGCGACTTCAACTGTTTCCGGCTCCGACTCCCGTAACATCGCGGCTTGCAGGTCAGCAATCTCGGATTCCAGTTCGGTTATCTTCAGGCTGTGGCGGAATGGCTCATTTACCTTTTGCAGAAAAGCCGCTTCGTCGGCACGGGCGCGGTTAATGCGTTGCTGACATTGAGCGGGTAAGTGGGGGGCATGGGCCACCGACTGCCGCAACGACTTGAACAGGCCAGGGCCGCTCAATACTTCGCCCTGCAAACTGCTTCCCCATTGATAGGTAAATACGTACTCGTTTCGTAATGTAAATACATCCTGCCGAACCTCTCCGGTCAATGTCAGCGGTAGTCCGTTGACTGTAATAACTGACTGGGGCGTTAATCTACGCTTCAACTGACCACGCATCCGGTCTAACAAATGCTGTACTGGCCCTCCAAATTTCTCGGTGTAGGTAACGCCCTCAACGACAACTTGGCTCAAATTGTATGGTAGTTCGTCTGTTGCAAAACGGGTTTTCAATATGGCTATCTCCGATTCAAGGGTCGGCAAAAGCGGCACCTGTAGCGACAAGGTACGCCGGGCGCGTTCAACCTGCATTTGAGCGTCTAAAACGCCCCGTTGCCAATTCTTACGGGCGGTCAGCAAACGCGATAAATCGAGTTGTTTGGCGGCATATGCTAAGGCATACTGACTGCCGGATAGGGTTGCCATCATCTGCTCAAACGACATAGCCGCAAAATCATCGTCGGCTGAAATATCATTCATTCCCTCGTCGGTCAAGTGGCCTTTTAATACCTGATTGATAAACTTCTGCTTAATCGCCAACCGTCCGTAGGCAGTCGCGTCGAGCGTCCGGTCAACGCCGTAGGTCAGAATTTCAATTGGAATACACCAAACGGCGTGTAGATTACCTTGGCGGATAATACGGCCATTCCGTTGCTCAAAATCAGTTGGGCGGTTGGGCGCGTCAAGGTGGTGAAGGGCAGCTAACCGTTCCTGCACATTTACGCCAATTCCCATGCGCTCCGACGTACCCAGCATTACCCGGATTTCACCCGTCCGCACTTTGGCAAAAACCGCTTCCCGTTTATCGGCTTCGGCGGGGCAAACCGCTACTTCATTAGCCGGAATACCTGCTACAACTAATTTTAATTTCAGGTCGTCAAACAGGTTAAAGCGGGTGGTGCGGCATTCCGCCCCTACCGATAAACCATCGTCCTCGTCAACAAACAGGTCTAGAGGGGATTGATACACATCAGCAAAAACCAACTGAGTGCCTTTGTAGGAATCCGACTGTTGATAAAGCCGTACAATTTCCGTTGCGGCCCGGTTTAGTTTTGAACCTGGCTCGTCTTCGTTTCGGGCCGATAATAATCGAATATCAAGCGTCGCTTTCCGTGCCTGTCCGAATAGCACTAACGGTAAATGGCTGTTCTCCCGCTTCTGGCTTCCCGTCAGTTCTTCAAACCAGCGTAGCCGTTCCCGAATAGTATCTAACTCAATCTGAACGCCTTCCGTCTGCGGCAACACAATCTTGGTAAATCCACCGTCTTTGAGAACAGGCAAAGTTTGGTCGCGCTGAAACTCGACTACATCATCATTCAGCACTACGTCAACGTGGGCGCGGTACAACTCCGATAGTTGCCGGACATTCACAAACCGGGCGAACCGCGAAACGGCTTTAAACTGGCCGGTTGCCGTCAACTCAAACGACGCGATCAGTTGCCCGAACGCTCCGGCGAACTGGTCAAACGTTGAAATCCGGGCTTCGTCTAAGCGGTCGGGGGCAATAAAGCGTAACATCGTCCACGCTTCGGCCATTGTGTTTGAGATCGGGGTTCCGGTGGCCAGCACAACCCGCCCTTGCCGGGCCTGCACCGACCGACATTTAAACATCGCGCTCAACGCATCCTCTGACCCTGCCGGGTCAATACCTTTGATGCCGCGCCGGGACGTAAAAAAGCCCAACCGTTTGTACTTGTGGCATTCGTCCAAAAACAGCGCGTCAATGCCCAATTCATCGAACGACAAGATATTATCCTTCTTTCGGTCGGCCTGCCGAAGTCGGCGGGCTTCTAATCGTAGGCGCAATTCGTTGAGCCGTTTTACCAACGATTTTTTAGACTTGTCTTGCCGGGCGGCTGCGGCAACGGCGGCTTCTACCCGGTCTATTTCCTCCTGCAAAAACGCCTGTTCGCTGGCCGGGTCGTCAGGTATCAGTTTGAGAAAACTCTGCGGAATGATAATCCCATCGAAATGATTAGTAGCGATACGTTGCAGGAATCGTTTACGCCCGGCTGCTTCTAAATCAGACCGTTGCGGCACGTAAACGACTGCCGACGGGTACAACAACCGCCAACTACGGGCCACGTCCTCAACCGTTGAGTTTTGCACCACAAGCAGCGGCTTACGGGCAATACCCAACCGCTTTAATTCCATCGCGCCGGTAATCATCGTATAAGTTTTGCCACTGCCTACGGCGTGGGCCAACATGGTATCCTGAATCTTGATACGTTCGACCGCCCGAAACTGGTGGTCACGCAAGGTAATCGCCGGGTTTGCATTGGGGTAATGCGGATAAGTCGGACGGGCAAAACGGCGGGGTACGTGGGTATTATAAAACCGGTTAAACGTTTCCTCAATGACCGATTCGTATTGCTCACGGGCAAAATCAACGAACAGTTCTCCTAACCGCTCCTGCGCGGCAATAGCTTGGCTCGTCGCTTCCACGTCCCGAACCGTAGCGACGGACTGACTTCCTTCCTTCCCGTCCTGAGTAATCGTTTTGGTAATAATGACGCTCCGGCTGTTGAGGGCCGCGTCAATCAGTTGGAGGGCTGTCCGGTGCGACGTACCCAACGACTGATTCAATGACGAATAAAAGTGCGTTGGGGTATCTATTTCGTACTGTCGGCTCCGGTTGTTATAGCTGGCCGATACCTCGGGTAGTTGTAGCGTTGCCTGGATAAAGTTTGTTACCAATTCATCTGGCAACCAGACAGACCCCAACCCAAACGAAATTAGCGCGGGCGGAATGGTCGGCGGGACAACCTGTTGCAAGGCATACACATTGGCCTGATAACGGGGTTCGCTGCGGGCCTTGTCCTCGGCAGTGGTCAGTTTCTGCCGAACGTTACCCGATAAATACGCATCGCGTTCTATCAAACAGCCCGTTATTGGGTCAAGAAACGCCAAACCTGCGGATAGTAACTGTTCGGTAACGACGGCTACTGGCTGGCTCAACCAGTTTTTAATAGCGCTAAGTTGAAGCCCACCATGAAACCACATCGATAGATTTACCGCGTCGGCTACAGATTCCGCCGAAGTAGGGTAGGGGAGAGCCACGTTTACCCGCTCCCGAAAAATAGCCGCCTTTTTTAAGATAGTCTTTCGGAACGCCGAACCGCCCTTCTCTTTCTGAGGAATTTCTAACGCCTGTACCTGGGCAAAACGGGAGTCATACGATTCCAGAAACGACAATTGCCGGTTACTGGTTAGCGGGCCGAAAAATGCCGTAAACTCGTCGTATAAGGTGTTGAGATGCATTCTCAAAACGTCAACTTCCCAATCCTCCTTACCCTCGCGCTCGGCGGCTAACAGGGCGGTCAATGTCTCTTTTAGGGTTCTGTATTGCCGAATAATTGTAAGCTGGCTGTATGTCCGGCCTTTGATTCGTAGCGAACCGGGAAAACGAGCAGCTATCTGGTCTGTCGTCTTTTCTGGCTGTTGCTGCCTCTCCATATTGGCTATCAAAAAGGCTTTAGGTAGTTGGCAAATGGCCTCGGTTAATCGCGGGCTTAATTCTTCCGGGTTTTCCAGAAACAGCGTTGGCCGGTCGGCTCGGTGCAAACCACCCTTGCCCACCTCATCCGCCCAAACCATTTCCCCTAATAGTTGCCCCGGTCGCCCGGCAAAGTATTCGTTTATGTACAGGCTATTCGTTATTTCCTCTCCGTCTTGCTCTACGCGGTCCGACGTTTCGGTCCGGCTCCGAATACTGACCGTCCGCTCAAACGAATGTCCGGCAAACTGACGATTCACCCCGTCCCGCCGTTGCAGAAACAAAACATCAGTCGTTACGCTGGTATTGGTATGAGACTCAAACGCACACGATGGCAACCGGATGGCTCCAACTAATTCCGTCTCTGCCTCTCGGCTTAACCACTGCCGGAACTCCCCTCCGCTTTGGTCAAGGGTTCCCGATGACGTTATCAGGGCCACTACCCCGCCCGGCTTCACCAACCGCGCCGACCGACCAATGAAATAGTTATGAATCGGGTAAGACGACAAATCGGGGTTCTGTCGGTCATAGACACTGTATGCGCCAAACGGTACATTGCCGATAACCAAATCAAACGAACTGTTGGCTAACTCGGCCTGCTCAAAACCGCCCACTTCGACCGTAACATCAGGATATAACAAACCCAGAATTAGCCCGGCAATAGGGTCTTTCTCAACAGCTACCCACTCACTACGGACGTTTACAGAAGGGGGCGAATAGCCCAGAAAATGACCGATACCTGCGCCCGGCTCCAACACTCGACCACCCCTAAAACCAAATCCCTCGACGGCTTGCCAAACGGCGGTAACGATGGCCGGGGGCGTATAAAAAGCGGTCAGACACGAAGCGGCTGCGGCCTGTCGCTCATCGGTAGTCAGCACCTCGTCCAATAAGGTAAGGTAGCGGCCACCTTCCTCAAAAGCCGATGCCAGACCACCCCAGCCGGAAAATTGCACCAATATATTTTTCTCGTCGTCGGTCCCTTCCCGGTTTTCCCCGACAAGTTGCTTGGCTAATTGAATGGCCCTAACGTTGGCCTTTATACGTTCACCTACAGGTTTAGGGTTGAACGAGTCAGCAGTTAACTGGAAGTTGCGCCCGTTTAAAGCTGGCTGTTCCTGAATAAGCGGCAAAACCACGTCTGGCCTATCGGTAAGGCTTTCGCCGATTAACGGGCGAACCGGCACAGGTTCAGGGCGGGACAGGGGCAACGTGGTATTCCCCGAAAGAAACCCAAACAGACTTAGCTGGATACTGTTGGGCGGGCTGACCTGCATACGGTCAACCGGGATATGTCGGCGTTGACGCATCCTGATTTTGCCCGAAATAACACGTCGGAGCCGCGCAGAAGTAACACTATAAAAATACCGCTTTTTAGGCGGTAGGGCAAGGTTTCAGGAAGATACAGCCGGAGCCTTCGCTCCCTTTTGTCGTTGCCTTTTGTAATTAAAATTTAATCTACAGTACAGATTTACCTTACCCTCTCTCCCAAAATCACCTCAACCAACCGAAAGACAGTTGTCGAGGATTCCTCAGTTGCAGGGCTGCTGTGGTCGTATTGTTTATAGAGACGTTCAGCCCGTTCGATGGCCTGGCGGATGCGCGGCTTATCGGTTTTTGGGTCAATGGATAGTAACAGGTCGAAGAAATCACTGTCAATCAGTTTGCTATCCTGACCGTCGTACCGAACGCCAAATGGCTGTAGGCACTCGTTCAGCCGGGCGTCATACTGCCGACGGTGCATGGCTCCGCCCTGGTGATCCAGAAAGTGCAGCAATAGCCAGTACTCGAACGCCTGATTAGAATAGGCTACCCAACCTGGCCCAAACAATTGCTCGGCCAGTCGGACGGCCTCGTTGAAATCCTGTGCTGGAAAGTCGTCCCGGTCAAAGACGCACCAAACCTGATCGTAGTGGCGACCTTTGGCAGCTTCTTCAGCCCGAATCTGTTCGGCCCGGCGTACTAAAGAAAGGGTATTGAAGCCGGTTCCGACCGCTTTTAGACGAATCGTAGGCTGCTCAAACTGTCGAAAATAGCTAACTTCCGTATTTACCCCCTCCGAGATAATCAGTAAACGCAATGAGACAGCGGTTGGCAAATCGGTGCGCGTCAGCGAAAACGGTTTACGCTTTGCCAGTCGGCGTTGTTCCCGTTGTTCGGCTTCAAGAGCTGCTTTGTCCAATCGTCTCATAAAACTCCGACCGGCTCCGCTGACTGATCCTGCGTTGATTGTACCAACTGGCCAATGCCTTCTTCGTATTCGTTGAGGTAGGGTACGGCACCGTACCGGCCTTGCAGGTATTTTTCCCGGAAATCGTCGGTTTTACGTACCTGGTCGGTTTTGAAACCAGCTAATGAATACAGCGAGGAAGCACCATAGCGGTCTTTTTTGACAAACCAAATCTGATCGCGCCGGAGCAGGGGAGTGGCAGAACCCGCACCGGAAGGGCCTTCGGCGGTCATCAGGTTACTGTCGTGGGTGTTGAAAATAAGCTGGGCATGATGGGGGTTGGTGACCGGCGAATGAAACAGGCCCACGATCTTCTGTACCAGATTCGGGTGCAGCTTCGATTCCAGTTCATCAATCACTAGCACGTCGCCCTGTTGCAGCGTCTCTAAGATCGGCCCTGACAAGGCAAAGTATTTCTGGGTTCCCGACGATTCATCTTCCATGTCAAGCTCCAGCACACCCCTCCGGTTGCCTAACGAATCATAAACCCGATGCACCGCTTTGGCCCCGCCAAAAATCAGGCCGTCTTTTTCGGTCAGGGCGGCTGTGAGTCGTTCCCGCAGGTCAGCCGGTAGGTTTCCCGGCAAGTCGCTTTCGTGTTCGATAGCCCGTACCCGAACGTCGGTAATGCCGAGGTCGGCTTCCCGCAAAAACCCCATGATGGCTCCTTTGCCGGTTGGGTGCATCACTTTACTGACCGTAAACCCTTCGTAACCTTCCTCCTGCAAACCCGAAATGATGTTGAAGCGGCTAAGCCAGCCAAACACCCGCTGGGCCAGTACTTCGTTGAACTGAGCCGCTACCGACAGCAGCAGCGCGTCGGGGCGAATCATGCCCTCTTTGATTAGTCTGGCTCCAATTTTGAACTGACGAGGATGCACGGCATCGAATGTTTGCCCGTCACGATAGAAAATCTCGATCTCTTTCGTTTTAGGGCGAGCCAGGTCGGGCCGATAAAACAGCCATTCGGCCACTATATGATCGGGGGTAGCTGCAAAACCATACCGAAAAAGGTCGCCTTCGTGCAGAAAAACCAGTTCAAACTCCGAAGGGGCCTGTTCCGTATCAGGGTTCAGGCGGAACGGCACGACCGGGATTTTCTGCCCCGTACTGGCTGCCGACCGCAGGATAAACAGTCGCATCACGTGCATAGCCTCCACCAGCTTGCTTTTACCGGCGGCATTAGCTCCGTAAATAGCGGCTGTCCGCAACAAGCGAACCGGGCCGGTTAGGTCTCCTGCAATCAGGTTGGCTTCGGTAAGCGGGTCTTTATCATAACCTGAAGCGACCAGCGACAGCTTGGCTTCGTCGCGGAACGATTTATAGTTCTGAACGGAAAATTGTACCAACATGATAAAACGTGGTCTTTTTTTGAAAAAATAACGCGATATCTGCCTATATAATTCAGATCACTCTATTTTATATCTCAATTTCTGCTGGGAGACCTTTGGGCCTAATCTGGTTTTTCGCCTAATCTTGAACAAGCGTAGTTTATCCGTCACATCGACGGGCCCTGGGCCGCTATACCTGAGGGCTGGCCCTGGTTCGGGGAAGACCCGCTTATTGCTGTGGCGTGCCCTCAACCTGATTATGTTTCAGGGCGTAAAACCGGACGTTTTTCTGAACGGTATCCGAGTAGGAGGGAAGTGCTCCAAAACTGCCCTTTTCGCGTCCAATAAACCCGTTCAGTTTAATAGTTCACGATTTAGCCATGTTATAGGCTTTTTCTGGTCGAATGACTCTCAGTAGTTATATTAAGCATAAAAGTAGTAAGTCGCCCCCAGTTAACTTACCAAATTTTTATGCTTAATATAACTACTGAGAGTCATTCGATGAACACCCAATATACGGCTGATGCCACAAACCGAAATTCGTTTGTCAAGCAAGCTGCGAATTTCATCTTCCTTCCCGTGAAGTTTCAGATACTTTGATTTACGACCCTTAGGACGGCCCAGAATTTTACCCTCAGCCCGACGACGCGCCAAGGCTTCTTTTGTACGTTGAGAGATTAGGTTCCGCTCAATCTCTGCTGACAAGCCAAAGGCAAAAGCCAGTACTTTGGAGTTTATGTTATTTCCCAACTCATACCGCTCTTTAGCTGTATATATCATCACATCGCGTTCCATACAAAAATGCAGTATCTGCATGATCTGCATTAAGTTACGGCCCAATCGAGACAACTCCGTAACAATTAGCATATCACCCGCCCGCAGGTAATTAAGTAAAGGAAACAGTTTCCTACTTTCCAATTTTTCCATTGAACTGACCGTTTCCTCGGTCCACTGATCAATGTTCCATTGTCGTTCATCAGCAAGCCGCTGAAGCTCAAAACGTTGATTCTCGGTATTCTGCTTCTCTGTACTAACCCTAATGTACGCAAAAATCATTGGTGTATAGCTAACTGATATAATTTTAGCAATATATGTCTATAATAAAGGGGTATTCCCTTATTTCGACAATTATTGGACTAATTTCTAGAGTTAGCGATTTTGTCAAGCAGTATAGCCAGTCGGTTCCCTTAAGTAACCCCGACGCAGGCTGGGCAATTCTCTCATCTGCCGAGACGCGCATCCGCCGAAAAATCGAGGAAATGGGTAAGCCGCTCAAAGAATGGGATATTCAAATCAACTACGGCATCAAAACTGGATTTAATGATGCCTTTATCGTCGATGGGGCAATTAAAGATGAGTTGATCCGCCGTGATCCGAAATCAGCTGAAATTATACGTCCCATTCTCAAAGGCCGAGATATTAAACCCTTTTATGCTGAGTTCAGCGACCGATGGGTAATTTTCACAAGAAGGGGAATAGATATAACCACTTATCCAGCAATACACGAGTATCTGTTTGCTTTTAAAAAAAGGTTAGAACCTAAACCTGATGAATTTTTAGGTTCATGGACTGGCCGTAAAGGTGGTAAGTACAAATGGTATGAGATTCAAGATAGTGTGGATTATTGGAGATCTTTTGACCAAGAAAAGATTGTATGGTTAGAAATATCTGACGTACCAAAGTTTTGTTTTGACGACAAAAAATTTTTCATCGAAGCCACCGCATTCTTTCTTGTTGGACATCATCTTCACTATCTGCTTTGCATTCTTAACTCAAAGCTTTCCCAATGGTATCTAGACAAAATCACTGCTAGTACAGGAGCAGGAACTAATCGGTGGAAGAAGGTTTATCTAGAAAAGATTCCTGTTCCAGAAATATCTTATTCGGAAAATCTACAATTCAAGGAACTGGCACAACAGATAATCACGACCTCTAGTAGGGGATGTTCTATTACTCATCTTGAGGCAGAAGTGAACCATCTGATCTTCAAGAAGTATGGCATAACTGATGAAGAGCAGCGTTACCTACTCAAATGAATCCTGAAGATTTAATAAACACAATCTCAGCTTCAGTTAGATTATACATATTATAAATTTGAGCGTCCAGTTCACTTTCTAATGTGATTGTGTTAAGACATTTCTGTTTTTTCACTAAAATTTCATCAACTAAAGAACAGATTTCTTGCTCAGTCCTTGCTGTTGGTTTCTGTATATTAATTTGTTCAAAAAATATCTTTCGTAGCTCACGTCTATCCTCTCCAAGATCAGGAAAATACCCTTTAAAAATCGCTTTAAATAAGCTAGAATTTAAAAAAGCTACGAGGTATTTTAAACGTTCACCAACGATGAAGAATGTCTTATTATTGAGGTAGTACCTTGATTCATCATATACGAAAGGTAGAAACTTGGTGATCTCAGGATAAATGATCTTAGGTTTGTCCAAGTCTTCAAAGTATGCAATATTGTCTTGTATCTCGAACCATTTATATGCACCTGGTTTCCTACCGGTAATTGCTCCATTCTGCTTTGGCAATAATTCTTTGTAAAACTGTTGTAGATGACGCCTAATAGCAGGGTATTGATCAATATCGATTCCTCTACGCGTGAAAATCAACCACTTATCAGCAAATTCAGCTTGGTACCGTTTAATGTCTCTCCCTCTAAGAATGGGACGTATAATTTCGGCTGATCCTGCGTCCTGCTGAATCAGCTTATCCTTCGTGATTCCATCAATAATAAAGGCATTGTTGTAGCCGGTTAATACTCCCCTGTAAATATTAACATTCCATTCTTTGAGCGGCTTACCCATTTCCTCGATTTTTCGGCGGATGCGCGTCTCGGCAGATGAGAGAATTGCCCAGCCTGCGTCGGGGTTACTTAAGGGAACCGACTGGCTATACTGCTTGACAAAATCGCTGATATTCCCCATCTGTTTCAACTCTCTTGAAAACACAACACTTTGGGTCTTGCCACCGTATGGAGCTTTTTCGACCAACAGAATATTTGTATCTACAGTGGCATCGAATACCTGAACGCCACCAAAGTCGAGTAATTGAAGCGGATTGTGCTTATCGGCCAGATATTTTCGTAGCGTTTGGCCATAACCAGCTTTCATCCACTTGTTGCTAGTGATGAAACACAAATGGCCTCCTGGCACTAAGACGTTTAGTCCTAACTCGTAGAACAACTGGTACAGATCGCCCATCCGGGTATATGTCTCATACTTCTGGTTTTCAAGAGCGGCTTTAGTATGCTCATCTAACTTCTGAATCTGTACATACGGCGGGTTGCCAACTACAATATCAAAGCCTACATTCTCGGTGACGTGCGGATTGAGCACTTCGGGGAAGTCGAGCCGCCAGTCAAAGTAGGGCAAGGATTTGGTGGGGTCCTGCCGCAGGGTTTTTAGTTTGCGAATAGTGTCGTCAACACCCTGTAACTGTTCCTGCAACGTCATGTGTAGCTTCTGCTCTTTGGCCGATACGCCAAACAGACTTGTGGCCGGCATTTTAGCCAGCAGCTTGGCGCGGTCGAGGTTAATTTGCGCTAGCAACAGGTCAATTTTCAGGTCGCGAATATCGCGTTGGGCAGTGGCTTTGTCGCCCGAGGCCGTGAAGAAGGCGCGTTGCTTCTGGCCCAGCCGTTTGGTGAGCGTCACAATCTCCTGCTCGGCTCCAATGTTGCCACGCAACGTCCAGTCGAGGGTCAGAATCTCGTTGTCGAGCTTGCTTACCAGTGAGTTACCAACCACAATCTTATAGTCGAGGTTGGGAAGCGAGCGGGGGCGTTCTTCGTCTACGACCAGCGAGAGCCAGAACCGCAGCCGGGCAATATCTACCGCACCGCGCTCAATATCAACACCGTAGATCGAGTTCTGAATGGTATTAAGCTTAATTTCGGCGTGGTTGGTGTTGCCGGGCAGGGCCAGTTTGCACTGGTAAATCTCCTGGAGAAGCCCCATTGGAAATGCCCCCGAGCCAATGGCCGGGTCACAGATTTTCACCGAGTCGAGTAGGTTGTTGATAGCGGTGGCGTTGGCCAGTACAAAGGCGTTGGGCAGTTTGGTGTTCACAAAATCAGCGAGGTCGGCGCGGTGCTTTGGTACGTTCAGAGCTGTGTGCAGGTATTCGATCAGGCTCTCCTGACACATGTAATGCACAATGGCCTTGGGCGTATAGAACGCACCCTTGTCTTTGTTGTCTTCGAGTAGGTTTTCAAAGATGTTGCCAAGCATTTCGGGGTCAACGGCCACGTAATGGTCGTCGGGACTGTCTTCGTGTACCGTGAAGTTATAACTGTTCAGGAAGTCAAGAAAGCCACGCAGAGCCGGGTCGTCTGGGTTTTGGTCGTTATGAAACAGGCGGGCGGGCAGCGGAATCGGGTCTTCGTAGTCAGGCGCATCGCGGTCAAACAGTCCTCCGTTCAAAAACGGCACCTTCACGTGACTTCCGTCGGGCATCGTAAAGTCGTCATTATGCCGGGGGTAGTTTAAGGTCTCAAAAAAGAGTGTGCTGAGCCAGGTCGGGTAAAAGGCATCGTTGGCTCCTGCCTGGTGAAACAGATCGGTCAGGAAATTCACAGCATAGCGCGTGTTGCCATCCTGATAGGTAGTGCTACTGGCCCCAAGCCACCCTTTTTTCTGTACGAAATACAGAAACACCACCCGCCCCAGCAGTTTTTTCGACCAGTCGCGAATGGCTTTTTCGTCGTTATTAAACACTGAAGCCCGAAATGTCGAACTATTCAGGTATGTGTTTACGGCTTCGTAGTGGCGTTTATATTCTTTAAAAAACGTCTTGCTCAGAGCCTCTACCTCGAAGGTCTGCACCAGGGATGCAAAATCGAGCGTGGTTTGTTCGTATAGCTTGACCAGTCGTTCTGCGGCTGTACGGCAAGCCTGCCCCGGCCCCAGCAGGTACGTATACCGTTTTGAATGGGTGGGTCGGTCTTTAATTTCACCGTCGATGAGTGCTGTGTCTTTGGCTACAAGCGTTAGCCGCCAGGGTTGCGCCAAGTCAGGTTGTCCGTTGGCCAGCGTCGCTACAAAATTCACCAGTACCGCCTGCCCGGCTGTGAGCAACTTACGTACGTATTGCTGAATACCCACGCGGCTTTGCTCGATACGTACCTGCGGCTGTAACCGAATCTCAAAGCACCGCAGGCTGGAGCCATCGTCGAGCGTCAGGTCAGCATAATGCTCTACCGACTGTAGTAACTTCTGTTCGTTGGCGGTGAAGTTGGTTTGGGCCACGGCGGGCGAGTAGGCCGTGAGCCGCCCGTCGAAAATAGAACTCAGCACTTCGCGTACGAATGTAACGCGGTCGTAAGGTAGATTCAGTACAGTTTGAAGTTGTAGTTTTCCAGGCATGGTGTGACGGTAAAGTGCTCATCCATTTGTACTGGAATGAGCGAGTATGTAGGAATAGGAATTACGTAAAGCTGATAGTCAGCACAATTTTAGGGTTGATAATCGCCCGTTGATGTAGCACAATTCCGCCTTCGTCGGGTTGCTCATCGGCCGAGATAGCGTAGCGGTCAAGTACCTGCGCAAACAGTGCGTCAAGATAGACGGGCGGATTGGTGGCCATTTTCTTGTTGGCTTCGTAGAAATCAACCACTTCTTTGGGCATTCCTTTCGAGGCAAATTTGCCATCCTTAATCGACTTCACAAACCGGTTCAGTGCGTTTCGCTTCTGTTCGGTCGGTGCGTGTTTGGACATGAAGATCAGGTTGGTAATGGCCTTATTTTCAACGGGGCTCAGTTGTTGCCGGTTAACGGTCTGGCTCTGAATGTCCTGTTGAACTTTGTCAGTTTTAAAGAACTCCAAGCCAGCCAACGTTTGCTGATGGTGTTCCTGGTGCAGGGCTATGGCCTTTTCAATGTCCGAAGCTTCGAAGAGTTTAGCGGCCTGCAAAAAAGACAGTTCAATGGGCTGCCCTTGAACGGGTACAAAGCAAAACGTGCCGGGGTGATTGTCGCTTTTCAGGTATGTTAGCGAAGTTTGCGCCAATGGGTACGTGGCCCGGCTCCTTGGGTTTAGCGCGTCTTCATCGAAAGCGGGACGGTTTAACTCACGTACGTTGGCTTCGCTACGGCCACAGCGCGCCTTATTTGGAATCTTGGCAATGTCTCTAAACCGCTTCGGGTGTTTCTGCCGGTATTGCCGCAGAAAGGTGAGGTACTTCTCAGTTTCGCTTTCTTCCTGCTGAATCTTAACACCGTACAGCGCGCCTTCGCCTACCTCTTCAAGTCGAGAGAATACCTTATTATCTTCACCAAAGGCCGTATGAAACGCCTGGAGTTTCCGCAGGGCCGTGTCTACCAGCTTAATTTCATCGTCGCCATGCGCCGACGGATAAAAGTTATAAACATACACTGCGTCAGCACGGGTGCCAATTCGGTTTACCCGGCCAATGCGTTGCATGAGCCGGGTCGAGTTCCAGGGTACATCGTAGTTGATAATCACGTTGGCACGGTGCAAGTTAACACCTTCGGCCAGTACCTCGGTCGTAATCACGATATCGTAATCGTGCTGCCATTTCTCCTCAGGTACGTTGGCATCAAAATTCATCCGAATAGCCATCTCCGATTCTTTCCGGTTGGTCGAACTCACACTCAGGATTTTGCCATACCCTTTTTCCTCCATACACCGCTGTACATCGGCTGCCGTTTCTGTCGATTCAGTAAAAATGACTAGTTGGCCACTAGGGTTCGTTTTCTTACTGAGAAAGTTGGTCTTCAGTTGGTCGATAAATTCTTCCAGTTTGGGATCTTGATGAACCTGTTTCCACCGATTCAATAAGTTGGCAACTTTCTCTTTCTCGGTTTTCAGTAAATCAAGAAAGGCTGCGTCAAAATCACCGGCTTTAAACTCGCGATTATTGCTCCCTTTCGACGGGTTAAGATTACTTAGCGTGATTCGCTCTTCAATTTCGTCGTAGCTGTAGCCATCTTCTAACAGCTTATTTACATCAAGGTCGGGAGCGACAAACACCCGGTCATTGACAAACATGGTCAGCATGTTGTCAATGGCTTTGTTGAGTCGGGTGAGCGAACCGCGGAAAGCGTGGAATGAACTTTCGAGCCGCTTAACCAGTAGGATCCGCATAATGCCGGCTAGACGTTCGGAAATACTTTCTACGTTGCCGTACTGTTTCCGGTCTTCGTCTCGAGTCAGGTGCTCAATAGCCCGATACCTGTAATACTTCAATCCGTCTACGGGCTGCCCGTCGGCATCGAGTCCTGTTATCAACTCAACGGTATCGAAAAACAGGTCGGCCAGGTCGTCATCAAGCCGGTAGTAGAGCTCTATGGGGTCGCTGACTTTAGGGAACTTGATGTTCTGCCCTTTCAGATCGGCCAGATAATCGGGGTTGCTTTCAATATCACGCCGTGTCCGCCGAATGACCAGTGGCTCCACAATATCGTTCCGAAGTTGAGCAAACAGGGTTTTCAGCTTTGGAATATTGAGTTTAGGCTCACTCGCCAGCTTCTTGTATTTGTCTTTAACGGGCTTGAAGTAATCCTGAAGATTTCTCACCCGTTCCAGCGTCGAGTTACGCCGATCCTGAAATAGGTAAAGCTGGTTCTCAATATCAGCTGGACTGTTATTGAGGGGCGTAGCGGAGATGAGCATTACCTTTTTGCGGTCATCGCCATTTTCGGCCCGTCGCACCCGTGGACGCTTACAAATCTCCTGCAATTGTATGTACATACCGGTGTAATCGTTCCTAAACTTGTGCGACTCATCGACCACAATCAGGTCATATTGATCGGCGTTGTGGTAATCAAAGTTCTCCTCGTCAAGTACTTTAGCCAAGCTGCCCATGGTAATGAACTGTAAATGGTTTTCAATTTGAAAATCGCGGGCTGTCCGTTTCCAGTTATTAATTAGCGGGGGCGGGCATACTACCAGCAGTTTGGTGTGCGTTCCGTTCTCGTAGATGAATTTTTTGATGACCATACAGGCCACAATGGTTTTGCCTAGCCCGACTACATCAGCTAGAATAAACCCATTGTGCTTCATCATAATGGCATAGCCTTGGTTAGCCGCATCGGTCTGGTATTTGAGCTTGTAATAGGTCAGCGGCAACAGCATTTCGATATTGTATGGATCATAATCGACCCGCTTACCGAAATACTCGATCAGCATTTTGATATAGAGTTCAAACGGCGTAAAATCATCCCGCAGATACGTACGCTGCCGCAGTTTTTCGGCTTCTGCTTTCAGAATAGGCACCGACTCATTCCAGAGCAGTTCAAACTCGTCGGCAGCTGCTTTCACTAACGGATAATCTCTGACACTGATATTAAACTCGTAATTCGATTTGTCGTTGATGCCTAACCCGGCCGCCGTCAGGTTTGAGGAACCCGTAATAAACTCACATGGCGTATGTTCGTTGAACGGTTCGCCCTTGAAAATGTATACCTTGGCGTGAATCGTTTTTTCCGGGTGTGCCCGCAGTTCAATTTTCTGATCAATCAGATCATCAATAAACTGAATAATACCGTCCTCGGTCTGCTTGTCATAGTCGGCATCATGAATATTCTGGGCAATCTGAGCAAGAAATTCTGCGCGGGTTAGGTTTCCATCCTTGAGAAACGTTTGTCCTCGATCGTGAAAGTCTTTGGTCAGCCGATCAACGTCGATGCCAACTAGAATACGCACTTTAGGAATCCGGTCTAGAAGGGGACGTACCCGAAAATAGCCTGATGCCCGAAAGTAACCAACCAGCACATCGAAACAGGCAAGGCCGGGCATATACGTAAAGACGCCTTCAAACTTCTTGATCAGCGTATTACCATCCCGGTTCGTAAAGAGTTGGGTGGACATGAAATAAATCTTAAGGCCTGGCTTTGTTATACAAGAGAATTGGTAAATATAGCGTCTCAGTCTGAATATAGGTTGTCGCTTTCAAACCGAACTTGACAACCTATATTCAGACTGAGAGCATTCTTTTACACCTTACGTATGCTCATACTTTAGTTATAACTGTGATTATTCCAAGTGGGGACGCCCCAGTAGATAATTGACAGCTTTCAGCTACTACAGTCGACTTTACCGTGATCATTTAATGAACGAACCACTTAAACACACTATATGAAAACTGTGCGCAGTTTTGCGATGTCCTTTGTTGATTCCTGACTATATTGAATACGTTTTACTCACCCTTCATGCAATTCACGGAGTTAATTAGTACGTTAGACGGGCTTCATCGACAGCTTAGTCAGCAGGCGGCTCGTCAGGCCGATCAATTATTGACCCTTCGCAACTATCTGTTTGGGTTTTATATTGTTGAGTTCGAGCAGCATGGCATAGACCGCGCGGCTTACGGCCAACAACTGCATAAACGCTTATCCATTGAACTACAAAAGTACTCCATCAAGGGCGTATCTGACCGCTCGCTTCGGCAGTATCGCCAGTTCTATCTAACCTATCCTCAAATTTGGCAGACGCTGTCTGCCAAATTCAAACTACCTGATTTTGAACTCATTCGTAAGATAGACGTAGCCAGTAATGCCAATACTGATCAAAACTTACCGGCGCTCAATCCATCTCTCTTACTGGATCGACTGACGTACTCCCATTTTGTCGAACTACTGAAAGTCGATAATCCATTACTTCGTCGTTTTTATGAGGTTGAAGCACTCAAAAATAATTGGAAGGTTCATGAGCTAAACCGGGCTATTACAACGCTTCTGGCTGAACGCACCAGCCTGTCAACCAATAAAGCCGCCGTGATTGCTCGCATTCAGGAGAATCAGCCGGCTGGTCTAGAAGACCTGATTCGGAATCCGTACCTGCTGGAGTTTCTGGGCTTACAAGAAAAACCAGAGTACACGGAAAACGATCTCGAAAAAGCTATAATCGACAATTTACAGGATTTCTTGCTAGAATTGGGAAGAGGATTCTGCTTTGAGGCTCGACAAAAGCGTATCAGTTTCGGCAATCGCCATTATCGAATCGACCTAGTTTTTTATCATCGTATTCTAAAGTGCCATGTCCTGATCGATCTCAAGATCGGCGAATTCGACCACGCGGATGCTGGCCAGATGACTGTATACTTAAACTACTATAAAGCCAACGAAATGAGCGCGGGTGATAATCCGCCCGTAGGTATCATCTTGTGTGCTAGTAAGGATAATTCTTTAGTCGAGTATGCCACCAATGGCATGGCAAATGAAGTGTTTGTCTCACAATATTTGTCTGAATTACCTGATAAAAAGCAGCTTCTAGAACTGATTGAGCGGGAAAGCCATGGATTGTAGAATACTTGATTTCTAAAGAAAATAAGTGCTTATACTAATCAGCATGTTCTTTAAATGGTGGGGTCGGAGCATTTTCTTTTGCCATTTCGATTACCCTTTGAAAATTTATAGGATTATCAGGAAAAAACTCAATCAAAATATTTGGAAACAATCGTTGCATTAGATCAGAATAAGTATATCCATAATCTCTGCCTTCAAGCGGTCCTGTAGCCTTTGATAAAGCATGAATTTCATCTTTAGTAATGTTACTATCTTGGAAATTTTCCTCAATAATAAATTGGCGCTGGATATCATTAGGTCTAACAAAATCAAAAACCATAGCAGCCCTTCTTTTTACCGCAGGATCTATAGAAGATAATCGGTTAGTACACATCACTACTAAGATGGGTAAATGTTCAGTCGAAATGGTGTCAATACCTCTAATCAAAGCATTTACGCCCGCTCGGTCTTCATGATGCATTTGTGACAGTTCCCTAGACTGCGCCAAAGCATCTGCCTCATCAATCATGAGTATAAGTGCATTTTCAATCTTTTTGCCTCTTCGTTCGATTTGTTTGCCAGCTTCCAAAATAGCGCCAAAAGCAGAGGAAATAAGTTTGGTCATTTCGCCAACAGTTCCACTACCTCTAGCTTTCAAACTTAATCTATATAAAGTGACTCCTATTTTCTCCTGCCTTGCTACGGCATCTCCAAAGCTTTCTGCAAGTGAAGTCTTTCCTGTGCCTACATCACCTGAAAAAATAAATAAAGGTGGCCTTTTACCAAATTGCTTTAATAAGTTAATTTCTTTTCCATAATGTTTCTTACTCCACTCCATTAAAAGCAGTGGGTTAAACAAAAGTCTACTCTGCTTTATCAGGCGCGTCTTAACATCATCAAGACCAACAAGATTACCATAACGCTGTTTAGCGTCTGCGTCAGGAAATTCAATTACAGTTTCAAAAAGGTCTAAGCTCATAGGTTATTTAATGATTCGTCTTGATATGTCGACATTTCCCGAGGAATAGGCTTTATCATATATGCTATTCAAGCCGGCTTTAGGGTCAGCCCCATCTCCCCGAGCTACTGGCAAAGAAACTATAACGTTACTTTGTTGGGCAGCGGTTAATGCGAAGAATTTATCACTTTTACAGAGGTAAGACCCCCAAGTTGCTCCTGATATATCAACCCCAATAGGAACGCGACCGGGGCTATTATCTAATCCGTTAAGTTGTGATACTTCATATGAAAGTGCCAAAATCCATTTTCCATTTTTCTTAAAACCGTATTCGATGGATTTGAAATATCCATCCTTTAATAGAAGTGCTACCTCTTCAATGTATTCGTTAATCTGCGCATCGCTTGGTTGACCATAGAAGCGTTGAAGCTGATATAAATCTGCTGCGAATTTTGATGCTAAATATCTAGCATTGGTGATTGTAAACGTGTTTGTTTGGGAATTTGTAAGGCTTGACATATCGCTAAATAGTGAAAGAGGGACCAAAAAGTTTTCTCCAGCAGTTGACGGCTCGCTCTTGAGTCGTTGCGTACCTAGCCTCATGTATGGCATCCAAGGCGTTATGTGCGGCTTCAATTATTTTCATTCGATCCGAATCTGTATAGCTGGCGATAATATTATTCGTCGGATTTACAGGGTCAAATATTTCTATTACTCCAGTACTAGAAGTAGGTAGTTTAGATTTAGGATAATTATCAGAAAACGAAATCCTGTCGTTAAGTTGAGTTTTAATAATGTAAGCAAAAAATTCTTCCAACGCATATATATAATCTTTCATTATCAGTCCGTTATCCGCAAGATGCGCACAAATAAGTTCAGCCATAAAAGATTTGAATCGAAATTCATCGTCTATTCTTTTCATGTTCCTGATCCACCACTTTACTAACCGAATGGTCTGTCTATAGTCGTGAGGTTGCTCTTCCTTTCTAGCTCTAATGAATTTTAAATGAAGAGGGATATTGGTCAAAACTCGATCGCCACTATGCTTTTTAATTAAATATCCATAGTCATTATCCTCAACGATGACTGGAGAAACGTCAACATCTAAGCCGGTTCCTCTAAAGGAAATAGTAACACAATGTGTACTTAAAACAATCTGATCTTCACTAATTCCTTTGCCTTTATAAACTTCTCTTAAGCGATCCTGCAACCATGTAAGAAGCTCATATTCTGACGGATTATTTGCTGACTTTTTGATGTAAACCGCTACATCCATGTCATTCAGTGTCTTCAAAGCTGTCCCCTTAGCTACACTACCTGAATGATACATTTTGACCAAATCATAGTCTGGATGTTCATCGATATAGGCTTTCAAATTATCCCGGAGACGATTAACTTGAGCTCTATAATCGGTAACGTAATCCCGTTTAAGATTAATTTTATCCTCAGCGTATAGATAAATAGTTCTGTGAGTGACATACTGGTCAGCCATAACTAGAAGTAATTTAATAAGTGAAAAATTGGGCACATCAAGAAGGGCGCCCTTTAAGAATGTATTCAGACATTTAACCAGGCGGCATAGGCACGCACATCAATCATTGGAACAGTTGCCTGGGTTTGTAGCCGTGCTATTAACTCGAATAGAAAGGCGGTTGCTGGTTTTCCACCTTGGGTTAAACTACAACTACTTCCATCAATAGCTGTACAGAATGTACCGTGTGCTGCTACGCAACCCAGATCCAAACGCCTTTGTGAATCAGTAGTCGAAATGGAATTTTCAAGCGATGTTCCTAAGCCAGGAGTCCAATCGCTTTCAAATGTTAAGAGTCCGGCTAATATATGGGCTAAAGGTTTGGGAGGATAAGTGCCTCCAGCGTGCGGAATTGGAAGACTAGTACGATGCAATTGACGTACACTTTCCGCCTTATCCTGGGCATAGCTAATTTGAGCAGCATTTATACTTTGTTTAGCCTCAAAGACAGCATATACACTTTCCGATGGAACGACAGTTTGTCCTTGATATTGAAATATAAAAGGAGAATATTGACGATCAGAGATAACGATATCAATCTGATCACTAAAGTTCCCCTGGCTATCGACCACAAAGGCTTTGTTTACTGAATAACGTTGTGGAAGGTAAGTTTTCAACATCTCCAGCCAAATACTCTCACTGGCATCGCCTTTCGTACCAGGATGGCCAAACGTTTTTCTAGCTGTAGCCAGTTTTTGTTCAATATCTGAATGAAGGCCTTCAAGTAGAACATTTAAGGACCAAGTATTATTTGCCATAGTAAATGCTTTAAGTGGGGATTAAGATTTAAACACTACCCTCATTACCAGAAAGCGTTAGGTAACGCTTTCTGGTATAGGAGTACCACACCATGACTTGGGAAGATTTACAGGAAGAATCAACACTTGATCTGATTGAGTATATCAGGTCGATAGCTGATCCAGGCTACTATGAGTTAGCACAGGCAGCGTACATAGCTTTTACATTCAAATTTCGAAAGGACGTAATTGACAAATGCGTAGTATTAAGCAGAAAATGGAACCGTTCAGAAGATGATGCAATTGAATTGGCGAACCGTGTTTTCGCCCGTTTTTTAAAATACCCTAAATTCAATCTATCGAAATGTAGCAGCGGTAAAATTGATGAATGTGTTAGAAGGTATCTCTATGGCATTGCTAACAAAGAAATCGTTACGCTTCTGCAAGCAATTTATTCACCCTTTGATGGAGCAGAGGTTCTTGTCACCTCATTGATTAACTCACAACAAACCTATGAGCCAGAAAAGCTCAAAAAGCTTCAAGCCTACGAAGCTTGGTTGGATGAATTATTTTCCAGACTCACTCCCAAACATAAAATTATCTTTCTAACCTATAAGCAGTACGAGATTCAGAACCGTACATTACCTAGACATTTATTAGCTGACATGCGCAACGTCTTAGGGTTGACACAAAATACAATTAGAGTATATGAGGGGTGGGCGTAAATAGGAACCAGCGTGTGTTAAGGGATTGACGACCAAATCTTTCACCTTACACACGCGGCCCCATGGAAGCGAAATTAACCCCTTTGCTTGAGTTTCTAAATGCCGT
>NZ_JAPQNS010000015.1 GCF_028867935.1 Flavobacterium sp. SUN052
CGTCAAAGTGCATTGGAGTTTTACGGTGGCAACCGCAGAAGCCAAGATGAAACGTTGGTATGAGCGGGTTAATACGGCTAATAAGTCGGAATAATATAAGCACTAAATTGGAGAAGCACTAGTGACTCGTTTCGTACCATTCGGGCGGAAATAGAAAGAAGTCAGGTCCTTCAATATAAGGCGTTAAACACTGAGTTGATCGCTCGGGAATGTGCAAACACCTGAAAAGCTCATAATCTCTTCTATATGCTTCTTTCACCGCACGCCAACTCCCTGGATCTCGGTCAGTAGGCCCCATTATATAATACCTATAAATCAGCCATTTACTCTTTTCAGGTCTTCCTTCATTTAGTTGTGGTGCCCAGTAACCGTTCAAAGCCAGCAACTGCTTACGAATGGAGTCATAATAACCAGCCGGTGCATTCGGTGAAACATAAAGCGTATCCAAAAAGCCGGTTTCACTAATTTTGAATTTGTTAGTAATTACGGTCGCACTGTCGCGGAGTTGTCTATAACCGGCATACAAAGCAATTCCGGGTTCATGGCGATTCTTCAAATAAGGGGGAGTTATAGTCTGAGATTGGCCAAATCCAGCAGTAGCAATGCCGATAAATAGCATGTAAAAAATAGCTATGAGCTTGATCATTTCATAAGTTGTTTGCTCATCGAAGCGTGTAATACAAGTGGCAGTCCATAAAACTCAAACCTACCATTTTGGTGTTATATTTCTATGACCGAATACCTCAAAGACGCCCTTCGCAAAGCCGCTTCGTTTTGTGCTTACCAGGAACGAACCCAGCAGGAAGTCCGCGATCGTCTGAATGATTGGGACATTTATGGCGATGATGCCGAGGAAGTTATTGCTGAACTAATCAGCCAGAACTACCTGAACGAAGAGCGGTTTGCGAAGTCGTTTGCGGGCGGAAAATTTCGCGTGATGCACTGGGGTAAACGCAAGATTCGGCAACATCTGCAACAACGCGGCATTGCCGGTTACAATCTCGAACAGGCGATGAAGGAAATCGCGCCCGACGATTACCGCGAAACCCTTACTGTGTTACTAGACAAAAAACGCCTGTCAATCAGGGACGATAACCCACTGGCAGTGAAGCAAAAGCTTGTTCGATATGCTCTCAGTAAAGGGTACGAATCCGACCTGATTTGGCAGGTTCTGGGACAGTTAGACGAGTAAATGGACAACGCTTTGCTTCGAAATCGTAGAATAGACGTTTATCAAGCCTAAGTTTCAGTTCACTGAATTGTAAAAGATTGTTAAAGATTCGTAACAACGTCGGAGCACTTTTGCAACGCCTTACTTTTGCGGCAGACACATAGTTTCAACCAGCCGCCCCATGAAAAACCAGTACGCTTGCCTACTTCTATTATTATTCAGTTCATTCAGCATATTTGCCCAATCGACCAACTCTGGAAAAGTAACTGGTACCATTACCGACTCCACAACTGCCAAATTTGTTCCCTACGCCACCGTAGCGGTGATGAACACCGACAAGAAAATTCAGACCGGCGGCACCTCCGATGACAAAGGCGTTTTCGCTCTCGATAATATTCCCGCTGGGGTGTATCAGGTTGTGATTTCGTTTGTGGGATATCGTACCAAAACGCTCGACAGAGTGACCATTACCACCGAGAAACCGGCTGTTGATTTAGGAACCATCCTGTTTGTACCAGACTCGAAAAACCTGAAAGAAGTAGTCGTAACGGGGCAACGTCCCCTCGTTGAAGACAAAGGCGATAAGCTCGTTTATAACGCCGAAGTAGATGCCACTAACACAGGAGGCACCGCAGCCGATGTGTTGCGCAAAGTGCCGATGCTGACTGTTGATCTCGACGGGAACGTGAAAATGCGCGGTAGCGGCAACATAAAAGTACTAGTGAATGGCAAGCCATCGAGCATTATGGCCCGGAACCTGGCCGATGCCCTGAAGCAGATGCCCGCCAATATCATAAAATCGGTGGAAGTGATCACAAGTCCAGGATCGAAATACGATGCCGAAGGGTCAGCAGGGGTTATCAACATCGTTACTAAAAAGCAGTTGCAGGGCACCAACGGCACTGTGAATGTGACAGCGGGCAACTTCAACAGCTCGGTAGGCGGCAACATTAACATAAAAAAAGGCAAGTTTGGGTTAGCAGCGTCGGGTGATGTGTATAACTACCGCAACATTCGCGAAAACGAAACCATACGCACCGCTCTCGTTAACGGGCAGCCTGTGAACACCTTGACCCAACAAAGTGAGGCCGATAATACAGGTACGGGCGGCTACGGATCGTTAAGCCTCGATTATGATCCTGATTCCCTGAACCGGCTAAATTTCTCGGCCAATATCTGGGGTGGCAATTTCCCCAACAACAGTACATTATCAAACCGGCTAACCTCACTTCAAGGACAAGTATTGGAGGATTTCCGTCGTGATATTGCGTTCCGAAACCCGTTTGGCAATGCCGAGTTTAACCTCGGGTGGACGCGGTCTTTTAAGAAACCCGACAAGGAATTTTCGTTTCTGTCGCAGTACAGCTATATGCCCGACAATTACTATTACACCATTAACCAGTTTCAGGGGACTTCCGAACGACCATCGTACCTCGAACGAAGCACCAACCTGAGCAGCAACAACGAATTTACATTTCAAACCGATTTTGTAAACCCTTACAAACTGCGTGATTCAGCCAACTTGAAATGGGAGGCCGGAGCCAAAACCATTCAGCGGTTCATTAGCAGTGAGTCTGTAAGCGATCTATCGCCTACAGGTCAGGAGTCGGATTACGGATTTGACCCGGCCCGCTCCAATGCGTTCAACTACATTCAGCGGGTGTTTGCCGGGTACAGTTCGCTGAAGTTCGATACCAAAACAAAGTGGGCCGCTACAGCCGGTGCCCGCTACGAACGCACACTCATCGACGGCAATTTCATCACGACGAAAACTCGGTTTAACAGTCAATACGGCAACTTGATTCCGAGCCTAACCATTTCGAAAACCATCAACAAAAAACACACCTTCAAGGCAGCTTATACGCAACGCATTTCGCGACCGCTGATGTGGTACCTGAACCCGTTCAAGAATTACAGCGACTCTAAGAACGTGCAAACCGGTAACCCGTATCTGCGCCCGGAGCTAACGCATGCCACTGAACTCTCGTATAGCACGTTCAACGACAAGGGTTTCTCGCTCAATGCGTCCACTTTCTGGCGTCAAACCAATAACTCAATTGAGTGGTTAACTACAGTCGATGCTGATGGTGTCGCCCTAACCACCCCACAAAACATTGGTCAGAATGCCAGCTATGGAATTAACCTGAACGTCAGTGCCCAGCCCAACAAGAAAATGACCCTGAGCATTAATTCCGAGCTAACGTACATTTCGTTGACGAGTGTAGCCCTGAAACAAAGCAACGCGGGTTGGGTGTTTGGCATCGGGCCAGACGTGAGTTATAAACTGCCCAAAGACTGGACCTTGCAGCTCAACGGCTACACGAACACAGGCTGGTTCGGGCTACAGTTTAAACAAACGGGCTGGTATTACTACGGGTTTGCAGCTAAGAAAGAGTTCTGGAACAAGAAAGCCACACTCACACTGAACGCAAATAATCCATTTAACCGGTATGTCCGCATTACGGCCGAGTCGTCGGCACCGAGCTTTACGTCTGTAAATCAGGGAGCTTATGTAAACCGATCTATCCGGCTAACATTCAGCTACCGGTTCGGACAGATGACTGCGGGCGGTAAGCAGAGCAAGAAAATCAGCAATGACGACGGAAAAGGAGGAGGCAGCCGGTAAGCACAAAAGCCTGGCCAGATTGCTCCGCCCAGGCTCCGTGATTTTACACCCATAACTGTTTGATTCTGAAAACTGTAAGCTGCTCAGGAATGTTCCTTGGGAAGCTTTTTTTTTGTTAACGGTATTAACTCCGGTCGTTTTCGCTGCCACCCATATATTTTTCACCCATATCATCCTGATTAATAGCAGGTTCATCAGTCGTTGTTTGGGGCTCGCTGGTTTCTTTTGTAGGCTGGTCGTCTATATCCTCGTGTCTGCCCGAGTCAGGTTGTTGATTTTCCATAACGTTGCTTTTGTGTTTGTCTACAGAACCTTGTCACAGTACGAATGTTCAAAGCGACGCCAATTCTACGTGGCTCACAACGGACCCAAAATAATCTTTGTTTTGTTCTTGAGACGTAGGGTATTTACTTCGCCTTGTCAGTATTCATCTATTCACTTAGACAGTTGATGACTACTAATGATAAAAAGCAAGTGAAATAAACAACGACTTATTATGGCACTCCAATTTAAAACAAATATGAAATGCGGTGGCTGCGAAGCCAAAGCAACTCCTTTTCTGAACGAAGCTCTTGGTGAAGGCAACTGGCAACTCGACACAACCGTGCCCGAAAAACGCCTGACGGTTCTGGCTCCTGACACTACTCCCGACACGGTTCAGCAGGCCGTTGAGAAGGCTGGCTTTAAAGCCGAAATACTCAGCAACTAACATGAACGCTTCTCTCACCGAGTCAGAGCAAACCTCTAAGTCGGCCAATTCAGCGGAGATTGTCGGTACCGACGTTCGCAAAACGTATCCTGTTTTGGAGATGAGTTGCGCGGCCTGCGCCGTAAGCGTAGAGTCGATTCTGCAACATACACCGGGCGTGACCAATGCATCGGTCAACTACGCCAATCAGTCTGCTCTGGTACAGTTCGACCCGAAGGTTGTTACCGAAAGCGACTTGCAGCAGGCGGTACAAGCGGGTGGTTACGATATCGTTGTTGTAGGTGAAGACCCGTTGCAAATTCAGCAGGAAGCCCAGCAACGAGCGTATGAACGCCTGAAACAACGCACGATCTGGGCGGTTTTGCTATCTATTCCGGTGGTTGTGGTAGGCATGTTCTTTATGCAATGGCCATACGCCCCCTGGGTTGGTATGCTGTTTTCGGCCCCGGTCGTCTTTTGGCTGGGTCGCTCTTATTTTGTGAATGCCTGGAAGCAGGCACGGCAAGGGCGGTCTAACATGGATACGCTGGTAGCTTTATCTACGGGCATTGCTTTCCTGTTCAGCACCTTCAACACCATTTACCCTGCGTTCTGGCTCAGTCGGGGACTGATGCCGCACGTGTATTTTGAAGCAGCTTCAGTAGTTATTGCTTTTGTATCGTTAGGTAAGCTACTCGAAGAACGGGCCAAATCAAACACCTCAACGGCCATTCGGCAGTTGATGAACCGCCAACCCAAAATCGTTCATCTACTCGCTCCCGATGGCACCGAACGAGAGGCCACACTTGCTGAAGTGAGAGTCGGCGACTTACTAAGCGTCCGGCCGGGCGAACAAATTCCGGTAGATGGTCCTGTTGAATCTGGTCAGTCGTATGTCGACGAAAGCATGCTTTCAGGCGAGCCGGTACCTGTTGAGAAAACGGCGGGTTCATCCCTTTTTGCTGGTACAATCAATCAGAAAGGGAGCTTCAGAATGCGAGCCGCGAAAGTGGGCAACGATACGATGCTGGCGCACATTGTCAGGATGGTGCAGGAAGCTCAGGGCAGCAAGGCACCCGTGCAGAAGTTAGTAGACAAAATAGCAGGCGTTTTTGTACCCGTAGTCATAGGCATTGCGGTACTAACTTTTGTGATCTGGTTGTTAGTAGGTGACACACACGCGCCGGGCGGAAACGCTTTTGCTCAGGCATTGCTGACATCTGTTACGGTGCTGGTAATTGCCTGTCCCTGTGCATTGGGCCTGGCTACCCCAACTGCCATTATGGTTGGCATTGGTAAAGGAGCCGAGAACAACATCCTCATCAAAGATGCTGAGAGCCTTGAATTGGGGCAGCGCGTGAACGCCGTAGTTCTTGATAAAACTGGCACTATCACCCAGGGACAACCCGTCGTGACGGATTTTACATGGGCAACAGGCAGTTCGAATCAGGACCGTTTACGTCAGATATTGCTTTCCCTCGAATCTCAGTCGGAACACCCGCTGGCCGAGGCTGTGGTGAAATACCTGAAAGTTGATACTAAACCGCTCACGCTTGATTCGTTTGAGAGCTTGACTGGGCGGGGGGTAATGGGTAAAGCTGATGGTCAGACCTATTTTGTGGGAAATGAGCGGTTACTAAAAGAGATGACATCTCGTTTGGGAGATGTTATCTCTTTTGGTTTAGAGGCAAGTAAAGAGATGTCATCTCCCAAACGAGATGTCATCTCAGCAGCCCGCACCATCATTTACTTCGCCGACGAGCACCAGCTTCTGGCTACTCTGTCTATCGCTGATCCGATCAAATCAAGTTCAGCGTCAGCTATAAAAACTCTACAGGAGCGTGGTATTGAGGTTCATCTGCTCACGGGCGATAACCCCGGAACGGCCAAAACGGTGGCCGATTCGGTTGGCATCAAGCAGTTTTTGGCCGAAGCACTGCCCACGGATAAAGCGGAGTACATAAAACGCTTACAGGCTAAAGGGAAAATAGTGGCGATGGTTGGTGATGGTATCAACGATGCGCAGGCACTGGCTCAAGCCGATGTCAGTATGGCAATGGGCAAAGGCTCCGACATTGCTATGGATGTTGCTAAGATGACATTGCTGACCTCAGACCTTGCCAGCGTTCCCAATGCGTTACAGTTGTCCAAAAGAACAGTGCGTATCATTCACCAGAACCTGTTTTGGGCCTTTGTCTATAATCTCATTGGTATTCCGATTGCGGCCGGAGTTCTTTATCCTGCCTTCGGATTCCTGTTAAATCCAATGATGGCCGGGGCCGCTATGGCTCTCAGTTCCGTTTCGGTGGTTATGAATAGCTTGCGATTGAGAATGTAGCCTCGAAACTGCCGCCAACGGGAACCTGCTGAATAGCTTCGCGCTGCGAAAGTTCGACAGGTTCCCCCACCGAATCCGCACAACCGAGCCAGGGCTCTATACATACAAATGGCGCGCCCGGTTTTGCCCACAGACCCAAATACGGGAAATCGTTGAAGGATACCGTAAGCGCCCGATCATGGTTTTTGCTTCGGATACTTACTCTTCGCGACTGAAATTCCTTGATGACAAGTGCATCCTGATCGAACAGATGTTTGGTCAATGGTAACCGGTTGCCTTGCAGGGCAATAGGCTGTGTTTCGCCCGTGAAGTAGCCATCTTTGGAGAGTAAATGGGTTGTCAGGGGTTCATCATGCTCAAATTCGAGCCAGTAATCTTCGTAGGCTTCCCCTTCTCCAAACGGCACGTTAAACGCCGGATGAGCCCCCACTGAAAAGAAAATGGGTTTATCGTCGGTGTTACGAACACGGTAAGTGACTGATAATGTGTTGCCTTCCAACGTATACTCAATAGCGAATTCAAACCGGTATGGGTATGACTTGAGGGTTTCTTCGGACTCAGTCAGCACAAAACGAGCGTGCGTTTCGGTTTGCTCAACCAGTTCGAACGTCGATTGCCGGGCGAACCCGTGGCGTCCCATCGGATAGGCCACCCCATCGACCAGAATCTGGTTGTTCAGGCAACCACCCACCACCGGAAACAGGTTGGGCGCATGCCAACCCCATACGGCCGGGTCGCCCTGCCACAAATGTTCGGTACTCGTGGGTTTATGAAGAATTGAAGTCAACTCCGCGCCCTGCGGGCGGAATTCAACGGAAAGAATGTCGTTTGAGAGCATGATAAAAAGACGTCGCCTAGCGACCTAAGGTTTATAGAATAAATCACAGAAGGTACCAGCTCGTCGCTTAGCGACCTAACCTCAGCTAATTTGTTAGGTCGCTAAGCGACGTTGTAGCTAATTAACCAACTTCTTTCTATAAACTTTTGGTCGCTAGGCGACGAAAAACATATTAGAACTTCCAGCGCACAAACGCTTCCATAGCTTCGTATTCAGCCAAACCCAGTCGGTTATAGATACCGGCGGTAGTGCGGTTGCGCTCTTCGGCACGTTGCCAGAACTCCCGCGAATCGGTTCCCTGATACACAACGCCGTCTTTTTGCGACTGGTGTTTGAAAATACCTAACCGCTTCTTCATCACCTGATCGGGCGACATCGGCACGGCCATTTCGATTTCGCTCACATCCCATTCTGCCCAGGCACCCCGGTAGAGCCACACCCAGCAATCTTTCATGAAGTTTTTGTGGGCAAGCCGCCGGACGGCCTCCATAATAGCGTCCAGACAAACCTTGTGTGTACCGTGTGGATCGGCGAGGTCGCCAGCTGCGTAGATCTGATGGGGCTTAATTTTCTCGATCAAGTCCATCACTACTTTCACATCGGCTTCACCCAATGGTTTTTTCTCCACTTTGCCCGTTTCATAAAACGGCATATTCAGGAAGTGGGCGTTCTCCACAGGCACACCCACGAACCGGCAGGTCGATTTGGCCTCGCCCATCCGAATAAGCCCTTTCACATAACGCACTTCATCAATGTCCATCTCACTATCTTTTTTGGCACGGAGATAAGTTGCTGCCTCCTGAAATATGCGGGTGGCTTCGGGGCTCTTAATACCAAAATGATGGTTAAAATCAACTACATAATCGGCAAAACGGAGTGCTTCATCGTCGGCTACGGCAATGTTACCGGATGTCTGATAGCCTACGTGAACTTCGTGCCCTTGATCGTGCAGACGCTGGAATGTACCGCCCATCGAGATGATATCATCGTCGGGGTGGGGGCTGAAAATAAGACAACGTTTGTGCGTAGGTAGTGCTCGTTCTGGCCGGTTAGTGTCATCAGCGTTGGGTTTGCCGCCCGGCCATCCCGTAATGGTATGCTGGAGTTGGTTGAAAACGTCGATGTTAATATCGTAAGCCTGCCCGTATTGCGCCAGCAGGTCACTCATACCATTGTCGTTGTAATCGCGGTCGGTCAGTTTCAGAATCGGTTTACCCAGTGTCAGCGACAAATGAGTGACCGCCTTCTTAATCATCTTGTTATCCCACACAACCGTATCGACCAGCCAGGGTGATTTCATCCGGGTCAGTTCGGAGGCTGCTGCTTCGTCGATCACGAACAACACGTTGGGGTGCGTTTGCAGGTACGAAGCCGGGTTGGTTTCGGTCACGGTTCCTTCAACAGCTCCCCGCAGTACCGGGGCTTTACGTTCACCCCAGGCTAGCAGTACCACACGCTTGGCGGCCAGAATACTGGCTACACCCATGGTAATTGCTTTACGGGGCGTGCGTGGTAGTCCGCCAAAATCGCTCGATGCAGCCGCCCGCGTCGAGTGGTCAAGCATCATCAAACGAGTGTGCGAATTAATCAGTGAACCCGGCTCGTTGAAACCAATGTGGCCATTTCCACCAATACCCAGCAACTGAAAATCCAGCCCGCCCGCTTCGGCAATCATGTCTTCGTAGTGCTTCACAAACTCGGCTACTTTATCGTAGCGAATTGTGCCATCAGGAATATGATAGTTCTCGGTAGGAATATCCACGTGATCGAACAACTGCTCCCGCATGAACCGCCAGTAGCTCTGTAGCGAATCGGGTTCCATCGGGTAGTACTCGTCCAGGTTGAACGATACCACATTGCGAAAGCTTAGCCCTTCTTCGCGGTGCAGCCGCACGAGTTCGGCGTAAACCGTTTTGGGCGACGAGCCAGTGGCTAGTCCAAGAATGCAGGGCTTCCCTTCGCCCTGCCGCTGCCTGATCAGATCGGCTATTTCGTGAGCAACAGCCCGCGAAGCCGCTTTGGCATCAGCATAGATATGGGTTGGGATTTTTTCGTAGGTAATGGCCGACTGAACGGGGCCACCACTTACCGACTGATTGTTAGATGCATCCGCAACGGGCGAATCAGTGATCATAACAGAACGTAGGTTGGTGATTATGCGTCAAAGTTCAGGAAAATGCAAGAACTACTGAAATAGGATTGGGAAAATTATCCAATCCATAGCATAAATTACTGATTATCAATGTGTACTCACCACGTTTCAAAATTATGTTACACACTCCTCAAGCATGGGCTAGTGTAGAAAATTCAACTTGGGAAGTAGTAACTCGGTAGATACTCTGCACAAAGCCATTCGGATACCCAGTCGTTCTAACGTGCTCAAGCCGTATGTCGTGGTTCATTTCACCAAACAGAGGCAGGCCCTCGCCAAGCAATATCGGGATGCGAGTAATGGTCAATTCGTCCACAAGATTATCGCGCAAAAAACCCTGAATGGTTTTGCCACCATCGAGATACACGTGTCGGAAACCGCGTTTGCTTAAATTGCCAACAACATCGGTGGAAGTGCCTGACAGAATCTCAATCCTTCCTGATAATTCATCTGGAATTAGCACTTGATTATGAGTCAACACCATAACTGGCTTTTCTCCATAAGGCCACTCTTCGAAGCTCACCACTTTTTCGAAGGTATGACGCCCCATAACCAGTACATCTACCGAATCCATAAATTTTTGATAACCAAAATCCTGCTTGGGAATTTCGTAGGAAGGATCAGTTAACCAGTCGATGTTACCATCGGGTCGGGCAATGAAACCATCCAGACTAGTAGCAATGAATGCGGAGATTTTAAGCACTGACGGCATGGGAAATGATAATACGTTTTATGGAAAACGGTAAAAACTCGTGTAGATTTTCGAGTTACAAAAAATTGGTATAAAGGTCAGCGCTTATTTCCTAAACGGTACTATTGATTGCCTTTGTCTATTATATGCTTGTGATAAAATACAAATTCTTGCCTATTTCCTGAAATCAATCAATTAAAGTATATAAATTATAGCCTTTTTTCATAACTACATCAGCTTCACTACCATGTCAGAACACCTGCCACCAGGAAATCCCGAACTACTCCTTGAGTTAGTACGGTATCCGATGCCGTTTGGCAAATACAAAGGGCGGCTTCTTCGCGAGCTGCCAGTATATTATCTGGAGTGGTTCGCGAAGAAGGGATTTCCGCCCGGTAAACTAGGTATGTTGCTCCAAACCCTTTACGAAATCCGGTTAAATGGGCTGGACTATTTGTTGGATGAGTTGCAGAGGATACGCGACTAATAGACTTACAACCGTACTACCTCACCCGTCCTGACGCTCTCATCGCAGGCAAAAGCAATACGGAGCGAATTGACCGCATCGGCTAGGTGGTCGGTAAGATCGAGATCGGTTTGGATAGCGTTAAGAAAGTAGCGTTGCTCGCGATTGCAGAGTTCCTGGTGATCAGGTTCGTCGTGCATATCGATCCAGGTGTCGGGGTGGGTAAACTCGTCGTTGGCATTGAGGTCAGCGCGGTGAACCCGGAGAGACTCCGTTTTGGTGTGAGCATCTACATTGTCGGATTGCCCGGTATTGCCCGCATTCTTGGCCACAATTGACACGCAACCTTTTGGCCCGATCACATCTTTCACGAAGAAGGCCGTTTCGCTCATCATGGGTCCCCAACCAGCCTCATACCAACCCACCGACCCATCTTCGAACCGAATTTGTAGCTG
This sequence comes from Flavobacterium sp. SUN052, assembly GCF_028867935.1. GTDB lineage: Bacteria > Bacteroidota > Bacteroidia > Flavobacteriales > Flavobacteriaceae > Flavobacterium. The sequence continues at coordinate 11,426 of NZ_JAPQNS010000015.1, forward strand.
TCCGTAATTGTAATTATCAGCGGGGATCTCGTTGGTCATTCGGGCACCGATGGCGCTAACCCAAACGGGTTTTGAGCGCGTCATCTGGCACATCACATCAATATAATGCACCCCGCAATCGACAATCGGGCTGAGCGATTTCATCAGGTTCCGGTGAACGGTCCACATTTGACCGTGGCTTTGCTGGTTCAGGTTCATCCTCATCACCAGTGGTTTTCCCAACTGCTGAGCTTCCGTAACGAACCGCTCCCACGACGGATGCACCCGCAAAATATACCCTACTACCACTTTTTTATCTGCTTTCTGGGCGGCAGTCACTACCCGCTCGGCACCTTCAACAGTGTCAGCAAGGGGTTTCTCAATGAATACGTGACACCCGGCTTCCAGAGCCATTATGGCAAACGACTCGTGGGTGTCGGGGTAAGTGGAGATACAGACGGCATCGGGTTTAGTTTCCTGAAGCGCTGTGGCGTAATCGTCGAAAAGGGGATAACCACCACCCAGTTTTTCGTTGAGAACATACTTGCTTTTGCCCGTCGACACGATGCCGCAAATGGCAAACCCGTCGAGTGTCTGATAAGACTGGGCATGAGAAGCGCCCATATTGCCACAGCCGACAACGAGCACGCGAATAGGAGTAGGAGTTTGGTTTGTCATGAAGCAAATATACTATACTCAATCGAGGCTACGACCAGCACATCGTCGCCTTTCATCGTTCTGACCACAACCTGATCGCCCACCTTTTTGCCCTGCATAGCGTGAGCAATGGGTGCCGTGAAGGCAATAAGGCCATGTGTAGCGTCAGCCTCATCGACACCAACAATAGTCAGCTGGCGTTCAGGTGGGGTGGTTTTTCCCGGCCGGGGTTTCAGGGTTACGGTGGCCCCAAAACGTACTGCATTATCGTCGGAATGGTCGTTTGGGTGAATAACCTTAGCACTAGCAATACGGCTATTGAGCGCAGCTATCTTACCGTTAAGAAGAGCCAACTGGCGGGTACGCTCTGTTTCATCGGGATAATCGTTCTGAACGTGGGCGTGTTCGGCTTCCAGCGTTGCCAATTCGGCACGAAGCAGAGCCAAGCCACGGGGCGTCACGTAGTTGGCCATTCCTGGCGGCAACGGTGGACGAGCCGGAATCATCACGGGAGCATCGGCGGTTTCGTTCTTTAAAAAAGCACTGCTCATAACCGTAGTAATGGGATAAAATGAAAGCGATTTGGCCGGAAACCCGACAATTGCTGAATCAATAAAAACGAATTTCCGTCTTCCTTGTTCCAGAAACTGAGCCACGCTCAGGCTCACTGCCTCGCTACCTCTGTCAAACGGATTCCTTATTCCCGGCTTCCACTCCATATTCTGCCACCAGCGCAAGGCAATGAGCCTCACACCTCCACCGCATTTGCACAAACGAGCTGGTAGCCAATCGGTTCAGTAATGGGTGTTCGTAAGCCGTAAGCATGCCGGCAATAAAAAAATGGAACGTTGGGAAGGATTGTTCAACGCCAGTCAAGTCGAGTTTTGGCGGATTTTCACCAAGCCGAAGCAAAGTTGTTGACAGAATCACCCGATCCATCGGATGTGTGGCGAGAGCCAGTTGGGCCTGGGTATTGGCTAGCAGTTGGGGTTGTACTGCCACAAGTTCGGGCGGTTCGAAAGCAGCCAGCAGACGGACAAGGTGATACAAAATCAGGGGCGTTCGGGCGTAGTGCGGGGAACAGCGAAAGGGGTGGCTCACACACCGACCCGACCTTATAATATCGGCTAAGAACGTCAGACTGTCGGTGTCATGCTGGTTTCGGGGCAGATTATACCGAAAAACTAGGAACAGCATATTACTCAACGCACAGGCATCGAAGTCGATGGGCATGCTTTTCCCGAACCAGGTCGAATATGCTCGCAGTTGCCGGTACTCTGGGAAAGTATTGCGGATATTCAGCTGGGCGCGATTGGCGTGTTGCGCCAATTTATCTTTGAGCCACAAAAGCGTTTCGGAACTGGGCGGTCTGGTCAGAAAAACCAATGCGGTATCATCAATATCATCGGGAATCCGAAAATGATCGAACCGGTGCAGAACGTGACCATTGGGGAAATGATGCGAGGGGCGCGTGGGCCAGAAGTTGTAGGTATCCAGCCCGTCTTTGTTTTGAAACAGCGAATACGCTTCAGCAGCCCGGAGTGCTATCTGATCAATCAACTGCTGGTTTTCGGGAGAGACCTTATCTCGGATACCCTGCAACGTAAACAAGGTACATGCCGTCAGAAATACGTTATTATCGGCCCGCTGGTAGCCAAACCACTGTGGTTGAATCCGATAAGATGGAAACAAACCAGCACTAAATGGCCCGCTTTGCGTAGTCTGAAGCGTTGCGATATGTGTAATGAGCGCGTTGGGAGACATAGGCTTAACGATTTTTAACAGGCTCGTATCCGACTGCCGGGTTTAATTTTAGTAATTTTGGCATTGCTGAGCGCTGAATTTCGTCCAGCATCTAACGTCCAGCATCCAATATCCAATTTTATGCAGTCATTCCGACGCTTGAATACCATTGCGGGTTGGGTCACCTTCGCCATCGCGTTACTGACTTACAGCCTTACTGTGGAACGCACCGCCAGTTTCTGGGATTGCGGTGAATTTATTGCCTGTGCCTACAAACTTCAGGTTCCACACCCACCGGGGGCACCCTTCTTTTTGCTCATTGGCCGCGTTTTCTCCCTGTTGGCCGGGGGCGACGTTACCCGGGTAGCTTTCTGGGTGAATATGGTGTCGGTACTGGCATCGGCTTTTGGCATTCTGTTTTTGTGCTGGACAATCTCCATGTTCGCCCAAAAACTGCTCGGCAAAAAAGAAGCCGAGTACACCCCTGCCGACTCGCTGATTGTAGTTGGCTCGGCAGTAGTTGGTGCCCTGGTTTATACATTCTCCGATACGTACTGGTTCTCGGCCGTTGAAGCCGAAGTGTACGGGATGTCGTCGTTTTTTACGGCCATTGTAGTGTGGGCGGCTTTCCGTTGGGAACGCATTGAAGACGAAGCCGCTGCTAACCGCTGGCTGATTTTTATTGCCTATCTGATCGGCCTGTCGATTGGCGTTCACTTGCTGAACCTCACGACCCTACCCGCGCTGGCACTTATTTACTATTACAAGAAAGCCGCGAAACCGAACTTCCGGGGGGCTGCCATTGCCTTTTTTGTTGGCTTAGCCATTTTAGGCATCATCAACGCCGGTATTATTCCGGGCTTACCCAGTGCAGCTTTCGTACTCGAAAAGTTCTTTGTGAACACGCTCGGCATGCCCTTCAGCAGCGGTATGACGGTGTTTGCCGTGATCTTTTTTGCTATCCTGATCTACGCACTTTTCTGGTCGAACAAGAAGCAACGGGTTTATATCAACACGGGTCTGCTGGCCTTGTCGTTTGTGTTGGTTGGTTACATCTCCTATATCCAGGTGCTGGTGCGGTCTGATTTCAACCCGCCCATCAACGAAAACGATCCTAGCGACGCCCTGAACTTCATTTCTTATCTGAAGCGGGAGCAGTATGGAAGCCGCTCGTTGCTGTTTGGTCCGGTGTTTACGGCCCGCCCGGTAGATCAGAAGCCCGGCGATCCGCTCTTCAAAAAAGAAGGCAAAAAGTACGTTGAATACGGCAACTCGCCCAAGTATGTATATGAGCAGGGCGACGAAATGTTGTTCCCACGGGTATATAGCAGTCAGCAAAACCACCCGCAGCTCTACCGGCAGATGTTGGGCCTCGCCGAAGGTCAGAAGCCTACATTTGGTGATAATATTTCGTACTTTTTCAGTCATCAGCTAGGGCACATGTACTGGCGCTACCTGATGTGGAATTTCTCCGGCCGCGAATCCGACGAAGAAGGTGCCGGTTATCTGCTCCCCTGGTCGACAGATGCGGGTGCGCCCGACTTGCTGAAAACCAACAAGGCTCGCGATAACTTCTACATGCTGCCGTTTTTACTGGGTCTGTTCGGCATTATGTTTATGTATTTCCGCCGACAGCGCGATTTGCTGGTGGTTGGCTTCCTGTTCCTGTTCACGGGGATTGCGTTGCAGGTGTTCCTGAACTCCCCGCCCTCTGAGCCCCGCGAACGCGATTATATTTACGTGGCTTCGTTCTACTTCTTTGCGATCTGGATCGGTTTGGGCGTTATGGCTTTGGCTGAAGGGACCCGTCAGTACCTGAAAAACGATATGACGCGCAACGGCCTGATTGTCGGCCTGGCACTGCTGGTTCCGTTGATGATGGGCATAAAAAGCTGGGACAACCACGACCGCTCGAACCGGTACCACTCGGTTGATTTTGCCAAAAACCTTCTCAACTCCTGCGCGCCAAATGCCATTTTGTTTGCTGGCGGTGATAACGACACATTCCCGCTTTGGTATGTTCAGGAAGTGGAAGGGTTCCGGCGCGATGTGCGGGTTTGTAATCTGAGCTTGCTGGGTACCGAATGGTACATTCAGCAGATGAAGCGTAAGACGTATGAGTCGGACCCGCTGCCCATTTCGCTCGATTTTGACCAGTTTAACAAGGGCGAAAACGACATCATTCCATTTTACGAAATGGGAGCAGTCAAAAATGGCATCGACCTCAAACAATACATCAGCCTGGTAAAACAGGGTAGTCCAGCCGTTCGGGTACCGCTTACCACAGGTGAAATGACAAGTGTGCTACCTTCGTCGGTGCTGTTTTTGCCACTCGATAAAGCGGCTATCGACAAGGCTAACTTTGTACCACCGCTGCTTCGTCCGCTGGTTGGCGACACCCTCCAATGGACAATCGGTAAGCGTGACCTGTATAAGCCGGATCTGATCATGCTCGACATGATCGCGACCAACAACTGGCAGCGTCCTATCTATTTCTCGTCTACTCTGGCATCGGATAATTATCTGAACCTCAAGGACCACATGCAGGTAGAAGGATATGCCTATCGGTTGATGCCCGTTCGGGTTGATGGCGCTTCGGATGGCTACGTAAATACTGAAATTGCCGAGCGCAACCTGTTAACACGGTCGTTCTGGCGGGAGATGAACAACCCGAATTCGTATTACGACGAGACGTACAAAGGCTCCCCCGTACTGACGGCGCGAATAGCATTCTTCCGACTAGCCGATCAACTTATCCGCGAAGGCAAAAAAGCTGAAGCCAAAAAAGTGCTGGACTATTCGTTGAGCGTGATTCCTGATAACACGATTCCGTTTGACCAGATCTGCGGAAATTTTGTACGGTTCTATTTCAGCGTGGGTGATACTAAAAAGGCGCTGCAAATTGCCGACACAATGGTAACCCGCATTGATCAGAATTTGAACTATACCAAGACATCGGGACGTTCATTTGGAGATGTCAACTCCGATCTTTACAGTCTGAATTCAATTGTAGAAGCGTGTAAAGAAGCCAAACAAGATGTGCTGGCTAAGAAATACGAGGCCTTGTTAGAGAAGCATTACTCCGCGTTTGGCGGATAAAAAAGAGTAGCAGAAGGCAGTAGCAGTGGACAGTTTTTCGATATTGCCCACTGCTACTGCCTTCTGCCAATTAATAATTGCCGGATAAACACCGGCCACAATTTACATGATTCATTCCATATCGCTTTCGCTCACGCCTGAGCAGGCGTTCGACGACGCGTCTTTTCGCGCCGAAGCGCTCCAATCCCTTCGTCTTTTCGATACTCCCGATAATATTGTTCGAAAAAAACGCCAGTCTATCGACGCTCGCGGCCGACAGGTACGGGTTCATGTTGACGCGGACGTGTTCGTAAAAGAGGAGCCGACTCCACTCATCAACAACGGTTTGCAGTATCCCGACGTGAGCCATGCCCCGCAGGCCATTGTGGTAGGCGCAGGGCCAGCCGGTCTGTTTGCTGCCCTACGATTGATCGAGTTAGGTATCAAACCCATTGTGCTGGAGCGAGGCAGTGACGTTCGCGCCCGCCGTCGCGACTTGGCTGCTATCAACAAAGATCATATTGTGAACCCTGAATCGAATTATTGTTTTGGGGAGGGCGGTGCCGGTACGTATTCAGATGGAAAACTGTATACCCGCTCTACCAAGCGGGGCGATGTACGCCGGATTCTGGAAATACTGGTTGCTCACGGGGCAACGGACCAGATTCTGGTGGATGCTCACCCGCACATTGGTACTAACAAATTGCCAGACGTGGTAGTGGCTCTTCGCCAAAGCATTTTGGAGGCAGGCGGTAAAGTACATTTCGACACGAAAGTGGTCGATCTGATTTTAAACGAGGATGAAATGCGGGGTGTAGTGACTCAAGATGGTCGTGAGTTTATTGGTCTGGGGGTTATTCTGGCAACTGGCCACTCGGCCCGCGATATATTTCACCTGCTGCACCGTCGTGATATCCTGATCGAAGCCAAACCATTTGCAATGGGCGTTCGGATCGAGCATCAACAGTCTCTTATTGATAACCTGCAATACCACCTACCATCCAAAACGGCCGGCCGTGGCGATTACTTACCGGCAGCATCCTACAGCTTGGTCACACAAACCAAGTTTGGGGGTGTTGAACGGGGCGTTTTCTCTTTTTGTATGTGTCCCGGCGGGTTCATTGTACCCTCTGCCACCGCTCCTGGTGAGTTGGTTGTGAACGGTATGTCGCCTTCACGTCGGGATTCTAAATATGCCAATTCGGGTGTGGTGGTGGCTATCACCGATGCAGATTTAGCCCCTTACGCCGTTCATGGGCCACTGGCTGGGTTGGCCCTGCAACAGGCGGTTGAGCAACGGGCTTGTCTGATGGCGAGCGCGGGCAACCCGACTCTGTCACAAACAGCTCCTGCCCAGCGCGTAGCCGACTTTGTGAATGGCAAGCTTTCTCCTAACTTGTTGCCAACGTCTTACCAACCCGGTTTGCTTTCCGCCAATATGGACGATGTGCTGCCTGCCCACATTGCCCAACCACTGCGGGCAGGTCTTCGCGATTTTGGCCGCAAAATGAACGGATACCTTTCCAACGAGGGACAATTGATCGGCATCGAAAGCCGAACCTCTTCACCCGTGCGCATTCCCCGTGACCGCCAAACCTGCGAACACGTAGAAACCAGGCGCCTGTTTCCCTGTGGCGAAGGCGCTGGCTACGCTGGGGGCATTGTGTCGGCAGCTATGGATGGCGAACGTTGCGCCGAAGAACTGGTTAAGCAATATCGGTAATTGGGTAATTACCCAATTGCCTAGTTACCCCGATTACCCAACCCTTAGTGGAACACCTCTGTTTTTCGGGCTTCCAGTTGCTGAATCGTTTGGGTAAATGATCCCACGCGGCCTTGCCCGGCAGTAATCGGGTTGTTGCGGAGGTATAGCTTTTTGAGGTTGCTCAGGTTTAGCAAACCCGGCGACAACTCCTGTAAATTGTTACTGTTGAGATCGAGTTCTTCAAGCGTTACGAGCCGATCGAGCACAAGCGGTGTGGTGCTGAAAAAGTTGTAGCCAAGATCAAGTAAACGTAGGCTTCGGAATCGATCGAAGCGGTCGGGCAGGGTGCCAATTTCATTGTGGTGGGCATATAAAACCTGTAACCGCTTGAGCTTTGCCAATTGCTCAGGCAACTGTTTCAGTTTGTTGTGAGAAATTGCTAACTGCTCCAATCGTCGGAGCCGACTCAGGCGGGCGGGTAACTCCGTAATGTTGTTGTAGTACAAATCGAGTACTTTAAGCCGTCGTAGTTTAACCACCGAAGGTGGGCAGGCGGCCAGTTCAGCATTGTAGATATTGAGATCGGTTAACCGGCGCAGCCCCCGAAAATCAGCAGTTTTCAGGGTGTTGTTCCCTAACCACAAACTTTCGAGCCGCCGGTTTTGGCGGACACTTGCCGGTAGTACCGTCAGTTCGTTTCCCTGAATATTCAAGGCTTTGAGGTGTTTGTTCGATGCGAAAAACACGCTGTCGTTGGTCAGAATGTTATAGAGCAAACTGAGTCGTTCAAGTTTTGGCAGGTCGGCAGTCAGGCGGGCGGGCAGGGTTTTAATACTGTTTTTAGACAAATCGAGCTCAACCAGATTGGGAAACCGATAGACCACTTCGGGCACTGATTTCAAGTCCAGCTGATTGAAATACAAAATCTTGACGGTATCTGGTCGGGCTGTTTTCTGAGCGGCTTCAAGCGTGCTGATGGAACCGGGTTTCGAGCGTACTGACCGTTTTTCGGTGGCACCTCCAAAGTAGGAGTAAATGTTCCGGAATCGAACGTTGGCCGTCACTGCTTCCTTTTTGGTGTTGTAAAAACTGTCTAACAACCGAAGCACAGCCTGCCTGGTCGAATCCGGTGATTCACCGAGCCATCCTACCAGTACATAAGCGGCCTGGCCGGTTGGTTCAACATATTCCCGTAGTAGAAACCCCACTTTGTGTTTTCCCAAATCACTCTGTTTGTAAAATGTCTGAAACTGCTTTTGAATCTTGTTTTTTACATCCTGTAATTCTCGGGGGCGACTCGAAAACAGGCGCTCCAAAGCTGGATATTGTCTATCTAAAACCTTGATTTTCAAATCATATCTGCTCGTATCGGCTATGTCGATTACTTTAGTCTGAGCATTTGTGCTTTGCCAAAAAGTAGTGATACTAACTATCAAAAAGAGGTAGATTTTCATAGCTCAACGAGGTTTGCAGGAGAACAACGACAAATATAGTTGAATTGTTTTCCTAACTTGCTACTCATGACTACTTTACTTATGCAATCCCCCGACTCCCTGAATGCGGTGGCTGAGTTCCACCATACATTTCATGCTCCCGTGCTGGACACCCCCCAAATACCGGCCGAAAATCGTTGCCAGTTACGCGTTTCATTACTAGCCGAAGAATTAGACGAATTTCGTGAAGCCATTGCCGAGGGTGATCTGGTAGCCGTAGCCGATGCACTTTGTGATCTCCAATACGTGCTGTCGGGAGCAGTGCTGGAATTTGGTTTGGGCAATCAATTTAAGGCGCTATTTGATGAGGTACAACGCTCCAATATGAGTAAGGCCTGCTTAACTGTTGCCGAAGCTGAGGAAACCGTAACTCATTACCAGGCCAAAGGCACGCCCTGTCATTACATCGAGTCCGACGGAAAATACCTTGTCTTCCGCGATGCCGACCGTAAAACCCTCAAAAGCGTCAATTACTCGCCAGCCAATCTGGCTGAACTTCTTGACGGCAAAGACGCAACGATTTAACGCGAAGGCGCCAAGATGTCAAACTAGCTTCGCGCTCTTTGCGCTAGCTTTTGCGCCTTTGCGGTAAACCAATCCAATAAACCATGACTATTCTCGACCGCTTCATCCGCTACGTTCAGATTGATACCCAATCGGACCCACAATCGCCCACCAACCCCAGCACCGAAAAGCAGAAAGATCTCAGCCGGGTGCTGGTTCAGGAACTCCTCGACATGGGCATCGCCGATGCTGAACTCGACGAGTGGGGCTACGTGTATGCCACCATCCCGGCCAACTCAACCAAGCCCAATATTCCGGTTATCTGCTTTTGCTCGCACGTAGACACTTCTCCCGACGTGACGGGAGCCAACGTAAAGCCAATCATCCACGCTAACTACGATGGTAGCGACCTGGTTTTACCGGACGACAACACCCAAATCATTCGTGTGGCCGACCACCCTGATCTGGCCGGGCAACTGGGCAACGACATCATCACAGCCAGTGGAACCACACTACTGGGAGCTGACAATAAAGCGGGTCTTGCCGCTATTATGACGGCGACTGATTATCTCGTGAACCACCCGGAGATTCCTCACGGAAAGATTCGATTGCTGTTTACGCCCGATGAAGAAGTGGGACGTGGCACCGAAAAAGTAAATATTCAGAAGTTGGGAGCCGATTTTGGCTACACCATTGATGGAGAGTCGCGGGGAACTCTGGAAGATGAAACGTTCTCAGCCGACGCTGTTAAAATTACAATTCAGGGCGTTAGCACACACCCCGGCTTTGCAAAAGGCAAGCTGGAAAACGCGTTAAAAATTGCCGCCGATCTGCTGGCGGCTCTTCCCAAAGACACTCTTTCGCCCGAGACAACCGAGGTGAAAGAAGGCTTTATTCACCCCGGCCATCTAGATGGAAACCAAGATCAGGCAACGCTCAGTTTTATTATCCGCGACTTCGCCGTGGCAGGTTTGCACGAGAAAGAGCAGTACCTCCAAACGTTGCTGAACGACGTTTTAAAGCAGTATCCAAATTCAACAGGGACATTGGTCGTAACGGAACAATACCGCAACATGAAAGAAGTGTTAGACGATTATCCTGCCGTGGTTGAGAACGCCCTGGAAGCTATTCGCCGAGCGGGCATCTCACCCGAACGCCGGAGCATCCGGGGTGGCACTGATGGCTCTCGCTTATCGTTTATGGGTCTTCCTTGCCCTAATATCTTCGCGGGCGAACACGCCTTCCACTCCCGACTAGAGTGGGTATCAGTGCAGGACATGGAAAAAGCCGCTGAAGTGATTTTGAACGTGGCGAAGGTTTGGGAAGAACGGGCGTAAAAGATTTACCAATAATTCATGTATATTTAGCGAGATATAATAAATATACATGAATTATTTCAATGATTAAACGGCTAATAGAGGAATACCTGATTGATTTAATCGGCTACTTCCCGGCTATAGTGCTGGTTGGCCCCCGACAGGTTGGCAAAACGACACTGGTTAAAAAGTTACTAGCCGAATTGCCGAAAGCCTCCATTTATCTGGACCTGGAAATCCCTTCCCAACTGGCCCGGCTCGAACTTGATCGGGAAATCTATTTAACCACCCGGCAGGAACAAACCGTTGTACTGGACGAGGTACAGCAACTTCCTGATTTGTTTCCTCTGCTTCGTGGCCTAATTGACCAGCATAGAGTTGCGGGTCGATTTATTTTGCTTGGTTCTGCCTCTCCCGACTTGTTGCGCAATACGTCGGAGTCACTTGCCGGGCGCGTCGTTTATATTGAGATGCACCCTTTATTGTTGGAGGAGCTAATCCAACCTGCCGATTATCGCGTTCATTGGCTGCGGGGGGGGTACCCTGATGCTTATTTAGCTCCGTCCACCAAGCGGCTCCGCGAGTGGTTTGAATCATTCGTTGGCACTTATTTACAACGTGATTTGCCCCGTTTAGGGCTGCCCGCTTCTCCCGACCTGGTTCGCCGGTTACTAACCATGCTGGCCAATCAACAGGGGGGCTTAGTAAACTATTCCAGTATTGCCAACGGACTGGATATTGCTGTATCGACGGTACAACGGTACATTGATTTTTTGGAGCAAGCATTTCTGGTGCGCCGTTTACAACCCTATTTTGTCAACGTTGGAAAAAGGCTCACTAAATCGCCCAAAGTATATGTGCGAGATTCGGGTGTGGTTCATCATTTACTGAGGCTCTACGACGAAGACGCGCTAATGAGCCATCCTGTAGTTGGCGGCTCTTGGGAAGGCTATGTGATTCAGCAGATTATCGCTGTTCTTAGCCCGGATACAACACCATACTTTTATCGAACTCAACAAGGTTCCGAATTAGATTTAGTGTTGGAGCAAGGGGGACAGATCAAATTGGCCATTGAAATTAAACTGTCAAACAATCCAACATTAAGTAAAGGGAATACAGTGGCTTTACAGGATCTAAATAGCCCGCCCTTTCTAGTCGTAACTCCTGGCGCGCAAGATGATTTGCTCCGTCCAAATGCCTGGCTCTGCAACGTGGCAACCTTACCAGATCATTTGAGAAAAGCGGGTGTTTACTTAGAAAACACCTAACGGGCAAACCCTGCTACCGCCCGTTGGCCGCTTTCAAACAGTATCGTTTTATCAGTTTTACTCATGCGACGGACCCGGGGTGTAATTCCTTCAGTGCTGATGTAAATAGTCCGGGCTTGTTCCTCGGCCATTGGCCAACGTCGATTTAGATTCTCAATAATGTAATTGTAGAATGCTGATGTATAGTCGGTTAATGACTGTATTCGGTACGGGGCAATAGCAACACTGGTTTGAAATTGTTGCATTTGTTCCGGCCGTTCAAGTTTTAGGCCGAGCGTTTGGGGGTTGGCTTTACCATCCACGTCAAATAGATCGAGCGGGTAGTTTGCTGTAATACCCCCATCCACCAACACTTGATATAACTGATTCTTTTTCGGGTGATGCACTACATTGTTCTGCTCATCCAACAAAACGGCACCAAAATACAACGGCACCGACATACTGATTCTAACGGCTGTGGCCAGCGCCATGTCAGGAGTTTGTTCGTACGAAAAAACAACAGTTCGTTGAGTGGTGAGGTTAGTGCCGGTCACATATAGATCGCGAAGAGGCTGTTCCAAACGGAGTTGGTGCAGTTGGGCAAATGTTAAGCGGGCATTGCCAGTTTTTTGGGCAATTAATTCTTCTAGCCACCGTTCGAATCGCTCACCCCGATACCAGCCGAACTGCCGGTTCATTCGTGTAAATCCGCCGATAAAAAACCACCGTCCATCGTTGAACTGACCAATATTAAGCTCGTCCAAAACCATTTTCATCTCGTCGGCAGAGAAGTTCAAAGCTACCAGCATGGCCGTTATCGCTCCCACTGAGGTTCCTCCTACCCGTTCAATTTTTTGCAACGTGCCCCGCTTTTCTAATGCAGCCAGCGCACCAGCATAAGCAATTCCACGAACGCCACCACCCTCAAAAACCAGATTTCTATAGTTGTTTAACGTATCTGGTCGTGCCGAAAGAGACTGGATAGCTAGTAAAGTACCAATAAAGACGTAAGTAAATAGGCGCATAGTTCAGCTTGTATAGTCTACAAAATAGGTCGTTTTAGTTAATTTAATCAAACTTTGTGAATAGTAGGGTGTTGGGGTTTTATAAACGTCAACGTTATGGAAACGCAACAACCCCAAACTACCACACGTGAGGCAACGCCTTACGACGTGACTTATGATGTGTTTGGCATTAAAACTCTGTTTGTCAATGTCTTTTTTATAGGCGAGCCCGGCGAGGGAAACCCCTGGGTGCTGGTCGATGCGGGACTTCCCGGCTATGCTAGTACAATCCGCGAGGAAGCAGAGAAACTATATGGCCCCACCGCCCGGCCACAGGCTATTGTGCTAACTCACGGCCACGGCGACCATGTTGGTTCGCTCAAATCGTTGCTTGACGAATGGGGCGATGTGCCGGTATACGCGCATAAACTTGAGTTGCCATACATTACCGGCAAGTCGAGCTACCCGCCACCAGACCCTGGTATTGGCGGAGGTGCTATGTCCTACCTATCGTGGGTATTTCCACTTGGCCCCATCGACGTAAGCAGCAATATCCGAACAATTGCTGATGATGGTCGGATTCCTGAACTTCCCGACTGGCGGGTTATTCATACACCCGGTCATGCGCCCGGGCATATCTCGCTGTTCCGTGATTCTGACCGGACGCTGATTGCGGGCGATGCGTTTATTACAACCAATCAAAACGCGATAACATCAGTAGCAACTCAAGCCCTGGAAGTGCAGGGGCCTCCTGCCTATTTCACCATCAATTGGGAACAGGCGGAGCATTCGGTTGACATTCTGGCCGGTCTCAACCCAATGGCCGCCGGAACTGGTCACGGCGTGTCGATCCGGGGACTCGATCTTGCTCTTGAGTTGAGTCGGTTGGTACGTGATTTCCGGGAGCGGTCCATTCCATCGGAAGGGCGGTACGTAAAAGAACCGGCCGTTACCAATGAAGACGGCATTGTCTGGATGCCCGAACCTACTTCTTATAACGTAGCCCGCACCATTGGCTGGGGCTTGTTGGCTGGGATAGGGTTATACTGGCTTCTTAATCGCAAAAAGTAAGCGACAAAGAAAATTAGGCACGAAGGAAGTTCGGCTGGCCGTTCAGGGCAAGTCGAACTTCCTTTTCTGCTGTTCATATTCGCTAGCTGGCATTTGCACTAAAAGGGGCTTTTTGCTGACATCGAGCAGACGAAACAGCTGAAGCAAATTAACCTCACTCATGGCGGTGCAGCCAGCAGTACCCGTCTGGCTATTGCGCCAGAGGTGAATAAAAATGCAGCTACCGTCACCAGGTTGCGCTTTGGGGTAATTATATTCCACAACAAATCCGTAGTCATAATCAGGAATCAGCATGCGCTCTGCCGAATTCCAGTTTGCCTTGAGTGTGTCGGTACTCACAAGCTGGTTGTACTGGGGAGAATTGATATCATCAACACAAAACGTGTTCTTGTTAGCCTGAATGTAAGGCATCTTCAGCCCACTAACAGCTTGGGCGGGTCGGCTCCCAAAGGCGGTGCCAATCCGAAAAATACCGGCTGGTGATTTTCCGTCACCTTCGTGCTTACGGGGACCTTGTAGGTCAGCCGACTCGTACAGACCCGCACCCCAGGCCAGCCCTTTCCGCCCAACTGTAACGGCAAATGCTGGTAGTTTTTGCTGCCAGCGATTCGTTGTCGGGTCTAATTCGTAATAGCTGAGTTGCCCTTGATCAGTCTCGAAGTCAGTGGTCTTCACCACAACCAGTTGTTGCGTACCAAGTTGCTTGAAACGATCGACAGATTGAGCATTTACAAGCTGAGCAACGCTTAGGAGGCAGCAGATAAAAGCAAAACTGCAAAATGAAAGGCGGGTATAGCTCATCTTGTAAACATAACTCATTACGGGTTGCAGAGACAATTATTTGTTAACCACGCTTGCTTCTGTTTTTAGCTCATTCAGGCATTTAACACACAGGCAGGCATACGCTCCGAACGTCCGTTCTGTATAGTCGCGTATGTACGTTAGCGCGGCAGGGTTGAGTGCTAAACCCACACAGTCACATTGTTGGATAGTGTTTGCCCGACACGTAAACATACCCCTACAACGGGGACAGGTGTCGGGCGTCAGTGTTGTGTTGGTCATAAATTGGGCAGCAAGTCAGTAAAAAAATACGACGACGTGTGCTGTTCGCCCGCTGCATCGGTAAACCGGTAGACTCGCTCCACGGTTTCGCCCTGGGTGTAGGCAATTGGCTGGCTGAAATAGGGCGCTTCAACCACAAACGTATGAAACTCGCCGTTCTCTCCGCAGGGATCAACCGTCGAAGGTAGATCAGCAACAAACTGCCGATCCAGCACCCGTCCGCAAAACGATTGGTCGAGCACTTGACCGTTCACGGCAACAACCACCGTTTTGAAACCGCTTTGCCAGAATTCCTCCAGCAAGGCCTGGGAATTATCTTTCCAAAGCGGAAATACCCCCGTCAGCCCTACAGCAGCCAATTGGTTTTCGCGCCATTGCCGCAGATCTTCCAGAAATATGTCGCCGAAGATCGAGTGAGTAACTCCAGCTTGAGTCCACGGATTTAACGCGTCAGCCATCTGCTTAGCATAGTCTTCCATGCTTGTTTGTTCGGGCAAATGTAGGCTAGCAAGTGGTATCCCCATCACATTGGCCTGAGCTTGCACCAGTTCTTGCCGAACTCCGTGCATCGACACCCGTCCAAACGCGCCGTTAATAGTTGTCAACAAGGTTTGCACCTGGTGTAATCCCTGTTGTTGAATCCGGTGCAAAGCCAAAGCAGAATCTTTACCGCCCGACCAGTTCATAATAGCGAGCGATGGGGAAGCAGTGGATAAGGTGGTTGCTTTAGGAGCGAAAGACGAAGCTATCATATACGGTCAGTTGACGATGCAAATAATATCACTTTACCGTACCTTGCTGTATCAACAAACCTAAATCTTTCCAAACGGCATGGAACCCACCCAAATTGGCCAAACCCACTACCGAGCTTGTAACCTCTGTGAAGCCATTTGCGGCCTCGAAATCAAACATATCGATGGGCAGGTAATCAGCATTGTGGGAGATAAAGCCGATCCCTTCAGCCGGGGCCATATTTGCCCGAAAGCGGTGGCTTTAAAAGATGTGTACGAAGACCCAGACCGCCTTCGCCGACCCCAAAAACGGGTAGTGAACGCCGATGGAACCATATCGTGGCAGGAGGTTGGCTGGGAACAGGCATTCAGGGAAGTGACTGACCGACTTCGGGCTATCCGTGCTGAAAGCGGCCCCAATGCGATTGGTTTCTACGGTGGTAACCCATCGGTGCATAACTCTGGGACCTTTCTGGCTGCACCGGGTTTCGTACGCGCATTGGGAACAAGGTCCGTTTTTTCGGCTTCATCAGTCGATCAATACCCGCATCATTTTGCAGCCTGGCAATTGTTCGGCCATCCCCTGCTGATGCCCATCCCTGATATTGACCGTACTGATTTCTGGCTTATTCTGGGTGGAAACCCCATTGCTTCTAACGGCAGCATTATGACTGCGCCCGACGTAGCGAATCGCCTGAAAGCCATTCAGAAGCGGGGCGGTAACGTAATAGTGATTGACCCACGGCGCACCGAAACAGCCCTCCGTGCTGATGCGCACCATTTTATCCGTCCCGGTACTGATGTGTTTCTGTTGCTGGCCATGACGCAGGTACTATTTGCAGAAAACTTGGTCTACACCGGACGACTCGAATCCGTTATCGATGGTCTAGACAAGCTCAACACCGTAGTTGCGGATTTCACCCCAGAGCGCGTTGCCGACGTTACGGGTATTGCCGCTGATACCATTCGCCAGCTTACTCGCGACTTTGCCAAGGCTGAACGGGCCGCATTATATGGCCGCGTAGGGGTATCGGTGCAGTCGTTTGGGAGTTTATCATTATGGCTGATCAGCGTACTGAACATCCTGACTGGCCATATGGACGAACCTGGTGGCATGATGTTTACCTCACCAGCTTTTGATATTCTGGGCAAACGACAAGTTTATACAAAGTACAACCGTTACCAAAGCCGGGTAAGCCAGCGACCTGAGTTTATGAGTGAATTACCGGTGTCGTGCTTAGCAGAAGAAATACTGACGCCCGCTCGCGCCGAAGGCGAACAACCCATCCGGGCGTTAATAACGAGTTGCGGAAACCCGGTACTGTCGACACCCAATGGCGGGCAGTTAGACACCGCCCTTTCGGCCCTCGATTTCATGGTATCGGTGGATATTTACCGGAACGAAACCACTTGCCATGCCGACTATATTTTGCCTCCGGCAACGGGTCTTGAAACGGCACATTACGACCTGACATTCCACGCTTTAGCCATCCGCAACACGACCCGCTACTCCGACCCGATGGTACCAAAACCAGCCGGTATGTTATACGATTGGGAGATTTACGAGAACCTCCGGCTCTACCTGGAAAACGAAAACTATACCTGGAACTCCGAAGCGCCCCTAAGCAGCCCGCAAACAGAAGGCCAAACCCCGGAAGGCCGTATCCCTCAAAACCCGGAGCAAAAAATTGATCTGGCCTTGCGGTATGGCCCCTACAAAGCCCAAAACTTATCGGTGCAAACCCTACGCGATAACCCGCACGGCATTGATCTAGGGCCCTTGCAATCGCAACTGCCCAAGCGCTTACTCACGGCCAACGCCCGCATCGACATAGCCACAACCCCATTCCTCACCGATCTTGCCCGTGCTCAGCAAGCGCTCGAAGCCCTAAGTCCTCAAATCACAAATTCTAATCCCGATGCTGAGTCGTCTGGTAGCCTTAGCCTGATCAGCCGCCGACACCTCCGCGACAACAATTCGTGGTTGCACAATGCGCACCGCCTAGTGAAAGGTCGTAATCGCTGCACCTTACAGATTAACCCCGCCGACGCACAGCGCTTTGGCGTCACAAACGGTCAATCGGTGCGGGTTCAGTCGCGGGTGGGAAGCGTGGAGTTGCCCGCCGAAGTAACGGAAGATATGATGCCCGGCGTGGTGTCTATGCCGCATGGATACGGCCACAACCGCTCTGGCATCCAGCTCGACATTGCCCAAGCCCACGCGGGCGTCAGCATCAACGACTTGACAGACGAAACACTACTGGATGAATTAACGGGAAATGCCGCCCTGACTGGTGTTAAGGTATTAGTGAGTTTGGTAGAGCCTGTAGAAACTATTTAAATCGTGCTCCTTGATCTTGCGACGTGCCGTAATTCAGATACCTTACCCCTTCCAACTTTACTGTATAGAAAGGATGCCTAATATAAAATTTGGTACTTTTTCCATCCACGCGGTTCAGCTTTTCACTAAATACTGACCAGATAACAGAAATCGGCGCTAAGTCTATTGATTTTATAGATACATATGCGACTTTCGCCTAGCAATTCGCAGGCCCAAAAACCAACCTTTTTACCAGCTTTAATTCATTGATTGACAGGCGAAGCCGAAAACCTGAAACAGAGTAGGCCCTTCCTCTTTTATCGTGCCCATCCTCCCCAATCGATTCTGATAAAGAAGTGAATTGGCGTCAATGTAGACAGCACTACCTTGGTGCTTTTACACTAATACAGAACGATTGGGGCAGGTTTTGTTAAACCTGCCAACAGGGGTTGAACCACTACCCGACAATCAGCTTCTGACCGGGTTTCAGTGCGTTGCCCCTGATCCTGTTCACTTTTTTCAACTGCTCAATCGATAGGCCGTCGTAGCGTTGGGCGATGTTCCAGAGGGTATCGCCGGGTTGTACCCGGTGGTAGCGGTTTCGGACGGGTCTATGGGCCGCAATCGCTTTAGCCCGTTTCTCGGCTTTGGGCGTTTTCTGCTCAGCAAGCTCCTCGGCCTGGGTTTCGCCAACATCTTTCAGAATAACCAGTTTCTGACCCACCGAAACGTTATTGGACGAGAGTTTATTCCACTTTTTCAGGTCATACACCTCCACGTTGAAGCGCTCGGCAACCCGGAATAGTCCCTCTCCTTTTTTCACTGTATAGGTAACCTTCTTCGGCTTTTGCTGCACCACTTCTTCCACATCATCGGGCTTGGGCTCTTCAGATGGAATAGGAGCATTCGAGGCAATCAGAGTACCTTCTGCTGGAGTTGCGGGTTGTTCGGCGCTCAGGCGCGACAGCGAAAAACGGTCGTTATCGACTACCCGGCCTAATCCGGCGTTATCAACGCCTTCTGCATCAGCCATCAGGATGTGGTCCATGATAACCGGCATCTGGCTGGCCGAATCGATAATGGCCTGGCGGTGTTTCTCGAAATATGTAAACTGGTCGCTGGGGACCCGAAGCATAAAATCGCGGGTATAAGCTGGTAAAATCCCCGTTGTGACATGGGGATTCAGCTTGTGCATTTCACCAATGGGAATACCCGTTTGTTTGGCAAACGTCATCACATTGAAGTAGCTATTTACATGAATCGTGTCAAACGGAATCGGGTATTCTGGCGTTTCGGGGTAAATGCCGTGATCATTGGCGTAGTTAATTACGTAGGTAAACGCAATGAATTGTGGTACATACGCCCGGGTTTCCTTTGGCAGAAAATCGTAAATCGTCCAAAAGGAATCACCACCCGAACGACGCATAGCTCGCTTAACCGTACCAGGTCCCGAGTTATAGGCCGCCAACGCCAGTGGCCAATCATGAAATATATTAAATAGGTCGCGCAGGTATTTACAGGCGGCTTCAGTGGCTTTCACTGGCTCCATACGCTCGTCTACGTAGTCGTCCTGGTAGAGTCGCATATCACGCCCGGTGCCGGGCATAAACTGCCATAGCCCTCCCGCCCCGGCATGTGACACCGCTCGTGGGTTCAGGCCCGACTCCACAATAGACAGGTATTTCAGTTCATCGGGGAGGTTGTATTTAGCCAGCATCCGTTCGTACAGCGGAAAAAATAGCGACATCCGCTCCAGCATGGTGCGGGTATAGCTTGGCTTACGAAACAGAAAGTGATCTACAAATCCATGCACCGTTTTGTGATAGGGCAACGGAATCGTTTTTTCGAGTTTTGGTAGCCGTTCAAGCAGCAAGGCTTCCGGCACGGTAGGTGCACTGATGTATTCCTCAACCTGCACCGAGTCGATGCGGCTCGTGTCGGCCTGCATAGGCGAAGCAACAACACTAATTGAACTCAAACCAAGCAGGCTTATCAACACAACGCTCGCCTTCTTCATGCTGCAAATTGGTTTATATTTCTTTTTCACTGCCACGCAGTTTCACATCTACATAGATAACATCGAAACTAACACAAATTTTGCGCCAATGCCACTAATGCCCCTTCTTTAAACGGTGGAGCCATTAATTGCAGACCAATGGGTAGTCCTTCAGAATCGGTGCCGTTGGGAATAGATATGGCGGGGTAACCCACTACATTAGCCTGAACGGTAAAAATGTCGGCTAAGTACATTTGCAGCGGATCCTCTGTTTTCTCGCCCAATTTGAATGCCGGACTGGGCGTTGTTGGCGACATCAGGAAGTCATACTGGGTAAATAGCCGCTCGGTTTCCTCCCGAATCAACCGTCGAACCTGTTGGGCTTTGGTATAATAGGCGTCGTAATAGCTGGCACTAAGCGCGAATGTGCCCAGCAAAATTCGCTTCCTAACTTCCTTACCAAACCCTTCCGTACGACTCTTTTTATAGAGTGTAATCAGATCAGTAGCATCCGCCGTCCGGTGGCCATAGCGCACTCCATCGAAACGCGAGAGGTTAGAGCTGGCTTCGGCAGTGGTCAGAATATAGTAGATTGGCAACAGCGATTCAAGCAGCGACAAACTCACCGGTTCTACCGTGTGGCCAGCCGCTCGTAACTCATCGATTTTACGTTGGGTAGCCTCACGAATGCTGACATCTACGCCTTCGCTCTCAACCCCATCGCGGAGATAAGCAATACGTAACGGTTTATCAGCAGGGAGCGTAGCTGTGCTATAAGAGTCAACGGGTTGTTGCGAAACCGTGCTGTCGAACTCGTCGGGACCAGCCATAATTTCGAGCAACAGAGCACAATCGGCGGGAGTATTAGCAATAGGTCCAATGCAATCAAACGACGATGCATAGGCAATCAACCCCCAGCGGCTCACGCGCCCGTAGGTAGGTTTGAGGCCCGTTACCCCACAAAATGCAGCTGGTTGCCGAACTGAACCACCGGTATCGGAGCCGATACTGGCCAAACAAAGCCCCGCCTGAACCGCTACAGCCGAGCCACCGCTCGATCCGCCCGGAACCCGACTCGTATCAGCGGCATTGCGCACTGGCCCAAACGCCGAGTTTTCGTTGGATGAACCCATCGCAAATTCGTCGCAATTTTGTCGACCAATCACAATAGCATCTTCGTTTAACAGTCGCTGAACAGCAGTTGCCGTGAATTGAGCCACGAAGCCGTCCAGAATCCTGCTTCCTGCCCGAACGCCATGGCCGGTGTAGTTCAGCACGTCTTTCAGGCCGATAACCATTCCGGCCAATCGCCCGACAGTCTCTCCAATTGCCCGACGGTTATCGAGTTCGTCGGCACGTTGACGGGCTTCGTCAGCATATACCTCCGTAAAGACGTTGAGATGTTCGCTGGCCTGAATACGAGTCAGATACTCGTCTACCAGCTGACGACAGGTGATGGTTCCGGCCCGAAGGTCGGCTTGAATAGCGGAGAAGTTACGGTAAAATGTAGTCAAAAGTCACAGGTCAAAAATCGTAAGCGAGCATCAAAAAGGCAAAAGTCACAGGTCAGAAGTCGGCTAACGCATAAGCAATGCTCTCGCGTTAGCCGACCTTTGACTTGTGACCTTATACTTTCGACTTTTATTTACTTCGTCTCTTTCAGGCCGTCTTCGATATTCTCGCGAACGTCCTTCGTAGCATCCTTAAACTCACGGATACCTTTACCTAAACCACGTGCCAATTCGGGCAGTTTTTTCGCGCCGAACATCAGGACGATCACCGCGAAAATCAGGATCATTTCTCCTGTGCCCAGTCCTCCAAGGAAACCTAAAATGGATGCGAAAGTCATAATCTGTTAGATTTGAATGTATGCAAAGTTAGAAAACTCTCTTCAATTAGCCAATCGAGATAACACTCTTTTGGCTTTCCCACTGCTCAAACTTATCGAGGTCGCCTTTAACAGCACCAAAAAGCCACATAAGCAGGGCAATGTCATCTGTCAACCCAACAATCGGCAATAGATCAGGAATAAAATCGATTGGCGACACGAAATAAATCAGTACGGCGATCATCCGAACCAGCGTATTCCAAGGAACAGCGCGGTATTCGCCTGACGCGTAAGCTTTAAGCAAGCGCGTCAATAAGCCCAGTTGCCCCCGAACGGCGGCAATGCTGGCTCCTGAAAGCCCACCTGATTTTGCCATTGCATCCTGAATGAGCTTCAAAATGCTCCGGCTGTTTTTTGCCGTCTTATAGGCCCGTCCGCCCGCAGTCCGAAAAAAAACCGATTTCAATACACGCGACAAAAGACTACTTTTTTCCATCTATACTATTCTGAATGGCTGTTTAATTAGATAAGCACTTGGACCACATTGGTCATCAGGAAGTATAACACAAAAACCAGACAATCTATTTCAAAATCGAGGGATTGGGACCATAATTTGTTCCAGAGATGTCATCTTTTCAAACAAGATGACATCTCCAAGAGTACAAAAATTGGTTTGTCAACCTTCCCAACTTTACCTTTGCCACCGGTTTCAGAAACATCAAAACCCGGACTGTAGTCCATCACAACCGTATGAAAATAACCGTAGTAGGAGCTGGTGCCGTTGGAGCAACCTGCGCCGACAACATCGCTCGCCGTCAACTTGCCCAGGAAGTAGTATTGCTTGACATCAAAGAAGGTCTTAGCGAAGGCAAAGCCCTCGATATGTTTCAGACGGCAACGCTATGTGGCTTCGATACTAAAATAACTGGTTCTACTAATGATTACGCAAAAACCGCTGGTTCAGATGTTGTTGTAATCACATCGGGTCTGCCCCGTAAGCCAGGTATGACCCGTGAAGACCTGATTGGTACAAACGCCAAAATCGTAAAAGGTGTAACCGATAGCATCCTGCAACATTCACCAGATGCGATTATTATCATTGTGTCGAACCCAATGGACACAATGACTTACCTGTCGCTGACCACTTCAGGCCTGGCTAAAAATAAAATTATCGGTATGGGCGGTATCCTTGACTCAGCCCGCTTCAAAACGTATCTTTCATTAGCGCTCGATTGCCCTCCCAACGATATTCACGGAGCGGTAATTGGTGGCCACGGCGACACAACCATGATTCCGCTGACTCGTTTGGCGACTCGCAACGGTGTGCCCGTGAGCCAGTTCCTGGATGAAGAAACGCTCAAAAAAGTAGCAGCCGACACTATGGTTGGTGGTGCTACACTGACGAAGCTGATCGGTACTTCAGCCTGGTACGCGCCGGGTGCAGCCGTAGCTGAGCTGGTAGAGAGCATCGTGCGTGATCAGAAGCATATTTTCCCTTGCTGCGTAGCCCTCGATGGCGAGTATGGCCAGTCGGATATTTGCCTTGGCGTACCCGTAGTGATCGGAAAAAATGGTTGGGAAGCCATTATCGACTATAAACTAAACGAGGAAGAGCAGGCCGCTTTCGCCAAGTCTGCTGATGCCGTTCGGAACATGAACGACGTGTTGAAAACACTGGAATTATAAGTTGACTGTCGTCAGAAGATAGGCGTTGGAGAAGCTTTACCTGTTTCTCCAACGCCTATCCTCTAACGACTACCTTTATGAAACATAGCCTCTTTTTACTCCTGATTGGCATTTCGTGCGCTTTTCTGTCGGCTCCGCAAACCATTGAGCGGCTGTCGGCCACTGTATTGACCCGACAGGTGCAAAAAGGAAAATTGGTTACGGTTCGGGGTGAGGTATTTTACCAGCGTAACGGCAATATGGTTACGCATTTTTCTTTTCCGCAGGAAATGGTAATTCTGGCGAATAAGTTGGGCGAAACCCGCATTTACGACCCACGCCGGAATGCCGTAATGAGATACCAAAACGGAGCATTCAGCACATCGACAACGCAACTATCCTATTTTCTGACGGGAGCCACCGCCGATATGGGCCTGATTCAGATTGGCTTTGTGCAGGACCGGACCTACAATACGGGTAAGTTGCTCGTGACAGAGTGGCGACAGAAGGTAGCAGACAAAAAAGCGCCCGTTCAGCGCGTAAAGGTCGTTTTTGACAAAGCAAATCCGATTTATATGCACTACGCTGATACCGGTGGAAAAATCATCCGAAAGGTATTTTATTATAATTATCAACCTATCGACGGGCGTCCATTCCCAACTGCAACCACCGAAATTATTTACGAAGGGGCCGATTCAACCGTAGCAAAAACACTGTACGGAGGCATAAAACTAAACGGAGACGCCACCAGCCCCTATTTTCAGTATACCATTCCAGCCAACGCCCGCGTTGACTAACAGATAAAACCGACCCACCGACGGTTAGCATCTTCTCTTCTTCCATGCACCAAAAACCTATTGGCAGTAAGATATTCTACATCACCTCACTGTTGCTACTCATCATCTTTTGTATCCCCGCTTCTGCTCAGTCGCGGCAACAACGGGATTTGCAACTGATTGCCAAACGAGACTTCCGGGTCGATGATGAGTTCAAGCAGTACCGCCGACCCGGTAACAATGATCGTACGCTTTCGTACCGCCGAAAAAGCTGGGTAGCCCGTTACAACCCAGTCGCGCTCACTCTAAAAGGTGCCATGCTAGGCTATCAGCGGCTCATGTCGCAACAATTGGCTCGCTCCTGTCCGTATCAGCTTACCTGCTCTAATTTTAGCAAACAAGCCATTGAACAATATGGCCTTGTGAAAGGAGTATTTTTGAGCGCTGACCGTATCACCCGTTGCAACCGCATTGGCCTGCTCGATGTGCGCCCCATCGACATCAGCGAAACAGACGGCACTATTCTGGATTCATTGAGCCGTTACAAATGGTGAAAAAGCTACTGGCTTTAGTGGGTCTGGCAATCCAGTGCTGGTTTCTGATTGGTCAAAGTCAGCCTGTTTATGCCCAAACACCTACCAGCTTCGGAAAGGAATGGCGATTTGCGCAATACCTAAGCGACAAGGACGCGGTTGAGGAAGCGGTGTATGTACTCGATCACCTGGTGCCAATGGCGCAAACAACCGCCCAGAAAGACTCGCTACTTTATTTTCGGGGGTGGCTGGCTTATACCACTAAAGAGCTGACAGTGGCTCATCAAAAACTGCTGTCGGTATCAAGCGAATCCCCATTTTATACCCGTTCGCGTTACTACGGAGCCTATTGTCTGGCTTTTGCCGGTAACCGAGATTCTGCTCGCGTAGTCATGCAAACATTGCCCACGCCCGACTCTACATTTCGAGAATTAAAGGCGTTACAATTAGCGGGAGTAGCTCTATTACAACGACGCTACGACGAGTACGCCCGACACCAAAAAGAGTTCAGATACACCTCCTACGCACTGGTAAATGAGCAAAACCGATTTAACAAATACGACTCCACTCTGCGGGCCGAAAAACACCGGTCTCCCTTTGTAGCGGGCTTATACAGTGCCATTTTACCTGGCTTAGGTAAAGTTTACGCAGGCAAATCCAAACAGGGAATTGCCGCTTTTTTACCCATTTTATCCCTTGGTTTGCTCACCTACGAGGGCCTCCGAAAAGACGGTCCCCGAAGTGCCCGATTCATTGGTTTTGGATCGTTGTTTACCCTCTTTTACGTGGGAAATATCTGGGGAAGTGTTTTGTCGGTGAAGGTCAAACGAAATGAATTTAAGCGCGAGTATGACAACAAGATTTTGTTTGATATGCATATTCCTGTGCGTAGCCTGCTCAATTAATGGCCAGTTTCTACCCATTAATCAGCTCCGTCTGGCTGACTCGTTAGCCAGCACAGGGCATTTTTTTGAGGCCGGTATTGCCTACGAACGCGTGTTATTCGATCAACCCGATTCAACTGTTCAATTAGCGGCTGTTGTGGGCAAGATTGAGTGCTTAAAGCAACAAGGTCGCTTTTCGGCGGCTGTACAATATATCAATGGCGAATTAACCAACCCTTATTCTGATTCAACACTGTTGGCACTCCGACATGACCAGATTACATGTGCTTATCTGGCCGGGCAGTTCGAGAATTCCCTTTCGCTGCTGGAGCGGCTCCCCTACCTCCATCCAGACCGTCCGACAGAAACGCCCGTCATGAGCGTAGTCAGGATTCTGTCTCTCAATGAATTGCAACGCTGGCCTGAAGCAGCCGTAGCCTACCACCAACTACTTGCCCGCGCTCAGAGTGACACTATCTTCACCCCTTACCGGCAATTGCCCCGGCTCAAAAACGAGCAGAAAGCCATTACCCTGTCCACATTTATACCGGGAGGTGGGCAGTTCTACGCCGGGAAACCGGGCGAGGCCCTTTTGAGTATTCTGGTCGAAACGGTGGGGCTCTATTTTGGCGTCACCAACTTTCTAGCGGGATACTATTTATCGGCCTGGGGTGTTGGCGCAGCTACCTTTGGTTCGTTTCATTCCGGTGGTATTCGCCGGGCCGGCGTACTGGTCAAACAATACAATGCCCGACAAGCGCAACAGTTTAATGCCAAAGTCAAAGCAGAACTGCTTAAACAAGTGGGGCAATAAAAAAGCGATGTCTTTCTGGTTAGAGAAATAACATCGCTAAGCAAACCTCATCAAAAACGATGACATCTTTCTAAACAAGATGTCATCGCCGAATCAGTTATTGATTGGCCCACATAAAGAACTTTGGATTGTCGATATAAGGCGAAAGGTTGTCGTTGTTGATTATCAATACGATTAAGTCAACCAGGGGGACAACACCAAAAATACCACCGCAAGTCAGGATATAACCAATCCAGGTAAGCGGTTTGGTACCAAGGTACAGACGGTGAATACCCAGACCGCCCAGAAACAGGTTCAAAAGCAGTGCTGGAACGAATTCTTTGGTCGCCTTGATTTGAGTAGGGCTAGAAGTCATGCCTGCGGCCACCATCGACTGATTTTGTAGCATGCTGTTATCAACAACGGCTAGGCTTACGTCTTCGCTTTGAGCCATTAACTGCTCAACTTTCTGATCATCGATCAGATACGATTCAGCGGAAACATCTGCCGCATAAACACCAATACTAGCTACGGTTAGTAGTAAAGAAAGAAGTACTTTTTTCATAAAATGTAGTTAAACGTGGTTCGCGTAAAAGTAAATTGAAAATGTGTAGTGACAAGCAGAAATTGCCAAAATATGGATGAATTGGCACATTTTAGTATTGAACTGTCTGCTTCACGGACCATAACCTCATGAAAAACCCCGCTCGACTATCGAACGGGGTTTATTATTTTAGAAGGTCGGGGGTGAACCCGTGTTCCTTACAGTTTCTGAACCTTTACAGCGTTGAGGCCTTTTTTGCCATCAACGATTTCGTATGACACCTGATCCTGCTCGCGGATTGTAAGACCATTCAGGCCCGTGATGTGTACGAAAATCTCTTTCTTCGACTCATCGTCAACAATAAAGCCGTACCCTTTGCTTTCGTTGAAGAACTTAACTACTCCTGTTTGCATAATTGTAAAAAAAGTAAAAATTGAAAATGTAATAAGACAACTCCTACAAAGCACGAAAAACAGGCACCAAAGACGCAAACAAGAGTACTTGGCAATCAACTGAACGCACCCCGTAAGGTAGTGGCTGGTAGCCGAATAAGCTCACCAACGCTCCTTAAACGCAAAACAACTAAATTTGTTCCAGACAATCACAAAAGTTTTTATTAATTTGAAGCCGTTAAATAAATGGCTGACTAATTATGAATCAGCGCATTAAACAAACTGAGCGGGCGTGCCGTTTTTAATGTCGAAGTAAATCGAGTGAAGTCAACCCAATGCCTATTCACCCTATGAACAAGTTCAGATATTTTATTGAAAAACAAGCCTTTGGCGTTTGCACTTTTCTGGGCGAGAAGATGAACATTTCGGCCAGTAGCATCCGGCTTTACTTCATTTATACGTCATTCCTGACGCTCGGGTCTCCCGTTATCATCTATTTGGTGATGGCATTCTGGATGGAGATCAACAAACATCTTCGTCGGCATGCTCATCCGACGGTTTGGGAGCTATAAGAACAATGCATAACGAGTAGTGAAGATGGCTGCTCAATGAAGCCATTCTCCATTAGCCATTGCTCATTTCTAGGAACGTTTTCCTGCCCTTCACGAAATACTGCCACACGATACTCTTCTGGAATATGGGCAGCTCGGAAAACTGTTGCTGGGGTTTAAGCAGTTGGCGTTGCCGGCGAAGCTTGGGCAGGTGCGCATAAAACGCAAAGTGGGCACGAATAATGGCCCATACATCGGCGAATTGGCCTTGTTTGACAAATAGGCCTGATGATAATCCATCCAATACCAGCCGGTACAGAATTTTCACCCACAACCAGCGCGAGGGCAGATTCTTGTACAGCATAAACAGGCTGTTACGGTAATTGAGGTATGTTTTGTGGGGATTTACTTTGGGCAGCGTGCCTCCGCCAACGTGATACACCACCGATTCGCCACAGGTCCAGGCTTCGTAGCCAAGCCGCTGAATTCGCCAGCACCAGTCGATCTCTTCCATGTGGGCAAAGAAATCAGCATCGAACCCACCCGATTGATGAAACACATCAGCCCGAACAACTAAACAGGCACCCGTTGCCCAGAACACGCGTCGGTTGTCATTATATTGCCCCTGATCGGTTTCGAAAGTGGCAAACACACGCCCCCGGCAGAAGACATAACCAAGGTAGTCCATGAATCCCCCGGCAGCTCCAGCATGCTCAAAATATTCACGCCGGGCGTAGTCGCGAATTTTAGGCTGACAGGCAGCAATCCGCGAGTGCCCATCCATGAGCCGGATAATCGGGGCTATCCAGTTGGGCGTAGGCTCGATGTCGGAGTTGACTAAGGCGTAGTACGTAGCTCCACCGTAGTGTTTTCGAACAAGGTTGAGGGCTTCGTTGTAGCCCCCAGCGTATCCAGAATTATGAGTCAGCTCAATAACCCGGATTGTGGGGAAGTTACTTTTCAGAAAGGCAACCGAGCCATCCGTAGAGGCATTATCGGCTACATAGACTCTATGACCATCGGCATGTTGCAACACCGAAGGCAAAAACTGCGCTAAGAATTTCTGACCGTTAAAATTAAGGATAACAATAGCAAGACGGTCCATCAGGGCATCATGTTCCCTAAGTCGAGACCAGGGATGTTGGGTAACAACCCTTCTGTTGATTTTTTGAGATGTTCGCGAATTTTGGGCTCTATGGTCTCCATTGCCTTGTTGATGGCTGCTACCACCAGATCCTGCATCATTTCGCGGTCTTCAACTTTTATAAGATCAGGGTCGATTTCTACCGATTGAACCTGCTTCAATCCATTCACAGTTGCCCGCACCATACCCGCTCCCGATTCACCGGTTTCGGTAATCGTAGAGAGGCTTTGCTGGGCTTCCTGCATTCGGGCCTGGATGTCTTTCATCTTCCCGAACATATCCATCATATTTCCTAAGTTTCCAAACATATCTTTTCAGTTATCAATGAACAGTTATCAGCCAGCAATGATGAACACTGGCCCTAACTGTTGGCTACTCGCTGTTGGTTGTTCACTGTTTTTACCTGATCAACAACACCGAACTAGCTTTTACGGTTTGCTTCCCTGCTTTGTCACGGGTTTCCACCCGCCAGGCGTAGGTGCCTGCTGGAGCAGGTTGGCCATCTACATTTCCGTCCCAGCCATCTATGTCTTTAGAACCAGTTGTTGAGTAAACAACGGCTCCCCAGCGATTGAAGATGGTGAGCCTAAAATCGTCGGTGAAGTCTCCCTTTACCTGAAAACGATTTGTGAAGCCATTGGGCGCAAAAGCTGTGGGGGCAAATATACCCGCTTCTACCTGAAGTTCATACGGATTTGATCGGCTGGTTTGATTTGTAGCGCTTACGGCCACAATTTCGAAGCGGTAGATAGGCAGGTCGGGGTCGTTGCGGTCGGGTTCAAAGTGGGTGTTGCCTCCGACCGACTGCCGGGTGATTTCAACACCTGAATCGCGGTCAATGAAAACAACTTCGTATTCGGTGACGGGCTTCCCGCTGAAAGGCGAGTCGGCAGACCAGTCGAGAGCGCCGGGTGATTTAGACGTGAGGTGAACGGTACAGGCCGGTTCGGATGGGGGCGACGTTTGCCCGCATTCGTTACGAAGGACAATCCGATAGCAATAAGACTGGTCGGCAGTGCGGGCCGATGGGTCGTTAAACGTAGCCTGATTAGTAGCCTGACCAATTTCATTGAAAGCGCCCGACGCACCATCGGCCCTTGTCACAATCAAGGTATAGTTGCCGCTTCCCGTCGGGTTGGGGTCAATTGTTCGGATGTCAACTCCGTTACCCTGTACTGATACCGTAACGTTACTCAATGCATTTGGCTGATTGCTGCTGATACCCGTAACACAAATAGGATTGGAGGTAATGGTGGTCCGACCCGCTTCGGCAGTGAGCCGGTAGCAGTACTGGGTGTTGCAGCGAATATCGTTC
This sequence comes from Flavobacterium sp. SUN052, assembly GCF_028867935.1. Classification (GTDB taxonomy): domain Bacteria; phylum Bacteroidota; class Bacteroidia; order Flavobacteriales; family Flavobacteriaceae; genus Flavobacterium. Next base: position 41,757 of record NZ_JAPQNS010000015.1, read on the forward strand.
TGGTCGGTGTATGCTTTGGTGTTTTTATTGGTGTTGCCGGGAATGCCAACGGCGGCACCATTCCGCTGAAGGCGCCAGAAAATGGTGGGTGACGCGCCGGTATATGGGTTCCAGCTAAGGTTATTTTGCCCAGGTGCCGCCTTGGCATCCAGCACTACGGTACAGAACTCTTCGCTACTTGTAGTAGGTGTACAAGTGCTCACCGACCTCACTTGAAAACATTGCGGAGTAGTTGTAGACACGCCAAAAATTGGTGTACTGCCGTCACTCTCTCGTATACTGAGGGTTCTGAACGTACCATCTGGTTGCTTAAGCAATACTTCAAAATTTGTGTTGGCTGGCCCCTGAATACGCATCTGCACCGAGGCATCATTGAGCGTAGTAAGCTGCGAAATAAACGGGGTTCCACCTGTGCTGGCTGAAGGAGTAACGGTTCTGCTAGCTCCAAGCGCGTTACAGTCGGCAATGTCTTTGTATCTACCCCGCGCAGTGACCTGTCGCTGGGTTGTATTAGTATATTGGTGCGTTGCAGGGCCTGCTTTCAGCGTGGCAACCGTAAATACCTGAGTTGTTCCATCACCCCAATCGACCGCTATTTCGTCGTACTGTTCGGTATTCGGCGTAAATTGAAAACTGGCCGTCACCTGCCGATTATCGCACGACTGAACCGTGAACTCAATAGCTTCAGTAGGCATAATGGTGACCGTTTCGCACTTGGCAAAACCCGTTGCACTGCTGGTACCAACCTGGAGAATCGTAAATGTTCCGGGCGAGGTATAGGTAGTCGAGGTATTGGGTGTAAGGTTAGTTACAGGCAGTCCATTGCCCGAATACTGGTAGTTATACGTGATGTTTTGTGCACCAGCCAGGGTATTGGTAACCGTAATCGGCAGGTTTGCACAGGTGCGGGTACGGCTAAGGGTAAAACTACCGATTCCCGTTCCGGGGGGCGGATTTACACAATAGTTCTGCGCCAACGCCTTGCCTTCGCCCAGCATTATCCAGGCACACACTAACACCATCACAAGCCAACGGGCCGGGCAATTTGAAGAACTATTCACGGAAAAAGTAACTGTTTTATCGTATGACAAAGACGGTTTGCTGCTGCTCTATCAACGGCTTATAGGGTCGTTTTAGCGCATACTCGAACGTATCTTTGTGTCGATTGGTTAGTTTATCAAAAGTATTCCACCTGCTGGCAGTACACAAACTATGAGCAATAATAATACCAGCAACAACGACAAGCCCATTCGGCTCGACCGGATTGAGGATGCCATTGCTGCGATTCGCGACGGAAAAATTATCATTGTCGTTGACGATGAGGATCGCGAGAACGAAGGTGACATGATTTGTGCCGCCGAAAAAACTACGCCTGAAATGGTTAATTTCATGACCAAAGAAGGCCGGGGCCTCATGTGTGCCCCACTGACTGTTGAACGTTGCGCGGAACTGGGTCTGACCATGATGGTTGGCGAGAACACATCAGTTCACACAACACCGTTTACGGTATCGGTCGATTTACTGGGGCAGGGATGCACCACGGGCATTTCGGCATCCGACCGTTCGAAAACGATTCAGGCGCTGGTTCACCCAGATACGAAACCTGAAGATCTAGGACGGCCCGGTCATATTTTTCCGCTACGCGCGGTAGAAGGGGGCGTTATCCGGCGTTCGGGACATACCGAAGCGGCCGTTGATTTTGCTCGAATGGCAGGGCTTCAACCTGCTGGCGTACTGATCGAAGTGCTCAACGAAGACGGCACCATGGCTCGCCTTCCCGAACTCCGCGTTATGGCCGATCGATTCGGAATGCTACTGGTTAGTATTCAGGACCTGATTGAGTATCGGCTTCGTACCGAGAGCTTGATCCGGCGCGAGATCGGCGTGGATCTCCCAACCGAGTGGGGTCATTTTGATCTGATTGCCTTCAAACAAAGCAATACTGGCGATATGCATCTGGCCTTGGTAAAAGGAAGCTGGGAGCCCGATGAGCCCGTTCTTGTGCGTGTTCACTCGTCGTGCGTAACGGGCGACATTTTTGGTTCGTGCCGTTGCGATTGCGGGGGACAACTTCACGCAGCCATGCAAATGGTTGAGAAAGAAGGAAAAGGCGTGGTGGTTTACATGAATCAGGAAGGTCGTGGTATTGGCTTGATTAATAAGCTCAAAGCCTATAAACTTCAGGAGATGGGCCGCGACACGGTGGAAGCTAACCTGGAACTGGGTTTGCCCATGGACGCCCGCGATTATGGCATCGGGGCACAAATTCTCCGTGACCTGGACATCCGCAAAGTCCGGCTGATTTCGAACAATCCCAAAAAACGAGCAGGCCTGATGGGCTACGGCATCGAGATTGTTGATACGGTGCCCATTGAGATGGCATCTAATCCGCATAATGAAACCTACCTCCGCACGAAGCGCGACAAAATGGGTCACTCCATCTTGAAAGAGACAAAATAGATTTATCAACTAGGTATACAATCGGGCAGCACTCAAGAAGTGCTGCCCGATTTTTTTGTTGGCCTGCCGTGTGGGCTAAGGCACACCTCAATCTAGATTTTTCGACGGAATGGTGTATGCCATGTAACCCGCCACTAATAGCGGCAAGGAGAACAAACTAAACAGGAGCCCCAGGATTAGGCCAGCATCGGAGAGTATGCCAAATAGCGCTGGCCCTAGAATGGCTCCGAACCGCCCGATACCCATGGCCAGCCCAACGCCTGTAGTGCGCATAGCAGCCGGATAGACCCGCGCTGTTGTGGGGAAATAGCCATTAAAGCCGCCCTGAACAAAAAAGCCGATGAAGAACGTCATTAAAAACATCAAGCCATAACTCATCGACAGGTTGCCGTACAGGAGCATCACCCCAAAGGCGATAAGCATAAAAGTCAGAATCAGTCGGCGAAGCCCTACCCGGCCCACCACCAGTCCGAACACCAGCCCACCCGAAAAAGCGCCTACATTCAGCGCCGTACCCACGTACGTAGCTAGTTCAAAGGGCATGCCGGTATCTTTGGCCAACGTAGGCACCCAACTCATGAGGGTATAAAGAGTAATAAACCCAAAGAAAATGCCGATCCAGAGCCGGAAGGTAGAAACCCGGTAAGCTGGCGTAAACAAATCAGCAAATGGTACGGTGGGGCGCATTGCCGTAACAGAAGGTAGCGCGTTCAGGCTGGCATAGCCCATGCGCGAGAGTAAGGCATTGATCTGTCGGAGGGCGTTTTTGGGTTGACGCTCAGCTAGAAAAGCCAGCGACTCGGGCATAAATAGCACAATACTGACCAGCATAACGGCGGAGACCAGCCCGGCAGCCAGAAAGGCCGACCGCCAACCGAATAAAGGAATAGCCCATGCGGTGAAGAAACCTGCCAGAATAGCCCCGATAGGCCAGCCAGCCTGTACAATACCGACGTTGAAATCGCGCCGTTTGTTGTTAGAAAACTCAGCCGCTACAGCCGCCAGGGTGGGCAGTATACCGCCGATTCCCAAGCCTGTGACAACGCGGCACAGCAGCAACTGATAATAAGCGCTGACCACCGACGAGAGTAACATGCCACTTGTAATAAGGCTCAGCGCAATGATAAATAGCTTGCGCCGACCAATTTTATCGCCGAAAGGAGCCAGCAGAAAGCAACCGACGGTCATACCAGCCAACCCAGCACTGAAAATGTACCCCAGCTCGCTTTTGGACAAAGCCCACTCCCGAACAATTTCGGAACCGGTAAACGACACCACAAGCACGTCGATTCCATCATTCATGTTCAGAATAAAGCAGATCACGACCATCAGTACCTGGAACGAACTCATTGGTGAGTTATCAACCAGGGTTTGGAGGTCAGAATGGGACGCAGCTTCAGTTTCAATCAACATTATAGTTACGGTTTAGGAGTAAGCAATTATAGGTAGGCACCAGGCAGGAGCTTCATACCACAATCACAACTTTGCTGTCTTCGCCTTTGGCAGCTGTTTCGAGGGCGTGTTGCAAGTCGGTGAGGGCCGCGTGTTGCGAAATGATAAAACCAGGCCGAATAACACGGGTTTCGATCAGCCGGAGTGTCCGCCGGAAATCAAACGGATGATCGTAGATGATTGATGGAACGATGGTAATTCCTTCGCGAGCAATTTTGAGCGGGGTAAACGAAGCCGGTTTCTCAGCCAGTCCAACCAGTACAATTTCCGACCCACGAGGAGCAGCTGTTGTAGCCAGAGAGGCCGTGAATACGGTTCCTGCACATTCGAATACTGCGCAAACGTCGTTTCGAAGCCAAGCCTCGGCCAAAACTTCACCCTGAGTCTCCAGGCTACCCGTTGGGCAGAGGGAAACAGCTCCCATATCTTCGGCTAGCTGGATTTTGGCAGGGTTGATTTCGGTAACGAACACCTTATACCCAAGAGCCAGGGCAATGTGGGTGAGCAGCAGCCCAATGGCACCTAGGCCAATCACTGCGATGGTATCGCCGGGTTTGGCACTCGATTCCAGCAGGGCGTGCAGAGCCACGGCGGTCGGCTCTACAGTAACAGCGTCATCGTCGGAAACGGAGTCGGGAACGGGCCAGCAGAAATCAGCGGGTACCACAACGTATTCGGCGAAACACCCCGCTTCGTTCACACCGAGTACCCGTTTGTTGATGCAGATATTGGCTTTGCCCGCATAACAGTATTGGCATTTCCGGCAGGGAATATTGGGTTCGATAATGACCCGCTCACCGATTTCACGGCCCGAAACCTCAGCACCAATCTTATCGATGTACCCCAGGCCTTCGTGGCCAATTATGGTTGGTTCCGCTAAGAGACGATGGCCTAAAAAAAGGTGTACATCGGAGCCGCAGACACCAATCATTTTAAGTTTGATGCGAATTTCACCAACACCCGGTTCAGGCACAGGTACATCCAGTATCTGAATATGCTGGGGAGATTGCAGAAGAGCGGCTTTCATACGCACTGTTGATTAAAACTCAGTGATCAAATTGGTTTTCAGCAACTTGATAGAAATAGCCAATAAAATAATACCGAAAACTTTCCGCAACACGGCTAACCCACCCGGCCCAAGGCGCGTTTCGAGCCAACCCGACGATTTCAGGACAATGTAAATCAGGATGAGATTCAGTATAATGCCCACGATGATATTGCCCGTTTGATATTCAGCCCGGAGCGAGATGAGCGTTGTTAGGGTACCGGCACCGGCAATGAGCGGAAACGCAATAGGAACGATATGCGCGGCCGTATCAGTCTCGATCTCCGACTTAAAAATTGTTCGTCCCAGAATCATTTCTAGGCCGATCAGAAAGATGATCAACGCGCCAGCAACCGCAAACGACGATACATCGACCCCAAACAGGTTGAGTAGCCGCTCGCCTAGAAACAGGAAACTCACCATCAACACCCCCGATACAAACGTGGCTTTTTCCGACTCAATCGTACCAAGCTTCCTGCGCAAATCAATGATAACGGGCAATGAGCCTATTATGTCGATCACTGAGAACAGGATGAGCGTGACGGAGATGATTTCTTTAAAGTTGAATGTCATGGAACGTTTGTGGTTGAGGGGCCAGATAGCCGTGTTTTATAAGCGCTCGTTGAATAACTTCAAAATCCGCTTGTATTCATCCATCCAGCTGGTGGGTTCTACAAAACCGTGATCTTCCATCGGATACGAAGCTAGTTCCCAGTTCTCTTTTTTCAACTCAATCAGCCGTTGTGCCAGCCTCACTGCATCCTGATAATGCACGTTTACATCGACCATACCGTGACAAATAAGCAGGTGGCCCTTGAGGCCGTCGGCAAAGTAAATGGGCGATGAACGATGGTAGGCCAACGAGTCGGTTTGGGGCTCGTTGAGGATGTTAGCCGTATAACCGTGGTTGTAAGCGGCCCAATCTGTCACGGGTCGGAGAGCCGCGCCAGCCGCAAATTTATCGGGCGTGGTAAACATGGCCATCAGGGTAATAAACCCACCGTAGGAACCGCCGTAAATTCCAATGCGCTTAGCATCGACACCCTGATTTTTTACGAGCCAGTCGGCCGCGTCTACATGGTCCGTCAAATCTTTGCCGCCCATATACCGGTAAATACCCGTGCGCCAGTCACGCCCGTAACCCGCCGAAGCCCGGTAGTCGATGTCGAGTACGGTGTATCCCTGATCGACCAGCAGATTATGAAACATGTACTCCCGGAAATACTGGCTCCACCATTTGTGGGCATTCTGCAAATACCCGGCCCCATGCACAAACACAACAGCTTTTCCGGTCGCTTTCACGGCACCATCGGGTTTGTAAAGTCGTGCATAAATCGTTTGGCCATCCCGCGCCGGAATGGTCACAATCTGTCCTTCGCGCCACGGATACGATTTAAAATCAGCCGTTTGTGAATCGGTTAGGCGCATAGGTTCAGTAGTCGCGGTCGGGCTCTTCACCGACCGTTTTTTACCGTTAGCCGTTGGTTCATTGTTATTCGCTGCCAAATAAAGCTCCCACGGTTTATTGCTGTACGAATGCCGGATCACCATCATGCTTTCGTCGGGCGACAGAGCCACGTCATTGGCTCCGGTCATGGTAGTGAGCTTTTCGCGGGGTTCACCCGTTACAGCCATACGATACAAATGCTGCTCACCGGGGTGTTGCTCGTTGGTTGTCAGGAAAAAGTATTGTTTGTTTTTCGACAAGGTTACCTGCTGCACCTCGAACTTCCCCGACGTGAGTTGCTTGCGTTCGCCTGTAGCCAGGTTGATAGAATACAGGTGCGAGTAGCCATCTGCTTCCGACTGGAAATAGATCGTTTGCCCATCCCCTAGAAAGCCGAGTGTCCCAGGATTATTCCCAAAACCAATATTTGGGCCACCAATCCAGGCATCATCGTGTTGCCGGTCAATGAGTTTGAGGGTACGGGTAGCCGGGTCCAGCTGCATGATCCAACGGTCTTTGTTGTCCTGCGACCGAAGTACCAGCACGGCATAGCGGTTTGTGGCTTCCGGCGACCAGAGTACGCTGCTAATTACCACTGGCCGCTGCGTTGCGGTTGCCTTCTTGCTAGTATCAGGTTTGGCTGGTGCGCCTGTCACATTGATTTTATCCATGATTCCCGGCACCGTTTTCAATGAAACAGCCTGAACCGTATCACGAACAATATCGTACACGAACAACTCGAACGAAGCGAGCGGAGCACCAACTTTGGTACGAGCGGGCAGGTCTTCTGTAAAACCCGATTCGGTAACGTAGCTGGGCACAATGGCCGATTTGGCGCCGGTAGCAGCCTTCATCAACCCAAACGTCACAAAATTCCCGTCGGGGCTGAGTTGCGGGTTCATGAGGTTGCGCCCTTCGGTATAAAACAGTTTGGCCCGTTTAGGCTGGTCAGCTTTGGTAATACGAGCCGCTTCGTCGCGTTTAGCTTTGCGGTCGCGTAACACGTCGAACAGGCCCAGTTGTTCTTTCTTAAGTTCGGTTTCCTGCGCGTTTGGTTTGGTCTCGGAGCGTTTACTACCTGGATCAAAGTTTGTAATTTGAGTCAGATCGCCATTAACCAGCGTCATCTTGTACAGGTTACCCCCCCGTTGGAAAACAACCGCTTTTTCATCACCCGAAAAAGCCGGGTTGGCTTCCCGATCCACCGTGCTGGTGAGTTGACGAGTCTGGTAGGTGCGGCAATCGACCAGAAAGAGATCCCCGTTTTTATCATACAGTTTCAGGCTGCGGTTCCGGTTATAAACGCCTGGGTCGTCGGGCAGGCTTCGGCGTTCGGTGGGGCTTACCTTTTGAGGCTTCCGGTCGCCCCCAATAATCACTTTATAGAGCGAATCACCTTTCGCTTTTTCGGGATTCCAGTTGAAATAAACGGTTTTGCCATCTTCGGCCCAAAAGGCTCCCGATGGCGACGTGCCGACCCACATTTTGGGGTCCTGCATGATTTTTTCGACCGTCAGGCGCGGTCCGACGGGTCGGGACGTTGTGGGAGTGGGTTGTTGCTGAGCAAAAGCGGGAGCTGACAGCAACGCGAAGAGAAGCGGGTAAAAACGAGGCATCGTACGTGTATGAAGCGGTTAACGAAGCCGGAAATTAGGAAGAAAAGCCCGAACCGCGTATTTTTCAATGTATAACCTCATACAAACGCTTCGCCCCTGAAACTAGCCCTTCGTTTTTTTACGAAGTTGATAGCTTCAGGGGCGAATGATATCTCCTCAGAAAGTGAACTCTATGCAGCCCGGCTACTCGTGGGTCTTCTTAATGTTGTTGCCCGGATAGGCTGACGGTTGCTCATATTTTCTTCAGCGATTTCTTCCGAAACAGCGCCGATATGCAACGCCCGCTTCAGAATATATTCAAATGGCAAATTGAAATAAGCCGATACTTCGCTGCGGAAACTGTCGGGGAAGCGCGACAGACGCAGACCGAAGAAGTTACGAATGTCGGCTTCGGGGAGCAGGGCCGCAAGAGCTACCCGCTCGGCTTCGGTAAGCAACTCCTGCCGCGACGCATACAGGTAATCGAGACCAATAGAGGCCGTCAGAATATTCAGAAACAAGTTTTTGTACATGCCCGACAACTCGGCAGGCAAAATCACCCAGCCTTGCTCACGGAATTTGGCAGCAAAGCCCGTTAATCCTTCAATGCCCCGCAACTCGCCGGCAATCATTTCGGCGGGAAACCGCAAGCGGGTATCTTCTTTCTGAAGCCGATATACGACCGCTTCAACGGGGCTTTTCTGAAACAACAAGTCAGCCGGGATTACCCGCTTGCTTTCCCATTGATCGGTCAGGCGGGTAAAAATAGACTCGTTGTAAACTAGTTTATCTGCACTGCCAAGACTGACCAGCATCTTCCGGTACGATGCCAGAAAATCAATTGTCAGTTGATTTGCATTCGGTTTGATTCGTGCCATGAGCGTTAAAAAAACCGGCCATTGAGCCGGGGCCATTAGTAGGGTTGATCTGTTGATACTGAACAGTAAAGCTACCAAAATTGTGCCAGAAAACCTAGTTGATAGATCAAGTTTATTCAGGCAAAAAAGCGAAGTTTTTTTGCCATTTCTTTATGCTCTCAGCCTTATCCTAGGGATCATTTACTGAAGGTGTTTTTGCACATCGATATAGTGGGTAAGTAGTAGCTTCAATCAGGGCCGTTCCCTCAGAAAAATAAGCAAACCAACAACAAAAAGGTTTAGCTTTCGAACACGCTGAAATAAATAAAAGTGTGACCATTCTCTCACTCGTAAAATGGAATCTGAGCAGAAACAGAAAAGAGCATCGTGGCTACCAATAGCCCGCCTGGTTGTTACCAGTACGTTCATCATTAGCTTGGTGCTGGTTCATGAACTTACGTCTATCTCATCTCAAAAGTCGATGCTGGGTACACTCCTATCGCTTGTACCTGTTCTGAAAAGTTCGGTTGTCTTTTTTCTGGCTTTAGCTGTGTGCAGTTTGGTTGGTTTTCTGGTGTTACAGGAACAGTCAACCGACGAAGATGCGCATTGGTCAGCCGACGAGTTGCCCGCTAGTATAGCCAATACGCCCCGTGTTGTCAATTTCCGTCCTGATCTGGACCGCGTTATTACACTGCCTACGGGGTCAAAGGCTGCCGCTAAAGTTTGATTTGTGCCTTGTTTGCTACCAACCATTCCGGTAGTTAGTGTATCTCCGTTACTTCTTTGTTGGTTTGGCCGCCATGTAAAAGGTTAACGTCCCGCCTTTCAAAATATCGCTGTGGGTGATTACGGGCTGGGTCAGAACCCTGCCGTTCAACAGCACTTTCTGCACATACACATTCTTGTCGCTCTGGTTGATAGCATCAACCTGGAACGACTTTCCATTTTCAAGCTGCAATCGGGCACTCTTCACCGAAGGACTTCCTAACGAATAGGCTTCGGAGCCAGGGGCCACCGGGTAAAAACCCATTGACGAAAACATATACCAGGCGCTCATCTGGCCGCAATCGTCGTTGCCTCCCAGTCCGTCGGGGGTCGACTTATACTGCATGTTCAGAATTGTTCGTACACGTTCCTGCGTTTTCCAGGGTTGACCAGCCCAGTTGTACAGATAAGCCACGTGGTGAGCCGGTTCGTTGCCGTGAATGTAGCCGCCAATGATACCTTCGCGGGTAATGTCTTCGGTTTCAGCAAAAAACTTGTCGGGCAGGTTCATAGCAAAAAGCGTGTCGAGCCGGGCGGCAAATTTGGCTGGCCCACCCATGTATTGAACAAGCGCAGCCGGGTCGTGCGGAACAAAAAAGCTGAAGTTCCAGGAGTTGCCTTCTATGAAACCCTGATTATGGGTACTATACACATCGAACTCTTTTTTGAACGAGCCATTGGCCAGTCGCGGACGCATAAAACCGATTGACTTATCGAATACATTCTGCCAGTTTTCGGAGCGTTTTCGGTACGTTTCATAAATGTCCTGCCGATTGAGTTTTTTAGCCAGTTGGGCTATGCACCAGTCATCGTAAGCGTACTCCAGCGTATTCGACACCGACGTACCGTTGGCTTCTGACGGAATATACCCCCGGTCAATGTACTCGCCAATACCTTCGTAAGTGCGGTGATTAGCCGTGGCAATGCAGGCATCCAATGCTTTTTGGGCATCGCCCTTGTATACACCCTTGATCACGGCATCAGCCAGCACCGACACGCTATGGTAACCGCTCATGCACCAGTTGTCGTTGGCATAATGCGACCAGATCGGCAGCATTTTCAGCGCACTTTGGTCGTAGTGTTTCATCATAGACTGCACCATATCGCTGTTGCGGGTTGGCTGGATCAGGTTGAAAAACGGGTGCAACGTCCGATAGGTATCCCAGAGCGAAAAGGTCGTATAATTTGTAAAGCCATCTGCCTGGTGAACGCCCTGATCCAAGCCTTTGTACTGACCATTGGCATCCATATAAGTCGTTGGATTGACGAAAGCATGGTACATCGACGTGTAAAAATTCACCTTGTCGGTCTCCGATGCATCAATCTGAATCTTGTTAAGTTCACGATTCCAGTCGGCCTGGGCTTTTGCTTTCACCTGCTCAAAATTCCAATGGGGAACCTCTGCCTTCATATTGGCCAGCGCGTTTTCCTGGCTCACAGGCGATAAAGCCATTTTCACCTGCACTTTCTCCCCCTCCTGGGTGTCGAAGTCGAAATACATTCGGATCCGCTTGCCCGCCAGCTCAGGAAAGTTGCGGGTCTGGTCGAACTTCCTCCAGAAGCCTTTGTATACCTGCGGTTTATCCAGATTCTTTTGACCGTATGATTTGAAGGGCTTAGAAAATGACAAGGTAAAATATACCGTTCGGGTGCGGGCCCATCCGTTGGTTTGCCGATAACCCGTTATCAGCGTATCGTTGACTACGCGCACATACGTCCAAACCACCTTATCATCGTAATTATAAATGCCGTGGGTTAGATCGAGAATGATGTGCGATTGATCGGACTTTGGAAACGTGTATTGATGAAACCCCACCCGATTAGAAGCCGTCAGCTCGGCCAGAATTCCGTGGTCGTCCAGTTTCACTTTGTAATAGCCTGCCTGGGCCACTTCGTTGGCGTGTGAAAACCCGGACCGGTATCCACTCTTCGGGTTCGAGGCTACGCCCGGATTCAACTGCAATTCGCCCTGAGTGGGCATAATCAGAAAATCGCCCAGGTCGGAGTGGCCCGTCCCGCTAAAATGGGTGTGGCTGAACCCGACAATCGTTTTGTCCTCGTGTTTATAGCCTGCACAATATTTATAGACATCACCGTTGTATTTGCCGTTAAATTCGTACGACAGCGTATCGGTATCAGGACTCAGCTGAACGGCTCCGAAGGGTACGGTAGCGCCCGGAAACGTATGCCCCATTTTTTCGGTGCCAATCAGCGGATGGACAAAAGGGACTAGATTCTGTTGAGCGAAAGAGAGGAAAACGAGAAATTGAAAAAGGATCGTGAGGGTAACTTTTGTCATTTTTTTAGGAGGGAGCTGCCAGGTGATTAATAGAAGGGCAAAAGGTACAAAAAGACGGCGGCATTACTCGACTGTATCCTAAACGGCTTTGTGCGTTGCGGCTACGGGTTGGGTAAAAGGGTGTTTGATCGATGGGAAAGTACGCTGAACAGTACTGTGAATACGTACAATAGCGGTGTTAATTTCCTCTGTTGTCAGCGCGGGCTGAAACACCACATTTTGCACCATCGTAATCTCTTCCGGCCCCAGGTAAATGGTGGCAACCTGCATCACCTTCAACACAGCCGGATCGGTTTCGGTGAGCCGCATTAGCTGTTGCTGCGTATCAGGGTCTACGCCCTCGCCCAGTAGCAGACTCTTGCTCTCACGAGCCAGCACGATGGCCACACCAACCAGTAGCAAGCCAATCAGAATCGAAGCCATCCCGTCGAATGTAGGATTTTGGAGCGTATGCCCCAGAAACACGCCCAAAAAGGCGATGATCAGTCCTAGTACATCAGATGCATCTTCGAATAAAACAGTGAACGTAGCGGAGTCTTTGCTGTCTTTTACAGCTGCCCAAAACGACTGTTTGCCCCGTTGTGCATTGAACGCCCGCCAAGCCGTCGACAGCGAGTAGCCATCGAGCACCAGCGCGATACCCAGCACCACATAATTCCAGAACGGATCTTTGATCGGCTCCGGGTGCTGAATATGGGTAATCCCTTCGTACAGCGACACCCCTCCCCCGATGGCAAAGATGAGCAAGGCTACCACATACGCCCAGAAGTATTGCTCCCGCCCGTACCCGAACGGCCGTTTCTGATCGGGTGGTCGCTGGCTCCGGCGAATACCCAGCAATAATAGAAGTTCGTTTAGCGTATCGACCAGCGAGTGAATTCCCTCCGACAGCATAGCCGAGCTACCGGTCATACCGGCTACAATGAATTTGGTGGTTGCAATGCCCAGATTGGCCACCATGGCCGTGTAGATTGGCGTGTTAGATGATGCCATACGAACTAAACCGATAGTAGGAGCCGATGTTTAGTACCGGTATTTACCAAGACGAATACTGGTTTTAATCCAGCCAGAAATTACCCTATTGTGCTAATCGTGAAGTGCAGGGCTCAGATGCAATGATACAAAAAGCCCCGAACAATTGGCCGGGGCTGTACTCATTTCAATTAATGTAATCTACTTTCACATGGCCCCCATTACCGTTATCCGACACCCGTTGGCGCCGATGACAGTGATATTATAAGGTCCGGGCTGCGTGATGAGAAAGTAGCCCGTGGAATTAGTCTCGATCTGGCGAATTTCGTAGCCGTTTATCCGGTCAATCATCTTCACACGCTCATACGATGCACCACCTGATACCTGTACCACCAGACCAGCAGGCGTGTTGTTGACGAAGAAAGCAGGGATAGGTAGAGCATCAACCAGCACACTTGCTGTACGTTGAGTTCCCTGACCAGCGCTCGACACCTGAAGGGTGAAGCTCTGCGTTCCTGAGCCTGTCATTGTCACCACCTGACTGAATAAAGACGCGTTGTCTGTACCCTGCACCGCGTTGACCCCGTTGGTGAGCGTGTAGCTGTAGCTCCCAATGAAATTACCCACTGTAGCCGTAAACGTTGTCAGACTCCCGGAACATACCCGTGGCGGATTAGCCGTCAGGCCAACCAGTGTAGGTGTGGGAAATGGCGTGGTAAAACTCTCCACCAATCCGTAGGCAATACTTACACTGTTGATGGCGTAGGCCCTTACGAAATAAACCGTGCCGGCCGTCAAGCCGCTGACAATCTGCGAAAAAGCCCCTGTACCCTGCCCTATGATTACTCTCGTATCAGCCGTGGTGGGTAACGAATTACTGGTACTGTAAACAACCCCGCGCTCACTCACGCCCGCGCCACCATCGGCCGTCACCGTGCCCCCCAGGGTAGCACTGTTAACCGTTACACCGGTAGCTGGCGTAGTAACCACGCTGGGCTTATCAAGCGTGGAAAAGCTCTGAACGGCCCCATAAGCAGTCCCCACGCCGTTGGTTGCGTAGGCCCGGACCGAATAAACCGTACCCGGAGTAAGGCCTATCACTACATCGCCAAAACTCCCCGTCCCTGTACCAAATGTTTGTTTAGTATCACTGGCAGTAGGCGTACTACTACCCAACACATATATTACTCCCCGCTCGGTTACGGCAGAATATCCATCGGTCGTTACGGTACCGCCCAGGGTGGCCTGGGTCGCCGTTACGTTGCTGGGAACCGTAGTTGTCACGGTGGCAAGCTGCACAAAACTCAGGGAGATTGTGCCCGAAGCCGTGTTACCATTACCCGCACCGTCCTGGGCTACATTGGCGCCAATACTCACATTAACCGTACCAGCAGCCGAAGGCACCACGCTGAAGCTGTAGAAACTGCCACTGCCCAGTAAGTTGCTCACCATGCCATTCGTGACGGTGATGTCCGAGCTGATGAGCCCCGTCACCGATTCGGAGAAGGAAGCCGTAAAGGGAATGGGGCTGGTTACGGTTGTCGTAGAAGCGATAGTAGTCAGCGTTACCGAAGGGGGCGCGGTATCAACTGTAAAACTATTGCTCGGGCTGTTGGCACTAGGTGGCTGACTGCTCAACTGCGCGGTAGCATACACGGTGTGTCCACCCTGACTTAAAGCCACTGGCTGATTCAGCGACCAGGTACCGTTGGTAGCCGTGGTGGCACCGCTGCTGGTCCCATCAACCACTACCGTCACAGAACTACCCACCGTGGCAGTGCCCGAATAGGTGGGCGTGGCCGTATTGATCTTTGTCCCATTGGTCGGAACCAGCACCAGGGGCGTGGCCGTAGGCTGGATAAGAGTCAGAGAGCGGCTGGCGGAGCAGCCATTCGCATCGGTGACCGTAACGGTATAGTTTCCGGCGCTCAGGCTGGTAATCGTGGCGGTGCCGTCGCCGGTGGGATTTCCCGGCGTCCAGTTATAAGAATAAGGAGATGATCCCTGGCTAACGCTCACAGAAGCAGCTCCATCACTCCCCCCAGCGGTTGTGACATTGGTGAAGGAGGTGACCAGCGACAGAGCCGGAGGCTGGGTGATGGTAAAGGACGTGATGGCTGTAAAGCCTGAATTCGTTACCGTCACTGTCACGCTGTAATTCCCTGCTGTCAGGCCCGTAACGGCGGAAGTGGTCTGGGCCAGGGTGGTGTTGATGCTGGTATTACGGTAGAGATAACTGAATGGCCCCAACTCTCCACTGGCCGTGACGGTGGCCGAGCCATTAGCGGCCCCGTTGCAGGTGAGATTAGCCTGGCTGGAAACAGTAGCCGTGAGTTCATTGACATTGGTAACGTTGACTGTTATCGTTGCCGAACTGCTCAGTGGGGGCGTACCGGTATCGGTAACCTTAACGGTAAGTGCATAAGTGGGGGTAACTTCATAATTGAGCGCGGCCGAATTCGTGACAAATAATTGTCCTGTGGTTGCGTTGATGGCGAAGGTGTTGTTGGTGTTGCCCCCGGTGATGCTATAACTCAGTGTCTGGCCCGCATCGGCATCGCTGGCGGCAATGACAGCACCGACTGTGGTGCCGTTAACCGAGTTTTCGGCAATGGATCGGGTCTGGTTGGCGATAGCCGGAGCCGTATTAGGCGTACCCGTCACTTGGATTCGATCAAATGCGAGCTCTTCTGCCCCGTCGCTGTTGATTAGAATCTGAAAATCGACTGATTCACCTGTAACAGCGGGCGGCAGGGCGAAATCTACGTTTTGGAGCGTTAAGTTCAGTGCCGTTCCACCAGCGTCAGCAACGCCGTTCAGGTCGGCGTCGCGCCGAAGCTCACCGGCAGTATTTGCAGTAGCATTGTCTCCATAGAAAGCACCGAACAGCACCCAGCTACCTCCGTTGATCCGGTAATAGAAGCGCACATAGTCGTCGTTCTCCCACTGGGTAAGGGCCGTAACGCCCAGCCGGATATTGACGTGGAGGTTGGTGTAATTGGCCGCGTTGACCGGTGCCAACGTCATCGTACCAATGTCGACTAGGTTCGGGTTAGTTGGGTTTGAGGTACCTTCGGCATACCAGTAATATGAACCACTAATGTTGCTGATCGAGTTCTGAGCACAGGTATATGGGTTGAGGTTGGTGCGCAGAAAACCCAGACACGGAGTGGTACTCGTCCAGGTATCAGTCGAGTACCGAGTTCCCTCGCCATTGCTTTCAAAATCCTCCGTATAGGGCAGTGCGGCCGGCGTATTGAGCTGCGAATTGACGAAAATTGTCCGCGACTGAGCATTAGACGTATTAGTCCCGTCGCGCACGATAAACGTGACCAGACGGTTGCCACCAATGGCTGATACTGTTTCCGTGTTCTGGTAACGGACTGAGCCGAGTGCCGTTTGGTAGTTCGCCAGCGTCGCTGTACCCGACAACGTTAGCACTCCTGAATTCGAGTCGTATGAGCCGCTGATGCCATTCTGGTTGGTAAAAGTTAAAATATCCTGCGTGTTGACGAAGCCAGTCGAAAGCGCTACCGTTGCACCAGTTAGCGTCGTGTTATTGGGATAAGCCACCGTCAGCGACGAACTGATGGGTATGGCTGCGGCATCTTCGTTGTAGTTCAGGATGGTACTTTCTATATTGGCCAATACAGGTGGTGCCGTAGTACTTGCTGTCCCCAAAACGCGGATATCATCGAAGGCAAGCTCCTCGGTGCCGCCATTCGTGTCTACCTCAACCTGTACCTGAATAGTTGAGCCGGTACCGGATACATTGAAGGTGAAGTCCTGCATTGTTTGCGTCACCACCGGTGCCGACGTATTGTCGAACGACTGGTTGTTCAGGTTCAAATCCTGCCGGAGATTACCCGCAGTAGCTCCTGCGGCATTATCGCCCACGAACTGCCCGATCGTTTGGAAGGCACCACCATCAACGCTGACTTTAACGCGTACAAAATCGCTATTCTCCCACTGTAGCGCTGCATTAGCATAACCTGCTCCGCGGGCATCAGCAAACTTGACTTTTACCTGTATGTTATTGTAACCCGTAATGGAAACGTTAGTCAGCGTTACCGTTGGGGCGGCACGAAGTGGTGGTAAGCCCTGGCCTCGCGCGCCTTCACTGGCCCAGAAGAAGGAGCCGTCAACGTTGCCGATGGTGGAAACCCCGCCAGTGGTGGGATTACCAAACGTGATAGTGCCGCCAAGAGACGTCACGGGGTTGTTTTCGCGCAGGAAATACTGCGCGGTAAAAGCTGGTGTTTCATCACGCCGGTCAAACGTGGTGGATGTGTAGCGTGTGCCCTCGCCATCGGTCTCGAAACTCTCCTGCTTTAGAATACTCTGCGCGCGGGCGGCACTCATACCCAAACAGCTGCCGAGGAAAAGAACTAGTAAGCGTAGTTTCATAAATGTGAGTTAAAAACGTGAGAGTATAAAAACGGGCAATACTGAAACAGCTCGGTAAGGAGTTGTTGCATGTTTCTAATAGCCGAAGAAGGAGTAGACTCGTCTCATCGCGAGAGGGCTCTAGAAAGGAAATGTACTGGGGAGGCTGCCATTAGGGTAATGATCTGCATCAAGGAACAGTCGTCAAAAGTTGACATAGATCATCATTATTCTACATTCCATGATCTACCAACCATATAGTTAGTAGATTTATGTTTAATAATAGTTGACTAATCTCTAGCAAAGCATTGATCTACATCCTTTTACTGTAACTTTTTTTAAGATGATGTAAATATTTTTACATACACTTTTAGTCAAAGGGGTTTCCAAAACCATAAAGCAGCACACTAGGTCGGCAGATGGCTAATTTCTAATACAAATATATATTTAATTAATTTTTGTATATAAAACTGACTTAATACTCCATGAACGCAGTCGGTTTATTGTTGCTCTCGGTTGTCTGTATCTTCCGGCTCTGCACCAAGCCTTTCTTTCGTAGGTTGTGCATCCTATCTGCTAAAATCGCTTAGGAACGATTCGTAAAAAATTTCCCGCAAAAGTTGGAAGTAAGTGCAAAGATGCCCTTTATTTGCGTTCAACCTACTAAATCAATAGATTATAAGTACTAATAGTCTATCTAACACCGGGAGTATTGGGGTATTTACAAACCGTGCCCGCCAGCAACTATGACAATGACTTTACTAGCCCTAGCAATCCCGTTTTTTCTGCTTGTAATGGGGCTGGAATATGCCCTGGCGCGCTGGATGCAGAAAGACTATTTCCGCTTCAACGATTCGGTGGCTAACCTGAGCATTGGTATTGCCGAGCGGTTGATGGACTTGTTCACAATCGGAGCTTTCTACGTGCTGTATGATTACCTGCACCAGCGCTACGCTCTCTTCTCCATTACCCCGTCAGTCTGGACCTGGGTATCGTTGTTCGTCGCCACGGATTTTATCTGGTATTGGTATCACCGGCTGGCCCACGAGGTCAATTTGTTCTGGGCGGCACACGTGGTGCATCACCAAAGTGAGCAGTTCAATTATACCGTTTCGGCCCGGATCACCATTTTTCAGGCCGTTGTCCGCACCGGGTTTTGGGCGGTGCTACCCCTCATCGGGTTTCCGGCCAGCATGATTACCACCTTACTCCTGTTGCACGGCCTTTACCCGTTTTTTATTCATACCCGCACTATTGGCAAACTCGGCCTGCTCGAATACGTGTTGGTAACGCCCTCTCACCACCGCGTTCACCACGCCAGCAATCCGCAGTATCTCGATAAAAACTACGGTGATGTACTTATCATCTGGGACAAACTTTTTGGCACGTTCACGCCCGAAACCGAGCCACCCGTGTATGGGCTGACCAAACCCCTGGGGAGTTACAGCTTTCTGTGGCAACATTTTCATTTCCTGCTCGAACTCCTTGTTTCCGTCCGGCAAACGCGTGGTTTCAGGGCTAAAGTACAGGTGCTGTTTGGCCGACCCGACCGGGTTAGTGAGCAGATTCGTCCGGTATTAGCAGCTCGTTTCCTGCCCGACAGTATTCACGCTAATGTACGGCACCCGACTAAACGCCCTCGATTTCGGGGCTACGTGGTGGGGCAAATGATCGGCGTGTTAGCAATGCTATTTGGCTTGCTGCTGCTGGAGGATCAGTTACCTATTCTGTGGCAGGCATTAACTGCCGGATTCATCCTGCTCACGCTCGTAAACTGTGGTGCTCTGCTTGAACAACGCCGGTGGGTGCTAAACCTCGAATTGGCGCGCCTGGTGGTTCTGTGGGGCCTTCTGCTGGCCATTACAGGTATCAAGATGCTCATTGTTGTAGCCTACATCGGCGGATTGTCGTGGTGGGTATACAAAACCGTCATCAGGCGGTATTACTTCCAGTTTTTGTACGGACTAATGAATAAATCGGTTTACCAGAATTAACTCACTACTTACACGACCACTAATTGAGAATGAAACAATTTTTTACTGCCACTTTTTGGCTTGCAAGTCTGCTGATTTCGTTCGGATCAGCCGCTCAGAATACCCCAACGATCAATGCCACTGTAACGGGGAAAGTAATTGATGCCCGCACCACCAAAAACCTGATCGGCGCAACCGTCACCATCAAGGGAACCACCAATGGGTCATCCACCAACCAGAATGGCCAGTTTACCCTCCTCACAGGCCAGAAATTACCCTTTACTCTTGTTGTTTCTTACGTAGGTTACCAAACCCAGGAAGTTGTACTGACGCAACAGGATGGCGTCGAAATTCGGCTGGTTGAGGGAAGCAATCAACTCGATGACATTACCATCACCTCCCGCCGTCGACAGGAGTCAGCTCAGAATGTACCCATTCCCATCTCGGTTATACGGGGGCCACTGGTCGAAGATGCCGGGGCCTTCAACGTTAACCGCCTGAAAGAACTGGTGCCTTCGGTGCAGCTTTATGCGTCGAACGCCCGCAACACAACGCTCAACATCCGGGGTCTAGGCTCAACGTTTGGCCTAACCAACGACGGTATTGATCCGGGCGTAGGTTTCTACGTAGACGGCGTGTATTACGCACGGCCTGCTACCACCGCCCTCGACTTTGTGGACATCGAGCAGATTGAGGTGTTGCGCGGGCCGCAGGGAACCCTGTTTGGCAAGAACACGACGGCCGGAGCCTTCAACATAACCACCCGCGCGGCCAGTTTTGTACCGGGAGCAACCTTCGAAGTCAGCTACGGCAACTACAACTACGTACAGGCTAAGGCATCCGTAACAGGTCCGTTGAGCAAGAAACTGGCTGCCCGCGTGTCGTTTTCCGGAACACAACGCAACGGACTACTAACCAACGTCCGCACCCAACAGTCGGTCAATACGCTTAATAACCTCGGCGTTCGGGGCCAGTTGTTGTATACACCCTCCGAAAACGTCAAGCTAACGCTGACGGGCGATGTGAACGACCAGAAACCCGTTGGCTATGCCGTTATCTATGCCGGGGTGGTGACGACCAAGCGGGCGGCTTATCGCCAGTTCAACAACATCATTGCCGATCTGGGGTATAAAGTGCCCTCGACCAACCCTTTCGACCGGATTACGGATCAAGACACACCCTCAAAAGCAGGTAACCAGTTAGGCGGGGTTTCGCTCAACGCCGATATCAAAATCGGGTCGGGTACGCTGACCTCGACATCGGCCTGGCGGTACTGGAAATGGGACCCACTCAACGACCGGGATTACATCGGCCTTCCCGTTTTCACGATCTCGGCGGGCAATTCCAAACACGACCAGTATTCGCAGGAGATTCGCTACGCGGGTAATTTGTCCTCACGGGTGAGCGGTGTTGTTGGAGCGTTTTATCTCTACCAGGATTTACAGTCGGACCCCGTGCAGACCGAAGAAGCGGGTGCGGCACAGTGGCGGTTTGCCCAAAGCTCAACCAGCGCACTCTGGAAAACTCCCGGCCTCTTCGATAATTTCGGCATCCGAACCACCAACCGAATCCGCAGCACCAGTGCCGCCGTGTTTGCCCAGGCCGACTGGGGCATTACCGACAAACTCCACGTGTTGCCCGGCATCCGCTACAATTACGACCGGAAGAATGCCAACTATAGCCGCCAGACCTATGGCGGTCTGCAAACTACCGACGTAGCCCTGCTGGCCCTCAAAAACGGCGTCTATACCAACCAGGCCTTCGATGCCGACGTGGACGAGACCAATTTTTCGGGTCAGTTGACGCTGCAATACAAAGCCAGTCAGCAGGCCAATGCATTCGCTACATACTCGACCAGTTATAAACCCATCGGGGTAAACATTGGCGGATTACCCACGGCTAATGGACAGGTGTTAACAGACCTGGCCCGGGTAAAGCCCGAATTTGTGACGCACTACGAAGTTGGCGTAAAAACCAAACCGACCATCAATTCGGTGCTAAATCTGGTGGTGCATAATACCGACATCAAAGACTACCAGACACAAGTGCAAACGCCTGAACCTGGCGTAAACCGGGGATACCTAGCCAATGCGGAGAAAGTGCGGGTATGGGGCGTAGAACTGGATGGAAGCATCCGGTTTAGCAACTCCTTTTCGGTGTATGGCGCATTGGCCTACACCGATGCCAAGTATGTTTCGTTCACCAATGCGCCCGTTCCACTCGAAGAAACGGGGGCTACCCAAGCCTTCAAGGATGTTTCGGGGGGAGCTCTGCCGGGCGTTTCCAAATGGGCAGGTTCGCTGGGTGGCGAGGTCAGTGGAGCCGGGAAATTTCTGGCGCAAGATGGGCGGTTTTTCTTCGCTGCCGATTCTTATTACCGTTCGTCATTTTCGTCGAGCCCTTCGCCCTCGGCGTTTCTTAACATCGATGGCTACACCCTGGTAAACGCCCGCGTTGGGTTCCGGGCTTCCAACGGAACATCGGTTTTCTTGTGGACTCGTAACGGCCTGAATAAGAATCATTTTGAACAGCTGCTACCGGCACCGGGCAATGCCGGTCAGTACGGCGCGGTGCTGGGCGACCCGAGGACGTATGGCATTACATTGCGGTACTCGTTTTAACAACTACGTTGTATGATGCCTGCACCACCTTACCTTCTCCGACAATTACATAGATACACGCTGTTGCTTAATGATCTGGATTACGCGCGAACGACCCAAAATTGACCGCATCGCCTGCCCCTGGCTGATTCGGCGTTTTATTGATGTGGATGCCCAGATCGTATATGTGCCTGCCGATGAGGTTTTAGCTAAAGCTGCCGAACTGAACGCTACTCCGTTCGACATAGCGGGTGTAGAATTTTCGCACTACGGAACCGACTGCACGTTCGATTATTTCCTGAAGAAGTATGAGCTGACAGACCCGGCCCTGCACGTAATGGCTCCCATTGTGCGCGGGGCCGACACCGATAACCACGCGTTGGCTGGGCAGGCTGCCGGGCTCTGGGCCATCTCAGCGGGCATGGCCTACAACATTCTCAACGATCACGAGCTACTCGAAACGGGAATGCTGATTTATGACGCGCTGTACAGCTGGGCCACCCACCTACAGCATGAAAAACATACGCAGAACCAAACAGAACGCGGTTTAATTCAGGTTGTGACGGGTTATCTGGTCGCCCAGCAAGCGGGTCGAAAACGAAAACCGGCCTGGATTCGTAACCTAGAAGCCTTAATTCAGGATCATGTCGATACCAATTTGAGTATTAGTCTTAAAGACATATCCGAAGCCGTACAGCGAAACCCCACGTACCTATCGCGGGAATTTGCCACCTACTTCGACAACCTGACCTTCGGCGAGTACATTCGTAAGCGTCGTATCGAGAAAGCGATTCAACTTTTAGCTGACCCCACGCTGTCGCTGATGGACATCGCTTACCTATCGGGCTTCTCTGACCAAAGCCATTTCACGCGCATTTTTAAAAAACAGACGGGCCAAAGCCCATCTGAGTATCGAAAAGAAGGTCAAAAAGGTAAAGAATCGGCCAATGGTTGATTCTGTTCTATCAAACTCATCAACCGGGTGGTAGTCTTGCCGAATAATTTGCAATCACTACCATGTCTTTTTACTCACGTCATTTTGTAATCCGCTTTCTGGCCTGTTTTGCAATCGGAATAGCCTCTACCTCACTCGCCTTTTGTCAGTCGGCCCCAGTCCCACACGAATACCCCCGAACGGTATTGTACCAGGGTATCCTACACCCGCTGGTGACGTTCAGCGACCAGGCACCCGTGGTTAATTTCCGGGACTTTTATTTGGTCGGGTTTCCGGTCGGGGTCAACATCTGGAAAACGCCGAAAATAGGCTACTCGCTGGAGATCGTGCCGTTTATCCGGGCCGAGAATGGGGTTAGTAAGGTTAACAATGTGTTGTTTCATCCGGGCGTGTTACTGGGCTTAGGCAAGGGCTACACCCTGGCCAGCCGACTAGCCTTTGAAACAGCGGGGCGCTATGGTGTCACACCGGTGTTGAACAAAGTGATTAAACGTAATCCTACTACAAGCTATTTTTTAGCAATCCCTGTTCCGGTTCGCTTTGGCAACGACCGACCGGCTAGTATTACTATTGGGCTTCAATTTGGTATTTCATTTTAAGTTATGGACAACCCAAGTAAGGGCTTCGTTGTGAGTAATTCTTATGACCAGTATTTACAAAGCTCTTTGCGCAACTTCTTTTGAAATTAAATAAAGCGTTTCGGGAGCGATAGTGTTCTATACTAAAAGCTAATTTATATGGCTACTAACACATTGGTTATCATAACGGGTTATAATTCAATCTCTCCCAGGCCTTCCCGCAAGGCGTATCTGAACAAGACGGAGGAGGTGGCCCGACAACGTTTCTCAAAGGAATACCCTGGCGTTCGGGATGCGAGCGTGGTAATTGTTTCCTTCGAGGACGAATTAACGATCCGGGCCAACGGGGAAATCTCGGCCTATTAAGGAACGTGGCGAATATGTTTCATCGCTTTTGATACAAATCCAACCTTCATTTCAAGGAGGCATCCGTAATTGTCAACACATAATCAACCTGTTGGCAACCGAAGTCAGGATCGGTTGGGTTTTTCTTCTTTTTAGTCCAAAGTGCCGTCTGCACGGGAACCTGCGTATAAACCACGCTTTTCTTCCCATCGACAAGGGTATATAGCGCAAAGCTGGAGAACGTATTGGCCGGGTGAGGGTTGGAGCCAAAACTGGCATCTTGCCCGATCAATGCTCGCTGTTGCGACGCAATCGCTTTGGAAGGATCAATTTGGCCATTCAAGATTGGCCCTACAAATTCAACCGATAGACTGCGGCTGCTTTGATTATCCAGATAATAGAAGGTGGCCCCCACGCATTCGCTCATGATCTGGTCAACCGGGTCTTTCTGGCAACCCAGGCTAACGAACATAAGAAGAAGCAAATAGTTAAGCTGGTTTTTCATGATAAGGCCGAGTCTATGTTCCAGCCTATAGATCCATGTGAAGTCAATAAGGTTGGAATCAAGCGCGTTTATTTTCCCCCGATACAGAAATTAAAATACACTGATTAACAGTATATTACATTGTTCAAGGTACAAATGAGGTACAGATTCTGTTTCGTAACCTCAACAGAAGACATTAGGAAGGAACGGAAGCGAGGGGTGAGGTTAAATTGAACAAGGTGAGTAGTATCAATTCTTGATACTATCTCTACGAGCTAGGTACTTTGAAGTAAGCAACTCCTGGACGTATTATTGCAGAGAGAACATTTTGCCTTTTCTGCCCATGAAACACGCTTACCTACTTTTTCTCTTCCTGCTGATGCTAGTAGCCCGCCCGTCACTGGCCCAAACCACCTACACCGTTATTAATGGTAACGATAACGGTGCAGGCTCTTTGCGGGACGCCATCACTCAGGCCAATAATAACCCTGGTCCCGACATGATCACCTTTTCATCGTCGGCCACCAACATCACCTTAACATCGGGTGAGTTGTCCATTACCGGATCGCTATCGATTGTGGGTTTCAATACCCTTTGTCCGGCGACCGCTACCGGTGGCGCCACTATTGAGCGCGTTAGTAGTACGGCGTTCCGTCTATTCAACGTCTCCTCCAGCGTCACTTTTTTCTTACAGGACTTGACCTTGGTTAACGGACGAGCTACAGGAAGCGGTGGGGGTATTTCCACTCAGAGTAACAACCAACTCACTCTTATCCGCTGTTACCTTCGGGATTGTACGGCATCAACTTTCGGGGGAGGCATAATCTCCAGGGGCTATATCAATATGGCCGACTGCATGATTGTTAATAATCAAGCCTCTTATGACGGTGGAATCTATTTACAATCGCCCTCATCATTTCCCGTGAATCGCATTAGCAAGGTAACATTCATAAATAATTCCTCCACTGGTAATAACTCGGCGGCTATGATTCATTTTGGGGGCGAGCTGCTGATTGAAAACTCTTCTTTTTCGCAGAACAATACTTCGGGGGGGGCCGATGCTACTTTTTACGTTTCTTCCGCTCCTGGTATTAATCTTCCTACTTCAACCACTCTGAATCATGTAACGGTTTATGAAACCAATGGCACCCGGCCAGCCTTACGGACATTTGCTTATTCCCCGGCTCCGGCAACGTTGTTGCTGATGAACACTCTGGTAGTTTCCACCAATCCCATTTTCAGGGACGCAGGTACCATTCTATCAGGTGGAGGAAACGTGTTTAGTGCCGGAATTGGCGGGGCCTTCACTCCCCAAATCAGCGACAAGATTGACGTGGGAAGCAGTCAGGTCGACTTACAGCCTTTAGCTGCTAATGGAGGGTGTACGCTGTCACATGCCATTGGCTGTTTGAGCGTAGCGGTTAACGCGGGCCTATCGACTGCGCTTGCCACCGATCAGCGAGGTTTAGCCCGGGTTAGTACCCCTGATGCGGGTTCGTATGAGGTACAAAGCCTGTCGGTCGCCATCACCCAGCAACCATCCAGCAGTTCCCAAGTCTGCCAGGGCAGTACAGTTACGGCTAGTGTCAGCGTGAGTGGCACCGGGCCGTTTGCCTACCAATGGTATAGGGATGGGGTGTCTCTGGGGGCTGCCCAGCAAAGTCCCAGCTTATATATTCCTAACGTACAACCTGCTCAGGCGGGCAGCTATTCGGTGGTGGTGACAGGCTGCAACAGCGTTACTAGTAGTGTCTTTACTTTAGCGGTTACGCCTGGTCCCACCCCTACCTTATTCACTAACAACAACCCGGACGGCTTAGTGGTACAAGTGGGAGGTGGCGTACAATACGAACGAGTTAAGGCTATAGACAGAATCAACGGCTACCAAATCCGACAAACGGAGCAGAACCAGACGGGTTACTTCCTCATCCCTCAACCGGGGCCGTATTCGATTGCCGTCATTGGAGCTAATGGATGCCGGGCAACGGTAACAGGGACGTTTTGAGGGTGGGGAGAAATGGGCGAATTAGACCCGAATCGAGCATATAACACCTATTAGGAAATGGAGACAGCCCCGTACAGTGATGTACGGGGCTGTTTGTTGCTAGAGATAACTACAGCCTTTTAATTATTCACATCTGACTGGCTGGCATTGGAGGGGTTACCCATTGCCAGATTGAAATCGCGGGTGGGGACAGTCGAGCCCGCAACTGGGTCAACCCCTGTTTTCTTACAGTTTGTCAGGGTGACAGCAACCAGTACGATGCTGACAATGGATAAGCGGAGTGAGTTTATAACGGAATCCATTGATGGGCAAAATAACGCCTTACCAGCGACAATCATAAAGCATTCCGTTAGGTTACGGCTGGCGGGGGCTGGTTACGATCTCAGCTAGCACCATTAACAGCAATGGATGTAGCCGGGGTATACAACAGATTGGCGAGAAAGATTGATGGTAAAGTGAAAATAGGTGAATAGGCTTTAGAGATTAATATTTTCAGTATCAGGCGTATACCTTGACGTATACTAAGTATCGCCTTATAATTGCAAATAAATATTTCTCGTACAGCCCATGAAAAACACTTACCTCCTTCTGCTTCTCCTACTGACCTTAGTAGAGCGCCCAGTGCTGGCCCAAAACCCATCGCCCTTGCCAAGCCGATTAGTAAACCCTCCACCTGTAAAGCCGACGGGCGGGGGGCGTGTAGCGGCTACCCTGGCGACAACCATCCGCTACGTAAAAGCTGGTGCATCAGGCACTGGTGCTTCCTGGAGTAATGCTTCCGGGGACCTTCAGGCAATGATCAACGCATCGGCGTCGGGTGATCAAGTCTGGATTGCCGGAGGTACTTACAAGCCCAGTACGGCAGGGCTCTCGAATCCACGCGAAGCAGCATTTTCCTTAAAGAACGGCGTGAGTGTGCTGGGCGGTTTCACAGGCACCGCCGGTACAGAAGGAACGAACAACACAACGACCCGAATGGCAACACCCTCCTCGACTACCCTCTCAGGGGACATTGGCACGGTCGGCGATAACAGCGATAACTGCATCCATGTGGTATCTAATCAATATAGTGGCCTGGATGGATCAGCCGTCCTGGACGGAGTATGCATCACAGCTGGTAATGCCAATGCTGCCATGGGTGCCATCCCTGGTAATGGGGGAGGGATGTGTAATGTTCTTTCGTCTCCTTTAGTGTCGAATTGTCAATTTGTGGCCAACTTTGGAAATATAGGAGGTGGCTTAGCCAATCTGGGCAATACCACCAGAGCAACGAACTGCATTTTTAGCAGTAATACAGCCTTGCAGGGGGCCGGAGGGGCCTATGACCAGCAAAACTCGGGAACCTACACTAACTGTTTTTTCAGCCAGAACATATCAACCGGTTCCGGTTTCTTAGGTGGTGGAATATTCGTGAATATTGCGACTGGCACCTTGAATTTTGTCAATTGCAGCTTTTCGGGTAATAGAGCTGCGTCGGGGTTCGGTAATGCAATAGGCTATAATTCGACACTCTCACTGACCAACTGCCTGTTTTGGAACAATGGTGGCGCGCGCGCTATTAACAATACCAGTGGCGGATCTGTGACCATCAATCAATCACTGCTCGAAAACGGCACAACTGGCTACACTGATGGTGGAAATAACCAAACGCTTAGCAGCTCCCCTTTTGCCAATGCTACCGGCCCCGAGTTGCTGCCCTGCTCTCCAGCCGTCAATGCAGGTAACGATGCGGCAAACACCACCACGACCGATGTGCTGGGTGCAAACCGCAAGTTCGGCACCATCGACATCGGGGCCGCTGAATACCAGGGAGCGCCTACTACCGCTGTGGCTATTACCAGTACACCCCAGGCGGCATCCTCCGTCTGTGTCGGTATAACAACCCGACTCTCGGTCAGCGTCAGCGGTTCCGGGCCATTCACTTATCAAGTGTACGGGGGGAGTAGTCAGCTCACCTCAAGCACGAGCAGCTCAACCTCGTTTGCCTATACCCTCACCAATAACGCGGCCAACTCGGGTGTGAGCTACTATTTTGTCGTCAGTACGGCTTGCAACAGCGTCTCCTCCACGCCGGTCAGCGTGACAGTTAATGCACCTGTCTCGGTCAGCTTGGCTAATAATGGTCCCCTGACCTGTGCCCAGTCCTCGGTCACGCTTACGGCCACCCCCGCCAGTCAGGGAACGTATGCGTTTAGTGGGCCTAACCTAACTCAAAGTAGTGCCGTCAACACGGCCATCATCTCGCAAACGGGGGTATACTCGGTTACACTCACCAGTGCAGGAAGCTGCACCAGTACGGCCAACACCACCGTTAGCAGCAATACGGCTCTGCCTAATGCCAGCTTCAGTGGGCTGGCTCCTATCTACTGTAGCACCAACAGTCCCGTCACGCTCACCCCTACCACCCCAGGCGGGGCGTTTACTGGGCTAGGCACCTCAGGCACCACTTTTACCCCATCGGGGGCGGGTAGTGGGGGCACTATCGTCTATTCGGTGACAGGGGTGAACGGCTGCGTCAACTCCACCACCCAGTCGGTGGCTGTGAGTGCCCCGATCCCCATAACGCTGACCACTAATGGGCCTATTAGCTGCAACAGGCCCACGGTTACCCTCGCGGCTACTCCAGCCAGTCAGGGTACGTATACGTTCAGCGCGTCGGCGGTTTCGCAGGGTAACAACACCGCAGTGGTCTCCCAGACGGGTGTGTACTCGGTGACGCTGGCCAGTGCAGGCGGTTGCACCAGCACCGCTCAAACCAATGTGTTTACTGACAACACTCTACCGACGCCTTTTGTAGCTACTCAACCCACTCCGAACGGTTTAGCTGTACAAACCACCGGGGGTGTGCAGTACGAACGAGTCAAGGCTATCGACCGCATTAACGGCTACCAAATCCAACAAACCGAGATTAATTCTACAGGCTACTTTATCATCACTCAACCAGGGCCCTACAGCATTGCTGTAATTGGAGCCAATGGATGCCGGGCGACGGTGGCAGGGACGTTTTAAGGATTGGCGGGCAAGCCTATAGTTTAGACTTTTTTGACAAAACCGCCCCGTCACAGCATGACGGGGCGGTTTATATTGCTCCCTCCCATTTTCTCAAACCGTATAATAACCTGATATAGACATTACTCTTTATTAGTGTATACTTGCGCTTAGACTATAGGTGTGAAAATACTTGTTGATCAAATCAAAAACGGGGCTGATGCTGTCAGCCCCGTTTTTCTTGCCCCTATAATGGGTAGTATGACAATTACTCTCCCGACGAAAAAAGCAACCTCTTTCTATTTGGCCTGCCTTGAACAACTAAAGTCTATTCATTAGAGAAAGGACAACGCGCTAACGCCCGGTGGGCTTTTTAATCAAACCAACGGAACAGATCGACTATTCTGTCGATTACTTCACCTAGTGAAAAGAGCGAATCCCAGAATCCGCCCTCTTCTTTTGGCTTCTCTACTTGGGGATGTGTTTCGTTCATAATCTTCTTACCGGTAGGCTTTTACTTCCTAACACTAAGCCATTATACAGCAACACCGATACAAGTAGTAACAACAAGAGCAGAATAATGTTGGCTTGAGCCCGTGTACATTAGGAGTGCTCTATTCACGAATTGCCAGCGATTTCCTTAACGATCTAGTCAGCAGATACGGTTTATCGCTCATACTGCTGACCCCAGACTAGCATTTTTCGCCTTTAGCTTCT
Source organism: Flavobacterium sp. SUN052 (assembly GCF_028867935.1). Classification (GTDB taxonomy): domain Bacteria; phylum Bacteroidota; class Bacteroidia; order Flavobacteriales; family Flavobacteriaceae; genus Flavobacterium. Next base: position 71,683 of record NZ_JAPQNS010000015.1, read on the forward strand.
GCATGGTGTCTTTGCCAGGTGAGTTCAATCGGCTGATCTTTTTGGTCACTCGCTCTACTCAATGGTCAATGAACGTCTAAATGTTATGAGTCGTCAGGTACGCATTCACGTTGAGCGGCACGGCTGACCACGAGGTTGCTGATTTGAAGTAGGCCAGAAGTGCTTCGAGTTGCATAGCCGCAAAGGTCGGCGGCAATTGCATAAATGAGAAAGAGTGAGCCAAAAATGAATCCTAGTACCACTCCTTAAACAGTTAAGTAAATTTTCTGTTTACTTTCTCATGAATTATTACAACTAAACTATATCCATGACACCAGACAAATTTAAACAGCGACTGATCGACATCGTAAAACCGGACAGTGGCAACGTACTCAACTATTCGAGCGGTGCTGACTACCCGGTCGAAGTGGTGGCATTGCCCTGGTGGGGCTATAAAGGGAAAATACAGGACATGGAGCCGGATCGGTTTGATTGCCAGATTCGGGAAGCGCTCACCCTGAGTCAGGTTACCCGCTGGCGAAAGCTCCAGTCGATACGGGGTATACACTGGTGGAAAGAACTTAAAGTACCCCGGGCGGAACCGTCTGAGTTTGATTATTACTTCGTTTCGCGGGTTGGCTTCTTTCTGGTGGGTATCAAGTGCCGGGTAATTGAGAAGGAACTGACAGAAAACGAGTCAGAAACTATAAACAGCGGGAGCATGATAACGGGAAGGTACGAACCAATCCGTTAGAAACAATTTGACTGTACGGCCGGTTACTGCCTTTACCGTAGGCTTTCGGGTCTAGGTTTAAATGGTGTGGATATAGTCGGAAAGCAGGTTAAGGTTTTTAGCCTGCTTTTTTTATGACCGGGATGGCCAAAAACAAAAAGCCCCGAACCAGTGGCCGGGGCTGTTCACACATTAAGCTGTCGTTTATAATGTTCCCGTCACATTCACCCTACACTCATTGGCATCAATCGCGGTAATGGTGAAAGTTCCCGGCTGGGAGATGACAAAATAACCGGTCTGATTCTGCTCTGTTTGCCGGATTTGGTAGCCGTTGATTTGGTCGAGCAATAGCAGCCGTTCGTAACTGACTCCGCCAGTCAACTGTACGGCAAACCCATCAGGCGTGGAGGAGGTAAAGACTGTGGTAGGAAACCCAATTGTGAATGGCCCTACTTCGGCAACATTAGCCACAATAGTTGGATCGAGACTCCGAAACCGGATGCGATAACCTGTTCCGTAAGGCGTATTAGCCGGTATAATCGTATTGGATACAAACGGAGGGAGTACGTTGGTATTTTCTCCTATGGTTTGGACAATCGGGTTGGCAAAGCTGCCAGAGGCATCAGAAATCTCAATGATACTGGAAAAGTTGGTAAGGCAACCCGCCGGGTTAGAACCAGCGCCCGCTCCGGCGCTGCCTACACTATTCACTAATGGCGAACCGGGGCACATGACTGATCTAAAAAAAATACCAAAACTCAGCGACAACGAACACGGTGTGGCATCGCTGAGAGAAGCGGTGTTACCCTTGGCGGCTTTTGCGTACGTTTTAACGATAAGCGGGTTGTCGGGGCCGTGTTCATCGTCGATGGTAATCTGGATAGAAGTCACTGGCGGCTCGGCGGTTTGGGCGTGGGCGATTTGAACACTGCTCATTAGGGGCAACAAAGCCAGAAAAAGTGGGAATATGTGTTTCATAACAAATGGGAGAAAAGTAAGTAATGGCCGCAATATATTACTCAGCTGTACTTACTCAAAACCCTTAAGCCAATGAAAGACTGAAAATTAGCGGCATATAGGAGCTATTCTATCGTCGTAATTGAAACTCAACCAGCCGTAGGCCAAACTGGCGTTTGGCTCGGACAGATACAGTTAAGCCTTATAACCACCTTCTACTTTCCGATACAAAACCTTGAAAAAATTGACTCCAGCAAATCGTCCGTGGTAACTTCTCCTGTCAATTCACCGAGGTGACGTAGCGCCACACGCAGGTCCATGGCCAACCAGTCGGCGGTAACGCCCGCGTCGAGGCCGCCGATGGCGCGAGCCAGAGCATCGTCGGTGCCGGTGAGGTGTTCGAGGTGACGGGCGTTGGTGATCAGGGCGCCGTCGGTTTGCACGGCAGAGTCGGTGCGGACCCGGAGGGAGAGAGCCGCTTTTAAATCATCGATACGCTGGTCTTTTGCCGAAATCCAGATGATTTTTGTCTTGCCGGCAATATCGTCCAACGGTTGGCGAAAAATATCGAGAATTAAGTCGGTTTTGTTACCTACAAGCAGATACGGCTTCCCTGCTTTTTGTAGCTCAGCAATCATCTGCTTTAACTCGTCAGGTGTGGTGGTGAGCCCATCGAAAAGATAGATAACCAGCGACGCCTTTTCCATCTGCTGGTGGGTTCGTTCCACCCCAATAGCCTCAATGGTATCGGTGGTATGGCGCAGCCCCGCCGTGTCGATCAACCGGAATCGGATGCCGTCGATGAATAGCTCATCTTCGATCACATCGCGGGTGGTACCCGGAATCTCCGAAACAATGGCTTTTTCTTCGTTCAGCAGAGCGTTCAGTAAAGTCGATTTTCCCGCGTTTGGCTTACCCACAATCACGGTAGGCACCCCGTTTTTTACAGCGTTACCCACTGCAAATGATTCGATCAGCGGATGCAGCACCCGGCGGATGTTCATCATTAACTCCCGTAACTGATCGCGTTTGGCAAACTCCACATCCTCTTCGCCAAAGTCCAGCTCCAGCTCTACAAGAGCCACAAAATCAATCAATTGCTGACGAAGTTCTTTCAGCTTTTTGGAGAAACCACCCCGTAATTGAGTCAGCGCTGAGCGGTGGCTGGCTTCTGAATCGGCCGCAATCAGATCGGCCACGGCTTCGGCCTGCACCAGATCGAATTGGCCGTTCAGAAAAGCGCGCTGGGTAAACTCCCCGGGTTTGGCCAATCGTGCACCCTCGCGGGTTAATCGGGCCAAAATCTGCCGGATAATATAATCTGAGCCGTGGCAAGAAATCTCGACCACATCCTCTTTCGTAAACGATGTAGGCGTGCGAAATACTGTCACCAGTACCTCATCAATGATGGTACCGTCAGCCGATGCGTCGGACCGTTGTCGGAGCGTACCGAAATGAGCCGTATGGCTGGCTTGTTTGGTCAGGTCTTTGCCCCTGAACATACGGTTAACAAGTTCAATAGCTCCCTCGCCCGATACCCGAATAACGGCAATAGCGCCAATACCGGGGGCTGTAGCAAGAGCGGCAATAGGTTCAAACTGTGTAATATGCATGGAGATTGGGCTAAAAGGCAGCCGGTACTAACTTCGGAAAGATCGGAAGGCGACTCACTACGTTGATCAGCCCCTGTTCGAGCGGAACCAGCGGTATACCAAGTGCTTCAGCATGGCTATCGCCGAGGAAGAAACGCATTTGTGCCGCTGCCAGGTTCCGGGCCGATGGGTTGCCACTGATCTCTTCAATGGCATTGAGCAACGACTTGGTCAATCCCTTACCCGCTTCGGTTGAGGCAAACTGCCGACGGGCAATCTGTTTATCCAGTTGAAACGCTTCACGAAGATTCTGAGGAAGTAATTCTTCAGCAACACCGTTGAAATAGCCCACCACGTTGATATGATGCAGGTAATCTTCTTCTTCCTGCTCGGTCATTGACACGCCAAGCTTCCGCAGTCCCCGCAACACAATATATCCAAATGCCCCAATGGTGCCGACCATATCTTCCTGGCAAATGGGCGTTCCCCAAGCCGCGTTCCAGCGACCCGTATGCCCGGCAAACCAGCGCGAAGCCGCATGAATTAGGCGAATTTTGAGGGTGTAAATAATAGCAACTACTCCCCTCTCCTTCGCAAGGAGAGGGGCCGGGGGTGAGGTCCACTTCTTGGGATCATTCACTGCAAAGACCCACTCGCCAGTTTCCTGCAACCGGCGGGCGGTATCATTTTTGATTCGTTCAGTTAGCCATAGTACCTGCACGCCGTTGGCCCCCAGGTACGTGTATGGCAACGAGAGCGTACCCAGTGCTAGTCCAATAGCGCCCATATGTTTCTGGAAGAAAGCCATGCCCCGTTGCATCCGGGTGCGGTCGGCCCAGGCTGGTAGAACGCTATGGTCAGCAATGAATTTTTGCACAATTGTCTGTTGGCTACTTGCATCGAGCGACTGTGCATCTGCCAACCACCGCATAAACGCACCCAGTCCTTCTCGGCCTCCTTCGGCAACCAGCGTCTCAATAACGGCATCGGCCGGAGGGTCGCCCATCTGGCGATAACGGTCGAGAAGTTCGTCGGAAAAAACGCGGGTTTGCTTAATTCGGGTGGTTGTCATACCCGGTAAACGGTGCGTTTACGAAAAGGGTTTGGCGTTGCACGGCGGATTGTGAATACACCGTACTTATAATCGAATTTGCAGTCCATCGTAACCCAACCGGATGTAGGGCGGAAGTTCGGCTTCAACGTCGCGGTGCAGTCCCATTTGGTGGCTGATGTGTGTGAGATATGTCCGTTCGGGTCGAACACGCTCCACGAGGTCAATGGCTTGTTGAAGCGTAAAATGAGATAGATGAGGCTCCCGGCGTAGGGCGTCCAGAATCAGAATCCGGCTTCCCCTAACTTTTTCAAGCTCCTCATCGCTAATGGCGTTGAGGTCAGTGAGATAACAGAAATCACCAATTCGAAACCCATAAACGGGGAGCTTATGGTGCCAAACCTCAATCGGGATGATAGGAATTCCCTCGATAACGAATGGTTCATTGGTGATCTCGTGGGTGCGGATACGGGGGGTGCCGGGATACTTAAAATCGGCAAATACGTAGGCAAATTCGCGCCGAAGCTGGTCGAGCACCGATGCACGGGCGTAGACCGGAATCTCTTCGCCCTGCCGAAAATTGAACGCCCGAACCTCGTCCATGCCGGCGGTGTGATCTTTGTGCTCGTGAGTGAACAGTACGGCATCAAGGTGTGTTAAACCCAGCCGCAACACCTGTTGCCGGAGATCTGGCCCTGTATCGATCAGCAGGCTTTTTCCCTCTATCTGGATGTGTGCAGATGTTCGCAGGCGTTTGTCCCGGAAATCCACCGATCGGCAAACGGCGCACTCACAGCCAATCATCGGTACGCCCGACGACGTTCCGGTTCCGAGAAGGGTAACAAGCATAAAGAGTGAAAGAGCAAAAGAGTGAAAGAGCGAATCGCTAAACGGTACACGACTCTATCAGTCAAACCGCTCTTTCACTCTTTCGTTCACTCTTTATTTATCCGTTAACTGATTAACAACCTCTACAAGTCGGTCGAAGTTGAGGGGTTTAACCAGAACATCGCTAAAACCCGCCGTTTTGAATTCTTCTTCGGTATAGTTTTTGGCGTTGCCAGTAATCGCTACAATGGGAACCTCGGCTTTCGCTTTGTTAGGAAGCGCCCGTACCTGCCGCACACACTCCATGCCGTCCATAACGGGCATGTTGATGTCTAACAGCAAGATATGGAAGTCTTCCTTGTCCAGAATCTGCATTACCTGCTCCCCATTTTTGACGGAGGTAATGTCGTAATTCTGGAACTCCAAAATTTTACGAGCTAAGTTTTGAATGACAGAACTGTCTTCGGCAATCAGTACGCGCTTGGCTGACATGGGGTAAACCGGAATTGGCTATTGATTTGGTTGTGAAATTAGCGATAAATCCCAAAACCCAAAAAATAACGACGTTTAAGGGCAATCGTTAAGTTATATAGAGCAAGGTGAATTTTAATCTAACAAGGGCGGATAATCAGCAGTTTAGTGCTAAATTTACCTTTCCACACCCACTGAATTTAATCCTCTCTATTTATGAAAGCTATGACACTCACTGGACCAACCGGCTCGTTCGAACTAACCGTTTTGGACTATGAATACAGCGACTCACCCCGCTTTTTGGAGCGTAATGGCCTGTTAGTTCATCTGCGGACGCGTCATCAAAACAATGAATGGGCTCAGGCAGCCCCTGTTCTCTCAACCTGGGAGTTAGAAATGCTCCGTGACTGGATGCGTTCGGTGGCTAACCATAAACATCAGTCGCGCCGGATTACGTTTGTAGAGCCGGACCTTAGTTTCAGTGATTTTTCCGCTGAAAATGAAGGATACGACCTTCGTTTAAAACTTTCGCACGAGGCTCAGCCTTCCTGGCAGTATGGTAGCAAACAACCGTTTTACCTGACCCTCTCGCCCGATGCGAAACAACTCCAAAACGCCATCGCCGATCTCGATCAGCAACTAAAACAATTCCCGGTTCGGGATTGATAAGAACGCGAATGACACGGATTGGACGGATTAACGCGGATTTTCTTTTTGCGCTGTCCTGAAAAATACGTCCAATCCGTGTTCTATTTATTTCAAGTACCGCTCCTTCACAACATTAGCGTGGTGAATGGGGTGGCCAACCAAAATGAATCCCAACGCTAGTACCGAAACCGATTGATTGAAACAGATGCCTGTACGTTGCAGCATCTCGTCATCAAAGCTACGGAACAGGCTTACCGTCAACTGATGTTGCTGGGCGTATTCATCGTATAAGTTGGCTATTGTGCGTCTTTCCGCATTAGCATGCAGGGCAAAGTCATCTTCCTCGAAGCCAGGTAAAGCCGTTTTGTCGTTGCGGGCAAATCGAAGAGCGCGATACGCCAAAATTCGCTCCGTGTCAATCAGATGTTGCACAATGTCTTTAGCCGTCCATTTGCCGGGAGCATAGCGGTGGTCACCCAGGTCGGTCATGGTTTGAGCAGGTAACAATGATTCTAGTGAGACTCCATCAGTAAGAGCCTCAATCACGTCGATATTGGGGGCTAAATTGATGTATCGATCAAAAAAGCCGGGCATTACAGCAATATCTGATTTAGTCATAGTGAATGGGTACGCTGGTGCGGTATCATCCGCGTTCTTGTGTTTTCAAAAACTCGTCAAAAGCTTCTGTCAAAGCGATTAATTCTTCGCCTAAGTGGCTGGTGTCGCTGAGTTTCAATTTACCTTCTGCTTCGCGGGCAATGTAAGCCATACGAGCCACGCCGATGGTTCCGGCGCTGCCTTTGAGCGTATGAAGGTTACTTTTCACCGTCGGAATATCGCCTAGTGCGAAAGCATCATTGGCCCCGTTAACCAGTTCGGTGGCCTCTGTTACAAACTCTTCCATAATGGAATCAACCAGCTCCTGACCACCAAGGTCGCGCAGTTGGGTCACAATCTCCTGATCAATTATAGGGGGTAACACCGGTTGTTGCTGAGCAGTTTGCTGGGCAATCTGTTGCTGGCGGTGTTGTAGCTGACTGCTCTCACGCTTAGTGCTGGCGGCATCGACTAACTCCTTCACTTTGGCAATCAGGCTCTGTGCACGAATCGGTTTTGCAATGTAATCATCCAGCCCCTGGCTCAAAAACCGTTCGCGGTCTTCGCGCATCGAATAAGCGGTCATGGCCACAACGGTCGGGAGTGCATCGCCAAATTGAGCGCGGAGGTTTTTGGTTGTTTCAACGCCATCCATATCAGGCATTTGAATATCCATAAAGATCACATCGAAAGCTCCTTCCCGGCCGCTCACAAGATCTATGGCTTCGCGTCCGCTCGATGCCGTTGTGACAATGCATCCGGACTTCCGAAGTATTTCGCTGGCCACTTTCCGGTTCGTCGCATTATCGTCGACAAGCAATACCTGCGGATGGGTGTCTTTGAAGAAATTGACCAACGTTACTTCAGCGCCTTCACCTGACTGCTGCGTAGGACTGATAGCCGTTTCTTTTAGCTCAACAATAAACCAGAACGTACTCCCCTTCCCTACTACAGAATCGACGCCGATATCGCCTTTCATCAGCAAAGCCAGCTCTTTGGATATGGCCAAACCGAGACCCGTGCCCCCGAACGACTTCCGCGACGACTCATCGACCTGACTGAATGAGTTGAACAACAGCTTAATATTCTCGGCAGAGATACCAATGCCAGAGTCATGCACGTCGATCCGAATCCGGTTAAACTTGCCCTTTTTACTTAACAAAGACGCCACTACGCTTACATCACCATTTTCAGTGAATTTGATAGCATTAGAAGTCAGGTTCGACAGAATCTGCAACAGACGCGTTTGGTCAGCAATTACGTACCGGGGCAGATCATCGGCCAAGCTGTAGAGCAGACGGTTGTTTTTAGAAGCTGCCTGTTGGCCGAACAAGGCGATTAGTTTATCGAAAATCTCCCGGAAGGCAATTGGCGCTTCGTGGAGGGCCATTTTGCCCGCTTCAATTTTCGAGAGATCCAGAATATCGTTGAGAATATTCAGCAGCGTCTCACTCGACCGCTTGATTGTCCGTACGTAATCCTGCTGATCGCTATCCAGCGGGGTGTCTGTCAGCAGATCGATCATGCCAATTACGCCGTTCATGGGCGTACGGATTTCGTGACTCATGTTGGCCAGAAACCGTTCTTTCACCTTCAGCGATCGTTCAGCTTCTTCCTTCGCCTTCACCAGTTCAGCCGCCTGTCGTTTCAGCTCGGTAATATCCCGAGCCAATACCGCCACCACCGAGTCGTGCCCGTTATCGTCTTTCAATAACAGCATGTTGAACATAAACTGCCGCTCAGAGCCGTCTTTTCGTCGGAGGCTCACCTCAAAATTGCGAAGGCTGCGGTTGCGCACCAGTCGAATCATGGCTCGATGAACGGTGCCTTTATCAACAAAATACTGCGTAACGTCCTGACCCAGCACTTCGTCGGGGGTGTAGCCCATGCGTTTGAACACCGACGGGCTAATCATAGTGATATGTCCGTGCCGGTCGACGCGGCAATAAATATCCTGAAGGTTCTCAAAAATACCCCGGAATTTCTCTTCACTTTGCCGGGTCACAATCTCGGCCCGTTTGCGGTTGGTAATGTCACGCGCAATACCCGACACCTCCTCAATTACCCCGCTCGACAGTAAAATTGGGTTGAGTTGAAAGTCTAGCCAGGTTTCAACACCGTTGGGCCGACTGCTATCAAAACGCAGTTCAAAATTTTGTGGGATGCCACGGAACGCCTGTCTGTATTTTTCCTCTAACAGTTTGCGGTTGTCAGAGCCAATCATTCTCCAGCCAAGATTGGGGGCGCTACCCAGCATAGTGGGCGTTTCGTTCAGGTTTCTTTCAATCAGGTTCGTATAGTTCTTATTGAAAGATGTCAGTTGCAAACTCTTGTTCACCGACCAGATCAGATACGTGCTGCTATCGAAAATAGCGTTTAGCCGGGCCGTCTGCTTATTCAGAGCGGCTTCGTCCTGCTTGCGGGCAATGGCCAGCGCCACCTGTCCCGAAATAAACTCCAGCAGTTCCAGGTCGCGGGGTCCGTAGGTACGTTCGTCGTCGTACGATTTCACGCCAATGATACCCGTTACCTGCTCGCCTACCCGGAGCGGGGCCGTGAGCATTACTTTTGGCTGCAACTGCCCGTAGAGGTCGAGCTGGTGCTGGTCAGCCATCTGCCGAATGTCTTTTTCGTACAAAAACAGGGCTTTGTTGGCCCGAATCGTGTATTCAGTCAGGCCGTTGCCCAATCGGCGTTTGGTAAACCGGAGATTTCCACCAAAATATTCATCAACGTAGTACGGGAAATACAGGTAATTTTTCGACTGATCGTACAGGGCAATAAAGAAGTTTTTGGCGTCGATAATGTTGCCCAGCTCCTCGTGAATTTTGCCGTACAGGTCATCTAAATCACGGGTATTGATTGTCCAGTTGGCAATACTGTAATAGAGTTTCTGCGATTTCTCAGCCCGAATTTTACTCGTTGTATCGTGCAAAATGCAGCGAAAAGCCGTTGGCCGTCCGTTGTCGTAGCGGCAATTGACACTCCCCGAAACAAAGATGGTTTTTCCGGCTTTGTTCTTGAAAACAGTTTCAAAATAGGGTAGTTTCTCCCCATCCTGTATCCGTTTAAGCCGCTGCAAGGTTACGTCGGCATAATCGGGGTGTAACACCTCGCGCAGGGTCAGCGCGGCTACTTCATCGGAGCCATAACCAAGCACTTCGCGCCAGGCCCGGTTCACAAACATGAACTTGCCATCGAGCGTAACGAGCTGAATCAGGTCGGAGGTGTTATCAACCAGGTCCTGCAACTGCGAGTTCGAAAACGACAAGGCCGACGCGACGCGCTTTTTGGTCGTTACATCTTCCCCAATTATGGTAAATGAGGTGATTTCACCCGCTCGATTATTGACGATAAACGAATTAAGCTGCACGTTACGCACGGCCCCACTGCGAGCCAGCAGGGTTATTTCGCGCTGTTCAATGAAACCACCCCGACGGAGAGCCTCGTCAAATTCCTGTTCGAGCTTGGCACGGTCGGCGGGAGGAACAAAGACATCAAAAAAATTGCGACCGATCACATCATCTGGTTGCCAGGCGGTTACTCGGTATGTGTATGGATTGGCGTAACTGAGCGTGCCATCGCGCTCTACAGTTAAGCCAATCAAATTTAGCTGATCTACTGTCTGACGCACGTCAAAAGTAGATTCCTGTGCTGTAAGGGCAGGCTGTTGCATAGCATTTGATGAAGAAATAGGCGCGTCCGGCATCGGAAAAGATTTAATCTACAAAAAAATGTCCATTTATGCGATACTTACCAGTAACCGCTTCGTCTCATATGATGACTGTGCATGCTCTTAGGTAGTTTTTGCTATTTTAGAGTATGTTTGCAGACTCTAACCCATATTTTTGATGATTAAGCGAATTGGCTGGTTACTAACCATAACCAGCCTTTTTTCAGCGTGTGAACCGTTCAATTTAGACCGGTTCGAGTTCCCTAAATGCCTACCTCCAAAAGCTGGCATTGCCTATAAACAGGACCTGCTGGATGTTGAGCTTTCGCTCGACACACCAACGGGCGACATTGGTTCTGTTGGCTGGGATCTCGGCGACGGGCGAGCCCGTGTGGGTAACCCCGTCTATCACCACTATGCTAAACCTGGCACTTACACTGTAACAATCGTTATTGCTAATAGCTGCAACGATGTGTTTCGCACTAGCCGTACCATCAAAGTTAATGGGTAAGAGAACAGAAAACCTCGTCGTTGCCGATGAAACACGTCTTCTTGTTCCTTTTACTGTTTGTTTCTGTTGTTGTTAGTCCCGCTCAGCCGCTGATCAACGATGTCAGAATTCAACTTCTCGACGCATCGAGGCTCGAAATCCTCTATAACCTCACTGGCCCTGCAGATTCGGTCTGGTTTGATGCTGAAGCTCGCTTTGGTGGTCAGCTAAATCCCAATCCTGCATTTCTATACGGTGATTTCGGGCGTAATGTGCGCCCAGGTCCTAACCGGCGCATTGTCTGGTATCTGTACGACGAAGGGCAACGCATTAAATCTGATGTGCGAGTCCGGGTGCTGGCTCGCACCCTCCAACTGCCGGGGCCAATTGTAAAGGAAGCGCCCGAAGCCATAGCCTTATATCCGTTGTTAAAAGACAAACGTCGATGGTCGGCAGGGCCGGGCTGGGCAGCGGTGTCGGCTGTGCTGCCGGGCGTTGGCAATATGTTTGTCCACCGGGGCGAAACGGGTAACCCCAAACTACGTGTTGGCGCACGCCCACTGGCTACCGTGGGTTTTTATAGCCTTATCTTTTATGGGCTCAACCAACAGCGACTCTCCCAAAACTGGTTTAAGACTTATACTCAGCAAAAGAACCCAACCGAAGGTGAGCCTTATTACCAGGTCGCCAACCAGTATCACCACCGCTATTTTATAGCAAGTCGGGCTGCGGCCCTCATTTGGGCTACCGACGTTAGCCTAACGCTGTTGCGGGGGTTTCGAAACAGGCGCGAGATTCGGAAGGAATCGGTAGTCACTATGGGACCCGGTGTGCAAGCAGGTGTTCCAGTCGCCATGATGCGGGTACGGCTATGAACACGTCTTCTCTACTAAAACGAATTAGCTGGCTCCTGATGCTTGTGTCACCATTAGCCCGCGCTCAGCAGGGGCAGCAGATCCAATCGGCCAGTAGTTCGTGGATTTCGGTTGAGACCAAGGAGGTGCTGCCTTTTCGAACCCCATCTGGACCAGGATTTACCGAGACATTTGCTGAGGAAAACACGAACGGCTGGCCAACCGGACTTCGGGCGGGTTTCACCTTTACGCTCAAACCCGTTGGTTACCAAATCGAACGCCGGACGGCCGATTCGAGCCGGGCGGCCCGCGCCTGGATACAACTGGCGAACAAGCTGACCTTGAATAAGCTCGATACGTTTATGATACAGGTCGATTTGCTGCCCCAATCAGACATGTACCCCAATGGTGGGTTATTATTCGGCGTAGCCGACTCACTCAATTACAGCCAAGTTCGGCTGATTGGCAAAGACAGAGTAGTGGTGCAACAAATCGTTAAGGGCAAGCCTGACCCAACGTTCGTATCCGCCCATTTAGCCAGGGCAACTGTTGCGCTTCGGCCGGGGCGCAACCGGGTGGCCGTTTGGCGGATGGGCAACCGCCTACACGTTTTTGTGAATGAGAAAGAGTTACCAACCAGTCCGTTCCCGTTTCGGCCACTGCGCGGTAATGGCGTTGGCGTGATGCTCGGCGGCAACTGGCTCTCATTCCGAAACCTGACAGTAAGAACACAGTGAACAACGAGCAGTGAGCAGCCAATGGAGAGCTACAACGTCACAACTGTTATCTGCTCACTGCTCGCTCGTTGTTCACTGATCATTGTTCACTGCTCACTGGATTTCCCTTTTCATCGATCTCATACGTGCGTCCGTTGCGGACGACGGTAGCCCGACCATCTCGGAAGGTTGTAATGTCGTCATAAATAGGATAGATCATCCAGGCGTTATCGCGCCACAAACCCCATTTCCGGCCCAATTTGGCCGGTTGCTCCCCAAACTGGCCGGTTGTTTCGAGCAATCGGTCATATTTCTTAGGCGGTTTCACTGAATCCTCAACCGGCGGCTTGTTTTCACTAGGTACGGGTTCAGGTGTAGCATTGGGCTTCCGATCTTTCCGGCCTTTATCGTCAGTAGCTATATCTTCATCCGGTGGATTGTGGGTCGAGTTTTCTGCTGCGCTTTCATCCCGGTCTGCCCGCTTGCTAGTTCGGTCGGTGGTACGTTTACGATCCGACGACTTAGAATCAATTGTTTGTTCGGTACGATCTGTTCCATCTCCCTCCGAATCCTTACCTGATTTTTTCTGATTGGGTTTTATCAGGAGATACAAAATCAGTAACACCGCCACGGCAAACACAGCTCCCCACACGCCCGCGTTTGATCGGGGTGGAGCTACCGGCTGGGCAGGGCGTTGAACAGGTTCGGCAACCGGGGGCACATAAGCCGGAGCAGGTTCGGGCGTGGGCGGGACATATGCTTGAACAGGCTCAGGGGTCGTCACTGGCTCGGCAACGGGAATTTTATCCCACCAGCTCAGGTGCCGCCAATCGGTAGAAAGTAGCTTTTCGGGGAGAGTAGCCCCCTGAGGTTCGGTTTCGGATGCGTAGAAGTTCGCCGAAAAGTAAGCCAGAATTTCTTCTGCCAACACGCGTTCGTCGGTGTGCATAACCCTAAACAACAAGCGTAGATCACGGGCAGTTATATGGCCCTGGTATTCATCCAGTATGGTCTTTACCCGGTCGAGAAGAGGTGGTGGTGCCTGCACACTGGGACGCTCTGGCTGCGGTGCTCCGGGCGGGTTGGCGGGGCCGGTTGGTACTGCATTGGCTACAACAGAATCAGGGGAAACAGGTGCCGAGACCGGCACAGCCTCGGTTGATTCGTTAGCAGTCGGCGTGTCGCTATTTTCTCTTTTGAGATCGGCAATTAATTGCGGAATCCACCGATCTTCTACAAAAGAAGCCGACAAACCCATCCGCTCTCCTTCAGCGACAAAATCGTCTTCCTGCGTCTGATGAAGCTTATACTGTGGTGGCGCATCAAGGGCATCTTCGAGCCGTCGGCGGAGATCGGCCAACTTTTCAAAGTTGATTTGGCGACTTACCTCGTTCACCAACCGCCGGAACTCTTCAGCAGAAATTCCGGCGCGGGTAGCCTCATCGGGCAAGCCCGTTTGTCGCCATTGACGTTCTTTTACTTGCCCCCGCCGGAGCACAATTTCTTCCTTGATTCGTTCCTGTAGGGTTGCCATGTTCATCTGGCTACAAAAATACAGAAGCAGACGTACTTATAGCTCACCTATTGCTGAAACTGGCAAGACCGTAGAGCAACTTGACTCAAGTTGCTCTACGGTCTTGCCCTGTATCCAAATTCCTGATTGGAAGATGATGAAACCCGCGCTCGTTATGGTTTCGGTTTGGCGGGTAATAATTCAGCTAGTTTTTTTCCTAGCTCTTCACCCCGTACATTCTTCGCGATGATTTTACCGGCAGGGTCAACCAGGAAGTTTTGCGGAATGGCTCGAACGCCGTATTGCTGAGCAACCTCATTCTGCCAGTACTTCAAATCAGATACCTGCGTCCAGGCAAGGCCGTCTTTCTGAATCGCTTTCAGCCACGCTTCTTTACCCGTTGGGCGATCCAGCGAAACGCCAAGTACGGTGAAATTACGGTCATTGTACTGGTTGAAATTAGCTACTACATTAGGGTTCTCCTGCCGACAGGGGCCGCACCACGACGCCCAGAAATCAATCAGCACATACTTACCCCGGAAATCGCGCAGCGAAACGGCTTTGCCGGATGTATCAGCCTGAGTAAACTCAGGGGCTAGTGCACCAATAGACGTGGTTTTTACCAATGCCAACATAGTCGCATACTCTTTTCCGGCCGGGCTATTTCTTACAGGTTCGGCAAGGCTCTCGAAAACGGGGGCCACATCAGCATATTCTGGTGTCATGCCGCCATACGAACGCAAGGCATCCAGACTAACTAAGCTCTGCGGATTTGCCTTGATAAACGCTCCCTGAACAACTTTCTGCTCAGCCTGAATAGCCTCATACCGTTTGTAGAGGGCTTCTGTAAATGCTTTGTCTTTCCGTTGTTCAGGCGTAGCTGCCTGCGACTCTTTGGTAAGTTGTGCCATCTGCTCGTTCACTTGTTTGAGCGATGTTTTCAGCTTCTGCATATCCTCATTCAGGGGTGTCCCCGCAATGGTGGCTTCTCGTAGCGATTCGATGCCAGCTACCGTAACAACACCGGGCTCCAGATACAGACTGGTGGCATCAATAGGCCGAGTCCGGCTGAAACCCGTGCCCTGTTTATCAACATAGAGCGTTGCTGACGTTGCCGATTCGAGCTTGCCAGTGAACGAAAAAACACCATTCTGAACCTGCGTCGAATCCATTTTCACAGCCGCACCCGTCCCGTAGCGCAGGTAAGCCTTGGCGGGTGCTGCCACGTTGGTCAGCTTCCCGTTGAGTGTAAACGTACCCGATTGAGCCCACAAGAGGGTCGGTAAAAGCAGGAGGGCAATAGCTAAGCGTGTTCTCATTCGTGTGTTGATTAAATCGTATGGTTGCGCGATAGAGACACAATGTACATTTTTTTTGATTACGCGCTGAAAATGCATTGATAATCCCCCTTCTCCTCTTCCGAACACAGAATCAGTACGGATAGGTCCCTAATTATCGTGACGAATTGGGCAATTAGGAGTCAACAAAAGACTAACATGCATTCATTGTGTCAATGCGTATTTCGTTTGTACTGTCGGTTTTAGTAAGTAGTTGGCTCTTCAGTCGATGTACCGACAGTCAATCGTCCCATTCATCCAGCAATGCCCGTTTGAAGCCAACAGCTATCGAATTCGATGGGACTTCATACCGGTTGCTGCGTTATGGAGAACCCTATTTTATTGAAGGAGCCGGTGGGGTAAGCCATTTTGAACGACTGAAAGAGTGCGGGGGTAATTCGATTCGGGTTTGGGACGATTCAGACGCCGGACAACTCTTAGACGAAGCCCATCGGCTAGGCTTAACGGTTATGCTGGGTTTGTGGGTTGAGCGGGAGATGGAAGGTTTTAGCTACGACGATCAACAGGCAGTTGCCCGCCAATACGAACGCATCCGAAAAACGGTACTCAAGTATAAAAATCATCCGGCTTTGCTGCTCTGGTGCGTGGGTAACGAATGGGCGCAGGGAGCGAACAACTTCAAGGTATATGACGAAGTAAACCGATTGGCTATGCTCGTTCACGAAATAGACCCTTCCCACCCTGTCAGTACCGCCATCTCACCCGATAGCAAGCGGGCTGTTTGGCTGGTTGCCAAGCGCTGCCCAGCCATTGATATTCTGTCGGTGAATGCCTATGCCCTTACGGATCAACTGAGTGAGTTCTTTGCTCAGGGTGGCTGGAAGGGACCCTATATTATTTCGGAATACGGTGCACCAGCTTATTGGGAAACCCCGGTTGCACCCTGGGGCGCTCCCGACGAACCAACCAGCGATCAAAAACAAGTCTTTGTTCGTCAGTTTTATCCCAAACATATTGGGTCACGTCCACCTAACTGCCTGGGCGCTTATCTGTTTTATTGGGGCGCCAAGCAGGAAGAATCCCATACCTGGTTTAGTACGTTTGACGAAAAAGGCCACGAAACGCCCATTATCGAACTAATGCAGGAGTTGTGGAGTGATCAAAAAGCGGCCAATCAGGCGCCGGTAATACGCGCTTTACTGGTAGATGGGAAAGCAACTACACATAGGTCTTTCGCGAGTTCGGCAATGCTCCATGAAGCCCGCGTTGAAACGTCTGACCCCGATGGTGATCCGCTCACTTACGAATGGGAAATCAAATTCAGGGCAGCCCGCACCGCCGATTATGTGGGTACTCAACGACCCGCTATTGACGGATTACTGACCTCCTCCGACACACCTTCCGTGTCATTCCGGCTACCGACGCAAGCGGGGGCATACCGACTTTTCGTGAATGTGTATGATACACATAATCACGTGGGAACGGCTAACTTTTCGTTTGAAGTGAAGTGATTGGAACGCAAAGGCAGACCTTGCGGCTTTTACCAGTCATCCCGTTGAATATCGGAGGGTTTTGCCGGTTGGGACTCTAGGTTTTCATCGTACACGACACCTCTTATTTCCGGATAGCGATCGTGGATTGTTTCCAGTGCTTCGGAAAGCCACTGGCGAGCAAATGATCCGTCGGTTACCGAAGCCAGCCGGGTAATCAGAATTGGCTTTTGTCGGATACTATAAGCTGCATGAGAGCGAATGGTTGTGTGTGTTCGTTGGAACAACGCACCGAACGAATGGTTTTTTCCATCTTCTGCCAGGGCGGGGTCGTTCACTACACTCAGGCCAATCCAGTTCACAAAGTCGGAGCCGGGGTAATGCGAAATAATGGTCGAGGGTTGTGCCGGACACCATACCCAGGTAATGTTGCAAGCTTGTTGTTGCTGGGCAATTGTAACAATATGCTGCCAGGCCAATCGATACAGAATGAGCGTTTTCTCCCTCCGAATGCCTCCAGGCCTGGTTGGGCTGTCGAATTCGGGCATGAAACTAATCAATACCGGCCGATCAGTTTGCCGAACTTCATCCAAAAAGCGGGTCAGTAAAACATCGTGCCGTGCGTCGATTATTTCCTGCAGAAATATTTGGGTACTTCGCTCTGAGTTTTCGGGCGAATCCACCGATGCGTCGGACCGCCCGGGCGAATCCACGCCGGGCTCGATAGTCAAAAACGGAACAATTTCAGGGGATTTAGGCCAAACGGGACTGGTAATTATGCCGCCTGTTCGCACTGGCCAGTTTAGCTGTTGTGGCTCAATAACTACTTCTGAAGGAGATAACTGCGCAATGACTCGTTTCGTAACGGTTGTCATTCCCCGATAAAAAGGTTGGGTATTGGCATGCTGAATGTCTTGGGGCGGTTGACCCGTTTTCCGTTCGTAGGTGTACATAGTCATGCCCGCGGTCAGGAGCAGCACGCCCACAAATAGCGGAACCGTTGACAAACGAAGCCAGTAATACAAGCCGTAGCGAACTTTCCAGGCGGCAATCCTCATATTCCAGACAGCCGCTTTGCCCGCTGATCGGGTTCGCACCCAATCACCAATCCAGCCCAGCAACCGTTCCTGCCCAATAATGACGTTGACACTCATAATCAACATGTTGATAAACCCAAAGGCAATCATCAACTGCGTGTAGACATTATTGAGGGTGAACCGCCCGTAGAAATAAATGCTGTAACTAATGGCCGCAATTGTTGCTCCAATCATGAGCAGGTTGGGCAGTATCAGCACGAAATTGTTACGGGGTTTGTCATCTTTGGGTGTTGGAATATAGGGCACCTTCACCCGGAATACCGTATACACTACTCCCAGCACATACACCCACCAGGTGCCACTGGCCAAAATGCCGCCTACCAGGTGAAAACCGGCTTCGTGCCGCTCGATAAGCCACCGTTGGGCATATTGCCGGATTAGAAAGCCAGTCAGCAACAGGGGGGTATACACCGTGGCAAAAAGCAGTAGATCGAGAAAAATCGGCAAGCGCATAAGCAGCAGCGAGCAGATCGGAATCAGCAGATCAATAAGTTGGACTATACCTAGCAGATAATACAGCGGTAAGGTTAGATAATGCAACCGCTGGCGGTTTGTTAGCCCCCCAAATACCTTCGGAAGGGTTGTCACCAGCAGTTCGAACGTGCCGCGTGACCATTTAAGCTGTTGCTTATAGTACGCTGACAACGTGGCCGGTACAAGCCCATATGACAAGGGTAATGGAACATATACCGATTCCCAGCCTTTGGCATGGAGCTTCATAGCCGTGTGCATGTCTTCGGAAAGCCCGTTGGCATGCCCTCCGATAGAATCCAAAGCGGACCGGCGAAACGTGCAGTTCGCGCCAATAGCCTGAGCCGTACCATATTGCCCCATCGTACTCATCATGGGCCCGTAGAAACTATAGGTCTGCTCTGTAGCACCGAAAGCCACCACGCTCTCTTTGCGGTTGTAATAGCCCTGCACACACTGCACAAAGCCAATTTTTGGATCTTCGAAGTACGGGAGCACCTGGTCCAGAAAGTCTGGGACGGGTACATGGTCGGGATCAATTACCAAACAAATGTCGCCGGTTGCCTGCCGAAGCGCATTGTTGATATTGCCCGCTTTAGCATCGGTTTTATCGGTCCGCGTCACATGATGCACACCCATATCAAGGCAAACCTGCTTTAGATACGGATCGTCGGCTTCGTCGCAGAGGTAAACCGTGTGGGGATAAGTGAGGTTCTGAAAAGCGCGCAACGTATTGATAACCATCTCCCTGGGCTCACCGGGGCAATACGTTGTCAGCACGTCTACTTTCCAGATTGTAGCTACCGGCGGGCGAACAGAAACACTCACTTTCCAGTAATGATACCACTCGTGCAGAAGTCGGAGTAACTTGAAAAGTACCGAAATGGTAAGCAGCACGAACAACCACGAATACCCCCGGTTGGCTGGCTGAAAATAGACCACCAAAAAAGCACCCATGAACAGTAGCCCCATCAGAATCAACACGCGAACGGGGCGTTTGTCGCCTGGTTCAGACGAAAAATTGTATAATTCGTTGGGGGACGGCTCAGTAAACTGTGGCCATTTCATAACGTCTTTCTCAAATAGATGGGTCTTCTATTTCTTAGACGATCATGCGCTCATTTGGTCAGCCATCCTGCCCCGGCGGGGACGGTAAGTTAATATTTCAGAACCAGGCCATTCGGTTTTTTGCCTACGATCATCTCTTTGATTTTGTTCCGGGCCGCTACGTTCATCACCGAAACCGTACCGGCTCCCCGATTAGTGATATAAGCTGTTTTATCATCCTTGGAGAAAACAATAGCGTAAGCACCAAGCGCTGTGGTCACTTGGTTATGATACATCCAAAAACCGGTCATCTCTTCCAAAATGGCCACTACGTCTGTTCCTACCTGACTCACCCACAGTTCGTTGCGAGTAGCATTGTAGGCTACGTAAGCCGGTGTAAAGCCCAAATAGATAGTATCTACCACCGTCAGGCTTTCTACATCGATCACGCTGATCGTTTGCCCTTTCTCATTGTTCACATACATCCGATTGTTCGAGGCTGGCCAGGCACCCATGGGCGTAGCACCCACGGCAAGTGTTTTTACTACTGCTTTGTCAGACACCCGAATCGCCGTTACAGAATTACTTTTACGGTTAGCCACAAACGCATATTTTCCATTGGCCGACATGGTCACTTCGGTGGGCTCCATGCCTACCTCGATTGTTTTTTTGAGGGCCATCGTGCTGGCGTCGTACACGAGTACTTTACCGGCATCGATCGTTTGGGATGTCCAGATTTCGGTGCCATCGGGCGAGAAAACAGCATTGTGATTTATGACAGGCGTTTGCTGATTAGTGGCTAACTCACCGGTTTTTGGATTTACTACCAGCACCCGGCCTTTCATGCCTGCCAAAACGCCCGAAAGCCCTTGACTCAGGTCAATACCGGGCACGCCCACGCCTAATTTGCTGCCATCGGGCGAGAGATAAATATGGTTTGGCCACATAACCATATCATTCATTTTCATACCCGTCTGGTCAGAACTCGACGGGGCTCCAAACGAAATTGTTTCCCTAACCTCGTTTTTAGCCAGATCAATCACCGACAGGCTGTTACTCTCCGCATTAACCACATAGGCCGCCGGATAGGTAATGTTAAGACCATCAGAAGGTGTTACGCTATCAGTTGATTTTGTACATCCGACCAACAACGCGAGCAACCCCAAGGCTATATGTGTGCGAAGATTTAACATTTAAGTACTGGTTAGCTCGACAAAAATACACGATTAAGATTACGGGCCGCCAATTAGCTCTGTTTATCCAACCATTATTAGTGCATACGGTTAATGTGCTAACCAAACTGAATCAACGCTATGATTTCTAACCAATTCCAATCCTGCATCGACGCCTGCCAGGCTTGCGCCGTTGCCTGCGATCAGTGTGCAAGCGCCTGCTTAGGCGAAGACGATCTAAAGATGATGGTCGATTGTATTCGACTCGACCGCGACTGCGCCAACATATGCTACACGGCAATTTCATTTATGGCCAGCAACAGCGCTCATGCCGCCGATATCTGCAAAGTGTGCGCGCATATTTGCGAGGCTTGTGCTCAGGAATGCGGAAAACACGATCATGACCACTGTCAGCAATGCGCCGAGGCCTGCCGTCGGTGTGCTGAAGAGTGCCACAAAATGGGGCAGATGGCTCATAACATGGCCTAAAAAAGTTGTCCGTCAATTCACCCGTTGACGGGTGAATTGACGGACAACCATCAGAAATTCCTTTCTTAGAAATCAGGAAACAGACGGTACAGTTTCGATCAGGTGGCCTATCGTGAAGCGATCATAAGGCGATTTTACGGATGGATCACCAAACTCAGGCTCCCAGGTTGGGTCTAAACTCAGAAAGGAATTCGCATCACCTGTAATTAGACCAATCAGCGTTTCGCCCACAATACGCCCGCCTACCTCGCCCAACTGGGTAGGGGTCGTGTTTTTGTCTTCTGGATTCTTTTTGCTTTTGGCTTGCTGTTGCCACTTCCACTGAGCCTCGGCCAGCACATAAAACCACAGGGGCGCGTTGTTTGTAAAACTTTTGCCACAGTCCGTAATTGGCTTGTTGCCAGCAATACCATCCACATTGGCTTTGCCAACCAATAGTTCCGCATCAGGTATTGGCTCGATCCCCATGAACCGGGCCACGGTTTGCCCCGATGGAAGCCCCAGCGCCACGCCCCGTTTGAGGTTTCGCAGGCCCAGACTACTGATTTGACCTTGTTTCGGCTCCGATGAGCCGGGTTTTGAGAACTCGGGAAGCCGACCGAGGGGAGCCACAAGCGAGGTGTCGATTTTGTATGAAGGCTGAACTCGCTCTGGCCCCAGTGCTTTGGGCGAGAGAATATGACCGGGCCGCTCGAAGTACAAATCCCAATCGATGCCCCAATTAGCCGGAAACTCCCGGAAGCCATTTAGGCCGTCGTTGTCAACGGGGTCAAATATCATTTTCCGACCACCCAGGCCCTCTACAGGATGGCTACTGGGCAGATTTTCGAGGCTCAGCCGATACACAGGCCGAACCATACTGTGACCAAACCGATAGGCTGCACCACTGAATTCGACGGGCATAAAGGGTGTTTCGCGCCAGTGAAAAAACTTGAGTTGTGGTTTGTTGGCCACTATCGAGGCATTGATAGAGCCATTGGGTATCCGGTTTTCGGGTTTAAGGTGGGGCAGTAGTTTCTCCACCATGTCGCGCCCAATAATCCGGGGCAAAAAATCGAACAATACCAGCCATTGATAATGCCACCGTACCCGTTGTTGAATCCGAGTAAAGGGTTCATCGGGGTATTTATCAGCCATGAAGTTGTGAAACCGCAGGAAAAAACCCTGTAGCTGCGACACGATCACGTTTTCGTCGTTGCGCTTATCGCCAATGAGGGCCCGTCCGTGAAAACGGGGCAAATCGCGGGTCAGGGTAGCGTTGGGCTTGTGAGCTGTTCCAGTACCCGTTAGCGCCCGGTCGCCCAGTATAAATTTTCGGCCCGATGGGTCAAACATATACGGCTGATCGTCGGGGCCACGACCATACAAACAATCCAGATCAAGCGCAGGCGTTCTGAAATCAACCAGACCATCGGGGTCGTTTTGCTTCATCAGGCTGCTCATCGGGTCGAACGTAATGTCGTGGTCGATAAACTGCCCGAAATAGGTATAGCCAGCCGGAATACCAAAGTTCTCCTCGTCGTCAATTTCGGTTTCGGGCGTCACTTTAGGCTCTGGCAGCGCGGTCATCGTCGCGGCCAGCTTAACTAAATCATCTTCCACAAAGGTGGCGGCAGGCAGCGTACGGAACATACGTCCGAAGCGGCCTTCGTACAGGCGCGAATGAACTGGCGCAGACAATCCGCGCTCCAAAACTCCATGCTGAACACGGGGCTGGTTATTTAGTGGTGTAGCCATACAAGTTGGTTGTTTGAGGTTTACATCTTTATTGGTCGTTGACAACCATCTGGTCGCTAACAAACCACCCTAAAGAATTTGTAAACCCATCAACCACGTACGGGCTACGGGTTATCAGCTAAAACTGATCTGAGCTTTTTCGATAATAGCCCACTTGCCTCCCTGCAACGCCAGGCGGCCTGGTTTCACGGTTTGAATTCGGCTGTTCGAAGCAGGCTGAGACGTGTATTCACAAGCATCGTTCAGATACGAATAGGGATCGCTGAGGGCGAGCCGTTGCGCGTAAGGGTCGTCGGCTACCCGGAACGATGCCTGCGTTGGCGATGCCACTTGTATTTGGTAAACCATAGGTCGTTCGCTAGTTGTTTCGCTGAGCGAGTCGGCACTGAAACCATCACCGAGGTCCACCGTACGGGCATATAAAATACGCGGAGGTGCCGGTGTTGCTGGGGCAGGTGCAGCATTCGCTGGGGTTGAACTTGGACTCTGACCAGGAACAGGATTCGCTGCACGAGGACGATTTTCTGCTGCCGGTGGTGTCGCTGGAGGAATGTTCTGAACTGGCCGGGGGGCTGGCGTCGGGGTCGACCCCACTGGTGAGTTAGCTTGTACTTGTTGACGCTGGACCGGAGTCGGATTCGCGCCAGGTTGGCTTTCCTTCTTCGGCATGTTATCTGGCGTAGATGAGCTCGGTGTGGTCGCACCCGGCGTCACTGCCGATGTAAGCACCGCTGAGGCTACTCCCACTGCTTTTTGCAAAACAGCCACCTGATTTTCTAACTGAGCCACCCGGTTTTGCAGCTTCACATTGGCGTCCTGAGCCGTATTTCGCTCCCCTTTTAACCGAAATAGGTCATCACTGAGCTTCGCAATCTGCCCATCCATAGCTGCATCTAACCCTTTATTGGGTGTTTCACCTTTCTTCCGGGTAGCTAGTAACCAGCCTGCCAACCCTAAACTCAACAACGACAGAATCAAGGCCAGGCCACTTTTCGACAACCAGCTATTATCCGACGATTGAGCTGCGCTCAGCGGCACCACTGTTTCACCTTCACTGTAAGATGAGTCGGCCTGGGCGTCCGCCAGATCTGCTGTAGCATCGGCTGCGTCGGTCTGCTGGGTGGTATTCATCGCAATTGACTCAGGAGCAACTCCTCCGGCCAGCTGATTCATCTGGCTTTCGTAGGTTGCAAACGAAGGCAAACTACGCCGGTGCTGTCGTTCACTACCGGCCGTAACACGATTCATTAGTTGAGTTCTGAGTTCAGCCAGGGCAACTGCCGGGGTCTTTGCCGCTGTTGCCGGAGCAGAAACCCAACGCTCGGTTTCATTCACCAATTCATCAGCTTTAGTTAACTTTTGCTCAACGATGAAGGCTTTCAATCTGGGATAACTAACACAATCCGAGCAGGTTGTCTTATCGGGATAACCATACGTTTTAGCATCCGTAGCCAGAAATTCGACAGTCGCCTTGGCCATTCGAAATGCCCGATCGCGCAGATCATTAGGACCTAGAGCATCGTTTTGAGCGAGAACTGCAAGCGGAAAAAGGAGTAAGGTTAGAAAGGTCTTCATGGAGTTGATGATTTTGACCACCCCCAACCCCCTCCTAAAACAGGAGGGGGCCAAAACCTCCGGGGTACAAAGCCCCCTCCTGTTTTAGGAGGGGGTTGGGGTGGTAAGTGGGTTTTACCCTTGCTGAATGTGTTTCGACAATTCGTACAAGGCGTGCTTAAGCGGCAGGAAGAAAAATGTTTCGGACAGGCGAGCATCAGGGTCACGCTCAATAGCTAACCGAGCCAGCAGGTAGCTATCCCACAGCACATTATGACGGGAAGCGGGATCGTTGCCTACCAAAAAGTCGTAATACTGCTCAGGACGTTGAATATCGAAGTCAGCCAAGAAGGCCGCTATGGTGCGGTTCTTGAGCGTTTTCTCCAGAAACAACCGAACGTTCTCGATTACCGAGTCGTGGAAATCGGTGCGGTTGCGAGCCTCTTCCGCACTAGTAATATTATACACAAAATCGGTTGGCGGACCGTCGGGCTTGCGCACATCACCCCAGTAGGTAACCGGTTCAGGGCGCACAGTCTGAGCGGGGTTACTGTCCTGCTGTTGCTGGTACAAAACAGCACCGTTGGCCGTTGTTTCCTTTGGTTTATCGGTAAATACAATGCGGAAACCACCCGGTGCCGTTTGGGTCGAGTAAGCGGCAAAAAGAAGTTGGGTGAACTCCGTAATGTCGGCTACCGAACCCAACAGGTTGAGATACTGACTACCCCGACCTGTAAACGTCAGGAAGCGCGGCAACTGCAATCCATTTGCCTCTACCAACTGCGTGAGGTGATAAATGATCGACGCATAATGTAGGTACAACACCATGCGCAAGGCAGGCCGGAAATCCTTCATCGACTGGGTGAACCGGAAGTGGGCATCCTGCTTGAACATTAAGCTCACCACGTCTTCGGCGGTCATTTCATCCTTTTGAAGGAATGACTCCAGCGTGCCATCTTCTGCCCGCCAGGGAACCGGATTCCGCTGCCGATAGAGTTGGTAGTTGGTAATGAACCCGTTGTCTTTCCGGTAGGATGGATAACCCTGCTCGTTAAGGCCACCACCCCAAATATCGTTGGCGGCAAATCGGAACGAGGTGTTCAGATACCGCCGTTGTGCCTGCACAAACAGCATAATATCCGACGTTCCACCCCCAATGTCGATGTTAACGGCATCGGAGGTGGGTAGAACACCCTTCTTCATCAGGTAGAAATAAGGCGCTACTGACTCCGAAATTGGTTCGTAAATAAACTGTCCGCTCGACCCAAATGCCCGGTCGAATGCCTTCTGCCACTCTTCTACAAGGCCGTTGCGCGTTCCCCGGCGCATGCTCGATGGAGCCAGCCAAACGACTTTTGTTTTGGTAACATCGCCTTCATTCAATACCACCTTATGACGAATTAACAGCAGTAGTGTTTCAAAAAACGCCCGGACGCGGGGCCGGTTCAGCGCATCTTTGGGCTGGTTTTCAAACAACCATTTCAGGTTGGTGATATAGCGATTTACGTCGGCATTGGCCACCTGCTCCAAGTCGATATTGAAACCCAGATTCAGTTTGCTGAACAAATAATCACCACCGTCCTGAATTCCCTTTTTCTCATAAACCGTAGTCCGCAACGGAAACGCAAACGGAGACCCCGCCCGACTATCAGCACTGATAACGGGTGGGATAAACTCGCGCCGGATCAGCGGTTCCATCTCATCGAACGAGCCGAAACCACTGCGGAGCGCATACCGCTGGTGGGTTGTCTGCGCTTCGGGGCCGCTATATGGCTTGTTGAGCAACACCACCTGCATTTCAGCATCGTTGGACACCGTGAGCGGTTGCGGTTCGGCATTCCCCGATACACCATCGTTCTCCAAAAAGGCAACGTGCGTATTCGAAGTGCCAAAATCGATGGCAAACGTAAATGCCCTGTAGCTCTGCTCGATCACCCGGAACATGGGTAGCATCAGGCCCCGGTAGGTATCACCACCGTAGTTCAGATGCACTTCAACCATGTCGAAGGCTTGCGGCACCTTAAAGAAGTAAGAGGCTGGCGTAAGCGGAGTTTTAGGGCTACGGGGTTCCGGCGCGGGTACGGGCACCGGCGCTTTTTTGATCAGGTTCGAAAACTGGTAGAACTGCACACCCGACGGCCGGAAACCATAGTCAGCCTGACTCCCATCAGCCAGCATCACTGTGTATTGATTCAGATGTTGCAGATCGGAACGGGTGACTTTGTAGAACGGGAAAAACGCGAGGTCGGCCCGAAACTCGATCACCGTACTGGAATCGCGCAGGTCATAAGTTTTTCTAAACGTAACGCGCCGGTTGCCCTTCACAGGTACTTCGAGCGAAGCGATCACCATGTTCGCGTCGATCTGAATGGTCAGAAACCGTTCGAGGTCGGCGGGCGTAAAAAAGTTGAAATACTCCTTCCGTACCGGCAACAGGAAATGGCAATCGGCATTGTCGCGCATGCCCGTCTGAAACCGCTCGTTGTTGATCTTGTACGGCATCTTCACCAGAAAATCTTCCAGGAAGTCGTCCGTCGACACAAACGGATAACGGACGTTGTCTACACCCGGCAGATAACGGTCGGCCAGTAAACCATCGCGGCTGAGGTCGTTCAGGTGAACGGGCAGTACTTCGGTACGGGGATTCCAGTCGGTATTTTTTACATACTTCCCGCCTACTTCCATCCGCGAAGCCAGCGCCAAGGGTCGCCGGACTTTGGTTGGTGCCCCATTAGGGTACGTTTCCTGCGCGTAGAAGTCGACCGTGGGCTGCATCACAAAATCGCTTTCCCGTTCGATGTCTTCCAGCACGTCGGCTTCACGAACGCCGTAGAGCACCATTCCCGGCACTACCTGCAAGCTCGCGTTTGTTTCGCCACCCACCGTGATGGCATCGTAACTGCCCAGTGTTTTATCAGCTTCCGTACGCAAAGGCGAGGTATTGTCTTCAAAAACCTTGTACAGAAACTCCCGAAAACCACCCGTAAGCAACTGGTTTTGTTCGCGGTAGATGCGTGACAAATACGTCACAAATGCTACATCGCGGTCAGCCAGGGGCACATATTCGTTGCGGAACAGTGTGCGCCCATTGGTACTTTTAGGTGGCTCAATAAACCGGTTCTGACGCTCCTGCTCCCAGTTGGGCGACGTAAAAACCAACGACAACGGTGACGTGCCGCCCAGCAGCGCCCCTTTGTAATAGATCATTGTGATTTGTTGCAGCGTACCTAAATCACCCTGCAAATCGAGTTCAAGTGCTTTCGCCAGAATCGCGTGGGCGTGTCGCTGGCCCGAACCGGATGCACCGTTCCGCGACCGTAATGCTTCAAGCCGCTCGCCTTTGTTCCACACTCGAAACGTGATATCGGCATTACGCGGCCCACCCTGAAACAGCAGTTCGAGCAAATCGAGGCATTGCGACACCAACACATGGTACAACGATGTTTCACGAGGCATCAACTCATTTTTGACCATCCGAAACGCCGTATCAAACAGATACAGTCGTGCAAACGGCGACGGGATAGAGGTGCCGGCTTTTGAAGCGGTACCACTCCCGCCCGTGAGCGTATCGGGAATATGTTCAATGCGATTACCCGTGAGGCCACCCCGGCTCTGTGTCCAGTCCTGATGATCCTGCTGACCCACATTGGGATCTTTGTCTATGCGAAGTATATGAGGCATAAAAGGATTGGGGATTTCGGACTTGGGATTTTGGACGCCGGAAGGTTAATCCGACATCCAAAATCCCAAGTCCGAAATCCTTTAGTCTGCTAGTTGACGATTTACCGTTTCTAATTTCTCGCGGCACTTTTCGGCCACGTCGATGAGCATCTGCATGAAACGAGCTTCGTTTTGCGGAAAGGTCTTCTGTAGTTTGTTCTCCACTTCACCAGCCTGATCGCGTAGAAAACCCTCGCTGATGCCTTTCTTGAAAAAGCCCGTTTCGATCTGCTTGGAGCGAACCATTGAGTTGAAATCGGCTGATAAGTCGAAAGGAGCAAAAGCTCGATCGTTCAGGGCCATTTCGTTGATCCAGCCCCGGAAATGCACCCCCAGAAAGTTTTGCAGGGCTGTGTAGAACGAGTTGGTTGCGATGTCCTGCTTCAGATTCAGGTTCCGGGCAAAAGCTTCGTTCAGGTTGCCGGGTAAAAAGTCGGTGAAGAATTTAGCGGCATACGCAAACCGGATCAGCGGCTCAAGCAAGTCGTTGTAGGTACGATCGTAAAAATGCGGCAGATCGAGGGTACGGTCGTTGCGCTTCACACCAAACTCATAATGTTGCTTCCCATTGCCAAACTCATCCGCCGACCGGCGGGCAAAGTCGAGTACGGAAGCAGCCGCCAGCATCTCTACCACGTGCGCATTGTTCACTTGCTGTGCCCCGCCTTCTACGTTCGGATACAGCTTTCCACCTGCCTGATCACCAATGTAATAGAGCGCGTCGAGGTTAACCTGAGTCTGGTAATAACTGAGGGCCGCTTTGGTTTTTGACAAAAACCGGTTCTGATCAATCGAGCTGTTCGTATTGTCCTCCAGCGCAAAATAAGGCATCACCGTAACGGCTCCTTTGCGGGAGTTGCGGATTGGCAATTTCTGCGTGGGTTGTTGCAACAGCTTCACCAGCTGCGGAAATCCCGACGAACCCGTTCCCCCAAAAATAGAGCTGACAATAAAAATCCGGTCGGTAGCATCATTGAACGCGCCGACAAAATACTTATAAACAGCCGAATCTTCAAGTGCATTAAACACCACGCTCCCAATGTTTGGGTTGCCTTTGAAACCGACTGACAAATTCAGTTTGAGCTCGGCAGTGGTGGGTTTGGCAGAGTTATCATAGAGTAGTTTGAGCAATTCGCGGTCGGTGTCGTCCATGCTGCTGACCTGCAAAAACTCCTCAAACGTCCCTTCGTGATCGGTCAGTTTGGGCATCACCGAATCGCCCAATTTCTCCTGAGCATTCTCGGCCTGCAACGTACCAAGCGGCTGTAGGGGTGTTGCGAAGAAGGTCTTTTGGCCCTGTCCACCCGTTGGTCCTTCGTAGGCACCTTTGCGGATAGTCCGGTACAAATCGACCACGCGAAGACCGCGTTCTGTATCGCCGTTCTGCATATCCATATCGAGCAGAATCGGCACAATGGTCAGGTCGGCGGGAGTTTTTGCCCCAGCCGCCAGCATCATTGTAAGTGAGCGTAACACGCGGGCACCAGTACCACCGATGCCAAAAAGAAATAGTTTCATAATTAACCTCACCCCCGTCCCCTCTCCTTCGCAAGGAGAGGGGTGACTTACAGGGGATTTTGTTTTTGTTGTTTCTGCTAGCTTTCTATATATTCGGTCAAGATTTTCGAAAGCTCCATACCTTTCTTTTTACCTTCAATGCCGACAACGCACCTTTGATTTCCATCAGCACATCGGCCATATTTTGTGTTACTTCTTCGTTTGCAACGCGTAGAACAGCAAGTCCAAGATCAATCAGTGCTTCTTGCCTATCTTTATCATTTGCCTACACTGCCGGGTCATCATGAACAGAGCCGTCTAACTCAACAATTAGCCCATGCGATGGACAACAAAAATCAACGACAAAGCTACCGATACTAAACTGTCGCTTGAATTTCACTCCCAACAGTTTCCGACCACGAAGCTACTCCCAAAGTAGGTCTTCCGCTTCCGTAGAAGTTTGGCGAAGATTCCGCCGGATTTCCTTCATCGAAGATTTGTTGAATAGTTCTGTCATAGCGACCTCACCCCCGCCCCTCTCCTTGCGAAGGAGAGGGGTGTCTTACTAGGGAAATCTTTTCTTTTCAATAAAATTGGTTCAGGTACAATTCTAACTTGAGGCCATCTCCAAAGTCCCTCGTGAAAGTCCCCCCCCTCTCCTTGCGAAGGAGAGGGGGCCGGGGGGTGAGGTTAAATAGGCGTCCGTCTCGCGTAAATCGAGAACTGTTTTAACAGGAACGAAAAGGCAGTGAAGTACAGTACCGCATAAAAGGCATTTACCCCACCGAAACCCTGCATGTATGAATCCGTTTCGTCGGCACCGGTACCATCGAGTGCATACCAGAGCGCATAGCCGAAACCGAATACGGCTGCTACAATTAGCGTTAGCACCCACGGTCCAACTTTATAAAAAACGGCTTTCCAGCGGCCAAGGCCAAGGTAAAACAAAGCAGCCAGCAGAAATGCCGTCAAGAGTGTTATCAGGCCAACAGGGTTGAAAATGGACTCCGCGTAGATCGGGTCGTCGTTCTGGCCCAGCCAGAGTTCGTATAGTGAGGTGAACATTAAGGGTCTTATTTTTCCAGTTTAAACGTAAAATTTACAAAGTCATTCGTATTCGTCTGGTACGCTTCGCGGACGCCATTCATCAGATGAACGAGGGCAAATGTCTTTTTCCGGCGACCCGCTTCAGTTCGGTCATCCATCGTTGACCAGTCAGTTTCATACCAGTTATCAAAACGAACGGGTAGCCGAAGATTCACCGTAGCATCATCGTCGATCAGGTTCTCAATTTTGAATGTCAGCACGTGTGTGTTGTGGCTCAGTAGCTGCTGCTCCCGGTCGCTCATACGCTTGGTGGTATTCACATTCTCGCGCCGTTGCACGTTGGTCAGTTTCAAGGTTGCGTTATCGGCCTTCAACACAATATTGTCTTTCAGGTAGTCAGCAGATTGAGCATAGGCCGGCAACCCACTCAGATCAAGGCCAATGGCAAATTCGGCGGGATCGGCTTTACGACCGAACTTAATTTCAGTCACATTACCGCGCTCAGCGCGCCAGTCTCCTTTTTTGTTAAGTGCAAAGAACAAATCGTACTTTTTCAGTCCCTCACCCGACCCAAAACTTAGTTGTTGGGCGGGCCGCTCGCTCAATCGGTCCTGTAGCTGTCGGCTCAAGTCCGCAATGAGTGTTTGCTTACCGATTATCCAGACGTAAAAAGGTCGTTGCTCTTCGTAGAGGGTAGTTTTCTTATTCTGGTAATCATAATACGTTCCATTGAACGGCGAGTTGAACGCATAGACCATAGCACCAATACCTTTCTTGTTCAGAGCCGCAAACTGATCGTTAATCTGATTTTTCAGGACGCTGGATGCATTGTTACGGTTGATTTCGGGATCGCGTTTGATATCAGTATCAGGGAACGACAGAATGCAGTCGGACACAAACACAGCCACATCGTTACCCGTTGCTTTGGCACCAACCTGACCAAAAATAGTGTGCAGTTTAGAGCTTTTGCCGTTGGCCAAAGGTGTTGTAGCTAAACTTTCAACAAAGCCCCCTACCCCACCGCTGTAGGCCTGCGGTTTATCGGTAATAGTATATACTGTAACCGGGGCAATCTGATTGCTCTTGTTGACAACTTCCGACACCACGTCTTTGAACGTGGTGCCCCCTTTAAGATAGCCGCCCATACTGGCCGATGTCTCCAGAAAGAAGTGAATCTGGCTTATGCCAGCCGGTTTTTCAGCGGGCTTGGTTGTCTCGGTCTTAGGCTTCGTCTTACAGCCTAATACTGAAAGTAGGGTGACTAATAATACAATTTGAATGGTTTTCATGAATCCAGAAACAGTGTTTAACCGCAAAGAGCGTGACGTCTTTAAGGTATGTTCTTTGCGACCTTTGCGCCACCCTCGCGCCTTGGAGGTCAAAAAATTAAAACCGTACTCGGTACGGCAAGATATACACAATCAAAAACAGGACAACCAGCGCGTAAATGTACCATTGTGCCGCACCATCGGCCACAAAACCGTCGCAACCTTGCAGCAAATAAGCCATTATTGAGCAAATGGCCACGCCCCAAACCGCCGAACGAACCCTACCCCGCGACATACCAACGGCCTGCCAGTACGTAGTCATAGCCAGCAAAGCAGCCGCTATCATTCCCCAGATCGAGTTGATCAATGGGATATTTTTATCGAACCGATTCCCGGGTTTACTACCCTGCCCCGCGGCCAGCAAAAGTCCAAAAGCCGCAGCCGCTATCAGTGTTCCCGGCCAGTTGTACAAACCACCCTGTACTGGCTTTTGAGCCGACTGTTGTGGTGTATAGGTAGCTGATGGTGGTGGATTCTGGACCGTTTGCTGGGGTTTCGGCGGAACCAGTTTGGCTTCCAAATACGTGATGGGTTCGGTCTGCTTTGGTGTCGAATTCAACAGATCTTCATAATCATCAGGAATGGCATCTGACCGGCTTGTACTCGCCCTAGCCGCGCCGGAGTCAATAGAGTTGGCGGAGGTTGAGCCAGCTGTCCGGGTAATAATTGTCAGCCCGTCGCCCGAGCCCATGTATATAACGGATTGACCCGCTGAAACCATCCGGGCATCAATGAGCTGGTTCTGCCGAAATGTCAACGGGCCGCGTTCGGTAGGGTCGCCCTGATCTGGTCGCAAAAGACCACAGCCAGTAAGTGAATCGTAATGAAGAATGGTTCCCTGCATCAAAAAGCGTTAACGTCTTTTATGATAACGAAAGTATAAGGCCAATTGGTTATCATCGTTTATTTTAGGACGAACGGTTAACTTTGGCTGTTGGATACAGGATATTGACTTTGGACATCAGACAAGTAGCATGATCACGGACATTTCACAACTCGACCCGAACGGCACCTACACGTATGCCGACTACCTGAAATGGGAGTTCAACGAGCAAATTGAACTAATTCGAGGGAAGTTATACCGAATGTCGCCTGCTCCAAAACGGATGCATCAAAGCGCAGCCGGGCAGCTATCGTTTGCACTTAGGCTGTATTTTGAGCAAAAGCGATGTGAAGTGTATGATGCACCTTTCGATGTTCGGCTGCCAATTCCAAACAAGAAAAAGCCAGAGCAAATTCATACGGTGGTGCAACCCGACATTTGTGTAATCTGCGATCTGACTAAGTTAGACGATGACGGTTGTTTAGGAGCACCCGACTGGATTATTGAGATCACATCGCCCCGAACCGCCAAAAAGGATTTTGACGAAAAATTTCACCTCTACGAACAGGCCGGTGTTCGTGAATACTGGATTGTGCAACCGAAAGAAAAGGCCATCAACGTTTATGTTCTCGAGAAAGAAGAGTATCAGTTAGCGGACATTTACGAATCAGGTGATATTCCCTGCCAGATTTTCCCCGACCTGACTGTCTCTCACCAACGAATCTTCCGTAGTTAAGTAATCAATGACATTTCGCCCACTTCTCGTTTTCCTTTTCCTGTTTTCACTACCCATTCTGTTGCAAAACTGTGCCCAGGTGGCCAGCCCGCCGGGTGGAAAAAAAGATACGCTTGCGCCAAAACTAGTCGAAAGTACGCCCAAAAATCGCCAGTTAAATTATCAGGGCAAAACGGTCGAATTGCTGTTCGATGAGTATGTTTCAGCTGAAAATCTGCAACAAAAACTCCTGATCACTCCGCAGGACACAAACCCGTACACAGTACGGCAGTTGCCCCAGGGGCTTAGATTAACTTTCAACGATAAGTTTAAGCCCAATACCACCTATACAATCAGTTTTGCCGATGCCATCCGCGACGTAACCGAGCGTAATGTTGCCGAAAATCCAAAGCTGGTGTTTAGCACCGGTGATGCCATTGACTCGCTCCGTATTGGCGGCAAAATACTGGATGCCGATACTAAACTACCTATTTTCAACATGGTCGTTGGTCTGTTTGGTCCGAACGATACGCTGCCTGTTCAACGCAAACGGCCTCAGTATTTTGCGCGAACCGATACGAACGGAATTTATCTGATCGAAAACATAAAGGCGGGTCTCTATAAACCGTATGCGTTTGAGGATAAAGACCTTAACCTCGTCAACAACCAGCCGGGTGAGCGGGTAGGATTCCGTGATACAATCGTGAACCTTACCCGTAATTACGATGATGTTGACATTATTGGTTTCCGGGGCACCGTTAAACCGCGCGTAACCCGGCGCGAACGCACCGACGAAACAATGGGCTTCGAGCTGAGTAGCGGTATTGCCAGCTACAAGCTTAAACCCCAGCCGCCTACCAGCGCCAGCGTAACCCCCGCCGATACCGTTGTGTCGTTTCTGGAGAGGCCCAACCTTATCCGGGTTTACAAACCTACCGGGCGAGCAGCTGGTGATACAATTTCCGTGGCAATTACAACGCTGGACTCAACGGGCAACATCACCGAATTAAAAGAACGGATTTATTTCTCGCCCCTTAAATCCCGAGCCCGCGACAAAACGGCCCTGACATTTGACATTGACCCGAAGCCCGGTGAGCAGATTGATAACAATCAGGTGTTTACGCTTATCTTCAATAAGCCTGTTAAAACCTTTGATCAAACTCGATTCCGACTGTTTCGCTCCGACAGTACAAAGGCCTTACCGGCCACGGCTACCTCCTTGTCGTTTAGCAATGGAAACGCCCGCCTGACCATTACGGCCCGCACCAACCTGAGCGATACCCTGAATCTGCTTTTTCAGCGAGGAGCGTTTATTAGTGTGCAGAACGATACAGCGGCCCGGGCCAGAATCCAGTATCGCGTGCTTAACCCCGACGACTATGGCCTGATTGCGGGCACCGTAAACCGCCCGCCCGGGGAGAAATTCGTGGTAGAATTAACTGACGAGAGCTATAAAGTTATTCGGTCGGTGGCAAACGCGTCGAATTATTCGTTTCCGCGCCTGAAACCGGGCCGCTACCGGGTGCGTCTGATTGTGGATCGAAACGGCAACGGTCGACGGGATGCGGGCAACATTCAGAAGTTAATCCAACCCGAAGAAATCATTTATCACCCCGGCGTTCAGAAGGGCGTAATTCTGTTGAAAGCCAACTTCGAGCTGACGGATATTGATTTTTGAGGGTACCAGCCTACCCCATTTTCAACGTAAAACCCGGTAATACGTCCTCGCCCGAAAGTGCCCTAGAAAATGTAGCGTCCAGTATACAGCTTACGTTTTCACTCCTCGGTCTGTGTCCTCACAGACCGTTTTTTATCGCTTAACTTTGTACGTTCTGATTTAAGGATGATCCCACCGGAAAGTCAACCATAATTAAAAGCAGCATGAAACTGAAAACATCCCACCGATTCTGGCTCCTCGTTCTTGTAGGTGTTCTGATCTGGATCGCTACCGATATATATATTCCCCGCGAACACAGCATCCGGCAGTTCGACCCCAACAGTGTGGCCCGCATCGAGGCCGCCATGTGGCGGTCGTATTACAACCAAAGCCCATTCAAGCTTTACAGGCAACTAGCGGGTGGCCTTCGCAACCAGTTCAATGCCCCCTATTGGCGGTCGTATGGTCTGGCGTTTCAGGCCAGTCGGGCAGCATTTGTGTTTAAAGAAGGTGCATCGCGGGCCGATTATGAAAAGGCAATTCCTTTACTCGAAGATTATTACAGCGACATTCAGCAGCTGTCTAAAGAGAAATTCGATATAAAGAAAGTAGCTCGTCTGGAACTGGAATGGTGGATTATTCATCGGGATCGCGAAAAGTATTCGTACGACGACCTGGCCAAAGCACTGGCTCAAACAGCGGGTGCACTATACGGCGTTTCACCCGACAAATTCGCGGACTACAGCAAGCTACGCGCTCAGGCCATGCGCCAGTGCGACGAAGCCCAAAAGCGGGGCATGATCAAAGAAGCCGACTGGCAACGCATCGAACAACAGTTGATGTGGGCCTGGCAGGGCCTGTATCGGGTGGTCGGCTGAGGGGTCCTTTACATTACTCAATCAAAATCAACATTCAGCGGTTGTATAGCCAGATACTTCTTTTTGATGCAACTTTCTATCTCTCCCGACAATCCGCTTGAGTGGTTTGCGCTCCGCGCCGACGTAGTGCCCTGGCCACTGCTTCACGCCCAAATTATGCCTGTAATGGCTAAAGCAGTGCTCGAAGCTGCCGATAAGGGTGTTTTTGAGGCTGTGGCTAACGGTGCGAACACGGTCGAGATGGTAGCGCAAACTTGCCAGCTTCATGCCAAAGCCACCCGGGAACTCATGGGTTTGCTAACGGCTATGCACTACTTCCGGTTTAAGGATGGGCAGTTTTCGTTAACGAAATCGGCTCGGAAATGGGTATTGAAAGAAAACCCGGAATCGGTGTATGGCATGATGCTATTCAACAACCGGGTGATGTGGGCATGGCTCGATCACATGGGCGAATATCTGCAAACGGGCAAAGGCATTCACTACCATGATAACCTCAGCACCGATCAGTGGCACTATTACCAGAATGCGATGCTGGCCGCCACCGGTACCGAAGCAAAGGAGTTTGGCACCAGAACCCCAGTCCCTAAAAATGCAACCGCTATGCTGGACATTGGTGGTTCTCATGGCCAACATTCGGTGGCTCTTTGTCGGCGGGTACCAACGCTCCAGTCAACCGTTCTGGACCTGCCCGAAGCCATCGAACAGGCCGCTCCACTGCTTGCCCGGCTCGGCCTGGGTGACCGGGTCCGGCACAAAGCCGGAAACGCCCTCACCGACGATTTTGGCATTGAACAATACGACATTGTGCTGATGTCGAGCCTGGCGCATCATTTCAACGACGAACAGAACCGACTGATAGCCCAAAAAGTTACACGGGCACTAAAGCCGGGGGGCATTTACATCATCAACGAATTTATACGGCCCGAGCCTGGCGCCAAACCTGAATTGGTTGGTGGCTCCACTGATCTATTTTACGGCCTCACCAGCACGGCTGGAAATTATTCCATTGCCGAAATTCAGGCATGGCAGGAAGCCGCTGGGCTAAAATCAAATAAAGTAATGGCCTATCGAACCATTCCTGGCCGGGCAATGGTCGTCGCAAAAAATTGACTTCTAACAATTTTTAACGTGTCAAAAGCACGAACTTTGCGGTTCCCGTTGTTCTTAAGTAGTGAAGTCGTGATTAGGTAAATTGGTAATTACCCGATGACCTAATTACCAGCTTACTTAATGCCCCCGTATTACCATGAGAGAATGCATAGTGGTCATCCCGACCTACAACGAAATAGAGAATATTGAAGCGATCATCCGCAAGGTTTTTTCTCTGCGTGATGGTGGGCCCGACTGCCCGTTCGATCTGCTCATTGTAGACGATGGCTCTCCCGACGGGACAGCGCAGGTAGTGCGTGATATTCAGGCCGAAATGGCTGGCTCAGGCACTGTTGCCCGGCTGCATTTGCTGGAACGCAAGGGGAAACTGGGCCTCGGTACCGCTTATCTCGACGGGTTCAAATGGGGCATGGCGCGGGGTTACAATTATTTTTTCGAGATGGATGCCGACTTCTCGCACAACCCCAATGATTTGATTCGGCTGTACCACGCCTGCGCTGACGGCACACTCGATGATTCAGGAAAACAACTTCCACCCGCCGACGTTGCCGTTGGTTCGCGTTACATAAAAGGTGTAAACGTGGTGAACTGGCCAATGGGACGGGTGCTCATGTCTTATTTTGCGGGTGTTTACGTGCGTAATGTAACAGGAATGCCCATTATGGACCCTACGGCAGGGTTCGTTTGCTATACGCGCCGGGTGCTGGATACGATCCTCCAAAATCGCATTCGATTTGTGGGGTATGCCTTCCAGATCGAGATGAAATTTACATGCTGGAAATACGGTTTCAGCTTGGTGGAGGTACCCATTATTTTCACCGACCGTACGCGGGGCACGTCGAAAATGTCTACCAAAATTTTTAAAGAAGCTGTCTTCGGCGTACTGCAAATGAAAGTTGGGTCGTTTTTCCGGCATTACATCCCCGGTCGCCCTGCGTTGACAGTTGAACCGGAGAAAGTATCTGTTTAGTTAAACACGAAGACACGGAATGCACAGAGTTTAGTCTCACTGTTTATTCCGTGTCTTCGTGTTCAATCAATAATTACACCACTCGCTGGCTTATCTGGTCGGCCAACATCGCAATTCCTTCCGAAAAGCTATGCGGATTGTACCCTAATTCGGTACGAGCTTTGTCGATAATAAAACCTGTGCGGGGTGGTCGACGGGCTGTTTGCTTAAATGTTGAGCCATCAGCCTGTGCAATCAACGATTTGTCGAGGTTGAAAAAGTCAGCTGTTTGAATGGCCATTTCGTAAGGCGTCAACACTTCTTTCCCCGAAATATTGAAGATCCCTTCGGCCCGTTTTGTGGCTATCAACGCACACCCAGCAGCCAAATCTTCGGCTAGTGTTGGGCTACGAAACTGATCGGTCACTACGTTGATCTTCTTACCGTCTTCCAGCGATTTTTTCACCCATAAGATGATATTGCTCCGGCTCATGTCGTGCGCAATGCCGTACACCAGTACGGTCCGGGCGATAGCCCAGCGAACCCCTGAAGCATTCCTAACCACTTTTTCAGCGGCATATTTGCTCCATCCGTAAAAACTGATCGGATTTCCCTCGGCCTGTTCGTCATACGGGCCAGCCTCACCATCAAAAATAAAATCAGTTGATACGTGGCATAAGAATGCGCCCGTTTGCCGACAACCTTCGACGATGTATTCAACCGCCATTACATTTTGCAGCCAGCAGTCATCTTTCTGAAGTTCGCACTTATCCACATCGGTCATGGCTGCGCCGTGGATAACCGCGTCAGGCCGAACTTCACCAATCACGTCGAGCACCTGCTGGCGATTGGTGATGTCCATCGAACGATACGTGTAGCCTTCTGAATACGGCAAACGGTTTTCTCCCCGCGCTGTTGCTACGAGATCAATGCTGGCATCTTTTGCCAGTAGGTCAACTAATTTCTGGCCTAACAAACCGTTAGCCCCAGTTATAAGAATACGCATGATGTTGGTGTAGTAGAGACCGGTCCGCCGGTCTCTACAATTTATACAATTTCGCTAGTTTCTTTTTCTTCACCCATTCGCCCGATACTGTCATTCGAATATCTTTTACCGGGCGATCCTGAGCCGCACGAGGCTGTTTGGCAATACTATCTACCACGGCTAATCCATCGACCACTTGCCCGAAAACCGTATAATTTCCATCTAAGTGTGGTGTGCCCCCGAGAGTTTGATATATCTGTTTTTGTTCGGGAGTTGGCAATCGGCCATTCATACCCTGGATACGGGCAAGTTGCTGTTGCATACCAGCCTCATCCCATACTTTCCCCTGTACTATGTAGAATTGGCAACCGCTTGACGCCTTTTCAGGGTTATTGTTGCGGGCAGCGGCCAGGGCTCCTTTTTTGTGGAATAGGGTTGGCACAAACTCTGCCGGAATTTTGTAGCCTATATCGCCACCACCCAACGGTTGCCCCGGTTCGGCTTTTTTTGAATTCGGATCGCCCCCCTGCACCATGAATTCCTGGATAATGCGGTGAAAAAGAAGCCCATCGTAAAACTTATCGTTGACGAGTTTAATGAAATTTTCTTTATGCTTCGGGGTCTCATCGCTCAGCAGCAACTTCATAGGGCCAAAATCAGTCGCTATCGTAACCAGAAAATCTTTCTTTTTCCTCGGTGCGCCGTCGCGCTTTTGTGCTGTGGAAAGCAGAGGAAGCAGAAAAAGAAGGAGAAGAAGTTTTTTCACAGATTTACCCGATTTTGAAATACGTCTTTCAGTCGTTGATCGTGCGTGACAACCACCAAACTAGCCCCAATTTGCCCGGATTGACGATGAAGAAGGTCAATCACCCGGTCGGTGTTGGTATCGTCGAGGCTGGATGTTGGCTCATCAGCCAAAATAACATTGGGTTGGTTCATTACAGCTCGGGCAATGCTCACGCGCTGTTGTTCACCCTGGCTAAGCTGGTTCGTTTTTTTATCTAAGCGATCCGTAAAGCCCAATTGGCCGGCCAGTTCACGTGCTCGATTCTTATTTTGGGGCTGACCAGCTAAATAGTTAGCCATCAGCAAATTATCCATCACCGATAACGAGCTGACAAAGTGTGGTTTCTGGTAAACAATGCCTACATTTTTGGCTCGAAACGCTGCTGTCTCGGCTGCGCTCAACTGAGTCAGATCGGTACTATTCATCACTACTGAACCCCCTTTGGGTTTCAGCAATAAGGCCAGCAGATGTAGCAGGGTTGTTTTACCCGTACCTGAGCGGCCCAGAATCAGGAGCGCTTCGCGGTCGGCGCACGAAAGATCAGGAAAGGCGAACTGTTTGTCGGAACCGTAGGCGAACGTCAGCGATTGTGTTGTTAACATACCTTAACGCGGGGAGAGCATCCCGGCAAAGTTACGAATTCCGTGTAATTTTGGGCCCAATGAAACGCATCGCCCTTTTTGCTTCTGGTTCTGGCTCTAACGCCGAAAAAATTGCTGATTACTTCGCCGGGCCACGAGAGGCCGACAGTTCCGACGTGGTAATCTCATTGGTACTGACCAACAATCCCAAAGCGGGGGTTATTGACCGAGCCCGGCGTGGTTTTGGAACTGGTCAGGTTCACACGCCGGTGCTGGTGTTCGATCGGCCGACGTTTTATAAAACCAACCAAATTGTAGAATTACTTCAGAATCAAGGCATTGATTTGATCGTGCTGGCGGGTTTTATGTGGCTTATACCAGCCGACCTGGTGCGGGCGTTTCCTAACCGGATTGTGAACATTCATCCGGCTTTGTTACCCAAATATGGCGGAAAGGGTATGTACGGTCATTTTGTGCATGAGGCTGTGGTAGCAGCTGGTGAAACCGAATCTGGTATCACCATTCATTTCGTTAACGAACACTACGACGAGGGGACCGTTATTTATCAGGCGAGTTGCCCCGTTGATCCAACCGACACACCCGACGACCTAGCCCGCAAAGTGCAGGTTCTGGAGCATGAACATTATCCAAGAGTAGTGGACGAAGTGCTACAAGCCCTGTAAACTGAACGTTTGTTCTTTGCGTTATCCATCTTAAAGTCGTATCTTCCTATTCTGCTTTACTACCAATGGAACTAACAATAAAAGTTGACGATAAAGAGGGGCCATTCCTGATCGAATTGCTCAAAAAGTTTCCGTTTGTGCAGGAGGTTTCGGCAGCAGCGACATCGCTTTCAGTAGTTGTAGGTCGTTCAGAAGAACTTTGGCAATCGAAAGGAAGTAAACTGTTCAACTCGAAAGCTGATTTTGATGCATGGTTAGCCGCACCCAATTCGGCCATTACGCAGAAAAAACCATTGTATTTGCTACTTGATGAGAGTGGTTATCAGACCGTGCAAAAGCTATTAGGAAGGCTGGAACACGGAATTATGGCCTAGTAAATGCACGTTTTCAGAATTGCCAGCAACCAATATATCAGCGACTTATCAGGTTACGGAGCCAAGCTGAATGGGGGGCGATGGAACCGCGAGGGAGTTGCCATTCTTTACACAGGCAGTAGTATAGCCCTTTGCGCCTGGGAATATTGGGTACACCTTCCTAAAAAGATCAGCCTCAACCAAAACGCATTTGCTGTTGCTACCATACATATTCCCGACACATCTCTTCTTACGATAAATGCTAATGACCTACCATTCGACTGGGAAACAGCAGATGAAGACTTGTTCGGCATCACCGATAAGTGGATTGAGCAGAATAAGTATTTAGCCATGCAGGTACCATCCGCCATAATAAGCAATGAGTGCAACTATCTCATTAATCCCTTACACCCTTTATTCGTTGATATCCGTTTAGAATCTGTTTCGCCGTTTCAGTTTGATCAACGGGCTTTTGGAAAGGTATTGCTGAAAAAACCATGAAATACATACTCGTTTCTTTATTTATTCTTGCCCTATTAACTGGTTGTTTCCGGCCGGCTATCCCGATCTCGACGGGACCGAAATACCCGATTGATATTTTTTACGAGAACGAAAATCCCGGCCGTCTGTATGATCTTGTACAGGAGATGGAAAGTCGGAAAGAGTTGCCGCTGGATAAGAGCCAGAACGCAGATGGACGCATGTTGAGCCGGGGTAATACCATGCAGGACAAAGAATTATTACTGGCAAAGCTATCACTGGAGGCTAAAAGAGCGGGAGCTGATGCGCTCGTTAACGTGCGGTATACGTATTTTACGACCAAAACCACGAATGGCTACCTACTCTCAGGGAAGGCCGTAAAATATAAGCCAGAGTAGGTATTGCTCCTGTATCTCCCAACTCATTATGCCCCGTATAAACCCGCTATCGGAAAAAGAGGCTACTACAGACATCCGTCAAGCCTGGGCAAAACACATTGCCGATTATCCCGGCTCGCGTATCACCAACATGAAAGCTACGCTGAGTCATTCGCCTATGGCCTTTGAGGTGTACATGCAATGGTACCCGCTTTATCATGAAGTGATTCGGATTGTTGGTGAGCGATCAGCTTATTTATTTGCTCATTCTATTTCGGAAGCCAGCAATTGCCCACTCTGTACCACGTTCTTCCGCAAAATCATTATCGAACACGGCGAACAGCCCGAAGATCTACAGCTTACTGCCGATGAACAGCATCTGCTCGATTTCGGGGCTGAGATTGCCCGAAACCGGGGTGAGGTTGCTGACCTAACGTATGAACCCATCCGCCAACGGTTTACTGATGCGGATGTGGTGGTACTTGTCGCTTTTGCCGGGCAGATGATTGCGACGAATTTGTTTAACAATGTCCTTGACGTGACTATCGACGGATACCTGTCGCCCTATTTACCCTTAACCAACCCACAAACTCATGGCTGAATTTACCGGCATGGTCGCCTTTATCACAGGAGCCGCTCACGGACAAGGCCGGGCCGTTGCTCTGGCATTGGCCAAAGAGGGTGCCAACATTGTGGCGTTCGATGTCGCAAAGAACCTGAGCTACCCAGCCTATACCTTCGGCTCGTCGGACGAACTCAATTCATTAAAGCAGGAAGTTGAAGCAATAGGAACTCAGTGCCTGACTGTTACCGGCGATGTACGCGTTGATGTCGACATCATTCGTGCAGTGAAACAGGCAACAGCGACCTTTGGGCGTATTGACATTCTGTTTAATAATGCCGGAATATGTGCCTATGGCTTGGCCCATGAACTACAAGAAGATGAATGGGACGCCATGCTCGACATCAACCTAAAAGGCGCATGGCTCGTAGCCCGGCGGGTAATTCCGGTGATGATCAAGCAGCAATCGGGCGTGATTATTAACAATTCGAGCATTGCCGGACTGCGGGGTATGAATCGGTTGAGTCACTATGCAGCCTCCAAATGGGGGCTGGTGGGCTTGACTAAATCGTGGGCGATTGAGCTGGCACCCCACAACATTCGGGTGAACTCTATTCACCCAACGGGCGTGAACACGCCAATGAATGACGGATTAGCCGCTTTGGAAGGCACCACTACGCAGGCCATTGCCGAGCGTTCGGCGGGGAATCTGCTGCCAGTACCCTGGGTAGAACCCGACGATGTGGCTGGTATGGTGCTATATCTGACCTCAGAAAAAGCCCGTTACATTACAGGCTCCCAGTTTGTACTCGACGCGGGTTTGTTAACTCGGTGAGGCAGTGGCCTTAGAGATCATTTAATTTCCTCAAAGTCAACATACTCACCTCCTTTGGTTTCACTGGAACGGGGTGGCACGTTGTCAACGCGAGTTTCGCCTTCGCGCCGACGTATCGGCTCCTGACGGCGTTGTTCCTTCACCAATTGCCGGCCAACGAGTAGATAAAACACAA
The DNA here is from genome assembly GCF_028867935.1 of Flavobacterium sp. SUN052. GTDB lineage: Bacteria > Bacteroidota > Bacteroidia > Flavobacteriales > Flavobacteriaceae > Flavobacterium. Next base: position 115,682 of record NZ_JAPQNS010000015.1, read on the forward strand.
ACCGCCGAACAGGTGGTACGAAAACAAGTAGGAGAATAAAAACGAAGAGAATCTTGAATAACATGAGTGTCGCGTTTTTCAGTTATGTAACGTCAGAGCAAGACGTTTAGTTTGGTAGATGACAGGACAAGAGTTTTTCGGGTATATTGCAGCTATTGCAGTCGGGCTTGTTATCGGTCTGGCAGGCGGGGGCGGTTCCATCCTAACTGTACCAATTTTTGTGTATGTGTTCGGCATTGCGCCCGTTCTAGCCACAACATACTCACTTTTTGTGGTCGGAACCACTTCATTAGTTGGATCAATAAACCACCTCTGGCAACGCCGGGTCGATTTGCGAACAACTGTCGCCTTTGCACTTCCTTCCTTTGTATCCGTTTATCTGTCGCGCCGGTTTTTAGTACCTGCCCTGCCCGATCCTCTCTTTCGGTTTGGCGAGTTCGCGCTGGCTAAAAATGATGCCATCCTGTTCTTTTTCGCTTTTGTTATGGTCATGGCTGCTCGCGCTATGATTCGTAACCAGCGACCCGAGCAAGGTGAAGCCAGCGATGGTCGCCCGCGATACAGGATACTGGCGCTTGATGGTCTGGCCGTTGGATTGCTTACCGGAACTATTGGAGCAGGGGGTGGTTTTTTGATAGTGCCCATGCTGGTGTTGCTGGCGGGTCTTCCCATTCACCGGGCGGTGGCTACGTCGGTGCTGATTATCGCCGTCAACTCATTCGTTGGCCTGCTCGGCGACCTCCAACACACCACGCTCGACTGGAATTTTCTATTACCCTTCACTGGTTTATCTATTGCAGGCATTTTTTTGGGTCTGTATCTGGCGAAGTTCGTTGCTCCTGATCAACTCAAAAGAGGCTTTGGCTGGTTTGTGCTCGCAGTTGCCGGGTACATTTTATTAAAGGAATTACTATGATCGTAGAACAGTTATATACGGGTTGTTTGGCCCAGGGAGCCTATTACATTGAGAGTGCAGGTGAGGTTGCCATTATTGACCCGCTTCGCGAGACAACTCCCTATATCCGTAAGGCGGAGAAGGCTGGCGCCCGAATCAAATACGTTTTCGAGACGCACTTCCACGCTGATTTTGTGTCGGGCCATATTGATCTTGCCCGAAAAACCGGTGCAAAAATCGTGTACGGACCCAACGCCAACACAACCTACGAGGCCTATCAGGCGAAGGACGGCGAAGAATTTGCACTAGGGCACGTTCGGATCAAAGCCCTGCACACACCCGGCCACACCCTCGAATCAACTACGTATCTGCTGATTGACGAGAATGGAAAAAATCACGCTATTTTCACTGGGGATACCTTATTTATTGGCGACGTCGGCCGCCCTGATCTAGCAATCAAAGGAAATTTGACCGAGCACGATCTGGCGGGAATGCTTTATGATAGTCTGCACACCAAGATTATGCCCCTTGCCGATGATCTGATTGTGTATCCGGCGCACGGTGCGGGGTCGGCTTGTGGCAAGAACATGAGTAAAGAAACCACTGATACGCTGGGCAATCAGAAGCGGTTCAACTACGCATTGCAGGCCAAATCGAAAGACCAGTTTATAAAGCAGGTTTTGGATGGGTTAACCACGGCACCTCAATACTTTGCCCAGAACGCCCGACTCAATAAAGAAGGCTACGAATCTATTGACCGGGTAATGAAGAGGGGTAGCCACCCCCTGTCTCCTGCGGTCTTTGAAGCAGCGGTTAATGAAACGGGAGCGTTGTTACTTGATGTACGGGATGCTGCCAATTTTGCCGCTGGTTTTATTCCAAACTCTATCAACATCGGTCTGAAAGGTCAGTTTGCCCCTTGGGTTGGCGCCCTGATTCCTGATCTCAAACAACCCATTGCGTTAGTAACGCCCGTTGGTCAGGAACAGGAAACCGTATTACGGCTTGCCCGCGTTGGATATGATAACTGCATTGGCTATCTAGAAGGCGGTTTTGCTGCCTGGCAATCCGCCGGTAAAGAGATTGATACGGTGGAGACCATATCAGCCTCCGAGTTCGTTAAACGGCACGAACAGAATCCTGGTTCGAAAGTAGTGGATGTTCGGAAAGAGGTCGAATTTGAATCTGAACACATTGCCAGAGCTGAAAACATTCCTTTAGACACGCTGAATGAGCATATGGCAGCCATTTCACGTACAGAGCCAGTATATGTCCATTGCGCGGGTGGGTACCGCTCCATGGTAGCCAACTCGATCCTGAAAGCCCGTGGTTTCGATAATGTGGTGAATGTTGAAGGCGGTATCGAAGGCGTTAAACAGGCAGCCCCAGAATTGCTTACTTCACCGGATTCTCATCCAGTCCCAATCGAGGCAGAGCCGGGTTCAACACCCGTGGCACCACTTTAATACGAAACACTTTCGTACCGGCCACGTCGAAATCGCAGGAGTAAAAATTTCGCTGCTTTACGCCCCGATACACAGCGGTGTAATTGATCTTCAATGGCCAGTTATTCACCAGAAGTTCTGCTGATATAGCCTCAACGGCCTTCTTCAAATTAGAAAAGAAAATGGTATTGGGTTCACGTTGACGTAATGTGTTAAGTGAACCAATATGTTGCATGGTGATCTCATAGATCACTTTTGTGGAGGACCGCACTTGTGTATTTTAGCGTGGGATTTAAATCAGAACTATAGTGGCAAATTATTCAACTATTTTTCAAGAGCAAAACTTTTCGATACAGACGGTCGTTTATCTATCAACTGCCACAGAAAAAGCCCGAACAGCAACGTCCGGGCTTTTTTGCGTATGGTGGATTTTCAATCCGCCGTAAAAATTGGTTTCTTACGGCGGATTGAAAATCCACCATACACTATCTACTTCTTATACATTACCGTCTCTACTGCCTGCAACGTTTTCTTCACGTTAGGCAGGATCACCTCAATCAGTGTAGGCGCGTAAGGCAGGGGCAAGTCGAGGCTGTTTACCCGAACAACAGGTGCATCCAGATAATCGAACGCATTGCGCTGAATATTGTAGGTCAACTCCGACGAAATAGCGGCTAATGGCCAGGCTTCTTCCACAATCACGCACCGGTTTGTTTTCTTCACCGAATTGATGATTGTTGCGTAATCAATAGGCCGCACGGTGCGCAGGTCAATTACTTCAGCAGAAACGCCGTTTTTGGTTAGTTCATCGGCAGCAGCAAGAGCTACTTTCATGATCTTACCAAACGATACGATAGTTACGTCGGTGCCTTCGCGCACAACTTTTGCCTGACCAATCGGAATTAGGTATTCATCTTCGGGTACTGGTCCTTTGTCACCATACATCAACTCTGACTCCATGAAAATCACGGGATCATTGTCGCGAATACAGGATTTGAGTAAACCTTTTGCGTCGGCCGGGTTCGATGGAACCACCACTTTCAAACCAGGTGTGTTCGCAAACCAGTTCTCGAAGTTTTGCGAGTGCTGGCTCGATAGCATACCGGCGTTACCCGTTGGCCCCCGGAACACAATCGGGCATGAATACTGCCCACCCGACATCGACATCACTTTGGCCGCGCTGTTGATAACCTGATCGATGGCAACCAGCGAGAAGTTGAAGGTCATAAACTCGATAATGGGTCGCAAACCATTGATGGCTGCTCCTACACCGATTCCAGCAAAACCTAACTCGGCAATGGGAGTATCCCACACGCGTTCGGGCCCGAATTCGTCGAGCATTCCCTGACTAACTTTGTAGGCACCGTTGTATTCGGCAACCTCTTCGCCCATCAGGAATACCTTCGGGTCAAGGCGCATTTCTTCAACCATAGCCTCCCGCAGGGCCTCGCGAAACTGTATTTCTCTCATGATTTAATTGAGCGTAGTCTATTCGTTAGGGATTTCGGATTAGAGGTCAACCCAAGTAGCGATGGCATCTTGTTTAAACAAGCTACCACCTCATCCGAAAAGCGGTCAAAATTAGGCAACAATGGGGGATTGGGCAAATTGTCTCATCACACCAGCCGCTAAACTGTAATAACAGGAGAATCAGTATTTATCGAAGTAGTGTCAAACTGCCTACTTTTCGTTGCTGGGTGCCGCCCTTGTATACTACATCCGTTTCGTAAGTGTATGCTCCGGCAGGCATTGGCACTCCGTTGAAAGTTCCATCCCAGCTTTCGGCAGGTTTGAGACTCCCGGCAGGAATATCGAGGGCTTCAAAAATAATTTCGCCCCAGCGGCTCCGAATACGTAATACAGCCAACTTGTCTATTCCATCACCGAATACTGTCCAGCGTGGATTAAAGCCGCCGGGTGTAAATGCTTCTGGCACGCGCAACGAGCAGTCCAGCACCTTCAAAGCCGCCTGACTCGTGATTGAATCGGGGCAAGCTCCGCCGTCGTACGACGCCTTCAGGGTAACATCGTACCGACCGCCCGTAAGCGCAACCGTTGGCTGTTGGCCAGTCAGGCGTTGCCCGTCGCTTAATTGCCACTGCCAGGTAAGGTTTTGGCCTGTTGCCAGCAATCGGATTGTAGCCGGAGCACATTGTTCGGCATCACCTTCGGTCGTGAACTTGGCGATGGGTTTTACACGTATGTCTATGGGCTGGCGTATCTCCGTTTTACACGTTCGAGAGTTGCCAAAAACCGTTAGGGTAGCATTGTAGCTTTTCGAACTGCTATAGGTATGCGTGGGCGAATAAGTTACAGAATTAATTGGAGAGCCGTCGCCAAAATCCCAGGCAAACCGGTAGCGTGGATCAGTCTGGTTGACAAAAGAGACCGGCAGACCAGCACAACCGAATTTTTCTACTAAATTCATGCTACCGGGCGGGGCTGCGGTGGTTGTTATAGTTCGGCGAAGCGAATCGTAACCACAAGCGGTATAAGCTATTAGCGTGATCGTATAGGTTTTGTTTGGATCGGTGAACGCGTGTTGAGGATTTGCCTGGGTGGCCGTACCGCCGTCGCCAAATCGCCAGAACCAGCGGTCGGGCTTAGGCGTGGTAGCATCAGTAAACTGCACCGATTCGCCATTGCAGGGCTGACTGTTGTTAAGGGTGAACAATGGTTTAACGGTTGGCGGATAGAGTTGGATTGCTACCGCATCGGTATCTCGCCCGCATTCGCTGTTCACAATCAGCTGTACACGAAACGTACGAGCGCTATCACGAGTTGAGAACAGGTGCGACAGGGTATCAGCTGCTGACGAGAAAGGACTGGTCCCATCTCCCCACAGCCAGATTGTCGGGGGAGTCTGGCCAGTAGAACGATTCGAAAACTTGACACGAGCTGGTGAACAACGGAACGTAGTGGAGTCAACTCCAATTTCGGCTTTGGCTAGAGGACGAACAGTTAGCGAAGTCGAGAACGATTGCACTCCACAGGTATTCCGGGCTGTCAGAACTACCCGAACGGCCAGGGTCTGCCGGTTGGTGTTGCGGTATGTTTGAGAAGTTGGCTGAAAAGTTGTGGCCGTGGTTCCATTGCCATAATCCCAGCGATACTGCACATCGTGATTAGCATCTCCCGGCACCGAAAAAGACACCGTCAACGGAGCACAGCCCGATGTTTGGCTCGGCGCAAAAGTGATGGGCTGGGGCGGTGCCACTATTTTGATCGACCGGCTGGTAGTATCGGTGCAAGCCCCCGTTCCGACCGTGAGCGACAACACGTTCTGGCCCGCCGACAGGTTTATGGTAGGAACCTGACTAGTCGAAAAAATCTGGTTATTGAGCGCCCATTGGTAAGCAGTTGCTCCCGTTGAACTATTTAGCAACGTGGGAGCAGTGCCTGTACAGGTGCCGCTAATGGAGAATGAAGCTCTCGGACGGCCTATGTTCACCGTTGCATTATCGCGGGCCGGGCACTTGGCCGATCCAATGGCTAGTTCATAGGTGAGAGCCACTGAATTGCCCGTCACAGTTGCCAGAAACAGGGTGTCATTTCGCACAGCGTTTGGGAAGTTCGTACTCGTCCATACGCCCCCCGGTTTATCAGCGGTCAAGCGAACAAACGGTGTTTGCGCACATACCGACAAATCGGTTGCGGTTACCTGCCCGCCCTGTACTTCCAGCTGTACCCTATCAGTTTGTCGACACGCTCCAGACCCTCGCTGGTAAATCAGCTCGTAACTACCAACCGTTCGGGGGTTAAAGAAATAATTCCCTCCTTGGGTCTCCACCAGCGCACTCCCCGATCCGGCCCAACTACCACCTGGCACATCGACCGGCAACGCAAAACGGACTGTTCCAACACAAACAGCCGTATTTTGGGCTCCCAACGTAATCTTGACTGCCTGAGCCGCCTGAATCAGAAAGGTATCCGCTTCAACCCGATTGCCGCATTGACTTGTCAGCTCACCCCGTATTATGTACGGTGTGCTGGATACCGATAAACTCAAAATATCGGTAGGCTTTATCACTTGCCCATTGAGGCTAAAACTAGCTGCTGGTGTGGTCGTTTTGAGTTGATACGTAATTGGTTCGCAGGCATCATCTTGCTTTGTCAACTGGATACGGGGCGCATCTTCAACCCGGTGTGGGCAAATAACGGGTCTCGATACACCACAGTCATTTCTGGCAACTAACGTGATGGTGTAATTTCCGGTCTGGGTAAACTGAATTTTGGCTATAGGCGACGAACTGTTGGTATTCTGAATGTACCGATACGTATTGGGCGTAATACTCCATTGGTAACTTGTACCATCGAGTGAGGTTGTCGCGTCCATAGTGATCGTTCCACCACTGGGCAGGCAGGTAATGGTAGTGTCGCGAACGAGGAAATTATAATCAGTCAGTTTGATTTTGGCCTCGGGTGTTTTTCGAATTGGGATTGTAATTGTTTTGGAGTCGTTGCCACAGGTATTGGTCGCACTAAGAGTAACGGTGTAGGTAGTGGCTGAGTTAGAGAACGTTTTCGACGGATTTGCGCTGGTCGATTTAGTACCATCGCCAAAATCCCATTGCCATTGCATATCGGCAGTTTGTGGGCAGGTCTCGTTGCGCAGGGTTATAGATCTGCCTTCGCAGGCATCCTGTGAAGGCAATCCAACATTCGGTTTAATTTTGAAGGTTAGAATAACTCCTTTGTTATCGCCAGGACAATCGGTCACGATAAAGAGACGAAATTGCTTATTTACCCCGCTTCCGCAGTTCTTAAGAAAAGACCGCAGATCGTAAGTATGTTTGATTTGAATAGGGCCCGCTGAATTGAATTTTTCAACTTTCCCGTCATTCCAATCCATCTCAAACGATTTAAAGGCGCAGGTCGAAGACGCTTTCACGCTGAAACACATTTCGTATAGTGTATCGGCAGGAGTAATACAACGTTCAAGATTCCCTGAGCAGGCATCGAGTTCGACTAATTGCGCTTGGGCCTGAGTAGTTGCGAATAAGCCAATCAACAAAAAGAGTACTCTTCCTCTGTTGGCAAGGACGTAGTAAACGTTACTCATAGGGGATAAACTATGGTGCGAAAAGCTCTATTCTACGCAAAAACGACCATATCCATAGGCCGATTTATTAAACGGCGGTAGCTCTTACTCAAAAACATCCTTTCTTGCTTGTTCACACCAATCTGGATTTACTCGCTCTATGAAGCTTTTTCTACCAATCGTTTTTCTGGTCACGCTCTTCGGTACAGCTTCTGCGCAAGACCCTCAGTTCTCGCAATTTTACGCCAACCCGCTTTACCATAATCCGGCTTTTGCCGGCAATAACGGTGAGTCGCGGGTTGCATTTAACTACCGCAACCAATGGCCTGCCTTGGGCGCTAATTACCAGACATATGCAGCTTCGTTTGACACTTATCTGGAACCGGGCGGAGGGCTGCTGGGGGCCGGACTTGGTGTGCAGGCCTTTCACGACAGTCAGGGAAATTTCATGCGTTCGAATGGTGTCGCGCTGCAAGGAGCGTTGTACACTCCCCTCCTCGCCAGAAGAAACGGCTTGCAGATTGATCTTGTCGGGGCCGGACAGGTGTCATACACATCGAGCCTGATCAATCCGGGTGGGCTGACTTTTGTCGATCAGTTTGTTGGTGGAGGCTTCAATCCCGTTAGTTTAGACCCACTCGCACAGGTGGGGCTGGCACATAACCGGGCCAATGTGAGCGTCGGCACGGTGTTCGAAATCAGTAATACAGATCAGCAAGCCTCGTTTTGGGTAGGTGGTACACTCCACAACCTCAGCCGGTCGCGGTTGCGAAACGACGTAGACCAACGGCGGCTTGGGCTTCAGGCAGGTATCACACTTCCCCTTGACAACCTCTATATTGGGGGGCAAAAAGGAACCGGCGGTGAGGCCGAACGACTCCGAAACATTAGCCTGACGGCATACTATCGCCAGCAGGGGCCCGACCGGCAATTAGACGCCGGCATTAATTTTCTTTACGACCCGATTATGTTGGGGGTCTGGTATCGGGGTATTCCGCTACGGAAATTCAATCAGACAAGTCAGCGCGATGCGCTCATTCTGATGGCAGGTATACAGTTGGCCAATTTTCCGGTTCAGTTTCAGTACAGTTACGATGTAACAGTGTCGAGTCTGCGCTGGGCATCTGGCGGGGCACACGAAATTACAATCTGGTATAAACTCGATGGGCTCTGGAGTCTGTCGTCGGGCCGCTATCAAAGTGCGGCCCGACAACGACGGTGTATTCGGTTCTGATTGATCTACAATTTCTCTCTCAAAAGATCAGCCGTATAATTAGGCTGCCAGCGAAGATGGTGGCAGTACCCGAAAATTCTGAATCGCTTCCTCCACCAAAAACCCACGCAGACTTAAATCGGCATCCAGTGAGTTCCAATGAATTCCTGACGCTGAAATAACATAGTCGTTCAATTGGCTATCAGAAGCTTTTTCCAAAAAAGGATATGCCGATAACGGACGACTGATAATCCGACGATTTGTCAGGATAACCAGCAGTATATCGAGATCCCGAAAAAAAGCGAACTTGCCGATCCGCAAATTTTCTCTGGCAATAAGACGATCAAATTCATCGCCCTGAACGGCAACTACAGCGTCGTCGTCATCCTGCAAAAAAGTCGCAAGCCGATTACTGACCGAAGGTAATCCCCCATGTTTTGATGATTGTGTCATAATGCTGTTCGATCAAGTTAACGATATCTCGAATCTCATTCTTCTTGAACCCACGATTATAGGTCATGTCAATTTCAGGCACTAGATCAAATCGAGCTTCCGCATCCGCTTTAGAGACATGAATATGAATTGGCTCATGTTCGTTCAGATAAAAAAAGAAACGGTATCCACGAATTAAGAGAACGGTAGGCATTCCCAAAATTATAACTTCTCTCTCAAAAAATCAGCCGTGTAATTTTCGCCCTGCGTCAGTTGGGCCATCTCTTCGGGGGTTCCTTGGAAAGTTAAGTAGCCACCCGTTTCGCCCCCTTCCGGGCCGAGGTCGATAATGTGGTCAGCACATTTGATGATCTCCATATTGTGCTCAATAATAATCACTGAATCACCCTGATCGACCAAGGCGTTGATGGCCTTGAGCAGCTTGCGGATGTCATGAAAATGCAGACCGGTAGTTGGTTCATCGAAAATAAACAGGGTACTCCCTTTATTGGGGTTGCCCTTGCCCAGATACGAAGCCAGCTTCACCCGTTGGGCTTCACCACCCGACAAGGTATTGGCCGATTGCCCCAGGCCAATGTATCCCAAGCCAACCTCCTGCAACGGCATCAGTTTATCAGCCATTTTAGGATCAGCATGGCGAAAAAAGTCGATGGCTTCGTCGACGGTTAGATCAAGAATATCAGAAATGTTCTTCCCGTCGAGAGTAACCTCCAGCACCTCCTGTTTGAACCGGCGACCGTTGCAGCCTTCACACTTGAGGTAAATGTCAGCCATGAACTGCATCTCAACCTTGACCTCGCCTTCGCCCTGACAAACTTCGCACCGGCCACCGTCAACGTTGAACGAGAACTGGCTTGGTTTGTAGCCCCGCGACTTCGAAATCTGCTGTTCAGCCATAGTCTGCCGGAGGTAGTCGTAGGCTTTGATATACGTTACCGGGTTCGATCGGCTCGACTTACCAATGGGGTTTTGGTCGATCATTTCAATGGCCACTATCCGGTCAAGGCTACCCGACAGTTCGCTGAAACGGCCTGCTTCTTCAGCTACGTCTCCTTTCTCGCGCGACAATGCCGGGTACAGCACCTTCCTGATCAGTGTACTTTTACCCGACCCAGATACCCCCGTAACAACAGTCAGCGTATTGAGCGGAAACCGCACATCTACGTGTTTGAGGTTGTTTTCGTTGGCTCCTTTGAGGTCGATGAAATGCGTTGCCCGACGCCGGAACTTTGGGACCGGTATTGTCTCACGGCCCGTTAGAAAATCAAGCGTGTGGGATGGAAGAGCGGAAGGTAGCGTGTCCGTGGCGAAATTAGTTTCGCTTTCTATTTCTGCCCAATTTCCTTGAAAGACCAAATGTCCACCACCCGTACCAGCTTCGGGACCAATATCAATGAGTTGATCGGCGGCTCGCATCACTTCTTCTTCGTGTTCTACCACGATTACCGTGTTGCCCATGTCGCGGAGCGATTCGAGTACGCTCACAAGCCGTTTAGTATCGCGGGGGTGTAGACCAATACTCGGTTCGTCCAGAATATACATAGACCCTACCAATGCCGAACCAAGCGAGGTAGCCAGTTTAATACGCTGGTATTCACCACCAGACAAACTGTTTGTCAACCGGTTGAGCGTAAGATAGCCAAGACCAACCCGCTCCATATAATCCAATCGATTTTTGATCTCAACCAAAATCCGGTTAGCAACTTTCAACTGGGTTTCGGGGAGTTCGAGGGTACGAAAATACGCAGCCACCTCGGTAATGGGTTTGAGAACGAGATCAGTAATGGATACTTTCTGGTCTGACTCAATGCTGCCCAGTTTCACATAGCTTGCATCTTTCCGAAGCCGCGATCCCCGACATTCAGGGCAGGTTGTTTTGCCCCGATACCGCGATAGCATAACTCGATATTGCACCTTGAATGTCTGACTTTCGACCCAGGAGAAGAAATCGTACAGGCCCGAAAAAAACTCGTTTCCGGTCCAGAGAAGATCTTTTTGCTCCTGACTCAATTCTTTAAACGGCCGATGAATGGGAAAATCGAAACGGATGCCGTTTTTGAGCAGCGGCTTCAAAAACTCTTCGCTCATTTTCTCGCTCCGCCAGGGCGCAATGGCTCCTTCAAAAACAGACAGTCCTTTGTCGGGCACCACCAGATCGGGATCGATACCCAGCACTTTTCCAAAACCATCGCACCGGCGGCAGGCTCCATAGGGGTTGTTAAACGTAAACAGGTTTACGCTTGGCTCCTCAAAAGCGATACCGTCCATCTCAAACTTGTCAGAAAACGTGCGCGTCTCTACTGAACCTTCGGTCCGGCCCATCACATTAACCCGGCAAACGCTGTCGCCCTCATTGAATGCTGTTTGTACCGAATCGGAGAAACGATACTGCGTATCTTCGTCGGGTTGCCCGTTCTCATCAAACAAAACAGTTCCCCGATCCACCAGCAGTTCAAGATCGGCGCTGCTGGCCAGCACATTGACCAGATCCGCTTCCTGTTCGAGCAGATCCTCAATCTGGGCAACTTTGCCATCCACGACAATACGGGTATAGCCCTTCTGGAGCAGAATTTTCAATTCATAATCAAGCGTACGGCCCTCATGAATAATGAGTGGCGTCATGATCATCACCCGTTGTGGGCTGCCGTCCTCGTTGGGTTTATGCGAGAAAATGTAATTAACAACGTCAGTGATGGTATCCCGTTTCACCACATTGCCCGACACCGGCGAGTAGGTCACGCCAGCCCGTGCAAAGAGCAGTTTGAGGTAATCGTAAATTTCGGTGCTGGTACCCACGGTCGAGCGCGGGTTGCGGGTAGACACCTTCTGCTCGATGGCAATAGCGGGAGATACTCCTCGAATATATTCAACGTCGGGCTTTTCCATCCGGCCCAGAAACTGCCGGGCGTAGCTGCTCAAACTCTCAACGTACATGCGTTGCCCTTCGGCAAAAAGTGTGTCAAATGCCAGCGATGATTTGCCCGAACCCGACAAGCCCGTAAGGACCACTAGTTTGTTGCGTGGAATGGCAACATCAATATTTTTCAGATTATGTACCTTCGCTCCTTTGATGACGATATACTGCTTCGGGTCAAGGGAATCAATGGCGATTTGGGGGCTCGTTTCAGCAGGTGTATTCATTCAGAAATTTGTGCAAACCGTATCTGTAGGCTAACGGTATTCAGCCGAAAGGAGTTCTTTAAAAGTCCCATATCCCATGACCGAAGACCTTATTCGTTTAGTTGTTGCCTTATTGATTGGCGGACTCATTGGGGCCGAGCGGGAATATCACAGCAAAGCCGCTGGTTTCCGCACGATGATTATGATCTGCGTTGGTTCGGCCCTGTTTACGCTGGCGTCCGAGCGCATCGGTAACTCAGGCGATCGCATTGCCGCCAACATTGTCAACGGTATTGGTTTTTTGGGGGCAGGTATCATTTTTAAGGAAGAGAACCGAGTGCGTGGACTTACTACGGCCGCTACTGTTTGGGTAGTGGGTGCTCTGGGTATGTGTATCGGCGGAGGTCATTACGACATTGGCCTGGTCGGAACGATAGTAGTGCTGGGCTGCCTTTGGTTACTGACGGGAGCTTCCAACTTTATCAACACCAAAAACAAGCAGCGGGAATATAAAATCGTCACAACGTTTAAGAACAAAACCTTAGTCCAGTACGAAACGTTTTTCATAGAATGCGGCCTCTCGCCACATCGAGGGCGGCAAGAGCGTATAGGTAATCAGATCATTGGGCAGTGGAAGGTAAATGGTCCTGAAAAAGCCCACGAAAAGTGCATCAAAAAGCTCCTTAACGATCCCGAAGTAAAGGAGTTTGTGTTCTAAGAAATTTCGGGCGACAGTTTTTCGTTTGATAGTGGTTGGAAGCTGGTAGCTACTAACCACTCCATATTAACTATAACCATGAGACATATTCGTCGCATTTTGTTCGCCATTGCCCTTATGAGCAGCGGCATTGCTTTTGGCCAGATTACAGAAGATCCCGATGACCGCGACCGCGACAATCAGGGTCGTGAACCATTGCGTACCCAAACGCCTGAAGGCCGGCCCCTGCCGTTTGCGCAACGGCTTCGGTTTGGCGGGGGCGTAAGTGCTTTACAACTTGGCAACTCTCGGAATGGCATTCCGTTTATTATCGGCTTATCGCCGATTGTCGCTTATCAGGCAGCTGAGCGGCTTGTTTTAGGTGTCGGTGTCGATTACCAGTACGCCCGCTTAAAAGCGTATGATACAGCAGGACAGCAGTTTAACCTAACCGCCAACCAGTACGGTGGCCGTGGGTTTGTTATGTATGAGATTATACCGGCTATTTTGCCTGGCCTCTACGCTCACGGTGAAATAGCCAGTACCAGCATTCAGGATGGCTATAATAATATTCCGAATCAGCCAAATCCCGGTCGGTTCACTGTAACATCGCCCTTGGTTGGGGCTACTTATTCTCAGCGAGTTGGCCGGTTGGCGGGTATCAACGTGTCCGCTTTATACAACCTGAACTATACATCGCAGTCGCAGTACCTGTACAACAGCCCGTTTGTGTTCCGGATTATGTTCTTCTAAATTGATTGCAGGATTGATAGGTACCGGTTTCATCCGCGTACCTATCAATCCTTTTATCTGATCTTCTCCCAGATCAAGCGTGCAATTTCAGCCATGCCCCGATCATTGGGGTGCGCTCCTACCCCAGGGTCCGTATATTCGGTGACAGCCCGGAACTGGTCGCGGTCGGGACGGTTATAAAGTACTGAATAAAGATCCGCAACGGGGTATCCGCGCTCAGCTGCCACTTCGCGAATCATAGCACTGGCTTGGGGATGATTCCAGAAGCTGGTGGTGCAAACTACTTTCGCCCGACCAGAATATTGAGTCAGCTTATCGAGCAACTGCCGATAGCGGGCCTTGAAATCCCGGCTAGGGTTGGCAGCTTCACCATCGTTGATGTTTTCGCCAATGCGCACAATGATGAGATCAGGAGCGTATCCGTTCAGGTGTTCGTCGAGCGAGGTATTGTAGTCGAACGCCCAGAAATTTCGCTCAAACCCTCCACCCGAAATCAGTTTCATCTGCACATTCGGATTTAGTGTCATCAGGTTCCGTTCGAGGATATGGACAAAATCGTTTTGTAGTGACGAAGCGGCCATACCGTTGGTGTTGTACCAGCCCAAAGCTGGCACTGGCGAATTGAGCATGATGCTGTTTCCCAACACAAACATCCGGTTGAAATACACATCAAACGTTTTCGAATTAGTGGCCGAGGTACGGTTACTATCGCGCGTGCGGGCCAGTATTGTCCCCTGTTTTAGCACTGCTACCGACGAGCCGGTTATCCAGGTTTGGCCATTGTCTGTTGAATATTCTACGGTACAGCCAACTGCTGCTTTATTAATGAGCAAGCCAACTTCGGTTCCATAAGCTACACTACCATTATCCATAGAAAACTCAGGGGCCAGCAGTGCAGCTACCTCAGGGGTCCCTGGGTTAGGAACCACCGCCGGGTTTGGAATCAGGCGCTTTATCGACACCGATACACACTGAGTTGGTGGGCAACCCAACAAACCTGTTTTTCCGGTTAAACCAGTTTTACCAGCCTGACTATAAGCAAGATCACTTACTAATAGCGCAACCAGTACAGCCATAACCCGATAAGCAGTATGTATGATTGCAAAGTGTCGGAGAGACAACATAATGTATAGATATGGTAATTCATTACTAACAGGATTACCCTCCGTCAAAAACTGCGCCAAACCTATATTTATAGTATCATGTAAGTAATATACTAATCTATCCCTTTGTCAGCACGATATATAATCGACTACTAATCACTACAATAAAGAAAAAAACCGTCGCATTAAATTATATCAGATCGCAATACATAACAAAATTACAGGAGAGTACTTCGTGCCGATGGGTAGCTTCACCGGGCATTAACGAATTAAATTTAAACAAAATACTACTTTTACTTTGTGAAGTTTTTCGACCCCATTCTATGCTGTTTAGTTCGCCTATTTTTCTTTTCCTCTACCTGCCTATATTTCTATTTGCCTATTATCTGTTGCCAGCTCCACTAACCAGTTCAGGCCACCGGAGCATGACCTGGAAAAATGCTTTTCTATTTGGGGCCAGTTTGGTGTTCTATGCCTGGGGAGAAGGACCAATCGTAGCGGTGCTCTTACTGTCGGCGGGAATCAACTTCATGGCTGGGCGACTAATTGAAAAAGGCCAACGTAAAGCAGGACTGTGGTTATCGCTGGTCGGGAGTTTGTCGCTCTTGTTCTATTACAAATACAGCAATTTTGCCGTTGACTCAGCGCGGGGTTTTGCCGAAGCTTTTAGTTTGCCCATTGCCGAGTCGATGCAATTGGCCGCTATCGCCCTACCCATTGGCATCAGTTTTTATACCTTTCAGGGTATTTCCTACACCCTCGATATTTACTGGGGCCGCATTCAGGCCAACAAGAGTTTTATTAATTATGGCACCTACGTGGCCATGTTCCCCCACCAGATTGCCGGGCCTATTGTGCGCTACGCCGACATTGCCCCCGAACTGGCTGAGCGGCACGTAACTGTCGAAAAGTTTGGTGTGGGAGCCGAGCGGTTCATTATCGGCCTGGCAAAAAAAGTGCTGCTGGCCAACACGTTTGCCTCTTTAGCCGATCAGATTTTCAACGCACGCCTGTCCGACATTAACACGGCCACAGCCTGGCTGGGCATTGTGGCGTATGCATTCCAGATCTATTTCGACTTTTCGGGTTACTCCGATATGGCCATCGGGTTGGGCAAAATGGTCGGGTTCGATTTCAAGGAAAATTTTCAGTATCCCTACATCGCCCGCTCGGTGCAGGATTTCTGGCGACGGTGGCATATTTCGCTTTCCAGCTGGTTTCGCGACTATGTATATATTCCGCTGGGGGGCAACCGGGGCAGCGAGTTCAAAACCTACCGCAACCTGCTGATCGTGTTTTTTGTGACGGGTTTGTGGCACGGGGCCAGCCTGAATTTCATTGTATGGGGCCTCTTCCACGGTGTTTTTCTGCTGATCGAACGAGCTGGTTTGGGTAAACAACTCAATCGCGCCCCGGCCGTTGTGGGTCATATTTATACGCTACTGGTAGTATTGGTGGGCTGGGTCTTTTTCCGGGCCGTTGATCTGAGTAGTGCCATTGCCTATCTCGGAAAAATGATCGGTTTAGGCGCTGAAGGCGCATCGGTAGCGTATCCACCTTCGTTTTTCCTGAGTCCTGAGGTGATTATCTCACTAATCCTAGCCATTATTTTGGCTACACCCGTGTACCATCGTTTCCAAACGTTCTGGCAAAAACTGCCTGCCCCCGGCCCCCGCGAACTGGCTTATTCATTTGTGCTGTTTGGCCTGTTCATCATGGCCGTGATGTACCTGGCCGCCGACACGTATAATCCGTTTATTTATTTCCGGTTTTAGAATGACTAACCCCCGTTTTCGCATCCTGGCTTTTGGTTTTGCAGCCCTGTTGATTCTGCCTACGCTAGACCAGATATTTGGGCTTTCGGATCAGTTTCAGAGTACTGAAAACAAGCAGCAGAACAAACGACCGGAGCTACATTTTCCGCACGTCAGAAGTTTCATCAAGCAGTTTGACCCTTACTATAAAGAGAATTTTGGCTGGCGAAATGCCCTGTTTTATGCCTACAGTCGGTGGCAATTCAAGGGTTTGAAACAATCACCCCTACCCGAAAAAGTGGTGGTTGGGAAGAACGGCTGGTTCTTTCTGGGCGACAGTTATAACAACGTGGTGAAGCAGCACCGGGGACTGATGCCGCTCTCGGCCGACTCTGCCCGTATCATTGCTGATCACCTGGCCCAGCGGCAAGCTGAACTGGCCCGCCAGGGAATCCGGCTTTACGTACTTATTGCTCCTGATTCGCACAGTATTTACCCCGAATTTCTGCCCGACCGGGTAGCCCACACAAATCAACTTACCCGGCTTGATGTACTAAGGCAAGCTGTAGAACGTCAAACCCAGGTGCCATTCATCGATTTGCGCGACACACTCCGGGTAGCCAAAAAGAATGAAGTAGTGTATTATCAAACCGATACCCACTGGAATGACTACGGCACGCTTGTTGGGACGGCAGCCTTGTTGAATCGTATTCGACAAGATATGCCTGCTCTTCGCCCGGTTCAGAAAAGCGATTTCACTATTACTAAAATGGGCGGTGGTACGGGTGACCTAGTCCGCATGATGGCGTTACAGGATGAGATTCGGGACCCGGTTTTCTACGAAATAAAACCAGCCGCTCCGGTATTAGCCCGGCAAGCGGGTGAAATACCCAACACCGAAAACGGCCCCAAAGCCACGGGGTTTCCGAGTACCCAATTTGTTGGTCCAAATCCAACCGCTCCCAAACTGCTGTTCATTGGCGACTCGTTCAGCCATAGCATGATGCCGTTACTGGCGGGTTATTTCCGGGAATCCTACTTCGTTCGTAGTAGTTTTCTAAGCCCAGCCCTAGTTCAACAGCAGAAACCTAACGTAATTGTTTTTCAGATTGTTGAGCGGAATATTGGCTGGTTAGCGGAGATTTGATACCAGTTTAAAAAAATTGCTGACGCCTGTGGGCCGACGCATACGGCTTCGACTCCGCTCAGCCTGACGGGGTAGTTGATTCAGGTTACCTAAACAGTCTGAAGGTCGGCTGTCAGGCTGAGCGGAGTCGAAGCCCCTCGCGTCAGCAATAGCTCATAACTATTCCTCTTTCTTTGAAGGCAAAGAAAAGTGAGTCTGGTTCTGACAGGATGCCAGTTCGTTCAATAATTCAAACCGCCCCTCTATCAAAGCTTCTTTTTTCTTTCGGCTCCACCCTTTTATTTGCTTTTCGATCTCAATTGCTCCCATCGGTGTTTGAAATGCTTCCTGCCAAACCAGCTCTACTGGTCGGCGTGAGTAGGTGTAAGCAGTTTCATGAATGCCGCTCTCATGTTCTAGTAAACGCCGACTAATGTTGTTGGTAACCCCGGTGTAATAGGAATTGTCAGCACATTTAAGAATATACACGTAGTATTTATCGGGCATTTAGCTGTTGGTTTCGATGCTGGCTATTAGTATGGTCTGGAGCCAGTCGGGTTGAACTTGGTGCATACTATTGGATTGAATTAAGGTCGGATATCGGGCAGACACATGGGGCTTCGACTCCGCTCAGCCTGACGGGGTAGTTGATTCAGGTTATCAAAACAATTTGAAGGTCGGCTGTCAGGCTGAGCGGAGTCGAAGCCCCATGCGTCTGCCCTATTCGTCAATAACTTAAACCATTACTTTCATTCTAAGCAGCCGCTCGCTTCATTACCTTTTCTATCGTTTTACCCAAAACCAAATCAGCCCCCTTCTCGCCAATCATAATGCAGGGGGCATTGGTGTTCCCTGATACAACCGTTGGCATAATCGACGCATCGGCGACACGAAGCCCTTCAATACCCCGCACCCGTAGTTCTGAGTCGACAACGGCCATTTCATCGGAACCCATTTTGCAGGTGCCAACCGGGTGATACACCGTTTCAATCTGATTTAGAATGTGCTCCCACAATCCATCGTCTGAGGCCCGGTTTACGGGTGTTTGGATACGCTCGCGGTATGGTCCGAATGCATCGGCTTCCATTACTTCGGTTGCCCGGCGCAATCCCTGAATAAGTGTCTGACGGTCTTTTTCGGTGGTCAGGAAATTGGGCTGAATCACGGGGGCATCGCCGACATTAGCCGAACGTAGCCCCACATATCCGCGACTTTCAGGGCGCAGGAGCGTGGGCAAAACTGTGTACCCGTCGGTATGGGGATACGTATTCAGGTCGTACATGTCGCCCTGATAGTCGTCGCCCATGTGAACGGGCGCAAAATGGAATTGCAAATCAACCCGGCCCGTTGGGTCGAGCAAATTGGTAAATGCGTAGGCTTCGAGCGGGCTAATAGTCAGCGGTCCTTTTTTACTCACCATGTAATTGGTCAAGGCCAGCACCTGACGCCAGGGCGAAAGGTGATAATTGGAAGTAGTTCCGCGCTGCGAACATAATGCACTCACGCCGGTAAACAGGTGATCCTGAAGATTCTGACCAACACCAGCCAGTTCATGCTTCACCTCAATACCCTGCCGTTTTAGTTCATCTTTGGGTCCAATGCCCGACAACATCAGCAATTGCGGTGATTGAAAAGCGCCCGCTGACAGGATTACTTCGCGGTTGGCTGTGGCGGTCTGGGTTGTGTTTTTACCCGTGATAAATTCGACGCCAACGGCCCGGCCTTTCTCCAGAATTACCCGCTTCGTGAGCGCCTGCGTAATTACGTTCAGGTTGGGGCGGGTCATGGCGGGTTTCAGAAAAGCGGTGGCCGCGCTGTGCCGTTTTCCGTCTTTGATTGTAAACTGAAAAAAGCCAGCTCCCGTCTGATTGGCCCCGTTGTAGTCGGCACCGCGTGGGATGCCCACTTGCTCGCAGGCGCTTACAAAAGCCGGAGCCAGCGGGGTCTGAAACTTCTGCGCATAGGTCACATTGAGCGGACCGTTGGTACCGTGATAACCTGCGTTGAGCCGGTTGGCCTGCTCATTGTGTTCAGAGCGAATGAAATAAGGCAGCACCTCATCGAAGCTCCAGCCTGCGTTCCCCAACCGTGCCCAGTCGTTATAGTCTTCTTTATTTCCCCGCACATAGGCCATCGCGTTGGTGCTGCTACTACCGCCGAGGGTTTTGCCACGGGGCAGGTACATACGCTTGTTGTCGAGAGCTTCCTGCGGTTCGCTCCAGAACCCCCAGTCAACGTCGGTTCGGTTCAGTTTGGAGTAAGCCGCCGGAATTTGAATCTCCAGTTTTTTGTCGGGACCGCCGGCTTCGAGCAGCAACACCGATATGGAAGGATCGGCAGAAAGTCGATTGGCCAGCACACAGCCCGCCGAGCCTGCACCAACAATAATATAGTCGTAGGTCATGATCCTTCAATGGTTAAATTGGGATGATGAAGGTACAAATTTTTCGGGGAATAATTATTTTCTAACAAGCCTCCTACAACCACCCAAATCGCTCCATTAGCCGATCCTTTTGCGTGCGGGAAACCGGTATTGACTGTCCATTGGTCATGACTACGTAGTTCCCCTCGCCTTTGACAAATTTTTTGATGTGACTTAGGTTGATCAAATACTGCCGGTGTATGCGCAGGAAGTCTCGCTCTTCCAGCAACTCCTGAATATCGCGCAGGGGCTTGGTCGCCAGGTAGTGCTGCCCGTCGGCAAGGTAGAATTTGGTATAGTTATCGTCTGACTCACAGTAAAGTATATCCATCAGGCTCACAAAAGCGACTCCGTTCTGATAGGGCAGGGCAATACGGTCAGGCAGCGTTTTCCCCGTATTGCTCATCTGCCCTTTAAGGTGCTGAATCTGTTCAGGGGCTGTTTTCCGGCTTTTCTCTACCCGTTGCACGGCCTGAATGAGTTCGGGGGTGTCGATGGGTTTCAGCAGGTAATCAACCGCACTATACCGAAATGCTTTTAAGGCAAACTTGTCATAGGCCGTTACAAACACCAGCGAAAATGGCACACCGGCCACCGATTCCAATACCTCGAAACCGTTCATCTGCGGCATTTCAATATCCAGAAATACCAGATCGGGTCGATAATCCAAAATAGCCGCAACGCCTTTATGGCTGCTGGTGCACGAGGCCACGAGTTCTACCTGTGGGCAATGTTGCGACAGGCGGAGGGCCAGCAGGCCAACAGCATTGGGTTCATCGTCAATGATAATGGCGCGGAGCATAATTTTAGTGAGCAGTTTTCAGTGAACAATGAACAGTGAACAGTCATCAGTGGGCAGTCATCAGTGGGTTTCATGTTCCATTGCTCGCTGTTCGTTGTTAACTGATTAAATTGGAATATCGACGATTACCCTTGTTCCGGTTGGTTGCCCTTGTGTATCCACTAAATCATCAACCCGAACCTCGGTATGGGTATTATACAGTTGGTTGATGAACTCAATACGTTCGGCGGTAAGCTTCATCCCAAACGATTTGTTTTTAGTAGCCGACTTGCTTTTGTATTCAGCCGCTTTGGCACGACCCACACCGTCGTCACTAATTTCAATGTATAGCAGGTCTTCGGTCGGTTGCTCAACCACCACCTGCACCATACCTCCTTCTTCTTTGTGCATCAGCCCATGCCAGATGGCGTTCTCCACAAAAGGTTGCAACAGCAAGGGCGGAATATGAATCGATTCCGGGTCAATAGAATCGTTTACCTTGATGCTGTAATGCAATTTATCCGGGAAGCGCATGGTTTCCATCTCGATATAGAGCCGAAGCGTTTCGAGTTCATTGGCCAACGTAACCTTCTCCGATTTAGAGTTTTCAAGTACCAGCCGAATGAGTCTCGAGAACTTAGCAAGGTAGTCGGTGGCTTTGTTGGCATCGTTTTGGGCCGTAAAAAACTGGATTGAGTTGAGGCAGTTAAAAATGAAGTGGGGGTTCATCTGGGAGCGCAGGGCGGCCATCTCCGTTTGCGAGAGTTTGAGCTGATAGGCTGCTTCGCGTTCGTTTAGCTCAGCCTCGGTTTGTTTGCGTTTGGCTTCTTCAGCTTCTAAGCGCGATTTTAACGTCTGGCGTTCTACCTGAATCAGATACAGAACTATGATAGCAGCCACTGCAAACACTACTACCAACACCCGAAACCAGGTCGTTTGCCAGAACGGGGGAATCACCCTAATCGATACCGTTTTTGCCTTACTCCATACACCGTCATTGTTGCTGCCTTTCACCTGCAATTGATACGTGCCGGGCGGCACATTCGAGAAAACGGCCAAGGGTTTGTTACCCACATGCACCCAGTCCTTATTGAATCCCACCAGTTGATACGCATATTGATTGCGCTCCTGCTGGAAATAGGAAAGAGCCGAAAAACCAATCGTGAAAAAATTCTGGTCGTAATTGAGGACAATTTCGTTGGTATAATTCAGGCTCTGCGATAGTTGAAAGTTGCGATCAAACACGTTCAGAAAACTCAGTACCACTTTCGGCTTCACGGTGTCAACCTGAATATCCCGGTCGTAGAAGCGGAATTTTTCAAAGAAAAACTCATCATCGTCGGTCTTTATCAGGCGCGTCCAGGTGAAATCATGCAGGTCATACTCAGCACCCAGACGGGTTTTTAGGCCGGTTTTGGGGTTAAGCCGTACGAGTCCATTGGACGTTTTGAACCAAATCAGCCCATTTTTAATCAGATAAAAACTAGAACCATATACTTCCTCCCGGCTTACCCGCCGACTACTGTTTGTTCGTCGGTCATACTGCCAGATGCCATCCCCGCTGCGGGCAATCCAGACTTTTTGCCGCATCGGGTCATCCACAATCTTGGTCACGTCGGTGCCATCGCGCCCAGTGGTTTTCAGCACAACGGTTGCGCGGTTAGTGGCTGGGTCGAACCGATAAACCGGACCTCCAGTTCGGTAGCCTAACCAAAGCTGCCCCTGCCTGTCGGCCATTGCCGAGCGAATTTGTCCAATGGGTAAGCCGTGCGTACCGGCCCTGAAGCCCTCCAACTGCTGGGTGTGCGGGTCGAGTTTGATTAGATTGCCACCATGCTTATCGCCGTAGGTTGGCAACCAGATGTAGCCCGCCTTATCCTGCACAATGGCCCGGACGTCGGTGTAATCGGTCAGTTGATTTTCGCCGGGTGGCAAGCCCTGAATGGTAGACCGCACCGGGGTAACCGTTCGGCTTTTTTCGTCGAATCGAAGGAGACATCCTGCCTCCGTATTGCCAATTAGCCACATCGTCTGGTGAAGACTGTCGCGGAGGGCTGTGTGTATCGATTGTTCTAAAAATGACCCGAGCGACAGCGTATAGAGTGGTAGCTGACTATGGGTCAACTCATTATACTCGACAAAAGCAAGCCGATCATTACTTGGGTTATGCGAGAAATATAGTAGATGCCCTTTTTTCTGAAGCGGGGTAAAGTTATCCATCGAGTCGCTTCTGAATCTGAACAATTGTTTCTGGTCGTGCAACACACTGAGAGTGGCCTTGTTGTGTGCTAAGTATAACCCCAGCCAAAGCGATTGCTGATGGCCCCTAACGTAAGGCCGCACATCGCGGCCAGCACCGAACACATTGTCGGGCTGGTAGGGGTAGGCGTACAACGTTTCGGTGGTCTTATCGAACAGCACAGGATTTGTGTCGGTTTGTAGCCAAAACAGGTTCTCATTACGCGGTACAATCTGAAAAATTCGGTTGTAGCTTACCGACGAAAAATAAAACTGTTTCCAGCGGCTGGTTTCCAGGTCTAACCGCAACAAACCTAAGCGGGTTGAACTGCTAATCCAGATATGGCGACCATCGGGTACGATATCCGATATTGACTCCAGTTTTTCAGTGGTACTCACACTGTTCTGGGTCAGGAAATTGCTGATCGGATACCAGACGAGGGTATTGGTGGCTGGATCATAGTAGCTGGGTGTACTACCCGTTGCGGTGCCGGCATTTCCCCACACACGGCCTTGTTCATCAACGGCCTTCGGCTCAAACGAAATAGATCGGGCGGCTTCGAGTTGCCTGGTATAGCCATTGATTAGCGCAGTAGGGCTGATTTTGCGGAATTGGTGAGTGCGGGAATTGAATTCAAAAAAAGGCCGGATTGGTCGTTTATCGGGCATTTCCGGAGTTGTAATCCAGTTTTTACCCGCTTTACCCATCACCCACAATCCGATTGCCTGTTTGCGTAGGTATGGGTTACGAACCGCCCGGAAGGTTTCTGTTACCGGGTCGAAACAGCTTAATCCGTTTTCGGCGGCTACCCAGATTTGGTGGTCATCATTCTCCCGCACTAAGTTATCGTCCAGAAGAAGCGAGTGCCCGTAGGTTCCCGAAAATGGCCCGTTCGCACCAGAAAATGATTTGGCGTATGTACCGTCGTATCGAATGAGTTTATGCACCCCATTAAACTCACTAATGAACCACAAATAGCCCTGACTATCGTGCAGTTGCAGAGTTTTGTTAGGCGCCTGTTTGAAGGCATCATCATTTACTGTAAACTGGTCGAAGCGTAGGTACGGCCCCGGCACTGTTTTTACCCGCACAGTCTCTACCGGCTGGGAAACAGCCATAGCTGTCAGCCAGCAACCGAGATACAAACAAAGGGCAAAACGAGGAAGCATCCGACGGAGTGTATGGCATCGAACCTACAACATAAATCCGGCTTCCTCAAGTCAGCCTCCGTCAGTCGCCCCAAATAGGGTGTTAACAACCTGTTTTGACAGGTTAGCGGCTTTACGCCCGTTTTGGTCAATTCTTACCCCATCGCACATACCGTTACGTTAGTGGCCCATTAAAGTCGGTCACTCACCCAGCATTTCCGGTCACTCACCCACCCCCACTAGCAACCAGTCGGGGCGGCATACACTTTTGTGTCAGTCAGTTGAGTAGACAACGTCGCACTACCCCCATGAAAAAGCAAACCTTCTAGAGCGCGCCTGTCGCTCATCCCAAAAAGCCTTTTTCGAGTGTTCGCTTTATCCGCTAACCGCGACTAAACAGCAGTACAAAACGCCTATTGCAGTCACGTTTAATCAGTTTTTGCCATGAAAAATCGCTTTCCGATTATCGCCACCCCACCATCGACTATTCATCCACCGGCGTGCCAGCTGACGATAACACCGTGTATCAAGCAGGCGTCAACGGCATGGTTCAATAAATAATCTCCAATTCACTTTTCACGTAAAACGTAAACTCTCCCAATGAAACATCTTTACATTTCCCTCCTGCTTATTCTGAGCGTATTTGGTTGCAAAGATCACAGCACCAACCTCACACCCGACACCTGCAAACTCGCAGCCATTGACCGGGGCAACAACAATAAACACGCCTACACCTACGATGCCAACGGGCGCATTACGCAGATGGCCCGCGAATTTGATGGCGATGGCTCTGGCAAGATCTCGCGCTACATGTACACGTTCACGTTCGATGGGGCGGGGCGGCTCACCAAATCGACCATTACGCTTGATGGCAAGCCCTACGGCATTGAAACCTATGCCTACACCAATGGGATCGTCTCGAAAGCCACTTATGATAACGCCGACGGCAGCAAGGGCGTGAACAATATCAAATACAACCCGGCTGGCCAAATTATCGAGTTCACCTACGATGATGGTATACCTGCCGATTTTTACCGGGCCTATTTTGATTACAACGCTGACGGCATCATGACTAAACGCGGCTATGACGACGGAAAAGGTTCCGTATTTTTTGAGATCGTCATTAAGCCCGTTGGAAAGGTTACCTCGCCCGAGCAACTATTGACCAAATACGGACTCCCATATGACCTGCTGACGGGTTTCTCGTGGCAGATAGCCGAAGGCGGTGTGGGTAGCAGCTCCGAAGTGTTCGAGGCCGACCCCACTACGGGCAAACTTGTCTCGACGGGTTTCACAGGCAAAACAACAGCCCTGAAAACCAACGCCAAAGGCTACCTCACCGATATTACCGATGTTGACGAAACGAACACGAGTTCGACGCAACGGTTCACGCTGACAGATTGTAACTGACCAGTTTAAACCTGCAAAGTATCGAGATGGCAACGACCATCCGGCTTGCAGGTTTATAATTTAACTCTAATGAAACCAACCCATTATCTCCTGCTTTTCCTCGCTCTCCTGACCCGGCCCGCTCTGGCACAGTTGGGCATGGGTGGCCAGCCTCACCCCTCGGCAGCCCTCGACCTGAAAGCCACCGACAAAGCCTTTTACCCGCCCCGGCTTACCTCGGCTCAGCGCGTGGCCATTGCCAGCCCCCAACCCGGTGCGATGGTCTATGACACCGACAAAGGTCGGCTTTACCTCCATGACGGCCAGAACTGGTATCCGATGCAACTCGCGCCGTTTGGCAGCAGCCCCCTCATTGACCGTCTCGCCAGCGACGGAGCCGCAGGTGATTACTTTGGTATTCGCGTGGCCATAGATGGGAACTATGCGGTAGTGGGGGCATATGGAGCTTCCTCTAGTCAGGGGAAAGCCTATGTGTTTGCCCGGGTGGGCAACACCTGGATAGAGCAGGCTATTCTGACAGCCCCCGGTGGTGCTACTAACGATTATTTCGGGTGGGCAGTGGCCATTTCGGGTGATTACATTGTTGTGGGGGCCTTTGGCCGGGATGTACGTGTATCAGCCTCTGTAACGAATACCGATCAGGGCGCGGCCTATGTGTTTGCGCGTTCCGGCACTACCTGGACCTGGCAGACCACCCTGACTAACAACGACGGAGCCGCAGTTGATTGGTTTGGTGTATCGGTTGCTATCGTGGGCGACTACATTATGGTTGGGGCCTCGTACAAAACCGTTGGGGCGAACACCTTTCAGGGTAAAGCCTACATCTTTGCCCGGTCGGCCTCAACCATTTTTCCAACCTGGACCCAGCAAGCCAACCTGAGTGCGGGCGACGGTGCGGCTTCTGATAACTTTGGCGTAAGGGTATCCATCTCCGGCGATTATGCGATGGTTGGTGCTTTTGGCAAAGCCATTGGCACCAACACGAGTCAAGGGAAAGTCTATATCTATGCCCGCACCGGAACTACCTGGAACCTGCAAACAAGCTTAACCGCGAGCGACGGAGCGGCTAATGATTACTTTGGCTATAGCGTAGCCATTGCGGGAGATTATGCCGTAGTGGGGGCCTATGGTAAGAATTCATCTACCGGTAAAGTCTATACCTATGCCCGGTCGGGGGCTTCGTGGGTAGCGCTTGCTCCACTTACCCCTTCTGATCTGGTAGCTGGTGATTACTTAGGCACCAGCGTTGCCTTATCGGGCGATTATCTGTTGATAGGGGCAGGTGGTAAAGACGTAAGCGGCAATACCGATCAGGGGGCGGCCTATCTGTATCAGCGGTCGGGGGTGGGCTGGTCGTTTGTTCGCCGGATTACGGATGATTCACCTGCCTATACCTTCAACGGGAGAAGCGTCGGCATTTCCAACGGCTTGTTTGTTATTGGGGGTTCGGGCTTTCAAAACGATAGAGGCAAGGTTTCGTTCGGGACGGTAGATTCGTTTTGAGACAAAGCACCTAAACGCCTTCCCCAGGCAGCGGAACAAGTTCTGTAACCCCGGCCCTGGGTCGGGCTACCTACCCATCACAAACCAAAACCCCCATTACGCCAATGAAACCGTTTTATTACCTCTGTTTGCTGTTCCTCGCCATCGGCGGCACGGCCTACGCACAAACCAGTCCGGGTGCCGTGCCGCCTGTGCTGGTCTCGACGGTATCGAACGGGGGCGATGGCCTTGGCACCATCATCCAGTTTACACCCGGCAGTTCGTCGGTGGTTAGTGGCACGCTAACCCCGGCCGTGTTTACACTCACCGGCATTGCCGGGGCCAAACCCCTGCTGAACCGCCTGACCGACTACAACGGCAAACTCTACGGCATGACCCGCGAAGGCGGCACCAACAACGGCGGGGTTATTTTTGTGTATGACCCGGCCACCGATCAGTACACCCGGCTTTATGATTTCTACACCCCGACGGGTAGCCGACCAGAAGGCTCGCTGACGGTCTATAACAACAAACTCTATGGCATGACCGGCATTGGTGGGAGTAACAACGCCAGTGGTGTCCTGTTCGTTTTCGACCCGGCCACCAACACCTACACCAAACTGAAAGATTTTGGTCTGGATGACGGCTACAGCCCTTACGGCTCGCTGACGGTCTATAATAACAAACTCTATGGCATGACCGGCCTCGGCGGAACAGGCTCAGGAGCCTCCGGAACGCTGTTTGAGTTTGACCCGGTCACCAACACATTTACCAAAAAGAAAGACTTTATCCAGGCTACCGATGGGGGCCACCCCGAAGGTACACTAACCGTCTACGGCAATAAACTCTACGGAACCACTGCCTGGGGCGGTTTGCTGGATGGGGGCGTTTTGTTTTCCTATGAACCGGCCACCAACACCTATGCCAAACGCAAAGAGTTTAGCAGCACCGATCCCGCCCGAAGCGACGGGTTCAGCCCTTACGGCTCGCTGACGGTCTATAATAACAAACTCTATGGCACAACCGAGCGCGGTGGAGGCAGCAACAACGGAGTCATTTATGAGTTCGACCCGGCCACCAATACGTTCGCCAAAAAGCTGGATATTACAAATGGTTTCTGGCCACGCGACCTCACTCTGCTAGGAAACGAACTCTACGGGGCTACAGCAGACGATCTAATTTTTTCGTACAACCCGGCCACCAACACCTATACCACCCGCAAAACATTTAATTTCAGTAACCGCCGGGCCGAGGGCTCGACTATAGGGCGGAACCTGTTTGCCTCCAACAACCGGATTTATGGGACAACCAACGCGGGCGGAGCTGAAGATATGGGCGTTTTGTTTGAGTTTAACCCCGCAGGCAACGTTTATACAAAGAAAAAGGATTTTTCGGGAAGCAAGGGTAGCGCGCCCCTCAGCGGCCTGGTTTATTACAACGGTAAGCTCTATGGCACCACCCGCACGGGGGGTGTAAACGGGGCGGGAGTATTGTTTGAGTATGACCCGGCCACCCGCCAGTACACCCAAAAAAAAGACTTCTCGCAGGCCGATGGGAGCCTGCCCTGGGGAGGCTTGCTGGTCTATAACTGCAAACTCTACGGCCTGACCTCCGAGGGCGGCTCCGGCACAGGGGGCGTGCTGTTTGAGTATGACCCGGTGGCCAACACCTACACCAAAAAATATAATTTTCCGGCCACCTTTGATCTCAATGGAGGTCGGCCTTACGGTGCGTTGTCGGTATTCAACAACAAGCTGTATGGGTTTACGTACTATGGTGGTACGGTCGGTTCGGTCGGTTCTGGGGTGCTGTTTGAATATGACCTGACCACCAACACCTACACCAAGAAGCGAGACCTGAACCCAGCTACCGATGGGAGTGCGTTTTATGGCCGGATGACACTCGTCAACAACCGTTTCTATGGCCTGATGAGCCGCGATGGAGCTACCAGCAATGGCACCTTGTTTGAGTATGACCCCGTCTCGAACACCTACACCAAAAAGTCTGATTTTGGCGGAGCCTTAGGAGGCACCCCCACCGGTTCGCTGGTATTGCTGAACAACAAACTCTACGGCCTGAACAAATCGTGGTTAGTTGGAGGAAATGATGGTACCCTGATTGAGTACGACCCCGTCTCGAACACATTGGCAGCCCGGTACACCTTCACGCAGAGCAGCGACGGTGCTTTTGCACCCATTGGCTCATTGGTTGTGTTTCGGGGGAAACTCTACGGACAAACCCAGAAGGGCGGGGCCAATGGCTTCGGCACCGTGTTCGGTTATGACCCGGCTGTTCCAGGGCCATCGTCCTACAGCACAATCATTGCTCTGAAGAATACCACCACAGGGTATTACGCCAATGAGTACGAAACGCTCTATCAGCCCTCACCCCAATTGGTTGTTTTCCCCGATTGTCAGCTATCGGCCACGGCCACGGTGGCTTCTACGTCTCTGTGTGTCAATGACCAGCAAGCGGTGAGTGTGGCCGTAAAGGGGCAGAACTGCCAGGTACAATATGCCTGGACTGCTGACGCTTTCTCGCGGCTGAGTACGCCAGCCAATGCGTCAATAGTCAACAGCACAGCCCTTCAATCGGGGGTACGGTCGTTTTCGGTGACGGTCACGGAGAGCCTTTGCTCAGTCGTAGCCAGCACCACAGCTCCTGCCTTCGACATCAGTAGCGTGCGGAATGGCTCCTGGAACGACCCCGCCACCTGGAACTGCGGTCGCATCCCAATCATGCTCGACATCGTGCGGGTCCGGCATACGGTCGGACTCCCCGATAATTACACGGCCAACGCCCGGCAACTTACGTTCGAAAGTACGGCCCGGCTCCAGTACGGTCTATTGGCCCGGATGCGGCTTAATACACTGTAATGTAAGTTTTACAGGTTTATAAGCAAACGCGCATGAAACCAACGCGCTGTTTCCTGTTTTTTCCGACCTACTCACCCGGCCCACGCTGGCCCAAACCAGTAAGCCGTTGGGCAGTTCATTTTCTACCGCACCCGCCCCATCACCATGCCTTCATCGTCTTCTCCCCGATTTAGCGCCCCGTTACCCGGCGTTGAATCCACATCCGTCCCCAGGGCCTGACTCACTTCGCTTCGGATCTGGAACGTACCTGTTGTGGTACCCACTCGTACCGGTAACGTACGTACTGCCAGCTGACCCGGCCCCAGCGAAGATACGGTTGCCGTAACCACCTGCCCGGTCTGGCTTAGACCGGTCGACGGAACCAATTGCCAGCCTGTCGGAATAGCCGTTTGCAACGTAATGGCCGAAGCCGACTGGCCTCCAGCATTGGATAGATGCAACATGATTCGCAGTGTATCTTCGGGGATAACTACCTCTCGACTTAATTGCATCTGTAAAGCTAGGTCGATCTTTGTCGGATCGGGGGGCGGTTGATTCGACAAAATGGCTGGTAGCTGGCGACCATTAGGGTTGGGCGAAACCCAGCGGGCGGTGGTGCTATCAGGGGTGCGAAAATCGGCCATGGCCATGTCGTTTTCACCATCGGCGGTGCCGGAACCGGGCTGACTGTTAGGGTCGGGCTGATCTAATGCCAATACTTCAGCCGCATTCTCAATTTCACCCGGTGCGGTAACCAGCGCATCGAACATAAACACCTTTTTACCGCCTGGTTCCAGCCCCGCCACAGTTGCTGAAACAACGCTGGAACTCGCAGCCAAGCCCACATCTGAGCTAGCCACAAACCGAAGCGCGTCCGGTAACCGATCAATGAGCTGGATATTAGTGGCATCGTCGGGACCGTTGTTTGTTAGTTGCACCATATAACGCACCGCATCGCCCACGGCCACAACCCGTTTGTCCACCTGCATAGCCAGCGATACGTCGGCCTGATCGGGTATCGCTATTGGAGTGGGAGCGGGTTCATTACCAATATAAACCGTGTGCCGTTTATCCAGAAACGTACCTTCGATCCATATCCCTGCTCTTGAATCGCCCTGCCGACGTACTGATAGTCGGTAGCGACCCGTTTCAACACCACCTACGCCAATACGCTGGGGGGGATAGTTGCGCGTATAGTCAAAGCTGGGAAAGTCAGTAGTTGTGGTCGCCAGACTCCAGTTTGTTTGGGTGAACGGACCACCATCTAAACGCTCCAACCGAATTTCAACCGGCGCACTTGCCCACACCAACGCATCGAAACCGTGAGCGGGCTGATCGTACTTATAGCCAATACGCTGAATGGTAGGATCGGGCTGGCCGCCCACCACAAACGGCGATGCTGCCGTTTGGCTCAACACCCGCGACGCATTGGCATCTATCGGAAACGGCTCGCTCCAAGTACTGGTGAACACGGGTTGGCTGGTTCGGATACGGACTCGATAGTTACCGGTTGGCAGGTTTGCCGGAATAACAAACGGAAGCGGATTTTGCCCGGTAGTCGGGTCAGACTCGGCCAGTATCGTCTCACTCGTTGTTAGAGCGAGTTGCACCCGGAACGTATTACCCGCCAGCAATGGGGCCTCGTGTACAAAGGGAACCGAGATCGTATCACCCGACCGATGCAAGCGGGGAAGCACGTAACCCGTTGTCAACAAAGCAACTGAATCGGGCAGAAAAGGAGCTGCCGATTGAAAAAAGGCGTCGGTCAGGCATTGATT
Source organism: Flavobacterium sp. SUN052 (assembly GCF_028867935.1). GTDB lineage: Bacteria > Bacteroidota > Bacteroidia > Flavobacteriales > Flavobacteriaceae > Flavobacterium. Next base: position 147,397 of record NZ_JAPQNS010000015.1, read on the forward strand.
CCAGAGCCGGGTTAACATGGTAAGTCCTTCAAATCCACTGAAATGAAGCTTATCGGGACGGATAGTGATCCGTGTACAAGTGTCTGTCACAGGACCGGGCCACGCATTGGCGACCGTTGCGATTAGATCGTTCTGAGCCTGAATAACCTCCGGGCGTGTTGTTCCATTGATATAACTAGCCCGCGACAGTAGCCAGGGTAGTCCGGTAAATCCCGTTTGCTGCCGGGTTTTCTGAATCACTGACGCAATGTTGCTACTATACGTTTGCCGCGAGGTACTCTCCAGGTTGTCGCTTTCGCCCTGATGCCATAGTATGGCTCTCAATCCAGTTCGGGCCACATAATGGCGCAGGGCAACGCCAACTCTGCGGTATGGCGACAAGCCACCCGTACCAATGCCGGCCGCCGTCTGCGCCCACTGCGTGCTGGTGGTGTTTCCTTCTGCTGCTCCTAAAAACAGCACGGGTACATTTAGTCGCCGGGTCAGGCTATCGCCCAGCATGGTCCAGATATAAGGGGGATTCGACGGGCCAATATTTGTTTTGGCTCCCGCCCGACTGTAAGGCAGGTTGAGCGTTTGTTCGGCCGGATTGTCCTGTCGCGAGTCAACACAGGATACCCGGTCGTCGGTGGCATCGTAGGATTCTTCCGATGCTCCAAGTGCATTGGATTGGCCGGCAACAACAAACACTTCGCCCACTCCGATCCGATTAACGGTTGTTTGCGCCGTGATGGCAAAGCCCGCCTTCGTCCGAACCTGGAGCTGATACCAGCCCCCTTTGGCCAGAACCACACCCCGGAAAGCAAGGGTAGATGCGATGAGTGACAGCGATTGCCAGGTTGTTGCGGTTCCCTGTCCGGGCGTCAGGGGAACAAGTCGAGCCTCGGCCCGCGTGGTACCAGCCGGAGCAAGCCCGGCCACAGGCACTTTAGCCTGATTGGCAAGATCGCGCTGAAAAACGACACGCGAACGTGGTGTGGATAGTGAAATTTGCGCCTGTGTAGCGTTACTAATTAGTGCATAGCAGGTACTCGCCAGTATAAACCGGACCCAGAACAACATAGCAAAAAACGCTTTTAGTGTGGATATATCAAATCTATCGTTTAAGAAAAGATTTTCCAAGCGTTGCTTACACGTATATTTCCAAAATGGATAGATATGTTGCTAAATCAAAAAAAATATCCCCTTTTCCAACCTTTTCTCTATTCTTAGCCACTTTAGGGTGATTCGTTTCCGCAACCCGATCCATGTTTCGCTTGGCCCCTCCACCCGACCTATCTGAACGCGACTTAGTCGCCCAGTGCCTCTTGCAGGGCGATCCGTCAGCGCAACGGACGGCCCAGCGCCTATTGTTCGAGCGGTACAAACGGGCCATGTTCAGCACAGTTTTCCGGCTGTTGAATGACTACCACGCGGCTAACGACGCCCTACAGGATGGCTTTATCGAGGTATTCAGGAATCTGGGAAGTTTCCGGCAAGATTCGACGCTCGGAGCCTGGATCAAGACAATTATGGTCAGGCAGGCGCTTCGGCACCGGCGGCTGAGTATCGTATCGGAACCGCTCGACCTGCTGCTGCACGATCAGCCTGTTGATATGCCGGAGGGTATTACGGGCGAACAGCTCGACGCAGCGATCCGGTCGTTACCCGATGGATGCCGGGCCGTTTTTCTGCTGGCCGAAGTAGAAGGTTATCCACACCGCGAGGTTGCGCAGATGCTGAACATTTCGGAAGGAACGTCTAAATCACAGGTGAGTTACGCCCGTAAACTGCTCCGAAAAAAACTGCAATAGTCATTAGTAGTCATTCATAGTCAAACAACAAATGATGAACCTACCCGAACACGAACCCGACTCAAATCTCTGGCAACGTATCGAAGCGGGTCTGGATGCCGACGCTCAAATCGACCGGATGCTTAGCGCACTACCCCAGCTCGATCCCGATGAGCAACTTTGGGATCGAATTGAGGCAAGCTTAGAGTCAACCCCGGTGATCCCGATTGGGCAGAGGGCTACACGCCTGTTGGGGTCAATTCGTTGGCTCGTTGGTGCTGCGGCTGTGACCTTGGTGAGTGTTTATTGGATCTGGCAGCATGACACTAGCCCTGATACAGAGCGCGTAACGGTTTCGTACTCCGTTGAAAAAGGTGCGCATCCCTCACCAGCACCATCCCTTGCCAACGCGGAGGCTAACCGGCAGGCCGAAGCGTTGATAGCCCGACAATGCGCTGAACAGAAACCCATTTGCCAAAAGCCCGAAGTGCATGAATTACGCAATCAGCTGGTCGAGCTAAAGCAGAAACAAGCACGGATTGGCCAGGAGATGGCCCTGTTTGGGGATGACCCCGCATTGATGCAAGCGCAGGCAAAAATTGAAAGCCAACGAGCCGAAGTCACCAAAGAACTATTGACGCTGCTGCAATCATGAGACGAGTGTTTCCAACAATTCGATGGCCTATCATCAGCGCATTCCTCGGGCTTGGCTACCTGCTGGCGATCTCCTCACTGGCCCAAACGGCCCCCGCCGGGGCGGGGCTGGCTGTGCAGGTGGTGACGAAGGTGGTGGAGAAAACAATACCCTGCCCCGACGGAATGACCCAACGCATCCGAATTACGGCCCGCAAAGCCGATGTTACTGTGAAAGGCTGGGACCGCCCGCTCGTGGGCGTTAAACTGCGATTGTTAGCCAAACATACCGACCGGGCCGTAGCCGAACGCGAGGTTGCCTACCATCAGTATACGCTACAACCGAACGGGGCCAGTATCGACTTATCGAATGGGTTTGTCATTCCACAACGGGCAGGTCGGCTACAAAGCCAAATGAAGGCTATTTACGAAGTTAGCGTTCCGAACCGGGCCGACCTACTTATTAATGATTCGTTCGGCGACATCACTCTGCATGAGCTCTCAGGCGAAACATCGGTTCAGTTTGAATATGGCAAGCTGACACTGAACGACATCCAGGGCAAACTGACAGTTAAGTCGGATTATGGCGATCTGGACGGGAAAAGCCTAAACGCACAATTCACCTGCACGGCCGAAAAAGCGACGATTAATTTACGCGACCACGGCGGCACCAGCCAAATCCAGAGCAACTACGGCAAGTTGTCCATCTTTCCGAGTTCATCCACGCTGGACGAACTGAGCGTAGAAGCTGAACATACGCAAGTGACCCTGGTACCACTTAAAATTGATGATTTCTCCTACGATTTGCGAGCTATTTATGGCCAACTGTTTTTACCACCAGCCTGGTCCGAACAGTTTCCCCGTCGGAGCAAGGAGCAGCAACATATTCTCTACCAACCTAGGCTGCGCAAACCATTAATCAAAGTAGTGAATAAGAGTAGTCCCACTCATCTGTTTACAGCCTCCGACGTCCCTGTAGGCAGCCGATAATTTCCTTAATCCTTATGAAAACCTTTCTCCTAGTAAGTCTCTTGTTTATCGCGCTGCCCGGCCTGGGGCAGGTTCAGGATAGTGTTCGGGTGGAAACAAGCACCACCGTCGACAGTTCAGCCAACCGGCCAGTGGATAAAATGAGACAATCAAGCATCAACAAATTCTGGCAAGCTTATCGTGCAGAACGGACCTTGGTCAAGGTTGGCTTTTTTGGCATTCCCATTCTGTTGTCACGATATGAACTAGGGGTAGAACAGAAAGTAGCTTCGGCATGGTCAGTCGGTGCCAGTGTTTGGATGTTCCATAGCTACCTACCTGTTATAACCCAAACCAATGTATATGGGTCGGTATATGGACGCTGGTATTATAGCATTAACAAACGGATACGCGAAGAACGGGGAGCGAACAACTTTGTGGGCAACTACGTAACTGTACGCCTGAATAGCGCTCAACACTATAGTGCAAGGGCAAGTAATCCAAAAATTGACTCAATTATTACCCAAGAAAAACATGTTGGCCCATCAATCGATCTGGGTTGGGGCGTCCAGAAACGGCTGGGGCGCTGGGGTTACGTTGACGTGTCGCCGGGTCTTACCTATTCGTTCACCAACCCCATTATATTCGGAAATACCAGAAATCGACTGGGCTTTCGACTCAGCATAATTTTTGGTTTAGGCTTTTAAAATACACAACGATGAAACGCTTTCTTCCTTTGCTATTTCCCCTCCCCTACTTTATCTCACTGGCTAACGCTCAGTCCATTGACTCAGTCCGCACTGAAACAACCACCGAAGACGCCCGTATCTCAGCCGCCGAAGTGAAGCGCTTTATACGCTACATCACCCGAGCCGATGTTGAAGAACGAACGTTGTTTAAAGTGGGAATCTGGCCCGCATCGGATCGGACTGTCCCCTACGAATATAGAAGGTGGCGTTTAGGGGCAGACTTCGAAGTTTTGCTTGAACAAAAATTAAGCCCGTCACTCTCTTTTTTAATTGGCATTGAGGGGTCTGGCCAATATGCAGAATATCAAAAGAGGGCACAGCTTTTTGGTCTAAATCCACCGACTCAACCGAACATAGCTGCCTATTATCTTGAATTCGAGCGCCGGTATGAACTGCTCTACAAAGCCGGTTTTCGCTATTATTACAACAAGCATAAACAAATACTTTCAGGCATATCCGCTAATAATTTCTCCGGCAACTATTTAACTATTCAGGGAACGGTACCTTGGGAATACAAATACCAACAGGGATTCCGTAGTGCATCGACATCAGAGCAGATGGTTGTCAGTATTAACGGGCGGCAAACAAGACTGGAGAACACCCGCATCTTGCTTGCTTACGGCCTACAACGTCGATTGGGCAAATACGCCTATTTCGACATTAACGCGGGACCTGAAGTGATGTACAGAAATTACAATGGCAAATCCTCTTTCTCTTTCCAACTCAACGCTCTCGTTGGTTTTGGCTGGTAATTTTTACCTTTTTCTAGGCTGGAATCGTTGAAGCTACGATTCCAGCTGCTACTGCTTTGTCTGTCGCCCCTAAACACTCTCTGTCGGTAGATCGGCGAAAATATCATTCAAGGGCAGTTCAAACAAACCAACACGGGCCACATCGGTGAGGTTTTCGTAATCCGTTTGTATCCAGACATTGGGTTGCTCGGTCCGTTCGACTACCATCACCGACAAATCGGACCGGTCGACAAATACCATACCCTGCATCGACTCGATGCGCTTATAACGCATCATTTTATGCGTCAAGTCATAAGCAGCAGTCGATTCAGAAAGCACCTCAACAATCAGAAATGGGTTGGTAATGATCGAATCGGAGCCAGCCACAAATGCAGGCAATCCCTTGACAACCGTTACTTCGGGGTTGTAATAGCCTTTTTTACCGATGGTTTTCAGCACGCCCACGTTGCTACCCGCCACGTAGTAGCCCCGTCCTTTGCTCAGTATGGTAAGCATCGTAATGATGCGTCCAATCAATAATTCGTGAATAAAGGCAGCTAAACCCATAACAATAATATGGTCGTTGTGATAGTCGGTACGGTAGGGCGATTCGGGTAGGAAGTCCAGAAATTCATCCCACGTAGCCCGTATCGACACCAAGCCCCCTGCATCAAGTGCGGCTACTTGCTTCGGAGTCAGTTGTATCTTCTGAATAGTGGTTTCCATTGGTTTTATCGGTTATTCTACCACAATGCCCTCCTCGTCCAGATACCGGGCAATGTTGAACGTGTGACCGTCCATCAATTCTATATCTGTGTTCCACTCGCGTACCTGCCAATCACGACCGGGCTCCATAATGGTCACGGTTTTGGTGTTAATCATGATCCAGATGATGCGCTCCACCCCAAAATCGAGCAGCTTCTTCGACTTCTTATAAATATATCCGAACCCAGTCAGCTCTGAAGTGTCGGCTTCTGTATCAATTTCAATGGCTATTTTGGGTGGAACATCAGGGTATTTTCGGTTTACCTTGTCGGCAGTCAACACGGCTTTGTCGAAAATGGCAATATCGTTGGAGAAGTTATTGTTCCGGTCAATATGGCTGCCGATCTCATTGGTTAAGACACGGTATTTTTTTTCATCAAATGCCCGAAATATAATTCGTAGCAGATATGTAACTAGCTCCGCCTGAAGCGAACTATAGCCCATGATGTCTTCTAAGGTTTTAGATTTGTTCAACACCGACTTGTAGCCCTTGTAATAAATAGGCTTTCCATCCATGACCTCGTAAACGAGATAATCCGGAATTTTCCGTTTCGGCTTCGATGATTCGTCTTTGGTGATTGGCAAAGGCATGACGCTGACAGGCTTTTGTCAAATATACGAAAAAACGGCTCGCTTTCCCCCGGTCTCAACTCCCCTCATTGGGTTTTACTGGTAATTTTCGCTAACTTACTCCTTCCAACTGCACACTGCTTACCGATAGGTATATGACACCCGAAGCCGCTTTTTCTCTTGCCAATGCACTGGTTTTGCCCCAATGGATACTGATGGCAGTTGCTCCGCGCTGGTCGGTGACGCAGTGGCTTACGCGCACGCTCACTATTCCGATGGTGCTGGCTGTCATGTACATTTTTTATCTCTTCTCTGGAGATAGCTCACTTGATTTCGGGTCGTTTAGCACCCTGCAAGGTGTTATGTCGTTGCTGGGGTCGGGGCAGAAAGGCGTGGCCCTGGCGGGCTGGATTCACTACCTCGCGTTCGATCTGGTAGCCGGTAGCTGGATACTCCGCGACGGTCACGAACGCGGCATCCGGCACTGGTTGTTGATTCCCTGTCTGTTTGGCTGCTTCATGCTGGGGCCAACAGGCTTGCTTCTATACGGGGTAATAAGGCTTATCGCATCTCGCGTAGACAGTACGCGTACAAGCCCACAAAAATCAAACTGAACAGCGCCCCAAACGATGTCTGTAAAGCGCTGATCCCCACTACTGAGATGGGTGCAATAAGACCCACCAATACCCCGGCAACATAGACGTAGAAACCAACGCGCCGTTGGAAAAACATGAGCACCGCTCCAATTAACGTAAGAATGCCATAAAAAAAGTCGGCCCCGGCGAGCGAACGAATCACTTCTGTGTCACCAGGCATGGGGTCGTCGGAGTTTGACCGATCTTCGAAATACTCCGGTTTGGCGTTAGGGTCAACTTTGCGGGGCCGGTCGATGCGTTCAGTGCGGGCAACAGCCTCCGTTTTGGTATACGACGTAACGCTGTCGATCAGGCTGATGCCACAACTCAAGAACGTCAGGATACACAGTAACGTGAGGAAGTCCGAGCGTTTCGGTTTGGGATTAGCTCCTGGCGAGGTTGTAGAATCGGATAGTGTCATTGTTTTTTGAAATCGTAGAAATCCGGTATAGTTTTAAAACCTGTAAGCCGGACCGCCGGTTGGCTTGATAGCTTACAGGGTTGACAAAACAAACGAAAAACCAGTTCACAATGACTTTACAGGAACTCACGGACCAAATCCGATTGAAAGCTACTCACGCCGACGGGCTGGATGCTACCATCAAACTTGCAACCGATCAGGGACCAATTTTTATCGACGCCAAACAGTCGCCCGCTGTAGTAACGAACGACGATAGCCCGGCCGATACAACCATCACCGTCACCGTAGCCGACCTTATCAAATTGGGCACCGGCGATCTGAACCCCATGATGGCGTTCATGACCGGTAAACTTAAAGTGCAGGGAGACATGGGCGTAGCCATGAAAATGGGCCAGATAATGGGATAGATCATGGAAAATTCATCCCGTCGTAACTTCATAAAAAACAGTGTAGTGGCTGCCACCAGCTTCTACATTGTACCTCGCCATGTGCTGGGCCGGGGGTTTGTGGCCCCCTCCGACAAACTCAATATTGCGGCTATTGGCTGCGGAGGAAAGGGCGATGTCAATGTTCGACTATCATTCAACAATGGCTCCGACAACATTGTGGCCCTGTGCGATGTGGATGATCGGCAGTCGAAAAAATACCGCGAAAAATTCCCCAACGCCCCCTATTTCAAAGATTACCGCCAGATGCTCGACCAGGCGGCTAAATCGTTTGATGCCGTCATTGTGAGCACGCCCGACCACATGCACGCGCCTATTGCCATGGCCGCTATGCAGTTGGGAAAGCACGTGTACGTTGAGAAACCGCTTACGCATGACATTTACGAAGCCCGGATGCTCACCGAAGCAGCCCGCAAATACAAATGCGTTACGCAGATGGGGAATCAGGGCAGTAGTGGCGATTCAACGCGAATGATTGAAACGTATATTCAGCAGGGGGTAATTGGCCATGTGAGCAAAGTGGAGTGCTGGACAAACCGACCCGTTTGGCCGCAAGGCGTAAAATCGCCCAAAGACAAAGGCGAAAGTCAGCCGGTTCCGCCGGAAGTAGACTGGAAATTATGGCTCGGCACCGCGCCTGTCCGCGACTACCACGAGGCATACATGCCTTTCCGGTGGCGGGGTTACTGGAATTTTGGTACGGGGGCGCTGGGAGACATGGGATGCCATTTTATGGATGTTCCGTTTCGCGCGCTGAAACTCAAATACCCTACGTCGGTTGAATGCAGCGTGGGAACGGTATACGCTGACTTTTTTCAGGAAGCCTTTTTCGATGATGTATGCCCACCATCATCGGCTATTCATCTCACGTTTCCGTCAACGGATCGGAAAGTGAAAGAGATCAAGTTGTCGTGGTATGATGGAGGGATTCGTCCACAGGTCCCTGAGGGTGTACCCTATGAAGTGATGTTTGCCAATATCGATGGGGGCATGATTTTCCATGGGTCCAAAGGGATGCTCACGGGGGGGCTGTTCGGTGAAAATCCACGACTGTTTCCGGTTGAGAAGTTTGATGGAAAGAAGCTCCCGACCCCTGAAAAACCATTTGTTGAGGGAAAAACAGAGGGCCACCAGCAGCAGTGGGTAAAAGCCTGCAAGCAAGGCTACGGAGCTTATACATCCTCGTCGTTTGAGGAATCCGGCCCCCTAACCGAGACGGTTTTGATGGGTAATCTGGCTACCCGGAGTTTTATGTTCCGTGAAAACGGGAAGTTCCCTGGTCGTAAAAAACTGCTCTGGGACGGAGAGAACCAGAAAATTACCAACTTCGATTATGCCAACCAGTTTGTCAAGCGACAGTACCAGGGAGGGTATTCTTTATAAACGATGTATGTAGAGACGCAAGATTTTGCGTCTCTACATACCACACTATCGATTCGTCACATCACTTTCTGGATCAACCGTCCGGTCATAGCCCGTGTTAGTAGTTGTACTAACGTTAGCCATCCGGTCTGTGTCGGCATCAGGGCGTTTCATCGATTCGTTATTATTCCAGCTCCGATCGTCACGCAGGCGGTTCGTTTCGTCCAGCGACCGATCGAAAATACGGCTCCGGTTCCGATTGCCGCGATCACCCATCTGCTGCCCCATATCCTGCTGATGAGTCCCGGCTGAAGAATTCCAGTCTGAACCACCTGGAGCAGTTGTCGATGGATTACGGTTTGGTGAGTCGCTATCACCATAATTAGTTGAATCCGAAGTCACGTGGGGCGTGTCGCCATAAATCGGATTGAGCGGGTCGGCTGATACCCCAGTAGTTAGCCCTGAACCAGATGAATAGGCTTCTCCAGATACCGGATTAGTAGCATACGTACCAGTTTGGTATTGCTGGGCACGCTCATCTACATCAATAGCACCAGCCTCATCCAGAATATCAGCTGCACGTTCCGCTTCGTCTTCGCTTTGAGCATGAACTGTCAGGATTGAATGACGCTCGCCTACAGTGGTATACCGATTCCGATCATCATCGTCGTCGCCAAACAAAGAGGAAAAGAAACCGAGAATTCCACCTTTGTCTTTTTTCCGGTCGTTATCGCCGTCAAGATCAACATCGGCCCGGTTGGTGTACGATGAATCGGTTGTTGTTGAATTATCAGTTGTCGACAAGTCGATGTTGTTGCGTGAGAAACCGGCTTCCATCAGTTCCTGCATTGCGGTTTGAGCTTCTGAGGCATCATCGAAGATACCTATTACGGTCTGTGCCATTGGTTTTGTTGATTAACGTTGAAATAAAAGGTATATAACTCAGGAATTTGAGTTCATCGAACTGTTACTTATGCGGTCATTGCAGAAAACAGTCAGCACTTCGTCAACAATCTGACCAGGTACGAAACATAACTGGCTTTACTACGAATAGGCTGTTCTTATTAGTCTATTGGTTTCATATAGGAACGACGCCAAGGTATTGTTGTTTAGAAAATATGTGTCAATTGGATTAAAAAAATAATGGGAATTATTACATACAGATTGGTTAGCAATACCACCGTTGCCTAAGCATTCACATTCTGACATAGTACTATTCCGATAAAGCCCTATTTTTGCGAGGTGCAATCACAATTCACTTTGGACAGTTCAACGATAACCCCACCTGATACTATTCATGTTGTCATCCCGCTTTTTAACGACTGGGAAGCGCTTGGCCTGTTACTAGAACGCATTAGGACGGTAGTTGAGCCGTCCGTATTAAACCGGTTGTCTTTCCTGGTGGTAGACGATTGCTCGGCACAGGATTTCCAGACATTACCTACGGGTGTAGGGCGTTCGCTCTCTATTTTGCGGTTGTATCGAAACGTTGGACACCAAAAAGCGATTGCCCTAGGTTTATCTTATCTGGCCGATCAGCCCGACCCCTGCCCTACCATCGTGATGGATTCAGACGGGGAAGACCAACCCGAAGACCTTCCAAAACTGGTGCAGGCATCCGCTGCAAAACCAGGGCACATTGTTTTTGCACAACGGACAAAACGGCGCGAACGCTTGCTCTTTCGGGTATTCTACGCACTGTATAAAAGTGTGTTTCGCTTACTAACGGGAAAGGTCATTACGTTTGGTAACTTTAGTTTGGTGCCGCCCAATCTGCTTCGTAAACTCGCTCATGTATCCGAAATCTGGAATAATTATCCAGGTGGTATTATCCGGTCGCGGCTACCCTACACAGCCATCCCACTCGAACGAGGGTCACGGCTGGCAGGTGAGTCGAAAATGAATTTCGTGTCGCTCATTCTACACGGATTGAGCACAGTATCAGTCTTAATGGACACCACGGCTGTTCGGATTGCCTTGTTCTGCGTAATGGCAGCGGTAGCGTCGATAGTAGGCATTGGCATTGTTGTGATTCTGCGCTTCTTTACGGATTTTGGTCCTAAACCGGGTGTGCCAAGCTGGGGAAGCTATTTGGTTATTTGGTTTTTAGTCGTGATTATGCAGGCATTCCTGATTTCACTACTTTTAGTTTTTATAGTTCTGACGTACCGTACCCAACCGCAATTCATCCCGGCTATCCAATACCAGAGTTTTGTGGAACGCCGGGAGGTGATATATTGATGATTTCCTTAGATACAACCTCTTTAGTTAAAACCATAATTGGGCTTTTTCTGGCGTTAGCTGTCCTGCTTATCTGGGGGCAACAACGTCGGATTGTACCCATACTCAATGCAAACGAACGAGCCACCCGCTGGCTGGCGTTTGTCGCACTTCGTTTGGTCCCGTTTGCCATTATCTACTTATTGCTTGATCAGGAGCCCCGCTCTGATGTCCAGTTTTTTTATGAGCGCGCGGTACCTGCCATGAAGGGCCAATTGGTGTACCGGGATTTCCTGTCGTACCATGCCCCTCTGTTTACATACATCACGGTAATACCGCTGTTTATCTGGAACAATGCCCGTGTCATTGTTCTGATGATGGCCATTATTGAGTTTATCATTGCTAATGGCACTTTTCGGTACCTGCGCTCGTCCACGCCCGACGCCCTCTTACGCTTTGTTTTGTATTATATGTTGCCGCTGCCGTTTGTGGCTATGATACTAAGCAGTGAGGAAGATGTCTGGATGTGGGGCTTTGGCCTGCTTACACTGGCCCTGCCAACAAGCCTCAGCGAGCGCCGGTATGCGTTTCTGACGGGACTAATTTGGGCAGTGGGAATGCTCACCATCAAGTTTATGCTTGTTGTGCTGCTGATTCCGCTATTCTTCCTGATTCGCCAACGTTTCTATTATTTGCTTGGGCTAATCGTGGTGGGCATTCCATCGGTATTAATCCTCTATGCCATCATGGGAACAGCTTTTCTGATGCCTATTCAGCATTCGTCCAATGCAATGGCACCGAATATGGTCAGCGTATTGCGGCCCATTCTGGGTAGTCTGTTTGGGCAGGTTTCCCTCACTAGTTTAAACTGGGTTGGGCTTATCGGCACCATTGGGGGCGGTTCGTGGGTGGCGTGGCAATTCCGCGAGTTGGGCTATCGGCGGGCTTTTCCGTTGGTTTTCTGCTTTGTGTTTGGCCTCTTTATGATTCTATTGCCGAGCGCGCCGGGCTATTATCTGTTTACGCAGGAAATGGCCCTCGTATTTGTAATATTAGCCAACACCCGAACCCATTGGCTTCGGTTTTCGCTGCTGAATTTCCTATTGGTTATTCAACCTATCCTGATGATTGTGTATGCCAACAATACACAATATACGAACTTGTCGATGCTGACTAACCCCATTTATGGGCTCGACTACGTTATTCAGGTCATAGAGTTCGCTCTGCTTGTTTGGATAGTAGTACTCACGTATAAAAAATTAAAAGTAGTAGAAGGCATTCCCGATTGACTGGTACCCTATCCGCTGCTTCTTTATCATGTTCATAGTCTTTGTAAAAACAGCCGTTTCCGTTGGGCTGTGTGTTTGGTTGGCGGTGTTGCTTTGGCAGCGGCTAACCATTACCAATTACCTGCAACAGCACCACCGCAAACCGTGGATTGCAGCTTTCTACCTACTCTTCAGGCTTTTGCCTATTGTGCTTACCTACTTCGTACTGGGTTATAAGCCTACATCCGATGTAGAATTCTATTACTATCCAATTGCTAATACGGCCCGGCAGTTTGGCCTCGTCTATCGCGATGTGTATTGCCCATACAGTCCGTTTTTTGGGTACTGGCTTTCTCTGCCTTTGCACATCTGGAACGATATGCGGGCTATTGTGATAGCCATGACGGGTATTGAGTTACTGGCCGTATATGTTACGTATCGGATTTATAGGGGTACAGAGAACAACGGACAGCGGCTCTTTCGGGCGTTGTTCTATTTCAGTTTGCCCATTCCGTTTGTCATGTGCGTGTTTAGTGGGCAGGAAGATGTAGCCCTGTGGTTGTTTGCGCTTTGGGCTGTTTGGGTTTGGCAACAGCAGAAAAGCCCATTTTGGGGTGGCGTATTACTCGCCTTGGGCATACTCTCAACGAAGGCCGTTTTTGTCTTTCTGCTGATCCCGATCTTTCTGATGACTCCCCACAAGCAGAAGATGTCATTAGTGGCAGGCATGGCGCTGTTGGCACTACCTGTAGTGGCCTTCTTGTACTGGAAAACAGGCCTGCTTTTCCTCGAACAACCTCTCGATGAAGGCGAATACCTAAAAGCTCCCAATTGGCGATCGCTGCTCAATCCGATTGTTGGAGGGCTGGTTCCCGAAAATGGAGGTATCTGGAAATGGGTTACTATGGGCATCACCGTAATCATTATTTCATTGACGGGGCTGCACGCCTACGGCAAGCGCCTGGTAGAGACCCTACCAATGATTTTTCTGGTTGCCTTCGGAGCCATGACGGTGCTTCAGCAAAATGCGGTGAGCAACTATGCCTACCTGTTTATGCTGCCGCTAGTTTTCACCGTCACCGACTTCAAAAATCGGACTACTACCATTTTACTCATTATTTTTAACTCACTGGCAGCTATCCATCCCTCGTTCTGGTGGCGTATCGGGCAGCCTTTTTACAAAGGATTCAGCATGTTTAGCCGCTTCGATTACTTCGTAGAGTACGGAATGGAAATCGCACTCATTGCCGGATTTATTTACTACGCGCTTCAGGGTGCCCAATCAATCGACGGACTACCATTATCGGCAGAGGACGGTCCGACGGGTCGGGGATTTAGAAATCGCTCGTTCAAAAGTCGTTTATTTGGGATCAACTAATAAGATATGGACGCACCTTTAGTTTCCATCGTAGCTCCCCTTTTCAATGAGCGTGAATCGTTTGGGCCATTGGTCGAACGGCTTAACGCACTCATGGACAGCCTGCCTTACCGTGTGGAAGTGGTATTGGTGGACGATGGAAGCCGCGACAATACCGCAGACCTCATCCGGCTAACAGCCCTTGCCGATCCTCGATACCATGGGGTGTTGCTGGCTCGTAATTTCGGTCACCAGACAGCAGTTACGGCCGGCATGGCAGCGGCTATGGGTTCTGAAGCGATCCTGATCATCGACGGTGACTTGCAAGACCCCCCCGAACTATTACCCGAGTTTTACGGACATATCCAAAATGGTTACGACGTTGTGTACGCCGTCCGGCGGAAACGAAAAGAAGGAATTCTGAAGCGGTTTGCCTACTCAACGTTCTACCGAATTCTGAAAAGCATCTCCTACGTGGACATTCCCCTAGACAGCGGTGATTTTTCGATGGTGAGCCGCCGGGTAGTAAATATCATGAAACAGATGCCCGAAGAAAGTAGGTTCTTGCGCGGCATGCGAAGCTGGATTGGCTTTAAACAGATTGGCGTAGAATACGAACGAAGCGAGCGGGTGGCCGGTGTACCCAAATATTCCTTCAAGATGTTGCGACAGCTAGCTTACAACGGCATTTTCAACTTCAGTGAGTTTCCCATCAAGTTCATTATCCGAACGGGAGCGTTGGCTATCGGCATTGCCCTGATCTATCTGATTCAAACGCTGATCAAGAAATACGTGTTTGGAACGGTTCCACAAGGGTTCACAGCGCTGCTTTTCGTGATTATCCTGTTCAGCGGTATTCAGTTAATGGCCCTTGGCATTATCGGCGAGTATGTACTACGGGTGTTTTTTCAGGTGAAAGGCCGACCTTTGTTCGTAGTTCGGGAAGAAATTCGAAACGGTGCTGTCAGGTCTCCTGACCTGATTCTTAACGGGTTTCCAACCCGGACCGAGCCTAATTAAACCATGCTTTTTAATTCGCTTCAATTTCTGCTCTTTTTCGTCGTGGTGACGATCCTTTATTTCAGCCTCCGATTTCGGCTGAGGTGGGCGTTGCTGCTGGCCGCCAGTTGTTATTTCTACATGGTGTTTCAGCCGGCGTATATCCTGATTCTGTTTCTCACCATTGTTATCGATTACATTGCCGGAATCTGGATTGAGAAGACCAGCGGACCCGCCCGGCGGTGGCTACTTATTCTGTCGCTGATTTCGAATATTGGTATCCTGGCATTTTTCAAATACCTCGGCTTTTTCACCGAAAATATCGCTTTTCTGTTTGATGCGCTCCATCTGCCAAATATCGCCGATAGTATTACAGCAGGCACCAACCGGGTTTTCGTAGGGGTGGTAAAACTGTTCGGGCAGAGCGGCATCGACTCCTTTAAAGACAACATGAATATCCTGCCCATCGGTCTGTCGTTCCACACGTTTCAGGCCATGAGCTATACCATTGAGGTATACCGGGGCAGTCAGAAAGCTGAACGGCATTTTGGTATTTATGCACTATATGTGATGTTTTATCCACAATTGGTAGCCGGGCCAATTGAGCGACCTCAAAACGTACTGCATCAGTTTCATACACCACACGCCTATAATTTTGAAGAGGTAAAAGCAGGCCTGATGCAAATGGCCTTTGGCTTTTTCAAGAAGTGCGTGATTGCCGACCGGCTCGTGCTCTTTCTCGACCCAGCATTCAAACATCCCGATCAGCACAATGGGCTGTCATTATTGCTGGCTACCTTCTTCTTCACAATCCAGATCTACTGCGACTTCTCAGCCTATTCCGACATTGCCATCGGGGCAGCCCGCGTGATGGGTTTCAAGTTGATGGACAACTTCCGAACGCCTTATTTTTCACATTCTATTTCGGAGTTCTGGCGACGGTGGCACATCTCGCTATCCAGCTGGTTTCGCGATTATCTGTACATCCCGTTGGGCGGCAACCGCAAGGGTGAAGCGCGCACTTATTTCAACCGTTTCGTTGTATTTCTGGCCAGTGGTCTCTGGCACGGCGCTAACTGGACCTATATTATCTGGGGAGGTCTACACGGATTGTACATTGTACTCGACATTGCTAAAGACAAGTATTTTCCGGGTCCTAAAAGTAGCAGCAGGCAGCAGCAGTTGGCGGGGTTCGGCCGGATCACTGGTATCGCGTTTACTTTTGTGCTGGTGATGTTGACCTGGGTGTTTTTCAGGGCGGTTTCGGTGAGCGACGCCTTCCTGATTCTGGGCCGGATTTTTACCCTCTCCCCTACTGACCCATTGCAATCACCCCTAAACCGCACTGAGTTGTGGTTTATCTTTGGCCTGATTGTATTCCTATTTCTGAAAGAGCGGTTCTATTTCGTTATCCCAACGCGCAACACCGCCCGGTTCGCGATGCTGTTTGGCCTGATCGCCTTCTTGACGTACCTCTTTGGAGTGTTTACTTCAAATCAGTTTATCTACTTTCAGTTCTAAAGCCGCCTTAGACTTTTAAGAGAATTTCTCTTTTAAAAAATTCATGATCGTATCCAGCTTATCATTCGTTTGCTGGTGTGCTGCCTTATTTTCGATAGTTAGGCTGGCTACTGCACGAGCAAGTGTATCAACTTTTGAAGAGAGCTTGGCATCAAGAGCATCGACTTTTGCATCAGCATTTTCAGCTATTTCAAAAGTTTTGGTGGCCAATATTTCAAGTCGATCCTGCTTTTGAAGCATCTCGGCCATAATCTCTTCTAACTGGCTAAATCGCCTTTCTGGGTTCATACTATACAGTGGGTAGTTTCTTATCAACAATGATACAAAAAATCATTTACATCACCAGCCATCTCCGCTTATCCAAGAATCGTAACAGCTTACTTTCAATTCTGAGGAGTTGGCTCTTCAGTCCCAATTCCCTCTTTTTTCAGTTTTGACTCCGCGTCTTTGATGGCTTCTTCAACAGAGTGCGATTTACGGAGGTCGCTCTTCTTACGGGTGAGCTCAGCCATTGTCTGGTAGTGATGGCAGAGCACGTTGAGTTCTTCGTCCGATAAATCTTCCACTGCCACCAGGCGATTACTCGCTCCGGTAGTGGCTGCAATCAATTCATTAAGTTTCAACTGAACAGCCAGTGACTCCTTGTTTTGGGCTTTCTGGATAATAAAGACCATCAAAAAAGTTACTATGGTTGTGCCAGTATTGATTACCAACTGCCAGGTTTCAGAATAACCAAAAATAGGGCCCGTCGCGGCCCAGATCACAACAACTGCAAGGGCGATCAAAAAAGCGGATGAGCTACCCGTAACTTTAGTTGCGTAGGTTGCCATCCGATCGAAAACCGTTGCTTTCTGAGCCGTTTTATCTGTAGTTTCCATGAATGTGTCGAATTGATTTCATGGAAGAAACTACTCAGTAGCTTTTCTGATTGTGGGCACCACAAAAAAAGGCTTGAACGGGTACATTAGCCCCCTCTTATCCAGCCCAATTTTCCCGGTCCAGGCTCCGGTATTGAATAGCCTCCGCTAAGTGTTCGATCTTGATCTCCTCCGAACCAGCCAGATCAGCAATCGTGCGCGACACTTTCAGAATACGGTCGTAGGCACGGGCCGAAAGGCCAAGCCGCTCCATAGCCGTCTTGAGCAGAATACGTCCGGCATCGTTGATAATGCAGGTATTTTTGACCACCTGCGAAGGCATCATGGCATTGGAGTAAACGCCCTCGTCGTCGGCAAAACGGGCCGTTTGAATGGCTCGTGCTTTGATAACCCGCTCCCGGATAGTCTCGCTCGACTCCGAGGGACGGTTAGCCGTCATCTGGTCGAACGAAACAGGTGTGACTTCCACATGCAAATCGATACGGTCGAGCAGGGGGCCGCTGATTTTGTTGAGGTAGCGCTGCACCACACCCGGCCCACACACACATTCCTTGTCGGGGTGGTTGTAGTACCCGCAGGGGCATGGGTTCATACTAGCAATGAGCATGAAATTAGCCGGAAACTCCACCGCCCAACGCGCCCGCGAAATACTTACCCGACGTTCTTCAAGCGGTTGCCGCATCACTTCCAATGCAGACCGCTTGAATTCCGGCAGTTCATCTAAAAACAAAACGCCGTTATGCGATAAGGAGATTTCGCCCGGTTGGGGAAAACTGCCTCCACCAACCAATGCAGCATCTGAAATTGTGTGGTGCGGTGCTCGGTAAGGTCGCGTAGCAATCAGCGACGACTTGTTTCCCAGCTTACCCGCCACAGAATGGATCTTTGTTGTTTCCAAAGCTTCCTGTAAAGTCAGCGGGGGTAATATGGTGGGGAGCCTCTTGGCCAGCATTGTTTTACCAGCTCCTGGAGGCCCAATCATAATTACATTGTGCCCACCCGCAGCGGCAATTTCCAGTGCCCGTTTGATATTCTCCTGCCCCTGTACGTGCGAAAAATCGACATCGTAGGCGTTGAGGGTATCATAGAACAGATCGCGGGTGTCGGTAACGAGCGGAACAATGTCGAGCTTACCCTCAAAAAACTCGATAGCCTGTTGTATAGTCTCCACGCCAATTACGTCGAGACTGTTCACAATAGCTGCTTCATGTGCGTTTTCAGCGGGTAGCACAAACCCTTTATAACCACGTTTGCGCGCTTCGATAGCAATGGGCAATACCCCCTTTATTGGGCGTAGGCGACCGTCAAGAGAAAGTTCGCCCATGATCACGTACTCATCCAGATGCTTTTCGGCAGTGATCTGTTCAGAGGCCTGCAACACACACAAAGCAATGGGTAGGTCGTACGAAGAGCCTTCCTTTCGGATATCGGCAGGAGCCAAATTCACAACAATCTTCTGGCGGGGCATTTTGTAACCCGAACATTTCAGCGAGGCTTCAACTCGGTGTTCGCTTTCTTTTACAGCACTGTCGGGCAGTCCGACGAGGTTAAAACCCAACCCCTGGGCAACAACTACTTCGATGGTGATCAGACTGGCATTGACGCCATAGACTGCCGCGCCGAAGGTTTTAGAAAGCATATTAATACGGTGGTATTATTTTAGTACTTACTACGATTCTTACCGTAGTAATGATAGTGTAATCATTTCCTTTCGCAATAGTTGCTCAAGATAGTTTAACAATAAAGGGATGTACGCTTTCAGATTTGGTAAAACGTTACGGCCAATGTCTAAAACTACAATTGAAACTGGCAACGTCGTCTCATTTTGTTGATAAGGCATACTTTTATCAACGCCAACTAACACGTCGAAGTTATGCTCTGCCATAAGCCGAAGCAGCTGACCATTTTTAATACCGTTCCAACCCATAAATTTAACGGTAAAGACTTCATGGCCCGTCCCTTCGAAACTTAGGCGAAAACGAACATCGACATTCTCGTCAAGCAACACCTTCATACTGGCTAGAAAAAGAGTTGAGCATCTTTGATGCCAACTCAATGACGACTTGAGCCTGTTGCCTTTCAACGGATGGATATCCTATCAAAAAATCATCTAAAGAACTCTCTTCAAGGTGATCGAAGAGAGTTTGAATGGCTACCCTCGTGCCTTTAAAAACCGGCTTTCCACCTAATATTTCAGGGTCAACAACAATAACTTCTCTTGCAGTCAGCATAACACAATTCGTTTTGTACAACGAAATTAACCTACAACCAAACGCCCTTTTACTCTTTCCACCGCCACTCATTCGCGATCTGCAAGGGTGTTCGGAGCCCCTGATTGACCAGATAATCGCGGGTTTTGGTATCGTCGAGCCGACGGGTTGGAATATTCTCAGCGTCGGCGAGGGCATACAGAACCATAGCCGAATAACGAACAGTGTTCTGCATTTGGTCGCGGTTTGCCAGATTTATCCGGTCGCAGTTAGCGTGGTAGCAGTCGAGGACTTCTTTGGTAAGATGACCCATCATGCCCACTACCGGCACTCCTTCAATCATAAATGGTTGGTGATCGGAGTGTAGCCCGGCCTGATTGGCCACTTGATTCTGGAACGTCGGTTCTACCTGCTGGATGGTCTCGCCTACGGTTTTGAAAAATGCCGTCATATCGTCGCGGCCAAAGGCGTTGATACCCGTGGGATCATTCGTCATGTCGAGGTTCATCATATACCGGACATTATCTAACTGACCGCGTTTTTTAAGGTCTTCGGCCATGGCTCGTGAGCCAAGCAGGCCTTGCTCCTCACCCATAAACATTACAAATTCGACCGTCCGCTTGGGTTTCAGTTTCAGTTTGCGGAACGTCCGGGCAATATCGAGCACCGAAAAGGACCCGATACCATTGTCGATAGCTCCCGTGGCCAGGTCCCACGAATCCAGATGGCCGCCGATCACAACTTTTTCGTTCGGGAATTCACTTCCAGTGATAGAAGCAACCACATTACGAGCTCTGATTTTACGACTTGTGTTGGTCATGTCGATCACGGCGTGGAGCTGGTCTTTGTGTTCTTCGGCCAGCCATTGCCGCAGCGAAACCCCACTTTCATACGCAATGCAGACCGCCGGAATTGGAATGAGCTTACCCGTAACCGAAGCCGTACCCGTAAGCAGCACATTACCCGGCACCAGGTTCACCATAATCACACCGATTGCCCCATGCTGAATAGCTAAGGCCGTTTTCTCGGAACGATGCAGGTTCCGGGCCCCCTTGGCATTGCTCAAACCAATGTTGATAAGGGCAATTTTACCTTTGATTTTGTCTTTTGCTGCGTTAAAATCACCTTCAAGCCCATTGCCCACATCAATGATTTCACCCCGCACGTGAGCATCCACTGGCGAGTGAGCCAGCGATACTACTTTTATGTCGCGGAAATTGTCGCTTTTGTTAGGCACCACCGAAAGCGTCACCGTGTCGCGCATCCACGACTCTACTTCGAATGCTTCGTACCGAACATCTTTGAAACCATACGACCGTAACAGGTCATAGGCGTATTGTTCGGCTCGTGCGCCGTTGTTGCTGCCCGTGAGTCGATGCCCGATCCGCTGGCTGGCATCAGAAAGGGTTTCGTAAGCACGTCCGTTTTTTAGTACGTCCGCATTGATGCGGCTGAACACTTTTTCAACGGAAGGTCGAAGCCCTGTTGCTGACCGATTACTGGTGGGTGGCCCCGCAACCAGTGGAGTGGAGAATGTGGTTGATCCGGCCAAAGCCAGAAAAAAAATGAAATGCCGAGGGTAGATTTTTCTGTGCATAGACGACGTAAACGTCATTTTCCTCTAAAAATACAAAATTTGCGTCCTTTAACCAAAGACAAATACGCAACAGGAAACGTTTATAGCTAAAGTGTAAAAGTTTATTCTACGCATGAAACAGAGCTTTAAAGCGCACCCATGGCACGGTATACCAGTGGGCAAACAGGCCCCGGAAATCGTTACGGCCTTCATTGAAATTGTACCAACCGATACGGTTAAATACGAGATTGACAAAGACACAGGTTACCTTAAAATTGACCGACCTCAGCAATACTCTAACGTAATTCCAGCCCTGTACGGATTTGTTCCCCAAACATACTGCGGAGATCGGATTGCTCAGTTAGCTTCTGAGAAAGCGGGAAAAACCGTTGAAAAAGGTGATGGTGACCCTGTCGATATTTGTGTACTGACGGAGCGCGAAATTACCCACGGCGACATCATTCTCCAAGCGATTCCCATCGGGGGATTCCGTCTTATCGACAAAGACGAGGCTGATGACAAAATTATAGCGGTGCTGAAAGGTGATGCCATGTTTGGCCATTTCACTGAATTGGCTGACCTGCCCGTAGCCGTAATGAAGCGTTTGCAACATTACTTCTTGACATACAAGAACTTACCTGGCGAGAAAGCCCATACCGAGATCACAAATGTGTATGGTCGCGACGAAGCTCACGAAGTAATCCAGACCTCGATGCTCGATTACGCAGAGTTGAGTCTTTAGCACCAATATGTTATTTTTTTATGGAAGGGCACTCAGAGCAAACCTCGGGGTGCCCTTCGTGTTTATGATTTAGAACCACTTAATAAATCCATCATGATTACCCGTATTTTAGGCAACACTGGCCAATCTATTTCTGCCCTCGGCCTTGGCTGCATGGGCATGACCGATTTCTACGGCCAACGCAACGACGAAGAGTCCATGGCAACGATCCATGCAGCCCTCGACGCTGGCCTCAATTTTCTGGACACCGCCGATATGTATGGCCCCTACACCAACGAAGAACTCGTGGGCCAGGCCATCCGCGACCGGCGCGATTCGGTGGTATTAGCTACCAAATTTGGCATAGTCCGCGACCCAAATGATCCCACCAAACGCAGCATCAACGGGCGCCCCGAATACGTACGCCAGGCATGCGAGGGAAGTTTGAAACGCTTAGGGGTAGACGTAATTGATCTGTATTATCAGCATCGCGTTGACCCAAATACGCCCATTGAGGAAACCGTGGGCGAAATGAGCCGTCTGGTTGACGAAGGCAAAATCAGGTTTATTGGTTTGTCGGAAGCGGGAGCCGATACTATTCGACGGGCCAACGCCGTACACCCAGTAGCCGCTGTGCAATCAGAATACTCGCTTTGGAGCCGCGACATTGAGGACGAAGTTATTCCTGCCGTGCGCGAACTGGGCATTACATTAGTGGCCTACAGCCCCCTGGGGCGTGGTTTTCTGACGGGTCAGATCAAACGCTTTGAGGATTTAGCGGCCGATGATTACCGCCGTCATTCTCCCCGGTTTCAGGGCGAGAATTTCCAGAAGAACCTCGACGTAGTTCAGCAATTAGAAGCCTTAGCCACCCGCAAAGGGGCCACCGCATCGCAATTGGCGCTGGCCTGGTTGCTGGCTCAGGGCGATGAGATTGTTCCTATTGTTGGCACCAAACGCCGGACTTACTTGACAGAAAATTTGGGAGCTCTGGGCCTGAACCTTACTCCTGGTGATCTGGCCGAAATTGAGGCTGTTTCCCCCAAAGGAGCGGTGGCCGGAAATCGTTATCCAGAGGCTATGATGAGGCTGATTAACGCATAATTCATAAAAAGTGCTACATTTCAGCGAGTTAAAAACGCCCGCTCATGTATCAGCTATATACTATTACAGTCCTGATGAGCTTTATTAGCTTGTCAGGCTGTTACCAAAACCAATCTAAAGACCAAACTTCTTCGCCAGTTGCAGCCGCTACTGTGCCCATTGTACAGGCATCTTCTTTGAGTAAGCCGGTTGCCGAAACGCCGGAGGCTGTTGTACAGGCCCTATATAAAGCACATAACGACAAGAAAAGTCCCTTCTTTCAGGCCAAAGATCGAGCCCTTGTTAACAAGTTTTTTGTGGAGGAAATGGCAGACCTGATTTGGGATGACGCCGTGATTGTTGCCAAAACCGGCGAAATCGCCTTTATGGAGGCCGATCCGCTTTACAATGCGCAGGATATGGACATTCAGGATTTTGTTATTCATCCTGCTGAAATCAGCGACGATCAGGCTGAAGTACTGGTGACGTTTACCAACTTCGGCGAGAAACAGGAGTTTACGTTTTTGCTGGACAAAGAAAATGGAACCTGGCTCATCAGCGACATTTTCTACGGCGATGGCAGTCAGTTGTTCCAACTACTCAGCGGCCGTGCTGAAGAGACGCCATAGTTATACCACTTTCCCTCCCGCTAGCCGTATGGCATTAGGAATGGCGGGAAACAACAATGGGAAACCCGTCTGAATAGCGTCAAGAGAGTCAGGCAGATTTACGATCAGGGTTTGGTTGCGCAAACCAGCTGTATTACGCCAGAGTGTCGCAGCAGGGTTAGTGGGCAAAGCCGTTTGGCGCAGTATCGTGCCGAAACCGGGAAACAGTTTATTGCAAATGGCCTGTGTTGCATCGGGAGCATGTCCCATGGGCCCAATTCCACCAATTGTTACTAGTAGCGAAACCTGGTCTTCGTCAGCGAGCTGGGTTAGGATTTGTTCCAGTGCCTCCTGTTTATGCGCTACCTTATGAATCGTCAGCGGGTCAGCATTGGGTAATTGTTCGGCTACTATGCGACTAACGGTTTCGAGAATACCGGCACCATCCGGCACTTCGTCGGGGTTGTACAAAATGGCACTTCGAAAAACCGGATTCATAAGCAGTTTATAGTTTTATCTGGCCCTCAATCCATTCCATACCACGATCCAGGAGCGCAAAAGCATAGCGGACCCTATTATCGAACACCTCGTCGTCAGTTACTTTTTGAGCCATGAATTTGCGGATCAGGGCGGCATTGTCAGCGGCTGTCGGATCGATTACGTCTGAGTCATTATCGGTGCGAAACGAAGCGAAATCAGGCCGATCGGCATCAAAATTCTGAAAAAACAAATGTCCCTTCTCCGTTCTAACCGCGCACAAAACACCACTCGCCCGGCTGGTAGCGGGAGCTAATGAGCCCTCCAGACCACGTTTCAGCACAATAACAGCATCGAAACCGGCCAACAGAGCCAGTTCAGCCATTTTCATCTGGTACGTGATATGAAATACCGACGTAACCAGTACGCGTGCTCCGCAGGGATTCAGTACTTTTTCGAGCGTTGCCAGAAATGGCCGCTTCAGCAGAACCTGCCTCCTGTCGACCCACTTGTTCAGCGCGGGGGAGAGTGCTTTCTGATCCAGTACCCAACCATACGGCATAAGCGGTTCGGTCAGTTCGTGGCGACCCTGCATAAACTGGCAACCGAGGTACATGTATAGATCATGGGCATTGAGCGTGAACTTCGGCCCACCCGATCGCCCCACCATCGACAGCGCTCCATAGTTTCGTCGTTGAAACCAGTTGGCCAGCAGCGGGGTGATCAAATAACTATGCTCGACACCATCGAACGGTTCAGCCAGTTGCACCAGCGGACGGTCGCTCTGAGTGGTATTTAGCCGAAAACCCGGCGTGAACGTCCGTTCGGTGGCCCGCATCAACCCCTGGTATTCGTCGTTGGTTTCGTGGCGCACGCGCATAATGCTGGCCGCCAGCCCCCGAAACGTTTCGCAAGTGCCCATGCCGAACAGGTAATCACCCAATCGCTCAGCTTCACTTATCGACAGATTGTGCCCGCGCACCAGTTTAGTAGCCAACGGCAACAAGCCCGGGTCCAGATCAGGGCAGAGTTTATTGATCAGAAATGTGGGATGGGCAAAAGCCCCTTTTCCAATCGTATCCTCCAGACTATATTCGTCGGGCGTAGGTCCTTTTGCTAACAAAGCTCCCACAAACGCTCCCCGTTGAAGCGGATGCGAAGTAGGATCAAGTAGTGCTTGCCGACATTCGGCCAGTAAATCAGGTGGCAGTGGCTTACTGCCATATTTTCCAATACCGATATGTTTTATACCCCGACCCAGAATGGTCTGGCTGGGAAGGGCAGAAGGTAAGTCAAGGGATGTCACAGATAATGCTGCTTAAATGAGGCTGGAGACTCTACTACAGAACATACGTTTCAAGTGCTATCTTTAACGTATTGCAATTTATCATTAAATCAAAATTTACTTCTGATATTTTTCAAATTTAACAATTTATTATTGGTAAATCTGACAATTCACCTGCTTTTCAACTGAACTACGTTACCAAAGAATTTCCCATTTCACACTTTCTTTTTAAAGTGCAACATAGTGGCGAAATACTTTTATTTACCATAAAACCTCTATCTAGCGGTACATAAATAAAGTTAACCCTATCGGCGTAATCTGTGGGCTTAAATCATAAGAGACCGAAGCTAGTGCCAATCCTAGAAATCCATACCTTTGAAGCCGGTCAATCTGATTGCGTTGATTGTACAACACTACACAATGACTTTATCGCATTCTATGAAGTATAGACCCTTTGGGAAAACCGACTTAACGGTTAGTGAGATTGGATTTGGCGCCTGGGCCATTGGTGGTCCTGCCGAGGTGGGTGGTATTCCAATTGGTTGGGGTGACGCCGACGATGCTACTTCTGTACAGGCTCTGCACTATGCTTTCGATCAGGGGATTACGTTATACGACACCGCCGATTTTTATGGTCTGGGCCACTCCGAAACGCTCATTGGCCGCGTGTTTGGTAACCGATCCGATGTGGTCATTGCGACCAAGGTTGGCCAAAAACAACAGGACGGGAAAATTGCGATCAACTACAGCAAACAACATATACTGAATGCCTGCGATGAAAGCTTACGTCGGCTCAAACGCGACAGCATCGACTTTTACCAGTTACATGTAGCCAAAGTGGCTCATCTTCAGGAGGGCGAATGCCTAGATGCCCTAAACCTGTTGCAACAAGCGGGCAAAATACGCTATTGGGGTATTTCGGTGAATACGTTCGCCCCCGAGCCAGAAGCCAACTTCTTTCTGGATAATCAATTAGGGTCAGGTTTTCAGGTTGTTTTTAACATACTGAATCAACACATTCGCCCTTATCTGGAGCCGATGCACAGCCAGGGATACGGTATTATTGCCCGGATGCCCCTTCAGTTTGGGCTGCTGGCCAATAAGTTTTCAGCTACAACCACGTTTCCTCCAACCGATCACCGCCATTTCCGATTCACCCCAACCATTATTGAAGAGGCCAATGCTGCGCTAGAACCTGTTTGGGCACTTTGTGAGCATTACGAAGTAAGCCCGGCGGAGTTGAGTTTGAGTTACATTTTGAGTCATCCCGAAATTTCGACCGTAATTCCGGGCATCCGAACGCCCGCCCAGGTCGACCAAAACACCCGGCGCATTGTACGGCTTACGGACGCTGACCGGGATTTTATCACCAGTTTATACGAATCGCAATTTAAGCCGCTGGTCGAGCTGATGCGCAAACAAGGTTAACAGTGCCTACCATGAAACGACAAAACATACTATCAGGCTCCCCCTGGGAAGACAAAATGGGCTACTGCCGGGCCGTCCGAATCGGCAACATCATCGAAGTATCCGGTACAGTAGCTATTGTTGATGGCGAAACCGTCAAGAAAGACGATATATATGCCCAGACTCACAACATTCTGACTCGTATCGCCGATGTGCTGGCTAACGCGGGGGCTTCTATGAGCGACGTTGTACGAACTCGCATGTTTACAACTGATGTCAGCCGCTGGGAAGAAATTGCCAAAGCACATGGGGCTTTTTTTGGTGACATTAAACCGACAACGGGCATTTATCAGGTAAGCGCCCTTATTGCCCCCGAGTATCTGATCGAGATCGAATTTACAGCAGTATTAAGTGAGTAGAATGCCGATTTACATGTCAGAAAAGTAAGTTTTGATCAAATGGGCGTCGGGGATATAGGCAAAACGTGAATTTTTGTAGTCGATTTACGTTACCTACTTACGTTCCAAACTTTCGAGCAACCTATGGCCGAACGCATTAGTTACGGCAAAACCTGGTGGGGCCAGCAGTGGCTCAACGCCCTTACCAGCATTGATGAAGCCAACCGATTGCCGCGCGGCAAAACCTACGCCAACAAAGGGGCGGTTCAGGGATTGAAAATTGACGGTAATCAGATCAGTGCACAGGTCAAAGGGTCGAAGCCCCGGCCCTACAAAATAAAGCTGTTGGTGCCGCTCTTTACCGATCAGGAAAAGAAGTGGTTACTTACCGAAATTCAGGACAACCCGGCCATTCTGGCGCAACTCCTGAATCGGCAGCTCCCTCAGGAACTGGTTGATTTTGCCCAGACACGGGGCATTAAGCTGTTTCCGCGCACCTTCGATGACCTAGGCATGGGGTGCTCCTGCCCCGACTATGCCGTGCCCTGCAAGCACCTTGCGGCCGTGGTGTATGTAATTGCCAACGAGATTGACCGAAACCCGTTTCTGGTGTTTCAGTTTAAGGGCCTCGACATTCTGGAGGAGCTGAAAAGTACGCAGTCCGAAATAATGAGCGGGGGTATGGAAACGGTGCTGTCCTTTAAAGACCTCGGCACCGACGATCTGCCCGACGATGAAGACTGGAAACCCGACGAAGAATCCCGTACTAAACTCGACTTTGCCACCATCCCGCTGCTCGCCGATCAGCTTCTCGATCTGCTCCAGCCCAACACAACGTTCACGAAAAGCGATTTTCTGAAATCGCTCGGCAAAGCGTATTCGTTGTTTAGTAAGCCGTTGGATGCCAGGCCGCTCAAGCGGGCGGGCTATGCAAACGGGCGGGTTGCCAAGCCTGTTACACTCGAAAAAATCAGTACACCCGACCCCAGCGATAGCATTGAGTTGCAACTGGACGAAATAATGGATGTCAAGAAAATTGGCATCTTCAGTGAACATGGCGACCAGCGCTCCCTTCCCGATTTTACGCTGAATGACTTGACTACCTGGCTCGATACGCTCACAGAGGCCGATTTTGCCGAAATGAGCGACTCGGTTCGGGCCATGTATTTGGCTAATCAGTTTTCAATGGCTATGCTCCGGCGCGGGGCTGTAGTACCACAACTTCTTCGTGTGGGGGCCACCGAAGAGCATTACCGGGTCCGGTGGATGCCTGCAACGCTCAACGAAGCCGTTCGTCAGCAGACTGATTTGCTGGCTGCTCAACTGCCGCCCTTGTTGCTCACCGTGCGCTGGCAAAAAGAATGGCTTGCCCTTCCGGGTCGCGAGCAGGTACTGACACTCTGCTCGCTGCTGATGCGTCCAACCATTCATGATTCGACCATTGAACTCTGGGAACGTTGGCCGCTCGAAGATGCAGATCGACTCTTTTTTGGCGTAGAAACAGTGCGGTTCGAAGGATTTGGCAAGCGCGAAATGCCCCTGGCTATGCAGCTCTGGCTCAACGATTTTTTCCTGAGTCACAAGCGGTTCGTGCCGATTCTGGCCGTCGAAGACTCTGAACTAAGCACTGAGTTTCGTGTTAGTCTGCTGATTCGGGATAACGAGGCCATAAACCGAAACGTCGGACCGGCAACACCACCAGCAGAACCGCCAAAAAAAACGGCTCGTACAACAAAGAAAACGACCTCTGCCGAAGCTCCGCCGTTCCCCGCCGGGACCCGACCCTCGGTTGCGCCACCTATTCCCTTGCCCGATATCCTGCACGAAAAGCAATATGCAGGAATGCGCATGGCCGTTTTGCAGGACTTGCTGGTACTCTCGCGGCACTTTCCCGATCTGGCCCAGCTTACCAAAACCGACGGCCCTGCGGCTTTATATTACAAACCCGACGATTTTGTAAAGGTGCTGCTCGAAACGCTGCCTCGTATGCAGCTGCTGGGCATTGCGCTTCTGCTACCCAAATCGCTCCGGCATTGGGTAAAACCGTCGGCCGGTGGACGGCTTCGGACCAAATCGAAAGGCACGGCTTCGGGCTCAACCTCATTTATGCGCCTGGACGACATGCTCACCTTCGACTGGCAGGTGGCCCTTGGCGACGAAATGGTGAACCTGAAGGAGTTCCAGAAGCTGGTGAACAACTCAACGGGGCTGGTCAAGATCAAGGATCAGTACGTACTAATCGACCCGAACGACCTCACAAAGCTTTACAAACAACTCGAAAACCCACCGGAGTTAACGGGCACCGATTTACTCCGAGCGGCTCTCTCGGAAGAGTACAAAGGAGGACGATTGGGTATTTCAGAAGATGTTCGGGAAATTATTAAGCAGTTCACCGACACCCAAAATCAGGCGTTGCCTGAGCGGCTCAAAGCTAGCTTGCGTCCTTATCAGCAACGCGGTTACGACTGGCTTATTAAGAACACGGCCTTGGGTATGGGTAGCCTGCTGGCCGACGATATGGGTTTGGGTAAAACCCTGCAAGTGATTGCGTTACTGCTCAAATTCAAGCAGGAAGGCCGGTTCAAAAAACAGAAAGCCCTGGTGGTGCTGCCCACAACGCTCATTACCAACTGGCAAAAAGAAATTGCCCGGTTTGCGCCCGATTTGCGCCCTCATGTGTATCATGGCTCCAACCGAAAGCTACCCGAAGGTAAACAGGAAAACGAGTATGACCTGCTGCTGACAACCTACGGCGTGGTACGCTCGGACCTCGAAAAGCTTAAGAAAACAACCTGGTCGCTGGTCATCATCGACGAAGCACAGAACATAAAAAATGCGGATACGGAGCAGACAAAGGCGGTTAAAGCCCTGAAAGCGCCCATCCGTATCGCCCTCAGTGGAACGCCCGTGGAGAATAGGCTGTCGGAATTCTGGAGCATTATGGACTTTGTGAACAAAGGCTATCTGGGCGGTATAAGCAAGTTTAATGAGGAGTTTGGTAAGCCCATTCAACAGGAGCGCGACCGCCAGAAACTCGATCAGTTCCGACGTGTAACAAGCCCATTTTTGCTCCGGCGCGTTAAAACCGACAAGACCATTATCAGCGATCTGCCCGACAAGATTGAGAACAACCAGTTTTGTGCCCTCACGCCGGAGCAAACAGCTTTGTACGAGAGTGTGGTGCAGGAGAGTATCAGGGCCATCGAAGATAAAGACGGCATTGCCCGGCGTGGTCTGGTGCTGAAACTAATGACGGCTCTCAAACAGATCGGCAACCACCCGTATCAGTACCTCAAGGAAGGCAAGGCCACTCCCAGCCTTTCGGGCAAAGCGACCATGCTACTCGACCTGCTCGAAACGATCTACGCCAACCACGAGAAGGTATTGATTTTCACCCAGTACCACGAAATGGGTGTGCTGCTACAGGAATTTATTAAACAGCAGTTCGGGCAGGAGCCGTTGTTTCTGCACGGCGGAACAACACGACCCAAACGCGACGAAATGGTGGAGCAATTCCAAAAAAATCGCTCCGACCACACCTTTATTCTGTCGCTGAAAGCAGGCGGTACAGGCCTTAACCTGACACAGGCTAACCACGTAATTCACTACGACCTCTGGTGGAATCCGGCCGTAGAAGCGCAAGCCACCGACCGGGCGTTCCGTATCGGTCAAACTAAAAATGTGTTGGTCTATCGCCTGATGAACCAGGGCACGCTGGAAGAGAAAATTGACGCCATGATCCAGTCTAAGAAAGAACTCGCCGATCTCAGCGTAAAGACCGGTGAAACCTGGCTAGGCGACCTGAGCAACGACGAGTTGAAGGAATTAGTAAGCTTGGGGTAAGCTGCCAAAATCATTAATTCTGTGGGTTTATTCAACGAATTAACGTTAATTCGTTGAATAAACCCACAGAATTAATGTCATCTCTTGTTAAAAGAACATTACAGCCAATTCTTGAAGCGCAACTTCGATCCAATAAAGTTGTGCTATTGACCGGGGCCAGACGAGTAGGCAAAACGGTTCTAATGAATCAGCTTGCCGCTAGTTTCAACGGGCCTACGCTGTCTCTAAATGGTGATGATCTGACCACCGCTGAACTACTTACAGATAGGCGGGTGGCTAGTTATCGCCGTTGGCTTGGCGACACCCAACTATTACTCATCGATGAAGCACAGATGGTCCCTGAAGTAGGGCGTTCGTTAAAACTCTTAATCGACTCGTTTCCAAACCTTACGGTATTCGCTACAGGTTCATCGGCTTTTGATTTAACTAACCGTACGGGTGAACCATTGGTTGGCAGGCAATTAACTTATAACCTGTATCCGTTAGCTCAGTTGGAGCTATCAGATACAGAGTCATACCTTCAGACCCGAGAGCGACTCATCGACCGACTTCTTTTCGGCAGTTACCCCGATGTAGTGCAAATGGAGACTAGTAACGATCGAATCGACTATCTCAAAAGTATGGTGTCATCTTACCTGCTAAAAGATATTCTTTTATTCGAGCAGGTTCGAAATGCCCATAAGATGTTGCAATTACTTCAATTGATTGCCCATCAAGTTGGTAATGAGGTATCGAACGACGAGTTAAGCCGTCAACTACAGATTGATCGCAACACCGTAGTGCGGTATCTTGACCTGTTTACCAAGGTGTTTATTCTATTTCGCCTGGGCGGCTACAGTAATAACTTACGCAAAGAGGTCACGAAGTCGTCGAAATGGTATTTCTTCGATAACGGAATTCGTAATGCGCTGATTAACAATTTTAGCCTGCCTACGCAGCGTAACGACATAGGTGCCTTGTGGGAAAATTATCTGGTCACAGAGCGATTAAAACGCAATGCCTATTTACGAAGTCAGGCAAACCCTTACTTCTGGCGAACGTATGATCAACAGGAACTTGATTGGATTGAAGAGACCAATGGGCAGTTAGCCGCCTTTGAAATGAAATGGCATACCAACCGTGTGCGTTTTCCCAAAGGGTTTCAAACTGCTTATCCAACAGCTTCCTTATCGGTAATAAATCCTGATAACTATCTAGATTTCGTAACGTAAGGATTTGGTATCTGCTACTTAACCGCTGCGGGTGGGTTCAGGTAACGAGCCAGGAATTTGTAGATTTCTTCGCGTGAGTCGCGGGCAAGTTTGGTATCGAGCCGATTGAAACTGTGTCCACCTGGGGCATCCTGATAGATCTTGTACTCGAATTTCTTTTCGTGCGCTTTCAAAGCGTTAATTAGTGACTCGACCTCCAGCACATTCACATCCTCGTCGTTGGTATTGGTATGAATGAGCAGCGGTGTTTGTAGCTTCTGCGCATTCCACACCGGCGACCGGCGACGGTATTCGGCCACATTTTCGGAAGGGTCTTTGCCAATGTGCGTAGCCGCCGAAAAGATGGTTCGATAGCTCTGGGGTTTGTAGCCCAGCCGCGCAATGATGTCGGTTACAGGCACGCCCGCATAGGCCACTTTATAATCTTCGGGATGATCGAACACGTTCATCAGCGAAATCATCCCGCCGTGGCTCCAGCCAATTATTCCGACCCGGTCGGCATCAACCTGCGGCATATTTTCGACAGCCCAGCGCTTGCCCGCCAGCACATCATCATTTTCGTAATCGCCGTAGTCAATTTGATTGTAGAAGGTGCCGCCGTATCCAACACTGCCCCGGTATTCAGGGGCCAGAATCATGTATCCCTGATCGACTAACTCTCGGACAATGTGGGCGTAGAGCGTACTAAAATCGCCGTGTACGCCATCATGCACAAAAACGAGCAAGGGTAGTTTTTTAGCCGTGGCAAACTTCCGTGATACAAAGGTGTAAGCCGGAATCACAACCGGATTGTTGGCCCCCTGCCCTGTCGGGTTTTTAATGACATGGGGCGGTTTGCTGGCGTACCGAACCTTGTCGATAATGGCAATGTCACCCAGTTTCTGATACCACAACAGGTCATCGACACTTTTAGCCAATCCCTGATTTGCATAGCGGAGATTTTCTTCCAACAGCCGGACCCGTTCGTTCAGATCGACCGGTGTAGTTGACGTTGTTTGGGAAGGTGGCGTTTGTGCAGAACAGGTACCAAACGTAAAGAGTGAGAGTAAGGTAGCGAGATACAGGTAGTACATAGATTGATGGTTAAGCTATTGACAAAATGCTATTGTTTCTACCTAAGCTTCAGCATCCACTCTGTTTCTCAGGTAGGAATGGAAATTACGAATTTTATCCCTTCTCCTTGCTTACTTTCTACAGTTAATGTTCCGATATGTCCTTCAGTAATAATGCCGTAACTCAACGTAATGGTCTAAAATCTGCGCGCAAGCCATGTGAAAACCATCAGCCGAGGTTCACAAAAAAGGGAATCTGACTCAAATCTCGCCAGATTCCCCTTCACACAATACTCTAATTTCCAAGTATCAATCTCAACGAGTAATCACCAGCCTCAAAGTTGCTACCGAGCCATCATTTACTTTTACCGAGATCAGATAAGCTCCGTCGCTATACGATGATGTTGAAATAGCATGCTGCGACTCGGTGCTGGTATCGACTAGTTTTCGGTAAAGCGATCGTCCGCTCAGGTCCGTTAAGGCTACAGTAGCCGGTTGGCCGTTAGCCGCCCGCAAGTCGACATTGACAATGTTCTGAGCCGGATTTGGATAGAGTTTAAAGCCATCGTTTTCTAGTTCAGTAAAGGAATCAAACGCTGGAATCACGAACCCATCGCTGGCCATGCGAGCTCCCCGAGCAGCACAGGTTACGGCCTGAATAGTCCATTGCTGGGCGGTGGTTCCATTGACTGTGTACTGAACGATCTCACCATTTTCGTTCTGATTACCCGACTTTAAATCCATTGCTTTACCCGAATGCCGGGCTGTCAGGACATAGTATCCAGAGGCATCACGCGTAATTTTCCATTGCTGATTGTAGTTGTTATGCGACGTCCACTGAATCAGGTTGACCAGATCAGCCGTCGACGAATTCGACACGTCGATTGACTTGTTGCTGTTCACATTCAGCAATCGGTAGAAGCCCTCTGAGTTTACCTGAATCTTCCACTGCTGCGATGCCTTGCTGGCATACGTTTGCTGGCGAATCTGGGTACCATCGGCAGTGGAAGCATTCAAAATACCCACTGCTTTCCCTCCCACCCGGGCACTGATTCGATAACAGGCTGTCGGCGAAAAACTCACGGCTGGAGCCGGATTTACGCAGGTACGTTGCTCAATACTCCATTGCTGAGCTTGTGTGCCATTGGCTGTGTACTGAATAATCTCGCCCCCTTCAGTTAGGTTACTGCCCTTTACATCAAGCAATTTTCCCGAGTGACGGGCCACGAGTTGGTAGTACCCCGCAGCATCGTAGCGGAGCATCCATTGCTGGTTATTTCCGCCAACGTATCCCCACTGATGCACCACCGCATTGTCGGCAGTCGATACGCCCGACACATCCAACACTTTACCGCTGTGGTTGGCAATAACCTGGTAATAGCCGTTGCTGGTGGGAGCAAACTTCCACTGTTGCCAGGCCTGATTGGCATCCGTACGCTGCCGGACGGCTCCACCATCAGCAGTCGAGCCATTTTCTACGCCTAGCACCATCCCACTCACCCCCGCCACAAGCCGATAGCAGGTGTTGGCCGCAGGCGTCAGTGATGCCGAAGTTGGCGGAACGGCCGGCGTAGCGCTGGTTTCAACGCCCCCTGTCCAGGCGCTACCCCGGCGGGTATACACCCTAAAAAAGTACGGTTGTCCAGCCGTCAGATTCGTCACTACCAAACTCGTCGCCACACCCTGATATACGACCTTCCCGCCGAAAAAGGCGGCTCCATTTCCTGTAAAGCTAGCGTCAGCGGTATAGGCCGGGTCCGTGGGCCGGTCGGTGAAACCGCTGCCCGCTTTAGCCACTACCAGCACGTTATCAAATGCAATTGTTGGGTTTGTCCAATTCAGGCGAACCGCATTTGTGGCAGTGGTTGCCTGTAAATTCGAAATGGCCAGTTTACCAGAATTACAATCCGGATAAATCTTCACGGAATCACTGGCGGTTAAACCGCCCCGATCCGTTACAGTCAGTTTGATAATATACAGATACGTCTCCCCATCGCAGCCCACCGGCGAAATATTAATAGTGGGTGACGAGCTGATCTGCACGGGTTCGCGGTGCTCGTGGTTGTTGTGGCGGAGCGTTACTTGCCAGGCATAGGCCAGACTCGGCAGGTCATCGTCGGTGACGGTGGCGGTGAGTTTATACTGACTTTCCCGATCCAGCGGATACAGCGCATTGTTGATCGGATTCGTGATTTTGGCCGTTGGTGCCGGGTTGTTTATCGACACCTGGAGCGTTTTCGAATCGGTAAGGCCGCGCCCATCGCTCACCGTTAACCGCACGGTAAAGCCCTGCGCCGTAGCCCCCGAAAACACTTTGGTTGGGTTGGCCAGGGTTGAGGTTGTACCATCGCCAAAATCCCAGGCGTACGTCAGAGGATCTCCATCAGGATCAGTTGAGGCATCGCCCCGAAACGAAACTGTGAGGGGCGTAGGGCCAGTAAGTGCCGTTGACGTAGCCACGGCTACCGGAGGCTGATTACCCCCAAAGCTGATTTTCATCAACTCGTTAGTATTGATATTGATGTAATACAAAGCCCCATCTAATGGGTTGTACTCAAGATCAACAATGCCATTACCGCCACCATTAGGCAGGAACTCGCGCACCTGTGTCACAGCTCCGTTAGCATCGAGCGTAGCGGCCCGTATCCAGTTGGCACCATAATCGGCGAAATAGTACGTGTTCCGCCAGGCCGTCGGAAACGCTGTTCCCGGATAATACGCCCCCCCCGTGGCTGCATTGCCCCGAAAGGGTGTTCCTGTAGCGCCCCCCGTCGATGCAGGGGTTTTGAGCGTTGTTGCTGTAGCCGTGGCCCCGTTGAACGTGGGGGTTCGGGCCACATCGGCCCCGTGTTGCCAGTCGAGCGCGGGTCGGGCATGGATGTAGCGCAGTTGCAGGCCGGGCAGCGGTTGACTGCTACAGGGGTTTAGCACCGTCTGCACCGGGTTGGTAGGCTGTTTCAGTAAATCGGCAAACGTCAGAAAAGGCTTGTTACAGGTATTGCTCGGATTTGGCTCGTCTTTGTTCTCCAGTGTATTGGCAGCTGTCAGGTAGCTACTGTTGGTTTCTAATCCCTCAAAAATAGGCCAGCCTGCATTTTCGCCCCCCTGCCGAATCACGTGCATATCCTCCCATGAATTCCAGCCCACATCACCAATAAGCAAAGTACCAGGGTTACCGTCGGCCATATTGGTACTGCCCGTGTTAGGCTGAATAGTCATCCGATAGGGGTTGCGCAATCCCAATGCCCACACCCGCGACTGGGCCGAACGCGGATTTGCCGCATCGAAATAGGGGTTGCTGGATAAACCGTCTCCTGTGTTCGGGTCCATTCGCAACACCTTACCACAATGCGAATTGAGCATCTGCGACCGGAATGCGCCTACGTTCTCGTTGGCCCGCATGATGCCATCGTTTATCGCCTGTTGAAAATACGTTTCCGACGCGCTGCCTTTATCCATGCTGGCGTAGCTTGCATTGTCGCCCGTGGTCAACATCAGCGAGCCATCACGCCCAAACACCAGCGTTCCACCTGCGTGAGATTCGTGTGTAAGCGGAATTCCCGTCGACTTTGTTTCACCCAGCAATACCTTACGGCTGCTGGCATTGGCCGTTAGAACGTTGTTTACTGTTTCGAATTTGTACCGGGTAACACGGCTAATTGTGGCTTTATAATACTCGTCGGTGGCTGGATTATAGCTGGCTGTTCCGGCATTCATTAAGTGGTGCCGGTCGACCATATAAAACAGGTAAACCAGTCCGTTCTGGGCGTAGTTGGGGTCCAGACAAAAACTGAGCAGCCCGAAGTCCCGCCAGTTACCTACTTCCGCACTGATGTCGAGTACGGCAGTGGCTTGTTTCACGTACTGGCTTCCATTCCAGGCGGAAACCCAGACTTTGCCTCCCTTATCCCACACAAACTGACGTTGGCCGTCGGTGCTAAATACCACACCCATCGGGGTAACATAATCACCTTGTGTTTTGGCTTGAACAAATCCTGTCGGGAGGGTTTGAGCGGTAGCAAAGCGGCTCAAAAATAGGCCACCTATCAATAGGCTGACCACACGGATTCTGAGTCGGGCAGGTGCCGCCCGACGAATGGAGGTAAACATTTCTACTATATCTTATGGGTTATGGTTTGTAAAGAGGCTGATACAGAATACGAAAAACCCCTTCGCTATTTATTTGACTACAAGTAGCTTGTGAAGTAACAGGCATTTATTCCTATTAGCATTTATACTTACATGTTTTAGTAAGCCATGGACTATCTATACCTCTGATTGAGGGGTAATTATATTGTTTTCCGCGGGACAATCGGCCAGTTTCATGGGGTGTTTTGCTACGCGGAGCGGCATCCTCTCTTGAATCTCGGCCCCAAAAGTCATACCTTTGAGTATGGAAAATTTTGTGGTCTCGGCCCGAAAATATCGCCCCGCCACTTTCGATACCGTAGTGGGTCAGGAGCATATTACTACCACCCTTCGTAATGCTATCCGTACCAATCATTTAGCGTCAGCGTTCCTGTTTTGCGGACCGCGTGGAGTGGGTAAAACCACCTGCGCCCGGATTCTTGCCAAAACGATTAACTGCGAAAACCTTACACCTGACATTGAAGCCTGCGATCATTGCGACTCGTGCGTGAGTTTTCGGCAAAATACTTCCTTCAACGTTCATGAATTAGATGCAGCCTCGAACAACTCGGTCGATGATATTCGATTGCTGATTGAGCAGGTGCGCGTACCACCCCAGTCGGGTGCCAGATACAAGGTGTACATTATTGATGAGGTGCACATGCTCTCGTCGGCGGCTTTCAACGCCTTTCTGAAGACGCTGGAAGAGCCACCCAGCTACGCCATATTTATTCTGGCCACTACCGAGAAGCATAAAATTCTACCCACGATTTTGTCGCGGTGCCAGATTTTCGACTTCAACCGGATTCAGCCGGGCCACATTGCCGGGCACTTGTTGCACATTGCCACGCAGGAGGGCATTAACACCGAACCCGACGCCCTGGACCTGATTGCCCAGAAAGCCGACGGTGGTTTGCGCGATGCACTGTCGATGTTCGACCTGAATGTGACGTTCTCAACCGACCGGACGCTGCGTTACAAGGAGGTGCTGGACAACCTCCACATTCTGGATTACGATTATTATTTCCGGCTGACGGACTTGCTGTTGAGTGCCAATCTACCGCAAACGCTGCTGACACTTGACGAGATTCTGCGCAAGGGGTTCGACGGGCACCAATTCATTGTAGGCCTGACGCGCCACTTCCGTGATTTGTTGGTAAGCCGCGATGCCACCACGGTGCAGTTGTTGCAGGTAACCGAAAACGTGCGGGCCAAATATCTCGATCAGGCAGCACGCGCTCCGTTATCGTTTTTATTGTCGGCATTAAGCATTGGCGGGCAGTGCGACATGAATTTCAAACAGGCAAAAGATCAGCGGTTGCACGTTGAGTTGTGCCTGATGAAGTTAGCGGCCCTACGCCACACGCTCAACTGGGAGGCTATGCCCGACCTGCCCGTCACGACCAACGGCAATGGGCATCACCCAACCATAAATGCTGATACACCATCGGTTGGTCTCGCCCCTGGCGTAAAACCAGTCGACATTCAAACGTCTTCCAACGGCACAGGCCCATTGGCCGAAAAAAAAAACGATAGCCCAGCCGTCAGTCAGCCGATTATAACGGACATTACCATTCCTGAACCACCCGCTGCAACGCCCGTGTTGTTGCATCCTGTCACGAGCGAACCGGTCAATGGATACCACGGCAGCAACGGAAACGGTTCGGCAACAAACGGAAGTACGACGAATGGAAACGGGAATCTGACCCACGCCAATGGTAAGCCTGTTTTGGTGGCGCCAAAACTACCAGCCGGTAGCAAACTACGCTCAACGGTCAGTCTGCAACCGAAAACGGTAACTGAAGCCGCTAACGAGGCTATCGTAGCCGTGCAGGATTCTCGCCCCGACCGGCCCTTCACCGAAGACGAGTTGCGGGCTGTATGGAACAGATTTCGGGAGCTTCGGCATGAGAAAGTGGGCTCAATGAGCGAGAAACTCATGCTCGACCGACCTTACACGCTTGAGGGGACCACGATTTCTTTGTCGGTAGACAATAACCTGATGGCAGGAATTATGGTCGACCTGAAACCTGATCTGTTGGGCTACCTCCGCGAGCAGTTACAGAATCGTCAGATCCAGGTGGAACACCGTGTAGAAGCAATGGAAGTAAAAAAGCTGATTTACTCCGCTCAGGATCGGTACAATTTCATGGCCGACAAAAACCCGGCTTTGCACGAGTTGCGCAAGGCATTGGGTTTAGAAGTCGATTATTAAGCAGCCCGGTTGGTTGCGGGAATTTCGCCCCGACGCAGCGCATTAACCAGATTGTGCGCCCGGCGCGTAGGCTCGGGAATGCGGTACCCTCCATCAGTAGCCAACGTCAACTCAATAGCTGTTGGCAGATCGATCAGGTGACCGGGTGAGATATAGACCGGATTCACGCGATTTTTGGTACGCAGAGCCGCTCCAATTATCTCCCCGTAATGCTTCATGGGTGACCAGTTTCCGCGCTCCGGTGCGGGTTCGTCGTATTTCCCCACCAGCACCGATTTACCGCAGCCAAATGAGGGTCGCTCAATAAACAGTCCGATGTGCGAGGCAATTCCGATCCGGCGTGGGTGGGCAATCCCCATTCCATCGAACATCACCACATCGGGTAGCGTTTGAAGTTGTTGCCACGCTTCAAGCAGGGCCGGTGCCTCACGAAACGATAACAAACCGGGTACGTACGGGAACGTGGCCTGGCTTACAACACCTACTTCCTCCACCACCGACAGATCGGACAGGCGCAACACCACAATGCCCGCGTAAACGGTTTCCTCGTATTTGTTGAATGAGATGTCGCACCCGG
The DNA here is from genome assembly GCF_028867935.1 of Flavobacterium sp. SUN052. Taxonomy (GTDB): domain Bacteria; phylum Bacteroidota; class Bacteroidia; order Flavobacteriales; family Flavobacteriaceae; genus Flavobacterium. The sequence continues at coordinate 187,484 of NZ_JAPQNS010000015.1, forward strand.
CAATGGTTTGCGCAGGAGCGGTAAGCGGTTCAATACGGATTTGCTGCCGCATCTGTTGTTGCAGCGCTACAGCCTCGGTAGGGGTTACATCCCAGGCGTGGAGCGGGTTGTACTCAGCCATTGATTTTTCGGAATGCAGCGGCTGCAACTAGGCCGCCTAATAAATACCAACCCACGGTCATCACTTTAGTAGCGGTTGTCCGGTTTGTTGGTTTTTCGCCAAGGCCCCACGGACCGGGCAGCACAACGGCTCCAATGCCCGCTGCCAGCCCAAGTGCAGTACCGACAGCATAGGCATTCCCGGGTTTCGCGGTGCCGATCAGGCTGTAGTAAGCCGTATTCGAAAGCATGTCGCCGACTATAGCCGGACCATATAATTTTTCTTCGTTGGCTGGAGGATGGCCACCTGCCGCCCGCATGATTTTTTGAAGCGAGCGTTCGCCCAGAATATCAGCGCGGGGCGCTTCTGGTACGAACTGTCGAATAGTTTCGTGCCAGAGGTTGAGGGCAACAGCCCCGGCCAAGCCGCTGGCAACGGATTTAAATAGCGTGTTCATAGTAGTGTCGTTGTTTTGTTGTCAGGCCGCGACGGCAGACCGCCCTTGACCTGACAACACAACTCCTATCCCGCTTAAAGTTTATCAAATCTGCTTTTATGGACCGAAGAAGCAGCCGAAACGGGTAAAATCAGGCTTTTCTGCGCCTTGTCAATTATACATTATTCATTACAGAAATGTCATCATCATCTGTTACCCGTCGCCGGGTATTATCTACGCTGGGAGCCAGTGTTGGCGCTACCTTACTTGCGACCACGGATGGCCGCAGTACATCTACGGCAAAGCCAGCCGCTCCATTTACGATGTGCCTGAACATGAGTACGATCATGGGCCATAAACTGGGTTTTGTAAAAGAATTAGAAACGGCATCAAAGGCCGGTTTTCGGTCGGTGGAAGTTTGGATGAACTCGTTGCAGGCCTATCTGGACAAAGGAGGGACTCTGGCCGAAGCCAAACGAATCCTGAGTGACCTGGGTCTGAAAGCCGAAAACGCCATCGGGTTTGCCACTTGGATTGTTGACGATGAAGCCCAGCGCACCAAAGCTCTCGACCAGCTCAAACGCGAGATGGATCAGTTGGCCGCTATTGGCTGCCCCCGTACGGCGGCCCCACCTATGGGTGCTAATAATGCTACCGCGCCCGTTCTGGACCTGAAACGAGTAGCAGAGCGATTCCGCGCGATTGTAGAACTGGGTGACCAAACGGGCGTTCACCCACAACTCGAATTATGGGGGCAGTCGAAAAACCTGAGCCGGGTGAGCGAGGTACTTTACGTAGCCGCCGAAGCAGGCCACCCATCTACCCGTGTGCTGCTCGATGTGTATCATCTCTATAAAGGCGGTTCGTCACTTGATAGTCTGCCCTTGGTGGGTAAGCCTGCCATCGAAATTTTTCACGTCAACGACTACCCGAAAATTGAACCGGCAACCATTGTCGATGCCGACCGTGTGCATATCGGCGATGGCATTGCGCCCGTAAAGTCGATTCTGAGCACGATCCGCAATCCCGACCGACCCGTGATCATTTCTTTTGAAGTATTCAACAAGGGCTATTACGCCCAGGATGCGTTGGTAGTAGCTAAAACGGCTTTTGAGAACATGAAAAAGATCACCCAAGACGTGTAAGTTGGGGCTTTTTCCTGATTCTCATCATAAAGCCTGCAAGACTCATTACAGACCTTGCAGGCTTTGCTATTGGCTATCAGATCACCAGCCTGCCGGGCGCACAGCAACTCCACCGTCGTAGATTCGGGTAGAGTAGCCTTTGATAATGAAGGGTATCTCTTCCCGATTAATATCATTGAAGGTTGCCCCTACCGAGTCGGGATAAACGCGGGTCCCGTTGTATAGACGAAATTGCTGCTGAACGTCCAGAAATGACCCAGTTGATACTGGAACGAGAGGGCCACATTGTGCGGCCGGTCAATAGATGCCGGATACCAGTCTCCGCCGTTCACCTGCCGATTGGCGTACGGTGTGAGCACCCGCATAAACGCCCGCGAGAAGGTGTAAGCGGCCTGCCCGGTGGCCTCAATGGTTGGGTTAAGTAGTAGCGTAGCGCCGTTCCAGTATTCGACCAGGTTGCTCATACGCTTGTAATACCCTTCAATACCCAGTTCGATGCTGTTATCGGTTGTGTTATGAAACAGACCAGCCGCAAACTGATCGGCCATTTCAGCGGGAATATAGGCATTGGATAATTTCCAGAAATCGACTGGCGAAACTGCCGTTATGTTCTAAATCAGGTGCGGAAACTGCCGGGTCCGGTTATAGTTGCTCTTCGGTGCATCCCGCTTACTCAGGCCAATTCGTAGTCCAAGCCGGGTTTCCAGTCCGCCGTAGCTTTTAACAGCCTGCCCACTTCGGTAATTAAGAGTATCGGTTATGGTTTCGGAGCTTGGCGATACGCCGGACAGGTAGTCATATATCGGGCCGGACCCACATTCTGATAGCGCACATACCGCAGGCCGCCCTACACGGTGAGCCAGGTAGTCAGTGCCCATTCATCGCTTACATAAGAAGTAGCTTCGCGTCTCTGTTCACGGCGCCCCCGGTAGAGGCCGAAAAGCGTTTAATCAGAAAGTTGGGGTAGGCAAACCTCCCGCGTGAGGGCTTTAAGAATATAGGATTCACCCAAGACTACCGGAATACACTTGATTGTTTTGCTGTCGAGCACTGTCCCCTGAAGATTGTATCCTCGCTGCGCCAGAACTGGACCAGAAAACAGAAACAAGGCGAATAGTAGATATTTTGGCATTCGTAAATGGTTTCAAGCAACAACCAGCCACTAAATTAACTGCATTTGCCCGTCTGTTGAGCCCGTTTTGTATTATTGTAGAAAGAATTTGTCTATACATCCCTTTTCCCACTGTATGTCTGTTCCTACAACTCATGTTCCTGAGCGTACCGCCAGTGCCTCGCTTTTCAGTTTGCCCGTTATCGTGGCTGCCCTTGGCTACTTCGTCGATATTTACGACCTGCTGCTGTTTGGTATTGTCCGGGTCCCCAGCCTCAAAGACCTCGGTCTGAGCGCCGAACAAATATCAACGGTCGGCACCAGCATTCTGAACTGGCAAATGGGCGGGCTGTTGCTGGGCGGCATCTTGTGGGGTGTTCTGGGCGACAAGCGCGGCCGATTATCGGTATTGTTTGGCAGCATCATCACCTATTCCATTGCCAACATCGCCTGTGGTTTTGTGGATCAGGTTACATTTATGGAGCCGGTCAACTATTACGCCATGATGCGTTTCGTAGCGGGCGTTGGTCTGGCGGGCGAACTGGGTGCGGGGATCACGCTTGTAAGCGAGGTATTGCCTAAAGAACTCCGTGCTATCGGAACATCGCTGGTGGCCGGCATTGGCCTTTTTGGGGCCGTGGTAGCCTATTTCACCGTGAAATATTTTAGCTGGCAGATGGCTTTCTTCGTAGGCGGAGGCATGGGTATTGGTTTGCTACTTCTTCGGGTGGGTGTGGTTGAATCGGGGATGTTCAAAAACGTAACCGAACAGCATGACGTGAACCGGGGGGATTTTCTCTCCTTTTTCACGAATGGCGAGCGGTTTAAGCGGTACCTCAAATGCATCGGCATTGGTCTTCCAACTTGGTTCGTCATTGGTATTCTGGCCACGCTGTCCAACGAGTTTGGCGTAGCGCTGGGTGTAGATGAGGAAATCAAACCTGGTCTGGCAATTATGTGGTGCTACGTTGGGCTAGCCACGGGCGACTTGCTGAGCGGGGTGTTGAGTCAATACCTGAAGTCGCGCAAGAAAGCCGTTGCCCTTATGATGGCCTTCACTTTGGTAATCACCCTGATCTATCTGTTCGGTGGCGTTAAATCAGGTACGACATTTTACACCCTCTGCGGCCTGATGGGCTTTGGTATTGGGTACTGGGCCATGTTTGTGACCATCGGAGCCGAGCAGTTTGGAACCAACCTCCGCGCAACGGCGGCTACCACCGTTCCGAACATGGTACGCGGCCTGGTTATTCCCATGACCATGACGTACCAGTTTCTCAAACCCAGCATCGAAGTAATTTATGCGGGTGCTGTGGTGGGGCTTGTTGCCTTTGCATTAGGCTTCTACTCCACCCTAACCATACCCGAAACGCACGGGAAAGACCTGGATTATTTGGAGTAATCTGAACCAAGATTTTTACAAGATTGAAAAGATTAAACAAGATGTTGGCTATTCCAGTGAATCGCGAAGCGCATCCTGTTTAATCTTTTCAATCCTGAAAATCTTGGTTCTCATTTTGTTCAGACCTCTTACAACTCTAGCTTCTGCCCGTCTTTCAGCAAAACAGCCCGGAGTTTTTCATAAGGGAGTTTCTGGGGAGAAACCTTGCTGTCGATTGACAGAACGGCGGCTGTTGCGGCCGATTGGCCCAGAATCATGAATACCGGCTCCATCCTGATCGAGCCATAGGCAATGTGCGAAGCCGACATACAGACCGGCACCAGCAGGTTATTACACTCGTTTTCTTTGGGTAAGATAGACCCGTAGGCGATTGAATACGGCTTGTCTGGATGCACCCCAATATCGCCTTCATCCTGCACAAAACCGTCGGCCTTCACATACCGTTGGGCGTTGTGGGCATCGAGCGAGTACGACCCCATACCCACGGAGTTTGGTACGGTTGTTTTGCCCAGTGCGTCGGCTTCTTTCATGACAAACTCACCCAGCATCCGGCGGGCTTCGCGGATGTAAAGCTGGTGCGGCCAGCCGCCGTTGTCTTTGAATTCATCTTTCGGCAGGCCCCACTGCTGCATTTTCTCATGTACATCGGCCGGTACGCGCGGGTCGTTTTGCAAAAAGTACATCAATCCCTTTTGGTATAGTTCATGGTCCTTGATGATCGCTTTGCGCCGTTCGTAGGTAGCGTCGGGATAATCGTAGTTTTTGCCGAGGTAGTCGGTGCTGAACGGCCCGTGGTTGTTGGTATCGGTTTTGCGGTTCGGAATCGGGTCGTACTTGTCGAAGGTTTCAGTCCAGCCAGCGGCATACACCCGCGCCAGCAATTCATAGCGTTTAGGGTCGTAGCCAGCGGGTTTGGCAAAGGGAATGCGGTTGTCGGGGTGGTTGCTTAAACACATCCGAAAGCAATAGGCCTGAATCTTATTGTCGCCCGAGCCTTTTTCGGCAATGGGTTCCGCTGATACTTCGGGCAGGAGGCCACTTTTGGGATCACCAGCCACCACGTAAGGGCTGACGTTCTTTTTGAAATGATGACCGTGCTGAAACACTTCGGGCTGCACACCATTCCATGTTTCACCGTAGACGCTGTTGGCTTCGCGCCCGACGTGGTACTTCACCCCCGCTGCCGCCATCAGATCACCTTCGTACGTAACATCGATAAACATCTTGCCCTGGTACGTATTTCCGCTCAGGGTTTTGAACGACTGGATGGTTGCTCCTTTTTTCTGCACACCCGTTGCTGATCGGTCGAGCCATTCGTCGCGGTAAATCGTAAGCTTGTTTTCACGCACGAAATCCTCAAAAACCTGTTCGGCAGCATGCGGCTCAAAAATCCACATGGTGCGTGCGGCCCCGTCGATGGCGGGTGTACCTTGCCCCTTGTTGCCGTACTCGCTACGTTTCTGCCAGTTCCACGACGCATCTTTTTGGTAATGGTCATAGAGCCGCTGGTAGAAGTTACGCGACAGCCCACCAATCACTGCCTTGTTACCCGTATCAGTGAAACCCAACCCGCCCGCCGAGAGGCCACCGAGATGTTTATCGGGCGAAACGATGATGACGGTCTTACCCATCTTTTTGACTTGTACAGCCGCCGTAACAGCCGCCGACGTACCGCCGTAAATAATCACATCGGCCTGGCGAGTGGCGGTTGGGCGGTTGGCGGCAGGGCTAGCGTGGGCCTTGTGAACGGACAGTAAACTGATGAGGCTAAATAGCCAGTAAATGATCAGGCGTGTTTTCATAGTTGAAGGAAAAGGTCTTTGATTCCACTAAATAGAAGCGATTCCTGTAGAATCAATACCCTTCGTTCTGCGTCAAGTTTGGATTTACGTCGCGCTCCGTTTGCGGAATGGGGAAAAGATAATGCCGGTTCTCAACCTTGATAGTTGGATTCTGGGCAGTTATAGCCGGTATAAGCCGCTTGGTTCTGACCAGATCGTACCAACGATGCCCTTCGAAGGCCAGCTCAAGCCGGCGTTCGAGCAGCAAGCTGTCGCGGAACTGGGCCTGGTTCAGGTTAGCCGTGAGATTGGGCAAACCCGCCCGATTACGAACACGGTTAATGGCGCGGTAAGCCTCTGCATCATTGCCACTTTGTTCGTTCAATGACTCAGCATACATCAGCAACACATCGGCGTAGCGGAGAATGGGATAGTTGTTTCCAGCTTCACCATTGGCTGTTGCAGTGGGGTCCAGGTATTTGGCCACATAACCCGGAAACGACACGCTTGCCGGAGCTGCGGGCGTGCTGGTGGGCGTGTATAAGCGGATTGTTACGTTTCGGCGCTTATCGTCGCTTCGGTACGTACGGTACAGATTTTCAGTAACCGGATCATCGCCAAAACCGGCCACACCGTTAACCCGGTCGAAATTGGGGCGCATGTAGCCCTGCATCCAGCTTCCTTCGTTGAAGCCACCGCCAATAGCCTGAACCTCGAAAATTGACTCTTTGCCGTTCTCGTTGGCAATTAGAAATACATCGGCAAAGTTGGCCCACAGGTCGTAGCCTGCGCCCAGATCCATTACCTCCTTCGCTTTGGCGGAGGCTTTTGTCCACTCCTGCCGGGTCAAATACACTTTGGCCAGAAAAGCTTTAGCTGCCCCTTTCGTCGCCCGTCCCTTGTCGGCCGTACTGTAGGTAGTTGGCAACACGTTTTCCGCATCCGTAAAATCCTGAATGATCTGCTTGTACACATCCTCTATTGGGGCTCGCGTCACCGTCAGATTGTTGAGGGAGGTGGTCTCCTCTAGTTGCAGCGGAACCGCGCCAAACAGCCGAACCAGTGTGAAGTAATAAAAGCCCCGCATAAATTTAGCTTCGGCAACGTACCGGCTCCTGAGGTCATTGTCCATGGCAATAGCGGGCACCCGTGCGATTACCGTATTAGCCCGGTTGATGGCCCGGTACGTGGTACTCCAAATGGATTGAAAGGTTGATGTCGCGGGGGTAAATGCATACCGATCAAGGTCATTTTTTGCCTGATTAGCCGTTGACCGGCCTCCACCCCATTCAGCATCGTCGGTTGCCTGATCCTGCAAAATCCACATCACCTGGTTGTACATTTCGGAGGTGTTGAGGAGGTCGTATACTGAACTGACGGCAGCTTTGGCGTCGTCGGCATTTCGGTAAAAATTTTCGGGGGTAAAACTCGATTCCGGTGTTTGTTCCAGTACTTCACAGGCCGATAGCCCGATTAGAACAAATAGTATTGATAGCGTCTTTTTCATGTTGGTTCACGTGTTGAAAAGGAATGATTTGTACTAAAAACCTACGTTAAGACCAAATAGAAGGGTTTTTGCGGCCGGGTAGCTGCCGTAGTCAAAACCCTGGCTGCGGCTATCCTGCGCAAAGCGGTTTACTTCCGGATCGTAGCCCGAATAGCGAGTCCAGGTGGCGTAATTCTGAGCCGACACATACACCCGAATCGACTGCATATGAAGTTTGTTCATCACCGCCGTTGGCAGGGTGTAGGCAAGTTGTACGTTTTTCAAGCGCAGGTACGAACCATCTTCAATCTGCCGGGTCGAAATCCGGTTGGCCGGCCGGGTAGTGGAAGCCCGCGGTATGTCGGAATTGGTGTTGGTAGGTGTCCAGCGGTTAAGCATATCCCGGTCCTGGTTATTGGTTCCGTTCAGGTATTCCAGCTCGAAACGATTCGCGTTCAGAATCTGATTGCCCGACACACCCTGCAAAAAGGCGGTTAGTTCGAATCCCCGGTAGCTAAACGTATTACTAATTCCACCAAGCAGTTTGGGTTGTGCCCGACCAATAATAGTACGGTCGTTATCATCAATCTTTTTGTCGCCGTTCAGGTCGGCATATTTACGGTCGCCGGGTTTACGTGCCTGCGGATCGGCCAGCGCCGTTAATTCATCGGCAGATTGGTACAGTCCATTGGTAACGTAGCCATAAAATGACCCTAGTGGCTCGCCCACCCGGATAATACCCGAATTAACGTTTTGAGCAATGTTGGCCACCTGACCGGCAAAAATCTGCGGAGTACCGCCAATGTCTAACACCCGGTTCCGGTTAGCGGCTATGTTAACATCAGTCGTCCACTTAAATGCCTTGTCGATGTTTCGGGACGAGACACTGAGTTCGACGCCCCGGTTTTCGACCCGGCCCAGGTTTTTGAAGGCACTCGAATAGCCCGACGTACTCGGAATAGTTACGTTGAGCAGAAGGTCTTTGGTACGCTTCAGATACACATCGGCGGTAAGCGTAATGCGGTTGTTCAGCAATCCAACATCGATCCCCAGGTCAGCCTGGCTGGTTGTTTCCCACGACAAGTCGGGGTTGGCAATCTGGTTGGGTCCAATCCCCGTCGATACCACGCCCCCGAACACGTAGTTCTGAGTAGATAACAGTGAATAGGACGGGTAATCACCGATACCATCCTGATTACCAGTAAGGCCGTAGGTAGCGCGCAGCTTAAGATCACTCAAAACAGGTACGTTTTTAAGGAAGCTTTCTTCCGACACGCGCCAGGCTATTGCGGCCGATGGAAAGTAACCGTAGCGTTTGTTGGCCCCAAACCGCGACGAGCCATCGGTTCGAAATGAAGCCGTGAACAAATAGCGATCCCGATAGCCGTAATTAACCCGCGCCAGATACGAGGTCAACCCCCACGTTCCGATTCCTGATGAGGGCACCAACGGCACTGATCCAGACCCCAGGTTGCCTGAGCCTAAATTATCGTTCACGAAATTGCGCGAGGCTGCCGTACTGCTCTCCGAGCGATTGGCCTGTTGGGTATAGCCTAACAGCAAATTAAGGTTATGCACCGACGCAAAGGTGCGGTTGTAGGTCAGGAGGTTTTCGTTGAGCCAGGTTAGCGATTGCCCATTGAAAATGCTAGCGACGCCACCCTGAGCCAACCCGCTCGATACGCTGCGGGGCAGATAAGAATCCTGCTTTTGCAGAATAGCATCTACACCCAGCGATACCCGTAAGTTCAAGCCATCTATAATCTGATAATCGCCAAATACATTGCCAAAAGCCCGGAACGCTGTATTCCGATTTTTGCTTTCACGAGCCAGAGCCGCCGGGTTATCGGCCGTGAAGCTAAGGGCCGGGTTGGTGGTCAAATAGGTTCCGTCGGGGTTATAAACCGGCAGGATGGGCGGAAACTGGAGAGCGGCAATTGTTACTAAACCGGCGCTTCCCAGATCGCCGTCGGTGCGCGACTGATTGGTTACGGTGCGACTGATGGTAAGGCTGTTACCTACCTTAATTTTGTTGGTAAGCTTCCGGTCGAGATTCAGGCGAAGCGAGTACCGGTCAAAATTGGAGTTGGTGACGATACCATCCTGTTTGAAATAGCCACCCGCCAGCACATATTGGGTTTTCTCGTCGCCCCCGCTCATAGACAACTGATAGTTCTGGATTGGTGCCGACCGGAAAATCTCCCGTTGCCAGTCGGTGCCCTCACCAAAGGCGTCAACCTGGGCGGGCGTGTATACGGCAGCCCGGCCTTCGTTGGTATTGGCATCGTTCACAAACTGCGCGTATTCGCGGGCATTCAATACGGGGTAGTATTTACGGACCTCCTGCACCCCGTAATAGCTTTCGAAATTAATAGTCGATTTCCCCGCTTTGCCCCGTTTGGTGGTGATGATAACAACCCCATTGGCCCCGCGTGAACCATAGATCGCCGTTGAAGAGGCATCTTTTAGTACGGTCATTGTTTCAATATCGCTGGGATTCAAGGTGCTCAGTACGTTGAAGCTCGATCCGCTACCCGCTCCGTTATTTTTAAACGGAATCCCATCAATCACATATAGGGGCTCGTTATCACCCTGAATTGAGTTGCCCCCCCGAATTCGGATCGTTGTAGTGCCCCCAGGCGCACCGGAGTTTTGGGTGATCTGCACCCCGGCGGCCCGGCCCTGCAACGCCTGATCGAGCGAAGTAACCGCTACTTTTTTGAGTTCTTCCACCGGCACCGTAACCACAGAGCCCGTCAGGTCGCTTTTGCGGACCTGTCCATAACCCACCACGACTACTTCGCTCAGCGATTTTTCGTCGGCTTTCATGCTAATGTCCACAACTGATCGGTTTCCCACCACAGCCTCCTGCGAGGCATAGCCCACAAAGGAGAACACCAGCGTAATGGTCCGGTCGGGTACGCTCAGGCGGTACTTGCCGTCGGGGTTGGTGGTGGTACCGCGTTGGGTGCCTTTCACGACCACGCTCACACCCGGAAGCCCTTGTCCGGTTTCATCAGTAACGGTGCCGGTAATCGTTTCATCGACGGCTTCAATGGATAGAACATCCGATGTTTTACGGGGCATCGGCACATCGTTTACGGGCGGTATTGTGCGCGTTAGGGCCACTTGCTTGCCCGTAACCACGTAACTTACCCGCATCGGTTTCAGGAGTCGTTCGAGCACTGCACCCAGCCGTTCGTCGCTGGCCACAAGATCGACTTTCTGATCGGGTCGAACCACTTCGCGACTATATACAAATTTGATGTGGGCTGTTCGTTCGATGGCGGTCAGCACCTGTCGGACCGTACTGTTTTCCAGGCGGATAGTTACCCGCTGTTCGAGCAATTCCTGGGCATTGGTGGCCAGAGCGGAGTTCATTAGCAACGCTGTCAGAAGCAGTTGCAGGAGCGAAACCTTCATAACAAAACGTAGGGTTTCCGGAGATAGAGTTAGCAACATTCGATGTACTGGGTTGAACAATGTGGCTTTACATGCACCCACGGCCGGTGATAACAACTTGGGTGTCAACAATTTGATAACTTGCTCCGATGGAGGCACAAATAAGCCCCAACTGGTCGTGTAGGGGCACCCCTGCCAGCGCGGCTGTTAGGGTACATTGCCGAAAGGTGGCTGCGTCGTATTGAATCGTAATGCCGTAGTTTTTCTCAATCCGGTCGAATACGGTCGGTATGGGCGTATCCTGAAATTCGAATTGCTCGGGGGCCACCGTGGGGTCGATCAGGCGGGGCTGAGCAACCAGTTCCTTCTGGTAACTGGTCCGTTGCGCATCGTACACGACTTGCTGATTGGCAGTCAGAATAACGCCCGGCACCTGCCTGTTTTTATCCCGTCGGGCCGCGTTCAAATCTCGCTGATCATAAACAGACACTTTCCCACTTTGCACACTGACCGTAATCTGTGCGTTGCCCGCTGGCGCATGAACCCGGAATCGTGTGCCGAGTACGCGGGTAATCAGCGAACCGCTATGGACCAGAAATGGGCGATGGGCATTGTGCACTACCGAAAAGAAAGCCTCTCCCGTAAGCCATACTTCGCGTTGAGCGGCCTGAAACGATATTGGGTAACGGGCATGACTCTGCGGTTGTAAGGTCATTTGGCTTCCGTCGGGCAGGGTAAGCGACACGGGTTGAGAGGTCCCATTTACCTGATTTATCCAACCGTCGGCGCTGGGTGCTGAAACAGACGCAAATGGAGTATTTTCAGGCAAATTGCTTCCAGCCACCAACCAACGCCAGACTGCCAGTCCGCCCAGTAACAATATGGCCAGTATTGCCAGTTGGGCTGCGGGTTTGCGAGCGACCCGTTGCAGAGACCACCACATACCTACTGGTCGGTCTTGCCGGGTAAGCCGCATAATCTGGTTAACTTCAGACAGCACTTGTTCATCCGAAAGGGGCCGTGGTCGTCGGAGAAGGGCCTCGGCCATGTCTTTGGCCAATAGCAAATCAGCCCGACGGTCGGGGTATTTTTGCCCAAACTCCTGCCAGAACAGGCGCGCATCGGGCTGATCGTATTTGGCCCAGGCCAGAAACCAATCGTCGGTCAGCAACTCGTCGATGGTGTATGTTTCGTAGTTTTTCATGGGCGGATCAGTAAGAGAAGGTTGAACCACAAACCGATCAGCGACAGCAGCGAAGGCCACTCATCGCGCAAACGGGTAAGGCCACGGTGCAACAGATTGGCGACCGACTGTTTATTGACGTGCAGTACATCGGCAATCTGATCGTTGCTGAGCTCGCCGAAGAATTTAAGGTGAATAGCCTCCCGCTGCCGCGCCGACAAGCGCCCAAGCAACTGAGTCAGCCGGCTCGACTGGTAGGTTGCCAATTCCGTTTGAATCAGTTGTTGCTCAGCCGTAGGGTCGTTGTCGCCCGCTTCGTCAAACGGAAGGTCGTTACCCGGCAGCGGACTGCTGCCGCGCCGGAGTTCCCGGTAGATTTTTCGGCGTAGCGATTTGTAGAGATACGGACGAACGTAGTCAGTGTCGACAATCTGCCGCCTATACACCCAAAGATCAACAAACAAATCCTGCAGGCAATCCTTAAGAAGGTCGGCATCGGTCGTAAACCGGCTTCCGTAGAAATGTAAATCGCGGTAGAAAAACTGGGTCAACTGCTCGAACGCTTCGCGGCTGCCCCCCCGAAACTGCTGCCAGAGCCTGATTTCGGTCGCATGCATGGCATACGGAGGAGACGAGTTTTCTATTGGGGGCGGCATTAGGTTGTGTGAAAGTCGGTTGAAGATTGGATAGTATCTGTTCTAAATGACGTGCCTCGGTGAATAGCTGCCCATCAATAGAACAGAAAACTCTTGCTATACTCAGGTGAGTACAATTTTTTCTTTAGGGCATTCTAAAATCGTTGTACAGCGCCTACGCTGTTGAATAGCCCCAACAACTTGCGTTCCAGCCAGAAATCTTATTTTTGGTAGACTTTCTGAACCAAGCCCCCCGCCTTTACTGGTACTAAGCAAAGT
>NZ_JAPQNS010000016.1 GCF_028867935.1 Flavobacterium sp. SUN052
GTTGGTGGTGATAAGGCGGGTGGACACCTTTTTCCATGTCGAACAGAGCCGTTAAGCCCCGTGCTGCCGATGGTACTGGAGTCAGATCCGGGAGAGTAGGAAGCTGCCACCTCTACTATTGAGTGACAAAAGCATCCTGGACAAATTGTTCAGGATGCTTTTTTGTTGTTAAAGGGATAAGTAGGCTGGTGTGAGAATGGTATTGAACTAGACATACTGTGCGCTACTTGCCTTCATTTGGTCAGCAAAAAGAAAGTCCCTGTGACAGTCAAGCGAACGCTTTTATCCGTTAATTGTCAGTTTAATCGTTGTCATTCTGTCTTATTTCGTCGTCAATTCCAGAGAACATGCTTTATGGTAATGCAAACACCATAATCGAGCCCGAAGGGTTTGCTTCAGTGCCATTCACCGACAGAGCGATGTATTGCTTCCCTTTCACCATATAAGAGTTTACATTGGCATTATTGGGGGCGGGAAGTGTGATCTCCCACAGCAGCTTACCGTTTTTTTTGTCAAAAGCCCACAATTTTTTATCGGCTGCCCCACTGATAAATACCAAACCACCTGTCGTAACCATTGGTCCTGACCTGCCTAACAGACCTGTAGGAGGTGTCCCTTTTTCTTGCCGTTTTTCATCATTGCCAAGTGGTATTTGCCATTCATACTCACCGGTCGAAAGGTTCAACGCATTCAAGGTTCCCCACGGGGTTTTTATGGCTGGATTACCGCTTGGATCGGTCCAAGTAGTATATCATGTTGTGTTCATGTACCTCGCGGGGATTTCGGTGCTATTGGTAACTTGGGGTACTTCAATTTTTGTGTCTTTCATGTCGTATATAAAAGCCATGATGGCTCGTTCTTCAGCCGCCGATAGAACGCCTTTAAAGCCGGGCATTTGACCGCCCCCTTTGCGTATCTTTTCGAGTGTCCTCGTTCCGGTTTTCTCCCTTTCAAACCTACTAGGGAAGGAAAGGTGGGCGGTAGGCCTTTCTTTTCCTGACCATGACATGCCCCACAGTGTTGTAGATAGGTTACCCGTCCTTTTTCAAACAGCGTATTATTTTGGGCCGTAAAATGCTTGTTGGCATCAACCATGGTTTGTGTTTCTGGTTGATTATTCCCTCTGACGTATAGATACGTGGTGCCGGGGTCAAAAGCGGCACCACCCCAATTGCCTCCTCCTCTGGTGGCCGGAATCGCCAATGTTCCTTTAAAATCGGGTGGAGTGAACAAGCCTTCATAACGTAACGACCGGAATTTTTTCACGATCGCTTCGTGGTCGGCATCCGAGTAATGGGTAAGGTCATCTTCGGTCAATAATTGTTTGACAAAGGGTTTGGGTTTTACAGGGAACGGTTGCGTTGGCCAGGCCTCTTCACCCGGAATTGTTGAAGCCGGTATGTTCCGTTCTTCAACCGGGAAAAGTGGCACACCGGTATCCCGGTTCAATACAAAGACAAATCCCTGCTTAGTGATTTGAGCGACCGCATCAAAGTCTTTTCCTTCCTTTTTTATCGTTACTAGTGCTACTTAAAGACTAAGTGGTCGGGTATAATTTATGCAACTTGATACGGGCGTCTTTGGTCGTGAACTGCCAGTTGGCTTTGGCTTGTTTAGCATTCCGTTTCCGCTGCCAGAGGCTGATTTCGCTGGCTAAGAACTCTTTGCTGGCAAAAGGGCGGTTGAGACAATCACGCTGTAAAATAGATAACTCTATTTCGGCCATGTCCAGCCAAGACCCATGCTTGGGCGTGTAGACAAACTCCAGCCGATCCAGGTAGCTTTTGGCTGCTTCGGCCCCGAAGACATTGTAAAAAGCACTGGGTTTATGAGCACTAAAATTGTCACCAACCACCGTCATTTTCAGGCAGCTTGCATAGGGGCCATCCAATAAATTGGCAATCACGCTCACCCACGTAATGGCTTTATGATCGTCCCTGACTTCCACAAAACGCTGCCCTCCCAAGGGCTCAAAGGCCATGTAAATTTGACCAACACCTTGTCGGATATAGTCTGAATCTTCGATGCGAGTCCCGTCCGTTGACCGGTATTGCTTGATTTCAATGAGTTGTTTGGGAGATTCGTCCACACAAACAACGGGGAACTGCTTATCATAAGGGCGCTCATAAACAGCTAGAACCTGCTCCATATGGTACACGAAATCAGCACTTTGCTTGGGCGGAATCACGGCAGCGGCCGACCGCCAGCCTTTAACCCGCCAGGGCTTGAGTTCATTTTTTTTAAAACCGTGGCCACACTCGTATGCGAAAGCGTTTCGACCACCTGTAATTCCACCAACCGATCGGCGATGGCTTGTAATTTCCAGCGGCTTTCCCCAGCGGGTGGTTCACTACAGGCAATGGCAATCAAGTGGGCTTCCACTTCTCCGGTTATCTTTTTGTCGGAGCGAGGCTGTCGAACTTTGGGCTCAAACAAAGCCATCCCTTGCTCACAAAACTCTTTGCGAATCCGCTCGATACTACGAGTAGAGAGATGGTAGGTAGTGGCAATAGTGGTTTGGCTCTGTCGTTCTACGGCCTCGTCACTGGCCAAAAGGACCTGTGCTTTTTGAATGAGTTTAGCGGCTGCTTTCCCTTTTTGTACTTTAGCCAATAAGTCTGTACGTTCGGTGGCTGTGAGTGTGAGTCGATGCTTGGTCATGGAAAGATGAACTAGAGCATCAAAAATACCAAAAGCCGACAGACTAATCTTTAGCTAACACTAGATTGGGTGGTGCCGGTAAATCGTAATCCCATATGTCGTGGTGATGAACGGTCTGAAAATGCCATTTGTAATGACCCGTGGCAGCGTCTAACGCCAGTACACAATTACCATACAGGTTGGCACCTTTTCGATCGGCCCCGTAATAATCATACGTTGGGGAGACCAACGCTAAAAAGACCATGCCTCGTTTGCGGTCAATACTCAACCCGCCCCAGCAGTTTACACCACCGGCATACTTGTAGGCATCCTTGGGCCAGGTGTCATAGCCCGGTTCACCAGGGTGGGGTATGGTGTGAAACGTCCATACTAATTTGCCCGTTCTGCAATTGTAGGCTCTGATGTAGCCCGGTGCTGCCCCGTAAAAATCGGGTACTCTTGATCCGATGATGATCAGATCGTTAAAAACTCGCCCGGGCGTCGATAAGGTTACAGAAATTTTAGTAGGGTCATCTCGAACACCTACATTGAGATTCACTTTCCCATTCGTCCCAAATGAAGGAATCAACTTACCTGTCTTGGCATCAATCGCCATCAAGTAGTTACTTGCAGCATAGATGATCCGTTTATCGGTCCCTTTTTCCCAGTAGGTGACACCCCTACTCGCTGCTGCTGGCTCCCCTTCGGCCAAGGCACGCTAAAGAGTTCTATTCCTTTTCCTAACCTTGCCAAAACAATAAGGCCCGCTTTCACCTGGTGATCATCCTGATTATAAAATGCAGCAATTCCACCGCCTAGCCAATACGATAAATCGCCCTTTTGATAGGTCGTTTTTCGAGGTCCTTCTTTGGACAATTCCTGAGGAAGGCTGCTGTATTTCTCCCGCTTTCCAATGTCATCCATGGTCAGTGTTAATGGCAGCAGTTTTATAAACTCTCTACTTGTTTGACTTTCAATCAATGTGGTTACCGTTTCTCGTTCACCCACCGTTATTTTTACGAATAGCTTGTCATTGAGTGTCACTTTTTCTGATTGACTAATTTTTATTATTTCACTTCCTATAGGAACACGGGTCAGCATAACGCTTGTAACCGTTAAAAGAATGAGCCCTTTGGTCATTTTTGCTGTTGATTTTTCAGACTTTCATTGAACTCTTGTCCGCTAAACCCGCGGACATATAATCAGTGATGACGTACAGTGGTATCGTCTCCGCCTGTTTTAGAAGCGATTCAAACGGACTTGGCAAAGTTCAAGCTGAATTTTGAATCAGGCTGTATAGAAATTACGGGAATCTGTATCAAAATCACTGATCCAGTCAGGCAGATAAAAAAACGCTCTCTTCATACCCTACATTTGGGCTTGATTACACGAACTCTCCTTAGGCTATGGCTGATATCCATAAATTCGACACGGTTAGCCAGCATAGTGCCTTTAATAAAAATACGACTCGGCATCCATTGGTTAATATCATTGATCTATCTAAATCAGATCCCCGATATCGTCGACGATTGCACTTTGGGTTCTACACTATTTTTTGGAAACAGGTTAAATGCGGGGATATAGTATACGGACGTAACACCTACGATTATCAGGAGGGCACCCTCGTCTTTCTGGCACTGGGCCAACTGATTGGAGAGAATAACGGAGAGTTTTTCAACCGCTAGGACAAGCATTGGTTTTTCACCCGGATCTGATTCATGGCACATCATTAGGTCGGCATATTCAGGAGTATACGTTTTTTCTTACAAATCTCGAGAAGCCCTGCATCTATCGGAGACGGAGCGCCAAATCGTTTCGGATTGTTTTGCAAAGATTGATCTTGAATTAAATGAACGAATCGACAAATACAGTAAAAAGTTAATAATATTGAACTATTTTTAGATTACTGCATTCGCTTCTACGACCGTCAGTTTATCACTCGTGATCATGTGCATAAGGGGATTATTGAACAGTTTGGACAGTTACTAACCGAATAAAAGCAAGGCTGATATAGAAGCATCTTAGTTTCCAGTAAATGGGGCCGTTACAAGGCCCCTTTTGGGTAGTTAGTCTGCCTCCATTCGGTCAATACGATGCCCACAATCAACCAGCAGATACCCAGCAGGTACCCGCCTAATACATCACTTAAAAAATGTACACCCAGATAAATTCGGCTAAATCCAACCGCTAGAATCATCAGTGCAGCCAGTAGGCCGGTCAGAACCTGGTGCCCAAAGCGATGCTGACTACGGATCAACCAGTAAGCCAACAGGCCATACAGCAGCATGGCCGTAGCCGAATGTCCACTCGGAAACGAATAGCCCGTCTCTGGATAATAGGCCACCTGAAGCGGTCGTTCCCGAACAAACGTTCGTTTACCCACCTGCACAAACAAACCTACGCCACCCAGTAGCAACCATAAGATCAGTACATGCCGCCGTTTTTGTCGCCACAGAAAAAACACGGACCCCAGCACGGCTATGCCGATTGTGGCTGGTTGGGAGCCAAACCACGTGATGGAATACAACAACAGGCTTACACGAGTGGAGCGTGCATCGAAAAGTGTCTGGGTAAACCAGTGATCCACCTGCACCATTGGCTCAGTCTTAACAATATTCTCGGCTACTTCGGATAAGATCATACCGTTTACGACCAGTAAGCCAAGGAGTACTGTCAGGGGTAGGCCCGTAAACTGACTGGTTGTTAATCGGGCCGACAACCAACGTGCTACAGTTGGATATCGCTCGGCAAGCGGGCCAAATCGATTATAAAGGGACTGAAGTACCCTGTCTTTTGTCATCATATATATCAACTACTTCCTAATCAGGTTGTTCCAAAACGTAACCATGCCTCCTATGCGATCAGGTAGTACTTCTGAACCAGCCTAACGATTGGGCAAGATTATCGTCAAATCCTGAAGCAAATCAGTAGCTGGAAAGCAAAAGGCTCAATTCAATCGGCGTCCTCGCAGCGGCTGAGTAAGTAACGGGCTTCGGTTTCTGATCGAGCAGGCTCTAGTCTAGGTGCAGTTGGTGGGCACAGGATCGGTGAAACAGGAGCGAACTCCGTCAAGTGGACATTACCGTGTTTACCCGAGATGAAGCTTCTATAGAATTACTTCAGATTTTTGATTCACCTTTGATCAAAGGTTTGATGCATGAAAATTCTGATAGTAGAAGACGAACCCGTGCTACTCATGGCCATGCGACAGTTTCTGGAAGAAGAGGGATACGTTGTTACGACAGCAGCCAGCTTTACGACAGCGACGCAGGCCCTCAACGATTACGATTACGATTGCCTGGTGATCGACATTGGGCTGCCCGATGGTAATGGTCTGAATCTGATCCGACAGGTAAAAAACGAAGAGAAGCCAACCAGTTCAACAGCCGTACCGACAACCCAACCCGGCCTGATCATTATTTCTGCCAAAGATTCGCTCGACGATAAACTGTTAGGACTGGAACTGGGATCGGACGATTATATCACCAAGCCCTTCCACCTGCCCGAACTCAATGCCCGCATCAAATCGGTGCTGCGTCGACGCTTCTTCGGCGGAAACAACCTTATTCGTTACGGCGACATTACAGTCGATCCACTCTCGCACCGGGTGATGGTTCGGGAGCAAGCCCTGGACCTGACCGAAAAAGAGTACCATCTGTTACTGTTCTTCCTGGCCAATACGAATCGGCTGCTGACCAAAGCAGCTATTGCTGAGTACGTCTGGGGTGACTACATGGATATGGCCGATTCGCACGATTTTCTTTACACCCACATCAAAAACCTGCGCCGAAAACTTCTGGAAGGCGGAGCGCCCGATTACCTCAGAACCCGCTACGGGGCGGGTTATATTTTCTCGACAGCCGCATGAGTTTGCTTCGTAAAACCCTGCTGTATCTGGTACTGGCGGCCATTCCGGTGGCGATCGGGGGTGGCTGGCTTTTCCATACCCTCATCAGCAGGGTGGTCCGTTACGAAATTGATGAGCAACTCACCAGCGATCTGGCTTTTGTTGAGGAGCAATTACGCCTTGCAGATCGGCCCAATACCGAGGGCCAGCACCTTTTGGATAACCCGCACGTTGAGGAAATCCCCCCTGGCCGCTCCATGAAGCCCGTTTTTTCGGATACACTGGAATACGACCGGCGCGAAAAACAGCAGGTTCCTGTTCGTCGATTGATGGCCACGATGCAGGTTGGGGGCCACAACTATCTGGTCGTCGTGAAGCAGGCGATGGGAGAATTTTTCGAAATCACTCAGTTGCTGTCTGTCGGCATTATCATAGGCTTCCTGGGACTCCTGGCGTTGCTGCTAGTACTAAACAGCTGGGTATCCAGTCGGCTCTGGCGACCTTTTTATCAGCTTATCGACCAGCTCCGACTTTACCGGCTCGATGTCCGCACACCCACTACGTTTTCTACCAGCACCATCACCGAATTCAGTCAACTGGGACTGGCTCTCAACGACATGAGCCGGACGCTGCATCAGCAGTACATCGCCCAAAAGGAGTTTACCGACCACGCAGCCCATGAGATGCAGACTCCGCTGGCCATCGCCACAACGCAACTGGATCAGCTACTGGCTACGGAACCACTCACTCAAGAGCAGGTTCAGGCCATGGAAGGGGCCCAGGCATCGATCCGGCGACTGACCCATCTGAATAAAAGTTTGCTGTTGTTGACCAAGATCGAGAACAATCAATTTGCCGATCAACAACCCATCAATCTCAGTCAGCTGGTTAATAAGCTGCGGCATAGCTTCGAATCCTACGCCCAGCATCGGCAACTAAGCTGGGACGCTCAGGTAGCACCGGACATTAGCCAGGCGATGCATCCGAATCTGGCAGAAGTGTTGTTCAGTAATCTCATGAAGAATGCGATTACGCACGGCCTGCCCAACACACACACACAGATGGTACTGACGAACACTTATTTCAAAACCGTCAATGTAGGTTTACCGTTACCCTTTCCATCCGAACAACTTTTTGAGCGTTTCGTAAAAAATCCGTCCCGTCCTGAATCGACGGGGTTGGGGTTGGCCCTGGTCCGTCAAATCGCCGAACGCTATGGTATGCGCGTAGACTATGCTTACGATGCGTCAGCCCAGTTACACGCCTTTACCGTTCACTTCCCTGATGACTTACAATCAGCACTTTAACCCTGGCCTTTTTGTGTAGGGTAAACAAGAACGATGTACGCCCCGTACTGGCCGACCTGTGGAAACGGCTGGCCCATCCAATAGTCTACAGAATTACTCCCGAATTGTTCCTTTGTTTTGAGACGTACATCACCTTGCTGAAGATGGCTTTGAAGCGAATCAAGCTTAGCCAACAGCTGATCCATCAACTATGATTGGGCACAAACATAAACGGACACTTTTAGCGATTTTCCTGTATCAAAACTGTATCACAATGGGCGGATAATAAAGAAGTCAAACGAATCTAAACAGACGGTAGATAAAACTATAACGTACTGAATATAAACGAAAAACCCCTTATTGACGGTCGTCAGAAAGGGGTTTGTATAAACTACTTTGTGCACTCGTAGGGATTCGAACCCCAAACCTCCTGATCCGTAGTCAGGTGCTCTATCCAATTGAGCTACGAATGCATAACACATTGCTCCGTGTTGGGACTGCAAAAGTAGGTATAATCGTTTGAAATCCCAATTTTGGGCAAAAAAAATCTCACTTACCCGTAAAATTTGCCTTTCGTTTCATCAGAAAGGCGCCAATGCCTTCCAGTGCATCAGTTGACTTACCAAGAAAATCCTGACTATCAGCTTCTTGCTCTAGTTGGTGCTCCAAACTACTATATAGCGACTGATTGAGCACTTTTTTCATTGTACCGATAGCTCTTGTAGGAGCTGTAACGTAAGTAGCTACTTTTTGATTGACTGCCTCATCTAATGCTGAAGCTGGCACGGATTGACTAACTAATCCAAGAGTCATTGCTTCGGGGCCATATACCCTTCTGCCAGTGCTACACAACTCGAATGCCTTCAATGAACCTACCAAACGCGGCAGAAAGAACGTTGACCCTGCATCGGGCATCAAACCTATGTTGACAAATATCTGGCTGAAATAAGCTTCGTCGGCGGCAATGATTACGTCACAGGCTAGAGCCAAAGAACAGCCCGCGCCCGCTGCCACTCCATTCACACGCGCAATAACAGGTTTCTCGATGTTGCGAATAGCCATAATCATCGGGTGATAACCCTCCCTCAATGATTTACCCAGAGAAAGTTGCCCATTTGTTGCCTGGCTAAGGCCATCTTTTAAGTCGGCCCCTGAACAAAATGCTTTATCGCCTGCTCCCGTAATCACGACAACTCTAATTTGCTCATCGACCCCGGCTTGCTCAACAGCGGCTGTGATGTCCTTTATGAGTGCCGCGCTAAGCGCATTGTAAACCTGAGGACGATTGAGGGTAATGCGGCAAATACCGCCGTCGATCTCGTAAAGGATATTGTCGTACATGACCTGTTGCTGTTTCACTAGTAGTATGCAAGCATACAGGTTTTGCGCTAATAAAAAAAGCAAACCGGTTATGTTGCTTTATTACGGCTCCTAAATCAATAAGGAAACGGCCAGAACACTAACCATTAAGCCCATTAAAAGGCCAACGTTAACTTGAGCTAAGGTGTGGGCGTTCAGATGTAGTCGGGCACTCATAACGAGTCCAGCGAGTCCGGTGAGGAGCGCCAAAACAAAGATTAAATCCGTTTCGCCAAATTTTACGGTTATGGAAATTAGCGAGCCAAGAACGCCACCAATGCCGACACTGTGGGCGCTTATCTTCCAATACAATGAAATGATCCCAACCAGTAAAATAGAGATGGTAATACTGCCAAGTATAACGGAAATTTCTGGCGAGGTTTCGGAAACAAGCTGCATTCGGGTAGCAAACAGGAATGTAAGCACCGAATAAATAATGCCAGTAAGAAAATAAGGTAATCGGCGGTCGAGTCGATTATCTAAGTAAAGGCTGGGGATGTAGCCGCTTCGGAACAAGTAATAAATCAGGATTGAAGGGATTCCGAAAGTGCCCACTGTGATCAAAACAAGCAGACTACCACGGAAACCCGCCGGAAAGGCATCAAGCCCTAACACGCCGGGTGCTTGAAAAAAGAGGATGCCGAACAACAAGGTCGGCATTAGTAGTGGATGAAAAAGTATAGAAAGCGCACGCGCCAGTTTGTCAGTCACGATTTTAAAGCAAAGTATAATTCAGCAAACGAATTTACGGCCAAAAACGGTTCAATTCGTTTGGGAACTACAATTGCTTACGCAAACGGGCAACAGGAATGTTTAGTTGTTCACGGTATTTGGCCACTGTCCGGCGCGCAATGTTATAACCACGATCGTTAAGCATTTTTTCGAGCTTATCGTCGGAGAGTGGGTTTAGCTTGGGTTCGTTGTCGATTAGGTCTTTCAAAATGTTCTTCACCTCGCGGCTGCTAACATCCTCGCCTGAATCAGTTGAAATCCCCTCCGAGAAGAAATACTTAAGCGGATAAATGCCAAACTCTGTCTGAACAGATTTACTGTTGGCTACCCGCGACACCGTTGACACGTCCATATCGATGATAGATGCAATGTCTTTCAGGATCATGGGCCGAAGCTTTGATTCGTCGCCGGTCAGAAAGAAGTCAAACTGGAATTTGACAATGGCGTTCATTGTTTTCAACAGCGTTTGTTGCCGCTGTTTGATGGCATCGATAAACCACTTGGCTGCGTCGAGTCGCTGCTTAACAAAAGTAACTGTTTCTTTAAGGGCTTTATTATTTTTAGTGCTTTTGTCGTAGGTATCCAGCATCTCGGCAAACGATCGGCTGATTTTTAGTTCAGGGGCGTTTTTCGAGTTTAAGGTCAATTCTAATTTCCCGCCGTTATTGGTCAGAATAAAGTCAGGAATTAAGTACTGCGCTGTTCCGTCTCCACCTTCTACAGAGCCGGGCTTTGGATTCAACTTGGTAATGATGTTAACGACCTGTTTCAACGACTCATCAGAAATGTTAAGCCGTCGCTGAATCTTCTCGAAGTGTTTTTTCGAGAATTCCTCAAAGAACTCCTCAATGATTTTGATAGCCAGCAGAACGTAAGGATCAGCTTGATCTTTGCGTTTTAGTTGCAAAACCAGGCACTCCTGTAGACTACGGGCGGCAATTCCCGGAGGGTCGAATGTTTGAATGCGCGCAAGAACTTCCTCTAATTCGGCAGCATCGGTGAAAACGCCCTGAGAGAAAGCAAGATCATTGACAATCGCCTGCATGGATCGGCGTATATAGCCATCGCTTTCGATGCTGCCGATAAGCTGAAGGCCAATGACACGCTGTTCTTCGGACAAGCGGAGATAGCCAAACTGTTGCATGAGCGAGTCCATAAGGCTCGAACTGCTGGCTAAGGGCGATTCCCGCTCCTCTTCGGCATAATTGCCATCGCCCTGCATTTTGTAGCCATTATAATCATCATTGCCTAGATAACCATCCAGGTCAAGGTCGTCATCTCGTGAACGGATATCCTCGCTGTACTCATCATCGAAAGGGTCATCATTAGAAGGCTCGTCGTAATCTTCAGCTCCTTCTTCAAGAGCCGGATTGATTTCAAGTTCTTCTTCGATGCGTGTGTCCAGTTCAGCCGTAGGAATTTGCAACAACTTGATGAACTGAATCTGTTGAGGAGACAGTTTTTGTTGAAGCGTCTGGTTTAGGCTTAACTTCTGCATAAAAGAATTAGAGAATGGTAATATAAACGAGTTGGGCAGAAGGGTGTGATAACAGCCCCCTCACAATTATCAGACCAATTTCACTCAAAAATTGTTTAACGCCAATAAAAAAATCAGATAAGGTGGGCAATATAGCTGATATTGATTGAATGGTACAATAAACAAAGGTGAAATCAAGCATATATTGACCAGAATGACTAGGCGGCTTTAATTTTAAACTATTGATAGTCTAGTAGTTATGACCCCTTTTTGGGG
Source organism: Flavobacterium sp. SUN052 (assembly GCF_028867935.1). Taxonomy (GTDB): domain Bacteria; phylum Bacteroidota; class Bacteroidia; order Flavobacteriales; family Flavobacteriaceae; genus Flavobacterium. Next base: position 11,618 of record NZ_JAPQNS010000016.1, read on the forward strand.
ATTTGGTCAATAGACTAACATTAGGAAACAATTATTTTCTTAAATAAGTGTTCAAGTATCCTGACCATAGCCAATAGGTACATCGAAGTGCGATTTCTTTAAACCTATTTTTAGGGGATCTTTGTTACTTTAATACAACATGCATTGGTAAGCCTTCAGTTTGGCAGTATGCTAAAACGCTGGTCAAACCCAATTGGTCATTCGTTTGTTTTTCACCATTAATCAATGAAATTACTCAAGGTTGCTGCCGGCGTATTGAATCAGACCCCGCTTGCCTGGGATCACAATCGACAAAATATCATCAATGCGATCGACGCAGCCCGACAACAGGGCGTTGGTTTGCTGGTGTTACCCGAACTCTGTATTTCGGGCTACAATTGCGATGATATGTTTTTCGCCCAGAACACGATTGACCAGTCGATTGCATCGTTGCTCGATATTGTGATGCATACAGCAGACATAGTCGTATCGGTTGGGTTGCCATTGCGGCATAATAACCGGACATATAATACGGCCTGTCTGATTGCCAACAAACGGATTATGGGTTTTGCGGTCAAGCAGTATCTGCCCCAAAACGGTATTCATTACGAACCCCGCTGGTTTCAACCTTGGTCGGCCTTTGTGCGAGACGAAATCAAACTGTCAAGCTCTTCACATGGTGGAGAATTTACGTATCCGTTTGGCGATCTGGTGTTCGATCTGTCGGGGATCCGAATTGGGTTCGAAATCTGCGAAGATGCCTGGATTGCCAATCGGCCCGGTCGGTCGTTGTTCGAACGAGGGATCGATATAATTCTGAATCCGTCAGCTAGTCATTTTTCGTTTAATAAATCGGTTACGCGAGAGCGATTGGTTGTCGATGCGTCGCGCTCATTTGGAGTCAGTTACATTTACACGAACCTGCTGGGTAATGAAGCCGGGCGCGCTATTTATGACGGTGATGCGATGGTGGCTTCCAACGGCTCGTTGTTGGTGTCAGGTCCGCGCTTGAGTTACGAAGAGTTCCATATTGTTTCGGCCGTGGTCGATATTGAGCTGACCCGCCTGAACCAGGTGCAGAACCGGGGGAACCTGGCTCTTGCTTACCCGAATCTGCGCGTTACTGATCGGTTCGACTGGCCAGAAGCAGCGCCAGTGAAACCCTACGAGCCCGTATTGGAGTCGTGGGAGCGGGGTGGCTATATCCGCGAAGAGGAGTTTGCGCGGGCTGTAGCACTGGGTTTATTCGATTATTTGCGTAAAAGCCGGTCGCAGGGGTATGTGCTGAGCTTGTCGGGCGGGGCCGATTCTTCGGCTATAGCGGCTACCGTGTTCCTGATGATTCGGATGGCGGTAGAAAACATCGGAATCGATGGAGTGAAGCAGAAACTGAGTTATATCAAAGAGGTTCAGGACTGCCAATCTGCTGAGGAAATGGTGGGGCACCTGTTAACGACTATGTATCAGGGTACCCAAAATTCGTCGGACGACACGTACAACTCCGCCAAAGAACTAGCCGAAAGTATTGGGGCGAAGTTTCTGAACATTGACATCAATGGACTTGTAGATACGTACCGAGGTCTGATTGAGGGGCAATTGGGCCGTAAACTATCGTGGGAAACCGATGACCTAGCCTTGCAGAATATACAGGCGCGGGTACGGGCTCCAAGTATCTGGATGTTGGCCAATATCAACAATGCACTTCTGCTAAGTACATCGAATCGGTCGGAGGCCGCTGTAGGGTATGCTACAATGGATGGCGACACAGCGGGCAGTATTTCGCCGATTACGGGCATCGACAAGCACTTTCTGCGCGGCTGGCTTCGCTGGCTCGAAAACGTGGGCTTGAATATCGCGTCGACTCCTTCGCCCGAAACGGCCATAAAATTGACTGGCTTGCACCGCGTGAACACCCTTCAGCCGACCGCAGAACTCCGTCCGCTGGACAAAAAACAAACCGATGAAGACGATCTAATGCCTTACGATGTGCTGAACACGATTGAGCAACTAGCCATCCGCGATAAGCAGCCTCCTGTTGAGGTGTTAAAGGCAATTATGCCGCGCTATGGTGAGACGCATAGCCAGGAAAAGTTGCTGCTTTGGGTTGATCGGTTTTTCAGGCTCTGGAGTCGTAATCAGTGGAAGCGGGAGCGGTATGCCCCTTCCTTCCATCTCGATGATTACAGCCTTGATCCACGCACCTGGATGCGGTTCCCGATCCTGTCGGGCGGTTTCGAGAAAGAACTGGCCGAGATGAAAACGTGGGCCGAGTCGAAAGCGAACGGTGATATAGTTGTTGCGCGTAAGGCACACGGAGGGCGTGGTAAGATTGGGTTCTGATCGAATTGGAACGAGGATGACGCAGATACAGCGGATTAGCGCGGATTTTTTGGGTATTTTTGTGAAAAGCGATTATCTATGGTTACGCCGGAAGAATTCCCCTACATCACGTCTATTCACGTCAACGACTGCTATACGTATCAGAATTTTGACATTCCGCTCTTCGACTATAAGTCGGAGAAGCCGTTTAGTCATTTGATTCTGACAGGGAAGAATGGGTCGGGGAAGAGTACGATTTTGAATAGCTTGAATGATTATTTTATAGCTTGGCGTAGTGGTTCTCAACCGATGACTTCGGAACGCAAACTTTCACAGCATGTAAGTCAGTTAAAGCAAAATATTCAACATAGATCCATAACGCACGGGGAACAGGATGAATATGTACTGATGTGGGGAAAAGAGGTCGCCAAATATGGACGGTTAGAAATAATAACTGTCCAAGAACCAAGTAGCATTTGGGAGCAGAAAAAAAACAGTTTACTCTATTCTTATTTTCCTGCAAAGCGGACTAGCGGAGTAGATAAAGTAGATGCTCCATCAAAGCTGACAGAATTTACAGACAAGTTGAATACTGCTGATTCAACCCAGTTCTTTATACGCAAATTCAAACAGTATTTAGTTAATCAAAAGGTTGAGCAAGCCTTTAGCCAGATTGAGCGCCAAACCGATCAAATTGAGCATGTTAGTTTGTTCTTTAAGAACCTTGAGGACACATTCCGTAGCATGTTTGATGATGGAGCTATGGAGATTGAGTTCGTCAGAAGTAACTACGAGTTTTATCTTAAGTTATCCGATGGACGACGAGTAACTTTCGATACTCTCTCGGAAGGCTTTTCGGCGTTGTTGAGCATTCTTATGGACCTGTTAACCAGGGTTGACTTGATTCGCAAGCAAGTTGGAGATTTCTCGTACAATCCTTGTGGTATTGTCCTGATTGACGAACCTGAAACGCACCTTCATTTACAGTTGCAGGAGCAAGTTTTGCCTTTATTGACGACACTTTTTCCTAATGTTCAATTCATTGCAGCCACGCATTCCCCTGCGGTTATAGCCAGCATCAAGAACGCTACCATTTTTGATTTGACAACAAAAGAGGTTCGTTCGGATGAGGTAGTAGGCAGGAGCTATTCTGAGCTGATGATGAGACATTTCGGTCTAAATAACGAATATTCTGGCATCGCCGATGATATATTTAAGAAGGTTAAAGAGATTTTAAGTAACTATAAAAATGACCAGCCAAAAATTAAGGCTGAGATACAGAAAATTGTAGGCGAAAATGAGGATTATCTTTCTCCGAGCTTTATGGTTGAGTTAGAGTCATTAATCATAGAAAACGAATAAGTCTGCTGCTTCATGATTAATGTAGAACGAAGTAAAAACGCGCCTGAATCCCTGAACGATAGTCCTATAAGGCAGTATTTAGATGATTTATCTCTTTACAAGCTAGATCAGCAATTGCCAGTTGATCAGCAGACTTTACCTAAGCCTGAATGTAGTAAGTCATACCGAAGTGCAGACTTATTTGACGCTTTTGATAGTTGCTTTTTTAGTAAGTGCTACATGACTGAAAAGCCGTTTATAAATTCTTGGTCAATGGACGTGGAGCATTTTTTACCACGGAATGAGCGGCCTGATCTAAAATACGCTTGGGAAAATCTGTATCCTGCAGACCACGATGCTAATTTGCTAAAGCCAGACAATACTCCTGTTGGCGGTTATTTAGACCCTTGTGATCCTGCTGATGATGTGGAAACAGAGATCATCTATGTAATGGATTATGATGGACAGGTCATCGACTTCGAGGCTCGCGACCCTCTAAATACTAAAGCTAAAAATACAGCATTGCTCTTGCGTAAAATACACAATGGAAGTACAGAGAACCACAGAAGAAAAACAATTGAACTCCGTTCGGCAATTCATAAGAAATATGTGAAAGTGCTTGAAGCTATAACCAAATGGCAAAAAGCACTTCTTGATGGAGACCGTGATAAAGAAGTGAAATTTGAGAAGATTCTCAGAGGGTTACTGTCGAAAAAGAGTGCTTACACAATGATGATGAGGTCATCAGATGCTGTACAAGAATTGCCTAAAAGCTTTCTTATCGAAGAAGTATAAATGAGAACTTCTTCAACTTCATCAAGTCCGGCGTGGCTCGGTATTCTGTTTGCGGCTCTTTGGGCGTCGGCTTCGGTGGCAACCAAGTTTGGGGTTGAGTCGGCGCATCCGCTCTGGCTGGCAACTATTCGGTTTCTGATTGCCGGGAGCGGGATGTTGCTGTTTGCCTACGTGGTGAAAAAGAATAACCCACTTCCTAAAGGCGTGGAATGGCAACGGCTCACCATTTTCGCATTGCTCAACACCACCATTTATTTGGGGTTGTTTGTACTGGCCATGAAAGAAGTTTCAGCGGGGATTGGCAGTTTAAGTACAGCTACTAATCCGCTGTTTATTAGCCTGATGTCGGCCATCTGGCTTCGGCGGCCTTTACGCTGGCAAGAGGGGGCAGGCATAACGCTGGGATTGGCGGGCGTGTGCGTGGCCACCTACCCGCTGCTGGGCGATGCCCACACGACCGTTCGGGGATTGCTGATTATGCTGGGCAGTATGCTGTCTATATCAGCGGCTACTGTTTATTACGCTCATTTCGAGTGGAGACTGCCTCCCTTAGTTATCAATGGCTGGCAGGTTTTTCTGGGCGGAATTCTGTTACTGCCCATCACACTTTCTATGGCCGAATTTAGGCCGGAGCAATTCGGTACTACGTTCTGGGGTGCGGTGTTCTGGCTAGTGGTTCCGGTGTCGGTCATAGCCTTGCAACTGTGGTTTTATCTCGTTCGGCAAGATGCGGTCCGAGCTTCACTGTGGCTGTTTTTGTGCCCTATTTTTGGGTTTGCCTATTCTGCCCTGCTCATGGGCGAACCTATCACGGGTTTTACCGTAGCTGGCACAGCTCTGGTGCTGGCTGGTTTATGGCTGGGAAGACGGTAACACCAGCAACTCAACACGTTTATTTCTGGCCCTCCTTTCGGGGGAGAGTGGCCCCGGGAGGGGTTTGACTCCACCATAACTCCGTACGTCGATGCGGGCTCTACTAATTCCCAATTGTTCTAAAAACGTTCTGACGGCTTCAGCGCGATCACTGGCGAGCAACTGATTTAACCTGATATCGCCAATGGTATCGGTGTGTCCGGCAGCTTCGATGCGAACCGTCGGATGTGCTTCGAGCAGCGCGGCTACCTCTCGCAAAGTAGCGATGGCAGCCGACGACAAATCAGATCGGCGGGCAGCAAACTGAATGGTAGGCAATACCACTGGCATAACGGTTTTTGGCGCGTTTCCGGGCTCCAAACGAATCTGCTTGCCATAGATTCGGTCGGCGCGTTGATCGGAAAAGGCGAGCTTCTCTTCGAGGTCTTTGTACCCATCAGCTCTGGTAATAATCGAGTAGGTTTTGGTTGGATCTAGTCGAAGAGTGAATGAACCATCGGCATTTGTTCGGCTGGTTGCCGTGGCTACCCTCCCTGGCAGTGGGCTAGCCTGTACGGTGGCTCCGGCAATGGGCAAACGCGTACGGTCGTTCACCACGGTTCCTTCCAATACTGCGCTTGAGGGTGGGGTATTTTGCGCCCATACGGCTGTTGATAGAACAGCCAAAAAGACAGATAGAAATGCACCAGAAATCAAGCGAGTCATCATAAAATAGACAACGGGATCAGCCGGGCAAATAGTTTGAAAAGTCGCCTAAAATGCTTAATTTAAAGTCGTATTAGAGTGTGTTTTTAGAGGGCTATTTTTGGAGCATAATATACTGATTTACAGTGTTTTATAATTATATTTTTGAAGACAAAAATGGAACGTCTATAAATGCGATTTTGTTAGTAGAGTAGAAGGTAAATGAACAACTCGACAACAACTACAATGAACAATCAGACAACGTTTTTGACGACCCAACCTGCGGCCAACATGCCCGTTGCTGACGGTTCGTCAAGTGGATTGCCGCTAGATGAAAACTGGCGTAAATCTATTCCGGCGCAGGTGTTTTTGAATCATTTTTTTGCAATGGATTACCACATTCAACATCAGAATGACCTTGAAGATTTGGCTCGCTTTCCAATCTTTAAGGACTTCAAAGGTGGGGTGTCCGAAGAGGGCCGTAAAGCGCTCGAAAAATTGCTGTTGAATAGCTGGAGTGCTGAGTATGCGCTTCGAATTACACCGGTTGTAAACGACGAGCAATATTTACAAAGCTCATTGCACTGGACATTTCCACAGGCCTATTACAGTGTACTATTTAGTGCCCGTGCGTTTCTGGCTATTCAGGGAATCAATGTAAGTAACGAAGAACTGATTCGTAAGCGGATCGGTAATATGGTGGTACGGGGATATTACCCGGCTTCTATTGGCTATTATGCGTTAGGGCCAATCAACAATTATAGTATCCGTCGTTTGCCAATGGCTACCCGAAACGTGAAGGCTGATCTGGGTTTGCCATCGCGGGCGGGTGCTGCTCAAGCCGAGTTGGGACAGTTTTTAAAAACAACTCGCGATCAACGGATAAAAGCGCTACGGAATGCCATTCAGAATAACCCTAAAACGGCACTTCGGAGCCAGCGGACGGGTGAGGTGTTACAGAAATTTGGCCCTGAGCAATACAAGTTGCTGGCCAAACAAATTGGGTATACCACGTATTTCGACATGTTGAGCCGGCTGCGTATATCGTCTAATAACCGCGAGATTGAGCGGTTTGTCGACTCAGAGATTGACGTACGGTTATTTCATCAGAGCTTGGTAAACATTGTGTCGCATGCCAACGCTGTTCATGAAGCTTACATTGCCAAGGCGTTGGGTCTGGATGGTTTCCGGCAGTTAGTGGCCAAATTGCCAACCTATTTGCAGGAGGGCTTCCTGCGCGAGCGGATGCAGACGATCATTGAACCGATGTTTGGCGTAGGTGATGATTCTGCGGGGCGGCTAGCGGCTTAGAACAAATCCCTACCGCATACTCAACAATTGCTTGCCTCTAAATCGATACGTTCATTTTTTTTATAAGTTGCTGATCAAACACGCTTTGACCGGAAACTCATGAAAAAAATTGGACGTATTGTGGCTTTATTGCTGGGGGTAGTCATCTTATTGGCAGGGGCTGCACTGGCCTATGTGAAACTGGCGCTGCCGAATGTTGGCCCCCCGCCTGAACTCACAATTCGGGCTGATTCTGCCCAAATTGCTCATGGTAAATACCTTGCCAATCATGTAGCCTTGTGTATGGACTGCCATTCTACTCGCGACTGGACTAAAGTGGCTGGTCCGATGGTGGCCGGTACGGATGGAAAAGGAGGAGAGCACTTTTCGCGGGGAATGGGTTTCCCCGGTGATTTTTATGCACCTAATATCACTCCGGCCCGCCTGAAAAACTGGACGGATGGTGAAATATACCGCACCATCACAACGGGCGTGAGCCGGGATGGGCGGGCCCTGTTTCCGGTAATGCCTTATATGGGATATGCCAAGATGGACCCTCAGGACGTACAGGCTATTATTGCTTACGTGCGTTCGCTGGCTCCTATTGAGCATACAGTACCAGCTTCGGTACCTGACTTTCCCATGAATCTTATTCTGAACACCATTCCCACCAAAACGGAAGGTGGAAAGCGGCCTGACCCAGCTGACGAGTTAGCTTATGGCAAATACCTGGTAACTATTTCAGCCTGTTCAGACTGCCATACACCCGTTGATGATAAGGCGCAGCCCCTGCCCGGTATGGATTTCGCCGGTGGCCGCGAATTTGCCTTACCAACTGGTACTGTACGGGCCATGAACATCACGCCAGATCAAACCGGGATAAAAGCAATGACAAAGGCGGCCTTTATTGCGCGTTTTAAAGCCTATACCCACGCTGATTACACTCATCCGACCGTTGGCGACGACGAATTTAACTCGGTAATGCCCTGGACCATGTATGGCGGCATGTCAGAAGGCGATTTAGGCGCGATTTACACGTATTTGCAATCTGTAAAGCCTGTGAAGAACACGGTAGAACGCTTCACCCCCAAATCGAAATTAATGGCAAGCCGATAAGCTAGCTTTAGCCATTCAGGTAGATCGGATTGAGCTTGTCCGTACGGATAGGTTTCTGTAATCACATTGGTTTTTACCACGAACGGGGTGGTCTGGCTTGTATAGCTGGGGCACCCCGTTTGTGTTGAGGGATACTCTTTTAGTAATTTTCATAGATAGCCTATTCATTAACTATGGAATGATTAATACTATGTAGTAGATTCGTAGTAGATCGTGCAAGACCCCTATAGCCTCTGAACAATGAGAACGATTCAACTGCTAATCCTACTGTGTCTGATGGCTTTGTTGTCGGGAGCTCAAACCTCAACCACAGCGATCACCAGTGGTGCCACCTTGCGTCGTCTGGTTGATGTAAGCGCACCTGACTCTAGCTGGAAAAGCGACGTGGGTTTTAGTAACACCGTCATTTCAAAGAATTTGCCCAATGCTATTATCACTCGGGGGCCGTATCTGCAATTGGGATCGCAAACGGCGATCACTGTTCGCTGGCGCACCGATGTGCCAACCATAGGTCGGGTAACGTATGGCCTATCAGTGAGTAGTTTGACAGGGACGGTTAGCGAAACTGCCAGTACTACCGAGCACGAACTCCGACTAACCAATCTGACGCCCGATCAGCAATATTTTTATTCCGTGGGGACCAATACTACAATACTGGAGCAGGGAATAAATAACTATTTTCTGACTGCTCCACCGACTGATACCAAACGCAAAATCAGGATTGCATCATTTGGGGACTGCGGTAACAACTTTGTCGATAACAATCAGACTAAAGTGCGCGATGGATTTCTGGCGTACCGGGGAACCACGCTTACCGATCTCTGGATGCTTATTGGCGACAATTCCTATGATGGAGCCGACGATCAGTTTCAGGTGAATTTCTTTAATCCGTACAAAGATAACCTCTTGAAGAACACTATGCTGTATGCTGTGCCGGGTAATCACGATTATAACAATAGCTCATCTGATGCTGCCGTACATGGAGTAGGTAATCCTAACGTGGCCTATTTTTCGATTTTTAGTCTGCCTACAAACACTACAACGAATACCGAAGAATGGTATTCATTTGATTACGGCCCTGTCCACTTTGTGATGCTCGACGGCTACGGAACCCGCAACGTGGGCGGTACCGAAAAACGGTTTTATGAAGACTCGCTGAATCACCCCCAGGCACAGTGGCTGAAGGCCGATCTGGCAGCCACAACCCAAAAGTGGAAGATCGTCTATTTACACTTTCCGCCTTATTCAAAGGGGGGGCACGACTCCGATGTGGAAGGAGGTCTAATTGCCATTCGTAGCAATATAAACCCTATTCTGGAACGCTTTGGCGTTGATCTGGTACTAACAGGCCATAGTCATGGATACGAACGTTCGTATCCAATTCACGACCAGTATGGACCAATGCCTGCCGCTAACACGCTCAGTAATTATCGGTTTCCGGGTGATGAAAGCTCGGGTAAGTATGACGGTACTTCCAATTCCTGTGCGTATAAAAACACATCGGAGAAAAAGAAACAAGGAACTGTGTACGTAGTGGCTGGGTCTGCGGGAGCTCTAACACCTGTGCTCCCTGCTACCATTCATACGGTGATGGCAACGGATTATTCGTTGAAAGGCAAAGGCGGGTCATTTTATATGGAAGTAGAAGATAACCGGTTCGACGCCCGATTTCTGCAAACCACCCCGACAAGCTCTTTCTCGATTACTGATCAGTTTACGATTATGAAAGACGTAGACATTGTACAGAATCTGACGCTTACGGCGGGACAGTCAGCCACGCTTACGGCATCGTTTATCAGCGACTATGTATGGAGTAGTCCTGGACCAACATCGTTCACTGGTTCATCGCGAACCGTAGTGGTTTCGCCAACAACGAGCCAGACATTTGTTGTGAAAGATAGTAAGCAGTGTATTCAGGATGTTTTTGTGGTCCAGGTCTGTTCGGGTCCATTATTCAGCGTTAAAGCTGGTAACTGGGACGACCCTACGGTTTGGTCGTGCAATCGGGTTCCAATCAGTACGGATCATGTTCAGGTGAAGCACAATATCGTGGTGCCTGCCAATTTACAGGCACACGCGCTGAAAGTAGAGTTCGACTCGGGGCAAAAACTGACGTATGGTACCAACGCACGGCTGATATTAAGTCAATGAAGGCATTATGTTATCGCTTCTCGAGTTGCTCGATGCGCTTGGCCTGGACACTATTTTGAAATGACGCAGAAGTGACACTCATTGCCACTTCTGCGTCATTCATGTTCTCTTTTATACTGGTCGGTTGAGTATAGTTGGCGAGAGGAGAAGGCTTCTTGTAGGTTTGAGTTGTCAATCACTAAAGCTCACCTAGACTTCCTTAATGTCATGTCTAATTTCAAACCAGCGCTCCTCTTTTTTGGAGGAATGTCGCTGTTGGGTATTTTACTCACCGCCGTTGCCTTCCATGTATGGGAAGGAAATCACCAACTCAAAACAAAGGGTATTGCCACCTCGGGCACTGTGGTCGGTTACCGTAGCCAGACTCATTATAGCAAAAGCCGTAGCCGCAATCGCTCTTCCAATACAGTTGCTCCGGTAGTCCAGTTTGTTGATGTGCATCAGCAGACCCAAACGGTGGCTTCAGATTTTTATTCGTCACCCCCTCGGTTTGACGTTGGTGAACAAGTAAAACTGTGGTATCTGGAAGACGACCCACAGCATATATTGCTCGAAGGGTTCGAAGAGTGGCTGATTGTTGCAATTTTGGGAACGATAGGTGGGTTGCTCTGCCTGGTTGGTATTCCTAATTTGTTAAAAACGATTTGGGCTATGGTGGCAATCCGTTTCAGGGCAAGTAGGATTCAACTGTGACTATAAACGAACAACTCTTGTGTTACTCCTTCGAATTTGCTGGGTTATCAATGCATTAATCATAGCGTTAGTCTTAGTTGAACTCGCGATGATGCTAACGTTTCCTTCGTTTGCCGACAAGCAATACCTCGAACTAATTACAAGCTGGTCGGGCGTATTAATGATCTATGTGGTAAGGCTCCCGGTTAGCTATCTGTTTTACCGCAGCGGTCGACTAGGTGTGGACAGGGTGCTGGCAATAATCCCGGCAGGTCTGGTTGCCTTTGTTGTTGCAGCTTTCCTATTCATTGTGTTTCTCTTTATTCTTAACGGGAAATAGCCTGCGGTAAGTCCATATCTGGTTCTGACGTGGGTCCAGAGCTAGCTATCCCGCTTCTGTTGTATCTTCTAATGGCTCAACTATTCACCCTCTTTCCTAAACCCTTCGACTAATAGAATAAGAAAGAAAAACAGGGTGGCTGTGCCTTGTATCAACGTGACTCCCACCACGAGTAGACTTTTACTCCACGATAGCTGGCCCTGAACAATTAGCCAGACAACCCGGGCTACTCCCCACCCCAGCACCCCAAATGCTACCAGATAAACTAGTAGGCCCAGATAAAATGGGGCTGAATCCCAGGTTTTGGGTAATAACCAATTGCCCAATCGGATGACTGCCCATGAGGTAATCGTCAGCCCGACGCCAAGGAGGTGCCAAAAATATAGTTTCATCACCGTGTTTGTAAGAAGCACCAACTCATGTCGAGGTTGGCTACTCAAAGGTGAGTTAGCGGGAAGGTACAGGAAAAAATAAGAACACAAATGACGCACGCTATGCTATGAACCGTAAGTAAGAGCAGATGAGCCGTCGGTGAATCTTCTTGAGTGAATCAATGAACTTGTGGAAGTTCAATCAATTGGACTATAGATAAAAAAAACGGTTCGTTAAGATTCCTGACCAGTTCAAGGGGTATTCTGTGTCAGTCGATTATAAATTATTGATGTGTAGCTGAGCATCTTGTTAGTTTTGGAATATCACTAAAACTACAAATAAAACATGGAGCTCGGCGACAAACTTTGGCTCATTTTTTTAGGCGTGTTTGCTACGGTAGGTATTGTCTGCTCGTGCATTGCTTACACGATGTGGAGTAGAAATCGAACCCTGAAAGCCGACGGCGTTGAAACCACGGGATTGGTAATCGATCATCATAAAAAATGGCAGTCAACCTCCAATCAAAGTACGGCGCTGGCCGTTGTTGTACAATACACTGACACCCACAATCAACCACATGTGTATTACTCGACGACCTATACAGCCCCTGTACTGTTTCAGGTTGGCGAAACCGTTCGGCTGTGGTACCGACAAGACAAACCCGATCAGATTTTGATGGAAGGAAAAGATGAGTGGCTAATTCCAATGGTGCTGGCTGGTTTTGGCCTGGTGTTCAGCCTTATTGGATTACCTGGATTGATCAAAGCATTCTGGAGTATGCTATTTAGATAATGCCCATATCACAAATTGGCCTTTGCTTGCTGGCGAGATCAAATTTTTGTGCCTGAATGACGCTGAAATGCAGATGAACCGCTGTGTGCACCACCTTAACTGCGAGGTATTTACGAAAAAAGCCCCGCCAAAATTTGGCGGGGCTTTTCAATTTCGCTTCGACTGGGTTTTTTAGAACCGGAAGTGGGAGAACGCCTTGTTGGCTTCGGCCATGCGGTGCGTATCGTCTTTCTTCTTCACGGCTGCCCCTTCACCTTTCGCTGCGGCCACGATTTCAGCAGCCAAACGATCGGTCATGGTTTTTTCACCACGTGAACGAGCATATTTAATCAGCCATTTCATGCCTACCGATACTTTACGGTCAGCCCGTACTTCGGTGGGAACCTGGAAGGTTGCTCCACCAACACGACGGCTTTTAACTTCGACCGAAGGCATCACGTTGTTCAACGCTTTTTTCCATACGTCGATACCGTTATCGTTGGTACGCTTGCTAACGATTTCGAGCGCGTCATAGAAAATTGTATACGCGATGCTCTTCTTGCCCTCATACATGAGGTTATTTACGAATTTGGTTACCAATACTTCCTTATATTTCGGATCGGGTAACACGTACCGCTTGGGCGGTTTTGACTTTCTCATTGTGTCTTCAGATTCTGGATCTTACTCTGCCGTCGTTACCGACGGGCAGTCTTGGTTTTTATTTCTTCTTTTTTACCGGTGCACCTTTTCCCCCCTTGCCTGCTACTGGAGCCTGACCTGGTTTCGGACGCTTAGCACCGTACTTAGAGCGACTCTGCAAACGACCGCTTACGCCAGCCGTATCCAGGGCACCCCGAACAATGTGGTAACGAACACCCGGAAGGTCTTTTACCCGGCCACCCCGGATCAGCACGATTGAGTGCTCCTGGAGGTTGTGGCCTTCGCCCGGAATGTAAGCATTCACTTCTTTCCCGTTCGATAAACGAACACGGGCAACTTTACGAAGGGCCGAGTTTGGCTTCTTCGGCGTCGTTGTGTACACACGAGTACACACGCCCCGACGTTGTGGGCAGGCATCCAAAGCTGGTGATTTCGACTTGAAAATCAGCTTCTCGCGGCCTTTACGTACTAATTGTTGTATGGTTGGCATTGCGCTGAAATTAATTATTGTGACGGTCGTCGCGAAAATTGAGGTGCAAAGATACGGAAAGCCCCTTGTAAATCAAAGTGAGTATCAGCGATAACAGCAGGTATGACTACACCTGACACAAAACATTTCCGTATCTTCGCTTAAAAACAACTGCAGTCTAATGGAAACACCAACCAAGCCCTTACGCGGCATCGAAATTGTTCGCAAATTGCTGGAAGTGAAGAAGCAGGCTCAACGCGAAACGATCGATAACTACCGGAACAACCCGGAAACACAGGCCATCGTGGCAAAGTTGAAAGCAATTAATGGAAAAGGGTGAACTAACTGAATCATATCAATACACGTTTACGGGTGGAACAACTAACTCGTACTTCTTTACGACGCAAACTAACGTCATTTACGAAATCAAGTTCGTGCCCTCAACCGATTATTTTGACGGATATCAGGGGCTTGACGTTGATGTGTTTGAAATGGTGATTGCTGTTGCCGATAACCCCGGTGGGGGCCGACTGCCCGCTGACAACCGTACAGCTCCCACCATTTTTGAGCATTTTTTTCGCCCGAACCGTCATGCCCTCATCTTCATTTGCGACTCGTCGGATGGGCGCGAACGGGCGCGTTTTCGTAAGTTTGGGTGGTGGTTCTACCATAAAGCTACGATGGGTGCTTACTTCGATTTAGACATAGCCAAATTCGATCAGCAGATTACCCATGGAGACCAGACGATTTTGGTCTCGCTTATCTTCAGCCGTCGGCATCCCCAGCAAAAATTGATTGTAGATATTTTTATGGCGCTGGACGAAGGGGCTAAATAGATGGCGGTCCCCAATGCGTTTGGGATTAATTAGACTTTTTGAAGAGAAACCGGACTTATAGCAACGAATCATTCCCATTAAGTCGTATTCGTAACATAATACGGTAATTGGCCGTTTTCTTTTCAGTTCCATTCCGTACCAATACTTGTGAGAAAAGCGATTTCGACCATACTGCTCGTCCTTTTGGCCATTGTGCTTCTTGTGCTTGGCTTTGTTGTGGTTATCGCTACCACACCAATCGGTGAGCGATTCGTAACGAGTCAGGTTAATAACTACCTGGCTAAAAAACTGAAATCGCCTTTTCGAATTGGGCGGATCAGCTATAAAATCCCCGATTACCTTGAACTGAACGATGTGTTCTTCCAGACTCCCAAAGGAGATACCCTTTTGATGGGTCAACGACTGTTTGTGGATCTGGATATGTTGGGGCTGCTTGACAACCGGGTAGTAATCAATCAGGTGGATCTGGAGAAAGTCCGGCTGAATATCACCCGTACGCTGCCCGATACCGCGTTTAATTTCAATTATATACTCGATGCCTTTATCACGCCGGGTGCTCCTAAACCTGAAGCGACCCCTTTAGATACAACTACGGCTCCGTTGGATGTAAATCTCAAAGCGATCTCGTTTAAAGACGTTCGCGTGAAATACCGCGACGATGTGACGGGCGCCGATGTGAACGCTTATGTTGATACCCTCCGAGCTAATTTTGACAAGACCGATATTGCCAACAACAGTTATCGCTTGCGTGATTTAACCGTTGATGGTCTCGATACAAAGGCCAGGATTTACAAAGGCTTGCCCACGCCAGACTCGCCCCCATCGCCCGATACTTTGGATATTGGATTGGGAAAATGGAAGTTGAACCGAGCCCGATGGGATGTGCAATTAGAAGAACAGAAAATGACCACCGCAGGGCAATTACAGTCACTCGCGATGGAAACAGACTATTTTTTCTTTAACAGCGAACGTTTTGGGGTTAAGTCGCTGGTACTGGCAGGAGCTAATATCCGCTACGATGATCAGACGCAGCCCAAACTGAGAAAAGGAGTCGATTACGCACACCTTGACCTTCAAGATCTGGCGTTTACTGGAGAGGAACTTCGGTATGATCCCCGGCAGATGTCGGGTAAACTGCGTCAGGCACGGGTGCGTGACAAAAGTGGTCTAATTGTACAGCGGCTCGAAGGGGATGTGTTGTACACAGACAAGATGACTTCGCTCACCAAACTTTGGGTTCAAACGCCTAAAACGCTGCTGCGCGATCAGGTAGTACTGAAGTATGACTCGATTGCCCAGTTGAGTAATCCGCGACAGGCAAATCGTGTGGGTGTTGCAGTGAATCTTCGGCAGAGCGTTCTGGCGTTATCTGATGTGCTCTTGCTGGCTCCGCAACTAGCCGAAACGCTCAAGGATAACCAAACGGCCACAATTCGAATGAACGCTCGTGCCAACGGAACGCTGGCGGCTCTGAACCTGCCCGTGCTGGACGTTGCTGCTTTGTCGGGAACACGAATCCGGGCTCGGGGCCGACTTACCAATGTAACTGACCCCGATCGT
The DNA here is from genome assembly GCF_028867935.1 of Flavobacterium sp. SUN052. Taxonomy (GTDB): domain Bacteria; phylum Bacteroidota; class Bacteroidia; order Flavobacteriales; family Flavobacteriaceae; genus Flavobacterium. Next base: position 27,846 of record NZ_JAPQNS010000016.1, read on the forward strand.
ATTGGCCTTGACCTGACCATTGCTGAGGCCACTACCCGCCTAGCCGATATTCAGCATGTTGTTCCGAAAAGTGCTTTTCCAGATGCGATCGCCGTGCCGCCCCAAATTCAACTGTCAGGACGGGTGCGCGGACTACTCAATGATCTGAACCTGCAAACTAAATTAGCCACTACTTGGGGAAACGCTACCTTCGACGGTCGGCTTCAGGGTTTTGTGGCGGGTAAAGGCCAAACATATTCGGGGACGCTGGCTCTGGCCAATTTTCAGGCCGACAAATGGTTGAAAGATCCGAAACAATATGGTACAATTACGGCTATTGCGACAGTGAATGGCACTGGCATCGACGTAAATACGATGAACACATCGTTTCGGGTAAATGTAGATGAGGCTACGCTGCTGGGTTACCGGTATCAGAACATAGTAGCTTCGGGGCAATTGGCTAAGGGCACGCTTAATGTGAAAGGTGTGAGCGACGATCCAAATGCCCGCTTGCAGCTAGATACCCGTGTAGGTTTAGCTGGAGCCTATCCAAGCATTACTGGCACAATTGATATTGGGCAGCTAAATTTATCAAAGCTCAAACTCTACGATCAGCCCCTCGAACTGCGGGGCAAAATCGTATTAGACATGGCTTCCACCGACCCGGCCAAGCCGATTGGAACTATCTCAACCGATGGGGCTGTGATTCGTTACAACGGACAGTCGTATCCCCTGGATGAGGTGTATGTAAAGGCTAATGCTGATCAGAATCGTAAACAGATTACGGCGCGGGTGCCGTTTGCCCAAATTAATCTGGATGGCCAGTTTGCTTATGATCGACTATACGACATTGTAGCCTCGGAGATAAGCCGCTATTTCGCCATTCCTGGCCTGACATATCGTAGCACACCCCCTCCTTACGATTTCAAAATTGACGCCAAAGCGTATCAGCATCCACTGCTGAAGGCGTTTGTGCCAGCGCTGACACGCTTAGATACAGTGAGGTTGGCTGCTTATTTAGATAACACGCAAGACACGACCTTTGCCGCTACGCTGCGAACAGGCATTATTATTTACGATACAAGTACCGTGGTTCGCAATGCTAATCTGTTGCTGCGCGGTACGGCCAGTGGGTTTGCCCAAGTCCTGAACGGTAACGTTACGTCGGGTAGGTCCGCCGGTGCGGCAACAACAATTCGCAATGGAGTGGCTGCACCTCCGAAGAATAATTTAGGAACATCAATTGATCGTTTGCTGGCTCCTGTGGCCGAACAGTTACCCACGGCCCGTCCGGGAGAATTGTTTATTCGAGGGCAGATTAACTCGATAACGGCTTCAGGTATCGATATTGGATTAACCCGACTAAATGGTACTGCTGCCAACAATAAGCTGAATTTTGAGGCCATTAGTAAGGATTCTTCTAACCGGGATGTGTATGGCTTACGAGGACAGGTGGCTGCCTTGGGTCAGGATTATCGGATTCAACTGGCTCAGAATGGTCTGTTGCTTAATTATCAGAACTGGACTGCTGACTCAACCGGTTACGTGCAGTATGGGCCACAGGGTTTGTATGTAAACCGTTTGCAGTTACGCTACCGGCAGGAATACATCGAAATGGCCAGCACGGAAACGTACGCTAACGCTCCTCTACGGATTACGATCAGAAACTTTCAACTAGCTGATGCTGCCCGAATTGCCAATCAGGATACAACCTTGGCCAGTGGGCAGTTAGATGGTACGGTGGTACTTCGCGACTATCTGGGCACAGACTCTCAACTGTCGTTTGTGGGAACGGTGGACGTAGATAGTTTGCGCGTGATGGAAAAACCAATCGGGAATGTGACAGGCCGATTTACCAATCAATCCGACGGACGAGTAGGTATTAATGTTGCCTTGAGCGGACCCGATAATCAGGCGACTATGTCAGGCTTTTACAATGGCGAAAACTCGGGACTTGATCTAACTGTAGAGTTGCAAAAGCTCGCGGTTCGCACTATTGAAGCGTTCAGTTTTGGCGAGTTAAGACAGGCTAAGGGTGATTTGACGGGTAAGTTCACTGTGAATGGCACCACAACCCAACCTCGACTAAATGGGAAAGTCGCTTTTGATTCGGTGGCGTTTAATATCAAGCAACTCAACGCCACGTACCGAATCGATCAGGAACAACTGCTTTTTGACGGCTCTAACGTTACGCTTACTAACTTTTCGCTGACCGATACACTGGGCCGAACGCTCAATACAACGGGCACAGTAACACTTACCAATCTGCCTAATGCCTCGTACAACCTGAATGTGCAGGCCAACAATTTTCTGGTGTTGAACGCGGCCCGGAAAGACAATGATTACGTATACGGTAAGGCGACCGCAACAGCCAATCTGCGGATTCGTGGGGCTGGTGCCAAGGCTTCAATTGTTGGGTCGGTGAAGGTAGATGAGGGTAGTAAAGTGAGCTTTGTGTTGCCCGACGATACGCCTGAACTGAATGATGCCCGCCAGACGGTCACGTTCATCGATCATAATGACACGCTCGCTCTGAGCAAATACTTGGTGAAACCTAAGCGCGACACGGTCAACACCAAAGTTGCCTTTGAAGAACTAGACAACGCCAACATTTCACTCAACATAGAAGTCGACGAGAAATCGGAATTTACAGTTGTAGTTGACGAACTCAACGGCGATTATCTCCGGGCGCGTGGCAACGCTAACCTCAATGTTGGTATCGACGCAGGTGGTAACATTGGTATTCTGGGTCGGTATGAGGTAACCGACGGGGAGTACTCTCTGACGTATGAGGTGCTAAAACGGCAATTCAAGATCCAAAAAGGCAGTTCTATTACCTGGACCGGTGATCCGCTGAGCGCTCAGGTGGATATCACGGCGATTTATGAAGTTCGCACGGCCCCGGCAAACTTAGTCGCCAATGAAATTTCCGGCCAGAATAACGCGCTTTATCAGAATAAGATACCGTTTAATGTATTGCTCAAAATTGGTGACAACCTGGCCAAACCAGCGCTTACGTTCGATATTGTGCGACCTACAACCGGCACCAGCAACGCCATTGTTGCAGGGGGAGTCACTCAAACGGTAGATAATAAACTGGCCGTTCTCCGTCGCGACGAATCGCAGATTAACAAGCAGGTGTTTGCGCTCTTGGTGCTGGGCAACTTCATTTCTGAAAACACGTCTGATTTCTTTTCATCGGGCAGTAGTGGGGGAGGGGCCGCTGAGAGCATTGCCCGGAATAGCGTCAGCAAAATTCTATCCGAACAGTTGGAGCGGTTTGCATCCAGCCTGATTAAAGGAGTAGACGTAAACTTCAACCTAAACTCGACAAATCAAGCGGCTACGGCCAATGGCCCAACGGGTAGCCGGACGGATTTAAACGTAGGCCTGTCGAAAAGCTTTCTGTCGGGTCGGCTTTCTGTATCGGTCGGACGGAATTTCGTTTTAGAGAACAACACTGGTATTCAGCGAAACCCTAGTGAAGTTTTCGACAATTTTTCATTGAACTACAACCTCACCCGCGACGGGCGTTACGTGGTACGCGGTTACCGTCGTAACGAACAGCAGAGCGTGCTGGAGGGTTACATTGTCGAAACGGGAGTTGGGTTCATTATCACTGTTGATTACAACACCTTTGCTGATCTTCGGCGCCGGAGAAAACAAGAACAAGAGCAAAGTGCGGTGGATATGTAATCCACCACTGTTGTAGACAGGCCGCAAGGCGAACCGCCCTTAAAAACCAAATGAAACCATCCTACTACCTCTTTCTTTTTCTGCTTCTCCAATCTTGCAACCTCGCTAAACGGTTGCCAGCGAATGAGCGTTTATACGTTGGAACAGATATAAACCTGTCGGCGGACTCAACTGTCACCAAAGACGAAAAAGAAAATCTACAGGAGCAATTGGGCGATCTGGCTCGACCACGCCCTAACAAAACTCTGTTTGGATTTCCGTACAAAGTAGCTCTGTATTACTTTCTCGGTGAACCCAAGTCAGAAAAAGGGTTGAGGGCCTGGTTCCGGCGCAAATTTGGTGAAGCGCCAACCTTGGCTAGTGCAAAGGCCATCTCGTCGAATGCAACGATCTTCGCTGGGTTGATGGAAAATGAAGGGTATTTCCGCTCAAGTGTCAGTGGACGGTTAGTGGAGGAGGGTTACAAAGCACGTGGTATATATGATGTACGCGTTTTAACTCGCTATACCATCGACTCTGTATCATTCCTAATCAATACTGCCGTTACGCCAAAAATGGATTCAATCCGGTCATCAACCACCACGCGTCGCGAAGCCGAGCGACCAGCGATTTTAGACCGGAGTGCCGATCAGGCTATGTTTTCTATTTCGCCCCGAACGCTGCTGAAACCTGGCGAGCCTTATCGGTTTGCGACAATTCAGGCAGAACAGCAGCGTATCAATACAACGTTAAAAAACCGGGGGTTCTATTATTTTCAGCCTGATTATGTTGCCGTTCTGGCCGATAGTGCAGTGGGTAACCATAAAGTGCGGCTATATGTGGCCCTTAAACCCGATATGCCAGTTGCTGCCGGACAGCCTTATTTCATTCGAAATTTGTACGTATACCCGAACTACAATTTGGCCAATGTATCCGGTAATGATACCAACCGATCGCGGGCGTATATTGCTCAGGGCGATACCAGCCTTCGGCGAGTTTTTATCGTCGATTCAGCGCGGCTTTATAACCCGCGTTTATTTAATGATATTTTAAGTCTGAAACCCGGTCGGCGATTCAGCAGCCGCGCACAGGATTTAACGTTGAGCCGGTTTATCAACGTCGGCACCTTTAAGTTTGTGCGGAACCGGTTTGCCCCCGTTCAGCAGGGCGACTCGGCCTTTCTGGATGTACATTATTACCTGACGCCTTACCCCAAAAAATCCATTCGGGCTGAAATTGCGGGTACATCTCGGTCTAATAGTCTTGTGGGGTCAGAACTGACACTGAGCGTATTGAATCGTAACTTTTTCAAACGAGCCGAACAGCTGAGCTTAAATCTGACGGGTGGCTTTGAGATTCCGATTGCTTCCCTAGGCCTAGTTACTACTACATATCGATACGGAGCAACAATAAATCTAACAGCTCCTCGCTTGATGGTGCCGTTTCGAATTCGGTACGATCAACGGCAGTCGCTACCTAAAACGATAATGTCAATAGGGTACGAAGCCATCAACCGATCACAGTATTATACACTAAACTCATTTAACGGGTCATTCGGATATGCGTTTCGGACCAACCAGCGCATTGAGCAGAATTTTGTGCCTTTCAATATCAACTATGTGCGTTCATCAAATGAAGGTCGTTTGCTTGATACACTTCTATATGATCCGCAGACACTCCCTCTCTATATCAATATCCGAACAAGCAATCAGGTAATTTTAAGTAGTCTATACACTATAAGTTACAGTTCGGCTCCTCGTACCGTGTCTCCCCGCACTTATCGGGTTCAGTTTGGTGTTGAAGCTGCCGGAAATTTGGCGGCACTTTTAATTAACAACCGAAATGAGGAAGGAGCAAACGTTCTATTCAATGCTCCACTTGCTCAATACATGAAGTTTGATTTAGATACGCGCCACTATTGGCGGTTAACACCTGGTATGACGTGGGCCAATCGTTTTCTGGCTGGTTTCGGTTTGCCTTACGGGAACATCGACAAGATGCCTCTTGTTAAGCAGTATTTTTCGGGGGGGAGCAATAGTTTACGGGGTTTCCGACCCCGAACTGTTGGACCAGGTTTATTTTCGCGACAGGTGGATGGCAATGGACCCTTATTTCAAGATGGTGGTGGTGATATCAAGCTGGAAGCCAGTACTGAACTCCGTCCCAAATTCAACCAATATCTACAGGGTGCTTTATTTATTGACGCTGGTAACGTGTGGTATCGCGACTCTTCGTATAACGCTGTTTACTCTGCTAAGACCTCCTTTACCAAAGATTTTTACAAGCAGATTTTCGTGAGTGGCGGTGTTGGTCTTCGTATTGATCTCTCTTATTTCTTATTCAGACTTGATTTGGGGATTCCCTTTCGTCGACCCGACCGACCTGAAGGTGAACGCTGGGTATTTGATGAAATAAACTTACGGAGCCCCGGATGGCGTCGGCAGAATCTAATTCTAAACGTGGCAGTAGGGTATCCGTTCTAAAGTAACCCGGCTTCAACGAGTAATAAATCCAACTCGTTATTTTTTACCGTGTCCTGTTTCGCTTTGTCGTAAATACTAAGCAGGTAAACTGTCTCGCCAACAACCTTGACACATGTAATTACGCGAGCACCTCCGCTTTTACCTTTCCCTTTTGACGAGATCGCTAACCGAACCTTATAACAATCCCGACCCAAAGCAATTCCTTGAGTCGGGTTTTCTAATAAGATACTTCTAAAATTGACAAGGTCAGAACGTAAAGAAGGATGCTTTTTAGCTAGTCGCTTTAGTTGCCGCTCAAATGTGTCGGTAAGCGAAATTTTATAACTCGTCAATCAGTTCGTCCAGAGTTTTCAACTTAATCTTCCCCTGTCGATGTAGTTCAACCTGATGTAGTGACTCTTTCAAATCATCAACCCATTCCTGCTGCTCAGCCGTTAGCGGTTTCCGGGTAGTGGCTTTAGGTTCTACCTTGAATTTTAGATTTTTGGCCAATTCCAGAAAGAAGTCGGCTTGATTCTCAGGGACGTTGACGATGAATTCCATTTGAATTTGTTATTTGAGTTTTACGCCATTCCGACCGGCCCGCCAAAACCGGACGGAAACCGGAAATTATCATCAGGTTGGTCGATACTGCCGAAGCTGTCTTCGTAGCGACCGATGTTTTCTTTCAGAGCCGATAATAAGCGTTTAGCATGTTCAGGCGTCAGAATGATCCTGGCCTTTACCTTCGCCTTGGGTACACCGGGCATTAACCGGATAAAATCCAGAATAAATTCGCTGTTCGAGTGGGCAATCATCGCCAGGTTGGCGTATGTTCCTTCGGCAATATCCTCCGACAATTCAACGTCGATGGTGTTTTCCTGTGATTGGTTGTCGGTGCTCATTGTTTATATACTTTACCCTCTTTCATAACAAACCGTACGGCTTGCAAGGTTTTAATGTTCTGAAGCGGATTGTCGTCCACTGCAATTATGTCAGCAAACTTACCCGTTTCTACCGAACCCAACTGATTTTTCATGCCCAACAGTTCCGCATTCACCATAGTGGCAGCCTTGATTGCTTCAATCGGCGGCATACCCCCTTCAACCATAAATTCGAACTCTTTAGCGTTGAGACCGTGCGGATATACACCCGCGTCGGTGCCGAATGCCACTTTAACCCCGGCTTTATAGGCTTTGGCAAACGTAGCCTGAATTTTAGGGCCAATAGCAAGTGCTTTAGCCGTAACAAAGGCAGGATAATAACCAAACGTACGCGCTGAATCGGCAGCGGAACGGCCTGCAATTATAGTAGGAACGTAATACGTACCATGTTTCTTGAATAGCTCGATGGCTTCGTCGTCCATCAATGTTCCGTGTTCAATGGTTGTTACACCCGCCCGAATGGCCCTCTTCATACCCTCGGCTCCGTGAGCATGAGCCGCTACGGCAAATCCATAGTCTTTCGCTGTTTCAACAATTGCTTTCAGTTCCTCGTCGTTGAATTGGGGGCCTTGTCCGTCTTTGGCATTGCTCAATACACCACCAGTAGCCGTAATTTTAATCAAATCAGAGCCCTCTTTGTACCGTTGCCGAACGGCCTTGCGGGCATCTTCAGGACTATTGATAACGCCTTCAAGCGGGCCAGGATCGCCCGCTAGGTCGCGCCGGTAGCCGTTGGTGGGGTCAGCATGGCCACCCGTGGTAGCAATGGATTTACCCACCGTGAAGATACGTGGGCCATCGGCAAGACCCCGGTTTATGGCATTACGAAGCGCAATGTTCACCCCCGAACCACCCAAATCGCGCACCGTTGTGAAACCCGCCATTAGAGTAATTTTAGCAATGGAGGCCGCCTGAAAGGCTACATCCGGCACATTTTGGGTGAATCGGTCAATGGCCCCACCGCGCCGGGTTTCGCTCTCGATATGCACATGCATATCAATCAGGCCGGGGAGTACAGTTTTTGTTTTGAGGTCAATAACGCGGTCAGTGCCAGCGGGGACTGTGTAGCCGCGTTGCACAGCGGTGATCTTGTTGCCCTCGACAACCACCGTCATTTGGGGCTGAAGACTGTTATTGACCCCATCGAGCAAATTGCCGCAGTGAAGTAATGTACGCTGTTGAGCGAAAGCAGAAAAACAGGCAATAGTAGCGAGTACGGTAAGGTAGTGTTTTTTCATTTTGATTGGTTTAAAAAGTAGAGACGCAAAATCCTGCGTCTCCCGTGCGTCAGCAATAATAACGAAAAATGGCTGACACACGGGAGACGCAGGATTTTGCGTCTCTACAAAAAATAAACTATTACTTTACAATCACGCCATCAGCCACAAAAGTCAGGGCTTTTTCGGGCTCGGTGATTTTGGCAATTTCGGCTTTGCTTTTACCCGCATCTTCCGCATAGTGCTTCAGGTCGGCCACAGAAGTGACGGTTTGCTGGGCTGTACCCTCAAACACGACTTGTTTGCCGGCAATATCTTTGGGGACAAAGAAACCGTAGTCGCGGAAGGTTACGCGCATGGTTTGACCATCGGCAGTTTTTACTTTCATCCAGCAGCCTTTCACCTTGCAAACCGACTCGACCGTACCCTGAATTTTGGTCGGCATTTCGGCTTTGTCACCCATTTTAGCAACTAGCTCGGGGGCGGGAACAGCGCCTTCTTCTGAGATTTTTTTGCCGTGAAAGCTCTGCGCGTTGGCAGCCACGGTCAGGCCCAAGATCAGGGCAAAGATGAATGTGTATTTCATTTGATTGGGGATTTATGATTTATGATTGGGGATTTATTGCTGTCGCGTGAGCCAGTCCGAAATCCAAAATCCCCAATCCGACATTCAAAGATACTATTTTTTCCACTGCATGACATCCAGTACGTTAGGGCAAAAATCGTACTCAGATGGGTCGTTAGAGCCAATTAATAATAGTTGATCGGGATGAAGCGTCCGTACCTGGTCGTGATACCAGGCCGCGCCCTGCCGGTCGAGGTTGCTGGTCGGTTCGTCGAGAATCACAATCGGTACATCGGAAAAAAAAGCCAGCCCCAGCTTAACGCGCTGTTTCATGCCCGACGAAAAAAACTTGATTTCTTTGTGCATGGCGTGACCCAGACGCATCCGATCAGCAGCTTCGTTGTTGCTCAGATCGGCTTTGAACGGTTTGAACTGCCGGTGAAACGTCAACATCTCGTCCAGTGTCAGTTCCTCAATTAATTCGAGATACGGGGCTGCTATGGCCACCTGCCGGAACCAGTCTTCGAGGGCAATGGTTTTGCTGTTGCGCGTATACGTTAGCGTACCCTCAGTAATGGGCAAGGCGCCCGATAGCAGTTGGAGTAACGTTGATTTTCCACTGCCATTAGGCCCAACAAAAGTGTAACTGCTGGCCATTTCGCCCGGTGAGTTCTGACTCGTCAGGTTCAGGTCGAGGTGCCGGAAAACCCATTCGCGCCGGTATTTTTTGCCAACATCGCTGGCCGTAAGCTGGATCATGACGCAAAGGTAGCGGCCATTCTGTATCTTGCATATTCTCATGCTCTACGACAATCACAATCGCCCTATACAGTACGTTCGGCTGGCTGTAACTGACCGCTGTAACCTCCGTTGCTTCTATTGCATGCCGGAGGAGGGGATCAAATACTTGCCCAAACACCAACTCCTTACCTATGAGGAGATGGAGCGGATATGCCGGATTCTGGCCGATTTGGGCGTGTCGAAGGTGCGGATAACGGGCGGAGAGCCCTTTGTACGCAATGGGCTGATGGATTTCATGCGGAACCTGAGCCGCATACCGGGCATTACCGAGCTTGCCATGACAACCAACGGTGTGCTTACGGCTCCGCACGTTGACGAGCTGGTGCAGTTGGGTCTTCGTTCGGTCAACTTAAGCATTGACACCCTCGACCGCCAACGCTTTCACCAAATCACCCGGCGCGATGAGCTTCCTGCCGTATTGAATACATTGGAGAAATTGCTTCAGGCAAACATCGCCGTGAAAATCAACGCTGTGGTGATGGATGGTCAAAATACCGACGACATCGGCCCGTTGGCCGAACTCTCACGACAAGCAGGTGTATCGGTTCGGTTTATTGAGGAGATGCCGTTCAATGGCGAGGGGACGCACTACCCGGTGCTGCACTGGACGCACAAACGCATTCTGACCGAATTGCAGTCGATGTATCCGGGCCTGCACAAAATTCAGGATGGCCCTTTCTCCACTTCCTACGATTACCAGATTCCGGGTTATGCCGGTAACATCGGGATAATCGCTGCCTTTAGCCGGACGTTCTGCGGTACCTGCAACCGCATCCGAATGACCGCCCAGGGTGTTCTGAAAACCTGCCTTTACGACAATGGGGTGCTGGATGTTCGGGCTTTGCTCCGCTCAGGAGCAAGTGATAGTGAGGTAACAGCCGCCTTTCTCAAAGCGTTTGCCCACCGCCCAGCTAACGGTTTTGAGGCCGAACGCGAACGTGGGCCCGTCACCGAATCAATGTCTACAATTGGAGGGTAAACAAAAGAAAGGTTAAGCGTAAGGCGAGCCTTTTTTAGTCAGATACTGACCAATGTTGATGATAATGCCGTTCACAATCTCAACATCTTTGTTCCAGTCTCTTATCAGCCAATCTTCATCCTGTGAAGTGGCTACCGTTACTTTTTTGGTCTCTGTCGTAATCCAGATTACTTTCTCTACACCAAAGCTGAGCAGCTTCTGGGTTTTCAGAAATATATAGCTTTCAGCAGTGATATCGGTAGGGTCGGCTGTGATGTCCACTTCAATCACAATTTTAGGCGGCACATCGGCGTAGTTCTGGTTGATAGCTGTAATAGGCAGCGTAGCACTATCAAAAATTAAGACATCCCCGGCCAGATTGTTACGCCTGTCGAGATGGAGTCCAGCTTCACTTGTTAGCAGTGTGTACAAGCTTTCATCAAGTTGTTTGGCGATCAAAACAACAAGGTAAGTGACAATGAAGGACTGCAATGTACTCGATCCCATAATTTCTGAAAACGTTTTTTCTCCTGACAGAACATCACGATAGCCTTTATAGTATATAGGTTTTCCATCGATGAGTTCGTAAACCAGGTAATCAGGCACTTTCAGCCGGGGCTTTCTGCTTTGTATACTGCTCTTAGTCGCCACCATATTAGTATCGTTTGCTGTTAGTCAAATGTAGTGAACGGACACGACCGCTTATTCACTTAACACGAAAATATCCTTCGTGTTCCGGCCGAGCCCGTCGTAATCCAGACCGTAGCCAACCACAAACTTGTTCTCAATTTCAAAGCCCACATAGTCTAATTCAAGCGGGCGCTGAAGGGCTTCCGGTTTGTAGAGCAGCGTGGCTAACGCCAGCGAAGCGGGTTTTGATTCGCGGAGCTGATCGCAGATATCGCCCAGCGTGAGACCGGTATCGACAATGTCTTCAACCACAATTACATCGCGGTCAGTCACTGGTTCAGTAAGACCTAAAATCTGCTTTATGTGGCCTGTAGAAGCTGTTTTTTGGTACGACGATACCCGCAGAAACGTGATCTCGCAGGGAATGGTCAGCTGCTTAAACAAATCGGCCGCAAACAGCACCGCTCCGTTCAACACCACCACCATCAGCGGTTTTTTGTCGCGATACTCTTCACTTATTTGCGCGGCCAGTTGGGCAATGCGTTGCTGAATGTCGTGAGCCGCAATAAAGGGCACAAAGGTTTTATCGTGGATTGTCAACATTTGAAAATGGTCATTAGTCATTGGGCGTCAGGAAACCAGCCCTGGCATACCAATCACTCAGTGGCAAAGTTACCCAATCAAGAAGCACTAATGACTAATGACCAACGACAAATTACCCAATTGCTGACTCAATAAACGCATTACGGAACTTGCCGTTGGGATCATATTGAGTCATTAAGGCTTTGAACTCGCTTAATTTCTGGATTCGCGATTGCAGAGTAGCCGGAGCCATCGTGAACAACTTGCCCCAGTGCGGCCGGGCGTTGAAGGGCGATAGCTTTTCTTCGATTTGTGGCAGCAATTTCTGAACGGCCTCCCATTCTGGTTTCCACGTAAAGTGAATGGCTACACAAGTTTGGTTGTACTGCGGACTCATCCAGAGCGTATCGGCGGCAATCGTCCTGATTTCGGAGATAAACAGATGGGGCGTAATCTTATCTTTCAGCGTCGCCACGGCCATCATGGCTTCGTAGGCATGTTCGATGGGTAAGAAAAACTCCGACTGTAATTCCTTTCCACTGCTGGGAGTGAATCCCATTTTGAAGTGTGGTAACCGCTCATACCATGGCCCCGGAACCCCCATTTGTTCGGTGCAGTTTTCGGCCGAATGATCGTCGAGAGGGTGCATGTTCTGAGTAGCCAGTTTAGCTCCGTAAAATTCGGGGGATAGTTTTACGTGTGTGGTGCTGTTGCCTTCGGTCTTGCTTTTGATCCAAACCTGATTAACCCGTTCCTGTTGCCAGTCGGTGAACAGACTGACGCTGTAGCCGCTGCTCATAATGGTTTCGAAGTTCTTCTCTAAGGCCGACACGGGTAGATTCCGGTACACGGCCTGCTGCACCAGAAACGTGGGCTGCAACGCTAAAGTAACCTTTGTTACAACGCCTAACGCACCCAGGCCAACCACCGCTCCATCGAAGCTATCACCATTCTCTTTTCGGGTGAGAGTTTTGAGGTTGCCAGCCGCATCCACGAATTCCAGGCCAACAACGGCCGTAGCCAGATTGCCGTTTTTGATGCCCGATCCGTGAGTGGCCGTTGCACAGGCTCCTGCCACCGAAATATGGGGCAGCGAGGCCAGGTTGTGCAGCGCATAGCCACTTTTGTGAAGCATTTCGCAGAAGTCGCCGTAGCGTCGGCTTCCCTCCACCGTAATTGTGTTGGCCGTTTTGTCTAATTGCGTCACTTTCTCCACGTCCTTGAGCGATAGCTGCTGAACAGTGCTGTCGGCGATGGTATTAAACGAATGGCGGCTACCCAAAGCCCGGATTTTATCGGCTTTTCGAACAATCTCCTGAATTTCTTCAAGCGTTTTGGGATAGCTCACGTTGCCAGTGCTATAGGTGAGGTTTCCGGCCCAGTTGGTTAATGGTTTTTGGTCTTCGCGACAAGAGAGCATAGGCGAGAACAGACTTCCGGCTAATAAGGCCGATGATGTCTTTAGGAACGTACGTTTGTTCATGGAGGTTTAGGCAAGACGGTATAATTCAGAAAAGATTCGAACAGAACGGTCATACCGTTAAGTAATCGGGGATTCCATTAATTGTCTCTTAAAAAAGCTTGAAAAGGGCAATTGAGCCAAAAAATACCCCTGAAGCAAACGGACTTGATGGCTTATGCGTTGATAGAGTACGAATTAATAACAAATCGAAAGTGAACAAAAAAATCGGTTGGCTGACGGTCGTAATCCTGTGCATCGGGACGTTCGCGAAGGCGCAACTCTACGACCCCTCGGCGTTTGATAAAGTATACGATGGTTTGTTGAAGCACCCCGGTGTCCAATTGGAGTCGGCGGAGGCTATCAATCAGTTATACAATTACAAGTTCTACGAGGCCGACAAGGAGTTTCGGTGGTTGCGGGTGCGTTACCCTAAACACCCGATGCCGTATTTCCTGATGGGCCTGGCCGAGTGGTGGAAAATTGTGCCCGACGTTGATGTAACGGATTATGACGACCGCTGCCTGGCGCTGATGGATACAACCATTCTTCTGGCCGAGAAACTCTACGATAACAGCGACAACAAAGTGGAGCCGTCGTTTTTTCTGGCTGCAGCCTACGCCTTCAAAGGGAGGCTCTATGCCGAGCGGAAAAAGTGGACGAAGGCTACTTTCGCCAGTAAAAACGCGCTGAAATACTTTGAGAAGTGTAAAGGGAATGGCGAGATCAACCCCGAATTGCTTTTCGGCGATGGCTTGTATAATTACTACGCCCAATGGGTTCCGCAAAACTACCCCTTGCTGAAACCCATTCTGATGTTATTTCCGAAGGGTAATAAAGAAACCGGTATTAAGCAGTTGGAGAAAAACGCGAACAATGCGTTTTACACCCGCACGGAAGCCCGGTACTTTCTGCTCCAGATTTACAGCATGGAGAACCAGTACGAAAAAGCCTACGATCTGGCCAAGTACATGCATCAACAGTATCCTGATAACCCGTTTTTTGAGCGGTATTATGCTCGGTCGGCGTTTGTGAGGGGTTATTTGAATGAGGCTGAGAATGTGTCAAAAGCAATTCTGGAAAAAATTAACCAAGCCAAAGCGGGTTACGAGCCCGTGAGTGGGCGGACGGCTGCCTACATTATGGCTTATGTAAACCAGAACTTTCATCATAACCTGCCCGTTGCGAAGGAGTATTATCAGAAATCAATTGATTTTGCCCGGCAAACCAAAGCGACCAACGCCGGGTATTACTGGGCTTCGTTGCTGAACCTCGGTAAGATTGCCGATACTGAGAAAAACTACGACCTCGCCCGCGATTACTACAACCAGGTTGTCGATGCAGCCGATCATAAATCAGCTCAGTATAAAGAGGCTGAAAAAGCAATTAAAGACAGCAAAAAATCCCGCCGTGAAGAACGAAGAAAACGGGGATAAGAAGATATTGGACGTTAGATCTTGGATTCAGGACTCAGAAACTGCACGGCGATTTTTCATCTAACATCCAGTGTCCAAAATCCAGTATCAATTTTTTTATGCGCAAATACTTGATCCACGGCGGTCTGTTTATCATTACCCTTGTTACTACCACCTTAGCGGGAGCCGAGTGGATGTTTGGCCGCTCATTTGTTCCAACAGAATGGCTCACTGATGATCCTGAAGCAATCAAAAAGCTAATACCAATGGGATGGCATGAGTTCTGGGCTGGCCTGAATTATTCGTTACCGTTTCTGGCTATTCTGACGGTTCATGAATTTGGGCATTATTTTACGGCCAAGCGAAACAACGTGCGCGTAACCTTACCCTATTATATTCCGCTCTGGTTGGGGGGAAGTGGCATCGGAACACTGGGCGCTTTTATCCGTATTCAGGACTACATCAACAGCCGCCGGA
Organism: Flavobacterium sp. SUN052; assembly: GCF_028867935.1. Taxonomy (GTDB): domain Bacteria; phylum Bacteroidota; class Bacteroidia; order Flavobacteriales; family Flavobacteriaceae; genus Flavobacterium. Next base: position 43,010 of record NZ_JAPQNS010000016.1, read on the forward strand.
AATACTTCGACATTGGTATTGCCGGTCCGTTGGCGGGGTTTGTACTAGCGCTGATTGTACTTTGGTACGGATTTACGCACTTGCCCGCCCCGGAGTTCATCTTCTCTATTCATCCCGAATACCAGAAATACGGCCTCGATTATGGCAAATACGTGTATAAAGACCTACCCGAAGGTGGCGCCATTGCGCTAGGCGATAATTTGCTGTTCTGGTTTTTCAAGACCTACGTTGCTGATGCATCGCGTTTGCCCCATGCCTACGAGATGATTCACTATCCGTATCTGCTGGCGGGGTATCTGGCGCTGTTCTTCACCTCGCTCAACCTGATTCCAATTGGTCAGCTCGACGGTGGGCACGTTTTATATGCTCTAATCGGGCGCGACCGTTTCCGTTGGGTAGCGCCGGTGCTTTTTGTTGGGTTTGCGTTTTATGCAGGGCTCGGATGGTTTACGGTTCAGGAATTCCACTCGATAAGTGATGAGGATTTTCTGACGAAAATGCTTAACCTGGCCTTGTACGCGTTCTTTCTGTCGATATGTTTCTCCCGCATTTTCGAAGATAAAACAACGCCCTGGTTGCTGGCCCTCTCGGTAGTTCTAGTGCAACTAGGTCTGTCGTGGCTACTGCCCGATTTGAAGGGCTACCCCGGCTTTTTTGCTTTTGTTTTTATTCTGGGCCGTTTCCTGGGCGTTTATCACCCCGAGACCGAGCTACAGGAGCCTTTGGGTACTGGACGGACGGTGCTGGGCTGGCTGGCGCTGGTGATCTTTGTTGTAAGCTTCAGTCCTCATCCGTTTATTTTCTGAAAATTTCAGTTGGCGTTCCAACCGTTTTGTTCTGGCTGGGGTCTTTGTAATGAAGAACAAAACAACAACGAACCGTATCCTCGGCCTGCATCCTCACAGGACGTTGTTTGTTAGGTAGTTAAAGCGACCTGTGAGGACACCGGCCGAGGAGCCAAAAACAATAACGAAAATGAAATTTCTTGCATTCATCGGTCTTATCGCACTGACAATGAGTTGTAAAGACCAGTCTGTGGATGGTCAATATACCATCGCAGCAGGACAGTCGGTCGAGGTGTCTTCGGCTGGAAAAGCGACACTAACCGCTAGTTCAATTCAAAATAACCTTTGCCCTACGGGTGTGCAATGCATTCGGGCGGGAGAGATTTTGGGTGATTTTCTGGCTACGCAGGATGGCAACACAGTAGCTGTTAGTCTGTGCAATGGCCCCGATTGTGCCAATTTGCACAAGGGCGTTCCTGCCAAAACAACCGTCGCTGTTGGCGGCCGCACCTGGACTATTGAACTGGTCAGCGTTCTGGAAAGCACTCCTCAAAAGGCCGTGGTAAACGTGGTGGTGCAGTAGGCTTATCATAGTGCACGCGTTAGAATCTGACCTGGTTTAGAATAGGGTATATTTGTGTGTAATTTTCACCTACCCCTACTCTATACGCTTCATTGTATGCACTTTTTGTTAAAAATCGTACTTCTTTGGATCGCCTTGTCGTCATATACCTTCGCTCAAAACCAACCTATGCATGGAGAGGCTGGGGCCGATGCACAGCCGGAGCATTCGTGTCTGACGCCCGAGCAACACGACGAGATGAAAGCGCTGCTCCTGCCTAAAATTGCCTTGTTGCGCCAAACACAGAAACTGGATCAGAATCACCCCTTGTTTATTTTCCCCCTGCAAAAGGCTAAGCCGAGCCCGGCCCTAACTCCCTGGTACTTCATCAACTTTGTAGAACACAGTCCCACCGTTGGTCCCAACGATGTTAATCAGTACAGTGCGTACAACAGAGATTATAATTGCGGCACTCGTACATACAATCGCAGCAATGGCTCCAAACATACGGGCACCGATATTGGACTCTATCCCTTCGCCTGGCAGATGATGGATAACGAGGAAGTGAAGGTGGTGGCGGCTGCTCCCGGAATAATCTTTGCCAGAAGGGAAGGGAACCCAGACCAAAACTGTGGCAACTTCACCACGGGTGGCGATTGGAATGGAGTTTATCTCTACCATGCTGATGGCTCAACTACCTGGTATGGCCACCTCAAAATGGGTTCGGTAACAACCAAGCCGATTGGATCGACCGTGGCAGCTGGTGAGTTATTAGGTTATGTGGGTAGTTCTGGCGGGTCCTCGACTCCTCATCTTCACTTCGAGGTTTATGACGCCAATAACAACCTGATTGACCCCTTTCAGGGCAGTTGCAACAGTTTAAACGCCGATAGCTGGTGGCAGCAACAACCCAGTTATGCTCCCAAAGTGCTCAGTCGCATTAGTGTCCACCGGCAAACGCCCGCGTTGTTCACTTGCCCATCATCGACTAATCAACCCTACGAAGTCAACTATGCACAGCCAGGACAGGCGCTTTATTTTTATGCCTGGGGGCTTAACACAAGCCCCGGTGAAACGATTCGATTCGACCTCCTGCGGCCCGACGGAACAACACAAGCTGCTAGCATATTTACGATCAATACTAAATACGATCTCTTTTATTATTACATCTATACAAGTCTGCCTGTTAATTCGCCCTCTGGTATATGGCAAATCCAGGTAACCTATGCAGGAGTTGCATACCGTCAGCCGTTCACCGTACTGCCATACCCGGTCTGCGAGAGTTACAATTCGGGTGACTGGAACCAGGCTGCCCGGTGGAGCTGTGGTCAAGTCCCCACATCAACAAGTTTTGTCCAGATCAATGCGGGCCACGCCGTGAGCATTGGTGCGGGGCAAGGTGGGTTGGCAAACGGCCTTCGCAATTATGGTCGGCTGATTGTTGGCCAAGGCGGGCGCATTCAGCTGAGCCCCTGACCGGCAGTTATTGGGGACGGGGCTCTATATGCATCAAAGACGCTTACCGTAGTCCTGTCATTTGCACCATTTGGAGGGCTTCGATCGCTTGCCGCTGGTTGTATTCATTCGCCATGGAGCGAGCGTTTATCAGGTCCACAATGGTACCGATGCCGCATAGGCCGAGCGTTAGAAAATACAGAATACCCATTCCGATCTGGCCCAGAAGAAAGCGGTGAATACCAGCAAAACCCACAAAACCAGCCAGCGCGACAATCAGAATTGTCTGGCCGTCTTTGCGCTTTGTTCGATACAAATAGGCGAACTGCTGTAGCTGTTCGGGTGTGAGGTCACGTGTAATTGTCTGCACATAATTCAGCTCGTCGGGCTGCATGTCGGGCAGAAATAACAGGGGATTCGGATTGGGGTTCATGGCGTTGTTTTGTTAACTAATGGCCTAAAGGTGAGGAGTTGGCGCATTCGATTCAACAAAATCAGGAAGGCCGGAATAGCCAGCGGATGACTGGCCCAGGATTCGGCCAAACGGCCATGTAATAAATGGCTGATCCCGTGTCCCAACCCGCAACCGGGGCAATGCGGCAAACCCACCGCCCGAAACACACACACGGAATAATGGGCTGACTCTACCTCCGACAGCCCCAGCCACAACAAGCCACCCGCCCATACGGCAAATTCGAAGTAGCGGGAAAAGCGCTGGCCTGTTGTCATTTGTGTTCATTACGTGTCATTGCTGGATAGACGACAAATGACACGTAATGACGCGAAGCTAATGACTATTCATTACAAAAACCTAGAACCAGGGTCGCCGTTTCTTAAAGGATCGTTTCAGACCGAGTACCAGTAATACCGCTCCAATCAGGCCAAAAACTAAGGCGAGTTGCCCCAATCCTAAAATGGCAAAGAGAACGGCGAATCCAATTACAAAAACTGCTGATTTGAGCTTCCAGTCGATGCGTTGCCACCAGTTGAGTTCTTCGCGCAGGGGTAATCCCAGCGATTCCCGAATTCGGTTGCCCAAACGGAGTTGATTTTTGGGTTTTGGTCTTGGGCGAGGTTGCTCACTTATCTCTTTTGCCGACTCCTGTAGCAGCACCTCCATCCGTTTGATACGGCGCGATGCCTGTTGCGCCATTGGTTCGGCAGGGGAGGAGACGGCACTAGCAAGGGCTACCTCTTCCACAGCTTCCTCAACGGCTGGTGCAATCTGAGGCTCTACAATAGCTTGTTTGTCAGCGCTTGAATCTTGTTCAACTGTATTGACTATCAGGCTTTTTTGTGGCGATTGAAACCGGGGTGACGGGGTTCGCTGAACAAGCGCATAGGGCCGATGACAAGCATTGAATAAAAGAATAAAAAGGAGGCCGCTGAGTAGCAGAAGTGGGTTTCTCATGAATAGGAAGCACGGATTGTGCGCGCAAAAATCGAAAATAGAACGATCTGTGTAGTCAGAATCTTATATTTTGATTTTATACTTCGCTGAAATATCCACGCTGAACCGCTTAGTTTTCAGCGGAAATTGCCAACTTTCAAGTCCTTTTCTATTCCCTTATGAAGCTCCTGCCCCTTACCTTATTAGTACTGATGATGGCCTGCTCGTCGGGTTCTAAAACCATGAATGACACCGCGCCCGCTAAAGGTACTTTTGGCTATGATCTGGCCTTTCTGAAAACCCACGACCCGGAACTAACCGTTCTGAGCAATGCCGATAGTTCGGCTCAGGTGATTGTGTCGGCCAAGTATCAGGGCAAAGTATTTACCTCGACTGCCACTGGCCTAAATGGAACCAGCTTTGGGTGGATTAATTATTCAGCTTTAGTCGGAAAGCAACAAGCGCATATGAACGCCTATGGCGGTGAGAATCGGCTTTGGCTGGGTCCCGAAGGTGCCCAATACAGCCTATTCTTCAAACCCGGTACTAAAATGGAATTCGCTAACTGGCAAACACCGCCCGCTTTCGATACCGAACCCTGGAACATTGTATCGAAAACGAATGAGGCCATTGTCATGAACAAAGCCATGTCGTTGACCAACTATGCGGGTACTCCCCTTTCGCTCCGAGTTGATCGCACCGTGCAACTCCTGACGCGAGATGCAGTTGGCCAACAGATTGGCTCACCAGTTGGGGACTCCGTTCAGGTAATTGGTTATCAGACGCTTAATGTATTGACTAATACCGGAAAAAACGCCTGGACAAAGCAAACCGGTGCTCCCTGCCTGTGGATGCTGGACATGCTCGTGCCCGGAGACAGCACCACGATCCTAATCCCCTATGAGACCGCAGGAACCGGCCCTGTTGCCACCACCGATTACTTTGGCGCTATTCCACCCGATCGGGTACGATACCAAAATGGTGTGCTGCATTTCAAAGCAGATGGTAAAAGTCGTGGGAAACTTGGACTCACCGCCCAACGCGCTAAACCTGTGGCGGGTAGCTACGATCCTGACCGAAAAATTCTGACCCTGACATTTTTTGACGTTGACAAAAACGCAACGTACCTGAATCAGGAATGGAAGCAGGTGCCTGATCCGTTCAAAGGAGATGCCGTAAATGCCTACAACGACGGGCCGTTAGCGGATGGTAGCCAGATGGGGCCATTTTACGAGTTAGAAAGCGTATCGCCCGCGGCCTTTCTGAAACCGGGGGCTTCGCTCTCCCATCGGCACACGGTATTGCATCTAACAGGCGACGAAGCTAAATTAGATGCTATTGCGCAGAAAGTTCTGGGTGTGCCCCTTAAGTAAACGAAAAAGAAAATACAGGTAAACTGGTCCTGCCAGATGCTTTCTGATACAAGCCACTAAAACACGTTTACTCTTTACCAATGGATAATACAACGAATCAGTCACGTCGGCAATTTCTGACAACGGTTGGCGGTGCTGCCCTGACGCTACCGACCCTTACCGATGTACTTGGACGCCCCCTCCAGTCTCGCAAGCTCGGTATTGCGTTGGTAGGTCTGGGTTATTACAGCAAAAACCTGCTGGCTCCAGCGCTGCAACAAACGCAGCACTGCCGCCTGGCGGGCATTGTGACCGGTACACCCGCAAAGGCCGAAGAATGGACTAAGAAATACAATATCCCGCAGGCCAACGTCTACGACTACAAAACGTTCGACCGGATTATCGACAATAAAGATATTGACGTGGTCTATGTTGTACTGCCAAACTCAATGCATGAGGAATTTGTGGTTCGAGCGGCTCAGGCGGGCAAACACGTGATTTGTGAAAAACCAATGGCCATTACCGAAGCCGAATGCCAGCGCATGATCGATGCCTGTAAAAAGGCAAATCGGCAGCTTGCCGTTGGTTACCGCTTGCACTACGAGCCATTTACGAAAGAAGTAATGCGTTTAGGGCAGGAGAAGGTATTCGGGGCGGTGAAATTTATAGAAAGCAGCGACGCATTCCGAATTGGCGACCCTACGCAGTGGCGTATGAAAAAGTCAATGGCCGGTGGTGGGCCACTAATGGACGTGGGCATCTACGCCGTTCAGGGGGCGCGTTACGTTACAGGTGAAGAACCCATCTCGGTGACGGCACAGTACTCGCCCAAAACCGAACCGGATAAATTCAAAGAGGTTGAAGAGACGCTGTTCTGGCAGTTTAAGTTTCCGAGCGGAGCCGTTTCTAACTCTACCACCAGCTATACTGCAGGCGTAGAGCGGCTGTATGCTTCGTGTGAAAAAGGCTGGTTCGAATTATCGCCCGCTTTTGGGTATGGCCCACTGAAAGGACGCACCAGCAAAGGTCCCATTGAGCAACCGGTGGTAAATCATCAGGCTGCCCACATGGACGGTGTCTGTAAAGATTTGATTGATGGGAAAACACTTCCCGACCACGTTACGGGTCAAGAAGGCAAACGCGACGTGCGGCTTCTTCAGGCCATCTACCGGGCGGCCGACACCGGGAAGGTGATCAGTTTGAAATAGTAGTACTGTAAAATGATAAACGGGGACTGTAAAATTTTACGGTCCCCGTTTATCATTTTACAGTATCAGCAAGCCTATCAATAAGCGGTTTTACTCTTTTCCGCATCCAGATCATTGTATTTACGATCGAGTCCATCGGTTGATTTTACCTCCGAACGATCTGCGTTTTTACCTGTCATTTCCTGGGCTTTCACTCCGCTCTCGTCCATTGTTTCGCGCGGTTGGCTCATCATTTGAGCCGTTTCCTGAGGACGCTCACCGGGTTGATACGAACTGTCTTTATCGCCCTGTACATCATACGGGTGCGACGAGTCACCAGTTTCGGGCTGATCATCCATTCCCTCGTCTTCTGAGCCTGCTGCTAGTCCGTCGGGACCAGCTGCCATGCCTTCATATTGGGTTCCCGGCACGGCTTCGCCCGGTTCTATATCGTCGTTCGTAATTGGCAACTGATCAGCGGGCGTTGGTGCAATTACGGTCGTAAATGTCACATTAAACTCATTTGACCAGCCCGTTGTGGTACTGTTCTGAAGTGTTTGGAATCCAATCTGATGCGACCGGTCCGGTTCGCCGGGTTCCTGAATTTCGGGTTGATGCGGCACTGGCTGGCCGGGTAATGGCGAAATCTCGGGGATTGGATCGGGCGACATTGGCGGTACAGGCGTATCTGGACCCGATGGAACAGGATTGTTTGGATCGGGTGTGCTGGGCGTTGTTGGTACCATATCGTCAGTGACAGTGAAGCTACTCGTAGCTGTCGACTTCACATCTTCGCCATTGGCCTGCACCCTATCGTTTGGAGTACTATCATTTGCCTGGCTGGCGGTGTTGGCTTCATCGGTTATACCTGCCTCAGCGATTGGATCATTGGGAACCACACTTGGGTCAACGCCATCACCTACGCGGAGGGCTGCGTCAGAATTTTCGTATGTTTTCTGATCATATCCTTGAAGGCTCCGTTCTTCATCGCTGCTGTAGCGATTGCGGAGTTGTTCGTCCATTACATCGTCTTCAGTATCGCCCATTGGTGTGAGCTTACCATCGACTAATTTGACCATGTTGGTTTCGGCCTGATCGGCTCCGAACATGGTTTCGGCGTTTTCGTTAGAGACCATATTGGCCTGCTGTGCGCCGTCGGAAAGGGCTGATGAATTTGCCATAACTATTGAGTTGGTTTTGTAGATCTGGTTTGTACCAGTACTGTTTCCTATAAACCCTACCTATCGACAAAGGTTTTCGAGCCAGCGACGACCAAATGGCACTGATTTTGCTTTGTATCTACTATATCGGATGCAACTTATTAAAAATCAAAGCGTTGGCCATGAAACGAATTTACCTTACTGCTTTATTGCTGGCGGGCAGCCTGTTTTCTTATGCCCAAAAGGGGTTCATTTTACAACATCAGCCCAAAAACGGATTTGTCACCATCGACGGTGGCATAAGTTTACCAGTTAGTAAATTCGCTGAGTGTTCGTCGCGTGATGAGCAGGCAGGTTTGGCTCGGCAAGGTACTATGGCCAGTATATCGGCGGGATATCGAATTGTGGGGCCGGTTGGTCTGATGGTGCGGGGTGAACTGTTTCGAAACGGTGTTCATGCGGAGGCTCTCCTTGATGGTTTATACCGAGCCCAGGGTGACAGTTGGACGGCAAACTCCGGTTATTGGGCGGTAACGAGCATTACAGCGGGGCCGTACGTAAACGTTCCGTTGGGACGCTGGACCATGCAGTTTCGGGCAACTGCTGGCCGGGCCACGGCCATTTGCCCCAGCACAAGCCTTCGCGGGCGGTTTCTGGATATTCCAATGACTATTGAAACGGCGGAAGCCCGCTCTGTAGCCCGTTCGTATAATGGCGGCCTAACGCTCCGGTATCGCCTGGGCCGAAGCACTGCCATGCAACTCAACACCGATTATAGCCGCGCTGATTTTACATTCCAGGATATGAAAACAGCCACTAACAACGGTGTTGGCCAGGGTCAAACCAACGTCATGACCAGCTTTAAACCCATCAGTGTAGTTAATATATCGGTAGGTCTCACCGTGTTGTTTGGCAATCGGCAGCGGGTTTTCTAATAAGCCGATTGTTACAGGCGTGCCGATTCAGGTCTATAAAGCACCGCTTTATCCGTAGATTTTGCTGGTCCGGCAGTAATACAAGTGGGAGTTCGTAAAGAGAGAAATAGTTTTGATACGCAAGTACAATGCGTTATAAACAACATCTCCTTTATGAACTCTTCTCTTTTTGCCAATACGCTACCCGATACGTCTTCGAATATCGCTCCCGATGTCAGCGGTCGAAAAACGCATCCAAAAGGATTATCTCTTTGTTTTCCGACAGGTCGTCGGTGGGTGCCTCTCACCGCTATTGTTCTGTTGGAGGGCACCGGTAACTATACCCGAATCCATTTTCGTTGTAATCCGCCCCTACTGGTGGCTTTGACAATTAAGGTCCTTACAGAACGATTACCAGAGGGGGCTGTGGCTCGTTTCCACCGTAAGTATTCGCTCAACTGGCAGTATGTTCAGTCGATTGATTGGCACAAAAATAAAGTCACGCTGGTCAATGGCAAGCAATTACCGATCGCCCGCCGACGAGTCACTGAGTTTAGAGTTGAGTATAAAGACTATTGTTCTAAAACAGGCATTGCTCTACCTGCCCTGGCTTGAAGCTGCTGGATAACACTTACAGGTACTAAATCCGCTCCGTGAAACGAGGAGTGTGTTCAGTAAACTGCACAAGCAGGAGTAGGACTCCCACAATTGCCGCCAAGTCTCCATTGGCGGCAATTTATTTTTCAATAAGGCAATACGCTAAATAGATGAAGTTTCCTCACGACTACCGATTCGTTAATTTGCTGCACTATCATGTTTCCGGAAGCTGCTTATGAATCAATCACTACCGCTACCTCTTCGGGTTTCTATTTTGTTCATTCTGATTTCGGTATGGCCGGGGTGTGTGGCCAGAGCGCAGGAAAGAACAGACCCCAATTACTCCGTAAAAGTGTCGACGTATTACCTGTTTGGTGGTGGCTGTGCGGTTAGTGCTGCCTTCGGGTTCTGGCACCGGTTTTACACCCTGCAACCGGCTGCTAACTTATCCCTGAATGTGTTGAGCCGGGCGAAGCACTTGGGGAACCGCAATTTCTGGTCGAATTATTGGCAGGTAAATGTGGTCATCTCGCCCATGTTAACGGTTAATCTGGCCGATTCAAAACGGGGTATGTACGAGGAAATAAACCCGTTTTATCTGGGCAACAGCGGAGCCGTTTATTCCGACTATCGCTCGTCTATTACCCTCGGAACCAGCTTTATGGCCATGCCGAAAGGGACTGACAAGAACATTATGACCAACCGAAATCGCTCGCAGCAACTGGTGTATGTGCAAGGACGCGTTGGTTATGGCCGAATTACTAATGCTATTATCAATCTCTACGAAGATTACCTGCCCATAACCGATAATGGATCATTTCAGTGGCTGGCCGACAACCGCGACCGGTTCTATACCGGCGGAGGAAACGTGCAGGTACGGCTCAGTGAGCGGCTGAAATATAAGTTGTATTACGAAGTGTACACGGGTAGCTCTTACACTGATCGCTTCGATTTTCCTGACTTGGTGGTCGACGAAGATGTTGACGGGAAAGCACCAACGCGAAAGCATTATGCCTATCAGGACCCTGGTCAGGAGCAGTTCAACAAAGGCCGAACCGTGCATAGTTTGGAATACAGCGTGTTCCCCAACCCATTGAACAAGCCGGCTTCCGGCGAGAATTACACACTCCCGATTCGGAATCGTATGAATCTTCAACTGTTTGCGGGCCGACAGGGGGCCAAACCGATGTGGGTACAGAACCGGATTCATGAGGCAATCAAAATCAACAAGCTAAAAGACAGCGAAAGTCAAAAAACCTTCAGCAACGACTCAAAAGACCGCGAGCATTTGCATTATTTCCGGCCGTTCAATAAGCGTTCGCCATTTATATTCGGTGCTGGACTCGATCACACATTTGCTCCCGAACTGCCATGAAACGGATACATTTACTGTCAATCCTGCTACTGCTTTCCGTTGAGGCACTAGCGCAAAAAGCGCAAACGCCCGTTCCGGTGGGGCAAACGCTGCAACGAACGCATGATGAGTTAATCAAGGGAATTTATGTGCGGTATCTCAGGCAGTACGATCCGTATTTGAAGCGGGGAGTAACAGCGCCCAAAGTGAAAAAGGCTGACGACGGAGCAGTTGTGGCCTCTGAGATAACGGCGACCGCCTATATCATGCGTTTTGAACCAGCCACCGATCGTGCCGGAACCGATTTTTACGGGCAGGTTTTCGTGGGTAATCGCTATTACGAAGACCAGTTTATAAAGCAGTACAAAACACCCAATCAGTTTGCTCAGGACCGGAAGGGAAGTTTTTACCTGTATAAACTGTCGCTGCTGGAAAACCCACAGAAACGCTGGTTTACCATTACCATCTATTCAGAACTCACCACCAATCTGTGTTATAAAAAGATGCACGAGAGTAAGCACCTATGTACAACTGGCGAGCAGCATCTGGCCGAAGTAATCAAAGATGCCAAAAGGATTGTGGCTAATGTAGATGATCAGTTTTCGATCAGGAACGAGTACAAAGCGTTTGCCATCGGTTGGGAAGGAAATGTGATCGACCATCTGGACCTCGATTATACCAAGTACGCGTTTAGCACTGATCCATTCCTGCAAACATCGTATACACTTCAGCATTCGCCCAATGCCGAGGAGCTAGGCCCTCAAAATTTGATTGCTGAACTAGGCAGACGCTTCGATTTTCGAGAACCGGCTCCCGGGAAGGACTTGCCTCCAACTTCAATGTCGGTTGATCAGGCTGTTGCCACAGCCACAAACCCGACTGCTGTTAGTCGGGATGTCAGTACCGAAGCGGGAGGATGGATTTATGCCGGTATTGTAAAAAAAGATAAGAAAACCTGGGCTGAACAAGTCGTTGATGTGAACCTACTCGATTTGCAGCGCGACAGCAGTGCTGTTTCTGCAAAACCACTGTTCAATACGTATGTGCGCGACCAGCCGCCCTTGCAACTAGTTAGCAAGATGGCCAACGGGGCGTCTCTTGGTACATTCGCGGCTGGTACACCCCTGACCGTGCGTGACAAACAGTATATTCCCTACAAGACAGCTGACTCGGCGGTCGCTGACTCGTTTTTGCTTTGGTTACAGATTGAGCAACGCCCACCGAATCCACCGGCTCCCCGGTAGCTTCTTCCCGGTTTCGTCTTTTCATTACAAATCCCTTTACCGATGAAAAGGCACTCGTTTATCTTACTCCTGCTCCTGATGGGGCAATGGGCCGCACACGCTCAACCAACAACCAAAGCAACGCCCAAGGCCGTTAAAGACGACATGCGCGAGGCCGCCCGCGCCTTTGTAGCAACCCTTTCTGACGATCAGAAAAAGGAAGCTGCCTTCGAATTTGAGAACGAAGAGCGTTACACCTGGTATTTTACTCCGCATGAGCGTAAAGGACTGACTATGAAACGCATGACTGCCCCGCAACGGCTGGCGGCATTGGCCCTGCTCAAGTCGGGCCTAAGCGACGAGGGCTACCGGAAAGTGACTGATATCATGGATACGGAAAACGTGTTGCGCGTGGTCGAAAAACGCCCGGAGAACGATACGTATCGCGACCCGGATAATTATTTTCTGACCATTTTTGGCGATCACGATGGTGAAAATCCCTGGGGCTGGCGTTTTGAGGGACACCACATATCAGTACAGTTTTCGTCATTGACCGGCCGGGTTGTTGGCACAACGCCTTTGTTTTTCGGGAGTAATCCAGGCGAGGTACGGGCAGAAGTACCTCAGAAAGGGCGGCAAATATTGAAGAAAGAAACCGAACAGGCTTTTGCTTTGCTCGAAACATTGACGCCGGAACAGCGAAAACAGGCAATTATAGCCTCTCAGGCCTACCCCGAGGTGGTCACAAGTAATAAACGCAAGGCGTCACTGGAGCGGATGGATGGCCTGATGCTATCGCAAATGACGGCTCAGCAACGCACCCTGTTTATGAGCTTACTCGCCACCTACCTGAATAATTACCGGGTGACGCTGGCCAAGCAACAAATGGATAAGTTGCAGAAAAGTGGCGTCGACTCCCTCCGGTTTGCCTGGGCGGGCGACCTTACTCCCCAATTAGGCGACGGTAAGGGCTGGTATTACCGCATCCACGGCCCCACCATTCTGATCGAATACGACAACACCCAAACCAATGCCAATCACGTACACACTGTGGTGCGGGACCTCACCAACGACTTCGGCGAGGATATGCTTAAAGAGCATTACGAAAAGAAAAAACACTGATTTAGTAACGAGGTGTAGGACAAGTTTGCAGTTTGATAGCAAATCGGGCCTACTAGCTGACGCGAGGGGCTTCGACTCCGCTCAGCCTGACATTCTGAATGGAGTCTAAAAAGGGTAACTGAACCAAGTTGGGCTGTCAGGCTGAGCGGAGTCGAAGCCCCTCGCGTCAGCAATTAAAAGGGTCTTTTCATAAAAAGAAGATCCGTTACGACCAATAAGTGAATTTCTTATTAGTAAAAATTGCTTTGGGAATCATAGCGTGAACGCCCAACGTCTGGTCAACCACTTGACTAACTTCAAAATCGACGGCTGTGCTGGCTATGGACAGGGCCTCGTTGAAGGTAAAACCCAGTTCATCTTTGATAAAGGCAACCGCCTGAGAAAGGGCATCTTTCATCGCCAGTCGCAGGTCTTTGTCGAGACCAACGGCAATGAAATGAGTTGGTGTTTCAGCGCGGGGTTGCTTTAGGGTTTTGCCTTTGTGAACAATAAACTTGACGGTCAGGTCGATGGCCGTCTCGATAGCCACACCGCTAACTTCGCCGTTGCCCTGCGCACCATGCCCATCGCCCGTAGTGAATAAACCCCCCGGCACCGAAACAGGCAAAAATAGCGTAGACCCTTTGGTGAGGTGTTTAATATCCAGATTACCCCCGAAAAAGCCCGGCGGAATTGAACTGACGCGACCTGTCTCGGGTGTGGGCGACAGCGCCATGACGCCCATAAACGGCTTCAACGGCATTTCAACGCCACTTTTAAACGTTGCCACTTTCCGTTTCGCATCATAACGGTACACAAAAGTCTCCCGCGTGGTAACGGCTTCAGGAATGCCACCGCCACCCGGCCAAACACTGTTGACGCCAAAATCGGCGGGTAATTGGAGGTCTAGAATACGGATTTCCAGCGTGTCGCCGGGTTCGGCTCCCTCAATGAAAACCGGCCCCGTCAGCATGTGCCCGCGAATGCCCGAGGGTTCGGGTTTCACATTTTTCATGATGGCAATTACACCCTGCGCGTGCGCATCAAGGGACAGGTTATTTTTCGTGTAAAACTCTTCGGGATTAGTGCGGCTCACCCCCGACGGATTCACCGTCTGAATCTCGACTACGTCCCCATCTTTCACCCGATAAATGGGCGGCACATCGACCCCGAAAAAGCCCCAGACCATATGCTCCGGCACTGATTTAACCAAGTGGTCGGGCTTGATTTTCGGCGCATTGGCAGTTTCGGTAGTAACCGGTAATGGGCTGGCAAGCAGGTCCGTTGCTGTAGTGGCAAAGGCGCCAGCCGAAAGGGCCGCCAGGCTGTTCCTGGTCGTTTTACGTAAAAAATTTCGTCTAGATGTTTTCATCAGGTTGTATCGTTAACGGCTGCTTTGTATAAGCCTCCTCAAGATAAAACCCGATTGGTTATTGTACTAATGGGTGTTGCTAAAAACGTTGATAATCAACGTATGCTGGGCAAAAGGCTGCCCCTAAGCCATGAATCATAGCCACATTTGCGAACTAGCCCTCAAACTTGTCTGAAAGAAATTGTTGGGCTGTCTCAATAATCTGTTCAGCCCAAGGGTTGTTAGAGCGCATTAGTAAGCCGGAATAATAAGCAAAATCTGGTCCCGTTTGCTGATGAGTTAGATGCTCGAACCCGTCGCTTGAGCGGTTGAACCACTCTGTGAATAACTTAATGCGACCTCGTTGTTTTCCGTCTTTCGTATCACAAATATAGACAAGGACCTGCCAGGGATTATTTCTAAAGATAGAGCGGATGGCTTCAATAATGGTGAGACTAACTCGGGCATCGTAGACTATTTTAGAAGATGATTCCTGATAAAATCCCACCATCAAAATATGGTGGCTAAAGGGCTTGTCAGGCATATAAGCCGACCCATCAACAAAATAGACAGTATATCGAATAAATTGATCGGTAACGAAACTGTAAGTTCCGTCACTGTGCTGGCTCAGGGGATATGACGCCGGAAGAGACAATCTTTATGCCAATGTCGTTTAGCGAGCCGCCTGCCTGTAATTGCTTCTCAATGCGAGCTTTGTCGGCCAGCATCTGCTTAAAAACAGGATGTATAGAAGCTTTCTTTTTCATATACTCTGATCGCTAATGAGCTGTTCGATAGCAAAGTTGCAAATAAAACAGCATACTATACCGATAAGTTTTGCTTCTGGTGGCTGCTCATAAACTTGTGCCCAAAATACCGAATCGAGTCGGTCATTTTCTGAGAAAGGCTGTTCCAGAGGGAGCCAATAAGTAAACAACCCACACCAAGCCCCAATAGCACCGCTTCATTTATCCAGAGCCGATTGGTAATGACCAGTGCCGCTCCGGCAAGGCACAGCCAGAACGGTCCCAGGCCGTGACGGTGGCGCGTCCAATACAGCACACCAACATTTATCGCTAGTAGCCCCACCAATACCCAGATAAGCCACGGCTGATACTGCACGGATACGACACCCGTAGCCCCTAAATAGCTCATGTAGGCCGCCCAGCAAAACGGACATTTCGGGAAAAAGGCGACAAATAGCGCCGACAGAAATCGCACCGATAACTGCCCCGCACGACTGGCCTGCTGTCGCCAACTCGGAACAGCTGGGCGATGTATTAATCCGACCAGCCGGGCCGGAGTGGGCGCTGGTTGATTAACCGATAATTCCAGTACAATGCGTTCCTCAACAATCAACTCCAACAATGCGTTGGGGTTGTCGGAGTAGGCTTCGGTCCAGGCGGGGAGCTCTTCCAGGTCGGACATGGCCTGCCGCAGGGCTTGCCGGAACCCGGGCAACGCTGGATGCTGGGGTGGGGCGTGGAGATGCAGCATGGTCAGACTTGTTTAATGGTAATCACCCGACTGGCCATGTTGTCCTGTCCGGCAATAGTGCCAGCAATACCCGCCGGAGTGGCAAATTGTCGATTGAAAGGATACCCCAGCGGTCGGCGGTCGGGGTAATTCTGGTTGCGGGTGCCGCAAAAACTCAATGAACCACAGTTAGCCTGCTGACTGGCAAGGTCGATGTCGGCGTTGGTGAGCATCACCATCAGACGAAATTTCATGCCCGCCGTGGTGCCCCGTGGCAACAGCATGTGGTAGGGATAGCCACAGTTGCAACGGGCGTTGTTCGGATTAATGTTAGTCGGGTCGAAGGTAGTGCTGGCCGTTGCGGGGTTGGTTACGGCGGGCTTCCGAATGACAGACGAGTTCGTGTCGGCCCGGTAAATCACCTTCTTTTCGAGCGGGTTCAGGTCGGCCAGAAACTTGTCGAGCTCGATCCATTTGGTGCGGTCTTCAGTCTGCGTATCGGGTACTAAAAACACACGAACCGTTACCGTTGTCTTGACTGGATTCTTGTTCTCGACCCGGATAAACATACTAACCGGGTCGTGATTGACAAACGGAAACTGGTACGAGCGCTGGGTGCCATTTACATCTCTAAATCGAATGGTGCCCGACTGCATGCGGGTAATCAGGGTATCGGTGGTCTGGCACCGCAGAGCCTGTCCGGTTGGCCCGCTGCCGGTTGCCAACACATTTCCGAAATCTTTGTTCCAGTTGGCCCCCCCGAACAATAATGATCCTGCCTGTTCAGGCGTCATGCCCGTTGGCAGGCTGGCCGTTTGACACAAAATTAAGTCGGGAGAATAGGGTAGCCCGGCGGCATCCACACTCTTGCGAAGTAGCGTTTTGGGCGCGTCAGTGCGAAAATTGTAGGGTTGCAGGCGCGTTTGCCATTGGCCGTAAATATCATCGACTCCCTGATGCCATTCCCAAAAGACCACATCGCGGATGGCGGTGGTGGTCCGGGCCATCACGCCAAAACGATTGTCGAGATCAGAGTCGGCAATAACCATGTGGCCAAAACCGTGGTAGCCATTGTACGATTTGTTCTGAATGCCCCGCGCATTGGGTTCGATGGTTGAACCCAGCCGGTCTGCCTGAACAATTTCATTGGTGGCAGCTGTCACGTCAAACTGCCCTCCCTGTAGGTCGTTGCGAATGGCGGTGAGCAGATTTTGCTGATCGGTAACGGCGCTGACATCCATCAGAGCCAGATCAGGAGCGCGATCATCAAACGTTCGGCCCAGACGTACATCGGGGCCGGGCGCGTACCCTACTTTTATGGGTTTTCGGAAATCGTCGTATGCTTTTACGGGTGCAATGTCCAGGGCTGTCCGTTCGGCGTTGTAGCGGGCCAGCATTTGCCGGTGCATGTAGAAAAACATTTCGCCCTGCCGCTCCAATGGGCTACTGCCATTATAAACCACATGCCAGTGTGCGTGGTGTTCATTGAGCAGCGGGTCTTCCCGAAACCAGTCCAGTTTTGTTTCTTCGGGCGAGCCCGCAGCCACCGCCAGCCGGTTAGCACGCTCCTGTGTTGTGCCATCGCCCGTAGACGGGGCTATTAGTTCGGGGTCGGTGACTAGAATAGACGGAATTTCGAGATCGACCTGACCGTGGTGGTGCGTCACAAACACCCGGAGTGCATGGTACAGCAAATCGGGGTGGGTTGTTTGCTCCAGCCGACGGTATTCCTGAATAACTGCCCTCAGCCCTTCCACCTCCGTTTGGGCATTTCTCACAAGGTCTTCGAAACGGTCGGCAATAGCCTCGGCCTGTTGGAGGTGAGTGGGTCTAAATTCGGAGAAAAACCGGATGGCACGTCGACCAGCGGCTGCTTCCTGCTGCCGAAACTGCTCGTATCGAGCGCGTTTTTCGGGGGTTGGCTCGGCGAAAATGGACCAGATTTCGCGGGCAATATCTTGTTCGGGAGTCATGGTTGTAGAGGTTAGTTGTTAGTAGTGGTGGGATTGGCTCTGTCAGCGCACAACAAATTCTGTCCAGAGAGGGCGGTCAATTCCTTTGGTAGTCGGTCGGCGGTCGGGGCTTTGAACAACGGCTTTCTGGAATGCCTTCCACTCGGCGGTTGTCAGTGCGGGTGGGCGGGGAGTACCGGGCACTTTCGGAAAAGGACTATCGGCCTGAATGATACGCCCTCTCGTTTTGGCTTGTAAACGGGTATAAAGGCTCCCAAAAGGCATTTTCCAGTGTTTGGTATTCTGAGCAAAGTCGGCATCGACCGGAATCATCGCGACCAGGTGGGGCGAAGTCATCCGCTCTAAGCCCAGTTCTTTAAGCGTGGCGTTGTGACTGCCGTGATGCCCTACTTTATAAAAAACAGTGCGGGTTAATAACTCATGCATGGTCAGGGTAGGGAAGTCGGTCCAGGTGCATTTGTCCCACGAGAGCCAGTTTCCCACCTGAGCATCGCCCGGAAAGAGCAGCACCTTCCCCGAATCGACTAGTTCAATGGCTATTGCCAGACTGGTGTTGTTTGTATCACTGTCGAGTTGCAGCGCCAGATTGCCAAGGGCATGAAGCCAGTCGTCATCAATTCGGCGGTAGTCATCGGTGGGGTTCGTGTAAATAGGCTCCAGATGAGGATCAATGGCGTCAGTTCGGTAAGACGCATCGAAGGGCACGCTGTCGAGTCGTTCGCGTTCCGAGCTGTCGTCGTTATCCCAGGCGGGCACCATCAGGCTGTAGTTGGTGCGGTCGTTCCCGGCGAAACTGTATACTTCAGGATTGGCTTTGGTTGGGTCACTTTTTAGAATGAGGTCGGAGCGGGGTGGGCCGAGAATGTAAAATCGGACGTTGGGGAGTCCGTCCATCGCAGCCACCGTACCCGGTTCTTTGTAGTCTACCGGAAAGGTTTTCAGGTATTGCAGCGCCTGTTGATTCACGCCGGGCTGTCCGGCAGCTGCCAGCATGCCATCGAAACCGGTAAACTCCATCACCGATTCGACCGCTGAAAGCGCATCCGCGCTGAACTGCCGCCGGGTGTCGGTTTTTAGTTGCGCCACCGTCTGGTCCAGCTGTGCTGCGAAACTGCGCATAGTTCCTTTCAGCTTTTCGGCCATGGGGTCGCCGGGCTTTTCGGTCCAGGCCAGCCACACTTGTCCAATTTTTATGCTGGCTTTGAATACTTCCTGAGCATAGGTGAAGCCCGACAGGTGATCCTGATGCTCGTGGGTGGCCACTACCACGTCAATAAACCCGTCTGTGGTTTCGGCAATGCTGCTGACCACTGCTTTGAGCGTATCACGTTCGGCATCGGACCCGCGAAACAGGCCACAGTCGATGAGCAGAAAACGGGGGCGGTCGGGCGCTTCAAACTTAAGTAGAAAGCAATCGCCAAGACCAACATTGTACATTCGGATGGTAACCATAGGAAAAGAGTATTCACCGGTGTAGAAACGCAAATGGCTCGTGGACGGAATCGGCGGCCCCGAAATACATGGCCCGGTCGGAGGGAGATTCGCTTTGGCGACTCATATAGGCGATCTGTTCATTCATCCGCTGGTCGTCGATCACGTTTTTGCGGATGCAGTAACTCAGTTTGGGGCTCCCGGCGAGTTCGAAAATAAGGGTGCAGCCACCCCGAAAGGTGAGTTTTTCGCCATTACCCGCGTCAACCTTTCGTTGTTGGGTCAACACCACAATGGCCTGATTAACGGTGTCGCCGTCGGGCGTAACGCGCCTGGCCGACCGGAGCGAATGTACTTCGAACGTAGGCGCTTTATTACCCCAAATTGGGTTTGGTGAGATACATAAACCTGTTAACCGGTCGAACGCTGCTTGGTCGCTTATATCCCCGACTGTGTAGTGGATTTTGGTCTTTACGTTTTCAAAAAACTGGTGCGAATCGGCCCTGGTCTCAATATCAGTGGCTTTGTACAATTCGTTTTTCAGCGTATTGGCCAGCATCTGATAGAAACGGTCGTGTTTCAGTTCGGCTAGCTGGTCGTCGGTAACACTCTCCCACCGGAGACTTTCGGGTGAAAGCGTTTTGATGCCTTTGGGGTAGATACCGCGTTTTCGGAAGGCATTGATAATCGCCAGCCGGTAGTTGTGGGTGTCGTCGGAAACGAGGTCAAAATCAGCTGTGATCAGGGCGCGGAGATAGTCGCCAAAGGTAAGGTCGACGGGGGGGCAGTAATCCAGTGCCCGAATACACATATTGAGCAGGTGCCGTGCTGCTTTAGAAGCTTCACCGGCTAACCGTTTTACCAGATCGGGGTGGAGGGCACCCTGCGGCAAGATTCCCGTGCCGTTGGTAGCAATACGGAGCAGATCTTCGCCCCGGTTTTTATAGAGGGTCAGAAACGTCTCGAACAGGGCGGCCATCAGAATATTCCCTTTGGCGTGAGGTTCGGTGGTGTTCTCGTAATCGGCCGGCGAGGGGTCTTTGGGTTTCCACTTTTTAGTATCCGGGTCAATTTCGCCGATGGCATCGCGCAGGGAATTGCGCTTGCCCCTGGCCATACCAAACTGCTGCGCGAGTTTACCCAGCTGGTTCTCGGCAGCCAGATCACCCCGGGTTATGGCAATCTGGTTGTAAAGTACTTCGGGGAATGTAAAGTGTTGAAAAAGAGCAACGATGTCGGCGAAAGCTTCGTGGAAAGCCAGCGCGTCGGGGTTTGTGTCTTCAATATACCGCCGGTGCATACCGTCCAGTACGGCGTGCGTCATTTCGTGGGCGATAATATCATGCGAGAGGCACGAAAACACCAGGCCACCCGGCAATTGGCCCGTACTCGTGTCGTAGAGCGCTGGAAAATAACCGAACAGAATGGCCTTTTTTTCAGGGCTGTAAAAGGCATTTGCTTCACGAAGAGCGTGGGGATACAACCGCAGCCGTTGCACAAATTCATTGGAAAACTGCCGGTGCCCAGCCGCGTCAATGGTTTCGCGGTGGCTGTTCCAGAACACCGACCGACCCAATGCCCGCTCCATATTCTGAATCGTGGTCATCGCCACGGCGTATACCATTTGCTGGTGGAACTGCGGATTGCCCTCTGAAGGTGACAGCCCATCCTGCGCCAGAATATAGTGGTCATTCAGATCGACGGGATGGTAAAAAACACCACTCGCCGGGTCGTAATCAATCACTTCCAGATACTCACCAACGGGCCCTTTCGATAGGCAACCCCTGGTTACGTCATTTCCATTGGCGTCCTTCTCAACGGTAAGCTGATCTTCCCACCGCACCTTATACACAACTTCGTTTATGTCGGCTGTGGCCATTTCGAGCGATAGACTGGGGTCGAAAGCGTAGCCGCGCAATTTACGGTAGGGTGGAAGCGGGGGCGTGATCGCCGACGATTTGCGCTCCGTTTGTAGCCGTGACTCCTGTGGTGAGTATTCAAGCATGGCTTTCAGACAATTAATAACAGACGAAAACTACCAGAAAGTTATCCAGGAGTCAATGGGATATTTCCCGTTTAAAGGGCGTATTTATACGGAAGTTATACAAACGGTCACTCGACCTATGCTACACTGTATCAAAGGCTAAGCCCGAACTGCCTTCACCCCGGCCCGTGCTAAACTGCCGACCTTTCCAGACGGATACTCGCCCGATGTCGTCGCGGCAGCGCTGGTAGGTGGTTTGCACGATCTTGCCAGCGCGGGGAATCTCTTCTTCAAAAATGGTGTACGGTTTACCTTCCGCGAGACCCACCGACAGGGTTTCGCTCAGCGGCCGGAGCGTTTCCAGCGCGGTACCAATAAAGTCGGCCCCTTCGAGCAGACGCAGCATCCGGGCCCGCTGAAACTGAATCTGTCGGCGCGATTGACCCGTTTGAACCGGAATAAACGGAATCCAGTTGGCCGGTGTGCTGGTCTGGAGCAGGTAGCGCAACTCGGCTAGTTTTTCGGGGTCTTTGGGCGCAGGGTTGTCTAGGCCATAGAGCCGTTCGAGGAGTTTCTGAACTTCGGAAGCCAGTTCGTACCCATTGCGGGCAGTGCCGGTTTCGGTCTCCAGAATCGACTCGATACCCCATGCCAGATTGGCCATTTCGTCTTTGAGGAACGTGATTTTTTCCACGGGTTTGCTTTCCAGCGGCTTACTCACCACGGGCGGAATAAACAGAGCGGTTGAAGCTGCTTCGCCACGTTTACCCCGTGTGTTAAGGTTAAACATCCGCCATTGCTGCCACGAATCGTCGAGGCCACGCCCGGCGGGGTTCACAAATAGCCGCTCGCCAAACACATCGGTTACTACCATTCCTGTAATTTGGGCCATGCTGCCCACGGGGAGTTTGTATGGAATCACAAACCAGTCGTTGGATGACATCAGGGCAAAATCCGTCATGAGCAGTGTGACGAGGTCGGTAGTTTGGGTGTTGACATTGGCGAAATTCACGACGCCGTCTTCAAACGTCCACCACCGCTGCTGCGGCATCCCGCCGAACTGAACGGGTGTCGGAATAAACGATAAAGTTTCGGTTGTGATCCCGGTTTCAACGGGGGCGTCGGGAGTGATTTTCTCGTTGTCGGGGTCGATGTCAAACGCATACCAGTTGAGCGTACCTTGCCCGTAGTTGTCGGCCATAAGCGTCATGGATTTATCGCCGGGTTGTTTCAGGCTGCATTTTATCTGGTATTCCAACTGCTCCGGTGACCAATTATCGTCCTTCTCATTCACCGGTTGATTGTATTGCCGGGCAAACCACACCCGGAGTTCTGTACCGGCCAGGGCTACTTCAGCCGTATCGCCAACCGCCACGGTGACCAGTTCGAACGGGTCGCCGTTGGCCAGCAACGAAGCCCAAAACATTCCACCGTCGAGGTGGGTGCCATCCAGCGCTTCGGCCCATTGAGCCACTTCGCCGTGGGCGTAGGTATTCAAATAAGTCCGCGCTTCCGCTTCGCTCAGACCCGCTATATCGGCAGGTGTATTGGGCTGGACAGGTTTTTTGAACGGGTAAGCAGCCAGATAATCCGGGCCGTAATCGGCACTAACACGCCCATCGATGGCTCGTTTGCGGAGCAGTTTGAGCCAGTATTGCCCAATCTGAAGCCGGATCGGATAGGTTAGCCGAATGGGCCGACGTTCAACCAAAGTCTCTAGTGGAATGCTTGGGTCGTATGCCTGCGCTAGACCAGCCCGGCCTTTCACCGCCTGAATAGGGGTGGTTTGTACCTGCACCTTCGCCAGGCAGGGTGACCCGGCATTATCGAATCGAAACTCGCCCAACTGCCACTGCCGGGTTAGCATCCAGAGCGGGTCGCGCACTTCGGCCCGGAGGCTTCGGGTGAGATCCTGACTGCGGGGTGACCCTTCGAGCCGGTTCCAGCAGGTGAGGGCGGGAAACAGCACCGCGGGATTCAGCGCGAGGTTCAGATTGACGGAAGCAATATCAAATAACGGCATTGTATTTGGTGGTTGCGAGTTTCACAATGTCTTTGAATACGAACATGTTATCGGCCAGATTGGTCGAGAGCGAGCTCTGGTCGGTTGTCACGGACAACAGAACGGCGGGCAACACTTGGGCAAATGGCGAGGTGTCGATATGTGCTGGTTCCACGGCGCGAACCCTGGCCATTTCGAAGGTTTCGGTCACGCATTCCACGAGATTATCCCAAGTCCAGTTGCCTTGCTGCACGGGCGAAACGGCTAGTAACAGTGTCTGTGGCGGCTCCGAATTAGGCCGGTTCAGGTGGGCAGTGATGCCACTCGTGATGGTTGGAAGTGGTATTTCTTCCGTCCATTCGTCCACCAAAAGTCCGCAGATGGCTTGCCCTGCTTCGAACACCGGGCCGCCTGCAAACCCGGCATCCAGGTGCAGACTCAGCATGAGTTTATTCTGTTCAAGGGTGAACACACGCGGTTGATCGGGTGGGGGCGGGGTTCGATAAACTTCGGGGATGCGCAACCCCAGCCAACGGTCATTTTCAATGTAGGGTAACTGAACGGCCCGCATCGAAAAACGCTCCTGAGTTAGCAGTTGCAGGGTTTCAACGGTTTGCATGGCCGGCCGAACGCGAGCCATACCATACAACCACTCGTCGGTTGGGAATGCATTGGGCTCGTCAGTGAACAATTGACCACTGTCGCTGTCAGTTTGGGCATTGGCCAATTCAGCGGGGTTGTGTGGTTCAAACAGGGCTACGAACCGGAACGAAGCCCCTACCAGCGCCTTACCCGCTTTCTGGATGGCCGTGAGCGCGTCGTCTTCGTTGACAATGGTGGCGGCTGCGGTGAGTTGTTTATCCGTTTCTTTCAGTTGTGTGGCCATTTGGTTCAATACCGCCCCGGCCTGCTCCAGCAGTGGTTGGCGAAGCGCGTCGCGGGTGGCTAGTTCTGTTTCGTTGGTAACAGCCTCCACCGCGCGAATAGAGTGTGGCATGGTTTGCGGTAGACCCCAGAATGACAAACTCCAGAGTATATCGCGGAGGTCGGTTAGCGTCTGATTGTCCGTAACAAGGTCATACGCGGGGTCGTCGACTGCCGGAATCGCGTTGGCTGCGGTCAGCGCATCCTGCAAAGCCCCCTGCGAGCGGTCAAACGCTTGTTGCAGGTTCTTGATTCGGGTCGTTAGTTCGGCCAGATTGTATCGCTGACCCATGGGTGTCGATACGTTTGGTCGTGGCTGGGTCGATGTCAAATCCTGCGCACCAGCCGGGCGCGAATTCGTTATGAGTGAGCCGAGCGCCTTGAGTCGGGGCAATAATCCAAATAGGGAAACGTCACCCGCGTTCCAGTCAGCCCCTCGTTCGGTGTAGCGCACCTCAACGGCCACATCTTCGTTCAGCGATTGTCGGATAAAAAACGCGATCCGCTCATTCAGTTCAGTCAGGTCGTTCTGGGCGGTGTCAGACGCGATATACAGCAGGTCGATGGGTTTTAGCCGGAGGTCGGTCATACTTACCGATTGTAGCGTTGGGTCTTGTCCTTCCTTCGGCATGGCGGCTACTACTTTAACTGTCGATAGGTCAGGTAAGAGGCCCGCCAGCCAGGCATTAATGGCCGGATCGGCTACGGCGCGGGGTGTCGCGTCGGCATTGGGAGTGGTAGGTTTCAGCAAAATAACTGCTTTGTGAGCCAGGGGAAAGCCGCCCCGTGGTGTGTTCACAATTTCGGGCATCGGAATGTTCTTGCCTTCCTGGAGGGATTTCATAGCCCCCGAAGCCCGGTCGTAATTGCCCTGCACCACCTGATACACACTTTCGCTCAGGACCAGATCGCCCACAGCATCGTAGCTATCCAGCAGATTATCAACGGCCTGCACAATCACGGGTACTGCCCTGTTCACCAGCGCATTGGCCGGAGCCGGACTAATGCTAGTGAGAATACCCCGAACAAAGGCAGTTTTGTCAGGAGCTGCACGGTACGCTGTCACTAACTGGGTACCGTCGACCACGTTGCGAGCCGTCTGGGCTTCGGTAGTTTGCCCGGTGTTGTTGTTCAGGCGGTCGTCTACCAGCGGGAATCGGCGCCGGAAAACAAACACAAACTGGTCGAGTTCGAGGTTTTGCTTGTCGGCAGCATCGTGAAGTTCGCGCTCAAACTGATACCCCAACAGGGCACCAATGTACTGACCGTTGTTCACCCCCTCGATCATGCTCATGGCCGTTCGGACGCGCTCCGACGAGAGGTTAACGGCCATCGTGTCAGCATCGGCACGGTTGGTGTGAGTCAGGTAGCCGTTGCGTAGTACGGCAGCCGTTACCGCGTGAGTTAGTGAGGGCGCGTGAACATGGCCTCCGTTGGTGCTGTCTTCTACGATGGTTACGCCCGGCACCCGAAGTTCGGGCGGAATGGCGTTGACGTTTTTCGGGGTTTTAGTGTTCTGTACAGGCCGCACGTTTTCGAGCCATCCGTAAGCCCCTGCATAAAACCCTGGCTTTTGCCCCTGCTGTTGGCGACGGTTCTGATTCTGCGTCATACGCTGGTTGGCCAGACCCGTCATCCAGGCGTCGAGCCGGTAGCTGCACAGGTCGATGTGTTCGGCGAAAGCCCGTTCGAGTTTGGCGCTGGGCCGGTCGGCCAATTGCCCCAACGCTTCCTGAACGTCGCTTACCGATAAGGCTTCGGGAGCGCGCCGTTTGGCCTGTTCGAATACAAATTGAGCCAGCGTTTTGCGTTCCGAACCCGTTACGGTAGCGGGGGCGCTGTAGAGGTTGAGCAGCTTGCTATTGCGGGCGGTCTTTTCGGTCATGCTATAGTAGGCGGCATCCCGAATTTTGTCGGTAATCAGCCCCTTCGATTTCAAAAAAGCCGATCCGCTATCGTTGTAGGCTTGCCGGAGCGCATGGCGCATCAGCAAATACAGCAACGCATTGGGTTTGTTGATCCCCGTTCCGAATACCTCTTTCTCGATCTCGTCGGGCTTGGCATCCATCAGCCATTTGATGTAATTCCGACCGTCGGGCAGAAACGGCAAAATGGCATTGATCTCCGACAGTGGCACTTTGTCGCGCTCTACCACCCCACCGAACAATTTGAAATACTTCTCAAAAAACAGCAGGTCATACACCTGTCCGTTTATTACCCAGGGGGCTAGCAGATTATTCACATCGCGGTCGGCGGCAAACGAAACCGTCTGGCCAACGTGGCGAGTATATCGCTTGGTCGAACTCATCTTCACCAGGTCTTCGTACTGCTTCTGAGCCAGGGCGTAGCGCTGAAAAAAAGAAGCCGAACTGGCTTGTAAACCAAGAGCTTCGAGCAAGTTGCTGTCGGGGTCGCCCGCTTTTTGAGTGGTTGATACGGAGGGAACTAACCGCCGTTTGAAGTACTCATAGGCAATCTGTAATACGCTGTTGAGCCGCGTTTCGAAGCCTGCGCCCGGCACCCATTTCGTGTAGGCCGAGGTAGGAAAGATGCCGTAGGGCTGGCTGCCGATTCGGAAGGAAGGCAACACTCCTCTGCCGCTTACATTGTTCAGGAGAAAATCGCGTACGGAGGCTACCGTATTGGTGTCGAAAGGCGCTTTCAGGGGTTTCTGAACCACTTCGGCATCGGTGCCGGGCTGCATCATCTCCTCCAGAAAATAGCCTAATGTGCCGTGCCAGAGGGCCCGGTGCATGGCTCGCGCATCGCGCTGGTCGAGTTCGTCAGCGTTAGGGGTGCGTGCTAATAAGTTGGTTTGGAAACCCAGCCGCTGCTTCATCAAAAAACCATCGGTCTGTTCGGCGGGGGCAGGACTGTCTTTAAACTGCGCTTTTCCAAAGAGTAAATCGAAGCTTTCGTCGGGCGAAAAAGTAAACTGCGTCAGGCCGGAGTCGGTGCCATCGGTGTTGTTGGTAGCCGTGCCGTTTGGCACCAGTCCTAGCCCCTCGGTGGTGTAATAATGTCCTTCCAGTAGTTGCTCGAAGTTTTCGCGGGCTACCTGCTCATTGTCGCTGAACCGTACCCCCAGCACCAGTAGCTTGTCGAAGCCGTTGGGAGCAGTCATTTTTACCCCCATGCCTACCTTAATGGCCTCGTTGAAATCGGTCATCCAGGCAATTCCATCGTCCATGACCAGATCGGCTCCATCACGCCGAATGCCCTCACCCTGCCCGGTTTTCACCGGATCGGGGCCAACGGGTAGCGGGTGCGGAATCGTATTTCCCGGAACCTCAGTGCGGGTGGTGCCATTGATACCGATAAAATACAAGCGGTCGGGCATCATGCCCGCCCGCGCTGGTTGCGACCAGCTTTCGGTACGGCTCTCGTAATCAGGAAAAAGGGGCGCTTCCGCCAGTTTGAGCGACGGACTGGGCGGAACATTGGTTGGGCGGTATTCGCGGACAATCCAGGCGGCCCTCTGCCACGACAAAGCCCCTTGCACCAACCGACCCCAAGAGGCTCTCATCAGGGCTTCGTCGCCATTGGCCAGGCTCAGCTCTGACCAGAAAAGCTGCGCTATTCGTACTTCATTATCGGTGAGTTGGCTCTCGTGCGTCACCACGCTCAGGTCGTCGGGGTAAGCCCGGACCCAGAGTTCGGTTCCAACAAATTTGGCCTCAATCCGTAGCGGTAACAGCATTACGGGTACCTCGGCGCTGAGGTTCTCAGCCAGTCGTTTAGGCGATAGGCTCAGTAGCAGATCTTTCCGGGCCGAGCTTACCAGCTTGAGCGTTTCATTTAGTTTGTCGGTTTGCTGGCCCAGCGCGCTGCTTAAATCGGCAATTTGCTGACTTACGCCGGCTAGCTTAGCTGCATTGGCAGCAGGATTCATCGCCAGCGTCGCCTGCTGTTTCTGCAAGCGGTTCAACTGCTCGCGGGTGCGGAGGGCATCATCCTGAGCCGTCTGATGAGTCTGCCGTGCCTTGGCAATGAGGTTCTGTTGTTCGGAGAAGGTAGCCATAAGATCAGAAATTCAGCATCTCACTACCATGAATGGCTACCATCACTTTGTCCTGATAGGTGATGTAGGCCACGTCGGCAGCGTTGGTGGTTGTGTTCCAGCGGTAATTAGTGTCTTCGTCATGCCGGGCGAGATTATCCGCACCAGCATCTCCCGTGAGCGGGTTGGTGTTGCCCAGTGAGAAATTCTTGTTGATCGCCAATTGTGTGCCGTCGGCCGTACCCAGGTTTTTCCAGTTCAGTTCGTTCCAGGTGTACAGCGGGCTTTGGGGAGCATCGCCAATATCGAAGCCAAAGCGCGGTTCGCCCGGTCGCTCTCGAAGGATAAAGAACCAGCCGGGATCATCGGCGGTGGTCAGTGTTTCGGACGGTTTCTGGCTTCCTCTCACTTGTAAAGCCGTCAGGTCGAACCCGATAAAATAAATGTCGGGTAGAATCTGGGCTTTGAACAGAGGTTGCAACACGTTGGGTTTGCCGTTTGTAGAGCCATCTTCATTAGCCAGATTGCGCACCGAGAAATGATTGATCTGACCGTTGGGCGACAGTGGCCACTCCGCTTTTTGGGCGTAGATCACCGTGTTGGGGTAGCGTTTGAGCAACTCGCCCCGTACCACCAGCACCACGTTATCTTTCACGGTTGGGCGATTGTTGTGGTCGCCCAGTTGCCGAGTCACAGCCCAGCGGTGCAGCTCCTGAATGTCTTTGAACTGCTCAATTTTAGCTTTGTCGGGGTTTGGCCCCATCACCTCACGAACATCCCAGAACTGCCGGAAGAAGCTGCCCCGCTGATCGGTGGGGTATTCGCGCCAGAGTAATTCGCGGGCGAATTCGTGGTTCAGACCCGTCATGTACGACTCGATAAACTTGCCGTTTACATTGAGCAGCGAGATCACATTGTTCTGAATCATCTTCAGGTTTGGCACCATATACTCGCCCGAAATGTCGCGAAGGGGCGCATACATGGGGTCAGTAAATTCGGGGTAAGCCATCACCGGCCGAATGAAATTATCCCACTGGCCCAAATAATAATCAGACAGCTTGATTGTCTCGATAGCCCGGCGTTTCATGGTCACTGCCGGGTCAATTTTCTGCAACAACTGGCTATACACAGTCGGAATATTCACCGATTGTGCCGCGACCACCGGCGAGACTAAAGCGGAAGCTTCGAACAATAGATTCTGCTTTTGCAGCGCCGACCGAAAAGCCAGATCATCGTTCGATTGCTGCGGAAAAAGTTTGGTAGCCGGAAGCCGGATGGTGTCAGCACCCAACACAACGCCACCCCCAATTCGACCGGGGTTCAACACGCCACCACCGGGATTCAACACACCACCACCGGGATTCAATACCCCTCCACCCGGATTTAGAATGACACCACCCGGATTCAATACGCCCCCGCCGGGGTTTACAATGACCCCTCCGCCTGGGTTCAGTACTCCTCCACCAGGGTTTGCCTGAATATCGACTTTGGAGAATCGAACGTCCGTTTTGGAGTTGATGACAAAGTCTTTAACAGGTCTAAGTTTCTGCACATTCAACACCGTAAACTGATCGGGGCGGAGCAGGGTGTTGGCTTCGGGGCTGGCGGCCTGTGCTGCCAGAGCAGTAGAGGCTTTTTCTACACTGACCAGGAACGTTGGTGCCGCCAGCTTAGCCGGAAAGGGCGTAAATTTCTGGGTGTTCACCCCCCGAACAACCGTACTGAGTTGCAGTTGTGCCGAGGCTACCGGGCGTGAATTCAAGGCTACGGCCCCGCGGGGGCGCATCACTTTTTTGAACGCATTACTCACCGCTCCGTTTTCCAGCGGGCTTTTCTCGATCATCGCTTTAGCCGTCAACGGACTACTGCCGGGGTTGGTCAGCAGTACTTTTGTATGCAGGTTTTTGGCAACCAGCAAACCCACAGACGGATCTAGTGCTTTGAGGTGTTTACTGAACAGATTGGTGAGGGCTTCGGTCGAAAAAACGAGCCGGTTTAGTTTGCGGTTGGCTTCCAGAACGCCCTCTACTTGCTGCCAGGCTACCTCCATGTATTTTTCCTGATTATCGCGAATGACTCGGGTGCCCAGTCCGGCAGCGGCCCGCCAGCGCGGGTCGAGGTTCATTTCGTGGACGAAGTTGACGTTGGTCTCGTTTTTGAGTTCGGGCGTTAAAAAGTGCCATTGTCCGTAAATCGGAGCCGTAATGATGGGGTCGCCTTGTGGGGCTGCTTTGCGGCTTTTCTCGGGTAGATTCAGAATCTGTACCAACTGTTTACGCAAATCCACATCCGGTACGGTGAAGAAGGTAGACCGGCTTGCCGAGGGCGAAATCAGGGCGCCTTCGAGCAACATGGTCTGCCGTTCGGCGGGGATGTTGTCGGGGTCGATGCCACCCTGCGGATGGCTGATGTCCATAGGCCGAACGCCTACTTTTGGGTCAAGCGGTTCGGGGCGAAGCAGGCGCACCAGCTTCTCGAAATCGACGTCGTCGCCGGTTTTGAAGTTCCAGCGGTAATAGAAGGGGTACAGATCGCCCCCCGGCCGTCCCGGATAATCGGCCCAGGCCGACATGGTGGCGAAGACGGGCGCGGGTTGCTCCAGACCTAGCCCTGATAATCGGCCCGGCTCAAAACTTGGGATTATAAACGCCTGGTAACTGGTGTTGGGCTTGAGTTTCCGGCCACAGAGCAAGCGGGAATAGGCCCGGTCGGGGTTGAGC
Organism: Flavobacterium sp. SUN052; assembly: GCF_028867935.1. GTDB lineage: Bacteria > Bacteroidota > Bacteroidia > Flavobacteriales > Flavobacteriaceae > Flavobacterium. Next base: position 73,951 of record NZ_JAPQNS010000016.1, read on the forward strand.
CGGATGAGAGCATCCAACTGGTTCAGGGCCGGGCCGATGTTGCCTGATACCAGTGGGTTGGTACCGCCCAGCGCTTCGTTGGCATGCACGTGCGCCCAGGCCCAGAGTTCGTTAGCATTGGGAAACAGAGCCATTGGGTTGCCTTTGAGTTTCAGGCTGGGCAGCGGTTTGCTGGTGTCGATCACGTCAAACTCACCCGGCCGCGAGCCTTCCTTTTCTTCCAGCACCACCAACGTAATCCAGGGCCGAATCCGGGTGGTGTCGGGACTGCTGCTGACGGGGGTATAGCGCCAGGGGAAATCCTCGTCGTAGAACTCGATCAGGGGAAGGTAGTTTGGCTCGAAATTAGCCGTCCAGCGTTGCGGCTCTGTTCGCACTACGGCACGCGGATCAATGCCCACCACATCGCCCGGACCCACCAATTTGATAGTTTGGGAAATGTCGCGGGTGGCACCTGTGTCGGAGGCCACCTTCACGGTCATGCTGATGCTGGCGCGCTCTTTTACGGCCTGATTTCCATCGGCCTCGACAATCTGGTTGGCGAGTCCTTGCCGCAACCAGGGTAAAAACGTGTAGTGGCTCATGATTTTCTACCTCACCCCCCGTCCCCCTCTCCTTCGCAAGGAGAGGGGGTGACTTACAGGTCGAGTTATTTTTGGTTAAGTGACTTGACAGTACCCTTTGATTTCAGAAGATTGTCTGTAAAACTCCCCTCTCCTTGAGAAGGAGAGGGGCAGGGGGTGAGGTTAAAGTTCGAGGCTCGACAAAATTTGTAGCTGGGCTCCCAAGGCAGGGTCGGTTTTAACGAGCGTTTTAAGGTGCTGTGTAGCCTCCGCCTGGGTGGCAAAAACAGTGGTACCCGCGTGCGCCTGCAACGAATCGACGTTGACGATGCGGTAAGCTTCGTCGACTACGGTAGCTGCCTTTTTGGTAATGCCAAAGTCAACTTTGCTGGCTTGCGATAGCGCTGATTTAGAGGCCGCGTTTCCGGCCAGTAACTGCGTAAATAAGCCAGTTTTCAGCACGCCAAAGCGTTTTAAGCGTTCTTTTCGGAACTTGGAATCGAACACAAGCTGCTCGTAACGGACTGTTTTGATGGCTGTTTTGTGCGAGCGTAAGTCCAAGCCGTTTTGACGAACCTCAACACCCCCTTTCATTTTCTCGAACGAGGGCCGCGCCAGCTTTTCGCTGTTGGTCATGTCAAGGAACTGAGCAGCTGCAAAATAATCGTTGAAAGGGGTGGTGCTCAGCGTTGTCCGGTTAAGCGGGTCTGTTCCCGCCATCACCGACTGAATACTGAACCGTTGCCCGTCGCTAGGTTTTTTAGCACCGTATTTCTGGATGTTCAGGTCGAGTGGGGTGTTACGTTGGGCAATACGCAGAAACCCGGCCGGATGCAACAGAATATCAGCTGTATCAGCGCTGAGGTCGCGAAGTGAAACCAGCAGACTGCGGTTGTCGGGCAAAATCGCCTGCCAACTCTGACGCGCTTTGAAAGCATCTTCCAGCTCTTTCAATACCTCTACCGATGGCAGTGGATCGTTTGGTCGGTCGCCCCATTCGACATCGAAGCCAACTTTGACTTTGACAAACAGAATTCGGAATGAGGCACTGCCCGACGCATGCCACGGCGCCGGACCCGACAAATGCGCTTCAAGGTGAATCGAGAACAGTTCATCATCGCCAATCCTGACGGCCAGCATTGCCTCAAAATCAGCCAGAAACTTGAACGGGCTGAATTGGATCATGGCATCAAAGGCCATGAAACCGTACACGTTGAATTTCCAGGCAGCCGCGTATAACTCTACTCGCGAGCCCACCTGCACCGTGTTGGAGGTTACGGCAAAGTAACTTTCGAGTCGGAGACGCGGATTGTCTTCGGCCAGCAGGTTTATGGTAATCCGGCGCATGTTGGTGAGACCTGCCGGGGGCTGAAACGCCGGGTGGAAACCGCCCACCGACAGAATAAAACCCGGATTGCCAGCCCAGTTCAGCCGTACGGCCATGTCGCCCGCGAGGGTAAATGTTAGCAACCGCGAGTCGTACAAGGTGGCATCGAAGCTGAGCATGCCCTGCTCAAAATCAATTGTGCCTAAAAAGTTGACCTGCAAGCGCAATAGAGGCAGTTCTTCCCGGGGTAGCACCGTTTTCAACACGCCCAGAATGGCGATCCTGATCGGGCTAGGTACTTCAATCACCAGCCCCAGTTCAATGCTGATGAGCGTGGGTGTCCCCCATCCGATAATGAACATCGGTCCAAACGCAAACCGCCCCTGTTGAATGGGGAAAATACGTTCGAGGTCGCTGACAATGCGGTTGATGTTAGCGACAATGTCGACTGGGAACAAGACGCTTTTTATGGCGTTGGTTCGCACCCCTTCGCGCAGGGCTTCGAGGTTCATGGTCCGGTTGAGGGCCAGCAAACCACCCACGCCGTTGAGCGTAAAGCCAAACGATAATTGGATGGGTGGAAACTCCGCCGTAATCAGAATGAGGAGCGAAAAACCGTTGGATCCGTCGGGGTTTTTGGTGGCAATGATGCCAATGGCTTTGAGCGTCAGAAACCCCTGAAACGTCAGTTCGAGCGCCCCCACGTAGCGACCCCGTTCGGTATCGATGCTCAGGAACCCTCCGCCTTTAAAGCCGCCCGCATCGAGCGAGAGACCCACGCCTTTGGGTGGCCGGAAACCAAGGTTGAAATCTACGGGTCCGGCTTTACCGTCGCGGTTAGGTTTAAATTCGAGGAAGGCGTTGATACCCATTTCCTCCACCACCGCCTTTATGGGGCCGAGTTCGGCTTTGATGTTGGCTCCAATCCCAAACGGCACCCGGTTGCCATCCAGCCCCACTGTCAAAATCAGGGCCTGTAGCTCGACAGGGCCGAGTTGCAGGTGCAGTGGCAATAGAATTTGGAGCGAGGTACTGCCCCTGAAATACAAACCATTGCGGGTGTTGAAGCCCACCGTCAGTCCAAAGTCCGATTCAATTCGGCCCACTCCGCTGAACAACTTGCTCAGGAAGCCATCTGCCCCGCTCAGATCAATAACGACTTTGCCATTTTTGACTTCGGCTTCAATTCCAAACACGCCTTCGGTATTTGGGCCGTTTACAACCAGATCAACGCCTGTTTTGGCGACTAACTGATTCACTGTTAACCGAGAGCCGCCGGGGGCACCCAGAATCACATAAGGCGAATTACCCAGACCCGCTGTGAATTTCACTTCGGTCCGTCCCGTTGCCGACCCCGTTGGTGGTTTAAATGTCAGCTTGCCATCAGGCTGAATGATCAGCGTGGTGGCGGCTTTCAACTCCCCATTAAAGGCAACTTCTACTTTAAAATCGTCTTTGGTGAAGGGCTGCGCTTTGTCAACTTTGATCTCATCGCTCAGTTTCACGATGATACCTTTCGGGTTCACATCGAGTTTAGGCGAAATCTCAAAAACAGCCAGGTCGAGCACGGGTATCGGCGCCCCCTGATCGAAAATGGCCGGTATGCCCGCCTGATTCAGTAGTTTCTGGCCCTTTGTCAGCAACTCAGCCCCGGTAAACCCTAGATTCCCCCACTGATACAACGCTTTGAGATGGTCGCCCGGCGCTTTCAGGAAATTCATAAACTGATCGACGCGCAGTTTTCGCTCCGTGAAAGGCGGTTTTGACGGATCTACCGATCCTACATTCCGGGGTGTGCGCTCAATAACTCCGATAAAGTCGAGCGCTTCGGCGGCCCCTTTTATACCTTCGAGGTTACGAATCAGAATATAGTCGAGTAAGCGACCCGGCAGTTGATCCGCAAAAGTGGTTAGTTCTGGGCCAGAGATACCCGGAAACGGTCCGGCGTTGCGAATCGCAGTGGCCAGATTGGAGAACCCATCGACAGTGCTTTTAACCTTTCCAAAAAGCTCAATTCCTTTGCTAACCGTTGTGCCGACATTTTCGGCTTTAATAGCATCCACAAGCTGACCCACCAGGGGTAGTAGTTCGCGCAGATTGGTTGCCAGGGTTTGTAGGGCGTTGATAAAGCCGGGTGCCGCATCGAGCGAAGCCGGAAATTGGAGACCCAGTTCGGCCAGCAACAGCCGGGCTTCACTGGCTTGCATCCGCTCTTCTAAAGGCGATAGCAGTCTGGCCAGCGAAATCGCAACGCGTTCGAGGGTTCCGTTAGTTGTTGAAGGCGACGGCATGGGCATTGTTAGTTAACTGCTCCAAAATTCCGTCTACCTTATCGTGTTTAGTAGCCGCTTCTACTATGGCTATTGCGTGATGGCTGATAGCCTGGCGAAGACGCGGACTGCCGTGTTCATCCAGGATAGTGGCCATGCTCATGAGCAGGTTTTGTATCGATACACCGTCGATTTCCTGGGGGATTCTATAGTGAGGTTCTTTCGCGCTTCGGAAAAAAGCTGCCAGAAAAGCCGGACCTTGCTTCCGTTGCCAGGTTGCTCCTACCGCCCGGTTGTTCTGAATCAGTTGCATTACCTCGAACCGAAACTCCTGCACTACATTCAGGACAGCTTGCCCCGGCTCGGTTTGGCGGAGTGTACGCTGTACGCGCCGAAGTAGAATTTCGCGGTCGGTGGGTGGCTCAATGGGCGAACTTGTATCCTGAACAAAGTCAACGACGGCCACACCCGCTGGTATCGTAATGCCGAAAGCGGCAAGCACATCGGCTATGTTGTTAGCAACCGACGGGCCCGTATTACCGCCCCACAACAAGGCTACTACCTGGTTGCTGGCGTTAACGATGACAGAGCCAGAATCGCCATTGTCGGAAAATTTAGGTACACCCGCCACTGGCGCAACCCGAACCTGATTGACGTAGGTTGGACCCGAGGAAGAGCTTGCCGGGTCCGAAACGGCGGTAACGGTGCCAGTCGTCAGCCCGGTTGTCCGACCAACTTTGCGGACGGTCTCCCCAAAAATGGCCTGTGTAGTCCCTGCAATCACGCCAATCAGATTGATTTCCTGCACTGAACCCATGCCCGATTTGAGGGTGGCAATGGCCCCATCAACGCGGCCTGCCACGCCCCCCGTCGGAATGGACCCGGCGGCAATGGTGCCGATGTCTCCGCAGGTGCAGCAACACGATTCGGAAAGGTTAGGCTGGCCAATTTCGTCGCCAACACCTTTGCCGAGGGCAAACATAACGTGATGGTTACTTAGGGCTACTGTAGCTCCGTCGGAGGTTCGCCGGGCCAGACAACCCAGCGTGCCGAGTGCGCCTGTGCCATTGCCGATTTGAATGCCGCCTTTCAGAGGTCGGTATTCACTTTCGTCGGCGGTTGGCTCGGTAATATCCATCTCGATCACATCGGTTTTCACACCCAGCACTTCGTCGGGAATGACCTGGTCGGCAGGTAAATCAGTCCGGGCTTTTTTTCGGTCCACATAAACGCGGAACGCCCCTTCGTCCGTGAGTGCATTATTGGTTTCTTTCAGGCCAATGCCAATGCCAATAACACCGGGAATTTTCATGAGAATTTCCTCGGCTTGGGGGCGAAGTTGCTGAAGCCGCTCCTGCCGGGCAATGAGTTCATCGCGTGTCATAAAGAGAGGAGGTTAAAGGGTTGGTAAAGGAATCAATAACTATTACTCAGCTTCACATTGTCTTTTCCAAACAGCAAACTGAACGTGCGCTTGGAACCATCACGACTAGTCACCACCAGATCTAAACCGGGTGGTTCGGTGGCAACTACATCGGCCGGAATCCCCACCTGTTTAATACACGGCTGTTTTTCGAGCCACTCGGCAATGGCTTTGGTATTTTCATTCATGGGCCGTTTCGGGTCGAGCGAACGGGCAAACCGATCCACTGTCCGGTCGAGTGCTGCTTTGTCGTTGGCAGTCCAGTTGTCGCAAACAGAATCTGCCGATTTTTTAGCATTCGTGCAGTCGACCTGCGCCAATAACACTACCAGGCTGAACGAAAGCAGTATACGGGGCATGGTCTTCAGAGAATTAAGAAGCTTAGGGTAAAGGCACGAGTTATCTGCCCCGCAGAAAAACTGCCGGTTCAGACCAGAAAATGACACTGTATAGTGGGGCGATTTACTTACGAACGAGTATCGCGGGTAAGATGGCTGAAAGGTAAATACTTGATACTGAAAGGCAAACTAAAGAGAAGGGTTTTGAGTAAACGGCAACGTTCCGATTCAGGGCATTGATAGGTTGATCAGCGATTGACTATTGTCGGGGAGACTTTTGCTGATAACAAGAAGAAAACCTTCTCACCAGCCAGGCGCTTCCTGAACGGACGAGTTGACGGAGTGCGTAGGTTTTGGGTTTATTGAAACGGTAGCGGCCATGTGGCAGTTATAGTTATATGAGCAGAAAGCAGACATACATCAAAGACACTATATTGATTATAGCGGGAATTTTTTCCGTTGCCATGGGCCTGAAAGGTTTTTTACTGTCAAGCCATTTTATAGACGGGGGTGTAACAGGCATTTCTATGCTGCTGGCCCACCTTACGGGCTGGTCGCTGTCGGTGATGTTGCCCTTATTCAACCTGCCTTTTCTAATACTGGGTTATTACCAGATTGGCCGCGATTTCGCCATCAAAAGTGCGCTGGGTATTGCCGGTTTAGCTGTGTGCATTGCGGTGGTACCCTTCCCCGATGTGACACCTGATCTGTTGTTGACGGCCATATTCGGGGGCGTATTTATTGGAGCTGGTATTGGATTGGCCATGCGGGGCGGGGCTGTGCTGGATGGCACCGAAGCAGCAGCTTTGCTCCTCAGCCGCCGGTCGGCAGTGTTGCGGGTGGGTGATATTATTCTGGTCATCAACGTATTGATATTTGGACTAGCTGCCTTTTTTCTGGGTATCGAAGTGGCTTTGTATTCGATGATTACCTACTTCGGCGCATCGAAAGCCATCGATTTTATCGTACACGGTATTGAGGAATACACAGCTGTGATCATTGTTTCCGACAAAGCCGAAACCATCCGTCTAATGCTAACTGAAGAGTTGAAAAAGGGCGTTACTGTCTTAAAAGGCCAAAAAGGCTACGGAAAGCGTGGACACCATCGGCAGGATACCGATGTGCTCTATTCAGTAGTAACGCGCCTTGAATTGAGTAATATTCGCGATGCCGTGGAACTCATTGACCCCAACGCGTTCATTGTTCAGCACGGCATCGACGATGCACGGGGCGGCCTGGTAAAGGGAAGGCCGCTGCACTAGAATTCTGCTGGCTGAGCTGAGTAATTTAAGCTAAGTGGATGGACTGCTGAGTCAGTAGATGTCTAAGTGAATCAGAGAATTAGATATTTTTTTGTATAAAAATCTCAAAATTTGGCAATTTATTGCGATGAAAAAGTAGTTTTGTCGGTTTCAAAAACCGTTCACAACACATTTTCATGCTGAGACTATTACCCCGCCAAAACTTACTATTTTGTTTGATTCTAATTCTATGCGTACCGCATCGATCACTATTTGCTCAAACCAATAATTTCTCCTGCGCTGTTGATCAGGTCACAGACAAAAAGCTACTCACCGACAGTGTTTACCGCGAGTTTGTTCGGAATCTAAAGCCGAATACTGATAAGGCGGGCATTGACACCAGTACGGTATTTACCATCCCAGTAGTGTTTGTGGTCTATCACCTCGGTGAGCCCGTTGGGGCTGGCTCAAACGTGGCTACCTACGTATTGCAGGCTCAGCTGGACCGTATGAACGATATGTATGCCGGAAAACGCCCAGACTATCTCGGTCCCGATACCCGCATCCGATTTGTAATGGCGCAACGAACGCCTTCGTGCGGAGCCTTCGATGGGGTAGCGCGGGTCGATTCTCGAAGTGTACCCGGTTATGCTGCCAATGGGCTATCGGCCAGCGACTACCAGATGGCTACCAGTTTACGTGCGCTCATTCCCGACTACAAAAACTCCATTGCCGATCGATTCGTGGTGGTTCGGGTTATGCACCAGATAACGGGAGCCAGTGGGTGGGCCAGTAACGGGAGCGATGTTGTTTTGGGTGTTAACAGTATGACAAATGCGTTTAATACGGTGTTAGCGCACGAGATGGGCCACATACTCTACCTCAGACATACTTACGACGGATTTCAGGGAAATACTGGATGTCCAATTAATACTGACCCTACTACGCAGGGTGACCTGGTTAGCGACACTGACCCTCATCGGTATTACGAGCCAGCTAACAGTTGTAATCCTGCTTCGAGAACGGCAATTAACGCGTGTACAGGCTTGCCGTTTGGTTTAATAGGTAACAATTTTATGAGTGATGGCTGCGACCGGCTCACCTTCACAAACGGGCAGCGGTTACGAATGCGGGCCTACCTGACCGATGGTCTGCGGAATCTGACCAATTCAAACTATCTGAATGCGCCCAGCCCCAACGACGTAGTGGTTCCGCTATCGTGTAGTTTGACCACCACCCCTGCCACGGGCAACTATGCACGGGGTATCAAGTCGGTACAGTTCCAGGGGATTAATAAAAAAAGCGATAATCTACCGTATCTATATGGTCATTATCAGGACTATACCTGTTCTGAACGCACTACCGTTACGGCGGGGCAATCGTACAGTATTATAGTGGATGGATATGGCCAGTACCGCCGGGCCTATATCGATTACAACAACGACGGCATCTTTTCCGAAACGTCTGAGTTGGTCTGGTCATCAGTAGGAACCTCATCAGGGATTTCCACGGGCGTAATTACCATTCCGGCAACGGCACAAACCGACCGGATGCTGCGGATGCGGGTCATTGTGGATGAGGGTAGCATGGCCCCCACGGCCTGTATGTTGTCTGGATTCTCTGGCAGTGGTTCTGGCGAAGTCGAAGACTACGGGTTGCGCATTGTGCCCAGCGATATTGCACGAAGTCTGTCGCTTGGCGACCTGCCCACGCCGTATTTGTGCCGGACTCAGCAGATGCTGGTGCCCATATTGCCGACGGGTACATTCGATGCGGGTAACACGTTCACTGTGCAGCTGTCGGATGCTTCTGGCAGTTTCGATAACCCGACTGTAATTGGGAGTGGGTCCATCGCACCGATCCGGGCAACAATACCCGTTAGCCTGCCTCTTGGCGCAAACTACCGGCTTAGGGTGGTGTCGAGTAGCCCAGCTTTGGTGAGCAACAGTAGCGTAGAACTTGATCTTGACCCGGTACCGACAGCTACTATTTCGGGCAACGGCACCATCGTGGCCGGGCAGCCCGCTAACCTGACTATCACGTTCTCGGGTCGGACGCCCTGGGATGCGGTGGTGCTGAGAAACGGTACTGTATGGGCAAATTTTAACGGGTTGTCAAACCTTGTCAATACCTTTTCAACAACGCCGATCGGAACAAGTGTTTTTTCACTTAGTTCGGCAACGAACCGTTGCGTCACAGTGTCTGGTACTGGAACCGCAACCATCGTAGCCCCCTGTATAATTCCAACCGGCCTGAACGAATCGAGTCGGAATAACGCCGGGTTCAGCGCCAATTGGAACTGGTATAACGGTGCTACCTACGAGTTGCAATGGAAGTTAAGCACTGCGACCAGCTGGAATTCGCAATTAATCGTATCAGGCGGATACTGGAGCCTGTATTCATTGTCGGCGGGAAATATGTATGTGTGGCGGGTACGGCAGATCTGTTCAGATGGCCCGTCGGACTGGTCAGCCGAACGGAGTGTGTCGGTCGATTGCAACTCGCCTAGCGGACTGAGGGAATTAGTTACACCCAACCAGGCGCAATTGCTCTGGAACTACGGGGGGGGTGTGAATTACTCGCTACGCTGGCGCGGACAAGGCGTACCTGATTGGACAACTGTACAAATTCCGTCTAATACAACGGGTTACTTACTGTCGGGGCTGACTAATGGCAATGCTTATGAGTGGCAGCTGGCATCCGTTTGTAGTAGTACAGTTCTATCAATCTACACGCCTGTTCGTTCATTTACAGCGGGTTGCGGTCAACCCATACCCGAAGGCTACGGGAGTGTTTCAAACTCATCGGCTAGCGTGTACTGGCGAAGCATTGTAGGAGTGATTTATCAGGTGCGGTATCGGGTGGTAGGCACGTCAAGCTGGACGGAAAGCGCCACTACTACCAACTCCAGTTTATCATTATCGGGCCTAACCGGCAGCAGTACCTATGAGTGGCAAGTCCGCACGTTATGCGCCGAAGGACAGGAGTCAGGATACGTTACCGGCCAAAACTTCTCGACAAGCTGCCAGATGCCTTACTCACTGGTTGCGACTAACATAACCCTGGCCTCTGCCCAGCTTAACTGGTACGGAGCCACTGATCTGGGTTATGAGTTACGATGGCGGGTGCAGGGCGCAACTGACTGGATAAATACTCCTCAGACAGTAGCTTCAGTGCGGACAAGTGGTTCTTATGTGCTAACGGAGCTGACAGCAGGTGTTGTCTACGAGTGGCAGGTTCGAACGGTTTGTTCGGGTTCGGCGGTGTCGTCATGGACCAGCAGCATGACCGTTACGCCTGCCTGCCCCATTCCGACTGACTTACTCGAAATGGGTCTGACGGCTAATTCAGTCCGGTTTCAGTGGACAGCGCAATTGGGGGTTAGCTACGTGGTTCAATGGCGACAACAAGGCACGGCTACCTGGCAAACATCGGCCACGCTGACCCCTAACGTCGGCTTGTATTTATCGGAACCTGTCACCGGCTTAATTAGCGGCCTTGTTTATGAATGGCGATTACAGTCAATCTGCCCTGGCGGACAAACCAACCTAACCAGCACGCGCACGTTTGTGGCTCAGTGTACGGCCCCTGTTTACACGGGAGGAAGTTATACGAGTACATCCATAAATCTTGCATTTCGATTGGCACCCAATCAGGTGTATCAGGTGCGCTGGCGGATTGTTGGTGCCACAGAATGGACAAATAGCCCGCCCGCCGTTTCTTCGTCCTACGCACTGACCGGCCTCAGCGCACCCGCGACGTACGAATGGCGGGTGCGGAGTATATGTGCGCTAACCGATACGTCGGCCTATTCCAGCCTATACACATTCAATACCCAGTGCTACAATCCGAGCCCCTCTACGCCAACGTTCACCCGCACATCAGCCCTGCTCCAGTGGAATCAGACTTCTACGGTCAATGAAATTCGCTGGCGAACCGTTGGCAGTGCAAACTGGTCTACAACAACGGTTACCGGATCGGCGGTTAGCCTAACGGGGTTAACAACCGGCGCGACCTACGAATGGCAGGTAAGATCAGTATGTTCGGTAAGTGGAACCTCCGATTGGGTGAGTGGAGCCAACTTTACCCCTAGTTGTCCGCTGGCGGGTTCTCTCTACGAAATGTACGTAATCCATACCGCGGCTAGGTTGCAGTGGAACATTCAGCGGGGTGTTCGGTATCAATTGCAATGGCGCATAGTGGGCGATGCTGTATGGACAAGCGCAAACTCATTTACGCAGCCATTCTCAGGTACTTATCAGGATAATCCGCTGACCGGTTTAGTCTTGGGCGAAACGTACGAATGGCGGGTGCTAAGTGATTGCGATGGGGTCATGACACCTTCAACATCCCGCACTTTTGTGACCCAATGCTCGACACCAACAGGCCTTACCATGTTCGGAATATCGTCGCGGGGAGCCGGCGTTTTGTGGTCAGGGCCGAGCTCACTTAGCGGTTTGGCTTACCGGGTTCGGTATAAAGTGCAGGGATTAACTCAATGGAGCCAAACCACCGCCACTGCCGAAGCCTTCCTGTACTTAAGCAACCTGACAAACAATACGACCTACGAGTGGCAGGTGCAGGCGATCTGCAACGGAAATGAAGGACAGTATTCCACGAGCGGAACGTTTACCACGAATTGTCAACCTGTAGAGTTGGGCCGGGTAACCTCATTTGAAACTGAAGCCCGATTGTTCTGGACATCTCTGACGGATGAACGTTTCGACCTGCGGTATCGACTCAATGGCACCACGCAGTGGACAACCGTAGCTGGCTTGGCTACCCCGAATTATACGCTAACAGGGTTGGTAGGCAATTCCACCTACGAGTGGCAGGTGCAGACCAATTGCTCCACCTCAGCCGGGGCTACTCCTGTTGCCTCATCTACATTTACAACCCTTGGTGCCTGTGACCCATACGAACCTAACAACACTTATCAAACGGCTACTCCTCTGTCGGGAACGGCCTTTACTAGTGTTGGATTGTGCCTGGGTACTGGCACCGATCAGGACTGGTTTCGCTGGGAAAATAATGGACAGGTTCTGTATTTTTTAGTACGACCTTTTAGCAGTAACAGTACCGGTACCTATCGACTTTCGGTTCAGGTAACCAATGGTTTGTTAAAACTGGTGACGCTGCCCCTCAATAACTCCGTGACGGACACGTATCTCTATCTGTATGCCGCTGATGGTATCACCGAACTGGCCCGAAACGACGATTCTAACGGCACGCTGTTCTCCGAAATAAACTATACGTTACCATCCCCCTGTTCGGTTATGAGCACCATTAAGGCTGGCCTCTGGACAGATCCTACGGTTTGGTCGTGTAACCGGGTGCCTGCCAGTACCGATTCGGTGCAGGTGTTACATGAAGTGTCGATGCCGGTTAGTACAACAGGCATCGCCGGTCGGGTGACCTATGGGGCTGGCGGTAAGATAATTATGAATACTGGGGCAAGGCTAGTGCTGGGGCAATAGAACGTTCAAAGCAAAAAAAAGGAGCCATTGTGAGGTGGCTCCTTTTTTTGCTTTTCAGCGGCTACTCCTTAATCCTGATATTCCGATACCAGGCCGTGTCGCCATGACCTTGCAGGGCAATTTTGCCTTTGGCATGGGGCGTAGCGTAGGCCCATTTTGAGAACTTACTTTTGGTGACCATAGCCTTCCAGGCATCGGAGCCGTATTCGTAATCAACCAGTTTTTTGCCATTTAACCAGTGTTCAACGTGGTTATTCTGAACCAGAATCCGGCCTTTGTTCCACTCGCCGGCGGGTTTCACAGCACTCAGGTCGCCGGGGGGAATCATATCATAGTTGGCCCCTGTTAACTGATTGTTGTTCAGTTGGATGAGCTTACCGTCTTTGTCGCGCCACTCGTAACCTTTGTCGTCGATCACCTGGAATTCAGGACCTGAGTAATAAGGCTGACTATTCTGCGGATCTTCGAGGACTTTATAAATTACTCCGCTGTTGCCCTTGGGTTGTACTTTAAATTCGAACTCCAGGTCGAAGTTCTCGTATTCTTTATCTGTGACCAGGTCGCCCTGTTTTCCATCGGTGATGAGGGCTCCGTTTTCGACACGCCAGCCGTTGGTATCTGTTTTAAGGTAGCGGTGCCAGCCGTTTGTTGTTTTGCCGTCAAACAGAGTTGTCCATTTAGCTTTTTTAGTCGGCGGAGTTGCCAGCGTCACAGTTGCCGCTAAGAGTCCGACCAGGAAGAACGTTCGTTTCATATCATTTAATTCTAAAGACCTGCTGCCCAATAAAGAGTCAAAGTCGTTGTGAAGTTGCTTTTTTATAAAAGCTCTGAACGATTAAAATTACTTGTCAGAATCATTTATTGCCACTAAATCAAACATGGCTGTGGTAGGTAAACTGGATTAAAACTGTTGTTCCGGTTAGAAACAGGTTCTGGAAGTCTCTTGTTTGTAAAGTAAACAGTATTGGTCAAAACCAGACGCTACCGATGCAAGTCCGACTTCTTCACAAATTCACCGCTTTACTTGTCGCTAACGCCCTCTTCCTGTTAGTGGGTTGTCAGCGGAATACACACCTGCGAAACGGATCGGAAGGCGTTGAGGTCTGGCTGACAAATCCAGATCGCTCAGCCCTGTTTGTAAAGCAACCGGGCCCGCTGCTGTTCAGCACGTCAACAACCTCCTATCCAACCATCGATGTTGACGAAACACAACGTTTTCAGTCGATCGACGGGTTCGGGTATACGCTTACTGGGGGGAGTGCCATGCTCATAAGCCGCATGGAGGCTGGTGCCAGAGCCGCTTTGTTGCAGGAGCTATTTTCAACGAAGGGTAACGGAATTGGGGTTAGTTATCTACGGGTTAGTATTGGCGCATCGGACCTGGACGACCGGGTTTTTTCGTACAACGATTTGCCCGAAGGTCAGACTGATCTCATGCTCGAAAAATTCTCCCTGGCCCCGGACAGAACTTACCTGATTCCGCTTTTGAAATCGATTCTGGCCATCGACCCAACCATTCGAATTTTAGGGTCGCCCTGGTCGCCACCAGCCTGGATGAAGACGAACAACAACGCAAAAGGGGGTAGCCTGAAACCGGACTATTACGATGCTTACGCCCAATATTTCGTGAAATACATAAAGGGAATGAAAGCTGAGGGTATCCGAATCGATGCCGTTACCATTCAGAATGAGCCACTGCATCCGGGCAATAACCCCAGTTTGTTGATGCTACCCCAGGAGCAGGCTACGTTTATCAAAAAAAGCCTGGGGCCTGCTTTCAACGCAGCGGGCATCGACACCAAGATTATCCTGTATGACCACAATGCCGACCGCCCCGATTATCCAATCTCGATTTTGAACGATATGGAAGCCCGGAAATACGTCGATGGGTCAGCGTTTCACCTGTATGGAGGCCCGGTCACAGCGCTGTCAGAGGTACACAATGCCCATCCTGACAAAAATCTGTATTTCACGGAGCAATGGATTGGGGCACCCGGTAACCTGAAAGGCGATCTGGGCTGGCACGTTAAGAATTTGATTATTGGAGCCACCCGCAACTGGAGCCGGACGGTGCTGGAATGGAATCTGGCCGCCGATCCTAAACAGGAACCACACACGCCGGGTGGATGCACGGAATGCCTCGGGGCTATAACGCTAAATGGCAACACCGTAACACGTAACCCTGCCTACTATGTTGTGGCCAGTGCTTCTAAATTTGTGCGTCCCGGCTCGGTTCGTATTCAATCAAACACCTCAGAGACGCTACCTAACGTTGCATTTAAAGCGCCCGATGGCCGAAAAGTGCTGATTGTGCTGAACGCTACCGAGTCCGCCCAACGATTTAGCATTCGCGAAAAAGGCAAGCTGGTTACCGCCACTTTACCAACCGGAGCCGTAGGGACGTATGTGTGGTAATGAATGTCGGCGTTTTAAATCCCCGCCATTACCATTTTGATTTCTCCGTAACTGACCACGTTGTTAACGCCAGCCCGAATTTCGGTTGAACTGGCTCCTTCGTGGGTTTGGGCGTATCGGCGGATCAGGGCGATTTTTCCGGCTGGTACCACAGCCTCTACCGGTATCAGACCCGATTTGATGGCTTTGGCCATATGCCCCTCCACCGTGGAGAGGGCAATACCCCTTTTCTCGGCAATAACATCGGGCGACTGGCCCGCCAGGAACATACGGAGCGTGGTGTCGAAGGTTGATTCTTTGTCGGCTTTGGCCACTTTGGCTTTTTCGCGTGTGGTTGCCCCTGCATTCCGGAAGGCATCCAGAATGCGCATAATGTCGGGGCCAATCTGCTTTACTTTGGTTTTGCCGAAGCCCTTCACCGCCAGTAATTCGGCGCTTGAATTGGGCCGGGTTTTTACTAGCTCAACAATTGTTTTGGTGGGCAACACCATGAACCCGGTGGTATTGTGTTCGGCCGCCATTTCGTCGCGCCACCGGATTAGGGCTTTGTACAGATCGTCGCGACTACCCCCGCTCGATTCGGCGGCAGCAGCCTTCTCAAACTGCTTGCGGGCGGGTTTAAAATCGAGTTCGGCGTGGTTGCGGGCCTGTAAGTAACCCAGGGCATCAAAGCCCTCCGCACAACGTTCGAAGCTCTTGAGTTTGCTGAACAGCTCCTTTTCCAGCTCATCCATAATTTCGAGCAGCGTTTCCCGAACGGCCTTATTATCAGCATCGGTGGGGGCGTTGCGGAGCCGGGGAAGCAGGTCGTCGGTGAGTAGGCTTTTGAAATAATCAGCTCCTTTGCGGATACGCTCCTGAAGGGCTGCGTTGGCTTCGGGAAGGGGTTCCTGACCAAAATAAGCGGGCAACTGCTGTTGAAACCGGCGACCAACGTCGCGGGCTTTGGGACGCAGATCGTTTTCGAGGGCTTCGAGCGCGGGAGCCAACTCATCATCGAAACTGGCGCCGTGCTGGTTTACCTCCCGCCGACAACGGTAGAGCAGGGTAGCGGCATTTTCAAACGAAAACAGTTCGTTCAATAAGGCCTCCTGGTTGGTGCGTTTGGCCTCGTGGAGATGCTGTTCGGTAGGTGTTTGCTGCTGCACCTGCTCATGGAAAACCTCCAGCGTTTGCTCCGTTTTAATGCTGCTCGACGGAATCGGTGTGCGTAGTACCAACCCGTCCAGTGTTTTACACCGGCTCAGCGCCACATACACCTGCCCATGGGCAAAAGCCGCTGATGCGTCGATAATGGCCCGCTCAAACGTAAGGCCCTGACTTTTGTGAATGGTGATGGCCCAAGCCAGCCGGAGGGGAAACTGGGTAAACGTGCCAATTACGTCGGCGGTGATTTCCTTGGTTGCCGGGTCGAGTGTGTAGCGTATGTTTTGCCACTCCGCCGTCGAAACCATAATGGTGTCGCCATCGGCCTGGCCTTCCACAAAAATGATCCCGTCTTCCTCATCGATGCGGATTACGCGGCCAATTTTACCGTTGTAAAACAGCTTCTCCCGCGAAATGTCGTTTTTGATGAACATCACCTGGGCTCCCACTTTCAGCGTCAGTTCGGCTTCGGTAGGGTAGGCCGAAGTTGGAAAATCGCCGGTTGTGGTGGCCTCGAAACTGTGTTCACGCCCCTTTAGCTCAGCCAGTTTGGTGGTGTTAATTTGCTGGGCCGTGTTATTATGCGTAGTGAGGGTAATATAGCCTTCCTTATCGGCAGGTCGGAAATCGGCAACGTGCCGCTGGTTTAGGTCGGCTAATTGAACGCTGGTGATGGTTTTTTCGCGAATCGCATTCAGAATGTCAATGAATCGCTGGTCGGATTGGCGGTATATATGCGTCAGTTCAATGCTCACATAAGGCGTTTCGCGGAGGGCGCGACTCCCGAAAAAGTAGCCCGTTTCGTAATAGTCGCGGAGCAGCACCCAGTCTTCATCCCGAATCACGGGCGGCAACTGTTGCATATCGCCGATCATGAGCAACTGCACCCCGCCAAAGGGTGCTGAGGGGTTCCGATACCGGCGCAACACCTCATCAATACCATCGAGCACGTCGGCCCGAACCATACTGATTTCATCGATCACCAACAGGTCGAGGGTGCGCAGGAGCCGTATCTTGTCGCGGTTAAACTTGCGGCCTTCGCGGGTGGTTGAGCCGGGCGTGAGGGGCCCAAACGGCAACTGAAACATGGAGTGAATGGTCACTCCGCCTGCGTTGATCGCTGCTACACCCGTTGGTGCTACCACCGCCAAACGCTTGGCGGCCAGTTGCTTTACTGTGTGCAGAAACGTGGTTTTTCCAGTTCCAGCCTTACCCGTCAGAAAAACATTATGGCGAGTATGGAGGACAAAATCAGTGGCTAAAACAAGTTTCTCGTTAACGGGGGCAGCGGTGGTCATCAGGCAAAAGCAATATTTACTGGTTGGAGGCACAAGTTACGAACGTATAAGCCAACCACCAACCAAGACCCTTTTGCCACAGTTTCACTACCCCTCCACTCGCCGGAAAAACTCGTCTTTATACGTGTCGCCTACGGGGATAATGGCTTTACCAATGTAGATCCGGTTGCGTTCGATGGATTCGATTCGGTTCAGGGCAACGATATATGATTTGTGAACTCGAACGAACCGACTTACAGGAAGTTTTTCTTCCAGGCTTTTCATGGTTTGCAGAGTCAGTATGCGGGTGGGATCGCTTTTGCCCGCAGCCGGGGGCGTGTAAATAGAGACGTAATCTTTTAAACCTTCGGCGTACAGAATATCATCCAGATCAATTCGCTGAAGCCGGTATTCAGTCTTTACAAAAATGAAATCGGGTGGGGCTGGTGATGGTGGATTTGTTGGTGTGGGTTCTGTTGGTAAGGGAGGGGTTGCGGCCACGGTATCACTGGTCTGGTGTGGCAACAATTTCTGGGCAGCCCGGTAAAACCGCTCGAACGAAACGGGTTTGAGCAAGTAATCGACTACGTCATGTTCGTAGCCGTCGAGGGCGTATTCTGAATACGCGGTGGTCAGAATGACCCGGCAACGGTTACCTGCACCACCATACCGGGCAATTTTCAGAAATTGTAAGCCCGTCAGTTCAGGCATCTGAATATCCAGAAATACTACGTCGATTTCGCCTGCCTGCACCCGTTGCAAAGCCGCTATGGGTGAGGTTGTCGTGCCAACAAGCGTCAGAAACGGTACTTTACCGACGTAATCGGCCAGGATAGTAAGGGCTAAAGGTTCGTCGTCGACGATAAGGGTTCGAAGCATATCTATAAAGCCAATTCCAGCCGGCACGAGTACGTTTGATCGTCTTCGTCTACGGTGAGGAGGTACTGGTTGGGATAAAGCAAATCTAAGCGTCGGCGGACATTCGGCAAGCCAATGCCGCCAGTTGTGTCTTTCTGGTGACGACTTTTCTTATTAAGCACATCGGCTACCAGTTTGCCCTGCCGCACGCTCAGGTGAATTACCAACGGGTGATTAGGGTCGGTGAGGTCGCCGTGTTTGAACGCGTTTTCCACGAACGAAATCAGCAGCATCGGTTCAACGCGATATAAGTCGGTGTTGCCGTCAACCTCAAACTGAACCTGGGCATTGGGAACGCGGAGCTTTTCGAGGTCGACCAGATTCTGAAGATACTGAATCTCTTTGCTAAGCGCCACTTTATGGGATAGTCCATTCGTGTTTTTACCCGTTCCAGAAACCCCGTTCGACGACCCGCCCGCGCTTTCGTAGAGCATGTAGCGCATCAGTTCCGACAGTTTCAGAATGGCACCCGGTGCGGCATCCGACTTGGCATAGGCCAGCGCGTATATGTTGTTGAGCGTATTGAACAAAAAATGCGGGTTGATTTGTGATTTCAAAAAGGCCAGTTCAGCTGTTGTTTTTTCGCCAACCAACTCCCGGCGTTCCTGCTGATGGCTGAGCCAGTCTTCGAGCAGTTTGAACAAGGCCCCCAGCGCTACGGCTTTAATCGCAAAATACTGATTGTCCATAATGTAATAGCCCACAGTAAGGTCTTCCGTGTAATAGTTGACTGCTCCAAACAGCACACGGGTAATCTCCTGCTCGGCTACATAGCGGCCACCAATAAAGAAAAACCCAGCCGCAATGCTGCCAAGAGCAGCCAGCACATACTGTTGCCGGTTTACGAATCGATTCAGCACCAGAGCATGTTCAACCCAGGCTGTCAGCAAAAAAACGGTGTTGAACGTAATGCCAAACAGTGTGTAAGGCACACCCTTCGTTTCGGGGTTGATGGCTGCCGTTAGGATGGGGACTAACAAAATACTGACGTAGAGCAGGACACGTAGCAAGGCGCGGTTGGTCAGAAGTGGGGATAGTTTCATAAAGCAGCGTTTGGGGCAAAGCTACGGTCTACTCAGCTACTGCCAATTCCGTTCGACCAACGCCTGTTTTTTGCCGACAAACCGGGTGGAGCTTCTGAATGGTGTTGGACGACAAAACGGGCGGGTTGGTCGAGTTCAGTCGACGGGGGCGGGGAGGAGCCTGCACCTTTGTCCCATCAATCACGCAAAACAAATCGCAACCCGATGAAAACGCTTCTCACTATCGCCCTCTTGTTAACTACGCTCCTGACCAATGCTCAAAACAGTAATATCCATGTGCTGGTGGTGGGCACGTCACACAACTACGGTCAAAAACCTGTTGAAGACTTCAAGGCTATTATCGACAAGGTAGCCGCTTTCCGGCCCGATGCCGTGTATGGCGAATTTTTGTCGGCTGAAGATTACGACGCTATCCCCGATTACTGGAACAAGGCAACCATGGAAAAACGGTTTGCCTACATGAAAGGAATCAATTATCCCGCGCCCCGCAACCCGGAGAAATTTATCCGCCAAACCACTAAACTGCTGCACGACCATCCCAACTATCACCAGGACCGTATGAAACTGGCGCGGGCGCTGTACCTCAAGCACGACTTTGGCAACGCGCGCTACCAGCTTTACCGGCTCGACAAAGCCCGTCCGAACTTCGGTGCCGAAGAAGTGGCCGCTTACAAGGCAATTCTGGGCGAACCCGATTCTGTTTACACGGCCCGTACCAATGAATACCACAACATCGTGTTTCCACTAATCGATAAATTACAGTTGGACCAGATTGGCGCAATGGACAGCCAACGGCATGACCTCAACTGGCAGGCTGCCTGGGACAAAGCTGATCCCCTGTTTAAAGAGTGGGAAAAATCAGTTGAAAAAGACAGCACGTCGGCTGATGCCCAGCGATACAAGGTGTTGAACAAGCGCATTATGGAGCTGCAAAAAGCCAGTGACAAATCTGACAGAGAAGGACATGGCACCATCTATTTCAACTCACCCGATGGCGATGAGTATCTGAACATTGTCAATTTCTACGGTGCCCGGCGGATGTTTGGGGCCAAAGGCTTCCCCGAAAAAGAGGTCGACGCGATGCTGGCGCAGTGGCAAAACCGGAACACCGACATGGTTCGCAACACGGTTGAACGGGCGCGCAAGTCTGGTGCAAAGCGGGTGGTTGTGTTTGTAGGCGCCAATCACCGCAAGATTATGTACGACGGGTTTCTGTCTGCACAAAATGTAATGCTGTACCAGCTAAATTCTTTATAAGTCGTGCAACCACTTTTCTTCACTCTGCATCTTCCTGTCAGAATCCCCTGGCAGGGGCAGTAAACAACAACCTTTTTCACAACATACAGCTATGAAAACGCTCCATACATTCCTCGGCCTTGTTGCCCTCTTTGTTACAACAACCACGGTTCAGGCTCAAACCACGGTTCAGATTACTCAGGATAATACGTACAAACCCGGTATTGTTAAAGACTTTGGCATCTACATTGGTATCAATGGCGTCAGCGGATCGGGTGCCGATCAATTCGACTTGCGGCCCCTTGGGTCGCGGTTTGTGGCGCTGTCGTGGCGTCGGCAGTTGCCGCTGGGCGACAAACCCGGTGGATTGCGTATCGGTATCGGCCCCGAGCTGGCCTGGAACAACTTTATGTTCGATAACAACCAGCGGCTTATTGAGACGGCGAACCCAATAACGAATCGGACTGAATCAATTTTGGTGAATGATGCCAGCGACCTCAAACGCAGCAAGCTCACCACGCTTCAGGGCAACATTCCGCTGTTGCTGATGTTTGGGCCATCTGACCGTGTCACGTTCGGCATTGGAGCCTATGCCGGCATCCGGCTCGACAGCTACACTAAAGTAAAACCCAACGGGGGCGAAGCCATCCGCGACCACGGTGCCTACAACACAACCTCGCTCCGGTGGGGCCTCACCGCCGAAGCCGCCTGGAATGAAAGCACAGGCCTATTTGTCCGCTACGAACCATCGACAACACTGTTCCGGGCTGGTCAGGGACCAAATGTGAATGTCTGGAGTGTGGGGATTCGGTTGTAAATCTGCTTGCCCCTTGTATCTGTTGCCGGAGCGTTAACCTTCCATCCCGGCATACTCACCTTCTATACTCCAAAAACGGGTTTTCGGACCCGTTTTTTTACTGTTGATGCAACCTTTCGTTTTCGACTTACATCATTCACCTGACTTTTGCGCAGTAATTGACCCACCGTTTGCCGAATTACCCAGTTGCCTAATCGACTAATAACCTCAATTTCCAGCCTCAAATCCGCTTATCCACCCGAATAAACCGCTTGTGTAAGAAAAGGTACTATGTTATGCCGACTACTTACCTTTGCACAGTACTCTTGCTTGAACAGCACAACAACAACGCAAAAAGTTATCGTCATGAAATCCGTTATACTATCCCTCCTTCTTCTTCTGGTGAGTGCCTGCATCGTGGCATTCGGGCAGACAGCGCCTAAAGCCACTATCACTGGCCAGGTAAAAACAACCGCCGGACAACCCCTCGAATTTGCAACTATATTACTGGTGAAAGCAACGGACTCTACTGCCCTTGTAAAAGGAGCAATCAGCGATGCTAAAGGTTCTTACGCTTTTGAAAACGTAGTTCCCGGACAGTATCGCATTGGGGCGCAACAAGTGGGATACGCCAAAACGTATAGTACACCGTTCGCGGTAGAAGTTGGTCAGTTAGGGGTTACGGCTCCCGCGCTGGCCATTGCCGAAGAGTCGAAAAATCTGAAAGAAGTGAAGGTGGTTGCCAAAAAGCAGTTCATCGAGCAGCAGGTTGACCGCACGGTTGTCAACGTCGAAAACAGCATTGTAGCCAGCGGAAACACCGCCCTTGAAGTACTCGAAAAAGCTCCCGGCGTAACCATCGACCGTCAGAACGATCAGATTCAGTTGAAAGGTAAATCGGGTGTAATTGTGATGATCGACGGGAAGCAGACGTACCTGTCCGTACAGGAAGTATCGAACCTGCTGAAAAACACACCCAGCGACAACATTGAAAAAATCGAGATTATCACGAACCCTGGTTCTAAATACGACGCTTCGGGTAACTCCGGGATCATCAACATCAAGATGAAGCGCGACAAGAATTTTGGCACCAACGGTACGGCCACTATCGGTGCGGGTGTAGGACGTTTCGAGAAAACAAACGCCAGCCTGAACCTGAATCACCGCGAAGGAAAGATGAGTTCGTTTGGTAGCGTGAATGGTTTTTATGGTCGCCGTTTTCAGTCGAACGAACTGAATCGGGTGGTGCCGCTGGCTGGTCAGACATCGTACATCGACCAAAGTTCATACCGGGTTAATCAGTCGCAAAACCTCAATGTGCGGGCTGGATTTGACTATTATCTGAACAAGAAAAGCACCATTGGCGCGGTTGTAACGGGTTTCACGAATCGCTGGGAGCAGCCTAATGGTATCAACACCAGCTATATTCAGAATTCGGCCCGGCAAGTTACCCTGGTACCAACTACTCTTATCAAAAGTGATAACCGCTGGAAAAACATTACCGGAAACGTAAACTACAAGTATGATTTCGACGAAAAAGGTCGCGAACTGACTGCCGATGCCGACTACTCACGGTTTAGTGCCAACAACCTGAACGACATGACTACTTCGTTCTACAACGCAGCCGGGGAAGAGGTACAATCGTCGCAACGGTTCCGCAATCCGATGGTTTCCAGCATCGACATCCGGGCCGCCAAAGTCGATTATGTGCAGCCCACCAAGAAAGGTAAGTTTGAGGCTGGCGCTAAAAGCAGCGTAGTCGACACCGACAACAACACGGAGTATTTCGACATTGTGGACGGACGCGAAGTGCTGAACGCTGGAAAAACCAACCTGTTCCGTTACCGAGAAAATATCAACGCGGCCTATACTAACTACGCGACCAAACTAAACAAAAGGACCAGCATCCAGGCTGGTCTGCGGCTCGAACACACCAATTCTCAGGGCAATTCGGTCACGCTGAACCGGGTAGTGAACCGTAATTATGTGAACCTGTTCCCAACGGTACACGTGTCGCGGCAGTTGGATACCAATAACGTGTTGAACTTCTCGTATAGCCGCCGGATCGACCGGCCCAGCTACCAGGATCTGAACCCGTTCCGGTTCTATCTGGACAAGTACACCTATCAGGAGGGTAACCCATACCTGCGCCCCCAAATGACGCATTCTGTCGAACTGACGCACGTATTCAAAGGGGCTTTTTCAACAGCACTGGGCTATAGCCGCACCAACGACATCATTATCCGCGAAGTACCCGGCCAGAACCCTGAAGACTCGACCACGTTTGTGATGACTCAGAACCTGAAATTGCAACAAAACGTGAACCTGACGCTTAGCTTCCCGGTGACCGTTACCAAGTGGTGGAAAATGCAGAACAACATTACGGGGCTCTATAACAAGCTCGAAACCGACTATCGCGGTGGCCAGTTAGACGTGAACTTCGTAACCTACAATGCGTACACGTCGAGCACGTTCACGTTTAGCAAGACTCTTTCGGGCGAACTGGCGGGCTGGTACAACTCAGCAGGTTTGTATGGCTTCTTCAAGAGCCGGCCACAGGGCGGATTCAGCCTTGGTTTGCAGAAAAAAGTAATGGAGGGCAAGGGTACCCTTCGCGTAAACGTAAACGATCCATTCTGGCTGAATCAGTTCCGGGGATCAACCCAATATCAGGACATCAATTTCAAGATTCGTAGCCGTTGGGAGAGCCGCGTGGTGCGGGCCACATTCACGTATCGCTTTGGCAATCAGAATGTAAAAGCCGCCCGTCAGCGTCAGTCAGCTACGTCAGCTGAGCAAAACCGGGCCGGAGGGAATAATTAAGATTTTTAGGTTGAGATTACAAGAAGAGTAAAAAAGCCGTTCCCATATTGAGGAGCGGCTTTTTTGTGTGTTGTTAAGTGATATAACGCTATTTCATCAGTACTACTCGCCCTCGAAGGGTCTGGTAACCGGGGGCGGGTTTTAACACATAAGCATAAGGGCCTGTGGGCAACGGTTCTCCTTTGAGCGTACCATCGAAAGGGTGTTTGTAGCCATCGTTCGACCAGTACACAACCTCGCCCCAGCGGTTGAAAATCGTGATTTCGGCCAGTGTAAACCCTTCAACGCCCTTTAGTTCCCACACGTCATTTTGCCCATCGTTGTTAGGGGTAAAGGCATCAGGTACCCATATCCGGTCGAAAACCAGCACTTTAACGGTGTCCTGGGTTTCGCAGCCAACCGCGTTCCTGGCCCGGAAATAATACGTCGTGTCGTTGGTGATATTGATAATCTCGGCAATGGCGGTGTTTTCATTGGCCAGAAAAACGGCCGGGCTCCACCAGAATTGGTTCGGATTACCGGTCAGAATGGGTTCGAGGGTAAAGGAATTACCCCGCCATGTTTTTACAGTGTCGGGCAATACAATAGTTGGTATGGGAGCCACAATGGCCGTTTGCTTAGCTACTACGGCCTCGCACCAGGGAGCAGGCCGTACAGTATAGGTAAGCACGTGGTCGCCGATACCGGCCAGTGCGGGGTTAAACTGGCCATTAACTACGCCAACGGCAGCCGACCCTTCTCCACCAAACTCGCCCACTGTCGAAACGCCACCAGCGGGTGTGCCCCGGAGAGATACCGCCGGGTTGGCCGTACCGCATACGGGCAGAACGGGTTCCATAGTAACCGTAAGGGGCGGAATTTGCCCAATGGGTAGACTAGGGGCAGCTCCATCACAGCCATAATGATCGATGGCCGTAACGCTGTAGGTGCCCGCCGTTTTTGCTTCAAAAGTAGCCGCGTTACCTGCAACGGGTTGATTATTGAATTGCCAGATATAACTGACACCACCTGCGGCCTTAAGTGTAAGAGTAGCATTCGGGCAGATGGCCGACTGGTCACTGTTTAGGCTGGCCTGCACCGGTGCCGACCGATTAACACTCCACAGCTCTGTTCGGATCTTGCATCCAAAACGGGTATTCGTGATCTCGGCCTGAAACACGCCCGGTTGTTGAGTAGTGATGGTTGGTGCGGTTTGCCCGGCCTGAATCTGACTATTAATAATCCATCTGTAGGTTTGCTCGGGATCGTCGGCAACGCTCAGGCTAACGGTGCCGCTGGTAGCGCACAAATGCCCCACACTGTCGAGTTTGGCGTTCATATCGAACAGGGTGACGCTCATCGGCTGTGATCGACTGGCTTTTACACAGCTATTTTTCAGAGAGACAACAACTTCGTACTTGCCGGGTAGTTTGGCATCTAAAGTCGCCAGGGTATCACCTGCCAGGTTGAAGCCGTCTCGTTGCCATTGGTAGTTCCAGGTTGGGTTGGTGTTGGCCAGTAGGGTGATGGCTGCGGTTGGACAAATAGTAAATGATGTGGCTGTTGCTGGTTGATCCTTTGCCTGCACTACTGCTTTGGGAATAGTTGCTGGAGGGCAGTCGACTACCAGCAATTGAAAGTCGCGCCGAACCTCACCAATTTTTTGCCCATCGCGATATTCTTCTACCCGTACAGCAAAGACAAATAACCCCTGTTGGGTGGCCGTTACGTTCAAGTCGCCGGTTTTGGGGTTAACACTGAGTGCTGGATTGCCGGGGATGGCGTTATTGGCACTAAAGCCCGACAGCCAGGACACATCGGGGTATGGCCCCGCCGAAACGATGTTTGTATTACCCCCATTGCCAGTACCCAACTGGTTCAGGGGCGTAACCATGGAGTAGCGTAGCTCGTCGCCATCGGGGTCGACACCACCAAACGGATACGTAAATGGGTCGTTCAGACAGATGTACTCACCGTTAATATCGGGGAAACGGGGGGAGCTATTAATGAATGGCTGCCCATTGCGGGTAAGGGGCGGGAACTCTAAATAGAAGGTATAACCTGTGTTGGCAGGTCCAGAAATATTGTTGATACCACCATTTCGGTTGCGGGTTTGGTACGAGATATAATACCCGTCAGGATCGTTATAGGTTGTGGGGTTCAGAAAAATATTGGCTTCAAACGTAGCGACAATAAAGTTGAGGTTGCGCTGTTCGGCACATTTCTCATTGGCATAAACAATCGGTTTCCGTTGCCCTGCTTCCGTTGTTGTAAACGTCAACATAAGAAAGTTGTCGCGCTTTCGAAAGACACCAAGCTGTCCACCTCCCTGCTGAGCACCACGGTTGTTATTCTCCAGGTAGTTGGTGACAATGATTTTGTACAAGCCGGGTGTGCTGCCAGTAAGCCGCATTTCGATATGACCACCTACCTGATGGGTAGCCAATGCGGGCTGAGCAAGAAGTAGAACACTGCACCAGACAAGCCCAAGAAGCAGGAAATGAATAGTTGTCCGAAAAGCGTAAACAATTGCACGCATAGGCTTAGGAGACTTAAAGGCAAGCACTCTGTAAATTACGTGAAATTCAGTCGCTTCGTTGCGCTGTCAGGCTACTTTCTTACGCTTTGTTCATCCCCCGCTGCGCATCCTGAAACCGCTCAAAGGCGACCTTGTAAGTCGCGTGGTTATCAGGGTTAGGTTGGTAGGTTGCACCGAAATTAACACTGGCTGATGCTTCGTCGAGACTGGGGTAATGACCTGTGGCCGTTAAGGCAAGTAAAATAGCCCCAATAGACCCACTTTCATTGCTGGCGTTGAGCCGTACGGGTACGCCCGAAATGTCGGCGAGCATCTGTACCCAAAACTCCGATTGGGCAAAGCCACCGTTGGCGTGAATCACGTGCGTTGGGCCGGTTTGCCGCGATAACAATTCGTTGATGCTCCACAAATTGAACAGCACTCCTTCGAGTGAAGCGCGGGCAAAATGCGCCTGCGTATGGCTCCAGTCTACGTTATGATACGCACCACGCACGGCGGCATCCCAGAGTGGCGCGCGTTCGCCCTGTAGATACGGTAAGAACAGCAGTCCATCAGAACCGGCAGCGATAGTGGCTGCGTCGGTCAGAACGGTTTCGGTAGCTTTATTGGTCAGGTTCTCCGAAAGCCATTGCAGAACGTTAGCGCCGTTGTTCGTTGGGCCACCCACCACGTAATACCCCTGGGCCAAATGATAACAGAACAATCGTCCCTGCGGATCGCGGAGGGGATGTCGAATGGTTTGCCGGATAGCTCCGCTGGTGCCGATAGTGAGCGTAGTAATGCCCGGAGCCACTGCACCCGCGCCTAGGTTGGCTAAACATCCGTCTGATGCACCAATGAGCAACGATGTTCCGGCTGGCAACCCAACATGGGCGGCAGCACTGTCGAGCAATGGTTGTTGATGATTGGTGGGTACGGGGTCGGAAAGTTGAGCCTCGGTGATCCCCGCAAATGATAAGGCCAAATCGCTCCACTGACGGTGCTCCTGGTCAAACAACCCAGTAGCGGTGGCGATTGAAAAATCAATTTGATATTCGCCCGTGAGCTGAAACCACAGGTATTCTTTAATGCTGATGAACCGGGCGGCCTCGTTGAGCAAGTCGGGTTGGTGATTTCGCCAGTAAGCCAGTTTACAAAGCGGAATCATCGGGTGAATTGGTGTACCCGTCTGGTTATAAATGGCCTGTCCCAGCGCGGCCTGATGATCTCGAAGGGTAGTAGCCTCGGCGTCGGCCCGGTTGTCTGACCAGAGCAGGGCGTTGGTAAGCGGCTTACCGTCAGCGTCAATAGCCATCAGGCTGTGCATTCCCGAACTGAACGCTACAACCTGCACAGTACCATTCCCTTGGCCAATTTCTGCCATTACCTCGCGCATCACTTCTCCAAACGCCTGCCAAATCGCATCTGGCGACTGCTCCGAAAAACCGGGTTGTGGCTGCTCAGTTGTGAGCGGGCGCGATGCATGGGCCACAACCTGTTCGGTTGCCGGGTCGAAGGCCAATGCCTTTACGTTGGTTGTACCAATATCGGCACCGATAATGAGGATAGGAGATTTGGGCATGAGAAGCGGAACGAATTGCCTTTTATAAGTAGAGTTGTGACTGAAATCTACCGCTTTTGGGCTATGTTTGACGTAACGGCTATATGGAGCCGCGTTATACGATGACCAACTTTATCGCTTTCCTCCGCGACCAGTACCCTAAAATCTTAGAGCAGATTGGGACGCATATTGGGCTTACCATGGCATCGCTATTGGTTGCGCTGGCTGTGGGGGTGCCGCTGGGCATCTGGATTGCTAAACGGCAACGGCTGGCCTCAACGGTACTCGGCGTGGCTGGTGTGCTGCAAACCGTACCAAGTCTGGCTTTGCTAGGCGTGCTGATTCCGTTGCTCGGTATCGGGGTAGGCCCTGCTTTGGTCGCTTTATTCCTCTATGCGTTGCTACCCATTGTGCGCAACACCTACGTTGGTATTCGTGGGGTGAGCCCGGCTGTTGTGGAGGCTGCGCGGGGCATCGGCTTCACCGACCGGCAGGTACTATGGCGGATCGAATTACCGTTGGCGTTGCCCGTGATGTTTGCGGGTGTGCGGACAGCGGCAGTCATTAACGTGGGTGTGGCCACGCTGGCTGCGTATGTGGCTGCTGGAGGCTTAGGTGAGTTTATTTTTGGTGGAATCGCCCTGAGCAATACACCCATGATGCTGGCCGGGGCTATTCCAGCAGCGGCTTTGGCCGTTGGCTTCGATGCGGTGTTGGCCTGGCTCCAACGTCGGGCTGAGGGGCCACTCTTTACGGGAAAGCGGGGGCGGGTAGTACTGGCGGGGGTTCTGGCAGTGCCATTGCTGATAGTACTCGTTGCTCTGACGCCGGGCCGACAGGATAAATTAATTGCTGGCTTTGCCCATGAATTTTACGGCCGAGCCGATGGATTTCCGGGTCTCCAAAAAACCTACGGCTTAACCCTCAAACCCCGACTAATCGACCAGAACCTGATGTACGAAGCCATTCATCGGAATCAGGTAGACATGATCAGCGGCTACTCCACCGATGGTCGCGTCCGGGCGTTCGATTTGGTAGTGCTGAATGATGACCGGCAGGCCTTTCCGCCTTATTATGCCGCGCCTATCGTCCGGCAAGGCACTCTCGATCGTTACCCCGAACTTGGGCCTGCTATGAACCGGCTGGCGGGACGTATCAACGATTCGGTAATGACGGCTCTCAACTACCGTGTCGATTACTTGCACGAACTCCCCCAGGCCGTTGCCCGCGATTTTCTGAAACAACAAAAGCTTTTAATTCCCAATTCAAAACCTTCCACTCCGAACCCCAAAACCATCATTATGGGATCGAAGATATTTTCGGAGCAATACATTCTTGCGGAGATTTACAAGCAGTTGATTGAAGGCAATACCGATTTGACCGTGGTTTCGCGGACGGGCCTCGGAGGCACCCAAATCTGCTTCGATGCACTCCGCACCGGCGCTATCGACTTCTACCCCGAATACACCGGCACGGGTTTGCTGGTGATTCTGCAACCGACACCCACTGAAATGGCCAAACTGTCGATGCAGCCCGATTCGGTATACGCCTATGTGCAAAAGCGGTTCCAAAAGCAATACGGCCTACGGTGGCTAACCCCCTTGGGCTTCAACAATAGCTATTGCCTGATGATGCGCCAATCCCAGGCTGAAACGCTGGGAATCAGATCAATTAGCGAGCTGGTAGGGTATTTAGGTAACTAAACGCTAACTCCGCAAACCTGCGTCGCGCAACCAGCCCCGTAAAACCGTCAGGTCGCGTTTCATGCTACTGGCCAGCGTTTTCCGGCCCTCGGCTCCGTCGGTAGAAGTAGGCAGCGGATACTCAAAATGGAGCGAGAGCTGAGGTTGCACATTGAGTTGCTTCATTAGCTTAAACAAGGATGGAAAATCGGCCTCTCCTTGGCCCAGCGGCACGGTTTCAATTGTTGGTTTCCGGCCAGAACCAACCCGGCGAAAATCTTTGATGTCCATTGTGCGCACAAATGGATGAATGCGCCGGAAACCGAGTGGCCAACTATTTGCTCCTTCGATGGTGCCATGATACAGGTCGTACTGGCAACCAAAATACCGAACATCCTGCCCCTGCAACAGCTCGGCTAGATCCCATACTGGAGCGCCAAACTGACCGCCATTGTGGTTCTGGTAGGCGCCGTGAATTTTATACGTCTGATTCAACTTTGCCAGACCCGCCAGCAAACTCCGAACACGTTCTCTTCCGGCATCCATTGTTTCGTCAGCGCGGTAATTGATCCAGCCAGTGCGGTACGCTGAAACGCCTTGGGCTGCTGCCGTGCGGATAATGGCTTCGGCATGTGGAGAACCGGCATCCGTTAGCGCCGTCACAATCAATGGAATGGCAAGGCCGGCTTTTTTTGCCGCTGCTACAGCCTTAGGCAGATCGTCGGCAACTCGTTCGGGGAGTACGTGGCCAGCGGGCCTGACAGTCAGATCGAGTCCATCGAACCCAGCTTCGGCGGCCATTGCACTAATATCCTCATAGCCAAAACCGTCGAGATGTTTGGTGAAAACCTGAACGCTGAAAGGCGCGGGTGGGGGAGGGGCCGACCAGACATCGGTGGTGGCAACCACAGCGGTGGCGGTGGCTAATTGACCTAAAAACGTTCGGCGAGATTCGGAGTTGGAGAAAGCGGCCATCTTGATGAACACGGTTGGTGTTACTTTTTTGACCAACAAAAAAAGTCGTGGTACCATCTAAACGGATACCACGACTTTTATTTACTTATTGCTGCTACAGGAAAATTGCTGGATTAAGCTCCCTGGCCAATTGTACCTGCACCGTAGAGTTTTTCGCGAATTTTTTGCGTACGCTCTTCCAGTTCAGGGCGGGGCGTGTATTTGTTCTTCGACTGAACAGCCGCAGAATCTTTGTGGACACCATAGATGTAGGTATCGTTATCACGGACATCCGCCTGACGAATGCTGTTATATTTCTGGTAATCACAGGACGTTGCCGAGAAACCAATGGCTACGATCAGTGAAAGTTTAGTCAATGTGCTTTTCATTTTCCTGATTACGAATTCGTTGGTGCAAAGGTAAAAAATGATGGAACGCGGATAACATGGATTAACCAGATCAACACGGATTTTTTTTAGGACAGAAGTCCGCGTCGATCTGGTTGGAAAAGCTGGGGCAATTCTTGCTAATATTTCTGGCTATCCTAACTTCTTGATTTCATCCGAGACAAACGCCATCAGCTCACTGATATGTTCTTTCGAGAAGTCAAAGGGGACGTTGGCTGCTGCATATATTTCAGGAATAGTAGCCTGATAGCCAAGACTTAATGCGTTGATGTAGCCCTGTAAGCCTGCTTCGGGGTCGCGCCGGTAGTTGCGCCAAACACCAATGGCTCCCAGTTGGGCAATACCGTATTCGATGTAATAAAACGGCACTTCATACAAGTGGAGTTGTCGTTGCCAGATGTTCGCTTTTACTGTTTCCAGTCCCGACCAGTCCGTGACGTTATCGGCAAATTCGTCGTAAATCCGTAGCCAGTTTTGCTCCCGCTCCGTAATTGTATGGGTAGGATTCTCGTATAACCAATGCTGGAATTTGTCGATGGTGGCGATCCAGGGCAGCGTTTCGATGATTGATTCGAGGTGCTGCAACCGGGCTCGGCGGAGTTCTTCGGGATTTTCGAAGAAGACGTCCCAGTGATCCATCGACAGTAATTCCATCGCCATTGAGGCCAGTTCAGCAACTTCCATCGGCGGATTACGGAAGGCTTTCAACGGCAGGTCGCGGGTTAGAAACGAGTGGATAGCGTGGCCGCCTTCGTGAACCATCGTCACCAGATCGCGCAGGCTTGATGTAGCGTTCATGAAGATAAACGGAACCCCAATCTCTTCGAGTGGGTAATTGTAGCCACCTGGAGCTTTGCCCTTCCGCGACTCCAGATCGAGGTGGTGCATGGCCCGCATGGTGCGCAGGAAACCCGAAAGCTGCCCGCTACTATCCAGATTATCAAAGCACTGAACTGATTTTTCAAGTAGCTCCTCGCCCGTTTGGAATGGTTCGAGCGCCGGCCGACCATGCACATCAACTTTGGTGTCCCAGGGGCGTAACTCGCTTAAATTCATAGCTTCTTTCCGCTCCACAGCCAACTCATTGAGTAATGGCACCACGGCTTGAGCCACTGATTCATGGAAATTGAAACAGTCGGCGGGGGTATAATCGAAGCGGCCGAGGGCAGCAAATGAGTAATCGCGGAAATTGGCAAAACCGGCATTTTGAGCTACCTGATGCCGAAGCGTAATGAGATCGGTCATCAGGGCATCAAGTTTTTCGTGATCCTGATAACGACGTTGCCAGATAGCCCGCCAAGCCTCTTCGCGCACAGCCCGGTTGGTATCAAAAAGCCGGTCTGAGGCTTTAGGAAGCGTTATCTCTTCGGTTACGCCCGCATCATTGGGTAGGGTCACGGTCATGGCTCCAACGGTAGCGCCATATTCGCGCTCGCGCGTTTGGAGTTCGGTTTGAAGCGGTATGTTTTCTTCCCGGAAAATTTCGATGGCTTTTTTCATGCCCCGCACCATCACTGCATATTTTGGGTCGGTGATCAGTTTATCGATGAAGGGGCTGTTCACAGTACGTAAATCCAGCTCATTACCGTACGTCGACAAATGCGGCTGGATTTCCTCCACGAAAAAGTTGAACCGCTCCACCAGACCGGGGTCGGCCGTATCACAAGTCATGCGGATATAGCGCCACGCAAAGTTTTCGGAGAGATACGATTCCAGTTCGCTTCGGTCGTGAAGCCATTGCCGAAGGGCGTCGGTGTCAGGTAAGGGACGATGGAGCAGATCATCGAAAAAAGGTTTGACATCGTCCCAGGTCTTCAGGTCCATTTCCTCGCCAATGAATGGTCGTGCCGGGCGAGAGAGTATTAGTTCAGTAGTCATGTTTCCACAACGATCTGTCCCACAAAAAAGATTTCTTTCTCATAAAACTTGACATTACGAAATCTTTCGTACATGTTTGCTACGAAATTATTCGTAGATAGATTATGCGCCCAACCGATTCCGAATTAGAGATTTTGCACGTGCTGTGGAAACACGGTCCCCGCACGGTGCGGCAAGTGAACGATGAACTTGGTCAGCAACGCGAGATTGGTTATACCACCACGCTAAAACTGATGCAGATTATGCATGAAAAAGGGTTACTGACGCGATCCGAAGAAGCCAAATCGCATGTGTATACGGCGGCCTTGGGCGAACAGGAAGCCCAGCAAACATTGGTAGACCGGTTTCTGGAAACAACGTTCCGGGGGTCAGCGTCGCAGCTAGTGATGCAGGTATTAGGTCGGCACAAAACCAGTGCTGATGAATTAGACGAAATCAAACGACTCTTAAACAACTTAGACAATGAACCTAATTGATTGGCTCAAAAGCCCTGTAGCCGAAGCGCTCGGCTGGACCTTGATTCATGCCATCTGGCAGGGCTTTGCCGTAGTTTTATCGGCAGCATTACTGTTACATCTGGCTCGTCGTGGTCATGCGGCCGTTCGTTATCAACTTGGAATGGGCGGTTTGCTGGCTCAGGTGCTGGCGTCAGCAGTTACGTTCGGCTGGTATTATGAACCTCGTTCGCTGGTGACGCCAAGTATGCTGTTCCAGGCAAATTTCAGAGCATCAATATCAACGATGGCTCCAGCTAACGAGTCGTGGCTGCTCAAAACGCAACTTTTCCTGAATGCACACCTAGCCGAGGTGGTTTGGATCTGGCTTGTTGGAGTTGCCATTTTTGGCGTACGACTTATTGGGGGCTGGGTTTACGTACAACGACTAAAAACGACAGCAACCGTAGCTGTGCCAGCGGTGCTAGCAGAAACAATGGCTCGAATTGCCCGACAACTAGCGCTGTCGGCCAGTTTGCAGGTTTCTGCCCGGGCTGCCGGGCCAATGGTTGTCGGCATACTGAAGCCTGTGGTATTGTGGCCCGTTGGTCTGCTGGCCGGTTTAAGTGCATCTGATGTAGAGGCTGTTTTAGCTCATGAACTGGCTCACATCCGGCGGCACGATTTTCTGCTTAATGTTTTACAATCGATGGTTGAGGTGCTGTATTTCTTCCACCCGGCCTTGTGGTGGCTATCGGCGCGTGTGCGCGAAGAACGTGAACATTGCTGCGACGATGTGGCCGTAGAAATCGTTGGTGATGCCCGCATATTGGCTCGTGCTTTGGCCCGCGTGGAGGAGTGGCAACGCAACATGGAAGAAACGCCTGATCTGGCGATGGCTTTTGCAAGCAAACGGCAATTGTTATTGCAGCGCGTTCGGCGAATGCTTGGCGTACCAACCCGACCACTTGTTTCGAATGGTAGCTTGGCCGGATTGACGTTGGTCACGATGCTGTTGTTAAGTGTATCGGTCTATGCAGTTCAACAGGAGAAGCCCAAGCCTAAACCGGCTTCGACCCAAACAGCCCGTAAGCATTCGGTGAATAAAAATTCTGAATATGGCATGACCAACGACAGCCAGATTACATATGTACTTTGGCAAGGTAAGAGATTACCCACTTCACGTGTAGCCCGGTTACAAAAACAATACGATGAGGTACTAAACGGCCAGCTATCACTTGATGCCGTAAAGCAACCTGATCGGGATATTTTGCTGACGATTATTGAAAAAAATGCGGCATTCGATCACGGAATGGATGGGCTTGCCAACGGATTGGCACATATCGACCTCAATAACATGGTGGTCAGCGCTGATCTGGCTGTGCCTGTCAATGCAGACTTAAACGTAGCCGGAATGGCAAAGCTGGATGCGGAAGCATTGGTGGATCTAAGTAGAGCAAATACACTTTTGGGAGCAATGAACCATGATACGCTCGACCGGAAAAACGCTTTTAACCAGCAGCAAATGGATAGCCTGAGCCGTTTGATGAGCCAGCAACATGCCAAAATGGAAGCCTTGCGTTTGCGGATGGAGAAGGAGCAGTTTTCGGTGGAAGCGCTTGAACGGCAACGGCAAACCCTGAACTGGAAACGCGAAAATTTGATGCAACAGCGTGAAAAGTGGCTCGAAAAACATCAGCAGCTCTTAGCCGACGGAAAACCAAAAATGGGCCAACAAGCTGATGTAGAAAAGCTAGTAAACGAAAATGAGCAGAAAATTAGGGAAAGTGAGCAGGCTGCAGAAGGTGTTCTGAAACAACTCGAAGCCATGCAACCCGAACTGGAAAAAGCCCGTCAGCCCTTGTCGGATCTGGAGCGGCAAATGGAGCAGATAGATCGCATGACGGAGCAGTTGAGCGATCAGATGGAGCGTCAGGGAAACCACATGAATCGGCTTTTTGAACAACGGATCAACATGAATGTCGATTTAAATAACAACCTGAATGAGGATCTGAACCGGGCCGAAACGATCAGAGCAAACAGGAATCTTCGTTCACCTGAATTTAGACGGTCAATGCGGTCAACGTTTCCATCACCATCAGCTCGTGCTGGTCGCCCAGCCGGTATTCGTTCGTTGGGAGGCACTATTGCGCCTATGCCGCCAGCACCCGCTCGTATGAGTCGTCCTTCTAGGGCCAGTAGTCCGAGACCGGCTTTAGCGCCCGAACCACCTTTGCCAGATGGCGAGCCTGTCCCGGCAGTTGCGCCAAGGGCTGCTAGCCCCGGTGAATCGGCTCCGGCTAATGCACCGAAGCCACCGAAAAGAAGTACAAAAGTGAATTGATAGTGAAAGCGGACGACTCACCAGTTGTCCGCTTTTTAGTCACCCCAATAACCGCCACACGCCTGTAATCAGCAGCAGAATCAACCCGACAGGAGTTAAAACTTTCCAGGCCAGAAACATCATCTGGTCGATGCGGACGCGGGGAAAGGTCCAGCGTACCCACATTTGGCCCAAAACAGCCAGCAATGCTTTGGAGAGTAGCCAGAAAGCAGCCGTGATGTTTCCCCAGGCCGTACCGGGTTCGCCACTTGTCCAGTCGGCTAACCGAACGGGGCCGATATTGGGCAGAGGTGTGTTCCAACTGCCCCAGAACAGAATAACCCCCAGAATAGATACCAGTAGCATCATGGCGTATTCTGACAGAAACAACAGGGCGAAGCGCATGCCCGAGTATTCAGTGGCGTAACCCGATACAATTTCGGACTCGCCTTCGGGCAAATCGAAGGGCGCGCGATTGGCTTCGGCAAGGGTGCAGATGAAAAAGACGACGTAGCCAACCAGCAAGAGCGGATGCCGTACAATGTTCCAACTGAAAATACCTCCCCAGCCCGTTACATCAACACCCAGCCAGCGTTGCCCGAAGAGGTATGTGGTTTCGTAGGTGTATATGCCCTGTTGAAAGCTGATTTCCTGAAGGTTAAGCGTCTGGCAAAGCATCACCACACACAACACGGTGAGCCCCAGCGGAATCTCGTAGGAAATAATCTGCGCGACCGACCGCATGGCCCCCAGTAACGAATATTTGTTGTTTGACCCCCAGCCCGCCATTAGAATACCCACCACATCGAACGAGATAATGGCCAGCAGATAAAAAACTCCAACCGGTGTATTGGAACCCTGTAGATCGGGGGTGAGCGGAATAACAGCGTACCCCGCAAAGATCGACGCGAAGATCACGGCCGGTGCAATCAAGAAAAGCTTCCGGTCGGCGGCTGTGGGAACGATGTCTTCCTTTTGAAGGAGTTTGAGTAAGTCAGCAATCAGTTGAAGCAGGCCCCATTTACCCACTTCCATCGGTCCCAGCCGATCCTGTATAAACGCCGAGATCTTCCGTTCGAGGTAAACTCCAACGACCACAAAACCAGACGAAATAGCGAGGAAAATAGGGAGAGCGAGCATGGGGTATCAATTGTAGAGACACAAAATTTTGCGTCTCCTGACCGGATGGTTTTGCTGACGCATAGGAGACGCAAAATCTTGCGTCTCTACTTAAAATTCAGCTTGTTTCGGGGCTCGTGGGAATGGAATCACGTCGCGGATGTTGCTCATGCCTGTCACGAACAGCACCAATCGCTCGAAGCCCAGACCAAAGCCTGAGTGCGGGGCTGACCCGAACCGGCGTGTGTCCAGATACCACCAGATGGCTTCTGGCTCGATGCCTACTTCGGCCATGCGCGTAGTCAGTTTATCCAGATCATCTTCGCGTTGTGAACCGCCGATGATCTCGCCAATACCGGGGAACAGCACGTCCATCGCGCGAACAGTCGGCCCGAATACGTCACCACGGTCGTTGGTGGCGGGTTCGTTATCCTGCTTCATGTAGAACGACTTGATGGCGCGGGGATAGTTGGTCAGAATAACAGGCTTCTTGAAATGTTTCTCGACCAAATACCGCTCGTGTTCCGATTGCAGATCGACACCCCACGACACCTCATACTGAAACTGCCCTTTTTTAGCGGGTTTCGAGTTGCGCAGAATCTCAACGGCTTCGGTATAGGTGAGCCGCTCGAAATCGTTTTCAACCACAAACCGAAGCTTTTCGAGCAGGGTCATTTCGCTCTGTTCTTCCTTTTTCTTGGTCTTTTCTTCCTCTTTTAGACGGTTCTCCAGAAATGCCAGATCGTCGGCACAATTGTCCAGCGCGTACCGGATCACTGACTTCACAAAGTCTTCGGCCAGCGCCATGTTGTCTTCCAACTCGAAAAACGCCATTTCGGGCTCAATCATCCAGAACTCAGCCAGGTGGCGCGTTGTGTTTGAGTTTTCAGCGCGGAACGTGGGGCCAAATGTGTAAATCTTGCCCAGCGCCAAAGCGCCCAGCTCGCCTTCTAACTGCCCCGACACGGTCAGGTTGGTTTCGCGACCGAAGAAATCCTGGCTATAATCAATTTTACCGTCTTCTGTTTTGGGGAGATTCAGCGGGTCCAGCGTCGATACGCGGAACATTTCGCCCGCACCTTCAGCATCTGAAGCCGTGATAATCGGCGTATTGAGGTAATAAAAGCCGTTGTCGTTATAATATTTGTGCACCGCAAACGCCAGTGCATGTCGTACGCGCAGGATCGCACTAAAGGTGTTGGTCCGGGGGCGCAGGTGGGCAATCTCGCGCAGAAATTCGAGTGAGTGCCGCTTTGGTTGCAGGGGGTATTTTTCTGGATCGGCAGGGCCGTAAATATGCACCGCACCGATCTTAAGCTCCACTGCCTGACCAGATCCCTGCGATTCTACTAACGTGCCGGTCACAGCCAGGCAAGCCCCAGTAGTGATAAGCCGGAGTGTGTCGTCGGGGAGTTGACCGGCTTCAGCAACGGCCTGAATATTATTGATGGTTGAACCGTCGTTGAGGGCGATGAAAATCGCGTTTTTGCTTTCGCGCTTAGTACGGACCCAGCCTTTGACGGTCAATTCAGAGCCAACAGCGGCTCCGCTCAAAATGGATTTAATCGGTTGGTACAACATAATGGCCGCAAAGATAAAGCCTGTTGCCGGATTTGCTTTGTTTTATGGCGAGGTGTGGGCTGACTTTACTAATCTGCATTTGTACGGTCTGGCAGTAGCCCTAACACTATTGACCATGAATCAGTAGCTTTGAGGCTGAATCGATTAGATGACCTATGTCCCTACGCATTCTGATTTTCGATGATAGTGAACCGCTTCGGCAGGCGCTGGTGCTGCTCATTGGCGGGACGCCGGGGTTTGCTGTTTTGGCTGATTTC
This sequence comes from Flavobacterium sp. SUN052, assembly GCF_028867935.1. GTDB lineage: Bacteria > Bacteroidota > Bacteroidia > Flavobacteriales > Flavobacteriaceae > Flavobacterium. The sequence goes on from NZ_JAPQNS010000016.1 coordinate 112,937, forward strand.
CCGAATGCCCTGACCGCCGTCGACCAGGTTCGAGCCCATAAACCTGATGTGGTACTCATGGATATCGACATGCCTGGCGTATCGGGTGTCGACGCCATTGCCCAATTCAGGCAGGCGGGCTTGCTGGTTCCTGTGATCGTGCTGACTATTTTCGACGACGATGAACGGGTGTTTACGGCTCTGCGCACGGGTGCCAGCGGCTATTTACTCAAACATACGCCCCCGGCGCGTCTGCTCGATGCCATCCGCGAAGTGCATGAAGGGGGTGCTCCTATGACTCCGTCGGTTGCCCGGCGGGCCATTCAGTGGCTGGCCAGCCCACCGGTTTACCTGTCGAGTGAGCTTACTGCGCTTACTAGCCGTGAGCAGGACGTTCTGGAGCGATTGGCTAATGGATTGTCGCACAGTGAGATTGCGGCCGCTTGTGGTATTGGGGTTGAAACTGTACGGTCGCACCTGAAGCATATTTACGAAAAGCTGCATGTGCATTCGGCTACGGAAGCTGTAGCGCACTACTATCAGCACCGGTAGGTTGAGTCACTGAAAACGTCATGATTACGGACGTTCCCTGTCCCGGTTTCGTATCGAGTGTCAACAGACCGTCGAGCGTTTCGGCTCGTTGTCGGAGGTTGCGCAGCCCACTTATACGGTTTACCTGATCCGGTTCAAAACCGATGCCGTTGTCCTGAATGCACAGTTGCAAACTGTGGTGGTCCAGCGCATGCAGGCTAACCGTTATCTGGCTGGCGTGGGCATGTTTGCGGCTATTTTGCAGGCTTTCTTTTGCGATCAGCAGTAACTCTTTTTGGGCTGAAACTGGCAGATTTCGGGCTGCATTCGAGTCAATATCCAGTGAAACCGTAACGGGTTCGGTATGGAAGAGTTCATGCGCCATTTCGCGCAGCCGAAAGGGGAGGTTGTCGGGGGTATGATTAGCAGAATTGAGACTCCAGACAATTTCACGCATGGTTCCGACCACGCGCCGGGCGGTTTGCCCAATGGTGTCGAGCAGATCGGGGGCGCGGCTGGGTTGCCTGATGGCCACGGTGGCGAGAAGCGAAATGGTACTAAGGTCGGAGCCGACGGTATCGTGCAAATCGCGTGCAATATCGTCGCGAATCCGGTTGAGCGTTTGCTGTTTCTGCTCATTCTGCCGGAGTTGCTCAATCAGTTCGGCCTGTACCTGGATTTTTTCCTGTTCGATCAGGCGGTTGCGCACCGACAAACCCATCGTGAAAAACAGAACCTCTATTACTACGCCAATCTGCATGTAAATAATGGGTTGCGTCAGGATGTTTTCGGGCCGAAAGGCAAACCCATTGGCTACGTCCATACCGGGGACCATCATAAACAGCAGGGCACAAAACCCTCCACCCACAAAAAAGGCTGTCCCGCTGATGAACCAGGTTAGTGTTGGGTGACGCCGACGTAGCAAGCGTGGCACAATGAACACGGTTCCTCCCACCAGTTGTAGGCGACTGATTACGTATAAACCGATGCCAATCGCAGCCGGAAAGTCCAGCGCATAGAAAAGCCATTCCAGACCAGCGGTCACGATGAGGTTAGCCGTCATGAACCGCAGCATCCGGTGACTAGGAGGGTCGTGATGGGGAATATCCATCAACAGAATCGCGAACTGATTATAGGCCACCACAGCCAAAGCCTCAAACGTATTTTCGAGGGCGTGTCCATACGGCAGGGTGCTTGTATAGTCGCGAACATCGAAGCGGGCGATCATGAACAGCACGTAACCCGTGTAGAAAAGATAGATGCGCTGCCGGTGTTGGCTGAAACTGAAGAGGGCGTAACAGGCCATCATCAGCAACATTCCGTCGAGGAGCTGCCGAACGGAGGCATAGTCAAGTGAAAACAACATGAACAGGCAACTAGTGGGTGATAGGTGTATATCCCCAAAATTGGGGATACCAACCGATTGGTAAATATTGACGGTTCTGTTGGTAAATGCAAATCGTTGATTTTTGCCGGGAAGCAGGATCAAGGTTTGCGTATAACTACGCATTTTGAGCGCTAAATGACTGCATAACAGGGTTCTCCCCAGAATAGGGGATTGTGGTGAATAGAGGGTTAAGATAGTTTTGCTCGTGTTTGGGGTCCCTTTACTCCGACCGACGAATTCCCCGAATTACTCTAAACTACCTGCCCATATGCGCTTGCTGTTGTTCTGTTTGCTGCTGGCTCTCGTACCAGCCGCCCATGCCCAAATGGGTCTGAATGCCCCGGCGGGCCTTACCCCCGTTCGCGATATGGAAATTTATAGCCGTGATGTGTTTGTGGTGCAACAAAAGTACATCCCCACTACTGATCCTATCTCTGGTACCTTCACAATGAGTTGCGCGGCCAGCCCCCCTTCACTAACAGCCTCTGCCGGTGTGTTACTCGATCCCGGCGGCACAGGCAATTACCTCGCCAGCCTTACTTGTACACAAACAATAGTCACGTCGGGCAATCCTTCATCGGTGGGCTACGAACTGACCTTCACGCAATTTGGCACCGAAGCCAACGGAGACTCAGTTGTGATCGAGGGTTTATATGACGGTCGGATTGCCTTTTCAGGAAGTACATTGCCACCCGTCCTGTTGTTGCCGGGTTATCAGTTTAAAATCACCTTCAAGGCCGACAACGATGGCACTATTGGGGCTGGTTTCGCACTCAATTGGCGACGAGTGAGTATGGTTCCCTCACCAACAGGTGTGGGCGATGGGCAATTTGGCAAATCATTACAGTTTGATCTGACCAAAGGGGCTTTAGTGGGTGGGTTAAACGGAGGAGGGACATTGCAGCGAGCAGGCGACTATTCCACGGCATTGGGTCGTCGGAATACGGCTAGTGGGGCTTACTCCACAGCATTAGGTGTTCAGAATACGGTCAGCGGATCTGGCTCCGGCGCGTTGGGCTCCAACAATACAATCAGTGGAGATTATTCCAGTGCATTAGGTTTTAATAATAAAGTCAGTGGAGATGATGCCAGAGCATTAGGCTTCAACAATACGGCCAGTGGAAATAACTCCACGGCTATTGGTAATTTGGTTTCTACTGCCGGATACGATGGAGCCATGATTTTTGGCGATAATAGTGCTTCACTGTTTACGCCAACCTTAGCTACTGCTACGAACCAACTCACAGCCCGTTTTGCGGGTGGCTATCGGTTTCTTACCAACAGCGGCCTTACAACAGGGGTTTCATTGGCGGCTGGTGGTACCTCATGGGCCACCATCTCCGACTCGACCCGTAAAGAGCGGTTCCTGCCCATCGACGGCCCCGATTTGCTCCGCAAGATCAGTGGTATGAAGCTGACCACCTGGAACTACAAAGGTCAACGTGATCGTCGGCACTATGGGCCAATGGCGCAGGAGTTTTTCAGCCTGTTTGGCCACGATGCGCTGGGTGCAATTGGTTGCGACACGCTGATAACCACTCAGGATATAGAAGGACTGACACTCTCGGGAGTTCAGGCGTTGGTGCAGGAGAACGAAGCCTTAAGAGCAGAATTGGCGGCTGTAAAACAGGATAATGCCCAAACCAAAGCGGATTTTTCTAACCGCCTTCAACTCCTCGAACGGGCCATGCTGACTCGGCGAGAGCGTGTGTCGCTTCGTAGATCTAAACCTTAACTGTCTTCAGACCATGATAAGATTCTTGATGTTGTTCTGTTTACTGCTGGCTCTCGTACCAGCCGCTCTTGCCCAGATGGGCTTCAACGCGCCCGTTGGCGTGAAACCTGCCACCGACTTTGAGTTTTACGCCCGCGATGGGTTTCTGGTTCAGCAGAAATACCAGTACGCGAAAGGCACCCCGGAGAGTAGCCTCAACACCATGAGTTGCGTCCCTAATTCGCAAACCCTGACAGCCACAGCCGGTATTTTGAAAGACCCATCGGGCGATGCCAGCTATACGGCGGGTATCAGTTACTCCTGCACCCAGACCATTTCGGTACCCACTTCGCTTACAGCAGAAGTAGTCGGTATTGAACTGACTTTTGATGATTTCGACATAACTCCCTTCGATTTTGGGCCCCCTACAGATTATGTCCGGTTGCTCAACCAGGATAATAAGGAAATGTACTCGCTCGCCGGCCGACAGATTCCAGAACGCCATATTCTGTCGGGTAATACAATTCGTATTCAGTTTATTACGAATAATGATAACACTATTGGGCGGGGGTTTGTGCTTCGCTGGCGGGCTTTAGTGCGTGACGATTCCGATGTTCTGCCTAACCAATCTGCTGGTTTGGGGCCTGTCGACTTTGGGAAAACCATGAAGTTCGATACTTATTGGGGGGCGTTTAGTGCCGGGTTCGACAACCAGAATACTGGATATTACTCAACAGCTTTGGGTAGTGGAAATGCCATTGGGTATAACGCCAATAACAGTTTAGCAGCGGGTAAGAATAATACGATCAAACGGAGTACCGACAATGTAATGGCTCTGGGAGAAGGGAATTACGCAGCCATTGAAGTACAAAACTCGGTTGCACTGGGTACCAAAAACGTGATTTTGGGGAGTTACGGTACGGCTATTGGTGAGCAGAACACGATCAACGGCGGTGTTTATGGGTATATCCCAATCAACTCAGTTGCCATTGGCAAGCAAAACACAACGGAGGGTGTAGGTGCCATTGCGATCGGATACCTGAACAACGCAACGGGCAACTATTCCACCGCTATGGGGCACCGCATGAACACCAATGGGCAGGCCGGAGCCTTTATGATTGGCGATACCGACCCATTGGGAAAAGGCACTACCAATGCGGGAAGCCCCGATCAGTTTGTGGCCCGCTTCCGCAACGGCTATTATTTTATGACCTCCGGGAATACGCCTGTCACCGGGGTCTATGTTGGGGCGGGCGGCACGTCCTGGGCTACCATCTCCGATTCGAGCCGCAAAGAACGGTTCCTGCCCATCGATGGGCCAGACTTGCTGCGCAAAATCAGCGGTATGAAGCTGACGACCTGGAACTACAAAGGCCAACGCGATCGACGGCACTACGGGCCGATGGCGCAGGAGTTTTTCAGCCTGTTTGGCCACGATGCGCTGGGATCAATTGGGTGCGATACACTGATCACGACCCAAGATATAGAGGGCCTCACCCTCTCGGCAGTACAAGCGCTGGTGAAGGAAAATGAGCGGTTGCGTGCTGAGACGCAAAATCTTGCGTCTCTACTATCCCAAAATGATGCCCGGCTTCGTTTGCTTGAACAGGCAATACTTGGCCGCAAACGGGTCACGGCTCGGCGGAGATAGCGTATAGCCTCTACACTTCGTATCCGTATTTACTCAGAATAGGCCGCCAGAAATCGAGGTCATATACGTGCCAGGCATGGCAACCCATTGGGAGTCGGCCGGCGTTGAGCGTGAGGCTACGGTTGGGTTCAAGCTCGATGGCAAAGTCGATAGCTTCTTCGGGGCCAGGCATCCGCATGAGCCAGCGGTACGGAATCAGGCGTGGGTAATGGAGCGAAAAGAAGCCGTCTTCGTTACCCGGCCACTTTTTGTTAAATGTATGGTAAACCTGCAACAGCCGCCGACACGCTTTTACCCGTCGTAGCGACAAACCGCCATTGAGCAGTGGTTGCTGAAAAAAGCCCGATACAATTTCGCGAAGGGTTTTACTGTGGTCGCGTTTGGGGCGCACATCGCTGAACTGGGGGGCACCTACATAATCATACCCCCGGCGGCACCACTCCATGAGCGAATCCCGCATGACGAAAGCATCCAGCTGATACACCAAAATGTAATCGTAAGCCAAAAAACGATCGTAGAATGATTCTGAGCACAGTAACTCGTTGTAGCCCCGAATACTACGAAAAAACGACTGATTAAACGACTCAAATTGTAGCGTTGGGTATTCGGTGAGCCAATCGGATAGGTCTAGGGTGTCGGGCTTCACAATCACTAAGGGATGACGCCCCAAAATGCTGACGCATTGCCGGAGCGAGATCTGCTCATATGGATTGAGATCTTTCTGATAAACTGGAATTACAACAGCTGCGGTAGGCATAATACTGAACTTTGGATACTTTATTTTAGAGGCTGGGCGGCTAGGGCGCCCAGCACTTGTTGACGTAACTATTAAGGCTCCAATAAGTCGCCGAGGGCGGTTTTCCACCAGTGCCCCGGAAATAACTGGTAATTCCCTTTGACTAATTCGCCAGCTACCAATGGAAGCCGGAAAACCCGAATCGATGGCAGACGAATACGCCAGGCAAGGTGATTGGCCATCCGATGCAAACGAGTTAACCGCTGCGGGTTAATATCGGTGCGGCTATCGAGCAATTCGCGAACTTGCCGGAATCGGGTAGCTGTCTGCAAAATTGGGGCCATTCGTTCGTCGCGGCTCCGGCTAAGGCGATCCTTCATTGTCACCTTGGCACGCGACGCTTTGAAGCCCACCTGTTGACTGCTGTGCTGACGGTAAAGAACCAGTGGTTCATCGATGAAACCAATGGTACCTTTTAGGGCCAGTATGAGCGAAATCCAGGCATCATGAATCAGATACTGAACGTGCGTTGGAAACGGCATGAGCGATGATAAAGCCGAACGGCGAATGGCCATTGTTGCGCCCGTGACGATATAACCACTAAACAGTAGCTCATGGCCAAAACCCTCTCGCCATTTCTGTTGGCTCTCGGGGCCAAATTGCACGAGTTCCCAAATGCGTTGACCCAGGGGTTTTGAGTTTTCATCAATCAGGTCGGCGTTGCAGAAAACAGCCTCCATCGCCGGATTGTTTGCCAGCCAGGACGCCGTTTGCGCCAGCCGGTCATCACGCCATGCATCGTCTTGATCGGATAATACAATAACGTCGCCGGTGCATAAGCTCATCGCCTTTTCGAAACTTTTGGTAGATCCTAAATTGCTGGTGTTTTGATGAATGTGGACGGTGAACGGCACTGAGGTAGACCATTGGCGGACTAATGCAACAGAGCCATCCGACGAGCCATCGTCCACAACGACCATCTCGTTGGGCAATACCGTTTGGTTCACAATACTGGCCAACTGTTCGGGAAGATACCGCTCGCCGTTGTATGTACAAAGGGCAACGGAGAGGGTTAAAGTAGCGGCACTCAACGTAACAAATGGGTCGGTTTAACAAACCCCAGACAAACTGCCGGAGCAAAATAATTAGTAAAAGTAGGTAGAACAGAGAGACATAAAAAAACTCCTACGGACTTCTTCGTGAGCGGGAAAAGGTCAGGGCACCTAAAGTGCGTCGGTCCTAAACGTTTTTACCCCAAACACCGAATTAAATCAATAGACTTTGCGTTCTATATATTCTTGCACGTATCAACCAATCCCCTTCTTTTGTACATGAAACAAGCACTGATCGGTTTCTTATCATTACTTAGCTTCACGTCGATTGGCCACGAAAATCGCACTTCGGTCAAAACTGCATTGACAATTACGTCAACAAATTCCAGTAGTAATTACGCTACTGTTTTCGATGAACTGAATCTGGAAACAAGAGGGCTGAGCCGGGCTGTGTTTGATCATGCTCTGCGTGGTATGCAAAAAATGATGGATGCGAAACCAGTTCTGTCGATTGTAGACATGAGCCAGCCATCCAATAAAAAGCGGTTATATGTAATCGACTTGTTGAGCCGGAAACTGCTTTTCAATACCTACGTAGCCCACGGCCGCAATTCTGGAGTTTTACTTGCTGAGAAGTTTTCTAATATTAACTCGTCGTTTCAGTCGAGCTTAGGTTTTTACCAGACACTCGGCACTTATCAGGGCAAACACGGCCTTTCATTGCAATTGAAAGGCTTAGAGCGTGGTATTAACGACAATGCTTTTGCACGGGCCATTGTCATGCACGGCGCCGATTATGTTTGTGAAGATATTATTCGGAACACGGGACGCTTGGGCCGTAGTCAGGGTTGCCCGGCTGTTTCAAACGCTGAGAGTAAGCCAATAATACAAGCCATCAAAGGTGGCTCCTGCCTGTTTATATATTCTCCTGATCCAACTTACCTGAAAACGTCAGCGTTTTTGGGATAAATGATAACAGAACGCGGATTGAATGGATTAGGCGGATTTACACAGATTTTATTTCTAAATAATCTGTGTAAATCCGCCTAATCCATTCAATCCGCGTTCCAACTTTATCGCACAGCCAATCGGTTTTCTAATCCATACACGTCTTTGTAGTACACTAGCTTCCCTGTTGCATCAATATCCGCTGTATGATAAGTCACGAATACCGGATATGGCTTAGGAAGCTTGAACGATTGAGGTTTCTGATCAACTAAACAGCGGTCATAAAAGCCCTGATCAAATTTGGGCGTTCCCAACACATAGTTTGCAAATTCCACCGGTTTCTCCAGCCGTACACAGCCGTGACTCCGCCACCGGTCCTTTGTGACATCGAACAGTTCGCGGGCGTTGGTATCGTGGAAATAGATAGCTTCAGGGCCGTTGAGATTAAATTTAATAAGCCCCAACGAGTTGTGACAACCAGAGGTTTGGCGGAACCGATAGGGAAAATTATCGGCTGAGAAACTGGCCCAATCAAGCGTAGACGGATCAACAGGCTGGTTCTTGGCATTGAGCACTTCCATATTCTGGCTATCCAGAAAGCTCGGATTAGCCTGAACTTTGGGGAGCAATTCTTTTACGCCAATACCCTCCGGTACGTTCCAGTACGGATACGCGGTGATGTCAGTCAAAAAGCAATTGAAACGGGGCGTTTGCTTATCGGCTTTTCCCGCTATAACGTCCATTGGCATGGCCCTTCCACCTTTCTGATCAAACACGATCAGTTTTGCCGCCGGAATATTCACAACAATGAATCGGTCGAAGTCGAAACGATTCAGGTAACGGTAAAAATTGAGCGACTCCCGAATCGCTTTGAGTTGGGTAGGGGTGGCCGTTTGCCGGACCAGATCATACTGCTTCACTAACGCTTTGTAAGGAGCAAATGTACTGGCATCGGCTTCCAACGCAGTTGCTATCGAGTCGCTACGCATTATTTTGCCAGCCCAGGCAGTGTCAACTTCCTCTTTCAAGCCACTAAACGACTGATCGGCTGGTTTGTGACCATAGCGCAATTCAACCAGAAGTTTCTGCAATTGCTCTTCGGCAGCGGTCTCATTTTCGGGCGATTTAGTAGCGCTCACCGGCAACACATACCGGGCCGTGTCAATGCCTAGCGAGTCGGCATACCGGCGGGCGTCGTGAAGCTTTTGCGCCATGCTGATGGGCTCCGGCGCTTTATTGCTGAATTTGTAAAAAAGAAAGGCGGCTAGAGCAATCAGGATTACCCCACCGGCGATTAAGAGTCCATTTCGTTGAGTCGTTTCCATATACATTGAATGGTAATGTGTATATAACGAACGAAAAGAACGGAGAGTTGCGAAAACCGAGGGCGCGGGTCTTTCCAATCGATTCTGTCAGGTAGGTTAACTCCGCGAAAAGATCCTCAATAATTAAAATTCCAGCTAACCGACGGAATTATGGAGCCGAAAACTGACAGCTGATAGCTCCGGGTTGTCGTGTTGAACCGTTGAAAATAGACAGAATAGGCATTGCGCCGGGCATATACATTGTAAATAGATAATGACCAACTGGCGTATCGGCGTTGACCTGGCTCCCGGCGACCATCTTTGGTAAACGACATATCTAGTCGGTGATAATTGGGCAAGCGGTCGGCGTTTCGCTGTGAGAAATCGAACACGGCCACCCCGTTGAGCCGATAGGTACCGTCGGGGTAGGTGGTGGGGCGTCCGCTGGTATAGACGAAATTGGTGCCGAATGTCCAGTTTCGCTTCCATTTCCACTGACTCGAAATATTCAGGTTATGAGGACGGTCGAAGGTGGCGGGGTATTCGTTACCCCGATTGATCTGATCAAGAGCATACGTTGTGTTGACCCGCGCCAACGTGCGGGAGTAGGTGTAAGCCAGCAAGCCCGTGAGTAGCCCTTTGGTTTTCTGCATGCTCACCTCTAGGCCATACGCACGTCCCGAAGCCCTCAGCAAATCGGCATCGAGTGTTGGGTTGAGGAGCAGCGTGGCCCCATTGCGATATTCCACAAGGTTGGTCAGGCGTTTCTGATACACCTCAACGGAGACTTCGTATTGGTTATTTTTCAGGTTCTGAAATACGCCCACAGCCCACTGATCGGCCAGTTGGGGTGGCACGTTCGGGTTGGCCAGTTTCCAGAAATCGGCGGGTGAGATGGATGTTGTGTTGGAAATAAGCTGTAGAAACTGCCGGGTGCGGTTGTAGCTCATTTTTAGTGAGGTGTTTGGCGCCAATTTTGCCCGCAAAATCAGGCGAGGTTCGGCCCCCCCGTAATGGGCTAATGCCTGCCCAGCTCCAAACCGCAACGTGTCGGTGATGCTTTGTGGGGTGCGCGCTTGCCCTTCGGCGAATTGATACGACACACCCGGCCCTCGATTCGTAAACGACACCCATCGAACACCCGCCTGCACGGTCAGCCATTGGTTGGGAGTCCACTCATCCGATACATATCCGGCCCATTCGACAGCATGTTCTGTAGGTAGCGTTTGGGGATTAATGTTCGTATCGGAGCCGGTGGGCCGGATGGCTCCCGGCCCTAGTTGGTATCGCGTAAATCCACCACCCCACTCCAGCCGGTGGCGTTTAGGAGTCCAGATCCAGTCGGTCCGCACGTCCTGCTGTCTTACATCGGACTGAAACCGATAGGTATTTTGCGGGGTCAGCCCATCCAGATGAAACTGGTAATCGCTGTGGGTAGCCGTTACGTTCAGGTTTAGTTTATCGCTCAATCGCTGACTCCAGCGTAGAGTTGCCAATGTACTTTGCCAGCTAAACAGCGTATCCTGGGGAAACTTGAAATTATCGTAGGCATGGTAGGCCGTGAGGGAAAGCTGACTACCAGCTCCCAATCGGTAGGTTAACCGCCCGTTGAGATCATAAAAAAACGCGCGGTTTTTGCGGGTCGGCTCCGGGAATTGCCGTAGCAAAATGTTCGGGTAAGCAATACGTCCCCCAGCCGAAAACGTCAGTTTACGGTTGGGGGTAAGAGGCCCGTTGGCCAGTAAACGGCTGGTAAGCAAGCCAATACCACCCGTAATTTCCACACGTTCGGAGTTGCCGGGTTTGGTGTTGAGCAGCAACAACGACGATAATCGCCCGCCATAATTGGCCGGAATACTGCCTTTGTAAAGCGTTACGTCCTGAATGGCATCAGCGTTGAGGTTGCTTAGCAAGCCCAGCAAGTGGCTGGTATTGAAAATAGGTGCTCCATCGAGCAACACCAGGTTTTGGTCGGCCGCTCCCCCGCGGACGTTGAACCCGGCGGCTCCCTCGCCCGCTGACGTGATGCCGGGTTGTAGGAAGAGAGCTTTCAATACATCGACCTCTCCAAACACAACCGGAATATTTTTCAGTGTTTTCATGTCCAGCCGCACCACACTCATCTGAGCCGCCGACACGTTGGCATCGGGCGCACGACCCGTAATAGTCACTTCGTCGATTTGTCGGATATCGATTTTCAGGTCAACATTTTCGATGGTTTCGTCCTGCTCGATACTCACCTCCCGAACGCGGGGATTATAGCCAACCGATGTGTAGCCGATACTGAAAAAGCCAGCGGTCAGCAGTAACTGATACCGACCCAGCGAGTCGGTGCGGGTGCCCAACCGGCCCTGCCCCCGCCGAACTGCCACCGATGCTCCAGCAATGGGCTTGCCCGTGATAGCATCCGTAACCACGCCCCGCAACCGGTAGCGCGCCTGTGCATGGACTGAGTCCGTTAGGCCACCGATAATCAGCAGGATTAAAAGTAAAATGCGTTGCATAACTACAAGGCGTTGAGTGATTACCGGCGGGGAGGCCAGCCGAGGGGTGGTTCAAGTTGCGATTGCGGGTAGGCGCTCAAACAGGTGCCCGGCGCAATGAATTTAGCGCCGAATAGAAGCACAAACCGCCCATAATTGAGGGTGTCGCCGGGGATGGTGACGCGCTGCCGACTTACGGCCGAGGCTCCAAAATAGCCCAGAGCCAGCCGGATGGTATCGTCGCCTGCCTGTCGCACGTTTCCCTCAATTGAAGCGGGTTGGGCATCAAACAACGAACCCGTACGGTTGCTTTGCTGCTCATACCGTTGCCAGTACTGAAAAGCCTCTCTAGTTAGTGAAAACTGACGCACCTCCACATACTGAGGGCCAATAGCATAAACCGGCGGACTCCACACTAGCCGATTGGCAATCCGGTTCCCGTTGATAAGCGCGTCGGATAGTACCTCGCCCAACGGTCCATAATACGGCACCCAACAACTGCAGGTATTGCACAGAGATATGGAGTTGCGTGGTGGGTTAAGCGGGTCTGAACCAGTCCAGCGTAGCAGGTAGCCGTACGAAGCCCAACGATAATAATTGCCGGGGGTGGGTGGGTCCTGGGTGTTGATCCGAATATCAAATACGTCTGGTTGTCCCAGGTCTTGCCGCTGTCGGCGATATTGTACATTGAGCGAATCAAGAGTGGCAACGGGAGCCATTAATTCGGGCTTCGAGACGTACCGCTGCCCGTCGGGTAATTGCACCGACAGCGAATACCGTCGCCCCGGCTGACCCCTCAGTGCAGGGTCTCGCATCCAGTAAAACGCCGGATTCAGGGGGTCTTGTTCCAGCCGGGCGCGGTTGCCGCTATCGTCACTTACAAACGCAATAGCCCCGTTGATGGCTAGTTCTTTTGGAATAAGCAAACTGCTCTGCAAATTTCCTGAATAGGTCAGTTTGATGAGGTAAGGGGGCGGTTCATCAGTAATCAGCCCTTCGACCACCAGCCGACGTTCCGTTTGGCGAATCGGGAGCGATACCGGTTCGACGCAGGCTGTCAGGGCAATTACCAGTAAAAGTATCGTAACTATTGAGCGGATTGAGCGTGTGGTCATTGGATAGGGTAGGGGTTCAGGGAATAAATTCCCACCAGTCTGTGCAGGCAACTTGCCGCACAGCCACCGTTGAGGTCGATTGTGCTTCGTAGCCCCAGCCGAGGTAGGCCCGTTTGTTCGCGCTCATAACAGCCAGAAAGCGGTTACCCTGGCCGGGATAGTCTGTCACGTACTGCCAGCGATCGGTGGCCGGGTCGTACTGCCAAATGTCGCGCAGACCTTGTTGATCGGAATCAGTACCCAATCCAAAATAGGCCCGATTCCCAACCGAAAACCCGGTTCCCCGGCTCCGGGGCGTTCCCGGAAAATCGGCCCGGCGTTGCCAGGTATTGGTGGATGGGTTATACTGCCATAGCCGAACAGGTTGCCCCGGGCGTTGATTGATTACGTATCCAAGTTCATTGAGCGTAAATGTAGCCAGTGTACCGGGTGGTTCGGGCAGTGGGGCTCGGACACTTTGCGGAAAATCGGCATTAATAGAGCGCATAGCCGGGGAGCCATTATGCGTCAGGAAATAGACCTCATCGACGGTTGTAAAAAAAGCCACTTCTCCATCTTCGCCCTGATACGGTGGCAACACTATGCTGGCGCCAGCCGGAAAAAGGCTGAACAGATACCGGTCGTAGAAGTACCTGTTTGGCGCGAGTTCATTAACGAAATAGCCCATACCATAAAAAAAGTACCGATCAACGCCATGAAAGTAGAGGTTAAATTGTAGCAGGCCCTTTCTGGGCAAAAGTTGGCCAGCCAGTGCAGCCTTATCAATGAACCATGCATCCGCCGAGCGGTTATACGTCCAGGATTCCAGGGTTTGCTCGTTTACATAACGGGTAATGTTCGCCAGCTCGCTCTCACCCCGTTTGCCGGGGTTGACCGGATAGCCCGTCAGGTCGCCAACATCGGTGGGGACATGAGCAAGCCGGGTCCAGACGGGGGTGTTGGCCGCTACTGGACGGTGGGTGTATTTCCGCAGGGCCGTGATGGTTTCCTGAGTGCCGAATTGAAAGTTTAGCCTAAATAGGGCCTCCTGCCCTGCCACTAGTCCACTAACGCGGTACGGGATTAATGTAAATGGCCCTACAGGGAGGCTCGCTTCTGCGCTTATAACCAACGATTGAGCCGTGCCGGTTTGTCCGTTCAGTTGCCAGTTACTAGTGGTGGGGGTACCCGTCACTTTCACCAGTAAATCGGCGGTGGTAGGGCCGGTTGCCTGCACCGATACAATACTCGCCTGCTGAACAGGTGGTTCGTTTACTACTAGAACGGTTTGAACCATCTCTGGAGTCCGGCAACCGGTTAGGCAAATACCCGCCAGCACTACCAAGCCGTTGATGTACCTTCTCATAGGTAGTACGTTATAAGGCCAGTGTTACATCACTCTACGTTTCGGGTTGCCACCAACGGGCGAAATACCTGTATACTCGCATGATTTCTGGCAACAAGGATCAAATTTCCATTCGCTGTTTTCACGGGACGAATATCCCGTATTTCACCAGTAAGCAGAAAACCGGAGTCAACCGATGAGAGAGCGTTAAAATTTCCTTTCCCATCATTGCGTAAAACTAATCCAAAGCTTGCATCGTAACGTCCCTGGTAAGTACTCACCCCATAAAAGTTACCTCCCCCCAATATATCCAGATCGCCATCCTGGTCAACGTCAAAGGCTTGTAAGGCAAACAATTTCGAGACTTGCGCCATCATTGGCAGTTCATGCACAACAAACTTTCCTTCCCTATTTTCCAAAAAAACCGATGCAAACTGATTTGCCGTGTACTCTTCGGCACCATCCAGCTCATCATCCTTCAAAACTTCTTTGAGTGGTTTACCGGCAAAAGAGATATAATCCGTGAAGCGCTTATTAATGATACTCGGCATTTGCTTGCCCAACTCGTCTTTAAAAGCCAATGGATACCATTCATTTCCCCGGTTGTAGGCAATAATCTGTTCTACGCTTTGGTTGTTGTCTACATCCTTAACCCACATCCGTAACTGCGAATCGGGCGTTTTACGAAACTTGGTATTCGTGCCCAAATTACCCGCTACCAGATCCATGTCGCCGTCATGGTCAAAATCAGCAGCCAGTACTCGCTGGTAGAACCCATTCAATGGCGTTTTATCATCTGTAATGGATTTTACTTCGTCGAATTTCCCCTTTACATTCGCAAATACGCGAATGGGCATCCAATCACCGGCCAGGATCAAATCCTGATCTTTGTCGCCATCATAATCCACCCAGACCGCATCGGTAATCATCCCCGCTTTGTGTAACCTTGGAGCCAACTTATTGGTCTGGTCTGAAAAGGCACCCTTGCCATTATTGATCAATAAATAGGAATTGGGTGATTTACCATACCCGAAGCCTACGACACGGCCCCCTACGAATAAATCCAAATCGCCATCTTGGTCAATATCAAATGGCCTGACACAGCTTTTGTTATCGTACATCGGCGGCAGCGCATTTACGGAGCGACTGAAATTACCATGACCATCGTTCAGGTATAACCGGTCCAACTGCTCCGGCATTTTATCGTAAAACTCATTCCCTCCGGATACAACATACAAATCCAGATCCTTATCGCCATCGGCGTCGAAGAAAGCCGCATCTACATCCTCATAGGTTGAGTCCTTTTTAAAGTCAGCCTGTAACAATGAGCTGAATTTTCCATTGGGTTGCTGCATTAACAGACTACCGGCCTGCCACTTAGCACCACCTGCATAGATGTCCTCTAGGCCATCGCCATTCACGTCACCTATGGCCAGATGTGGCCCTTCTGTCGACACTTTAAAGGGCATCAATGATTCCCGAACAAAATCATAGTACTCGTTATTTTCTTTATGGATGTATGGAATAGAGTCGGTAATCCTCAAATCTGCAAAGAGGGGGGATATGGGTGGAGCGGTATACCGAAAGTTTGTTCCATCAAGTCGGGCATCAGCCTGTTTCAAGGTAAGCGACTGATTTGTTTTAATGTTTGTCCGGACTTCCATTTGCTGATTAGGCCAGATGACAATCAGCGAGTCGATCGTCGTCTGTTTGCCAAGGCCAAACAGCAACTCGGGGGCAACCGACGATTCGAAACCACGGGTTGGCATTAATTGCTGCATCATCAGGCTGTCTTTGCCGTATTTTAAAATCACCTTCGCCCCTACGCCAAAACTGTTCGGCGAATCGCCATTCAGTTTAATGGTTATATGTGTATTATCGGGAAATAAGGTTGTTGCTTCGTTACGATATATACCAGCAGGCTCGTCGATGTTGTTTGTAATTAAGTCGAGGTCGCCATCGTTGTCCAAGTCCGCATATGCAGAGCCATTTGCGTAGTTTGGCGTCTCGAATCCCCAGGCAACCGATTTGTCTTCAAACCGCAACGAGGGCGTTCCCCTGTACAAATAGTTATGTACTTTGCCCTCAGGCATTAATTTGGTGGCCCGGTCATCAAGTGATCGAGATGTTTCCATCGCATACCGCAGGGAGTCATCAGCCGCAAATTTGACATATTCCAGGTTGTTGGGCCGACGCACAATTCCGTTCGTAATAAACAGGTCTTTGAGGCCATCGTTGTCGTAATCGGCCATCAATGGCGACCAGCTCCAGTCGGTTGCCGCTACACCCGACATGGCACCAATGTCGATGAACTTTTTACCGGAAAGGCTCAATTGGAGGCAATTGCGGCTATATTGGTTCATGTAGCCGTAGGCTAGTTTATAAGTATAGATATCCAGCGGATCTTCTCCCAGAGACGATTTTTCAATGGTCTCGTCTTCAGGATACATGTCGAGCGTCATTACATCGGCAAACCCATCGTTGTTTACATCGGCAATGTCGTTTCCCATCGAGAAACGGCTGGCGTGTTGAAAGGTTTTTTTTATGCTTTCGGTGAACGTACCGTTGTGGTTGTTTACGTAGTAGTAGTCGTCTTCATGAAAATCATTGGAGACATAGATATCCTCCCAGCCATCATTATTCAAATCGGCCACGGAAATGCCAAGCCCGTACCCCATCGCAGCGCCGAAGATACCTGCTCGCTCACTTACGTTCTGAAAACGGGAAATTTTGCCAGTTGGGGCTTTGCCGGTTTTCGATACAATCTGGTTTTCGTAGAGATAATCGCCTGATTCGTTATTCCGCAAGCTTCGGGCCGATACCCGATCATAACTGCGGGATGTGTGAATGGCGTGATTGAGCAGGTAGCAATCTAAATCGCCATCGTGGTCATAATCGAAGAAAGCTGCCTGGGTCGAAAAACCGGTGAAGTCCAGCCCATAATCGGCAGCCTTTTCCGTAAAGGTTTCGTCGCCGTTGTTAATATATAGCTCGTTGGAACCCTCCTGGCCTCGAAAATTTCCTACAGCACATACGTAGATGTCGAGCAGGCCGTCGCCATTGACATCGGCCATGGTAGAGCCCGTTTGCCAATCGGCAAAGCCTTCAACACCCGCTTTGGCGGTTATATCTTCAAACTTGAAGTTTCCTTTGTTGAGGTATAATTTGTTCTTGCCCTGATTGGAAACAAAGTACAAATCGGTCAGACCGTCGTTATTGATGTCGCCCGCCGATACGCCCCCTCCGTTGTAGAAATACAGATAATCAAGAATATTCAGCTTCTCAGTGGGCTTCAACTGATTAACAAAACCCACGCCAGTTTGAGTGGAGTCGAGAGTCTGGAAAAGTTGTTTTTCAGCTTTGAAAGGGTTGCAACTCGTCAACGCTGTTGCGCCAACAAGTAGAAGTAAAGCAATACGTTTCATATAAACTTAGGAGTGAGCAGTGAGGAGTGAGGAGAATCAGCCGGACGGCTCCTATCTCCTCGCTTCTCACTTCTTCATTGAAAAAATCTGGGCCCGGTCATTGTTTTTGGCCAGAACGATTTGCCCTT
Source organism: Flavobacterium sp. SUN052 (assembly GCF_028867935.1). GTDB lineage: Bacteria > Bacteroidota > Bacteroidia > Flavobacteriales > Flavobacteriaceae > Flavobacterium. Next base: position 130,714 of record NZ_JAPQNS010000016.1, read on the forward strand.
GTGCCAGCCTTGCTATGCGCCGAACCTGCCCCCGCACGAAGAAGCCCGATACAGTCGGATTAATAGATTCATAGTTAACTGTACCATTGCCCGCTTTCCCTTTATTCCGTAGGACTATTCCGTAACTGGCATCATAACGCCCGACTTCGGGAAGCACATCTAAAAAATTGCCGGTCAGGACGAGATCAGTGCGGCTATCATTGTCATAGTCTGTGAAAAGAACACCGCATACGGGAGAGAATTGGGCTTCGGCTGGTAGCGGCTGAAACGTCAAATTGCCTTTTCCATTATTCAGAAGAACAGCTGTTGTTCCCATGAAGGCTTGCTTGACAATAGTCTGCTTCAATTGATCTTCATCTAGGATCTCGTTGATCTTTTTGCCAGCATAATCATGGAATTTCACAAACTTTTTCTTGATCGTCGGCATGGCCTTTTGTAAGTCCTGCTTCAGCACCATTGGGTACAATTCGCCGGTCTCGTCGGCACAGTTAATGATCTGCTCAATGGTGCCGTTGTGATCAAAGTCGCCGACATAAATTTCGGCTGGAGTAGTTTGGGTGGCTTTAATGCGTGAATTCGTACCTAGGTTCCCAATAACCAGGTCAAGATCCCCATCACCGTCAGCATCGCCCGCCTTTACACAGTTCCACCAGCCATTGGTTTTCAGAACGTCACCTTCAGCGTTTTTAATGGCCAATGTCGGATTCTGACTCAGTTTGCCGTGTTTGTTCTCAAATATTCTAATGGGTTCCCAATCGCCAACTACTATCAATTCGGGATAGCTGTCCCCATTGAGATCGGCCCAGGTAGCTGAGGTAACCATACCTAATTGCTCCACTTCGGGCAGTGCCCGTTTCGTGTAGTTTTTAAAATTACCGGTGCCGTCGTTAGTGAGCAAATAGCTGGGTGGGTTTTGACCGTATTTTCCCGAAATTAGCCGGGAACCGACAAACAAGTCAATGTCGCCATCCCGGTCGAAATCCGCAGCAGCTACGCAGGATCCACTGGCTTTCAGGTTTGGCAAGGCTGTTTCTGAACGGGTAAAGCCGCCTTTGCCATCGTTCAAATAAAACCGATCCAGCAACTCGTCGGACTCTTCGTTAAATTCGTTGCTGCCCGATACCACATAAAGGTCAAGGTCTTTGTCGCCATCGGCATCAAATAACACCGCATCCACAGCCTCAGAGGTTGTATCCTGCCGCATCAAAGCAGGGGTTTTGTCAACAAACCGGCCAGTGGGCTGCTGCAAAAACAAGTGAGCAGGCTGTCCGCTGGCTCCTCCCAGAAACACATCCTCCAGACCATCGCCGTTTACATCGCCGGTGGCTAAAGCGGGGCCCTGGGTTGAGAGTTGCTGTTTAAGCAGCGCATCCCGGTTGTAATCGACAAAGGGGCTTTCTCTATGTACATAGTTCAGGCCCGATGCGGCCGTGTTGTCCTGGAAAAAGGGCGTTTGCGAAGTGAACGATGGCTTCCAGAGCTGTTTGGCATCCTGCTGTCGTAGGGTGAGAAGTTGGTTTGCCTTCGGTTTGCGCAGGGTTTGCATTTTATCATCCGGCCAGACAACCACTAATGAATCAATAGCTGGCGATGCCCCTAACCCAAATACCAGATTGAGGTCTACCGACGATTCAAACCCACGATTAGGCATCTGTTGCAACAGTTGCGTTTGCGCTGGCTGGTAAACAAATACACGTGCCCCAATTGCATTCCGATTCATGCCAAGACCTTCCAGCTTGATCTTCAGAAAATTTGTCTTGTTCTTTTCAACCGATTGGTTCTGATAAATGGCGACCGGAGCGTTCATATTATTGACAATTAAGTCTAAATCGCCATCGTTATCTAGATCGCCATAGGCCGAGCCGTTTGAAAAATCAGGCTCCGACAAGCCCCAATCGACAGCTTTATTCGTAAACTGTAAACCGCTATCGTTGTGGAAAGCGTAATTTGGAACGCCCTCTGAAGGTGCTTTATCTAAAAACTCTTTGAAGTTAAACTTGCGCAAACGAGCTATCTGCGCCATGTTTTCGCCATCGGCCAGGAAGTTCACGAAGTCTTGGTCTGTTACGTCTTTGGCAATACCATTAGCAACGAAAATATCTTTTTGCCCGTCGTTGTCCATGTCGAAAATGAGGGCACCCCAACTCCAGTCGGTAGCCTGAACACCTGCAAAACGGGCAACATCGCTAAAAACAGGTAAGCCTCCGGTTCCGGGCTGGTTACCCCGGTTCAGGTGCAGCATATTCTGCATATACTGATAGTGGAAATCGCGGCCGACTTTAATCTGTTCCAGATCGTGCCCCTCATAACTCGATGTCTGTTTCAGGCGCCGATCGTTGCCGGGCAGCATGTCAGTAATGAAAATATCGAGCTTACCATCGTTATTGACATCGGCCACATCAGCTCCCATCGACGACAAACTCGTGTGCGGCATCGACTCTTTGATCGACTCTTTAAAGGTACCGTCGTGATTATTGATATATAGATAATCGCGCTCGTAAAAGTCGTTGGAGATATAAATATCCAGCCAGTTATCGTCATTGACATCTCCAATCGTAATACCCAGCCCAAAGCCAATCAGGCTTCCGTAAATACCGGCCTGCTCCGAAACGTCCATGAAAATAGGGGCTGACATAGCCGTTTTTTTGACCTGTCCTTTGCTCCTTTCTGCTGACATATTCCGAAACAACTTATGTCCCCCTAACGGATCTCGCTCAGCGCGCAGGTTGGCATATTGTAGCTTGCCAACGGGCATAAAGCTGTTGTTGAGTAAATACATATCGAGGTCACCATCCCGATCATAGTCGAAGAAAGCCGCGTGGGTTGAATACCCACGATCGTCCAGTCCATAGTCGGCTGCCCGTTCGATGAAGGTAGGTATACCGTTGGCGTCGTTGCCGTTGTTAATAAAGAGTTCATTAGCCCGGTCGTCGCCGTCACGGTTCCCGGCATTACAAACGTACAAGTCGAGTCGTCCATCACCATTTACATCGGCGAAGGTAGCTCCCGTGCTCCAGGCTCTTTTGCCAGCAACACCTGCTTTAGCTGTAACGTCTTCAAATTGAATACCGCTCTGGCCAGGTTTGGTTCGGTTCAGAAAGAGCTTATTATCGCCCATGTTGGCGATCATGAGCACATCCGATAAGCCATCATTATTAACATCCCCAATGGCGACGCCCCCGCCGTTATAAAAGTTACGGTAATTAAAAATATTAAAGTCTTTATCGTCGGTAATAGTGTTTGCAAAATCGACGTGTGTTTCCTCAGCAGGCAATTTTCGAAACAGCGGATCTGATGGTTGTTGTTCGGAGCGGCAACCGGCAAGTAGTCCTACTGTGAATAATAGCAAACAGATGCGCATTAGCACAAGTATGTGAATTATAAAGTTTTATGTTTAAGACAAGTTGTTGTTCAGGTCAATTCGTTTAGGAAATAAGGACTACAAAGGTAACGAAATTACAAAGGTTGTTGAAGGACCTGTATGTGATTTATAGGCTTTTAATCAGCTATAAATGAAACGAGCAGGCCCAGATGAGCCTGCTCGTTTTTTACCCTACGTGAGGCAAATCAATATCCAGGATTTTGCTTCAGGTTTGGGTTAAGCGACAACTGATCTTTTGGAATTGGGAACAGCGTGCGATGATTGTCGGCTTCAGCATCTTTGAAACGCCATGCTTTTCCGTATTGACCAAAACGGATCAAATCCTGACGACGGTGTTGCTCCCACGCCAACTCACGACCACGTTCAGCCAATATTTCGTTCAGCGTAAGGGTTGCTGTAGTATAGTCTGGCATACCAGCCCGTTTACGAACAACGTTAAAATCGGGTAGTGCAGCAGCCACATTGCCCAGTCGGAAGTTAGCTTCGCCACGCATCATATACACGTCAGCTAAACGATAGACAACGAAATCGTTATCCTGATCAACGAATGTATTGTTTTTCTGAATCTCGTATTTCTGGCTACGAGCACCGGCCAAGCGACCATTGGCACCAGCATCAAAGGTGAACGACTCAATTTCTGGACGGAATACCATTGGCAATGCATCATCCTTTAAGGGTGTACCATCAGCTTTGTATTGTTGTCCAACGATCCACTGTTTTTTCCGGACGTCCTTATCGTCAAACGAGTTATAGAACTCGGTTACCGTTGCCCAGCCGTTCCAGGGAGCCGTACCCAGGTTGTAGGTCAATTGGCTAAGGTAGTGCAAGGTCTTCATCTGATGGTTAAAGCCACCTCTCTTCGACTTGTCGAAAGGTGTTGCCATGATCGTTTCGGGAGAGTTCTGGTTCTGAACAGCAAAGTTGCTCAGGTAGTCACCAGAAATCTGGAATTTACCCGATTTGATAATGTTATCACAACGCGTGATAGCATCCGCCCAACGTGCTGTGCCAGTATATACCTGTGCGTTCAGATACAGCTTGGCCAGAATCATATCCGCTACGTACTTATTCATGCGGCCGTAGTAAGCACCACCTGATACGTCGCTCAGGTTTGGATATACGGCTAGCAGTTCCTTTTCAACAAAGGCGAACACTTCAGCCCGTGTATTTTGCTTCGGTGTAGCAGCAGTAACGGCATCAGAGATAATTACGTTACCAAACAAATCCATTGCCTGATAATGGAAGAATGCCCGTAAAGCCCGTAACTCCGCTTTGGTGTTAGCGTCCGTAATGGTACCTAACTGCTGGTTGATACTGGTGATGTTGTTATAACACCAGGTCCAGGGACCATTGAACTGACCATTATCCGTAATGGGGTCCCAAGTATGGGTATATAACCGTTTCCAGTTATCGCCATCTTTCCAGTCACCACCCCGAGTTGGCACAATCTGCTCATCTGTGGTTGTGTTCAGGTTAGACATGTTGCCGTAGTAATCGCCCAAACCATTGTAGAGTGGGCCAATCAGCGCCGACGCCTGTGCGGGTGTACTACCAAACGTACCGCTGGTAGGAATAACGTCATAGGTTTTCTCGGTCAGATCCGTACAGGCCTGGCCTGCCAGCATCAGTGCCGAGCAGCCCAGAAGCATTTTAATATTAATTTGTTTCATGGAAGTTTTTGATAATTAACTAGTTACAACGTTAGACATCCGATATGTACTAACGATTTGTTAACTAAAATAGATTTAACAAATCGAATATTATTTTGAACAATACTCGATTTGTTAACCAAAACCAGTTTAGAAAGTCAAGTTAAGACCTAACTGGAACGTACGGGTTTTAGGATAAACAACATTGCCATATCCACCCCCATCCAGACCAACGGCATTAGGTGCCTGCTGGATAGTGCCGTTGTTTTGTAGATCCGCCTTTACCTGCAGCTCAGGATCGATGCCTTTGTATTTGGTAATAATAAACAGGTTATTACCACCAGCATAAATCCGGGCATTCGAGATATACTTGCTAGCTGGCAGCGGGATAGTGTAGCCAATCTGCCAGTTATCGAAGCGCACAAATGAGCCGCTTTCCAGCCAGTTTGTCGACAGTACGTTAACGCCGTAATTTTTAGGATAGTCCGTTACACCTTTCAGCATGTTGGTTTCCAGAATTGAACCTGGAATCAACAGGTTCGACCGAATAGCGTTCAGGATAGTGTTACCAAACGTTCCGCGCAACTGAAAGTACAGATCGAATCCTTTGTAGCGGAACGTGTTGATAAATGATGCAGTCAGGAAAGGTTGTGGGTTGCCCTGTTTAACATAGTTACCTGAAGCAACACCCGCTGCTGCATCTGCTTTCGACACATCCGTTACTGGCGTATCACCCGTACCAGGTCTTAGCAAGGGTTGTCCATCCGTTGAATAGGCACCCGTGAACGTTGGTATGTTGTTGAATTCGCCCAATGGCTGACCTGGTACCAGGTAGGAGGCAAATACGTCGGACAAACCACGACCATTGAATGGGTTAAAACGAACCTGTCCATTACTAAACTGATCATTCGATAGCGAAACAACCGTGTTTTTGTTATAAGCGCCCACAAGTCGTGAATTCCATGAGAAATCACCTTTCTGGATTACATCACCTCCAAAGGACAGTTCAAACCCGCTGTTACGCATCGAGCCTACGTTGGCCAGAATTGAGTTGGCGAAGTACTTGATACCATCGGCAGGTACCGAATACGGATATAGCATGTCTTTGGTCAGCTTATTATAGTACTCAACCGTACCAGAGAAGCGACCGCTCAGCAACTGGAAGTCTAAACCAACGTTCGCTGTGGTTAGTACTTCCCACTTCAGGTTTGGATTAGCATTTTGCGTGATACCGTAGCCTGGCAGGAAGTCGCCCAGTGTACCGTCATAATAGGTTCCTTTCTGACCATATAACTGAATTGAGTTATAGGCAGCTATACCTTCTGAGTTACCCGTTTGTCCATAACCAACCCGCAGTTTCAGCAAGCTAAGTGCATTGCTCTTTGGGAAGAAGGATTCATTCGAGATTGTCCAGCCCGCACCAACCGATGGGAAAAGACCCCATTTGTTGTTCGCTCCGAATTTAGAGCTGCCATCCCGGCGTATTGTAGCCGTTACATTGTACTTATCATTCAGATTCACCGCAGCCCGTCCGAAGAAAGAGATCAATTTTGAGTTATTGCGGTACGAAGTAGCATAGTTGTTACCAGGATTAACCAGCGTACCTGAGCCTAAACCAAGGTTACTATAGTTAATATCGCTGGTTACGAAACCCGAGTTTGCTGCACCAAAACCATCGTTGTCAAAATTCTGGTACGAATAGCCACCTAAGATGGAGTAGTTGCTGTTATTACTGCCAAATCCTTTGGCATAGTTAGCGGTCAATTCCATCAATTTGGTATTCGATTCTGAAAAATTCCGGCTTGCACGACCATTGTTAGCGGCAAAGGCTTTGATAGCTGGATTGGTATAGAAGTTATTGACCGTGTTATCCCGCTGTAACTGACCGTTAACGCCGAGCGTCAACCCGTCTAGTATTTCGTATCGCAGGTTCATGCCGCCCTGTAAATAACGCTGCACGCCGTTGTTGATAACGTTTTCCAGCATGGCAACCGGGTTGAAGAGGTCAAAACTACCACCTACCTCATAATATGATCCGTCAGGATTTTTTACTGGTAATGTTGGCAGGAACGTAACTGCACGGCCGATGATACCACTGTCATATCTTTTATTGGTTTCGGAATACGACAGATTATACTGAATGTTCAGACGATTGTCGAACGCTTTCTGATCAAGGTTGATACGACCCGTTACACGATCCAGACCAGTCTTTTTGATGATACCGTTCTGGTTAATGTAATTGAGTGAACCCCGATAGCTGAACGTTGGTGAACCTCCCGCAATAGCAATATCATGATTGTTGACAGATCCATTCTGAGTAACTTCTTTTGTCCAGTCGGTATTGTAATTTCCATCTGGAAAACGTTGCTTGTCAGCTAATGAAGCAGATCCCTTGATTTGAGTAACGGCATCGCGGTAACCTTGTGCATCCAGCATATCATATTGCCTAGAAATGGTCGATACACCTACGTAGTTGTTGAATGATACCGTTGTCCTGCCCGACTTACCGCGCTTGGTCGTAATGAGTATAACGCCGTTAGCGGCCCGTGAACCATAAATGGCAGCAGCAGAAGCATCTTTCAAAACATCCATCGACTCAATGTCGGAAGGAGAAATGGTGTTGATTGGAACCCCAATCATACCATCTACCACATAAAGCGGATCGCTACCACCTGCCAGCGAAGTATATCCCCGCAACCGCACCGTTGGCTGCTGATTCGGGTCGCCGGAAGGAGACGTAATAACCAGACCAGCTACTTTACCCTGAATGGCTTGAAGTGGGTTTGGGTTCACCCCAGCGTTGAAGTCTTTTGCCGACACCTGTACAACAGAACCCGTCAAATCTTTCCGTTTTGCTGTACCATACCCTACTACCACAACTTCCTCCAGCGCTTTTGCGTCGTCAGTTAGTTTCACATCAATAACCGAGCGATTTCCTACAGCGATTTCCTGGCTGGTATAACCAATGAAACTCAACACCAGTGTGGTGTTATCGGCAATGTTAGCGAGGCTAAACTTTCCTTCTGAGTCTGTGCTCGTTCCCCGTTGTGTACCTTTCACCTGAACGCTCACACCGGGTAGTCCTGTCCCGTCAGCATCCGTTACTTTACCTGTTACGGTTCTGCTTTGCGCTAAAGCAGGTTGGGTGCCAAAAAACACCACCATTGCCAGCATTGCCAGCATTGCCACAAAGACATTCATCTTGTGGCCGAACTGACCTACCCATCCGTTTGTGCGGTTTGTCATGTAGGATTTGTCCATCATAGGTTTGAGAAATGGTTGTAAAATAATTAAGTTGGTATACTAGGTTTGTGATTTGTTCGGTCGATTACTGTACTTCGATGGATATTTTTTGCTTCATCTGTATATTGCTATACGACATATAGTCAGCTGATTCAGAGTAAGAATTGGCACCGTAACAGGATTCCATAGAACATTATTGACAAACCACTTAGCAAATTACTCATTGTGGTTTTTAAAATACAAATAAGCCTTAGTTAAAATGGAGTTAATTTGGGTAAAAATTGTGTCAGTTATAGGTAATATTTAAGAAATGTACTTTGTATTATTTTGATATTTTTTGGGTGTCTAACCGCTAGTTCTCATTGCTAAGCCACTATTTTATTGTATTATTCTATTTTGACGTATAAGGAGAGCGGAACCACTCTAAATCTAAAAAAATGTTAATTTTGAGGTGATAATTGTACCCGAATACCACCTTGAGCGTTTGAGAATTCAAAGCCAATGACATCCATTAAACCGCAACTTGAAGGTGATTACTTTGACGACCTAACCACTCGTACCCTATACGCTACCGATGCTTCTGCTTACCGGGAAATGCCCACGGCCGTAACAATTCCCCGATCCATTGACGATCTCAAGAAACTTATTGCCTATGCTCGCTCTACGAAGCAGGCACTAATTCCTCGAACTGCGGGCACATCGCTGGCTGGTCAGGTGGTCGGTAATGGTATTGTTGTGGACGTATCGAAGCACTTTACCAAAATCCTTGAAGTAAATGCTGAGGAGCGTTGGGTTCGGTTGCAGCCAGGGGTAGTTCGCGATGAGCTAAACATGTTTCTGAAGCCCTACGGCCTATACTATGGCCCGGAAACATCAACTGCTAACAGGGCCATGATTGGGGGTATGGTGGGTAACAATTCGTGTGGATCAAACTCGGTTGTCTACGGCTCAGCGCGGGAACATCTGCTATCAGTAAAGGTATTATTGGCTGATGGTTCAGAGGCTGAATTTGGCGCTATAGAAGCAGAACAATTAGACAGTACCGTTCGGGAAGCGAGCCGAAAAAATGGGTCAGCGAGTTTGCTGGACACTATCTACCTTCAAACAAACGCTATCCTTAATGATCCAGTTAATCAGGCTGAAATACGCAAGAATTTTCCGAAACGTACCGTCGAACGGCGCAACACGGGTTACGCTTTAGACATGTTACTCGATTGCGCCCCCTACACGCCTGATGGGGACCCTTTTAATTTCTGTAAACTTATTGCTGGCTCTGAAGGAACGCTCTGTTTTCTGACGGAAATAAAACTGAATCTGGTCCCCTTGCCACCCGCCGAATCGGGCCTGGTGGCTGTGCATTGCCGGTCTATCGACGAGGCTCTCAGAGCCACGCTGGTTGCGCTGAAATACCGCCCCTATGCTGTTGAGCTTATCGACAACATTATTCTGGAACGGGCGAATACGAACGCGGAACAACGCAAAAACAGCTTTTTTGTGCAGCGGGTGCCTAATGCTGCATCAGAATTAGAAAGCTTTCCAACAATTCTGGTTGTCGATCTGTCCCGCAATAGCCGAGCTGAGGTAGAACAGCTAGCCACCGATATGGAAGCTGATATGCGGGCTGAGGGGATGGGTTACCATTTCCCTCTACTATTTGGCGACGACAGTAAGAAAATCTGGGCCCTTCGCAAAGCAGGGCTTGGCTTGTTGGGTAATCTGCCCGGCGATGCAAAAGCGGTTGCTGTGATTGAAGATACCGCGGTGGACGTGCGTGATCAACCGGAGTACATTCGGGAATTCAATGTTATTCTCAAAAAACACGGCATGACCTCGGTGCACTACGCCCATGCCGGTTCAGGTGAGATTCACCTTCGGCCCATTCTAAATTTAAAGACGGCCGAAGGCCATCGACAGTTCAGGATGATTGCGGAAGAAATAGCCACACTGGTCAAAAAATACGATGGTTCGCTTTCTGGCGAACATGGCGATGGACGCCTTCGGGGCGAATTTATTCCGAAAATGGTGGGCGCACATAACTATGAGTTGATGCGACAGGTGAAGCACACCTGGGACCCCGACGGTATTTTTAACCCCGGCAAAATTGTAGAAACGCCACCAATGGATACGTTTTTACGCTACGAAGCCGGGCAGCAGACTCCTGATTTTCAGACCTACTTTCGATACAACAACCAAACGGTACTTCAGCACGCTGAGCAGTGTAATGGCTCGGGCGATTGTCGCAAAACACAACTGTCGGGCGGAACCATGTGCCCCAGCTTCATGGCAACCCGCAACGAAAAAGATACGACACGAGCGCGGGCTAATATACTGCGCGAAATGCTCACGCGCTCCGATAAAGAGAATCGGTTCGACCATAAAGAAATCAAAGAGGTTTATGATCTGTGTTTATCGTGCAAGGGATGCAAGTCGGAGTGCCCCTCAAATGTAGATGTGGCTAAACTCAAAGCCGAGTTTTTACAGCATTACTACGACGCTAACGGTGTACCAATTCGGTCGAGGCTGATTGCTAACTTTGCCCAATTGTCTGGTTTGGCGAGCTATGTTCCCTGGGCTTGGAATGCCGTGTTAGGAACGCCTGCCCTCCGGCGAATAGCCAATCGGATTGTCGGTTTCCACCCAGACCGGACTATGCCGCTAATGGGTAAGACAACGTTGAGCACCTGGGCTAAAAAGAGAAAGTCGCCAGATAAAAAGCCGTATTCGCTTTACCTTTTCTGCGACGAGTTTACCAATTATAACGACGTGGAGGTTGGCCAGAAAGCTATTCAGCTACTGGAACGATTAGGGTATGACGTCGTTATACCAGAACACGGAGAAAGTGGTCGGGCCGCCTTATCGAAGGGGATGTTGAAAATGGCCAAGAAAATGGCTGATAATAATGTTCGTGCTTTGCGAAACGTTATTACAGAACAAACACCCTTAGTAGGCCTGGAGCCGTCGGCTATTCTGACATTCCGGGATGAGTACCCCGAATTAGTCGATGAAACGCTGGCTGATGATGCTCGTAAATTGGCCCAGAATACGCTCACTTTTGAAGAGTTTATTGCCCGCGAAATCGATGCCAAACGAATTCGTGCTGACCAGTTTACAACGGAAACCCGGCTGATAAAAATGCACGGGCATTGCCAGCAGAAAGCGATGTCGTCGCTAGTTCCAGGAAAAAAAGCGTTATCGTTGCCCAGGAATTATTCAGTGCAACTGATACCATCGGGTTGTTGCGGAATGGCCGGGTCGTTTGGTTATGAGAAAGAGCACTACGAGCTGTCGATGCAGATTGGCGAACTGGTACTGTTACCAACTGTTCGTCAGCAACCGGCCGACGTAATCATTGCCGCGCCGGGAACCTCATGCCGCCACCAAATTCACGACGGTACGGGTCGCAAAGCTCAGCATCCAGCAGAGATTTTATTCGAAGCACTGGTTTAAAAACTTACCAATAATTACCACAAAACGAGTTCAATGAGAAAACTCCTTCTTGCCACTGCCTGCTTTGTAAGCTGGCAGGCTGGTGCCCAAAGCACGCCATCAACCTCTAAATTCGACCCCAAAGAATTGTTTCACCCGCTGTTCAATATGCAGCCGGGCAACGATTATCGCACAGGAAGTGGTGAGCCTGGTCCCCGTTACTGGCAAAATAAAGCCGATTATAAAATCAACGTCACCTTGGACGATCAACAAAGTACGATTAGTGGTGACGTTGAGATTACCTATAAAAACAACTCGCCTGAATCGATACCATTCTTATGGTTGCAGTTAGATCAGAATGCCTTCAGCGATACGTCCCGGGCGGCTAAAACTACGCCCGTTACGGGTGGCCGCTTTGGCAACCTCGACTTTAAAGGCGGGATGACTATTACCGCAGTTACGGTGGAGCATAGCAAAGGCAAAGCAACGGCTGTACCGTATTCAGTTACTGACACCCGCTTGCAAGTGCGGTTGCCAGAAGCGCTGAAGTCGGGTAGTGACCCTATCAAAGTTCGGTTAAGTTACTCGTTCAAAATTCCCGAATATGGCTCAGACCGGATGGGGCAGTTGACCCGTAAAGATGGAATCATCTACGAAATCGCGCAGTGGTATCCCCGCATGTGTGTGTTCGACGATATTCAGGGTTGGAACGTATTGCCGTATCTCGGCGCGGGCGAGTTTTACCTTGAGTACGGCGACTTTGAGTATGCCGTAACAGTTCCCTGGGATCATATTGTAGTAGGATCTGGCGAATTGATTAACCCCGACGAGGTGCTCACCAAAGAGCAAATCAAACGGATGGCACAGGCGCGGCAAAGCGACAAGACCGTGATGCTCCGCACAAAAGAAGAGGTGACCGATTCGAAATCACGCCCAAAACAGTCGGGTCAGTTAACGTGGCGTTTCCGGTGCCTCAACAGTCGCGACGTAGCTTTTGCCAGCTCCAAAGCGTTTGTTTGGGATGCTGCCAGGATTAATCTGCCCAGTGGTAAAACAGCGCTGGCTATGTCAGCTTATCCGGCTGAAAGCGCCACCAATGACTCCTGGGGCCGATCTACGGAATACGTGAAAGGTTGTATCGAGTTTTATTCAAAGTACATTTTTGAGTATAGCTATCCTGTGGCAACCAATGTAGCGGGTGTTGTAGGAGGTATGGAATACCCCGGTATTGTATTCTGTGATCACCGTGACAAAAAAGATGGGCTCTGGGGTGTAACCGATCATGAGTTTGGCCACAATTGGTTCCCGATGATTGTGGGGAACAACGAGCGCAAATTTGCCTGGATGGACGAAGGGTTCAACACGTTCATCAATATGTTGTCGACGGCTAATTTTAACAAAGGTGAGTACAACCGGGAGCGGGGTACCATGCACGATGTAGCTCCGGCATTATTTGCTCCCAGCGAGCCGATTATGACCATACCCGATGTGCAGCAGAGCCGAAACCTTGGTATTCTGGCCTATTATAAGCCGGGTATGGGCCTGAAAATGCTCCGTGATGTAGTACTTGGGCCTGAGAGGTTTGATTATGCATTCAAGGCTTATGTAAACCGTTGGGCATTCAAACACCCTACACCGTATGACTTTTTCCGCACGATTGAAAATGCGGCTGGCGAAGATTTGGGCTGGTTCTGGCGCGGATATTTTTATGAAACGTGGAAACTTGACCAGTCGGTGAAGGAGGTGAAATATGTGGACAATGATGCCTCGAAGGGTTCGTACATAACCATCGAGAATTTGGAAAAAATGGCCATGCCTGCCACTATTGAGATGACTGAAACAACCGGCAAGAAAACGCGGGTTAACCTGCCGGTCGAGATCTGGCAGCGGGGCGGTAGCTGGACATTCAAAGCGCCAACTACTGCCAATTTGCGGACAGTGGTCATTGATCCGGATGAGAAGATTCCAGATATTAACCCTCGCAACAATACTTGGAAAGCAGACGCTCAGTAAGGCTTTTTAGCCACAGAGTTATACAGAGAAGCCCGGAGGAGTACAGAGATTTATACTAATTTCTCTGTGCCCCTCCGGGCTTTTTTCTCTCATTAGCTAGCCCAAACACTTCGCGCCAACATCACCTCGCGCCCATCGTCAGCGTGGAAAAGCCGATGCAGAGAAGCCTCATCGGTAAGCCAGGTGTGTATTAGCAAGCGATCGTGCAGGTGACACTCAGATTTAAAAAACAGATCCAGCTCGCGAAGTTGATGATTGCGTAGGGTAGCTTCGGGCATCGACTCAATTACGGCCTGAACGTAGCTGACATTATTAGTATGCTGATTCGTGTCGAGATCGTGCCAGCCAATTAGTCGCTCTGAAAGTAGGGGATCCGTTTCGGGCCAGGTAAAACCCGGTTTTAAGGGTAAAGCAGGCAGGGGATTGGCTATCATTGGCGGGTCCAGCGCCCGAATAAATTCGGGAAGCGTAATCATTGCCCGACGTTCAATACTGAACGTGACCCAGGTACTGGCCGCTTCGGCAAGCAGCTCTCCCTTTTCGTTGGTTACCTTGAAATCCCGGTAGATGAAATATTTCTCAACCTTCGTTGGAAAGGTTGAAACCTGCACGGTATCGCCATAACGAGGATATTGATACATGGTCAGCCGGAAGCGCATCAACATCCAGCCGATTTCGTGACGGAGCAAATCAGCCATTCCGATTCCGTATTCGAGCGCGTTTCTGTTAGCTGATTCCTGCATCCAGTTCATCAGCGTTGCAATACTCAGTTGGCCGGTGGCATCGGTTTCGTAACCCCGGATGGTGTATGTATCGGTTTGGATAAAAGCCATGTTGCAAAGGTATCCACTATTCGGGCTACCTCCGCCGGTTTTTCGAGAGGCAACACATGCATAGCCCCGTCAATACTAGTTATCTGAGCGTCGGGGAAGTGGTTCAATACACTCTTTTTCATAAGGCTCTCGTCGATGTGTTTGTCTTCGCTGCCCAAAACAAGTTGAATCGGTACCTGGACATTTGACATACGGTCGCTGATGTCTTCCCGGCTTCCATGTTCAAGCCAGGCCGCCCAGGCTTCGGGCGTAGAGCGTAAATCATCGGTGATAATTAACTCCTGATATGCCTCTGATAAGGGTGCTGATGTAATCTTCTTCAACGTTTCTTCGGCTGCTGATCGCTGTCCGTGAGTAGTTAATAAGCGCTCGCGTTCGGTGTCGTCAATTGGTTCCGGCGATGGGGGAGAGGGAGCCAGCAGTACCAGGCCCAACAGCCCTTCGGGTTGCCGTGAAGCCAGATTCAGAGCCACTTTTCCACTCATCGAATGGCCCACCACCACGAACGGTTCCTTCACCTGTTCCTCAATCAGCGTAACAACGTCATCGGTCATGGCATCAACCGAGTAATCTCCATCGGAAGGGACAGGACTATCGCCAAAGCCACGCAAGTCAAGTGTGAGGCAACGATGCTTTCTCGCCAACAATTCGATTAGTGGGGCATATTCGCGCTGGGAACTCCCAAAAAAATGTAGCAGAATAAAAGTCATACTTTTCAACAACGCTTCGGTTCACTAATTACACTTGCGTTTTCAGGCGTGCAGGTCGGTCGGTCATTTCGAGCATTTCGCCGTAGGGAACAATGGTGATCTGGCCGAACTCTTTGAGTAAATCTTTGTAGGCCTGAGCCACGGGCCGAGGTTTGCGGTCGAGATCGTATAGGCCACAGGCTTGTACTCGGTTGTTTTGCTCAGCCATCTGGGTGTCCCAGTCAATTTGATCGATAAGGCTATACCAGGTAAAGCCCAGTACAGGTACACCGTC
Organism: Flavobacterium sp. SUN052; assembly: GCF_028867935.1. Classification (GTDB taxonomy): domain Bacteria; phylum Bacteroidota; class Bacteroidia; order Flavobacteriales; family Flavobacteriaceae; genus Flavobacterium. Next base: position 146,244 of record NZ_JAPQNS010000016.1, read on the forward strand.
TCTGCGAATCCGCATCACGTTGATCCACTGTTTCCAGAGCCACATCGGCGCATGTTCTGCCTCGAAAACGTTTGTTTCGGTATGCATTACAGGCATGTGGTAGCGCTCGTAATACTCTTTGGTTATCTGGTACCAACCAAGCACATCCATCGAGCTATGAATGGAGCCATCGGGTAACTTAATCCGCTCATTACGACCGTAATAGTCATTGCCCATAATTTGGTAACCCGGCGGTTTTCCTTTCATAAACCAGTCGTACTCCTTCCGGGTCATCCCATGATCCATCAGATACATCGACACTGTTGCTGAGGGTGGGCGGGCATAGAGCAAATCCAGTGATAAAAACCGAAGTTCATTTTCCAGGTTGGTCTGCGCCGACGGTTTGGCACACAGTTCGTGAATAAATTCGGCACTTTCACTCTGCACAATCACACAATCGTTGCGAATGCTGGCAATCTGCTGATTACCCATAATGCTGGCAGCAGCACAGTGTTTGAGGGCTGTTACAAACCCTTTGTCAGACTTTAATTGTTCGTTCCAGACTCCATCTTTAGCACTAATACGAGCTGTTACATAAATTTCATTAACGGGCGTGTAGTAGCGCACCCAGGGATACCGTTCGGCCACGGCCCGGCAATACTCTGCAAAATGAACCGGTAGTTCAGGGTTTTGGAAATTTTCGATCCAGTCGGGGACACCAAAATGCATTAAATCTAAAATGGGTGTGATTCCCAACCGCTTTATTTCGGCCATTGCCAAATCCGCAAACTCCCAGTTGAACTTACCTGGAGCTTCATGAATAGAATAGTAAGGTAGCCCATATCGAAGCACTTTCAGCCCCATTTCTTTCACCAGACCTAGATCCTCTTTGTAGCGGTTATAGTGATCGCATTCGAGGAGCTGGTCGCGCCGGATAGTGCCTTTTTTGATGGTTGGATATGAACACTCGATGCCTGTAGCAAACATAAAATTGCTTGGGTTTCCATCGGGCAAACCATTGCCATTGTGCCCCGATGCACCCCCAAACTGGTCGCCATCGTAGTTGCCGTCGCCGTATTTTTTAGTGATGTGATGGAGGAAATCCTTCATGACTTTAAAAATTTGTCTGCTGTTCTCAATGATAAAGCCATGATTGTCAAGGCTGGATTCACGCTCAAGGCACTCGGGAATGTAGAATTGTCGCTGATGTATAAGTTCGGAATATCAAACGACCGTCCATTGGGATCAACAACAGCCGAGTCTGGATCAGTACCCATACGGGCTGTTCCGATTACGTGCGCGTTGCGGGGGAAAGCCCAGATGTTGCGCGCCCCGGCCGCACCCCAGATGTTGCGCATGATCTGGTTGGCATGGGAAGTTAGCCGCTCTTCGTTTTCGCCGATTGAAAAATAAATACGCGGTTTGGGAAGGCCGCGTCCATCTTTTTCGTCAGACAATTCGAGGTAATTGTGTTCGTAAGGCAGGCAGTCGCCCAGAATATTAATCCCCGCTACATGATTGTATTGGCTCATGGCATCGTGTAAGGCCTGGCCCCAAAGCCCCCGACCTCGAGCCATCTGACTAGCATACGTCACGGGCATAACCCCAATAGACTGAAGCAGATAACCTCCTACAAAGTCGCTTTCGCCAGTGGTTGGTCGATGGGTGTCTTCTGAAATAACCGCCCCAGGAATACCTCGCCAAGGATAAATGGGTTCGTCGAATTCACCCCAGATTTGTAGGGCTGTATGGGCCATCAAGTTGCGACCAACCTGTTGACTACGGTTGGCCATGTCGTTCAGTAACAAGAGCCTTGGCGTTTCAACTGCGCCAGCACACAGAAATACGTGTTTGCAGCGCTGCCGCTTCTGCTGCCCGTTCTGCTCGTACACAACACTTGTGATGCGGCCCTGGCTATCGCGCTCAAAGCTTGTAACAAAGCACTCTGCACGTACTTCTGCTCCATGCTGAATAGCTAGCGGAATAAACGTAACATCCATGCTGGCTTTGGCTCCGTTGTTGCATCCGGCTTGGCAAAACCCCCTATTTGTACACGCTGATCGCCAGCCATACCCTTCCTGAAATTGTGGTGCCGACAACGCTGCGTTGGCTGCTGGCGACGTTCGGATGCCTAACTCCTTACACCCTTTTTCCATCAGACGACCGGCTCCATTCACGGGTAATGGCCCGTATCGGTACGACGTTTTCCGGGTGGGTCCCCACGGATACTTAGCTGGACCCGACACGCCCAAAAACTGTTCGAGTTCGTCGTAATACGGCTCTATATCGCGGTGGTAATTGAGGGGCCAATCTTCGCCCACGCCAAAATCGGTGCGAAGCCGGAGATCGTCGGGTTGCAGGCGTGGGGTGTAGGCTGTGTAATGCAAGGTCGAACCCCCAACGCCTGTACCGGAATTATTGCGCCCAAAGGCTACAGGATCGTTGCCTGCGCTAAGTCGTTCGTCGTTCCAGAACAGGAAATCCTGCGCTCGTTCGTCAGTAGCAAAGTCTTCTGTAGCTTTCCAGAATTTCCCGGCTTCCAAGGCGACTACATTAAGTCCGGCCATAACCAAACGAGCCAGCAAAGGCGCTCCACCGGCACCAGTGCCAATAACGACTGCATCGAGTATGTCTTCAGTTGAATAAGATTTCATGACAAGTCTCCCCTCTCATTCGCAAGGAGAGGGGTTGGGGGTGAGGTTTGATCAGCCATTCCAGTATAGCCAATCCACTGCTGTGCTATTGGATGACTGTAATAAATTTCGACTGCCTCGGCCAGTAATTCTTCGAAAAAACGGTCAGCGGGGAGTTGCTGCCAAGCGGGTCCAGTTGCTTCGCCCTGCTGAACAGCAAGCAAAACAGTGTCTCGCTGTTCAGTCGTGATAGTCGCGAAAGATTGGTCGAAAAGCGCTTCTGCTGTTTGAGAGATTCCGACAAGGAAAAGCCGATAAGCTTCTCCATCATTGGGTAACTCATCGTACCGCCATCCATTTGTTTTTTGCCGGGCTAGCCGATCATCAATCGGTCCCGCAACGTCTATTTTCTTCGTACCTGTTTGTGGAACCAGCCGATCGCAAACTAACTGAAGCCGAGTAAATTCAGCTTCATTAAAAAATGATGGGGCGGTAACAGGTGGCTGGTTTAGTCGTTCTAGTAACGCTTTGCGAGTTGTAGGTGTAACCCGGTCGGAGTTGACAAGATCAATAACAGAGTCAGACAGAGGCTTGTTTTCCATGCCTTTATCCTAGTTTTCCTCCCGTGACCTCTACCAAACTACCGGTCATAAAACTTCCGTCTGATGAAGCCAGCAAAACGTAAGCGGGGGCTAGCTCTTCGGGCTGACCGGGCCGCGCCAGTGCTACTTCATTACCGAAGTCCTTAACTTGATCCTGAGGCATAGTTGCCGGGATGTTTGGCGTCCAGACGGGGCCGGGAACAACCGCGTTCACCCTAATTTTACGTTCCCCCAGCTGAATGGCGAGTGATTTTGTAAAAGCATGAATGGCCCCTTTTGTGGCCGTATAATCTACCAACACCGGGTTTCCCACAATACCCACAATGCTGCCTGTATTTACAATGGCGTCGCCCTCGGTCAGGTGCGGGAGTGCAGCCTGCGCCATGAAGAAGTAACCGAAAATATTGGTTTCGAATGTACGGCGTAGTTGCTCTTCGGTAATGTCTTCGAATTTCTCCTGAGCCATCTGGAAAGCCGCATTGTTGACCAGAATATTCAGTCCGCCAAACCGTTCAACCGTTTGCCGAACGGCCTCATCACAGGCAGCTTTCTGCCGAACATCAGCCTGAATTACCAGACAGGGTTGACCCTTACTTTCCACCATCCGCTGGGTGTATTTGGCATCATCGGTGTTTTCATTGTAGAGAATAGCCACTTTGGCTCCTTCCATAGCAAAAGCAATGGCTACGGCACGACCAATGCCCGAATCGGCTCCGGTAATAAGTGCGATTTTACCCGCTAATTTGTTGGCTGGTTTGTAATTAGAAAGGTCGCTGTCGGGTTGCTGATTCATATCCGACTGCTTGGCAGGATAAGGCAGTTTCTGAGCCTTAATTTCCTCTGCGGCCGGGCGAAATTCGGTAGTTTCCATAAAGTTGAGCGTAAAACGTAGGTCAAATTGTAACCTTACTTTTCGTTCAATTGTTAGGAAAGCTGATTGTTTGGGCGCGCTGGTCAGTTCTTCAGCCAGCCCGTTACGCTCAGGCGTTCGCGGGTGGCGGGTAACACCTCATGTTCGAGTCGACCACTTTCAAAGCACACTAATCGGCCACTGACGGGAGCGATGGTTACCGTTTCTTCGGCGCCGTTTTCGGTAGGCAGATACAAGGCTATTTGTCCGCCATCGGTTTCCTGCCAATCTGTATTGAGATAACAAACTACTGACAACCGACGACGGGAGTCAGTGCGAAATTGATCGAGGTGGCGCTTATAGAAAGTTCCGGTAGGGTAGAGGGCGTAATGAAATTCATAGTCGCGCAGGCCAAGGTAACAGGTGCGGTTCACATACTGCACAAACTCGCCAATCCGGTTTAGAAACGCCAATTCTTCGGGAACGGCATCGGCTTCATCTAGCCACATAATTTCATCACCCCGAATCTGTTTCTCAACTACCGTGTTCTGATTACCGATTCCAGCCGCCTTAAATTGGCCCTGCTCTCGACGGTCCCGTAGCCGTTTTGCCAATTTTTGAACTTCTTCGGGTGATAGAAAATCATCGACTACACCGTAGCCCTGTTCCAAAATACCATCAATAATCGGGTCGAATTGGGGTTGCATCAATTATTCAATTCGTTTATTTCGTCCAGTTGGACGGTGCGGAAGTGCCGATATACCTGAAGCACAATTGCCAGGGCTACAGCGGCTTCGGCGGCCGCCACCACCAGCACAAACAAGGTCATCATCTGGCCCTGCAAGCGGTCGGGATCATATTGGCTGAACGCTACTAAGTTGAGGTTTGCAGCATTGAGCATCAACTCAACACCCATCAGAACAACAATGGCGTGTCTCTTGACAACCACCACGGCTAATCCGATGCTAAACAGCAGTGCGGCAACGATAAGGATTGTGCTTGTCTCCATTAGCTGTTCTTTATTTCCTGATTTGGCATGGCCAGATAAGCCGCTCCAACCAGGGCTACCAATAATAAGATACCAGCAATTTCGAACGGAATCAGGTATTCTGTCATCAACTGGCGGCCAATGGTATCAACGGTTGTCTGAAATTTGGCCTCGCGATTTATAATCACAAACACCCCACGGGATAGAACCTGAAAAAGCACTGTGAACGTACCGCCCGCAATCACCAATGGCCACAACCACGACCGATGGTTGGTTAATACGGCATTAGAACGCTGGTTGTTTCGGTTCAGCGGATCGGAATTATGGGTGAGCATAACACCAAAAACGATGAGAACTAAAACGCCCCCAACGTAAATCATGATCTGGGCAACGGCCAAAAAATCAGCACTCGCTAGCACAAACAAAGCCGCTACACCCAGCAATGTCAGGAGTAAAAAAAAGGCTGAATAGAGTACGTTTCGAGTTAGTAAAATAGCCAGCGCACCACCAATGGTTAGAACCGAAAAAAGAATGATTGCGGCCTGAATCATGGGTTTTTGGGTTTCATAGTAGGACGGAAAGGAGCCTTAGGTTTGGGACTTGGCTCTGTTACTGGTGCCGCTTGTTCTGGCAGTTCTGCTTGCTCAGCCGTTGTTTCTTTTTGAACTGGCGGCTTCATGGTGGGTTGGAAAGCGGGCCGAGGCTTTGGCGTTTCTTCTGCTTTGACTGTCGTTTCGGCCTGCTCTGTAGGAGCGGCTTTCGCAACCGGCGGCTTCATTGTCGGCCGGAAAGCTGGCCGGGGCTGAGGTTTTGTTACCTCCTCTTCCTTAGATTCTTCTTTTACAGGCGGTTCAACTTTTTCAACGGCTACGGTTGGAGGGACTTTTGCAACCGGCGGTTTCATCGTTGGCCGAAACGGAAGTGGTTTTGGCTTCGGAGCAAGTGATTCTTCCCCTGTTGGTTGAACGGTATGTTCTTCCTGTGTAGCGGGGTCAGTTCCCGATGTCACAACAGCCGAAGACGCTTCAGCCGCTTTGCGGTCTACATCAATGGGAGGCACATCTGCCACCTGAGTTACCTCGGTTTTAGGTTTAGCCGTTGGCCTGAAAACTGGCTTGGGACTGACTCCAATTTTGGGCTCTGCCGACGCTTCTTCGGACTTAACGGGCGCTACTGGTTTAACCGCCTGGGCTTTCAGAGCTGCTTTTTCCTGAACAAATTGCTCATATAGCATTCGTTTTTCCTCGGCTTCATCAGCAGTCAGGTTGGCAAACCCATAGGTTAGCTTACCCAAATCAAACTCACTATAGTCGAATTTCTTCTCCATCGTAAGGCACTCCGTAGGGCAAACCACCGTACAAAGGCCGCAGTAACAGCACTTGGCCATGTCGATGTCGAAGGTGGCCGCATATAAGCGAATTGGAGAACCATCCGACGCTTTACCTATTTCTTCGGTTGCCTTAATAGCATCGATAGTAATGCAGTCGACCGGGCAAACTTTGGCGCACTTGTCGCACACAATGCAATCATCAATCTCATTGTGAAGTCGATAGCGGCCATTATCGGGAATGGGTAACTGCTCGTGTGGGTACTGCACTGTCACCAATCCCGTTTGCTGATCAAAGTAATTATCGCTTGAAACAGCCATTGGCTTTCGGCTTTCTGTAGCTTGCCGAAGATGTCGCATTGTAATGCTTAACCCCTTCAGTGTCGTCCGAATGCCGTCTTTTATATCCTGGAAGTAAGCCATTGAGCGAAAGAGTTAAAGAGCAAAAGAGCGAAAGACTAAAAGAGCGAGAAACTAAACGGCCATCGCGCACTTTCACTCTTTCGCTCTCTTATTGGCTCACTCTTTAATAAATGCTGGGAAATCTATTTGGTTCCGCTTCGTGCATGATTTCGTAGATCACATCGACTACGTCTTCTGGGCTCGGTTTGGAGTAATAATCACCATCGGAGCCGTAGGGTGGTCGGTGTGCTTTAGCGGTCAATGTACGTGGTGCTGAATCTAAGTAGCGATAGGCTTGTTGGCCTTCCACTACCTGCTGCATCATATAGGCTGTTGCCCCACCCGGAAAATCTTCGTCGGCAAACAAGACCCGATTCGTTTTTTTGATTGACTCTACAATCTGATGATGCACATCGAACGGCAGCAATGACTGAACATCAATTACCTCAAGACCGATACCAATGTCAGCTAATTGATGGGCTGCATCCAGTATAATGCGGCACATGGAGCCGTAGGTAACAACCGTCACATCAGTACCCTCGCGGAGTGTTTCGGGAACCCCCAGGGGCACGCACATCGTAGCCAAATTCTGAGGAAGTCGTTCTTTTAAGCGGTACCCATTCAGGCACTCAACCACCAGTGCGGGATCGTCTCCTTTAATGAGAGTATTGTAAAAGCCTGCCGCCTGAGTCATATTTCGTGGCACCAGCACATGTAATCCGCGCAAACTATTGATCATAGCCCCCATCGGAGAGCCTGAGTGCCATATACCTTCGAGTCGGTGGCCCCGCGTTCTGACAATCAAGGGTGCCTTTTGACCGCCTTTTGTGCGATAAAGCAAGGTTGCCAGATCGTCGGTGAGGGTGGCCAGCGCGTAAAAAATGTAATCGAAGTATTGGATCTCCGTGATGGGACGCAAGCCGCGCATGGCCAATCCAATTCCCTGGCCAATAATGCTTGTCTCTCGAATACCCGTATCAGTGATTCTAAGGTCGCTGTATTTTTCCTGCAAACCAGCAAATCCCTGGTTGACATCGCCAATATGGCCAACGTCTTCGCCCATGGCCACCACACGCGCGTCCCGTCCGAACAGATTATCGAAGTAATGCTGCATCAATAAATAGCCATCCACAAAAGGACTGTCTTCGGCGTAGTCTGGCGCAACGGCTGGTACCAACAGTGGTGAGTCTGGAGATTGGCTGTATAAATGCGAATTATACCGGTCTTCGTTTTCAACCTGAGTCCGGTCCAGCCAATTTAACAAGGTCGTACGAGCAGGAGTGTTTTCGCCCCGAAGAACCCGCAACGCTTTTTTTACAGCAGCTGTTGAATCGCGCCGGAGCAGTGGAGTGGCTCGACGCAATTCCTCCCGGATAGCCATCAGGACTGGGGCCTTGGCATGATTACGGGCTGCCTGTTGTAACAGTTCAACCGCTTCGTCATGGTCACCCTGCATCGACTGTTGATAGGCACTCCAGGCGTCAGCGCGCGCGTTTTTTGCTACCTGAAGAGCTTCCCGCTCGATCTGCTCCAGTTCATCTTCTGTTGCGTAACCATTACTCAGAATCCACAACCGAAAATGTCTATTGCAATCGTGATCAGCTTCCCACTCTAAACGCTCTTTGCTTTTGTAGCGCTCGTGCGATCCTGATGAAGAGTGCCCCTGAGGCTGGGTGAGTTCCTGTACGTGAACCAGTACAGGAACATGTTCTTCGCGGCAAATGCGGGCAGCATGTTGGTATGTTTCAATGAGAGCAACGTAGTCCCACCCTTTGACAGTGAAGATTTCGAATCCTTTATCGTCACCATCACGCTGGAAGCCAGCGAGCGCTTTCGAGATACTGGCTTTGGTTGTCTGGTATTCAACTGGCACGGAAATTCCGTAGCCGTCGTCCCAAACTGACATCAATAAGGGTACCTGCAAAACGCCTGCCGCATTCATACTTTCCCAAAACATTCCCTGAGAAGTAGATGCATCACCAATGGTCGCAAAGGTTACTTCATTTCCCCGTCTGGAGAAATTACTCATCTGATGCAAATTGGTATTTTGGCGGTACAGCTTCGACGCGTATGCCAAGCCTAACGAGCGTGGAACCTGCCCAGCTGTAGGAGCAATATCGCACACAGAATTATAAAAATCAGTTTGAGTGCGCCACAAGCCCTGCTCATCGAGCCAGCGCGTAGCAAAGTGCCCGTTCATTGACCGACCCGCTGTATTTGGATCATGCTCAATGTCGGTATGGGCATATAATTGTGCGAAAAACTCCTGCCAGCGCAGTTCTCCCAGCGCGGCCACGAATGTTTGGTCGCGGTAGTACCCCGACCGAAAATCGCCCCGTTCAAAGGCACGGGCAGCAGCAATCTGGGCGATTTCTTTACCATCGCCGAAAATGCCGAATTTGGCCCGTCCTCCCATCACATCGCGCCGACCCAACAAACTCACCTGTCGGCTCTCGCAGGCAAGGCGGTAGTCGGATAGGATTTTTTCGCGAGTCAGCATATCCGCCGAGCGAACTTGTTCGTTTGCAATCACAGGACGTTTATAGATTTAAACTAATTGATACTTGAGTTGATGAAGACTAAACGATGTTGCGTTTAGTGGAAGTAAAAATAATATAAAACGAATCAGCTTTCAAAAAAACGATTTTTTACGTTTCTTTGTTAGGCCATCGTCAAGTCAAGAATATTTGGCAAGACTTTTGCCAAAGTTCTGTTTTATAGTGTGCAACAACCAAATTTCTAAAACATAATTACACAAGTCCGATGAAAAAGTTTTTTTCACTTTTCGTAGCCATGTTTGTACTCGTGGCAGTTGGCTATGCTCAAAAGGGAGTTATCAAGTTTGAGAAGGAGACACATGACTTTGGCAAAATCGAGCAAGGTAAGCCAGCTACGTATGTGTTCAAGTTTAAGAACACTGGTAAAGAGCCAATTTTTATCTCTGATGCCGCTGCTTCATGTGGCTGTACAAAGCCATCCTGGACTAAGGAGGCTGTAATGCCAGGTCAGTCAGGTTCAGTATCGGCTACTTACAATGCTGCTGCTGGCGGTGGTTTTAACAAGTCGGTAACAGTAACCAGCAACGCTGAAACGCCAACAGTTGTACTTTATCTGAAAGGTGAAGTAGTTAGCAAAGAAGCGCTGGAAACGGCTGGTGCTGCTGCTCCTAAAGCTGCTCCTGCTGCCGATAAGAAAAAAGGAACGAAATAATCATGAGGTGCCTCTTTCGCAGGAAGATGGCAGCTCAAATCATATTAACGGTAACACGCTAAGGGTTAATTGATCGCGTAGTGCCGAAAGGCATCAGGTACTTTACCGGATGCCTTTTTTTATGTCCGTTTCCCCCGAAAAGCGACCGTTCCTGTAGCCGCAGTTGAGAAGGTAGTTTCTGCATGTACATTTGTTATGTTACTGAGCACTAATGCTCAATAACTTATAAACAATGTTCTTTCTTGTTTTAGGTATTTTCGCGCTAATTGCTGGATTTGCCATCAATACGCCTGCGTTGACGTTTTCCCGTTATGCCCGGCCCGTTAAACTGGTGGGTGTTGTGCTGATTGTTTTGGGTTTGCTTTCGTCCAGCGTTCGCCAGATCGATGCCGGGTCTGTTGGCGTTCAGAATCTGTTCGGGCAAGTGCAGGACCATGTCCTTGAAAGCGGTCTTAATTTTGTAAATCCGTTAGTTAACGTAACTGAATACGACGTCAAAACCCGGAATTACACGATGTCGGCAATTGCCGATGAAGGTAATAAAGACGGTGATGATGCAATCCGGGTCCTTACCGCAGACGGTCTACAGGTTGTTATTGACTTGACCGTCCTGTATAGAGTTATGCCTTCCGAAGCACCCAGAATTCACAGCGCCATTGGCCCTGACTATGTTGATAAAATCGTACGGCCTATTACTCGTACACGTATCCGCGACAATGCGGTGTATTACGATGCTATCGCGCTGTATTCGACAAAGCGGGATGAGTTTCAGACGCGTATTTATAAAGCAATTGAGAACGATTTCAAAAGCCGTGGTTTGATGCTTGAGCAGCTATTGGTAAGAAACATTGTACTACCCGCTTCGGTCCAAAAAACCATCGAGTCGAAAATTAACGCAGAGCAAGAGTCCCAGAAAATGCAATTTGTGTTGGCAAAAGAGCGGCAGGAGGCAGACCGTAAGCGTGTTGAAGCACAAGGTATTGCTGACTACCAAAAAATTCTGTCGACAGGGCTCTCCGATAAGCAGCTCCAGTATGAGCAAATCAAAGCACAACGTGAACTGGCCGGATCGCCCAATGCCAAAATTATTATTATGAATGGGCGAGGTAATATGCCGCTGCTATTAACGGATAAATAAGATGTTGGATACTTGACGCTGGATATTGGACACTACATCTTAATCCAACGTCCAGTATCCAACATCTTATTTCAACGCTCCAACGGTTTTTAACCACTCTTTACAGGCTTCGGGCCAACTGGCTACAGATCCTTTGTTCGACGCTTTCATCGCGAATCCATGCCCACCTGCTGGGTAAAGGTGCATTTCGGCGGGGACAGTATTCTTTAAACACGCCAGATAGTAGTTAATGCTATTTTCGACGGGAACACCTTTGTCGTCCATGGCATGCACCAGAAAAGTGGGGGGTGTTTGTTTCGATACCTGTAACTCATTCGAGTAGTAAGCAAGTTTCTCTGGGTCAGCCTTAAGCTGGCCCAGTAATTTGTCCCGCGATCCGGTGTGTGCTTTATCGCCAAAAGTGATAACTGGATACATAAGAATCGCGAAATTGGGCTGTGCTGATACTGATTGTAAGCCCTTAGACTGGGCTACCACATCAGGTTCTGGCTGTTGCCAATGCGTAGAGAGCGTTGCCGCTAAGTGGCCCCCTGCTGAGAAACCCATCACACCGATTCGGTTCGGATCAATACCATTTTTTGCTGCATCACGCCGTATAAGTCGTAATCCCTGCATCGCGTCCATTAATGGCACTTCGTGCTGATTAGTCATGATTTTCGGGTCGGGTAACCTGTACTTGAGTACAAAAGCAGCTATTCCCTGATCAGCAAACCATTTGGCAATGTCAGTTCCTTCGTGGCTCGATGCGAGAATCGAATAACCTCCGCCGGGGCAAATCATAATGGCCGCGCCTGTGGCTTTTCCCTTTTCAGGAAGATAAGTCAATAGGGTAGGGACAGTTACATTGCTGATGCGGGTGACGTCGGTTGTTTCTACTTTTTCAACCATTGTCACACCAGGAAGTGTATTTGGGATCGCATTATCTGGCCAAATTGCCGTTGCCTGTTGCGCCATGGCAGGAAGATATAGAAGACTTAAAAGGACTAGAAGTTTCATGGAGTTTTGTAATGCAGATTAGAATCGGACTGCCATCCTGTTTGCACTACAGCAACAAAGCAAAACGCCCGGCTAACTTACCGGGCGTTTCTGTTATATCTCTACTTCACCGTCTGTATCGGTGTTGGCAGGTTTACTGCCACTGTGTAATACATCAACCAATTCTTTGACTCTATAAACGGTTGAATTTAGGCGATTACCTAAAATGATGATGACGTACTCATCTTTTGGGCTAAACCAAAACATAGTATTGTACCCTTTCCACCAGCCTGTGTGGTAAATATATTCAGGCTGATTTAAGTCATTGAGCATCATTCGAAAGCCGTAGCCGTAATTTTTAAGCCCTTTTCGCTCGAAGCTACGTGGAAGAAAAGCTTCAGCTAATGTTTGGCGTTTGAGCAGACAATCACCATTTAAGGCTCTGTACCATCTAAACAAATCGCCAACGGTTGAATAAATACCTTTGTCACCAACTACATCATCGTAATAATCTTTAGGGATTCTACGATTCCACTGGTAACCCGCTGTGCGGAACTGATTGATAGAATCACTTTTGGTGGTTGCCACAAACGTTTCATTCATTCCAATGGGGGCGAATATATTTTTGCGTATAAACGCTTCAAAGGATTGTCCAGTGGATTTCTCAATTATTGACGCTAACACCATATAGTTGGTATTAGAGTAGCTAAATGTCCGACCTGGGATATTATACTTTTTAGGGGTTGGCTTCACCGTAGCAAACCAGTGCATGATCGTCTGGTTATTGGGATACGGTTTCTCCTTCTTGTAAAAATTCACCTTCATGCTGTCATCAAAGGCATAAGCATAGTTGGGAAGGCCGCTACGATGACAAAGCATATCACGAATAGTAATTCCGTGATAGGGGAAATCGGGATAAAACTGTTGGATTGAATCTTCTAAATGAAGTTTGCCTGCTTCAATTAATTTTAAAATGCCAACTGCCGTAAACGTTTTGGAGAGGGAAGCTAACTGAAACTTAGAGTTCTCGACTAGCGAATCGCGACACCCTTTTTCAAAATGGCCGAAACCGCTGCATTTTTTATATAAAACAATACCTTTTTGAGCTACCAGTACATTTCCGTTCAACCCCGACCGGATTTTCTGATTAATGATTTCCTCAATAAGTTTAGTCTTTTCGTCCGCGTTAATCGACTTGCGGACAGAGGCTAACTCTTCCGGCGAAAATTGCTGGTCATCAGCGCAGTTGCGTAATTCCCGTGCCGACTGTTTTAGGTTTTGTTGTGGGTTTTGCCCGCAGGATAGCAGTACGCCAAAAACACCTACAATGATAACCCAGATACCTACTTGACGAGCTGCTATAAGACGGCTCGATAATTCGTTCTTTACCACAATCACCCCGGCTTTATTATTGTTGAGTCGATAACAAAATACGTGCAAACTCTTACGCTAAAGATTATATGTATACGCTTCAGGGGGTATTTTATTCGGCAATACCTATCGAACGCTTACAAAAATATACATTCGGGGAGCTTTTTTCAATGTTTGGCCAAAAAACCTGGTAGTCTACAGAAATTATATAAAACAAAGTCTACAAAAAAACCACTGAGTCAACGAGTTAGCAACTCGCGTCAGTGGTCATTCAAATCTATCTAGTAAACGAAATAAATCACTGCCCCCGCCCTTGCATCATAACACGGACTGTTTGTGCAATAATCCAGACATCGAGGAAGAGGGAACGCCGTTCGGGATATAATAAGTCGAAACGCAGCCGCTTTACCATTTCGTCAACGTTGGCTGCGTAGCCGAATTTGATTTGACCGATTGAGGTAATACCTGGTTTTACCCGCAATAAATTTTTGTATTCGGGAGCTAACTCAACAATCTGGTCAATAAAATATTGCCGTTCTGGACGTGGCCCAACGACCGACATATCACCCATCAATACGTTGAAAAACTGAGGAAGCTCATCTAAGCGCGTCCGACGCATAAACCGGCCCCAGGGAGTAATGCGACTATCCTGTAGCCCTTGAGAAAGCGATGGTCCAGATAGCTCTGCATTGATATACATGCTCCTGAACTTAAAGATAGTAAAGGGCTTGCCATCACGACCAATGCGTTCCTGAGCATAAAGAACTGGTCCTTTCGATGTTAAAAGCGTAAGTCCTGCTACAAGTGCATAAATAGGTAAGCCAAGAATTAGAACGCCCAATGAAAACGCAATATCAAATCCGCGCTTGAGCGCATTGACCTGGAAATCAGCCAGAATTTGCGGAGAGAGATTTAGTACAGGTAGAAAATCATGATACTCAACAGAAGCCCCTCTCGACAAAAAGCCTCTAAAATCTACCAGTAGCTTAACTTGATAATCTAAGGATTCTGCGTTGTCGACAAGGGTACGCAAGTAAGCATTGTCAATATAGGGCAAACAACAATAAACAGAATCAACATTGTGTGTCCGAATATAGTCGGTCAAATCTTCATACCGCCCTTTCAAAATAGCCTGGTTGTCGGTAGTTGGGTGATCAAAAAAACCAGCAAACCGAAAGCCCATTTCGGGGTGCGTTTCATAATATCGGGTAATTGATTTCGACAATTTACCGTAACCAACTACAATGTATTTACGGTTATTGAACCCTCGTGACCGGTATTCACGTAAAACCAGTAAGCCAATAATCCGGTACAAAGCACCCGATACAAAAAACAGAATGTAGGTATAAAGCAGATGAGCGCGAGAAAAGTAATAACCTTGAACCAAAACCCAGTACAACGAGATAATAGCAATGTGAACGGCAATGATCGTCAGTTGTTTCTTCAGTAGATGATCTATCTTGAACAGTTGTCTGGGAAATGAATATGGCTTTAAGCTGATGGCTATTGCTAACCACACAACATTAAAAATAAGCAACAATGAAGTATACGAAGGCTCGTTTAGAACCTCTGCTGAGCCAAACTGAAGAAAATACGCTCCTATGAAAGCTGCATTAAGGCAGAAAAAATCGGCCAGAATATGGAGCGGCAAGAAGATGATTGAATACCTATGTTTCATTCCACTAACGATTCATTGCCTAGTAGCAATAGACTTAACTTACTTTAAAATCAATGCTACTCAAGACACATGCCAATTATAAGCAGGACTTAAAGATAAGATGAAATAGTTGCTTATTTCTATAGAACTTACTAAACGGCCCCTTATAGCAGCAGACAAAAATACTGGACAATTCTGCTTTGACGAAAATTTATTTATCAAATTATCAGACACTTAACGTTTGCCAATATTGTGCCAAACCTTGCGCACACCTATGTACAATCCTATATTGTTTGTGTACAATTGACCGGCATCAACGGCAACTGAAGTACTTAGCAAAAGGCCGTTCAAAGTGTTGATTGGAGCGGTGAAATTGATAATGCCAGAGAATTGATTGAGGGGAGAAGGGAATAGTACATCATACGTTCCATAATTCCGACTCACTGAAAACTTGGCCTGATACTGAACGCGATCAGCAAAAAACAGCCAACCAGCCGTCGGCAAACTTCCTGCCAACCCAACGTGAGTTACTCTTACACGGTTGTTATTGGTGAAGGTTCCATACGGCCATTCACCTCCTGGCCCTAGTGCTGGTGTAATAAACGGAGTACCAATTGCCCGCTGCTTGTAAGACCAACCATCTCGAAATTGGGAATGATTGAAATAGTTATCGCGTCCCCGTCGTAGTGGGTCATCAATTACAAATTGTGAGCCCCCTTGACTAGTTGTGTTCAAATATTCCACTAGCAAATCTCGAACCAGAGCATCTGGATTGTTTCGCCTTAAACGAATACCGTTTAACCCGTCCGCTATATTGAGCAAGTAATAGAGTGACCCATCATCGAAAAAACTTTGCCGGTACAAGAACAAACTATATCTAACCAGATCAATCTCAGCTCCCACATCAATATTGCCTAAATGATTGCCAATTCGATTAGTATAATCAAAATTCGTCAGGCGTTTTTCATCATCAGGCCCTGGTAAACGTAAGCCGCTTACTACATATATGTAATCCCTAAATCGAGAAGGTAACTGATTTTCTTTAGCAACATCTGGGTTATTAATTAAGGTTAGGTCTGCGATTTTCCCGCCCCAGATTGCTTGATGGGTGAACCCCCCATAAACTCTTATTACATCTTGTTCCCGCCCTACCCGAAAGTAAAGTGTATTCTGATGCAACATGGAATGATTAACGAAACCTGTAGGGTTCATATACCCATGTGCAAACGACCCCTTGAATGAAACCCAACCTTTAGTTAGGGGAATTGCCGTAAAAACTGGGATTGCAAGTTGAATTTTTGGAAGGGGCAATGCGTTTCCTGACCAACTATAAGATCCTGAACTAAGGGTAGTGTCAGCTAGACCAAGTATCTCTTGTCGACGGCCAATAGATAGTTCTAAAGAGCGATAGCGAGCCTTAACATATAGCTCTGGCAATATAAGATTCCCAGCAGGACCAATATTGCTCACCATGCGAATACCGTAACCAATATCTAATTTGCGTGCGTTGAGCCGGGCAGTATCATAACTGGCAGAAGCTCCTACCCGAGTGCTGAAGATCGGAGTTTTGGTTGGTACAACTCCAAATTGGTTAGTTTGTAACCAGAAGGGAGTTCTATTGAAAGCTGCCGTATACCCTCCGATTTCTGCCTCGTAATACTGGGGAGTTCTAAGCGGCTGACCTTTCAGGGACTGAGCAATAACCAGAATGCTGGTAGTTTGGAGTAAGTTTTTTGTCGAAAAGATCATTCAATCAGAGCTAACGTCCAGCTTAAAACAAGTTACAAACATACGGGTTTTCCTCCAGGTCAGTTTTTTACGCAAACGTTGTGAGTAAAATCCTCTTGTGTGGGAAGAGTACATTAAACCTGCGTAAACGCAAAAAGGGGAGACAGCTTGTCTCCCCTTCTTATCCAAAAATATATTTCTTGCTACTGCTTAATTAAGCGGATGGATTTCGAGCCATTATCGGTCTGGATCTGATAAATATACAAACCAGAGGGTAAATTGCCCGCCCGAACATTTACTTTGTATTGGCCAGCTGCCTGAATACCATCTTCCTGAGTCTGCTCAATTACGCGACCCTGAGTATCTGTTAAAATACGGCTGACGCGAGCGGCTTTCGGCAGAGCATAATCAACAATCGTTTGATCGGCAAATGGGTTTGGTGCTGCTGAAACAGTTAAAACACCAACTTCAGGGCTATTTGTCCGAGAAACCACTGCGGCAATGCTTGCTTCAAATACCGATCCCGCCTGAGCCACAAAACCCGGTTGAAGCGTTACAGAACGACCGGCCTCGTATAACACAGCGGCTCCTTGTTCTACCTCATTACGTGCAGTAATTTGTTCAACAGCACGTTCCGCAATGGGCGTTCCAGCCCGCATTGTGCGGGCGATTTCCTGCCGAACAGGATATTCCTGAGCTGCCGCAAAACCTCCTGTGATTAGGAGCAGAGCAGCAGAAAGTAGAGACGTCTTCATAGTCTATTTATTTTGATGATTGACGCATCTTCTTGATCTGATGCTCAATCTTGTTATTTTTCTGCTGTAGCTTAACATTCTCCTGACGCAAGGTGTTCATTTCTTTCTTCATATCCACCATGTACAGTGTTAATTCTTCTATTTTTTGGAGTAGCGTGGCATCCATCTTGGCCATGTCCACACCCTCAGCTACCACCTGCTCGGCACTGGGAACACCTGGCAAATGACCATGCGATTTGATGAAGGACTCCACCTCCTCCAGCTTGTGCAGCTTGTATTCAGGAGCAAACACATAATCACTCCACTCCGAGGTGTTCTTCACGGCCACCTTCACCTTCTCAGTCAAAATACCCTTCTCCACATACAAGCCATAGTTGCCTCCCAGCTTGCTGATGCCCTTGCCAATCACAACGGCTTCTCCTGAGCTGTTGCTCAAGCGGCCACCCGCCAGCTGCCAGTAGCTCTCAGCGCTCGTCACTGCATCAGCACTTGTAGCTACACGAGGGGATGCGTTCAAGCTGGCTAACACTACATTGCCATTGGCGTCTACACTTAAGAATTTTGTCTGGGCCAATAATGTCGCAGGTGAAGCATTGGTAAGGTTGGTGAGTTTGAGGCCTGACGAGTTGGCCACTCCACTGCTCACTTCCAGACGAGCTGTTGGGGCAGTTACCCCAATGCCCACGTTCACAGCATTGGCGCCTGTTCCACCCAGCACCACCGCGTTACTGGCACCCACCACCGCGTTGGCACCGATGGCGACCGCATTCTGCAAAGTAGGGGAGGAAGCATCCGCTTTGTAGCCGATGAAGGTGTTAAATGATCCATTCGTGATGGCCACTCCAGCACCCCGACCTACGCCCACGTTGCCGGTACCGTTGCCGATATTGTAGCCAGAGGCAAAGCCGATGAAGGCGTTCTCTGCTCCTGTACCATTGGCGGTGCCAAAGCCGGCAAAGCGCCCCACGAACGCGTTGTTACTGCCTTTGGACTGGTTGCCTGATCCATCACCGATGGCGGTGTTACCCTCGCCAGCGGTGTTAGCGCCACCTGCTCCATTGCCAAGGAATAGGTTATAGGATCCGCCTGTGTTATTGAAGCCTGCTTGCTGGCCCATGAACAGGTTGCCAAGGCCAGATGTGTTACTAGCTCCAGCTGAAGCGCCAATGAATACGTTCGCTTGGCCAGTAGTGACCGCACCTGTTGACGTTCCGATAAATGTGTTATTAGTTCCACCTTGTCCTGTACCAAAACCAACGGCAACATTTCCGCTTGCTTGCGTATTTAAGCGGATGAAAGGATTGCCATCAATACGAATAGCTTTCGTTGATGGCAAAGTAATGTCACTTGCAATTGTTAACGCAGTATTAGCCGGCGTTTCAATGCTTTGCGCAACGGATGAGGCAGATATGCCTATCATTGCTGACATAAAGAGTAACTTGTTTTTCATGAGAAAAAATGGTTTGATTTTGTAATGGTCAGCCTATCTATTAGTCGTTAAATCGTAATTAAAGGTAACCTGATTACAGGAATAGGAGTAACATTTTCTAACTACTGGTAGTATTCAATGCAAATCCATTCATCTAACCTTACCTTTATTACACCAATCTTCTTATACCTGTGGCTTCACTTTGTAGCGACTGGCGCTTCAACTTGATTTCAGCAGTGAATTTAATCTTAATAAACTTATCGCTTAATTTCTTCAGGGGCAAGTTTATTATACGGTATATATAAGAAGAATGCTTTATCAAACGGATTTAAAGATATACTAGAACCAATAATGTTTACTGTAAAGCAGAGTTTTTAATAAAGTACTGCTTTGCAGTAAACATTGAACTGTGCCCAGATTTATTTCTCAAGTGCTTTGAGGATAGCGGTCAGTTGCTTCTTTATAATAGCATTTTCCTTTTTCAACTCATCAATTTGCTGGCTTTTCTTTTCCAACTCGACCACATATAGGGTCAGTTCTTCTATTTTTTGGAGTAGTGTGGCATCCATCTTGGCCATGTCCACACCCTCAGCTACCACCTGCTCGGCACTGGGAACACCTGGCAAATGGCCATGCGATTTGATGAA
>NZ_JAPQNS010000017.1 GCF_028867935.1 Flavobacterium sp. SUN052
AGGCTCTCGCCCATTGCCCAATATTCCCTACTGCTGCCTCCCGTAGGAGTTGGACCCGTGTCTCAGTGTCCATGTGGGGGCCGCTCCTCTCAGAGCCCCTACTGATCATCGTCTTGGTAGGCCGTTACCCTGCCAACTAACTAATCAGACGCAAGACCCTCCCTGATCTATAAATATTTATTTACCAAACCATGCGATCCAGTAAAACCATGCGGGTTTACCCCAGCTTTCGCCGGGCTATCCCCCAATCAGGGGCAGGTTCCTTACGCGTTACGCACCCGTTCGCCACTATCCTTGCGGACCGTTCGACTTGCATGTATTAGGCCTGCCGCTAGCGTTCATCCTGAGCCAGGATCAAACTCTCCATCGTAAATAATTGCGTGACTCCATAAAGGAATCACTGTTTGTTTAACTGATCCGCAACGGGACCCAGTTAAGTGCTCATTGTCTTCTTGCTAATCGATTTGTCAAAGAACTGGGCGCTGGTTCCGGTGAAGGTTCCAGCGTGGTTGAAAAAGCTCGTCTGCTTGTTTCAGATTGTGTTCCCGTTGAATGGGAGTGCAAAATTAGTACTTTTAAAAGGCGTTGTCAAGTGAAAAGCGAAATATTTTTTATTTTTCTTCGATTCTCATCCGGTCAACTTGACAGGCTAAAAACCGCATTTGCGTTGGTTGGTGGCCTGTTCCCCTCATTTGGGACTGCAAAGGTAGGGGGTTTTTATGCCCTTTGTCAAGTCCCGTTCGAAAGATTTTTATAAACAATTGAAAAGAGTGAGATAAGTCGTTGAATAACCACGACTTATCTCATAAAAAAATTTACGCTTTTTTGAGTAGATGATTCTTCTTTCCCTTCGAGATAAGTAAATAGCGTCCCTGAAGCCAGTTGGAAGGTACTAAAGCAGCCGGATCAGATACTTTAGTTTTGTTGATACTTACTGCATTTTGCGAGATAGCACGGCGGGCTTCTCCTTTTGATGCATAGACTTCGCCCCGAGTAGCAACCGACAATAAGTCGGTCAGATTTTGGGCTTCTGCTAATTCTTCCGCTGAGATTTCAGTCTGGGGCACACCTTCGAAGATTACTTCAAACTCGTTAGCCTCAATTTGCTGCAAGGTTTCAAGCGTTGCTTTACCATATAATACCTCCGACGCTTTTACTGCCAAATCATAACCTGCCTGCCCATGAACCCGGATTGTTACATCCTGGGCAAGGGCTTTCTGGAGGATTCGTAAATGTGGTGCCTCTGCGTGTTGCTGCTCCAAACTTTCGATCTCGTCTTTACCCAACAAAGAAAACACGCGGATAAGACGGGTACAATCTTCATCGGCAGCATTGATCCAGAATTGATAGAACTGGTACGGCGATGTCATGCGCGGGTCGAGCCAAACGTTGCCCGATTCGCTTTTGCCAAACTTGGTCCCGTCTGACTTGGTGACGAGCGGAGTTGTCAATGCATAGGCAAGGCTATCTTCCGAACGGGTTTCGTCAGTTGATTCACCAGCTTCTTTACGACGGATTAGTTCGGTGCCCGTGGTAATGTTGCCCCATTGATCTGAGCCGCCCATCTGCAACCTCACTCCTTTATTCTTATATAGCCAGTAATAATCATACCCTTGTAGAAGCTGGTACGAGAATTCGGTGAAGGAAATGCCTGTTTCGAGCCGCTTCTTCACCGAGTCTTTTGCCATCATATAATTAACGGTCAAGTGTTTTCCAGCTTCCCGCAGGAAACCCAAAAACGAAAACTCTTTGAACCAGTCGTAATTATTGACCATTTCGGCGGCATTGGCCCCGCTCTCAAAATCTAAAAACTGGGCTAGCTGCCTGCGAATACCTTCCTGATTGGCACGGAGGGTTTCTTCAGAGAGAAAATCACGCTCGGCCGCTTTACCCGATGGGTCACCGATCATGCCTGTTGCTCCACCAACCAGCGCAAACGGTTTGTGGCCCGCCCGCTGAAAGTGAACTAACAGCATTATAGTAGCCAAGTTACCGATGTGCAGTGAGGGAGCCGTGGGGTCAAATCCAATGTACCCGGCGGTCATTTCCTTAGTTAGCTGCTCTTCAGTTCCGGGGGTCATGTCGTTCAACATGCCCCGCCAGCGGAGTTCATCAATGAAATTTGTCATAAAGGAGCACAGTGAAGTAGAGAACGGGCATAGCCATCCATTTCTCCAACCGAAAAATTAAGGCGCAAAGATAAGGGTTTGCATGTTTGGCGATCAATTCTGGGCGAAAAGACCAATCAAACAGCGCTCTAATTCAGGGATAGACACAATAATGTCGTCGCCGATGGTTTCCATATTGAGGCTGGAAATGTCACCCTGGCAATAAGCTGAGTAGCGTAGGCCCATTAGTTCGGCCAGATACAGGAAGTAGTTTGGGGCATACTTCGTGGAAAATAATTCAACGACCTGGGTGCCCGGTTCACACCAGATGTAATTGGTAAAAGATGCGCCGTGGGGCCCTAATACAAATGAAGCGTTTTTATAAATAGCAACCTGTTCAGCAATGGTACGGGGCTTGTCTTCTATAATATGAAAATCGTATCGGCTCAACAGGGCAATCAGAGCCGCTTCGTTCACTATGCGTCGGCGCCCCGCACGACTGATATAAACCCGGTTTCGAACCGTGCGTTTGATCTGCAACTTTTGTTCGATCTGAGTTTTTAGGCCTAAAACGTCAGCGGCATTCTGGTGGGCCCAATTGTCGTGGTTACCCAACAGGCAATTCTCAAACTGGATATTGGCTTGTCGACTATCAACAATCTGATCGGGTCTAAAGCCCATGAGTTCAAAAAACTCTCGTTCATACGTTGTGTTGACAAGCGGGTAGGTGACAATCGTATCAGCCAGTTCGTCGGCGGAGAGTGTGGCTTTGATCCGGCATATCTTGGCTGCTATCAGGAACATAAAGTCGTAATAGCCTACAAATACATCGCCGTCGAAGTAATGGCTGAAGGGGGCAATCAGGGTTTTGGTAGTCTGCTTATGCCGTTTTTTGCAGTTTAAAGGCCCTTTAAATATGTCATGGCTCCAATAGTCAGTATTCAAAACTTTTCTATCAGTTAAAAGTACTCCGCAAGGCAGCAATGTGGCTTGTTTATGCCCACGTTCATAACGCCACACGCGAGTTGGCTCAGTAGAAACCTCCGTTTGTGAAAAAATTAGTTGGTCAGGAGCGGCCAGATTCGTCACGGCTGGCAGCGTAAGTGAATTTCCCTGATGTGTTGCTACCAGATAGTCGGCTAGGTAAGCTTTCGTCTGATTCTTACTGAGCAAATCCAGCCCGATCCATTTGGCTCCAAACTGGGCTGACTTTCTCAGTGTTTTCTCAAACGTTTTCCCAACGCCAGATAGCAACTGATTTAACTTTTCCATACAATTCTGACTGCTACTGATCAGATAAGTCATTCATTTTGGCTTGGAAAAATATATATGAAATTATTTAAACAGTTTATTTAATTTATACATACTTTATTGATAGACTTGGCTAGCCTCCTTTTTTGAGATATTTTCTGGTTGAATTTCTCCAGATCTGTAGGGCTCTGCGTTACGAAGGTAAGAGCAGAGAGGAATCGCCGTAGCTAAGAAAGCGATAGTCGTTTTCGAGCGCTTCCTTATAGATAGAGCGCCAGACAGGACCAATAAGAGCCGCGATTAGCAGAATAAGTGTGGAGCCCGGTTGGTGAAAATTGGTAATGATGCCCCGGCACATTTTCATTGTATACCCTGGCGTCACATAGATGGCAGTATGAGCTACAATCGTTTCGAGATGGTGTACCTTTATATACTGTAGCATAGCCTCAACAGCTTCAACAGGTGTTGGCAGTTCGTCAGCGGGAATCGAATAGGCAAACTGTTGATCTAATACGAAGGGATTAGGATCGTTTCGGAGCAATTTTACGCCAAACCAGTACAGACTCTCCAGACTTCGCATGGATGTTGTGCCAACGGGCAATAGATGCCCGATATGCTCGCGGATATTTTCCAGATTCTGCCGGGTGTAAATCACCTGCTCTGCATGCATCACATGCAGGCGTGGGTCATCGGCTTTAATGGGTTGGAAAGTGCCTGCGCCTACATGCAGCGTCAGATAATCATGGCCAATACCACGCTGGGCTAACGATTCAAACACCCGATTGGTGAAGTGTAAACCGGCTGTAGGCGCTGCAACAGCCCCATCATTCCGGCTATATATAGTCTGGTAGGTGCTGCGGTCGGCGTCGGTGGGGGTTCGTTTTAAGTAAGGTGGAAGTGGAATCTGGCCCGCTAGCTGAATTAAATGCGCAAACGTTTCGGAAGCCGGTTGCCAGCTAAACTCAACCGTCGACCGTTCATAATCGACATACGACACGGAGAGCCGTATAGACCCCTCAGTTGTTTCAAGAGTTGTGTGAAGCGTCTCTTCGGGTTTCCAGCGTTTACGGTTACCAATCATGCACTGCCACACGGCCGATCCTTGCTGTTCCATGGCCAGATTCATCGGCTGCTCGGCAGGAATTGGATTCAGCAAAAACAGTTCGATGGTGGCCCCGGTTGCTTTGGTAAATAGCAACCGGGCTGGTATAACTTTCGTATTGTTAAATACTAAAAAGCTGTCGGCTGGAATGTATTCGGCCAAGTCGCGAAAAGTGGCATGCGTGATAGTGCCTCCCCGGTATACCAGCAATTTTGATGAATCCCGTTCGGCTAGTGGGAATCGCGCAATTCGGTCATCGGGCAGGTCATACTGAAACTGTTGCAACGAAAGCGAATTAAGCGAACTCATTGGTGTTAGACGGTTTCATGAAAATTAGCCGGATGGGCAACGAGATTATTACGCTGCTCAAAATAAATACGCTCAACGGCAACAACCAGCCGTAGGTGTATTGATCGACTCTAAAATTCGAACGATTTAAGAAGGACAGCACCATGAGCGATAGGCCCAAAATAGTGTTGACCGAAGCCATCAGCGCGTAAAACCAATTAATGAGTACCTCGTTCAATTCGTCGCGGTAGTTTGCCCATACGGGTGACACTGGAATTCGGCTCGTGGGCAATTTGGGAATGAGCCGGGCTACAGAATTAATAAGGATATTCGTGACCAAAAAAACAGCTACAGAAGCATAGAACAGGACTTCGCGGTCGAGATATTGAGTTGCCTGCCCAGCCGAATTAAATAGAACAGCTACTTCCTCGGGATACGATATATAGCTGTTCATAAGGGCGAAAACTAATCCGATGACGGATAAAACTCGCCAAACGCGGATAAAAAAAGTACCTACACGCATTTTTTATTGAGTGATTGAGTTGCAAAGTTAGGTCTGAAGTGGGGTTTATTATGGAATTTTGGGCAATGAGAAGTAAAAGCAGTCAATGATTTAGCTCTACAGAATGAAAATCTATACGAAAACAGGTGATACAGGGCAGACTTCGCTCATTAGCGGTCGACGGGTGAGCAAGGCTGACAGTCGGATTGACGCTTACGGGACAGTCGATGAATTGAACTCGTGGATTGGGTTAGTGCGTGATCAGGCGGTAAATGCCTGCCGACGTGATTTGCTGAAAGAGATCCAGGACCGACTGTTTACAGTTGGGGCAACCCTGGCAACCGACCCAGAAAAAACGACCAGAAAAGCCATACCCGATATTGTAGAGACCGACATAACGTTATTAGAACAGGCAATGGACGCGATGGACGCCGAACTTCCCGAACTTCGGGCCTTTGTGTTGCCAGGTGGTCATGAGTCCGTATCTTATGCGCACCTTGCCCGTACGGTTTGCCGCCGGGCCGAACGCTTGGTCATTGCCCTTAACAATGAGTCACCCGTTGATCTATTGGTTATTCAATACCTCAACCGGCTGTCGGACTACTTGTTTGTTTTGAGCCGCAAGATGACACAGGAGTTGGGAAGTGAAGAAGTGGCATGGAAACCAAGGGTATGAGTGTCGAGTGACTGAGTGGCTGGCACATAGGTGGTCTGTGTCTTCACAGACCACGGGCAGACCGGTTCGGGAATTCTGTTTAATCATTGTAATCTTGTTAAATCTCGGTTCAGACTTTGAGCTTCTTAAATCCCTCCTTTTTGTTTGGCTTGCTGGCCCTGTCGGTGCCGGTTGCTATCCACCTGTTTAACTTTCGCCGGACACGCCGGGTGTTTTTCACCAATGTGGCGTTGCTGAAAACCGTTCAAACGGAAACAAAGTCGTTTCGGCGCGTAAAGCACTGGCTTATTTTGCTGGCACGCTGCCTGTTTCTGGCTTGTTTGGTACTAGCCTTTGCCCAACCTTTTCTGCCCAGCAAAAATGCCCTCGGTCTGTCGCGACAGGGCGTAACAAGTTTGTATCTGGATAACTCGTATAGCATGCAAAACGAGTTGAGCGAAAAACGATATCTCGACATCGCAACAGGTAAGTTAGACGAACTTCTGACCTTGTTCCGCAACGCGACTTCGCTCCAATTACTAACCAACGATTTTTCGGCTGATGAACAACGTGCCGGAACATCGGAGGCAGTTCGCGACCGGGTTACAAGCGTACGGTTTGCGCATACGCCCCGCACACTGGAGGCCGTATACCGGCGTCAGCGTAACCTCTTGGCCAGTATGAATCCGGGCGGTCGCAATCAATTGTTCTGGTTCTCTGACTTTCAGAAAAGTACGCTGGGCGACTTAAATCGCCTGAAAATAGACACCACTGACCGGGTATTCATTGTACCACTGGATGCACAACCTACCAAGAATATCTATGTGGACTCGGTGTGGCTTAGTACGCCTTTTATTCGTGAGCTGCAAAACAACAGTGTCAATGTCACGCTTCGTAACGGCGGGCGTGAATCAGTAAAGAACTTGCCGGTGCGTTTGTATTTAGACGATACCCAAACGTCGACAGCTTCGGCCAATGTGGAACCGGGAGGCTCGGCAACCGTATCGCTGAACTTCAACGTCACCAAAAAAGGCTTTCACAAAGGGCGGATCGTTTTTGAAGACTACCCCATCACGTTCGACAACGAGTACTTTTTTGTAGTCGAAGCATCGCCATCGATTCGGGTGATGCACCTCACTGGCTCCGTGGCCGACCGCCCTGTTGACTATATCCGGGCTGTTTATTCCAACGACAGCCTGTTCAAGTTCAAGTCGTTCCCAGCTCAGAATTTCGACGTGGGGCAGTTGAAAGAAACGGATCTGGTTGTTCTGGAAGGTGTCCCAACGGTGAGTGGAACGCTGCGAAGCGAACTGGAACGCTTTGTTCGCCAGGGCGGCAGCATCACCGTGATTCCACCACCAAACCCTGACGCGGCTTCGTACGGACCGTTTTTGGGCAGTTTGGGCGTCAATGGCTTACAGTCAACGCCCCCGGCACCGGGCAACACACCCGTTGTGCTGGCAGATCCTGACCGCAACAGCCCCTTTTTTCAGGATGTATTTCAGAAGAGTTTTCAATCGGAACCGCTGAACCTGCCGGGAGCCGTGACGGTTTGGCGCTGGAATGGCGGCAATCGACTTCTGGCTCTCCGCGATGGTCAAACGCTGCTTTCGCAAACGCGGGCAGGCAGTGGGTCGGTGTATGTGCTGGCCAATCCGCTAGCTCCTTCCTACGGTAACCTGGCCGAACATGCTCTGTTTGTACCCGTGATGTATAAAATGGCGGCTCTGAGTGTTCGGGCGCAACGGACAGCTTACTCATTCGACGACAACCTGCTGACCGTACCCGTGAGCAACCCGTCGGAGAAAGCGGTTTATAAACTGAAGCGCGATAAGCTGGATATCATTCCAATTCAGCGTGTGGTAGGCAATCAGCTTTTGCTCGAAATGCCGAAGAGCAACGAACTAACTACCGGGCAAGATGTGGAGTCGGGTTATTATGAACTCCAATTGTCGAATGGGGATGGTGCGGGCAAAACCGAACGTTTGCTGGCGTTCAATCACGGCAATCGTGAGTCGGCAATGGATTTCTACTCTGCCGACGAGTTGCGCCGGGTCTTCGCAAGCCAGCCCAATGTGGAGGTATTCGACAGTATTCAGGATGGCGATTTTGTTCAGATTCTGGAGCAGGAAAACCTTGGCAAAAGCCTCTGGAAATACTTCCTGCTGGCCGCGTTAGGCTTTTTACTGGTTGAAATCGGGCTAGTACGGTTTATGAAAGGGTGATTTGGGCAAAATGGAACGCGGATGACGCGGATGCTTCGCAACGCTGATGATTGCTGATTTTTTAATCGAAATGAGAAAATCCGTTTAAATCCGCGTCGCGAAGCATCCGCGTTCCAATCTATTGAGAATCCGAAAGAAGCCTTAGAACGTATTAGAGCCCGAAACATTCCTTTTCCTGTTCCGCAATACCATCAACCCCGTTCGGGCTTGTAGCCAGGTTTCAGCCCAGATTGGAGGGGTAGGCGCTACGGAGCAGTAAAACGACCCCAGTGCAATATCGTCATCGCCATCGCCATCCAGATCGCCCGCATCCATTACCAGCCAGCGGCCCTTGTCGGCACCGGGCCATGTTTGTGGCTGAAAGGTTAGATTGCCTTTGTTCTCCAGATACACAAATACCTGAGCGGGTTTGCGTTTTGTATCCTCAAGCAAGGGAAAAAATGAAATGGAGGCCAAGTCCATATCACCATCCTGGTCAAAGTCGCGGGCAAGGGCTTGACTCGCACCCGGCATCGGGTAAAACCAAGCTTGTTTGAACCTAAAATCACCATCATTCAGATAGATTCTGATGCCGTGATACGGTTTGGCAATGATCGAATAATCAGCATTGTCACCGTTGGTACAAATTATATCCAGGTGACCATCGCGGTTCATATCGGCGAGTTCCAGGTAAGAAGAGCCATAAACCGGAGGGAACCGCAGCAGTGTCTCTTTCTTGAATTTGCCGTTTTGTGTATTGTAATACACGGCTACCTGCTCATCGCCCTGCGTCAACAGAGCCAGAATATCTGGCCAGCCATCGGCATTGAAGTCACGGACAATAGCTCGGCGAGCGCCCGGTACGGCATCCAACACTACCTCCTGATACGTATTGCCCGTTTTTGAAAAGACGCTTAGCCGTCCAATATTATGCCCAAACTCACAGGTAACCAAATCGGGTTGACCATCCCGGTTAAAATCGCCGGTAGCCATCTGAACAGGTCGGCGGAGTGAATCGCGCACCACTTTTCCAGCCGACCATATCTGACCCGCCGTCTGATCATTAGGGTCCATAATGCCCATGAGCAGGTACGAGAAATCACCTTTGGGCGATAATCGAAGGGCATCAGAGGGCGGACTGCTGAGATGTAGGGAGTCGGTTTGGCGCATGTCTGACCCAATCGTCAACATATCACCCCGGCGGTTACCCACCCGGATGGTTCGGGTAGCCGGATCGATTTTGACCATCGTTGTGAGCGGAAGCAGCGGCTGGCGAGGGGCTTCTGGAGCAAAT
This sequence comes from Flavobacterium sp. SUN052, assembly GCF_028867935.1. Classification (GTDB taxonomy): domain Bacteria; phylum Bacteroidota; class Bacteroidia; order Flavobacteriales; family Flavobacteriaceae; genus Flavobacterium. The sequence goes on from NZ_JAPQNS010000017.1 coordinate 9,405, forward strand.
AGGCTAAGCTGAGCTACCGAATCAGCAGGCGACAGAGTTAGTTTGGCGGGTGCTTTAGCCGCGTAAAACTGAACGATTTTCTGCCAGTTGGCTATTGAGATCATCGGTTGGGCAGGTAAGTACCCTTCCTTTATTCCCTTTTGTAGCTCTTCTAACTGATCGCCGTAACGGGCTACTGATGTTGTGTCGGTTATCAACCCCATACGCAGGGCCATTCGGGGCAAAACGCTTTTTTGCCATGTATCTTTGTCAAGCAAAGTTGGGTCGGCATATTGGTGGCAACTGGCACAGTACGTAGTTGCTAATTGTTCGCCGGTTGGTTCTGTGTGCGTACAGCTGATGGGTCCAGCAATAGCCATCCATACCAGCACAACACAACAACCGCTACTCCAAATTGTAAAACCTTTTTTCATTAAAGAACAAATAAAGCAGTAAACAGGCTTTCCCGCAAAGTTCCACTTCTCAACTGTAATCAGCATAGATTCATGCCCTTAATTTCGCGCAAAAAACAGGTTTATCAAATCAACGACTTGCTACGCGAGTATCTGCGGCAGTACGGTCGCGATATTTCACTGCCTATTCAGTACACCGATCTGCTTCGATACGACAATGCGGTGACCCTGTTCGATCAGCGGGGCAAGGATACGCTCTGGGAAACCGTTTTTTTTCCGGCTTCCGATGTCAACGATATTTTGCTGGCCCTTAAAACGATCTACGCCGAACTAAAAGCTGACGGCGATATGTCGGTGACGGGCCACCTTACCATTGACCGGGTAGACCTTTGCACGTATGGAAACACGCAGCCCTTTCGCATACGCGTGCGAAATCTGGTCAACGACAACTTCGATTATTTCTATATCAAACGAGCCGATGCGTCGCGGGTGTATGGCCTGGAACTGGAACACATTTTGTCGCCCAACCGGATCAGCTATTTAACGAGCAATCAAACGCTTATTGAAGAACACATTGCGGGTATTCCAGGCGACGTATTTTTCAATACTCAGCTTGGTGAAGCAGCAACCAACCCCATCCGGCTTTGTAAAGAGTTTGTGAAGTTTAATGAGCGGTGCTTTATACGGCTGCTGGGCGATATGCATTCCAGCAATTTTGTAGTGGACGTAACACCCGACTTCGATGAGGTTTATTACCGGTTCCGAGCTATAGACTTCGACCAACAGTCGTATGAAGGTCGTAAATCGGTGTATTTGCCTCAGTACTACACCCAGAATCGGGCTATCATCGAATTGGGCATGAAATATATGACTCCCGAGAGTGTGCGGCAGTACCAGATTGAAGAGCGCTCACTGATTGCGGGGCGGCTTCGGGTCGAGAAAGCCCGTTTCAACGACCTGATGGTAGCCATGAGACCCGATGTTATCTCGCCCCCAACCAACGTAACTCAACTGCGTGAATCACTAGCCCGCCATCACCGCACACCCGCTTTCCTGCAAGCTCAAACCATGGGCGATCTAGTTTGGAAGAGCCTGGAAGTTGGCGGAGTACATTAGTCCGGCAAGCCAATTCCTATAACCTCCCGCATGTCGGTTTGCCGGTCAATGGCCCGAAGCCGGAACCGGTAGGTGTAGGGTTTGGTGGCTGGCAACAGGTATTCCGGGTGAGTGCGAGGAGTCCAGCTATCGTCACCCCCCAACCCCATTTGCTGTAAATCGATGTTCAGCACGGTGGTTGAGTCACGAGCAACCTCCTGTTGCAGTTGATTTTTGGCCGCTAACAAGGCTTCGTCCGTATAATCGCGGGCGTTAATGTTAAGCAAGCCATCTCCCACACGGGCAATCAGCAAACCTGTGCCTGCCTCATTGGTGAGTTGCGCCCAACGCACATCGGTTTTGTTGCCGTTTTCCTGCGCCATCAGATATGGGAAATATTGGCTGGCTACGGTAGCCGAATAACTCCCTACAAAAGCCGCATCTTTTCGGTCGGCGTAACTCTCAAACGGTCCGCGCCCGTACCAGCTAAAATTACTAAACTCGGCTGGCAGCTGACACTGCATCCCAACCCGCGCCAACGGAGGTAAGGTACCGGTTGAGTCCGGAGTGAACGTAGTTGTTATCTGCACATCGCCCGTCCCGAAAACGGCATAATCGGTCTGTTGTCGAATTTTAGCTCCGTTGAGCAGAATATCGTTTTCGCAACGCACTTTCACCATGTGTCGCTGATTATTCAGGACGGTCATGCTGACGGGGGTAGCCACGGCTTTATACAGGCCAGCTTTGCGCCAACGGACAACGACGAAGCGGCTCCTCCCCCTTCGTCGTTGTCCGTTGGCACACGCCATAAACTTGGAGTCAGGCCTTTTTGAATCAGGTTTTTGCCGCGCACCAGAAATTCGCTCAGCGTATTACTGGCTTTATCGAACACCACAGCGAAGTTGACTCCGCGAACCGTAATGTTGGTAGCAGATACCACTGGTCTGACAAACTGAATCTGATTGATTCCTACTACCACCGGAGCCAGAGGTTTGGGGCCAACAGGCAACTGCGCCGAAGCAACTTCGTGTCCGGCAGGTGCCCAGGGTGTGGCGGCTTTGAGTTTAAGGCTTACGTTCAGGAAATATTCAGCCCCAGCTATTGGCGGTGCGGGTAGTTTGATGGGCAAGGTCACGACTTGAGTCTGGCCCGGTTGTCCAGCCAGTTGCGCCACTGTCCCTTCCTGAAAAACAACCCCATTACGCAGTACAGTCCAATGCAGTGCAAATGGCTCCAGGGTCTGGAAATCATAATTATTGCGAACCATAATTCGGCCTGGTTGTCCTTCGGCTGCTGTGATTTTCACAGACTGATACACCTGTTTTACCTCATTCAACTCGGGCTGAGGAGTGCGGTCAGCATTTACCAGCCCATCGCCCGCGTTGGCTCCGTCGATGTAATTGATGTGATCGTTGTAGAATTTTCCGGTGGATTGATCGCGAAGCTGCAACCCCTGATCGGCCCAATCCCAGATAAAACCACCCTGCATGCGCGGGTATTTGTCGATGGCTGCCCAATAGTCTTTCAGGTTTCCCACACTGTTACCCATCGAGTGGGCATATTCGCACACGATGAGCGGACGGGTCGGGTCTTTCTCCATGAGCGCAACCATGCCCGCCACCGATGGGTACATAGTTGAAATGATGTCGAAACTGGTTTGCGGCTGTTTCGTAGAGGCAAAGTCCGTGTTGTAATTCTTTCGTCCTTCATAATGAATAGGCCGGGTGTTGTCGATGAGCTTAATAAAATTGGCCATATCCGTGAAGTTCTGACCCATGCTTGTTTCGTTGCCCAACGACCATATCACAATGGAAGGATGGTTTTTGTCACGTTCTACCATAGCCCGACCTCTGGCCATGAAGGCGTCGCGCCATTCGGGTTTGTCGGCAATTTCATAGTTTTTGCTCCACAGTTCATGGCTCTCTATGTTGGCCTCATCAATCACGTAAAGCCCGTATTCATCGCAGAGGTCGTACCACTCCGGTACGTTGGGGTAGTGCGACGTACGAACGGCGTTGATGTTATTCTGTTTCATCAACTGAATATCCCGAATCATATTTTCGCGGCTGATAACCCGCCCGGTTTGCGGATCAAACTCGTGCCGGTTAACGCCTTTAAAGGTCACCGCCTTTCCGTTTATAAGCAGTTGCCCGCCCGTCAACGTCATTTCCCGGAAGCCTACCCGTTGGCTTACGACCTCCTGCACAATACCATCCCCATTAACAAGCTGCATGGTAAGAGTGTACAGATTGGGAGTTTCAGCACTCCACAACGCAGGTGCGTTAATGGGTTTATTGAGCCTCAAAAGTCCTTCTTGCTCCGTTCCTACGGCATCTGCCGAGCGCATGACATCCGTAAAAACTGCTTTTTTAGCTGCGTCATAGAGGGCAACGCGAACGCTATAATTTGGCTGTGGCTGACCGGTCAGGTTACGCACGTAGGTGGCTATTTTGATCGTCGCGTTTTTGTATTGTTCGTCCAGATCGGTGCTCACCTGAAAATCGCGGATGTGTAGCTTAGGCGTTGTGTACAAAAACACATCGCGATAAATACCCGATAACCGCCAGAAGTCCTGATCTTCGAGATAACTACCGTCCGACCAATTGATCACCTCAACGGCCAGCAAGTTCTCTGCGCCGGGTTTCAGCAAGTCAGTCACCCTGAATTCGGCAGGGGTCATACCATCTTCGTGGTAGCCCACGGGCTGTCCGTTCACATACACATAACAGGCCGACTGCACGCCAGCAAAATGCAGGTAAATTTCTCCCTCGCGCCATCCAGCAGGCACCGTAAAGCGGGTTCGATAAAGACCTACGCTGTTGGTATCGGTGGTAATGCGGGGAGGAGTTGCCGGAAACGGGTGTTTGATATTGGTAAATATGGGGCGGTCATAGCCGGGATTTTTTTCGGCGCGGGCCCCCACCACCTGCCAGTTGGAGGGCACCGGCATATCATCCCAGTTTTTATCAAAAGCAGCAGGCTGGAAAAAATCACCAGGAATACGATTTGGATGCTTGGCCCACTTAAATTTCCAGGTGCCATTGAGGAGTTGCACTCTTGGCGATTTGCGCCAATCGTCGCTCAGCGCTTGTTTTTCAGAGGGGAACGGGGTGAGTGTTGCGTGGGCCTTTTCGATATTTCGTGCAATGATCGAGGGATCTTCCCAATCAGACAGGGCGGGTGTTGGTGGTGTATTTTGAGCAAAAGTTACGGAAGTAAGGCACCCCAAAAAGAGTGTCAGCAAGCGAGTCAGCATGGTTAGAGAGAAGAAAGACAACGAAGTGGTAAATATGCCGTTATTTTGGCAAAAAGATACAGGATAGGAACGCGAATGACACGGATCTTGCGGATTTTACCGGTTCAATCTGCGTGCCTATTATCTTGTCCCAAATCCGCTATGTTAACCCGCTTTATTCTTTTTGCTTCGCTGCTGGTGCTTTTCTTCTCTGCTGAGGGGCAGAATCGTCGCCGAAACAGTAACACACCCCAAACAAGCACCGGCCCAATTCCGGTGGTAACAGCCCCGGAAACCCGTCTGATCGAAAGTCTTCAGTTTAGCAGTTCCCTACTGAATCAGACAGTTCGCTACTCGGTTTATCTGCCGCCCGATTACTACACATCAAACCGGCGCTATCCGGTGGTATATCTGCTCCACGGCTACGGCGACGATGAAACGGGCTGGATTCAGTTCGGCGAAGTAGACCGAATTGCCGATGCTGGTATTAAATCGGGGGAATTGCCTGCTATGATCATTGTGATGCCCGACGGCGGAAAATCGTGGTACATCAACGATTATCAAAGCAAGGTCCGCTATGAGGACATGTTTGTGCAGGAATTCATTGGACACATTGACACCGCTTTTCGGACGCGGAAAGACCGCGAGTTCAGAGCCATTTCGGGTCTGTCAATGGGTGGCTTCGGATCACTGGTTCTGGCCATGCACCACCCTGAGCTGTTCAGTGCGTGTGCAGCCCTGAGCGCGTCGGCCCGCACCGACGAGATGTTTATCAGCATACCCGACGAACGCTACGAGTCCGTTTTTGCCCCCGTTTTCAGTGGTCCCGCTAAAGGGGACGATCGCCTGACGCTAACCTGGAAACGCAATAGTCCGATAGCCTTGGCCAAGTCGGCCCCCGAAGGCGACTTGTCTAAAGTTCGCTGGTACATCGACTGTGGCGACGACGACGCTTTATCACCTGGAAACGCCATGCTCCATATTGCCCTGCTCGATCGCAAAATTGCGCACGAATACCGCGTCCGCGACGGCGCACATACCTGGGAATACTGGCGCACGGGCCTACCCAATGCATTGAAATTTCTATCACAAAGTTTTCGATAGGTAATCTATGACTCTTGCCATTGATACCGGCAATACCGATGCCGTTTTTGGTCTGTTCGACCAGGATACACTGCTTTATACCTGGCGGACGCCCGCCCAAATAGACGCTTCCGCAGCTCATTACGACGCCACTCTCCGGCTTTGGCTGCTCGAAGCCGATATACCGCTGAGTGCTATAAACGGAACCGTACTCTGTAGTGTAGTCCCCGACCTGACACCTGTTTTACGCACCATGCTGACTAGATTGTTTGGCATGGAGCCTGTGGTGGTTGGCCCCACCGTTTACCCGGCACTTCCAATCGAAGTATTGCGTCCTCATGAAATTGGGGGCGACCTAGTAGCCAACGCCCTGGCCGCTTACACTCGTTTTGGCCGTAATTGTGTGGTCGTAGATTTTGGTACCGCGCTGACCTTTACAACGGTATCGGCAACCGGGAAAATACTGGGGGTTGCCATTGCTCCGGGGCTAAAAACGGCCATTCGGTCGTTGTTTTCTAACACGGCTCAACTTCCTGAAGTACCACTCGAACTGCCCGCTTCGGCGCTGGGGCAGAACACTGCACACGCTATTCAGGCGGGTATAATGCTGGGTTACGAGGGACTTGTTCGCTCTATGGTTGCCCGGATTCGTACCGAACTGAATGGCGATTGCCTCGCCATTGGCACGGGTGGGCTGGTTCGCACTATCTCGACGCTACACGCCGACTTCGACGAAATTATTCCGGGCTTAACGCTCACGGGGGTAAAGTTGATTGGCGAAACCGTATTGGCTATATAACAGGCGTAGATAAAGTCTCCTATAAAAAAAGCGGCCCCACTCTACCTGAGTGGGGCCGCTTTTGTCAATTCAGTCAATCATTAATCAACCTTTAGCAAGCGGATCGCATTGGCCCGAGTCGGCGTAGCAGCCCGGAGCAACATGGTCCCGTAGGATTGGCTACCTACATTGAACCGGAATCGCTCTTCGGTACCTGCTCGCTCTCTACTTTGCTGTCCAATGACTCGGCCTTGCGTATCAGTTAGCAACACCTGAAGATCCTCACCCGCAGCTCCCGTCACTGCCACTTCAACAACTCCGTTTACAATTGGGTTGCCACCAATGGCCACAATGTTAATTGGAGTCAAGCTTGACTCGGTAGCTATTCGGCCACCGGCTGTTGATGCGCTGATGGTGATCGTAAGTGTACCGCTGGCAGACTGACCTACCGTGCTAGTTCCCGAGGTGCCCGTCCCCGACGTACCGGTGCCTGAAGTGGCAGTACCCGAGGTACCCGTACCACTAGTGCCCGTGGTACTTGTCCCTGTTCCCGACGTTCCGCTGGTACTACTACCCGAACTCAGAGCCGTAATAACAACCGTATTACTACCTGTTGTAGTTGGTGTTCCCGTTATAGCTCCCGTACCGGCGTTGATACTTAAACCCGCCGGCAATCCAGTCGCCGAATAGGTTAAACTTTGCCCAGTTGGCCCCGTAAAGGTACCGGTCGGCAAGGTATAGCTAAAGGCGCGGCCAACTACTCCGGTTGTTGAAACTAGAGAACCGCTAAATACTACTCCAGTCGTAGCCGTACCGCTTGTACCAGTACCACTTGTCCCCGTCGTACTGGTGCCGCTGGTGACCGAACTGCTGATCACAATGCCCAACGTACCCGTCGCTGACTGACCAACTGTGGCGGTGCCCGAGGTGCCCGTACCACTCGTCCCCGTCGTGCTGGTACCCGTTCCCGAGGTGCCGCTGGTACTACTACCCGAACTTAAAGCGGTGATAAGCACTGTATTGCTACCCGCCGTAGTGGGCGTACCCGTTATGGCTCCCGTTCCGGCATTAATACTCAAGCCCGCCGGTAGCCCTGTGGCTGTATAGGTAAACGTCTGGCCTGTCGAAGTGGTCGTGCCCGTACCGCCCGTTAACGAGCCAGTGGGCAATGTATAGCTAAAGGCCCGCCCAACAACGCCAGTAGTCGATCCCAATGTGCCAGAGAAGGCCGTACCACCCGTGCCCGTCCCTGAGGTCCCCGTAGTACTAGTGCCGCTGGTTACGGTACTGCTGACAACTGTAAGTCCAAGTGTTCCACTGGCCGATGTACCTACTGTGCTGGTACCAGAGGTTCCGGTACCACTCGTTCCAGTCGTACTACTACCACTAGTAGCGGTAGAACTAGTTGCTATAATAACAACAGTGTTACTACCCGCCGTAGTCGGTGTTCCCGAAATGGTACCCGTAGTTGTGTTTATGGTTAATCCCGTTGGTAGTCCGGTGGCCGAATACGTGATCGTTTGTCCGGTAGGTGCGGTGAAGGCACCAGTTGGCAGAGTATAACTAAATCCATTGCCGGCGGTTATCGTCGCCGATATCAATGTTCCGCTAAATACGACCCCCGTGCCCGACGTTCCCGTGCCACTCGTACCCGTCGTGCTGGTACCACTCGTCACTGAGGTGTTGATAAGAATGCCCAGCGTGCCAGTAAACGACTGTCCGACAGTAGCAGTCCCAGAAGTTCCTGTACCCGAGGTTCCCGTGGTACTGGTGCCGGTACCCGACGTGCCGCTCGTGCTGCTACCCGAACTTAGCGACGTAATCAACACCGTACTGCTGCCCGCCGTGGTCGGTGTTCCCGTTATGGCCCCCGTTCCGGCATTGATACTTAGGCCCGCCGGTAAGCCCGTCGCCGAATAGGTGAACGTTTGCCCTCCGGTAAGTGTCTGTCCGGTTGCGCCCGTCAAAGCACCAAGCGGCAGTGTGTAGGTGAAGGCCTGACCAACGGTTCCGGTAGCTGATCCCAACGTACCGGCAAAGGCCGTACCGCCAGTTCCTGTGCCACTCGTACCCGTCGTACTAGTGCCGCTGGTGACCGAACTGCTGATCACAATGCCCAACGTACCCGTCGCTGACTGACCCACCGTGCTGGTGCCCGAGGTGCCCGTACCACTCGTCCCCGTCGTACTGGTGCCCGTTCCCGAGGTGCCGCTGGTACTACTACCCGAACTTAAAGCCGTAATAAGCACTGTATTGCTACCCGCCGTGGTGGGCGTACCCGTTATGGCTCCCGTTCCGGCATTGATACTCAAGCCCGCCGGTAGCCCTGTGGCCGTATAGGTAAACGTTTGTCCTGTCGAAGTGGTCGTACTCGTACCGCCCGTTAACGAGCCAGTGGGCAATGTATAGCTAAAAGCCCGCCCAACAACGCCAGTAGTCGATCCCAATGTGCCCGAGAAAGCCGTTCCACCGGTGCCCGTACCGCTGGTACCCGTGGTGCTGGTGCCGCTGGTGACTGAGCTGCTGATAACGATACCTAGGGTACCGCTGGCAGACTGGCCTACTGTAGTGGTTCCCGAGGTGCCAGTCCCTGAGGTTCCGGTGGTGCTTGTACCAGAGGAAACTGTCGAGCTGGTGCCCGGCGTTATAGACCTGATAACTACTGTGCTGCTACCAGCCGTAGTAGGCGTTCCAGTGATAGCTCCCGTGGCTGCGTTGATACTTAAGCCTGAAGGCAATCCAGTTGCCGAGTAAGTCAGTGATTGACCGGTTCCAAGCGTCTGGCTGGCAGATCCCGTTAAAGCTCCTGTTGGTAGGGTGTAGCTAAATGCCTGGCCAACAACACCAGTTGTAGAACCAAGCGTACCACTAAACGACTGTCCCCCCGAGGTGCCCGTACCACTAGTTCCGCTTGTTGAACAGAAAGTTGCCAGATCGAAGGTGTAAACGGAAATTGCACTTCCCTGAGTAGCCGTGATTACAAGTGGTTTCCGATCGGCAATCAGACCTGTTTCTACGGTACCGGTGCTACTTGTAGTACTGGCCCGAGTAACACCTGGTGCAATGTATGTAATAGGTGCCCCATTCCCACCCGTGTTCGTGAAGGTAATAGCTCCTGTGGCGCAGTTGTAGGTTGGCTGTGTCAGGGCAAAACCACCCACATTGCCACCCTCTGGACTAAAGCCTACAATAAGTTGTCCGCTCGTTGATAGTCCGCCGGGATCGGTAGCCGTAATTGTAATTGTACTGATGCCTGTTGTCGAGACGGTCCCATACACGGTTCCTGTTGGCGGATCGATGATAATACCAGTTGGTAAGCCCGTTGCCGAATAGGTCAGTGCTTGCCCCTCGGGATCAGTGAAGGCCCCCGTTGGAATGTAGTAATAAAACGTACGACCAACGATGCCTGTCGATGTTCCAATGCTGCCGTTATAAACGGGCGCTCTATTGGATGGAGTGGCACAAAAAGCGGCCACACTAAATGTATAACTGGTGGAATTGCCACCTTGTGTAGCTGTGATCACAAGAGGCTTAGGATCATTCCTCAAGCCAGACTCCACCGTTCCGGTGTTGCTGGTTGCATTGTCGCGAGTGACGCCCGCTGCCGAATACGTTATTGTTGATCCATCGCCCCCGCTGGTGTTGAAGGTGATGGCTCCTGTTGAACAGTTGTACGTGGGTTGTGAGAGCGCAAGTGCGCCCTGGGCGCGCGAATTATGCCGAATTTGGCCAACGAAGAACAGAGTCAATACGCAAAGCCATAGCCTTGCGGTCGTTAGTCGTAGTTTCGAAACCATGATTTTCAGGTAGAATGTTTGAAATAGTTTTGTTGCAGATTAATTGTGAAATCGGACAGACCGAAAGCGCAAAAGATGATCGCGCTATATGGAGGCAGACGGTAAGCCGGACCAGTTGTCGAACTAGTCTTAGGATCAATAAAAATCGCTGTGATTAATGCCGGAAACCCTTAGATAGGGTGGAGCCATTGTAGAACTGACATAGAAGCGCGGTTTGGATAGAAGACTTGTTTTACAGAACTAACCGCAATGTGGCCATTATGTCTATTCGCTTGGTATAGATATTAGGCAACGGGACGAAAGTAGTTAAATGGCACTCTACCCTTGATAAGTATGATATTTTTAACATACAAGCTCATTAAAAATCATTTCATGCATGCTTCTGATCTGTCTACTATACCTCATCCCGTTCTGCATCAGTGTTGAGCAGGGAGCTGCCGTATTATCTTATTGGGTTTGTACCGCCGGAGAATAGACGCAACCATCAGGAAAAAACACCATAAAATCCTGCTCTTGTTACTTTATCCCGACACAAACACGGTATAACGAACAGGGCTCCTTCCTTTACCAATCAGGTTTGTAGCCAGTCGAAATCAGTGGCTTACAAGCAGTTTATGGAACGGAGAGATTTTATTAAAGCAACCAGCTTACTCAGCAGTGCTTATGCTTTTTCGGGGCCTGTTGCCCTCGCAAATTCGGCTGTGGTAACCGACAGATTGATAAGAGCGGAACCACTTTGGCTTGATGGGCCAATGCGCTGGGTACAGCTCGCTTTTGTGGAACGAGACCCCGGTCATTATGATCCCGATTTCTGGCTCAGTTACTTCAAACGTATTCACGCTGATGGTGCTCTGTTGAGCGCCGGAGGAGTGGTCGCTTTTTACCCAACGGCTATTCCACTACACCACCGAAGCGATTTTTTGGGCAATTCTGATACGCTTGGCTATCTGGTAGAAGGTTGTAAAAAGCTGGGCATGAAAATAATGCTTCGTACCGACCCTCATGCGGCCCGTCAGGAAGTTTATGACGCGCATCCCGATTGGATTGCCATAACGCCCGACGGTCAGAAACGCCGTCATTGGGCCAACCCCGACTTATGGGTAACCTGCGCCCTGGGGCCCTACAATTTTGAGTTCATGACCCAGGTGAACACCGAAATCATGCAGCGGTTCCAGCCGGAGGGCATTTTCTCTAACCGCTGGGCAGGCCACGATATTTGCCACTGCGAGCACTGTCAGCGTAATTTCAAGACATATGCCGGATTGAGCTTACCTCAAAAAGCCGACAAACTCGACCCAACGTATCGAAAATGGACCGAGTGGCGCATGAAACGGCTACGGGAGCTGTGGTCGGTTTGGGATGCGGGCATTCGCAAGCAACGGCCCACATCGCGGTTTATCCCGAACGGGTTTCCCGACAAAGTAATGACAGGCAAAGAAGCCGACCTCTTTTTTGCCGATCAACAGGCCCGGCGCGGACTTACGGCTCCTTGGTCGAACGGTAAAGGGGCAAAAGAGCTACGGGCAACCCTCGGGATGAAACCGCTGATTGGCATTTTCAGCGTGGGTATTGAGGAAGAATTCCGCTGGAAAGACTCCGTGCAGAGCGATGCCGAAATCAGGATTTGGGTGGCCGAAGGTACGGCCAACGGAATGCGGCCCTGCTTTGTAAAGTTTGGGGGCGACATCTACGACAAACGCTGGATGGAATCCGTAGCGAAAGTGTATGAAGGCTATCACAAACACGAAAAGTACCTGCGCAACACGGCTTCGCTAGCCCGGGTTGGCGTTGTGTATTCCGAACAAACCGACCGCAACTATGGCGGACAGGCCTGGCAACAGAAAAGCAGCGACCATATCGACGGTATGTACCACGCGCTGGTAGAAAGCCGGATTCCGTTCGATATGGTCAATGATCGGTTGCTGGGAGTGGAGGATCTAAAGCGGTTTAAATTGCTGATCCTGCCGAACATTGCCGCCCTCTCTGATGCCCAGTGTAAGCAAATTCAAGCCTTTGTAAATGGGGGCGGCAGTGTGGTCGCTACGTTTGAAACATCCCTTTATGATGAGGAAGGGAAACAACGAGCCGATTTTGGACTGGCTAGTTTGTTTGGAGTTTCCTACGGTCAAAAGGTAGAGGGCCCTCTACGCAATAGTTATCTGCACCTGAGGCAGGATGCCGGAAACAGCCAGACACAGCAGATTCTGACCGGTTTAGATGATACACCCCGCATCATCAACGCCATCTATAAAGTTGATGTTAAGCCAACTGCTACCTTCCCCAGCCCGGTCACCCTCATCCCAACTTACCCCGATTTACCAATGGAAGATGTTTATCCACGCGTTGCAGAAACCGATACGCGGGAAATTTACCTTCGGCAGGTGGGCAAGGGACGAGTCGCCTACATTCCTGGTGATCTGGACCGGACGTTCTGGCAATTGCTAAACACCGATCACGGCCAACTACTGGGAAATGTAATCCATTGGGCCCTTGATGAAGACCCTGTGGCCGCCGTAACAGGGCCGGGCGTAATCGATGTGAATGTATGGCGTCAGGAAAAATCCATGACGGTTCATTTAGTAAATCTCACCAACCCCATGATGATGAAAGGCCCATTCCGCGAGCTAATTCCGGTTGCTGCACAGGTAACCGTTCGGGTTCCGGCGGGAGCAACGGTTACGGGGGTTAAACTGCTGATGAGTGGCCAGACCTCCAGCGCCAAGCCGGTCAACGGCAAACTAACGATAGCTGTTCCCACTATTCTCGACCACGAGATTATCGCGCTGGATTTCGCGTAAACTGTTGATCAGCCTGCACCGTCTGCTTTAATTCTGCGTACCAATTTATTTCTCCTAAACTCATGATCTGGAAACAAGTAATTGACCCGCTTAACAATATCGCTCTGTCGGTACTGTTAGCCGCACTACCCATTCTGTTTGTCTTTTGGGCGCTAATAATCAGGCGAATGAAAGGCTATCAGGCTAGCTTACTTGCCACCGCATTGGCACTACTAATCGCTATTTTGGTGTATGGTATGCCTGTTAAACTGGCATTACTCTCCGTTAGCCACGGAGCCTTGTATGGTTTGTTCCCTATTTGCTGGCTAGTGATTACGGCCGTTTTCCTATTTAACATCACCGTGAAAAGTGGTCAGTTTGAGATTATCAAACACGTGATGGGGTCAATCACCTCCGACCGGCGGTTGCAGGCGCTGCTCATTGCATTTTCGTTTGGCTCATTTCTGGAAGGCACCGCTGGTTTTGGGGCACCCGTTGCCATAACGGCAGCAATGCTCGTTGGATTGGGTTTCAATCCGCTTTACGCAGCGGGTATCTGCCTGATTGCCAACACGGCTCCCGTTGCCTTTGGAGCCATTGGTATTCCAATTACGGTAGCTTCGCAGGTGTCGGGTATTGCCGAAATGCCGATTTCGCAGATGGTGGGTCGAACGCTGCCAATCCTGTCCATAATGCTGCCCTTCTATCTGTCAGTTATTATTGCCGGCGTCAAAAAAACCCAGGAAATAGCCCCAGCAGCCCTGGTATCAGGTGTCTCTTTTGCACTCTTGCAATATGGTTCCTCTAATTTTCTGGGGCCCGCCCTGCCCGATGTTATTGCCGGTTTGGGGTCAATTATCTGCCTCGTCGTTTTTCTTCATTACTGGAAACCCAAAACCATCTGGCGTTTTGCCAACGAACCCGCCCCTACGTTCAACCCCGATACGCATTATACAAAGGGGCAAATTGTCCGTGCGTGGTCGCCCTTCATACTCCTGACCATTATGATTATTGCCTGGGGGTTGCAACCGATCAAAGACGTATTAAATTCAATTGGGATGATACAGTTCGAGTTTCCGGGTTTGCACAATGTTATTCAAGCCGGGGATGGCACCCTGTTACCAAAAATCTACAAATTCAATTACCTGTCGGCAGGTGGAACGGCTATTTTGCTGGCAAGTCTGATTTCGATTCCTTTGGTGGGACTAACCTATAAACAGGGGGCAGTTCTATTTGGGAGCACGTTGAACCAACTTAAATTCCCGATTCTGACGATTGCTACGGTGTTGGGGTTCGCCTATATTCTGAATGATTCGGGAATGACACTTACAATGGCCTCTGTACTGGCCAGCACCGGTGTGTTATTTCCATTTTTTGCGCCCGTTCTTGGTTGGCTGGGCGTATTTATCACTGGTTCCGACACCTCGGCCAATGCCTTGTTTGGCAAATTACAGTATGCTACCGGCCAATCAATTGGTATTGATCCTGTGGTGACTGTAGCGGCCAATGTATCGGGTGGCGTGGTTGGCAAAATGATTTCCCCACAATCCATCGCCGTAGCAGCCGCAGCTGGCGATTTGGTGGGGCAGGAGTCCCAGTTGTTTCGATTTACGGTGAAGCACAGCTTTATCATGCTGATTTTTATTTGCTTACTGACGCTGTTGCAGGCCTACGTAATCAAATGGGTTATTCCCGTTTACGAGACTCTCGACGCCCAAAAAGTAGTGGCCGTTACCGACGTATCAAAGGGCTATTTGTATCTGAGTATTCTGATTTTGCTGCTGGTTATCTTATCCGCTTTGGTTATGAGATCAATGCCAACCCGCAAACAGTCATCTGAACTGGCGAACTGATTTTCCACCCCAACCCCTCCCCTGAGTTCAGAGGAGGGGCTTCAAATTGAGCTTTTTTAAATTGTTTTCGTCTTAGGGATTTTAGCCCCTCCCTTGAGTTCGGGGGAGGGGTTAGGGTAGCTTCTACTGCTCCAGTTCAAAGCCTTTCTTTTTCTTGGCCTGCCGGAACCGGTAGCTGGCCGTGAGGTTTATTTGCCGACGCCGGAACTGGCCATTGGTTTCGGTGTAGAAATTGGCCCCTTCGGTAACCGACCGGAACCGGCGCGAGTTGAATACGTCGATCACGTTGAGCGTCAGGGTACCGTTTTTGTTGAAAATCTCGCGGCTCATAGCAACATCTAAAGCAGCAATCGACTTTTGGCGACCCTGAGGCAGTTGGCGGGGAGCGTCATAGTTGCCCCGTAGTTGAAGGTCGGTACCTTTAAAAATAGTGAAGCGCGAGTTCAGGCGGGTGAACCAGGTATAGGTGTCGCTCTGGAATGTAGCATCGAGATTGGCCCCGTCGGTGATAGCCCGGAAGAAGTTGAAACTGGCATCCATTTTCCACCATTTAGCCAGCGCATAAGAACCCGCGAATTCCACTCCATACGAGTTCTCCGTCGCTAAATTTTCGGGGCGAGTCGTTGAGAAACCCTGATCGTTCACCCGGCGAATCCGCAGTACTTTACCGGTAGTATAGCGGTAATACACCGACGAACTCAGGGAGCCTTTCTCCACATATTTTATGTGGCCCAGTTCCAACGCATCCGTAAACTCAGGATTCAGGTCGGGGTTGCCGCTGAAAAAGTTACGGGCATCGCTAAAGGTCATAAACGGACTCAAGTCGTCGTAGGCAGGCCGACGCACCCGGCGGCTATAGCTGATTTGCAGGGCATGTTGCCGGGGCAGATCATAGGTCATGTGAACGCTCGGAAACAGGTTGGCGTACGACCGTGGATTAACCTGGTTGGTTTGTTTGAGGGTTGTTTTCACGTCAGTCCATTCCGCCCGAACGCCCGCCTGATAAGAGATCCGCCCGGTTTTATTGCCGACAATGCCGTAGAGCGCATTGATCTTTTCGTCGTAAACAAAGTTGTTCGTCAGGCCCGGTAATGGTGCATAAATACCTGCCGTGTTTTGCTGGAGAACGGTATAATCATTCGTCATGGCGCGGGTACTACTCCGCAACCCAGCCTCAAACTTACCCTGCTTGGCAAATGGCTGCACATAATCAACCTGCACCAGAAACTGCTTTTCGCCCTCATCGTTGAGCGAGCGTTGCCGGTTTATTGGGATAAGGGGCGTCTGGCCATCGGCCCGGTAAAGTTGCTGATCAAACAACTGATCTGAGCTTTCGTAATTGTCCAGAAAGCGGAAGTCGGCCGATAATTCGTGGCCTTTGCGCGTAAAAGAGCGCTTATAGGTCAGCGAATACTCCGAGTTAGGTTCGGTTTCCGTTTCGTCCTGCGTACGGTTGGTGATGGTACGCAGGTTGGCCGTTGAGCCGAGATAGTCATTATAAAAAATATCGGCGTAGCGTTTTCCCTTGCTGCCCCGGTACGTGTACGCTCCGGTGAGGATGTTGCGCTCATCGAAATAATAATCGATACCCGCCTGAATATTGTTGTTCATCACTTTCTGGCGCATAGCCGATGTTTGTTGCGTGATAAACGTGGAATCGTTGCGATAAACCTCCTGATACAACGAGTTCCGACCGGGTCGATTACGATACGCGATGGTGTAATTGACGAAGAAATTCAGGTTTTTCCGGCGATAGTTTAGGTTGGCCGACAGACCGAAATTGCCCGGATAACCCGTGATCAAATCCACTGAGCTATTGAAACCCTCGCTGCGCTCTTTTTTGAGAATAATATTAATGACGCCACCCATACCCTCCGCTTCATACCGCGCCGATGGATTGGTGATAACTTCAACCCGCTCAATCTGACTCCCCTGCAACTGCTGCAAGCCAGCCCCTCCCTTAAAACTAACCAAGCCCGACGGCTTGCCGTCGATCAGGATTCGGACACTGTTGCTGCCCCGCATGCTTACGTTACCTTCCACATCGACGGCTACCGACGGGATGTTGCGCAAAATATCGGAAGCTGTACCGCCCGCGTTAGCCAAGTCTTTACCAACATTGAAAATCTTTTTATCGAGCGCCAGTTCCATCTGACTTTTCTCGGCTTGTACCACCACTTCTGCAAGCCGTTGCGCTGAGTTTTTCAGCACCACAGTTCCAATTCGCACATCGGCATCGGCAACTCGAACCGGAGAAATCAATTTAGACAGATACGATACCGAACTTATTTTCAGGTAGTACTGACCTGATTTGACTGGTATGGTAAACGTTCCGGCTTCGTCGGCGGCAACACCCGACACCAGCGTTGAGTCGGAACTACGGTGCAGGGCTACGGTTGTAAACGGAACGGGCGCATTTTGTTCGTCGACCAGATTGCCACGAACAGATGTACTGGGAGCGGCCGGGTTTTGCGCAAGAGAGGCACTAAAAGCAAAGGATAAAAAAAGTGCAGGAAGACTGTGTTTCATACCTATAGAAGGTCCAGGCCAAATAGCTTTACTCAATAAAAGAACACGAAATATTGAATTAACATGAGGGTCTAGCGACCCTATTTACCTAACCATTCTTTGAAATCTGTCATCCGGTCGCCAGCTACAAACACTTCCTGCCGGGTTTTAGGGGTCAGTTCCAGTTTCAACTTGCCTGCCGAATACGCATGAATGTGCTGAATAGCCGACATAGATACCAGAAGCGAACGGTTTACCCGGAAAAACTGCCGGGGATCGAGCATAGCCGCCAGCTTGTCAAGGCTGTAATCGAGGGGTAGGTGTTGGCCATCCTGCGTCGTGAGAAACGTGGCTTTATCTTCAACAAAAAAATAGGCAATCGTGGGGGTTTCAATACTCTTGATCTTAGTGCCTACGGTAACCATGAACCGGTCTTTGTAAGTCGTGGTACGAGTTTGATTCAGTGTATTGAGTATTGCCGTTAGATCGGGGAACGCAGGCTCCACTTCGCTGAACATCCGCCCCAACGCCTTGTATTTTTCGATGGCAGCTACCAGTTCATCATAGTCAATTGGTTTCAGCAGGTAGTCGATGCTGGTGGTTTTGAACGCCTGTAGCATGTACTCATCATACGCCGTCGTGAAAATGATGGGTATGGTCAGATTAACCTGTTCGATGATCCGAAATCCCAGGTCGTCTTCCAGATGAATATCCATGAATATCAGGTCGGGAGCGGGCGTCGGGTTGGCATTGAACCACTGAACAGCCCCGGCAACGGAAGGGATTCGGGCGAGCACCAAAATCGTCGGATCATACCTATGGATTAGTTTCTCCAGGCGTTGTGCCGTCAATTTTTCGTCTTCTATAATTACGATGTTCATGGCAATAGAGGAATTTTAACGACAAAGAGCCCATCCTGCTCACCAATCCACACAGGTTTGTTGGTAAGCAGGGCATAACGGTTAATAATGTTTTGCAAGCCTACCCCCGTAGATGTATCGGTGGTTGGGCGCAGTTGAACCGGGTTGGTGATCAGCAGGTAATCCTGTTCACGAAAAATTGAGACTATCAGCGGTTGTTTGGCCGACATCTGGTTATGTTTTACAGCATTTTCAACCAGCAATTGCAAAGTTAGAGGAGCAATGGCGTACTGGCTGGCATCTGATTCCGCTACATTGATTGTCACCTGTAGCTTATCCTCAAAGCGGATGCTTAGCAGAAAAATATACGCCTGGATAAACTCCAGTTCGGTTCGCAGGCTGACCCGCTCGTTGTCGCGTTGCTCCAGAATATACCGGTACGCTCTGGATAACTGATTGATAAACCGAACGGATAACGTGGAATCAACCTCAACCAACGACGACAGAATACTCAGGCTGTTGAACAGGAAATGGGGATTCACCTGATTTTTGAGAGCCATAAACTGAGCCTGAGCGGTTTCTTTTTCCATGCGCTCGGCCTGTACCTCCAGTTCCCGCATCCGGGTACTCGACCGGCGATTCACCACCAGATAAAAAGCCGACAGCATCGCCATCACCGTTATGCCGGTATTCATCCGTTGTCGTTGCTCACTCCCCCCGCGCCGATGCGGCTGACCAGGGCTTGATTGGGGGCCACTCATTCGCTGATCAACAGCCGACAGACGTGTGGGTTGAAGAGCCTCGTCTAACCGGGTCCGTATTTCGTTAAAAACAACATTGAATAGCACTGCCATCACACTTGCCACTACTAGAAGACCCAATTGAGTCCATGCATTGGTCAGAGCACCCGACCAAAGCTGAAACCGGTTCAGAAGCCACTGCGTAAGGCTAATCCAACAGAAGAAAAAGCAGATTGTCAGTGGAATTTCGATAGCCCAAAGCGGCAACACACCCAGCAAAAAAGGCCAACTGAATGAGCCAATATTCAGGTATAGCCGGATTGGCCAGTAAATGATAAATACGCTCACAGCAAGCCGCGCTTTTTGCGATAGTGAGAATTGATCGGGCGGAAGCATAGGGTTGGGCAACTGAGGAATATGGCCGTCTGGGACTAGTATAAGAGAGTGCGTATCGATTGGTTTGAGTGAAACAAAGGTGAAGTATAGTTAAACCGGTATCAACTAAATGATGCCGAATGCCAAAAGCCGGTTGTCGAATCGGGCTTTTTGACCTACGAACAAAAAGATAGGAACGCGGATGACGCGGATTGAGCCGATTCTCGCAGATTGTATATCCGCGCAAATCAGCTTAATCCGCGTCGTCCGCGTTCCTATTATAATCAACTCAATTCCTTAGTTCGGATACCCTGGATTCTGTGTTTTCAGATTTGGATTGTTCAGCAACTCCTGCTTTGGAATGGGGAACAACAAGTGTTTCTCCAGATAGGGCTGGTTCGATGCAGGCGAGACAGCCCCTACGAAATTAACGAAACCTTTAGTCTTATCGTTGAATACCTTCCGCAACCGAACCATATCGTACCACGTAATTTGCTCATAGCAAAGCTCATACCACCGCTCCCGCCAAACAGCTTCGCGGAAACTCGCCTGCGTGTAACCACTAACGGCAGGAGTTGTCAGTTTTGCCCGATCCCGAACACGCTTGAGCGCATCGATGGTAGCCTGCGTAGGACCACCTACTTCGTTTTGGGCTTCGGCGAAGATCAACAGCGTTTCTGCGTAGCGAATCTGTGGCATGTTCAGGTTATCGTTCCGGGTGCCAGCAACCCCCTCCGAACCGTTGGCGATCTGGTTGAAGTGCTTGAAAATATAGGGAGCTCCCAAATTAAACCGCGCTCCGTTGCCATTGGTAAAGTACGTGGTATAGAACCAACCTTCCTGATCTTTAGCCCGCAAGTCACCTGTCTCATACGACTGATAAAACGATGGAACCGGAACGGTACTGCCTGTTCCGCCAGGACCACTAAACGTAACGGGTTTGAAGTTTGGAAACATATTACCCATTGGGTTACCCGCTACTGCTACGTTGTATTGCAACGAGAACAGGTGTTCGAGCCGGTTTTCGCGGTCTTCGCGGTGTACTTCCAAGTAAGTTGGGAACAAACCGATGACATTGGTGTTGGCATTGGCATAAGTAATCACTTCAAGTGATTTGTCGGCGGCCAGTTTATAATGGCTAGCCCCTTTGCTCAGTGGGAATCCGGCCATGGTAAGGTAAACCTTTGCCAACTGTGTTTTTACGGCGGCCATCCCTACCCGACCATTCGTGTACATCCAGTCGAGGGGTGCTTTTTCAGCTTCTACGAGGTCAGCTACAATCTGCGCATAAACCTGCTCCTGTGGAGTACGCGTGGGCTGAAAATCTTCCGAGGCCGTCGTTTGAGGTTTGGTAATTAAAGGCACATCACCCCACAAACGTACGGCATGAAAATAAGCCCAGGCCCGCAAAAACCGGGCTTCAGCGAGGATTTTAGACTTCTGAGCGGCATCCATCGGCGTAATACCCGGCACTTTATCCAACACTAAATTGGCGTTGGCAATCACCCGGTACAGACCGTTCCACCAAGCCACCACGTGGCCAGTATTGCCGTCATAGACCAGCGAATACAGGTTATTGAGGTCCGAGTTTTGCGCTGTTTCGGTGACTGAGGTGCCAGTTGGAGCTTCCAACAATTGCCAGTTTGACGAGAAAATCCCATTACCATTGCCCACAAAACGGAGATCAGCGTAAACTGCTGCAATGGCGGCTTCAGCGTGGTCGGGGATGGTATAAAAACTGGCAGGAGTTAGGTTCGACGGGGCCTCTTCGTTCAGAAAATCTTTACAACTGGTAGGGCCGAGCAACATAGCTCCGCTCAGAAGCAACAGGCTGGCCGTTTTGTTAATTTTAACTATCATGATTTTATGTTGTTAGCTTCTGGACACTACACTTTTGTGCCTTGTCCAAGGTCTAAAGTCTTTAGTTTACAATCCAATCTGAATGCCCAGCATATAAGTGGTTGGGCGGGGATAGTTGTGCCACATTTGCCCTTGCGAGAATGCGCTACTGCCATCACCCTGATTGGTTGGCGTAACTTCGGGGTCGCCCACCACGTCTTTGTCAACCAGCAGGAAGAAGTTCTGCACTGTGCCATAGACCCGGAACTTGCTCATTTTTAAACGGCTAACTAAGTTGGCAGGCAGCGAATAGCCCAACAGAATGTTTCGGCCCCGCAGGAACGATCCATCTTTCACCCAGCGCGAATCCACGTTAGTTACGTAGCCCGCCCGTGTTTCGCGAATCTCGGCAATGTTGGTATTCTGGTTGGTCGGTGTCCAGGCATTAAGCACACTCCGGTAGCTGTTGGCGATGGCCTGCCGGTCTTCGCTGGGGTGCAGCGTCATGTCCAGAATTTTGTTGCCATACGAGTACTGCAACTCCAGCGTGAAGTCCAGATTTTTGTAGCGCACCGTGTTGTTCAACGCCCCCCACGACCGTGGGCTACCGTTACCAATAATGCTCCGGTCGGCGTCCGTAATGGCGTAGTCACCGTTCACGTCGAGGTACTTCAAATCGCCGGGCAGAATCGTCAGACCATTGCGGTATGAGCGGAACTTGGCCGCTTCTTCCCGCTCGGCCTCACTCCATACCCCCAAACGGGTCAGACCCCAAAACGAACCAACGGGTTCACCCACCCGGATTACGTTGGTTTGGTTGATGAAGTTAGGACCACCCACTCCGAAAATATCGGAAGGCGTTGCCAGCGACAGTACTTTGTTGCGGTTCAGCGAGATATTGAAATTGGTTGTCCAGTTCAGGTCATTGGTGGCAATGTTAACCGTGTTGATGCCCAACTCGATCCCCTTGTTTTGCATTGACCCAATGTTCTTACGGATGGTAGCGTATCCGCTGGTCTGAGGTACTGGCGCATCTAAAAGCATATCGGTTGTTTTGCGGTAGTAATAGTCCGCTTCCAGCGAAATGCGTCCTTTAAACAAACCTAATTCAACACCAACGTCGGTTTGAGCCGTTTTCTCCCAACGCAGATCAGGGTTGGCCAGACGGTTAATGCCTGTTCCGGCTACCCGTGCATCGTTAAAAATGGTTGCGTAGGTCGAGCTAAGCAAAGGAAGCGAAGTGTAGGGCGGAATTTCGGAGTTACCCGATAGACCCGTGCTTGCCCGAACTTTTAGATTTGAGATCACCGGGCTGTTCTTCAGGAACGGCTCTTCCGACACGCGCCAAGCCACAGCAGCCGAGGGGAAAAACGCAAATTTGTTGTTCTCACCAAATTTCGAGGAACCATCGGCCCGGCCCGTCAGCGTAAACAGATACTTCTCGTCAAGGCTATAGTTGATCCGGCCAAAATACGAGTTGAAGGCTTCGCGTTGAGCCCCCGAACCAATGCCCACCAGCACAGCACCCGCGCCGAGGTTGTTAAAACCAAAGTAGTCAGTAGCAAATGTCCGTGTGCTGGCGTTGTCTGAAAATATTTTAGTTTCCTGCCAAGAGAGTCCTAACAGCCCGTCGATGGAGTGCCGACCGCCAAACTGTTTGTTGTAAGTCAGGAAGTTTTCAAACGACCAGAAACTGTCTTTCCGCTGAGAAATCGATGCATTGCCCTGACCGCCAATATCAAGCGTCCGGGTAGTCGATTGGTTGTTTTCCTGCGTCTGGATATTGGTACCAAGAATGGTTTTGAAAACCAAGCCCTTCGCCAGCGTAATGTTCGAATTGATACTACCCGTAATGGTTTGGGTATTCAGGATATACTTACGACCCGCCAGACGGTGTACCGAACTGAACGTCCCTTCGGCCTGCGGATAGTCGCGGTTGTTGGCAAAGGTACCATCAGGATAGCGAACAGGGAGGAATGGAAAATCTTCCACAATTTGCCGGGCCACTGCGTCATTGATATCCACAAGGTTTTCCGACTGGTTATTATAGCTCAATGTACCGCCAATCTTAAGCCACGATTTGACCTGATCGTCGATGGTAAACCGACCTGAGTAGCGCTTCAGATACGACGTCTTAATCAAACCCTCATCGTCACGGTAGCCTAGTGAAAGCGAGTACTGGGTGCGATCACTACCGCCACTGAAGTTCAGCTGGTGGTTTTGCGAGAGTTTATTCTGACTGGATTCTTTAAACCAGTCGGTATCGTACATCGGGTTCAGGTTGGCATCGAACACATCGGGGTGTTGCTGGCGTAAAGCCTCCCGACGCACTTTTGGGTCCAGGTTACTGTATTTTCCCGATGCCCAGCCAGCCGGGTCATACTTGGCGATGTTGGCGTAAGCCAAATCTTCCGTTGCCAAGTATTCTTTAGCATTAAGTACTCTAGGCCGGTTTGGGCCAATGGTATTCACACTAAAATCGGCATTATACGAGATACGCCCTTCGCCTGCTTTACCCTTTTTAGTCGTGATCAGGATAACGCCGTTGGCACCCCGTGCTCCGTAGATGGCCGTTGACGACGCGTCTTTGAGCACCTCCACCGACACAATGTCATTGGGGTTGATGTAGTCAATGGCGTTCGTAAACTGGTTCTGGTTACCAACGGGCAACTGCACCCCATCGACCACATATAGCGGGTTGTTGGAGGAGTTGATGGAACTGAAACCCCGAATCCGCACCGTGGTACGACCACCCGGACGACCTGAGTTGGTATTTACCTGTACCCCCGGTAACCGACCCGCCAGCGCTTGGTTAAGCGAAGGAGCGGGACGCTCCATGATCTGATCCGCTTTCACAGCACCCACCGAGCCCGTTAAATCGGACTTTCGCGACGTACCATAACCGATGACAACCACCTCGTTGAGTTGCTTATCGTCGGCCCGTAGCGTCAGGTTCACATTGGTCTGATTGCCGACAATTACTTCTTGGGCCACATAGCCCACAAAGGAGAATACCAGCGTAGCGCCTGCATCGGGAACATCAAGTTTGAAGCGGCCATCGGAACCGGTGACGGTACCGCGCGAGGTACCTTTAATAACAATACTGACACCGGGAAGGGCTGCATTCGCTTCATCAATCACGCGACCCGTGAGAATACGGTCAACGACGCTGGCGTTGCGCTCAATCAGCGGCCCGCTCCCGCCAGCCGCCATGGCTGCGCCGGTTAAACTTGTGCACGAGACAGCCATGCATAAATGCAATGCAGCTACTCGGGTAAATCTGCCCGGTTGAAAGGGTGTAAATAAAGGTTTGTTCATAATTCTCTGACCGTTTAGGGCCTTTTAGGTATTATTCAGATTAAAATAGGTGAACAATGATCTTAAAAAGCTGTTAAGCGGCACAAAACTACTTTTTTATTTAAGTATAAATACAGTTATCCTAATTGTACAATTTTTGCTTTTTTAAGTCTTTACTCCTATGTAGACTCTACTTTTCTAAGAATAGTTATCGTAGTAAGAATCCAATTACTTGATAATAAATACTAGTACATTTTCTCTTTTTTTAACATTATTTAATAATCCATAAATCGATACAAATTTTTGCTCAGGAAATTAATTTTTAAATTTTTTTTATTTTTAATATTAAAATTAACCTAACCCCATAAAAAAAGCACCGCAACGGCGAACCGTGCGGTGCTGACACTATACTGTAAAAACGCTATTGTGGATACCCTGGGTTCTGTGTTTTCAGATTCGGGTTGTTCAGCAACTCTTGTCTTGGAATAGGTAGCAACAGGTGCTTCTCTTGCAAGGGTTGGTTTGAACTTGGGTTAATGTGTCCTACGAAATTGTCGAAACCTTTGGTCTTATCGTTGAATACTTTCCGCAGACGTACCATGTCGTACCAGGTGATCTGCTCATAGCACAACTCCCACCAACGCTCACGCCACACAGCCTCCCGGAAACTCGCCTGCGTGAACGTACCCAGAGCGGGCGTTGTCAGCTTGGCCCGGTCCCGAATCCGCTTGTAGGCATCATAAGCCGCCTGCGTGGGCGCACCCAACTCGTTCTGAGCCTCTGCATACATTAACAATACCTCCGCATACCGGATTTGGGGTACATTCAGGTTGTTATTACGCGTACCAGCCACGCCCGACGAACCGTTGGCAATCTGATTAAAGTGTTTGAAAACATAGGGAGCACCTAAGTCAAATTTTGCGCCATTGCCATTGGTGAAGTAGGTCGTGTAAAACCAGCCCTCCTGATCCTTCGCCCGCAAATCACCCGCTTCAAAAGACTGGTAAAATGATGGCACGGGTACAGTACTACCTGTGCCTCCCGGCCCTGAATACGTTACCGGCTTAAAGTTCGGATAGAAGTTATCCATAGGGTTACCCGCCACCAGCACATTATACTGCAACTCAAACAAGTGCTCCAGACGGTTTTCTAGCGTCTCCCGATGAACCTCCAAATACGTTGGAAACAGGTTAATAGTATTTGGGTTGGCATTAGCGTAGGTAATCACCTCAAACGCTTTGTCAGCCGCCAGCTTATAGTGGCTGGCCCCTTTACTCAGCGGAAAACCTGCCATTGTCAGGTATACTTTTGCAAGCTGCGCTTTCACAGCCGCCTGACCTACACGACCACTAACATCCATCCAGGCGAGTCCTGCTTTTTCGGCTTCTAGAAGGTCAGCCACAATCAGGTTGTAAACCTCCTCTTGTGGAGCACGGCTCGGCATGAAATCCTCCGACTGAGTAGTCTGGGGCTTGGTGATGAGAGGAATATCACCCCACAACCGAACCGCGTGGAAATAAGCCCACGCTCGCAGAAAACGAGCTTCGCCTAAAATCTTCGCTTTCTGGGCTGCATCCATCGGCGTAATAGAAGGCACGCGGTCCAACACCAGGTTGGCGTTGGCGATCACTCGGTACAGGCCGTTCCACCAGGCCACCACGTGACCCGTATTGCCGTCATAGACCAGCGAATACAGGTTGTTAAGGTCCGAGTTCTGAGCTGTCTCCGTAGCTGAGGTGCCGGTTATGGCTTCCAGCAGCTGCCAGTTCGAGGAGAAAATCCCGTTGCCACCGCCCACAAAACGCAGATCGGCGTATACCGAGGCAATGGCTGCTTCGGCATGGTCGGGGATTGTATAGAAATTGGTTGGCGTCAAGTTGGAAGGAGCCTGTTCACTCAGAAAGTCCTTGCAACTGGTAGGGCCAAGCAGCAGGGCTCCGCTCAAAAGCGTTAGGCCCACTGTTTTATGTATTTTGAAAGTCATAATTAGGTCGAAAGTCCAAGTATTACAAACCGATTTGCAAACCCACTAAATAGGTTGTTGGCCGGGGATATCCATGCCAAAACTGGCCCTGAGAGAATGCGCTGCTGCCGTCGCCCTGGTTAGTTGGCGTGATTTCGGGGTCGCCCACCACATTTTTGTTCACTACCAGGAAGAAGTTCTGCACCGTAGTGTATACCCGTAAGCGGTTCAGCTTGATCCGATTCGTGAGGCTGGCTGGCAGAGTATAGCCTAACAACACGTTACGACCCCGCAGGAACGAACCGTCTTTTACCCAGTGTGAATCCACGTTAGTGACATAACCGGCACGTGTTTCCCGAACCTCCGCAATTTGTGAGTTCTGGTTGGTTGGCGTCCAGGCACCTAATACGCTGATGTAGCTGTTAGCTAACGCTTGACGGTCTTCGCTGGAGTGCAGCGTCATATCCAGAATGTCGTTACCATACGAGTACTGCAATTCGAGCGTAAAATCAAGGTTCTTATACTTGATGCTGTTTGTTAAGGCTCCCCAAGCGCGTGGACTACCGTTACCAATAATGCTCCGGTCTGCATCTGTAATGGCATAATCGCCATTCACATCTTTGTATTTTAGGTCACCCGGCAATACGGTCAGTCCATTACGATAGCTACGGAACTTGGCCGCTTCTTCCCGCTCTGCTTCACTCCATACACCTAACCGGGTCAAGCCCCAGAACGAACCAACGGGTTCACCAATACGGATGATGTTGGTCTGGTTGATGAAGTTAGGACCACCCACCCCGAAGATGTCCGAAGGTGTCGCCAACGACAACACTTTGTTGCGGTTCATCGAGATGTTGAACGAGGTATTCCAGGTGAAGTCATTCGTCGCCACGTTCACCGTGTTGATGCCTAACTCCAGGCCTTTGTTTTCCATCGAGCCTACGTTTTTACGGATCGTTGCGTAGCCACTCGTTTGAGGAACAGGTGCATCCAACAACATATCGGTAGTTTTGCGGTAGTAAAGGTCGGCTTCCAGCGAAATGCGCCCCTTGAGTAAACCTAATTCCACCCCAAAGTCGGTTTGGGCCGTTTTCTCCCAGCGTAGGTCGGGATTAGCCAGACGGTTAACCCCTGTTCCTGATACCCGTGAATCATTGAAAACCGTTGCATAGGTTGAGCTCAACAGGGCCAAAGAGGTGTATGGTGGAATCTCCGAGTTACCCGTCAGACCCATGCTCGCCCGTACCTTCAGGTTCGAGATGACCGGACTGTTCTTCAGGAAGCTCTCTTCCGATACCCGCCAGGCAACAGCTGCCGAAGGGAAAAAGGCGAACTTGTTGTTCTCACCAAATTTCGAGGAACCATCGGCCCGGCCCGTCAGCGTGAACAGATACTTCTCGTCAAGGCTATAGTTGATCCGGCCGAAATACGAGTTAAACGCAGTACGTTCTGCTCCTGAACCGATTCCACCCAGTACCCCTGCTGCGCCTAAGTTGTTGAAGCCAAAATAGTCGGTAGCAAACGTGCGTACGTTGGCGTTGATAGCAAAAATTTTCGTTTCCTGCCAAGAGAGTCCTAACAAACCTGTCACAGAGTGCCGACCGCCGAACTGTTTATTGTAGGTTAGGTAGTTCTCCAACGACCAGAAGCTGTCTTTCCGGTTAGAGACTGAAGCCGTTCCTTGGTTACCAATTTCCAACGTCCGGGTCGACGACTGATTGTTCTCCTGAGTCTGAACGTTTGTCCCAACTACCGTTTTCATGTCCAGACCTTTGGCAAACGTGATGTTCGAGAACAGGCTACCCGTTAGCACCTGAGTATTCAGAATGTATTTCCGACCCATCAGGCGGTGTACCGAACTAAACGAGCCTTCGGCCTGTGGATAATCACGGTTGTTAGCATAAGTTCCGTCGGGATATTTCACGGGCAGGAATGGGAAGTCTTCCACAATCTGACGAGCTACGGCGTCGTTCACGTCCACCAGGTTTTCCGACTGGTTGTTGTAGCTGAGGGTACCCCCAATCTTCAACCATGTTTTGACCTGATCGTCGATGGTAAACCGACCTGAGTATCGCTTCAGATAGGATGTTTTAATCAAACCTTCGTCGTCGCGGTAGCCTACTGAAAGCGAGTACTGGGTGCGCTCGTTGCCGCCACTGAAGTTCAGCTGGTGGTTTTGAGAGAGTTTGTTCTGGCTTGCTTCTTTGAACCAATCTGTATCGTACAATGGGTTCAGGTTGGCATCGAACACATCGGGGTGTTGCTGCCGAAAGGCTTCACGACGCACTTTCGGGTCTAAGTTGGCGTATTTTCCCGACGCCCATCCAGCGGGGTCATACTTCTTGATGTTAGCGTAGGCCAGATCCTCAGTAGCCAGGTATTCCCGCGCATTTAACGCCCGAGGCCGGTTTGGTCCAATCGTGTTAACACTGAAGTCGGTGTTATACGAGATACGGCCCTCCCCTGCTTTGCCTTTCCGTGTAGTGATCAGGATAACGCCGTTGGCACCCCGCGCTCCGTAGATGGCCGTTGACGACGCATCTTTGAGCACCTCCACCGACACAATGTCATTGGGGTTGATGTAGTCAATGGCGTTAGAGAACTGGTTCTGGTTACCAACGGGCAACTGTACCCCATCGACCACATACAGTGGGTTGTTAGACGAGTTGATGGAGCTGAAACCCCGAATCCGCACCGTGGTACGACCACCCGGACGACCTGAGTTGGTATTTACCTGTACACCGGGCATACGACCTGCCAGCGCCTGATTAAGCGAAGGAGCGGGACGTTCCTGAATCTGATCCGCTTTCACGGCGGCCACCGAGCCCGTCAAGTCCGATTTACGGGTGGTACCGTAGCCGATAACAACCACCTCGTTGAGCTGCTTATCGTCGGCCCGCAGTGTCAGGTTCACGTTGGTCTGGGTTCCTACAGCAATCTCTTGGGCCACATAGCCCACAAAGGAGAATACCAGCGTAGCGCCTGCATCAGGCACATCGAGTTTATAGCGACCATCGGCATCGGTGACGGTACCCCGAGAGGTGCCTTTAACCACGATGCTCACACCGGGCAACCCTGAATTGGCCTCATCAACCACGCGTCCGGTAACAGGACGATCCACCAAGTTAGTGCTGAGATTAACAGGAGCATAGTTTTCCAGTGCAGCCCTGTCTGACATCACCGTCGCGTATGTTAAGCTCGTACAGGAAAGGGCCATCAGTACCTGAAAGGCGGCTATCCCTACAACTTTGCCCCGAAGATTAGAAGGCGGTATATGTTTACGCATACGTCATTTTAGCCTTTTGAAAGGCCTTTAGGTTGAGAATGGAACTTAAAATAGGATAAATAATAGTCTTTAAAAGAATTTAACAAGTCCGTCTCTACTTCCTATTTTTCTGAAATATGTATAAAAAAATTATTACAAAATAAGGTACTTAAGTATATTCCCTTTACTATTCTACGACCAATTACTTAGACTAAAAATCCATACCAGTTGGGGTAAAATTTCCCACACTTGTCCCAACTCAGCCCCAAGTATTGAGCACTTATTAGAAGCCTGGTACGGGTAAATAAGATTATCACTCCTTGTATCTGGTCAAAAAGTAAGCAAAAGGAGCATTGGTCAAGCTGATCGGGCATAATCTGGTACGATTCGGCAAAAGCCAATTATGTGGTTCCATGCTCGGCACAGTTATTTCAGTCAGTTGCCTCAATACAACTGAATAGGTAAACAACTCAACGATATGAAAACTTGGTTATTAACAGCTATGATGGGACTGGTAGCGACCCATTTGCTTGTAGCAGCTTCGCATAATCCGACCTGGAGTACGGGTCAGATTGTACTCACAAATGGCACTCAGATTGCGGGCGAACTCAGCTACAACTGGAAGGCAGAGATTGTTCAGTTGCGCAAAAACGGCACAATTAAAGCATACTCTGCATATCAGATTGATCGCTTTTCGTATTTTGATGATGCCAGCAATGCGTTACGACAGTTTAGTGCCGTAGATTTCCCCGTGCGGAAAACACTAAAGCGGCCGGTTTTTCTCGAGGAATATTCAGCTGGTACATTTACCGTTTACCGCCGACTTCGGCACGTACGGGAGCCACTTCAGATTGGCGCTCCGGGTGTATCAACTGAAGAGGTACTTAAGGACAACTACGATAGTTTTGTGTATTACGTGTACGCCAACGGTACGTTTTATCAAATGGATAAATTTAACCGCGATTTATGGCCGCAAATGCACGACGAGTTCGGTTCTGAACTGAGACAGTATGCATCAGTACGGCAGTTAGACATTAACAATACAGCCGCCCGCCTGATGCTGATCAATCAGTATAATTACCTGAAAGTAAGAAATAGATCAGCCGAGCCATATCAAGCGGCTGAAACTGTTATTGCGAGTGATGAACAACCAAACTGAGCAGTAGGAATTGGGAATGCTTAGACGGAAAATGGATGAATGTTGGGGCACTTCGTAAGGCTCACTCTGCCTTTTCGCTTCCTGTATCTTTATCTTTAGCACCGCCCTTTTTCCGTTTCCGAACAGCCTCGCTCAGAATAAACTCAATTTGCCCGTTCACGCTCCTAAACTCGTCCTGCGCCCAGCGTTCGAGTTCTTTCAGCGTGTCGGGATTGATCCGAAGGACAAATGCTTTTTTTTCTGAAGACATAACCTTTCAGTGAACAGTGAACAACGAGCAGTGAACTGGCGCACCAGTGATTTATGCGTCAGCAAACTGTTCATTGCTCACTGCTCGTTGTTCACTGTTAATTAATAAAGTGATCCCGCATTCACCACTGGGCTTACGTTTTTCTCGCCACACAAAACTACAAGCAAGTTGCTAACCATAGCCGCTTTTCGCTCTTCGTCCAGGTGCACCACATTCTTATCGGCCAGGCGCTCCAGTGCCATCTCGACCATACCCACGGCTCCATCCACAATTTGCCGACGGGCTGCAACCACCGCAGATGCCTGTTGGCGTTGTAGCATGGCTCCGGCAATTTCGGGTGCATAAGCCAGGTGACTAATACGTGCTTCGATGATGGAAACCCCAGCCCGCGACAGGCGTTCGTTAAGTTCGGCTTCGAGCACGGCGTTGATGTTACCGGTTGTGTCGCGAAGCGTGATGTCAGCGGTTTCGTCTTCGTTATTATCGTAGGCGTGCGAGTTAGCTAGGAATCGCACTGCAGCTTCCGACTGAATCTTCACAAACAACACGTAATCGTCCACTTCAAACAGAGCTTTGGCCGTGTCGGCTACCTGCCAGACCACCACAGCAGCAATCTCGATGGGGTTACCCGTTTTGTCATTGACTTTCAGGTTTTGCCCATTCAGGTTGCGGGCACGAAGGCTGATTTTCTTCTTGGTATAAAACGGGTTTACCCACTGAAGGCCGTTCTGCCGCATAGTGCCGGTATAATCGCCAAAAAAGGTTGTTACAACAGCCTCGTTGGGATTTATGACGGCTAACCCGGCCAGCAGAATGCCACCAATCAGAAATGAAACGACGCCGAGGGCTACGGCGCTCCGCGTTAAAAACATGACGGCACCCACAATCAGCAGCAAGCCGATTAACAGGAGGGTATAGCCTGAAATAGAGGTAAGATTCTTCTCGTTCATTGGTTTAGAATTAATATCAAAATGATAGCACAATAGTAGTATTTCAAATAGGCTTAACAATGAGTTTTAGGATAAACGGTCAGGAAAGATGATAAATCTGAATTCTTAGCTTAACAAACCAAACCTGAATATTTTCAGTTATTTTAGTGCAAGTTTTCAGTCTCTTATGGCAACATCTTCTGTGCTTTCGTCGCCCACCGGCTGGGGTTTTCCTACTACTAACCTTATCGTACAGGCCAGGCAAAAACTGCCTCACAGCCGGGTCGATGAAGTGGCAGCGCTGGGAGGACTAACAAAAAAAGAAATATCGCTGGTGCTGGGCATCACCGAACGTAGCCTGTACAACCAGCGTCAAAGTGATTTATCCGTACCTCTTTCGGAACGGCTGCTGTTACTAGATCAACTGTTTCGGCATGGGCTGGCTGTTTTCGACAATCAGAAACAAGTGTTCAACACGTGGATGCGCACTCCACTAGCCGAACTGGCCACGCCAGAGGTTGGCTTCGCTGCACCCGAAATCGACTACGCGCCACTACCAATTACCGAAATGGGAACAAAACAGGGGCCTGTTGATTTGTCAGTAGCGGCTCAAGCTCGTCGCAAGAGGCTGGCAGAAGACCCAACCACGTCTAAACCCGATACAGACAAGCCTTACCCAACCCCTTTGTCGCTACTTGACACTGTAACTGGCTGCAAGCTAGTTGACAATGTATTTACCCGCATTGAAGCAGGGGTATTTGTGTAACGGCTTGTACTGATCACGTGAACGTTTATCGTATTTTAAAAGAGCCATACTGGCATGATCCTTTGTCAGTTGTGGGAGCCGAAATTGCCGGAGGGCGCTGGAACCCGGCGGGCATTGGCATTCTATATACAGCTACTTCGCCAGCCTTAGCGATGCTGGAAACCCTGGTCCATTTCCCTAGGGTACATTACGACCAGCTTCCTCGACTACGCATTTTTACGTTACGAATTCCAGATGGGGAAATTCGATGGATTTACCCCGATCTGCTTCCTGACCAATGGGCCGACCCAACAGCATTACCGCTGACTCAAACGCTGTTTCTGGAGTGGCTACAAAACCCAGTTGATATGGGATTAGGCGTTCCGTCGGCAGTAATGGATATTTCTTACAATGTGCTACTACACCCAAGGCATCCACTCTACAAAGACATTTCTATTGTTGGAAATGGGGATGACATTGCTCTGGACCAACGTTTGTGGAACAGCCCAAATCCTTGAGATGCTGGCTCTAATACTCCTTCGCCATCCAAATCACTGCTGATTCCTCTTAGGCTTGTTCCAGAAAATTCCGGAGTTCAGTTGCTCGGTTCTGATTATCAATTACCGTTTTTTCTAGTTCGGTTTTGAGTTTCCCGATCGCAGCTACCAGTTTACTTTCTAGCAATTTGGCATCTTGCTGGGCTTGCCCAATTTGGTTCTGCACCGACCAGTCTGTGAAAATGTTATCGAAAAATATATCGGCGAATCGGGTTAGGCCATGATCGAATTGCCAGTCGGCGTCCATTGCCAGATGCACATCAGCAAACTCCGATTTGAACGCTTGCAGACTTCGGTTAACGAGATGCGACTGATCGCGCACCTGGTCTAGCTTACCGTGCTTGACCATTGATGTCAGTGTTGAACCGCCAATAAGATCCCAGGTGCCCCAACTTTGGGCTTCACCTATCAGGTCGACTAAACGCTGCACCTCGTTCAACGCATTCAGGCCAGCTGCGTGAGCTTCGTTAAGTTCGTGAAGCTGTTTATCGACTGCCGACAGTGCTTCAATGTGATCCCGGTATTGCCTGCTTGTAGTATCATCCTCAATTAGTAATGCGCCGGTTTTCTGTTGAATCAAGTCATCGTAAGTAGCATCGAGCGTCTCGTAGGCCTTTAGCTGTTCCTGCAATTGCGCTTTTCGAGTTGTTAAGTCGGCCACTTGTGCTCGCCGGGCATCGTACCGAACAAGCGCAGCCTCCGCTTCAGCCTGCTCTTTGGTCAACTGCTCTTCCCGCCGGTTCAGAAGATCATAATACACCTTAGCCCAACTCAGCCGCTCCAGCCGGTCAACATCCTTCTCTTCTTTTAACAGGTGTTCGTATTCATGCTGCTGAATGGCTTCTTGCTTCACCAGTTCGGCCTTCGTGTTTTTTAGTTGCTGGTTGAGTACGGCGCGTTCGCTGCGCTGGTGAATAAGGGCAAGAAGTTGGGTTTGTTGGTCGCTGGTCCAGTTCATGATATTGGCTTGTTGGTCAGCAAAGTAAAGGATATCACAAACAGCTTGCCCGCCGGTCTGGATAAGCGGCATCTGTAGAATCAGATTGGCCCAACGTGCTGACAATTGGTAAATAGACAGGCACGTCCAAAACGTCAACCCCGTCAGGGACCTTCCCGCACGCGTTACAACCTTTTTCCTTAATTTTGCGGCTCTATTTTCCCCGCGCCTATCAGGTAATAACGAACAAGCCTGAAAATCGCGGTCAGACATTTATGCTAAGCGAACAGGAACTACTCCGCCGAAATAAACGCGAAGAACTTATGCGGATGGGCATTGACCCTTACCCCGCCGAACTCTTCGACCTTACTCATTCAACCCAACAACTCCGCGATGCCTTTGCCGACAAAGCGGGCGCCGAAACACAGGGCGGATACGAATCACACCTCGATTTCTCTACAGATGCCACCTACGGACAGGTGCGCATGGCCGGGCGATTGATGGGGTTCCGAATTATGGGCAATGCCTCATTTGCCGAAGTGCAGGATTCTGCCGGGCGGATGCAACTTTATTTCCGGCGCGACGATCTGTGCCCCGGCGACGACAA
This sequence comes from Flavobacterium sp. SUN052, assembly GCF_028867935.1. Classification (GTDB taxonomy): domain Bacteria; phylum Bacteroidota; class Bacteroidia; order Flavobacteriales; family Flavobacteriaceae; genus Flavobacterium. The sequence continues at coordinate 44,446 of NZ_JAPQNS010000017.1, forward strand.
AACTCTGTACAACACAGTGTTTAAGAAGCTGCTGGATATTGGCGACATCATTGGTGTTGAAGGCCACGTGTTCACGACCCAAACCGGTGAACTCTCATTGTACGTAAAGCAATTCAAGTTACTGACCAAGTCGCTGCGGCCGCTGCCCGTGGTAAAGGAAATTACCAACGAGCAGGGTGAAAAAGAAACGTACGACGCCTTCACTGATCCCGAATTACGGTATCGGCAACGGTATGTGGACCTGATTGTGAATCCACACGTGCGCGATACGTTTATCAAACGGAGCAAACTGGTCAACTCGATCCGGCAGTACCTGACCGACAAAGGTTACCTCGAAGTTGAAACACCAATTTTGCAGCCAATTCATGGTGGAGCAGCCGCACGGCCGTTCATCACGCACCACAACACGCTCGACATGACGCTGTATTTGCGCATCGCCAACGAGCTGTATCTGAAGCGGTTAATTGTGGGCGGTTATGATGGCGTGTTCGAATTCGCCAAGGATTTCCGTAACGAGGGTATGGACCGGACCCACAACCCTGAGTTTACCCAGGTGGAATTCTACGTCGCTTACAAAGACTACAACTGGATGATGGACACCATTGAAGAGATGGTGGAAAAAGTGGCCATCGACGTAACCGGCACGACCAAAGTGCCGGTTGGAGAAAATGTGATCGACTTTAAACGGCCCTGGAAACGCCTGACCATGTTCGAAGCCATTCAGGAATACACGGGTGTCGATGTGTCGGAAATGGAAGAGGATGCACTGCGCGAAGTGGCTGAAAGCCGGGGCGTCAAAACTGATTCTTCGATGGGCAAATCAAAGCTGATCGACGAGATATTCGGCGAAGCCTGCGAGCCCAACCTCATCCAGCCAACGTTCATCACCGACTACCCCGTCGAGATGTCGCCCCTAACCAAAAAACACCGGAGTAAGCCCGGTTTGGTAGAGCGTTTTGAAGCTATCTGCAACGGCAAAGAAATCGCCAATGCTTATTCCGAACTCAATGATCCGCTCGATCAGCGGGCACGCTTCGAAGAGCAGTTGGAACTTGCTAAGCGGGGTGACGAAGAAGCTATGGCACTGGACGAGGACTTTTTGCGGGCTCTTGAATATGGTATGCCACCGACGGCGGGAGTTGGTTTAGGCATCGACCGTCTGACGATGATCATGACCAATCAGCCAAGTATTCAGGAAGTCCTGTTTTTCCCGCAGATGCGCCCAGAAAAGAAAGCCGACGTATCAACAGAAGCTGATTTTGTAGCGGCTGGTGTTCCAGCCCAGTGGGTTCCGGCGGTGCAGCAACTAGGGTTTATGACGGTGGCTCAACTACAGGCAGCCAATCCCAACAAACTCTTCAACGACCTTGGTGGGGTTCGCAAGAAACTCAAAATGAGCGACGTGCCTATGCCAAAAATCGAGGAAGTAAGAGAGTGGGTTGGTTAGGTTGTAAATTATCAAAAACTTTTGTAGATTTATATAATGGCCTCCATGCTGCCAATTCCTCTGGATGTAGAGATTGACAAACTCACTAATTCAATCGAAAATTCGTTGACAGGCGAAGTTTTTGAAACAGAGATTACTCGCTTGACAGTACAGGATTTGAAACAAATCAAGAGGAAAAGCTGGCAGTTTGATTGGAAACAGGAAATTCGAGACGAGAGCCGCCAAGTCTATAAACTGACAACACTAAACAACCTGACGATTATTCATGGTCTATTGAGTATCAGTGATAATCAAGACCATGTGTATATGCATCTTATTGAAAATGCCCTCTTGAACAAGGGAAAAGAAAAGCTCTACCGGGGAGTCGCTGGTAATTTAGTTGCCTTTGCCTGCAAAATGGCTTTCTTAAAAAATTATGATGGCATAGTCGCTTTTATTTCCAAGACTTTACTGGTTGAACATTATAAGCAGACACTGGGGGCAAAACAATTTTCGGGCAATCGAATGTTTATTGATACTCCCGAATCCGCAAGATTAGTGCAGCAGTATTTTAAAAACTTCAAATATGGTCAATCATAAAAGATTAGACGATCAAGATGTCGTTGTTATTAATGAACTGTGGCCAGAAGCAGAGAAACAGGCGTTCAGCACTTTCCTGAAAAAACGAAAAGTAAAACCAGTTTCTCGCCGGCATATTCAAAGACAAGCTAAGGTTGCTTAGAAGGCGGCCAACCCCAATAAACTCTTCAACGACCTCGGTGATGTTCGCAAAAAGCTCAAAATGAGCGATGTGCCTATGCCAAAAATCGAGGATGTGCGAGAGTGGGTCGGATAAAAAGTATAGCTACGGCTGTTGCCCGCTTAATTGTAGTGGACAACAGCCGTAACTTACGCAGCCAAAACCGCTATCGGCTGTTTTTCCAATAGCTCATTAATGTACTGAACAGCTAGCTCATTGGTTTTGTAAGCACTAAACTCCCGCCCCAATTTCCGCACCTGCTGCCGATAGGTGTTGTCAGCCAGAATTCTCTCCACAGCCTTGTGGATCTGGGACGACTTGGGTGTTTCGGTCTTCAAATCAACGCCCACCCGGCAGTAATCGATGCGGGCAGCAATTTCATTTTTACCCTCGTGCACACCCGCTGCCACAACAGGCAAGTTGTGTTTTAGCGCCAGCATTACGCCACCATAGCCCCCGTTGGTCACATAAACACTGGCGTAGGGCATCACAGAACTGAAATCAATAAACTCCTCGATGATAAAATTGGGCTGAGGAAAACGGTCCCGTAGTTCGTCTGTTTGCGAACCACCTGTTGTGGCAATTACCAGCGTATCGGGGTCGTTTTTGAAAGCCTCCAGAGTAGGAACAAGGATCTTTTCTACATTCCGCTCTACCGTGCCCTGGGTCACCAGCACTACCCTTTTATGCTGCAAGGCTTTGGCGGCCTGTTCAAAAGGTCGTTTTTGGCCTCTACTATGGGGTAACATGGGGCCCACAAACCGAATGTTGGGGCTTATGCGTTTACGGGGATACTCAAAACCCGGTACTCCACTTTGCAGATACACATCAGCTGAGCGAATGGCCGAATCGAACAGAAAGCCAGACGTGGGCCTTAAACCCTGATCGATCTGGAGTTGGTTATAGAGATCATTGCAGGGCTTAAACATAATTTTCTGCACTACGTATCGCAGCAGATGTTGCCCCCAACGTCCCACAATAGTCTTAGCCGGCTGCATACCCAGACCGGACGGCGGTAAATTATCATCGGTTTCGGCCAGGGGCACCACACCAATGGCTACCGTTTTCACGCCAAGTAGTTGTTGAATAAATGGCCCGGCCATAAAGGCCACATCGTGGATAATCAGGTCGAAGGCCCAATCCTGGTGAATGCTCCTGAGGTCGTCGATGAACTCGGGCACGCGGAGCAGGAACACCTGGCTGATGTCGAATCGCAGGCGGGCAATGGTTCCTTTGATACGATTACGTTCGGGAAAAAGAGCTTCTAAGTTTTCCTGATTAACCGTTTGAGCCTTTACGAATGGGTAATGATGCAGCGCTAATTTCTGAACGCTATCCCCGTAATGACCACCGACGTACCAGCGAACGTCGTGGCCAAGTTGACTAAGGTGAACAGCAAGACCCGTGAGGGGGCTAAAGTGGCCATCCATCGGCATGGTGGCAAACAGAATACGTTGTGGTGTCATGAGTAGTTGTCGTTTAATGCTGTGACAAAGTTGCTTCTCATGGCACCTGTACCCAACAACGACCCCAATGAACTGGTAAAAGCGGCTGATGAAGTGTAGAACATGCATCCGCACAAGAAGATAAGCGGTTCCTGGCCAACCATTTGCCCAATCTCCCGTTTTGCTGATATAGCGAAACGGATCTCCCATTCGTTTTATGTATATGAAACCCTCCGCTTACAGGCCGTAAACAGCAGAGGGTTTACATCGTTACCCAATTTTTCACCCATGAAACGTTCTTTTCAAGTTGTAGTAGCCGCTGCTCTGATTACATTAGTTGCTGCCTGTACCAGCACAGGGCCAGCTGGAGGATTATTTCAATCGGCCTCACCCCACGAACAGTATGAGCGCTCGCTGACGGATGCTAAACTAAACCGAACCGCCCTCGGCCGCGATTGGGTGGCAGCGGGGGAGCGCGCCCTGCGCGACTCGATCAAAATATCGGTTCCCTACCGCGAGAGTGGCTATTTTGCGGCCAACCGTCCTTTTGCCGTTGGGTACCGGGTCAGTGCCCAGCGGGGCGATCGGCTGGTGATCCGGGTGGAGGTTCAGGGGCAACAGGAAGCATCAGTCTTTATCGACGTATTTGCCCTCGACGAGCGTAATCAGCCCGACCGGGCCATATCAGCCAAAGTTGATACAAACATCCTGAACTGGGATGTCCGGCGCACTCAAACTCACCTTATTCGAATTCAACCTGAATTGCTCCGCTCTGGACGGTATACTCTTACAGTCACCCGCGAACCTGTGTTAAGTTTTCCGGTAAAAGGGCTTGACAGCCGCCAGATTAGCAGTTATTTCGGTGTTCCGCGTGATGGAGGCAAACGACGCCATGAGGGGGTTGATATTTTTGCACCGCGAGGTACACCCGCGTTGGCCGGAGCCAATGGCGTTATTTCCCGCGTGGGTGTCAATCAACTGGGGGGCAACGTGGTGTTTCTATCCGACAATGCCCACAACCAAAACCTATACTATGCCCATCTCGACCGGTGGAACGTGACCGATGGACAGCGCGTATCGGTAGGCGATACAATCGGCTTTGTGGGCAACACAGGTAATGCCCGTACAACATCGCCCCATCTTCATTTTGGTATTTATACGTTTGGCGAGGGAGCCGTTGATCCCTTGCCTTACATTCGACGCGGCACTGGCCCAGCTCGTCAAGACCCGCTGGCTGAATCGCGTTTAGGCGATTCGGTACGAGTCAGTGCTACACGGACGCTGGTGCGGCTGGCTCCCCACAGCGATGCACCCGTTGTGCAGGAACTTCCCCGTTCTTCTGCTATGATCTTGTTAGGTGGCACCACGGTATGGCTCCGCGTTGAACTGCCCGATGGACGAATTGGCTACGTGACCAATAGCACGGTAGAGTCAGCACAGAAATCGCTCCGACGGGTGCCCCTCCCCCGCCCTACTGACTTGCTGGATGCCGCCAACTCTCGAGCGGCCATCATTCAGGAACTCCCTGGCAACACAGTTGTGGAGGTTTTGGCGTTGGCAGGTGATTTTCAGCTCGTGCGAGTAGTCGGTGGTGTTACAGGTTGGATAATGAGAACGTGAGTAAAGCTCACACATTTGAGCTTTGCTACTTCTTAAAATAGAAAGCGGCCTGATCGCCCTGTTTATCCCGGTTCAGGTCTTTTGCATGGCGTTGGTAGGCCCATCGACGCCATTTCCGGCCCAGAAAAGACTGTGGTTCTGGCAGCGGTTCATACATGGCAACGTCTTTTTTATACTTCTCGCTGATGATAAACTGCGCCCGGTCAGAGTCGTAGATAACATCGGAGAGCGGCAGTCCGGTCTGCTCGCCAAGGAGCGTCATGCTTTTTACCGAATGCAGAAACAGGTGGCGGGGTGCATCGAGTTGAAACCAGTTTTCGCGGTAATGCTGCCAGGCAAACGAACTCACCGTTGGAATTCGGATCATACAAACGCCACCCGGAGCCAGCAAACGGGTAACTGCCTGTAAAGTCTCCAACGGATTAGGAACGTGCTCGAATGAGTGATTGAACAGAATAATGTCCCATTGCCCGTCCATCTCCTGCACAAACTTCTTCTCAACTCTATAGCCGTTTGGATACTCAATTGGACCAGCAAACGGATCAGTTCCATGCACGTTGTTCATACCCAGCTCATAAAGTGGATACAGGAAGGCTCCCGAGCCACAGCCAACATCTAAAATCTGGGTTGTTTTAGTGAGATTCAGTAGACCCAAAAGTTGATATTGACTGGCCGACAATAGGGGCTTTAGAAATCGATTAAGACCTTCATTTGGGAACAGCGATGCCTCATATCTGGCTTTGCGAAAGGCCCCTTTGACTCCTTCAAAAAGTCCGGTGCGTGGTCCGCCAAATCCATTGTAGCCCTTAGGGTAGTAGTCGGCGAGGTTGGCCGGAATGGTTTCAATTTGCAAACATTCGCATTTAGCGCACTGGAAATAGTCGAACTCTTCGCGAGTACCCATCATCATTTCCCGAAAGGTATATTGCTGATTATTATCAACATTCCCGCACAACCTGCATTGCATCATCTGGTGTGTTTCGTAATTTAAGAAAGTGCCGAAATTACAACTAATGAGGAATATTGCAGTGGCTTGATTTTTGAGGCTACAAATTCTACGAGTGCGAACACATGAACGATCATGCATCAAAAATAATACCAGCTACCGCCCATTGGGAACGGGGCTAATGGTCCAGCTGGTATCCGCTTTGGGGTCCTGCGGATGAATCTGATTCTGTAATTCTTCGATCTGGGCGTCTCGTTTGGCGATCTTATGACGGAGGTTCTGAATCTCGGTCTGGTACTGCTTATCGCGGTTGTAGGCTACATATAGCAAGCCCATTAATCCTAAAAGTAGGATCACGATGGCGGTCAATAACGACCAGACAACACCTCGACCTGCCGACGGCATAACGAATGGATAGACGTTGCAAATTAGCGAAACGGCCAGCCAAAAAAATCCCCGGCTCACCTGAACCGGGGACTGTGCAATTAGCATTCCAACTTGCCGAAATAGCGATTTGAGCCGCTATCGCAGTAATTCTTAGCGTGCGGCCCCGTAATCCGCTCCAGCACTTTCAGGGAAGTTTTTCATGATGCTCACCACCGTTTCGCGGAAAGCGGCATCGCGCTCACGCTCTTTCTTGCGGGTGTTCAGCTGGCCCGTAGCCCAGCCCTGCCAGATAATGTCATTCGTGCGGGCATCATACACGTTCACGACAACGCGATTTTCCTCGTACTGACGTGAATACACCTGATTGGGCATACCCCAGCCACCCCAACCATAGCCGTATGGCCCCATGGTGTTGTTAGACTGGATCTGCTGCTTGTCGCGTGAGTCGGTAAAGAAGCGCACGATCAGATCGGCTTCTCCACTTTCGACGGGCTTGTAACCCCGGCCCTTCAACGACTGGTCGAGAGCATCGGCAATCCGGCGTTGGTTCAGGTTAGAGCCCACAATAGGGTCAGCGTTACGCTGGCGGTCGGCCTCAATGCGGTAGGTAGCAAATTGGCGGACGTTCACTTTGGAGTCATAATCGTAACGAACGGTAACGGCAGGCGCACAGGCGACCATCGTTCCGGCTACAATCAGACTGGCAATTATGGCTTTGATTTTCATGGTAACGATCAATTGGTTATGAAGTAAAACCAACTACAAAACGAAGAAATAAGGTGTTGTTGTATAGGTTACTCTAAGAACGAAGGTGGCGTTGCAGAAGTTCGGTTTTCAGGTAAACGAGTGAGCCACTAGGCTAAAGTCAAGTATCTGATAATCAGAGCCTAGTTTCAACCTTTAACTTTTATTATGTAGAAATAAATTTCGAACGGGAAAGCAGATTTTTTGCACACATAAACGAGATGGGTAAACCAACTGACACCATCAAAACGACTGCGTTGATCAGAGCGCTTACTGGATTAAAGGGTGATTTGGGAGAGTTAGACAGCGGCACAACGAGCAGGTTCATAACGACCCAGACGAACAAACCATAGAGTATGCCAACCACAACTTTGTTGCTTTGTAACACACGCCATCTAGGATATAGCCAGAAGAAAAACAGCACGAAGCAAAATGCAATGAAGTAGTGGAGCAACACCCCTGCTATCATCATTGATGGGTCGCCACTAAAAGCTGACTTCCCCAAAACGCCACTGGCAATGTACGGAAACACGCCCATTGGATTGCGACCAGTGGCTCGGTAATACAAGGCCATTCCCGCCAGGCCATCGAGCGTGCCAACTAACAGAGCCGTTTTTAGCAGAGCCCCGTTGCGGTAGGTTGCCATTTTTAAAGTCGTTTAGGAAGTAGCCTGATTCAAGAACAAAACCGGCAATCGTGAATGATTGCCGGTTTTGTTTACTCTAAATAGTATTGGTTATAACCCGCGCAACTGAATGCTTATTCGGCGGGGGCTTATGAACTTACCTTGTCAGTGCTTTGGGCAACCGCAATCGTTCTTCCTGAACAATCCCCACATAAACCCTTTCTTCTTGCGGTATCCTTTACGTTTACGCTTGAAAATGGTTTCCTCTTTTGCTTTCACCGTGGCCTTTGCCGACGTTTCGGTGCCAACAGCTGCGCTAACGGGAGCTTCTGATAAGCCCAGCATGGCTACAGCGAACAAGACTAACAGTTTATTTTTCATTTCCTACGTCGTTTGCAGTATTAACGTATTTCCTGGCCAAAGCAATGTACTGGTAAAATTGACCTTTTTCTGTTTTATTAGCAACAAATCCCCTGATTATGAATCCAACTCTACGACATGTATTGCCGTCAGTACTACTGTTCTGCTGCCTTATTAGCCCAACTCGCGCACAAGACCGACTAACGGGCAAATCGTTTGCTACACGCACAGTAGTAATGGCTCGTAATGGTATGGCCTGCACCTCACACCCACTATCGACACAGGCTGCTGTCGACGTGCTTCGCAAGGGTGGTAACGCTATTGATGCCGCCATTGCCGCCAACGCCATGGAAGGCTTGGTGGAACCTCATGTGAACGGTATTGGGGGCGATTTGTTCGCGATTGTCTGGGATGCCAAAACCAAAAAGCTATACGGGCTGAATGCATCCGGCCGGTCGCCCTACGCCCTCACGCTGGCCGAGTTGCAGAAAAGGGGGCTTACACACATTCCGTCTGATGGCCCCTTACCCGTGTCGGTGCCGGGCTGCGTAGACGGCTGGTTTGAGTTACACAAGCGATTTGGCAAAACTCCAATGCCCGAAATTCTGTCGCATGCCATCCGGTATGCCCGCGAAGGATACCCCGTTCACGACGAGGCTGCTTTCTACTGGGGAAGTATGATTGCCCGATTTGGCAAGAAATACCCCAATGTGATGGATGTGTATGCCCCAAGCGGAGCTGCACCAAAACGGGGAGAAATTTTCAAGAACCCAGCCCTTGGCAACACCCTTGAGAAGATTGCGAAGGGTGGTCGCGATGCGTTTTACAAAGGCGACATTGCCCGCACGATTGACAGCTTCATGAAAAAAGTGGGCGGCTTTCTGAGCTACCGCGATTTAGCGGAACACACCTCCGATTGGATCGAGCCCGTGTCGACAAACTACCGGGGGTACGATGTGTGGGAATTGCCCCCCAACGGCCAGGGCATCGCCGTACTCCAAATGCTAAATATTCTGGAGGGTTACGATTTCTCGAAAATTCCTTGGGGTAGCCCAGAGCATATTCACCGATTTATTGAGGCAAAAAAATTGGTTTTCGAAGATCGGGCCAAGTACTATGCCGACCCTGCCTTTGCCAAAATTCCTGTTAAAGAATTGATTTCTAAAGAGTATGCCACAGAACGCCGTGCCCTGATCAACACCGAGCGGGCTGCTGCCAGTGTAGACGCGGGCAACCCAGCTTTAAAAGAAGGTGATACCATTTATTTGACCGTAGCCGATGGCGATGGCAATATGGTGTCTCTCATTCAAAGTAATTATCGGGGTTTTGGCTCGGGCATGGTACCCGATGGATTGGGCTTTACGCTTCAGGACCGGGGCGAAATGTACAGCCTGATCGACGGCCAAAACAACACGTATGCTCCCCACAAACGGCCATTTCACACCATTATTCCGGCTTTCATCACGAAAGATGGCGAGCCGTTTATGAGTTTTGGCGTTATGGGCGGTGGTTTTCAGCCACTGGGACATACGCAGATTGTGATGAACATGATCGACTTTGGCATGAACCCACAAGAGGCTGGTGACGCTCCCCGAATTGACCACGATGGGTCGTCGGAGCCAACAGGTGAGAAAGGGCAAGGCGTCGGCACTATCTCGCTGGAATCGGGTTATCCCTATGAAACGATTCGCGGCCTAATGCAAAAAGGCCACCGGATTGGCTATGGACTGGGCGGATACGGTGGCTATCAGGCTATCATGTACGACGCCAAGAATAAGGTCTACCACGGTGCTACCGAATCACGAAAGGACGGGCAGGCAGCGGGCTTCTAATTACCCCAAAATAGAAGGGAGTTACGACTGATCGTAACTCCCTTCTATTTTTATTACCGTGGACCTCTGTGTCCACCTCTACTTCCATAGCTTCTGTTCCTGCTGCTGTAACTCTCGCTCCTGTATCGCCGACCATAAGCGGGCGGTGCAGATCGGTAATGCCGGTAGTTATTCCGGTAAACGACACGCGGTGGAGGTGTTACAATCACCGGTGGACGACGATAATATCCATACGGCCGGTCATAATATCGATAATTAGGACCGTAACCCGTGTTGACACCGTAATATGCTGGTCCACAACTCACTAGTACAAGCCCTAATACAAGGCCAACTAGCCCTTGTTTAATCGGTTTTGCTTTCATGGCGTATTGAATCTGAACGTTTTATTTTGTTAGACTCACCACTATAACAATGGTTTAATCGGAATGGTTGATTTTTATTCGATACTGGATATTGGACTAAAAACCGTTACTGTCTTCTCGCCCGGTGTCTAATATCCAGCGTCTAATGGCTACTAACTAAGCCTTCAGTCGGCTCTTCAAATAGCTCAACGCCCGTTTGTAGGCATCTTCAGAAGCTGTTTTGTCGTAGATCGGGTTGCTGGGATTAGCAAAACCGTGGTCGGCATCATACATTTTGATTTCGACTTTCTCGCCAGCCGTTTTCATGTTCTCTTCGAACTTAGCTACCGACTCAGGGGTGATTCCTTTGTCGCGGCTGCCAAAAATACCCAATACGTCGGTTTCGAGACCTTTAAGTTTGGCGACATCCTGTTCCGGCCGACCATAGTACATCACACAGCCTTTAGCCTGCTTGCCTTCCAGCATAGCCGACTGCAACGACAACATACCACCGAAACACCAGCCCACCGATCCAAATTGTGCTTTAGGACCAGCGTAAGCAATAGCACCTTTCATAATTGCCGTGTTCCGCTCACCGGTTGCTCCCTGCATGTATTTCATAGCATCTTCGCGCTGGGTTGCTACTTTACCGTCGTACATGTCCACGGCCAGTACGTTTACATTGTCCAGATCATTATAAAATGCTTCGGCTTGCTGCTTGATGTTGTCATTCAAGCCCCACCATTCCTGATAAACCAGCAACCACTTGTCAGATGGCTTTTTAGCTTTCAAAAGAAATCCGTTGGCCGATTGTCCATCAGGTGTCGAAAACTTGATCATCTCGCCAGCACCTTTGTATGTAAATGGCAGCGGGTTTGCGTGTAGCATGGCAAATGCCGGATCGGCAGCCATTTCCGCCATAGTATTGCTATGGCAAACAGGAATAGTTGCCACATCAGGCTGTTCGGGTTTTGTCGGGGCCAGAATCGACAGCAGAAGCGAAATCAGTGAAATAAAAATAATTTTCATTGTACTAATAGCTTGGTTTATGTTTGGATGGTAACGACGTGTTGACTCAGTTGGTTTTAACTTAAACCGCTCTTGTCAACTCAAAAATAGTGATCTCGGGTAAAATTCCGACACGCCCCGGATAACCCAAATATCCGTACCCCCGGTTCACGTACAACTGTTGCCCATCTTGCTGATACAACCCAGCCCACTGCTTATATACATATTGCGAGGGACTCCACTTGAAACCGCCAATTTCTACACCGAACTGCATGCCGTGGGTGTGGCCTGCAAACATCGCGTCGATGTCGGGGAACTTCGGGCGTACCTGCGCATCCCAATGGCTGGGGTCGTGCGAGAGGAGTAATTTGACCGGGTATTCTTCGGTTCCTTTATAGGCCTTGGCCAGGTCACCGTATTTGGGCCACCGCTCACCAGCTCCCCAGTTTTCGATGCCAATCAACGCAATTTTGTCGCCATTTTGCGTAAAAATCCGGTTTTCGTCCAGCATTAGATTCCAGCCGAGCAGCTTATGAGCCGCTTTCAGATTATCCAGATTTTGGCGTTTCGCCTGTTGGCTTGGCCACTGTACATAATCGCCGTAGTCGTGATTTCCCAAAGTCGAGAACACGCCCAATGGCGCTTTTACGTGCCGGAAAATCTCGATATAATCCTGCACTTCATCAGCTGTGTTGTTGACCAGATCGCCCGTAAAAAAAATCATGTCGGGCTTTTCTTTCAGCAGCATCTCTACACCGCCTTTCACCGCTGTTTTGTTAAAAAACGAGCCCGAGTGAATGTCTGACAGTTGCGCGATTCGCATACCTTCGAAACCAGACGGCAGATTTTTCAGAGCCAGCTTCATCCGCCGAACGCGATAATCGTGCGCTCCCGACAAAATACCCCACGAAAAACCAACCAATGGAATGGCCCCCGCTACCAGCGCCGTTTTCATCAGAAACTCTGAGCGCGGGATACTATCCGTTTTGGGAATATCGGTGCGGACCGTGTCGTTGGCCGTTTTCTGAACCTCAGGTTCGTAAAAGAGCGAAATAACCCACCGCCCAAACCGCCCGATGTCATCGATCAGGATGAACAGAACAGCGAAGACTTTTGAGAAATAAGGGATAATGATCCCTGCATACAAAAACGTCCGCGTGTGCCGGTCCAGCAGGTCGGGGGGCGACAACTGCATAAACAGAAAGAGCCCCACCGACAGCGCCGTGAATCCCCAGTAAATCAGGGTAATTATGCGCTGAGTTTCCTCCGACAAATTCCGACTGACTGTCCGAATAGCCTGATACACGTACCAGTCCACCAGCAGAAACAAGACGCCGATGAGAATAAAAAACAGAATGCGGTTCATAGATTTTTCGGGTTCAGCCGAACAAGTGAGGTTTTTAGATTGAATTTTACTCCTTACGCAATGGCATAACCCGAATACTGGCGGTAACAAGGAGGCTGGAAGCCCAGAACAATATCATTCTTCTGTACCCCTCGGCTAACAAGATCGGCTGCAATATCTACATCTGTCCAGTTAGCTTGTATCCATATTTTACCATCGGCTTTAAGATCGAAATGGAAAATGGTATTGTGGACAAAGGCATCGCCCCGCCAGCCGATCCGAACTAATTGAAAATGGCCACGCTGTAGATCAGCTATTACTAGTCCCTCTGCTTCGCTCAGATTTACTGGAGTATAGGAAGCCCATTGCTGGAGTAGGTCTAGCAAAATTTGCTGGTACCGTTTCTGTTTAGATTTCATTGTCCTCAGCTTTCGACCAGTTTACAATTATCTGTTTATAATCATTGTAAACCAGTAAATTAAGACTAAACTCCTTTACGGCATCGCTTACATCTGTTTTCGTAAAAAACGAAATGTAAGCTCCTTCCGGGACGGCCAGAAATAATGCTCTTTCAGGATCTACTTTTCTCAACCCCCGAACATAGTTCATGTATTGCCCTAGCGCCAGGTGAAAATCATAAACCAACGATGGTCCAATAAAGCTTTTCACTTCCACAGCTATATATTCTTTGTCTCGTTGCGCTCCAATGAGTTTCTCAGCACCAAGGTCGATTTGAATATCTGTTCCTAATGCCTCCAGATAATACGGATCGTGCGTGATTTACCAACCCTATTTTTGAAGAGCGATTTTTACAGCCTCATGAAACAAGTCTTTTGCCACAATGGATGCACTATTAGTTCAACAGGTAAATATAGGTTCCCTAACCTTTACCCAAACAGACAATGGATGCCAGTTTCCCAGCATCCATTGTCTATTGTTCACTGTTCACCAATTTATACTAATTCAGCTTCGCGCTCGCGCTTCATCATTTCAAGCGCAGGGTCTTTCTTACCAAACCACTTCATACGAATGCGCTCGTTTACCCAGTACATACAAGGCACAATCACGAGTGTCAGAATAGTGGAGAACGTCAGACCATAGATAATTGTCCAGGCCAGGATGTTCCAGAATACGGCGCTGTCTCCCCCCACAATGATGTTGGGAGCGAGGTCGCGGAACAAACCAACGAAGTCAACTGTAAGACCGGTTGCCAGCGGAATAAGGCCTAGTACGGCTGCCGATGCCGTGAGCAACACGGGTGTTAAACGAGTTGATCCACCGTCGATGATGGCCTCACGGAGGGGTACACCCCGGCCACGCAACTCATCAATGAACTCGATGAGCAGGATACCGTTTTTCACCACGATACCAGCCAGCGAAATAATACCCACACCCGACATTAGAATCGAGAAGGTTTTGCCGGTTAGGATAAAGCCAAGCAATACCCCAATTAGCGATAAGAGAATGGTTACGAAGATAATAATTGGTTTTACTACCGAGTTAAACTGCGTGGCCAAAATCAGGTAGATCATCAACATAGCAATGCCGAAGGCCATCACCAGGAAGTCGGCTGACTCCTGTTGATCTTCTTGTTCACCACCCAACTTCACCGAGTATCCATTAGGAATTTCCATCTGGTTGATCACCTGCTGAATTTGCCCGTTGATAATGTTGGCGTTAGCACCCGGCACAATGTCGGACCCCAGCGTAACTACCCGCTCCTGATTTTTCCGGTTGATTTGGTTAAACGTAGTCGAGTAGTTGATGTCAGCTACAGCCGAGATCGGCACCTGCCGCAACTGTCCGCCGGAGTTCATATCGCGATAAACGATGTTCAAACTCAACAACTGCTCAATCTGGCTGCGGTCGTTCTGCTTCAGGCGCACCATAATCGGGTACTCGTCTTTAGCGTCACGGAATTTTGAGATTTCGGAGCCAAACAAGGCTGTGCGAATCGCAAACGCAATTTGCTGGGCAGAAATGCCTTCGCGCTGGGCCTTGTCCTTGTTGATATTGATCGTGATTTCGGGCTTGTTCGTGATCAAATCCGACTTCAGCTGGTCAATCCCTTCGATACCTGCCTGTTGAATCCGCTGCCGGATATCTTTCTCCAGCTTCGTCAACTCGGCAAATTCCTCACCGGCAATCTCAATAGAGATAGGCTTACCCGTTGGTGGTCCCATTGCTTCGCGTTCCACCGAAATTTCTGCCCCAGGAATCCCCTGTACAGCTGTCCGAATCTTTTCCAGAATTTCGAGCGACGAACGGCCACCCCGATCCTGTCCTTTTACGAAGGCCACCGTCACTTTCGATTTCTGAGGGGTAGCGTTCCGGTCG
The DNA here is from genome assembly GCF_028867935.1 of Flavobacterium sp. SUN052. GTDB lineage: Bacteria > Bacteroidota > Bacteroidia > Flavobacteriales > Flavobacteriaceae > Flavobacterium. The sequence goes on from NZ_JAPQNS010000017.1 coordinate 59,622, forward strand.
GGGTTCATGGGGTCGCCCGCGTTTTTGCCCACGTTAGCAATCACCGAGTTCACCATACTTTCGGCTTTCTCGTCTTTCAGAACCTTAAATACCCGTTCTTCAACCACCCTTGTGATGGAGTCGGTTACGGTGGCATCGGTCCCAACGGGCAGTACGTTATATACATACACGTAGTCAGGATCACCACTAGGGAAGAAAATCACTTTAGGCTTGGCAATACCCATCAGTACGAATGTGCCGATCAACAACACAAACATGCTGGCAATGGCAATTACCGGCCTCCATCCAACCAGAATCCACGAAATTACCTTCCGGTAGCCCCGCATCAGTTTGGGTAACCATTTATCCTGGAACGGTACGATAATCCGGGGAGTCAGAATGTAGTGATTGAATACGTAGAGCGCGATGAACAACACAAACAGATTGCCAATGCCCCGGTCGATCACGTAACCAACACCAGCCAGTACTGTCATGATAATCAGTGGCCGTTTGATAGTATCGAAACTCGTGTCGGAGCCGTCGCCATGTTCCTCCTCGTGGCGTTTCATAAACGAAACGGCAAAAACCGGATTCATTACGTAGGCCACAAACAGCGACGCAAACAAGGTCAAAATAAGTGTGAGGGGCAAAAATTTCATAAACTCACCCACAATACCGGGCCAGAATAACAACGGGAAGAACGGCGCAATGGTCGTGAGTGTACCCGATACTACCGGCGCAAACACTTCGCCCGCTGCTGCCTTTACGGCCTGCTTTATATCCCAATCTTTGTGCTGATTGAAAAGCCGGTGGGTATTCTCGATAACCACAATGGCATCATCGACCACCAGACCTAAACCAAGCAAAAAGGCAAACAGCACCATCGTGTTCAGCGTGAACTCAGCACCAACGGCTGGCCCAATAATGGGCATCAGCACAAAGGCCAACAAGGCCGACAGTGGCACTGAAAGGCCAACGAAAATGGCATCGCGGATACCCATAAAGAACATCAACACCAATACCACGAAGATAAAACCAAGTACTACCGTGTTAATCAGGTCATTCAGTTCGGCCCTTGTGCGCTCCGATTGGTCGGCAGTTACCGTAACTGTTAAGCCCTGTGGGAAGCGATCCTCTTTGTATTCGTCAATGGTTTTTTCAATTCGGTCGGCGGCAGCAATCAGGTTAGCCCCCGAACGCTTTATGACGTTCAGCGTAACAACCGATTTGCCGCTCAGACGGGCAAAATCCTGCTGCTCTTCAAAGGCATCGCGCACGTCGGCCACGTCGCCTAAGCGAATAGTAGCGCCGGTAGCCGTGCGGATTTGCAGGTTTTGTAGCGCCTGAACGTCCGAAAACTCCCCTTTCACTCGAAGTGTTCGCCGTACACCGTCGATGTTCAGGTCACCACCTGACACGTTCACGTTTTCACCCTGAACGGCCTGTTGAATATCGAAAAAGGCCAGACCCGACGACTGCATCCGGGGCAGATCCACATTAATCTGAATCTCACGCTTCAGGGCACCCAGAATATCTACCCGGCTGATTTCAGGCATAGCCTCAATGGCATCCTGCATATCCTCGGCATACGTCTTCAACTGATTCAGCGAGAAGTTACCCGCCAGGTTGATGTTCATGATCGGAAACTCCGAGAAGTTCACGTCCTGCGCGGTTGGACCATCATCCATCTTCTGGGGTAAGTCCCGCTTCGCTTTATCAATGGCATCGCGCACTTTTTGCAGGGCGTCTGCCGTTGGCACATCAGGATTGAACTCGACGGTGATCAGCGAAAAGTCCTGTAAAGCATTCGATTTTACCCGTTTAACCCCCGAAATAGATTTGATCTGTTTCTCAATGGGCTTGTTAATCGTATTCTCAATGTCGGCTGGGGCCGTACCGAAGTAAACCGTTTGCACGATAATCGTCGGCACTTTAATCTCTGGAAACTGCTCTTTGGGCAGGTTATTATACACCAGCAAACCGCCCAGCGTGATAATGAACGTGAAGATGTAAATGGCCGTTCGGTTCTCCACGCACCAGTTCGTGAAGCCCAGGGTTTTTATGTGTTCTGCTTTCATAACTAAAAGTTGATAGGTGTTCCGTCAGTCAATTCCTGATACCCCTGCGTTACCAACTGGTCCCCAGCTCGTAGGCCCGCCACAATTTCGATCTGTCCCCCGTAGCTTGATCCGGTTGTTACCTTCCGCGACTTCGCTATTTTCTTACCACCTTCATTTACGGCTACGTACACCAATTGTCCTGTTTCGGTATTTTGAATCAGGTTTTGGTTGATCACCAGCGCGTTTGATCTGTTCAGATCATTAATCTTAATCTGAGCCAGCATATTGGGCTTCAATGCATTATCCGATGGTAGCGGAGCCTCAATCGTAAACGTCCGGCTCAATGGATCAACCGTGGTCGATACGAAGTTGATGCGCGTTTTCAGGTCTCTGTTGATGTCCGGGAATCGCACAATTACTTCGTCACCTTTACGAACACTGCCCGCGTAGGTATCTGCCACTTTAGCCATCACTTTCAGTTGCGAGAGGTTCACCACCTGAAACATGGGCACCCCTGGTCCAGCGGTTGAACCAACTTTGGCAAACACTTTTTCAACCACACCCGAAATTGGGGCTGTTACGTTCGACTGGCTCAACTGCGAGTTCACAGTGGCTAACCGGCGTTCCAGCGACTCTTTGTTGTTCTTGGCCTGGAGATATTGAATCTCGGTACCAATTTGCTGTTTCCACAGGTTCGACTGTTTCTCGTAAACCGTGTTGGCAAGCGCTAACTGCGTTTTGATTTCCTCCACCGACGTCCGCAGAATCTGGTCATCGATCCGGGCCAGCAACTGCCCCGCCTTCACCGATGAGCCTTCAACAACATAAACCGCTGTGACAGCACCACCCGATTTAGGCGAAACCTGCACGTTGTTTTTGGCATCGATAGTACCCTGTAATTCCACGTACCGCTTAAATGTAGTAGCTGCCAGGGGCGACACCACAACGTCTTTCACCCGCGCTTCTTCTTTCTTTTTCGGGTCGAGTTTACCGACCTCACCTTCCAGCGCTTTGATTTTGGTCATTAGTTCGGCTTGCTCGCCTTTCAGTTTGGCCAGCTCTTCCTGCTTGCTGGCAAGATCATTTTTTTTCTCACCCGAGCAGGCAGTCAGTAAGGTTGCGGCTAATCCAAGTATATAATAGATCTTCATAAAAATTTCTGTAGGGAGAATGTGGTTTATTTAGTTTTGGCTCTGTCCGTAGTAGAGTTTGCCAGATGCTTTGTCGAGGTCAACTTTGGAAAGCATAAAATCGAGCAGCGATGCGAAGTAGTTCGTCTGGGCCTCGCGCGATGACGTTTCGGCATTCAACACCTCAATGTTGGAGCCAACGCCCTCTTTGTATTTGATTCGGGTAACGCGCAGGATTTCCTGGGCCAGATCGAGGTTGCGTTTCTGAGTACGCAGGGTTTGTAAACTGTTCTGAATTGTAATCTGCGACTGCTTTACCTGTAAGTCGATTGAATTGCGTAGCAGATCGCTGCCAAGCCGGGCTTTGTCGAGAGCAATTTTCTTTTGTTGAGCCGCATACCGCTTCTGGAAGCCGTCAAAAACAGGCACCTGAACCTGAAGGTTTACCGTAGCGGAGTTGAACCACTTGGTTGAGAACAGATCGCCTAAGCTATTGCGACCGTTATTGTGGCCATACGTTGCGGATGCCAGCAAGCGGGGAAAATACAGCTTACTAATATTCTGAAAATCTAAATCGGCCAGTTGAATCTGACTTTGCAAAACCGAAAACTCAACTCGTTGCGTGTAATCAACGGGGGAAACAAAAGCTACGGACCGCTCCAGTTCGTCAATGTTGATTTCCTGGATTTTGTCGGTTAGCACGATTTCGTCGTTGATACCCAAACCCATCTGAAACTTCAGCAGGTAGTAACTCAGACCAACGAGATTCTGCACATTCTGGCGTTCAGCCTTCAAATTGTTGGCTTGAACTTCAAGCCGATCCACGTCAATTTTTTCCACAAATCCCTGCTTGTTAAGCGCCTGAGTCTCTTTGAACAGCGTATCGATTCGGCCAATGTTATAGTCCAGCAGTTTGATACGTTCTTCGCTTACCAGGACGTTGTAATACGCTTTGGCAACTTGCTCAGCTACGTTGATTTTTGAGGCTGTTGTGTTTTTCTGACTCAACTCGCGCAGTGTAGAGGCAGCTTTGAGTCCAATTTTGTACGAGGCATCAAATAGCAGCTGATTTACGGTTGCCTGAGCGCTTCCCGTAAAATTCACCCCAAACGGAATAGCCGTTACAGCGGCATTTTCCGGCTGATTACCGCTTGTAGCGGTCGATGAAGTTCCTCCTCCGAAACCACCAGCAGGCAGAATAAACTTCTGAATAATCGCATTGTACGTCAGCAGGCTTCCTACGCTTACCTGCGGTAGCGTTACCGACTTCACTTCCCGAATCCGGGCTTCGGCACTCACGGCATCCAGGCGCGAGCTTTGAACGTTGAGATTTTTATCGGTCGCAAACTGAATAGCTTCCGTAAGCGAAAACGATTGTTTTGTTTGGGCGAAGCTTGATCGTCCTGCCAGAAAAAGCAGCAGAAACAGGCCCCACCTGGCATTATTTAGGTAATTCATGTTGTATGGTAGAATTATTGCACTGGTTGTAAATTGTAAAACCTTTCTCGGTAAGTAATCCTCGTACAAAGTGATGGGTAAGCTCATGCTGAATCGCCATCATATCCTGGGTGTTGTTAGCAAAGGCTGACATTTCAAACGCCATCTCGACCTGTTCTACGCGCATGCGAGCCAAAATCTCAGGATTTATATCAGCCCTAAAGTATCCGTCGTTTATCCCCCTCCGAATATTGTCTACCATCTCTCGCATGATGTAATCTTCCTTAAATTTCATGTATAGACTCCACGCTTTGGGGTAGTAGCGTTTGATGTCCATCATGAGGGTCGGATTCATCTTATCTACGTTCTTTCGCATCTCATCCAGCATGGCTAACACTTCATGAATGGGTGTTTCAGCCTCAACGGCAGCACAAGAAATCATTACCTGATCGCGGCTTAGGCGGTAAAGCGTCACCTGCATCAGAATATCTTCTTTATCTGTAAAATGCTGATAGATGGTTTTCTTGGAAATAGCCAAACGCCGGGCAATGTCGTCCATTGTGATCGACCGAACCCCGTACTTCCAAAACAACCTTTCTGCTTCCTCTAAAATCTTTTCTTTCATTAAAAAGGCACTTTAGAGACAGAAACTCAGGAAACTTTTAATAAGTTTATAGTTTCCATGAAATAACACTCGCCTACCGAATATTCTTTTTGTCCTACTACTATTTAGGTGTTTTATCCCATTTTAATGCATAAAATCAATTGATTTCGGGATATTATTCTGTCAACACTAAGGACATTTATTCGTCGCAACAAATATCGGCTCATCAAAACGTAACCTACTTGCGGTCTTCTTATTAAGATGATTTTTTTTTGGTTGATAAGCCTTTCGGGTGATCATTTCACCCCACCGCTACAAACTTAGTATCCCTAACCTGTACTGACCACGAAATTTGGATGAACCCCTAAATCGCCGGTATAAACCCTCTATTTTTACAGATGACTCATTTCAGCTCCAACCCAAATTCACCTCTCAACCAGATGCTGATTCCCGTTTATTTCTGTTCTCTTTTGGCAGTTCTGTTTCTTGCGACAGCTCTTGCACGTGTCATGCCTTAGAAAATAACCTTTTGGTTAGTTTTGCTGTAGATTGCTCCCTACCCTACCGTGTTTATGTATAGCCGAACTGTTTTGTATTGCTGTCTATTCCTCAGTCCGTTGCTTGCTTTTTCGCAAGTTGTTCTGGAGGACTCCACGAAGCGTATTCCCGTGGGAATGCAAACCGAGATTCTGGAAGACAAAACCGCCCAACTTACCATCGAACAAGTTCAGCAACGTACTGACTTTAAGCAAAGTACAGCCAATGACTTTCATTTCGGGTTCACCGAGAGCGCCGTTTGGTATCGTGTGCAACTCACCAACCGGAGCCAACACCAAAAGTGGCATATCCAGTTATTCGACAGCTTCAATATCGACTACGCTGACCTGTATCTGGAGCATCCCGACGGACACATCGACCATCAGAAAGGGGGCCTTAAACGCGCCTACCCCAACCGGGGTATTGTGGAAATGACCCCTCTTTTCCCCATTACCATTCCCACTGGAACCACCGTTACGGCCTATATCCGAATCGAAAGCAGCCTGACTATGTTAGGCGAGGTGGTGATTTGGGAAGAATATCATAATCTGACCACCGGACGTAGCCTATCCGTGGCCCTTTGGTTGTTTTTGGGCCTGTTTATTCTGCGAACCTTGAACACCTTCGTGCTGGTCGCTTTCATTCGCGACCGGCACTTTCGGTTCTACACGTTCTGTTCGTTCCTGCTCTATTTAACCAATTTTGCACGGGTGGGTCTCTATCCCATCCTGTTCTCGGGCCACCCCCGGCTCATGGAATGGCTGCTGTACGGGTCTATTCGGTTATTCCCGGCCTCATTAGCTCTGTGGACTTATTTTTTGCTCGACAATCGCCCTCTGTTCAAACCGTTGCGTGGGTTGGCGGTGGGGCTGGTGGTAGGAGGAGTTATAGGCGCACTTTTACCGTTTTGGGTGCAAACCGCCACCATTACCCAATTCTATTCGGCACTGTTTCTACTGGCGTATTCCCTGTTCATCGGCTCGGTGGTGCTGGCCTGGAAAACCCGCTTACGGCCTCCGCTACATTTTCTGTTGCCCATGGTGGTCTGTGCGGCTATGTTGTTCTTCGCCCAACTCAGGCTTCTCAATATTATATATTATGGCGGATTAGTTGCCCGGATCATTATCGCTGTATTAGCCCTTGAGGTTGTATCCATTTCTTTGGTTATGGGCCGCATTATACAAAACTATATTCGCGACCAGATTTCGGCAGCCAACGCCCTGATGCAGAATAAAATGGAGGTGGACACCCTGCGCGAAGTAAACGGACTCAAAACCCGCTTCTTCACCAATATCTCCCATGAGTTTCGCACCCCCCTCACCCTACTCATTGGCCCCCTCACCGACCGTATCATACAGTTTCCCGGCGACGAACTCTATGGCCTGATGTACCGAAACGCCACCCGGCTCCAAACGCTCATCAACCAGATTCTCGACCTGGCCAAAGCCGAAGCTGGCCAATTACCCCTCCAGCCGCAACCCGGCGATCTGGTGGCCGATATACGGCTTTGGGTGTCCTCGTTCGACTCACTAGCCCAAAGCCGCCAGATCCACTTGAGCCTGGAGCAGAACCAAACTACCCAATCCGCCAACTACGACCCCGACAAACTTCAGTCGATCCTGACTAATCTGGTAGCTAACGCCCTCAAATTCACGACCAATGGCGGACAAGTGCGGGTAGATGCGCATTATAAAGAGGAGATGTTTACACTCACCGTGGCCGATTCGGGCGTGGGTATAGCTCCCGATCAACTGCCCCACATCTTCGACCGTTTTTATCAGGGGTCCGTCCATACGGGGTCGGTCCATATGGAGGTTGCCGATGTCGACAATCATACCCAAACCGATCAGGTGGGTACCGGCATTGGATTGGCCCTAGTCCAGGAGTTGGTTAAATTAATCGGTGGCACCATCAGCGTTGACAGTGTAGTTGGCACCGGAACCACCTTTACGCTGAAGCTGCCGCTGGAGACTGTCTCAACTCCGTGGCCTGTGTCCCCACAGGCTACGGAGACCACCACGCAATCACCGGGTACAACCATCCTCATCGTTGAAGACAACGACGATATGAGGGCGTATATCCGGCGGATTTTAGGCCCCAGCTATACCCTGTTCGAAGCCGTCGATGGGCAGCAGGGGCTAGAAATGGCCCTCGAACAAATGCCCGACCTGATTGTGACCGACTGGATGATGCCCCGTCTCGACGGCCTTAACCTCTGCCGCGCCCTCCGCGCCGACTCCCACACCGACCATATTCCGGTGGTGATGCTGACGGCCAAAGCCGCCCTGGAAGACCGGCTTGATGGGCTGGAAATTGGGGCTGACGATTACCTGGTGAAACCGTTTCTGGCCACCGAACTTCTCATCCGTTTGCAAAACCTGCTCAAACGGCAACAGGCTATGCAACACTATTTCCAACGCCAGTTGGGAGCCGTTGCCACGCCCCTCACCGAAACGTCGGACCGGGTCGCGCCAGACCGCGAACTAAACCCGATGCAACAGCAATTTCTGGATCGGGTCTACCATTTCTTAGCTATTCATCTCGACAATCCGAGTCTCGATATCGACTTACTAGCTTCAGAACTGGCCATGAGCCGCCGAAACCTGAACCGCAAACTAATGGCTCTTACCTCACTTTCGGCTGGAAATTTTATTCGCAGCTATCGCCTGAAAAAGGCCGCCGAGTTGCTATGGACGGGGTTATCGCCTACCGAGACCGCCTACCGTGTAGGGTTCGAAAGTCCGTCGGCCTTTAGTCGCTCCTTCAAGAGCCAATTTGGGCAAACACCCAGCGATTTTGTGGCCCAGCAGTGAAAATGGCCCGTTTTGCATAAGATTTGGCTCACGCTGCACAGTCTGTTTATGTTCCTGAAAAGACCTTTGCCCAATAGCAAGGGTCTTTTTGTTGCCCCATGCCAAGCTAATAAGGTAATCTCTTTCCCTTAAAAATAACTAACAAAACCCCGTGGAACCCTTAACCAACAACCCTGTTACCTTTTATCAATTCCCCTTACAATCGCCGACTATCCGTGTAAACGACCCACTGACCGGATGGCATCCCCGACCCATTCATGACCTTATTATGATTCGGGGCGACAACGGCTATAGCTGGCTTTACTGGAGAGACGGAAGTCGGCACATAACGGCTTACCCAGTTAAGCATTACGAATCGAAATTACCCCTGAATGAGTACATCCGAGTGCATCAGAATAGCATCGTAAATAGGGAATTTATCCAGAAAGTTCACCTCACCCACAAGGGGCCTCAACTCTGCCTATCAACAGGCGAACGGTTGACGGTATCCCGTCGGCGATGGCTCTTTGTAAAACGTACCCTGTGGCATCTTTTCTGAGTGCCAATCAGCCTCCCATCTTAACTGATGCTGTTAGTGACTGGCTTTTACTGCTACTACCGCAGCCCTAGTGGGCAAAAATTTATTTTATCCCATAAATCTGTGCCCGAAACGATCGTTTACGTATCCAAACTAGCATCGCCAATTTCTGAGTAACGTATTCGCGGCTCTCCTAAATACGCAATTGATTCCCTACAACATTCTTTGGCGTACTCCCGCAGAATAGGTACGGTCCGGGTTATCGCCTACCGAGACCGCCTACCAGGTAGGGGTCGAAAGTCCGTCGGCCTTCAGTCGCTCCTTCAAGAGCCAATTTGGGCAAACACCCAGCGATTTTGTGGCCCAGCAGTGAAAATGGCCCGTTTTTCATAGGATCTGGCTCAAACTGCACAGTCTTTTTATGTCCCATGCCCTCCAATTCCAATCCCCTGTTAACTCATTCAACACTTTATGAATCCAACCCTACTTTCTTTACTGCTTAACCGCCTTCGGCGGAATGACTCGGTGCTGACCGGTCTGATAGCTCTGCTGCTCTTTCTGAGCAGTGTTTCGGTGCAGGCCCAAACCACCAACACCTGGACGGGCGATGTAGATTCCGACTGGAACACAACGGGCAACTGGTCCTTGACGCTGGTGCCTACCACTACGCACAACGTGATGATTCCGGCCTCGCTCACCAATTACCCCATCCTGAGCAATGCGGCCTCGGCCAGCACAGTGGAGGTGCAAAGCGGGGCCTCACTGACCATCAGCAGCGCGGGTAGCCTGAGCGTAAACGGCGCAAAATCGGGGCCGAATGGCACTGCACGCTTCCGCAATCAGGGGACGGTGGTCAATGAAGGGCAGGTGTTTCTGGGCAACTCGCCCACAGCCACCGCAGCGCAGGTTGGCCTTCGGAACGCGGGTACATTCACCCATACGGGTGGGCTAATTACCATCGACCGGGCCTATCCCTATGGCTTGCTCAATACAACGACGGGCACCAGCTTTGTCAACTCAGGTACGCTCGTCATGGGGGCCGTGAGCAGTCCCGGTCTGTATGGGTTGGCGAATGTTGACGGAGCAACGTTCAGCAACACCGCCGGGGGGTACATCACCCTAGACCGGACCACAGGTAGGGCCTTGTGGAATAGCAGTGCGAGCAGCAGCTTTGTCAACTCGTCCACCATTGTGATTGGCGGCATAGCCGAGGTAGATGGTCAAGGGTTGTGGAACTTCGGGTCATTCAGGAATCTGGCGGATGGCTTCATCGCCATCGACCGGACCACCGATGTTGGTTTAAACAATTCGAGCACAGGAACCGGCTTTATTAATTCGGGAGCCATCACCATCGGATCGTCGGCAACGATAGGTTCTAATGGACTGTTGAACTCCGGGTCGTTTACCAACACGGCGGGCGGCTCCATCACCATCGACCGCACCCGTTTTGCAGGTTTGTATAATGGAGTCGTGTCTACGGGCGTATCGGCCAGCTTTGTCAACTCGGCTACTATCACCTTCGGCACCAGTCTGACGAGTTCCATTGAGAACGACGGTATGTTCGACAATCAGGGCGGGGGGTGTATCAATCCGGCTCCTGGCCTCATCAATAGCCTCGGCAATGGGGTCATTATCGCGGGAGTTGCAAGCAGCCCCAAATCGTTCTCCAACACCGGCACCATCATCGAGAACTCAACCGGCAACAGCGGCATCAGTTTCAACGGCGGGGTAATCCAGAACCTCAACGGCGGGTCGTTTACCGTGGCTTCGGGTAGTCTTACCCCAACGGCGACCCTCACCGTCACCAGCACCGCCGACAGCGGCCCCAACACCCTGCGGCAAGCCATGCTCGATGTGATGGCCACCACCTGCCCGGGGCCGTTTACCATTACCGTTACGGCAAGCGGCACCATCAATCTGGCGGGTGTACTGCCCGCAATCACCAAATCCATTGTGTTCCTGGGACCGGGAGCCGCCAACCTCACCATCCGCCGAAACACGGGGGGAGACTACCGGCTTTTCACGATTGATGCCAACCAATTGATCAGCTTCGACGGCTTCACCTTAGCCGACGGCCACGCGACGGGCGCAACAGCACCCGACACACGGGGTGGGGCCGTTTATAATGCCGGTAGTCTGACCCTAACCAATTGTGTGTTCCACTCGAATCGAACGTCGGGTGGTAGTTCCGACGGTGGGGCTATCTTCAGTGCGGGTAGTGCCCAACTCGTGTTGAGCGACTGCGCGTTTATTGGCAATACCACACCAGGCTATGGCGGTGCGCTGGAGAGCTACTCACCTAATCCGGTTATTACCAACTGCTTCTTTACCAGTAATGAAAGTTCGGTGGGTGGAGCCGTTAATTTTCACAACAGCAGCCCCAACATTACCAACTGCGCATTTGTGGGAAATAGTGCTGGGGGCGGAAATGGCGGAGCCATCGCTACGTCAGGCGGGACGGCCACAGTGACGAACAGCTCATTCAGAAACAACACAGGCGGAGCAGGCAAAGCCCAGGCAATCATAAACAACAGTAATAGCTTCATCCTGAACAACTCGATTCTGTTTGGCAATGGCGTTGGCCAACCCATCAGGAATGTGGGCAGCAGTACGGTGGTGGCTCGGTACAGTTTGTTTGACCCCTCGGTAACGGACTACACCGATGGGGGCAATAACTTCACTACCAGCCTCTCACCCTTTGCCAGTACTACCGGCGTGGGCTTGAATGCCTGCTCACCGGCCATCGACGCGGGCGATCCGGCCAGCACCACCGTAGCCAACCCGCCTTATGCAAACACCAGCCTGCCCGCACTCGACGTGACCGGCAACGTCCGGATTGTTGGGGCGAGCGTGGACATGGGGGCCGAGGAATATGCCGGGCCGGGCTCGTTTACGGCCACCCTCACGGGGGGGCCATCGAGCACCCTCACCTGCCTCCAAACTTCGCTGACCTTGACAGCTACAGGCGGGGCTTCCTATACCTTTACGGGGCCGGGCCTGAGCCAAAGCGGTAGTATGGCCACCGCTGTGGTGAGTCAGTCGGGAACATATTCGGTCACAGCGACCGATGCCACGGGCTGCACGAGCACGGCTAGCACGACAATCAGCAGCAATACCGTTACGCCCATGGCGGGGCTGGTGGCCAGCGGGACTATCACCTGTTCGGTGCCTGCGGTCACGCTGACGGCATCGGGGGGGGCTGGCATTCTAGGTGGAACTTACACTTTCGCCGGTCCGAGCATCGTCAGCACGACGGGTAATGTGGCTACGGTCAATCTGGGTGGGGCTTACTCCGTTACGGTACTCAACCCGGCCAGCGGCTGTTTCTCCACCACCACGGTCAGCGTGAGCAGCGATCTCGGCGGAGCATCTGCCGCTCCAACGCTCTCCGCCAGTTCATCGGTGGTGTGCGCGGAGACCAATGTGCAGGTGGTGGCAAGCGGTGATAGTTCGCCGATGCAGTGGTACAAGGATGGGCAACCCGTAGGGGGGCAAACGTCAGCCATGCTCACGTTGGGCGGGGTACAAGTGGCTCAGGCAGGACGTTATGTGCTGGTAGTATCGGGGGCTTGCAGCGTGACCTCGGCTCCGTTCAGCCTGACAGTCAACCCCTTGCCTACGGTAACTATTCTGGTTCCCAATGGGGCCAGCGTGCAGGGAGCCATGATCACACTGCCCGCTCCACTGACCGGCGTTACTTTCCAGGTGCTGGGTGGCGTGTCCTTCGAGCGATTAATTATTATAGACCGGATAAACGGCTTCGAGATTCGGCAGGTCGATAGCAATGCCAATGGAGTCTTCTCCGTGACCCGAACGGGGCCGTTCCGCCTGACGGTGACGGGGGGCAATGGTTGTCGACGTACTGTAGAGGGGATAATTCAGCAGTAGTAAGGATACTAATTAGTGCAGATGGGGTAACTAAGTTGACCAGGCTGATACTTCATGCCTGTTCGCTTTGTTACCCCATTTACCGTATAGCCCACTTAACCATCCAACAAACCGTTCTTACAAAAGTCACCGATTGGTTAATTAGCAGCCCACCAACTCCTTTTATCTTTACCCCAAAACCAATCTAAACACAGTGAATTCATGAAAATGACTCGACTTTTCCTGGTGGCCACAATGGCTTGTTTTTCTTTCGTAGCGGCTCAGGCTCAAACCGTTGACGAGATTATTGACAAGTATCTGGCACAAACGGGCGGCAAAGACAAATGGATGGCTCTGACTAGTGTAAAAACAACTGGCAAAGCCAAAGCCCAGGGTATGGATTTACCCATAGTGATGTACCAGAAAGCGCCAAACAAGATGAAGCTGGCGATCAACATTCAGGGCAAAGAGATTATTCAACCTGCATTTGATGGTACCACGGCTTGGACAACAAACTTCATGACCATGAAACCGGAGAAAATGACTACGGAGCAAAGCGAGAATATGAAAGACGAAGCTCAGCTGCAGGACCCGTTTATCAACTACAAAGGCAAAGGCTACAAAGCTGAGCTCGAGGGCAAAGAGACCATAGAAGGAACGGAGTGTAATAAAATCAAGTTGACCCGCAAACCGGTCAAAGTGGAAGGTAAAGAGGAAGAAAACGTGACGTATTACTTCTTCAGCGTGGCCGATAACGTTCCCATTCTGACTCGTTCAACCATCAAGCAAGGTCAGGCCAAAGGCATGGTTCAGGAAACATCAATGAGCGACTATCAGGAGGTTAACGGGTTGTTTATGCCGTTCACAATCACCCAGAAAATGAACGGACAGGCCGTATTTTCGATGACTGCGGAGAAAATTGAGACCAACGTTGCCATCGACGACAAAACGTTCGCGTATCCAGAGGGAAATTAACGGAAAGGCTATAACACGGAGTTATGCAGAGACGCACGGAACTACACAAAGAAAATTAGAATAAACTCTGTGTAACTCCGTGCGTCTCTGAGCAACTCCGTGGCTAAAAACTTTTATGCTATGAAACCTATTCTACTACCTCTACTTCTACTCTCCCTCACTGGCTTCGCGCAAACGCCCCCCATCCCCCTCAAGGGTGATGAACTGTTTGGGTCGTTACGGGCGCGGCACATAGGCCCGGCGCTTATGTCGGGGCGCATCACCGATCTTGAAGGCCACCCTACCGATAACCGAATCATTTACGTTGGAACAGCAGGTGGGGGTGTTTGGAAAACCGGTGACGGTGGTGTTACCTATAAACCCCTGTTTGATAAACACGCCCAGAGCATCGGAGCTGTAACCGTTGACCCTAAGCAACCTGACCAAGTAATTTGGGTAGGTACAGGCGAAACTTGGACCCGCAACTCGGTTTCGGTGGGCGATGGTATTTACCGGACTACCGACGGCGGACAAAACTGGACGAACCTCGGCCTTGAAAAATCGGAGCGAATCAGTTCCATCAAAATTGATCCTACCAATACCAATACCGTGTATGTAGGTGTTATGGGCGCGTTGTGGTCGGCCAGTGCCGAGCGGGGGGTGTATAAAACAACCGATGGTGGCAAGACCTGGAACAAGATTTTCTTTGTAGACGATAACACGGGCTGCTCCGAATTGGTTATGGACCCCACCGACCCAAACACGCTCTATGCCTCATTTTGGGAATTCCGGCGCACAGCCTGGTCATTCAATTCGGGTGGGGCAAAGTCGGCCCTGTACAAAAGCACCGATGCGGGCAAAACCTGGAACAAAATCCACAATGGATTTCCGAGTGGCCAGTTAGGGCGGATCGCGGTGGCAGTTGCTCCCTCGAATCCAAAACGGTTGTACGCCGTTATTGAGTCCGATAAAGCCGAAACTAAAGGTTTGTACCGGTCTGAAGATGCAGGGGCGAACTGGTCGCGTACCAACGGTGATTTTGAGCTGGCCGTGCGTCCCTTTTATTTCTCACGGATTGTAGTCGACCCTAAGAATCCGGGTATTCTCTGCAAAGCGGGCCTGAGTGGCTCTATCAGTCGCGATGGAGGTAAAACCTTCCAAACGCTGGGCTTCATGCACTCTGATATTCACGATTTTCATTTCGACCGGACGAATTCGAACATCATTTTTGCCGGAACCGATGGGGGCGTTTATCGCTCGTACGATGGCGGCAGTGTAATGGAACACGTAAAGGGGTTACCCGTTTCGCAGTTTTACCAAGTGGCGGTTGACAATGCCAAACCGTACAAAATTTATGGGGGTTTGCAGGATAATGGATCGTGGTATGGCCCTTCGGAAAGCCCCGGCGGCATTGAAAACCGCGACTGGTTTAGCGTCGGGCAAGGTGATGGCTTCCGGGTATATCCACACCCAACCAAAGGGAATATTGTGTATTCTGAAATGCAGGGAGCCGAATTCATCTGGCGGTACGACACCCAACGTCGGCAGGCCAAGATTATTAAACCCTTTGCTACAGCTACTGACCCCAAGCTCCGCTTCAACTGGAACGCAGCGCTGAACACTAGCCCCCACAAACCGGACCGGCTTTACGTGGGCAGTCAGTTTTTGCACCGTTCCGACGATATGGGCGAAAGTTGGACCAAAATCTCCCCCGATCTCACGACCAACGATCCTGCCAAACAGCAACAGGAAAACTCTGGTGGCCTTAGCACCGACAACTCCGGTGCCGAAAATCACTGTACGATCTTTGCCGTAGCCGAGTCACCCCTGGACGAAAACATAATCTGGGTTGGCACTGACGATGGCAACGTACAGCTCACTACCGATGGTGGTAAAACCTGGACAAACCTAGCAGCCAACGTTCCAAACCTGCCCAAAAACACCTGGGCTTATTTTCTGGAGCCAAGCCATTTCGACAAAAATACCTGTTATGCGGTATTTGAGGGTCATTCGTCGGGTGATATGAGTACGTATGTATACAAAACCACCGACGCTGGTAAAACCTGGAAATCTATCGCTACGCCTGATATAAAAGGATTTGCCCGACACATTCGTGAAGACCTGGTAAACCCGAATCTCCTGTTTTTGGGCACTGAATTTGGTCTGTTCGTGACAGTAGATGGGGGGCAGAACTGGTCGCAGTTTAAAACCAACATGCCCTCAGTAGCCGTGCATTACATGGTCATTCAACCCGAAGAAAACGATCTGGTGATTGCTACCCACGGACGCGGCATCATTATCATCGATGATATTAGCCCATTACGGCAGGTCAACAACGAAGTAGCAGCCAAAGATCTACACTTTTTCAAGGTGGAGCCAACGGCCATGCGCGACGATGCCGGATTTTCGGAAGGAGGTGATGCGGGTGAATTTGTAGGTGACAACCCCAGCCGAACCGCCAAGATCAGCTATTACCTCAAAAACCGCCATACGTTTGGCAAAATGGCCCTCGAAATCTTCGATGAATCCGGTAAGAAAGTGGGCGACCTGGCACCTGGTAAATCAAAGGGAATAAATATTGTTGACTGGAACTATCGGCTGAAACCGCCCAAAGTAGCCGTTGGAAAAACACTGATGTTTGGTGGCCTTACCCAGCCTCGTTTGCCCGAAGGCAGCTATACAGTGAAACTCACCAAAGGCAGTAATACCTACGAATCGGTAGTGACGCTCAAGGCAGATCCAAACAGTATTCATACAGTTGCTGACCGTAAGGAGCAATACGACGTAACGATGAAACTGTACGATCTGTCGGAGCAGTTGGGATATTTGGTCGATCAAATGGAAGCCATGAGCAAAGCGGCTGATGAGCAACTCAAGAAAGATGCTAAATACAAAAAGATCATTGATCCGCTCATCAAAGACCTCAACACACTAAAAGAGACCCTGGTTGTAACGAAAGGCGATAATTATGTTGGGTCAGCTGAACCGCAATTACGCGAGAAAATCGGATCACTCTACAGCGAAGTAGCCGGGTATTATGGCAAGCCATCGACCGCTCAACTGGAAAATTTGAGCGTGTTATCAAAACGATTCGGAGAGGCACAGGCAAAATTTGAGACCATTAAAAACACTCGTTACAAAGTATTAGCAGAACGATTGGCCAAAGACAAACTGCCCGAAATCACGCTCCGATCTTTTGAGGATTACAAGAAATCGGAGGGGTAGGCTTGATTTATACTGGGTTGAGTCGCATTAGAATGGTGGGGATATGTCAGTTCAGACAAGCCCCCACCATTCTGTTGTTATTGAGTCGCCAGAATACCCTGCACGGTCCGGCTGCAGCCGTTGGCATCGGTCACGGTGATGCTAAACGGCCCCAACTGCTTGACGGTAAAGATCCCCGAGTTGTTCTGGTCTTTCTGGCGAATCTCGTAGCCGTTGATTCGGTCCAGCACTGTCAGAAACTCAAAGCTGCTGCCGCCCAACACCTGAAACTGTTGCCCCGGCGTGGCCGGAACGGTGATGGTAGCCGTATTCACACCAGCTACCACTGTGCCATTGTTGAACACCAGCGTGACGGTGGGCAAAATTGTACAAGGTGATGGAGTAGGAGTAGAAATAGGAGTAAGCGTGGCATCGATTGTGACAGTCGTGGCAACCTGATTTCCCGACGGGTCGTCAGCCGTAAACGAGATAAGGGTTGACCCCACCGAGGTGGGTGTCCAGGTGAACACCGTTGAGGCTGTTGGTGTGCCGCTTGCCGGTAACACAGGGGTGAACGTAGCCCCCGACGGTACCCCATAGGCCTGAAGACTGACCTGATCGGTTGCATTGGGGTCGGTGGCCCGCACCGTAAACGTGACCGCAGTGTTGGGAAGAACCGAAATAACTGCACCGTTATTGGGTGTAACACCGCCATACACAAACGCCGGTGGGTTGCCCGAGCCGCCAATCTGAATAATAAAGTCAAGCAAAATATAGGTCTTGCCATCCGAGACTTTCACAATGGCACTGTATAACTGCCCATCGGTTCGGCCAACAGTGTTGAATGTGATGAGGCCGCTCGACGACACAGCGAACCCAGTGGGCTGTGAAAACGAAGACGCGATACTACCCAGTTCAGTGGACGTGGGCAGGCTAAAGGTCAGCGGGTCGCTATCGGCATCGAAGGCATTGATCTGCAAACTGGCAGTAGCCTGCGCGGCTGGCAAATTGACGACAGGCGGTAAGGTGGCAACAGGCGAGCGATTACCCGATCCGGGTTTCGCAATCGTACTCACATAGTAACTGCCATCTGCGTTGTTTTGCAACGTACTGATCCGATCCCCGCTGGTGAAGAAAGCCGTGAAATCGCCGGTGGTGGCATAGGTCTTTGTCAGGGTTGTTTCGGCAAAGAAATAATCCCCCGGCCCATTAACGGACGTAACCGTGTAGGAAACAGCAGAGGAGGTTGTGGTTCCGTCACCATAATTAAACCTCCAGCCATCGCTCACAACGGCCCCCGTTACAATCGGCACTGAACTAAAACCACTGGCTCGGTAGCTGACGGCAATCCGAAACTGGATGGTGCGGTTGGTAGGGTCGGAGGTTACGGTGGTCCAGGTGATGCTCCCGGCGCGGTAGTGAGAGGCTTGCGCTTTGAAAGCCCCGCCCATGAACATGAACATGAACAGAACAGACCAGATAAGCGGTTTGGTCTTGATGGACAGGCCGCCTACACGAGATGGGCGCAGTGAACAGAGAACAGAACGAGTGGCCTGAAGCCGAGGAAAAAATGAAGAGGTTTGCATGAATGCAGTTTGGTTTTACAAACCCCAAAGAACTTACCCTTTTTTTCGATATAAAATAGCCGATACCGGGTAGTTTTGATTAAAAATTTCCGCACTTCTTTAATCTGAATGAGGGAGTTTTTTAATGTTGGGTGGGGTAAAATGCCGCGTCTCTACCCAAAAAAGGCCCGGCCCAATTTCCAATGAGAAACCGGGCCGGGCCAGCGAGTAATGATTTGTGCAATGGTCTTTTGTGGAAACAAGCTCGTTTTTGCCGTAGGTTAGGCCATTCACAAAGGTTCGGTATTGGGTAAAAGTGCTTGATTGCTATCACCGACCTGTCGGACCGCCCTCCAGTGAACCCAAAAAATCATAAAACTCCTTGTCAGTTTTGAAGGGGAGTTTGCGGTTGATGTTCCGGCGGTGAGCCTGCACGGTGTGGTAGCTTAGGCCAAGCTCGGCAGCCATTTGCTCCGACGATTTCCCTGCTTTTATCAGCTTTAGAATTTCGACTTCACGCCGGGTGAGCTGGTAGTTGAGCCAGAAATGGTCGGGCGGGGCCGCCGATTCCCAGGGGATTGTATCGGTCTCAATCACGCGCTCGCCCTGCATAACCCATTCCAGCAACTGTAGCAGCCGCTCGGCCGCAACGGTCTTGGCTAGGTAGCCGTCCACATTGAGTGCCTTGAATCGGGCAATTTCGGGTTGCTCGGCATACATACTGACCACCACAATCCGGCAACAGAAGGGCAGTTGCTTAATTTGCCGGACAATGGCCAAGCCGTCCAGATGGGGCATATTGAAATCAACCAACACCAGATCGGGTTGGTGTCGCTTACAGGCCTCACAGGCTAATTGACTGTTATAAATCTGCTCCACCACTACAAAGTCAGGTGAGTTGTTCAGAATCAGTTTCAGGCCGTCGTTAAAAAGCTGATGGTCGTCGATCAGGATGGTTCGGTAAGGCTTCTTCATCATAAATAGTGAGGAGGATGCTTGTGCCGGTGGGTGCCGGGTCAAACAGAAGGGTAATCTGAGCCAGTTCGGCCCGTTTAAACATATTCTGGATGCCAACGCCATTGGCGCGGGCGGTAGCAAAGTCGAAACCCGTGCCGTTATCTTCAACCGACACTTCCACCATGTGATCGTCGCCAAAAAACTGCACATAAACCCGGCTCGCCCCCGAATGCCGGACTATGTTGGTAAACAGTTCCTGCACAATATGGTAGATACTCTGTTGCTGAATGGGCCTGAGTTGGTTTGCTTTGTTCTGGGAATGATCTTTAAAGGCAAACCGGATGACCGAAAAATCATTGAACCGGCCCACCAGCGTTTCCACCTTCTCGGTCAGGGAACGTTCGTTGTCTTTGATGAGGTTATGGCTTAGCAAACGCATTTCGGAGATGGCAGTCCGAATAAGCTGTCGGCTTTTGTCAGTGTCGGCGTTGGCTTCTGGGCGGCTAAGATAGCCCAGGGCGGCAGCAAGGGTGTTGCCCACCTGATCGTGCAGGTCGCGGCCAATGCGTTCGACCTCCTGCCGACGCAGTGCGTTGACAGCCTCCTGTGCCTGCCGAACCTCCTGCTGCATCTGACGTTTGCTGACCAGCTCGCGCCGGAACTGCATCACAATCAGGTAGGTGAGCAGGCCAATGAGCAACAGTGGGTTTTGGGTAGGAGACGAGTATTTAAGCAGCGAGGGGTTTGGGGTTAGCAGGAAATCAACTAAGTGTCGCACGAAGAGATCGCCCGCAAACACCAGCATAAACAATCCCATATAGGCAGTACCCGTACGCCGGTAGGCCCGCCAACTAAAATAACTCATCCAACCCAGACCGACATACGTCATGATCATCAGGGTTCGGTTGATGGGGGCGTTCAGATACACATACACCTGGGGCGGCAGCAGATGTAGCAGCACGCCGAGCAGATTGATCCCCATAATGGTCCACATGGCGGGTTTGTACCAGCGCAAGTCCTGAACAGCCGGCTTAAAAACCTCATATAGAAATGGATGGGCTATCACATTCAGCGTAAACCAGCAGCAGGTGGTAATGTTGCTGCTGCTGAAGGACATGAAGTCGGGATAAGGAAGCCCGCTCAGGTAGCCGTAGAACGCACAGGTCTGTAACATAACTACCAGCATTACGTAGCCGAAGCTCCGCATGAGCAAGCTGGGCGTGGAAAGACCCACAATGAGGGAGATCAGCCCAATCACTAAGCAACTGAAAATGACTAGTATTTCTTCGATGTTATGGGACAGCAACTGCCCGGCAAACGCCGACCGACTACTCATGGTCAGATCCAGCTCATGGTAGCCCACGTAGCTGTTGGTACGGAGCAACACCCCAATGGTCTGGCCGGGTGGCACCGTGAAAGGAAAGGCGTAGCGATAGGTAGAAAAAAAACGCTGGGCAAGGGTGGTGTTCTGGGAGAAAGTCGCCACCGAGTCGAGCCGGGCCACGCTTGGCCGGGTGGTCGTCGGCAACTCCACTGTTGGTGCCCCAAACCGGGCCAGAAACAGGGTGGCCTTCCCACAGCGATGCGGCAGGAAGGACAGGACCACCTCGCTGGGCGCGGAGGTGGGGTTAGTCAACTCGGTATAGACCCAACCCTGGGGCACCTCTGACGAATGACCATGGATAACAAAATAAGGATGACGATTAGGTTTATACGTTTGCTGAATTCGCCGTCTCAGGCTCACCAGAGACTCCCCCGGCACCAACCGGAAGTCCGGGGTCATCAGCACGCGATTGTTGAGCAACGTTTGCCCAAAGGATTCTGTCAGGCGGAAACCGAAACCGTCGGGAGGAACGGGCGTATTAGGAAAAAAAAGATGCAGAAGCGTATAAATGGCTAATCCTATACCGTACAGAATTAAGCCTAGCTTCAGAGTTAACTTAGGCATTCGGGAGATTGAATGAGCAAGTGTAAAGGTAAGTAATGTACTTAATACTTATGCTTAAGTAGACCTATATAATCAAAGTAGACCTATCAAGGTCCACCATCTTTTTGGCTGTTAATCTGTCTAATAACCACGTTTATTTTATCCCACTACATCAAAAAATCAATAAATTAAATCCGAATTAAAGCCTGTCACGTAATTGAGGTGTTAGTAGTCTGTTTAACACCTAAAAACCATCTACGTCATGTTCACTTTTCCTCGTAGCCAGCGCGTTTGGGCCTTGCCCTTAGTAGCCGTTGGTATGTTGACAATGTTTTCGTGTGAGTCTCCCCAGGAGGCAAAAGCACCCGCTCCTTCTGGTGAAGCCCGGTTAGCTGGACCAATCACATTTTATGCGCTTACAGATGGGAATCAGCTATTGCAGCTATCTACATCTGCGCCTTCTTCACCGATGGCAACTGTCACCGTAACAGGCTTAACCTCGGGCGACCGCCTGATGGCAATTGACTTCCGGCCAGCTACTGGCCAATTGTATGGGGTTACGAATACGAGTCGTGTATACATGATTAACCCTGTAAATGGGGCTGCTCGTGCGGTGGGTAGTGCGCCATTTTCACCAGCAGCTTCGGGGGATGCCTTTGGGTTTGATTTTAATCCAACGGTAGACCGCATACGTCTAGTGAGCAATAATGGCCAGGATCTTCGTCTGAATCCCGAGACGGGCGGAGTTGCCGCTGTCGACGGAAACATTAATGGTGCACCTAATGCGTCTATTTCGGGAGTTGCCTATACCAATAACTTCTCAGGAGCTACTACAACAACGCTCTATACAATTGATCCAGTAAATGATAAATTGTACATTCAAAACCCGCCAAATAACGGAACGCAGGTGGAAGTCGGATCGCTGGGTGTAGATATTATTGGCTCTAGTGGATTTGATATTGGGCCAACGGGTGAGGCCATTGCTGCTCTTGGTCGTACCGGTAGCGGCTCTGAACTGTATGAAATCAATCTTAGCAACGGTCAGGCAACCAAATTAGGCGACTTTCCTGGTCAAAGTATCATTGGTTTAGCTATTCCAACGTCACCAGTTGCTTACGCCGTTGATGGCCTGAACCGACTGATGGTTTTCAACCCAATGAGCCCTGGTACGCCAATCATGAAAACCTTGACAGGCATGCAATCGGGCGAGATGTTGGTTGGTATCGACTTCCGTCCGGCTAACGGGCAGTTGTACGGCTTGAGCAACATGAGCCAGATTTACACGATCAACACGTCTAATGGTGCCGTTGCGGCAGTTGGTACACCTTTCAGCCCGATGATTACCAGTTCGGATGTTGGTTTCGATTTCAACCCAACTGTTGATCGAATCCGGGTGGTGACCAGCACAGGCCAAAATCTTCGTTTGAATCCAGATACAGGTGGCGTAGCTGCTATTGATGGTAACCTGAATCCTGGCACGCCAACAGTAACGGGTGCAGCCTATACGAACAACTTCGCAGGAGCAACCACAACAGTTTTGTACACAATTGATGCCAGAACAGACAAACTGCTGCGTCAGGACCCGCCCAATAACGGTACACTGGTAGAAATTGGATCGCTGGGCTGGAACATCGAAGGAGCTAATGGCTTTGACATCGGCGGAACCAGCAATAATGCATACGCGCTGCTTCGTCAGGGAGTGATGTCGGGCGTTTACCGGGTCGACTTAACGACTGGGGCGGCTACCTCAGTGGCAACATTCCCATCGCCTGTGCAGGCAATGGCTGTTGGCTTGGGCTTTTAAGTAGGAAAGGCTGGTAATTTATACAGAGTGGCTGGTTGACTGACTTTATTGTTTGTTGATCAGCCACTTACTTTTACTTTCCAATCCACTTCATTTCCAGCTTTTGCGCTAGTTTCAGCAGATCAGTATAATCACCTGGTTTGGTAATAAAATCAGATGCACCAGATGCCATAGCTTTGGCGCGTTCCTGGGGATTTGACGAGGTAGTATAAATAACAACCGGCATTTCGGTAAACCGATGGTTGCGTCGAAGCTCAGCCAGTGTCTGCATCCCGTTTAAGCGAGCCATGTTCAGATCTAACAGGACTAATTCGGGCAAGACAGCCTGTTTATTGAGGTACGGCAATACTTCATCACCGTCAGAAAGTGTTACCACTTCGATGGCGGGATTAGTTTGTTCAAAAACGTTTCGAATCAGGAACTGATCGTCGGCGTCGTCGTCAACAACGACGATTGTGTTAGAAAATTCAAGCATTTGCTACGGCGAAAATCGTACTTACGGCTTGCCAAATATACGTTATTTTAACTATTTCCTATGTTAGTTTAGCGAACAACCGACAAGGACACACTAACTTACGTATTGATTATCAGACAATTATCTTATATTAATAAATATTAATACGTTTTTGTCATATCAGCCGGGATGGCCAAAATAACAGTACCGGTGTTATAGTTTTCTGATACCAGCTTATTGACAGCCTCTTGCTCTACCGATGAAATAGTTAAAATCCGCAGCGACGGTTGTTTTTGATGGAGATACCAGCTTATTCCTTCAAAGTTCTTAGAGTGGTAATCGCCATTGTAGTGCAGCAAAATTTTACCTTCCTGCCAGTTCTGTAAAATGCTGTTTGCCATAGTCGCATCTTTTATGGCTTGAGCACGAGCAAAATTCGCAGCCCTATCTGAAGGTTCACTCTTTGGACCCGTGCTTCCGGTACTTGCCGACCCGCCATGCGATGGATCTGCCATCATCTCCATCATTCCTTTATAGCCCGGCAATGTTAAATCGACCGTCAACGGCAATGGAGCCAGCCATTGTTTGTTTGCCACTGTGTCGAGCGCAGCCAGGCCTTGCCGAGATACCAAAGTCGCGTATCGACGCGGCACGTTTGCGGCTACAAAAGGAATTTTGTTGTTCCGTGCAAAATCCACCAAGGGACGATAATCGGTATCGTAATTGGGCCACAACCGGGCCTGTTTCGCAAATTCTTTATCGGTAATGCTGCCCTGCACATAGCTGCTCAAAGCCGCCTGATTGTCGGTCTCGAACATTTCGGCCGCCAATACCAACTGGCTTTTTTTCTGAGCATACAAATCTTTTGTAAGCTGTAATTCAAGCCAGTGACAAATGGGATTATTGTGCAGCTCTCCAAACAGCACCACATCGGCCTCGGCAGCCTGTTTCAGCAGTTTGGCGTAACTAATGGCTTTCCCTTTCTGAGAATACAGTTGGTAGGCAGGCTGATCAGGCGTTAGATTAATGAATAATGCACAATGAATAATGAGTACTACCAAACGGACTAATTTCATAGGTTTTGTCGGGTGTTTTGCCCATTATTCATTGTGCACTAGCGCCTTACTAATTGTTCATTACAATTCCCGCACCCAAATATTACGGAAACCAACCGGGTTGCCGTGATCCTGCAAAATGATTGGCCCTTTGGCCGCTACCTGCATTTTGGGGTAACCAATATACTCGGTGGTTCCTTTCACGGCCACGTGGTTCTGAACCAACACGCCGTTCAACAATACTGTTACGTAAGCAGGATCGATCATGATACCAGCTTTGCTGAAACGGGGAGCCGTGAAAACAATGTCGTAGGTCTGCCACTCACCAGGTTTGCGGCTAGGGTTCGCCAATGGAATAGCCTGTTTGTAGATCGAGCCAACCATGCCATTTACGTAAGTTGGGTTGTTGTAATTGTCGAGTACCTGCACCTCGTACCGGCCGTGCAAAAACACACCGCTATTACCCCGTCCCTGCCCGTTTCCTTCAACTTTTTCGGGCGTTTGAAACTCAATGTGTAGCTGCATATCACCAAAGTCTTGCTTGGTTTTGGCCGACGATGTTTTGCCTGAATACAACACGCCATCACGCACGATCCATTGAAGGGGGTCTGTGCTGTTTGTTGGGTTGTAGCCCTTGTTAGCTACCCAGGCGTCAGCATTTTTACCATCAAACAGCACAATTGCATCTGATGGAGGGGTCGTACCAGCTGTGTTGGCCGAGAACACGCCGGGCGTTACAACGGGAGGAACGGGCTCCCAAACTTCCGATGACTCAGGCGTTTGTTTTGAGGGTTGAACTTGAGCAAAAGCAAATCCTACGGCAGCCAGGCTTAGGAAAAGGGTTGATGTTGTCTTTTTCATGAATTGGAAATAGGTCATTTAATTGTCAAAATTAACGCACAACAGCGGTTTTCCTTACAAAGACAACGAATCGTCCGGTCTATCTGTCGCGATTGTCACACAATGAAGGTATGAAGAAAATTATCCTGACGATTCAGCACTATTTAGATCAATGTTGTCTTCCCACTGCACGCTAACACACAGTGCCATCAATTGCTGCCTTTGCTGAGTCCTGACAAAATTTTGTAGGGCTATTTCGACCACCTCTTTTTTTGTTTTAGCATGACTCAGTCTTAGTGCCTGTTCCATAAGTTGATCATCAAGATCAGTGTTGATTCGCGTAAGGGTAATTTTTACAACACAAACCTACCCATCTTTTAGTATTCCCAAAGGAAACTTTTAACGTAAAAACGAGCTAATTTTGAGATCGTTTTTACCTATCAAACCACATGATCTACGCTTTCTCTTTGCCCCGGATATTAGTCAGTGCCGGGTTGCTGATTTGGGGCGGGGCAGTATTGGCTCAGGCGCCTGCAAGTCGCTTGGCCACCCTGCCTCTCACCGATCTCAGTGCTTTTCAAAAACCTTCGGCCAACTGGCGCATTGCAGGCGAGGCTTCGGCTAGCCTAAGTCAATCGAATGTCATTACCAGTCAACCCGGCACCGGCGTACTGGTAAATATCCCAGATAAAACCACATATGGGCAAGCATACAACCTGCTCACCACTCTGGAGCATGGCGACGTAGACCTCGAACTCGATTATATGATGGCAAAAAACTCCAACTCTGGGGTTTATTTGCAAGGCCGTTACGAAGTCCAGTTGTTTGACAGCTGGGGTGTTCGCAGTCCCAAAGTGGTTGACAATGGGTCTATTTACGAGCGTTGGGACGAAACTCGCCCTGACGGGGCAAAGGGATATGAAGGCCATGCCGCTCGCCAGAATGCCAGCCGGGCACCGGGTCTGTGGCAGCACTTAAAGGTATCGTTTCAGGCTCCCCGATTTGATGCGTCGGGGAAGAAAATTGAAAATGCCAAAATGGTGCGTGTTGAACTGAATGGCGTTTTACTACACGAAAACCTTGAAATCAGTGGCCCCACTCGCTCGTCGGCTTTCAACGACGAAAAAGCCACCGGACCGCTTATGCTACAGGGTGATCATGGCGCTGTAGCTTTCCGGAATATAAGTCTGGTAGCTTATGGCAAACCCCGCCCTGAGTTGATGGATCTGACTTACGAGGTATATAAAGGCAAATACGAACAGGAACCAGCCTACGCCAAGCTTCCTCCTGAAGCCAAAGGCCCCGTTACCACCCTGTCGGCTGCTCCAAACACGCTGAATAACGAGTTTCTGATACGCTATACGGGTAAGTTGAAAGTAACAGAACCCGGCGCTTATCGCTTCAACCTCGGTGTAACAGGTGGTGGGGGCGTGTTACGTATCAACAACAAACCCGTAATTGCGAAGGCCGAATGGAGCGGTAACGGCACTGTAGAGCTTCCCGCCGGCGACATACCTTTTGAGCTTATCTATAGTAAGTTTGTAGACTGGGCAAAACCTAATCTTGGCCTGGCCGTATCAGGACCCGGCATTCGGGAGTATACGCTGACCCGATCAATGGCCGACGAAGATGCGACCGACCCTATTCTGGTTGAAGCAACTACCAATACCCTGCTTCGTTCGTTTATGGACCTTCCGGGTGCGTCGGCAGCGGGTGTTATGGGGCAAACCAACCGCTCTGCCTATCGTGTAACACATGCCGTGTCGGTAGGGTCGCCCGAGCAAATTCACTACACATACGACCTCGATAATGGTTCAGTGGTGCAGGTTTGGCGGGGTACTTTCCTGGACACTACGCCTATGTGGAACGACCGGGGCGATGGCTCATCTCGCCCAACGGGTATGGTACAACGTTTCGGCAAACCTGCCCTGATGCTGGCTCCCCTCAATGCTGACCAGGCCTGGCCAACCGACACTACCGGTAGCCATTATCGGCCCAAAGGCTATATGCTCGATGATCAGGATCGGCCAACGTTTCGCTACATGACGTATGGCGCTACGGTACAGGATCAAGTTCGGGTGTTGGACAATGGGCAGGGTTTACGCCGGGAACTGACGGTGCAGAATGCGACAACACCCCTTTTTGCCCGCCTGATGAGCGGCACTACCATTAAGCCCCTCGAAAATGGCCTGTATGTAGTTGACGGCCAGACTTATCTCCGTTTTGAAAGCGCCGACGGAACAGCACCAACCGTGCGGACAGTTAGTGGCAAACAAGAGCTGGTTGTGCCGGTAAAATCAAAACTGATCTACTCAATTCTTTTCTAAGCGATCATGAAACGCATTCAACCATATTTGCTTGGGCTTGGCCTTTCCCTGTCGTTCATGGGGCCAGTTCAGGCACAAGAGTCTCCTAAAGAAGAAGACTTCTTCAAGATTCTGAAAGTCTCAGCACCCGAAGGAACCCTGCTCGAAGTAGGTGGCCTAACGATGCTCCCTAATGGCGACCTGGGCGTGGCCACGCGCCGTGGCGATGTCTGGATTGTAGAAAATCCCACTAGTCGCAAACCCTATTTCCGTCGTTTTGCTTCCGGTCTGCATGAGATTTTGGGATTGGCGTATAAAGATGGCGCGCTCTATTGTGCACAACGGGGCGAACTGACCAAGATGGTCGATACCAACAAAGATGGCAAAGCGGACTTGTTCGAAACGGTATACGCCTGGCCATTGTCGGGCCATTACCACGAGTATAGCTTTGGGCCAAAAATCGCGCCCGATGGTAGCTTTTTCGTAACAGGCAACGTGGCGTTCGGCGACGAAGAGTGGTGGCGGGGCGAAAGTCGCGTGCCGTTCCGCGGCTGGACAATGAAAATCCATGAAGACGGCCGCATGGAGCCCTGGGCTACCGGAATGCGGTCTCCTGCCGGGCTTGGCATGATCAATGGTGAGCTTTTCTACGCAGACAATCAGGGCGACTGGCAGGGATCAGGTGGCGTTACTCACGTAACAAAAGGTTCGTTTACGGGCCACCCAGCAGGTTTGAAGTGGACTAATATGCCCGGCTCTCCGCTGAAACTGACTACCGAACAACTCTATGCCCGTGTGGGTCCTCGGCAGGACAAAAATGCAGCTGGTCGATATATTAAGCCCGAAAACGTGGTAAATGAGACGCCCGTTTTGTTGTTTGAGGCTAAAAAGCAAATTCCTGAAATCAAGCTACCTTCAGTTTGGTTGCCGCACGGAATTCTGGGCATTTCGAACTCCGAAATTACAGAAATCCCTAAAGGTGCTTTTGGTCCGTTCGAAGGCCAGCTGCTCGTGGGTGATCAGGGCATGAGCAAAATGTCGCGGGTGTTCATGGAAAAAGTAAACGGTGAGTTCCAGGGAGCTTCATTTGATTTTCGTAACGGGTTCCAGTCAGGGGTTTTGCGGATGGCCTGGGCCCCCGATGGATCGCTGTTTGCGGGTGAAACCAACCGGGGTTGGGGATCTGCCGGGACGGCCAACGCCGGTTTGCAGCGATTAGTCTGGAACGGTCAGATACCGTTTGAGATGCGGGCTGTCAGAGCCATGCCCGATGGGTTCGAAGTAGAGTTTACCAAACCCGTTGATCGGGCTTCGGCAGAAGATCTGGCCGCTTATAAAGTGGAGAGCTTTATCTACAAATACCATCCAGTGTACGGTAGTCCCCCTATTAACAAGGAAACCCACGCGATCAAAGGTATTCAACTTTCGGCCGATGGTCGCAAGGCGCGGTTAGTGGTCAATAATCTTCGTCAGAATTATATCCATCAACTAACGCTCGATGGGGTTCGGGCCACAGAGGGATCACATTCGCTGGTTCATCCAATTGCTTACTATACCTTAAATAACATTCCAGAAGGCCAAAAGCTAGCGCTTTCAGAAACCAGTACCCGTTCATCGGCTACGGCAGCACCCGTTAAGAAAGGGACTTCCCCTATCAAAGCTGGTGCGAAAACCGGCGCAGCCGGCAACGCTTTATCAAAAGGCAAACTCGTTGCCAGTGCCGCAGCTCCAACCTACGACGAGGTAAAAGGATTGTTAGCCCGGCACACCTGCCTAGCCTGCCACAATACAGAAAATCGGCAGGTTGGCCCCGCTTATCGGGCAGTAGCCAAACGCAATTATACGAACGATGAGATTGTTGACTTGATTTATAATCCCAAGCCACAACACTGGCCCGATTATGCTACCGAAATGCCTCCCATGCCGCAGGTTCCAAAAGCCGATGCGTTGAAGATTGCCGCCTGGATCAACTCATTAAGCCCGGCAGCCGGTGCAAAAGCGGCTGATAAACCATAAATCCTATATCTTTTAACTTGACAAAAAGCCAACAATCACCTATCTTTGCACTCTCAAAATGGTGATTGTAGCTCAGCCGGTTAGAGCGTCGGATTGTGGTTCCGAAGGTCGCGGGTTCGAACCCCGTCTTTCACCCTACCAAAAAGCCCCCTCGAAAGTTGGGGCTTTTTTTGTGGTTTCTCATTCAACCTTGGCATTCATCAGATAGTTGTCAGCGTATGTTCCCTGCTATATCCGTTACCGAGCAAACCCATCATCGCATCGTCACAGTTATGGCATTGGCTTATACAGCCGGTGTTATTGGCCTTCAACTGCCGATGTTAGCGCCATTTTTTGAGCCTTTGTCTCCTCTCAATCTGGCTATATCGCTGGCCTTACTACTTTTTTATCATAAAGATTGGCAACCATCATTCCGGGTCTTCGCTCTGCTGGCTATCGTTATTGGTTATGGAGTTGAAGTGGTGGGTGTTCATACTGGACTCATCTTTGGAAAGTATGCCTATGGAAACGGCCTCGGTCCGCAACTCTTAAATGTCCCACCGGTGATCGGGTTAAACTGGCTGATGCTTGCTTATTGTTGCGGTTCGGTGAGCGACAAATTTCGAGTGCCTACCATCGTCAAGGTACTTATAGCATCTACTATGATGGTCACGCTGGACTATTGTATTGAGCCCGTTGCTATAAAGCTAGATTTCTGGACTTGGTTCGATCAGCCAATTCCTACTCAGAACTATATCGCCTGGTGGGTGGTGTCGCTGGTACTGTTTAGCGGTTGGTTTGCTATGCCTTTCCAGAAAGATAATCGCTTAGCTCCTTGGCTGCTTGGGTTTCAAACATTGTTCTTCTTAAGCCACTGTTTACTTTTTTGGCTTAAACTTTAAACAAAATCTCATTCATACCGTTTTTATTTATAAAAGCAACAGACAACAGATTTTCTTAGCCTAGGAAATTGAGTTACCAGAAAGTTGAACTATATTGTGGAGCTTTTTTGGATTTAAACGGGAAGGTATATACGTTTAAAGACTACGTTTTTAATATAAATGTTAACAAGCGAACTGTAATTTGATACTCCCATGAGCAATTATTCAATAAAGGATTTAGAACAGCTATCGGGCATCAAAGCGCATACGCTACGCATTTGGGAGCAACGATACAACATAATTTCGCCTAAGAGGACGGATACTAATATTCGTACTTACGATGATCAGGACCTTAAACTCGTTCTGAATATATCGTTGCTCAAAGATCACGGTTACAAAATTTCGGATATTTCGCGTCTTTCTGTCGAAGAAATGTACCGGGAGGTAATCAAGATTTCGGACCGTCAACTTAACTACCCCGATCAGATTCATGCGCTCACGATCTCAATGATCGATTTGGATGAGGAGCGATTTGAGAAGATTATTAGTACTAACATATTGCAGTTTGGATTCGAGAACACGATGATTCACATCATCTATCCGTTCCTTAGCCGAATTGGAACTCTCTGGGTTACAGGCTCAATTGGCCCGGCGCAGGAGCATTTCATCACAAACCTAATTCGCCAGAAAATCATTGTCGCCATCGACGGACAGGTTAGTAAGCAACGCCCCGACAGCAAAAAGTACATGCTATTTTTGCCGGAGGGCGAGTTGCACGAGATTAGTCTTTTGTTTGCCAACTACATTATTCGGGCTCGTTACAACAAAGTAATTTATCTAGGGCAGAGCCTGCCATTTAATGAGTTGGTATTTGCTTACAATGTGCACAAGCCCGACTACGTTTTCTCGGCTATCACGTCGGTGCCATCGAACAGTGATGTGCAGCCTTTTGTAAACAAACTCATGAAGACGTTCCCCGATAGCCATATTCTTTTGACCGGTTATCAGGTGGTTGGTCAGGATATTCAAACTGACGATAATGCTACTATTATCAATAATATTGAAGACCTTATACGGCTCGCAGGTACCTGATAAGCTGTTCACTGTAACTTCAACAAAAACCGCCCCCGAAGCGGTTTTTTTGTTGGTAAGTATCCCCATAAAATAAGTTTAAATCAGTTTCTCATTGGCAAACGCCAGTGCCCTGCGTTCGGAGTATGTGAATGGGTCACGTGGGACAACAAAACCAACATGGCCTCCTAAACGGGGTGTTTCAACATAGATGTTGGCTTGTTTTTCGGCCAGCCAGATTGGGGCACATTCAGGAGAAAGAATGGGATCGTTCTGGGCATTGAGTAACAGAACCGGAATGTGAATGTCGGGCATGAAGTTGACGGCCGATGCTTGTTGATAAAAATCCTGTGCATCTCGATAACCATTTACTGGGGCCGAAAAAAAGTTGTCAAAATCTTCCCAAACTTTCACCTGTTTTAGCTGACTCATATCCAGCTTACCCGGAAACTGAACTGCCTTTTGGCTCATTTTGAGAGTCAATTTTTTCATGAACCGGTTGCGGTAGAACCGATTCGACGGTAAATCGAGGAGCTTGGCCGAAGCCAGTAAATCTGTCGGAGCAGAAATGGCGATGGCTCGCCGAATGACATCAGAGACGTTTTTGCCGTGAACTCCCAGATATTTAAGGGTAATATTACCGCCCATGCTATAGCCAATCAGAACCACCTCTCGGTAAGGCTTGGTTCGTAAAGCATGGTCAATGACGGCCCCAAAATCGCCAATTTCACCATGATTGTACAACCGGAATGCGCGGTTCATTTCACCACTACATGATCGACAGTTCCAGGCTAGTGCGTCATAACCATGCTGTGCAAACAGGCGGGCTGTCCCTCGAATATAGTGCCTTTGACTGTCGCCTTCGAGTCCGTGCGTTAATACAACTAACCGATCATTGCCCCCGTCGACCCAGTCCAGATCAACAAAATCGCCGTCATTCAATGTAAGACGCTCACGTTCGTAAACAACGCCCGGCACCGTACGCAACACGCTTGGAATTACCGTTTGTAGGTGACCATTGTAGAGATAACGCGGTGGCCCGGAATAAGACGAAGGAATGTGTGGCACGGAATAGATGTTAGATTTGCAGCCCGTAAACCCTTACAATTAATAACAATGCAATTTGCCAAATACATATCCGTCATCCTGGCCAGTACAATAAAATTCATTGGGGGGCCACTGGCAGGTCTGGCGTTCCGTCTAAGTTGGGTCGAAACGGCTGCCTGTACGGTAATCGGCATGATGCTGAGTGTACTTCTCGTAACGTTTGCAGGCGATATGCTTCTTCGACTGAGTCAGCGGTTACGAAAAAAAACTTCCCCCCGTTTCACCCGTCGGACGCGCATGGCAGTTCGAATCTGGAAACGTTCGGGAATGATAGGTATTGCCTTTCTGACACCTTTGCTGTTGACGCCCATTGGTGGCACGGCTATCGCTATGACATTCAACGTAAAGCGGTTCAAACTGATTAGTTTGATGCTCCTAAGTGCCGTTTTTTGGGCTGTTATCCAGACCTTCCTAGTATATCAATTACCGGGGCTGTTCAAATAATGCGCTGTTCCAAGTGTCAATAGTTTCGCCGTTTCAGGTATTAGTGAAACTACCAGTAAAACAGAGCAACCAGTGAAACCTCGATCAATCTGTATAGTTTACCGGCTCACCGTTGCTGCTGGTTTCACGCTTGGTGCTTTCTTGTTGAAATCACCGCGAGCGAAGAATTTCTCGATGAAGCAATACATCAAAATAAAGAAGTACCGGCTACCCATCTCCTTAATCTTCAACTTTGATTCACCATACTTCCGGTTTGTCCAACTGTTAGGCACCACTTCGTAGCTGTAGCCCCGAACCATGGCTTTCAGCGGCAACTCGATGGTAAGGTTGAAATGCGGAGAAAGAAATGGTTTTACGCCTTCAATAGTCTCCCGTTTATAGAGCTTGAACGCGTTGGTCGTATCGTTGTACTTGATGCCCATCACCATCTTCACAATGAAGTTGGCCACCCGGTTGATATACTTTTTCAATTCGGGATAGTCGATCACTTTGCCACCTTTGCCCCACCGCGAGCCAAATACCGCATCGGTATCGGTCTCGAGCATTTTGTGGTAAAACTTAACCAGATCCTCAGGGTCGTCGGACATATCGGCCATAAAAACAGCTACGCAGTCGCCCGTGAAGCGTTCCAAACCATACCGAACAGCATAACCAAAGCCGTTTGGCCCCGGATTCGTATAATAAACAAGCGTCGGAATCTCCGTTTTCAACGCTTCCAAAACGCCAGCGGTGTTGTCTTTCGAATTATCGTTTGTAACGCAGATTTCATGCGGAACCCCGTGTTTAGCCAGCGTTTGGTATAACGTTCTGAGCGTATGGGGAATCGATTCCTCTTCGTTGTAGGCCGGAATAACGACGCTGAGTTTCATAGTTTGTAGGGCAATAACCTGATTGAACTGTACACCTTCCGAATTGGCGAGGGAACAACATAATCGCGAAATATATCTTTAACTATTCGCCCACTGGGTTGTGCCATATATACGTATTTGAGCGCGTAAAAAGCCCGGCGAAAATAGCTTTGCTCGTACTGTTTTGCGTCGAGCATCAATCGGTAATAACGAGCAATATTTTTACGAAGTACGCGGTCGTACTTGAAATCGAGTTCGCGGTTTATATCGCTGTACATCTGTATCCGGTTCCGCAAAAATCGCTCGTCCCACTCATAATCGTGGAAACTAGCGCCAGCGCGATTCTTCCGATACACCGACATAATATCAGGAATGTAGCCAATTGGCCCCATTTTAGCTTTCAGAATCAAGCGGGGAATATCACCACTGCTCGATTCCCGGAACCACGCGGGATACTCTTTAATACTATTGCGGTATATGGTACTCGACGTGGCCATGAACCATATTTCCTGCTCACCCACAAGGTCGTCGAGGGTGTAGTACGTCTTCATGTCAGGCCCGTTGAGTATGTACGACGGCGAACCATCTTCGTAAATAACTTCAGCATTATGGAACACTGCCTGGCATTGTGGATTAGCATCCAGAAAATCGACCTGCTTTTGCAGCTTGGTTGGATTAGTCCAGTAATCGTCGCCATCCATCAATGCATAATATTCTCCTTTGGCGAGTTTGAGCGTTTCGAGGAAGTTGATTCCCCCGTTTTTGCCCATGTTACGCGGGTGCAGCACGCCAATTACTTTACCCGGATGCAATTGTTCATATTCCTGAATAATCTCCCGTGTACCATCCGACGAAAAATCATCCCCTACCAATATTTCAAATGGAAAGTTTGTCTCCTGAGCCAATGCACTATCGATGGCTTTACGGATGAAGTTTTTCTGGTTGTACGTTATTATCGTGACGCTAACTTTCATAGGTAGGAGGAAGGGGAGAAAGATAAGAAAAGAGGAGAGTCACTACCAGCAGTTGGTTAATTCGTTCGCTCCTTTCTTACCTTTCTCCTTTCTCTCTTTACAAAACTGCTTGTTTGATTTGTTCTTTCCAGCCTTGTGGCTCTTTGTCCTCAGCCGGTGTTCCCCAAGGGTCGTAAAAGGGTAAAATAGCGACCCAGCGACCACGTGGATTGTCCCAGCTAAACCGGTCGGCAAAGCTTGATGGCGATACCCAGTGAGGCAGGTCGTAACGGAACAAAATCATGTCTCCAACGTCCTGAAAGCCCTCTGTTTCAACAATATGATCGTTGATTACGTAGCCTGTTCCTCCTGAATGGTATTCTTTCCCATATTGATTAAGGGCTAGAATAGTACCAACTTTTTGCGGGTTGAGCGGGTGCCAATGCCGTCCGAAGAAGCTGCCACCTAGGGGGTAATGGGTTACTTGCGGGTGGAAGTATGGCTGTCCTTTACGAATTCCAAACTCTTCGTCATTGCCTGTTAATCCATTCCAGAACTTCCGGACCGGGTTGAACACGGATAATAGAGCCTCACGAGTTGGCTCGTCGAGGTCCAGAATGGCATCGAATGTATGGTCGTGAAAGAGTTGCGGAGCTTTCTGAATCTTGGCAATGTGCAACCGTTGCTTATGCTGGTTATTGTCGAATGAATCGGGGGCTTCAGCAAGGGGCGTCTTCTCTGCCCAGGCTCGCGTAGCGTCGATCATGTTTTGCAACATATCGGCGGGAATACCCGTTTTCACGATCACGATGTTCGGCTCGTTCACCAACCGCATCACTTCTTCTACCGGAATTTCTGGGACAATTTGCCCGTTTTTGAACTCCGCGTTTACTTTGATCAAGTATTTTGCTACTTCCTGCATACTGTTCTGTGTCGATTTATGACAAAATAGGTTCCAGATAATTGAAAAACCAAATAAGTTGCCATTGCCTTAGCTAATGGAAACAGCCAAAAGTAGGACTGCTTCCACTTACAAATCATTGATCTTTATCAACCGTTTAACTGACGAACGGCATATCCAAAACCAGATGCACCGAAGCCATTTCCATTATAGAACATGACCCACTGATCTTTGTTTTGTACAATATGGCAATAATCCATCATCATCGAGTCCCACCCGTCAATAGAACGCTCAATTCCTGCATCCGCATCCCGGCGTTCCCACGTGATACCGTCTTTCGATTCGGCATAACCAATCCGGTAACTCTGGCTTACGTCGGTACGGTAATTTACGGAGTTGCGGTACGAGAAATACATTTTATACAAGCCATTTTCTTTGTAGACGGTTGGCCGACCAATTGCATCCGTAAATTCATCGTACCCAACGCACACCTGCCCCGTCCGGTTCCAATGAATACCATCAGCCGATTCGGCATATTTTACATCGTAAAACGGCTCGGGGTGATTGTTGATAATCTCAATTTTGGTGCACGACAAATACCACATCCGCCACAGAATACTCCCGTCGGCTTGTTCTTCGCGCATTACACACGGCTGTGCTACCCACACCTGATCGAACATATACCGGTCGAGCAGTGGCCCATCGAACGCACGCTGGAAGGTGAGGCCGCCATCGCGGCTAATAGCCAGGCCAATACCGAGCCGATAGAACGTAGTTTCACTTTTGTTCCAGCCCGTATAATAAAGCCAGATGTCGGTGCCACCCTGCTCATTCGGAACGGGTAGAAACCACGAGGGCATCGTTCCGGTTTCGTCGAACATGCCAACCGCGCCTTTACTTAGGCTAGGTTTATCATGTACGTATAAAACGTTTGTTAGATCATTGGCATCGAGTTCAACAAATGAAGTCGACGAGGCACTATTTTCGTCGCGGGTAGCGAAATAAACCCGTAGCCGATCATTGTCGAGCGGGTAACCGAAAGGCACCTGAGCATGGGTGCGGCTGAACGGTTGAGAACCGTCGGGCTTAAAAATTACTCCTTTTTTAGTCCACATAATTTAGTCTGTCTTTCCGCACATACAGGCGGGCATCATTGTACAACCCCATGTATTTGTAGTGAGCTTGTACAAAAGCCGCCAGCGGTTTAATAATTTCATGCCCCTGCGTTTTTCGGTCCATGATCCAGTGACTCTGACTACCCACCGCATCAACAAAAACGGGGGGAACGGAGCGCAAAAAATCCTTTAAGTACCGTTGCTGATAAACGGGCGTCATCGGGCTTTCGAACACACAACGTTCTGAGTGGTTCTCAGCTGTACCCTGAGTCATTTTTGCGCTTACGTAGTAATCGCACCGCCATCCCCAAACCACCAGGGGCTCTCCCGTTTTTGCGTACTTTCTGATTTGCTGAACAATGGGCGGTTGAGGGGTAGAAAAGCCCGCCATATTGTTCGGATAGAAATTGAGTGGGATATTCCGAGCGTAATTCAACGCGCCCTTCCCTACAATTAAACTTAAAAAGAGAAGCGTTACCACTATGGGAACCCACTGACTAATGGCCGTCCCTGAAGACATCATACCTATTCTCCATCCTAAAGCCAGCAGTAAGAACACAGGGCCGACCATAAAAAAGAAGTAGTGCACGAATTCGGTACCGGTTCGGGTGACGGCATAAAAAGCAGCCAGCAACGAGAAACCAATAAAACTTAAACGTACCGCCCACTGGCCCGACACTACCGAACGGCGGGGCACCGCAAGGTATCGAACTACAGCCGCGATCGTTAGTACGGCACTAAATGTTAATAACCAGCCGAATTCTTCTCCCTTTGCCATATGGCGGGGGAAGTTCAGGATATTCTGCCAGTGATTGGTATTACCGCCATAGCGAAGGTTGCCTTCAATATAAAATAACCAGAAGTCATTGTATAACCCATTAAGCCACGCTATTGCGATGAATGCTGCCGGTATAATCAGCGCGCCTATGCCCAGAATAACCAGTCGACTTAGTTTAGGGGGTAATGCTACAGGTTGTTTTATTATGCTGATAGCCGTAAAGAGCCCTAACACAGCAGCTACTGGAGCTCCTTGAATTTTACCCAATGGCACCATACCAAGTAGCAGACCCAACAAAAAAAGTGTCGTATAAGCAGGGTGAGTGTTGGTATCAATCTTTGAAAAAAGCCAGGTTCCCAGTGAGAGCAAGAAGAGGGGCACCAACTCACTGCAATAACTGAGCAGATCTCCGCTTTGAGTCAATCCTAATGTAAACAATATGGGCAGTAAAGCCAGGCGTGCTGGCAGTTGACCAAACCATCGTTGTGCAGCTTTGTATAAAAAAAGTAAGCTTAGCGCAATGAGACCGAAAGCAAGAAGCCGGGCTGAAATATAATTGTAGGATAAGCCAAGCCAGGAAGGCAAAATGAGTGCGTAGCTATCTAATGGGCCAATGGTTGTGCCATCAACGGAGCGGAAATAAACAGGGTCAACGGCGAGGGTATGCCCCTGAGTGATCATCTGACTTTCGTCGGGATTGATTTCGCGGTTGTAAACAAGGGTAGGTAAGCGTAGTATGAATAGTGTGCCGAGTGATAAAGCCAACAGTACACTATCGCTGATGCGCGTGCGTAATGTCACCCAGATTAGCCCAAAACAGAGCAGGCAACAAAGAAGCCAGTAAAAAACAGGAAACGTATCGAAACGAAGCATTTAAAAATTTGGAATGGCCGGGATCTGGCAACTCCGCCAGCAATTTGCTGACGTACTTAAGCAACATACGTAACGGGCACTTTTGCAATTTTTAATTTTCGTTCAACTATCTGTTTCATCAAACCGCACGTGATACCATAAGTAATCCATCGCCATTCTACTATTTGCTTCTATGTATCATTGCGGTTGATGTAAGTGGATAAGGGAAACGAAAAAGGCGGGTCGTAAACCCGCCTTTTCGTGTTATTTAGTAACGGCTAAGCGGGCAACCATACTATCGTGAATCTCAACCATTGTTTCTTTGAGATCGTAGCTCCAGTTCCAGCCGGGATAGTGCTCCTTAAACTTATTCAGGTTCGACACATACCAGATGTGATCACCAATGCGGTTTGTTTCGGAGTATTGGTAATTCATTGTGTTACCCGAAATTTCTTCACACAGTGCAATGGCCTCAATCATTGAGCAATTGGCATGACGACCACCACCCGCATTATACACCTCGCCCATCCGTGGGTTTTGGTAATAGTGCCAAAACATGTTCACTAGGTCGTGGCTGTGAATATTGTCGCGAACCTGCTTGCCTTTATACCCAAAAATGGTGTATTGCGTACCAGTGATAGCACACTTCATGAGATAACTCAGGAAGCCGTGCAATTGAGCGCCTGAGTGATTAGGACCGGTCAAGCAACCACCCCTGAACACGCCTGTTTTCATCCCGAAATACCGGCCATATTCCTGCACCAGAATGTCAGCTGCCACTTTTGAGGCACCAAACAGGGAATGCTTTGTGTGGTCGATACTCATGTGCTCGTCGATACCATCCTTGAAATAAGGGTGGTTCTCATCGATTTCCCAACGTGTTTCCGTTTCGATCAGCGGCAAGTAGTTCGGGTTATCACCATACACTTTGTTTGTGGAGGTGAAAATGAATACCGCATCGGGGCAATGCTGACGGGTCATTTCGAGCAGGTTCAGCGTACCGTTGGCGTTTACCGTAAAGTCGGTGAAGGGTTCGCGGGCAGCCCAATCGTGCGATGGTTGTGCCGCTGCATGAACGATCATTTTAATATCCGTACCGAATTCCCGAAAAATCGGGTCCAATTCTGATACCTCGCGAATGTCAGCAGAGCGGTGTGTGTAGTTGGAATAAGCATCGGCAAGACGATTCCGGTTCCACTCGGTCGACCCATCGGTGCCGAAGAAATACTGCCGCATATTGTTGTCGATTCCAACAACTAAATCGAATTTATCTGAGAAAAACGCAACTGACTCGCTTCCGATCAGGCCAGCCGAACCTGTAACTAATGCAACATTCATATCAACTGAGGAATACTCTCGATTAGTTTATGCCGAAAAAATCCAATTTGGCTCTTGTTTCGACACCTCAAAATTAACGGAAAAAAGTTATCTCTGCTTAACCCTTATCCAACGGTTTGAAGTAAAGCTGAAATAAGTTGAAAGTAGAATCCTCCGTTTCTAAAAAATAGTCAATTTTTACACGTCTCGGTTATACATTTACCCACTAGCCTTTTACAATAAAAAATACCACTCATTATTTTATCATGTCACTAATAAAGCCAATTCAGCAGGCCGATGCGTTGCTGGCCGATATTGAATCAGTACGTCATTCGTCGGAATCTTCGGACAAGTCTCCTCTACATATCTGGTGGCTCGGCCAAAGTGGTTTTCTTATTCAGTATCAGGGCAAACACTTACTTTTTGACCCCTATTTGTCCGATTCTCTGACGACTAAATATGCACAAACCGATAAACCACACACCCGAATCTCGGAGCTTGTTGTTGATCCGGCGCTACTGCCCGAAATCAATATTGTCACGTCGAGTCATAATCATACCGACCATTTAGACGCTGAAACGCTAATCCCTATTCTAGCCAAGAACCCTGGTGTTCAGTTAATTTTTCCAGAAGCGAATCGAGCGTTTGTGGCCAACCGGCTGGGTCTCCCCCTCGATTCGACAACCCTTATTGGCATGATTGATGGACAAACGCTGGATGTGGACGATTTTCGGTTCCACGGGGTATCGGCAGCGCACAATGAGGTGGAACGCGACAACCTCGGCCAACCAAAGTTTATGGGTTTTGTAGTGAACGTAGGCCCCTACACGCTTTATCACTCCGGCGATACGCTTTGGTACCACAGCATGGTCAAGATACTGAAAGGATTCAATATCGATGTCGCGTTTCTGCCAATTAACGGCAACAAACCCGAACGGCGCGTGGCAGGCAACCTCAACCCCAACGAAGCCGCCCACCTAGGTGTAGCTATTGATGCCAAACTCGTAATACCGCATCACTACGATTTATTCGCTTTCAATACGGCAGATCCAGCTGATTTTGTGAGGGCTTGCGAACAGTACCAAACACCTTACCGAGTAATGCAGTTGGGAGAGCGATTTAGCCTTTGAGATTACTGTTTCAAAGCTTCCTCAATATCCTGTTCGGTTACCGGATTCGTATAATCTTCGGGTTGGGTAATACCTTTCACCCGGTTGGCTTGCCAAAAAAACAGGGCATCCTGAAATGTCCGTTTGGCATCGGTGGTGCGCCCCTGTTGTAGATAAGCTTTTCCCGTGTAATAAAGGGCAAGGGGACTTTCTGATGTACTGTTTTTCTGAGCCGCTTCCAAATCGACTAAAGCTTTATCGGGCTGATTCAACGCCAAATAGCTAATAGCCCGAGTAACATAGTGCTTGTAGTTCACCCATTCAGAGCCATGCTTTTTGGCCAGCGAATCAATTCCCTTACTGAATTGCTTGACCGCTTCGGCATGATTTCCCATCCCCCGATAGCAAATTCCTTTGTGGTAACTGATGGGCGAAATGCCGTCTGAATCATCAAAATCAGGCGTTAGGGCATCAAAAGCTTCCAGATGGCGGAGTGCTCGCGGATAATCGCGAAACGTCATCATGTATGTCCAGGCAGCGTCGCGGTGCTGCTTCGGATCAAGCTCAGTACTTTTTTCAAGAAGCTGCACACCCTTCTCGTAGTCCTGTTGGCGCATGTAATGAAACGACATCTCTCTGCTCATCCGGGCTTCCATCTGAAGGGAGTCCTGACGGTTTTGTACGCTGCCAGTAAGCGTACGTTGGCGGAACGGGACTAGCCATCGCTGGTTTGGCCGGGAAAGAAGCCGTCCGTTGATAACCCCCATAAAATTATTGTTTTTAAGCCGGTTAATTGACAACACTGAAGCAATATCAATCAGTTTATCCCCACCAAATTGAGCCCTACCTGTTAAGGACAACACGGTGCAAACAAGTATAAGCAGGAGCGTTTTCATTAGAATATATCCGTTATCCGTCCATCAGTGAGCCGAATTGTGAAGGAAACAAGCCGGTCATAGTCTTCTTGTTTACCAAGCAAACTAACGGGTAATTGCTCACGGCTAATGCGTTTTATCTGATCCGTTATTCGTTGGTCAAACGAGCGATTGCAGTAGTTCTCGTCAACTTGCTTCATATCGACAGGGCCTTTTTCGCCCACACAATTTAGCAAAAACGAGACAAATATTAAGCCCGACTCGGCAGGTACATCTGTCGCTTTATACTGCTGTTGGAACATGCCTAATAGCTTTGCCTGTTTATCGCCAAGCGACCAGAAAACATAGTTTTGATTGCGTTCAAAACAATTAGTACATACCTGAAAATCGGTTGGCTGAAGCATTTCATTAGCCCCAAACATGCGTACCCACCGTAGTGTTTCTACTCCTACGTTTGGCTGAAGTGCCGCTCCCCCAAAACCACCTAACAGTTTGAATACGCCGACTTCGCTACTCATTACCTGCCAAAACGTTCGGATATTTCCCTCGCGGCTATGCGCACTTCCCCGGATCACCAAAAACGCCGATTCTTCCATTTTCAGTACGTCGATGTAATGCACGGTCTGTTTACCTGTTCGGCGGTTGCGAACAGCCACACGTCCATCGGCAGCAATGAGATACTGCACACTGTCGGACTGCCAAACGGCACCAGCCGACCGTTGCCCCACCAACCGTTCCCAGACCGTTTCACGCGAAATTGGCACGGCTTTATAGCGTCGGAACACCATCGGTTGTACTCGGCCGATGCGTAGAACATCTCTGTTTAATGAGACCAGTTCAGGTGCGTAATGCGTTGTATCTAACCGTAACACAGAGCCCTCCATAGCCCACCTGCCTGT
Organism: Flavobacterium sp. SUN052; assembly: GCF_028867935.1. GTDB lineage: Bacteria > Bacteroidota > Bacteroidia > Flavobacteriales > Flavobacteriaceae > Flavobacterium. The sequence goes on from NZ_JAPQNS010000017.1 coordinate 102,777, forward strand.
GCGTGGCGCTTCCGATTCATCGACCAAACCTAATTGCCACGTGCTATCCGGGTTGAAATCCATGTAAGCAGGCAGCGGGCAATACGAATTACTATCCCACTCCGTGTGTACACCAATCCAACGACCAGTGAGTGACTGGTTTTGGCCACGAAGCGCGAATGAATAAAAAAGCGAAAGTGCGAGTGTTAAGGTGGAGATAAAGCGCATAATCAGACGTTGTTCGACCTATGCTTTTCAGCGCAGTTGAGCACCGATACTAGTCAACGTAAACAACTCTCCAAAGTTATGCTAAGCTTTTCCAAATCGTATCATAGACATCAACCGCCGACACACTTCCTGAACCCAATACCCACCCCTTACCCATCAATACCGGGTGGTATTCGGGAAATGAAACTGCCCTTTTTTTGTACCTTAGCATTTAAACAAAAGAAAATGAATCCAGGAAGCACGAGCCATTTCAGGCAAATAGCCAGCGAATTCAAACAGGAATTACGATCAATCTATGGCGACGGCCTGGCTGATCTCATACTGTTTGGCTCGTACGCACGGGGTGATTTTCATACCGAATCGGATATAGATTTTGCCATTGTGTTAAAAGACCCCAACACTCGTGCTGCTGCTGAAATTTTCCGACTGGCTCCACTCAGCGCTGAACTTAGCCTTAAATATGGGATGATCGTATCTATTCTACCAGTTTCTGAGAGAAAATTGAAAACGTCTGGCCAAGGGGTTTATGAAGCTATCCGAAACGAGGGAATTAGGTTATGAGTAAACTTTATGAAGCGCAACAGGCTATTGAAAGAGCTGAAGATACGCTACAGGAAGCAGTTTATAATTTAGAGGGAGGTTTTCCAATAGCAGCTGCCAATCGGTCTTATTATGCTATCTATTACTGTCTGACAGCCCTCCTTTACACTGAAGAAGTACAAACTAAGACTCATTCGGGCGCCCAAAACAAATTTCATGAGTTATTTATTCGTACAAATAGATTTCCACGCGAAACGGTTCATTGGGTACAAACAGCCTTCCAACTCCGTCAATCAGGAGATTATGATTTGGAATCTGACATTACAGAAGAGGAAGGCCGACGATCTTTAAATTATTCTCGCCAGTTTTATGCCTTAACGAAAGCCTATCTGGACGAGCTCATAAAGCCCCAGTAGTCAGTGTTTTCCAAATTGTTCCATACACATCAACAGCCGACACGCTTCCTAAACCAACACCGTTTCCGATCAATACCGGGTGGTATTCGGGGGAAGTGCCAACGCGTCCGTGTGAACCCCGAATCAGGGTGGCATCGAGAGGGATAACATCCATCAGATAGCGGAAGCCGAGCTTTTTGCGCAACAGTTTGTATCCGGCCCGAAGTTTAATCAGCGGATTGGCCGGGTCCATAAACATCTCGACGGGATCATAGCCGGGCTTACGGTGAATATCGACCAGGCGGGCAAAGTCAGGGGCTACGCGGTCGTCGGTCCAGTAGTAGTACGTGAACCAACTGTCGGCATCGGCCATAACAACAAAGTCGCCAGCGCGTTCGTGATCGATGTGGTAGGCTTTCTGTTGCTCACGGTCCAGTACCAACTCAACACCGGGCGTTTTTTCGAGCAAAGTCCGCACCGTCGACATTACTGTTTTATCGTTCAAATAAACGTGGGCAATCTGATGATCGGCAACGGCGAAAGCCCGCGACACACCGGGGTCAAGCAGTTCGAGGCTGCGCTCTACCCGCACTGAAATTAAGTTTGCTTCGCGCAGGATGCGGTTGAGGTGAACCGGTTTGCTCACATTCGTGATGCCATATTCCGACAACACAATAACATTAGCTCCCTGCTTCTCGTAGTATTCAATCAGATCACGACATACATCGTCAACCTGCCGCAGATCATTGGCGATCTTCGCAAAGTCGACGCCAAATTTTTGCAGACAATAATCCAGGTGTGGCAGATAAATGAGCGTCAGCGTTGGATTGTGCCATTTATCTACCAGCATCGACGCATCGGCAATCCAGCGCGTCGAGACAATATTGGCACCGGGACCCCAAAACTGAAACAGCGGAAAAGTCCCAAGTTCTTTTTGCAGACGGTCGCGCAGGTCGGCGGGCTGGCTATAACAATCGGGCATTTTGCGGCCATCGGCCAGGTATTGCGGGCGGGGCGTTACCGAATAATCGGCCGAACTGTACATGTTGTACCACCAGAACATCTTGGAAACCGTAAAATTTGGGTCGATCGTCCTGGCTTTTTCCCAGATTTTCTCACCCTGCACTAAATGATTCGACTGTTTCCAGAATTTGATTTCAGCATCAGTATGGTCGTACCAGCCGTTACCTACAATACCGTTCTCAGCGGGCCACTTACCGGTAACGTACGTCGATTGTACGGCGGTTGTCACGGCGGGCAGCATGGGATCAATGGTTGCCCGGTCTTTGCCTGCCATCCAGTTTTTCAGGAAGGGTGTGTGTTCGCCAATCAGCGAATACGACAAACCCACAACGTCGATTACTACGGTCTTTTTCATAGAAGAATTGGCACGCGGATGACACGGATTAAGCGGATTTACACGGATTTTTTGTTTACATCGATTTTTAAAAATCCGTGTAAATCCGCTTAATCCGTCAAATCTGTGTTCCAATCATTATTACCCAGTTCATTTCACGCTCAATCGAATCAACAATACCTAATTTCAGGCCTTCTGGCAGCACTTCCCAGGTATATGTTTCCACTTCCATCTGATCAGTAAAGGGTTGTTCAGCCTGTAGGCGCAACACCTCCCGGATTTCATCCTGAGTGGACTGTAACAGGCCGTAATCCTCTACGAAAATAGGTACGTGAAAATGCGACCGCCACTCTACATGGTCGTCAGTTAATACCGCTAATGCATTGGGAAGATCATTAAACCGGAGAAGTTCGCCAGTTTGCGTACGGGCTACCACCTGATGCAAATAAGTAGGTTCGTTAAACCGCTCAAACGCCTTTTTTACTTCGTCGCGCTGGACGGCATCGGCAGGGAATTCAGCTTTCAGGGCTGCGCTAATCTGAATTTTCCCAACGCGCAGATCATGCGCCTGGAGCTTCGAAATGACATCAGTTGGTCGTTCATAGCCCACCGCAAAATGACACACATCGTAACAAAGCTGCACGTGCTGTCGGAGAGCTTCTCCCGCTTCTTCGGCGTTTAGACCGGCCACTGCTGCCAGATGCTGTTTACCCATGGGCAACAGGTAATCCGTAAACCAGGCCACAAACTCATCGGCCGTTTCGAGCAGGCCGTCGGGTTCAGGTTCAAGGTCGAGGTGCATGGTCAAGCCGGTTTCCTGTCTAAGCGCTACCAACTCGGCCACAACGGCTAAAACATTCCAGGTAGTATCTGCAAATACAGTATTGCGAACATCAGGATCATTCCAGTCAAACCAGTAGCGATACGACAAAGGTGAGGTCGAAATGCCCGGTTCTGTTGTCAACGGTCCTGTTTGCAGATCAGCTAGCAATCGGAACAGCCGGTTGGTATAATCAACGCGATTGGTGGTGGTCCAGTCGGGTTTGTGAACGTCGTCTTTCACCCGTACGTGGTGGAAACCGCCATACGGAAACCCGTTCATAGTAAACACGTAGCAATCGGTATCGATAAGCCACTGGCTCAGTTCGGTCACGTTCTCACCAACGCTTAACTCTTCACTGGCGATGTTAGACAGACGCAACCCCAACCCAAACGGTTCGTTGGGCGACAGGCGGCTTTTCAGATCGGGAACAGCCTGTTTCAGGGCTGCAAAATGATCGGCCCAATGCTCACCAGCGTGAATGTTGGTACAATAGCCAAGGTGGCCAAGGGAAGTTTTCATACAGTGAACAGCTAACAATTAACAGCCAACAGTGATCGGCGATCAGTGAACAATCAATACGTATCAATCGTCGCAACTATTAGCTAATCACTGTTGGCTGCTGGCTGTCCACTGATAACTGTAAAATTGCCTGCCGAATCAAACTCTCATCCATATCGTGAACCTCAACGCCTTCACCAATGCCTTTGAGCAACAAAATGGTGAGCTGACCACCGAGGTGTTCGCGGAACTCGGTTAAGCCACGCAACACGCCTACGCTATCATCGCGGTCGAGCGCAGAGTCGTAAAGCAAGAAACCAAGCGTTTGAAGCAGGTTCAAAATGCGGTTAAGGTCGGTTTCTGACAGAAGGCCGAGCAAGTGAGCATACTGGCAATCGAGCGCCATGCCGATGGCCACAGCTTCGCCATGGCGCAGCGAAAAATCGGTAAGCTGTTCAAGTTTATGAGCGCTCCAATGACCGAAATCGAGCGGACGCGATGAACCCTGCTCAAATGGATCACCACTGGCAATATGTTGCAGATGGAGGTCGGCACAGCGATAAATAAGGTATTGCATAGCGGCCCCATCGCGGTTGGCAAGCGCTTCGGCATTAGCTTCGAGCCAGTCGAAAAAGGCAGGATCTTTAATGAGTGCTACTTTCACGGCTTCGGACATACCCGCCCGCCAGTCACGAATGTCCAGCGTGCGCAGAAACCGGAAATCGTTGAAAACAGCCGCCGGAGGGGCAAATGTGCCGAGGAAATTTTTCTTACCCCGGTAGTTCACCCCATTCTTTACCCCAATCCCCGAATCGTTCTGTGACAAAACCGTTGTCGGAATGCGAATATGGCGTATACCCCGGTGCGAAATAGCAGCGGCATAACCGACTAAATCCAACACTGATCCTCCTCCAATACCCACCACATAAGCGTGCCGGTCAACACCATGTTTATCAACGGCATCAACAATGCGTTCAACTAAGGCTGGGTCGTTCTTGGCGGGTTCTCCACCGGTAACAATCAGCAGATCAGAGATCAATTCGACATTCGCTTTCTGGGCAAAGTAATCCTGAATCTGACCAGGGAGTTCGGGAAAACAGCCGACGACACCCTCATCGATCACGAAGAGCAGCTTTTTAGGGTTCTCTTGCGTGCTTTGTCCAGCCAGGAAATCGGCCAGCAAGGTATTATGCGCATCAAACAGACCGTCGGTGAAGCTGATGTTGTAAGAAAACCTAACGCTGAATGATTGATTAAGTTGATTCATGTTTAATTTTTCGTGCAAAGGCGCAGCAATTCATTCGAAAATCAAACGATAGCTGCATAACGTTGCTGCTTTGTTGGGTATTATTAAAAAAGCACGCAGTGCGTTTATTCTCTCTACATGCTGATGAAGTAATTATTACTCAAAGATACAAAGTGCAAGGTTACGTTACGGCAAAAGCCCGTGCTAACAGGCGCGAGAGGGGCATTAAACAAACTACCAACAACGCAAACGGAAACGAGGCAAATGCCGCCACCCATGCCCCATTCATGACGATCAAGGATAAAACGCCTGCTTTTACGGCCATGCCGATGTTACGCCCCACTGGCTCTCGCACGGCCCGCCAAAGCGGACCGAAAATCAAATAGCCGAAGATCAGAAGAAATGGGAAAGCAGTTCCTAATTGTTGCCGAGATTGCGCGATAGCGGCAATTACACCAATGACACCCGCATAAAGCAAACCCGCGAGCCGCAACGTACGACCATCTCCCCCATGAACTTCTCCCCTGCTAATAGCGGTAATAGCCGCGATATAAGCGACTGGAACTAACCCAACCCAAACCCACGGTTGCACTTGTTCAGGCAAAATACTGATACCCAACAACAGGTTCAAACCCCGGCAAAGGCCCATATTGATTGGTCCAAGCCAGTTGTGATGCTTTCCAAACCGATCATAAACCAACGACGCTACGGCAATAGAAATAGCCAGCAAGCCCGCCATTTGGTTGACCATAAACGCTGACACAATGCCAATCAGTAACAATGCCAGACCCAGCATTGTTGCAGACGATCGACTCACCTGCCCGCTCGGAATAGGGCGTTCGGGACGCTCAATGGCATCTAAATCGGCATCAAATACATCATTGAACACCACCCCTCCGCCGTATAAACCAACGGTCGACAAACATAACCAGCCAACTGGGACCGGGGCGGCATCGGCTAGGTTCAAATAACCAGCAATTGCCATACCTGCCAGCACATCAGAAACAGCTGTAACAAGATTCGCCGGGCGGGTTAGGCGCAGAAGGGGAAGAATCATTTAATAATTGTTGAGTCTTTATCAATTCGTGGTGCCTGACCACCCCGCAGAATAGACGACCCATTGAAGCGTTGGCTTTGGTCGATCTCAAGCGGCTGGTCGAAGTCGGAGAGGCTAATTTGACCACTGGGCGCAAAGGCTGCCACCGCATTTTCGAGAGTCACGAGACGCACGGTTTCTTTCGAAATTCCCCGTTCAATCATCAAAGCGGCTGTTTTCGGTACGGCCAGCGGATCACTAATGCCCCAGTCGGCGGCCGAGTTAACCATAATCCGTTCGGGACCGTACTGCCGTACAACTTCCACCATGCGCTCATTGCCCATTTTGGTAAATGGGTAAATAGTGAAACCCGCCCAAAAGCCCCGATCTAGCACCTCGCGCACGGTTTCCTCGTTGTTATGATCCACAATCACCATACTGGGGTCAATACCGTGTTCAAGGGCAATGTCCATGCTACGCGTAGTACCTCGCTTCTTATCGCGGTGGGGCGTGTGAATCTGAACGGGCAGGTTAGCTTCTTTAGCCAGTTCAAGTTGGGCACGGTAATATTTTTCTTCGGCAGGAGTTTGATCGTCAAAACCAATTTCGCCGATGCCTACCACTCCTTCCTTGTAAATAAACAGCGGCAAAATCTCCATAACCTGCTCGGCCAATGCTTCCTGATTCGCTTCTTTTGAGTTGAGGCCCATCGTGCAATAGTGCCGGATACCAAACTGCGACGCTCGGAACCGCTCCCACCCTACCAAACTAGCGTAGTAATCGCGGAAGGTATCAACACCCGTACGCGGCTGACCAAGCCAGAAAGCCGGTTCCAGAACCGCCACAATTCCGGCGTCGGCCATAGCCTGATAATCGTCGGTGGTGCGCGAAATCATGTGAACGTGCATGTCGAAGAATGTCATGCCACGAATAGAATCTACGAATGAAGCCATAGGTTAAAAGTCATTTATCGTTATTCAGAGTCATTCATGGTCATCAGGCAATCATCAGATAGTCATTGCTATTTATTGTTAAAAGCAATTTGTGACTACTAGTGATTATGAATGACTACTTAATGACCTTTTCAAAATTTGCCACAACCCTACCACCGATACAATTACGAGTGCAGCAATAGCCCACTGAGTCCAACTAGTTGAGTTAGGTTGATTAAGCAGTGTGCGGAGCTCATGAGCCTGACTACCTGCCCAAATTGCCAGCGTTGTGCGTGGCACCATACCCAGAAAACCACCTAACAACACATTTCGCAGTCGCGCACCCGATAAGGCAAACACCAGATTCGTAACGGCAAAAGGTAACACTGGCGAGAGTTTTGCAAAGAAAATGAACTTGAGTTCCTGCTCCCGAATACGTGCGAGTACTTGCCGGACTTTGGGGTTCTGTTCGAAATAACGACGTAGTCGATCTTTGTCGAGCCAGTGAACCCCCAGATTAACCAACAGAATAGCCGCCATATTTAAAGCGAACAGGGGTAATAAGGCATTCCAACCCAAAAAATAACCAAACACCAAAGCCAAAAACGTTGGTGGAGTAAGGGATAAGGCCGATGTAACCACGCAAACAAGAGTAACTCCAGTCCACTGCCAGACAGTGAACTGCGCTAGAGTAGCCTCATTTACAATTGCTTGGTATGTAACAAATGAACTGGTGAGCAGGGGAGCCAACGTCATTAGAACGCTGGCAATAGCAGAAAGCGTTAACTTGTTTTTAGTCATAATTGTGCGGCCAGTGGACCTGGCCTGACCACCCATTACTCGGCGAGCAATTTCTCAATCAGCCGGTTAAACTCGTCTACAAACTGATCGTAATAAACGCCTGTACCAGGACCACTGAAACCGGTATGGATATGGCGTACCTGCCCTTTTTTATCGACAAGTATGGTTGTAGGGAAAGCCACCACGCGGTTTAAAGCGGGCAACGATTTAGCCGCTTCAACTTTATCGTTCGTTCCGGCCAGCACCACAGGATAGTCGATTTTGAAACGATCCTTCATCCGTTCGATTCGAGGACCAGACTCTGCCATGTTCGCCGATTTCTCGAACGCCAGACCAATCACCTCGACACCCCGACTGCGGTTCTTTTTGTACCACGGGCTCAAGAAGTTAGTTTCATCCATGCAGTTAGGACACCACGATCCTAAAATCTGTACCACCGTCACTTTACCTTTAAATCGTTCGTCGGTCAGCGACACCATTTTGCCCGCTTCACCATCGCCACTTGGTTCAGGAAAACTAAAGGCCAGTTTTTGACCGGGTTTGATAAATGTTAGGCTCGCCGGATCGGGTAAAGCCGCTTTAGGATCAAACCGGGCGGTCCAGTTTTCTGAGTATGTTGGACCCGAATTGAACGTTCCTGTCAGCGTGCGGTTCGGCCCTGCTTTCGCTTTGAACAGAAACAGGTGCGACCCATCAAAGCAGGACAGAAATAAGCTGTCGCCCACTACATTGCCTGCCAGATAACGATAGTCTCCCGTGGGGGTCAGAAACGTGCCGGTGATTGTACTCCCCTTCTGATCGAAAACGCCCACTGCGGCTGTCGTGTCTTTGCTGCCGGGCGTACCAAAAATGGTGGTCCATTTACCCGTCAAATTTACCGAAGCCTGCCGACCGTCGGGTGTGAACCGGTATTTTAAGCCCTGTTGCGCTTCGAAGGGAATACTTTGGTACTGGTTACCCGTTCTGCGTCGTCGCCAGATGCCCGTCATGGTGTTCCCATTAACCCTGGCAATAATCTCCGACTCAAACAACGACATCGGAATGCGGAGCGTATCGTTGCGAAAGGTAGCTGCATCCATTGGCAGCCGCTCATTCCCGTTGATAGCATGCACGGTAAACGATTGTTTGTCGGCCGTCGGCTGAATATCTAATCCAAAAGGGAGTTCACCCCCAGCCGTGCGAACGGTAGCTCGCCAAGTTCCGGTTGTAAGTGGTTTTTGCGATTGACCCGTACAGGCAACCGGGATAATGGCAAGTGCCAGCAGAAAAAGAAGTTTGTTCATAGTCAAAACTTTAACGGCGAAGGCGCAAGGGTTTCGCAACGTACGCCAGGAAATACAGGTAAGCCCTTTGTGCACATTACGAAATCTTTGCGCCTTCGCGGTTCAATAACACCGGGCCGTTTTGTTAAGTTTGTAACGGCTGACTATTTCGTTTTGGTTCCGCCCTATTTTGGATGACAACAAGCTACCACGATCCTGTTTTATTGACTGAATGCCTCGACGCGCTAAACATCAAACCCGGTGGCACGTATGTAGACGTAACTTTTGGCGGGGGAGGCCACAGCCGGGCCATTCTGGAACGACTTGGCCCGGGGTCAACCGGAAAGCTACTGGCCTTTGATCAGGATGCTGATGCCCGCGCCAATGCCGAAGCGATCAACGATCCACGCCTGACATTTATCCCAGCAAATTTTCGTAATTTGAAACGCTTCCTGCGGCTTTATGGCGTGAAGCAAGTCGACGGAATACTAGCTGATCTTGGCATTTCATCCCATCAGATCGACACACCCGAACGTGGCTTTGCAACCCGGTTTGATGCCGATTTAGACATGCGGATGGATCAGCAAGCCGCTACTTCGGCTAAAGAAGTAGTGAATAACGCAACAGAGCAGGATTTGCACCGAATTTTGGGCATGTATGGGGAAATTACGAACGCCCGCACCGTAGCAACGGCTATCGTTTCGGCCCGGGCGAACCGACCGATCCGCACCATTAACGACTTAAAAACGGCTCTGCAACGGTTTGCGCCACGGGGAAAGGAAAACAAATTTTTCGCGCAGGTTTTTCAGGCCATAAGAATTGAGGTAAACGAGGAGTTGAAAGTGTTGGAGGAGTTTCTGGAGCAAACACCAGAAGTACTCACCTCCGGTGGTCGATTAGTGGTTATGAGTTATCACTCGCTCGAAGATCGATTGGTAAAGAATTACATAAACAAAGGGAAGTTTCACGGCGAAGTCGACAAAGACCTTTACGGTAATGAGTTAAAACCACTTCAGGCAATAACCCGAAAACCTATTGAGGCATCGGACGAGGAAGTAAGTCGCAACCCCAGAGCACGCAGCGCTAAATTGAGAGTAGCAGAGAAAGTGTAATCATGGCAAAAAATACGTTTCGAACCCCAAAAACAGTAGCTCGGCAAAAGCGGAAAAACCGCTTGACGGTCTGGGTCAATGACGTGATTGGTCTTGATCGGTTGTTTGGTGAGAACAATGCCTGGCCCATTCGTAATATCGACCGGATCTTGTGGATCACGTTTCTGCTCATTATTTACATTGGCCTGACCCATAATGCCGAGCGGCTTGTGCGCCGAACGCAGCGTACCCGAACCGAAGTTGATGAACTTCGCGCTCAATACACCACGCTGCAAGCCAAGTTTATGAAAAGCGGCAAACAGTCTGAGCTAAGCAAACGCATGGCCCCACTGGGTCTAACCGATAGCCAAACACCACCCCGAAAACTCGTTGTGAAGCCCGATGACTATTAAACAGGATTTTCTCGAACGCGCCACGCACTTGTACCTCGGTCTCATTGTAGTAGCCCTGCTCATTGTAGGTCGGCTGGTCTATGTGCAGTTTTTTCAGGTTTACAAAGGCAAGCACTGGATCGAACGGCTGGAAGGAGTCAAGATTCGGCGCGACACACTACGAGCTATGCGCGGCAATATTTACGCCGTAGATAATAGCTTGCTTGCAACTTCTATTCCTACTTACGAAGTTGGTCTGGACCCAACAATCGCCGACTCTGCTTATTTCGCGCAGAAAGTTGATTCCCTGGGGTTGCTTCTGTCCAAGGTTTTTAAAGATCATACCGCCGACGAATACGCCGATATGGCTCGTGATGCCCGCACGCACAAACGGCAATTTTTACCACTTTATTCCCGGCGTGTTACCTATGATGAACGGCAGGCCATGCGCAAATGGCCGTTTTTCCGGCGTTCAGCCAAAGTGTTGCCAAGAGGTGGCGTGTTTCGACCCTATTATGAGCGCTATCACCCATTTGGAGAAATGGCTAAACGGACGCTCGGGGAGTTGAATGCGGAAACCGGGAAGGGGCAAATGGGCCTGGAGGCTAGTTTTCAGAAAAGACTGGCGGGCAAAAATGCCGTGGGTCTAATCGAAGTGCTGAGCAACGGCATCAAAAAACCGGTTGACGATGGTCCCGACATGAAACCTGAACCGGGCATGGACCTCTACACAACCATCGACGTGAATTACCAGGACATGGCGGAGTCGTCGCTCCGGCAATACATGGAAAAGTTTCAGGCCGACAACGGTACGGTGATCGTGATGGAAGTGCAAACGGGCGAAATTCGGGCGATGGCTAACCTAACACGCTTTGGCAAGCCAGACGGAAGCGGCCAATATTACGAACGGATAAACCATGCACTGGCGGGCAAAACCGCCCCCGGATCAACATTCAAGCTAGCCAGTATGATGGCCCTGCTGGAAGAAAAAGCCGTTTGGCCGAGCAAACCCGTGCACGTAGGGGGGCCACAAATGCGCTGGAAGAGCATGGTGATAACAGACACCAAACGCCTAGGTCACGGCACCATCACTGCTCAACAGGTATTTGAAAAGTCATCGAACATTGGCGTTCATTTGCTGATGAAAGACTATTTCTACACCCGTCAGGACTTGTATTGCCAATACCTCCGGCGGTTTCACCTCACAGAGCCAACAGGCATTCACATGCTTGGCGAAGGCAAACCACTTATCCGCAACCCTGACTGGAAGGAGTGGAGCAAAACATCGATCACTTATATGTCGTATGGGTACGAAATGTTGCTGACACCTTTGCAGATGCTCACTTTCTATAATGCCGTTGCAAACGATGGAAAGTGGGTGCGCCCTATGATTGTAAAGCAAATCAGGCTCGCGGGCGAACTGGTCGAGTCGTTTGAACCGTATACAGCCCCTGAGCCGATTGCCTCGAAAGAAACCATTCGAATTGCCAAAAAAATGCTCGAAGGCGTGGTAGAACACGGGACGGCTAAGTCTATTGAATCGCCCTATTATCGAATTGCAGGCAAAACGGGAACTGCTCAAAAAGTTGTGGCTGGTAAGCACCGGGCGGGCAGCTATTACTCGTCGTTCATCGGGTATTTCCCGGCCAACAAGCCCAAATACACAATTTTGGCTGCCATTGACAATCCGCGATTCAGCAACAACGACTCGCTTTACGGCGGCAAGGTGGCCGCTCCTGTATTCCGGGCTGTTGCAGACCGCATTCATGCGTACGACATTAGAATGCACCCTGCCCTAAAACAAGGCAAAGCGCAGGATGCCCCACTGCCTAAAGCGGGGTATGCTGAAGATATACACCTGATTAGTCAGGAATTGGGCTTAGGGAAAGAGCCATCGGTAGAAGGCTGGGTTCGTACCACCGAAAACGGTAGCTGGAAATCGCTGCCTACCCGCGAGGGTAAAGTGCCCGACGTACGGGGTCTGCCCCTGCGCGATGCGCTCCCCCTGCTCGAAAATCGGGGTCTTCGGGTAGCGTTACAGGGTAACGGACGCGGGCGGGTTTCGGCCCAATCGCTCGAACCAGGCATAGACTTGAAAGGTAACCGGGGGGTAGTATTGACGTTGGAGTAAGCCAATACGGCTTTACCTTTGCCCTATGCAACTTTCCAGTCTCCTCTATAAAGTCCCGCTCGAAGCCACAGCGGGCAGCATGGATACCGACATTTCGCATCTCACGATGGACTCACGCCGGGTTACTCCGGGTAGTCTGTTCATTGCTGTTCGCGGCACCTTGACCGATGGCCACGACTATATTGCCAAAGCGATTGAATCGGGGGCTTCGGCCATTTTGTGCGAGATCATGCCCGATTCAGTACCCGAGAATGTGGCGTTTGTACAAGTAAAAGAATCAGCGCGTGCAATGGGGTTGGTAGCGGCAAATTTCTACGGCCACCCCTCCAGGAAACTCCGCCTTGTGGGCGTAACCGGCACCAACGGCAAAACTTCAGTGGCTACTCTGCTGTTTCGACTGTTCCGGTCGCTAGGCTATCGATGCGGGTTACTTTCAACCGTACAAAACCAGATCGACGACGCCGTGATTCCGGCCACGCATACCACTCCGGATGCGATCACCGCCAACGAATTATTGGTTCAGATGGGTCAACATGGCTGTACGCACGTGTTTATGGAAGTGAGCTCGCACGCTGTGGTGCAGGAACGAATTGCCGGACTGCACTTTGCGGGGGGCATTTTCACCAATATCACCCACGACCACCTCGACTTTCACGGGACGTTTGATAATTACATCAAAGCAAAAAAGGGCTTCTTCGATCAGTTGCCGCGCGCGGCTTTCGCGCTTACCAATGCCGACGATAAACGGGGCCCTGTAATGCTCCAGAATACCCTTGCCCGTAAGGAAAGCTACTCGTTGCAAACACTGGGCACATTCAAAGGCAAGATTCTGGCTGATGGTCTTTTTGGCCTGGAAATGGACGTTGACGACAGGCATGTCTGGTTTAAGCTCATCGGGCGGTTCAATGCGTACAATTTATTGGCGGTTTATGGGGCAGCCGTGTTACTCGGCGAAGATCCTGAAGATGTTTTGACGCAACTCTCAGCGTTGTTACCTCCGCCGGGCCGCTTCGAACAGATCATTTCTAACGACCGCGTAGTGGGCATTGTTGATTATGCTCACACTCCAGATGCCTTGCAAAACGTGCTCGAAACCATTGCCGAGTTCAGTCAGGAGGGCGAACTGGGCCAACTTCCCCAAGTCATTACAGTAGTTGGCTGCGGAGGCAACCGCGACGCTGCCAAGCGACCGCTTATGGCTGGTATCGCCTGTAAGTTTAGTACCCACGTCATCCTTACGTCTGACAACCCCCGCAATGAAGACCCGATGGCCATTCTGGAGCAAATGCAGGCAGGTGTCCCTCCTATCGACTTCAAAAAAACGTTGACTATTGAGGATCGTCGGGAAGCTATTCAGCGGGCGGTTTCGATGGCTAAACCTCACGATATTATCCTGATTGCAGGCAAAGGCCATGAGGCATACCAGGAAATTAAAGGCGTAAAATACGACTTTGATGATCGGGCAGTCCTGCGGGATGCTTTCTCTAACCGGGGAAAAGCGTAACTTTGGGGTGAAAGAGTGAAAGAGTGAAAGAGCGAAAGGGTGAAAACTCGGGCGCGAGTCGCTCTTTCACTCTTTCACTCTTTCGCTCTTTCGCTGTATGCTCTATTACCTTTTCTCCTATCTCGACCGTCAGTTCGATTTCCCCGGCGCAGGGGTTTTTCAGTATCTATCATTTCGCTCGTTAGGAGCCGTAGTAACGTCCCTGGTGATTGGAGCTGTGTTTGGCCGCCGTATCATTGATTATCTCCGCAAATTACAAATTGGGGAATCGATTCGAGATTTGGGATTAGAAGGGCAAATGCAGAAGCGCGGCACACCTACAATGGGCGGTTTCATTATTCTGGCCTCACTGGTTATACCGGTACTGTTATTCGCCAAACTCTCCAACGTTTATATCGTTCTGTTGCTCGTTTCAGCAATCTGGACGGGGCTTATCGGCTTTCTGGACGACTACATCAAGGTTTTCAAGAAAAACAAAGAGGGGCTTCACGGACGATTTAAAATTGTGGGACAAGTAGGTCTCGGTCTCATCGTTGGTTTGACACTGTCGTTTAATAATTACGTTAAAATCAGGGTGTACGATAAACCCGTAGTAAGTTCGACTATCGGATCAGTTACGGTTTTTGAGGACATCAAATCAACGCTCACCACGGTTCCATTCCTAAAAAACAACGAGTTTGACTATAGTTCGCTGCTGTTTGGACTAGTACCCGATAGTTATTCCTGGGTGGTTTACACGCTGGTTTGCATCTTCATTATCACCGCTGTTTCAAACGGAGCCAACATCACCGATGGTATTGATGGCTTGGCCGCTGGCTCAACCGTTATTATTGGCCTAACGTTGGGCGTATTGGCGTATCTGTCGGGAAATGCCCGGTTTTCGGAGTATCTGAATATCATGTATATTCCTAACTCCGGTGAGCTGGTTATTTTCTGCGCAGCTTTTGTGGGGGCTTGCGTCGGGTTCCTGTGGTATAATTCGTACCCAGCCCAAGTGTTCATGGGCGATACTGGCAGTTTGATGATTGGCGGAGTAATTGCTGTTTTGGCTTTGGCTATTCGCAAAGAACTGCTTATTCCGGTTATGTGCGGCATTTTCTTGGTCGAGCTACTCTCTGTAATGATTCAGGTGAGTTATTTCCGGTACACCAAGCGTAAGTTTGGTGAGGGTCGGCGCATCTTCCTGATGTCGCCCCTGCACCATCATTTTCAGAAAAAAGGTTATCACGAAGCCAAGATCGTGACGCGTTTCTGGATTGTCGGCATCATTCTGGCCGTATTGACATTGGCTACGCTTAAACTCCGATAGAAGGGATTTTTCAGGCTGAAAAATCGTTAAATAGGTAGCAATAGTATGCCGGGGTTTTCGCTAACAGTGAATTCGCTAGTGGAATAAGAGTTGTACCTTTGTCTAAATGCTTCGGGCTATGTCACAAGTTGAAACACTCCGTCATGAAATGCACGATCTGATTGAGCAGATTGACAACGAAAAATTTCTGGAACACCTTCGTGAGGTAATGGCTAGGGCAACAACATCGCATGAAGGTAATATGTGGGATGATTTGACTCAACAGGAACAATCTGAAATTCAACAGTCTCTGAAGGATATAAAAGATCCTGCCAGGTGTTTATCAAATGAGGAGGTCATGAAAAAACATGCACCGTGGCGCGTCAAATAATCTGGTCTGAGTTAGCAGACAGAACGATGTTTGAAATGACTAGCTTTCTCGCCGACTCGTGGGATAAAAAAACAGTTGATCGATTCATTGACAATGTTCACGACACCGTGAATTTGCTCGCTGAATTTCCTTATATGGGCCGAATGGCTAATGAAAAACTAGGAGTTCGGGCTATCGTCATTAAGCCCTATACACGCGTTTATTACACAGTAACTCCCAGTGAGGTTATATTCTGAGGGTAAAAGATACCCGACAAAATCCAAATCTGTAATTATGAAATTTGGCGTTGTTGTATTTCCCGGCTCCAACTGCGATCAGGATGCAGTGGACACCCTGACCCTGATGGGCCAGCCTGTTGTAAAACTCTGGCACAAAGATCACGACCTGCAAGGGTGTGACTTTATTCTTCTGCCCGGTGGTTTTGCCCACGGCGATTACCTCCGCACAGGAGCCATTGCCCGTTTCTCGCCCATTATGAACGAGGTTATCGCTCATGCCAATCGGGGCGGTTACCTCATGGGAATTTGCAACGGATTTCAGGTGCTGGCCGAAGCACGGTTAGTGCCGGGCGTGCTGTTGCAGAACATGAGCCAGAAATACGTTTGCAAGAATATTTATTTGAAACCCCAATCGTCGAGCGTGCTGCTCACGGCAGGACTCGATCAGGACCGGGCGTTCAAAATCCCGATTGCTCACGGCGACGGTCGGTACTATACCGATGCCGATACGCTGAAGCAACTGAATGATAATGATCAGGTTATTTTCCGTTATTGCGACGAAAACGGGGCGATTACTGACTCAGCGAACCCCAATGGTAGCCTCGACAATATTGCCGGCGTATCAAATGCAGCAAAAAATGTATTTGGTCTAATGCCACACCCTGAGCGGGCCGCCGATCCACTATTAGGTAACACTGATGGGCGCATCATTCTGGATCAGCTAGTAAGTTCGGTGTTAGTGTAACGGTAAAGTGTTCAGTGTACCTCGGTTATTCTTCGTTTAAAGTAAGTTTCAATTAGACAAACTCTTCTTTATGAATCAGTTAACACTGCCTCTTTCAAACGTACAGACCGAATTACTACGTTTATATTCAACCAATTTATCTGAAGCAGATCTGTTAGATTTGAAACAGACATTGGCAAAATTCTATGCTGAGCGTTCCATCAAGCTTGCGAATCAAATTTGGGACGAGCGAGGTTTGACAAACGATGACATGCTCAAATGGCTGGAGGGAAATTGACACTGGTCATTGACACGAACATCCTGTTAGTATCCATTTCTGATCGTTCCGCTTTCCATTGGCTCTATCGAGGTATTATTGATGCGCGATTCAGTGTAGCAGTAACAACGGAAATATTAGATGAGTATGCTGAAATAATTGGCCAAAAATGGCACCCCGATGTAGCCAATGATGTTTGCCGAACATTACTTGAACTCCCCAATGTTCAGCGGGTTGAGCCTTCTTTTCGAATGAATTTGATTCCTGATGACCCAGACGACAACAAATTCGCCGATTGCGCTTTCGCTGCCAATGCTCATTATTTAGTTTCTAACGACAGGCATTATGAGGCACTAAAGACCCGCGAATTTCCAGCAATAACCGTCCTTACAATTCAAGAGTTTACTCATTTAGTGGGTCTCTGACATTCGAATTCAGTTTCGTTTAAACAGCAAAGTCCCGCCAATCGGCGGGACTTTGCTGTTTAGGTCAACTTAAGCGTCCTAAGGATTGAATACGTCCCAGTTTACCTCGGCAACGGGGCGCTCTAAGCGCTCCAGTACCTTCATGCCGGCAACGGGCAGAACAATTTCAGCCAGTTTGTTGTACCGACGCATATCAACCCACCGGTGGCCTTCGTAGAATAACGAGTACAAGCGCTCTTTCAGAATAGCGTTAACCAGCGCGTCTTTTGTGGTAGCACCGGCATAGTTTGCCAGGCCAGCCGCCGTACGAACGATGTTTATGTTTTTGGTTGCTTCGGCTGTATTACCCTGTTGAGCAGCAATTTCAGCAGCTATCAACACCAGCTCCTCATTCCGAATAATCGGGAATGTGCCATTCACGTTCGTGTACAGGTTTGTCAGGTATGGCGTGCTGTACGTTACCCCCGACGTGTATGTCAGCGGAGTAGCCTGCTTGGCTACCTTGACCAACCGCTTATCGCCGGGCTCAATGGCATCCCAAATCTGCTGTACACCCACAATCCGCACCGTAGAGGTGTTAAGCAATGGATGAGCAACATCTGGTGATGTAGCGTTGAAGGTATGGTTTGGAGCCACATTCAGGTCGCCCGTTGGGTTATAAAACGTCTGTGGTAGCAACGTGGCGGCTTTGGCCCAGTCTGCCTGATAGATGGCAACGCGCAACGCAATAGCCCGGTTAAACTTCTTGAAGTTGGCTGGTGTATTGAAACCCGCAAAGCCCGAAGGCAATGTCAACGGGAATGTAGCACCTGCCTGATCAAGCTGGGCGGCTCCATCATCCAGGATTTTGGCGATACCCACCAGCGACTCGGCATAACTAGCTGGCTTGCTCGGCTTAAAGGGATCTTCCACATTCAAACGAACACCATTCGATCCCTGTGCATTTAGCATGTATAAGTACGCCAACCCTTTGAACGTATTGGCAATACCCTTATATCCATTCTTCTGAGCATCGGGAACCGAGTTGGTCGCGTTGACCGCTGCCAGCGTAATGTTGGCCTGCCGAACGGGTAATCCAAAAGCCGTGGTTGCGCCATTGTAAAACGCCGAGTTGTCGATAAGTTTAAGTCCATTCAACTCAGTCATCCACCGTGATTCGGTAGTGTTGAAGTTAAATAACTCTTTACCAATCGTTCCCGTAACCTGTAGATATGTAGCAAGACCATCACGGGCAACGGCGAATTGACCAATAGAAAGGGCATCTAACTGTGCCTTGGAAGCATTGTTGGTAACGGCTCCAACGCTTGGAAAGTTAGGGTCAATAACCTCTTCAGTGCGAAGAGGATTACAGGCCGTAAAGCCACCTACCATCAAACTAGTGAGCAGCAAATATGTATGTTTTTTCATTTTTTGTGTTTCTTTAAGTAACCTGGAACAACACCTTTGCGTGTTCTGACGATTTTAGAAATCAACAGCGATGTGGAACATCATCCGACGAACAGCAGGCGTTGAGCCAATGTCAACACCACCACCTAAAGCCAGCGAGCCAAAGTTTGAGTTCTCAGGATCATAACCAGCTCTGTAGTCCGTCCAGCGGAGAACGTTGTTACCCGAAACCCCAATCTTCACACCACTAACCACATTGCCAAACGCGCTCTTGAGCGTTGAGGCAGGAACACGGTAATACAGGGCTACTTCGCGCAGCTTCAGGAAGCTGGCAACGGATGGGTTATAACCTGGTTTGGGAACACCATTGTCACCCAGGCCATTTACGTTCTGACGATAGATACCATTAGGTGTTTTACCATCGTTTCCAGGGTCGTCGGTCGAACTCCAGTCAGATGTGTTTCCGCCTTCATCCCACAATACACGAGATAGAGACACCACCGTAAACTTGTACCGGTAGTTAAGGAGAGCAGAGAATTCGAAGTTTTTCAGGAAAGTAATCTTCTGATTCAACGACATCTCGAACTTAGGCTGTTGATCGCCATAGCTTGTCCACGACGTTGCATAGCCAGGATCAGTTGCAGGCAGCGTGCGGGGCTGACCCACAATTTCAGTTGGCGAGTAGCCATTTTTCACACGCCACTGACCAAACGTAGCTCCGAAACCACCTGTCAAACGCTCAGGAATGTCGAGCCGTGTGATTTTTGAGCGGTTAAACCAGTAAATAGGTTGTACGAACCAGGTAAAATTCTTGCTCCGTACCACATCAGCTCCAAGCGAAAATTCCAAACCTTTGTTTGTTAAATCGGCTGCGTTGATCTGGGTTGAGGTAACACCCGTTGTTGGGGCAGTCACCAACGGCTGAATCAGGTCAAATACTTTCTTATTGTACAGCGTAAACTCCCCGTTGATACGGCCATTGAACAGACCAAAATCAACACCATATTCCAGCTCGGTTGCCCGCTCCGGCTTTACGTTGGTATTGCCCAGAATAGTTGATGGTACCAGACCACCCTGACCACCTACACCCACAACACCTAACTGAGAAAACGTGGTGCCAAAGTTTGGCAGACCTGCCGTTTGTCCGTAGGCTACACGGAACTTCAATTGGCTTACCGTGTTACCACCCCAGTTACCAAATTTGGCCGCATTTACCGCTACCGAAGCGCGAGGGAAAGCGTAGAATTTATCGTACTGAGCGTTCAGCGTTGATTTATCGAAACGGATACCAACAGAGGCAATGATTTTGTCTTCGTAGTTAGCTTCCTGCTGTGCAAAAACACCTACGTCAGTATTGTTCTGGTATTCAACAAATCCCTGGACAACTTTACCACGCGACGGGTTCGATACCCCAGCCGGTAATCCTGTACCCCGGGTATATCCTGACCGCAAGTATTTGTAGAGACGTACTGCCCCAACCGACGACGTAAGGTTTAGCCTACCTTGCAAGGCAGCCTGTGTATAAATTGCCGAAACCTGTACGTTCGAGTTGAACACTTCTGTTCTTGAATCCTGCGAAAAGCCCGGATTTGGTTCTTTCAATTGCGATTGCAGATCGGAGGGTAACCAGATCAGCGCAAAGCCATTCTGATAATCCAGACCGCCATTCACCCGGAATGTCAACGAATTTTTGTCCGTGTTGAATGCCCGTGCATTCACGGTGAAACCCTGAAGAACGCGGTTATTTTTTTGGTTGTTAGTAGCCCGGTCCCGAATTGCCAGTGGGTTTTCACCTACACCGGGATCATTGTCTGGATAGCGACCGTTAGCATCGGGGAACAGGTTGATATAAGGCTTTGTGTACGGCAGCGAATAACCATAGTTAATATTCGAGTTGTCGTTACCTGTCCAGCCCCGGTCGTTATTGCTGACGATGTAATTCGAATTTACACTAAAGTCTAACCAATTGTTGATTTTGTGGTCGATGTTGGCGCGAACAGAGTACCGTTGGAAACCGGTATTCTTGATGATACCTTGTTCGTTAGAAAGACCAGCATTAATGTAAAACTTGGTCTTCTCATTACCCCCTGCAATACCTAAACGTGTATTCTTGATGCTACCTGTTCCACCGTAAATTTCACGCTCCCAATCCGTGTAAGTACCATTAGCCTTGGCAGCGTTTAACAGTGGGATGTCGCCAGGCGTAAAATAATCGGTTAGCTTCTGCGCCGTCCAGTCGGCACCGCCGTAGAAGCTCAGCGCTTTACTGATACCCAAATCCTGGCCAAACGAAATCGTCGTTTTGCCACCTTTGCCACGCTTCGTGTTAATGATAACTACCCCGGCATTAGCCCGAGTACCGTAAATAGCAGCCGCCGATGAGCCTTTCAGTACCTCGATAGACTCAATATCGTCGGGGTTAAGGTCAGCTAAACGGTTGGCATTGTTGTCTTGCGGGCTTGCTGCCGAACCAGCAGCAGCCTTGTTGGCGGCAGAACGACCGTTACCATACTGTCCGTTGTCGATGTACACACCGTCCACAATGAAGAGCGGCTGTGAAGCTGATGCACCTAGCGTTGACACACCACGGAACTGAAGGTTGAAACCACCGCCCGGCACCGAACCGTTTGATACGATGTTAGCTCCGGCAATTTTACCCTGGAACGCACCGTCTGTTGTTACGGGCGAAGTTGTTCCGGTTAGCGCTTTGCTGTCGAGCAAGGTAACCGCATTGGCCAGGTTCGACCGCTTTACGTTCGTCGCCAGACCCGATACCACAACTTCCTCCAGGTTCGATACGTCCTCGGCCAAACTCAGATCGATAGTTGTTTGACCCGAAGATACTACCTGCTCTTTTGAGAGGTAACCGATACTTGATACTTGTACGCGGGCGTTGGCTGGTACCTCGCTCAGGGTGTAGCGGCCCTGCGCATCGGTAGTTGTTCCCCGAGTAGTTCCCCGGATAACTACGTTGGCTCCCGGGATGGGTTGGCCGCTGGCGTCCCGAATTACGCCCGACAGCGTTCGGGTTTGCGCCCAGGCTGTTGTTACAGTTAAACCTGCTAACAACACAAAACCTAATAAATGTTTCCTCATATTGATTATTACAGAATGTTGGTGAACACTAATCACAAAACTACAAACATTGTTTGGCTTCTAGGTATTTTAAGGATATATAAATCTTTTAGAGATTACGTAAAAATATATGGTATTTTCACTATTTATTCTGTAATTCAGGTTATTACGAATAAAAAAAAGCGAAGACGTTATCGGTCTTCGCTTAATAATAGTTGCACTTTTCCTCTAAGTATTATCGCAGATCTACTACCTCAACTCCTGGATACTTTGTTTTGTCAAAAACAAAGTAGCTGTCAGTGATAGCTACATTAGGCGTAAATTTACTGATCGTATACGTCGTTTTCTTACCGGTTTTGTCGGTAATCTGCCAGCTACGCACCGATTTATCAGCCTTGTCCACACTAATCTGTATCTTAGCCACCTGAGTATTTTTTTTCTCTGGTGTAAGCTCAATTACTTCAACCGGTTTACCCGCCAACTTTTGCTCATTAAGAAACCGATAGTTAAAGCCCTTTTTGTAAATTGAATAAATGCGGCTAGGATTGAAATCGCTGTTGGCGCTACCATCATAATCCTGTAAATTCACCTCATTCGATTCCTTAATGTAGGTGGACATTGTTTTACCATCATTGAAAACCTCCTGTCCACCTAATTTGAGTCGAAATTTCTGATCTTTAACGGTCAGGTCACCTTTGAAGGGGCTGGCACCATCGGCCGTAAAAGAAAACGATGCCTGGTATGTTTTATACGTTTTGTATTTCTTACTCATTGCATCCAGAATATCTCCGGCGCGTTTGTCTTTTTGAGCAACAGCTGGCCCTACCGCTAGAGCAACGGCCACCAACGCTATCAATGCTTGTCTCATTCGTGCGTGTTCAGGTTATTGAAATTGCCCGCAAAGTTGGCAATCTGTTTTCAGTTAGACAGATTCGAGCGTCAAAAAGTTTAAACTCGATCGTCAACTCACTCGTTCTGCTTACGTTGTCTATTCTGGTTCCGTTGCGCTACAATTCTCATACAACATGGCTCAATTACTCCCCAAGCTCTGCGCTCATCTCAGCACCCTAACGTTTGTTAGACCCGCTCAAGAATACCATTGTGATGAATGTGTTAAAACCGGCGATTCGTGGTTGCATCTGCGTACCTGTCAAACCTGTGGTACTACGCTCTGTTGCGATAGTTCACCTAATCAACATGCTACCAGGCACTACCATCAATCGGGACATCCGGTTGTAGCTTCAGCCGAGCCGGGAGAGCGTTGGCTGTGGTGTTACCCCGACGAACAGATGGCCCAGTACTAGCTGTTTTGCGGCCATCTATCCGGTTCTTGTTCCTTTCGTCCTTTTTGTATTCTTTCAGCCATAAACCTTACAATATTTCCTTTCTACTTCCGACTACATAGGTGTTGTGGTCCACTGTCAGCGACTAAGGTCCGCAAATGCAATAAAATTGACCAATGACCGCACATGTAATGAGTATAACGAAGGAGGAGCAGGCGCAAAATGAGGACATCCGCGACACAGTTCGCCGTGAACGATCTCGCCTGAGCCGGTTTATTCAGAACCGCTTGCCCGACCCTGATGCGGCTGAAGACATATTACAGGACGTATTTTATGAACTCACAGAAGCGTACCGACTCACTAAACCAATTGAACGGGTGGCATCCTGGCTTTTTGCGGTGGCTCGAAATAAAATAAATGACTGGTATCGAAAGCCCAAAAACCTTTCGCTTGATATGCCCACCCAATCTGCTGATGTAGATGAAGAAGCGCCCGTTCTGGGCGAATGGTTGGGTGTGGCCGATGGCACCCCCGATAGCGACCTTTTTCGGGAAACAATTCTCGATGCTATTGATGAAGCTCTGGCCGAACTCCCTACCGAACAGCGGGAAGTGTTCGTCCGGCACGAAATAGAAGGACAATCGTTCAATCAAATGGTAGCCGAGTTAGGGGTGCCTCTGAACACACTACTTTCCCGAAAACGGTATGCTGTATTGCACCTGCGCCGACAACTTCGGGATTTGTACGATGAATTAAATAACTAAAAAGAAACTCACCTAAAGTAATGAAACGATTCTGGATTCGTCGGGCAGCTAAATTCCTCGGCTTCGCCATACTCTTTGTCGGGCTGGTCGGGCTGGCCGTCATGTCCCTATGGAATGCCCTTCTGCCCCCCATTCTAGGTGTTACGACCATTACCTTCTGTCAGGCTCTTGGCTTGCTGGTTCTTAGCCGGTTATTGTTTGGCGGCCCCGGCTGGCGGGGTGGTCGTGGCTGGGGCGGTGGTGGTCCGCGTAACTCAATCTGGAAGCAGAAAATGGCCGAACGCTGGAAGCATCTCACCCCCGAGCAACGCGAACAAATGAAAGCCAAATGGAAAGATCGATGTCGGGGTAACAATAGTGGGCAGTAGCAGTAAACAGTGGGCAATTTACTGCCTACCGTATACTGCTACTGCCCACTATACACTGCTCACTGTCTATTGTTTATCCCACCACACTCGCGTGTCGAGATTGTCGGGACCTTGACGTGTGATAACCTCCTGCCGGTTGGCGGTGTTCACCGAAATTTCCGAGTCAGGATACGACAGGCGATTGATAAAGTTGCCTTTGATTTCTTTGCCCGGATACGGATTCGGCGTTAAAGCAGGGAAACCACTCCGCCGGAAATTGGCAAATACCTCAGGACCATTCAGGAAAGAAGCGACCCAATATTGCGTATTGATCAGCTCCAGGCCTTTTGCCGCTACATATGGGTTAGCCACCAGATACGCCGTGATTGCGGCATCCGCAACAAGCGATGTGGCTGCATAATCGCCGAGTTGCTTCATGTGTGCTGTAACGCCGGCGTTGTAGAAGTCGGCGGCATTACCGGTTGTCCAGGTGCGCTGAGCAGCCTCAGCAAGCAAGAGCTGCGTCTGTGCGTAGGTAACCAGGTAACAGGGTGCAAACTGGCTACCCATACGCGTCCGGTCTAACTGGCTATAGTCGTAAAAACTGGCCAGTCCATCCTGAGTAGCTCTGGCTGGGATTGTACCATTGTCGAAGCCGAGAGGCATGCCAATTTGGGTGGCCACATCACGATTGGCCTTGGCAGCAGTTTGCTCTGGACCACTTTTAGCCCCCACATAACGAACGGCGATAGATGTCAGTCGTGGATCAGACGTCGATTTTAAGTAATCAACAAATGTTTTAGTCAGGTAATAGTTGGCCGCTTCGGTAGAGTTGAGGGTAGCACCTACACCATTGGTATAGTTGGCGTTGTTCCGAATAACAGCATTGTCGGCGTTAGACTGCATCAGCCCACCCGCAACCGCTTTCTGAACGGTCGACTGCGCCAGTGTCGGGTTCACTTTTGATAACCGCATGCCCACCCGTAGCAGTAGCGAGTTGCCAAAGCGTTTCCACTTTGTAATGTCGCCACCATAAGTGATTTCGCCGGCTTCGGTTGCTTTTGTCGCATCCAGAGCGGCCGTTGCTTCGGTCAACTCCTTTATAAGGTCGTTATAAATGCTCTCCTGCGTGTCGTATTTGGGCGTTACATTGTTCGCAATATATCCAACACCTGCCTGGCTATACGGAACGTCGCCGTAGGTATCGGTCAACACAGAAAACGCATAGGCTTTCCAGATGCGGGCCATATTATATAGATTGGTCCGATTAGGATCTGCTTTGGTCTGGTTGATCACGTCAACCAAGTAGCGAACTACGTTCTGGTAATATTGCCGCCAGATGCCTCCATTAACGCCGGTGGGCCCCCGGTTGTCGATGTTGTAATTACCTCCGGCAACGATACCTGAGTTGGGGGTGAACATCTGCTGAACGACAGGCTCCTCAAAGGTCAGTATACTGCCTGGAAACGAGGTACTGATCATTGCGTTGTTGAACGTGAATACCGGGTTCAGAGCCGTAGCTGCTGTAGGATTTATGTTCAGTTCGTCGAACCCTTTATCGCAACTGCTTGCCGCTAGTAACAAAAGCGCAAGGCTAAAAATTAGTTGTATCTTCTTCATTGATGTATGAGTTTCAAATCTGCAAGGCTTTTGGCCGCGCCGGGCAGACCAGCTTGCCGATTTAGCTAATTAAAAACGAACGTTCAGGTTAAAACCGACACTGCGCGTTGTTGGCAAGCCAGTTGATTCGAGTCCTACCAAGTTATCAGAGCTAAAGCCAAACGACTCAGGATCGATGTTTGGTACCCACTTCTTCAGGATCGCCACGTTGTTAGCCACTGCATTCAGGCGAATTCCTTTGATAAACAGGCTAGGAGGCAACAGCTTGGTAAAGTCATAGCCCAGGCTGATTTGCCGGAGTTTCCACAAACCAGCATTATATACAACCTGCTCGCCCAAGCTCTTTGAGCGACCTACCGAGTAGTAGTCCTGTACAAAAGCACGAACTGTATTTGGCTCACCTTTTTCGTTTACACCAACGCCAACCATTTTATTGTCGGCTTCGCCCCGGCCAATAAGTGTTTCGCTATGTAATCCGTGACGGAATGCATTCAGGTTAGTGCCTGAGATCATTTTTCCACCCAGTTTAAAGTCAATCAGAACCGACAGGGTTACGCCCTTGTAACCGAATGAGTTGGTGATACCACCGGTGTATTTAGGCAAAGCCGACCCAAATGAGATAGGTGTTGCGGTCCGCACAGGTAAGCCATCACCACCGTGGATAATTTGACCAGCCGCATTGCGCTGATAACCGAATGAATACAACTGACCCAATTCCTGACCAACCACCTGCCGCAGGTCGCCCACGTAGATGCCGTTACCAACCACAATCTGCTCAGGCAGTTTGTCTTTGTTGTAGTCTTTTTCAGGTGAACCGTCGTCGTCGGTCAACAGGCGGAGCAGTTTAGTTTTGTTATAGGCTCCGTTCAATGTTACGTCCCACGAGAAACCTCTGGTGCGAACGGGAGCCAGATTGAGCAATAACTCAACACCCTGGTTGCGGCTCTGTCCGCTGTTAATCAGCGTACTGGTATATCCCGAAGCATCGGACGATTGGGCCTGTACAATCTGGTCGCTGGTAATCTTGCGGTAGACTGCGAAATCGATTCCCAATCGGTTGTTAAACAGTTTCAACTCCAGACCTGCTTCAGTTTCAGCAGTCCGGCTTGGCTTGAGCGTAGCACTTGGCACCGTGCTGGACGTAATGTTACCCACTGGCTGTCCCAGACCTGCCGGGTTGGGGAACAGGTTAGCATTAACCGAGTAGAACAGGTTGTTTGAGTAGGGAGATACGTCTCCATCGCTACCAACTTCGGCATAGGCCGCCCGGATTTTACCAAAATTGAGCCATCCTGGCAGGTTATCGAATGCTTGCGAGAACACAAAGCTACCCGTTAACGACGGATACAGGATGCTCCGGTTAGCCGGGGCCAGGGTTGAGAACCAGTCGTTACGAACCGTTCCATTCAGGAACAGATAGTCGTTATAAGACACTTCAGCCTGGGCATACAGTGAATTCACTTTCCGCTCGCTCAATCCATAGGTTGGATCTTTTACCCGGCCGTTCTGCGGCACATACAGACCCCGAACAATAAAGTCGGTTACCAGCACGCTGTTCAAATCGCTCCGGCGGTAAAGCTGGTTACCACCAGCGGTGATGTCGATTCCAATCCGACCAAACTTCCGGTTAGCACCAATCAGGAAGTCGGTGTTGAGCTCGCGGAAACGGCGTGAATCCTGTACAAACGCACCATTCACAAAACCAGCTGGCGCAGCAGCCAGTGACGCCTGACCCGTTGGGAAGTTGTATTCCTGATCACGTGACCAGTAATCCTGTCCTACCCGGCCTTGCAGATACAGCCAATCGGTGAAGTTATACCGAGCCGAAATATTGCCAAAAAGCCGATCCCGGCGGATGCGCTCAAACTTGTTGTTCAATACGAAGTATGGATTCGTCCGGTTCATAAACCGCGAATACACAAACTCGTTGCCCGTTGCAGGGTTTATCTGGTTGGCTTCCAGCACATCGAGCGGCATTGAGTTAGCCAACGTAAAAATCACGGTTGGCGTACTGTTATCCTGCTGAGCAATCTGGGGCGGGTTCTTGTTAAACTCGTTCGAGTAGTTGACCGTGCCCGTAATGGTTAGTTTGGGCGACAGGTTGTAGCTAAAGCCGAGGTTGATTGTTTTACGGCTATACGTGTTGTTGCGCGTTATGCCCTTGTTGTCAAGATTGCTTAACGACAGGTTAAATCCTCCTTTTTCGCTTCCTGATGAGAGCGAGATGGTATTGTTCCAGGTTGACCCATCCCGGTAGAATTTGTTGATTCGATTACGAACAGGCGCGTAAGGCACCGTTACACCACCAAAAAGTACCTGAGTCTGACCAGCAAATTTTTCGCCAAAGCTCCATACGCCCGACGTTGGGTTGGCAGCTGTAGGCCGCACGCCATATTCGCCCTGACCGTATTCGTATTGGTAATCCGTAAAATCCAATGGATGGTCAGTCGTGAAGTTGCTGTTATAGGTTACGCCAATTCCCTGTCCTGAACCTTTTGTTTTGGTCGTAATCAGAATAGCTCCGTCTTTAGCGCGTGATCCATAAAGGGCAGCTGCAGTACCACCTTTCAATACCACCATTCCCTCAATATCATCCGAGTTAATCGACGACAGACCATCGCCACCATCCGAGTAATTCCGGTCGCGGCTACCAACGGAGTTATCGCCACCCGTGTTACCATTGTTCTGACCGAAGTTGGTGTTGTCAACTGGCACCCCGTTGATAACGATCAGCGGGTTGTTTTGACCCGAGAACGATGACTGTCCCCGAATCCTGATCTTACTGGTACCAGCCGCACCAGTTCCGAGGCTACTGATGTTCACCCCCGCAATTTTACCTTGCAGAGCGTTCATAAAGTTAACCGTCCGGTTTGTTGTGATTTGCTCGGGGTTCACCACAGCCGTTGCATACCCCAAACGCTTGGCTTCTTTCTTAATACCAAGCGCGGTTACAACCACCTCGTTCAGACTCTGCTCCCCTTCCTGGAGGGTTACATCAATCTTTGCCTGATTGCCAACCGTTATTTCCTGCCCTTTAAAACCAATGGCCGAAAAAACAAGTACAGCCCCTGTTGATGGAACCTGTAACGAGTAATCACCCGTGGCATTGGTTGTAGTACCATTTTGGCTTCCTTTGATCAGAACACTCACACCCGGCACAGCCTGATTATCGGCCCCGATAACCCTGCCCGTAATTCGCCGGTCCTGGGCTCGAACCAGCATGGATGCACCCAGTAATATTCCTAAAAGGAAACTCCTGAATACATAATTAGATTCTCTTCGTAGTAGTGATTTCATCCGATTGCGTAATTAAGGGGATTAAGTAAATTGTTAATACCTCAAGGGAATACTTTTGAAAGTAAAACTTGGTTTTTTGTGCAATCTACTGATTTTTTTGTCATTTTCCGGCGTTTTGTGTCAAATAGACACATAATTTTTTGTCGGTTCCATTTTTGTCTTTTTTTATGAAAAAAACGGCTCTATTTGCAAATTGATGGGGTTTTAACTTACATTCGTCCGTTTTCCTGTTAACCCCGATACAACACCAGCCTTTATTAAACCGCAATTATGGCTAAACTCATCATTGTTGATGACGAAAAGAGCATCCGTGACGCACTTCGCGACATTCTTGAATATGAAGGATACGAAGTAGATGAAGCAAAAGACGGCGAAGAGGGGCTTGATATGATTATCAAATCCAACTACGACGTTGCCTTGTGCGACATTAAAATGCCCAAAATGGATGGCCTTGAGCTACTCCTGAAAGCGGGCGAAGCGGGCCGGGGCACTCAGTTTGTGATGGTATCTGCTTTTGGTAATGTGGAGAATGCCGTAGAAGCGACCAAGAGAGGAGCATTTGATTTCATCACCAAACCACCAGATCTGAATCGCCTGCTCGTTACGGTGCGTAACGCCCTGGAGCGGTCGAAGATGGCGCAGGAGACCAAAACGCTCCGCAAGCGCATCTATAAACTCAATGAAATTGTTGGCGAATCTCCTGCTATTCAAAAAGTAAAGGAAACCATCAACCGTGTTTCGGCAACCGAAGCCCGTGTGTTAGTAACGGGGGCTAATGGGTCGGGTAAAGAGATGGTTGCCAAGCAAATTCATGAAAAAGGCAACCGCGCTAACATGCCGTTGGTTGAAGTGAACTGCGCAGCCATTCCGGGCGAACTCATCGAAAGCGAACTATTCGGCCACGAAAAAGGCTCGTTTACCGGTGCAATGGCTAAGCGTGTTGGCAAGTTTGAGCAAGCAGACGGGGGCACGCTGTTCCTTGACGAAATTGGCGATATGAGCCTTTCGGCTCAGGCTAAAGTGCTTCGGGCTTTGCAGGAAAGTAAGATAACCCGCGTTGGTGGCGACAAAGAAATCAGAGTGAACGTTCGGGTGATTGCCGCAACGAACAAAGATCTGCGCCGGGAAATTGCTGAAGGAAACTTCCGCGAAGATTTGTTCCACCGCCTGAGTGTAATCGTGATTCACGTACCACCTCTGGCTGAACGTAAAGAAGACATTGGTCTGTTAGCCGATAAATTCCTACAAGACATCGCTGCTGAATACGGTGCTCCCGTGAAAGAGCTTAGCATCGATGCGCTTCAACACTTACAGAGTCTTCCCTGGACGGGTAACGTCCGTGAGCTTCGCAACGTAATCGAACGGCTGGTCATCATGTGTGGCGATACCATCACTGGCGACGACGTGGCTTTGTATGCGTAATGTCTGAACAAAAAAGAACCAGGATTTGAGCAAGATTAAATCCTGGTTCTTTTTTAAATTACCATCAGATTACATCCCCGCACATCCGAATTATCAAACCGTCCCATCACCTTGAATGAGCCAGGCGTTGGACCATACTGGCCTAGATCGCTGGTTTCGATAAAGCTGCACGAATCCAAATTGGCTAAGTCAACCACGTTAATGCCTCCGGTGCGCGTATAATCAACTGGAAAAATGGTGAACGGATCGTTGATGTCACGGAGCAGAATGCGCATAGTGGCACCCGGATAAAAAATCCCATCACCCGTTGAATAACCCTGAGAAAGCAACTCGGTCATGCCATATTCCGAATGAACCGTGTCAACGCTCAATTTCTCGCCTAGAATCTGGTGTACTTCTTCCCGGATCATCTCCCGACGGCGACCCTTCATCCCCCCCGTCTCCATTACGATTACGCGCTTGCTTTGGCCAATAAACGAAAGGTCGGTGGGTGACTCAACCCAGTCGAGCAAAGCAAAGGTGACACCAATGAGCAGGATTTTTCGGGTCGATGTGGCAAGCAGGTATTTGATGTGCTGAGCTAACTCAGTAGTATTGTGCAAGTAAAATCCTGAGTCAGCAGACCCCGTCTGGGCGACAAACTCCTGAACCATATACACGAGCGACGAGTTATTTCGTTCAAGATAGGATGGCAGCAAGGCCAGAATGTGGAAGTCGGTCAGGGGGCCGTAGGTTTCCTCAAAAATACGCTGACTGATTGCCTTGTATAAGCTGGCATCGAACAGATAATGACAACTGGTGTAGGCTCCCGTTGTGCCGCTGCTGGCAAAACAAACGGCCCCATCAATGGCTTCTTTTGTTACATTGCTGGCCGATACGATCTGGTGCTGCTTGAAAAATCCAATGGGCATAAACGGCACCTTGTCTAGTCGCTGAATATGCGCCGGTTCTACTCCGAGAGCATGTAGATAAGCTTGATAGGTGGGATTTTGGGTTGCTTGATACCGAAAAATGGTCAATGCCAAGGAGTCGAATTGCTCGGCATCAACGGCCAGAATTCGTTGTCTTAGCTCCTCCCGATGACTGGCTGATTCGGTCGAAAAATTAGTTAAGAAACTTTGCAAACGAAAAAATACGTTAAAGTGAGTCACGATTACAACATCATGAAACGGCAACTAATTCACCCAGTTCTGTTCCTATTCGGTATCACGCTACTGCTTTCGTCCTGCTGGAACGAACCCGATTTCTCCGATACGCCAAAGATCGAGTTTTTGGGTCTCTCACCCTTCAAAAGGCTTCCTTCGAGAGGGGGTGTTGGCGGTGGCGAACGCGATTCAGTTGTTATTAGCTTAAACTTTACTGACGGCGACGGCGACCTCGGCGTAAATTCTCCCCGTAACAAAGCCGATTCGGCTGTCTATTATTCGACTTTTAAAGATTGGGGCAACTACCAAATCAAAGTACTTCGGCTGGTCAACAACAAGTACGAGGAGTTGATCTTGCCTGAGAACAAAGTTTTGGTTTTCCCTCGATTGACCAAAGAAGGCACGAAAGGCGCTATTGAAGGGACACTCGATTTCCGGCAGGTCTTTTACTATAGCCGTAATGCAAAAATCACCCCCGTTAAATTCCAGATCAAGATTCGTGACCGTAGCCTTCTCGAAAGTAATACGGTTGAAACGGATACCGTCCACGTACCGATCTTATCACAATAGATAAAAGAAAACCTAAAAAGGGGAGGAACACGTATGAGATTCGTGTTCCTCCCCTTTTTAGGTTTTACCCCTTTGTCGTTACGTTTCCTTATTCAGTACAATCCGGAACGTGGTTCCTTTACCCACTTCGGAGTTCTTGACAAAAAGCTTTCCGTTGTGGTACTCCTCCACAATCCGTTTGGCCAGCGTGAGGCCCAGGCCCCAACCACGTTTTTTGGTGCTGAAACCCGGTGCAAATACCTTCTGCATGTTTGCTTTGGAAATACCCTTACCCGTATCCGTGATATCGATAGCCACCTCGTCGTTGTTAAGAGGTATCATTCGGAGCCGAAGTTCGCCCACGCCCGCCATTGCATCCACCGCGTTTTTGCAAACATTCTCGATGACCCACTCAAACAGCAACCGATTTATACGCACCGTTTGCGAAGGAGGCAGATTACTCTCAACGCTCATTTTCACTTTGGTAGAGATACGTCGGGCCAAGTAGTCGGTGAATTGCTTTACAACCTCACCCAGATTCTCTTCTTTAAGTGTTGGGATGGAGCCAATGCTGGAGAATCGTCCCGTTATGGTATTCAGTCGCTCTACATCCTTTTCAATTTCGTCGGTGACAGTTTCATCATACTGCTCCGGCATTGAGCGCATGTACTCTACCCAAGCCATCAACGACGACAGGGGTGTCCCTAACTGATGAGCCGTTTCTTTGGCCAAACCCACCCAAACCCGGTTCTGCTCGGCCCGGCGTGATGAACTAAATGAGAGGTAAGCCAGAAAACCCAAGGCTATAAGAATGAATAGTAATGCGAACGGAAAATAACTGAGTTGCCGCAGGAGCGAAGAGTTATTGAAATATACCAATCCAAAATCGCCATCGCGCAAATCAACCCGCACGGGCAGGTGTTTTTTTCGCATCTCGATTAACTGACTCCGCAAATATTGTTGCTTCTGCTCTGGGGTGAACTCCTCAGGAAACTCAATATTCAGGTTGTAGGCAGGCTCCTTGTGTTCATTGACATAAATAGCCGGGATATTCTCATTGGCCTCTAACACTTCCTGCCAGATAAAATTGACATCGGTGTTAAGGTCTGCCTTTAGTACATACCCCAAGGCCTTCGCATACAGTTGAACATACTGCTCCTCACGAGCTTCTAATTTATTAATAATTCGACTCATGAAAATCAACGCCCCCGACCCTACCAGCAGTAGGTTTAGAGCCACGATGATCTTCAGTACATTATTCTGACTGTATATATCGAATGATTTGAGCATGGATGTGTTTACGACTCATTGACTATTATCAACGTTTCGAGATCAAGTTTAGCACGTTCACAGGAAACGATGGCAATTACGGAACAAAAGCCGTTTACCTTTCTGACGTTTTTCTCGACTAATGTTAGAATACACTTAAAACGAACGTCGCTTGTGCCTCTATTGTTCTCTTTTAAAATAGGACAATGGCTAG
Source organism: Flavobacterium sp. SUN052 (assembly GCF_028867935.1). GTDB lineage: Bacteria > Bacteroidota > Bacteroidia > Flavobacteriales > Flavobacteriaceae > Flavobacterium. Next base: position 136,686 of record NZ_JAPQNS010000017.1, read on the forward strand.
ATTTAAAGTATTGTTTAAACCAATTCTAAATAACGAGCTAGCGTGAATATCTTATTCATCATGCAGCGATCGGGTTGTAATTTTGTAAGGTGAAGTGATACTGTGGTATGTTAGATAATTTTAAATCAATTAGCCTGTCGCATAAAACCGCTCCTCTGTCGGTTCGTGAGCTAATTGCACTCAACGAAGAAGAGGCAAAGCGGCTAATGCTCCGCTTACGCGACTTCTTTGGTTTAACGGAACTGCTCGTTGTTTCAACCTGCAACCGTACCGAGGTTTATTACACATTTGGGCAGGACTTGAACCGAGAGATTGCTCAATTGTTGCTGATTGAAAAAGGACTGACTAATACGGAGACGTATTTACCGTATTTCCAGTTTTATGACGATCACTCAACGGCCGTACATCACCTGTTTGAGGTATGTGTAGGCTTGCATTCGCAGGTAATTGGCGATATGCAGATTCCGAACCAGGTTAAACATGCTTACCAGTGGTCAGCGGATTTGGACATGGCCGGGCCGTTTCTGCACCGGTTGATGCATACCATTTTCTTTACCAATAAGCGCGTTGCCCAGGAAACGTCGTTCCGCGATGGAGCCGCTTCGGTGTCGTATGCCGCTGTTGACCTAATCGACGAGTTGGTAGGTCATCAGGCACAACCCCGCATTCTGGTGGTTGGTCTTGGCGAAATTGGTGCTGACGTATGTAAAAACCTGGCCGACCGCGACCTCAAGAATATTACACTCTGCAACCGTACCCGCGCCAAAGCCGATTCGCTGGCCACGCAATATGGCTTTCAGTTAGCCGACTTCGATCAGCTTACTGTTGAACTGGAAAAGGCCGATGTGATCATTTCGTCAGTCCAGCTCGATCAACCCATGTTCACTCCTGAATTGCTCAAGGGCATTTCAGTTTTGTCCTACAAATATTTCATCGACTTATCTGTACCACGTTCGGTAGATGCTGCTGTAGAACAGATTCCGGGTGTATTGCTTTACAACATTGACCATATCCGCAACCGCGCCGACGAAGCCCTCAACCGCCGGGTAGCGTCTATTCCGCAGGTAGAAGCGATTGTTAACCAATCTGTTCTAGAGTTTGGCGACTGGTCGAAAGAAATGATGGTTTCGCCAACTATCAACAAGCTTAAGAACGCACTCGAGCAAATCCGCCGTGAGGAGATTGGCCGCTATGCGAAAAATATGTCGTCCGACGAGTCAGAAAAGATTGATAAGATCACACGCGGCATTATGCAGAAAATCATTAAATTGCCTGTGTTACAGCTTAAGGCAGCCTGCAAACGTGGTGAAGCCGAAACGTTAATCGACGTCCTGAACGACCTTTTCAATCTGGAGCAGCAATCTGCTGATTCGCCCCAAAGTCATTGACATTATGTGATATATCTGACAAACCCCGAAGCAGCAATGGTTCGGGGTTTCGTTTTTATAAACACTCAACCGCAACCATGCGCTCACTAACTCGCTTCCTGTTTTTGGTATTGCTCATCATTGGCCTTCTCACGCTCTGGGAATACCTGCGTCAATGGCCGCTGTTTTCACGCTTTACACAGGGCAACCAAGCCACGCAACAATTGGTACTTCGGGAAGTAACGGCGCTGGGTAAACTGGAACTGGTACGTTACACCTTCAAAGACATTGTAGAACACAATCAGCCACGCGCCATTTTGCCCAACGCACGCGCTGTGCTCATTGTGCAGGGAGAAGCCACCGGCTGCATCGACCTCACGCACCTGACAGCCGCTGATGTGCAAACGGGCGATACCATTGTGGTGCGCTTGCCAAAAGCAGAATTATGCGGTTGGAAAATTAACCACAAGCAATCTCGCGTGTACGACACTCAGTTTGGGTTTATGGATGAGTCAGCCCTGGTCAGTGGTGCCTACACCCAAGCCGAAGAACAAATTCGACAATCAGCCCTCAACAGTGGTATTCTGGAACAAACTCGCCAGAATGCCGACCGAATTCTACGGCCTGTGCTCGAAAAGGTAGCGGGAAAACCAGTGAAATTCCGATATTGAGTGCTGAAACTACCCCACCCCAACCCCTCCCCTAAACAAAGAGGAGGGGCTTAATACTCTATAGTTTTTTTAGCCCCTCCCCTGAACTCAGGGGAGGGGTTGGGGTACTTATTCTACTGCCATGCATCAGAACCGACGATCTTTTATCCAGAAGATGGCTTTAGCCGGGGGAGCTTTCTCCGCCAGCAGCCTGTTTGCCCAGACTCACGCAGCCAATTGGGCTGAAGCTACTGCCCGTGTTGCGTCTTTGAGTGCTCAACAAGTCGCTACGGATGAAGACTACTGGCATCTGATCCAGCAAGCTTATCCGGCCTCGTCATCCAACATCCTGATTCTGAATAATGGCGGTGTTTCGCCCTCACCCCTGATCGTGCAGCAAGCTGTGGAGCGGTATAACGCCATGACGAATCAAGGACCATCGTATTACATGTGGCGAATTCTGGATCAGGGTCGCGAGTCCGTGCGCGACAAACTGGCTTTGCTGGCAGGAACCTCGCCCGAAGAAATTGCTATCAACCGCAATGCCACTGAAGCCTTACTAACCGTAATATATGGTCTTGATTTACAACGGGGAGACGAAGTAATTGGTGCTTTGCAGGACTACCCAAACGTAGTTCAGGCCTATAAGCAACGGGAGCAACGCGAAGGAGTCGTATATAAACAATTGAACTTTGTCTTTCCCATTGAAGACGATGAGGCCATTGTGCGCGAGTACGAAAAGGCGATTACGCCTAAAACCAAAATTATCCACGTAACCCACGTTGTCAACTGGATGGGACAGATTATGCCTGTTCAGAAGATCTGCCAGATGGCACAAAAACGCGGTATTGAGGTGGTAGTAGATGGGGCTCACTCATTCGGGCTACTCGATTTTAAAGTGTCCGACCTGGGATGCGACTATTTCGGAACCAGCCTGCACAAGTTTTTGTCGGCCCCAGTAGGCAGCGGAATGTTGTGGATTAAGAAGGGGAAAATTTCCAAAATCTGGCCGCTGCTCTGCAATAGCAGCCCCAAGAGCGATGACATCCGCAAGTTCGAGACGCTCGGAACGCGGAGTTTCCCTATTGAGCAGGGAATTGGCGAAGCCATCAACTTTCACATGGCTATTGGGTCCAAGCGAAAAGAAGAGCGGGTACGGTACCTCAAAAATTACTGGGCCGAGAAAGTGCAGAAAGTACCGGGCGTTCGTTTGCACACCTCCCTGAAAGCGGCTTATTCCTGCGGCATTTGTGGGGTGAGTATCGATGGCATGACAATTCAGGAACTCGAGGGGCAGTTATTTGCCAAATACAAAGTCAACACGTCGCCCACGGTCTGGGAGAATATCAGTTGTGTTCGCATTACCCCACACGTCTACACCTCGCTGGCTGATCTGGATCGACTGGTGGCTGCCATTACGCAAATTGCCACATCAAAGCGCAAGCAAGGGTAAGGACTTCAGTTGTTGGACTTTTGATACTGAACACCGGAAGTCGGAGACTGAACTTTCCGATTTTGACTTTCGATTTTTGACTTATTATCATGATTTATCAGCCTACGCCCCGACGTACTTTCCTTAAAACAACCGCTGTAGCCTCGCTGGGAGCGATGTTGCCCTTCGACAGTCCAGCCTCTATTCTTGCCAGAAAAGACGACAAGCCTGTCCGTCTGGGTTTTATTGGTGTGGGGCAAAGGGGCCGTAATCACCTGCGTAATGCGCTCAATTTCCCCAACGTAGTGATTACCGCTATTTGCGATACCGACCCGGATGCACTCGCCCAAAGTCAGAAAATGCTGATCAAAAATGAGCGCAAAGAAGCCGCCACGTACGGCAAAACCGACCGGGACTATGAGAACATGGTGAAGCGCGACGATATTGACGGGGTGATTATTGCCAGCCCTTGGGAATGGCACGTACCCATGGCAATAGCGGCCATGAAAGCAGGGAAATATGCCGGGGTGGAAGTCTCAGCCACAGTGACGCTACAGGAATCCTGGGATTTAGTGAACACATTCGAAAAAACGGGATCACACTGTATGATCCTTGAAAATGTCTGCTACCGGCGCGACGTAATGGCCGTTCTGAACATGGTTCGGCAGAACGTTTTTGGGGAAATCAATCACCTTCAATGCGGCTACCAGCACGATTTGCGTGAAGTAAAATTCAACGATGGCAAGCAGGTATACGGTGGGGGTGTCGAGTTTGGGGCCAAGGGATACTCGGAAGCCCGCTGGCGCACCCAGCACTCGGTGGATCGCAACGGCGATTTGTACCCAACCCATGGTCTTGGCCCCGTTGCCGAAATGATCAACATTAACCGGGGTAACCAGTTTTTATACCTCACCTCAATGGCCTCGCCTTCACGCAGCTTGCACAAATATATTGTTGACAAGGGCGGTGCCGATCATCCCAACGCAAAGGTGAAGTTCAAGCTCGGCGATGTAGTACAAACGATGATCAAATGCGCCAACGGCGAAACCATTTTGATTACTCACGACACCAACTCACCCCGCCCCTACTCGCTGGGTTTCCGGGTCCAGGGTACAAATGGGTTATGGATGGACGACGGTAACCAGATTTACATTGAAGGCGTCAGCAAAAAGGCGCATACATGGGAGTCCGACGAGCCCTACATGCAACAGTACGACCATGCTTACTGGAAAAAGGAAGGCAAAATCGCCGAAGGTGCCGGTCATGGGGGAATGGACCATTTTGTTATGAAAGATTTTCTGGAAGCTGTCCGAACCCGCTCCGCTCCCACCATCGACGTATATGACGCTGCTGCCTGGTCAGCCATCAGTCCGCTGTCGGAAGAGTCGATCAAAAAAGGATCAGCTTCGGTTCAAATCCCCGATTTCACTCGGGGCAAGTGGAAAACCCGCAAGCCTGTCTTTGCTATGGAAGTGGCGTAAAAAACGTGCTGGCAGGTCGAATTATCGACCTGCCAGCACATTAGCACCCTTAACTTTATGAAAATTGCTCGTTCAATCTCCGTTCTCAGTCTCGTTGGCGTCTCTCTGCTAACAGCTTCCACAACCAAAGTGAACCCATCGCGAGCCCTTCGCGACGTGAAATTCGCACGACATTTTGTTGCCGCTGAGAGTTTCGAGTCGGTGGGTATTATTGATGTCAACAAAGATGGGAAGCCTGATCTGGTATCCGGTGATTTCTGGTATGAAAATGCTGACGAGCGTAAAAATTCATTCCGCAGACGCAAGCTCATAGGCGATCAGAAACGATTCGAAGAATACTACGACGATTTTTCGACTATTCCGTTGGATGTAGACGGCGATGGCGATCAGGATGTGGTGACAGGAGGTTGGTTTGGCGGTATGCTTCGCTGGCTGGAGAACACTGGCCCCACAGGCAAAACATGGCCAGTTCATGATATTGCTGACGTAGGTAATGTGGAGACAACCCGCGCCTGGGACATAGATGGAGATGGAAAAGTTGAGATTGTACCCAACAATCCGAACAAACCCCTAAAGTACTTCACACTCGACAAACCCAACACCTTTCGCCAGATTCCAGTGGCCCCAACCCAGGGTCATGGCCTTGGTTTCGGCGACATCAACGGCGACGGAAAAGGCGATTTCATTATCCCCAAAGGCTGGGTAGAGAACATGGGTAATGAACAGTGGAAACTTCATGAAGAATTCGACCTCGGCACGGCCAGCATTCCAATTATTGTAACCGACCTGAACGCCGACAAGCTGGCCGACCTAATTGTAGGGCAGGGACACGGCTACGGACTCCATTGGTACGAGCAAAAAAAGGGGAGCGATGGCAAACGCACCTGGATCAAGCATATTATTGACGAGAAGAACTCCCAATATCACTGCATGGAATGGGCCGACATCGATGGTGATAATCGCCCCGACCTCATCACGGGCAAACGTTTCCGTGCCCACAACGACGGCGATCCCGGCTGTTACGATGAGGTAGGTCTATACTACTTCACATGGGACGGTAAGGCTTTCACCAAACATACTATTTCATACGGTCCGGCGGGTGTCGGTAAAGGTACAGGGCTTTATTTCGCCCTGCATGACCTACGCGGCACCGGCCGGAAAGACATTATTGTAGCTGGGAAAGACGGTTTAACTGTGTTTTTCAACGATGGCAATCAATAGCTATTTCAACAAATAAGCCACTAAGTCGGCCAGTTGCTGCTCCGTAATCCCCATCGAAACGGGGTCGGGCATCAGGCTGGTGGTGTATTGTTTGCGCGATGCGATGTTAGCAGTTGGAATGGTGTGCTTTTGCCCGGCGGCATCTTTCATAACCACTGCCTGAGCTCCGTCCGAAATCAGAAATCCGTAGTAAGTCTGACCATTTTTAGTTGTCACCAACCAGGGTTCATATCCGAAAGCAAGTCCTGCACTGGGATTAATAATAGCATCCAGCAATCCGTTTTTATCAAACTTCTCATGAATCTTGGTCAGTTCAGGGCCAATCTCTGCACCCTGGCCTCCGTGTTTATGGCAGGTTGAGCAATTGGTCTTGAACACCGCCAAACCTGCCGGGCCGTTTCCTGTCAGGTTTGCAATCTGCTTCAGCGAAACGGTTTTCTCTACTCCCGGCCGCACAAAATAATCGCTGGCCATTGTCCGCACGCTTTGGTCTGGGTTCTGGAAAATCACCTCCCCTACCGATTTCCGAAGCGCATCAGACAGCTTTTTGTCAGCCGCCAACCCCACGAGTATTTTACCGCCTTCTGCATCACGGGCCATAGTGAGGGCTACTTTGGTTTTATCAGCTTCCGACACATACTCATCCATTAGCTTCTGTCGTAAACTGAGCATTTTCTGTTCACTTTCAGAAAGTTTACCGGGCATCACTTCATCCCAGTTCAGCAATGTAGCCCAATCATTACCGCGTCGGAAATTGACCCAATACTTTGCCTGATTCGCTACTGTCGTATCGGCTACTTTTGAAAGCGCCACCATTGCTTTTGCGGCCAGTGGGCTTTTGATGAATCCTAAAGCAGTTATAGCCTGCCTGCGTGAGTCAGCGGTGAGCGTTTGCCCTTGCGCGCGCCGTTCCAGCAACTCGACTGCACTCGCCGGGTGAAGCTCCCATAGCAGGTTGGCCGTTTTCTGGTCCCAGGCTAAAGGGTCAGCAGGAATGCTGGGTTTCAAAAGAGCAAATAAGTCTTCTTCTTTCTTATCGGCAGCAATACCAAGAGCTGTTAAGTAATAGCGATCTTTTCCGTCGTATCCTCTGACCAGAGTTTTCAGCGCATCTTTGCAGTCAGCGAAGGGCACGTCGCGGAGCGCAATAGCCACCTCCCTCCGAATGGCCGTAGATGGGTTTGCCGCCAGATACTTTGGTTGAAAATCAGGGGTTCCTTTTAATGCTCGAAAAGCAGCCACCCGCAACTGATCATCCCCGAAAGCCAGTACGTTTTCAACTTCAGCTATTCCTTTAGGCCCCAAAGCTGCTAACAGATATACAGCTCTCGCCCGCACAAACGGATTAGCTGATTCGAGCAGTTGTCGAACCGGTTTGATCACCTTATCGCCTTGCGCCTGCAAAGCGGCAAAACCCTGCATTCGGACATTGGTAGCCGGGTTGCTCAACGCTTCAATCTGCCCTTTTGTACGACTCAGATCCAGTTTTGGAACCGGTAGGTTTTTGCCTTTGGGTGTGATCCGGTAAATCCGTCCGTAACCTTTTTTGTCGTGCATGGCATGGCCACCCACAATCGGGTCGTACCAGTCGGCAATGTACAAGGCCCCGTCGGTTCCTACAGCCACATCGCTCGGACGAAACCATTTCCGGGTATCATCGGCAACATCATTCCATTTATAATTGGGATCAACTTTGGGGAACGTGCTAATTAAATCGGTCCGGTCGAGTTGGTAGCCAGCCCCTTTTGGCTGGGGTTTATAGCTAAAAATCACATTTCGGCCCGCTTCAGCGCTGAGCAACATCCCCCGGTAAGCAGGACCAAGCTCGTCACCCTCATAAAATACCGTCCCTGTAGGAGAGCCAGCACCGGTAATGTCGCCAGAAGGCATCACACCCGGATCGTCCTGATGCCAGTGAGCCGTCGGAATGGTTTGACCCGGCCGTTGGTCACCCTGCCAGTAGCGCGTGCCATCCTTACTAAAATACCCCGCATCGGCGCCTTCCATGAGCCAGCTTGTACGGCAGGCTACCACTTGGTCGTCGTTGTCGTTCTGCCACATATTCCCGTAGGAGTCGAGGCAGGTTTCGTAGTTATTTCGGAAATTATGGCCCATCACTTTCAGACCAGTTCCGTCGGGGTTTATACGCAAAGCCAGCCCGCCAACCCACACCCGGCCATCGTCACTGACCTGGTTACCCTTGTTCATTTTGTTGTAGGGTGTACCGCCTACGTACAAACTCCCCGACCGGAGCGTCCAGCCGCTTTTGTCGGTCACCCGGTGTGGCCCGGCATTACCTGTATTGAAATAGTACTTACCATCGGGCCCGGCCACCAGCGCGTGCAGTGAGTGGTCGTGATCCAGGCCACCAAAACCCGTCAGGAAAATTTCGCGTTTGTCAGCTTTATCATCGCCGTTTTCGTCGGTATAAACAAACAGATTCGGAGCTGCCGACACGTACACCTTATTACCGATGACGGCGATACCAAGGGGAGAAACCAGTTCTTTGTCCTGCACAAAAATCGTTTGCTTGTCTGCTTTACCATCGGCGTTGGTATCTTCCAGGATAACCACTCGCTCGCCTTCGGGGTGATGCAGGTGCGTATCAGGTTTATTGTTGAAATCGCGGTAGTCCACGGCTTCGGTTACCCAAATCCGGCCCCGTGCGTCTACGTCCAGATTAGTCGGGTTGAACAGCATAGGCGACTCAGCCCAAAGTGTAGCTTCAAGGTCGCCGGGAAGGTAAAGTTTTCCCGTATCATCGTCACGAACCGTACCTGTGCTCAGCCAAAGCAAAATCGCGAGTGGCAGTAGAATCGTTTTCATATCAGCCGAATAGCTGCCGGGCAGCTTTTATGTTTTCCAGGTAACTATCCATCATTGATTTATCCTTCGGAACGGCCCCTTCCAATTGCAGCCAACCCCGATAGCCAATCTCATCAAGCGTTTGGCGAACCCGTTTCATATCTACTTGGCCCTGCCCAATCAGGAAACCATTTTCTTTGATGTGTACTTCGCAGATCTGCTTCGTACCAAGGTCGCGCATTTCCTGAAAAATATCGTATCCCATCACGCTCGAGTTACACACATCATAATACACCTTTACAGCGGGCGACCCCACCGCATCAATTATTGCCATGTGTTCGGGAACTGATAACCACGATTCGATACCTAGCGTAACACCAGCTTTTTCGGCCTTGGAGGCAACAGCCTTTAGGCGTTCGATAACAACCTGGGTGCCTTTTGGGTCATTTTTGAGATCGTTTTTGCCGAAGAAAGCCAGTAAAATCGCTTTCACCCCTAGCGCTTTTGCTACATCCACACTATCCTGCACCCACTGCTCCGTCCGAGATTCTGATTTATACGGAATCTCATTCAGAATCCCCAAAGCCAGACCGCTGATTGCAACGCCAGTCCGCTTGGATACCTCTTTATACTGCTGTTGCATAGCGGCATCGCGCAGATGTATTTCATCTTTTACGGAGTTCAGGCTGACCTGAATCCCATCAAGACCAATCTGCTTAGCCGTATCAAATGCCTTGAGCGAAGCCAACCCGTTTATGGACCAATCGCAAGCTCCAATAGGAAAGTTTTGCTTTCTTCGTAACTTGTCTATACTATTAGACTTCCCTAATAGAGGTGATAGGGCAGATACCCCAGTAAGCAATAGGGCTTTTTCAAGTAGGGTTCTCCGGTTCATACAATACGAAAGCTCTTTGTCTGAGTAATATCCCTCACAATAGTTGAATTTTTTTTTACCCCATTCCAACCCTTTGGCTACGAATGGGGTCTATACTTCGTCAACGTTGATATGCTGAGCGACTATGAACTGGTAGAAGGGTGCCGAAAACAGGACCGAACCATGCAGCGACTGCTCTACGAGCGGTTTGCCGGGAAGCTCTTTGTGGTTAGTAAACGCTACACAAAAGACCCAAATGGTGCCGAGGACGTATTGCAGGACGCTTTTGTAAAAATCTTCCGGTACATCGATCAGTTTCGATTCGACTGCCCGCTTGAAGCCTGGCTCAAACGAATCGTGATCAACACGGCGCTGAAATATATCCGCACCCAACAACCCTGGGATCAGGCAGCAGACGTCGATGAGATGGCACCGCTTATATCACAGGATGACCTAACCCTTCCAGCTCTTAATTACCAGTACCTGTTGGCCCTTATTCAGGAATTGCCACCAGGATGCCGGGCTGTTTTTAACCTGTTCGCCATTGAAGGATACAGTCATCCCGAAATAGCTGAAATGTTAGAAATTTCTGAAGGAACGTCAAAATCACAATATTCCAGAGCGCGTGCTCTGTTACAACATAAGTTACAAATGGACGGTCGCTCACCGGAACCCCGTTCCACAGAACATCAACGATAAATGAGTGAGTTTAACGAACATAACAATCCATTACCGCACGGTCAGGGTGACCCAAATTGGCAACGTCTATTCGACGAGGCTTCCGAAATGCCCCCGCCCCGTGTTTGGGATGCCATTGAGCGGGATTTGGATCGGGAAGAAGATGAGCGGGTTATTATTGTGCCGTTTTGGGGTCGTTCTTCTACTTGGCGGTGGAGTGCGGCTGCTGCGGTGGCGCTGTTGTTATTGGGTTGGTGGAGCCTGCGTAACCCCGTTACCAACTCTGTGAATCAGAGAACACCAATGGCTAACAAGCAAACATCGGCTGAAATCAACAGCGATATAGCCAAAAGCCAGCCAAACGGATCTGAGGCTTCGCTTCGTGAGCCATCTAAAGCCTCACAGGCCATTACCTCTACGAACACCCGTCGGCTAGCTCAACACAAGTCAGCAGCTCCTTTAAACGCACCAGCGCAAACTTCAGAGCGTCTGGCTACGAATGAGGCCACAGCACGGCAATTCGGTTCCGCTAATCACAACCAAGGTTCATTCGTGCGGCCAGAGCTGACACAGGACTCCAAAGTGGCATCTGTTTTGCAGTCTGAGTCATTAATGAATGTATCGAATCAACATATCGACGATAAACCAGTTCAGAACACAAAACCTGTTTCGGGTGAGGTGATTGCGGGACTTCCCTCACGTCAACCAGAATCGATTACTGCTAAACCAGCATCCGGGCAAGCCTTAACGGATGGGCAGGTTACGGAGATAGTATCATCAGATATAGCCTCACCAAACGTTCCTGCAGAAGTGATAGTAGCCAGATTAGCCAACCGGCCAGTTCAACTTCCAGCTATGTATGGTACCCAGCGGATTGTGTGGTTCCGCCCAACTGAAATGCTCGAAGCTCCCGTTGAACTAACTTCTCAGAAGGCCAAATCAGAACACTGGGCTTCTGTGAGTGTGATGCCATCTTCGTTCAACCCAACTGTTGGTTTGCAACAGGCAACGGCCATGTATGGTAACGCCTTTGCGCAAAACAGCCCTGCGGCTAACCCCAAGCTTAAAAGCCAGGCCGACTTATCGATGGCCTATCAACTTTCAGGTGGCGTTCAGTTGAGTAGTCGGTGGTCGGTCGAAACAGGTGTGGGCTACCTTGAAGCACGTTCTACGGTAAATAGCCCGGTGCAGACAATTGTGTCATCGTTGTCTCCCAGCACTCGTTTGTCAAATTTATATGCCGATGCACTTAACAATAGCCGAGCTTCTGACAAACAAAGCAATTATGTATCGAGCCCTTCGCCCAGTGTTACCCCTGGCAAACCAGGCTCACCCAGTGCTGCTGATCCTCTAATTAATACCAATGTGTATGACCTTGGACGATCTCAGTCACTGTCAAATGACTATACATTTGTGCAGGTACCCGTTCAGCTTGGCTACCAGATACGCCCTCGCAAACGGCTTGGCTTCACAGTCTTGGGTGGCTTGTTAACAAATCTATTTGTCCGAAATAATGTTAATGATCAATTAAGTATCACCAATTCCGATATGGTTTATCGGCCCGTTACGCTTTCTGCGTCAACGGGGCTTCGATTCCGTTACCGCCCTACCCGGCGTTGGTCGGCCTCAATGGCCGGGATTTTCCAGCAGGCACTCCAGAAGGGGACTCGTGCTGGAACAGATTTAACTACCCGTCCTCAAACGATGGGGGTGAGTGTTGGTTTGGATTATCATTTTTAACTAACCACCGAATTGCCATGAGAATCGTACTTATTTCTTTCATCCTGATGAGTTTGGTTCGCTGTTCACAATCGTCCGTAACCGCCGAAAATGCGGTTTCAGAGACCGTTGTAATCCGTTCAGGTACATCATTCGGAATGTGCATTGGCTATTGCGTTAAAGAGATAGAACTGGTTGCTACTACAGCAACCTTCACTAAGCAAAGTCGACCCGATCCGGCTAAATATCCTACGCGTACCTGCACAAAATCAATACCAGTCAATAAAGCGGCCGAACTGAACTCAATGGCCCAATTCAACGAGTTCCGTAAAGTGCCTGAAACACTTGGTTGTCCCGATTGTGCCGATGGTGGAGCTGAATACGTAGAAATACAAGTTGGTGAGCTGAAGCACCGGGTCACGTTTGAATACGGTAAAACAATACCGGGTTTCGAGACTCTAGTAAAAGATCTCCGCATCCAGCGTGATCTGTTTGATGATTGCAACTAAATAGACGAGGCCTATGAAAACGCTCATCTGGAGTTTCCTGCTGTTAAATCTGACTTCCTTTACCAGTTGTGATCGCACGGAATCAGACGCCGTTCAGCCAGGCGACTCAACCAATCTGATTGGAAAATGGAAATTGTCAGTTCCAACAACGGCATACACTATTTCCCTCGAGATTACTCAGAAAAGTACCGAAGGCAACGTAACGATCTACCAGTTTAGTGGCCTCTCACCCGTGAATCAGTATGGGGCTGATGCTACGCTTCAGCAAAATGGCACGGTTACAATTGGTCCGGTTATCGCCACTAAGCGTGGTGGCGAACCCGGTGCAATGGCTGCCGAGACTGCTTACTTCAACAGTCTGCGCCAGGTAGATAAGTTAGAGATAGTCAATGGCAAGCTTCAACTTCGCTCTCGTGATACAGACTGGAGCCTTTTGGTTTACGACAGGCAATAAATTAAGCTGACTTTTTGTGTGAACCAGATCGTCCGGGGGTATAAAGACCGCCGGACGATTTTTTTTGAGGTCATTACAACCCTTTGCCTTTGAGATGGGTCCTGTCTCTATAAAACAACAGCTAATAACTATGAAATACACCCTCTACCTGGTATTGGTGCTATTTTTGGGAGTTTCTCAATCGGCCTGCACCGACAAATGCACTGAAACGCGCGTCTTTAAGCGATTCACGCCAGTTTTGCTCACGGCTAACCAAGTTCGCCAAACCGTCGGTACCGAAGCGGTTCGTACACTACAGGAACCTGGTAAAATTTACACGAAAGACGGCTTTCTGTTTATTAATGAGATAAAGGAAGGTATCCATATCATTGACAATCGAAATCCAGAAGCCCCCAAAATGGTATCCTTCATTCGGATTCCTGGTAATGGCGATATGGCCGTTCGCAACAACATCCTTTACGCCGACAGCTATATGGATTTGGTTGCCTTCGACATAAGCGACGTAACCAACATCCGTCAGATTAAACGCATCAACAATGTGTTTCCAAGCGGACAGTTTAATGGAGGCTCATGGTATGTTAACTCTGTTACGGGTGATGTTCAAGACCAGCGAATCGATTACGTGAAGGAAGAAGTCCAGACTAATTGCGAAGATGGTATAAACCCAGCAAACTGGTTCTTCAATACACTGGCCTTCGACTCTCGCTCGGTGAGTGCTGCTCCATCAACAGGTGGCACCCAGCAAGCAACCAATGGCACAGCCGGTTCAATGGCACGTTTCGCTCTGTACGATAATTATCTCTATACCGTCAATTCGTCGGAACTACAATTATTCGATATTCAAAACCCTGCCGAGCCTAAAACGGGCAATAAAATCCAACTAGGCTGGGGTATCGAAACGATCTTCCCCTACGGCGATAAGTTGTTTATTGGGTCACAATCCGGTATGCATATCTACGACAACCGGAATCCCCAAAAGCCCGAACGGATGTCAGTCTTCGAACACGCTCGTGTATGTGATCCGGTTGTTGTTCACAATGACAAAGCATACATAACGCTCCGGTCAGGCACCAATTGCCAAGGATTTACAAATCAATTGGACGTAGTTGATATTTCGAACTTACTCAGCCCAAAGCTTATCAAAAGCTATCCCATGCGAAATCCACATGGACTTGGCATTGACTTCCCAAATCTATTTATCTGCGAGGGTGCTTATGGTCTAAAAACATTCGATGCTAGCGACGCCCAGAATATTGACAAGAACCTGCGCGAAAACATTGATAACATCGATGCGTATGATGTCATACCGCTTGGCAAATCCTTGCTGTTAATTGGTCGCGATGGCTTCTACCAGTATGATTACAGCAACCCGCGCAAATTACGGCTCATGAGTAAAATTCCAGTCCAGAGACCAGGCGCCATTAGCTAAATCGTTTATGGATTCACTCAAACTTTTACTGTTCTTTTGTGTCCTAATGCGGTCTTTGCCGTCAGAAGCTCAGATACTGCCCAAACGATTTCCGTATGTAAACTATACGGAAGTAGGCGGTTTGTTTGGACGGGTTGTTTCAGGAACGCAGAACAACGAGGTCGTCGAGAATAAAACCAACCTGACAGTGCAGACACTGAATGGATTGAAAGTAACAAAACGACTTGCGGTTGGTGCACTGGTGGGTGTTGACTGGTATAACGCAGCTTTGTTGATGCCAGTTGGTGCCGGACTTCGATTCCAGCTAACACAGCCCTCTGACCGAAATGTGAGCGTTTTTGCGAGCGCCGATGCAGCTTACGGATTGAATTGGATAAACAAGTCCTCAACCGGGTATTTCGTAAAAGGCGGACTTATGTTGAACCCAGGTATCGGTTTACGGCTAGGAAAGCCCAGTAGCGGGGGTTTATTGCTGACGTTGAGTTACAAACACCAGCAAGCCCAGGTTGAGAAACCGTTGCGTTGGAATGAGATCATGCGCGATGAGACAAGACGGTACAACAGGCTTACCATTCGACTGGGAATCAGTATCTAACACTATAAAATAGTGAAATAATTTAATAACCTCATTCACTTTTACCGTTGGCTCAATAACATGAACCAGAACCGAATGACAGCCGTTCAAACTTACAACATGGAAGCTCAACAGCCTTCTAGCCCAATGATAAATACTCACGTTGACACTCAACTCATGAAGAATATAGTCTTATTACTAATCGGTGGTTTACTTTTTGTACTTTGTTATCGCGTTTCCCGTCGCCAAACTGCTTACGTGAACGCTAATCAAGCCAGTGTCCAGCCAATTCAAACAGCACCACAAGAGCCGGTAATTACGCATACGCAACCATCACTCGTTATGCGGTTTGCTGGACTTTAAAATATACTCTACTATTTGCCTTCAAACAGAAAGCCCCTGAATCACTTCAGGGGCTTTTTTTATGAGATGAACGGAAGGCTGGCTGAGCCTCTGTCTACTTACTTCTCTAACAACGAAAAAGGCCTGCTGTCTTTCGACAACAGGCCTCTTCTCACTCTCAATAGTAGAGGTGGCAGCTTCCTACTCTCCCGGATCTGACTCCAGTACCATCGGCAGCACGGGGCTTAACGGCTCTGTTCGACATGGAAAAAGGTGTCCACCCGCCTTATC
>NZ_JAPQNS010000018.1 GCF_028867935.1 Flavobacterium sp. SUN052
AGGCGCTAAGGTTGCGCCATTTGGACAAGAACTTACATGCTCTTCAACTAAGCAAAGAGGAACTGGAGAAGCTGTTTTCAAAGCACTCATTATCAGTTACGTAATAATGAGTTGTACAGAAAAAGGCCTGTCATCTCTCTAAACGAGATGACAGGCCAAAAATTCTGCAAAATCTATTACCGCCAGCCGCCACCTAAGGCCCGGTAGATATTGACCATAGCCGTCATTTGCCGCATTTTGGTTTCAACCAGGTCAAATCTTGCTTCCAGCGCGTCGCGTTGGGTGAATAACACTTCCGAGTATTCAGCCCGGGCAGAGTTGAACAGATTGTTCGAAATATCGACCGATTGCGTCAGTGCCTGTACCTCCTGCGTTTTTACCCCGTAACTCTTTTCGAGATTACTGATGTTCGATAGCTGGTTGGCGACCTCGATATATGCATTCAGAATGGTCCGTTCGTAATTGTAAACGACCTGAATTTGACGCGCATTGGCACTGTTGTACGCAGCAATAATCCCATTCTTGTTGATCAGCGGAGCCGCCAGATCACCCGCCAGGGACAGAATCAGTGACTCTGGTGTTTTCAGCAGATAAGCCGGGTTAAAGGCCTGGTAACCAATGCCTGCCGAAATGGCTAACCTCGGATAAAACTGAGCTTTTGCCACCTGAACGTCCAGCTTAGCTGCTGCCAACTCTTGCTCGGCCTGCCGAATATCCGGCCGGTTGGCCAACAACTGCGATGGAATTCCCGTCTGCACGGTGGCTGGAATGAAATTGTTGAAATTCTGCGAATTTCGAACCACCGGCTGTGGGTACCGGCCTACCAGAAAATTGATTCGGTTTTCGGTTTCGATAATCCGCTGCTGAAGCCCGTACTGAAGGTTCTGGGTGTTAAGCACCTGGGCTTCAAACCGGCGGACGGCCAGTTCAGTAACCCGGGTGGCTTCTTTTTGCACCCGCACGATCCGCAACGCATTGTTCTGAAGCTCAATGTTCTGTTGCACAATGGCCAGTTGATTGTCCAGCGCCATCAGTTCGTAATACGACGTGGCGATTTCGGAAATCAGGTTCGTAATCGTAAAATTTCGGCCTTCCACACTGGCCAGATACCGGTTGATAGCTGCTTTTTTTGCGTTCCGCAGCTTGTGCCAAATGTCGACTTCCCAGGTAGCAAAGGCTCCTCCCATAAAATTGGGTAGGGGTTCAGGTACGCCTTTACCCGGTTTGATCTCCGCATTTTCCTCAGCGGCTCCCAGTAGCGTATGGCGGCCCACCTTGTCGACGCCAGCCCCACCGCGTAGCCCTACAAAGGGCATGTATTCACCCTGCCGGGCCCGAATTTCATTTTGAGAAATCTGGATTTCCTGCGCCGTTATGTTCAACTCCTGGTTGTTTCGCAGGGCAGTATCGATCAGAGACACCAGGTTGGGATCGGTGAAAAACTCGTTCCACCGGACCCGGCCCGTGTTGGTCGAGTCCGATGAGTTATTGAAACTCATCGGAACCGTCCGGTTTTCTGTTCGGGTGATCAACGTTGGGGTTTTGCAGGATGCTATGGCTAACGACAGACAGGCTCCCCCCAGGCACTTATATATGAGGTTCTTATTCATTGATGTCAACTTCTTCTGGTTGTGGGAAAACGTCTATTGAGTGAGCCAGATTCTCGGTCAATGAATCACTTTCTTCATCCCGAATCATCTTGCGACCGTCGGCCAGGGTACCAAAAATGTAGTACAGACCAGGGATGATGATGACCCCGAAAATGGTTCCGAACAACATCCCGCCCAGGGCCGAAGCACCAATAGTACGGTTTCCAATAGCACCAGCACCCGTTGCAATGATCAAGGGAATCAGACCCGCCACAAAAGCGAAGGACGTCATCAGAATTGGTCGGAAACGCACCTTGGCTCCTTCGATGGCGGCATTAAGAATCGTTTCGCCCTGCTGTCGCTTCTGAACAGCAAACTCCACAATCAGTACGGCGTTTTTACCCAACAAACCAACCAGCATGATGAGTCCGATCTGAGCGTAGATGTTGTTTTCCAAACCCATCATCTTGAGCACCAGGAACGACCCAAATACCCCCACGGGCAGCGAGAACACCACTGCCAACGGAATAATGAAACTTTCGTATTGGGCGGCTAGCACAAAATACACGAAGGCCAATACAATCAGGAACACATACAAAGCCTCGTTACCCCGGATCGATTCGTCGTACGAAAGACCTTCAAAGGCGATGTCATATCCTTTGGGCAACGTTTGAACAGCTACCTCCCGGATGGCTGCAATGGCCTCAGCGGTGGTATAGCCCTTGGCCGGAAGTCCCTGAATAGCAGCCGAGTTATACAGGTTGAACCGGGTAATTTCGTTGGGACCCTGACCTTTCTTCAGCTTCATGAACGCCGAGTAAGGCACCATTTCGCCTGCATCGTTCTTAACAAAAAGCTTCAACAAATCAGTTGGAAGCCGCCGGAAACTGGGGTCAGACTGTACGTATACTTTGAAGAACTGGTTGAACTTAATAAAGCCCTGTTCGTAGGTACTACCGATCATGATGTTGAGGTTTTCCATCGCTTTGCCGATTGATACCCCTTTTTGCATAGCCAGCTTGTTATCGATCTCCAGTTCGTATTGCGGATAGTTCGCGGCAAAGAAGGTGAATAGACCCGTAAGCTCTTTACGCTTGCCCAGGTTGTCCATGAACTCCTTGTTTATTTTGTCGAACTCAGCGTAGTCCGTATCGGTGTTTTTGTCCAGTAAACGCATCGAGAAACCGCCCGATGTACCGAAGCCCGGAATAGCGGGTGGTTCAAAAAATTCGACTGTTGCGCCGAGACCTTTGGATTTCTCCTCCAGTTCTTCCATGATCTCCTTCACGTTCAACTCGCGCTCCGACCAGGGCTTTAGGTTGATCAGACAGGTACCGGCATTGGAGCCCCGGCCCTCGGTCATGATTTCGTAGCCAGCCAGCGACGAGATGGATTCGATTCCTTCAACGTCTTCGCATATTTTTTGGAGCCGACGGGAAACTTCGTTGGTTTTTTCCAGAGTAGAACCCGGTGGCGTCTGGATAATGGCATAAATCGTACTCTGGTCTTCGTTCGGGATAAACCCGGCTGGAAGCACTTTATTCACATATACAGTTCCCAGACAGAACGCCACTAAAATACCGAATGTAACAACCCGTCGGCTAGCGATTGATTTCAACAGGCTTACGTACCGTCCTGTGAGTTTATCAAAACCCCGGTTGAAACTATCGAGCGCCCTGGTTAGCAGGTTTCTCTTTTTGGCGTGTCCGTGTGCATGATGATTTTTCAGCAGCATAGCACACAATACGGGCGTAAGTGTCAGGGCGATGAGGGCCGAAATCACAATGGAACTGGCCATCGTAATCGAAAACTGACGATAGAACGTACCTACCGGCCCCGTCATGAATGAGATAGGCAGGAATACCGATACCATAACGGCCGTGATGGCAATAATGGCCCCGCTGATCTCGCCAAGCACTTTTCGAACCGCCCCAAACGGAGATAGATGCGGCTCTTCCTCCATTTTGGCGTGTACTGCTTCGACCACCACAATGGCATCATCGACCACAATACCGATAGCCAGTACCAGAGCAAAAAGAGTGATCAGGTTAATGGAAATCCCAAAGAACTGAATCACGAAAAAGGCCCCGATAAGCGATACTGGAACCGCCAGAATTGGAATCAGCGTAGAGCGCCAGTCACCCAGGAATATGAATACGACAAATGCTACCAGAATAAAGGCGTCGCGCAGGGTATGGATTACCTGCTCGATAGACGCATCCAGGAAGTTAGACACGTCGTAGCTGATTTTGTAATCAACTCCCGGAGGAAAAGAGGCTTTCATGATTTCAAGCTTCTTTTTTACCTCGGCAATTACATCACTGGCATTACTGCCATAGTTTTGCCGCAACACAATAGCGGCCGATGCGTGACCATCCAGGTTTGAATAAATGTCAAAGAATTCACTACCGAGTTCCACTTTAGCAATATCCCGTAAATGGACACTTTCACCGGCTGAATTGGCCCGAACAATGATATCTTCATACTCTTCGGGCTTGTTAAACCGTCCCTTGTAAGTAAGTACATATTCCAGCGACTGGGCTGCTATACCGGAGCTTTGCCCAATCCGGCCAGGCCGACCAATAATACTCTGCTCGCCGATTGCCTTCATTACCTCTTCGGTGGAAATGTTGTAGGCCCGCATACGCTCAGGGTTTAGCCAAACGCGCATGGCATACCGACGACTACCCAATATCTGCGCCCTGGCTACCCCTCTGGTCCGCTGAATTTCAGGGATCATTTTGACGGTAGCGTAGTTAAACAGGAATTTTTCGTCAATGCTCTTATCCTTCGAATAGAGGTTGACGTACATCAACATACTGGGCTGGATCGGCGTGATGATAACCCCTTCCCGCTGAACCAGTTCGGGTAGGAGAGGCATCACCTGGTCAACCCTGGTTTTTACCCGGATAACGGCGTCGTTGGGGTCGGTGCCGGGTTCAAAAATGATGCGGAGGGTAGCCTCACCAGCACTGGTAGCGTCGGTGGCGATGTAGCGCATATCCTGGACACCGTTGATGGCCTGCTCCAGGGTGATCAGTGTGGATTTAACCAGTACGTCGGCACTGGAACCGGGGTAAGCAATAAAAATATTGACCGTTGTGGGCGCAATATCGGGGAACTGCGAGATGGGTAATCTCGTGATCGCCAGTGTACCCACAAATACAATCATAATCGATATGACGATCGCGAATACAGGTCTGCGTATGAATTTACTAAACATAACGTCTGGATTAAGACTCGTTGATTACTCGGCGTACAGGCTCAAATGAGAGATGACGGATTCTGGCTGGATGAGTTTGCAGTGTATTTTTTGATTTTCCCGCACCTGACGTAAGCCTTCCAGCAAGATTCGGTCGTCTTTTTTCAGACCCGATTGAACTGCAAAAATGTGGGGCATTTCAGCGGCTATCTTGATCTCTCTGGACCGGATCACGTTGTCTTTATCCACCACATACACATACTTCTTTTCCAGCACTTCGAAGGTGGCCTTCTGCGGAATAAGCAGGGCATTTTTCAGCGGTACTGTCATGCGTACGTTACCGGTTTCGCCGTGGCGCAGCAGGCCTTTTGGATTGGGGAAAGTGGCCCGAAAAGCAATGTTGCCCGTTTCGTTGTTGAAGTCAGCTTCGATGGTTTCTACCACGCCGGGGTACGGAAATACGTCGTTGTTGGCCATCACCAGGTTTACATTCACCCGATTGTCTTTTTGGGTATGGGTTTTGAAATCGAGGTATTCGGCTTCCGGTACGTTGAAATACACCCACATTTTGCTGTTGTCCGACAGCGTTGTCAGCAAATCGCCCTCATCAACCAGGCTACCCTGCCGAACCTGGAAGTGGTCCATGATGCCCGAGAAAGGAGCTTTGATTTTGGTGAAACCCAGATGTGTTTGCGCCAGAGATACCTCTGCTTTGGCCTTGTCTAACTTGGCGTTAGCCATCGACAATTCGTTGGGCGCCACAATCTTGTTGTCGGCCAGTTTCTTGGTGTTCTGGTACTCAATGTTCGCAAAGCTAGCTTCGGCCTGTGCCTTTTGCAGTTCGGCTTCGTACAACTGGGGCATAATCTGAAACATCATCTGCCCTTCGCGTACTGATTGACCTTCATCCACGAAAATGTTCTGGATGTAGCCCCGTTGCTGCGCCCGCATTTCGATGTGGCGGAAAGCGTGAATTTGCGACACGTAGTCTTTAGTAACCGTGGTGTCTTTTTGCAAAGGGGTGGTAACCTGGTAGCTGACCTCCTCTTCTTTTTTTTCTTCTGCCTGCGTTGAGCAACCCGTGTTGTATAACAAGGCGCACATACTCAGGAACATTGGGAATTTTTTCATACGAATGTTATTGGAAAGGTATTAATTGGGGGATGTGTGTTGAAGGGTGATCGCCTTGCCCGGAGGTGCGTTAGGGGAGTGCTCCAGACGTTGAATGAGGCTGTCTTTTTGCTGATTAGCTCGCTTGCAATCGGAAAGCTGTTGTTGCCAGGCTACGTAGCCCACCGGAAAGGCTGAGGTTCCTAATTCGTATTCATTATTACTCCGCAGCCGACTTTGCTTATAAAGCAAAAAGCTGTTGAACGCCAGCGAAAGAGCCAGGGCGAGTCCAAAACCATAGAGCAAAATCGAATCGGTCCGTTGAGTGGGGAAATTCCGGCGTTGCATGTGTCGTATCTACGTTAAGCGATACAAAACAGGCATCATAGCATTAGAACTGTATGAGAAGGAAATTAGAAAACATTAGAAAAGTGTAAAGGCACAGGCCAAGATTTAGTCTAATGCTGTTTTTAACTATGAATAGTGCAAATTTATATATTATAGAGCCAAAACGGCGGGTATTATTAGTATTAAAAAAAGCCTGAATAGTCGCTCTTTAACAGGTAAATCCACTGATTTATGTCGAATTAATTAGGCACCCTGAGCCGTTTTTCTCGCCGAACCCCACTATTTCTTAAATCGGTATAAATAAGGAGCTTTGTTGGCAGCGCCCGTATATTTCTTTTCCAAGCGTTCTAACACGTTCAAATCCAGAATTTTCTTCTGAAAATTGGTGATGACAAACGGTCTATTATAAACGGCCTCGTAGAGTTCCTGAACTTCCCGCATCGTGAACGTGTCAGGCAACAGGTTAAAACCAATCAATTTCTGGTCAAGGTTTTGGTGAAGAGCTTCGAGCGCAACCGTTAGGATCTCGCTATGGTCATGCACCATTTCGGGAATGTCTTTCACACTTCGCCATTCGAGATATTCATCGAACTCGCCAGCTTGAGGGTTTACTTTATTGATGTCGACCAGGGCATAATACCCAATACAGACAAATCGGCTGGTTAGCCATTCGGTTACTTCAGGGGCGAATCGCTGGTTGTCAAACTTAGTCAACTCCGACTTTATCGTGTCCTTATTACGACTGTTCACAATCCGGTTTTCATCGCCAAACACACGAAACTGCTCCAGATAGATATTTTCTAAGCCCGTTCGTTCTTTCAATATTCTGCTGGCAGCCTTATCAATTCCTTCTGTTTTAAGGATATAGCCACCCGGTAACGACCAACTGCCTTTCCCAAATTTGAATTTAGAAATCAGCACTTTCAGCTCTTTATCCCGGTAGCCAAAAATCACACAGTCAATCGACAGGTGTGAGATGTAATCATTATCGCCTAACTTCTTCATCGTGCTGCAAAAGTAAGGTTTATTGTGCTGATTTATAATTTTCATAATATACCTATTCCAAGCTGGATAATAATTAATACAATCTATTTTATTTTTTTTATAAAATAAGAAGAAACTGATTACTTTTGCTTTTGCCAATCTTCAGGTGGCAACCAAAACCTTACTTCTATGAAAAATTCTCCCTTAGTACAAGCCTTTCCTGCTTGTTTCTGCTGTCTGGCTCTGCTTGCCTTTTGTGTGCTCTGTTCGTTCGGCGCAGCGGCACAAACTAAAAAAGACACCACGAGCTTCATCCAGACGCTCGACATCAGAACGGGTAAGATAGACACCGTCCTTGCCGTCAAAAACCATTTCGAAGCCCCGAATTGGCATCCCGACAACTATTTGGTTCTCAATAGCAAGGGTAAAATTTATACCCTGAATCTGGCGTCGAAAAAAGTAACCGAACTCAACACAGGCTTTGCCACCCAGTGCAATAACGACCACGGCATTTCGCCCGATAAAAAATGGTTGGTAGTTAGCCATAATGACAAAAGCGACCCCTCAACAAAATCCTACAAATCGGCTCTTTACCTCATTCCAATCAAGGGTGGGCAACCCAAACGGGTGACGCCCGAAGTGCCTTCGTTCTGGCATGGCTGGACACCCGACGGCAAGACCTTGGCCTATTGTGCCGAACGCAATGGCAATTTTGATATTTACACCATCGGCATTGACGGTGGCACCGAAAAACGGCTGACCAGCACTGAGGGACTAGACGATGGACCCGATTATTCGCCCGATGGGAAATACATCTACTTTAACTCCTACCGTACCGGCCATATGCAAATCTGGCGGATGCTGGCCGATGGGTCGAACCCCGAACAGTTGACCTTCGATGAAAATTCGAACTGGTTTGCGCACCCATCTCCCGATAACAACTGGATTGCTTACATCGCCTACACTTCTGATGAAAAACAGGCTCACCTGTTTGGCAAAAATGTTAAACTGCGGCTGATGAACCTCAAGACTAAAGAAATCAACGATATTACCCCCGTTTTTTATGGTGGTCAGGGCACAATCAACGTCCCCTCGTGGAGCCCCAACAGCCAGAAAATCGCCTTTGTGAGCTACTTAGTAAAATAGTGGTAAACCCTCCTTTATATTCCTATGAAAAAAGATACCGGCCACGGCCAATCGTCAGCCTCAAGGAGGCAATTTTTGCAGCAAATTGGCGCAACCAGCCTGGTGGCAGCGTCTTCGCCCTTTGCGTCGCTAGCCGCACAGGAAAAAGCGGAAGAACGCATTCTGCGTTACGAACGGCCGGTTTCATCTAATGATACAGTCCGGTTGGGGGTTATTGGTTACGGTGTGCAAGGTCATTTCGACCTGAATACTGCGCTCAAAGTGCCGGGTGTTGAACTGGCGGGCATTTGCGATTTATACACGGGTCGAATCGAGAACGCCAAAGAAACGTACGGGCCACAGCTCTATACCACCCGTAATTACAAAGAACTGCTGGCGCGCAAAGACATCGATGCAGTGATTATTGCCACGCATGATGTATGGCACGCACGTATTACACTGGATGCGCTGGCTGCGGGTAAGCACGTGTACTGCGAAAAGCCGATGGTCTACAAAATCAGCCAGGGTTACCCAGTGATTGCTGCTGCCAAAAAGGCGGGTAAGGTATTACAGGTGGGTAGCCAACGGGTGAGCAGTCTCGGTTACGCCAAGGCTAAAGAATTGTTGGCGGCTGGCGAAATTGGCAAACTCAACATGGTGAACGCCGTGTATGATCGGCAAAGCTCAATTGGTGCCTGGGAATACACGATTCCGAAAGATGCCGATGCCATGACGACCGACTGGGACCGGTTTGTTGCCGTTACGGGCACTAAAATGCCCTATGATGGCAAGAAGTTTTTCTGGTGGCGGGCATTTAAAGAAGTGGGTACGGGTGTTGCGGGCGACTTGTTTATTCACCTGCTGAGCGGCACCCACTTTATCACCAACTCAAAAGGACCCAAGTCCATTTACAGCACGGGGCAGTTCAGTTACTGGAAAGATGGCCGCAACCTGCCCGATGTAATGTCGGGTGTGATGCAATATCCCGACAGCCCAGAACATACTGCTTTTCAGTTGACGTTGCAGGTTAATTTCATCAGCGGTACGGGTGGGCAAGAAGTAATTCGGCTGGTTGGTTCGGAGGGTGTGATTGATGTCATTGGTAACAACATCAACGTCAAACACAGCCTGATGCCCGAAGCGCCCGGCTTTGGTGGTTATGATTCAGTGTTCACATTTGCCAAAACAATGCAGGACGAAATGAAAGCGGAATACGACGCAAAATGGACGGCAGATCAGCGGAAAAGACCTAAAAAAGACGATATTGTTTTCAAAGCACCTGATGGCTACAGCGACCATTTAGACCACTTTACCAACTTCTTCGACTCGATCAGAACGGGTAAAGTCGTTGTAGAAGATGCAACGTTCGGTTTCCGTGCAGCCGCACCGGCCCTGTCGTGTAATACCAGTTTTTTGACCAAAAAGATCGTAAACTGGGACCCCGTCAGCATGAAATTGGTGTGATAGGCGAACTTGTTACCTTTAATTCTGTGTCTAATTAAAGGTAACAAGTTTACGGGTTTACAATGCCGTATTGTAGTAGGCAGGAGATCGTAAGTTTGACCGATTGTACGCAACAAAGCGCCCCCGTCCTGACGAACAAATACGCCTGGTGAAAATCAATAATCGTAAAACAACTATCCTGATTCTGGGCCTATTGGCGGCTGTATGTCCTTTTTCTATCGACATGTACCTGCCGGGTTTTCCGGTCATCGCCCAAGGGCTCCACACCACTGTTGATCAGCTAGCCTATTCACTTTCCAGTTTTTTCATTGGGGTCTGCCTGGGTCAGTTGGCCTGTGGTCCTCTGCTGGATCGCTTTGGTCGCAAAAAGCCGCTGCTGATCGGTTTAGGCATCTATATCCTGGCGTCTATTGGGTGTGCGCTGTCACCCTCCGTCGAAGCCCTGATCGCGTTTCGGTTTTTGCAGGCGTTGGGGGCCTGTGTTGGCATGGTCACACCAAATGCCATTGTACGGGATTTATTTCCGGTGGAGGAAAACGCCAAAATTCTTTCGCTGCTGGTCTTGATCTTAGGCGTTTCGCCCCTGCTGGCTCCTACGATCGGGGGCTATCTCATTGCAGCCAGTGGATGGCCTATGGTTTTTGCGGTGCTGACTATTGTGGCTACCCTACTGCTGCTGGCTGTTATACGATGGTTGCCCGAAAGTCGGGAGGCCGATTCAGGCTTTTCCCTAAAACCAGCGGCTATTGTTCAGGGCTATTATCAGGTTATAAAAGAGCCTCAGTTTAGTACGTACGCGGGGGCGGGAGCCCTGGCATCGGCGGGTTTATTCGCCTATCTGGCAGGTTCACCGTTTATCTTCATGAAGCTGTACGGCGTGAGTGAACAGCAATACGGATTCATTTTTGCCATTATTGCTGCCGGGCTCATTGGCAGCAGTCAGCTGAATAATCTGGTATTGCGGCATTATTCGAGCAGCCAGGTACTACGCGTTGTTTTGATAACCCAGTCCCTGATCGGATTGCTTTTAGTGATTGGTATAGGCAGTGGCTCATTGGGCCTGTATACTCTGATTGGGCTGCTGTTTTTATTTCTGAGTTGTCAGGGGTTTACATTCCCCAACTCAGCTGCTTTAGCCATGGCCCCCTTCACGCAGCGGGCGGGTAGCGCATCGGCCTTATTGGGTGCCCTGCAAATGGTGTGCGGATCGGTCGCATCGGCTCTGGTGGGAGTCTTTTTCAATAGCACCGCAACCCCAATGGTCGTGATTATGTCTGTTTGTTGTTTGCTGGGTCTGGCGATGTTACTAATCGGCCACAGGCGCATAGCGTATGCCGCCAGACAGGACGCAGCTGCCCGGCAGAGCCTGGAAATGCTGGAGAAGTTCTAACAATACAGCCTTACTTCTGCCAGCCAGATAGGTAACACAACCGACCATGTACGACCGTTTCTTCCAGCATTTTACCGGAAAAGTGCCACTTTCGGCCGATGAGCGGGCATTGATTCAGAGCTTCCTGTCGGTGAAGAAAATTCGCAAAAAGCAATATCTGTTGCAGGAGGGCAACGTTTGTACTGTTGTGGCATTCGTTGATGAGGGTGCCTTACGTTCGTATACTAATGATAGCGAAGGCAAAGAACACATTCTGCAATTCGCGCTGGAAGGCTGGTTTATCTCGGATCTCTACAGCTTTTTGACCGGCGAAGTGTCCAGTTATACCATCGAAGCTATTGAGGATTCGGAACTGGTGCTCATCAATCAGTTGGCTTATCAGGAACTACTGAAACGTTCGCCTAGCTACCAGGCCTACATGTTACAACTGATTACGGGGGCATACATTGCCTTACAAAAGCGGCTGACGACCACTATCAGTTTGTCGCCAGAAGAGCGGTATCAGCAACTCATTGGGCTCTACCCCAATATTGTTCAGCGGGTGTCGCAGCGCATGGTTGCCTCCTACCTTGGCCTTACGCCAGAAACGCTCAGCCGAATTAGACGACGACTGGCCCATGAATAAGCAACCTGTAATAATGTAGGGCGGAGTAGCTTTTCTTGATTCAAATCAATGGAAATGAGCACCTCAGGTTGGTAATTTTGTGCTGTCACAACCTACTTTACCAATGAAGACGACTGACATTGAACGACGCCGGTTCGTGCAGTTACTCCTAACAGGAACAACAGCTATGTCAACCTTATCTGCTTTTACTAATTTCACCGATGGTTTGCCCATACAGGACCAACTGATGCCGGTACTGTTTGTCGGACACGGTTCACCCATGAACGGTATCGAGGATACTGAATTCAGCCGCCGATGGGCCACACTGGCAAAAGAAATCCCCGTTCCAACTGCCGTGCTGGTGGTTTCGGCCCACTGGTTCATACGGGGAACGCGCATTACAGCGATGGATAATCCGAAAACCATTCACGATTTCGGTGGCTTCCCGCAGGCCCTGTTCGATGTTCAGTATCCCGCGCCTGGTAAGCCCGCGCTGGCGCTGGAAACGACCAAGCTGATTCATTCGGCACAGGTTGAACTGGACCACGACTGGGGACTAGACCACGGCACCTGGACCATTGTGCGGCACATGTACCCGAAAGCAAACATACCGGTGCTACAACTCAGCATCGACTACACCAAAGGCCCGCAATACCACTACGATCTGGCCCGCGAACTAGCTGCCCTACGGAAAAAGGGCGTACTCATCATAGGGAGCGGCAACATGGTACATAACCTACGGATGGTCGCCTGGGATCGTCTAAAAGATGACTCTTACGGCTACGACTGGGCCGTGGGAATGAACGATACGTTTAAATCACTGATCGAATCGGGTGATCACAAGCCCTTGATCAACTACAGCACGCTGGGGAAAGAAGCGATGCTGGCTATTCCTACGCCGGAACACTACCTCCCACTGATGTACACGCTGGGTTTGCAGACCCCTAAAGACAAGGTATCGTTTTTTAACGACAAGGCCGTGGGTGGTTCGCTGACCATGACTTCGGTCAAACTGGCGGCATAGGAACATCTCTGGGCCTAACCAAGCTCCATAAATCGTTTAGGCTTATGAAAGCTGCCGTCGTCTATCGCTCCGGCTCTGCCGAAGAACTTGTTTTAGAGGAATGGCCCATACCTGTTCCAGGCGTCGGGCAGGTGTTGATCCGGGTGAAAGCTTTTGGCCTGAATCGGTCCGAACTGATGACCCGCAAAGGATTCTCGCCCTACGTTCAGTTTCCGCGTGTGCTGGGTATCGAGTGTGTTGGTGAGGTAGAAGATGATCCGTCGGGAGAATTCAAAAAAGGGGAGCAGATAGCCGTCTGCATGGGGGGCATGGGCCGTGATTTCGACGGGAGCTATGCCGACTATACCGTGGTGCCAAAGTCTATTACCTACCCGTTTAGCAGCACGCTTCCCTGGGAGGTACTCGGGGCCATTCCCGAAATGTTTCAGACAGTCTATGGCTCGCTGTATCTGGCACTAGGCATTCAGCCCGGCGAAACATTGCTTGTTCGCGGAGGTACGTCGTCGGTGGGAATGCTGGCAACTCAAATGGCTAAAAACGCCGGGCTTACGGTCATTGCCACCACCCGTAACCCGCAAAAAGAAAAGGCCTTACTTGACAACGGTGCTTCGTATGTGCTTATTGATGAGGGTCACCTGACCAATAAGGTTAGGGCAATTTTCCAGGAAGGTGTCGATAAAGTATTAGAGTTGGTGGGCACCTCTACTCTTCGCGATTCGCTGCATTGTCTCAAGCCGGGCGGAACGGGTTGCATGACGGGTATGCTGGCTGAAAGCTGGTCTATCGCCGATTTTGCCCCTATGGAGTTTATTCCGGCCACCGTTCGGCTCACGATTTTTGATAGTGGCCAGATCAGGAGTTCGGTGCCGGTATTTCAGGAGTTCATCCGCGAGGTGGAAGCGGGCAGGGTGAAACTCGCAGTGAGTCAGGTATTTCGCTTAAATCACATTGTGGCCGCTCACCAATTCATGGAAACCAATCAGGGAGCCGGTAAGATTGTTGTATTGCCCTGATCAGTGCAAATCAATCCTGAACGGTGTTCGACATAAAGGAGTAATCATGCCTATGTTAGTATCATTAAATAGACACTAAGCAGGTAAATATACCCAAAAGGTAGCTCCTTCACCAGGCTTGCTGGTAGCAGTAATACCACCACCATGACTGGTAGCTACCCGCTGGCAGATGGCTAAGCCGATCCCAGTTCCTGCGTATTCGTTTTTACCGTGCAACCGCTGAAAAACCTGGAAGATGCGGTCTGCATACTGGGAGTCAAAACCAATTCCGTCATCATGCACACTAATTTGGTGAAACATGGCCGCTGGGTTAGTTGGTCCAACTTCCTTAGGTAGTTTACTCCGCGGCAATAAGGTACTCCTCACCTCTACCTGCGGTTGTTGATTAGGTCGGCTAAACTTCAGGGCATTCGATAACAAATTCTGAAATAGCTGAGCTAGTTGCATCGCATCGCCAGTTACCCACGGCAAGTCGTCGACAGCTATTTTCGCATTACGTTGGCTAATCATCCAGTCGAGCGTAGTCAGTACGTCGGCTACCACGTCAGAGAGTGATACTAGAACGTGGTCCTGATCCTGTTGCTGGATTGAAATACGGGAATAGGCCAGTAAATCTTTTATCAGCGCCGACATTCGGACACCCGCCTGATTAATACGTTGGAGGTAGTCACGGTTAGCATCAGTCAACTGACCAGCGAGCTGCTCCTGTAATAGCGAGCTGAACGACTGGATTTTGCGCAGAGGCTCCTGCAAATCATGGCTGGCGACATAGGCAAACTGCTGTAAACTATCGTTTGAACTGTTTAGTTCGTCAATTTTGCTTTCGAGCTGAATTTGCAACTGTCGCAGGTGAGTGAAATCGGTAAAGTGGATAATCACCCCATCGTCCACTTTGGATGTACTCATTAAATTATAAAGGTCAAGCCCATCTTTGTTATAGTGTATTTCAAAGGTGAGCGACCGACCCGTTTTATACGTTTCAACCGGGTTCGTAAAGCTTGCCGTCTCAAAATAACCAGGGAAAACTTCACCTACCCTTTTACCATGCAACTTTTCAGGGGTTGTGTTGGCGTAAGAGGCATAAGCCTGGTTGGTAAGCTTGAAACGAAAGTCAATAATCTCGCCGTTCTCAAAAACCGGTTGAAGCACCTGCATGGGTTCTTTAAACGAGTTAATGATCATTTGGAGATACTGGTTAGCCTGGGAAATTTCCACTAGTTGTACCTCGGGAGTAACATCTTCAATCGTGTGAATAATGTAGGCTAATTCACCATCATGGCCAATCACAGGCTTATTAATCGGTCGCCAGACTCGCCACTCCAAAACGTCCGTTTGAACATAAGGCCACTCAAAAGGCTGGTCTGCCATTAAGTGGGTTTGCTTGGTTTGTACTACTTGAGTTAACGATTGCAGAAGCTGTACAGCAATAGATTGCTTGCTCCGGCCAGTGAAAAACACATTGAAAATACTGCTACCTACCAGAGCCTTGCGCTCAATACTGACAGCTGACAGATAATCGTCTGACACGGCCGCAATGGTAAACGTTGGCGCATCGGGTAATAATACCAGATGATTACCGGGCATTGCATTAATGAGTAGGGAATAGAAAGCCAGGCCATCCTTGCTGGTTGCGATTGTGCTCATTATCGAGATTTTTACTGTCCTTTTGCTTTATTAACCATTATGTGCGGATTAGTACAAAGCAATTTCAAATAAATGGCCATACTATTTACTACGGGTTCTAAATTATAGATAAGTTAGTTATTTCGTTAATGTACGTAGCCAATGATTCAGACCAATGGAATTAATTTTTTACAAATCCACGAGATAGATGGGAAACGAGGCCGATTTAACTTTATTTCCGTCCACTTCGGTTAACGCTTGCGATGTTAACCAATCTGGCTCGGCAAACTGATGGTAACAGTAGTACCCTGGTTTTCTTCGGAGCTGATTTGGATGGTTCCCTGATGCAGCTCAATGATTTTTTGGGTTACTGCCAGCCCAATACCATAGCCCGGAACACCCTGCACATTGCTGCCCCGGTAAAGAGGGTCGAGTATATGATCCGCATCGGCTTTAGCAATGCCCCTCCCTTTGTCGACCGCCGTCACGGTAATTTGGCCGTTTTTTGATTCCAGCTGTACAGAAACTGCTTCGCTCGAATATTTACAGGCGTTATCTAGCACGTTCAGAAAAGCCGTTGTCAGCAGAGTCATGCTGCCTTTCACCGTCAGCGATTCATCTTCGTTAGTTGTGAAATGGAGCGGCAGGTGTCGCCCCGGATACTTTGTCTGCACCTGGCTAATAGCGGTGAGTAGGCTATCATCTACCTGAACGGCCGTTAGGCTTAAGCTTCCATCGGTAATTTTGGCTAAACCCAGCAACCCATTTGTGAGGGCAATCACCTTTTTCAATTCATCAACGGCAACCTCCATACTATCGCGCCAGTCGGCGGGGTCGTGATCGTAACGGAGGGATGTTTCCAGCGTACCCAGCGTGTTGGTGAGCGGAGTACGCAGTTCGTGGGAAGCATGGGCAACAAAGCTGCGTTGCGACACAAAGGCATCTTCGAGCCGAAACAGCATCTGATTGAAGGTCATGGCCAACTGAGCAATTTCGTCACGACGATTGCCTTCATTCACCCGCTTATGCAGATCCACAGCGGTAATCTGTTCTACTTCGTCCACAATCTGGGATATTGGTCGCAACACCCTGCCCGAAAAATACCAGCCCGCCAGCACAATCAGTGCAAACCCCAGCAGGTTGGCCAGTATCAGAATCTGTTGCAAAGTACCTAATTTGGCTAAACCGATCCGGTCGTAGCCAGAGGCAAAAATGTAAAACAATTGTCCACGATCGCGGTAGGGGATCATGATCGACTCAAGATGCCCACTCCTAAACTCGGATAGCGAATCGGTGTCCAGCAGCGGTATCTTTTCTTTATAGTATTCCGATTCTTTCAGGGTCCGGTTGGTGAATACCAGTTTGCGCTGCTGATCGTAAATGCTGATTTGCTCTTCTACAATGGTAAGCAGGTCGGTGCGCACCATGTTCTTGAAAAAGTCATCGTGTAGGTGTCGCCGGGAGATCAGAACGCGCCCGGTCTCGCGGGCTTTCCCTTCCAGCCGACTGTAAAATTCTTCCTGTCGGTACAGCGAATAAAAGTACCAGACCAGCAGCGACAGCGTAATCTGAATAGCCGTTGCCAGCAGCGTAAAAATGATTGTCAGGCGATTCCGAATGAGCATGCAGGTGTGTCGACTAGATTAACTCTCGCGGAGAACGTATCCCATACCCACAATTGTATGCAACAGCTTGGGCGAATAGCCTTTATCAATTTTCTTGCGTAAATAGCTGATATACACATCAATAACGTTTGTGCTACTGTCGAAGTTGAGGCTCCAGACCCGTTCGCTGATGTCGACCCTCGAAATAATTTTCCCTTTGTTGAGCATCAGGTATTCCATCAGGGCGTATTCGCGGGTGGTCAGGTCAATGCGGTTGCCCGCCCGGCTCACGGTTTTGGTATCCAGGTTCAACTCCAAATCGGCCAGTTGGAGTATTTGTTTCGGTTTGGAACGGTTCCGGCGGGTCAGCGCTCTGATGCGTAAGAGCAATTCCTGAAATTCAAACGGTTTTGCCAGGTAATCGTCGGCTCCGGCATTGAATCCGTCCGACTTGTCGGCCAGACTATCCAGCGCGGTGAGCATCAGCACGGGTACGGTCTCATTGTCGGCCCGAATCAACCGGCACACTTCAAAGCCGTTGATTTGGGGGAGGTTAACGTCCAGTATAATGATATCGTAGAGGTCCTTTCGGAACAGCGACAGGCCAGTGCGACCATCAAAAGCGACTTCGACTTCGTAGCCTTCGGCCGATATACCTTTGCGGATAAAAGAGGCCAGGCGCTCCTCGTCTTCAACTAAAAGGACTTTCATAAAAAGACTGGTTCAGTGCTTTAGCCTGGTGTTGGCTAAAGCTAAAACTAGCGGACATCCTGTCGACGGAAAGCGAACCATTGCCTACGGCTTCTTCAAGCCAGCGACATGTTGTAAGTTAGCCCATATCAATAAGCATAGCCCGACCAATGAGGTGAAAAATCGTATCTTATGGTATAACCACCACTTGTCCCGCCACTCGGTCCAGTCGGCTGGTGGGCTTGTCGGCTTCCAGGTCATGACCAAAGCGTTTATGGGCTGATTCCCAAATCGAGTTAAAAGCCCCGTAACAACAAAGAGAATGGCCGCTGTTAAGAATAAAACCATTAGGGGCTTATTTGTTTTATTTAAATAGGCTAGACCTAAACTTGATACGATTATCAATCCCCCCATAGCGGGCAGGAGCACGTTCAAACCGTTGACCAACTGTTGATGTTGTTCTACGTAAGAAGTGGCAGGAAGGCTGGTTGGGTTGAAACAGACCAAAATACCGAACACGCTACCCACTACTAAAGCCGCAACCAGGAGATTAAGAAATCGGAGAATCTTTTCCATAAGCTAAACGGGTTTGTTAAGGAGACAAATTCGCTGAACGTTTCAGGAATGGTGCGGTTCACTTGGGGCCTTTATTCCCTCTGTTTGGTGGTCAGAAAGTACTCGCCCAGATATACGTATCTGGGAGTCGGAAAAGGCGATCGTTTACGCTATTTTTTCAGTATTCCCCTATCAACACTTTGATTGATTAGGTCCTCTGCGTAGTTCCAAATCGTAGTCGATCCGTTTTTGATAGCTTTTTTCTTATCGTACACTTTTTGGTAGTTCACATCAAATTCTACCCAAGTCCCGCCATTGTTAGACGTATTTTGTAGCAGTGGTTCAAACCTATCCATTGCTCTGGCAAACTTCGCTTCATTCGTTATGCCTTCCTCAAACTCTTCCCAGATAGCAATAAACTCATCAGCCTGCTCTTGCGGCAACAGCCCGAATATTCGTTTTGCTGCCACTAGTTCTTCCGTGGTATTTGTATGATTTTTTTGACTGTCATAAATGAATGTATCACCGGCATCTATCTCTACAATATCATGAATCAAAACCATTTTTAGCACTTTCAGTACATCAATCGGAACGTCTGAATGCTCTGCCAAAACGATTGTCATCATGGCTAAATGCCAGCTATGTTCTGCATCATTCTCATTCCTGTTGCTGTTGAACAACTTGGTTTTACGCTGTATGTACTTGAGCTTGTCAATCTCCTTGATAAAGTCGACTTGCTTCAGTAGGTTGTCAGTTTTCATGCTCGTTTATGATTAAATCCACCCATCTACTGTACAAACATAAAGTAATAACGCCATCCGATGAACGGAAGAGTTTACTTTATTGCTTGGTGGAGTTGTTCGACTATCAATCGGAGCGGGTATCAAAGCCCTAACTTGTCCATTGAGGCTTTTTCATAGTCTCCATCTTCTGCTGGATACCTCAGCACTTTGTCAAATTTGCCGGTTTGCTTTGCCAGCGCCCAAATAAGACTTTCCCCGGCTGGAACGTTGTTCGGAGTTTCGTTGTAGATTTTGTCTTTATAGGCCTCGTCAGCGGCAATTACCTCCCAGCCGTTATCCTTAAAATGCTGAATTAGGTCGTCCAGGAAAAGTGCCGCTGCTAAATTGTGGTGCAGAAGGATTACGTGATTGATTCGCCTACCCGTTAGTGCGTGAGCCAACGAATCGTAATATTGAGCCCGATTAAATAGGTGATCTTTATAATAATTCTTAAAACCGGAAATGTCAGCGCTGGGATTTTCTTTAAGGCGTTTTATAAGACGTCCGTCTATATACCAATCTGAAGCATCAATAGAAACGTGTCCATTTTTATAGCCTTTCTGCTTCATGAATACTCTGAAGCCATCTATTTTTTCTTTTGTGTCGCCCTCTTTTAAATACGGAAATCTAAAATAACGGTAGTAGTTTGAATAGCTCTTTATTAGCTGATCATTTCTGGTAAGCTCAAGTTTGAAGACTTCCAGGGTTGTATTTTTATTGTTAAAGTTTGGGTGCAAAAAAGTATGATTTGCAATCAAATGGCCTGAGTTATTCCAGGAGGTTAAAACGTATTTTCCTTTCGCGTTCGATTTATTGGCTCCCGCCGAGAATAGAATTGCCTTGACTTGGTGCTTTTTCAACTTGTCAAGCAATAGTTGATTCCACTGTTCTAATTTGTATTCACCGACGTCATTTATTGAGCCATCGTCGAAGGTAAACGCTATTTTAGGTTTAGCTGGCTTTTCGGATTGAGCATTACACTGAAAAGTAAGGTTCAATCCGAAAATTAATACGTTCAAAAGGAAAATAAGCCTGTCTTTTATCATGATCTTTTGCTTCTCGTCATGAGTACGCGATCATACTATTTTACTAAAAACACGATCCACCAAAATCACAAATGTCATCCAGACTACAATCAGAATTAGCATTACATTGATGATTGTAAGTGTCGTGTAATAATTCCGCTGGAAGCCACTAGACTTGCTACTAATCTTTTTAGCGAAGAATCTAGACCCAATAGGAATCAGGGCTACTACCGACAAGACAAGAATTCCCGGATAAAGACCGGTAATTGTGATACCAATGATGCTGAGTAGGGCTACCGTAAGGGCAAACCCCATCGATACGGAAGTAACAACACTAAAGGTTTTCGTCTTCATTTCGACAACAATTCACCCTATGAAGGGGTGTCTAAATACAGATATAGTTCTTTAATTAGCCCATTCTCAACGATGGCAATATCCATACCGCTGGCAACGGGGGGCGCCTGATCTGGTCCGAGTGTCCAGGATACATGACTAAGGCCGTGATTAATTACGGCTGGCTTGGTGAGGGCAAAGACAAACTCAGGAGGCCATTGACTTTGAAGTGTTTTTATCAGCGCATCAATCGCTTGATGCCCTCTGATAGCATCCCCTTTATCGGTTTCATAAAAAACGATATCTGGGGCGTAAATCTGTTGCATCACTGCGAGCCGCTGTTCATCGTTACGCTCACTCCACACCTTAAGAAGGCTATCTTCCAGTAATTGTTTATCATCCATAATTGCTTGGTTCTATTCAATCGTTAAACATACCCACAACGTTGGGTTAGAAGCAGATCTTGATGCTAAAACTATTCACGTAGCCCGAGAATTTGACACCCTAGTTGACAAAGTGTGGAAGGAGTGGACCGAGCCTGCTGCAATAGATCAGATTGCCATCCTCAAACCACGTTGTTTCTGGAATTGAGTTCTTTCTTTATTTCTTTCAAACTGTTAAAATTCAGAAATACAATAGGCATTAACGCAAAGGGAATTACGCCCAAAGCCATACTTGTAGCGTTAAATCCTTGTTTGATTGATAGAAGGACAACCATGATAAGTAACGCCGAGAGCATACCGGCAAGAATTCCTGTTACGAGCTGTATTGTTTTTTTCTGCTTCTCTAACTCGTCACTACTCATTTCAGTGAATTTCTTATTTGCCATTTGGTTGATAGTAAGTTCTAGAAAATAACGGATTTTTTTTACGTACGTACCGAGTTCTAGAGGTTAATTTTTAAGCATTGTCTGATTGTTGGGCTTTGAGTTGTGCCTTGTCGGAACGGCTAGTTTACCTTCAATGAAGCAATAGGGAAGTGATCTTCTTGTAAAGTTCCGGTTGAATTAAACCATTGGCACTTAACCTGTTCTCTGTCCTCTACGGGTGTAGCCAGAATAGAGCCAAATTTAAGCTTTGTCCCGTATGCCACAACTGTCATTTGAGGGCCACCTGATTTGAGTGTAACTACGCTGCCAATTGAAATCTGTTCCATTTTTTTTTGTGTTATTTTTTGTTGTCGCCCGAAACAGGAAACGAAATTTTATTGAGTGAAAAGCTAATAAAGTAAACTAAAACTGAATTTATAGTAATGCCTTCGAGATTAAAAAGAGTAATACAAAGAAAACCGCTATAAGTACGAGGAATAAGATATAACTTATTATGGTAAGGACTAGTTTTTTAACTCCATGTATAGTATCGAAAAACTGGTAATACGTCCAAAAAGTCAATATAAAGCCCAAAATTAGTTCTATGTAATCTAATGTGTAACTAGTGGTTTTTTTATTGATAAAGTAGGTGAAAAATAAATAGATAATATGAAATACTGCAATTTGACCCGATTGAAACGAATTTAGAACTAGATGTTGAAAATAATTGTATCTCGACTTTATGAATGCTAAGTAGGATGCAAGGGATGATATTGGTATAATTAACAAACTAGTGTATGCATAGTGAGCGATTATCCAATCAATCACCATGTAAGGAGTGGGTGAGTTTTTATCGTCAGGTACTGATTTGAAGCCCAGCATTGCGCTTTCGATGAACGTGTGGTCTTCTAAGGAGTGACTCAGAAATGCATAAACAGTTGATATAATTAGTAAAAATGCTAGTGGCTTAAAATGCTCAACTCGTTTCCCTTCAATATATTCTCTGATTGTATCACCTGGTCTGGTAAAAAGCTCTTTGATCGTAAAAAAAAATCCTCTATCAACATGAACAATTCCATGCTGAATTTCATGAACTACAAAATGCAGATTAATTTCATGAGTATGCGACGATTGTCCGCACGAATTACAAAAATTTCCTTCAA
This sequence comes from Flavobacterium sp. SUN052, assembly GCF_028867935.1. Classification (GTDB taxonomy): domain Bacteria; phylum Bacteroidota; class Bacteroidia; order Flavobacteriales; family Flavobacteriaceae; genus Flavobacterium. The sequence goes on from NZ_JAPQNS010000018.1 coordinate 22,437, forward strand.
ATTGGTGGGCGCAATTTTTACAAATTATTATTCCCATAATTACTTATACATATGCCTGCCCAATGGCAGACAAAACAAAAAGCCTAAAATAAGTACAGTTTAGTAGAGTCACAACAGGCAGCCCCAAAAAGCGACTCTATTGGGGATAATTTCTGGTAATCTAAACAATCACTTTACAACCTCACTGATCAGTATAGTAGGGCTAATATTGGTGTATTTTGGGAAATCTGCCCTTATGGCATCTCTATTGGGAGCAATAGCCGCCTGATAATCAGGTAGGCTCCTAACATAAAAACTTCCGATCGCCATAAAGGGTAGGGGAGAGTTGGGGATGCCGCTTGAAATGCCTTTTTCTATGGTATAACGTACCAAATTAGACCCTAACAAACCTGCTACAAATGGCATATGATTTTTTTCGTAGTAATCCATATCGAACGTTTTACCTTCTGCAAAAGGGTACAAAATGGACACCTTGATCAACCCTTTTTCGACGATATCTGCCTTGGTTTCGAATTTAGGGGCTTGTTTTTGTTGAGCAAATGTTGATACACATGCGCCAAGAACTAGGGCAACTGCTACGAGTTTAGTTTTCATAATGATAGCTTTTAATTGTCCGGCGCTAATCTAGCAGAAACGTTCTAAAAATTTGCTTTTGTGAGGCCGCAGTTTGTGCCGCGCTTGTGCTGCCAGCCTGATCCTCCTACTTATAATACTTTTGAGCTCTGGCCAAAGCCACTACTCCGCTAATCATAGAGAGGACCATAAAAGCAACAAAGGAGAACAGGTCAGACTTTGTGGATAAGAACAGGTAATTCATTAGAGCGATAACCAAAGCGGATAGTCCCGTGCCAATGGCACATTTTCCCATCCAAGTGGACAATCCAGCCCTATTCTTTACCAGGTTAGGATCATAACCGGCGATCAACCTTGCCAGCCTGAACTTAATGATTATGAAGCCCATAAAGGCAAACAATGTACCAATAATTGATAAAACTACTGTGGCTGCCATTCGCTGAATTTGTTGCTAGTTGATTATTGCGGCACCTACCGGCTGTTTGCATGTTCAATCAACGGTTTACGGCTTGACAAAGTGAGACTGAACGTTCTATATTCAGTTTCACTTCGCCAAGCCGATGTTAAGGGTAATTTACTCCTTTACTTTTGTTGCGATAAAGTTGCCAATAACTCTTCCAGGTTTTTCAAGTTCATAGCACTTCCTTCTTTGAAGCCCATTTCAAGCATCTTCTCTAAGCGGGCAAGCGATTCATTATAAATACTGATACGGACTGTCGTCTTCCCGTTTTGCTCGCTGAACGTTAAATCCCATTCAGAACCGGGCAATTCTGGGTTTTCGTCTTTGTCTGCGAACGCATTCAACAACTTGAAATTGGTTTTCGGGCTGATGGACATGTATTTCTGAATGGACCAATGCTCTTGTCCCTCAGGGCTTACCATAGCGTAAAACCGTCGGCCGCCAACCTCAAAATCCATAACTTTTGTTTTTGAAGTCCAGGGTTTGGGTGCCCACCATTGATCAAGAATTTCCTGCTTCGTATAAGCGTCCCACACCAACGAAAGGTCGGCATTAAATTCTCGGGAGAAGGTTACTGTTTTTGTTGCTTTGTCAACCGTGAAATCGTTCATTTTTATTGTTTTTTAAGTGTTGCTAATACGTCGTCAAGTTGATTGAAACGAGTTTCCCAAATTTTCCTGAATTGGCTTACCCACTGATCAACTTCTTTTATTTTTTCAATTTCGAGTGAGTAATAGATCTCCCTACCTTGCTGCTCCTGTTTCACCAGGTCGCATTCTGTAAGTATGCGAAGGTGTTTGGAAACGGATTGCCGGGTCGTGTTGAAGTTCTCAGCAATGGCGTTCGGTGTCATTGCCTGCAAGGCAATCAGGGCGATAATGGCCCGCCTTGTGGGGTCGGCTATTGCCTGAAAAATATCTCGTCTCATCTTGTTTATATAGTAGTTTATGAAACCGAATGGTTGCAAATATACGCGCAACCATTCGGTTTCGCAAATTTTTCAGGTTGGAAAAAAATTAGTTGGAATTGTAGGCTTTGAGGGTCGCTCCCCTGTCAGACAAAAGCCGGAAAATGATGATGGTTTTAGTAAACTGACAAATCCGCTTGAGCGTGATAGCTTCTAAGTGACCATGGGGCTCAAACAGGTACCCGAAAGCTGAAAGTTGGAGCAACTTTCGGCCCCACCACCCAACAACGCCATGTGCTGATGAGCGCGTAGCGCACATTTACACACATGGACGGTTGGGATGTGTCGGCCCGGTGCAGGGACGTGCTCGCTGTCGCACGATGCCCGAAAATGGCCGACAAACCGATAAATGCAGTTCGATTCTGCTCGTTCGCCGAGGATTGGTATGGAGGGATGTTCGATTCATCTAGGCTACTGAAAAGTAGTTAACTGCCAGTGGGGTTAAAGGCGCGTCCGCTGGGTGTACGATAAACCCAGCTTTTTTATTTCCTCACAAATGGTTTCATACTCTTGGGCAAAATCAATCTTCCGAAATGGAACATAGGCCTTGTCTAAAATCTTCTCATCAAAATCAAGCTGGGCAATCAGTTCGGGAAATTCTTTGCCTATATTCTTGGTAATCAAAGCTGCAAGCTCGCCTAAAAGTAAGGTTTCGTCATGCGAATTAGGAACATTAAAAGAGAGTACTTCAGAGTCAAAAATTGATGTATTGTCTTTTAATCGAAGGTTATGGGCCAAAATATGGTTGCGATAACGTTTTAAATCATTCCATTGGTTTATTCGGGTAAGAACAGGCTTTATTTGCTTCCTGAATAGGTGTATTCTCTCTTGGAGAACCGGGCATTTGTTAGGTATGAATTGCTCGTTATACTCGTCCAAAAACGAGCAGATCAAAATGATAATGTAATCGCCTAAGTAAGCATTGGCTAATGCAAAATGTGGAGTTGTACCATAATGTCCAGTTGCCCAAACTTGGAAAGGGAGATCATGGTGTAATTCCCAATTTTTGTCGATTGTCGCCAGGATGCCAAATACTTTTGTGAGTAATTGCATCATGATTTTATACGAACCAACGATTATTTCCATTTACCTTACTGGGGCGTTTGCACTGTCAGCCGAAACTACCCTGACGGACGAGGGTTTATTTACTCAGGCGTACCATTTGTCAACCGGAAGCTGGCAACGGATAAAAGCTCAAAATAACTCAAGTGCCATTTGTCGCCAGGAAGATGGCAACGGGAATGCTTAGACGGGTCACCCAACAAGCTATTGTACGAAACTTCGCTTAATATCAATTGATTGATTATGAGCGAATTGATATTAAGCGTATGCTCCTTTTTTGGTGTCTTTGTTAATGCAATTCAATAGCCATACCAAGATGGTACAATCATAGAAAGTTACATAGAGTTATGCAAACTATATGGCAAAAAAAGTTTCTGTTACTCAGCTAGTTGACCGAGTTTGGGATATCGATGGCTACCCCAACTACTTTTTTGGACACGATAAGAAACTGTACCGTTTCGACTCGCGGGGGCAGGTCAAGATTAACAAACGGATAATCATTGGCACTACACAAGGTTATATTCTGAAAAGCAAATTCTTCAGTCTATCACAACTCCGTTCCATGCTTTCGCGGCATAATTCACAGGAGTGGCCACTATCTACAAATCATCCAACGGACTTTTAAGTGTGCTAATCTTGTCGGCCGTTACGTGCGTATAGCGCATGGTAGTCATGATGCTCTCGTGACCAAGCAATACCTGAATTTGGCGAATATCAGTTCCTGATTCCAATAAGTGTGTAGCAAAGCTATGCCGAAGGGTATGAATACCTCCTTTTTTTGTAATTCTCGCAAACCTAACCGTATCGCTGTATACCAGTTGAATAACCCGATTTTGTAGTGGCTCGTAGTTTTCAGGGTTTTCAAAAAGGTACGTTTTGGGTTTGTGCTGAGCCAGATATTCGTTGATGGCTATTGCGAGTTTATCCGTTAGCATGACCACCCGATCTTTTTTGCCTTTTCCTCCTCGAACAGTAAGTAGCTTTCTATCGTAATCGAGGTCGGTCAACTTCAAATGAGCTACTTCGTTCAGGCGTAGGCCGGTTGCGTATACCACCTGAAAGAGAGTCCTGTATTTCGAACTGGTCGTTGCCTTGAAAATAGCTTTTACTTCGGCCACGCTATACACGGTGGGAAGTTTGGTTGGTTGCCGGGGATACTGAATGTCGTAAAATTCCTTGTCGCGCTGCAATACCTTCTCGCAATAGAACTTCCACGAGTTAATATGGACGTTGATTGTAGCGGTTTGCAGTTTTTTCTTTTCGATCAGAAACAGCAGGTATTTCTGGTACTGGGTCTTAGTTAGTTCGTCTAACGGCTTTGGTTCGGCGTAGCGAATGAGGGCGATCAGCGCCTGTTTATAATTCTTAAGCGTTTTATAGCTGTAGTTTCCAATCCGCAGGGCATCTGCAACAGCCAAAATAGCGGGGTGTCGGTCATACTCACGAATTGGCGGGGCAAACCGAAACGGTAGTCGGTGACTTCCGGGGGGCCTAACCCCAACCGTTCGTTTGCTGATTGGCGGCCATGACGGATTTGTAGCCTGTTCAACCTCGGCAGCAGTGGAGGCTGGTTTGTAAAGCCGCACCACCGCTTCATCGAACCGGCAGTATTCTTTGCCAAACAACTGCCCAATCTGCACTACCGAAGCGCGGGTGTTGGGTACGAGCCAGCCCCGGCGCGACCGGCTGAACCGGCGGCCCGGAACCTGGCTAATAAGGTCATTGCCGATGGGGTTTCCAGGGAAATAAACACCCAACAGGGTAGGGTCTTGTTCGTCGATCTGGATCGTAACCACAGCCTTGCTTTACTTGGGTAATACCTTGATGCTCTTGATGGTATTTTGAGTTCGTTCCTTGAAATACCCCACCACAACGGAGCCGTTGGCTGCAACCATTTCTTTAGTTACGAAATACGCAAATGTCTCGGTGGTATTGTCGTCGGTGGTGATGCTGATCTTGCTCGGTTCGTCGCCCGTGGTTTCTTTGTTGGCACCCCTGAGCTTGCCCATAATCTGTTTGGTATCGGCCGCCAGGGTTGGTGCATCATCACCTAGCAGCGATTCGCCATCCTTTTGAATATCGAGTAGGGCATTAGTGAGTTCGCTCGTATAGGTGAACGATACATACCGGCCTACCCACCCCGAAATAGTCGACAAGTTGGCCCCCTTTACCTCTTCAAGGTTAATGGTAAACTGTTCGGTGAATTTGCGCTCTGGAAATTCAATAGTCAGCACTGCATACGGATAGCCGGAATCTTCCACTTCTTTGAGCAGGCCCGTTTCCTTTATCTCGTCGTCGGTGGTGGCGGGTTTGGGAGCACTGGCCGGGGTTTTCAGGCTGGCGGTAGTGTCGGGGGATTTCTCTGTTTCAGAAACGGCTGATTTACTTTCGTTTGTAGCGCACGAAATAAACAAACTCAGGGTCAGAGCCCCAGCTAAGATATTAATTTTCATGTAACGTAGTGAATGAATGGCTTGAGCAGTTGTACTCGTGTGCAAATGAAAGGAAACCTGTTTTGATCTGCAAACAGGGCTTCGTTCTGGCACTTATTGAGCGCGATACAATCAGTTGATCCGTAATGACTTCGCATGTCGCGCTGGGGAAGCACGCGTTGCCCAACATTTTGAAGAACTGCTATTCACTCAATCCATTACCACTTCTGCCGATTGCGGCTCGTAGTTTCCCGCCAGTTGTTTGTACGACTGCGAGCGCATTGCGAGCACGGTTATTATGAGGCCAATTATGCCCGTCACGCTGAATAGCAGCGCTAATCCCCGGTCTTTCCCGGTGCCGAACCAGTTTCCAATAAGATCTGCCCCAGCACCGGTAGTCATAAACGGGATGAAGATGAACTGGGCGATAGGGCCAATAAAAAAAGCCGTTACGGGCGAAGCTGCCTGCTCGATGCTTTGGGCGAACCCAAAAACGCGCCCTTGTCGTTCGGGTGAGATCAGTTTTTGGACGATGGTTTGCTCAGCCGCTTCAACAACTGGAATCAGACACATGTAGACAAGTAAACCGGCTGAAAGCAATACGATAGAGGCTTGTATGGTGAAGAAGATACAAACCACCCACATAACGATGTTGGCCAGGAAAAGCGTCCGTATAGGGTTTTCTCCCAATCCTCTTTTGGCAACAATCAGCCCGCCTATAATGAAGCCAAGACTTAGGAAGCCCCACAATATTCCCCATACCTGCACCGAAACGAGTGATAAGCCGTAGGCATCCATGAGCGACATGAACACTCCCCCCAGGAAATTGTTGAAGGTGTTGAAAAAGATAAGTGCCAGCAAACCGGGAATTTCCCGCACCGCTCGAATAGTGCCCCGAATGTCTATGTGATTGGTTTTTGTTTCAGATGACTCTGGGTTTTGGTTGCCTGCGGGAATAGGCAGGAACCAAAGGTGGATAATAACCAACCCGGTAAGTGCCACCGCCAGAACCAGCATCCAGAACATACCCAGAAAACCAATAATCAACCCGCTGAACAGCGACGCAACTAGAAACGAAACGCCATTTGCTGTGCCAACCAGACCGTTTGCTTTATCGCGACCCTCTTCAGGAATTAGAATGGTGACAATTGTAGAAAGGGCAATGGAGCGTAGGTTGCCCGCAATGGCTCCAAACAAGCCAAGGATGATAAATGCCCAGAGCGCCGGGCTCGATGGGTTGGTGAAAACTTGGGAAGGAGTTGAGATATAGGTGGCCCAGGCGAGCAGATAAAGCACCAGAGAGCACAAACTCGATACCATCATGGTGGTTTTCTTGGGGTACCGATCAACCAGTGAACCCAGAAAAAAGCCCGATACGGCCACCGTCCCCAAATACACACCAGCCATCACCGACGTAGCAATTACCGACTTGGTTTCCAGATAGACCCAGAACGTGATTGCAAACCAAACAAATGTATTCGTCAGAGAGGCCACCAATGTATTGGCGACGATGGCATAAAATCGGTTTGTCATGACGAGAGCGAATTTTCCGGCGCTTAGGAAGCCACCGTTTCCACGAGCGAAACATAGTCGCTTATAATCCGTTCGAGTTCGGCTTTGTTAGCTTCAACGGCTGCCATATTCTCGAAATACATCATTCTCCGGTCTTTGTAGCTGCCCAGAAGAAGGTCGGATTTTACATTTACAATGGCCTCATGATGAAAGACCAAATGAACTTTGGTGGCCATGCGCAGATTGAATGTTACCAGATCGACACTGGTAAAATAGCTGGGGGCAGCCCATTTTATGCGCTCCGAAATAGCAGAGTTAGTGTTTTTGATAATGGCTCTTACAGCGTTGATTTCAGCTTTCAACGGATGCTCGAGTTGCCCCATAAATTCAAACACTAACTCTGCTTCGGTCGGCTTATTGCGATTGCCTTTGGGGGATGCTTTTTGGGTGGATTTGGCCATTGGGTAAGTTGATTTTGACGGTGCTGATCGATCAATCTACACCGCTGTCAACTTTCCCTGTGCCTTGCCCGACGCTGCGTAGCCGTTGGCTTTCTCCTGTAAGCGTTTGTGGTAAAGAAAATAAGAGCCAAACCCCAGCGCAACAAAGATCAAAATGGGTGCCCAATTGCCAAGAGTTTTGCCACTGTTGGCAACCGAATAAGTTGCGCCAATCAGGTCGAACATCAGTCCGGCGTAGGCCCATTCTTTAATTCGGGGGAAGCCCGGCACCAGAATAGCGATTACACCAAGCAGTTTGGCCCAGCCCAGAAACGGAATCAGGTACGTTGGGTAACCCATTTCGTGGAAGCCCTGCACCGACATTGGATTAACCATAATGTTGGGAATGGCTGAACCTGTCATAACGAAGGCGAACAATCCAGTGAGAACCCAGTACGCGATTTTTGTCTTTTTCATGGCTCGTAAAAGTTTAGTATTTGTTGGTTGATTAACAGAACAAATTTACGCTCCAGTGCGGACAAAATAGGGGGTAAAAACGGCAATAATAGGGTGTATTGCGACACCTTCTGGACTTACGGTGTACCCCATACTTTTATGGCTGTATTGACCACTAATTCCATCTTTTTCCACTGGTCATCGTGGGTCAAATCGTTGCCATGATGCGTGGACGAAAACCCGCATTGTGGACTCACGCACATGTTTTCGAGGGGCATATACTGGGCAGCTTCGTCGATCCGGCGAGCCATATCATCCACTGTTTCCAACTCTCTGAGCTTTGAAGAAATGATACCTAACACAACCCGCTTGTTAGCCGGTACAAACCGGAGTGGAGCAAAATCACCACTGCGTTCGTCGTCATATTCGAGGAAGTACGCATCTACGTTGATGGAATTGAACAGCACTTCGGCAACGGGTTCGTAACCGCCCTCCGCGAACCACGTGCTGCGGTAATTCCCCCGGCACAAGTGAATGCCCACCGTCAGATCATCGGGTCGGCCATCGAGGACTGAGTTAATCAGAGCCGCGTAAGTTTTGGGAAGCTCGTTGGGGTCTTCGCCCCGTTCAACGGCAGCAGCCCGCATTTTGGGGTCGCAGAGGTAGGCCAGATTCGTATCGTCTAGTTGCAGATATCGTAAGCCAGCTTTATACAAATGATCAATTTCTTCGCGGTAGGCAGCTGATAAATCATGGAAAAACTCGTCCATGTCGGGATACGAGTTAATATCAATCGACTTACGGCCGCCCCTAAAATGCACCATCGTGGGCGATGGAATCGATACTTTCGGTGTTTGGCTCACCACCGATTTCAGGTAATTAAAATCGGCCACCTGGATGTCTTTGGTGTGTTTTAGTTTTCCGGTTACACTCAGTTGAGGGGGCGTAAAACCGTCCTGGGCCACTTTGGCGTTAGGGTTGGCTCCAATGCCACCGGTAACGGTCACACCTTCCAGTTCTTTCAAAAAATCAAGGTGAAAATAATCCCGACGAAACTCACCGTCGGTAATTGATTTCATCCCCGTCGATTCCAGTTTGCTTACGGTTTCGGCAATGGCGGCATCTTCAATAGCCCGTAATTCGTCCGCTGAAATTTCGCCTTTTTTCCACCGTTCGCGGTTTTCTTTTACGGCTTGCGTTCTCAATAAACTGCCAACATGGTCGGCTCTAAATGGGAGATTCATATAAGATTTTAGATTTTGGATGTCGGATTTTGGATTAATTACGGTTTATGAATTCTCATTAAGCAAAAGCTCCCCCGTCAACGGGTAGAGCATGGCCGGTCATAAAGGTAGCTTCATCAGAACAAAGCCAGAGCGCTACATCGGCTACTTCTTCGGGTTGCCCCATGCGTTTCATGGCCTGATAGTTAATCGCCTGTTGTCGGGCTTCGGGGTTGTACGCCAGTTTCCGGCGACCTTCCATGAGCATCGGGGTTTCGATAGCCGTGGGACAAAGGGCATTAATTCGGATGTTTTTAGTAGCGTATTCAATAGCCGCTGTACGGGTGATGCCCACCACCCCGTGTTTAGAAGCCGCATACGGCACGTTTTCGGGTTGGCCCCGCAGGCCAGCTGCTGAGGCTATGTTGACGATAGTTCCACCGCCCTGCTTGAGCATTTGAGCCAGTTGACTTTTCATACAATACCAGGTTCCAGTCAGATTTACGGCCAACATTTGTAGCCAGGCACCTTCGGGGTATTCATGGGTGGGGAGTGACAGCGTGCCTGCAATTCCGGCACTGTTTACGGCACAATCCAGCCAACCAAACGTCTCGACAGCAACAGTAATCATGTGCTCAACCTGTTCCCTCTGGGCAATATCGACCGGTACGAAAACGCCTTTTCCACCCATCGCCAGTATGTCGAAAAGTGTCTTTTCACCGGCTTCTACATTCAGTTCGGCCACTACCACAGCGGCTCCTTCGCGGGCAAATGACAAGGCTGTTGCCCGGCCAATTCCCGATCCAGCTCCGGTGACGAGACATACTTTATTTGTAAATCTGTTTCTACTCATGGTTGGTATTGTTACCAATGAATCATAGGTTGGCCCGCCACGGGGCTTCGGAAATAGGGAATTGTAGTACCCCGTAAGCTACCTAGATAAACGGTTTGCAAATCAGGTCCGCCGAAGGTCAGACTGGCCATCCAGGGGGCAATGGTGCCGTGGGTTGCGCCCAGTATTTCAGGAGTCAGCGTACCTGCCTCAAAAGTCTCAAACAAACGCTTGGCTGTTTCGGGTTGACTATCGTCGAGCAACGTCAGAATTTCACCGTTAGGGGTGAGCGCAATCAACACGTCCGTAAAAATCAGGGTGATCCAGAGATTACCAAAGGCGTCAAAGGCAAAGCCGTCGGGGAAGCCTCCTAAACTTTCGGGGCCATACGTTTCCCGGTCGGTTAGGGTGCCGTTTGGTTGTAGCCGCAGTCGGGAAATTTTATGGCCAGTACTTTCCACTACGTACAACCATTCTTCGTCTGGGTCAAAACGAATTTCATTGGTGCCGCAGAAGCCTTCAGCCGCAATTCGCACCCCATTTTCATCCATTACGGCGATATATCCGTCGGTGGCTTTGGTGGTCAATTGGGCTGTCCAGGGTTGCGTGCGGGTTGTCACAGAGAACCAGATTCGTCCTTTGGAATCACGCAGGGGAAAGTTGGCTTTTCCGAGGAGTTGGCCATTAATACCGATGCAGAGCGTTGTCAGATGACCGGTGCGGGTCATTCGCTGGATGGAATCGGTGCCCCAGTTGGCTATAATAAAATCGCCGTTAGTGTCGAAACAAAGGCCGTTTGGAAGCGAGCCCTGCGCTTGAACATACCTGTCTTCGAAGTTTACCTCACCCGAATCGTCGGACCGCCCCGACCCCCTCTCCTGAAAACCAGGAGAGGGGGTGGCAAACGGGGTAATAAGCTGCTGCGACCCATCTGGATTCAGGCGCATAACACCGCCACGGGCATCGGCCGTCCAGATTGTTCCGTCGCGCTCGGCCAGAATACATTCCGGGCGTTGCAAATCGTGACCGAGAAACTGAATCACTTCCCGGTCAACTTGCCAGCCTTTCAGCGGATTTTCCTTGTGGTGCTTAATGAACATTGTAGGGTCAAATCGGTGCACCCATAGCGCCAAGTGTTTTACCCATCAGAGCCCCCATGTTGGCTCCTTCGGGAAGTTGGCCCTGCCACTCCAGTTGCTCCCATTCGCCCAGAGTATTCGACGCATCGACCACCATCTTGCACCGACCAAACCGGCGGTTCATGAAGTTCTCCAGAATCACAGGCACAGGATCGTCCGACCGAACCAATTCGCCCAGCACCACGGCATCCTCAATGGCTAATCCCGCTCCCTGACCCAATTGGGGAATGGTGGCATGAACGGCGTCACCAATGAGCAACACCCGGTTATTGTACCAGGGAGCGGGTAGCAGCAACGTTTCCAGTGGGCGATAAATCACGCCTTTCGGGTCAGTGATTTGATCCACAACGGCGCGTACCATCGGGGTTTCGTATTCGGCGAGTAGCGCTTTCAGGCGTGGCACCAGCTCTGCTTCGGGAATCTTTGGGTCTTCGCCCTCGGCCGAGACCACGAACATATACATGGTGTCGGCTGTCATTGGGATCAAACCCACTTTAGTTTTCTTGCCAAAAAAGATGTAGCCAGTATCCAGATCAGCGGGGCGTGGGAAAGCATAGCGCCAAACCGACTGACCAGTATAACGCGGTTTGTAATCGCCTAACACCAAACTACGAACGTGTGAGTAAACGCCATCGGAACCCACAACCAGATCATACTGCTCAGTGCTGCCATCGGTAAACGTCACTGTCACAGCGTCGGGTCCGTTATCCAGCGTTGCCACGGTTAAACCCATGCGAATGGGAACGTTGTTAGCTGCGGCTCCTGCGAGTAGTACCTCGTGCAAAATACGACGCGATATACCATTATGAACGGGCAGACGGCCCATTGGTGGCGTACCTGTCTCCGCAAATTTGAAGCCGTTGGACGCGCACATTTTCACTGGTCCGTAGGGCGAACCGCGCTCCATGCAGGCATCAGCCAGACCCAGTGAGTCAAGGGCACGTAACGCATTAGACGGCTGAATAATGCCCACACCGTAGACGTTGAAGCTAGGGTGAAGCTCAACGATTTCTGCATCGATACCGGCCTGCCGCAGGGCAATACCTGTCGATAAGCCGCCAATGCCGCCCCCGACAACGAGAGCTTTTTTTATAAATGTCATGTTGGTTATAGGATTTGGGTTTTGATATGTGGGATGTCAGTTTGAGGCTGTATGGCGGAAGAGGACTGGCGTGTGCAAAAAATCCGCAATCCGCAATCCGACATCCTAAATCATTCAATTATGGCTACAGCCCGGCACCAGCCTGCACTGCCGCCTTTGATCTTGGCCGGGAAACAACTCACTTTGAAACCAAAAGGAGGTAACTGGTCGAGGTTGGCCAGCTTCTCGATCTGGCAGTATTCTTTCTCGCGGCCGACGTAATGAGCCGCCCAGATAACGCCGGGACGCGGATTGCTGAAATAATCTTCGGCCTGAATATGCAACGGAATATCCCATCCCCAGCCGTCGGTACCCATTACTTTAATACCCTGATCGATCAGCCAGTGCGTGGCTTCGGCCGAAGCTCCGACGTGGATTTTTACAAAGTCGTCATCGTGCAGACGCTTGTCGGCGTCGCAGCGGATCAGGACAATATCGAATGGTTTAAGGGTATAATTGATCGCAGCCAGTTTCTCTTTCAGGTCGTCGGACGAGAAGCAGTAGCCATCGGGTTTGTCGGTGAAATCGATGACCACACCATCGTGGAAGAACCAGTCGAGCGGCATCTCGTCGATGGTGCGCGAGGGTTTGCCCTCTGAGGTTGGGAAATAGTGCCAGGGTGCATCGATGTGCGTTCCGGTGTGGCCGGTTATGTACAGAAACTCGCCAGCGGGACCATTTCCTTCGAGGAAAACGCCTTCTGAAGCACCACCGAAAAGTTTAGAACCCATCTTTTTGGCTCCTTCCTTGTGGTCTTCGTAATCAATTCGAGTGGGTAACGGTTCTTTGATGTCGGTCGAGATCGTTACCGATAAGTCGATTATTTTCATGGATTCAAAATGTCAACGTGTGTTCAAAAATCATACGACGGTGTTTTTCAAAATGCCAATTCCCTCAATCTCCAGTTCTACCACATCACCCGGTTCGAGGGGGCGGTGAACGGTGAAGTTATTTTCAATTAAGCTGCCCCAACCTACTGTTCCAGAGCCTAACATATCGCCGGGCATCAGGTTTACACCGTTCTCCGAAGCCCGTTCAATCATCTGCTCAAAATTGTAGTAGGCCGTTTTGTAATTGCCTTCACAAATGGTTGCACCGTTGATCCGGGTTCGCATCTTCAGGTCGAGCCGGTCGGTAGGGCCGTGGGGAAAACGTAGAGGAGCGGCAAAATCAGCTTCCGTGATCGTGCAGCGGTAAGCTTCCATTTCATCCGCAGTTACGATGCAGGGACCAATGGCATTGGCAAAATCTTTGCCCTTATGCGGCCCCAGCGGCACTTCCATCTCGCGCCGTTGAATAGCCCGCGCTGTCCAGTCGTTGAAAATGGTGTAACCAAAAATGTAGGGGCGTGCCTCTGTGGCTTTAATGTCGCTGCCCTTTTTGCCAATAATACAGCCTAGTTCCAGTTCAATATCCAGCTTGGTTTCGGTGGCGGGCCGCTTGATTTCGTCGTCGGGTCCGTAAATAGCCTGATGGTTGGTGAAATAGAAAATGGGCATCTCGTACCAGGCTGGTCCAATGGAGTGCCCAAACGACCGTGATGCATTGAGCATGTGCATCTCAAAACCAATATAGTCGCGGAAACTGCGCGGATTGGGCAACGGAGCCAGCAGCGTCACCTCACTCATGGCGTGAGTCGGGGCGGCATTCTCCCAGTTATTATCCTGAATTAGCCTCCTGTACTGCTCATGATTGTCGATAAATGAGAGCATATCAGCGGGCAATGCACCGTTGCTGATCTGGTGCATATCGACTACACCAGGAGACGAATCGCCGTCGGCTGTCAGCCAGCCCGCACGGGGCTGTTGGTCGGAGGTTTTGAAGGTTACGAGTTTCAAGGGATTTCGGATTGGAGATTTATAATGTCGGATTAACTGCTGACTGGTCTACTGATGCGGCCTGGGTTTGCGCTGGCGTCAGCAACAAATCCCAAATCCGCGATCCTAAATCCCAAATCAGTTTAGCGCTCTGCCGCCATCGACTGAAATGATGCTGCCGGTGGTGAAGGTGAGCGTTGTGGCTAGGGCGAGTACCGCGTTGGCTACATCATCGGGAGTGGCCAGGCAACCCAAGGGTGTTGCGTTTAGCTGCTTCTCTAAATAAACAGGATCAACGCGACTGGCATAGTCGCCCAGAACCCAGCCCGGTGAAACGGAAACGACCCGGATTTTTGGCGCTAACGCCCGTGCCAGTGAACGAGTCATGGAATCAATGGCGGCTTTAGACGCACAATAGGCCACGTTACTGCCAATGCCCGTTTGCCCCGCAATCGACGAAATATTGACGATCAGACCTCCAGATCCAGCCAATAGTAAGGGTTTGCAGGCCCGGATCATGGCAAACGAACCCCGCCAGTTGGTCTGAAAAATCGTGTCGATCCACTCGTCAGTCAGGCTATCCAGATCGTCGTGGGCAACGGGGGTAGTGATGCCCGCATTGTTAACCAGCATATCCAGTTGGCCGTATGTATCGGTCAGGTAGGTGATCAAAGCAGCCACTCGCTCTGGGTTATTCACCGGGGCATGCACAATAGCATGTCCGTTGCCGGGGAGCGTATCGAGCAGCCGTTGGGCTTTCTCGGCATCACTATTATAGGTGATCACGACGGAGGCTCCGTCTTCAGCTAAGTGTCGGCAAATGGCCGAGCCAATGCCGCCTGCTCCGCCCGTAACGAGGGCTATTTTGTTCTGTAACGCGGTCATCTTCCGAGTATTAAACGGCTATTGAGGTTTCCTGATGACCGATCTCCATTGTCGCCGGGGCGGTTTCCTGCAACTTCATCACGAAAAGAAGTCCCAATGCCGCCATGACCGACGATACCCACAGAAAGGCGGAGGGAGTGACTGTATCGGACAGAACGCCCGAAACGGCTGGCACCAGCACCCCCCCAACAACTTCACCAATGCCCGTTATGAGACCAATGGCTTTGGCTTTCAAATGGTCGGGTACTGACTCTGAGGGGACCACTGCTGCCACAAGTGGTATTATTCCCATTGTAAAATACGTCAGAAACATGGCGGGTAATTGTATGGCCGTGCCCGCCAGAAAATGCACTGCGAATGGGTATAAAATGCCCACAAGCATAAAGCTGATCAGCACTTTTTTGCGACCAATTTTATCGGATAGCCCTGGCACGATAATCGAAGCCACCAGGCCTGAAACGCCCAGAAGTCCCATCGTTTTGCCCATGTCGTCGGCCGACATCCCCTGCGTATTGACCAGATAGTTGGCCATGAACGGTAGCGTTGCAAACCACCACCCAAACACACAGCAGGCTGCCGGAATCCCCCAGCGGATGTTATTATACTTTGTGAGTTCCGAAAAATTGATGGTCGACTTTTTGCCCTGGTCGGTGCTTTCGGTCGTTGATTTTTTAACAAATCGCCAGGCCAGTAACCCAATGAGCAGACCGGGAGCACCTGCCACAAAAAAGGCATTACGCCACCCCACATTTTCAGCAATCTGCACCAGAACAACCGGGGCCAAAATAGACCCAAACAAAGCTGAACCAACGGCCTGCAACAAACCGGCATTGAGACCTAAGCGATTAGGAGACGATTCGCGCTCCACAAAATTCTGGGCCAATGGGATAACAGGACCTTCGGCAAAACCCATCACCAGCCGGGCCAGCAGAAGGGTAATAAACGAAACGGCAAGGCCAGACCCAAATGAGCAGACCGAAAAGGTGAAAACGGCGACCAAAAAAACGAGCTTTTTCCGGTTGTTGGTCTCGGCCCAGGCGGTTGTGAGGAAACTTGAAAAGGCCCAGGCCAGCGATAAAGCCCCCGCCAGCAAACCAATCTGGGTGTTGTTCAGCTGGAGGTCTTTTGCCACGTAGGGCATCAGAAAGTTGAGGGCCAGGCGGTCGAAAAATAAGCAGCCAAACGTGAATGCCATCATCAGCACAACGCCATTCTCATACGTAAAAAGCCCTTTTTTCATGAGTGTAGTAGGTTTCGGTAGGGTACAGGTGTCGGTTAATTTCGGTACAGCCTTATTTTCAAAACAGTCAGCTGATTGTCGGGTAGGCTTGCCTTTTGTTCATCCCCATTCCAGCGCTTTTTAGCGATGAATTTTTCGTTTTGGAAGGCCCCTTCATCAATGGATAAAAAGCCTAAATGGTTGAATGCGATGCCTTCTTTCAACTCGAACTGAAGCTTCACGCCGTACCCAATTACATAGAACTCATCGGCAGCGTTTTGAATAATAATGGCCGAGCCAATTGGTTTGGGCGTGCCGCCAAAAGGGGAAGGTGGAGCAGCGGGTGGCGCTTGAGCGGCTGGGGCCGACGGTGCTGGCGGGGCGTCATTACCGGATAGTTGGGCGAAAGAAATTTTCTTTTTGCCTACCTGTTCCAGCGACTTTCCAAAATCGAGGCTGAACCCACCCATTCCCCCTGAAGTCGAAGCGGTAAGGTGATAATCGCCGATGTCGATTTTGTGCTCATTCCGTTTCGGATTGATGTAGACGGCCCGCATGGTAGGGGAATTGTATCTGTCGGTTATGAGCGAAGTCATTTGGCCGATGTTCTCATTCAGGGCTGTCAGTATCCGTACATTAGTGGCGTTTTCGGGGCTTTTCAGTGAAGGTCCATCAATGCCAAAGGGCGAGAAACCAATCGCGTTGAACGCCCCGATTGCATACAACCCTCCGGCAGGAATCGGTAAGCTCTCGGGTACAAAAAGGGTGTTGCCGCCTGTTGTGTATCCCTGGAAAAGCTCATCGTAATCAATCGTATACACATTGGGCGAGTAAAAGTCCAGCGCTGAGCCACCTGCCCGGTAGGCATCGAGCACATGCGGGTTAATGGTCGCGTGGGGGTAGAATCCTTTTTTGTTGTACAGCCAGCCGTTGCAAAACGTGGGTAAATTAAGTTGCTTTCGACCTTCAGCAGCCACGTAATTGATGTAGCGCGAATAATAATAGGCCATAAACAGCTCCTCCGGGTAATACGCATAGTCGCCCTGGTCGGTGCTTTTGCCGAAAATGTCTTCCCAGGTGCCGTTGGTTTTGTTGCCCTTTTCGGCCCATGCTTTCTCCAGTGCAGGGAAAAGCTTTCCTTTGTTCGCCTTCAAATAGCTGATCATGTCGGCTGGAACCTGACTTTGCCAGGCTTTGAGCGCTGCGGGCGAAAAGTCACGGTAGTTTTCGAAACAGCCCGGCTCATTTTCAACCTGCGCCACAATCACCGTGTGCCGCGTATCCACCGCCTTGATATGTTGCATCAGCGCGGCATAGGCTTTGGCATCGGCCTGCCTGTTTTCGTCGCTGAACGGCGACAGAATTTCAAGCGTTTTGCCATCGGCCAGCGTATATCTCGGGAATCGTTTTGGATTGGTCTTAACCCATTCGGGTGCATAGGTTGAAGCAGTGCTTTTCCAACTGCCGAACCAAACCAGCGCAACCTTAACATTCTCTTTTTCAGCGCCTTTGATAAGCTCATCGACCAGTTCAAAGTTAAATTTTCCTTCAATGGGTTCAATGAGCTCCCAGTACGCATAAGCAAGCACTGTGTTCAAATGCATGGCCTTCAGGGCGGGCCAAACCTGCGCCAAAGCCTCCTTATCGGAGCCCGTTGAATTATGAAGTTCACCCCCCATCATGATAAAAGGCTTGCCGTCCACCATTAATCGGGTGGCGTTGGCCTTTTTGTCCAGATACGGAAGCTGTGCGTAGGTGCTGATAGCACTAAACACCAGTAGGGAGACGAGGAAAATTCTGGAGATGACGTTCATAATTAGTTTAGGTTTCTACGCAAAGACCGGTTTTATTTCCTGCCAGCTAATCCTGCTGGGCCAACTCGGGCTGACCGTAGCGTTTTACGCGCAGGTCGGCCTGGGCTTTGTGACCCGCAAAGTTTTCGATAGCGCACAAGCGAGAACAATATTCACCTATCAGGGCACTGGCTTCAGCGGTTCGGATTTCCTGATAGGTGCATGTTTTCAGAAATTTACCCACCCACAGGCCACCCGTGTAGCGTGCGGCCTCTTTAGTTGGCAAGGTGTGGTTGGTGCCAATCACCTTGTCGCCGTAGGCTACGTTGGTTTTTTCGCCGAGGAAAAGGCCGCCGTAATTGGTCATCCGGTCGAGGAAAAGGCGCGGGTTTTCAGTCATTACCTGCACGTGTTCGCTGGCGATGCGGTCGGCTTCCGAGATCAGTTCATCTACGCTGTCCACCAGAATCACCTGCCCGTAATTGCGCCAGGCTACACCAGCAACATCCGCTGTGGGCAAGGTTTCGAGTTGCCGCTCAATTTCGGCCTGAATGCCGTGGGCGATGGTTGCGCTTGTCGTCAGCAGAATAGCGGGAGAAGTGGGGCCGTGTTCGGCTTGCCCCAACAGATCAGTAGCACACACTTCTACATCGCTGGTATCGTCGGCAATGATGAGCGTTTCGGTGGGACCAGCTAATAAATCGATGCCTATTTTGCCGAAAAGTTGTCGCTTGGCCTCCGCAACATAAGCGTTTCCGGGGCCAACAATCATATCGACACCCTGCACCGTTTCGGTGCCAAGCGCCATCATGGCTACTGCCTGAACGCCCCCGAGCAGATAAATTTCGTCGGCCCCGGCCATTGCCATAGCTGCTACTGTTGCCGCCGGGATTTCACCATTGATCGGTGGTGTACAGGCAATAACGCGCTTCACACCAGCAACTTTAGCCGTCAGTACGCTCATATGGGCAGAGGCTACCATCGGATAACGCCCACCCGGAACGTAACACCCCACACTGTTGACCGGGATGTTTTTGTGTCCCAAGAACACACCGGGCAGCGTTTCGACTTCAACGTCGCGGATGGCTTCGCGCTGGATCTGGGCGAAGTGGCGGATCTGTTTTTGGGCAAATCCGATGTCTTCAATAACCTGATCGGGGAGGGTAGCGATAATGGCGGCAATCTCGTCTTCAGATAACCGGAAACTGGCAGGCGACCAATTGTCTAATCGTCTCGACAGAGCCAGAACAGCTTCGTCGCCCCCCGCCCGAACGTCTGCCAACATCTGCTCAACAGTGGCTCGTACGCGGGCATCAGCCTCGCCTGATTCGGCGTAGGTAATGCCTTTTTTGATTTGTTGTATCACGGCAAGTGTTTCGTTGGCTGGTGGTTATGCCTTTATTTTCTCCGCAATCCAGTCGTACATGTTGAATGTCTTCGTGAAATCGTCGACTGAACAGTGCGCCGAACCACTGGAGTCTTTCGGAACAATTTCCATGACATGTTCGCAGGTGAGCGCTGCGTTCACTTTATAGGCATTCTCGACAAAGTTTTGGCGGTCGTCTTCCCCGTGTAAGATGTAGGTTGGACAGGTTATTTTCTCGGCCACTCCTTCGAGCGTAAAGTCCTTTAACCGCTCACGGGCATCGGTCATGTTATCGGCACCAACGATGTGCTGAACAATTTCGGCCAGGGGGTGGGTATCGGGGCGATTTTTCCAGATGTCGTAGTACGACCAAACGGCGCCAAAAATCATACACACCTTAAATCGCGGTTCAAAGGCAGCACAGCGGGCAGCCATATAGCCCCCCATCGATACGGCGCCGATGCCAACCCGCGACGTATCGACATGCTGGCCAAGATTCTCGATGATGTAATCCAGCACCGCTGTGCCCGGCACGTTGTAATCGTAGCGGGTGTGCATGTGGTTTAGCCGAAGTGCCGCACCCTGTCCCGGCCCATCAACGGCCATCATGGCAATACCCCGTTCGTTAAGGTGCTGGGCAATGCCGAAGTACAACTCCTCGGCCAGGCTATCGAGGCCACCAAACATGACCACTACGGGTGGGTTTTTCACGCCCGCTGGCTTAAACAGATAAGCCGGCAGGAATCCGCCTTCAAACGGAATATCGACGGTCACGGGCCGCTCGTCGAATAAATCGATGGCTTTCAGGAAGGCGTCCCGGCACTTGAGGTAGTAAGGAATCTTACGGTCGTCGTGCAAGGTCATAAAAAACTCAGCAGTACGCAGGTAGTTAAACGCACGCAGGTACGTCCGCCGGGCCGACACTCCTTTATTTGCTTTCGCGTAGTTTTCAGCCAACTCATAGACGTCATCGCCCATGTTAGCCCATGCTTTATTGAAACTTTCGCGGTCGAGCGGGTCGATTTGGCTCGCTACTTCCAGGATTTCGGCGAACTCCCCGCCACCATAGTGTGCCTGGGTCAACGCTCTGTTTATCTGATACGAGGGCATGTACTGCCCCGGAAAATAATGCCACATAGAATTTCGAATATTAAATATCAACCGGTTTGACCACGCCATCGGTCAGGCCTAGCTTCTTGCCTTTGCCCATTTCGGCGAATGGATTGGCAGTGCCCCAGGCATCGTTTGGGTTGTCTTTGATGTAGTGAATGTCGGGGCCGTGATCGGGGGCAAAAATGAGCCGGGCACAGGCGTAGAACTCAAATAAGATTCCGCTGCCGGGTTCAATGATATAGATGAAAAAGCCTTCGTCGGCTTTGTGGCGGGTGGGGGCACCCATGACGCTTTTGTAGCCTTTTTCGAGGAAGTAATCGAGGGCAATCAGCACCTCTTCGCGACTGTCAAAATTCCAGGCGATGTGATTGAACGTACCCAGGCCCGGCCCTTCGATATTGGGGTCGGTGAACACAGCAATGTCATGCGAGAGGTTGCCGATTGTCCACAGGCCACCGATGGGCGGAATCTCGTCGCTCATCCGTACTTCGTCGGGGTTTTTAAGGCCCATACCTTTCCAGAACTCTTTTTCTTTCTGATACTGGAATTTGGCGACCATGTACGTGATGTGGTCGAACCGGCGGGGGTTGACCCCAATCCGGCGATTGCTGGCGTAGCGGTCGGCGTAGATGCTGCCCCGTTCACCGGTTTCACGCAACCAGACCACATCCCAGAATACCTCGTGCGTGTGTCCATCAGGCGACTGGAACCGGTACGCCCTGCCATGCCCCAAATCCCCCTCAACCCAGCCTAAGCCAGCCCCGATCGATTCAAGATAGGCTACGCATTCTTCCAGCGCTTCGGGGCTGTCGGCTCGCCAGCCGAGGTGTCCCAGGCCGTTGGTTTCGCGGTAGGTTACTTTCAGGGTGTGGTGGAAATAATCGCCCCAGGCGCGAAAATAAACAGAGCCATGCTCATCGCGGCCGGTTTCGTCCAACCCAACTACGTCGCGCAGGAAGTGAACCGACTTTTCTACGTCGGGTGAATAAATCTCAATGTGAGCCAGTTGCGATAGGTAATGTGGGTTCTTAGCCATTGGATTTCGAATTGGGGATGTATGATTTCGGATAGTCAATTTGTGGTCGGTACGCCGATGCCAACTTATTTTTTCAATAGTCCATTCAGGTTTAGCCAGTCGCCGAAGCGATCGATCCAGGCATCGGTGGGTAGGTTTTGTTTTCGCATACCGAAACCGTGGCCGCCTTTCTGGTAGATGTGCAATTCGGCGATTTTCTTTGCAGCCAGCCAATCGTTATACAGTTTGGTACTGTGTGGGGCCAGTCCCAACTGATCATCGGAAGCGGCACAAACAAATAGGGGAGGAGCGTCGGCGGGAACTACCTGTTTGGCAATGGCCATCTCGCCGAGATACGGGTAAATAGGAGCCAGAAAATCGGGCCGGTTAGCGGGTGAATAATCAAAACCAACGCCCATTGTGACAGTACCGCCCGCCGAAAAGCCCATCAAACCAACGCGGTTTGTCGCAATGCCAAAGTCTTTAGCGTGTTGCCGAACGTATTCAATGGCGCGTTTCCCGTCGGCAATAGCAAGGGGAATGACGGGCGCGTTTTCTTCGTCCAGCTTCTTGAAATCAGCCATTTTGGCCATCAGTTCAGTAACCGGGTTGTCGGTCATGCTGCGCACCACGCGGTATTTTAGCACAAAAGCGGCTACTCCTTTGGCGTTGAGCCATTTGGCGACGTCAATGCCTTCCGAATCAATAGAAAGGGTATGAAAGGCTCCGCCGGGGGCCACAATGACGGCAGTACCCGTGGCCAGTTCGGGCTTGGGGAGGTAGGCCGTAATGGTTGGGGTGGCTACGTTATAAATGACCCGCGTATTGAATGGGTTCTTGCTGTTTTCTGCTTCGTCCCAGGTCCAGCTTTCTGAACCGGGTGCTTTGCCTTCATACAATCGGATTACCTGCTGGGCGTGCGCAAACTGGGTTGCCAGTAAAAGCAGCGCGAGTGTTCTAATGCGAATCATAGGATAAGAGAGTTATCGACTTAATACCTGCACCGGTCCCATCAGGCCCGATGGCAAGAGGGGCGAGTTGGCTTGATAAAAAGGCATCGTAGTAAAGGTCGTTTTGGTTTTGACATCAGCTTGGGCATCGCCAATGAGCCGATTCACCCAGAGGTTTGTTACGTTCACTTCCAGCGTGTTCGAACCCGCTTTGAGCGCGTCGGTCACGTCGATTCGAAACGGCTTTTTCCAGACTGTACCTACGTTTTTGCCATTCACAATGACCTCGGCCATGTTCTTCACATCGCCCAAATCCAGCACGTAGGTTTGTCCTTTTTTCATCGTTGGTACCGTGAACGACTGGGTGTATGCAGCCGTGCCGGAGAAGTAGCGGATGCCAGCCTCCGATTGGTCGGACAGAGAAGCCAGCTTCGTTAATGTGGTGGTTGCTGGTGCTCCACGTCCTTCCTGAAAAGCTACATTCCAGGAACCAGTTAACTGGACTACGGATGACTCGGTCACGGCTGGTTTGGTGTACGAAGCCACGCTGGTTTTTGCCCCAAATACAATGAAACAGGCATCCCAGGGCGCAAACTCCAGCGGAATGATCGTCCGCCCATTTTCGATCCGATACGACACTTTCTCCGTTTTCCCGGTCTCTGGATTCCACCGCTCTGGAACTTTGCCCGTTACCCGGAAGCTGATTTCGGCGGAATTGGGGCTTTCGCTGCGGCTGTTGAGCCAGTAGAAGTCCGATTGGGCATTTTCTGTCTGGCGGTGAACAAATAGTACGTCGGCTTTACTGTTTTTAACGATTACATCTTCCGCTACATTCATGGCCTTCAATACCTCCGCTACAGGTTTGGTCGACACGGTTGGCTGGCTCCAGATCTGGTTGGCCAGCGAAGTGAACGCGGTTGCATCGTCGCTCAGGCTGGGCGACCGAAGGGGTTTTGCGCCTACGATGTGAATACCGGCGCTCGCCAGTTCGCCCATTCTTTTCAGCACAGGCAGGGTCATGTACCGTGCCGACGAGTCGAGCACCAATAGGCGGTAAGCCATCCCACTTGGAGCTACCAACCGGCCGTTTTGGGGGGTGATCACGTCGCGGATAACCGAGGCATTGGCAAAATCAAACTCATAGCCAGTTGGGATTGTCGGCAGCTTTTGGGCGCAGATTTGGGTGATGTTGTTATTTTCGCCGTAGTAATACAGAATATCAACCACGGCTTTACCCTGCTGCAACAGGTACGAACTGCGGCTTAAGTAATCGACCCAGGCTTTGGCAGGTTCGGCCCAGGTTTCCTGCCGGGTAAAATACTGCCCGAAAGGCCCTAGCGAAAAACCGGGCTTTTTGTCGTCTAAAGGCTGGTGAACGGAGGTATGCACCACAAAGCGGTTTAGTCCCGACGCCATTTCCATGTCGGCGGTGCGTTTCAGCTTTTCGGGATGCCAACTGAAGGCATTACCGATAGAGGTCATTGATTCGGCGGCAACTAAGTTCTGACCGTAGATGTGTGCAACCGAAGCGGCTTCGCGGATGTCGCCCATGCTACGGGCTTCCTCGTTAGCTCCACCAGCCAGACTACCAGGTGTCCACATGGCCGACATGGGTACATCAGCTTTGCGTTTCACGTCCATGCCATCGGCCAAGTAAATCCGCCCGTTTTCGTGCGATTCGGTGTAGCGTTTCATACCCCGCTTTTTCAAGGCTTCACCAATAGCCTCGTAGTGGTTCTCGACGATCAGCTCGCCAATGGTTTTGCGGTAATCCCACAGGAATTTTTCACTGGCCTCAGCGCTCTGGATTACGCGGCCCGCCAGTACCGGAAGCCAGGGGCGCAAATCGTACCCACGCCGACGGGCAAACTCGCTGGGCAGGTCTTTGGTCCAGGTCATGTGGCCCGCTTCGTAACTGTCGAGAACCATGTACTGCAACCCCTGCGCACCCATCAGGCCACCGGTAGCGTCTTTGTACATGTCCAGGTAGGTTTCGATGTAGCGTTGAACGGCTGCTTTGTCGAGTTTATCCACTTCCAGTCCGGTTGCTTCGGGCGAAGCGGGGTGGTTTTGCCGACCTGTGAGCGTATAGCCCAGACGCATAATTACCCAGTTACCCGCTGGAACATCCCAGTTTAGTGTACCATCGGCCGTCATTTTACTCGTCAGGTCAACCACATCGCTGGTTGGAATGGCGTCGGCGGGTACTTCATTAATGAGCGAGTGCGTACTTTCTTTCCAGGGACTAAAACCCGCTTTTTGCTCAAACAGGTCGACCCGGTCGGTGTTGTACAATACTAGTTCGGCCACGTTTACCCCTTCAGCTTTTGGCGGCTCCATTTTTGCCCCTGTCATAGCCGCAAAAGGGTTTCCCATTGGCGGTAGCGTCGTGAATGTAAAGCGGAAGAACCGGGTCGTTGTCGGCACAAGCCGCATGGTGCTTTGCGGTACGGTGCTGCCTTTGATCGGAACCACCGTGCGGAAGTTTACGCCATCGTCGCTAACTTGCAGGCTCCGGTTGTCGGGTGCGCCATTAAATTCTTCGAGGGGTAAATGGCTGGCTCCTACAATGCTGAATGCTTTAACCGTTTGCGGCCGGTCGAATTCATATTGTATCCACATGTCTTTTCCCACCTCTACGGGGGGCAGCAACTGAGTGGTTGACAGGTCGCCATCGGTGAGGCCGGCCAGCGTAAACGTGCCCCCGCTCGATGTGATCTTGGGATTCAGGGCCGTCAGTGACTGCTCAACGGCAGGCAGTCGGTAAGCAATAACGGCCGCGTCGGCGTAATAAGTGGGTAGCTTATTTTCCGTGGCGCTACTCAACATACTGGATCCCATTGCTACATTCTGGAAGGTGCCAGTAGTGTTTGATGGCTGCGGCAGCGTGCCGGTAAAGGGTTTACCACCTGTGACATGCGTTTCGGTCCAGACGTATTTTTTCATGCCATCGCTGGGTTGCACCCACGGCCCACCTGTAACGCTCCAGCCTGGCGAACCGGCAATGGCCATTTCGAGACCCAGTTGGCTGGCCAGATTGGTTGTGAATTTGAATGCGTCTTTCCAATCGGGAGTCATGAACACCAGCTTCTTTGGGACAACCACCGGCGTAAATAGGCTGGCGTCGAAGTTCTGGAAACCACCAATACCTACGCGTTTCATCCATTCGAGGTCTTTTTGAATACCCTCCTTGGTGATGTTTCCGTTCATCCAGTGCCACCATACACGGGGCCGGGCGGCATTGGGTGGTGTTTGGAAATTTTTCTGAATTGTGTTTTGAGCATGTCCATTGGATACACCAATGGTAAACAGCGCAAAGCCAATGTATAAGATACGAGGATACAGGTTCATGGAGTTTTAGGAAAGCAAGTGGGCATTGATTATTCAGGTCAATCCAACGGTTTGTAGTCTATTTCTAAAAAGTCTTCTACTGAGTTCAGCCAGACGTTTTGCACAAAATGAACATGGTCGGGATGGTTCGTATACTGGTCGTATTGGTCAACTGTCTCGAACGTCATCAGGATACCATAGTCGAAGTTGTTTTTGGGGCTGGTTTGCGCCAGAATTTCAAAATTCTGAACACCAGGAATTGAGGCTAATTTGTTGGCCTCATCGAAAAATATCTGTTTTTCGAGCGTGCTGGTTTCGCTTTTTAGGCTGAAAATGACCGAGTGTCGTATCATGACTTTTCTTTATGGAGTAGTCCCTACTCGACTAGCAGGGCAAGTGATGATAGTTGGATTTTGTTTTATAAGCCTCACTTTATCAGCATGGTTTTTTGCAGCCGAATATCGTTTGAAGCCCCGCCTACCAGCATGACAACTGGTTCTTCTTCTACCTCCCACTGGTTTGTTTTTTCATTCCACCAGGCCAATGATTCCGCTTTTACCGGCACTGAAACGATTTTTGTTTCGCCCGGTTTTAAGAAGACCCGACTGAATCCTTTCAGTTCTTTTTTCGGTCGTGAGATAGTTGACTGAGGGTGCTGTACATATAGCTGCACCACTTCGTCGCCCGCCCGGCTCCCTGTGTTTTTTACCTTAACCTGAACCGTTGCTGTGCCATTCTTAGGAATGGTTTCAGCGCTTAGTTTGAGATCAGAATAGGCGAAATTGGTGTAGCTGAGTCCATAGCCAAAGGGATACAGCGGTTCTTCGCTGGCGTACAGGTAGGTGCGCCCATGTCGAATATCGTAGTCGGAGAGCGGGGGGAGATGAGCCAGCGATTTAGGCCATGTTTGGGTTAGCCTTCCGGCTGGGTTGTAATCGCCAAAAATGACATCGGCGATCGCCGAACCCTGCTCCTGAGCAGTATGGGTAGTATGAAGAATTGCCGGTACATGCGCCTGTGTCCAGTTAATGGTGTAAGGAAAGCTGGATACGAGTACCACTATGGTATTAGCGTTTGCCGCAAACACCTCCTTAACGAGGTCTTCGGAAGGGATATCCATCGATTGACGATCACGACCTTCCCGGCCATCACCGTTTTCGGGGCAGGGCTTGGTACTCCCATCCCGATTGAAAGCCTCCCCAATATTCGTGGTTCCACACATGGGGTCATTGCCAATCACGACAACAACAAAATCAGCAGATTTGGCTGCGTTTACGGCGACCTGTCCCTCATTGTCGGCCGCATAGTTGACCGTTACCGAAGGGCCTACTTTTTCTTTTATTGCCTGAAGCACTGTGCTGGCGTAGGGCGTGGGACCACTGTAAAAATCGGGTGATACCTGCACCGCTCGTGGGCCAATAACGGCTATTGATTTGATGGCTCCTTTGGTGCGTGGTAAAAAATCGCGTTCGTTTTTTAACAATACCACCGACTCCTGAGCTACCTGACGGGCCACCGCTTTGTGTTTTTCGGATAGCCAGGGTTCTGGCTCGCCCGGCTGTCCAATGCGGGTGTATGCCACTTGGGCGGGCGGGTCGAGTAAACCCAGTTTAATTAGGGTTTTAATTTTTCCGTGGATTGCCGCATCAATGTCGGTTTCGGCTAGCTTTTTATCCGCAATGGCCCCTTTTATAATGTTTGGGATAGAATCGCCAAAAGTTAGAAATTGATTCATTCCCAGCTTAATGGCAGCCGCGTAGGCATCCCGATTTGTTTTGACGTATTTGTGCTGGTTGACCAGGTGGCTCATGGCCCCTGCATCCGAAGAAACAATCCCGGTAGCTCCCCATTCTTTGGCGAGCACATCTTTCAGCACCGGGTGAATCGTCATGGGTACTCCATTCCAGGCGTTGTAAGCAGCCATATACGACTCTGCCTTTCCTTCTGTGAATGCCATGCGAAAGGGGACGGAGTAATATTCGCGCATTAAGCGAATATCAAAGTCAGACGACGAACGGGCGCGGGTTGTCTCGTTGCTGTTGGCAAAAACGTGTTTGAGCAAGGCCGCAGCCTGCCAATAACGCGGGTCGTCGCCCTGAATGCCTTTAGTCAACGCCACAGCCATAGTCCCAGTCAAGAAAGGGTCTTCGCCAAAGCTTTCATCATTCCGACCCCAACGCGGATCGCGTGCCAGATCAGAAGCTGGTCCCCACAGTACCAGTGTATTGCGCAGATAGTCTTTATGCTGACTCAGATAGCGAGCTTCGTAGCCCATAACCGCTCCAGCGCGTTTAATCAGGTCGGGGTTCCAGGTTTCACCCATACCATATACCTGGGCAAACGAGGTGGTCTTAATTGGCTTTTTGGCCGGGTCCGGCCTGTCATAGAATTTTACCTGATGAATAGCTTCGGCATTACCAGGCGATTTTATGCCCAGACGAGGCACGTCAAAATCAGTAATCAGTCTGATTTTTTCATCAAGAGTGAGCAGCGTAATCAGGTTAGCGACTCTACTTTCTGTGGCTAGATTCGGGTTTTGAAACGGGTAAGTTGTCTGGGCCTGAACAGGTGGGCTAGCCGTCAAACCAAATAGGGCACCAACAACCAGTGAATAAGCGTATGTCTTTTTTCTCATAGCGAGTGAACCTGGAAAGAGAGCCGACTACCCTGTCTTTAAACAGGAGCCTAACTGCGCTACAAATCACTTCACTAATGAGTACAAAATTTTATCAAAATCAGGCTATACATAGTCAATATCAATCAGGTTGCCCGGTTCTGTTATATTTTACCTTTGGTTTTTAGTCAGAAAACGGACTCCTTGTATGCACTTTGGGTTGATTGATGTCTTAGTATGGATTGGATGTCGAGAGTAATAGAGAGCTCATAGTACATTCTGGCAAACCGTCAAAATCAATCCACTTGGCGATACTCTTTCGGGGTAATGCCCATTTTGGTTTTGAAAAAGCGGCCAAAGTTACTGGGATCCTGTTTTCCGATCCGATAAGCAATCTCACTAATGCTCAAATCAGTCTGCGAAAGCAGTACTTTGGCTTCCAGCAAAATCATTTCGTCCAACAAATCCCGTGCGGATTGGCCGGTTGTTGTTTTCACACACTTGTTAAGGTGGTTTGGCGAAATGTGAAGCAAGTCGGCGTATTCAGCTACATTTTGCTTTTCGTAAATAAACTGACTGAGGGCGTTTTTGTAGAGTTGGGTAAAACGCGGAGCTGCGCTGTCGAAACGGTCGGGCGTAGTGCGTAAGCTAGCAGGCGTTGCCCGTTTTAATTCGGTGAATAAGGCAAGGGTATAAATTCTAAAAATATCGCCCGAATCGTGCCGATGCTTTGTGTATTCTTTTTCTAACCGTTCTAAAAGAGGTTTTACTTGGTTAAGTGTTTCATTATCAAGGGAGATAAGTGGTTCGCCTAAAAACTTAAAAAAGGGGAATTCAATTTCTAGTTCTTGTTTTTGCCAGCGTTTGGTTAACAAATTGGTATCAAAATGGCAGTAATACCCCTCAATATCTTCACTCATCCAATCGTCGAGACTGATTTGGTGGGCTGGTAGAAAAAAAAAGGTATTGGCACCAAATTGGTAGCTGGTGAGCCCCTTCATCCGAACCATATGCCCTTTGGTGACCAGAATAAAATCGTTGACCGTTTTCCGGTGAGGAGCCAGCGGAAAGGTCATATCCTTTCGTACATCTTCGAGCCGGTTAATATGAAACAGATTATGATCGGGCCCCTGATTTAAGGCCAAATCCTGTTGTTTGAAAACTATGCCGCTGAGCGTATCGGGTGTAACTGTAGGAACTGCATCCAATTTTGTTTTTATCATATTATTTATGGCAACAGTTCTACACTGGTAACTTTTTTCGCAATCCCAAAAATAGCCTTGAAATCGTCAAAATCAATCTTCAGCAATCGCTAATGTTCTTTCCTGTTGATCGTTGTTTATCTTGGTAAGTCATTTTCGTACTCATACATGATGAAACACCTTCTACTTACTGCCACCTGCCTTATATCATTAAACTCGTTTGCCCAGACAGATACTACCCGCTTGCCTGTCAATCTGGACGAAGTAAATATTGTGGCTCAGAAATTTCTGACTAAAACCACCACCGGTAGCCAGATTCAACTCATTACAAACACCCAGATTGGTCAGCGCAACCCAATGAATGCGGCAGATATGTTGCTGCAAACGGGTAATGTGTTTGTGCAAAAGAGCCAGGGTGGGGGCGGAAGCCCGGTACTGCGGGGGTTTGAGTCGAGCCGGGTGCTGATTGTGGTTGATGGGGTAAGAATGAACAACGCCATTTACCGGGCAGGCCACCTTCAAAATGTGTTACGAATTGACCCGTCGATGCTGGAGCGGGCGGAGGTGATGTTCGGTCCGTCGTCGCTTATTTACGGAAGTGATGCCTTGGGTGGGGTTATGTATTTTCAGAGCCGCAACCCTGAATTATCGGGGGCAAAAAATTGGCTGGTGAAACCCGCAGCCTACATCCGTTATGGGTCTGCTACGGGCGAGCGAACCGCTCACGTAGATGTAAGCGCAGGTAATCGACAGCTCGGTTTCCTAACGAGTGTAACATACGGTAGTTTCGGCGATGTGGTGCAGGGCAACCGTCGGCGGGATGCTTATTCAAACTTTGGTAAACTGCTTCAATATGTCGAACGGCCTAACAACGAAGATGTTATTGTGAACAACCCCAACCCGAACCGTCAGATTGGATCGGCCTACCATCAGTTGGATTTGTTACAAAAGGTTCTGTTCCGCCCCTCTGACGGTGTTCAGCACACCCTTAATCTACAGTATTCAACCACAGGAAATGTACCACGCTATGATCGCTTGACGGAGGTAGCCTCAGGCAAACCCCGCTTCGCAGAATGGTACTACGGCCCTGAAAACCGCTTATTGGCTTCCTATAACCTCACGCTTTCGCGACCTACATCCGTTTACGACCGGGCTATGCTGACGGTTGCTTATCAGGACATTGACGAAAGCCGAATTAGCCGACGGTTAGGAGCTGCCAGCCGGAGTGAGCAGATTGAACAGGTTGGGGTATGGTCGCTGAATGCCGATTTGCAGAAACAGGCTGGTAAACACCTGATTCAGTATGGTTTGGAAGCCACGAATAACAAAGTAAATTCAAGGGCTCAAAACGTGAATGCTACCACCGGTGCGATTACTCCGTTCAATACCCGTTATCCTGATGGCGGCAGTACGCTCCAAACGGCGGGTGTATACGTAAGCGATCAACTGGCACTCAGCAAGCAGGTAACGCTCAATGCTGGCCTGCGCTACAGCCTGTCAGAACTAAAGGCCAAGTTTATTGACAAAACATTCTTCCCGTTTCCGTTCAATGATATTAAACAGCAACCCAGCGCCTTTACCGGCAATCTTGGCCTGTTGTATCGCCCGTCTGAACGCACCCGAATCGCCTTATTGGGATCAACCGGTTTTCGGGCTCCCAATGTGGATGATTTAACTAAAGTATTTGAGTCAAAAGCGGGTTCGCTGGTGGTTCCCAACCCAAACATCAAACCTGAATACACCTATAACGGCGAGCTATCGGTGAGTCAGTGGTTGGGCAACATCCTCCGACTCGATGGAACGTATTATTATACAGTGTTCGACAATGCGATCGTGGTTGATGCTTTTACGCTCAACGGGCAAAGCCAGGTGCAGTATGCGGGCCAGTTGAGCCAGGTATTGGCCGCTCAGAATAAACGGAAAGCTATTATTAATGGATGGAACGTAGCGGCTTTGGTTCGGCTGACCAATCAACTTACCTTGACCAGTACCCTGAATGGAACAAATGGGAAGATCAAAAA
The DNA here is from genome assembly GCF_028867935.1 of Flavobacterium sp. SUN052. Classification (GTDB taxonomy): domain Bacteria; phylum Bacteroidota; class Bacteroidia; order Flavobacteriales; family Flavobacteriaceae; genus Flavobacterium. The sequence continues at coordinate 53,999 of NZ_JAPQNS010000018.1, forward strand.
CGCGACCAATACCCCGCTCGACCACATCCCACCTACCTTCGGTCGTACGGCTCTGACGTATCAGACTCGCAAGCTACAAGCCGAGGTTTGGGCACTCTATAACGGCTGGAAACGGATTGCCGATTATAACCCCGAAGGGGAAGATAATGCCCAATATGCTACCCCCGACGGAATGCCCGCCTGGACAACGGTAAACGCACGTGTTTCTGTGAAACTTGGCTCATACCTAACCGTTCAGGGAGCCGTAGAAAACATTATGGATGTAAACTACCGCTACTTTGCCAGCGGTATCAGCGCGCCAGGGCGCAACGTGGTCCTAACCCTAAGAGGAAGCCTTTGACAGTTATCAGGGATCAGTGAATAACGAGCAGTAATCAGCTAACAGGTATTAATTCTGCCAACGTAAACTGCTCGTTGTTCACTGATCCCTGCCAACTGTTTACAGCCATTGCTTCGAAAGCTCTTTGGTAAGTTCAACTAATTTGCCGTACTCGCTGGGTTTAGAAATGAAGGCATTGGCACCTTGTAGTATAGCTTGTTTATAGTCGGTATTGTTAGACGATGTGCTGAAAACAACAATTGGGAGTTGCACGTCAGAGTGGGCTCCCCTTACGGCCTGTAGCGTTTCAAAACCACCCATGCGAGCCATGTTCAGGTCGAGCAACACCAGTTTAGGCAGAGCAGATGCCCGGCTCAGTTGCGGCAATAACTGATCACCATCATCCAGAGTATGTACGGTTACGTTGGGATTAGCTAATTTAAATGCTGATCTAACAAGCAACTGGTCATCGCTGTCATCGTCGACCAGCCAAACCCAAGACGTATTCTCGATAGTCATAGGTACACAAAGCATAGTATGAGTTAGGTGATGTACGTAATAGTAAACAGTTTGGTTGTTCGATTCATTGAGTGGAATAGGCCGTTTTTGGTTAATTTTTCATGAAAATTGCGAAAGACACCGGCTTACTAGACCCAACTCTCAATGGCGTATCGCTATTTCGTTCATAATCAATCGTATGCGTTTGCTGATCTAAGAACGCTGCTAGCCAGAGCAACGCCCCTACGGTCGGGCGATCAGCTGGCAGCGGTAGCCGCCGAATCGGCTCAGGAGCGGGTGGCGGCTCAGTTGGCGCTGGCTGATTTACCGCTGAAAACCTTTCTGAACGAAACCGTAATTCCCTACGAGTCCGACGAGGTGACGCGCCTGATTATTGACTCACACCGAGCTGATTTGTTTGCGCCGGTGAGCCACCTGACCGTGGGTGAACTGCGCGACTTTTTGCTGGCTCAGTCGACTACAACCGAAACCTTGCACCAGCTCAGTTGGGGACTTACGCCCGAAATGGTGGCGGCCGTAATCAAGTTGATGCGGAACCAGGATTTAATTGCTGTGGCGGCTAAATGCGAAGTGGTAACCCGGTTTCGGAATACAATCGGCCTAAGCGGTCGGCTCTCCACCCGCCTTCAGCCCAATCACCCCACCGACGATTTTCGGGGTATAGCGGCCAGCGTTGTCGATGGACTGCTGTATGGTAACGGCGATGCCGTGATCGGTATTAACCCCGCCACAGATCATACGGGCACGGTGATTAACCTGCTGCAAATGCTCGACTCGATTCGCGAACGGTTTGCTATTCCCACTCAAACCTGCGTTCTGAGCCATATCACCACGACCATTGCTGCTATCGAACGCGGTGCCCCGGTCGATCTGGTGTTTCAGTCCATCGGTGGTACCGAGGCCACAAACCGTTCTTTTGGCGTATCGCTGGCCACATTGCAGGAAGGGCTGGAAGCGGGGCAATCGCTGAAACGCGGCACGGTAGGGTCAAATCTGATGTACTTCGAGACCGGGCAAGGTAGTTCGCTCTCGGCGGGGGCGAACTACGGCGTCGATCAGCACACCTGCGAAGTGCGGGCCTATGCGGTCGCGCGTGCTTTCGAACCGTTGCTCGTAAATTCGGTAGTTGGTTTTATTGGTCCCGAATACCTCTACGACAGCAAACAGATTATTCGGGCTGGCCTCGAAGATCACTGTGCCGCTAAACTGCTGGGGTTACCCATGGGCGTTGACGTATGCTACACCAACCACGCCGAAGCCGACCAGGACGATATGGACAATCTCCTGACATTGCTGGGAACGGCGGGGGTAAACTTTATCATGGGTATACCCGGTGCCGACGATGTAATGTTGCATTACCAGAGTACTTCATTTCATGATGCGTTGTACCTTCGCCAGCTGCTCAATCGACGGCCGGCACCGGAGTTTGAATTGTGGCTTCAACAAATGAACCTCAGCGACGATGGTCTTCGATTGAATCCGGTTTCGGCCACCCACCGGCTACTGAGTGGTATTACATCCTAGTTATTTCTTCATGTCCATTCTTCATCGCATCAGTTACCTGGATGCCCATAAACGGCTTCTGATCAGTTTAGGAATTGCCGGTTTGGCAACGCTCGGTCTGTGTCGTTTTGTTGACCCCGCAACGCTGGTTATTGCCGTGTGGCTCATCTACACCGTAGCATCCATCAGTTTCATTTGGATCACCATTTTAACGGCCCACCCGCGTAACCTGAGTGCCTTGTTTAAGGCACAGGATATGAGCCGGACGCTCAGTTTTCTCTTTGTGATTTTGTCAGCTTTCGCCAGTTTAATAGCTATTTTTTTACTCTATAAAGAGGGCGTTGGAGCCAATAAGAGCTTACATGCTGCCCTGTCGGCATTGGTTGTGCTCAGTTCGTGGCTATTGGTACACACTGTTTTTACGCTTCGCTACGCGCATTTGTATTATGAAAAGCAGCTACAGGGAAATGGAAACGAGGAACATAAATACGCAGGAGGGCTGGACTTTCCGGATGATAATGCCCCCGATTACCTGGATTTCGCTTATTTCTCCTTTATTATCGGCATGACAAGTCAGGTGTCTGACGTGGCCATTCAGTCAAAACGTATGCGTAGATTAGCCTTGGTTCATGGAATATTGGCGTTCTTTTTCAATACGTCAATAATTGCTTTTACTATCAATACATTATCCTCTATTTTGCAGCACTGAAAAAATCCTTGCCTAAAACCCTTCCTCTAGTTCACGGTTACAGAACATATCGCTTAACCGATCAACTGCATGAATCAATCAATGCCCGAACGCTTCGATGCTATCATCATCGGAGTTGGGCAAGCCGGTAAACCCCTGGCTCAGGCCTTTGCCCAGCAAGGTCGCTCTGTTGTATTAATTGAACGGAAGTTTGTGGGGGGAACCTGCATCAACTACGGTTGCACTCCTACCAAAACGCTACTTGCATCTGCCGAAATGGCCTACCAAGCCCGCAGATCAAGTGAATATGGCATTGGGACGGGAGAAGTAAGCGTTGATTTTAAAGCGGTCATACAGCGAAAGAATGACATCGTCGAGATGTTCCGAAAAGGAATTGAGGATAGTTTCGCCAAAACAGATAACCTGACGCTTATTCAGGGCGAAGCCCGTTTTTCGGGACCTAAAGAAGTGCTGATTACAGCAGCCGATGGGCAAACACGGACACTCACCGCCGATCTGATTTTTATCAATGCGGGTACTCATCCCAAAAAGCCTGATACACCCGGCCTTGACTCCGTGGATTGGCTGACCTCGACAACCTTGATGGACCTGACTACTCTGCCCGATCACTTGCTGATTATGGGTGGAGGATATATTGGCATAGAATTCAGTCAGATGCTCCGTCGATTTGGCAGTAAGGTTACACTCCTCGTTCGGGGTGGGCAACTGTTACCCCGAGAGGACCCCGATGTAGCTGAGGAACTAACGAAAATTCTGACCGATGAGGGGATTAAGATTCACTTCAATACAAATATTGAACAAGTCAGCGAAACTACTTCTGGCGGTGTAAAACTTACGGCTAAAACTGACGGAAAGACAACCCATATCAGTGGCTCGCACCTGCTGGTTGCTGTGGGCACGACCCCCAATACTGAAGCGCTGAACCTATCGGCAGCCGGGGTAGAAACCGATGATGCCGGTTTTATTCGGGTTAATGATCAACTTGAAACGGGCCAACCCGGAATTTATGCGTTGGGCGACATCAAAGGAGGTCCCGCGTTTACGCACATCTCCTACGACGATTATCGGGTCGTAAAACAAAATCTGCTCGAAAATGGCAGCGCCAGTATTGCCAACCGCCCGGTGCCATACACTGTGTTCACTGATCCGCAACTAGGCCGCATTGGCTTGAGTGAACACGAAGCCAAACAACAGGGGAAAGCCGTTCGGGTCGCGAAAATGCCAATGGAGTGGGTGGGTCGCGCTATTGAAACGGGCCATACCAAAGGGTTTATCAAAGTGTTGGTTGATGCCAATACCGATCAGTTGCTCGGTGCGGCCGTGCTGGGTATGGAAGGGGGCGAGATGATGAGTCTGCTCCAGATTGCTATGATGGGTCAACTGCCTTATCAAAGGCTGCGGGATGCCGTTTTCGCCCACCCAACCCTCGCCGAATCCCTCAATAATCTCTTTACCAATCTCGATAAAAATGATTAGTTCGCCTACTGTAACTCCCTCTGCATTGCTCACCGACTATCAGGCCGTCCGTGACTGGTCAGTGCGGTTGTGTGCATCGCTCGAAACCGACGACTATGTCGTGCAACCCATTGCTGATGTTAGCCCACCCAAATGGCATTTAGGCCACACCACCTGGTTTTGGGAAACCTTTGTGCTGGTGCCAAACGCACCCGGTTATCAGGTTTTTCACGACGATTTTAGTTTCGTTTTCAACAGCTATTACGAAACCGTTGGCCGCCGGGTACTACGCACGCAACGGGGCAATATGACCCGACCAACGGTAGCCGAAGTGTATCGTTACCGCGACTATGTAGACCAGCACATGAGCCGTTTTCTAGAAGAGAACGAGCCGGATGCAGAGCTTCACGCGCTGATTACGCTTGGCCTGAACCATGAGCAGCAACATCAGGAGTTGCTCATCACCGACATCAAATACATTCTGGGCCATAACCCATTGTTTCCGGCCATCGCCATGCCAATTCGGGAACACGCCCCTGTCAGGAGTGGTCCATCTGTAACAGTGCCCGAAGGGGTGCATGAAATTGGTTTTCGGAAGGCCGACTCAGGTCAGTTTCATTTCGACAATGAGCTAGGTGTTCACAAAGTTTACCTGAACAAGACCACAATCGCCGGACAACTGATTACCAATGCCGAGTATCTTGAGTTTATTCAGGCGGGGGGGTACCGACAGTTTAGTCATTGGCTGGCTGATGGTTGGGCGTGGGTCAATGCCAATGCGGCACAGGCTCCGCTTTACTGGCATCAGATTGATAAGCAGTGGTATAACTACACATTCGATGGGTTAGTACCGGTTGACCTTGATGCGCCCGTTTGTCACGTAAACCACTATGAAGCCGATGCTTACGCCCGCTGGCGGAGCCAAACCGAACCCGGTGTTCGTTTACCTACCGAATTTGAGTGGGAAACAGCCGCTTTAGCCGATCAGTCATTTGGCTGGGGACAAAGGTGGGAGTGGACGGCTTCTGCTTACTTGCCCTATCCCGGTTTTACAACGGCTGCGGGCGCTGTCGGCGAGTATAACGGCAAATTTATGAGTAGTCAAATGGTATTGCGGGGGGCCTCGGTGGCAACTCCTGCCGGGCATGAGCGCCCAACCTATCGTAACTTTTTTCAACCAGACAAGCAATGGCAATTCTCGGGGATTCGGTTAGTCAAATCGTAAACGGACACACAAGACCGCTAACGGTCAATGGCAACGGGCACGCTATTCCGGCTCCCGACCAACCATCCAGACTGGCTGAAACGCTGGCTGAAGAAGTAGTGACGGGCCTGACAAAATCGCCCAAAAGTTTGTCGTCTCGCTTCTTCTACGACGACGAAGGAAGCCGGTTGTTTCAGGCAATCATGCACTTGCCCGAATACTACCTTACACGGGCAGAGTTCGAGATTCTGGATACCCACAAGCAGGCTTTCCTGGACTTGTTTGGCGCTGATAACCGCCCGTTTGAACTGGTAGAGCTTGGCGCAGGTGACGGCCTGAAAACGAAAGTTCTGATCGATTACTTTTGGAATCAGGGAGCTACCTTCAGTTATGCTCCCGTTGATATTTCGAAAGCAGCTTTAGATAACCTAACGGCTGATATTCGCGCTCAATGGCCGCATTTACAGGTTGATTCACAGTGTGGGGAATACCTGGAAGCCCTGAACCGACTAGCCGAAACGCCCCGTGAAAGTATAGCTGGTCTCCCCAACGTCCGGCGCGTGGTGTTATTCCTGGGGTCGAATATTGGCAACTTCGCTCCTGCTGATGCGCTTGCCTTTTACCACAAAATCAGCCAGCAACTCGAACCCGGCGACCTTTTGCTGACCGGTTTTGATCTGCAAAAGCACCCCGCCATTATTCACGCTGCCTATAACGACAGCCAGGGACTGACACGAGCATTCAATCTAAACTTGCTCCGGCGCATAAACCGCGAACTCGACGCTGACTTCGATCTTCTAGCCTTCGATCATTACGAAACTTACCAACCCGAAACCGGCGAAGCCCGGAGTTATTTGGTAAGTCGCGAAGAGCAACTGGTAACAGTCGGTTCGCTGGGCATGCGGGTACCTTTTGAGCGTGGCGAAGTTATTTACACCGAAATGTCGCGCAAGTTTACCCGCGCCGGAATCGAAGAATTAGCTGACCAAACTGGTTTTGCCGTAACCGGCTGGCTCACCGACTCAAAAGACTACTTTGCCGATGTGGTGTATGAGAAGCGATGAGGGTCACTTCTGCTGAAACTTGATCTTGAATTCTCCTTTCCGAAAGCGCATTACCTGTTTGCTCGTATCGGTAAGTGTTGCCTCAAATTGGCCTTCAATTGTGTTCGTAGCGCGATCAATACGGTTGACACGAATCCAATTGGGGGTGTTTTTTTGATACCCGTACCTTCGAACTGTGCCTCCACCAGGAGCTGTTTGCCAGTAACGAAAGTCAGTAGTGTTGATGGTATCACACAGGGCAAGCTTGCGTAATTTGTATTTGCCCTGCTTAAACGGAATATTCTCGAAATTTATCGCTTGTGTCGAATAGCAATCATCATTCAGGCATCCAGTCACTTTGGATGCTTTCCGGGTCGAAGGCATCCCCTTGTAGGGAATATCAGTTCTGGCGATGAGTACAAAACGCTTGCCTCTACAGCGCTTTTCGTCAAGTTCGTAAATGATAGCGGTAGGGGCTGTCCCGAACCACGTTGAGTCATTCAGCGTGGTATTAACACTGTACCGGCTTTCTGATACCCGGACTGGCCTGGCGCAGGCGAAACATGCGATTAGTAGGATAGTAATGGAGTGGATAGGTTTCATAGAAGTAGGATTGATTGCAATATAATGCAATAATCCTATTTCTACGAAACCCCGTCGCCCAGCAACAAAGCCCGTAATTCGGTGGCTTCCTGGGGCTTCATACGACCGGCCAGTACAAGCCGTAACTGTCGCCGACGAAGGGCGCTCGCATAACGCTCTTTTTCAGCCTCCGTTTCGGGGATCACCGGGGCTACTTCAATGGGTCGGCCAATCTGGTCAACAGCCACAAAAGTATAGTAGGCACTGTTGGTGCTGACGCGAATTCCCGCTGGAATATCCTCGGCCCACACTTCGATAAATACTTCCATCGACGAACTGAACGACCTGGTTACCTGCGCTTTCATGGTCACGATATTGCCCAGGCGGATCGGTTCCGAAAACGACACGTTATCGACAGACGCCGTTACAACAATTCGGTTGGAGTGCTTTTGAGCGGCAATGGCAGCGGCAATATCCATGAAGTGGAGCAGGCGGCCCCCCATCAGGTTGTTAAGCGTATTGGTATCGTTAGGCAACACCATCTCAGTCATAATGGTGTGCGATTCGCTGGCTAGTTTGGGCTTCATATAAACGGTCATTTATGGTCATTGGTAGTCATTAATTGTCAGAAATCGCAAAAGCAATAAATGACTATTAATGCCAGTGAAATGACCAAGAATGACAATAAATTATGCAGGACGGAGAACGGAAAAACGCTGTTGTAGCCAGTAGTAGCCACCGAAAAGCAGCCCACTGAAAAACAGATCACCCATAACGCCATTCAGGAAGAAAGACTGACCGTTGTAGAAGGCCAGACCAGCCGCGTAGCAACCCATCAGACCAGCGGCAGTTTGAGGATAAAACGAGCTGCCGTACCACACCGCAAAGTTGGTGATTAGGAAAAACAACACCGACGAACTCAGGGATGCCAACGCCACACGGGCAACCGTTGGCCGGCTTAGGGCTACTGCGCCGATTACCCAGGTAAGACCAAAGGATAAATAAACCGCGCCCATGCTACCGTGGAAACCAATGATTGCATCGCTCAGAAGCATAGCGGCAAACGGGACTGCCAGACCGAGCCATTTCTTTTCAAACATAGCAGCGCCAAAAAGAGCCAGAGCAGCTATGGGAGTGAAGTTGGGCCAGTGTGGAACCAGGCGAAAAAGGGCCGTGGTCAGAACAATTGTCAACAGGGTGGTAAGGCGGATGCTTAAAGCGTTCATAAAAAGAAGTCATTAATGACAATCAATGACGATAAAATTTAACGGTTGACGTACTGAATTGTATAGTGTTGCCCGTTGGTTGATAATTTAGTAAGCGAACCGTAGTCGAGGTGAATTCGGTAGGCGTTCTGCAAAGATAAATCCAGAAACAGACACAGCAAAGCCCTAATAACCCCCCCATGCGTAATGATATATACGGGCTCATTATTTTTGTCGACCAACGATACGATTTTCTCCTGCCAAAACTCATGTACCCGGTCGAACAACTCCTGAAACGTTTCGCCACGGGGTGGACCAACGTTTACAAAATCGGCCATCCAGGGGTCAAGCGTCGAGCGGGGAATGTCGGCCCAGGGTGTCATCTCCCAGTCTCCGAAGTTGAGCTCCTTAATCCGGTCGTCGAACTGCACTGATTTTAAATCTATTTCAACCGAAGTAGCCAGATCGTTAGCTAATAAGCGACAGCGATTCAGGGGGCTGCTAAACAGATAGGCAGGGGCATCGGTGGGAAGATGAGTCAGAATTCGGTCGCGTTGTTCGGTGTAGTTGGTAGCCAATTCAACATCAGATTGGCCGTAGCTGACAGAACGACCCACGGCAACTTCGGTGTGACGAATGAGGTAAATATCCATGTATTAAATTGATACCCAAAGCAGTGAGACAAACGACATGTAGACAATTACTTCGGTGAGTTGCTGGGTGGCTCCCAGGCAGTCGCCGGTATAACCACCTATCCATTTCCTGAAAAACCAGGCTAGCCGTCCCTGTACTAACGCGAGTGGAATCAGGAAGGTTAAATAAATCCAAAGACCGGTGTAAAGCACCAGAGCAAGTAAGGGGAGCAGACCGAATCCGGCGGCAATAGCCAACTGGCTGGCTGTAATCCCTTTAGCAATGGGTTTAACCTTGCTGGTTTCGTCTAAACGGGCGTAAGGAAGTTGCCGCATCATTGTCGTAGCAACCAGCCGACTCAGGCTATGGGCAGAAATGTATTTCAGCGCTACTGCCACACCAAAAGCCTCGACGGTAAACATGGTTTTAAGGGCAAAAAACTTGACCGTCAGTAAAAGCCCTATTCCAATAGCCCCGTACGTGCCCAAACGGCTGTCTTTCATAATGGTCAGAATTTGCTCGGCCGACCAGCCACCCCCAAACCCATCACACACATCAGCAAATCCATCTTCGTGAAAAGCGCCTGTTACCCAGATTGTCGAGATCAGGCTGAAGAGGACAGCCAGTTCGGGCGGGAAGAGGAACGAGCCCAACCAGTAAACCCCTACGCCGATTGTTCCAACGATCCATCCGATGAATGGGAAAAAGATGGTAGAACGATTCAATAAATCCTCCGAATGGTCAATGCCTTTGGGTACCGGCAAGCGGGTATAGAACATCAGGGCAGTAAAAAATAACTTCATAATGGGGGAGCTTGAGAGGCCACTTTGTTCAGGAAATTGGCCTCTCCCGGAGCAACGTCTTTTTCAATGAACTGACTGTATAACTGGGTAGCCTCCAAAAGCCGTTCCCGTTGTGGAGCAGAAAGTGGACGGTTTAACTGTAGATCCAGAATAACTCCGGGGCCTTTGAGGCTTCGTTTCCAGGAACCAGCAATGGCACCGTCAACCACAATCATGCGATTATACGCCAGGGCACCTGTTAGGTCAGCGTGGGCAATGGCTTCACGGTTCTTATACCCCATACCATATTCGTCGTAGTCGGGCATCAGAAAAGTTGCCTGCGTGAAGTCTACGGCTGGTAGCATTGTCTGATTGGTCTTGATAAAATATGTCTGATCGGCAATGACCTCAGTTGAAATATCCGTTCCATTAAGAGTAATACCTTCTGTACACTCCTTCACCGTAAGCCCAGACCAAACGCTGAAATCATGAATGGTGGCTGGCCCACGACTGTTGATGTAACGCATGGCGAGTTCAGCCAGAGCTTCTTGGCGAGTCAACTGACGCTGGTTGGGGGCACGTTCGGCCATAAGGGCATAGGTGAACTGGTTGCCCCTGCGTGGACCGCTGCAAATCAGCCCGTCGAGCTCGGCCCGCATCATAAGCTGACTCAAGCGGGGGCCACTGGCTTTGATTGCGTGTTGATTAAGAATCGTAGCTAATTCTTCGCGCGTCAGGTAAATATTGCCAGTAAGGACTTTGGCAATCAGATCATTGGCCCGGTTGAAAAGGGAGGTGTCCAAACCGCACTGACGATCCATAAATGCATTCACCTTCTTTACGCGTGGAGCCGTTAAGGCGAGCAGCCAGCCAATATCCTGGGGAGCTACAAAGTGCCACGTTGGGCGAAGCATATGGGTGCGTAAAATCTGTCCGCTGTTAAACGCCTGATCAACATCAGCCTCCCTGATTCCGGGTAACCGTAGACCAATCGCCCATTTGGCCATTGCAAATTCCTGTGCCTGCATCGCGCCTAAATAAGCCACTACATCGGCGGAGGTATTCAGAGCCGACGTATGTTGAGCTGGTCGCAAAAGGTGCTGGTTGATTAACCGGCGAAGAGCAATTTGATTCATGCCTGATAAAACAAGGCGGCAAGTTAGCCTGTCATTTTACCACAATCAATTCCGCCGTTTGTTTGGTTGTGGCGGGTGCGTTGCCGGGGTAGGGTTTTACTTCAGTCAGAATAACCTTGTATTGATTGTGTTCAAGCTGAATGTTCGTTGTATCGCGGTTGCGAAGGGTTTGCCCACCGCAATCGCCAAGACAAAGGGTGCCCGATTGGCTACTGGTGCCCGTACTCAGCGCAACCGCTACCTTCACGTTTCCATACCGAACACAAATGGCATTCGACGGGCAGCGGCTTTCGTCAATGTTGGTGACCTGTACGGTCAGACTCTGCCCCACACGAGCCGAGCCGCTACTGGGCAGGCTAAGCGTTTCGTTCAGAGCGGGTGTTACATTGGTTATATGCTCTCTCGTGCACCCGATCAGGGCCAGACTAAGCAGGAGCACAAAAACCGTATTTTTCAGGGTATTCATAAGCCGTGTCGTTTACTAAGAGCTTTACATAAAGACATTTAGATACGCAAAAGAGTTGGAATGGGTTGGTGTTTTTTTTTGTTATTTATATACAACTCAACACCCCTTTATGACCGATTTCACTCCCTCTGTCGTACTCTATACGGCCGATGCCCTGAATGAGCGGGGCGAAGCAATTTTGAGCCAGCACGCCCAGGCCGAGATACTTCAGGTGACCCAGCATAACCGCTTGCCAGACTTGGGCATGAACCATTACAAGGTCAAGTCCGACGTGCTGGTGTTGGGTAAATTAAAGAGTCAGGAGATCAAGTGGAGTGGACGGAGTTCGGATTATATAGCACCGAGCCTAGCCAACGGCTGTTTTGGGGGATGCGCCTATTGCTACGTCGACCGGCATAAGAAAGTTAATCCCATTACGCTGTTTACCAATGTTGAGGAGATTATGGCATCAGTGGATACGCATGTTCAGTCGCTGGCCTGGCCCAAGCCTTGCAACCAGACTGACCCTGTTTATTGGACATACGACATTGGTTGCAATTCTGATATTTCGGTGGATTATGGGCTTACGGACGGTATCAGGCAGGTTTTTGAGTTTTACCGCGATCATCCCCGTGCTAAAGCAACCTTCGCCACCAAGTTTGTAAACCCCGATATGCTGGCTTTTGATCCGCAGGGGAAGGTGCGGATACGGTTTAGTCTGATGCCTGCCCACGTGAGCAAACTGGTGGATGTGCGCACTGATAGCATCGAGAAACGCATCGCTGCCATCAACGATTTTTATAAGGCAGGCTACGAAGTTCACGTCAATTTTTCGCCGGTGATCGTGTATAGCGGCCCCGACGGAAACCCGAAACAGTGGCGCGAAGACTACCGGGAGTTATTCAGGCAGTTAGATGCAGCGCTGCATCCAGATGTGAAGGCTCAAATGCAGTGTGAGGTCATTTTTCTGACGCATAACCAAGGACAACATCAGGCCAATCTGGCGATTAACCCCAAAGCTGAAGAGTTGCTGTGGGTTCCTGAGTTGCAGGAGAACAAAGTAAGTCAGTTTGGCGGCTGGAATATCCGCTATGCTCACCAACTGAAGTCAAAAATGGTGAGCGTGTTCGAGCAGATGGTACGGGAAGAAATTCCCTGGTGCGGAATACGGTATATATTTTAGAAAAGGAGTGGAGGGAAAAGGGCAGGGTGGCTGACACGAGTTTTATATTGTGTCAGCTATCCTGCCCCTTCTTTAATCGCTTATCCTCAATTGGAATGTCCGCCTTTGCTACCGCCAGTTGAACTTCCGGCGCTACTGCCTCCCTTGCTCTTTTTGCTGCTTTTATGCGAGGTGCTGCTACCACCTGTGCCAGTGCTACCGTGGGCGGTTCCATTATCACCACCGCCAACTTTCTGATCTTTGTATTCTTCTTCGACTTTGTCTAATGCTGTCTTCGCCATGACGTTGAGTGATTTTGTTTGTAGTAGTCAACACGCAACGTCTTTATTCTGTTTTATTGATAGACTAAATCTACGCAAATGGCCCGATGATCAGACCCAGGTGTGCGAAGGGTGCGGAAGCCAGCCGTTTTGTAGCCGGTATTCACAAAAGCATGGTCAATGGGAATATAAAACAAGGGGAGAATACTTGGCCAGGTGGGCGTCCAGCCAAAATTTGTACGGCAGGCAGTGATGGGCAATGAGCTGGTTCGACGATCAATGAATACATGCTGGTAAACAGGCGAAAAAATACTCGTATTGAAATCGCCGATGAGTACCGCCGGATGCTTTACATGGGACAATTTATCCGCCACAAACCGTAACTGCCGGTTGCGCTGCTCAAACCACGATGGCAACAAAGGCGTGCGGGTATGCACCGAAATTAGTGACATCTCCTTGCCCCGTACCGTACTGGTCAGAAACATGACTTCGTGTGAGAGTTCGGCCAAAGTGTCGGTGGTGAACGGTGTTCGGCTACCCACCACAATGTAACACGGACCTTTTGCCCAGATGCTGTCCTGGTAAGGGTAGTCGTTTTTAAGGGCCGACACCGCCCGATAACCTTCAGGAGTCATTTCCTGCAACACAAAAAAGTCGGGTTTGAGCCGCCGGATCGTGTCAAGAATGGGTTCATAACTGGTGCGGGTGTAGAGTACGTTGGCATGAAAAACACGTAGGTCAGGTTGCCCCATCAGGGGCGGGGGAGGAGTTGCCAGAAACGGTCCAATACTTAAATACCCATTCAGGATTAGTCCTAATAGTGCCACAAACGCCATTGTCCAGCGGCTTTTTCCCAGCCAGAAAGCAATCAGCAAGCCCGATACCCCTGCATATTGTACCGGGAAATGGCTCAGCAGTTCACACAAAAAAAACGACTCGCCAAACCAGCGACCCAGTAGTGGGGCAACAAGCACTCCGACCGTTGTCCCCGGTAAGAACCAACGCCCTATCACACCAAACCAAAAATGTCTTTTGTTCCCAACATGCGCGGGCTGATGAACCCTTCGCCGTATTTCACGCCAATCATGTGGCCGTACTCTTCGGCTCTGGCTCTCAGAAACTCCATAAATTCGGGGCTCGAAATATAACTGGCCGGTTCAGCGCTTTTTGGGTCAAAAAACTGACTCTGATAGGCTTTGATAGAGGCAAGCTTACCTGCCCAGTGCTCCGAAATGTCCATCACAAACGATGGCTTTAACCAGCGATCCTGAATAAAATGGTACACGAATTTGGGCCGCCAGGCTTCCTGCTTCTGACCATCACGTTCGCTCTCAATCATACGTAATCCCGAATAGAAACAGGCTTCAACAACCAGTTGGGCCGCTCTACCATGATCCGGGTGACGATCGTCAGGCGTGTTAGTCAATACTATTTCGGGCCGAAAATGCCGAATCACAGGGATTAAAGCCCGTTGGTGTTCTTCGTCGTTTCGGAAGAAACCATCCCGGAAGTTCATATTCTCACGGGCCGACAGGCTCAGGATTTTACTGGCTGCATCTGCTTCGGCGAGTCGGATTTCGGGGGTGCCCCGTGTGCCAAGTTCACCCCGGGTGAGGTCGACGGCGGCTACCGTTTTACCCTGGGCAATGAGGGAAAGAATAGTGCCGCCCGCACTCATCTCGGTGTCGTCGGGGTGGGCTGCAATGGAGAGAACGTCAACTTTCATAGGGCGAAGGTAGTATGATTGCCACAGATGGGACTCGCCAAACGCGGGATTTTGTTTCGATTGCGTTATTTTGCGGGTACAACAACCCATTCACTCAGCACTCATGTATAAAGCCCTTGCGCTCCAACTCAATTGCCAGACTGTAAATGCCTGTAATTCACGTGAAGAAAGCGAGCGGCTTATGCTGCAATCGATCAACCGAATTGAAAGCCAGATTTCGGCTTCTATCAACGTTGTTGGACGCGATACTATGTTGGTGGTGGTGCCAGAGCATTTTCTATCGGGATTTCCGATAAATGAAACAATTGTTGAATGGCGCGACAAAGCGGCTCTGGAAATTGATGGGCGCGTGTACGAAGCCCTTAGTGCGATGGTGCAGCGACTCCAGATCTATTTCTCTGGTAACGTATACGAACAGGACCCGCACTTCCCCGATCTCTATTTTCAGACCAGCTTCATTATGGGGCCCAATGGTAATGTGCTGTTGCGGTATCGTCGGCTCAACGCCATGTATACGCCTACGCCCCACGACGTTTGGGCGTATTACTTAGAGGCTTATGGGTATGATGCTGTGTTTCCGGTGGTGAAAACTAATATTGGTACCTTGGCTTGTATTGCCTCAGAAGAGATCCTGTATCCCGAAGTAGCCCGTTGTCTGGCCATGCGCGGAGCCGAAGTTTTTCTGCACTCTACCTCCGAAATAGGAAGCCCTATGCTTACCCAAAAGAATATTGCGAAACTGGCGCGAGCCACCGAAAACCTGAGTTATCTGGTTTCGGCCAATTCGGGCGGGGTGAGTGGCGTATCGATTCCCGCTAACTCGACCGATGGTGGCTCGAAAATAGTCGATTATTCGGGGCTTGTTCTGGCCGAAGCAGGCTATGGCGAGAGTTTAGTGGCCAACGCCGACATCGATCTGAACGCGCTTCGAGCGGTGCGCCAACGCCCGGCCGTGGGTAACCTACTGGCTCGACAACGGTTTGAGCTCTATGCCGAAAGCTACGCCAAACATAGTTTTTATCCGCCCAACACACTCCTTGCCGAACCCGTTGACCGTACCCATTTCGTGAAAACGCAGCAGTCGGTGATTGACAAACTAAAGAAAGAAGTATTTTGAAAAACGAAGCAGGCAGCAGTTTGCCATTGGGACTAAAGAGAGCGAAAGTTGCGTATGCGAAACCCGTTTGGTTGCTGTGGTTGTGTATTTTTGGTTATGATCTACCTGCACAAACGGCCGTTCTCGATTCGGTTTATCAGCTCCGAACCGGCCGTGAAATTATCTTACTAGGAGCCGGGCTTGTTGCCAACGGAGGGGCCATGCTGGTCCGTCAAGGGGTTATTCCGTTCACGGCCGTTCAGATTGACGAAATAAACCCGGGTAGGATCAATGCTTTTGACCGGGGCGCCATTAAGCACTGGTCACCTTCGGCGGCACGCTTCAGCGACATTACGCTGCTCGGTACGGTTGGTCTGGTGGGGCTAACGGGTTTGCCCACGCTCCGGCAAAAGAAATGGTTTACTGTACCGCTAATGTATGCCGAGACGATGTTGTTGACCGTTGGTGTGCAGGATTTTGTAAAATTTACAACCCTTCGGACAAGGCCCTTTGTCTATAATGCGAATGCACCCTTGTCGGAGAAAATAGGTATCGACGCCCGTCGATCGTTTTTTTCAGGTCATTCGGCGATCTCATTTGGCTCGGCGGTTTTTGCGTCTACCGTGTTCGGCCATTATTTTCCGGCATCTAAACTAAAGCCAGTGGTTTGGGCTGGATCGTTGGCCCTGGCCACCACCACCGCGGTTTTGCGCTATGAAGCGGGCAAGCATTTTCCCAGCGATATACTGGTGGGTGCTGCATTCGGGTCGGCTGTAGGCTGGCTGGTGCCTTACCTGCATCAGCGCAAGCCACATCGAAAGGGCAAATCTACTAACGTAACCGTGCAGCCTTGGAGTAACGGGATTGCCAATGGTATGTATGTACAGGTACGCTTGAATTGAGTTATTTTTGCGATAGCATGACCAAAATTACTGACCATATTCGTAACGCAAATGGGAAAACCATTTTCTCGATTGAAGTAATTCCGCCCATTAAAGGTGATAATCTCAAAAACCTGCTCGACAATATTGAGCCGCTGATGGAGTTCAAACCGCCGTTTATTGACGTGACCTACCATCGCGAAGAATACATTGAGCGGCCTATGCCCGACGGTACCATCCAGAAAATTGTGACGCGCAAACGCCCTGGCACGGTGGGTATCTGCTCGGCCATCATGCACCGGTTTGGGGTTGATCCCGTGCCGCACGTATTGTGTGGCGGATTTACCCGCGATGAAACCGAAGATTTCCTGATCGATCTTCACTACCTGGGTATCGACAATGTGCTGGTGCTTCGGGGCGATCCGGCCAAACCGTTCAGCACCTTCAAAGCCAAAGAAAACGGCTACTCGTATGCCAGCGAACTGGTGGAGCAGGTCACTAACATGAACCGGGGAGTTTATCTGCACGAAGAAGATACGGCACTCGCACCCAGCAACTTTTGCATTGGCGTAGCGGCCTACCCCGAAAAACATTTCGAAGCTATTGACCACGATACCGATTTCGATTTCCTCAAAAAGAAGATCGACAAAGGGGCCGATTACATTGTCACCCAAATGTTTTTCGATAATGCCCGGTACTTCGATTTTGTGGCTCGGTGTCGCGAACACGGTATCACCATCCCGATTATTCCCGGCCTGAAACCACTCAGCACCCGTCGGCAATTGGAGATTCTGCCTAAACTTTTCCATCTTCACATGCCCGATGATCTGGTGAAGGCCGTTGAAGCGTGCGAAAACGATACGCAGGCCCGGCAAGTAGGTATCGAGTGGGGTATTCAGCAATCGCGAGAATTGATGGCTGCTGGCGCTCCGGTATTGCATTATTACACCATGGGGAAAGGCGATAACGTAGCAAAAATTGCCCGCGAAGTATTCTGACCTCACAAAACGCTTTCCTTACCAATCAACTTATTAATCAGTCTATCATGATGCGTAACGCACTTTGGCTATTCGCTTGCCTGTTTAGCTTGTCAACCCTCAGCTTTGCCCAAGAACTTCCGAGCCCCACTCCCGATATGGCAACGGTTGTGTTCTACAGAATACCGCAGTTTGCGGGTGCTACGACCAATTTTACGGTACGTGCCAATGGTGCCGAATTATGCCGACTCAGCAACAAACGGTATTTTGTGTCTAAACTAAAGCCGGGTAAAGTCGATTTTTCAACGGTAGCTGGTGGTCTCAACATTCCCGATAAAGAAGTGCTTAGCCTCGATCTGGAAGTCAACAAAGTCTACTACGTTCAAGGCGACATGAAAACGAGACTCATGACGCAGAAACTGGTGCTAACCGAAGTGACGGAGTCTACTGCCAAGAAAAAGCTGCCCGATATGAAATTAGACAACTGCATGAAAGAGTAGTAGCGATCTGGGTTGTTTCCTTATCTTGTTTAAACGCTCAATTTTGTATGCGAATATTTAATACGTATTGTTTCATTATTGGGTGCTTGGGCTGTTTGGTGGAGGGTAGTTATGCCCAAACCGCGTCGGACACTGCTTATTCGCAACCGTTCCGCAATCAGGTGCATTTTTCGCCCCGGCAAAACTGGACCAACGACCCAAACGGACTCGTATTCTATGATGGCGAATACCACCTCTTTTTTCAGTACAACCCGCTCGGTATTCGGTGGGGTCACATGACGTGGGGACATGCCGTGAGCCCCGACCTGATGCACTGGAAAGAACTGGCCCCGGCCATTACAGAAGATACCGTAATGGCGTTTTCGGGTAGTGTGGTTGTGGATGAGCGCAATACCAGTGGCTTTGGCCGTGATGGGAAAGTGCCGCTGGTTGCTGTTTATACGGGACACAAGGAAGGAAATCAGAGTCAGTTTTTGGCGTATAGCCTCGATAAAGGCCGTACCTGGACAAAATACGCGGGCAACCCCGTCCTCGACCGAAATCAAAAAGACTTCCGCGATCCTAACGTTTTCTGGCATGAACCGTCAGGGCAATGGATTATGTCGGTAGTCTTACCCCATGAGCAACGCGCTTTGTTTTATGGATCGCTCAACCTGAAAAACTGGACTGAGTTAGGTGATTTTGCCGTCCCGAACAAAGCGTTGGGCATCTGGGAATGTCCCGCTCTCATGCGTGTTTCAATGGCTGACGATAGCACCGGAAAGGAGCAAAAATGGGTCCTGCTGATATCGGTGGGCGACGGTGCTATTGCAGGCGGGTCGGGCATGCAGTACTTTGTCGGCGACTTCGATGGGAAGCGATTTATCGCGCAGGATACTATGACTCGCTTTCTGGATTATGGCAAAGATTACTACGCAGCCATTCAGGTTAACAACCTCGACCGGCCCGTTACCATTGGCTGGATGAATAACTGGCAGTATGCTAACGACATACCCACTTCGCCATTTCGCGGAGCCATGACCATGCCGCGCGAGTTGAGCCTTCGTCGGTTGCCGACCGGCTACGTGCTTCAGCAAACGCTGGACAGAGAAATTGCGGTCATTCAGGGAAACGAAACGCAGATAGCGGTAATCAAAGGTATTGACCATACCAAAGAAGCCAACGATTTTGTGAAGGATGCCGATGCTTTCGAACTGATGATCCGGGGTAGCGTGGGCAATTTTGGTGTAAAGCTGAAAACCGGTCCGAACGAAGAAACGGTGATTGGGTATGACTCTACCAAAAGGGAAGTATATGTTGATCGAACCAAATCGGGCCGAATAACCGACAATCCCAAGTTTTCGGCACGGACCACGGCTCCATTTGTAGTAGAAGCACCATCGGGTCAGAAAACGGCCAAACCC
Source organism: Flavobacterium sp. SUN052 (assembly GCF_028867935.1). GTDB lineage: Bacteria > Bacteroidota > Bacteroidia > Flavobacteriales > Flavobacteriaceae > Flavobacterium. The sequence goes on from NZ_JAPQNS010000018.1 coordinate 73,560, forward strand.
CAGTTGACGCTGCATATTGTGGTAGACCGGGCCTCTATCGAAGTGTTTGTAGATGGGCAACAACCAGTTACCATGACAAACCAGATTTTTCCATCCTCGACCAAGCCCCAACTGGAATTTTTTGGCAAAACACTTCGCTCTATCGAACTCCGTCGGTTAGATTCCGTCTGGAAATGACTTACTCTAAAGACTTTAGAAACTACATAGTGCACGTTGAACTTCTGCCATTGCTGGAAAAACTATGAAACACATCCTTACTCTTGTCTTACTCTTTATCCTGACGCATGTTAAGGCGCAATCTGCTGATGAAAAAGCTATTGTGGCCGTTGAAAAAGCCCGCTTTGACGCTCAGGTTTCTAAAAATGCTGATGTCCTAAACCAAGTGTTGGCCGAGGATATGGTTTATGTTCACTCTAACGGAAATGTGGATAACAAACAATCGTACATTCAGTCGATTAAAGACGGAAGCTCGACGTATAATTCCATTGATGTTCAGGAACAAAAGATCCGGTTATACGGAAATATGGCTATTGTTAACGGCGTATGCTATATCAAACGCCCCCTAGTGGATGGCAAAAATAACGACCTGAAACTGCGCTACACTGATGCGTATGTAAAAAAAGACGGCCGCTGGCAGATGGTTACTTGGCAGTCGTTCAGGATGCCAACTCAGTAAAAACGCATAACTAAAAACAAAGAAGGGGGCCAATTGTACAATTGGCCCCCTTCTTTGTTTTTAGTCGGATCAATCAAATTCCGCTCGACCCACCCAATGTCGCGTCACGACTTGGACTATATCGTGGCGTCGGTGCATCATCTTCTGCTGGCGAGTTATCATCATACTCTACGCCACCTGCCGTAGCGCCTGTGCCAAAAGCACCACCTGTATATCCCAGCGTGCCAGAGCCTGCTGCCAATGTTGAACCGGCAATGGCCTCGTTTTCAACACGGTCGATGTCGCGATAGCGGTCATACGAATCATTATTGTCGTCATTATCTCGTTCGCTAGCGGCTCGGTTGTTGATAAATGACTCAGCTAACTGCGTCAGTTTTTTATCTGTATTTTTCTCTTCGTCCAGCGTCTGTTGTAGCAATTGAGCGGCTTCATTATAGCCTAGTACATGCGCCAATGTTACCACTGAGCCATAGGCGGCAATTTCATGGTGTTCAACTTTTTGAGCAGCCATTATCAAACCTGCATCCCTGGTTAGTGAACCTGATTCCGTGTTTGAGATAACCCGTTGTCCATCGTCGGCTAGGCCATCAATAGCATTGCAGGTGCCTTCCTCTGCCGAAACACCTAAACTGTCGAATACACGCTCCAGGCGAGTCCGCTGATTGCGCGATTCTTCCTGATGGTGCAGGAAAGCGCTGCGTACTTCGTCTGTGGTAGCTGCGTCAGCCTGATCGCCAAGTGCGTCAATTGCCTGACCCTCGGCATAATAAATGTCTTTCAATTCGGAGATAAACAGACTTTTCAAGCCTTCTCCGGTGTCTGTGTCGTTTCCGCTAAAGAAATTCGACACACGATCCATGAACGATGCCATAATGATTGTGTTTTAAGGTTTTGTTGAACTACACAACCTTTGCCCAATTTCTATGCCGAAGCTGATTTACTGCGAGTTAACTAGCGAAAGCAGGTTCCCATTGAGGTGTAAAATCTACAATTTGAGTAGAGTTATTCCCCTGTTTTAAACGTGCCATTTCGAACGGTTTAGCGGCATAAAGTGTTAGTATGTTACAATCCTGTTTACATGGTGGGAGTCGTTTGCCGGGCGTTGTTTGTGCGGCATTCTATTCTTTTGCGTCTATCTTTGGCGCAAAGCAACGAAGGATTGTGGGGTACGCATCAACCTGAAAGCCTAATTATGTCAAAGAACTTAGTCATAGTGGAGTCGCCTGCCAAGGCAAAAACCATTGAAGGCTACTTAGGAAAAGATTTTACCGTTCGGTCGAGCTATGGCCACGTTCGCGACCTGCCCAAAGATGGGTTAGCCGTTGATGTGAGCAATGGTTTTATGCCCGCTTACGAGGTTTCACCTGATAAGCGTCAGTTAGTCAGTGAGTTAAAGAAAATGGCAAAAGCTGCCGAAGAAGTCTGGCTCGCAACTGACGATGACCGCGAAGGAGAAGCGATCTCGTGGCACCTCAAAGAAGCCCTGGGCCTCCGCGACAATACCAAGCGGATTGTGTTTCGGGAGATTACCAAAAACGCCATCCTCAATGCCATTGGTCAGCCACGTTCCATTGACATTGACCTTGTTAATGCGCAGCAGGCCCGCCGTGTTCTCGACCGATTGGTAGGTTATGAATTGTCACCTGTTCTTTGGCGGAAAATTAAAGGTGGTAGCACCGGACTTTCGGCCGGTCGTGTACAGTCGGTTGCCTTGCGGCTGGTTGTGGATCGCGAACGCGAAATCGAGAAACACCAATCTAAATCCAGCTTTAAAGTAACGGCTCAGTTTGTGGTTGATGGTGGCAAGATTCTGAATGCCGAATTAGCCAAGAACTTTGCTAGTGTCGACGAAGCAAGGGGTTTTCTTAATCAGTGCGTAGGCGGCATTTTCACGATCAAGAATCTTGAAACGAAGCCCACCAAAAAATCACCTGCTCCCCCGTTTACGACGTCAACCTTGCAGCAGGAGGCATCCCGCAAAATGGGTTATGCTGTTGATCGCACGATGAAACTGGCTCAGGGATTGTACGAAGCTGGTAAGATTTCGTACATGCGTACCGACTCAACCAGTCTTTCGCAGGAAGCTATTGACAAAGCAACTGCTGAGATTCAGACTGAGTTTGGGCCAAACTACGTACAGACTCGTCAGTACAAAACCAAAAACGAGTCGGCTCAGGAAGCACACGAAGCCATCCGTCCTACGAATTTCAACGACCGGGGAGCAGGTGCCAACAAAGACGAAAAACGCCTGTACGAACTGATCTGGAAGCGGGCCATTGCCTCGCAGATGGCCGACGCCCAGTTGGAACGTACAACGGCTACCATATTAATTTCCTTCCGTAATGGCGCTGCGCCAGTAGCTGTTCAAGCGAACTCGCTGGACGATAGTCCGTTCGATATGCCAGTTGCTACTACGGCAACAGAACCTCGCTCGTACCCCAATGAATTGGTAGCTCAGGGTGAGGTGATCAAGTTTGACGGTTTCTTGCGCGTGTATTTGGAGTCGAAAGACGACGAAGATGAGGAGAGCAAGGGCATGTTACCCCCGCTCCGCGTTGGGCAGGTGCTGGATCTGGGACAGATGAAAGCGACTGAGAAATTCTCGCGTCCGCAACCACGCTATGCCGAAGCCAGTTTGGTGAAGAAGCTGGAAGAAATGGGCATCGGTCGACCATCCACGTATGCACCAACCATCTCGACCATTATAAACCGGGGTTACGTAACGAAAGCTGACCGGGCAGGGCAGGAGCGCGCTTTCCGCGAAATCACACTGGCTCAAAATCAGGTGACTGAGAAAGCGGGTAAAGAGATGTATGGCTCCGAGAAAGCCAAACTCTTCCCGACCAACACGGGTATGGTAGTTAACGATTTCCTGGTCGAGTACTTCCCCGACATTGTCGATTTCAAGTTTACAGCCAATGTTGAGAAGGACTTTGACGAGATCGCCAGTGGCCGTCGCGATTGGAAACAGATGCTGGAGGGCTTCTATGACCCGTTTCACAAGAACATCGAAGAAGTGCAGGGGTCTGATTCTGTATCGTTTAAGACAGGTGCCCGCGAATTAGGCCTTGATCCCAAAACGGGTAAGAAAATGTCGGCTCGTTTGGGTCGCTACGGTGCCTTTGTGCAGATTGGCGAATCAACGGATGATGAGAAACCTATCTACGCCAACCTGCGCGACAATCAGTTGATTGAGACCATTACCTTGCAGGAGGCTTTGGATTTGTTTGCCTTGCCACGTGAAGTGGGCTTCTTCGAGGATCAGCCAATGACCATTGGCATCGGCAAGTTTGGTCCTTATGTACGTCACGATGGTAAATACGTGTCGCTTACAAAAGAAGACGATCCCTACACGATTACGGAAGAGCGAGCCATTGAGCTGATTCAGCAAAAAAGGGCCGAAGCTGTCAGCGAATCGATTGGTGAGTTTGAAGGTAAGCCAGTAACAACGGGCAAAGGTCGTTTTGGTCCGTATGTGAAGTATGAGGATAAATATATCTCGTTGCCAAAAGGGGAGCAATTGGGTCAAATCACCCTTGAACGCGCCATTGAACTAATTGCTCAAAAGCGTCAGGCCGAGGCCAACAAGTTTATTAAGGAGTTTCCTGAAAACCCGAGTGTTAAGATTGTCAATGGTATGTATGGCCCCTATCTGGCCGTAGGCAAGCGGAACGTTCGTATCCCGAAAGAAACCGACGCAGCCTCGCTTACGCTGGAGGAATGCTTGGCGTTGGCGGGCGAACCTGCCGAAGGAGCGGCAAAAAAGGCTCCGGCCAAAAAAGCCGCGGCTAAAACCGCCACTAAAAACACGGCTGCCAAAACAACTGCTGCCAAGAAAGCTGCCCCAGCTAAAAAAGCAGTAGCAAGTAAGAAATAAGCATAAAAGACATCGCTTGCGCGATAAGATTAGAACACGGATTAAACGGATTAGGCGGATTTTCACAGATAAAATTATTAGTCCGTGAAAATCCGCCTAATCCGTTTAATCCGTGTTCCTATTTATTTTCGTATCTTAACTGTATGGAATCAAAACCCAAAATAGTGGTATTGTCCGGTGCAGGCATTAGCGCCGAAAGTGGTTTGGCCACGTTCCGTGATGCCGATGGGCTGTGGGAAAATTATAGCATTGAAGACGTTGCTACGGCCACTGGCTGGGTACGAAATCCCACGCTGGTTCAGGAGTTTTACAACAAACGCCGGAAGCAAGCACTGGAAGCACAACCTAACGCAGGGCACAAAGCGTTGGTAGCACTGGAGGAAAAATACGACGTAACAATCATCACGCAGAATGTTGACAATCTGCACGAGAAAGCAGGTTCATCTAAAGTAGTACATCTGCACGGTGAACTATCGAAAATGCGCAGTTCGGGCGACGCCAGTTTGGTGTATGACATTGAAGGCGATGAAATTAAAATGGGCCAGTTGTGCGAAAAAGGGTATCAGCTCCGCCCGCATATTGTCTGGTTTGGAGAGGAAGTGCCGATGATGGAAGTTGCTTTTGAGATTACACAGGAGGCCGATATTTTCATTGTTGTGGGTACGTCGCTGGCGGTGTATCCAGCGGCTGGGCTGGCCTATGCAGTGCCCCGTGGTGTGCCCATTTTTGTGGTTGATCCTAACACACCCGACATGAAAAAAACGCCCAACGTTACCTTCATTGCGGAGCCAGCCACCACAGGATTGACTAACCTAGCCGAGCAGTTATTATCGCTGTAAACCAGAATAGGGTCATTAAGTAGTCATTTGTAGTCACTCGCAGACATTGGGTGTTAATAGGCAAACGACCTGTCGATGCCTACAAATGACTCTTTGGTAACCACGAACGATCCACTTTGGGCAGCACACCTGTGTCTGACTGAACTCTACGGAACGCAGGAAATATACGGGCGTACCGACCCGATGCACGAACTGATTGCCACAATTCTGTCGCACCGGACCACCCATGCCAACGAAGTAGCTGCCTTTAGGGCGATGAAGGCGCGTTTCCCAACATGGGAATCCCTACGCGACGCTCCCCTTGATGAACTAATCTCTTGTATCCAGACTGCTAATTACCCCGAAGTCAAAGCTCCCTGGATCAAACAGGTAGTAACAGCTGTGATCACCGAACGGGGCGAAGCTAATATTGACTTTCTGGAGGAGATGACAACCGAAGATGCTATGGGCTGGCTCACGAGTTTGCCGGGCGTCGGTCTTAAAACGGCTTCACTTTTGCTGCTTTTTTACTTTCGGAAACCCGTTTTACCCGTTGATACGCATGTTCACCGAGTGACGCAGCGAGTGGGCGTACTGGGGCCAAAAGTGAGTGCAGAACGCGCGCATAAGCTTTTGTTGGAGCAGTTACCTAAAGACCCACTGGTGTTGTTCAATTTCCACAAGCATTTCTATTGGCACGGTCAGCGTGTGTGCTCCTGGTACAACCCCAAGTGTCACGAATGCGTACTGTCTAACCAATGCGCTTATTTCCAGTTAGGCGGGATGATGGAACTGAGCAGTACACCTCGAAAAAAGTAACTGGGTAATTGGGATAACTGAGTGATTGGGTAATTGACCAACTACTCACTCAGTTACCCCAATTACCCAATTAACTAATCACTCAATTACCAATACCCTAATTCGCGTTTTTCTTTTCGTAAAACACCTTCGACTGACCCACCCAGTTATCGCGTTCGATCCGGCCGGGGAAAAATTCGATAAGCTCGTTGACCTTATCAATGTCCTCTTTGGTAAAATTTGACACTTGCTGGAACGTGTAGATCCCCAGACTGTGGAGTTTGCGTTCCAGGAATGGCCCAATGCCTACAATGGCTTTTAAATCGTCGGCCTCCGTAGCCGAAGCCCGGCCAATGCGGTCAAAATTCAATTCGTTTGCCCGCGAAGCAATACGCGACAAAACAGCCGCTTCGGAGCCCTGAGCTATGGGTACAGTGGGGCTTTCGTCAAACACCGGAACCGCAAGGGGAACCAAAGGGATTGGTTCACTATACGACGGAGTCGGAATATCATCTACAACAGGGGCCGCAACCGCCGTTTGAGTTGTTACAGGCGAGGTAACCGGAACAGGAGCAACGTAAGCCGGAGCCGCCAGGGTTGCAATAGCTGTCTTCGACTGGCGGCATTCGGCTAGTTCGCGCTCGCGCTCGGCAATGTCAGCCCGGAGCGAATTGAGCCGACCGCTTAAAATGAGCCGGGCGATAAACCAGCCAATAAGCGCTGCCAGTGCAAGCAGCATTACTATTTCGACAATGGCAACCGGAAGACTGAGGGGATCTAATCCAAACATGGTTTCTTTTGTTTCAGGTTATTTTCTCTTGTCTAAATCTGCGGCCTGCCCAACCCAGTTGTCGCGTTCGATACGGCCTGGGAAAAACTCGATGATCTCGTTGATCGTATCAATATCCTGCTTGGTAAAGTTGGCTATTTGACGGAAAGTGTAGATACCGATTGCATGAAGCTTCCGTTCCAGAAACGGTCCCACGCCCACAATATCCTTCAGGTCGTCGGCTTCGGTAGCCGCAGCCCGGCCAATGCGGTCGAAGTTAACTTCGGATGCGCGAGCCCGAATACGATTCAGAACGGCGGTTTCATCGGCCCCGCTCGAAATGGGTACCACGGGAGTTCGCTGGCAGTCGTCGAGTTCACGGTCTGTGCTGGCGAGTTTGTCCTCCAGTTGGTTAATAAGGTTTTGGCGCGAGATATAGCCAATAATAAAGCCCAATGCACCGGCTACAATGGCCATAATCCAATGGTGCAACGCGGCATCAGGCAGATTTAGGGGATTCCATTCAAACATGTCTTTGTGCGTTTATCGTTGATTATTGAACCACTACTGTTACCCGGCGATTGGCTTTCCGTCCACTTTCGGTATCATTCGATGCCTTAGGATCAGCTTCGCCTTTGCCTCCCGATTCAATCTGAGAAGCCGATACACCCTGCGATAGCAGTCGCTGCTTTACCGAGTTAGCCCGCTTTTTCGACAATTGCAGGTTCACATCTTCCGAGCCTTCGCTGTCGGTGTAACCCGTTAAGATCAGGTCTTTATCCTTGTGCTTGCGGAGATACTGAATAGCCTCTTTGAAGAATTTCTTGGTTTCATCAGTCCGAATATAGTCCGACGAGCCACTCTTGAAGTACAGGTCGATTGGTTTAAATACCGACTCAAACTTCTCGGCCTTAGCCAGCGTTTCTTCCGTTGCTCCAGCCGCTACTGACACTGGCGTAACCGATGTGGCCGTAACCGAAGTGCTCACCGCCGAAGCCGACAGGGTCGAAGTTGATGCAGTTGAATCGGCGGGTGGTGCAGCAGCTACCATAGCAGCAAACGTACCATTCACACCCGCATTCACCGAATCACCTTTAGCGTTAAACGTTAGGTCGGCTCGTTCCACGCCAGTGGTAAGGATGGAATTTGCTGTTACGCCACGCTGAACCAACAGGGCTTTGATCGATTCCGCACGGGCAACACCGAGGTTAGCAAAACTGCTGGGATTGGTTTCCGAGGCTGTGTAATACCCCGTTAGTGTTAACTGTCGGTCGGGGTTATTTTGCAGATACGTAGCAATAGAATCGAGGGGGGCATCAAATCCAGACAAGTCGGGTACTGCTCCCGATTTGGCGAAGTCAAAGGTACCGGGCAAACCAATGTTGAAACGGGACTCGTCGGATAGGGTAAAAGCTGGAGTTGACGCCGTCTGAGTAGTTCCGGGAGCATCGTCGGCGCAGAGCTGCTTAATCTTGCAGACATGCCACCACGCTGATCCCGCCATCCAGATTACCAACAGGGCAATCCAGGGGGGTTTATTCGTAAGCATATATAACGGGGTTTGGAATTAATTATAACCAGTCGGACCGTATGTCAGACGAGCTAGTACTGAAAAGGTCATTCAAAAATACGTTTACAGGTCACAATTGCAAGATTGTCAGAAAATTAACATAAAAGTATGTTGTTTATTACTACGGTCATGGCTGATTTAACCATAATACAGGCCCAAAAATACAACAAAAAACCGCTGACGGTTGGGTCAGCGGTTTTGGGTTTGCTTCATAAACGAAACAGTTATCGATTCATTGAAATCAGGAACTCCTCGTTATTGCGGGTGCCACGCATCCGATCGAGCAGGAAGTCCATTGATTCGAGTGGGTTCATATCGGACATGTGCTTGCGCAGAATCCAGACCCGTTGTAGTGTCTCTTTATCCAGAAGCAAATCCTCCCGGCGAGTACCCGATGCAATCACGTCAATAGATGGGTAAACCCGCTTGTTGGCTAACCGGCGATCCAACTGGAGTTCCATGTTGCCAGTACCTTTAAACTCTTCAAAAATCACCTCGTCCATTTTTGACCCGGTGTCGATCAGGGCCGTGGCGATAATCGTCAGCGAACCCCCATTTTCCACATTACGGGCTGCCCCAAAGAATCGCTTGGGTTTGTGCAGGGCGTTGGCATCCACACCACCGGACAGAATCTTGCCCGACGATGGAACAACGGTGTTATACGCTCTGGCCAATCGGGTGATTGAGTCCAGCAAAATCACAACGTCGTGACCGCACTCTACCATACGTTTGGCTTTTTCGAGCACCATGCTCGCCACTTTCACGTGCCGGTCAGCCTGCTCGTCGAACGTAGATGAAATTACCTCGGCATTTACGCTCCGGGCCATATCCGTTACTTCTTCTGGCCGTTCATCAATCAGCAGGATCAGCAGGTGAACTTCGGGGTGATTACGGGTAATAGCATTGGCTATTTCCTTCAGCAACACGGTTTTACCCGTTTTGGGTTGGGCGACAATCATACCCCGTTGACCTTTGCCGATAGGGGCAAACAGGTCGAGTACCCGCGTCGAATATTGATCGGGACGGTTGGTCAGCTTAAGCTGTTCTTCAGGGAAAAGGGGCGTTAAGTACTCAAACGGAATCCGGTCGCGAATTTCTTCCGTTGTTTTGCCATTCACCGTGGTTACGCGCAGCAGGGCAAAGTATTTCTCCCCTTCTTTAGGCGGACGAATGGCACCTTTCACCGTATCGCCAGTTTTAAGACCGAACAACTTGATTTGCGAGGGCGACACGTAAATATCATCCGGGCTAGCTAGGTAGTTGTAGTCAGCTGAACGTAGGAACCCATAACCGCCGTCCGACATAATTTCCAAAACGCCCTCATTTTCAATGATGCCATCGAACTCGCGAATGTGCTGGTTATACTGCCGACGAATCCGGTTCTGGTACTCCATGGATTCCCGTGAGGGTTGCGGAACCTGGGTTGTCTGTTGACGTTCGCCCTGGTCGCCTTCAGCTGATTCATCCGTGTATTCGCCTGAGCCATCAGCAGAGGGTGCTTCTTCGGCTTTTGCTTCGGTTTGATCAGGCTGAGCTGACTGAACCGTTGTATTGCCTTCTTCAACAACTGTTGGCGTTACGAATTCTTCTTCCGGCTCAGCGCTCATGCTCATCGCCGATTCATCGGGGGTTGTCGGCCGAACGGGCTCGTTGTTACGACGATCGCGTAGTCCGCCCGTGCGACCTGCGTCATTCCGGTCGTCACGTCGGCCGTTGTCAAGCCGGGGCCGATCATTATCGCGACCACCCGATTGATTAAAGCGATTATTGCGTGAGTCCGAGCCATTGTTCCGGCCATCCCGCGAATCGTTTTGGTTGCCCATGCGGTCGCGGTCATCGCGCCGATTGTTTACGTCGCGTGGCTCACGAGGGCCAGAGCCGCCAGCCCGATCATCGCGCCGAGGGTAGCGAGAGCCGGTTTCGGAGTTCCGATCATTCCGGTCGAAACGGGGATTTTCAGGCCGTTGCTGTCCTTCGTACCGTTGGGTATTTTCCCGGCGTGTTTCCGTAGGAGGGGTAGCTGTAGCTGGTTGTTCAGCTGGCGGGGTAACGGCTTGAACTGTACTGTCGGTTGATGCAGTGCTTTCTGTTGACGGAGCGGCAAGCAGTCCCTCATCGGTTTTGGCAATTGGCTCTGCTTCGGGCGTTGGCGGGGGGGTATCTGAGGCACCAGCATCACGGCGGATGCGGCCCCGAACGCGCGCTGCCGGGGCGGGTTTCTCTTCGGTTGGAGCCACTTCGGCAGCAGCAACAATCGGTTCAGCGGGGGCTGGAGTTACTGGGCTGACAGGTTCAGCCGCAGGAGCTTCTGCCTTAGCAGTCCGACGACCCCGACGGGGCGCTTCAACGGCGGCAATCTCGGCTATGCCTTCTTCGGGCATAGGTTGCCGGGCCTGTTGGTCTAAAATCTTATAAATCAGTTCGCGTTTAGGAAACTTATTGCCGTCGGTAACACCGAATTGGTCGGCAATGGTGCGCAACTCGGAGAGGAGCTTTGAATTCAGTTCTTCAATATTATACATAAAAGTTAGGTTAGTCAGTAACCTGGTGTTGCTATGAGCGTGATTTGTGGTAAACGGGCAGGGGCCGATCCGCTGTTGCGGAGGTTCGCGCGTTCGAGTGAGACGGTTAGTAAGAAATCAATAAACAGGATTGAAGACATCTAAAAACAGGACGCATCGGGCCAATAGAGCACCGGGGGCTGTAATGGTTTGCTACGAGCTTTGTGCGAACAGGTTGCCCGGTGAGAGCAATTGGAGGCACTAGAAATTGTTTGGCTTGAAATCGGACGACTCATCGGCTGATGGTCGATGGATATGACGGAGCAAATGTACGAACAGTACGTCTATTTGTCAACATAACGTTGTTGACATAAAAATGTTTCCGATGTACGGGGATAATTTAGTTTAGTGCAGGATAATTTTATAGGCAGTCACTCAAGTACTACTCAACGTTGAGCCGTGAGGTTCAGGCGATAACGCGTATGGTATAACCGGCTTGCCCGTCGCCAGTTGGTCATAACGGCTATTTTGTAGACTCCGGGGACCAGACTTTGGCTGTTCCGTTTCACATCGCAGTGAAAGCCAGACTGATAATTGCCCACAACGCTCCGGTCGAGCTGTGCAGGGAATAGGTATTCGCGCTGGTCATTATACACGATAAAATACGGTCCTTCGCTGGTTCCGGCTGTGATCAGCGACAGATCTAACGGACTATGGACAACGTGCAGGTGAGCCGCCAAAGCAGTCGTGTCGAATTCAACCCTAATGGCAGGGCAGGGTCTTTTCAGATCATGATTCAGCTTGGTGAATAGACTGGTTATGGCCGGGTTGATCTGATACATATGCCGGTCGATAGCCGTTTGCATTACGGAGTCGATGTTGCCGTAATCTCCTCCATAAACGGCCCACGAGCGGTTGACGGCCATATTCTGAAGGCCGCTAAATGCCGTCCGTTTGTTGGTCTGTATCTGGTTCAAGTTCTGAACGTAGCTGTTGAAACCAATAACGAGGCTACTGATCAATAACAGCTGATAAAACTTGCCCCGAAGTGCCTGATCGCGAATGTTAATCAGCAGAGCTGCGTAGCAACAGATTAGCATTAGGGGCGCATAGATTTTATACCGGATGGCAAAGCTTTGCGACAGGCCAATATCGAGCCTGCCCAGTGCGACCACACTGGCGGTTAGCAGAATAAACAAGAGCACAGCCGCTAGAAATATACTGGCCTCGCGCTGATAAACAAAACGGTCTGTCACCCAACGGATGACCTTGTTTGGTTGGTTTTGTTGAAGGTAATAATCAATGGGCAACAGACGACCAATCAAAAGCAGGCTGGCGGTGATCAGTACTAAACCCATACCAAACGGCAGCACCAGCCGGGCGTAGAATAGGGTCGCTGTATGAAACGGGGCATGCCCAACCGAACTCATCAGCACGTTTGGCAGTAAGTCAAAGTAGCTACCACCGAAGAATATGGTAAAGGCGCTTAGTTGCAACGCATGAGTCATTAAAAAGGTGAGGTTATAACTTGGCCTGACCATATCCAATCCCCAGAAATAGCCGAACACAGCCCCGCCCCCGATGAGTGTCCAAACTGCAACGTGTTTCCATTGCCGACGGTAAATAAGCACCAGAATAGCCGTGATGACTACAAACAAACCATTCCCGCTGGTAAACACCGCTAGCACTGCCGTGGCTAAGGCCGCCCAGAGCCGCCACCCCTGACTAGTGGATACCCACCAGAGCGTGATTACAGCCCACAACAGAATGGTCAGGTTTTGCAGGGCCATCATCGCCGTGAAGGTGTTGTGGTGGTAATTCATCTGGAACAATATGAACGGAACGGGTAAAAAGTACCGCTCCAGCCCCCATTGCTTAAACCACCGAAACAGGATGACCACCACACCAACCAGACTGGCATTTCCGATTAGCCCCATCCAGACAAAATCAATTTTTCCGGTCAGGCGTTGCAGGGCAATGGCGATGAACCGAATGTAGCCAATGCGATGCTCGCCATACTGCGACAGCAGCCAATGTAGCCGACTTTTGGCTTCGTCGAAGGTAATGACAGACCGGATAATAGTCTGAAAGTCATCAAACTGAGGAGCGTTGATGCTATAGTAAAAAAAGCAGGCAAAGTAAATGACAATAGGGATACTGGTCAGCAAGGCAACCCTATCTAAGTCACTTCCGGCGTGTTGAGTAGAGATTCTCATAAGAGGCAACTGTTTGTCGTGTTAACCCCCGATCACAATTGATGCCAAATGCATCATATTCAACCCAACTATGCACAAACAGACGAACAAATTTGTGAAGCGATTGAACCCGTCAATTACTCGTTTGATCACGAACTTCGGTGGTACAATGCCTTTTTGTTCCCTGATTTTTAGGCCTTCCAGCACCTGGTTGAACTTGGTCTCGAATCCAGTCAGGCCAGATACGCTTTGATGTCTCCTTCACTGGTTTGTTGAGACTCTTTACAGGATCAAACCGCTTCGTCGCAGCATGGCTTTGGGCGATGGTTCGCGGCCCCGAAACTTCTTATAGAGTTCCATTGGCTTTTCACTACCCCCTTTCTCCAGCACATTTTTACGGAAGCTATCGGCGGCAGCTTTATTGTCCAGTCCCCCTTTTTCCTTGAAAAACTCGAAGGCATCCGCATCCAGCACCTCGCTCCATTTGTAGCTGTAAAAGCCAGCCGAATAGCCTCCGTTGAAAATGTGCGTGAAAGCCGGACTGAACGCTATCCCGTCAACATGTGGAAACAGATTCGCCACCGAATCAACTTTATTTTCTACCGCTCCAATGGACTCACCCATTGGCTTCCGACCGTGGTAGTACATATCAATCAGGCCAAAACGAAGTTGCCTAAGGTTAGCCAGGCCCGCCATAAAGTTCTGACTTGCCCGAATTTTCTCAATCAGTTCGTTGGGGATTACCTCACCGGTCTGGTAGTGTTTGGCGAACAGTTTGAGTGCTTCGGGATCGTAGCACCAGTTTTCCATCACCTGCGAAGGTAACTCAACAAAATCCCAGGGTACGTTCGTACCCGACAAGCTCTCATACGTACCGTTGGCCAGCATACCATGCAGGCCGTGACCAAACTCATGAAAGAGGGTCGTGACTTCCCTGAATGTCAGCAACGATGGCTTGGTCTGTGTGGCACGGGTGAAGTTACAGACGTTAACGACCTGAGGCCGGATGTTCTGATCATTCTGAATATTCTGGCCCTGGAAAATCCACATCCAGGCACCACCACTTTTGCCCGCTCTGGGAAAGTAATCGCCATAAAACACAGCCAGAAATTTACCGTCCTTGTCGAATACATCGAAGGTTTTTACTTCCGAATTATAGACCGGAATATCGGTCCGTTCGTTGAACGTGATGCCGTAGAGTTTATTGGCTACCGCAAAAGCTCCATTCAGAACATTGTCCAACTTGAAATAAGGCTTGAGCGTCTCATCGTCGAGGTCATATTTTTCCTTTTTCAGTTTCTCGGCGTAGTAGTTGTTATCCCAGTTTTGCAGCTTATCGTCCGTAAAGCCGTGCGCCTTTGCATAGGTGGTGAGTTCCACTAGCTGGCGTTCGGCAGCCGGGCGGGCATACGTGACCAGCTCATCCAGAAAACTCTGCACTTTTTCGCGCGAACCAGCCATTCGTTCCTCCAGCACAAAATCGGCGTGGGTTTTGTATCCCAGCAGGTTTGCCCGTTCGTAGCGCAGATTTACCATCTTGCCGATGTTGGCCGAATTGTCGTTTTTGTCGCCGTGATACCCCCGTGCGTTAAAGGCCATGTACAGCTTCTGGCGAAGGGCGCGGTTGTCGGCATATTGCATGAACGGCCCGTAGCTGGGTGCCTGTAAAGTGAATACGTATCCCTCCTGGCCCTTCTTTTTCGCAGTTGCTTTGGCCGCATCACGGACGAAATCGGGTAAACCGGCCAGATCTTTCTCGTCGGTTACAACCATCTTGAATTCGTTGGTTTCGTTCAGCACATTTTCGCCAAACTCCAGCGATAACTGCGCTAGCTCCTTGTCGATAGCCCGAAGCCGTTCTTTACCCGCTGCATCCAGATTCGCGCCATTACGGGTAAACAGCTTGTACGTCTTTTCGAGCAACATGCTGCTTTCCGGGTCTAGTTTCAGCCGGTCACGCTGCTCGTAAACCGATTTAACCCGGGCATAAAGAGTTGGATTGAGGTTAATATCATTGGCATAGTCTGTCTGTATGGGCGATGCTTCTTTCACAATCTTTTGAAGTTCCGGGCTCGTTTCCGATTCATTCAGATTGAACATGACCTGGGTAATTTGTCTCTTCAAACTGCCGGAGCGGTCAAGGGCCACGACTGTATTGGCAAACGTGGGCTTGTCGGGATTTTTAACAATGGCCTCTACCTCTTTCCGGCCCTGAGCCAGTGCTTCCTGAAGGGCAGGCAGGTAATCGGCATTGGTTATCTTGTCGAAGGGTACCGTTTGGTGTGGCGTCTGGTAAGGCGACAAAAATGGATTCTGGCGTTGCTGGGTAACAGCTACTTGTGCGAAGGACGTAGCGGCCATTAGGGAAACCATCAGCGTAACCGGTGCAAGGAAGGTAAGTTGTTTGTTCATTGGAGAATTGGAATTGAGTTGGTACGCTTTGCTCTGAATGACTAATACCTGTATCCGTAGAGTTTGGTGATTTTCTTTTTCTTCATCCACTGGCCCGACATGGACAATCGGCGGTCGGTTAGGGGGCGGTCGGCGGGGTTGCGGGGTTGTTTGGCAATGCTGTCGATGACGGCCAGATTGTCGATCACTTCGCCAAAGACCGTAAAGGCTCCATCTAGGTACGGGGTTCCGCCGACGGTTTTATACACTTGCCGCTGGTCTTGGGTCGGTACCCGGCCCCCCGGTATCCGGCGCTCGCCCCATTTTAGCCCGTGTTCAAGCTGGTCGTTCAGCGACGAATCGGTCCAGACGAGTCCTTGGACCAGGTAAAACTGGCTGTCGCTCGAGGCTTTGTCGGGCCGTTTGTCGCGGGCCGCTCCGATGGCCCCCCGGTAGTGAAACCGTTCGGGCCGAATCTCGGCCGGGATCAGCGTCCCGTTGTCGACCTCGCCCAGGGGTTGCCCGGCTACGGCGGTGCGCGAGGTAGGGTCGCCGGACTGGATCATAAACTGCGGGATGACCCTATGAAACAGCAACCCATCGAAATAATGCTGGTCGATGAGCTTGATATAGTTAGCCCGGTGCAGGGGCGTATCTTGAAAAAAAACCAGATGTGCCGTGCCGAAATCGGTGGTTAGCGTGACCAAATAATCTTTCTTTTTTGGGTTCTGAGATACCGCCAGTGTTGGTAGTAACAAGCTGAATGCTAGAATTTTATAGATTTGATTCATGGACGATAAATAGTTGAACGATTGAGAGAATACACCCAGTCCGCCGACGGCTTGTCTGCGGCAAATTGACTGCCGTTGACCCGGATATAATGATGCCTGTTAGTTCTTTTTGGCGATGGCCTACTGGCTCTTAATCCAGCTATCCATTTTGGTCTCAAAAATGGCCAGGGGCATCGCCCCGTCTTTCAGCACCTGATCGTGGAAGGACCGGATGTCGAACCGAGTACCCAGGGCTTTCTCCGCCTTTTGGCGCAGGGTCCTGATTTTCAACTCGCCAATCTTATAAGAAACCGCCTGCCCCGGCATGGCGATGTAGCGCTCTATCTCCTGAATAGCATCAGCCTCCCTGACGGGTTCGTTGGCTAAGCTGTACTGAATGGCCTGCTCGCGCGTCCAGCCTTTCTGATGAATGCCCGTGTCGACTACCAGCCGGATGGCCCGGTGCATTTCCCCCACGTAATAGCCTAACATCTGGAAAGGATCGGTGTAAAGACCCAGCGCCTTCCCCAGACTCTCGGCGTATAACCCCCAGCCTTCAATGTAAGCCCCGTAACTACCAATTTTCTGAAAGGCAGGCAGGGCGGTGTTTTCGTTCTGGAGTGAAATCTGGTAGTGGTGACCCGGAATGGCCTCGTGCAGAAACAGGTCTTCCATATCCCAGTAACTGAATTTGGTCGCATCGAGCACAGGGAAATAAAAAACGCCGGGGCGCGAGCCGTCGGGTGTGCCCCGCATATAATGAGCGGCTGACGATGCAGCCAGGTACTTCTCGATCGGACGAATCTCGAAGGCTGTTATCGGGACCATATTGAACAGACTCGGTAACTGGGGCTTCATGGTCTGGTAAATCGTTTGAAACCCAGCCAATACGGCCTCATCCGTTTTATACGGAAAGAATTTGGGGTCCGTATTGAGGTAGGCAAAGAACGCTTTCAGGTCGCCGGTAAAACCCACCTGCTGCCGGATACCTTCTATCGCCTGCCGAATCCGTTTTACCTCGCTCAACCCCAGGGTATGCACCTCATCAGGTGTCATGTTCGTCGTTGTCCACGATTTAACCAAGTACGCATACTGCGCTTTGCCGTTAGGTATCGCGTCAAGGCCAACCGTTTCGCGGCACCGGGGCAGATACTCGTTCTGGAGGAACGTGTAGAGCCGACGGTAAGCAGGTATAATCTGCTGCGTAATGGCGGTGGTATAGGCCGTTGTCAGGCGTTGTTTGTCTTCGGCGGAGAAGGTGGCTGGTATCGTTTGTACCGGCTTGTAAAAAACACTTTTCGTCACGTCGTCAACGAGCATCGCTTTTATCTGGGGTAATACTTTCGCGATTACCACCTTCGGCTGCATATAGTTTTGCGCCATCCCCGTCCGCATATTGGCAATGGCGGTATCGGTCAGCGCGACAAAGCCATTGATTCGTTTCAGAAAATCGTTGTAGTCTTTCACCGACTTAAACGGGTGAACACTAGCCCCTGAACCGAGTAGCGAAAAATTTGATTGAAAATCCCACATCTGATTCATGGGCGTCAGATGCGCCGGAAATTCCATCGCTGCCAGCTTAGTGGTTAGGTCGTAGCGAAAAATCTGGCAGTTGAGCTTATCCCGCTCACCCAGTTGGTTCTCGTCATAAGCTTTCAGCCCATCCAGATACCGCGTGTATAAACGCTTCATCTGATCGCGGTAGGTTTGGCTGAAGGGGTTTCCTAGTTGATCGTTGTAGCGGTAATCGCCCATGACCGAAGCCGTTGTCGGGTTCAGTTTCAAAAAATCCTCATAATACCCTGTCAATAAGGACTGAAAACCGGGGGGCGACGGGGCAGGTGTTTGACCAAAGGCCAGTGGAGCGCAGGCGACGAATAACAGCAGCAGACAAGTACGCATGGACAAACAGAGTGGGAAGACGTGTTTCATTGGAATGAAGGGTAGAGAGGGTATAATCCGTGTTCTATTTATCACAAAGCTCAGCCTTCGCACATTAATGCCCTGTCAGATTTGGGGCAGATATCATCGAATTGGGGACATTTTGCCTGTAAGAAGAAAAAAATGCTCGCGTTAAGCGTTTCTGTTGGCTGGGATCGTTATGATAAATTCGGTGAACTGGCCCGGAACACTGTCAACTATCAAATTGCCGCCGTGGCCCTTAGTGATAATGTCATAACTCAAGCTCAGCCCTAAGCCCGTTCCTTCGCCGGTGGGCTTGGTGGTGAAAAAGGGCTGGAATATCTTGGCCCTTACCGCGTCAGTTATGCCCGTGCCATTGTCGCTCACCCGAATCTCGACCTGCCCATTGACCTGCCTGGTGCTGACTGTCACCTTCGGCTCATACTCAGCCGGGGAGAGTTTCTGTTTTTCGTTGACGGCGTAAAAAGCGTTGTTGTAGAGATTCAGCAACACCCGCCCCAGCTCTTGGGGAACCACCTCGATGCGCCCTAAGTCAACCTGGAAGTTCGTTTTCAGGTCAGCGTTAAAGTCCTTGTCTTTGGCCCTCAAACCGTGAAAGGCAATCTTGAGGTATTCATCGGCCAGAGCGTTGAGGTCGGTGGGGCGTTTCTCGCCCGTGCCGGTGCGGGAGTGTTCGAGCATGCCCTTGACAATGGCCGAGGCCCGGCCCCCGTGGTGGTGAATTTTTTGCAGGTTCTGGGCGAGGTCGTCAGCAATGGCTTTGGCTTCCTGGGTATCGCCCCGGTCGAGTTCATCTTTCAACTCGGTGACCAGCTCAGCCGATACTTCCGAGAAATTATTGACGAAGTTCAGGGGGTTTTGAATCTCGTGGGCGATGCCCGCTGTTAACTCACCCAGACTGGCCATTTTCTCTTTCTGGATGAGCTGGGTTTGGGTGGCTTTCAGCTCAGCGAGTGATTGCTCTAACTGAAGGCTTTTCTGATGAATGACCGTATTCGCCTTTTGCTTTTGAGTATAGCCAAAGACCAGTAAGCCCAACAACACACCTAGCAATCCTATACCTCCCAGCAAATAGGTTCGTTGTTGTTTTTGCTGTTGAAGTTGCACGGCTGAGAGCTGTTGTTCGAATTTGAAAGCCGTTTCTTTTTTGTCGAAATCGTACTGAAGAGTAGCTGCCGCAATATTGCTGGTGTTTTGCTGGTTAATGATCAGCTCTTTGGTTTTGATAAAGTCCTTGAAACTGGCAAAGGCAGCCTGTGGCTCACCCAGCGCTTCCTGGATCTGACTCCGGGTTTGATAGGCTCGATATAAGAAGTCTAGATCGCCCAGTTCCGTTGCCAGCACGACGGCACTGTCAATATAGGCGCTGGCTTTTTTTAACGTACTGGCTTTATCACCCCTTAACAGTGTCGTTAAGAAAGTGGCGTTGCTGTCCGTGGCAATTTTCAAATACAGCTTACTAAGGTTGTTATAACTTGTTACTAATGTGCGCTTATTTCTATTTGCTTTACTTAGGTTTAGCCCGTCTTGCAGATAGGCTAGGGCTTTGGAATAATCGGCCAAGTTGAGATAGGCCAGGCCCACGTTGTCGAAATTCATTTCTTTAGGAGCACCTCGAAACCCCATCGCTTCATTTAGTTTCAACGATTTTAGATGGTAGTCCAGCGCTTTGGCATACTCACCTTGTTCGCTGTATACTTCACCTACGTTGTTCAGCCAAATTACTACGTCGCCTTTATTGCCCAATTCCTCGGCGCTTTTCAGGGCTTTTTCATAGTTGGCTAAGGCTTGGGGATAATTGGCCAGGTAATGGTAAATGATCCCCACACAGCCTGTTAAGACACTAACCCCTTTTTGGTCTTTTATTTCTTCCGCTATTTTCAAGCCACTTAAATAAGCCGTCAGGGCCTGGGGATAATTAGACTTAATTGCGTAAATATTTCCAAGAATAAAATAAGCGTCTGCCATCCTTTTTTTCCAGGTCAATCGCCGGGCTAGTACCAATGACTGGTTGGCATAGTTGATCCCTTCGTTGGGGTTAATGTCGGAATAGGAATAACTTATCCAATACAGCAGCTTAACCCGGTTGGTGTCGGGTTTGGCTCGGGGCAATTCGGCCAATAGCGAATCCAAGCGGGCTTGCCCTGCTTTGGGTTGAGCAAAGGTTGAACTATACGCTACTAAGAGAAGGAAAACTAGTAAAAGTCGCGGCATGGATTTGGTGGCAAGAGGAAGGAGAACAGCCAAGGTACTCAATTGGAGTCCGGTAAGCTGAAGTAATAAGTTGTGTGTTGGGTAAGTCCGGCACCTTCGGGATAGTTGATCACTCTTTCCAACCCCAGCCAGTAGCCAGATCTTACCCGCACGGCAGTTTTTACTACCAGACCTTAATCCGCTGATCAGGGGTCTTATACATTTTATCGCCCGGTTGCACATCGAAGGCTTTGTACCAGGCATCCAGGTTGGTTAGCGGTCCATTGCAGCGAAACTGATCGGGGGCGTGCGGATCGGTCAGGAGTTGTTGCGCCTGCGATTCGGGCAGCATGTTGGCCCGCCAAACCTGCGCCCACGACAGAAAAAACCGCTGATCGGGTGTGAACCCGTCGATTTTGGTTTTACCCTGGCCCTGTTTCGTCTTCTTAAACGCATCGTAGGCAATGGACAGACCGCCGAGGTCGGCCAGGTTTTCTCCTAGTGTCAGTTGGCCGTTCACCTTAAGCGAATCCAGTACTTTGAAGCCAAAAAACTGCTCTTTTACTTTATCGGCGCGTTTAGTAAAATTGGCCGCATCGTCTTTGGTCCACCAGTCGCGCAGGGTTCCATCGGCATCGTATTGGCGGCCCTGATCATCGAAACCGTGGGTCATTTCGTGGCCAATCACGGCACCGATACCACCGTAATTAACTGCATCGTCGGCTTCCGCATCGAAGAACGGAAATTGTAGAATAGCCGCCGGAAACGCGATTTCGTTGTTCACGGGCATGTAATAAGCGTTCACCGTTTGAGGGGTCATTAACCATTCTGTTTTATCAACGGGTTTGCCCAGTCGGCTAAGATTGTCGGTGTACCACCACTTGTTGGTCGCCAGCACATTGCCGTATAAATCGTCGCGCCGGATGGTTACGCCCTCGTAATTTTTCCATTTATCGGGATAGCCAATCTTACGCTTAAACGCACTGAGCTTAGTTAAGGCGCGTTTCCGGGTGTTGGCAGTCATCCAATCGACGGCGTTGATATGTTCTTTGAACGAGGCTTCGAGATTATCAATCAGCACCAGCATTCGCTGCTTGGCTTCCGGCTTAAAAGACTGTTGCACATAGAGTTGTCCCAACAGTTCGCCCAGCGATTGGTCGATCAGTCTGCTTCTGCGCTGCCAGAGGGGTGTCAATTGTTTCTGACCCGACAGCACCTTGTTGAACGCAAAGTTTTGGTTCACAAACGACGTACTCAGATACGGAGCCGCGTTTTTAAGCAGGTTCCAGCGCATGTACACTTTGAGGGCCTCTACAGGGGTTGCTGTCAGTAAACTATCCACAGCGTGATAGAATGACAGGCTTTGAACCAGCACCGTGTCTTGTACAGGAATGCCCATTTTGGGCATCCACTCACGCCAGTTAATGCCGGGCGTTTGCTTCGAGAAATCGCCCACCGTCAGTTTGTTATACGTTTTAATAGGGTCGCGGGACTCTACGCGGGTCATTTGTGCGTTGGCCAGGGCTGTTTCCAGCATAAAAATCGCGTCGGCGTTGGTAGCGGCCCGGCCCGGTTCTTCGCCAATCAGGGCGAACATTTTGGTCAGGTTATCCCGGTAAGCATCCTGGATTTTCTGGCTGCGTGGGTCGTTTTTGAGGTAATAATCCCGGTCGGGCAGTGTAATGCCTCCCTGCACAAATTGAAGCGCGTACTTACTGACGTTTCGACTATCCTGCGCCACATACATTGAGAAAAACATGGTGCTTCCCTGGGAGCGCTGATACGCAATTTCGTTCATCAGGTCGGCTTTGTTCTTTACTTGTTCAATGCGGGCGAGGTCGGCTTTGATAGGGTCGAAGCCCTTCTGATCAATCGCCAGACTATCCATGCCGCTGGCGTAGAAATCGCCCACCATCTGGTGCAACCGTCCTTTGCCGGGGTTTTGGGCAGCTTCTTCGAGCAGTGATTTCATGGCATTGAGGCTTTTCTCGTACAGGATCATGCCACTTCCCCAACTGGTTTTTGACGCCGGTACGGGGTTTTTCTTCAGCCATTCGCCATTGGCATACTGGTAAAAGTCGTCACCGGGTTTCACGGCGAGGTTCATATTCTGCCGGTCGATGAAGGGCGTTTTCGGGGCTGTCACCTTAACGGTGTTTCGGGCCAGACGATGCCGAGACTTACCGGGTTTGCTATTTGGAGGAGTAGCAGCCATCAGGCCAGCCATCAGCATCACTACAGAAAAGAAGGTAATTCGTTTAATCATGGGGAGATTGGGATTGAGTCAAACCGTTTGGTTGGTTTGAAAGCAGGTTAGAAACTCTTGAGGAGGTGTGGAAATAGACCCCCTCTGACATGGTATCAAAGGTTGAGTATTCTTCCCTCTTGCGCTCTCCAATTGGGGGCACTCATCATCGGATTGGGGACATTTTGGCCTGAAACAAAAAAAACGCCCGTTTATAGGCGTTTTTTTTGTCCCATTGGGACGACATCGTGCTTCGTTTGTGTTTACCCAACCCCGCTGGCAATGAATTCAGTGGGTGTTTGCTGGTAGACTTCTTTGAAGACCAACCCGAAGTGAGACGGTGTACTGAACCCAACCAGATCGGCCGTTTCGGCAACATTGTGACCAGAACGGAGCAACTCGGCCGCTTTTCGTAGTCGATAATTTCGAATCAACTCGGCCGGTGGAAGTTGAATGACGGTCTGCACTTTGCGATACAGGGTTTTGCGGTTCATGGCCAACTGACCAGCCAGCCAATCGACATTGAGCGAAGGGTCGTCTAGGTTGCCTTCCAGCAGGGAGTAAATGCGCTGTAGAAATGGGTCGGCTACTACCGGGGCTGCTTGTTCAGTATGCGAGTTTTCGGGCGAAGCGGTGCTGATACCGGGCAGGGAAAACTGTTTCCGGTAATGATCTCCCAGTTTTTGCTGTCGGGTGATCAGGTTGTGCAGCCGCAGGTGCAACTCGGCCACACTGAAGGGTTTCGACAGGTAATCGTCGGCTCCTTTTTGCAAACCATCCAAGCGACTCTGCTGGGCTGATTTGGCCGTCAGCATCACCACCGCAATGTGGTCGGTGTCAGAGTTGCTTTTAATGAGCCGGGTTAGTTCGTGACCATCCATGCGGGGCATCATCACATCGGTCAGCACCACATCAGGCAGCTCGCTTTGGGTTAAGGCCCAGCCCGCTTCGCCATCACCGGCTTGCAACACCTGATAAGTGCTGGCCAGTTCGCCCACCAGAAACTCGAGCAACTCGTCGTTGTCCTCCACAATTAAGATACTGGGGAGCGGAAGAGGCTCATTTGGATGTGCGCCAGACAGCGCTTGTATGGGCGAAACCGTTGATGCAGGGGCTGGTTGGGTTGGCTCCGACCAGCGTAGGGGAGGGGCGTTGACCGCTGCCGATACAGGCTGAACGGGCAGCATTAACTGGAAGGTAGTCCCTACGGCTAATTGACTCTGCACGGTGATGATACCACCCAGCAAATCGACCAGTTCCTTCACCAGCGCCAGGCCAATGCCGGTTCCTTCGTAGTGACGCGTACTGGATGTGTCAGCTTGATAGAAGCGGTCGAAAATGTGGGGTAACTGATCATCACTGATGCCTACTCCTGAATCGACCAACTGGATCTGCATCCCCGACAGGGTGTTAGCCGTCCAGACGGGCGTACCAGTCAGGCTCACCGCTCCACCCGCCGGGGTAAACTTGAGTGCATTCGACAGGAGATTGGTCAGGATTTTCTCCCATTTATCAGCGTCGAAAACGTGTTCCTGCGCTGGAAATATGTCCACATCGCAGCTCAGCGTTACGCCTTTCTGCTCAGCCGACCGCCGGAAAACGGTAACGATATGGTTGATGAACTCCCGAACATTGCCCTGCCGGAGCGAAACGGCCATGTAGTTACCTTCCAGTTTGGACAGATCGAGCAGTTGATTGATAAGCCGTAGAAGTTGTTCGGCATTGCGTTGGACGGTGGTGAGCATGGGCCGGTCGAAGCGGTTTTCCTGAAGCAGTTTCTCGACCGGGGCAATGATCAGCGCAAGGGGCGTGCGGAACTCGTGGGTGATGTTGGAGAAAAAGCGGGACTTCAACTCATCAACCGTTTTAAGTTGTTCGGCTTCCCGGCGGTTCATTACCAATTCCTGTTGCTGCCGAATCCGGTTCGTGTAAAATCGGATATACCCCCAAATGGCTCCACCGGCCAGCAGTGCGTAGAGACCGTAGGCCCACCAGGTGGCCCACCAGGGCGGCAGAATAAGCAGTTGAATGGAGGCTTGGTTGGGAGTCCAGAATCCGTTGCTGTTGGCGGCTTTCACCCGGAACGTATACCGACCCGGTGGCAGGCTGGTGAAGGTGGCCACATGCCGATTCCCGTTTTGCACCCAGTTGGGGTTGATGCCCACGAGCTGATAAGCATACTGGTTTTGCACCGGCTGCTCGTAGGAAAGGCCAGCAAACCCAATCGATACCATATTTTCATCG
The DNA here is from genome assembly GCF_028867935.1 of Flavobacterium sp. SUN052. Lineage (GTDB taxonomy): Bacteria > Bacteroidota > Bacteroidia > Flavobacteriales > Flavobacteriaceae > Flavobacterium. The sequence goes on from NZ_JAPQNS010000018.1 coordinate 98,530, forward strand.
TGGGTCAGGCGAACCACGCTGTCGGTGAGTACGCGTTGCTTATCCAGTACGCTTAGCTCAGTGATACGGACCGGAAACGGGCGGATGTTGTCGTGAATCTGCTCCGGGTCGAACTGGACAATGCCGTTCTGACTGCCGAAAAAAAGCTGATTGGGTTGCCGGAAAACGGCGTTTTGCAGAAACTGATTGCTGGGCAGACCATCGGTTACTTCGTAACTGTGAATCGCCCTGCTGTTGGTATCATACCGGCAAATGCCCTTATCGGTGCTGAGCCAGAGCCGCCCCGACTGATCACCGGTAATACCAACTATAGTGGTGCCGGGAATCCCATCCTGGTGCGAAGTTACCGTAAACGTACCCATTTCGGGGTCGAATCGGTTCAGCCCTCCCTCGTGCGTGCCAACCCAGATAACCCCAAAATTATCTTCGTAAATAGACTGTACATCGTTGCTGCTCAACGTTCCTTTCGAGCCGGCCTGATGACGGACAAATTGACCTGTTCGGGGATTGAACCGACCCAGTCCCAGCTGACTAAACAACACCCATACCTGCCCTTGTCGGTCGGCTAATAATCCATTAATAGCTCTGCTGGTCAGCCCATTAGCCTTACCTTCTGTGTACAGATAGTACTGGTACTGATGGGTAACCGGATTGAAGGTCGCGATGCCGCCTTCTCCGCCAACCCAGAGAATGTCGGTTGGTTTACGGTTAAGGTATTGGACGGAAATAAATTGAACCGGAAACGCACACGGGTAACCGGTATACTGCCCCGTCTTCTGGTCGAAATGATACAGGCCATCCGTCGTGCCGAACCACACATCCGTCGAGCCATCAGCATATAAGGCATTTACAGTATTGTTGTGTGCTTTAGTCGAGCCCAGTTGGTTCGGCGGTACAGTGACCAATTGCTTCCGCGTTGCCGACAAGCGATATACCGTAGTTGAAGTGCTGAACCAAAGCTGGCCCCGACCGTCGTAGACCAACGCATTGACTTTGTTCTCGGGCACAACCGACATTCGTTCGTTGGGCTTTACCCGATACGTTTTGAATGGTTTGGTATTGATCGCCTGTCGGTCGATGCCGTTATCGGTGCCAACCCAAATCATTCCGTTGCGATCATGGTACACTGCCTGGGCATTGCTGCTGGCTAATCCCTTCGACAGAGCTGGATCGGTATGGTACGTGACAACGGCTTCACTGGTCAGATCGATGGCCTGCAGCCCGTTGGTGGTTCCTACCCACAGAATCCCCGTTGAATCCTGATGGATAGTATTGCGCCAGATGTACGGGTTAAGCTGTCCGCCAGGGTTATAAGGCACCAAACGCCAGGGCTTCTGGTGCAGGTTGAGCCGGAGCATGCTGTAGCCTTCCGTAGCTGTGCCTACCCATAGACGATTCTGATTATCCTGATACAGGGAGAGGATAAACGGCCGGTTGTCGGCAACGCCCGAAACGGGTACCAGCGTAAACTGCCCCGTCGCCCGGTTCAGTAGATACAGCCCTCGTAATGTACCTACCCAAAACCGGTGCTGACGATCTTCAAAAGCGGTAACAACCTGTACGTCAGGGTCAGGTGCCGGATATAGCGTAAAGTGATGTCGGGCGGGATCATAGCGGGCCAGGCCTGCAAACGTACTGATCCAAATCATGCTCTGGCTATCTTTACAAATAGACAGTTGATGACTCCACTGGCTGGCTTTGACTGCTCGAATAGGATGATGAGTTATAGCGCCCGTCTGGGTATTAATTTCATGCAAACCACCCCCTTCCGTAATGGCCCATAATTGGTTCTGGTTCCCCTCGCACAGACCCGAGATATTCCCATTTTGAAAACTAGTACCGGAATGGGCAGGATCTGGTTTAAAGACGATGCACGCTGAGCCGTCGTATTTATTCAGGCCAGCATTGGTACCGAACCACATGAATCCGTTCCGGTCCTGGAGAATACAATTGACTGTATTGCTGGACAATCCATCCGTAACGGATAGGTGCTCAAACTGATTGGCAAGGGGGTATTGAGGAGACTTTTTTGCAGGTGTATGGGGTGAAAAAGACGACTGGGCAAACCCCGGCATCACCGAATTAATCAGAAGCACAAGCAAGACAAAACGGATCATACAGGAAGGACAACAGCTTACGGATTCACCAAAGCTAAGGAACTTACCCCCGTTTTCTAGTCTACTTGTGGTTTATTTATAGTAATTCTACTTATTCTTGTAGTGAGTAGTATGTAAACATGAAGGGTATTTGAGTATCATCTTTGATATGTCCTGGAAATTTCAGTATTTAAAACAACGAGTTAGTCAGAACAAAAAAGCTGTCGTTGGGTGCCGTAGTCCCCTGACTGAGGCCGTACTTCAGTCGTGCCACGGCTTCCAGGTCAGTAAACTCCTCAAGATGCCGGGGTTTAATCTGCTGGTGTTCCCATTTCTTCTCACCGTCGGCGTACGATTCGAGCCATAGGAACGCTTTTTTCAGGCTTTTGCCATCGGGCGTTTCGTAATTCCAGAGGTACAGATCAACGTTTTCGGCCAATTGCGCCAATCCGAAAAAGCCACGCAGGTTCATGACCGAGTAATTCCACGAGAGCGTCCGAGCCAGTTCGTGCGGCTGGCTCCCGTCGGACTTCAACTGGCTCTGAATACGCTTCAGGGTTTTCTGCTCCAACATTTGTTTGGCCAGTGCTTTGTTATCCAGAAACAGGGCGAAAGCAACCGTCTGGAAATCATAATAGGTGCCGTGGTTGTTGTGCTCGTCTTCCTCGTCTTTTCCAACGGGGCTCGTCAGCATCCAGTCCATAAATTGCTTAACCCAGCCCTGCAAGGCGATATGATCCTGGTTTGACCAAGCTTTGGACCCCTTCAGCAACTGAACGGCATCAGCCAGGTTGGCCAGCGAGCGCGTATCGATCAATCCGATTCCGCGTCCCTCGGTGATACCCGGAATCCCCTGGCCATAATTCAGGTTCGGGTTCATTTTGGTGTCGGGGTTCAGGAACCAGACCTGCAGGAGTTCCGCAGCCTTCTGGGCGTATTTCTCGTCGTCGGAGAAGTAATAGGCCACGGCAAGCGTCTGTACGTTTTCGCACAGATTTTTTAAATACGTCTCGTCCTCAACGGAAAAGCGTTCGGGGTTGATTTGGCCGTCTTTTCGGATGTAAGGCAGACCGTTTGCTTTGGTCGAGTCAGGCCACCAGTACGGGCCAACGCTCATGTAATCGTGTTTGTCGCCACTGGGAGGAGTCTTCTTTTTCTCGACAACCGAGTGAGCGGGCTTTGTCAAAGCTTTGTCAGCTGCCGCTAGCAGGCTTCGTTTGGCAGTCTGTAGAGCCTGATCGCCCTGACGGATTTTCTCCTTGTTAGCCTGTAGAAGCCCGGCGTTCAACATGAATGTCGTCGGCCTATTCACTGGCTGAGCAACCAGTTTGCCAGTTAAAACGGTGAGAAGAAAGCAAATCCAAAGGGTTTGGTATGGTTGCCGTTTTGTCATTAGTTGAGGGAGTTTTACTAGAACAGCACTATCGTAGAGCCGTTCAGCCTGCGATAGTGCTGTTGGTTTTTAACAAACCTGTAAGGTGTTTGAGAACTTAGAGGTTTACAGTTGCTTAGTTCAACTTCAGCCGCTTAATGCTCACGGTCATTGTCTTGGCCGTGTTGTTCACTGCGTTGACGTACACATAAGCAGCGTAAGCACCGTCGGCTGTTTTCACGAAAGCCCCCTGGTCAGCGGCAAGCCCGTAGGCGTAGTCAGCAGCTTTGGTAAAGGTGGTTTGTTGCAGGTCGATGTCATCGATAAACACATCGAAACCGGCCGTACCGCGCAACTGAGCGTCTTTCACGTCGACCCGTTTGTCGATGGCCGTACGTGGTTTAGCCAAGCCCGTTGGGAGCGTCACGTCTTTGAGGTAGTCTGGGTTGGAAGGCGACACGAGCGCATGACCGAAGGCAAAGTTGCCTGTTCCGAGCGTTGCCCGATAGATGTACACAAAGTCGATTTTGCTGGCCAGGTTGTTCTGTTCCACCTCGGCTTTGGTGTAAGCGGTCATGTCGGCGAGCGACACGTACGCTTTGGCGCCGTCGGCCAGCACAATGGTCCGCTTCATATCCATATTGCTGATACGATACGAGGGCGACTGAAAACTTACTTCGGCTCCGGTCGACGACGTGCCACTGAACCGGAACGAAACGTCTTTGCCCTTGGTGTCGGCAGTTGGATAGTAGTAATACCGAAGTGTAACGGCCTTGTTGGTAGCTACATCGAGAATATTGGCGGTCGAAACGGCTCCATTGGTAACAGTATCCGTAGCTGTCTGTAGTGGCTGATCAACGCCCGTACTCCGGTTGGTGTACCACGAAAAACGACTGAACCCTGTGCCTGCACCACCGGCAATGCTGGCTTCGGCTTTCACGTTTTTCAAGTCGCCCTCGGTGGTGCCAACGGCGTAGGCAAACTCGATGCGGTCGCCCACAACAGCGGGCCCAACCGTTTTCTTGAGCAGATCATTCTGAAACGGTTTGTCGGGCGTTACACTCGGCTGACAACCGGCAGCCAGCAACAACACGGCCATGGCCGGAATCAATGGAAAAAGATGATGGCGCATGGCAGTTATTGTTGAAGAGTGACCGTTACAGTATACGTTTTGCGAACCTTACGGTTTCCCGATACAACGGTGTAGGTTTGAGCCTGCGTAAAATCGGTCCAAACGCCCATATTAGGCTCGACAATAGCATCGGTTACTACGCTGCAAAATGGTTTAACCCGCTGCATGTTGGTGCCAAACTTAGCTACCGCTGTTACCGTCAGGGCGGTGGTGTCGACCTTGGTTAGTCCACTCACCAACACAGTACGATGGTCAGACCCCAACAGATCGAAAGAGGTCATATAGCTCTGCGCCCGTTGGGTAATCAGCAGGCCATTAGCATCGATGGTTTCATCCTGACTACAGGCAAACAAGCCAGTCAGGGTTATTAATGCGAAGCAGATGTATAAAAAAGAACGTTTCATGATGATGACAAATTCAGCTTATAACCAGGGAATATTCTGGGTGATTTTTGAGTTTACTTCGATCTCGCTGGTTGGGATCTGGAAAATGTAGTACCGCTGGTAAGTGCGGAGATCGGCGTTCACAAACTCATCACGGATGCGGGTTCCCTGGCTATCAAATAGCACTTGTCCCGATGGCATTGGCCAGATTTCTTCGGCCTTTTTCCAGCGACGGATGTCGAAGAAACGGTGGCCTTCGCCCACCAACTCCACAATACGCTCCTGTTCGATGGCCTTGAAAAACTCCGCTTTCGACGCCGTTTTAGTCGCTGCCAGTGCTGGCAAATTTCCCCGGCGACGAATCCGGTTCAGCAGGGTAATGGCTTCGGGCGAGGGTCCGGTGAGTTCGTTTACGGCTTCGGCGTACATCAGCCACACGTCGGGTAGGCGCATCAGATAGATGTCCTGTGGTCCGTCGGAACGGCCGATACCACCCGACTGGCGCACCCATTTGCGGAAGATATAGCCAGCGGGAGCCCCATCGTAGTTGATATACGTAACCCCATCGCGGCTACCGAAGCGGAACGGAATACTGTCCTGCACGTTAAGTCCGTCGGTCGACAGACGCAACATTTTCTGCTCATCCCAGAGCATCGTAGCCCGCATCCGGTAATCCCGGCCAACATACGATTTTGGGTTGGTAGCGCTGTTAAGCAAAGTAGTTGTACGGCTCAACACCAGCGGTGGGGCAAAATCGCCGGTGCTCACGAGTTGATAGCGATTAGCTAACCGGTATGTCGGAGCCACCCAGCACTGGGCGTTACCCGTGTTACGGGTGCCAAAGTCACGCATCAGCTCTTCACCCTGGCTCAGCAGTGGTCCACCAAACTGTACCGAGAAAATCACTTCGGGGTCGTATTCGTTGAAGTACTGAAACAGGTGCCAGTAGTTTGGATTATCGGCCGGACCGGGATCACCATTGCGGAACAGCGGGATATTTTTGTCGATGATTTTCTTGAAATCAGCCGCAGCCGCTGTGTAATACTTCTGAGCTTCCGCCGTGTTGCCGTCGTTTTTCATCCAACAGGCCCAATACAAATTCACCTTGCCGCTGAAGGCCCAGGCGGCCAGTTTATTGGCCCGGCCCAGGTTGTCGCCTGTGTAAACCTCTGGCAAAACAGATGCTGCATAAGTCAGGTCGGCCAGAATAGAATCTTTCACGGCCGCACGGGGTGTCCGGCTTAGCGAGTAGGCCTCTGTATTTCCGTCTAGTTTCTTAGAAAAATAAGGCACGTCGCCCCAAAGGTCGATCAGGCGGAAATAATTGAGGGCGCGCATAAAGCGAACTTCACCAACCAGCCGGTCCATCAAGGCCAGATCGGTGGGGGCTTTCAGGGTAGCCCGTAGCGTACCGATATTTCCAAGCACATAATTGGCCCGGTTGATAGCCCGGTAGCAATCGCCCCACAGAAATCCGAAGTTGCCGCCTGTGGTGGCATTCGTTGCCGACCCAATGCCGCCAGGGCTAAAAGAACCCTGGTTGTTGCTGGTGCCACGGGTATGAACAAACTCACCGGCTCCGTCGAAGTAATAATCGCGGTCGAAGGTGGTGCGATTGGCTTCATACACACCATTAACCGCAAAGACAGCGTCGTCGGTGGTTTTCCAGAACAGATCGGAAGAAAGCTGGGTAGTGGGCACCTGATCGAGCAGGTCCTCAGTACAGGCTGCGGTCAATACCGACAGCCCCAGCACTATGAATAGATAAGAAAAACGTCTCATGATAAATTTCAGGATAACAGGTATCCGGTTGACGGTCGGAATTAGAGATTGAGATTGAGGCCGAACGAGAACGAGCGGAGCAGTGGGAAGGGATCGTCGTTGTTTTCGGCTCCCGATACGCTGGTGCTTTTTTCAGGATCGACACCCCGGTATTTCGTGAACGTCAACAGGTTTTCGGCCGTGACGTACAGGCGCAGACGACTCACGCCAAAGCGACTCGTCAGTTTGTTCGGGATGTTATAGCCCGCCTGAATGTTTTTAAGGCGCAGGTAGTTAAAGCTGTCCAGCCAGAAAGTCGATTCGGCCTGGTTGTTGCCGCCTGAGCCCGTCAGAAGCCGAGGTAACGACGCCGACCGATTGTCTAAGCTCCAGGTATCGTTCCAGAGAAAATCCTGAAATGCATTACGGGCAGAGGGAATGTTAACCTGGTTGAATGGTTCCAACCAATAGTCTCTGCGGCCCGTTGCCGACTGCCAGAGCACGCTCACGTCGAAACCCCGCCAGTTCCCAAACAGGTTGAGGCCGTAGGTGCCGCTGGGCTGATCGCGGTTAAATTGGGGTTGGGCAACGCGATCTTCGTCGTTCACCTGTCCGTCGCCGTTCAAATCTTTGTACAAAATGTCTCCTGGCGAGAAATACTGGCCCTGATAGGGTGCGCTGGCAATGTCTTCCCAACTCTGGGCAATACCCGTCGACACCCGGCTGTAGGCAAAGTGGTAAGGCAGATTCAGGTACGTAAATCCTTTTGACAGAAACTCATTCCACTTAAGAAGTTTGTTTTTGTTGAACGCCATGTTCAGGTTGGCTCCCACGTTGGCATCCCGGATTTTGGCCCGGTACGTCACGTTAAGTTCAAGACCCCGGTTCCGTAATTCGCCAATGTTCACCCGGGGAGCATTGTAGCCTGATAAAAACGACGATAACGACGACGGGCGAATCATACCCTTAGTCATTTTCTGGTACAAGTCGATTTCGGTAGAAAGCCGACCGCCGAAAAAAACCAGATCAGCCCCCAGGTTGGTCACGTTGGTTTCTTCCCACGAGAAATCTTCGTTGATGATCTTGGCCGAACTGAAACCCTTCACAATCTTACTGTTCAGAATGTAGTTGGTCAGGTTAAAGATGTCGCGCTGTTCGTAGCGGCCAACCCCCGAGTTGTTACCCAGTTTCCCGATCGAGGCCCGAAATTTACCCGATGACAGTACACCCGTAAACTTCTTGAAGAAAGGCTCTTCGGAGAAGCGCCAGCCTGCTGAAGCAGAAGGGAAAAAGCCGTACTGGAAGCCCGGAGCGAACTTGCTGGAACCGTCGTAGCGGGCGTTAGCTTCAAATAGATACTTGTCGTTGATGGTGTAATTGACCCGCCCGATACCCGACCGCAGGCCCTCCGCATCAGAGTTGCCACCAGCAGCCTGGGTGGTAGTCAGGGCTGCGTCGATTTCGCTCAGCAGGGGGTTGATCCGATCCTGCCGACTAGCCGAGAGGTTCCGGTTAAACCAGTATTCCTCGGTGTAGGCACCCAGCAAGCTCAACTGATGGTTGCCAAACAAGGTCCGGTTGTAGGTCACGCGGCCCTGAAGCAGCGTTTTGTAGCCTGAGTTTACTGCGTTGCCGATACCGGCGCTAGGCGCAATCAGGTTACGGGCAATCTGGTCTGTCTGGAAGTTCCAGGCATCAGTTGGGTCAGCGTAAGTTTTGGTGAACTGGTTGTAATACCGCAAACCGTAGTCGCCACGAACGGTCAGACCCGCAATGGGAGTCCACTCGCCATACAAGTTAGCGTTTAGCTCCTGACGGTCGCGCAGGTTGTGGTTGATGCTCAGAATAGACAGCATGTTGGCGGCAAAAGCATCTTCACCGTAGGCCATAATACCGCCATATCGACCGGTCGATGGCTCCTGCGGTAGAATACCCGCAATGGCATACCGAATGTCGTAACCAGCAGTACCGCTGTAGGTAATTAATCCCTCCTGGTTGGCATACGTCTGTTTCGACCACTGTCCGTCCATCCGAATACCCACTTTGATCTGGTCGCTTACCTTATAATCCAGGTTGAAGCGCGTGTTGTAGCGTTTGTAATCGTGGTTGATCAGAATACCTTTTTCGTCTAGCAGACCCGCCGAGAGGTAGAAGTTAGCCCGGTCGTTGCCGCCCGAAGCCGACAGGTTGTGTGTCTGGATGTTGCCATGGTCGCGCAGAATCACATCCCACCAGTTGGTGTTAGGGTATTTTATCGGGTCGATCAGGCTCTTCGACATCCACTCTTCAACGGTGCCGTAGCGATACGTCGTAGAAGATGCCCCCGCACCCGAAGCACGAAGGTGCATAGTTAGCGAGCGGGCGTAATCGTCGAAATAGTTATAAAAGTTGGTTGGCTGTGAAATGCCGTAGGTGCCGGTATAACTGATCTGCGGTTTTTTGTTCTGGGTTCCGTTTTTCGTCGTGATGAGCACAACGCCGTTGGCTGCCCGCGATCCATACACCGAGGATGATGCGGCATCTTTCAGTACCGAGATACTGGCCACGTCGTTCATGTCGATCCGGTTGATGTCCACGTCCGGAATACCGTCGACGACAATCAGTGGCCCGGCACCGTTCACCGTGCCCAGCCCCCGAATAATAAGGGAGGCCCCACTGCGACCCGCCTGCCCGGTCGATTGCTGCACCGACAGGCCCGGTATCAGACCCGACAGACCCGAGGATACGTTGGTCAACGAACGGCTGGCGATTTTTTCGTCAATTGTAATGGCCGCAACCGATCCCGTCAGGTTTTCTTTCTTCTGGGTGCCGTATCCAACCACCACCACCTCGTTCAACGTTTTCACGTCGGGAGCCATCGTGATGTCGAGGGTCGTCTGGCTGGTGATAGCGACTTCCTGTGCCAGATAGCCAATTGCCGATACCACCAATGTACCCCCACCGGTGGGAATGTTGATCGAGAACTTACCGTCGGCATCGCTGGTGGTACCCGTGCGGGCGTCGTTTTTTAGAACAACCGTTGAGCCGGGTAATCCCCCGCCTTTTTCATCGAGCACCCGGCCGTTAAACCGATAGGTGGTCACCTGACCGGTAGGCGCACCTGGCGGAACAGTCTGACCAACCACTGCACTGGTAATTAGTACGAGCGGTAGCCATCCATACAGCACCTTAAGCAGGAATTTGGTAGATAGAATTTTACACATAACCATAGAGAGGTCTTAAAACTTGTCTTATTGACCCAATATTAGCAGGCATGTGAATAGAAAATATGGGAATAATCTAAATCGAACGATCTATCCACCTCTTTGAACGCTTTTGATCCCCACTGAACGGTTTGTCCTCCTTTTTGAACATCAGACGTAATTGAGAAAAAATTGTACGATGCTAAACTTGCAGTGTGAAAACAGATAGCTAACGGGGAGGTGAAAAAAAACAGATTTATGATGTCCTTAATTGAAGTTGGGTCGCTTGTGCTGCTCATCTCGCTCCTTGTATTTATACTGTCCATTGTGCTGTAAGCTGCCCATGCCACGCCTACTTTCTAGCCATATCGCTCTCGTTGTCCTGGTCGGAATTTGTTCAGGAAGCGTGATGCCCATTCGGACACAGTCGCCTGATCGGGCAGGGGTGTTGACCACGCTGAAACCCCACATCATAACCGAAGCCCGTTGGGCGATGCAACAGCAACCTGTTACGGTAACGGCTCAGTCGTCGCCCAGAAGTGCGGGCGGAATCCATGATTTTTTCTCGGAAGGCGACTACTGGTGGCCCGACTCAACTAACCGTCAGGGGCCCTACATTCAGCGTGATGGCCTGACGAACCCCGACAATTTCGGTGCGCACCGGCAAGCTATGATTCGGTTTAGCCGGGTGGTTGGTGCGCTGGCTTCGGCCTATGTAATCACCCGTGATGAGACATATGTTCGGCACGCATTTCGGCACTTGAACGCGTGGTTTGTGGACCCGGCCACCCGCATGAACCCATCGCTGTTATATGCACAGGCTATTAAAGGGCGGTTTACTGGACGGGGAATCGGCATTATTGACACTATTCACCTGATGGAAGTTGCCCAGGCTCTCCGCGTGATGGAACAGGCCAAATCGGCTGATAAAAAAGCTACAGCGGCTATCCGGCGCTGGTTTGCTGACTACCTGAACTGGCTGACGACGCACCAATACGGCAAGGATGAGATGAACGCCAAAAACAATCACGGCACCTGTTGGGTGATGCAGGTGGCGGCTTTCGCACGACTAACCGGGAACGATTCTCTGATGAACGTTTGTCGGAACCGGTACAAAACGGTGTTGCTACCCGATCAGATGGCCGCAGATGGAAGTTTCCCCCAGGAACTTCGTCGGACCAAGCCCTACGGGTATTCGCTCTTCAACCTCGATGCCATGACAATGATCTGTCAGATTCTTTCCACTCCTACCGACAATCTGTGGACCTACCAGACTTCCGATGGGCGGGGCATTCAACAAGGTATTTCGTATCTGTATCCATTTGTGGGAAACAAGGCAAGCTGGCCACTGAAACCAGACGTAATGTACTGGAACGACTGGCCCGTTGCCCACCCGTTTCTGGTGTTTGGCGCCCTCGCTTTTAAGCAGAACCCGTGGATCGACACCTGGAAGAAACTGGATCACGACCCAAAAGTAGACGAAGTGTTACGCAACCTGCCGATTCGTAACCCGGTCATCTGGCTAAACTAAACCCACGCAAACAAACGCATGAAAAACGGTATACTCATTGGCACGGCGCTGATTGCCACTGGCCTCCTGATCAATTTTGTCCCTGATTCGCTGATCAAATCAGTTTTTAAACAGGCTGAACAGCAAACGCAGGTTATGCTGAAAGAGATGGCTGCTGCACCAGCGGAAACCACAGGTAACAAACCTGCCCTGGTGTCACCCAGAACACTCGAAAAAACGGGCGCTTTACAACGGGTACCCGCCCGCGACTGGACCAGCGGTTTCTTCCCCGGCGAATTGTGGTACCTCTACGAATACACGGGTCAACGGGAGTGGGCCGACAAAGCCAGGACCTTTACAGCCAACCTGGAGCGCGAGAAAATGAACGCCGGAACGCACGATATGGGCTTTAAACTATATTGCAGCTACGGCAATGGCTACCGACTGATTGGGGATAAAGCGTATAAAGACGTTATTATTCAGGGCGCGCGAACGTTGATCAAGCGGTTTAAGCCCGCTGCGGGTATCCTTCGCTCGTGGGATCACCACAAAGAAGTCTGGCAGTGTCCCGTCATCATCGACAACATGATGAACCTGGAACTGCTGTTTGCCGCCACCCGCCTGACGGGCGACTCGACGTTCTATAAAATTGCCGTCACCCACGCCAAAACGACGATAAAGAATCATTACCGGCCTGATAACAGCTCGTATCACGTGGTTGATTACGATACACTGACGGGACAGGTGCTCAAGAAAAACACGCACCAAGGTTTCAGCCATGAGTCGGCCTGGTCGCGTGGGCAGGCGTGGGGTTTGTATGGCTACACCATGTGCTACCGTGAAACCAAAGACCCGCACTTTCTGAAGCAGGCCGAAGCCATTGCCCGCTACATGCTCAACCACCCGCACATGCCCGCCGATCTGGTTCCCTATTACGATTATGACGCGCCGGGCATTCCGAACGAACCGCGTGATGTGTCGGCCGCTACCGTGATGGCCTCCGCCCTGTACGAGTTGAGCACCTACAAGGCCGACGCTGGTTACCGAGCCAAAGCCGATCAGGTTATGGCCAGTCTGGCCAAAAACTACATGTCGCCGGTTGGACAGAATCACGGCTTTTTACTGCTGCACAGCACCGGCTCCAAAACCACCGAAATTGATGTGCCGTTGATATACGCCGATTACTATTTCCTGGAAGCTCTACTACGCTCCAAAAAGCTTAATGAAAAGAAGCCGTTGTTTTGAGGGGGTGAATATGGAGCCGGATTGACGATTAGTACATCTAGTTTTTGTTCAAAAACTAGATGTACTAATCGTCAATCCGGCTCCGGTCTGCTGAACCAATGTACTTTTCAAGTTTGCTCATGTCTTGAAAAATCGGACTCAGCGTATTGATGAAATCTAGCTGGCTCTCTTTCGAGTCAGCTACAGCATAAAAGCCGCCCGCTTCTGGGTCAAACTCAATATGATTTAGTAAATCTGGATTCTCTCTTTCCAGAATTTGAGTGATATGGCTTTCCCAACAGTAGCCATTTGGCTCGTATTCATGGCTTGCAAACAGTTCCATGTACTCGGGAAGCTTTTCAATTTCAGCCTTAATCCGAAAGGATCCTCCATTTTCATAAATCTCAAAAGGGGCAAAATTCGCCATACCTAGCTTTTTAGGGTTATCGTTCTTTTTGCTTTCACAACTCAAAAATACAGAAAGCAAGATGGTAAAAAGTACAGAAATACGCATTGGATAACGGCTAAAATCTGTTATATGAGTCAAATTGTGTTGAATTATCTGTAATGATGAAACAGTTTATGGCTTTTATGGCTGGTTTAGCTGGGTTTATACGAATTATGCTGACGTTGATTCCCATCACTATGGCCTTTATATTGGGGTTTATCATGCTCTCCTCAGACCCTAACGATAGGAGTATTGGTCCTTACAAGGATTTTATGATTGATGACGTGTCAAAGGCTCAAACATTTATAATTCCAGCACAGACTATCCCTCCTGTAGTTATCCGGTATCGACTAGAAGGGGTAGTTGATAATAGTGCTAGTGTATCGTTCCGAACGAGTACTTACCTCTACAGTCAGGTTAAGTTTCATGGTGTTGTTGCTGAAAGCGGGCTTCAAGACTTCTATGAGATGCGAGATATGCAAATTAATTATGAGCCCAGGGGAGTCAAAAAAGGCCACTTAGTTATCAAAGCAGCACTTAATTGGTAGGTAAAAAAGTAGTCCATGTAACGTTATATAATCAGTTTTACGTCAACTACAATCATTCACGCTTCCTCAGAAACCACCAAAGAGCCACTACAACAACTATTATCAGGATTGGCACAATGAAGCCGCCTTTGTACAGCGTTCCGTAATCATCACCTGGAGCCGGTTGAGTTTGTCTGATCGTGTTCATGCTGCTTGAGACTCAGGGATAATCTGTGGTTGTGTTATGGGGTTTACTTGAAAATCAGGCTGTTGCCGGTTTGCTATGTGACCTTGTGAAAAACTTGCTTTGACCCCTCGTTGGTTAGCCGTTGGTAGGTCGCCCTTAGTTGACCAACTAGACTGATGATTCTGGCTCGAATCGGGTAGGGGTGAGGTGTTTTCGCAACGGTAACAAAGGCTGGTCGATTGGAGCACTAAGGCTACCGGTATGAATAAAGTTGGTCTGCTAAAATTCCTCAGCAACAGAAATGCGCCCACTAAAATAGCCGGTATGCTCAAGAGTTGCCCCACATTAAGGGGCATACTGTCTTCGAAAGCAACCTGATTTTCTTTGAAGAATTCCCAGACGAACCGTAAGCTAAATACCCAGACCAAGGCTATGCCTAACAGCGTACCGGGTGCCAATTGCTTGCGATACGTTTTCCAGAACCAGAACAACACCGCGAATAAGATCAGGCAGGATAAAGATTCATACAACTGAGTTGGATGGCGGGGCACCTGACTAAACTCATGGTCGCGAACAAAAACGAACGCCCAGGGTACGTTGGTGGGCTTGCCGAAAATTTCTGAGTTCATCAAGTTGCCAAACCGGATGAACGCTCCGGCAAGGGCAGCGGGGATACATAGGCGATCCGTGAGCCATAAAAACGTTTGCCCAGTCGTTTTGCTGGAAGCCCGTTGCGCATAGATCCATAAACCGATAATGGTGCCTAGTATTCCTCCATGACTGGCAAGGCCAGCGAACGGAGGGGTTATAATCTGTAGTGGATCGTGCAGAAACATGTCAGGCTCGTAAAAAAGGAAATGGCCTAATCGTGCCCCTAAAACCACCGACAAGACTATTGTTATCAGCAGTGGCTCGGTATCAGATAGCGGTTTTTTCTCCGTCCTAAAGATGAACGTCATGACTTGGACTCCGATCAGAAATCCGGCTGCAAAGAGTAAACTATACCACCGAAGGGGCCAGGAGCCGATACGAATGATCTCAGAATCAACGTCCCAAACGATATACTGAAGCATAATCTTGATTTATGGAAGTGGCAATTCTGTAAAGCTAAAGTTTATTTATATCTGCCCTGCAAGGGACTCAGTTCTAACTTGATTACTGTATCCTGTACCAAGTCAGAACTGGGCAATGAATATGTTGACAAACGTAGTGGAAAGGCAAGAGTTCAATTATAGAGAAGAAACGGCCTCTTATTCTGCTTTCGGGAAAACGGGTGCTTTGTTGCTTGTTTTTACGTAGTTCCCCGTTACGGTGGCTGCGTTGCCAAAGCCGCAGTCATAGTCGTTCCCCACATACACTACGCTGGCTCCACCCTCAAAAAACGTGAGTTTAATGGTGCATTTGCCGTATTCTTTTGAGCTATAAACAGCCTGATTGCCCCGAAATTTGAGTGTGGTTTTTTCCACCGTGGCCATGTTATACGAAGGCGCTCCCCGATTGCTCTCCATCGCTACCACTAGCTGTCCGTCTGGTTTCTGCTGCACGTAGAGCTGCCCGGCTCCGGCATCTTTCCCGAAGCTGTAGGCGTAGGTCCCCGTTGGGTTAAAAGACGGCAGGGAAGGGGCGGGGGCGCGGCTGATCTGGGTTAGCGAGAAAGTCAACTCCCTGGCATTGGTTTTGGGCGCAAACCACGAGCCCAAATAGCCCTTGGCCGATGCCTGCCCAATAAAAATTCCCGTGATGCCTGATTTGGTATCGAACTCATGCAGAAGTAAACTGCCGCTTTCGAGCGTACCCACCACCCGAATGGGTACACCCGACCGTTTATAAATCAGCGTTCCGTAGGCCAGATTATCGTGGGTCGTGAGCGTAAGCGAAACAGGATACTTGTCGTTAACAGCCCCCTCATACGTCCGAACGGAGCGGGGAGCGGGTGTTTGAGCGTGGGTAAAATGGGCAGCGAATAAAAGGAAAAAAACGAGGTAACGCATAGGGGTGAGTGCTTTTGGGTTGGCAAGATAAAGACAGTGTTCCTATCTTGCCACATGATTGCTGTGATCCAACGCGTTTCTGAGGCATCCGTAACCATCAATGGAGCCGTAAAAGGACAAATAAAAACCGGGTTTCTGGTGCTGCTCGGAGTTACCCATACCGACACCGATGAGGATGTGACCTGGTTGAGTAAAAAGATTGTGGGCATGCGGGTTTTCAACGATGCCGACGAGAAAATGAACCTCGATCTGGCCGCCGTTGGGGGGAGTATTTTGCTTATCAGTCAGTTCACGCTGCACGCTAGTACCAAAAAAGGGAACCGTCCCGGTTTTACCGAAGCCGCCCGGCCCGAAACGGCCATTCCGTTGTACGAGCGTATGATTACTCAACTCACCACCGACCTCGGGCAGCCAATCCAGACCGGCGAATTTGGGGCCGATATGAAAGTGTCGCTTCTCAACGACGGCCCCGTAACTATCGTTATCGATACCAAAAACCGGCAATGAAAACCCTCTCTGATCTGCTGCTCCTCGGCGATTCGCGCCTGTACGAAACCTGCGCACCCGTGGAGCGCGACGAATTGCCTCTTGTGGCCGGCTGGGTGGCAGACTTGCACAATGTGATGCAGGAAATCCGGGTGAAGTATAACTTTGGTCGGGCCATTGCTGCCCCGCAACTGGGTATTATGAAACGGCTGATCTACATGAACATCGATAAACCAGTGGTGTTCATTAATCCGGTACTGGAAAACCTCAGCGACGATCAGTTTGAACTTTGGGATGATTGCATGAGCTTTCCGAATCTACTGGTGCGCGTAAACCGGCATAAATCGCTCACGATTCACTACCTCAATGAACATTGGCAACCCCAAATGTGGGACATGACCGACGATCTATCCGAATTACTCCAGCACGAATACGACCACTTAGATGGCATTCTCTGTACGATGCGCGCCATTGATGAGAAGTCGTTTCTGTGGCGTAACACCCCACCCCCGGCCCCTCCCCGTTAGGGAGGGGAGCAGGACTCCAGCCCGGATAATACCGAATGGTTTTCTCCCCTCCCTAACGGGGAGGGGCCGGGGGTGGGGTATTTTTATTGAAAACCATACAACTATGCGTTCTGTAGCCATTTTGCTGTTTAATGAAATTGAAGTGCTTGACTTTGCCGGGCCGTTCGAGGTGTTTGGTGTGACGGGTCGGCAATCGGGGCAAACGCGCTTTGCAGAGCCACCTTTTCGGGTGTTCACTGTGGCCGAACGCGGACCGATAAATGCCCGGAATGGGTTGTGCATCACCCCAACTTATTTGCTCAATGACCATCCGCAGGCCGACGTGCTGGTGGTGCCGGGTGGGGGAGGTGTCCATCCCGATGGCACTCGCTATGGCTCCCGGCGCGAGATGGATAACCCCGCCGTGCTGGCCTGGGTAAAACGCCAGGCCGAACGAGCCGAGATTATTTTGTCGGTTTGCACGGGTTCGTTTATTCTGGGAAAGGCGGGTTTGCTGGATGGATTGGCTGCCACCACGCACTATAAAGCTATGGACGGCATGCGCGATGCTGCCCCCAACACCGAGCTTCGGCCCACCGAACGCTGGGTCGACAATGGTAAAATAATCACCTCGGCGGGAATCTCTGCCGGCATCGACGCATCGCTGTATGTGGTCGGGAAATTGCATGGTTCCGACGAAGCTGCCGAGACCGCCAGGTACATGCAATACGATTATTGGGAATAAACTTTTTATTCCTTCGTTTAGCAGAAAACGGTATTTTTACCAAAATCACTGCTCTTCAACGCACTAAACCCGGTTGGAGGAGCCTGCACCCGAATGGATTTTTTACCTGCTGACCTAACGGCCTATGCTGATGCCCACACCTCGCCCGAGAGTGAAGTGCTCCGTCGGCTAAACCGCGAAACCCACGCTAAAGTACTGCATTCCCGCATGTTGTCGGGGCATTTTCAGGGCCGTTTGCTGTCGATGCTGTCGCACATGATGCGCCCACGACGTATTCTTGAAATTGGTACTTACACGGGTTATTCGGCCCTGTGCCTGGCCGAAGGGCTTGCCGACGATGGCCTGTTGATCACCTTGGATAAAAACGAAGAGCTTGAAGACATTGCCCGTGCTGCCTGGCAACAGTCGCCGTATGCTCAGAAAATCGACTTGCGGCTGGGCGATGCCAGAAAGCTGATTCCGGAAATTGATGAGGTATTCGATCTGGTATTTATTGATGCCGACAAGCAGAATTATTCTCTGTATTTCGATTTGGTAATTGATAAAGTACGGCCCGGCGGGTTAATGCTGGCCGACAATGTGCTGTGGAGCGGTAAGGTTGTGGAACCGCTGAAGGCATCGGATAAGGATACCCCAACGGTACTGGCCTTTAACCAAAAAGTTCAGGACGATCCCCGCGTTGAAAATGTGTTGCTGCCCGTTCGCGACGGCGTAATGATGATTCGAAAACTATGAAAACCCTATTAACCCTTCTTTCGCTTTTTGTTGGTACAGTAACGCTGGCCCAGCCTCCCGCTATTCCGTCGGTGCCACCCCGTACTGACTTTGCTGGTATATCCATTCAACTCGACGAGTCGGCCCGGCAGATTATCCAGCAGGACATCAACGCCTTGTATGCCAATCGCCAGTACTGGAGTGCCAAACTCGACCGGGTGGTGTTGTACTTCCCGATCATCGAAGCCATTCTGACCGACGAAGACGTACCGACCGATTTTAAATATCTCGCGGTGCAGGAGAGCTCACTCACCCCCGACGCAGTGTCTACATCACAGGCAGTGGGCTTCTGGCAGTTCAAGCGCGAAACGGCCCTTATCAATGGGTTACGCGTTGACGATCAGATCGACGAACGGAAAAGCATCACTGGATCCACTCGTGGAGCGGCTACGTACCTCAAAAAGAGCAACGCGAAATTCAATAACTGGGTATCGTCGCTGTATTCGTTTTACCTCGGGGCCACGGGCATTACCAAACTGGTTCCGGCTGAGTGGGCCTATGCCAAAGAGATTTCGCTGAATGGCACCACGGATCGGTATGTGTTGCGGTTTCTGGCGCACAAAATTGCCGTAGAAAACGCTCTGCCATCGTACCAGACCCGAAACGCCGTTGCTCTTATCGAATACCCCAATGGTGGAGGAAAAACAATTCAGCAGGTAGTGACCGACCTCGGCGCAACCGGGGTGCAGGTAAACACTGATGATTTGCTGACCTATAACCGCTGGATTTTGGGCGAGAGTATTCCCTCCGATAAACAATACACGGTGATGATTCCGGTGCCGAGCAACCAGATCAACGATGTACGCGGCCGTATTGTGGCTGTTTCGGACAAGAAAACCCCTGATTTTGTACAGAATGATGTGGGCTTCCCGGTCCTGAAAAAAGTAACACTGGGGGTGCGGAGTCAGGCCGATCCTATCTTGTACGAAATAAACGGCTTGCCCGGTATTCAGGCGCAGTCGGGCGACAACGGCGGATCGCTGGCGCGTAAAGCCCGTATTAGCTATTCGAGCTTTTTGCGCTACAACGATCTGGGTGAGAAAGACCCGATTGTGGCAGGTGAGGTGTACTATCTGGCCAAAAAGCGGAAGAAAGCGTTGGTGCCCTTTCACACCACGCGCGATGGCGAAACAAGCCGGAGTATTTCGAACCGCTACGGTATCCGGCTGAAAAAACTGATGCGCTACAACCGGCTCGACCGGGTGCAGAAACTACAGGTAGGCCGCGTGATGTGGCTCCGCGAACGTCGACCCCGCAACCGCCCGGTTGAGATTATCAACGTGCCGACTCCACCCGTGTACGACCAGACACCGGCCACCCCATCGACCCGCCCGGACGTTGCCCAAAGCAGCGGAACAACGGAGGGGACGGTTGTTCCGTCGCGGCCGGTCAACAGCGACAATATACCCCGTAACCCATCGGAGCGGAAAGTGTACACGCCTAAATTTGGCGGGGAAGATGTGCCAGCTACCACCACGACTCCTGCGCCGGACCGTTCTGCGTCTACTCCGAATCCAGTTGCCACCACCAGCGTCCCAGAACGGACTCGTCCGGTTCCAGCGCCTACGAATCGCCCCACCAGTGAAACGCCTACCCGCCCTACGCCCACAACGGGCAGTAGCAACGGAACCACCCGGACAATCACGGTGAAACCTGCCAATCCTGTTTCGGAGCCGGAAACCGATAATGATGTACTGCCTTCCGTGCCAACAAAAACAGCCAAGCAGGGTGGATTCGAAGTAACAGGTAACGAATCTGCTACGCCCCCCACAACCAGTTCATCGGGACGTACCCGTCTACCAACGGCTCCTCCTGCTGTGAGTACGGTGCCCCGTTCGGAGCCAGCGGCTACTACGACAAAGCCAAATTCGCCAGCTAAAACCGACGGGTCTATTGTTACCATCACGCCCCCTGCTACTAAAACGCCCAGCCGCCCGGCTACAGGTTCAACAGCCGGAAACCGCACCATGACGCACTCGGTAGAAGCAGGTCAGACGTATTATAGCATCTCTAAATTGTACGGTGTTTCCATTGATGATGTGCTGGCTACCAATAACCTGACACTGGAGAATAAACTATCCGTTGGTCAACAGTTGACGATTCGTAACGTTCCCCAGGGTTTCCCGGTCGGCCGCGAAATTAACACATCTGCACCCGCTGCGGCTACGCAGGAGGTGGTCTACCATACTGTTGAAAAAGGGCAGACCATGTTCAGGATCTCTAAGCTGTACAACGTGACTATCGAGCAGATTCAGCAGTGGAACGGCCTAACCGACGTAGCCGTTAAAGAAGGACAAAAGATCAAGATAATTAAATGATGGATGGTAGACATTGGATTCTGGATGTTGGAAAAGATAACGTACACCACCCAGTATCCAACGTCTACCATTCAGTATCCAACTATGATTCTGATAGAGAACACCGTAATAAGTGATGACATTGCCGAGAAATTTTTCGTCTGTAACCTCGACAAGTGCAAAGGTGCCTGCTGCGTAGAGGGCGACATGGGCGCTCCCCTCGAAGGCGATGAGATGAATATTCTGCAACGTATTTACCCCAAAATAAAGCCGTATCTGTCGCCAGAGGGTATTGCTGCCATTGAGAAACAAGGTCTTTACGAACCCGATGGTGAAGGCGGGTTTGTGACTACAACCGTAGGCGGCCGCGAGTGCGTATATGCTACGTGGAACGATAAGGGTATACTGAAGTGCGGTATCGAAGAAGCGTATAACGATGGCAAAGTCGACTGGAAAAAGCCTATATCCTGCCATCTATACCCCATCCGCGTTACTAAATACGACCAATACCACGCCCTCAACTACGACCGTTGGCCAATCTGTAGCCCTGCCTGTGGCTTTGGCAAGGAGCTAAACGTGCCGGTATACAAATTCGTCCGCGAAGCCCTGATCCGAGCCTATGGCGAGGCATGGTACGCCGAGTTAGTGAAGGAGATCGAAGAAAAATAGACCCTGGATTTTAGATTTTAAATCATACCAGAGTTCATTATCCAACATCTAGCGTCCAGCGTCCAATATCTAATCTAATGGAAAAGCGCGATTACTTCGAGGATGTGTATGAAGTAGTGCGGCAGATACCGCCGGGCCGCGTCACCACCTACGGAGCAATCGCGCGTTTTTTAAGTCTTCGGGCGGGAGCCAGAATGGTGGGCTGGGCCATGAACGGCTGCCACGCCCGCCCTGATGTTCCGGCACAACGAGTCGTCAATCGGGTTGGTGTATTGTCGGGAAAGCACTTTTTCGGTACGCCCACCCGCATGCAGGAGTTGCTTGAAGCCGAGGGGGTCCGGGTTGATGATGATCGGGTAGTGGAGTTCCAGAAACTGTTGTGGGACCCTAGCAGCGAACTCTTATAAATTTCTGACGTATTTCTGCCCGCCCAGCGCCCGCATTTGCCGGGCAATTTGCCGGGTTCGTCGTTGAGTGTAGCTAGATGGCTTTTTGATTGAAAACTGGATAGGATTGGGCAAAACAGCCGCAATCCGGGCGGCTTCGTCGCGGCTTAGCGATTTGGCCGAGTGTCCATAATACCGTTTGCTGGCGGCTTCCACGCCAAAAGTCATCGGGCCAGTTTCGGCCACGTTTAGGTATACTTCGAGGATGCGTTTCTTGCCCCAAACCAGTTCGATCAGGGCGGTGAAGTACACCTCAAGGCCCTTGCGGATGTAGCTCCGGCCATTCCACAAAAACACGTTTTTGGCCACCTGCTGCGAGATCGTACTAGCTCCGCGTGGCCGTTTACGATACTTGTTTTCTTTGATTGCATCCTGAATTTCGTCAAAGTCGAATCCCCAGTGGTACGGAAAGGCCTGGTCTTCGGATGACAAGACGGCTAAAGCGGCTTCTTTGCTGATGTTGTCGTAGGAGGTCCAGTCTTTATACACCCGGCTACTTGCGTCGGTCCCAATGGTATCCCACCAGCGCGACACCACCAGGGGGGTTACCCAGACGGGTACCCATTTTAGCACCACCACCCAGCCCAGCGAGAACAGAAATGTGTACAGAAACAGACGTGACGCCCATCCGTATGCCCGCTCTATCCAGGGGCGTTCCCGCACAAACGAACGCGCCTGTGCCCACCTAGACGGTTTCCGCGTGACGGTCCACGAAGCTGCTGCCTGCCGGGTCGCGTTGTCGCGCTGCCTGGAGGAAGGTGGGGGAGTCGACGGGTTAATAGGCTGACGGGGCGTGTTGCTATTACGCGGGCGATTTTCGGACATACACCGGATAAACGATAATTAGGGCGAAAATGCTAAAAAAAGAGGGATTTACACGAACAAACTCGCAGCCACCCGGTCGGCAAACAACTTACCCGCTTCGGTTAGCCGCAGCAGATTAGTTTGTGGCTGGAGCCAGCCTTTTTGCTGTAAGTCAGCCAGTTCAGTGGCCTGCTTTTGCACGAAATCAGCCCCTAATAAGCTGTTTAACTGGTCAACAGAACACCCCCATTGCGTACGAAGACCTGTTAGTAAATATTCGTTTACGCGGTCAGAAAGGGTCAATACCTCCAGGTCGGCGGGTACTGTTCCCGTTACAATTGCCTGTACATAGCGAGCGTTGTTGGCTACGTTGAACTGGCGACTGTGTCCGTTGTAGGAGTGGGCGCTGGGGCCAAGCCCGAGGTACGGGTGCTGCTGCCAGTATGCCGTGTTGTGACGGGCGTAATGGCCGGGTTTCGCGAAGTTAGAAATCTCGTAGTGCTCATATCCTGCGCTTTTCAACGCACTTGTCAGTTGTTCAAAATGATCAGCGGCAAGGTTCTCGTCAATAGGTTTGAGCTGCCCTTTTTTAGTCCAGCGGCCAAAAACAGTGTCTGGTTCAATGGTCAGTGCATACGCTGACATATGCGGTACGCCCAGCGACAGGGCACGTTCGAGGTCATATTGCCAGATATGTCCGCCGTCGCGGAGAGGGGGAATGCCATAAATAAGGTCGATGCTGAGGTTGTCGAAACCCGCGTCGCGGGCCAACCTGACACATTGCTCGGCTTCGGTAGCGGTGTGAGCGCGGTTCATCCAGCGGAGCGCGTCTTCGTTAAAAGTCTGAAGACCAATGCTAAGCCGATTGACATACTGGTGAAGTACGGCCAGTTTATCCGCTGTGAGATCGTCGGGGTTTGCTTCGAGCGTGATTTCAGCGGTATCCGACACGGTGAAGTGCTGATGGATCACATCGAACAAATACCCTAGTTCGGTTTCAGTTAAGAGAGAAGGCGTACCACCGCCAAAGTAGATCGTGTCGAGATGTGTGGTTGGCAGGTATTCTTTTTGCAACACCAGTTCCTGACCGATAGCCTCAATCAGGGCTGATTTCTGACTCAGATTGGTACTAAAGTGAAAGTCGCAATAATGGCAGGCCTGTTTGCAAAAAGGAATATGGAGATACAGATGCATGAATTACGGTCGGTTGGCTAAGGCCACAATGTCCTTCACCTCAACAACCATTTTGTGATTGCCGTTTCCAACTGTGTTAATCATGGCTTGTCCCAGTTGCCGAAGCGTAATAACAAAGCCGGGGAATAACGCCCGAAAAGCGGGGTAAAGCCAACTTAGGTATTTGTAGGCCGACAGGGTGTTTTTGAGGCCATCCGTTGGGTGAATGTAGCCGGGCCGGAAGTTGTATACCTGTTTGAACGGTAGTTTCATCAGGTCGTTTTCAGTTTTGCCCTTAACCCTGGCCCACATGGTCCGGCCTTTTTCCGTGCTGTCGGTTCCCGAGCCAGACACATAGCAGAACGTCATATCAGGGTTGAGCCGACTGAGCGTTTGCGCAACGTTCATCGTTAGGGTGTACGTAATTTTATAAAAGTCGCTTTCACTCATACCCAGCGATGAGATACCTGAACAGAAAAAACAGGCATTGTAGCCAACTAACTGATTTTCTACCGTCGACAAATCGTAGAAATCCGGTACCAGTAATTCGGTTAGCTTCGGGTGAGTTACTCCGCATGTTTTTCGGCCGATAACCAACACGTTCTCCACGTTGGCATGCTGTAAACATTCGTGCAAAACACCTTCGCCCACCATTCCGGTAGCACCTGTTATAATGGCTTTAATCTTCATACGCTACAGTGGTTTCTGCAAATATAATCATCCTTTAATTATGGCTCTCTAAGACCTTTTCCAACACAATGGTCAATCCTCGCTTTCCCTGCACGGTACCAACGATGTCGAAGTGGTGGCGCAGGTTTAAAATGAGCATCGATCGCCAGCGGTTGTACGTCTGGGTGCGTATCGTATGGAACCCATTTTGTCGGCACCAATCGTGTTGCTGTTCCATAAGCGCCGAAGCAATACCGTTACCCCGATAGGCTGGAAGAACGCCCCCAAGCCAACTGTAAAAATGCCCTGGTTGTCGCTCATAGCCGATTTTGTAGCCAATGAGCACCTGCTCATTAAACGCAAGCCCGGTAACCAAAGGAGTTCGAGCTTGTTGATAGGCAAGTTCACAGGCCGCCTGGTCAGGCGACTGATCCTCAAAAATGGCGGCAATCAAAGTCGCCAATTCGTTATGGAGATGTGGAGATAAAGGAGTGGTATGCCATTCGTAACATAGTGTCATAATCCCCAAATAAAAAGAAGGATCATTTCCTACTCAATCCTGAAAGCCGCTGTTTTTACCGATCTGGACAGCTTTTGCACCGTTTTCCCTTCTTGTACTTTTTACAACACTTTTTCAGGACACACTCCATGTTGCCAAAGCGATTGTCGGGAGTCGGGGGATTGGTAAAGGGAGAAGCGTGGACGGCTGGACAGAGATCGCTAGTCATTAACAACGTTGTTTACGCTACCAACGTTGAATAGGTGTTAATTAGTTTAGATTAATTCTTAATAATAGTGTATTTTAACTGAAACAATACTACTAAACCAACCTCGCTCTTCCATTTAGTTATAATGAAATACCATTACCCCCATAGGTGGCAAAGTTCAGTGGACATGGTCCACAGGGTCAGAAAATATTCATTTGTAGCAATTTAGGGCCCGTCAAAAATCTATTATACGCCGTTGTCGCGTATGTTTGGCGTAACCATTTTCAGCGCTTCCTTTGTCCGTAAGCACAGTTATTCTTGTCTTTGCCCAGCCCGTTGCTCAAGAAGCAGCCCGAAAGCATCTATCGGTTCAGGCCAGTAGAAACTATCGGGCCGTGCAGTTACTGAACGAGCGGGTTCGGCAAACAACATGTCAAACGGGCTTACCCGTACTGTTTTCCACAGACCTTATTACGCACTCGGGGAGCTTTGGCGAACAGCTATCGGAAGCCCTACGTGCTGTTTTTAGCCAGGGAGTTGACCGCGTTTTGGTGGTAGGTAACGATTGCCCATCGTTAACAGCTGCCGATTTGACCGGGGCCGCAACTGAACTTCAACAGGGCCGAGTGGTGCTTGGCTCCGATACCCGGGGCGGATTATATCTGTTTGGTCTTTCCCGCGAACAGTTCGATGCTGATACCCTACGTTTGCTTCCCTGGCAAACCAACCGACTTTACCGGGCTGCTCAGGCACACTTTTCTACGCAACCCACAGTATTGCTTCGCGTATTAAGTGACGTCAATCGGGGGGGCGATGTTCGGGCTTCTTATACAGATAGTACTTCTCTCAATGCCTTTATCCGCGTATTGCTCCACCTACTTCACGGGTGGCTCTTTGTTTATCAATCGGTGGTTCGTTTGACGGTACAATCAGCAACGTACCGTACTGGCCCACTGCGGGCACCCCCGTCTCTCTTTTAGGTCTGCCATCTCCGATAGGTCTCTGTCGGTTTTACCCGTTTGGCACTAGTCCAGCTTCTGGCCGAAGACTGCGCTAGTCCCTCGTTTTCTATTTTTCACCTTGTTCATAATGAAACACCTATCCAGTCTATGGCTTCTGGCCATCTGTTTGCTGTTGTGCGTACCCGTTTTTGCGCAACAACGTATTGAAGTTACCGTTACCGATCTGCTCCTTCGCCGACCGTTACCGAATGTGCAGGTTTACCTGCAAAATGGCGGCACTAAATCGCTCGATTCAGCCCGTACCAACGCAAGCGGAAAGGCTCAGTTTGCCAATATTTCGGGAGCCAGTCGGTACCGGGTATTTGTGCGACCCAGCAAAGCGTATGTGGATGACGAGGTGTCGGATGTGAGCATACCGGCTTCGGGTCTGGCGACGGTAACACTTCAGTTGCCGCTCCGGCGCGAGAGTACGCTCGATGAAGTCGTGATTAATGACCGACGGCTGGCACGGCTCAACACCCAAAATGCTGAAGTGTCGGCGCTGGTGTCGAAGCGGGAGTTGCAGAGCTTACCCCTCGAAGGCCGCGACATCACCCGCTCACTGTACCGGTTGCCCAACCTGACACTGGCCACCCAGGGATATGCCGAGGCCCCTAACGTAGCTATAAACGGTCTGAACGGGGTTTATACCAATTACTTGATCGATGGTATGGACAACAACGAGCGGTTTTTGGGAAATATGAAGTTCAACACCCCGGTTGGCTTTGCGGAGGGAATTACCGTGTACACCAACAACTATTCGGTGGAGTTTGGCAACACCAGCAATGGCGTTATCAACGTGACCACCCGTTCGGGCTCCAATGAACTTACGGGTGAAGCTTTTTACCTGACCCGGCCCGGCACCGTTATTGACTCACCTTCCCGCTATGCCACGAACGATTTATCGGGGAACTCGGTGAAAGACGGATTCCAGCGGCATCAGGTAGGCGTGGGACTTGGCGGGGCCCTTAAGAGAGACAAAACGTTTTTTTACGTCAACGTGGAGCAAACCTTTGACCGGAAAGATAATCGGCTAGTGGCTCCTTCGTTGGGGGTAAACGAGATTGTGACAGGGCATAATTACTTCTCCTACATCTCGGGTAAGATTGATCAGGTCTGGAATAGCCGTTTCAAAACAACGATCCGGGCTAATATTGGCTCATTCGATATTGACCGGCAGGGGGGAGGTCTGGAAGGAGGGAATTTGTTCCCGTCGGCGGCTTCAGCCCAGAAAAACCGGACCTATCTGATTGGTCTGAAAAACGCGTATGTACTGGGCTCTGAGTTTACGGGCGAGACCAATTACCAGCATTCACGTTTCCGCTGGAACTATCGCGAACCCGTAAATCCCACAAATCCATCGGCGACGGTGCGTGGCCCAGACGGGGTTCCCATTGCCATTATTGGCCAGAGCGGGGCTATTTTCGACGATATCGAAAACACCGACCAGATTCAGCAGAAGTTCACCCTTCGGCGAGGTAATCACACCATGAAAGCCGGAGCCGAATTCATCACGTCGGATTATGCGCTGCTGGGCGGAGCTAACCCGTATGGTACTTACGACGTGCAGCTGACACAAGCCCAATTAGACGCGCTTAAAGCTCGCAATCTTGGCTCCACACTAAATGTGAACGATATACCCCGCGATGTACAGGTGCGCACTTATGACGTTGAACTTCGGCCCACTACGTTTGGTACCCGTCAGAATGTGGTTAGCCTGTACGCCGAAGACCTTTGGGCGGTGCGGCCCGACCTGAACCTGACACTCGGTTTACGGTATGACTATGACAATTTGACTAAAGGGGGCGGTACCAAAGGCGACTTAAACAACTTGGCTCCCCGCATCGCGCTCAACTACCAGCTGAACGACCGGACCGTAATTCGGGGCGGGTACGGCATGTTTTATGACAAAATAAAATATTCGGTATACAGTGACAATCTACAATTCAGCAGCAGCAGCGCCGACTTTAAAAAGGAAGTGGCCGAACTGAAGCGGCTTGGCTTGTTGCCAGCCTCAACGGACATTGACCGCGTTACTTTCCCCGGCAACCTGAATGCCCGCTCCACTACGCCTGTTACGTACCTCAACGGCCCCACGTCGCAGCAGTTGCAACCCCGCCGGGATCAGCAGTTTAGTAACAATTTCCGGATTATGAATCCCAACGGATTTCAGAGTCCGTATTCGCACCAGTTCTCGCTGGGTTTCCAGCGGAAACAAACGAATAATATGCTGTTCTCTGTCGATCTGGTTCACGTGGCTACCAATGACCTGTTCTATATCTATAACCTGAATGCCCCTTCGCCTTACCCGCTCAATAATGCGGCTGATGCGAAAGTACGGACTGTGGCCCAGGCCGACCTTACCCGCCCTATTCCGATCCGCAGCGACCGCCGGGGTGCCTACACCGTGGTGAATGGCAGTGATACCCTCCGGGGGATTTCACGCAATGTGTTTACAACTCGCACCGATGGGATTGCGCGGTACTGGGCAGCCAATTTTGTGGTGCAGAAACTCCGTGGGTCCGACAAGTACGCGTACCGGCTGGGCTATAATCTGTCTGTAATCAAAAGCAATACAACTGGCATCAACACGCGGGCGCAGGATTCCAACAATTACGCGGCCGAATATGTCTATGACGATAACGACCGGCGGCACGTGTTCTCCGGGATTTTCTACTACTATCCATTATCAAATCTTGTGATTGTACCTACGGTCTTGTTACAGAGCGGTTTACCCATTACTCGCGTTGCCGACGCCAAAATCTACGGCACCACTGATCTCAATGGCGATAGCGAGAGTTATAGTCTGCCATCGGATATTCAACCCGGCGAGACCCGCAATAACGACCGCCTGCCCTGGGCCAAAACAGTCGATTTGTCGGTGAAATATACGGTAAAGATGCTGGGCAAGCCCCGGCTCGAAATCTCGGCCGATGTCTATAATGTGCTGAATACACAGAATATTTCGGGCTTTAATGTTGTGCGCGGCTCCTCGAACCAGTTTCAGATTGGACCACGCGGCTCGGGCATCACCACGCGTTCGGCAGCCCCACTCCGGCAGTTTCAGTTTGGTTTGCGGTATATATTGTAAGAAAAGATGACCGCAAAGGCGCAAAAGATAACGCAAAGGACGCAAAGTGATTCTTTCATTTTTTGCCGCGCCCTTCGCGTTATCTTTTGCGCCTTTGCGCCGGGCCGACGCTTCGGTAAAAATTTAGCTATGAAATTTCTCTTCCTACTTCTGTGTCCTACGCTCCTTCTCGCCCAGACGAAACCTCGGCGAGTATGGTTCGATACCGATATTATGATCGGGATGCCATCACCCAATCCCCGCGAGGTCGACGATGGGGTAACGCTCATCATGGCCCTGCGTCAGCCCGATAAAATTGAACTGGTGGGTGTCAGCACCGTGACCTACGTAGATTATGGTGCCGAGGTATCTCAAAAACTGCTGGGTTGGTACAACCGCGACGCATCGGGTAAACCTCGCAAAGCAATTCCGTTATATAAAGGCTCGAACACAGGGCAGGACACAGGGGTTGAGAATGATGCCACCCGTGCTCTGGCCGATGCACTCCGCAAAGAAAAAATGCCGATTCTGGCTCTCGGCCCCGTTACCAACGTAGCTACTGTCGTGAAGAACCACCCTGAACTGGCCTCGCAAATCGAAGAAGTAATTGTGTGCGCGGGCCGAACGCCCGGCTTCCCCTTCCGGCCGGGACTGGAAAAGGTGACCGTGGGCGATTACAACTTTGAGCGCGACCCCGAAGCCTTCCGGGTATTGTTCGATGCGGGTATCAAGATGGTGTTGTCAGGCTTTGAGTGTAGCGCCTATACCTTGCTCGGAAAAACCGATATTGAGTTCATGGAAAAGTCGAGTTTCGAGGGCGATCAGTGGGTATATGCCCAGCTTCGTTCCTGGCAGGGCCGGGCGCTAAAACTATTCGGTATTGAAGGCTTTATTCCCTACGACGTTACTCCGCTGGGCTACCTGACTCACCCCGACTATTTTAAGTATTACCGGGATATTCCGGTCAAGATCAACCGCAAGCCCAACGACGCCACCATTGGTTCGCTGCCGAACGGCCAGGAGAAGCCTTTTCTGGAAGCCTCCTACGAGTACAAAGACACCAAATGGCGAGCTATCTACGCCTACAAAACCTTACCCGGCTTTGAAGAAATCGTGATCGAGTCGCTGAAGGGGAAGTGATGAGGTCCTTAGTTAGAAGCTTAGTTTAAGTCGCGCCTGCTGCCCAAAGGTTATCGTTCCGCTGTTGCCGTAACGTACAGTAGCTGCACGGCCAATTTGGGTAGCGGGAATGATCACACGATGTAAAATCTGTACACCATCATTATCTGTCGGAAGTCGGTTGCATGACCAAACAGCTGGGTCAGTCCAGTTTCCGGGCTGAACAGTGTAGAGCATATCGGCGTAAGGCAAGGTTTTGAAGGTTTGGGTTGGCCCCTCTGCAAATGCTGAAGCCACCGTGCATTGGGTCGACACGCGCCATTCATAAACGGAGTTCCGCTGTAGATTAGTCAGTACATAGTCGGGCCTGGTTATATTCTCAACTCGTTGCCAGGCTGTTTCGCCTTTTTTTCGCCATTGTAGAGTGACTAACTGACCTAAAGCGGACTGAGTCCAGATTAGCGAAGCTGATGTCGCCGATGTAGTTTTCGCACGGGTATAAACTGGAGTGTTGCAGACAGTTCGGAAAAACTGAATTGGACTGAAGTAATTAGGTTCAGATCTTACACTCCTGACCTGCCACTCGTAGGGAGTGTCGGATTCTAAGTTGTGTAGGGTATAGTCAGATTGAAAACCCCCGTAGCGATAATCAATAATTGTGGTGTTCCAGGTGGTTGTGTAGCCTTTCCGCCAGCGTAACTCGTAAGGCCCATACCCTAACCACTTTAATTGCGCAGCCTGTGCAGTTATGTTATAATGGCTTAAATAATTGGGAAGGTTGTTAAAGACAGGTCCACAGCCAGTAATGACTGTGCCGGACACAAATGGAGTAACCGTCCCGTCAGCGTAAACTGCTCGAACCTGTACAGCGTATTCGGCTTGAGGGTCTAGGCTCTCCAATTTGTACTGGTGATTCGATTCAGTTGTTACGCTCAAACTTGCCCCACCCTGGATATCTACCCTCTTGTAGAAAATCTCATACATTGCTCCCACTGTCAGGCAATCATTCCAGCCAATAAGTGCACCTGTACACTCACGTCCATCGACACCTAACGAATAAAAATTATCAATTTGCCCGTACCCGGTTGTGACCCTAGCAACTGGTGAAAAATTACCTAAGAAAACATTAGGAACGGAAAGACGAACGCGGTATTCGTAAGTTAAATTCGGCATTAGGCCCGTAAGCCTATACTGAGTTGACTGGGCAAACCGTACTGATTGCCAGTCTACACTGCCAACTACCCGGTATTGACACTCGTATTGGTTCGCTGAGCTGTAGCAATTTTGGGCATACAAATACAAAATGACTTGATTAGCCCCAGTCGCCGGGCAACTTGTGTACGATGTAACGTTTACGGTTCCATCAGTGGTTGTGAAGGATATAGGTGCCGTAAAAACAAGGTCAATATCATCTGACAACGTGCCTCCAATTCGACATTCATATTCGGTGTTGGGTTGCAGACCCCGGAGCAGATATTCTCCATAGGGGCCTGAGGATGAGCCGTAAGTAGGACTCTGGATACTGTCTCCTACACTGATTGTATTCCAGCACAACGATTTTTTTTGTCGCCATTGGAGGATAATGTTGTCATGCAGTGCTTGGTTCGCCTGCCACCTCATTCGGGCACTCTCCCAGCCAACGCAAGGGACGACTAACGACTGAACTGGAGGAGCATCATTTGGGTAAACACGTTCACTTCTTATCGGTGTAAAATCAGAGAAGGAGCCATCGGCACAAACAGCTTGCGCCCGAAATTCGTAGGCTTGATTTGGTTTCCCCATAAACCAGTAATAAACACTATTATTCCCATTCAATTCATTGAGCAAAGGTGATGTATTCCAGTCTTGGGCCCCTGCGTTGCGCCATTGAATAAGCGCACTTGCCTTAAAGAGCCCGTACACAGTTACCGATCCATGAGTCAAGCCATAATTGTCAAGACGAGGTATTTGACAGGCTGCTGTAAATGAAATCGGTTCTGTAAAGGCACTTCTATCCGTTGTTGAGCATTGGGTCTGTGCCCGAATTTCATAGGCTGTTTTGTTATGAAGACCAGTTAGTGTGAAATACTGCTCCGAGTTATTGTCAATTGTTTGCCAAGTCGGAGTATTTGCTTCTCGCCACTGAATACTGTACACACTACCGTATCCTAAATAAACCTGAAAAGAAGCCGAATAAGCATTTAAGTTAAAATCACCAGCACCATATAGGCTTGGGCTTGGGCAAGGAGTCATTGTAAACGATTGCGGAGCCGAAAATTCGGAGTATCGGTTGGGCTTACAAATGGTGCGTACTCG
Organism: Flavobacterium sp. SUN052; assembly: GCF_028867935.1. Classification (GTDB taxonomy): domain Bacteria; phylum Bacteroidota; class Bacteroidia; order Flavobacteriales; family Flavobacteriaceae; genus Flavobacterium. Next base: position 131,104 of record NZ_JAPQNS010000018.1, read on the forward strand.
CCAAGTGTATGCACCGTTTGGGGCGTTCAGGACATAACTCGTCCCGGTTTGGGCGGCAAGGGTACTCCAGCTTGTCGACCCCTGAGGTTGAACCTGTACCTCAAACATTGCCTCCGGCAATCCCTGCCAGTTGAGTTGAGCCGAGGCATAGCCGACATTAAACGTTACAGGCTCAATTGGGATTGAGCAACCAGTGGTAAAGCTCTGAACAGGTGAGTAGTCAGAATGTTGAGTTGGTGTGCATTGCTCAGCCACGCGCCATTCGTAAGCGGTCTGATCAGTCAGCCCGGTTAAGGAAAATGGCCTTTCGGGCACCGGGTTAATCGTTGCCCATGAAGAAGCTCCAACCGGACGCCACTCCAAAACGAATGACGCCTGGCCATACCAGTTCAGTGTTACTCTATCCGTTGCGATATAACTCGTTGTTAAATACGAAGAACCATTGGTACATGGCAGGGTTGTGAACGATTTGGGAGCTGCGTAGGCAGAAGTATCTGTTGGTGAGCATTGGCTGGCTATCTGCCATTCGTAAGCGGTAGCTGGCGTAAGATCGGTTAGGGTTGTGTAACCATATCCGGGTCCAGCATTCCTCTGATTAGGTTTATAAACCCATTGCCCGCCTATTGGTCGATAGCGAACAATAGCCACATAAGATGATCCATTTCCCCAAATTAATTCGCAAGAGGTATTTGTTAGCCTAGGAGTTGACGAATAGCTAATATAGCCAGCGTTTAGGGGGCAGGTGGCAGAGTGAGTGTCCGAAATAATTGGCTTTGATGTACCGGCCACGACCGAAAGGTTCGACAGCGTTAGCACAATGAACAATAGTATAAATTGGACAATGGTGTGAGTAGTTGGCTTTAGCTATAATAATTATACATTATCCTGACTAATTATACTCATCTGTGAGTTATTGTTATTATCTATTTTACTTGGCTACTTAGCAAACTAATGAACGAAAGAAGCCCAGCGAAAGTCGCTGGGCTTCAAATGGCGAGCTATCTACGCTTACAAAACCTTACCCGGCTTTGAAGAAATCGTGATCGAGTCACTGAAGGGGCGGTAAAAGAAAAAGGCCACTACGAAATGTAGCGGCCTTTTTTTGTATTCGAAGAGCAATTTACGCTCCCTGCTTCATCCGAATGATGTTCAACGCTGCACCAGCCTTGAACCACTCGATTTGACCTTCGTTGTAGGTATGATTTACCGCGAACTCGTCCGATGAACCGTCGGCGTGATTCAACACCACTGTCAGCGGTACACCCGGCGCAAAGGTAGTCAGGCCCTTGATATCGATGCTGTCATCTTCCTGTACCTTATCATAATCGGCGGGGTTGGCAAACGTAAGCGCCAGCATACCCTGCTTTTTGAGGTTGGTTTCGTGAATCCGGGCAAATGAGCGCACCAGAATGGCCCGCACACCCAGAAAACGAGGCTCCATAGCGGCATGCTCACGCGATGAGCCTTCGCCGTAGTTCTCGTCGCCGACAACCACTGAGCCAACACCAGCTGCTTTGTAGGCCCGCTGAACAGCTGGAACTTCGCCGTACTCACCCGTCAGTTGATTCTTTACCGAATTAGTTTTTTCAGTATAGAAATTCACCGCGCCGATGAGCATGTTATTAGAGATATTGTCCAGGTGACCCCGGTATTTCAGCCACGGACCGGCCATTGAAATGTGGTCGGTAGTACACTTACCTTTCGCCTTGATCAACAGCTTCAAGCCTGTAAGGTCGGTGCCTTCCCAGGCGGCAAATGGAGCCAGAAGCTGCAAACGATCCGATGTTGGCGACACTGCCACCTGAACACCCGAACCATCTTCGGCCGGAGCCTGATAACCCGCATCATCCACGGCATATCCTTTTACGGGCTGCTCAATACCCTGTGGCTCATCGAACATAACCTGCTCACCGTTTTCGTTGGTCAGTGAGTCGGTCATTGGGTTGAACGTCAGATCACCGGCAATAGCCAATGCCGTCACGATTTCGGGCGAGGCCACAAAGGCGTGGGTGCTAGCGTTACCGTCGTTCCGCTTTGCAAAGTTCCGGTTGAACGAAGTGATAATCGAGTTTTTGCGGGTCGGATCGTCCATGTGACGCGCCCACTGCCCAATGCAGGGACCACAGGCATTCGCCAGAACTACACCACCCATTTCTTCAAACGTTGTCAGAATTCCGTCGCGCTCCGCCGTGAACCGAACCAGTTCTGAGCCGGGAGTGATGGTGAATTCGGCTTTCGATTTGAGATTTTTCGATGCTGCCTGAGCCGCAATCGACGCGGAGCGGGTCATGTCTTCGTAGCTTGAGTTGGTACACGAGCCAATCAGACCCACCTCCAGTTTCTCTGGCCAGCCATTATCACGAACTGCCTTGGCGAAGTTCGAGAGTGGCCACGCGAGGTCAGGTGTGAACGGACCGTTCACGTGAGGCTCCAGCGTATTTAGATCAATTTCTATCAGCTGGTCATAGTAGGAAGCAGGATTCTCGTACACTTCATCGTCGGAGCGCAAATGAGCTTTTACCCCTTCGGCAGCATCGGCAATGTCGGCACGATTAGTGGCACGGAGGTAGTTCCCCATCTTCTCGTCATACGCGAAAATCGACGTTGTCGCGCCAATTTCAGCACCCATGTTACAGATGGTTCCTTTGCCCGTTGCCGAAAGGCTCTCAGCACCTTCACCGAAATACTCAACGATGCAGCCCGTTCCACCTTTTACGGTCAGGATACCGGCTACGCGCAGGATTACGTCTTTGGCAGAGGCCCAGCCCGACAGTTTGCCAGTCAGTTTTACACCAATCAATTTAGGCATTTTAAGCTCCCAGGGCAAACCCGCCATTACGTCGCAGGCATCGGCCCCACCCACACCAATAGCGATCATGCCGAGGCCGCCCGCGTTAGGGGTGTGCGAATCGGTACCAATCATCATACCACCGGGGAACGCGTAGTTTTCGATCACCACCTGGTGAATAATACCCGCGCCGGGTTTCCAGAAACCAATACCGTATTTATTGGAGATAGACGCCAGGAAGTCGTATACCTCTTTGTTTTTGTTTTTGGCAACATCAAGGTCTGTATCGGCACCCACTTCGGCCTGAATCAGGTGATCACAGTGAACCGTCGACGGAACCGCAACCTGTGGACGACCGGCCTGCATAAATTGCAACAGAGCCATTTGTGCCGTAGCATCCTGCATTGCTACGCGGTCAGGGGCAAAATCCACGTAGGCTTTGCCGCGCTCCTGCGCCTGAGTAGCCTTACCAGCTGACAGGTGGGCGTATAGAATTTTTTCGGACAGGGTCAGTGGGCGACCAACGACCTGACGGGCCGCTTCAATACGTTCGCCAAGACCGGCGTATACGCGTTGAATCATGTCAACATCAAAAGCCATAACAAAAAGGGGGTAACGAGTTATATAAAGAACACTATCTATAAAAGGAACCGGAAAGTCATTGATTTTGATTCCCGGCTGTTGTCCGTTTTATCGCGGCCCAAAATTAGTTGATTTTGAGTCAAGTTGTTGACTATAGCCAGAAAACGAAAAAAGCCTTCCCATTGCTGAGAAGGCTCTTGTTAGGTGATCGATACGGGAATCGAACCCCAAGAATTAACGGTTTGATTAATCGGATCTTACTGATCAAGTCTGTACACAAGCATAAGCAAAGTACAAAATAAACCTATTCCCAAGCCAGGGTTAAGACCCGTACTAAACTCTACCCTCATTTGGGTGGGTCTAAATCGTATATATTAGCAAAAAATCTAAACACCATGAATGAGAATAATTATAAGACTGTTGAGGTTGACTATTTTATCAAAGTAATTGAAGGTGAAAACATAGGCTATACCCATCCTCTGAGAGGGAATGTAAGGTATATGGAGAGTGAGACTCATAGACTTCAACGACAAGTAGGTATAGAGCCAGAACTGTTTATTAGATTCCCGCCTTTTGATGAGAGAGATAGATTTCGATATAAGCACATGGTGCAAGGGTCTGGAGCACCAATGGAGAAGTGGCCTGATTTTGACAAACCAATTGTCCATGTTATTCAGAATACTATAAACTGGGATCGTGGTATATCTGGTGGTTTTGACCTTAAACCAGAACTTACGCGGGGAATAGATTTATACTCCTGCCACTTCAACGGATCTTGGACATTAAGGGATGTGCGATCAACCGCTTCGCTTATCCTCAATGATTGCAAGTTTGTAGGCAGGTCTGAAGACAAGGAACGGGGGCAAGGTTTTTCGTTTATAGATTCAAAATTCAAAAAAATCAGCATTAACAACCTTTCGTCAATTGATGGTGAAAAAACATTTGGATTGCCTTCCCTTTCGCTGCATGATACTGTATGTGATGAGTTAGAATTAACAAACTGTCACATCAAAAAGCTAACGATTGATGGAGGTAAAAGCGCTATTAAAAGCCTGTGTATCCGAGACTGCCAAATTGAGGAGATGATTTTTATTGGAGGAGATTATGAATCATTCTCGATCAGCGGTGTAAGTCCAGATTCCAGTATATATTTCAGTGGTAGCGCTAAACTGTTTTCGCTATCTAATAAACAAGGGGGCGAAGTAAAAGATGAATCACAAATCCAGGAAATAGAAAGGAAAGGGAGTCAACCAATAATAATACTTAAAAAGATTACTTTGAAGTTTAGTGTTCAAGACGTAAAAGGGGAGTTTTTAATTAATAATTTAAATGAGGGGTGGGCGTAAATAGGAACCAGCGTGTGTTAAGGGATTGACGACCAAATCTTTCACCTTACACACGCGGCCCCATGGAAGCGAAATTAACCTCTTTGCTTGAGTTTCTAAATGC
>NZ_JAPQNS010000019.1 GCF_028867935.1 Flavobacterium sp. SUN052
CGTCAAAGTGCATTGGAGTTTTACGGTGGCAACCGCAGAAGCCAAGATGAAACGTTGGTATGAGCGGGTTAATACGGCTAATAAGTCGGAATAATATAAGCACTAAATTGGAGAAGCACTAGTACCATATTCGGCACGGCTATTTCCTGCTTGTTCATCTTCGACAATCATTTGACCAATTTGCCAGTAGGCTTCAACCATTGTGAAATTGACCGCCCTAAACGCAGTGGTTTGAGCCTTGCTCAGAACCGTTTTAATAGAATCGTAAAATGTAATCATGGTGGTTTAGAGATTCTCCGTTGCCTCAACAAGCGCTGGCCAAACATCAAAAAAATCTCATGTTTGTTATTTTTGGCCCAAAGTATTCACGTTGAGACTTCTATCCAACAAGCTATGTCCAGTCGCTCCCTTTTACCTGGTCAATCTTGGTCATCCACAATCAATATTTATCGTTGGTTTGTTATAGCAGTCTGGGGCTTTCTTGGCGCCTTCACTTCCCTGGCTCAATCAGTCACTGTTGGGGGGGGCAGTTTTTTAGATTCTGTTAGTCGACAAGCAACGCCCTGTGTAAGTCCGGCACAGCGGGCTGAGATCCAACAACGACTACACGTCAGTCGGCAAAAACTGGGAATACAGCCTCCCCAAAATAAAATACCACATCCATTATTAATTCATCCATTACGTAAGGCGGCCCATTGCCACGATTTTTACCCCTCATCAATCTGGCAATTTGTAGACCATAACCCAACCGTTGGTACGGGTTCGTTCAATACGACTGGACCATCAAACCGCGATTATAACTGCGGCAATCGAACCTACGATAACGTAAATGGCTATAACCATTCGGGGACGGATTTTGGTTTGTGGCCATTTGGCTGGTTTAAAATGGACCAGAACATGGTTGATGTGGTAGCCGCTGCACCAGGCATTATTCTGGTAAAAGACGATGGTAACCCCGACCGGAGTTGTAATGGATCAGTGCAGTCTACCAATTGGAACGCAGTTTACGTACAACATGCTGATGGGTCGGTGGCTTGGTACGGGCACCTCAAACAAGGTAGTCTGACGTTCAAGCCCGTTGGCAGTATAGTGGAAGCTGGCGAGTACCTTGGCTCAGTGGGAAGTTCAGGGTTTTCGACGGCCCCGCATCTACACTTTGAGTTATATTCTTCGGACAATCAGCTTGTTGACCCATACAGCGGGGTCTGTAATGACATCAACGGGACCGACTCGTGGTGGCAACAACAGGAACCTTACCTCAAAAAACAGGTCAACGCCCTTACCATTCACCGGTCGTTGCTGAGTGTCAGCAACAACTGCCCGGCCGAAAATGTCGAAAAACCGAACGAGTTGGGTAGCGTTCCAGCTGATGGTGCCTCCTTTTATCTGTACGTATGGGGACGCGATATTGAACTGAACGAACGGATTACGGCCAATTTATACCGGCCCGATGGGAGTTTGTACAGTACAGTAAGCTACATCAGCAACTTTGCCTCACCCACGTTCTACACGTATTACTCACAAAGCATTCCGGCAACGGAAGCTCTTGGCCCGTGGCAGGCCCAAATTACCTACGGCGGGCAAACGTACACCAAATCGTTTCTGGTTACCGGGCCGGGCGCTGATCTCTCGTTGACTATGAATACTTCTGCCCTGGCAGTACCCCTGAATACGACGGTAGGCTATAACCTGACGCTGAAAAATGAGGGAACGATGACGGCCAATAACATTCTGACAAGAGCGTATTTGCCTACTAGGATGACCTTTGTGGATAGCCCCGACGGGAGCATGACTCACTCGGCGGGCGTTGTGTCGGGAAATACCATTACGCTGGGCGTTGGTAATTCACGCATCCTGCGTTTTCGGGCCCGGCCGACCTCAGCGGGGACTTTCCTGACTACGGCGCAGATCGTACAGTCGAGCGTTCAGGACCCCGACAGCCAACCCAATTCAGGTACACGCGACGGTCAGGATGATATGAGTGTGGCCTTGATTCGAACCACTACAGCAGACAGTACCCGTTTGTTTGCGGCATACGCACCCGGTGGCACTACACCATCAACAGTCGAAGATAATCAGCCTATTGTTGACCCTCGCCGGGCCGATCTGAGCCTTAGTCTTATAACGAATAAACGGGCGCTTCGCCTGAGCGATACCGTTGTGGTTACTATGCTTGTGAAGCACCAGGGCGGCACGAAGGCCCAAAATATAGTGGTTCAGTGTACGCTACCAACGGGCTTAACATACATTGGGGGCTTGTCAGCGACAGGCAACGTAATAACGGGAACAGTGAGTGGTTTATACGCTGTAGAAGTTGCCTCTTTAACGTTTCAGGCAGTCCTAGTGAGAAACGGACGGTGGCCCATCGTAGCGCAATTAACTGCCTGCAACCAAACCGACCCCGACAGTCAGGTGAACAATGGCACCACTAACGGTGAAGATGATACCGCTTTGGTGGAGGTCAGAAGTGTAAACTAGCGTTTGGCAAATATGAGGATTCCCCGCTGAGCCAACGCAAACGTATAGTTCGCATCAGTTACAGCGGGGAATCAACCATGCATTTTATAGCTTACTTCTTACCAAACTCGCCGGAAGCCGTTCGCAGAGCAGCCGACAAACCTTCAATGCGAGTCGCCAGATCACCCTCGGCCCCTAATGTTGTGCCAATTTCGCGAGCCTGCTCCGACATGGTTTGCAACAAGTTAGATAACGCCTGAGGATCGGGTTGACCGCCCTCTAACTGATTCTTGAGTTGCTCCAGCAACTCGGCTAACTCAACTGTATTATCAGCATGGCGCAATTGTTCAATCCATTGATCGATAATGCCCTTTCCAGTCTGAGGAGTCATGCCACTAATATCGCCTTCCAGAACACTCATGGTTGAGTCGAGAAGGTCGGTTGCTTCGGCGTGTATATTTGGATTCTCTGTCATAACTGGTTGCTGAAATCACGTAAAATAACGCCCATACTTTGTAAGCCGCCTGTCCATTGCCCTTCGGCCGACGGTCCCTGAGCAATCTCTTTAACCTGGTCAGACAACAGAATCAGCAAGCTTTTGACTTCATCGCGGTCAGGAGTTGGTCGGTTTAGCTGCTCTCGCAGCTGAGTCAATGCCTGCTGCACCGTTTCGACGTTTGGATCGTTCTCTAACGCCTGTAACCAGCCGTCGATCAACATGACACCCTGTTCAGACGTCACCGATGAGTAGGCATCGGTCTGAAATGTCTCCAGAGTGTCTTCCAGCATTCGTTGTTCAAGTATATTCGTTCCCATAGTAATTGGGTTTTAACAGCGCAAAACACGGAGTCAGGGGCGAGGGAAACTATTTGTTATAACCCTGGCCCCTAACTCCATGTTTTATACTGCCGTTGATAATTGTCCAGCAAAATTGCGGAGTGCGGTGGCCAGCGTTGTTAAACGCGATTGCAGTTCGCTATCAACCTGCCCGGCTTTGCCTTCTGTCAGATCAGCCAGTTGGTTGAGCAGTTGGCCCAGTTTGGTATTGCTGGGCGTTCCACTTTGCAGTTCATCCCGTAGTTCCTGCATGGGTTGCATGAGGTCTTCCGTTTTCTTGTCGCTTTTTACCGACGAAAACCAGTCGGTCAAAAGCGACATACCCTCCTGGGGCGAAGCGGCCTGTCCCTGATCGAACGCTTCGATTGTTGCGTCGATCAACGTAAATGCCGACGATCCGCCTGTTTGTGAATGCTGATTTGCCATGATTTCTTTTTCGTTAAATATGCCGGTTACATTACCGGCATTTTACCACCCGCACCGGGGCTCGACATACCTGTGTCTGTATCATCGGAGCTGCTGCCGGTTGAGTTACCCCCAATGCGTGAACGGCTTGAATTATCGTCCATGTTAGTATCAGAGGTTGTGCTTGTCCCTGAATTTGAAGCTCCTGCCTTTCCATCCGATCCAGTTCCGTAACCCGAACCATACGAACCGCCACCTTGGGTATTGCCCGCATCGGGTGATTGGCTTGCGTAGTTTTCGCTCCCTGTTTCACCCGTTGTTCCAGCATTACTGCCCGTTTGGTCATCTATATCGGTTGAATAAGCTCCGGCAGTACTTTCGCCACCTGTGGTGCTGGTCATGGGAGCCTGACCACCCGTTTTCGCAAGTCCAGATTCGCCACCCAATTGCTGGCTAAAGCTTTGCAGAGCCTGCGATAGATCACTCAGTGACGATTTTGCGTCTTTATCAGCCGTTTCGCCCGCCTGCTTCGCTTGCGTGGCCAGTTGGTCAAGAATCGATCGGATAGTTTCACTGTCGGGGTTTCCGCGTTGCAGTTCTACCTTGAGTTCGCTCAAAGTATTGGCAATTGGGTTTGTTGACGCATCGCCACTGTGCAGCGCACTAATCCAGTTGTCGATTAGAGACACACCGTCGGTTGGCGAAATGGCCTGAGTACCGCCATTGAACGTATCAATGGTTTGGCTCAGGAGTTGGGTTGTTTGTTGGTTCGGTTGCATAACGTTGAGAGGGTTTACTTCCTACTTGCTGATGAATATTCTGAAGTGTTGACACCAGGCGTTGTAATTCAGTTTGTTGCGCACTGGCCTCAGCCGTTTGCATATAAGACTGGGTTTCCGAAATCAGCTCCTGAAGCAAATCCTGAATGACGTCGGAATCTGGTGTTTCGGGAGTTTCAGCTGTTCCGGCTGATTTTAGTTCTGCTTTGAGATCTTCCAGGATATCCGCTATCGTATCCATCTGGTCGTCGCCATTTTCATCGAGTGCGTCAATCCAACTGTCAATGATCGACAAGCCATCTGTGGCCGTTGTCGATTGAATACCCCCATCGAACGTGTTAGCCGTTTGTTCGATGAGTGCCGTTACCTGTTCATTTTGCGAAATCATATCTGTTGAGTCGTTTTACTATTCGGTTACTTTGTTGTACTACGTATCGTTCAAAACCCTACTACTCCCACAATGTTTGTATTTTGACTAGAAATCGGATAAGTGGCATAAAGAATTCTATCTGCACTGAACCAAGAAACTTTTATATATTATTTTTATTTCATATATTATTAAGCGCCCTTACTTTGCTTTTCAATAAGACGGTTTTGCCGTTTTAGTTTTCCCTAACCCCGCCCGCTAGACTTAAGTATTTTTACAAGTCACTGTTACATTCACGCCTTATTGTTCGTACTGGCTTTAATGACCGACAGGCCCTACCAGCTTGTGATTCATTTTAAGGCTATTCTGCTGATTAGCAACACAGATCCCCATTGGTTAGCTGTTTATAAAGACCTTGACACCACCGTACACGTATGAAAATAGCACTACAACTGTTTCTATTTATTGTGCTTTGCTTAGCCAGCATATGCACAGTACAATCTCAAGATCAAGCGCCACTCAACTGCGGGGCCGACAAAGTGCTACAGGGAGATTCGGCAACTCGTAAACGTCTGGCTCAATTTAACCAGAGTTACCATATCCATTCGCTAAACAAAGCAGCATTGGACCTGACTACGGTTTACACTATTCCGGTAGTTGTTCACGTGTATCATCTTGGCGAAGCAGTTGGAGTCGGCTCTAACGTATCTACGGCTTCTGTTCAGGCCGCTATCAATGCACTTAATCAAACGTTCAGAGCACAGGGTGCTTACAGTGCTAGTCAAGACGTAAAAATTCAATTTGTGCTGGCGTCCCGAACGCCAGGCTGCCAGGCAACTGATGGTATTGTTCGGGTAGATGCCCGAAGCATAGCGGGCTATCAGACCAATGGCTGTAGTTCAGCGGATTACACAATGCAGGACAACCTACGAACATTAAGCTCTTGGACAACAGGCTCTTATATTAATATTCGTATTGTCCATAAAATGCCCGATGCGGCTGGCTTCACCTGGTTCTTAGACGATTTGTTTATCCCCGCTCAATACACCAATGGCAATTATCCCACGCTGTGGGGGCATGAGATGGGACACTCTTTTAATCTGTATCACACATTCGAGGGCGATAATGGCAATACCCAATGCCCGGTTAACGCCAATCCAGATACAGACGGGGATCATATCAGCGACACAGATCCGCATAAGCAAGGCGACAACTGTTCCACCTACCCAGCCTCTTCTACCAATATCTGTACGGGCTTACCTTTCGGCAGCTTGCTACAAAACATGATGAGTTATTCCGGTTGCCTGAACCGATTTACGCCCAAACAGGTAGAGCGAATGCGCTACGCACTACAGTTTTACCGACCGGGTTTAATCAATTCATTTGGGAAGGTGCCACCCGTACCGGGCGAACTAGCCCCAACGGCAGCCTGCGTGGTTGCAGCTCCAAGTGGCACGAGCCCTTATTTTGGCATTGAGGCATTCACCTTCAATACAATTTCGGTAGGTGGTGGCGGGTCTACAAGCGACAACGGGGCCAACTACGCCGACAGAACCTGCCTGGTCCAGACTAACGTACAAACCGGAATACCTTATTCGTTTTCGCTTACTTCGCTCTACGGCAATTCGTTAGGCGCTAAAATCTACATCGATTATAATAACAACGGGAATTTTTCAGACGCTAATGAACAGGTTTTCAGCAGCAATACTTATAACAGTTCTTTTGCAGGCACTATCACCATTCCTGTTGGCACCACAACAAACACCAAACTACGAATGAGGGTCATGCTTGACCCAACGCTCACCCTGAATGCCTGTTCTTTGCCAGGATTTTCGCCATACGGGTCTGGAATGGCGGAGGATTATGCCATCACTGTTACATCGGCCACAACGACCTGCGCAGCGGCCGTGGCCACAATCAGTGGCTCTCAAACAAGCAGTCCCGGACAGTCGGTTTCGCTAACAGCCACTTTAACCGGCGCCAGTCCCTGGAGTTTGACCTTAAATACAGGGCAAACATTCACGAACGTTACTACGTCGCCGTTTGCGTTTACGGTGGCTCCCACTCTATCCACCACGTATGTCATTACCAAAGTGAGTAATGGGTGTGGCGCTGGCACGGTAACTGGAACAGCAGTAGTCACTGTAATTACGCCTTGTACAGCAGCCGTGGCTACTCTGACAGGTTCACAAACCAGCACACCGGGTCAATCGGTCTCCCTGACGGCCACCTTAACAGGTTCAAGTCCCTGGAGTTTAACCCTCAATACGGGGCAGGTTTTTAATAACATCACAGCCTCTCCGTTTGTATTTACAGTAGCCCCTGCGACTGCCACCACTTACACGATCAGCCGAATAATTAACTCGTGCGGAGTGGGGACAGTAAGTGGTTCGGCGGTGGTAACGCCATGTTCTCCAGCTATTGCTACCCTCTCCGGCTCTCAAACTAGCATACCCGGCCAATCTGTTTCACTGACAGCTACCTTAACAGGCACTAGTCCTTGGAATCTCACATTGAACACAGGACAGGTTTTTAGTAACATCACAACGTCACCCTTTACAGTTGCGGTGGCTCCCGAAACCGCCACGAATTACACTATCAGCCGATTGAGTAACTCATGCGGTGTTGGTACAGCCAGTGGGACAGCGGTAGTAACGCCATGCACGCCAGCAGTCGCTACGCTTACCGGTTCTCAGACTAGTGTACCCGGCCAATCGGTATCACTTTCGGTTGCCTTTATAGGCACCAGCCCCTGGAGCTTAACTCTTATTACTGGCCAAATATTCAGTAATATCACTTCATCTCCTTTCAACTTTACTGTAGCTCCCACGATTACCACTGCCTATACAATCAGTCGGGTAAGTAACTCTTGCGGCACCGGAACAGCCACTGGCACAGCAGTGGTCATCCCATGCACGGCCGCCGTGGCTACTCTGACAGGTTCACAAACCAGCACACCAGGGCAATTGGTCTCACTCACTCTGGACTTGACGGGAACAAGCCCGTGGAGTTTAACTTTAAATACAGGGCAATTATTCAGTAGCATCACTGCGTCACCTTTCACCTTCACTGTGGCTCCCACAGTCTCTACCACTTATACAATTAGCCGGGTGAGTAACTCATGTGGAATTGGTACAAGTAATAGTTCGGCGACGGTAATACCCTGTACAGCGGCTGTTGCTACATTGACCGGTTCTCAGACGAGCACACCGGGTCCAAGCGTAGATTTAAGTGTAGTTCTGACCGGTACCAGCCCTTGGAACTTGACGCTAAATTCTGGGCAAGTTTTTGCCAACATCACCGCGTCGCCCTTTGCGATTACGGTATCCCCTACGGTCGCTACTACTTACACTATTACCCGAGTGAGCAATTCATGTGGTATCGGTTCAGGAGGTGGGTTAGCCGTGGTAACCCCTTGCACGGCAGCGGTGGCTACGCTCACAGGCTCTCAAACCAGCATACCAGGGCAATCTGTCTCTCTGACCGTGGCCCTGACCGGTACCAGTCCTTGGAGCCTGACCTTAAATTCAGGCCAAGTCTATAATGACATTACCTCATCCCCTTTCAACTTCACAGTTGCTCCTACAATTGCCACAACTTACGCAATCAACCGAATAAGCAACTCATGCGGAATAGGAACTGGAAGTGGACTAGCTACAGTAACACCCTGTACGGCAGCTATTGCTACATTAACGGGATCACAAACGAGCATCCCCGGTCAGACTGTTTCTCTCTCCGCAGTCTTAACCGGCACAAGCCCCTGCAATTTGACACTGAACACAGGACAGGTATTTTCTACTATTACTACATCACCGTTTACGTTTACGGTGGCGCCCACAACAACCACTACCTACATCATCAGTCGCATTAGCAACTCATGTGGGTTGGGTACAGTGAGCGGTTTAGCTATTATAACGCCTTGTACAGCAGCCGTGGCCACTCTGTCTGGTTCTCAAACCAGTACATCCGGCCAAATAGTTTCTCTTTCAGTAGCCCTAACAGGTTCGAGCCCCTGGAGCCTGACTCTAAACACAGGCCAGGTATTTGCTACTATTACGACTTCGCCCTTTACTTTTACCGTGGCTCCCACAACCACCACTACCTATACCATCAGTCGCGTTAACAACTCGTGTGGGTCGGGTACGGTGAACGGAACTGCTGTCATCACAACAAGTATACCTTGCGCAGCAGCTGGGGCTACACTCTCCGGCTCCCAGGCCAGCACACCCGGACAAACCGTTTCGCTGACAGTTAACCTAACGGGTAGTAGCCCCTGGAACCTGACCCTCAACACAGGACAGGTATTTACCAACATCACCACCTCGCCGTTTACGTTTACAGCAAATCCTACGGCAACCACCAGATATACAATTGATCGGGTGAGCAATGCGTGCGGTACGGGGTCGACAAGTGGAGCGGCCACGGTGTTAATATCGGCTCCCTGCCTGGCGGCTTCAGCTACTCTGACGGGTTCACAAACCAGCGTAAGCGGGCAAGCTGTTTCCCTTTCCATAGCTCTGACAGGCACCAGTCCCTGGAATCTGACCCTGAATACAGGCCAGGTCTTTACCAACATTACCACCTCGCCGTTTGTGTTTACAGTGGCCCCCACGGCAACCACCATCTATATGATTGCTCAAGTAAGCAACTCGTGCGGAATAGGTAGTGTGAATGGTTCCGTCACAGTAACACCCTGTTTGCCAGCAGGAGCTACCGTCTCCGGTTCTCAAACGAGCACACCCGGCCAGACCGTTTCATTATCCATTTCCCTGACAGGGTCTAGTCCCTGGAACCTGACCCTGAGCACAGGGCAAACTTTTACCAACATTATTTCTTCGCCCTTTACTGTTCCAATTTCCCCTACTGCTTCTAGCACATATATGCTAAATCGGGTGACCAATGCGTGTGGCACTGGTACACTAAGCGGAACAGCTGTAGTCACTGTGATCATTCCCTGCACCATAGCCACTGCTACGTTGACCGGCTCTCAAACTAGTACACCCGGCCAATCAGTCTCGCTCTCGGTGGCTCTAACCGGCACGAGCCCGTGGAATCTGACTCTAAACACGGGGCAGGTATTCAGTAACATCATCGCGTCGCCCTTTGTATTGACGGTCACCCCCACAATCGCCACTACTTACGCTATTGCCCGAGTGAGCAATTCGTGCGGAGTGGGCACAGCGAGCGGCTCCGCCACTATAACGCCCTGTACGCCAGCCGTGGCTACGCTATCTGGCTCTCAAACCAACACATCCGGCCAAACAGTTTCTCTTTCAGTAGCCCTAACAGGTTCGAGCCCCTGGAGCCTGACTCTAAACACAGGCCAGGTATTTGCTACTATTACGACTTCGCCCTTTACTTTTACCGTGGCTCCCACAACCACCACTACCTATACCATCAGTCGCGTTAACAACTCGTGTGGGTCGGGTACGGTGAACGGAACTGCTGTCGTCACAACAAGTATACCTTGCGCAGCAGCTGGGGCTACACTCTCCGGCTCCCAGGCCAGCACACCCGGACAAACCGTTTCGCTGACAGTTAACCTAACGGGTAGTAGCCCCTGGAACCTGACTCTCAACACGGGGCAGATTTTTACCAACATCACCACCTCGCCGTTTACGTTTACAGCGAATCCTACGGCAACCACCAGATATACAATTGATCGGGTGAGCAATGCGTGCGGTACGGGGTCGACAAGTGGAGCGGCCACGGTGTTAATATCGGCTCCCTGCCTGGCGGCTTCAGCTACTCTGACGGGTTCACAAACCAGCGTAAGCGGGCAAGCTGTTTCCCTTTCCATAGCTCTGACAGGCACCAGTCCCTGGAACCTGACCCTGAATACAGGCCAGGTATTCAGCACAATCACTTCCGCTCCGTTTGTGTTTACGGTATCGCAGAGTGTTTCCACAACCTACACAATCAGCCGGGTCAGTAACACATGTGGGATAGGTACGGCAAATGGGACAGCTGTCATATCCATAGTAATTCTCTGTACCACGCCAACCAGCCTGACCGAAACCGCTTTAACAACTGCTTCAGTTAACCTTAACTGGCTCCTTGTTGGAGGGAAACAATACACGGTGCAATGGAGGCTTGCTACTACGACACCTTGGGCAAGTATTACGGGGCTAACGGGTAACTATAGCCTAACAGGCCTTACGCCCGGCACCGCTTATCAATGGCAAGTTGGGATGAACTGCGCCGATGCAAGTACAAATTACTCGGCTCCGCGTACATTCGTAACGGCCTGTTCGCCACCAACCTTGGCTTCAGTCAGCTACACCTCCGACCAAACGGCAGCTATTTATTGGCAACCACTTTTGCCAGGCACACGCTACCAAATCGAATACCGCCAGCAGGGTAACCTGTCAGCACCGGTTTCGCTCACAACTCTAGCAACCCAGCTATTAATTAACGGATTAAGTGCTGCAACCGCTTACGAATACCGTATACAGGTCGTGTGTACAGAAGCCGTTTCGTCAGCTTTTACCAGTTATGTTCCGTTTACCACAATGCCAAGGTGCACAGCCATGTTTACCATTGGCGCTGGAAACTGGACCGATTATACCCGGTGGTCCTGCAATCGAATTCCAACCAGTAGCGACGTAACGGAAATCCGGCACCGCATCACCATCCCGGCTTACAGCACAGCCGAGAGTCAGCGAATCCGTTATACCAGTGGCGGAACGTTACTTTTCGAGACGGGGGCCAAGCTCAAGCTGGGTTTCTAACTACCAAAAGCCGGGTAGATGCCGTACTTTTGTCCATGGACCCAACCCAACTCCTTCCCGAAGTAAGTTATCAGTTTGCTCGCAGCGGTGGCGCAGGTGGGCAAAATGTGAATAAAGTAGCCACCAAAGCTGAGCTTCGATTCTCGGTGCGCGACTCTATTTCGCTTACCGATGAAGAGCGCGCTACCCTACTGGACAAACTGGCCAATAAACTCACCACGGAGGGCGAATTAGTGCTCACCCATCAGACCGAGCGTACTCAGTTAGCCAATAAAGAGAAGGTAACAAAGAAGTTCCTGCGGCTAATTGAAAAGGCGTTTGAGCGCCCAAAACCCCGCCGGGCTACCCGCCCGTCGAAAGCGGCCGTTGAAGAAAGGCATTCCGAAAAACGGCAACGGGGTGAGATAAAAGCAAATCGCCAGAAAGTTGATATTAGCGATTAATAGCCTATTCCATTACGATAGTTATTTATCCGTTATCACACCCAAATGAACCGCTAATCGAAATAAAAGTGGGTTGTATGCTAAAAACACCGAGGTTCACTGTATCAACCGTGCAACCAGCCGTTATCTAATTACATCTTTGTATAAACGCCATAAATCAATGAAAACGACCTTACTCTCGCTTGCGCTTCTGGCCTTTGCCTTCACGGCCACAGCACAGGAATGGAAAAAAGATCGCCCAGTGTCGGGGATTACCGGCCTACAGGTGAGCCACGGAATCGACGTAATTCTAATTCAGGGAAACAGCGAAAAGCTAACCCTTGAGGTGAAAGGCATCGATGAAAATGACGTGAAATCAACCGTTAAAAATGGGGTGTTGACATTATCCGTTGAGCGCACAGGCAACTGGAATATGAACTGGCGCAATACGTCGATAAAAGCGTATTTGACCTTTAAGCAGTTGAAAAACATTCAGGCATCCGGCGGGGCTGATATCGCCAGTCAGAACAGCCTGTCATTCAACGACCTGAACATGTCGGTATCTGGCGGGGCCGACGTAAAACTAGCCCTCAAAGCCGATCAGATCAACCTCGAACTATCGGGTGGGGCCGATGTTGATCTTCAGGGCAGTGTACGAATTTTTAACGTGGAGGGTTCTGGTGGAGCCGACCTGAATGCCAATCGGCTGGTGGCTGAAACGTGCACGGCCTATGCCCACGGAGGAGCCGATGTAAGCGTAAACGCCAGCCGCGAAATTACGTTGAAAGCCTCTGGCGGGGGCGATATTTCGTACAGTGGCTCAGCTAAGCTAGTCTCCAAAAGTGAGTCGGGCGGGGGCGATATTTCGCGTAGAAATTAATGAATCATCACCGGGATCCATTCCGGTTCATAGCGCGGTTGCCCGGTATCTACTACTTTTGCCGAGCAACCGTTTTTTATTGCCTGTGAACCCAACTATCGGAATCCTCGGCGGGGGCCAGCTTGGCCTCATGCTTCTGCAAGCCAGCATCGACTGGAATCTCCACGTCCATATTCTCGACCCCGATGCCGAGGCTCCCTGCCGGTATCTGTGCCGTCAGTTTTCGCAGGGCTCCCTCACCGATTATGATACAGTTTATCAGTTCGGGCAGGGGGTCGATGTGCTGACAATCGAAATCGAAAAAGTAAATGTGGAGGCATTAGAGGCTTTGGAACGCGAAGGAAAACGAGTTTTTCCACAACCTTCGGTAATCCGTATTATTCAGGACAAACGCCTGCAAAAGCAGTTTTTCCTGGATCACAACCTACCCACGGCGGATTTTGTATTAACCGACAATCGGGCTGATGTTGCCAGTGTTGTCGCACAGAACCCCTCCCTCCTACCCGCTTTTCACAAACTCGGCCGCGACGGATACGATGGGCGTGGTGTTCAACGAATTGGCTCCGCAGCCGACCTTCCAAAAGCGTTTGATACGCTCGGTGTGCTGGAAAAAGCGGTTGATTTTGAGAAAGAATTAGCCGTAATCGTAGCCCGTAATGAACAGGGTCAGGTACAGACCTTCCCAACTGTTGAGATGGTGTTTCACCCCGAATTAAATCTGGTTGATTATCTGTTTGCCCCAGCGCAAATTCCGGCCGATGTTGATGAGCAGGCTCAGGCTATTGCCCGCCAAACCGCCGAGGCCTTCGGTATTGTGGGTATACTGGCGGTTGAGTTGTTTCTGACTAAAACGGGCGAAGTACTAATCAACGAAGTGGCACCGCGCCCGCATAACAGTGGACACCACACCATCCGGGCCAACGTAACCTCGCAATTTGAGCAACACTGGCGCGCCATTCTGAACCTGCCGCTGGGCGATACAACCGAATATCAACCTGCTGCTATGGTAAATCTATTGGGCGAAGACGGCCATACCGGCCCTGCTCAATACGAAGGATTAGACAACTTGTTGGCCATGCCGGGCGTATTTCCGTTCCTATACGGCAAAGCTATCACGAAGCCCTTCCGCAAAATGGGCCACATCACCATAATGGATGCTGACCTGGAAACATTACGCCAGAAAGTAGCCAGCGTGCAGGGAGCCATTCGGGTAATTTCTGTGTAGTTAGGGGTAATAAAAACTACAACCCCTGCTTTATCATGAAGTAGAAGCAAAACTGAACGCAACGTATGGAGTAT
Organism: Flavobacterium sp. SUN052; assembly: GCF_028867935.1. Classification (GTDB taxonomy): domain Bacteria; phylum Bacteroidota; class Bacteroidia; order Flavobacteriales; family Flavobacteriaceae; genus Flavobacterium. The sequence goes on from NZ_JAPQNS010000019.1 coordinate 14,178, forward strand.
AGACGGCTGGGAAAAACGGATATGGATGTTTCGGTGATTGCTTTCGGGGCATCACCATTGGGCGACGTTTTCGATATAACAGACGAACAGGAAGGAGCAAGAGCCGTTCATTCGGCCATTGATCACGGCATAAACTTCTTTGATATTGCGCCTTTTTACGGCGACACCCTTGCCGAAAAACGCCTTGGAAAGGCACTGCTTACGAAGCGAAACGACATTTTGCTAGCCACTAAGTGTTGCCGGTATGGCAACGGGGTATTCGATTTCTCGTACCAACGGGTTTTAACCAGCATCGACGAATCGCTGAAACGCCTGCAAACTGACTATGTAGACCTGCTTCAGGTTCACGACATTGAGTTTGGAGACCGAGAGCAGGTTCTCAATGAGGCAATCCCGGCCGCGTTAAAAGCTAAAGACCAAGGTAAAGCTCGCTATGTTGGGTTTTCGGGTTTGCCCGTTCGATACCTGGCCGAGATTGCCCGGCAAGTTGACGTGGACACGGTCTTATCGTGGGGTCATTACACGCTGCTCGACGATGAAATTAACGATGAATTAGTCCCTCTCTCTTTCCAAAAAGGGTTTGGCTTGATGAATGCCGCCCCGCTGATGCAACGGATTCTGTCAGATGCTCCGGTGCCAGTCTGGCAAAGTTCGCCCCAGCCTGTTAAAGACTTGCAGCCTGTGTTGCTTCGACTTTGCCGAGAATACGGCGTTGCCCTGAGCGATATTGCGCTTCGGTTCGCGCTCGATCACCCCGCTATTTCGACCACCATTATCGGTATGTCGGAGCAGCGCCATGTGGAGCAGAACGTGCGTGTGCTGGACCTGGAAATTCCCGACGGCCTTCTCGATAAAATAGCCGAACTGGTAGCACCCGTCAAAAACTGGATGTGGTTCGAAGGGAAGCCCGAAAACAACCTCCCTGGCGGACCAAATTCTAAACCTGTTCAGTTTAATGGATAAGATAAAGGCGTTGGTACTGGTTGAACCGGGCCAAACTGAAATTCGGGATATTGATATGCCCGTACTCGGTGAAAGCGATGTGCTGTTGAAGATCAGCTATGTCGGGTTTTGCGGGGGCGACCTGAACGGATACCGCGGGTTGTTCGAGTTGCAGGAATACCCCAATGTGCTGGGTCATGAGGTGGGCGCTACCATCGTTCAAACCGGGGCTCAGGTTCCGGCAGAGTTTATGCCAGGCATGAATGTAACGGTGAACCCCTATCAGAACTGCGGACATTGCCTGTCGTGCCGAAAAGGTCGCCCTAATGCCTGTCAGGATAACAAAACGATGGGTGTTCGTCGGCCGGGTGCCATGACTACATTTATCGCCGTACCCTGGCAAAAGCTCCATACCTCTGCCAACTTATCGTTACGGGAGCTGGCCCTTGTTGAGCCGTTAACCGTTGGCTTTCATGCAGCGGCCCGAGGCCGGGTGGCAACAGGCGAAAAAGTAGCTGTGATTGGCTGCGGTATTGTGGGCATGGGGGCGCTGGCAGCTTCTGTAAATCGGGGAGCCGAAGTTATCGCCATCGATATTGATGATGCCAAGCTAACTATCGCCCGCAAAACAGGGGCTGTCCACACGATCAACTCCACCAAAGTTGATCTTCACGAGGCCCTGATGGAGATTACGAATGGCGATGGCCCTGATGTAATCATTGAAGCGGTGGGTAACCCGGCTACGTATCGGGCGGCCGTTGATGAGGTGGCTTACACGGGTAGGGTTGTGTATATCGGATACGCTAAAAAGCCCGTGGATTATCAAACGGGCACGTTTGTTCGGAAAGAAATCGAAATACTCGGCTCCCGCAACTGCCTCGGCGAGTTCCCCGAAGTAATCAATTACCTGGAATCGGGGCGTTTCCCAGTTGATGACGTTATTAGCCGGACGGTTTCGTTATCCGATGCCGGGGCCGCTTTAGCCGAGTGGTCAGAAAATCCGGGGCCTATCACTAAAATCATGGTCAAGTTTGGTGACTAAGGTAAGTGATTAGGGTAATGCTGCGAACCTGGAAAAGGTAAGGTTATGCTTATTTTTGCTTCCTCACAATAAAAGAGTTGAAAGTGCTTCCCTTGTTTGGTCGTGTCCTACACTTTGTAATAGAATAGTCTGCGAATGTTTCTGAAGAAGATTAAATCCGCTGAATCAGGTGTACTGATTTACGGCATTACCCCGCCCAAAGCCAGTACGGAACCGGAACGCGTGGTTGAGATTGCCCAAAAAACCATAGAAAGGCTCACCAGCCTTGATATTGATGCGCTCGTGGTGTATGATGTACAAGATGAGTCGGCCCGGACAAGTCAGGAAAGGCCCTTTCCGTTTTTAACGGCACTTGATCCGTTCGTCTTTGCCTCAAGCTATCTGAGTGCTTTAGCTATTCCCAAAATAATCTATCGTCCTGCTGGTAAATTTTCTGCCCAAGAGCTTTCCGATTGGCTGGAGCAGCTCCATGAGCACGATTTCTACCCTGTTTTTGTCGGCGTACCGGCACCTGATTTCCCCGTAAAAACCACCCTCACTCAAGCTTACCAGATCTGGAGCAAACATCAGCAGACCTCTGTGATTGGGGCGGTAACAATTCCTGAACGGCATAACCTACTGCAGGACGAAGACACCAGAATACTGGATAAGATGAGCTGCGGAGTATCGTACTTCATTTCCCAATGTGTCTTCAATATTGACTACGCCAAGCAGGTTATCGAAGATCTGGCCCTTCGCTGTAAAACGCAGCAGAGTCCTCCTCCGACGATTATTTTTACCCTTACCGCCTGCGGATCGACAAAAACACTCCATTTTATGGAATGGTTGGGTATTCATGTACCGGAGGAGTTAAAAGCAGCGCTTCAAACATCGGAGGATATTCTTGAAAAATCGGTAGCCTTATGCTTTGACATTGCCTCCACCCTGACCACATTCTGCTTAGAACATTCCATTCCTTTCGGCTTCAATATCGAAAGTGTCGCTATTCGCAAAGCCGAGATCGAAGCATCCATCGATCTCGCCACAAGAGTAGGTCAGATGCTACAAGAAAAGGGCGTAAGGAAGTCTTCAAAAGCAGAGAGTGTACCAACGCATAGCCAAGTTTAAATGAAATCCTGCGTTACCATCGCTCTAGTGCCATCTATAAAAACAGGACCCTGGATTTACTGGGATGATCTGGAAACAGGTATGCACAAAGCTGCTGCCCTTGGGTTCGATGCAGTGGAGCTTTTCACCGCTTCAGCGGATGCCGTGGCCTCAGCTACGCTGACAAGGCTAACTCAGGAATTGGGTTTGTCGGTGTCGGCCGTGGGAACCGGAGCCGGAAAAGTTCTCAACGGCTTAATCTTATCCGATCCTGACCCGGAAATTCGAGCCAAAGCCGTAGCGTTCATTCAGGACATGATTACGTTCGGGGCAGCGGTTAACGCTCCGGCTATTATTGGCTCAATGCAGGGCAATGCCACGAATGGCGTTGATCGGGAGCAGGCGCTGGCATGGCTGGCTGAAGGGTTGAATACTCTGGGCACATTTGCCGAAGCAAAAGGCGTTACGTTGATTTACGAACCCCTGAACCGGTACGAAACCAATCTGATCAATCGGCTGGAAGACGGTGTTAATCTTATTGAGTCGCTAAAAACGACCAATGTCAGGTTGCTGGCCGATCTGTTCCACATGAATATCGAAGAAGCATCGCTCCCCGACAGCATTCGACGAGCAGGCAAGCTAATTGGCCATGTTCACTTTGCCGACAGCAATCGTGGCCCCATCGGTATGGGACATACCCAAATGGATGAAGTAGCGAAAGCCCTGTCCGACATTGATTATCAGGGATACATATCCGCTGAAGCCTTCCCCTGGCCAACGCCCGACGAAGCGGCACAACAGACAATCCAGTCGTATCGGCAGTATTTTAATAGTTAATGAGGTGGTATCAGCTTCCCGACCTGATACCACCTCATTAACTACCTAATCAACAAATTACCCAGTTACCACAATTACCGAATCCCCCAATGAAACGCTTTTGCCTGGCTCTTGATCTGAAAGATGATCCCGAATTGATTGCTGAATACGAACGCATGCACGCCCCAGGTGCGGGTTGGCCAGAGGTTCGGCAAAATGACTTGAATGCTGGTATTCTTGACCTTCAGATTTACCGATATGGAACCCGTATGTTCATGATCCTGGAAACGGATGACGACTTTTCGTTCGAGAAAAAAAGGGCCTTAGATGCCACCAATCCGCACGTGCAGGAGTGGGAACGGTTAATGTGGAAATACCAGGAGCCACTTCCCGGCGCAAAACCTGGCGAAAAGTGGCTCCTGATGGATCAGATATTTCAGTTCGAAAAGTAGGCGGGGCCTAACTTACGCAGCTACTGTATTTTCGAGTGTACCAATTCCGTCAATGGTAATTTGTATGATGTCGCCCGCTGCCAGCGTAAAATCGTCGGCGGGAACAAGACCGGTGCCGGTCATCAGGTAGCAACCATGCGGGAATGTACATTCGCGGAGCAGAAACGAAACGAGTTCGGTATGTTTCCGCTTCATCTGGTTTATAGAAATTTCTCCCTCAAACACCGTTTCGCCACCCCGCCGAATTGCAAGTCGGATTTGGGTTTCGGGGTCAATGGGGTTCTTTGGCACGTATAGGCACGGGCCCAGAGCAGCTGCACCGTCATAGGTTTTTGCCTGGGGCAAATAGAGCGGGTTTTCGCCTTCAATGCTCCGCGAACTCATGTCGTTACCGCAGGTATAGCCAACAATTTTGCCCGACGAAGTCACAAATAACGTCAGTTCGGGTTCGGGAACATTCCAGGTCGAATCGCGCCGAATGCGAACTTCTTTACCGTGGCCTACCACCCGCATAGCCGTCGATTTAAAGAAAAGCTCGGGGCGCTCGGCATCATAAACCCGGTCATAAAAGTTATCTGCCCCCGACTTACGCGATTCATCCATACGGGCATCGCGGCTCCGCAGATACGTTACTCCCGATGCCCATACCTCCTGCTGGCCAATGGGAGCCAATACACCCGTCTCAACCCAAGCCCGGCACTCGTCTGATGGCGAAACGCCACTAATTGCCTGTTGGAGATAATCGTGCAGGGTATCTTCATTGACCAGGTAATCCCAATCATCAGACGGGGCACGAAAAAACTGATTGTCGGATTCGATAACGATGCCGGAGCGGGTTTTGTAAAGAAGCATGGGGTAAGAAAAGGGAAGCTTAGGGAGACGTCAATGAACGTTTATCCAAGTTTATCCTGGAGTATTTTGATAATTAATTCCTGTGACTGTTCAATACCAGATAACCTGGCGGCAAGCTCCGAAACGTTTTTTTGTGTATCAACGGTCAGGTTGGCTACTGCTCTTGCAGTTGAATCACTAACTTGAGTTAAGTTGTCCACTGCCCTTACGGTCGAATCACTAGCCAAGGTCAGTTCGGCCACTGCTCTTGCGGTTGAATCACTAACAAGTTTAAGCTGTTTTATGTCGGCCTCATTGTTGACAGAAAGGTCTAATAGCTGCCCCTGATTGTCGGCAATGCGATCAACTTTCATCAATAATTCTGACAGCACTTCCTCAATCTGGCCAAAGCGTTTTTCGGAGTTCATGACGCAATTTAGAAATTAATTGCGTTTACAGCTACCCAGACAAAAAAAGGAGGTAGGAGAACTTCCGCTAGATTTCGCGACAGCTCTCCTACCTCCTCATTCCTATTTCCTTGTACTTAGTCTCCTTTCACCACGCGTACCGTCTGGCGTTCGGCACCGGCCTGTACCTGCAACAGATACACACCCGCTGAGCGACCCAGGCTTGCCCGAACCGTTTCAACGGCACCGGCCTGCTTCACGCGTTGCTCTGCCTGCAACTGACCAGCCGCATTAATCGTTTGAATGGTCAGCGCTTTCCCTTCTGCACCACGTACTTCCAGCGAAACGACTTCGCCTGCTGTTGGATTGCCCAATACGCGTACACTCAAACCAGCACCCGGCTCAGCACTCGCGATGCGGGCAGGACTCGCGCAATAGGCCCCGAAATCAAAGGTGAGGCTGGTTGTGACTCCGCTCTGCGTCGCTGTTATTACCAATGGCTTAGGATCACCCCGCAGACCTGGCTCAACCGTACCAGTGTTGCTGGTGGCCGACGCCCGTTGAACACCCACTGCTGTATAAGTAATGGTGGTACCATCGCCACCCGCTGTGTTAAACGTGATAGCGCCCGTTGTACAGACATACGTCGGCATGGTCAGCGATAATGAACCACCCGTTGGTGGCGTTGTTGGTGGCGTCTCGGGAGGCACTACCGGAGGGATAGCGCCTGAGCAGTACGCACCCAGATTGAAGACAACACTCACCGACACGCCGTTCTGCGTAGCCATAATCGTAATTGGTTTTGGATCAGCGCGCAAGCCTGGTTCTACGGTACCGTTTGTGCTGGTTGGAGATGCCAACTGCACACCGACGGCCATAAACGTAATGGGCGATCCATTGCCACCAGCGGTATTAAACTGAATAGCGCCGGTGTTACAATTGTACGTTGGCTGCTGCATTGTCAACGGTCCTGTTGGGGCTGGTGGGGTTACGGGGTTCGGCGGCAAAATTGGGCTAATATTCCGGCAGAAAGCCGCGAAATCAAAGGTATAGCTAACCGTTACTCCACTCTGCGTGGCCGTAATAACAATCGGCTTAGGATCGTTGCGTAACCCAGCCTCGATTGTGCCATACCGGCTCATTGGCGACAAACGGTTAACGCCCACTGCGGAGTACACAATTTGTTCGTCAGTCCCCCCTGCGGTGTTAAAAATAATTTCACCCGTAGTACAGTCATATGTTGGCTGTGTCAGCGTAAAGCCCTCAATATCGGAGAAATACATATTCAGCAAAGCCGTGCCTACTGCTCCCTGCGGATCAGTACCAGTCAGTGTGAAGCTATAAATACCCGCTGTTGACACGCCACCCCTAATTGCAGGTGATGGCGAATTGATTACGGTAAACCCGGCGGGCAAACCAATAGCGCCATACGTTACCGGGCTTCCCTCAGGATCGGTAAAGACACCTGCAAGGCCAATCTGGTAGAGTGTATTGGTAAAGAGGTCAATGCTCAGTTCTGGCCCAATTGGCACTGGTGCGCGGTTGGCTACGGGTACTACATTAATAACCAATACCATACTGTTTGACAAGCCCCCGTTGTCAACTCCCACAACGTTTAATGTGTAGCTGCCTACAGTGGTCGGCCGACCTGTAATGTTAGCTCCCGAACGGCCCATACCGGGTGGGTAAGTACCCGTTACAGTGTACGACATCGGGAAACCGTCGGGGTCCGCAATAAGGCTCGATAGTGCGATTGTTCTGACAATACCCTGCGCCGTTGTGGTAGAAGCCACGGCACCCGCTGGTAGCGTTGGAGCCCTATTAGCCAGCACGGTCAGCGAGAAAGCGGCCGATGCAGCCAGCCCACCTGGGTCAGTCGCTGTGATAACCACAGTGCTTACACCAGGCACCGATGTCACCCCAAAGATGTAGACATAGGGTGAAGATGGGTCGTTGTAAAACTGAAGACCTGACGGCAAACCCGATGCTGAGTAAGTCAGTGGATCACCATCAGGATCAGAGAAACGGGGAATTTCGAAATCATACGTAACGCCTATACCAACACGCTGGTTTTCAATACCTCCTGGAGGAATAACCGGGGCGCGGTTGCCCGCAGGCGAACCCACGCTGAACACCTGGCGGTAAGTAATAGGATATGACTGCCCGGCGTTAACGGTGAATACAATTGTGAGTGATGAGCTGCTGGTCAAAGCTGTTAGATCAGCTTTGTTGCCCGACCCCGAAGCGGGTGATACCACCCCTTCTCCACCAAGCACTGCCCAGGAGGTAAGCGAGTTATTGGTATTAACAGCAAATGTTGCAGAACCCGTGAAACTGCCCGGCCCTGTCAGGCTAGGCGTAACAGCATTAGTAACGGTAGCGCCTGTACCAGCGGCATCAAGCCAGTTGCTCAGGCGGCTTTCGCTGGTGCCATTGCCGAACCACGACAAATCAAGACGGCCATACAGCGATCGTACCGACGACGACGGACAGGTACCAGAACCGCCGTGTAGCTGCCCAATCACGCGCCGTTCATTGTTAAACATGGGCGACCCCGACGAACCACCTTCCATTGAACCGCTTGTCAGGTTCATCGAGTAATGAGAATCGGGAAACGTACCATTCCATCCGCTGTAAAAGGTGTCGGTCATAAACGAAATTTTCTTGACACTACCGTTGGGATGGTGAATGCCAAACCCACCCAGATTATTAGTTGTCCGGCGATCCCAGCCATTATACGTGATGGCCTGGTTGAGCGGCATCTGACGGTTCAACTCCAGAAGCGAGAAATCGGTGTTGGGTGACGCTGACCGGAACGTAGCTCCGTTGATGGTTACATAAATATTGTCGTCCTGAGTTGGCGAACAGGTCGGGCTCTGGTATTTGAAGTAAAAAGACCAGCTAGCTGTTGATGCCGATTCGTTTGCATTGACGGTTAAATCACTATTGAAGTCGATGCAGTGAAAGGCCGTTAGGAAATACGACCGGAATGACTGGCGCGTATCGGTGATCATTGTGCCCGAACATAGATAGTAGTTAGCCACCCCATCAAACATCAGGATCATAGCTACCCCATCGGCCTCATACTGGTAATCGGGCGCACAGGCGAGGTTATTATGACAGGCCGCTGTTGAACGTAGTGAACCTGTTGGTCCGTAGGGTGTATACTCATTAATGATCCCTGACAGGTTAACAACACTGGCTGGCGATTTTAGGCCTTCGTGAATCTCTACGATTAACCGATCACCCGGCACACGGTCCGACAGATAATGGTTACCATCGGTGTTTTCGGTATTAGTGATTGGCCCAACAAGGGTTGTACGGGCGGCATCGTACAAATAAATCTGAGTGCCTTCGGCCAAACGAAGCTGATCGAAGTCGGCCCCAATAGCCGCAGCTCCTGGTGCCCGAAGTTCATAGTACGTTACCCGTTCGCCATTAGCTTCAACAGCTCTACCTGCCTGCAAAAGATTAATATTGGCATTCTGTTTTTGAGCAATACGTAAGGGGCGTCCCTGTTCTTTGCCGAGAGCATCTTCAGCGTGTAAACGAGCCAAATCGAGCGTGCTGAACTCAGTGGCAGGAATGGCACCGTCGGGGCGATTGGCTACTTTGGATGTAGCGGGGTCATTTGGAACAATTTTGCGCGTAAAAACCTGGGCGTTTACCGAGAAACTGGCCAGAATCATAAACAGCAACACGGCCAATCCCCTTAAGGTTGGTAATGATGAATGCATAGAATGATTTTTAGTAAAGTGTTTAATAGAGGTTAACAATTAGGTCTCAAGTAACACAATAATTTAATTGAGACTATTTTTAATCTTCCTTTTATTTCATCTATAAATAGGCACAATATATTCTTAAAAAATTCGCATAACGCAATCTACTGAGTGTGACTACATTATACGAATTAACCATTTTCCGTATGGTTTTATTAGAACTTTATAACGCGGCTAAGTAGGCGTTGACCCGCTCCTTGAACGTCTACCAGGTAAACACCTGCCGAACGGCCTAAAGGCATCGTTAACACTTCAGTTATTCCCGTACGTTCAATATACATTTCCGACTGCTGTTGACCTTTGACATCGAGTATCCGAACAATTAGTGGCTGGCCAGTAGCGCCCCGGATCTCCATTGACACAGTCGCACTATTGGTGGGATTACCTAATATTCGAACAGTCAACCCCGCTTCAGTATCTTCAGTAGCTACTCGGGCGGACGCGCAGGAAGCAGCAAAATCAAATGTTTGGCTCACCGTCACCCCACTTTGAGTGGCTGTTATTACCAACGGTTTGGGATCAGCCCGAAGCCCAGCTTCTACCGTGCCCGTGTTGCTGATAACAGAAGCCCGTTGCACACCTACTGCTGTGTAGGTAATTGTTGTACCATCGCCCCCAGTCGGGTTCAAGGTAATGGCTCCCGTAGCGCAATTGTATGTGGGGACAAGCAGCGAGAGTGCCCCCGGTGTGCTTGTTGGTGAAATAGGCGGGGTGCTTCCGCAAAACGCACCAAAATCGAATGTCTGACTGACCCTTATCCCGCTTTGGCTCGCCGTAATAACCAGGGGTTTGGGGTCAGCGCGCAGACCGGCTTCTACTATGCCGGTGTTGCTGATGGCCGAAGCCCGTTGAACACCTACCGCTGTATACGTAATAGCGGTGCCATCACCACCAGTCGCATTGAACACAATAGCTCCGGTGGCACAGTCGTACGTGGGGGTAAGCAGTGAAAGTGATCCAGCCGTTGTTGAAGGAGGATTACTAGTGGTCGACGAAGGGGGGCTGCTGCAAAAGGCACCAAAATCGAACGTCTGCCTCACCGTGGTGCCACTTTGCGTGGCTGTGATAAACAAAGGTTTCGGGTCAGCGCGCAGGCCCGATTCAACAATGCCGGTATTACTTGTTTCAGAATCCCGTTGAATGCCAATGGCGGTGTAGGTAATACTGGTTCCGTCACCCCCGGCGGTATTGAACGTGATAGCGCCCGTTGTGCAGTTATAGGTAGGGGTTAACAAGGAAAGCGGACCTCCGGTTGGCGGCAAAACGGGTGCCGTTGTGCTAAATTCGGTAGAGAATTGAATGGGATACCCCTGGCCATCATTCACCGAAAATGTAATCGTTAATGAAGATGCTACCCCAATTGTCGTCAGGCTCGCAGCGTTTCCAACACCCGACGTAGGCGAAACTGAACCCGCCCCACCCGTAACAGCCCACGACACAATCGACGCACTTTGCGTGTTGAGCGAAAACACGCCTGTAGCCGAAATAGCAGCTGGGCCACTCACAACGGGTTTAACACCGTCGGTTGTGGTGCTGCTACTGTTATCAGGATCGAGCCAGTTGCTCAGGCGGCTGCTGTTGGTACCTCCACCGGTCCACGAGGTAAACACACGCCCGTAGTAATCGCGAAGACTGTTTCCGTTAGCTCCGCAAAATGAAGGCCCGCCGTGCAATTGTCCCACAATGCGCCGATTCCCGTCAAACAACGGCGAGCCCGACGAGCCAGGGTCCGTAACGCCCATCGAACCCCAAAATGAAATCAGGTGCGACGTACCATTGGCACCCGCCCCATAGCCACTTACCTGGGTATCGGCATTGGTAAAAGATATTTTTTTAACGTCGCCACGGGGGTGGTGAATGCTGAAGTTATTGCTCGTGGTAGCCGCTCCCCGGTTCCAGCCGTTATACGTGGTGTTCACTTCGAGAGGCACTTGCTGGGTCAGCTCAACCAGAGCCACATCCGATTCGGCGTAACCAGCCCGGTAGGTAGTACCATTGAGCGTAATTACATCATTATCCTCCTGAGAGGGGGTGCACGTTGGGCTTTGGTAGTTAAATCGTACCAGCCAGTTCTCCGCATTAGCGATCTCGTCGGGATCAGCCGTACCGCTGTTGTTCAAATCAACACAGTGGAAGGCAGACTGAAAAAAGGAGCGAAAACTCTGACGCATTGTGTTCACCATCGACCCCGTACACAGACGCGAACCACTGGCCAGCAAAATCATGGCCACGCCATCGCCTTCGAGCTGAAAGGCCGGATAGCAAACCATATTTGGATGACAAGCGCCCGACTGACCGAATAGCTTGTCGGGAAAGGTGTTTTTATAGCCATGAACTACCGATCTCAGGTTCAATTCACTTACTCCTGCTCCGGCTAGGGGTTCCTGTAACTCGATTGTCAGGTTCGAGCCCTGTACCAAATCGGTCCAGAATTCGCCCCCGGCTGGATTGCCCGAAACGGGGTTCTGCGCTTCGGTTATTGGTCCCACAATCATGGTTCGGTCGCCGTTGTAGAGAAACAGTTTTGACCCTTCTTTCAGATGAAACCGGTCGAAAATAAGATTGAGCGAAAAGGCTCCCGCTGCGTCGATGCGATACTCATAGATCCGGTAGCCATTCTGTTGCCCTTTAGCCGCCACTTTTATCAGGTTGATGTTCACATCCCGATTAAGTCCGAAGCGAAAAGGCATTCCGTTTTTTGCCTCTATCTCGTCCTGAGCAAGCAGCGGAGCTGGGTCAACGGCGGGAAGGCTGAGGGTTGGCACCACCTGTTGTTTAGCGCCATTCAACCCATATGATTCAAGGTTTTGGCTCTGCCCGAACCGTTTTGTACGCACCTGAGCGTTAAGGACACCCGCACTCAGTACCAGTGAAAGTAGCAACGTACCGAATGAAATCGTAGATGGTTTAATACACATGGTTTTGTCATAAAAGACAAAAATCCGTGTAAATCCGCTGTATCTGTGTTGTGCGCGATCTATCTTTTGGTCAATCCTGATCTTATTTAGCGTGCGGTAGGGACTGGATTCTGGCAAGCGGCTCTGAAATCGAAAACACGACTGCTGAGAGTTGGCGGGTTTTTACCGTTGAGCTGACGCGTGAAAATAGTAACCGTACTAGTTTCTGGATCGTCGATCAGGCCATCAGGTAGCACAACTACCGGGTTGGTTTCCCACCGGCGAACGCCCACCACCATAAACTCAACGGGGCTGACACTACCACCCGATGCCTGAAGCGTAAGCTGATGGGTTGTACAATTATAACCGGGTGCGGCTGTTTCAAGTGGACCATTGATCTTTCCGGTAACGGTTTCGAACTGGCGGGCAAACCGAATCGGGTACGACTGCCCCGCCGACACGCTGAAGGTTATTGTCAGGTTCGTTGCCGACGAAAGCGCACTCAGGCTAGCCGTTGGTCCGGTACCACTCGTGGGAAATACCATTTGCGAAGCTACCACCCCTGGCGGAGCCGTAACTGCCCACGATACCGAGTTGATATGATTGACGTTAATCTGATACGTACTAGCGCCGGTTAAGGTAGCAGGACCAGTTAGTTGTGGTTTGGCACTGGCTGCTGTTGTGAACAGGTTAGATGGGTCGAGCCAATCACGCAGGCGCGTACTGGGCGAAGACCCTCCATTCCAGGACACAGCCATCCGACCGTACAGATCATAACGATCAGCAAGAGGTGCTCCGCAATAGGATGGCCCCCCGTGCAACTGACCCACTATACGTCGGTTGGCGTTCAAAATTGGTGAGCCCGACGAACCGGGCTCAGTTACGCCCAATTCACCCCACTGAACCTGAAAATGGGTTGTTCCAGATGGATTCACGTAGTCAGTCAGAGATGCAGTGCCAGTAGCGAACGAAATCTTTTTCACATCACCCGCCGGGTGGTGAATACATACCATAGAACTAGGTAAGGTTGTGCTCCGATCCCAACCCAGGTAGGTGGGGTTTATGGCTGAAGCTATCTGTTGACGCAGTTCGAGCAATAAAAAGTCGGACTCGTTACGGGCTGCCCGTAAATCGGCTCCGCCTATAGTCACGAAATCAACATCTTCGGAGGAAGGTGAGCACCCAGGGCTCTGGTAACCAAACCGAAAAAGCCAATTTTGAACGGCCCCGCTTTCAGAAGATTCAAGTACTCCATTGCTGTTGAGATCAATACAGTGAAATGCTGACAGGAAAAAAGATCGAAATTGCTGATTAATCGAGTTAACCAAACTCCCTGTACACCAACGAGTTCCATCAGCTAATAAAATCATAGCTACGCCATCGGCCTCCGTTTGGTAGGTTGGATAGCAGGCTACATTTTTCTGGCAGTCTGCGGCCGCGCCGAACGCTTTGGTAGTTGCTGATGGAAATGTATTCTTGTAGCCGTGAACGACTCCAGAAACGTGGACAACACTTGGTGTTGGCGCACCGGCTGGCTCGCGAAGTTCCAGAATCACCTCACTCCCCGGCAACAAATCGGACCAGCATTGATTGGTAGGCGAGTTTTGGGCTGCTGTGATGGGGCCAACAATAAACGTGCTATCGGCATTATACAGCGTGAATTCGGCCCCGGTGGCCAGTCGAAACTGATCAAACAGCAGATTGACCGAGAATGCCCCGGTTGCCCGAATCCGATAGCGGATAATCGTTTTACCAACACCGGCCAAATGTCCCCCATCGCGCTGAAGGCTAATATCGGAGGTCTGTTTTACGCCAAACCGAAAAGGCAGACCCATCTTGGCATCCCGTTCGTCCTCGGCCAATAGCGCAGCAGCATCTACGTCGGGCAGCGTCAGCGTAGGCAGTCCAACCCCAATCTGGGCCGATCCGCCTGATTTATCAACGCTGATTCGACGGCTGATTACCTGCGCCTGAGCTATACTGAGCAAGCCGGAAAGTAGCCAAAACGAACATAAAAAAACGTAACGTGGTAGTGAATAACACATGTAAGTAACATCTCATAAATAGGTGCTCTTTTTAAATCAAAACCTATGCTAATGTTACTATGTAGTTTTTATCATTTGATGAAATAATTGAAATCAGCCCAAAAAGCCGTATATTAACTCATAAGTACGACGTACAATTAGTTGCTCAACTCATTACCGGGAGGGGTTCGGGCGCCTGTCAAAATACGCGCCAAAGTCATTTTCTACAGTCAGATTGTATGCTACAAAAAACCAGGGGTGTTGCCCTCAGCTATATTCGCTACCGCGAAACGTCGATTATTGCCCGCGTTTATACCGAGGAGTACGGGCTACAAAGCTATATTGTGAATGGGGTGCGGTCGGCGAAGAGCAAAACGAACAAAATTGCCCTGTACCAGCCATTGACACTACTCGATATGGTGGTGTACTACAAAGAAGACCGCGAGCTACACCGGATTTCGGAGGTAAAAACCAACTACCCTTTCCAGAGCCTGCCGTTTGAAGTAGCCAAAGCGAGCATGGCCATGTTTGTGACCGAAATGCTGACCAAAACGCTGAAAGAAGAAACGGCTAACCCGATGCTGTTCAAATTTCTGATGGAGTCCGTTTTGTTTCTGGAAGGTGCTCGCACAAACTACGAAAATTTCCACCTCGCGTTTCTGCTCAAACTGACCAACTTTCTAGGTTTTGGACCCGAAAATGCCCGCGAATTCGAAAATCAACTTCGAGAAAACTCCTACCCTTTTCTGCCCGACGATGACATGGACCGGGGTTTAAACATCCTTATCCGCTACCCGTTTGGCACCCCTGCCAGCCTTACCCGCGGACAGCGTAACGAACTTTTAGACGCGCTAGTGGCCTACTACGGCATTCATGTTGACTCACTGGGCGAAGTAAAATCGCTGCCCGTATTACGAGAGGTATTGGGCTAATAAGTATGATTGGCTTTATGCCAACCTCAGTACCGTGAAGTCGTGCAGTTGCAGGAGTAGAAACACCAAAAAATAGGTAAAGAAAATACAAAGAGTCAATTTGGTTCAATTGATCCGAAAGGCAACAGATTACCTTTACGCTAAACTTTTTTCACGATGCAACGACGACATTTTCTGCAAACGGCGGCACTCACGGGCGTTATTCCGTTATGCACCGGTGGGTCCGACTCAGGTTCTACCGTTGGTCCCACGCCAGCACTGACAGCTACCGAACAGGAAGCCATTGCTACGGCCCTCGGCAAAAAAGGCACCTACAACGAAGCTCAGGCCGTATATACCGTAGCCCTACCCAGAAACGACCTCAAAGTGACCGTAAAAGGAGAGCCGGTGCCGATTCCGTTCGGATTCGGCGGTTGGGTATCGTTCAAAAAAACGCTCGACGGGAAGCAAACGGTTTTGATGAGCGATACGGTGCTACTCGAAGCCGAGGTAAACCCACTCATCGACTCGACCCACGCAGCAGGACTTGAGATTGGGGCAATTCACAATCACTTTTTCTACGAACAACCCCGTGTATTTTACATGCATCTGCACGGCATGGGCAGCGTGGCAGATCTGGCGCAAAAATTTGCTCAGGCTATTCGGGACACGAAACTATTTCCTGCCAATCAGCCTGCCGCAGCCACCACTTCCCAACCAGGCACTACACCCACTCCTTCACCAACGGGCAAGGAACTGTTTGACCTAACAGCGCTGGATACGTTGGTCAAATATACAGGGGTGGTTAACGGCCCAACCTACAAATACACAGTTGGCCGTAATGACATGCAGATTATGGCAATGGGCGCAGACATGACGGCAGCCATCGGTCTAAATTCGTGGGCTTCGTTTGCGGGTAAACAGGCCGATGCACACGTAGCGGGCGACATAGCGATGCTGGAAGGTGAAGTGAACGACGTAGTGAAAGCCTTGCGAGCCCATAAACTGGAGGTTGTAGCCCTGCACCACCATATGCTGGGCGAGCAGCCCCGCACAGTGTTTCTGCATTATTATGGCCGTGGACCGGCTGTTGATCTAGCGCGGGGCTTCCGGGCGGCACTAGACCAACTAGGGAAAAGTCAAGCTGGCATGAAGCATTAATAGTATGCTTCGTTCGAGACTCCTTGGTTAGGATTCTATCGGCATGACTACACAAACCGCTTATTCACTACGCCAGCTCACTGGTTATTTTTTGCAGTTAGGCACCACGGGTTTTGGAGGCCCCCCGGCACTGGTTAGCGCTATGCACCGCGACCTTGTTGTCGAGCGAAACTGGATTACGGAAGAAGATTACCGCGAGGGACTGGCCCTGGCTCAACTGGCCCCCGGCCCCCTAGCCGCCCAACTGGCTATATACCTTGGCTACGTACACTATGGTGTATGGGGTGCAACTGTGGTTGGCCTGGCCTTTGTGCTGCCTTCATTTTTGATGGTACTGGGTCTCGGGTGGGCGTATGTGCGCTTCGGCGGCTTACCCTGGATGCAGGCTTTGTTCTACGGTATCGGAGCAGCTGTTATCGGCATAATTACAGTTGGCACCTATAAACTCACGCGCAAAACAGTTGAAAAAGACGACTGGTTAGGCTGGAGCTTGTTTGGTATTTCGGCCCTGACTACAGCCTGGCTGGAAACCGAGTTGGTATGGCTTGTACTGGGAGCAGGCATTCTCTACTGGTTCGTAAAGGCACCGCCTACCTTTTTCCGACCTAACATAGGTGCCGGGCTCGTTCCCTTTTGGGCCGACTGGTCGGTTGTAGCATCTGAATCAATACTCTGGAAGCTAGCCCTGTTTTTTGCGAAAGCGGGGGCGTTTGTTTTTGGCAGTGGTCTGGCCATTGTACCCTTTCTGTACGGGGGAGTAGTAAAAGACTATGGGTGGCTAAATGAACAACAGTTTTTGGATGCCGTAGCGGTAGCCATGATTACGCCGGGGCCAGTAGTAATCACGGTTGCCTTTATTGGGTATCTGGTAGCCGGTATGCCGGGGGCTTGCGTGGCGGCCCTGGCAACGTTTTTACCCTGTTATTTACTCACCATCTTACCGGCACCCTACTTTAAACGGTACGGTCGGCGGCCTGAAATTAAAGCGTTTGTCGCTGGCGTTACTCTGGCCGCTGTTGGAGCCATTGCCGGTGCTGTGTTTGTGCTGGCCCGTCGGCAACTCGGCGACTTGCCCTCTTCGCTTATCGCCGTAGCTACTGTGGCTTTACTATATCGCTTTCCCAAATTATCGGAACTATACGTGATTGGCGGGGCTGCCTTGCTAGGCCTATTATTACGGGTTGCTATCTAGTAGCGAGCGCTCTTGTACAATTTCTGGCAATGATATTCTGTATCGTTGGTTTTCACCAAACAATCGACACGAGAAGAGTTGTAATGGCATTATTTTCTCTGGTTTTTCCCGGAGTCACTATACCCCGTTTATCTTTACGTTTCTTTCATCCTGCAAACCATCGTATGACCAAACACTTTACCACCTCACTTCTTGTACTGACCACTTTAGTAATGGTCAACCCGGCGCTGGCACAGCGCAAAAAGGCAGCCGCTAGTTCGGCGGCAAGTGCGCAGAACACCGTGTCAGATAGCCTATTTAACGGGCTTCGTTGGCGCAACATTGGCCCGTTTCGGGCGGGCCGCGCGTTGGCAGCTGCTGGCCACCCCGACCAACCGCTAACTTACTATTTTGGTACTACGGGCGGGGGCGTCTGGAAAACCATCGACGGGGGGGCTAACTGGTTCTCCGTTTCCGACAGCACGTTCAAATCATCGTCGGTAGGTGCCGTAACGGTGGCTTCCTCAGACCCGAACATCTTATACGTAGGAATGGGTGAGGCTGAAATTCGGGGAAATATCTCGTATGGCGATGGCGTCTACAAATCGACTGATGCCGGCAAGACCTGGAAGCACATGGGTCTGAAAATGGCCGATGCCATCGGTAACATCGAGGTTCACCCAACCAATCCCGATGTGGCTTACGTAGCTGCCCTGGGCAATCCGTTTGCTCCCAACAAAGAGCGGGGCATTTTCCGCACCACCGACGGCGGCAAAACCTGGCAGCACATTTTGTCGAAAAACGACAGTACCGGCGCTGCCTGCATCAAAATGGACCCGAATAACCCCCGCGTTCTGTATGCGTCGATGTGGCAGGCCTATCGCAACAGCTACATGATGAGCAGCGGTGGACCGGGTTGTGGACTTTACAAATCGACCGACGGGGGCGACACCTGGACCAACCTGAACAACCGACCCGGAATGCCCAAAGGTATGCTTGGCAAAATTGGTGTGACGGTTTCACCGGCCAACTCCAATCGGCTTTACGCCATGATCGAAAGTGCCAAAGGTGGCCTTTACCGGTCGGATGATGCGGGTGAGACCTGGCAACTGATCAACGAAGACAAAAATCTCTGGCAACGCCCCTGGTATTACATGATGCTGGCCGGTGATCCGAAGAATGAAAACGGCCTGATTGTACTGAACGTAAATGCTCAGAAATCATACGATGGGGGCAAAACGTTCACGTCTATTCCGGTGCACCACGGCGACACGCACGACATCTGGTGGAATCCAAAAAATCCTCAGAATTACATGATTGCGGATGACGGGGGTGGCGAAGTTACATTCAATGGTGGGGCTACTTTCTCCGATGTCGACATCCCCACTGCACAGTTTTACCATGTAGCGCTTGATAACTCGTTTCCGTACAACGTATTTGGTGCCCAGCAGGACAACTCATCTATTCGTATTGCAAGCCGCACCACGGGTTTCTCCATTGGCAGTAGCGACTGGTTTCCGGTGGCGGGTGGCGAATCGGGCTACATTACGCCCGACCCGAAAGACCCCAATGTGACGTTTGGTGGTAGTTACGATGGACTGATTACCCGTTTGGACAAATCAACGGATCAGGAGCAAACCGTAAATGTGTACCCTGAATACGCAATGGGTGCTCCTTCGTCGGCCCGCAAATACCGATTCCAATGGACCTACCCGATTGTGTTTTCGCCCCACGACAACAACATGCTGTTCGTTACATCGCAGTATGTACATCGCAGCACCGACGATGGTCATTCATGGGAAGACATCAGCCCCGACCTCACCCGCAACGATCCCAAAACACAAGGTGATACGGGTGGCCCGCTCACGAAAGACAATACGGGTGCCGAGACATTCCCCACGGTGTACGCCTTTGCCGAATCGCCCCTGGAAAAAGGAGTGTACTGGGCTGGCTCTGACGATGGCCTGATGCACATCAGCCGCGACGCAGGCAAAAATTGGGAGAAAATCACTCCTCCAACGTCGATGGTGCCTGAGTGGGCTCTCATCAGCATCATCCACCTTTCGGATCACACAAAAGGCAAAGCTTACGTAGCCGCCAAGCGCTACATGTCGGGCGACCGCACGCCGTACTTACTCAAAACGACCGATTATGGCAAAACCTGGACGATGATTACACGGGGAATTCCGGCAGACGAATACACCCATGTGGTGCGCGAAGACCCCAATCAGGCGGGTTTGCTTTACGCCGGAACTGAGCGGGGCATCTATGTATCGCTCAACGACGGGGCTTCGTGGCAACGGCTGAACCTGAATCTGCCCATTACACCCATCCGTGATTTGCAAATCCACAAAGGAGAGCGCGACCTGGTGGTAGCCACCCACGGACGGTCATTCTGGATTATGGACGATGTGAGCCCGCTGCACGAATTAGCCAATGCTGAAACCGCTCGCACAATTTCGGGAAAAACGGCTCACCTGTACAAACCTCGCCACGCGTATCGGATGGATGGTGGCAACGGTGGTCGACGCGGGCCAGTTACCGACGCGGGCGAGAACGCACCCAACGGCGTGATACTGCGGTATTATCTCTCGAAAAAGCCTACCGAAGAACTCAGATTGCAATTTATGACCGCGTCGGGCGACTCGATTATCACGTATTCGAGCACGAAAGACAAAAAAGGCGAACCGCTGAAAATTGCGAAAGAGTTTTATCTCAACCCCGATGCCAGCCGCTCTGATGTGGTAAGCTCCAAAGCGGGTATGAACGTCTTTTTGTGGGATATGCGCTACCCCGATGCTACGGCCGTAGAAGGCACCAACATTATGTGGACAGGCCGGGGAACGGGTGCCAAAGTGATTCCGGGCATGTATAAAGTGCGGTTGATGATGGGTAAGACGGTTGTGGGCGAGCAGCCCATCGAGATTCGGAAAGATCCGCGTCTGAAAACAACCGAGGCCGATTATCAGGCTCAATTTGCCTTATTGCAGAAGATCAATGACAAGCTGTCGGAAACGCACAAGGGCGTGAACCAGGTTCGCCAGATTCGTAACCAGATCAACGGTTACCTGAAAGATGTGAAAGACCCGGCTGTTTCCGAGAAGTTCAAAAAAGCGACCAAGCCGATGCTCGACGAACTGGATCAAATCGAATCAACGCTGATGCAACCCAAATCGAAAGCCGTTCAGGATGCGTTGGCTTACCCTATTCAGCTGAACGATAAATTAGCTGGTGTAGCGCAAGTAGTATCGTCGGCCGACACCAAGCCTACCAAGGCTTCGTACACGGTTTATGAAGACCTGGCAAAAAAGGCGGATGTTGCCCTCGGCAAACTCAAAGAGCTCATTAACCAGAAGGTACCAGCGTTCAACCAAATGGTAACTGAGCAACGGATTCCAGCTATCAACGCGCAGTAGGGCAGGAACGCTTCTACCCCGGTCTGTGAGGACGCAGACCGGGGAGAAGACCGATGAAAAGCAAAGGCCCCATCGGGGCGATATGTAAAAGGCTAACCCCTAACATACCGCCCCGATGGGGCTTTTGCTTACTCAAGAAGGCAACCTATTTCTACTGACATACCACCCTACAGGGGTATTGAATGTCCGTTGAAAATTACTTCTTCAAACTCGTCAGGAACTCAACCACATCCCGAATCTCGCGCTTCGACATAATGTAGCCCATTGGTGGCATACTTGAAGGAAGGTTCTCGCGCTTGGCAATGCGCGATACCGCAATTTTGAGCGGTTCTGCTTCGGAGGTTTTCAGCAGCAGTTCATGGTCTGACTCCTGCATCAGTACTCCACTCACTGATTGACCATCTTTCAGCGTCAGCATCACCGATCCATAACCCGGCGACAAACGCGCGCTGGGCTCAATGAGGGCTTGTAGAATCTGATCGCGGGTCAGCACGTTACCGATGTTGGTGAGCGACGGGCCAACTTCGCCACCCTGCCCGCCAATGGCGTGGCACCGCACACATTGAGCGGCCGAGTTGGTCATGAAATACCGTCGGCCAAGTTGCCGGTTTCCACCAAAAAGCGCATCCTGATAATCAGCAACACCTCCACCCGTTGAGCGGACTGGAGCCAATTTTGCGATCAGGGCTGGCGATTTAGTAGCATCTACTGCTTCGCCCAATTCCAGGGCCAGGCTTGGCGACAATTTTTTCGCAGCCATCCGGTCAACCAGTCCAGCCAGAATAGGCTCAGTGTTGGCAACGGGCATCGTGCCCAATACCTGAAGCAATTGCTGTTGTTCTTTTTCGGAACCTTTGTCGAAAATGGTTTTTGAAATATCATTCAGCGCAGCTGTAGACAGATTTTGTCCTTTCATCAAACCTAAAGCTACCGTCCGCACGTCGGCGTCGGCATCGTTCATACCCCGCTTCATGGCTGACTCTAAACCGTTGTATTTGAGCGAACTCAGTGCAGACAAAGCAGCCCCCCGTACCTCAGCCGAGTTACTTTCCTGCTGCAATTTCGCCAACCGGTCGAGTGCTGAAGTGATTTCCAGGTTGCTCACCATTTGAGAAGCAGCCACCAACGTAGCCGGATCATTTGAATCGAGCAATTCGTTGATATGTGGCTGTACAATTGTCCGTACCAAAGTTGCATTGCGATCAATAACACCCCGGTAACGACCATCGACCCGGTCCATTACAGAAGGTTGAGCCCAGGTACCCAACGTTGCCAATGCTTCTGCCTGTAGGGGTTTGGCGATGTCTTTACGCTTGGCAAAAGCAATTACGCGTTCGAGCTGTTCGGTGCCTCCCACACGCAAGTTGGCGTTGATAGCCCGACGAAGCAAAGGCTCTGATGCAAAGCGAGTTTCGCTGAGGGTAGCTGCCAAAGCAGGCAAAGCGGCAGGAATCGACTCGTCGTCATTGATCGCGCGGGCGGCCTCCGTAACAATGTATTCGTCGCTGTCTTTCAGGAACAGACTTACTTTATCGCTTTTCAACCGGCGCAATACCAGCACAGCTGCTAACCGAAGCGATTTGTCGGAATTGTTAGCTAAAGCCGCCATTGCATTTTCGTTGCCAATGCGCGAAAGGGCCATTACAGCTGCATGGCGCAGATACACATCTTCATCGTGGTTGGCTTTGAGCATGGTTAACAGTGGCTCCACAGCCGCGTTGTGCTTAATCCGGCCAAGAGCCTGGGCGCTATAGAACTGCACCCGTGGGCTTTTGCTTGCCAGCAACGGAGCTAACTGGAAACCAGCATCGGCCATATTCGCGTCGCCGATCACTTTAGCAGCCTGCGCCACAATTTCAAGATCAGAATCACTCAGCAGTGCCGTCAGTGATTTTCCGTACGATTTGTCTTGACGCGCCAGTTGACCCATGCCCCAAACGCCGTGTACGCGTGCAAGCTGATTCGTTTTCTGGTCGATGGCTTTGCCCAGTTGAGCCGCTCCGGCCGCTCCACGCTTCACCAGTTCAAATTGAGCCTTCAACCGAATCCGCATGTCGGGATTCATCAACAGGCCGTACAACATCTCCGGCGTTTGCGACGCATAATTCAAGGTCATCAGCCGCTTGGTTTCGGCCCGCAGGTCTTTCAAATCGTTTTTGTCAGCCGTAACATCCAGTTTCCATACGCGACCATAGTTCTTGGTATCCCAGCCGTTGATCCAGTCGGCCACATAGAGCGCACCATCGGGACCGAAACGAATACCCGTTGGCAGCAAACCTGTCAAGATGTTTTTCTCGCCGTCCAGTTCAAACGAGGCTCCTTTTGGCTTTAGACCAAACGACCAGATGGGCGAACGGGCGGGGTTACCCACAAATTCAACGAGGAAAAATTTGTTTTTCCAGGCCGAGCCCAGCGCCGTACCGGGGTTGTACACCATACCGGTTGGTCCATTGTGGAAATTCTGGATGGGTGGAATAATATAGGCCGCCTGACCATCCCAACGAGGCTTGTACAGCTTCTCGTCCATCCATACCTTGTAGCTATTGTTTTTAGGATCAGTGTATTTGCCATACTGCCAGTTAGACCGCCAGCCAGCATCGGAGCCTTCTACTACGTGAACCAATCGCTCGCTCTCGCCGGGATGATCGCCGTCGTTATCGGAGCTAATGAGGTTACCGTACTCATCAAAAACAAACTCGTGCGTATTGCGCAACCCACCCGCAAACACCTCAAAGTCAGTCCCATCTGGATTTGACCTGGCAATGATACCTTCGTTGGAACGCTTATGGTTGACGCCCTCTTTGGTAGTGACGTTGGAACCAATGTCGCCCATATTCCAGTAAATTTTACCGTCTGGCCCCTCAACTGGGTTCGACATGTTGTGCCCGCTAAAGCCAATGTGAACGCCGTAGCCGTGGCTAATCGATGTTTTCTGATCCAGCACACCGTCGCCATTAGTATCTTTGAGCCGCCACATATCGGGAGCCAACGCTAGGAAAACGTCTTCGGCCCGCACCAGTATTCCCCCGGCAATGTCGGACACTTCGTCGTAGAAGTCGCTCAGAATCCGCAGGGCTTTATCAGCGATACCATCATTGTTGGTGTCTTCCAAACGCCAAACTTCCTCTTTCTCTACGGCCAGGTCGCGCCAGTCGTGGCTGCCATCGCCGTTGAGGTCTTTGAGCCATTCATTTTCTTTGCTTTTGGCCGGGTCAAAGGTCTTGTGCAAAAACGCCCGGCGGTCTTCTACCGACTGGAGCGCAATAGATGAAGTCATCCATTGACGATACCCCCGAATGTCAAACTCCGAGTTTTTCTGCCGTACCGTACGCGTCAGATATACCCGTCCGGCATCGTCAATTGACATAGCCACCGGATCGGGAGCCAGCGAATCGGAAGCCCAGAGTGATAGTTGAAGTCCATCGGCGAGGGTGATGGCAGTTTTTTCGCGGATTTGTTTGGCTTTGGCAAGGCCCGTTGCCGGGTCTTCATTTACCGTAATAGCCGCTGATTTGTTGGTTTTGGTGCCTTTGCTGGCAGAACCTCTACCAGGAGCCATTTTCATGCAGGAAACAACGATAAAGGCAAACAGAGCCAGCAAAAGCAGGGGTGTTCGAAGCAGTTTTATGCGGGTCATTGAGTGACAAATGGTTAAGTAATCACAACTGTTTTTATAAAGCGCGAATGCCCCCACCCTTACCGTAACGAATTACCCACAATGAGACTAGGGTTATTTTTTGAAATCATTTGTTCAAGGGGATAGTTTGAGAAGTCAATAAGTAGCACTGCCATCTCCAGTTCAATCTATATGAGAATCCATCCTTTACGACTCACCCAATCGCTTGTTATTACCATCTGGCTAGCTATAACTGCTGGTCAGAGCCTTGCGCAAAACAGGGTATTGGATCATCAGGCAATTGGCTGGTACACGTACAACGGCGACCATAAACTGAATAGTCGGTGGGCTATTCACACCGAATACCAATGGCGACGCATCGACCTGATTGGTAGCTGGCAACAATCGCTTGCCCGCTTGGGGGTAGTACGCACGCTTAGCAAGACTGTCAAGGTTGGCGGTGGCTACACCTACTTTGTTACGTTTCCGTTTGGCCGCTACCCGCAAGCCGATAACGGGGTGCCATATCCAGAGCATCGCCTGCACGAGGATCTTCAGTTAACCAGTATGTATGGACGGCTGAAGCTTACTCACCGATATAGGCTGGAGCAACGGTGGCTAGCCGATCAGGCAGACGAGAAAAGTCCTCGCCGGATTACTGGCTGGAATTTTCAGAATCGGATTCGTTATCAGATCGCCGGAGAGATTCCGCTAGAGGGGGTAACGGTGGATACGGGTGAATTGTATCTAAACTTTTTCGATGAACTGTTTATTGGATTCGGCAAAGAAGTGGGGCGCAATATTTTTAATCAAAATCGCCTATCAAGCGGCCTAGGCTACCAGGTTTCTGACGCATTTCAGATTGAGTTAAACTACATCAACCAAGTGCTACAACACGCTCAGGTAGAGCCAATTTCAGGAAAGCCAGTTTTTGAAATCAATAACGGTTTCCGGTTAAATGTGGTGTATGATCTGGATTTTAGTAAAAAATGATTGGAACGCGGATGACACGGATGAAGCGGATTCGCACGGATTTTTTTTAAGAAATTCAGTTAAAGGAAAATCTGTGTAAATCCGCTTCATCCGTGTCATCCGCGTTCTTATCTATTACGCTGGTTGCAGAGCGGGTTGAATATCGTTCACGATAGCCCAGCCGATGCCAATGGTCAAGGCGTCTTCAGCCAGTGCCCCAACGGCATCGGGCAGGCCCTGATCGTGATCGAGCCAGGTGCGCAGGTTATAAAAAAGCAGCGTACCCAACACCGTTCCAATGCCAGCCACAGCTGCTCCGATTGGAGCCGAAGCGCCTTCTACCTCGGCCAGAGCTGCCCCGCAGGTTGTACCTGACACAAGCCGGGCAGAAAACTGGGGTGGTGAAATACGATCTGGACCGTGCGGTATTTTATCGCCGATTAGCTCACCACCCGCCAGCACTTTCAGAGCAATAGATGTGGTTGGCTGAGCCATATAATGAACGGCTTTGGTTGGCTGTTTGGTCGGGATGGTGCGAGCCAGTTTGTGACTCAGCAAGGCTGGTGCCGACAGGGCCCTCATCCCGGCAATCACACCGATGCCGAAAGCCCGAAAATACGTTTGTATCATAACTATTGATGTTTTAGATAGTAGACAGGAACGCGGATGGAGTGGATTTACACGGATTTTTAAATCTATCATGTGGATAAAAATCTGCGTAAATCCGCTCCATCCGTTAAATCCGCGTTCCCATCAGTTTTCGTTTTTAAGTGATTGCATATCGATCACAAACCGGAATTGAATATCGTCGTCCAGAATCCGCTTGTACGCTTTGTTAATATCTTGAATGTCAATCATTTCAACGACCGGCGCAATGGAGTGTTCAGCACAAAAATCCAACACTTCCTGGGTTTCCTGGATGCTGCCAATAATTGAACCAGCTACAGAACGTCGATGCAATGCCACCTCCATGTTGTCTAGCGGCTTTTTGAACGGCCCTAATACACCGACAGCTACAAACGTCCCATCACGTTTGAGTAACTGCACATACGGGTTAATATCGTAGGCATCGGGGATGGTATTCAGTATAAAGTCGTACGACAATTCGTGGGCTTTCATGGCCTTTTTATCGGTCGAAAGCAATACCTCATTGGCACCAAGTTGTTCAGCTGCAGACTGCTTTTCTTTATCGTGGGTAATCACCGTCACATCGGCACCCATTGCCTTAGCCAACTGGACACCCATGTGGCCCAAACCGCCCAAACCAACTACGGCCACCTTATCGCCAGCCTTTACGTTCCAGTGTTTTAGCGGTGAATACGTCGTGACGCCCGCGCACAGAATCGGCGCGGCTTTGCTGATGTCGAGCGCTTCGGGAATGCGTAACACAAAAGATTCCTTCACCACAATGTCAGTAGAGTAGCCGCCGAAGGTGTTGAACCCGTTGCCATTGGGTTTCATATAGCCGTTGTAGGTAGCTGTCCAACTAACAGGGCCTTCGCAGTAGTTTTCTTCGCCTTCCTGGCAGGGGTTACAATGCCCGCACGAATCGATCATGCAACCCACACCAACGGTATCGCCCACTTTAAATTTGCTTACCGCGCTGCCGACCTGAGCGACCTTACCAACAACTTCGTGACCCGGTACGCAGGGGTAAATCGTGTTTCCCCAGTCGTTTCGGACCTGATGTACGTCGGAATGGCAGACCCCACAGTATAGAATATCGATCAGCACTTCGTCGGCCTCAGGTGCTTTTCGCTCAATATCCATGCGGGAGAGACTGCTGAACTGGTCGATGAGCGAGGCTTTGGCTCCGTATGCTTTCGCTTTAACTGGGCCTGTCGAACCGACTTCAGGTTGCTTATTTTCCTCTGTTTTAGGAGCCATTCGCTGGCGTTTGGGCCGCTTTTCTTGAGCGGGAGTTTGTTTTATTTCTTCCATAACTTGAGCTTTTAAACCTATTTACCCAACTGATAAAGTAGAAAATAGTTAGGAAAGCCCGCCGATAAGTATGGGAAGAGTGACTCTGGCCAAAAATTGTATTATTCTACCGATACAGTACACTCCATTCAATAAGTATTGGATGATGACACCAAATTTTATGGTAGAATTGATAGTGCAAAATGAGAGGCTACGTTCTTTTCGAATAGATTCGTGGTGTTTTTCAGCAACACCTGTTTAATCGCTGCCCGTATGAAGTCTGGACAACCGTCGCCTTTTGACATCTCGCGCCACCTAAAATCCCGTCGGCTAGAACAGGAGGTTGAAAATCGTACAGCATACACAATTGATACCGCCGAACTGAATATCTACGAGACGCATCACATCGCCGAGAAAGTCGAGTTGACGTTTCACAACCCGGTGTTGGCTAGTATGATTCGAGGCAAAAAAGTGATGCATCTGCCCAATACGCCTTCCTTTGATTTCCTGCCCGGTGAATCGGTTCTGGTTCCCTCCGGCGAAATGATGCGTATTGACTTCCCCGAAGCGCAGGCCAAAAACCCGACGCAATGCCTCGCCTTAGCCATCGACTCTACCAAAATAAGGCAGGTGACCGACTTGCTCAATGACCGCAACCCGCTGGTCGATATGCCGCAGGGCTGGCAGTTAGGGCAATCCAATTTTTACCTGACCAACGACGAGCCAATCAATCAGCTCATTTCGCGGCTCATCTACATCTTCACGGAGAACAACCGGGCCAAGGAGGTTTTTGCCAACTTGGTATTGCAGGAATTAATGGTTCGGCTGATGCAGACCCAGGCCCGCACGCTGCTATTGTCACCCAGCCCCGACATGGCCAATGTGAACCGCCTTGCTCACGTGGCGCAGTACATCAACCAGCACCTCCACGACAATCTGCAAATAAAGAAACTCGCCGATGAAGCTTGTATGAGCGAACCCAATTTCTATCGCATCTTCAAGCTGACGTTCAACATGACACCCGTTGAATACATCAATCAGCAGCGAATTGCATTAGCCTCTAAACTCCTCAAAACCAGCAATCGCTGCCTGGCCGACATCAGCATAGAATGCGGCTTCAACAACCTTACATATTTCATGAAGCTCTTCCGCCGGGAAACAGGTCTATCTCCAACCGTTTATCGGAAACAGGGGAATTGATTGGGGATCGAGGGAATAATTTTCCTTTGACTGTGTTCTTTTGGGCTGAAACAGTTTCCAGTTAACAGAGCGAACACTCAAGTTTGGTAAATTTAAGCGGTAAACGTCCTACCTTCGAGCAAGCAAGGAAGCGCTACGCAGGTAGCTGGTCTAATTTTTGTACTTTTGGCGACAAACCTCAATCCTAAATTGTTAACCGTTTATGCCAGAGCAGTCCAAAGATATATTTAATCTGCAAATTGGTGGAGAGGTTGGCAAGTACAACTCTCTACCTGTTGAGTATCTTATTGAAATTGCCAGGAATCTTCAAAACTTTTTGCAAACACTTGCAAAAGTTAATGTATCAGATGGCACAACCATAGACCTTAATAATTTCAAAGTAGAACTTACTGGATTTCAGAAGGGTAGTGCTGTGCCACAGTTTATTTTCACTCCTCGCAGGCAACTCACATTGGAAGCTGATATTGACAATCAACGCTTGTTAGTTAGGCAAAAGTTTGATGAGATCGTTAAAGCTTCTGGTAAAGGTGACTTTGCTAAGGTTAGAGAACTTTACCCAGACGCATATCGCCGAAATGAAGTCGTTGATGGCTTGTACAGTTTTGTTAACAGTTTTGGCAACTCTCCCGTAAACGTAGTTGATTTAAATAATAAGAAGGGCAAGGATAATATCATCCCACTTTACCGAATCCGGCCTTTTGCGAAAGAAGTCCGTGACCGTTTAATCACCACAGTTATTGAAAGTAAGGCTTTAGAAACGATCGAAGAGATCAGTTTAAGAAGAGTAGTTACAACCTATCGTGGCGGGGCGAAAATAAAAACAAAAACTGTAGAGGAATACTCAGACAAACAGGCAGCACTATCACTGGCTCCAGATCAAATTATATCATCTACTCATACTTATCGGTTAATTAGTCCTCTTCGCTGCCTTCTTGAAAAAGAAGACGATTATTTCGCTTTAACATGTGAGTTACTTGATTTAGTCGGTACAGGCTTATCGGTTGAAGAAGCACAACAGAGTTTTGCAGAAGAGTTCGAGTTTATTTATAATCGTTATAATGCACTGCATGATACTGAACTAACTCAGCGGCTTCAATCTATCAAAACAATCCTAAACGCCTTGGTTAAACAGGTTGATGCCCATGCCTACGCTTGACGCAAAACAAACGTATAAGAATCTAAAGAAGAAGGGGTTTGAGGATGCTTCTAGTCGAAGCGATGACCATAAATATTTGGAGTTTCGCCATAAAGGGAAGGTAGTTCTTTATACGAAAATTAGTCACGGAGAAAAAGACTTAGGCGATTTTCTCATTGGACAGATGAAAAGGCAATGTAAACTGGATAAATCTGATTTTATGGATTTAGCTAATTGCCCTCTGTCTTTAGAAGAATACACCATCAAGCTCCGGGAACAGGGCTTACTGGATATTAACGATTAGCAACAACTGATACATCCCAAATTTAAGGTTTAGCATGTGCATAAAATCATCTTTGCCGCTATCCTTTTTGGGTCAGTGTATGTATTAAAATTCAGCACCGACTCACCAGTATCTGTAAATTAAAAGCAACTACGTTCCTTTGCCCAAACAAAATTTATGCTCACAGGGCGCTAGTTGAAATGAAAGTTCTAGCGTCCTGTGAGAACACAGGCTGAGGAACATAAACCCCTACTTACCCATCAGTTTCTCATACCGCAACAGGCCTTCCAGGTAATAATAATCTGCGTAGATCAGGGGCACGTCGATTTCTGATTTAGCAGGTTTGTGGCCAACTGAGTGCTTCAGCAGGAAGTTGTGGTTTTCGCCCAGGGCGTTGCGATAGGCAGGCGTCGATAGGCTCACAAGCATGGTTTCAGCGGCTTGCTGGTAGAATTTAGCATTCTGGCTGTATTGACTCAGTTCTAGCAAACCCGATGCCGCAATGGCTGCTGCTGATGCGTCTCGCTCCTCGCCGGGGGCGTTGAAATCCCAATACGGCACTTTGTCGGCGGGGAGGTTGGGGTGGCTCAGGTAGAAATCGGCAATGCGCTCAGCCTGACGGAGGTATTTGGCGTCTTTGGTGAAGCGATAAACAGTTGTAAAGCCATACAGGGCCCAGGCTTGCCCCCGCGCCCAGGGCGAATCATCAGCTAATCCCTGATGAGTTCGTTTGGCCTCTACGGCTCCCGTCGGGCTATAACAAACGAGGTGATAACTACTGCCATCGGGCCGAAAATGGTTCGCTATTGTATTGTCGCTGTGGGTGGTAGCAATCTGAGCAAGACGGGGTTGGTTTCCTTCTTTAGCAGCCCAATACAGAAATTCCAGGTTCATCATGTTGTCGATGATCACCGGATACGTATATTCCTTACCGTTACGATCTTTGAACTTCTCCCACGATTTGATTAGCCCCACGTTTGGGTCAAAGCGGGTAGCGAGTGAGTTTGCTCCCGTCAGCAAAATGCGCCGGTACGTGGTGTCGCCCGTCAGTCGCAACCCATTCCCGAAGGGGCAGTAAAGCATAAAACCGAGGTCATGCGTGCGGGTGTTCGTCTTTTCACGCTCTACAGCCATTGTCCAGCGTTGGGCGGCTTCTTTCCATTTAGGGTCGTTGCTGCGTTCGAACAAATACCACAAACTCCCCCCGAAGAAACCGCTACACCACCAGTCCGATTTCATATCGCGGGGGGTACCGTCGGGGTTAATAGATTGGGGAAATTTATTCAGATCGGGGTGCGACGCGAGCATTTTCTCATACTGCTGACCAGCCAGTTCAAACTGTTTCGAAACGTCGATTTTTAATTGAGCATGAGTGAGTAGGGGGCTGCTGAACAGCAACAGGAAGAGGATTTTTTTCATACAATTTTATGGGTGTATTTCTGCAATAAGGCGTTGTAGGGATAATCCTACCGTCGCTAAATAAACACTTTGTATAGTAGTTTTACCCTTGGCATTTTGAGGGCATTTTATTATATTTAAGCGATGAAACACGTAGCCATTTTGATTCCTATTGGCGGCCTTTTGGGTAGTATTGAAGGCCCCAGACAGCTTTTAACCCAAGTAAACCACTTTTGTCAAGCCAAAGGCGAACCGCCCCTTTTCAACATAAAATTGGTTGGCCTGTCCCGAGAAACACCCTTGAGCGGAGGCTTATTTACGGTTCACTCCGACCTCTTATTAGACGAAGCTCCCCAAGCCGATCTGATCATTATTCCGGCCGTTGATGGCGACCTGAGCAATGCCATCGACACGAACCGGGCATTTCTGCCGTGGCTCACCAAACAGTATGAGGGTGGGGCCGAAATTGCCAGTCTTTGTCTCGGCGCTTTTCTGTTGGCCTCAACGGGTTTGCTCAACGGCAAAAAATGCGCTACCCACTGGCTAGCGGCTAATGAGTTCCGACAAATGTTCCCCGACGTGAATCTGATTCCAGAGCAGATCATTAGTGATGAGTCGGGTTTGTATTCGAGTGGCGGGGCTTATTCGTACCTGAATCTAGTGCTGTATCTGATCGAAAAATATGCAGGCCGCGAAATGGCCATTTTGTGCGCCAAGGTTTTTGCTATAGAGTTTGATCGGGAGAGTCAGTCGCCCTTTACCATTTTCCAGCGGCAAAAAGAACACGAGGATGAACCTGTGAAAAAGGCCCAGGAGTTTATCGAGACTAATTTCCAGGACAAAATATCGGTCGATCAGTTGGCCTCCGAGTTTGCGTTGGGTCGCCGAAACCTGGAACGTCGGTTCAAAAAAGCGACGTCTAATACCGTCAACGAATACATTCAGCGGGTGAAAATCGAAGCGGCAAAAAAAGACTTCGAAACCAGCCGCAAAACCATTAACGAAGTTATGTACGATGTTGGTTACTCCGATAATAAAGCGTTTCGAGTTGTATTCAGAAAACTCACCGGCCTCTCCCCCATTGAATACCGCAATAAATACAATAAGGAAAAGGTAATTGCCTGAAAGGAGTAAAGGGGGTTTATATAGTCCTGTACGATGGATTTGCAATCCGTCTGGCCGTTAGGCCAAAAAGATCCGCAGCATTGGCCTGACGACCGACGGATTGCAAATCCATTGTGCCGACGCAACCAAAATTATTTCAATTACCTAAAACCAATAAACCCGCTCATTGTCAATCAACGAGCGGGTTTTTTATGCACGAAAACTATCGTTAAATAAAAATATATACCACTAAATACAACCGTAACGACAAAAATGGGATCATTCTGGATAGTACTATTAAAATAACATTAAACACTTTTTCGAACGACCTGATTAAACAATTATCCACTCGTATGATTCTCAAGTTCTACTTCACACTATGCCTGGTCAGCGTACTGAACGTATCGCTTATGGCTCAGGCAATTACCGTTAGCTCACCCGTTAGTCGAATGGTTTTCCAACGGGGAGCCGACAATTTCGCAACAGTTCCCGTGCGCGGCAGTGTACAGGGGCAAACCACACGTGTTAAAGGACGGCTGGTAGCCCGCCAGGGAGGCCAAACAACCGATTGGCGCGAGGGATCAGTGCAAAACGGAGCATTTCAACTCAATATTCCGGCAGCAGGTGGTTTTTACGATCTGGAACTGATCGCGCTATCTGGCAATACCGAACTCGAACGTCAACGCCGGGAGCGCATTGGCGTTGGCGAAGTATTTATAGTATCTGGTCAATCTAATAATTTCGGCACTATAGGCCAGGGATTACCGGCCTCCGACGACCGCGTATCTGTAGTGAATCAGATGCAAATCAACTCTAACGATTTCAACGAAAACGCCTTACCGATGGCCTTCTCACAGGCCGGTCCCGGCACAGTCTGCGGGCCACTTAACCCGCTGTTTGTCTGGGGTGGTGTAGGCGACCGGTTAGTAGCGCGGTTGGGTGTACCCGTGTTGTTTTTAGGGCTTGCTCAACCCGGCTCATCTACCAAAAACTGGCGCGAAGCGGCTCAGGGTGTCGATCGTGTTAGTGGCCGCGACTGGTATAATAATACGCCTTACCGCCCTCTGAAGCAGACCATGCAGCGCTATACTAGCCAACTGGGTATTCGGGGTATCCTGTGGCATCAGGGCGAATCGGACAATAGCTACCAAACCACCGATGGCTACGTAGAGAACATGCGTATTTTGATTGCCAAGACCCGCGAAGACAGCCAATTCAGCAACTTATCGTGGATGATTGCACGGGCTTCTTATTTCCCGTATCCGGGGCATGAAGTAGATCCAGGCATCATTGCCGGGCAAAATCGCGTGATCAACGAAATTGGTAACTGTTTCCCCGGCCCCTCCACCGACGAGTTTATCGGCCCCACATACCGGCAACAGGACCAGATCCATTTTGCCGATTATGCGTATCCCTTTCTGGCCGATCTGTGGAGTCAATCGCTCTCGAACGACTATTTTCAACGATCGCAGCCCTCACTACCAAACGTTGGGGCAGCATCGCCCGTGGCTAGTTCCGAAAACACCAATTCTACATCAACGCCAACGCCCCCAACCAACACCAACCCTCCTGCACCCACAGGGGCCTTGCAGTTAGGCTCGCCCGATTATACCTGCCAGTCGGGGGTGATTACCTTTAGAGTTGCGTCGACCAACGGCTCGGGCAATCCGATTGAGTTTATGGTTCCTGGGGTTACGGGCTGGACTACCAACGCGACGCATACATTAGGGGAAGGCGTTCGGCGTGATGCCCAGACCATCACTATTTTTGCGCGTCAATCGGGCAAGGAAACTTCCCTGACCTGGAACATTCGTGGGTTTTGTGATGGCTCAGTGGTAGCTCCACCCGTTGTTACACAGAATCCGTCAACCAATCAAACGACAAACCAAACAACCCCCACCACGCAGCCTCCCGTACAATCGGGAAACACGACGGGCGGCAGTTTTGCCCTGCTGACTCCGACCTACAACTGTCAATCGGGTGCAATCACGTTTAATGTTGGTGGGGGCAACGGTAGCGCTGTCGAGTTTATGGTGCCGGGCGTAACGGGCTGGACTACCAACCCCAATCACACCCTGGGCGAAGGCATCCGGCGCGATGCACAGACGCTCACTATTTTTGCCCGGCAGTCGGGTCAGGAAACCTCTTTGACCTGGAATATTCGTGGTGCTTGCGATGGCTCAGCACCGGCACCGGCCCCTACTCCAGCACCAACGCCAACTCCCAATCCCACACCTCCTCCCACCGTCAATGCACCGGCAGGACCGTCGGCTCCAATTCCCACGGGTGGCTCTTTTGCTCTGTCAACTCCGACCTACGATTGTCAGACCGGTATCTTGACGCTGAAAACCAGCGGAGGCAACGGGGAGACCGTCGAGTATATGTCTCCGGGCGTAACGGGCTGGACTACCAATTCAAAGCACGTATTGGAGGCTGGGGTTCGGCGCGACGCGCAAACGCTCACCATTTTCGCACGGCAGTCGGGGCAGGAGGTGTCGCTGGTTTGGAACATACGGGCTGCCTGCACGGGAGTGGGCGTAGCGCGAGTGGCTCAGGAACGCGTTTTAATGGAGCCGAAGCTGGTTGTGATGCCGAATCCAGCCACCGATCAGGTACAGTTGATTTTACCTGAGCTGGACAAAAACAGCTGGACAAGTCGCTTCGTCAGCGCGTCGGGCTACGAAATGTCCGTTCCCGTTGTGTCGAACCAGCAAGGTTTACAGGCAACAATAAAGCATCTGGCAACGGGTGTTTATCTGTGGCAGATAACCGTAGAGGGTCGCCTACCATTGGTATTCAGGGTTATGAAAGTAGAGTAGCTGCTTTGTATATTTGTCGGTATCACAACCTGCAAGCAATCAAAGCCGTGTTCCGAACGCTACGCCCACTTTTTACACTCTGTTTTGCCCTTTTTGTCTCGTCGCTCTTGGCTCAGGTTCCCTACGGACCTGTCAAACCAACTCCAACCGGCGAAATTCTCTCGAATCTTAAAAAACTAAACGTCGTCGGGTCGGTGCTGTACATCGCAGCCCACCCCGACGACGAAAATACGCTGCTGCTCGCCTATATGGCTAAAGATCGACTGGTGCGGACCGGTTATCTGTCGCTCACGCGGGGCGACGGCGGGCAGAATCTTATTGGTCCTGAACAGGGTGAGTACATCGGTCTCATTCGTACGCAGGAGCTTCTGGCAGCAAGGCGTGTGGATGGACCGGAGCAGTTTTTTAGCCGGGCTTACGACTTCGGGTTTTCTAAATCGACCGATGAGGCCGTACGCACCTGGGGACAAAATCAGGTTCTTGCCGATGTGGTCTGGCGCATTCGCACGTTTCAACCTGACGTAATTATTACCCGTTTTCCGCCCGATGCCCGCGCTGGTCACGGACACCACAGTGCATCGGGTTATTTGGCTGAGGAAGCGTTCAAAATTGCTAATGACCCCACGAAGTTTCCGGAGCAATTGGCCTATACAAAGCCCTGGCAGCCCAAACGGGTTATGTGGAACGTGTTTATTCCAAGCGCGTTTATGAGCAACAAAAAGCCCGATGAAGCGGGCAATCTGGTCGGTATCGAAACGGGTCTGTTCAACTCGTTGCTGGGTAAATCATACGGTGAAGTTGCGGCCGAAAGCCGGAGCCAGCACAAAAGTCAGGGATTTGGTGTGGCAGCCAACCGGGGCGCCCGCATCGATTATTTGCTCACTAAAAACGGCGATCCCATGCAGCAGGACCCGTTTGATGGCGTTGACGTAACCTGGAAACGGATTAAAAATAGTGAGGCTGTTCAGACGCAGGTAAACCAACTAATTGCCCAGTTCAAACCCGAGCGACCAGCCGCTTCAGTACCCGCGCTGGTTCAACTTCACCGGGCCATTAATCAGTTAGATACCACCAACATCAACGTTCGGGCCAAGCGGCAGGAAGTTGAAGGATTAATTCAACAATGCCTGGGCTTGTGGTTTGAGTCGAACCCAACTGATTATGCAGTTGCCGCCGGCGAACGGATCAGATTGAATACAACAGTTGTAGGTCGCACCAGCGATGTGCCGGTTCGGCTTATCAGTGTTCGTTATCCGGCCATTGGGCGCGACAGTACCCTTAACCTGGATTTGAAAGCCAATGAGGTGGTGCCGCTGCCTGCTACGCTCGCTATACCCGCCAACCAACCTATTTCGCAACCCTACTGGCTCGAAAAACCATTGGTGAAAGGGCTGTTTCAGGTTAGTGATCAACGGTTGATTGGCTTGCCCGAAAACCCGGCTGCCTTGACAACACAATTTACATTCAGTATTGCAGGTCAGACGTTTACATTTACCCGTCCTTGGGTCTACAAATCGGTTGACCCTGTTGACGGGGAGATTTACCGGCCTTTTGTGGTACAGCCAGAAGTAATGACCAATGTTGCTGAGAAAGTCTATGTTTTCGCCGACAATGCTCCAAAAACGGTAGAAACCGTAGTGAAAGCAGGCCGTGCTGGAGTTTCGGGAACACTGGCATTGTCGGCCCCGGCGGGCTGGCAAATCAGCCCTGCTCAGGCTTCGTTCGATCTGAAAGAAAAGGGACAGGAACAACGGCTGTTGTTTACGGTAACGCCTTCGGGCAAAGCAAGTGACGTGAAGCTTCAGGCGGTGGCAACAACAAGCGCCGGGCAGTTTTCGCGTGGGGTGCGGCTGGTGGAATACAAGCACATTCCGACGCAGACCAACTTCCCAACCAGCGACGCCAAACTGGTTCGCCTGGATGTAAAAACGACCGCCAAACAAATTGGCTACATCATGGGAGCAGGTGACGAAGTACCCATCGCGCTTCGTCAGATGGGTTGCACAGTAACCATGCTCGGCCAGACCGAACTCGACAAAGACCTGAGCCGGTTCGATGCAATTGTGGTAGGTGTTCGGGCTTACAATACCGAAGATTACCTGAAATCGTACCAGCCAAAACTGATGCAGTATGTGCAGAACGGTGGTACCATGATTGTTCAGTATGTGACAGCTGGCGGAGGGGGTGTTGTAGCGAATGGGCTCAAGGTGAATCAAATGGGGCCTTT
This sequence comes from Flavobacterium sp. SUN052, assembly GCF_028867935.1. Taxonomy (GTDB): domain Bacteria; phylum Bacteroidota; class Bacteroidia; order Flavobacteriales; family Flavobacteriaceae; genus Flavobacterium. Next base: position 51,787 of record NZ_JAPQNS010000019.1, read on the forward strand.
TCCGTTCACCGTTAGCCGCGACCGCATCACCGAAGAAGATGCTCCTGTAACGTTTCTAAACCCGCAACACCCCTTACTCAATAAGCCAAATAAAATCACAGACGCCGATTTTGCTGACTGGATTCAGGAACGTGGCATTTACTTCGCAGTAGACTTCGACAAAGCCTACGAGCCCATTTTTAGCATGGCCGACACGGGCGAAGCGGCTAAAAACGGCAGTCTGATCTACGCCAAATACGGCAAAGGTCACTATATGTACACAGGACTGGTGTTCTTTCGCGAACTGCCAGCGGGCGTGCCGGGTGCCTATCGACTGTTGGCCAATATGCTTTCGGTTGGTAAATGATAATTTGGAACACGGATTATTCAATGTAATCCGTGTTCTAACTGTTTTACACCGGCACAACGGTTGTGTTTTTCACTTCATCCATTACAAAGAAGCTACTAATGTGCAGCACACCCGGAATTACGGAGAACTTCTCCTGGTAAAACTGGTTATAGTGATCCATGTCGCGCACAATCACCTTAAGCAGATAATCGAATGAGCCCGAAACGAGGTTGCATTCCAATACTTCCTGCAACTGCCGTACGACCTCATTGAAATGAGCAAACGTGTCTCGGGTTTGCTTGTCCAGTGATACCTGGCAATAAACCGTAAGCAGATTACCCAGTTTCCGGCGGTTCACAATGGCCACATAACGGTCAATATAGCCATCGCGCTCCAGGCGTTTGATGCGTTCGTGAACGGGTGTTTTGGAAAGATTAATCTGCTGGCCAATCTCCTGATTGGTCAAATGCGCGTTGTCCTGAAGTAGGGCAATAATCTGCCGGTCGGTTCTGTCGAGCATGGTATAAATGGCAAAGCGACTGATATTCTGTTTCCACTACGTAATTATACGGCTTTCAAGACTATTTTCTGGTTATTAGGCCAGTTTATAGATCAAGAGTCTGATTTTTCTATCATTTATAGAAATTAATAGCATTGCTGTAATTTTGTACCATCGGATTACACTTCATCAAATCAGCCTTATAAACATGGTTATCGGCGTTCCCAAAGAAATTAAAAACAATGAGAACCGCGTGGCCCTTACGCCAGCGGGCGTGGCCGAATTGCGCAAAAACGGCCATACAGTTTATGTGCAGGTAAATGCGGGTGAAGACAGCGGCTTCGAAGACGAAGAATACATTGCGGCTGGCGCCACTATGTTGCCTACTATCGAAGAAGTTTACGGCATTGCCGAAATGATCATGAAGGTGAAGGAGCCAATTGCTTCTGAATACAATCTGATCAAACAAAATCAACTGCTGTTCACCTATTTTCACTTTGCGTCGTCGGAAGAACTGACCCACGCTATGATCGAAAGAGGGGCAGTTTGTCTGGCTTACGAAACAGTAGAGAAAAACGACCGGAGCTTGCCTCTGCTGGTGCCAATGTCAGAAGTAGCTGGTCGGATGGCAGTACAGGAAGGTGCAAAATACCTTGAAAAACCGCTTAAAGGTCGGGGCATTCTGCTTGGTGGCGTGCCGGGTGTGAAACCTGCCCGCGTGCTGATTCTGGGTGGTGGTATTGTGGGAACACAAGCGGCTAAAATGGCTGCTGGTTTAGGTGCTCACGTTACCATTATGGACGTGAACTTGCAGCGGTTACGCTATCTCTCGGACATCATGCCTGAGAACGTAGATACCATGATGTCGAATGAATATAACATTCGGGCCGAAATTAAGCAGTCAGACCTGATTGTTGGAGCCGTATTGATTCCAGGAGCCAAAGCTCCTCACCTGATCACCCGCGACATGTTGAAAGAGATGCGGACAGGAACAGTATTAGTGGATGTAGCTGTAGACCAGGGTGGTTGTATTGAAACGTGTTCGCCTACAACGCACGAAAACCCGACGTTTATAATCGATGGTGTGGTTCACTATTGCGTGGCCAACATGCCCGGTGCTGTACCTTACACTTCGACAGTAGCGCTTACGAACGCAACGCTTCCTTATGCATTGCAACTGGCCAACAAAGGCTGGCAGCAGGCTTGCCGCGAAAATACCGAACTCAAAGTCGGTCTCAACGTGGTAGAAGGTAAAGTGGTGTACAAAGGGGTGGCCGATGCCTGGAACTTACCCCTGGTTGAGGTAGAAGAGTTATTGTGGCCGGAAGAAGAAATTGCATAACGATATAACCTAATACCTATAGATGTGGCATAAATGGGCTGGCTCGGAAACGAGTCAGCCCATCTTGTTTTACAATCCCTCAGTACAGATTATTAAATGTCTGACTTTGTTTTGTCGTCGGCAGGTTTCGTCGTGGTTTTTTTCGTTTTATGGTGCGTCATTTTCTTGGTGGTCATTTTATGAGCCGCCATTTTATCTTTAGCCATTTTGCCTTCGCCCATTTTTGAAGAAGACATCTTATCCTTCTTCATTTTGTCATCCTGCATTTTGTCCTGAGCAATAAGTGCGGTTGACAATGTCATTGTGGCTACGAAAGCCAGAGTCATTAACTTTTTCATAAGAAATCGATAGTTATACTAGGTGAATTTTTATTAAGTATGATAACAACTATATCGCCTATATAAAGTTATCACAAACTTATCCATAAATTATACCATTCACTTAATCAACCCATTTGAGCTGAATGGCTGTACAACAAGACAGCAATTCTTTACGCTGATTTCGGACTAGTAATCACAGGCATCACCGAACTTGTGCACTCCTAGGAATCTTTGAGCATAGTCCAATTGCTGAAAACCCTATTTTTATGGACCTTTTAGCCATGTCCTCAGCGCGTACGCGAACCTCCGAAACCGCCATGAAAAGAATTGTCTGCCTTACCCTGTTTCTGCTTTCTATTTCGCCCGCCAGATCAACCGCGCAACACTGGTACAAAGGCAACTTGCACACGCATTCGCTCTGGAGTGATGGCGACGATTACCCGGAGATGATTATGGACTGGTACAAAGCCAATGGCTACCAGTTTGTTGGCTTGTCGGACCACAACATCATACAGGACGTTGAAAAGTGGGTGAATGTACCCCGCCAGAAGGATCGTCGCCGAACCTTTGATCGGTATCTACGCACGTTTGGCCCTGATTGGGTCACCTATCAGAAAGGGGCGAATGACTCTCTGAGAGTTCGGCTCAAGAAACTCGACGAATACCGGAGCTATTTCGACGAGCCCGGTAAATTCCTGATTATTAAAAGCGAAGAAGTATCGACTGGTTATCAGGGGAAACCCATTCACATGAACGTCACCAATGTGAAGAACCTGATTAAGCCCTTGCCCGGTAATAGTGTAGCCGACGTGATGCAGAACAACATTGACATGGTGGTGGCGCAACGGCGGCTGACGGGTCAACCCATGTTCCCGCACATCAACCACCCCAACTTTTACTATGCAATTAAGGCAGAAGACCTGATGCAGCTTCGGCACGAACGATTTTTTGAAGTATTCAATGGGCACCATCTGGTAAACAACTATGGCGACAGCACCCACGAAGGCACCGAGTCAATGTGGGATAAAATCAACCTGCATTTTCTTCAGCAGGGGCGCCCACTTATGTATGGGCTAGGTACCGACGACAGTCATAACTATTACTTTTTCGGACCGACGTATAGCAATTCTGGCCGGGCTTGGGTAATGGTGAATGCGCCTGAACTGACGCCAAAAGCCCTAATCGAAGCCATGGAAGCGGGCCGGTTTTATTCAAGTTCGGGCGTTACGCTGAAGCAACTGCCGCAGACTGGAAACTCATTAACTGTACGGGTACAAACGGAGCCTGATGTGACGTACCGCATCCAGTTTTTCGGTATTCGGAAAGGTCGTCAGCAAGCCGAACTGCTGCGCGAAGTAGCCGATACAGCGGCTACATTTACCCTGACGGATGATCTGTTACTGCTTCGGGCCAAGATCATTTCCAACAAACCAAAATACAATCCGTTTATGCCGGGGGATCTGGAAACAGCCTGGACACAACCCATTACGTACTCCCAGGCACCTCAGCCGCTGGCTAGTGTAGTGCCGCTACCCAATGCCCACGCCCACAATGATTACGAGCAATCGCGACCGCTCTGGGATGCCCTCGATAACGGATTTACCAGCGTTGAAGCCGATGTTCACCTGATTAACGATACCTTGTATGTGGCGCACGACAGACCTACATTTAGAAACCAGGCGGCAACGCTCGAGAATCTGTATCTTAAACCATTAGCGGAACGAGTACTCCAGAATGGCGGCCGACCGTTGGCGGGGTACACCGGTCCGTTTTACCTGATGATCGATGCTAAAACGCAGGCCGACAGTACGTACCGTGCTTTGTCGGCGGTTTTGCAACGCTACCGATCCCTGCTGACTACGGGCAAAAATCAATCGGGAGTTGTAACGATTGTGATGTCAGGGAATCGGCCGGTGCAAGCTATAGCAAAAGACAAAGGCCGCTTGCTGGGGCTCGACGGGCGGCCCGGCGATGTAGGTAAAGGCTATTCGCAGGCGGTTATGCCAATCATCAGCGACGCCTATTACAACCAGCTTTCGTGGCGGGGAAAGGGTGATATGCCTAGTGAACAATTCCAAAAACTGCGTCAACTGGCCGATCAGGTGCATCGGGAGGGGAAAAAACTACGACTTTGGGCTAGCCCTGAGGACCCGCTGGTGTGGGCAAAACTTCGCGAAGCAGGAGTCGATTTCCTCAGCACCGATCAACTGGAACTGGTCCGGGATTTTTTGTTGAAAGGAGCAGGGAAGTAGTATTTAGAGAATTTGAATGCGTTAATCTTGAGTACTGCTTATTAGGGATTCAGATGTAGGCAAGTCCTAAAAATTGCTGACCTCACCGCTTCCGCATAGGGCTTCGACTCCGCTCAGCCTGACAGGGAGCGCACAAAATGCCTGTCAGGCTGAGCGGAGTCGAAGCCCACAAGCGTCAGCAATTTTTAATTAATCTCCTTTGGGCCATCATCAGTAGTAGCCAGTTTCTTTTTCACTACATCAGCCGGGTACTTCAGGGCGAGTCGGCGAATGTCGTAGCTGAACTCTTCGTAGGTTTCCTGCCAGAGTTTGGCTTCTTCGGGTGTGTAGTCGTAAAAGCCCTGCGCGTTCGAAACCCCTTTGCCGCCTGCCTGCACAATATCGTCGATGAGTTTGGGGACCTCTGTCTGGTTACTAAGGGTCGGGAATAGATCTTTCATAACGGTATGATAGGCTGGTACACCCGTCAGGTCCATCCACCGAAAAACACCAACCAGTGTCATCCAATAACCCGCGTTGTTCCGGCAAGCCCGGTCAACATCTTCAACCGTCGCATAACCGTTTTCGACCAGGTTAAAGGCCTCCCGATACATAGCGTACATCAGCCGGTTAGTGATAAAACCCCGAATGTCTTTACGAACCAGTGTTGGTTCTTTGCCCCAAAAATGAGATAGTTCGTAAAGCCATTCGGCGGTGGGCACATCGCTCAGATCGCCACAAATAATTTCCAGAAACCGGGTCGTATGCGATGGCTCAGACCAATGTAACCCCAAAAATCGCGCGGGCAACCGGACTTCGCGCTGAAGCAGACTAATTGGAATTGCGGACGTATTGCTGGTAATAATGGCGTCTTCAGCCACAACCGCTTCAATTTGGTCGTAGACCGATTTCTTGATCGCGATGTTTTCGAGCGTACACTCCATCACCACTTTACTTTCTCTCAGAAGGCCATAGTCTTCGGTGATCGTAAGTTGCTCAAGATATGACTCAGGGCTTTTCGTGAGCATCCCTTCCTGAAACGCTTTAGTCAAGTGCTCCCAAATGCGGGGCTCGGCAGTTACCATATCGACCGGAAGGGGTGCCACGGCCACCACCGGATGCCCCGACATCAGCAGGCAAGTTGTGATACTGCACCCCATCAACCCCAAGCCAACTACGCCCACGGGTATTTCTGCTGGATTCATTGGCGGGTTCATGGTATGACTTAGGCTAGGGTTGCTTTTCACATACAATATCTAAAAGGCTTCAGTTTTCAGCGAGCAAGCCTTCGTTATTCAAATACTGCCAGACGGTTCCTATATTACAAACACGCAAATTGGAGCGATACCAATAATCATCAGCCTGGGGCGTGACAATCAGATTAAGGGCGGCACCCAAATCATCTATAGCGGATGTATTTCCACGACTAACAGTTGGGGTACTGCCATATTTTATTTCTACGGTCAGTTTTACTTTTGTGTTCTGTACCAGTACCAAATCTAGTTCAGCTTTGTCTTTTGTTCGATAAAAATAGGGGTCAACATCGCTTCGCAGATTAGCAATGATTTGCTGAATTACATATCCTTCCCACGAATTCACCAAACCAATATTCCCTTGAAGCCCTTCTAAATCCTGAATACCCATCAGGTGGTGCAACAGACCTGTGTCCCTGAAAAATAACTTCGGAGCTTTAATCAGACGTTTGCTTACATTGGCGAAATAAGGTTGCAATCGTCGAATCAAAAAAGCTGATTCCAGAAAGTTTATGTATGTTTTTACAGTTGGCTGGGAAACATTCAACGAGTCAGACAAATCAGTGTAATTAAGTAAGCCTCCTTGAACATTAGTCAACATGCGGAGCATATTACGCATCGTATCGGGCGAGGCAGTCAAGCCTAAAGCAGGTAAATCTCGTTCGATGTACGTCTGTACAAAACCCCTGAACCACAAGCTGGCAGCTTTATCTGTTGGAGCCAGCAACGCATTAGGAAAACCACCCCGTAACCAGTGTTGCTGGTAGGGATGATTGGCCACTTCCCGGTAATGGATTGGCTGTAATTCAAGGTACAGAATGCGCCCAGCCAACGTTTCCGAACTTTGCCGTAATAAATCTGGCGAGGCTGATCCTAACAAAATAAATCGTCCAGGTTGTCGGTTGCGATCAATCATCGACCGTAACAATGGAAACAATTCGGGCATTCGCTGAATTTCGTCTAGTATGACAGTCTCATTTTCGTGTTCCTGAAAATACAGATCGGGCGCTATCAGGAGCTTATCACGATCAGCAAAATATTCGAGATCCAAATAAACACTAGGCTTCTCCAGCCGTGTTTTAATCGTGTTAACGAGTGTTGTTTTGCCTACCTGTCGCGGCCCTAGGATAGCAACGGCTGGTAAATAAGCTAATCCCTCTAGTACTTCGTTTTCAATGCTTCTCGTGATCATACCGCTATATTTAATCAGACAAATCTAAATTTTATTTTTAGATTTGTCTGATTAAATATAGCGGTAGCTTCTACTGTTACTGGATGTTTATCGCAACTCAAGCCTCTTAATTGTGTGCAATAGCACTAATGTGTGTCTGGCCTCACGCTTATTCGTTCTTCAGCACATTGGCCGGATTACTCCGCACTGCTTTTACGGTTTGCGAGCCGATTAGCAAAATAGCCAGCAGCATGACTATTACAAAACTGATCAGTAATTCGGTCAGGCTAATGGGTTGGTGGTACGCAAAACTAGACAGAATCACCCTGTCGAAGAAGAGGTAGGTTGCTGGCAGTGCTACCAGTGAAGCAATCACCAACAACAGCAGAAAGCCTTTACTGAGCAGAAAAAATAAATTGCCCTCGCTGGCTCCCAGCACTTTACGGATACTAACTTCTTTCAGGCGAGTTTCGGTGGTGAAAACGACCATGCCAAATAGCCCCATTGACGCAATGCAAATAGCTAGAAAGGTAATGAAACCAATCACTTTAAGAATCAACGAAAACTGGCTGTAGGCCTGCTCTATCTGGTCGTCGTAAAATTTGGCATCCAGCGGATGTACTTTGTCAAGTTTCTGCCAGGCATTTTCTATACTGGCTAACGTAGCCGGATAGTCGGTGGATTTGATACCGACATTCAGATAACCGGCGGACTCTTCGGATGAATAGCGGAACACCATCGGTTCTATTTTATTCTCCATAGTGCCGTAGTGAAAATCCTTCAGCACCCCCACAATGGCCAATTTTTTGCCGTCCATCGTGATGATCTCGCCCAAGGCTTTGGCTGGGTTGCGGTTTGCGATATTGAATCGTTTCAAGGTCTGCTCATTCACAATTGCTTCTGTTTCGGAACCTTGCACCGGTCGGGTATTGAAATTCGTTCCGGCGATAAATTTATGCCGATGCAACGGCAGGTAATTTTCATCAACAAAGTTGAGCCAGACCGATGCCGAATCGTCCTGCCTTTTGTATTTCATCGACGTTCCATACAGGCTTCCCAGGCTTGTAACCATACGCGACGTGGCCACGGTACGAACAGCAGGCAATGCCAACAGTTCCTTTTTCAACAGGCTGCTCTTGTTTCCCTGCATCCGGATATTGAGGATATTTTCGGTAGTAAATCCTAAATCGAACGAGATAAACCCTTTGTACTGATTGTATCCTATTAGCGTAGCCGCGATGAAAATCAGCGAAAACGTGTATTGAATCACAATCAACGCTTTACGCATGTTAACGTGCCGAAACACCTTGAGCGACGACGCATCTTTCAAGACCTGAATCGCCTTGATGCGGGAGAAAAACAGAGCTGGCATAAATCCGGCAACAACGCCCACTGTTATGGCCATACACAGAAAATAGAAAACAAGCCGGGGCGAAAGTTCTAGCGTGAACAGGTCTGCTATGAACGGATTCAGGGCTATAAACTGGGGTCGTAACACTAAAAATAGCCCAAACGAAAATACCAGTGCCAGCAACGAAATGATCACCGATTCGACAATAAATTGTCCGAGCACGTGACCTTTCAAGGCACCCATCACTTTACGCATACCCACTTCGCGAGACCGTCGCAACGAGCGGGCAATCGACAGGTTGGTATAGTTGAAACAGGCCGAAAGAATAATCACCAACCCTAATCCACCCAGAATCCACATTACCATTCCCGGAATACCAGGGCCAATCTCGTTGGTTAAATGTTTACCCAAAGCAATTTCATCCAGCGATTGCAGCGACAGCGTAATCTTCTGGTTTTTAATAGCCGCGTTTTCTGCTGCACTCAGCTTATCGAGGCTTGCCTGTATAGTTTGTTTACTCGCATTTTCGGGAAGTACCAGATAGACATAGTTGGAAAAAATGTTGCTCCAGTCCAGCAGCCCACCGTCGGCATCGGTAGTGCTTTGTCGAGCCAGAGTAGCAAAGGAAACCAGGGCCTCAAACCGCATGTGCGATCGTTTTGGTATATCCTGAATTATACCCGTGACCGTATAACTCAAGGTATCAAACTGTACGGTTTTGCCTAAAGCGTCGGCTTCACCAAATAGTTTTTTAGCTGTTTTATCGGTCAACACCAACGAATTGGGTTCACGAAGGGCAGTTGCCGGATCGCCCTGTAACAGCGGGAAAGTGAACACGGTGAAAAACGATTGATCTGCCCAAAGCGCTTTTAGGGGCAGTATGGTCTCCCCTACTTCGGCATCGCCCGAAAACTCTCTTCTCACAATGGTTAGGGCTTCTATACCTGGGATGGTTTCCCGAACTTTATTGCCAGCCTTGATCGAGGTAGACGCAAAGGTCATAGCGGGCTGATTGGTGAGTTGGTTTTTGGTTGTAATACGGTAGATTCGGTCCTTTTTTTCGTGAAAACCATCGTACGAAAGCAGATCGGTCAGAAGGGCAAGTACCAACAATCCCACCGACATGCTCACCGCTAAGCCGAAGATGTTGATAAACGAAAACAATTTGTTGCGTATCAGGCTACGCCGGGATGTTTTGAGATAGCTGCCGAGCATGATCCATTGGATGAAAAGGTTAAGAAAATCGGGTTTGCGGAGGGTATAGCTTCGGAAAAATTTGATAACATCAAGCGCATAAATCAGCCTTGCCCGTTTGACGCCTTTGGTTTGCAAATTGCGTTCAAAATATTCATTCAGATCACCCTGAAGGTCTTCGAGCAGCTCAGGGCGGCAATACCAGTTCAGCAGGCGTTGCGCCCACCGGGGCGGCTCAACCGGCTTTTTGCCTAGTGGTTCGGGGTGATTCTGGTTGCTCATAACGACCCTTCCAGATTAAAGCCCGGAATAACCCGCCAGAGCGATTCGCGTACTTCCTTCGATCGAATCAGTGCAGCTTTACCCGATTGCGTTACCTCGTAATAGCGTTTGCGCTTGCCACCCCGCGCGCTGGTAGCCTCGCCCAGCCAGCTTTTCACCCATCCTTTTTCCTGTAGGCGATTCAATACGGCATGAACTACCCCAAGCTTGGCTACCCTGCCGGTATGTTTGCTTAACTCATCGCAAATAGCCACACTATAGGCTTCTGTCAACAGAGCCGCAATGGTCAGTAGTACCAGTTCTTCAAATTCGCCCAGATTGTCTCCCTTCATGGGTGTACTCGCTTTTATGGATGATTTATTAATTCATCAAATGTATGTAATATAGTTTTATTAATTCCGTATTTGTATGTAAAATTTTTTAGAAGACTTTAGGTTTCCCGTATCCCAAACACCCGTTCGGGGCCTCGCTCCTCCTGTAACAGAAAAGCGTTGGGCGTCAGGCTGGTAAACTCTTTGTAATCGCGGACTAAGTGTTGATAATCGTAGAAGCCTAATTCGAGCGCGATACTTAGCCAATCTTTCTGAGGAGAAGTATTTTTGAGCTTTACCGACTCGTCAAAACGGGCAATGCGCGCATATAGCTTGGGACTAACGCCCTCACGTTCTATAAACTGCCGGTAAAATTGTTTGGTGCTCAAACATGCCTGGTCAGCTAACCAGTCTAATGAAACCTTGGAAGGTTGTTGAAGTATAAACTGGCTTACCTTATCAATGGGCCGTTGGCCTTTGCGTTTGGCTCTGTTGATCAGATAAACCAGGAAGTTTTCTACAATCGGAATCATTTCAGTGTAGTGTCTAGTGTAGCTTAACCGTTCATTTACCCGACGGATTTCAGTAGAGAAAACGGCCTCGGCATCCAAAAACGAGTTAGTCAGTTCATGACTTGGAATCCCCGTAAGCCGATACAAAGCGCCCGGCTGAAATTTCACCTGGAAGACCATGAAATCGCGTCCCACGTGCCGGTTGGTCACCACAGAATATTGCCCATTTATGGTGGAACAGGGCTTGCTCAGCAGGTTTCCGTCAAAGCCATATTCTAGCTTTTCGGGATCTTTCGGGTAAAATGCCAGCGAATTTTCAGCGCGGGGCCAATAAGGTTTAACGGGCAAAACGGCCATCGACTGCGGGAACGAACAGCCTACAATCTGTAACTGCCGCACGTAGTCGCGCAGGGCGGGGCTGGGAAGTCGGTAGTCGTAGATGGCGTCCATTTTGGTGGCAGATGGTTTATATAATCAATTGATTACCAGTTGTCTATTATTATCTGCTCTGTTATTTAAAAACCAGCGGTGGGCCAACTACGTTCATGTCGTGATCGGCAAAGATTTTGGCCCCTTCCTGTGCCGAAGGTTTGCCCGTTAACGTACCTAATGCACGGAAATAGTCTTCCATTTTACCCGACGGCTGAAACAAGAAAATCATCTTTCCTTTGTCGGTCAGTTGGGCAAAGGTATGCGGTACGTTTCGGGGTAAAAATATGGTATCGCCTGCTGTAAGCGTCTGCTGTTGGCCACCTACCTCAAACAGATAGTCCCCTTCGATTACGTAAAATACCTCGTCCTGATTTGGGTGAACATGCAAGGGCGGACCACCTTTCTCATTCCCAAAGTATTCAAAAACAGTGAGGTTACCATCGGTATCCTTACCTGAAATCTTGATATCATTCGGACTCGTGCCGCCAATCCGGGTCGTTTCGTCAAAGCGGCTCTTGCCCGATTTAACCATAAAGCCTTTGGTAGTCCGTTCGGTTTGGCGACTTGCTGCTTTTGGCAAATTTGTCGATTTACCTAATGCCGTTGTCGCTACGGCTGATGCTACCGTGGAGACGGTAATAAATTTTCTACGTTGCATAATCAATTCGTTTTAAATGAGTTATGCAAAACTGCTCATTAAGCAAAGTAGTCTGGTGGTAAAAATCGGGCATTTTTTCTGGTGATTTCCGGGTAATATCACTTAATACTATATGGAAACTATCCGGTTTTGCCAGTAACTTGACCGCGTTAATGAACTTCGCTATTGGCCTTATAAGTATACCCCTACTCCCTCAAAACCTGTGAAACGGAAGCTTACCCATCGCCTATTTTTATTCCTGATTACGCTGACAACAGCCTTACCAACTCTCGCCCAAACACCAGGCGGTGACTTTATCAATGGCGATTTACTCCCCAATGCGCCTGAACTGGCCGCTCGCGGCACCTACGGCGTTGGGGTGCGAACCATGAAACTGGTTCACAAGGCGCAGGTCGATGTGCTGCATCAGACAGATGGTAAGTCCCCGTTGTATGACCGACCATTAACCCTCGAAATATGGTATCCGGCCACTATACCCGCCAACAAACCAGCATTGGTCGCCTATGAGTCTGTGTTTGGGCGGGCCAATGACCCCAAACGGCCTCTTATTCCGTTCACATTTGCGGGCCGCGCCAGCCGCGATGCCGAACCAGACCGGAGCGGAGGTGCTTATCCATTGGTGATAGTGTCGCATGGTTATCCGGGATCACGGCTGTTGCTCACTTATTTGACCGAAAACCTAGCCTCAAAAGGGTACGTTGTGGTAGCAATCGACCATACCGAGTCGACGTACAGCGATTTGGCCGCCTTCCACAGCACGCTGCTAAACCGCCCCCTCGACGATCTATTTGTGCTGAACGAAATGGCCGGGTTAAGTGCCAAAACGGGTAATACGTTTCTGGCCGGATTGCTCAACGCCAACAACACGGCCCTAATCGGGTATTCAATGGGTGGTTACGGTGTGCTCAATGTTACAGGAGCTGGTTTCAGCCAGCAGGCTATGAAACTTTTCGGACAGGCAGCCGGAGGAAGCAACGCTCTTGAACCTCGCACACTAAATTCGCTCGCTTACAAACCTACCCTCGACTCCCGCATAAAGGCCGTGGTAGCTTTCGCTCCCTGGGGAATGGAACGCGGTGTCTGGGACGCTGCCGGACTAGCCGGATTGACCTTACCAACTTTGTTTGTGGCCGGTAGTAAAGACGATATTTCAGGCTACGAAAAAGGGATCAAAGCCATTTACGACGGGGCCATCAACGCCGACCGCTACCTGCTGACTTACGTGAATGCCCGGCACAACGTGGCTCCTAACCCACCGCCAGCTGCCACGTTACAATCGGGCGCGTTGGCCGATGAATATGGGCACTACGCCGAACCCGCCTGGAACGAGCGTCGGATCAACAATATTAACCAGCACTTTGTGACGGCATTTCTGGGCATTCACCTCAAGAAAATGGAGTACAACAAATACCTGGACCTACCCGAAACGGATGCTACCGGACCTTGGACCGGCTTTAAACCCCGCACATCGGTCGGGTTGGAAATGCGCCACGCCAAACCGTAGAATTTACCCTATTATACTTGGTTAGCTACCTTGCTTGAAGCACTAACTTCCTGTGCTCGTTGCCAGGCCGCCAGCCCCAGCGCCATCCACGGTAACCCCCAGAAGCCAATCAGAGCCGCAGGTCTGGCACCTGTCAGTATGACAAACGGGAACATAAACACGAACGGAAAAATGCCAACAATCAGCGGAGCATAGCGTTTCCAGCCTGTCCAAACGTTGGCTTTGATACTGGCCCATCCTATCAGAATCATACCAAATCCGTTCAGAAAAGCACCCAATGGGGCAAAGGGTAGCACAATCCATGTCATCGCGACCATATAGGAAACTGCACCCGCCATCTGTACAAACAACAGCGATCTTCTTTCACCGAACCCGGTTGGTTCGCCCGCTTGCCAAAGAGAATAAGCCCCAACGGCCAGCCCAATAGCCGACATAAACTGAATCCAGTTACTGGCAAAAGCCGCTATTGGATCATCAACTACGAAAAAGAAAGGTGGGGTAAATGTGCCTTTTGGCGATTTGTCAATAGCGTTCAAGAACCAGAACGGAAAGCCAAACGCCAGAAAACCAAGTCCGCCAATCAGGTAAGCGAAGGCAGCACGGCGGAGATACACAGTTGAATGTTCCATAGTTGTTTGATCAATGGACAAAACTGAGCAAAGCGGCTGCACAGAGCATAGTAAAAAAACGACAACTTCGAGAATGGCATTATCCCGCACGATGCCTAATGAAGAAATCCTGGTGCGCTAGTTCTTCGGCAAACAACTGGCTCGGGCTTGTACCCGCAAACTGCTGAAAGTCTTTAACCAAATGATTCGGGTCATAATACTGGCAATCATAAGCAATATCAACCCAAGAGCGATTTGGGTCTAGTTCGCGGAGTTTATAGGCTTGTCTGAAACGGGCAATTCGGGTAAACAATTTTGGGCTGACACCCACCCGCTCACGAAACTTACGTTCAAACTGCCGCACACTTAAGCACGCATCGCTGGCCAACCGATCAAGTTGATGATAAGAAGCAGGTTGTAGCATTTGCTGCGCAACAATATCAATAGCTTGTACTGATTGGCGGCACTGGGTCGCTTTCCGTAACAGAAACTCCTCCACCAATCGGATCATCGCCCCATACTCAGTTGCTTCATGTAGTCGTTCATGAACTTCCTTTACCACGTTGCCCGTGACTGATTCCAGATCGGCAGCACCATCGGCCAACAGATTCATGGGCACACCCAGTAACCGAAACAAACCACCCGGCTGAAAGCTGACTTTCAGCATCAGGTAGTTTGGATTGATAGTGATATTCATTCGGGTAAGCGGCTGGCCAACTATTATACCCGAAGTTGCACTCTCCGGATTTTTATTCCCCACTTTGACGCTGTGGGGCAAGTCATACGGGTAAAAATACAGGCATTGCTCGGTGCTGGGTGGATATGGTTTCTGGGGTAGTTGTTCGCGGGGCGTTCGAGGGTCGAGCTGGATATGAATAATGTGATAATACCGCACAAACGACTGCAAAGCCGGATGAACCGTGTACTGGCGGGAGAAGATCATATTGTTTACCCGTTAAGTCATCGAATACTCAATACACTAACCGTTTGTGGGCGTCTTCGTTTAGGCAGGGGCGGTGTCGAAGCGGGCGGAATCCGGTGGAGGGTGGCCTGTTCGTAGGCGTAACACAGCTTAATCAACGTCGGCTCGCTGAACGGTCGGCCAAAAAACTGGAGTCCGGCGGGCAGGGTATCGTAGGTGTAGCCCATCGGCACCGAGAAAGCCGGAAAGCCAGTGGGTGGGGCCAGGGCGTTGTTGTTTGTTCCCGAGGGTGTATTCAGATCACCAATAAGCCGGGGCGGGTAGCTAAACGACGGGTACACCAGCACATCGACCTGGGTCGAATCCATTGCCCGCAGTAGTAGTTGGCGCAAACGTTCGCGCAGTGCCAGATTCTTTTGCCAGCCTTTGTGCTTTTCGGGAGCCAGCGTATCAGCATCGGCATCAAGCAGGAATTTTTCGAGAAAAGGATGGTACTGCCGCGATTTAATAATGGACTTCAGCGTTTTGTGCGGGGCATTGGGCCCCAGATTCGCCAGATATGTGTTGAAGTCCCGGCGCAACTGCGGAATCGTATCAAACGACTTGTTGATCGTATCCAGTTCTGGCACCCGAACTGAGTCGATGATGGTTGCCCCGGCCGCCCGTAGTTCATCCAGCGCCCGGTTGAACAAAGCCGCAACCTGCGGGTCAGATTTGCCGGGAGCACAAAGTTGCCGAAACACGCCAATGCGTGCTCCTTTCAGGCCATTTTTATCCAGAAACTGTTTGTAGCTGGTTGGAATCTTGCCTTCGCTCCTACGCGTTACGCTGTCGGCCTTATCGTAGCCAACAATCACATCGAGCACACGAACCGCATCTTCAACGGTTCGGCAAATGGGGCCACCCGTATCGTTGGTGAGTGCCAATGGAGCAATCCCGTCGCGGCTGATCAGGCCAAGCGTACACCGGAACCCGACCAGCGCCTGATGAGCCGCTGGCCCACGAATCGAACTTCCGGTATCGGTGCCGAGGCCAATAGTGCCAAAATCAGCGGCCACCGCTGCGGCCGTCCCGCCACTCGACCCAGCCGTGGTGCGCCGGGTATCGTATGGATTCCGTGAATAACCGGGAAGAATGGAGCTAACCGAAAAATTACCCGATTGGGCAAACTCCGCCAGATTCGACTTGGCAATGATGATCGCACCAGCCGCCCGAATTTTGCTGATTACAAAGGCATCGTCGGGTGGGATGGAGTTTTTCATGGCCAGCGTACCGTTGGTAGTCGGCATGTCGTAGGTATCGTAATTGTCTTTCACGATAACCGGAATACCGTGCAACGGGCCCACGAATTTGCCCGTCTGTTTGTACAACGAGTCGAGCCTCCGGGCTTCCGACAGCGCCTTCGGATTTACCATGATGATGGCGTTAATAAACGGGCCCTGCTTGTCGTAAGCTTCGATTCGGTCAAGGTATAATTGTACCAGCTCACCGGCTGTCAGGTTACCGGCCTGCATCGCTTCGTGTAGGCTGGCAATACTGGCTTCGCGTAATTTTTTGGGGCCAAACGACTGACTATAGGCCGAGCTTACTCCCCAAATTGATACGATTAAAAGGAGGTATAGTTTTTTTCTCATAAGGAACTGAGAGGTGTCATGAAGTACGTGGGATTAGACCACAATTACGTCAAAAAAAGCCCTCATTACCTTATCTTTATGTCTGAATAACAACTTCGTATTTTTACCTATTATGAACAATCACTACATCAATCTTCACAGATTACGGTCTGGATGGGTGTTTTTGGGTTTGCTGCTGTTAGTCTGCACGCTAGCTCAAGCACAAACCACCCGGTATACCCTCAAAGGGCGCATCACAGACGAAAACGGTCTGGCTCTTCCTGGAGCAACGGTTTTACTCGTTGGCACCACCACCGGATCGGCATCCGATGCCGACGGAAATTACACCATCGGGGCAAGCCTGAAACCTGGTCCAGCGACACTTGCGGTTTCGGCCATTGGCTACGAAACCACCCGGCAAGCTATTACACTCGGCACCAGCGAAATTATCACAACGGACCTCAGCCTGAAAGTGGCCGAAACTAACCTTGATGAAGTTGTGGTAACGGGTTCAACGCTCTCGGCTCCCAAGCGCGAACTGGGGAATCAGATCAGCACCATTAAAGCGCAGGATTTACGCCAAAGCGGTTCGGGCAACCTCATCAACTCGTTGCAGGGAAAGGTGCCCGGCGCACAAATCACCCAGAACTCAGGCGACCCTGCCGGTGGCATTAGCATTCGTCTGCGGGGTATCAAGTCGCTGGTTGGCTCATCAGACCCCTTGTACATTATCGACGGGGTAATTGTGAGCAACGCCAGCACCAACGTGTCGCAACTGGCCTTGGCCAATGATGTGGGTAATGCCAACGTGGGCCAGAACCGCCTGTCAGATATTAACCCCGATGATATTGCGTCGTTGAACGTAATTAACGGCGCTGCGGCTGCGGCTCAGTATGGTTCTCGGGCTGCCAATGGCGTAGTTATTATCACTACCAAACGCGGCAACACCGGCAAAGCGCAAGTTAACTTCACCACTTCGTTCAACATCAACGAACTGCGGAAATCAGTACCGGTAAACACCTACGGCAAGCAGTTTGGTTTTGCGGGATTGCGTTTGTACACCATTGGCGGTATTTCAGCCGCTCAAATTGCGGCCAATCCTGGCACTACTACTACTGGCGTTTACCGCGACGGAGCCACAACGCAGTTGGCTACTAACCTGGTCGATGTGCAACGGTACAACTATTTCGACCAAATTTTCCGTACCGGCACCGGCACCGACAACAACCTGTCGATTTCTGGTGGCCGTGACAACACCCAGTATTATGCGTCGTTTGGCTACCTCAAAAACGAAGGTATTATCAAAGGCACCGACTTTACGCGGTACAACCTTCGCGCTCGCGTGGATCAGCGGTTGACCAATTGGGCCAAAATTTCGGTTGGTTTGAGCTACGCCAACAGCTTGTCGAACGAGAAAGCAAACGGCAACGTGTTCTACAGCCCGATTAACTCGGTCAACATCACCAACAACATATACGACATCACCAAGCGTGATGCCGCTGGTAATCTGCTGGCCGTTGAGCCAACCCGCGTGAATCCGCTCTCGACCATCGAAGACATGAAGTTTTCGCAGCAGGTGAGCCGGACCATCAGCAGCGTTCAACTAAACCTGACTCCGCTGAAGGGATTAACCGTTGATTACATCGCCGGGGTTGATGCCTACAGTCAGTTTGGCAAAAACTATATCCGACCTTACCCCTATCAGGCTGTTGCTGGTTTACCAGCAGCCCGCTACCCTGCTGGTTTCGCGGGCAATGCTACCAACCAGGTGGTGCAATTCAACAACGACCTAAACGCCCAGTATGAGCGGCAGTTGGGCGAAAGTTTCAAGGTGAACCTTGTGGCTGGTTACAGCTATCAGTATTTCCAGTCGGACTACTCCCAGACAAGCGGTCAAAACCTCGCCCCTTTCATCGAAACGGTGAGCGGAGCCAGCAACACTACGTATCAGGTTGGCTACTTACTCGACCGGTATAGCCTGAGCGGTGTGTTTGGACAAGCAACGGTGGGCTACAAAAACCTGGCTTTCGTGACAGGTGCCATCCGGCGCGATCAATCGTCGAAATTCTCGCCCTCGCAAACCAACCAGTACTACCCCAAAGTGAGCGGGTCGCTGGTCGTGTCGGATCTGGATTTCTGGAAAAATGCCTCGTTCAACAACGCTTTCAACGGCTTGAAACTACGGGCTAGCTATGGCGAAGCGGGTAACCTCTCGGGCATTGGTTCGTATGCCCGGTTCTATCAGTTCAGCCCGGTGGGTTTCCTGGGTAAAAACACCGTTACACCCGGAACGCAGTTGGCTAACCCCGAGGTGCAGCCCGAGCGTATGGCTGAACTCGAAGCCGGTGCAGACCTGACGTTCCTGAACGGACGCCTGGGTCTAGGCTTCTCGGTGTACATGCAGAAAATCAGCAACCTGGTGGTGAACCGGACATTGGCCCCAACTACGGGTGGAACGAGCATCGTGAATAACGTAGGCTCAATGGAAAACAAGGGCATGGAGATTGTATTAGATGCGACTCCCATTAAAAAGGGTGATTTCACCTGGGACTTCACCGCCATTTTTAACCGGAACCGAAACAAAGTAATCGACTTAGGCGGTCTGCCAATCATTAACCCCGATGCCTCATCTGCTTCGGGAACGCCGGTGGCACTAATTGTTGGTCAGCCAGTGGGTGTTTTCTACGGTTCACCCTATGCTCGTAACACCGATGGGTCGGGAGCTTTCGTGCTGTCGCCAACTGGTTTCCCAATGACAGAACGAGCTATTGGTCAAGCAAATGGAGCCGTTGACTATGTGCCTGCCCGCAATAGCGACGGATCAGTGGATGTGAGCAAGCCAGAAGCAAGAGCAATCATTGGCAACCCAAATCCAAAATGGACAGGTTCGTTCAGCACAAACTTCTCATACAAAAAAATCAGTTTGCACGTGCTGCTCGATGCGGTGCAGGGCGTTGATGTGTTCAACGCCGATAAGCGTACCCGGCAAGGCGTTGGCTTGGGCGACTATGCTGAGCAGGAATTACGGGGTGAGTTGAAGCGCGGCTACATTTTCGGGATTTACAACACCCAGGAATTCCGCGTCGATCCGGGTTCGTACACCAAACTCCGCGAAGTAGCGTTGAGCTACACCTTACCGACGTTTACGCGGGCCATTAGCCGGTTGAACATTGCACTCGTTGGCCGCAACCTGTATTCGTGGGATAAGTACACCGGATTCGATCCCGAAACCAATGCAGGTGGTAACAACGACCTGCTTCGGGGCATCGACTTTGGCAACGTCCCTATTCCCCGCACCTACCAACTCAAACTTTCAGCGACATTCTAATCATGAAAAAATACATCATCCTTACGTCGCTGCTGGCGGTGCTCATTGGGCAAAACGGTTGCCAGCAGCAGGAGTTTTTGAACCCGAGCAGTGTTAGTCAGTCGCAGGCGGTTAGCTCACCCGATGGGCTTATCACGCTCGCGAACGGGCTTCAATACCGCTTTACTACCGGGGGGGCACTCAGTGTGCTCTACGCCGGTACGGCTGGAGCAGGTCTTACCACCCGCGAATTAGCTGTATTGAACGTAGGTAATACCGACGAAGCTAATATGGCGCTGGGGTCCAGCAATGTTAATAATGGCAACAGCATTGTGCGGAATATCTGGACACAAGGGCACCTAGTGCGGTCGAATGCGGAACTGATTCTGGCCAATACAGGCGTAGTGAGCGATGCCGGTACCAAAAGTGGGATTGTGGGTTATGCTTCCATCTTCCGGGCATTGGCGCTGGGTACAATCGCTCAATTTTTTGAGCAGTCGCCTGTCACAACGGGCACCAATGCGCCGTTTGTAGCTCGGGTACAGGTTCTGAAAGATGCCGTTGCGAGTCTGGAAACGGCCGCAACCCAGGTGGCCTCGGCTCCGGTTTCAGCCGATTTTACGAGCAAAGCGGTACCGGGTATCGATATTGCCAACACCATTCAGGCGTTGATTGCCCGCTACAGCCTGTTTGCGGGCGATTACGACAAAGCAATTGCTGCCGCTGCCAAAGTTGATCTCACCAAAAAGTCGGTGTTCAACTTCGACGACAACACCCGGAACCCCTTGTTTGAGTTTACGTTTGGCAACCTAAACGTGCTTCAGCCCACCAACGCCAACCTCGGTCTGACGGGTGCGCTAGCCCCTAATGCCGCCGACCGTCGGTTAACGTTTCTTACCAAAGTTAGCTCCAATACCGCTGTTACCCCCGTTATGGCCAGTGCGTATTACACCGCCAACAACGCGGCAATTCCAGTTTATTTACCCGGCGAAATAGTACTGATTCAGGCCGAAGCGTACGCCCGGAAGGGCGATTTGACCAATGCTGTTGCACAACTCAACAAAGTATTGACCAAAACAGCCGCTCAGGACGCTTTTGGCTTAGGCGCGGCTCTGCCTGCATACAGTGGTGCCAACACGGCCGATGCTATTCTGCTTGAGATTTTCCGGAACCGTACCATCGAACTGGCATACCAAGGCTTCCGGCTCGAAGATAGTCGCCGGTTTAGCCGTCCGGGACCGGGTGCAACCGGCTCAGAGCGGAACCGGAATTTCTTCCCGTACCCGCTGACGGAGCGTAACAACAACACCGCAACCCCTGCCGATCCAAGTATTTGATGGGTTGATTTTGTAGGAATAAACGAAGCGGACCGGGAAACTGGTCCGCTTTTTTATTTCGGTATTACGCTGCTACTGTAGTTCTCTAACAAGCCTATTTAAATTTGTAATATTGAGTAAAAATTGGGAAGTAAATTTATCACTCCTCGCACTTTGAAATGACAAATTCACCCTCTAAACAGCTTCATAATTAAACGCTAACGACTAAACCAATATAGCCATGTCTGATATGAAATTTTTAGTGGTTGACGATTTCGCGACCATGAGACGAATCATCCGAGGTCTGTTGAAAGATATAGGCTATTCGGCTATTGACGAGGCAGAAGATGGTGCAATAGCCTTGTCTAAACTGAAAAGTGAGCGCTTCGACTTTGTCATTACCGATGCGAATATGCCGGAAATGGATGGATGGACTCTGATCGAAAAAATTCGTGCTGATCCAGCTCTGTCTAAACTACCGGTCCTGCTTGTGACAGCTGAAGCTAGGAAAGAAGATATTGTGCGTGCGTATAGTGTCGGTGCACACGGCTACATCGTAAAACCGTTTACGCGTGCTACACTGGAAGAAAAGATTATCGGCATAAATAAGAAAGTGGCGGCTAATGCGTAACAGGATTAGAAAGCATATCTGCCCTGAAACCGATTAAAGTCAGCCGCAAGCTCCCTAGCCAGGAAGAACCTAGACTTACTTTTTCAGCCAGCACCAGATCAGTGCAGCCGTTTAAGTATGTGCCATTATACTCCGGTCCAAACACCACAACTCAGTTCAAACCAGCCATAATAGCCTGCTCCAGATCGAAAACACGATCCTGACTAATGGTATCATTGACCAGAATAACAATGCTTGTTTGTTGAACCGGATACATGACGCAACGAGTGTTGAAGCCTAAGCGGGTATGACCATCGTGGTAAATATAACGCCCAAATTTAGGATCGGTTTTTATCATCCAGTTCAATCCCAGCGCTAGGGCATCGGGCTTTCCCCAGGTAATCTGATGCGACAGCTTCAGGGCTGGGTCACGCTCTGCCAGATTAGCTTTTGTATAAATGAGTAAATCACCAACGGTCGAGTTCATGTTGGGACCAATGTAAAAATTCTTGAGGTTTACGTAAGGCTGTCGTTTAGTACCGTCGTAGCCCTGCGCCGTCCGTTTCATGTCGGTTGGGGAGAGTATCGTTTTCGTATCGTACATACCCAGTTCTTTCTGTAGATAGCTGGTCACGAGCTGCTCGTAGGGTTGACCATAAATCCGCTCCAGAATGAGCGTCAACACCATCATGGCGTTATTATTATAGCGGTATCTCGTACCGGGTAGCGTGTCGAGTTTGTATTGATGCAAATCCCGAAGCAGGCTATCCTGCGTGTAGCGATCATAAAACGCCACCTGTCCCACCAAATCCAATTTCGACAAACTGTCAGTAACCGAAGCGGGGTAAGACCGGGCCGAGCGTGGTAAACCCGACGTGTGGTTAGCCAAATGAACGAGTTGAATTGGTTGACCTGAATAGGTCAGATTTGGATAAGTACCGGGCAAGTACTTCCGAATGTCGTCGTTAAGATTCGCTTTCTTATCAAGTACCGCTTTGGCAAGCATAACCCCAACAAACGTCTTGGCTACCGAACCAACATTACCAATGGTCCTGGCTGTGGGTAATTGACCAGTACCTTTCTTCACTTCTCCATAATTGTAGGTTCGCATCTGACCATTTCGATAAACGCCAATCGAAAGTCCTACCGCATCGGCATGTTGCATATAAACCAACGCCCCCCGGTGTACAACAGAATCAGTGCGACTAGTGAGTTTATTGTCGGTTGGAACAGACTGGGCAAAGAGGGAAACAGTTGAACTTACCAGGAACGTAAATTGGAGAAACCAGTGCTTTTTCATTAGCTGAGTTTATTAATTTCTTATTGACTGCAAGGTATCTTGCAATACATAGTTCCTATAACTGTATTAGCTGGATGGAGGTCATGACTGATAAGCGGACAATAAATCGGGTTAAGGAAGATATTCTTTGACCAACTCAGCCCATTCTTCATCGAGGGTGCCAGTGAATACATCAGCTTTCGCCCGGCGATACCAATAGCCCGCGTTCCAGTCGTCGCCTTCTTTGCGGTGGAGATAGGCATGAAGCCGGTCGTAGGAGCGGGTGCCTTCGCGACTCTGAGCAATGTTATGAGCCTGGGTCCAGTCGCCTTTCGCATCGTACCAAAGAGCTTCGGCGATGGGCGAGAGATGAGCAGGTGGCTGGGGGTTTGTCAGCGAAGTTTGAAAGTCGGATAAGGTCACCTTGAGGATAGCGTTTTAAGGTACGATTTCGTAGTTACGGTATTCGCCAATGCGGATGCCAATAGTTTTTTCAATAATCTCTAAAAATCGCACCTTCAATGAATTACTTTTTTTGTTCGTATCGAATTCGAACGACCAATTGCACTGTTCGACGCGGTCTCTCATCACTGCTGGATGCGTCTCAGTGAACAAGGCAAGTGAGTCGGCATGATTTTCATAATCGAATACGGCAACTTCTTGCTGAACTTGTTCGATCTGCTCATCGGTACTCCAGAACCGATCAATATAGGCAACCTTAGACCTCATTGTTGCAATAGGTTTTACCCAACCATAATGATAAATGTAGGCGTCTATTAGTTTAACCTTCAGCTTATTATTATCCCTTTTACGGAAACCCTGAGCATCATTGTATGAAATAACATTACCCGTATTACGAATAACACGTATCTCACGTCTGTACCATTTCCGCGAATTGCCTACGTAATTATAAGAGCCATAAAAGTGTAAATAGTTGAACAGTAGCCCCTCTACGGTCTCTTTGTCGTCTAAATACCTCTTCATTCCCTTTTGGATAACCGGAATGTACTTCTCATGTAATACTTCGTCGCCTTGAATGTAAAAAGCCCAGTCTATGTCTGGTGAGATAGCTGCAATGGCTTTGTTTGTTTCTACAGCTAACACTTTGCCACCTTCGCGCAAGGTATCATCCCAAACGCTATGCACAAGTCTAATTTTATCGGATGGGATACTTTCGATCAGCTTTACGGTGTCGTCTTCAGAATTACCCACCACTACAATGAATTCATCGCAAAGCGGCAGTACAGACATTATTGCCTCTACAATAGGATAGTCGAATTTTATGGCGTTACGGACGAAACTGAACCCAGCTACTCGCATAGTTTTATTTATAGTTTTACATGTCTGTGACCGAACAGCTATACAAAACTATGAAATACAACTTAAGTAAAAATACCAAGTAGCAACCAACATTCTTTTGCTGGCAAACACTAGTCAAGTTCCGGCTTGAATGGCTACAGCATCGTAGCTCAACGTGTCACTAAGGAGGTTATGAGTGTGTCTAGTCAATCACTTCGCCCGGATAGCCGTAACGGGGTCAAGGCGGGCGGCTGAGATAGCGGGTAAAATACCGGCCAGAACACCAATGATACTGGATGTACCAAGGCCAAGGATAACGTTTCCGCTTGATAAAATCACGTCTAAACTCCCCATTGGTACAAAGGAGAGCAGATACACCAGAAAGACCCCGACCAGCCCACCAACCAACGAAAGCATAACTGCTTCGAACAGAAACTGGAACAGGATAAAGTAATTCTTGGCCCCTAGTGATTTCTGGATACCAATAATATTCACGCGCTCTTTTACTGAGACAAACATGATGTTGGCAATGCCAAAACCTCCAACCAGAATAGAGAAACTTCCGATAACCCAACCGGCAATAGTCAGTACGGCAAAGACCCCACCGATAGCTTTGGCGACTGCTTCGGGGCGGTTAATGGCGAAATTATCATCCTGAGTAGGTTTCAGGCTTCGGCGCGCCCGCATCAGTCCCCGGATTTCGCCTTCGAGATTTTCCAGATTCTTGTCGGTTTCGTACCCTTTCACAACAATGGTAACGCTGGGGCGGAGCGATTGAAACAGTTTGGCAAACGTGCCGTAGGGGATCAGGACGCGTCGGTCAGGATTACCACCAAAGTTGACAATGCTCGCTCCCTGCTTTTCCTGAACGGCAATCACCTGAAAATTCAGTCCGTTGATTTTCATGGTTTTACCCACCGCATACTGATTTGGAAAGAGTATCTCGCCTACTTCAGAACCAATAATGGCCACATTGCGCGCTGATTCCTGCTCCTGAGGGGCAAAATAACGCCCTTCCCCAATGGGTACATCAGCAACCTGGTTATAGTCCATGCTAACGCCCGATATACGAACGGGCAGGACATTGTTACCATTCTTAACATTCACGTTGCCCTTATTACCCATAGCACACACAGCTTCCGCGTTTTCGAGCCGCTCCTCCATAGCCCGGAAGTCATTGTATGTAGGCTCGGGCCATTGGAAGTATTTCCACCAGCGGTACTCGGAGCCAAATTCGAAGGGCCATTTCTGCACATATACGACTCGGTCGCCCAGCGTACTAAGGCTTTCCTTTACGTTGCGTTCGAGCGAATCGACCATCGTGAATACGGCAATAATGGCAAAAATACCGATGGTAACGCCCAGCAGCGAAAGGGTTGTGCGGAGCAGGTTAGACCGCAACGCCTGCCAGGCAAAGCGGAAACTTTCGAGTATCTGGCGGATGAGTTTCAAGGGCGAAAGAGCTAATACGGTAACTGGGTAAATAGGGTAACTGGGCAACTATAGAGCAGACTATTTACCAAATTACCAAGTTACCGTATTTACTAAGTTACCATATTACACCAACACCCCGTTTCTGAGGATGGTCGGTCACTACTCCATCACCACAGCAGTCCCATTAGCGCTCACCATGAGCATAGAGCCGTTGCCACCAATGGTTTGAAAATCCAGATCGACGCCAATAATAGCGTTGGCTCCCAGTCGTTGCGCCTGATCCATCATGTCTTTTAGGGCAATACTTTTGGCTTCGCGAAGGCCCTGCTCGTAAGCTCCAGATCGTCCACCAACAATGTCGCTGATGCCTGCAAAGAAGTCTTTCACCAGATTAGCCCCAATAATGGCTTCACCATTAACCAGGCCAATGTAGTTTATAATGCGTTTGCCTTCGATGTTGGGCGTAGTAGTAATGAGCATACAGTTGATATCCAGTAGTTGTATGGTTTGGTCGAGTACCGGCACAAAGAACGGAGCCGTTCGCGATTTTGCAAAAATAGGGAATGATGGACACAGTAAATTGCCTGAGCTTGCTGGTTATTAGGTATCAACTCTTAATCTCGACGGAATGGCGCTGCTAACTGAATCATTCTGGCTCTGGCAATTCCTGGGCCGCCTGCATCCCCTGATTGTCCATTTTCCGGTCGGCCTGCTTTGCATTGCCCTGCTCCTCGAACTAGTCAGTTGGTCTCGCAAATCGACTGAACTACGGGCTGGTATTACCGCTATGGTCTGGATCGGCACGATCAGCTCGGTGCTGGCAGCCGCTTTAGGTTTGGTATTGGTTAATCAGGACGATTACAGCGGAAACACGGTTGTGGTCCACCAATGGGCGGGGCTGGCTACAATGGCTCTTGCTATCCTGACGGTATTTGCCCTCCGTTCGGGCCGCACCGAGTTATACCGTGGTCTGCTAATCACCACCGTAGTTGGCGTGAGCCTGGCCGGACATTACGGGGCTATGCTCACCCACGGCGACGATTACCTGACCAGCGTACTGCCCAAAAGCGGACAACAGAGTCCGGTAGCAGCAGGCGATTCGAAATTTGCCTTTGCCAGCCTTAACCAACCGTTGAACGAAAAGCAGATTGGAGAACTGAACCTGGAAGTCCGTTCTATTCTGGCTCACAACTGTTACAACTGTCACGGACCATCCAAAATTAAAGGGGGCTTGCGGTTAGACAAGAAAGAGTTTGTGATGAAAGGCGGGGAAGACGGCCCAGTGCTGGTGGCTGGTCACCCCGAAGACAGCGACCTGATCCGTCGCGTAAAACTCCCAGCTGGTCATGAGGATGCGATGCCTACCAAAGGCAAACGCCTGACCGAACACGACATTAAATTGCTTGAATACTGGATTAAACAGGGCGCTCCGTGGCCGAGCGGTGCCGAAAAAAGCATTTATAAAGTAGCGGCACTTGAACCACGCATGCCTGCCCTACCCAAAGCTACCAACGGCCTGACTAACCCCATTGACCGGTTTGTGAATGTGTATTTCCAACAACACAAAATCAGTTGGAAAAACGTAGTCGACGACCGGACATACATCCGTCGGGTGTATCTGGATGTGGTGGGCTTATTACCCTCTCCAGCTCAAATGAAGGCATTTACGGCTGATACTACAGCGAATAAACGAGCCATTTTAGTAAAAAAGCTGCTTAGCCGTGATGTGGATTACGCCCAACATTGGATCACGTTCTGGAATGATGCACTCCGCAACGACTACACCGGTACGGGCTACATTACCGAGGGCCGCTTCGACATTACGAACTGGTTATACACCTCGTTAAAAACGAACAAACCATATAACCAGTTTGTCCGGGAGCTTATTAGCCCGACCAAAGAGTCAGAAGGATTTATCAGAGGAATTAAATGGCGCGGCACCATCAATTCGAGCCAGCGGGTAGAGATGCAGGCAGCGCAAAACGTATCGCAGGTGTTGTTGGGTCTGAACCTTAAATGTGCCTCGTGCCACGACAGTTTCATCAGCGATTGGAAACTGGCTGATTCCTATGCATTCGCTAACGTGTTTGCGGACACAACGCTGGAAATTCACCGTTGCGACAAGCCAACGGGGAAGATGGCCGGGACAAAAATCATCTTTGAACAGTTGGGTACCATCAATGGCAAAGCAGCTACCAAAGAACGGCTCCGCGAACTGGCTGAGTTTATGGTGCAGCCCAAAGATGGTCGACTGTATCGGACGGTGGTGAACCGAATCTGGGCGCAGGTGATGGGTCGGGGCATTATTGAGCCCGTTGATGTGATGGACAACGATCCCTGGAGCCAGGATTTACTGGACTGGTTAGCCGCGGACTTTGCCGCCAACGGATACGATATGAAGCGGTTGATCGGTATGATTCTCACCTCCAAAACGTACCAGTTGCCCACTGTCGGGGTAAAAGAACCCGACATGATTATGGCTCCTAACTATGTATTTCAGGGTATGGTACGCCGTCGACTTACCGCCGAGCAATTTGCCGATGCTGTGAGTCTGGCTTTCAGTCCGGTATATGCCGATACCTCTATTGTGGAGAAGCAATTTCCAAAAAAGCTGAAAAAAGAAATGCCGTTTCCACGTGCATCACTGGTTAAAAACGATCCTTTTTTGACCGCTTTGGGCCGTCCAAATCGTGAAACGGTCAGCACAAGCCGGACATCGCAGGCAAACCTGTTGCAGGCGCTGGAGTTGACCAACGGCGAGAAATTTAACGACGCCCTTAAACGAGGAGCAGAAGAATGGAAAGCGTTATACCCGGCCTCCGACGTACTGATTAAAAATCTGTACTGGAAGGCTTTAGGAAGAGAACCAAAGCCCAAAGAAATGGCTGTTGCGCAAAAAATTGTTGGCAAAAGCCCCACTACAGAAGGCATCCAAGATTTGGTGTGGGCCATTAGCTTACATCCTGAATTTCAACTGATTTATTGATAGATAGGAACGCGGATGACACGGATGGAGCGGATTTACACGGATTTTAAAATCTATTTCCGGGAATTTAAAGAATCAGCGAAAATCCGCTCCATCCGTGTCATCCGCGTTCCTATCCACCAACATGATGAAAAATAACTGGAATCGGCGGGAATTTCTGCAAAAAACGAGCGCAGCAACCTTGGCCGCTATGGCAGCAGGTATGCCTATGTCGAGTCTTTTGTCGGGCTGTAAAACGCGGCAACCGGGCCAGACCAACGGTACCGCCGATACCGTGATTCTGCTTTGGATGGCCGGGGGCATGGCCCATACTGAAACCTTCGATCCTAAGCGGTACACGGCCTACGAAACTGGTATGGACCCAAATCGGGTATTAAGCACCTTCAAACCAGTACCGACGGTGCTGGACGGCATCAATTTTTCGGAAGGGCTTCAGTCAATTGGCAAGGTGATGGATAAGGGAACCCTCATCCGCTCGTACATCGCAGCCGACCTGGGCCATATTTTGCACTCCCGCCATCAGTATCACTGGCACACCTGCTATGAACCACCCCAAACCGTGGCGGCTCCGCATATTGGTTCGTGGATAGCCAAAGAACTAGGGCCCAAAAATCCGGTTATTCCTGCCTTTGTCGATATTGGGCAGCGGTTTACAGTGGGCGAGGCCGAAGAACTAAAAGCTTTTCATACGGCTGGTTTTCTAGGTAATGAATTTGGCCCGTTCTTCATTCCTGATCCTACCCAGGGACTGGAAAGTGTTCGGCCACCCATCGGGATGGATGCCAAACGATTTGAGCGACGGAATCAGTTGTACAACGACCTCATCAGCACCAGCCCGATGGGCGAGTTTGGCAGCGATTATCAGAAAGAATCGCTGAAGCGATCGATGGAGCAGGCTTACCGCCTGTTGAACTCACCCGAAGCCAAGGCCTTCGATCTCAGTCAGGAACCGAAGGCCAGCTACGACATTTACAATACAGGCAAGTTTGGACTAGGTTGTCTACTGGCCCGCCGACTTACCGAGCAGGGCGCTCGCTTTATCAGCGTGACCACGGAGTACGTACCTTTCCTGGGTTGGGATACCCACGAAAACGGCCATACGCGCCTGGAGGAGATGAAATGCCAGATTGACGCGCCCATTGCCCAACTCATTAAGGATCTGGACAAGACCGGGCATCTGGATCGAACGCTGATTATTCTGGCCAGTGAGTTTAGCCGGGATATGATGGTGGAAGGAAAACCAGAATTAAAAGTGCAAGATCAGGTTAAAGTGCCGGATGTGATGTCGGAACCGAAATTCTACGGTATGCACCGTCACTTCACCGATGCGGGCTCTGTGCTGATGTTTGGCGGGGGAATAAAAAAAGGATTCGTTTATGGTAAAACGGCCGATGAACGGCCTTGTAAAACCATTGAAAACCCAATTCGTATCGAGGGTATTCACCAGACCATTTATCACGCGCTGGGTATTGCACCCGATACGCACTACGAGGTTGAAAAACGCCCGTTTTATTCAACACCGGACGGGTTGGGCAAACCGGTCATGGAATTGCTAGCTTGAATTTATATCCTCAGTCTGTGTCCTCACAGACCGCATTGACATTGGCTGATAAGCGGTCTGTGAGGACACAGACCGAGGATACAGGCTAAACAAATAGTGGATATGCATAAAAATATCGTCTATATAATCGCTCTACTCGCCGAATTGGGCTACTGTTTCCAATCATGCACAACTACCTCATCGAGCCGGGTGGTTCAGGAAACAATACCCGACAAAATCAGCTACAACTTCGATATTCGGCCAATTTTATCGGATAAATGCCTGGCTTGTCACGGTCCCGACGCCAACAAACGCGAAGCAGGGCTGCGGCTCGACATGGCCGAAAGTGCCTACAAAGCCCTGTCTGAGCACCCAAACGCGCACGCCCTTGTCCCCGGCAAACCCGAATCATCGGAGGTGTATTTGCGGATCACATCGGAAGATACCGGCACCCTGATGCCCCCTCCCTCGTCGAATCTCAAACTGTCGGCGCATCAAATTAAGCTGATCGAGAAATGGATAAAACAGGGGGCCGCTTATGAAAAACACTGGGCCTTTGTCGCGCCGAAAAAAACAGTGCTGCCAACGGTTGATCAGAATAAGTGGCCGAAAAATGAGATCGACTACTTCATTCTCCATAAACAGGAACAAAAAGGGCTTGCCCCAAACGTCGAAGCCGACAAAGAGCACCTACTCCGGCGGTTGAGCCTCGACCTGACCGGCCTACCACCGAGCCTGTCGCTGATGGATAGCTTTCTAGCAGACAAGAGTCCCAATGCCTACGAAAAAGCAGTCAATCAGCTCCTGAAATCGCCTACGTACGGCGAAAAAATGGCGTTGCACTGGCTCGATCTGGCCCGCTTCGCCGATTCACACGGGTATCAGGACGATGGCTATCGAACTCAGTGGCCCTGGCGCGACTGGGTGATTCACGCCTTCAACAAAAACATGTCTTACAAGGATTTTGTGACCTGGCAGTTGGCCGGAGACTTGTTGCCCGAGGCAAGCAAAGAGCAGTTGCTGGCGACGGGCTTTAACCGAAATCACAAAATCACCGAAGAAGGGGGCACTATTCAGGAGGAGTACAGAATCTCTTATGTAACGGATCGCAACGATCTGTTTGGGAAAGGGTTGCTGGGTGTTACGATGGAATGCGCCCACTGCCACGACCATAAATACGACCCATTTTCCCACAAGGAATATTACCAGCTCTTTGCGTTTTTCAACAACGTGAAAGAAGTGGGCATGGAATCGGTGATTGGTGGCCCAGATACGTATGCCAAAAAGCCGATGATGGAGATTTGTGACGAAGACCTCCAGGGCATTCTTTCGTTCGTGAACAAGCGCGACACAAACCGCCTGATCGTATCGGTGATGGGTGATCTGGATACGACCCGCAAAACGTTTGTGCTGAAACGGGGCGTGTATGATGCTCCCGGCGAAGAAGTGCAGCCCGGTACGCCAAAGGCCATTTTACCCTTCAACCCAAACTACCCCAAAAACCGGCTGGGTCTTTCAAAATGGTTATTTGAACGCAAAAATCCGCTCACAGCACGGGTGTACGTTAACCTGTTGTGGCAGGAGTTCTTTGGAAAAGGCATCGTAAAAACATCCGGTGATTTCGGCATGCAGGGCGAGCTTCCCTCCCACCCCGAACTGCTCGACTGGCTGGCAGTCGATTTCATGGATCATGGCTGGGACATCAAACGGTTGGTGAAACAGATGGTGACCTCAGCCACCTACCGGCAATCGGCGGTTGTTACTCCCGACAAACTGGCTACCGATCCTGAAAATGTCCTGTTGGCCAGAGGCCCGCGTTACCGTATCCAAGCAGAATTTGTGAAAGATTTAGTCCTGAGCAGCAGCGGTCTGTTAAACCCGGCTATCGGTGGACCAAGTGTAAAACCGTATCAGCCAGCAGGGCTGTGGGAAGGGGCCACCTCGGGTCGAGGATTGCTTTCGCAGTACACCCAGGATCATGGTCCAAACCTGTACCGGCGGGGTATGTACACGCTGATCAAGCGCACTGTTCCTCCCCCGTCTATGGCTATTTTCGATGCCAGCAACCGCGACCTATGCGAAGTTAAAAGACTGAAAACCAACACACCTTTACAGGCTCTGGTGATGATGAATGATCCAACCGTATTGGAGGCATCACGCGTTTTAGCTGCCCGTCTGTTGCAGGAAAAAGGAGAAACAAACGCTAAAATCGAAAAAGTATTCCGGCTGATTGTCAGTCGAAAACCAAGCGAGAAAGAGGTGTCGATCCTCAGTACGTACTACGACAAGGAGCTTAAAAAATTGAACAAAGTGAGTATCGATAAAACGTTGGCGGTTGGCGAATACCCCATTCCTGGCCGTATTGACCGAACGAAGCTGGCTGCCCTAATGCGCGTTGTGACAACGATTTATAATCTGGAGGAAACCATCACAAAGTCCTGAAAGAATTTTTGGAACGCAGATGACACGGATGCTGTGCAACGCTGATCAAACGGATTTTCTTCCTATTTAAAAAGAAAAATCAGCGGAAATCAGCGTTGCGCAGCATCCGCGTCATCAGCACGGTCCGCCGTTGCGTTTCCAACTTGCAGATTCACAATTATGGAAAAGGAAATTCTTGAACACGGTCTGAATTTTAACCGACGTCGATTTCTGTCCCGGCTTAGTCTGGGTCTGGGTAGTGCGGCTTTGGGTTCGTTGCTGATCCCCGATCTGTTCAGTGGCAATGGGGCCGACGAAGACGGACTAACACCCGGTATTCCGCACTTTGCGCCCAAAGCTAAACGGGTAATTTACTTGTTCCAGAACGGGGCGCCCTCTCAACAGGAACTGTTCGATTACAAGCCCAAATTGCGGGAAATGATGGGACAGGAGTTACCACCATCCGTGCGGGGGACCCAGCGATTGACGGGCATGACAGCCAATCAGAAAGAGTTTCCGATGGTGGGGTCGTTTGTCGACTTCAAGCAATACGGTCAATCGAGGGCCTGGGTGAGCGACTTGTTCCCCTATACGGCTGGTATTATTGACGATCTCTGTATCGTAAAATCCATGTTTACCGAAGCCATCAACCACGATCCGGCGCTCACGTTTTTGCAGACGGGTTCTCAGCAGGGCAACCGGCCCAGTATGGGTTCATGGCTGAGTTACGGGCTGGGAAACGAGAATAAAAACCTGCCCAATTTTACCGTTTTGCTCTCACGCGGCATTGGCAACGGGCAGGGTGTCTATTCCAAACTGTGGTCGAATGGGTTTCTGGATTCCATTCATCAGGGCGTACAGTTTAGCAAGGGCGAAGATCCTGTGTTGTACCTCCGCGATCCCGACGGCATGGATCGGCAGGACCGCCGGGACATGCTCGACAACCTTGCGCAACTTAACGACCTCTCGTACCAGGAGTTTGGCGACCCAGAAATTGCTGCCAAGGTGAAGCAGTACGAAATGGCCTACCGGATGCAAACCGCAGTGCCCGAAGTGATGGATCTCTCGAAAGAGCCCGACGATATTATCAAGCTCTACGGTCCCGACTGTATGGTTCCGGGTACGTTTGCCGCTAACTGCCTGCTGGCTCGCAAACTATCCGAAAACGGGGTACGTTTTGTTCAGTTGTACCATCAGGGCTGGGATCAGCATGGCAATCTTCCGTTTGAGATAGCCAAGCAGGCCAAAGATGTCGATCAGGCTTCGGCGGCTTTGGTTACCGACCTCAAACAGCGCGGTTTGTTAGACGAAACACTCGTAATCTGGGGCGGTGAGTTTGGCCGTACCAGCTACACGCAGGGAAAGCTCACCGCCGATAATTACGGCCGTGATCACCACCCCCGTTGCTTTACAATCTGGATGGCAGGCGGAGGCATCAAACCCGGCATTGTCTACGGCGAAACCGACGATGTAGGCTATAACATCATCAAAGACCCCGTCCATGTGCATGATTTCCAGGCAACTGTATTAAACCAAATGGGCTTGAATCACGAAAAGCTAATTTTCAAGCACTTAGGCCGCCGATATCGGTTAACTGATGTCTCGGGCAAAGTAATACCGGGGCTAATTGCGTGATTTTTACCGTCAACACATAATGGAACGCGGATGACGCGGATGCTTCGCAACGCCAATTTGCGCTGATCTTTCTTTAATCCGTACAAATCCGCGTTCCAAGAAAACCATGAATAAAAAGTTAATCAGTGTAGCGGAGCAGGTGTTGTTTGCGTCGGTTGTCTTCGTGTTGTTTTTGCTGCTGTTTGCCGACAAAATAGTCGTTCCCGTCTGGCTGCAACCGCTGGGGCGAATGCATCCGCTATTTCTGCACTTTCCCATTGTTATTTTACTGTTGGCAATGGTTATGGAAGCGGTTCGGTTCCGGGTGTCCTCTGCCAAAAGCCAGGCCGTTGACCCAACGCAGGCCGACGATGTGGCACCCACGCAACGTGATTTTTATCAGGAATTTCTGAGCGGACTATTGCTCGTTGGCACCCTGTCGGCGGGTTTAACGGTTATAATGGGGCTGTTTCTGTCCAACGAAGACGGCTACTCTGGTTCGGTGCTGCAATGGCATAAATGGACAGGCATTGGCATCTTTTTCATCTCGGCACTGGTTTATTGGGCGCGCAAGAAGAATTGGTACAATCCGCGTTTGGCTCAGGCTGGCGCTTTAACAACCGTTATTTGCCTAATTGGGGCGGGGCATTATGGAGCTACGCTCACCCACGGCGAAAATTTCTTGTTCAAACCGTTGAGTAGTCAGACTGAAAAAGAGCCCATTCCACTCGATCAGGCGCTGGTGTTCAACCACGTGATACTTCCTATTTTCGAGCAGAAGTGCATCAGTTGTCACAACCCCGATAAACTGAAAGGCCAACTAAATCTGACCGATGCCGAGTCGATCCGAAAGGGCGGAAAATCGGGAAAGCTGTTTGTGGCCGGGCGCCCCGACATCAGTTTGCTTTTGCAACGAATTCACCTGCCGACGGATGAGAAAAAACACATGCCGCCAACGGGCAAAACCCAGCTTACACCCCAGGAAATCACTTTGTTGGCTTTATGGGTAAAAGGCCGGGCTGATTTCAAAAAACGAGTGCTTGATTTGCCCGCTACCGATTCGCTGCGGTTTATAGCAGCTGGCCTGTTCAAACCGGTTCAGCCCATTGAGCAATACGATTTTGAGGCTCCTGACGAAGAGACCGTAAAAGAGCTGAATAACGACTACCGAACCGTTGCATTTTTGGCCCGTGAATCGCCCGCACTGGCGGTTAACCTGTACAACAAGGCCGCTTACACGCCCGAACAACTCGATGAACTGAGCCCGGTAAAGCAGCAGATTGTGTATTTAAACTTGAACAAATTACCCGTACACGATGCGGATCTGAAGCGGATTAGCCAATTCGAAAACCTACAGAAACTGGACCTGAACTTCACTGATATTACCGGCAATGGCCTGGCCGAACTGGCTTCGTTGAAACAATTGAAAACGCTGGCTTTGTCAGGCACAAAAGTTCGATACGAAGACCTGCAAAAACAGATTGGCGCTTTCAAAAGCCTGCAAACAATATCCCTCTGGAACACCGAACTGACACCCGGCCAAATTGCCCAACTGCAAAAAGCAAACAAGGGTGTTGAGTTTATTGCCGGATTCAATGGCGAGAGCAGCGCACCTATCCGGTTAAATCCTCCGCAAGTAAAAAATTCGACCATTTTCAGCCAGTCGACCACGTTACAATTGAGACACCCCATCAAAGGCGTTCAGATACGATACACAACCGATGGGACCGAGCCCGATAGCGTAAACTCGCCAATTCTGACGGATAAAATCGTCGTTGACAAACCTACAACGGTTAAAGCAAAGGCCTTCAAAGAGGGGTGGTTTGGCAGTAGCGTAGCCACCTTCGATTATTACAAGAGCACCTACAAGCCAGATAGCGTCAATCTGTTGTTGCCCCTCACGTCCGTGCACAAAGCAGAAGGTCCGTCCTCTTTCTTCGATGGTAAATTAGGCGCGTTCAATGCAAATAGCCCGGCTTGGGCCAACAATTGGTTGGGCGTTCGAAAAAATGATCTGGCATTAATGGCCGAATTCAAAAAACCGATCACGGTAAATTCGGTGGCGCTACGAATCATGGTCGAGGAGGAAACGGGCATTTTTCCACCAGGCACCGTGGAGATTTGGGGTGGAAACAGTCGCAACGAGCTGAAACTGCTGGGCACGCTCAAACCGGGTATGCCTGTTAAGAAAGAACCTCACGAACTGAAAGCAATTACCTGTACATTTAAGCCGCAAACGGTCTTGTTTCTGAAAGTCATTGCGAAACCGGTTGTCATTCCCGACTGGCACCCAAGCAAGGGAAATCCTGGCCTAGTGCTCGTCGATGAAATCTTTATCAATTAGTCCACCGTCTTTATTGTAGCTTACCTATGACCAGATTGCTCCACTTTATCTGCCTTATATTTCTTTCTGGCATCGCTACCACAACTGCCTTTGCTCAGGCCGACGTTCAGAAAAAGATCCAGACCGACCTGATTATGGCCGACGATGGAGCTACCATCGACCTACCCGCTGGAACGTTTGCGCTGGTAAGCAGTCTGTCGTTGCAGGACAAGAAAAATATCACGATTCGGGGTGCTGGCTCCAGTAAAACAGTGCTATCGTTCAAAAACCAAAGCGAAGGTGCTGAGGGCCTCCGCGTGACGAATGGGCAGAACATTGTAATCGAAAACCTGACTATTCAGGACACCAAAGGCGACTGCATCAAGACCATGAACGTGAACGGAATCACGTTCCGCAATGTGCTAGTCGAATGGACGGGAGCTCCCAAAGAAACGAATGGCTCTTACGGGCTTTACCCCGTGCAGTGCCAGAACGTAACCATCGAAAGTTGTACGGCTGTGGGCGCTTCTGACGCAGGTATTTACGTTGGTCAATCAAAGCAAATTGTAGTGCGCAATTCTGTGGCACATCATAACGTGGCAGGCATCGAAATCGAGAATTCAATTGGGGCTGACGTGTATAAAAACCACGCGTACGAAAACACCGGCGGCATTCTGGTGTTCGACCTGCCCGATCTGGTACAGAAAAAAGGTGGCAACGTTCGGGTTTATGACAACTTAATCGAGAACAATAACTTCGACAACTTTGCGCCGAAGGGGAACATCGTAGCACGCGTCCCGGCCGGAACAGGCGTGGTGGTTCTGGCCACCAATCAGGTTGAGATTTTTAGTAATCAAATTATCAATAACAAGTCTCAGGGAACGGCGGTCATCAGTTATTTCATGACCGAAGAGCCAATTAAAGACCCGCAATATTACCCCTACCCGACGCAGATTTCTATTCATGACAACACCTATAGCCGCCCCCCGGTGCATGCTACTTACAAAGGCCGCATGGGTATGATGTTCCGGTTCAAGCTGCGGTTTGGCAAAAACGTACCCGACATTATGTGGGATGGTATTGTGGACGACAAAGCGCCTACTAAAGAGTCGCCCCTTTGCCTGAAAAACAACAAAAACGCCAAATTCGCGAACATCGACGCAGCCAACGATTTCAAAACCATTTCCCGCGACATCAGTAAGGTCACCTGTGAGTTGCCCCCACAGACCACGGCAAAACAATGAAGTACTGCCTGCTTTTTATTAATCTTTGGCTTGTACAATCGGTTTTAGGCCAGACCAACTTACCAGTTGTCAGAGCAACGTCTAGAAATGTTGCCATTAGAGATGGCGATTTTTTCGATAAAAATGCTTGGTCGCTTTCGCCAAAAATTAAACCAGACGTGTACACCGCCGACCGAAGCCGAAAGCCGAAATGGGTGGTTTTCTACACGGATATTGATTCGATCAAGACCAAAGTAGCGCCTGGAACCTCGTTTGATTTTATCGTTTTGCTGAATGGGAAAGATTCGTGCTACACTCGCATTGCCAGTGCTATTCCTCCAGCTAGCATACAAAAGAGCGTAAAGAGTACCCACGATACCATACCGTTTACGCTCACTGCCAAAAATGCAATTCATGTAAAGTCCATAATCAACAACACCGATACGCTGAATTTACACTTCGACGTTGGATCGTTTGACTTTAAAATCACCCAGGCGGCCATCCTAAACAAAACGAAACTCCTGGCCAATCAACCCGACGCATTGGCCGGGCGTACCAAACCGAATTTCAACCAATTGGAGAAAGTACATACCCTGAAAATGGGCAAAGTGGTCTGGACCGACCCTGTTGTTGTACCAACGCTGCTTACCGCACATGATATGGACGGTCGATTTGGCTGGAATCTGTTCGAAGGCAAGTCGGTGGAGATTGACTACGATAAAAGCCTGCTGATTATTCACTCAGAGCCGCCCAAAACCCTGAAAGGCTACTCGAAATCCAGGCTAGAGTTCCTGCGTTCTTTCGTTTGTATTCACGGGACAATTGAGATCAGCAATAAAATGTACGAAGGCAATTTCCTGCTTGACACTGGTTCTGAGAAAGCCATGATTTTAGATAGTGTCTGGGCTAGTAAACAGCACTTTCCGACCGATTTGCCACTCATAAGCGTTACAACATTCAGAAACCCACGTGGTGAAAAATTTGAAACAAAAACAGTGTTGTCGCCGAAGCTTTCGCTCAATGGCTTACCGCTTTCGAACGTGCCAGCGACCTTACTGGGAAGTCGAAATCCAGCCAACTTCGAGGTGAATTTTCTGGGTAACGATGTTCTGAAACGATTCAATACCGTGCTGGACTTCAAAAATGACCTTGTTTACCTGAAGCCAAATAAGTTTACGGGCGTGCCCTATCTGGAGACCCTGAAGCAATAATCATCAACGATAGCCACCTCCTGTCAGATAATGGCGAAACTCCTTTTATTCTTGTCAGCCCTAACGTTACTCTTGATTTCGTTTACGGTACGGCAACAAAATACCGTACCGGCCAAACTCTCGGACTATGGCTTTTTTGTGGGTAATCTTGCCGACCAGAAGCCCGCAGAAGGGGTAGTTCCATACATCCTTAACACACCTCTTTTTTCAGATTATGCCGAAAAGCTCCGATTCGTAAAACTGCCCGCCGGAAAAGCCGCTCAGTACAATGCGAAAGAGGTAATGGATTTCCCAGTTGGCACAACTATTATCAAGACATTTTACTTCCCGACCGATTTTCGGGATGCGACGAAGGGTCGCCGGATTATGGAAACACGCTTGCTGATTCATGGTGAGTCTGGTTGGAAAGCTCTCGAATATGTTTGGAACGACGAACAAACCGATGCTCTGCTCGAAGTAGCGGGCGACCGTAAACCCGTGGTCTATGTAGATGCCGATGGCCGCAAACACGAGCAGGAATACGTGATTCCAAACCTGAACCAGTGTAAAAGCTGCCACAACCGAAACGAAGTGCTGATGCCTATTGGCCCCACGGCCCGGCAGCTCAATGGCGCTCTCAAGTATGAATCTGGCTCCGAAAACCAACTAGCTCACTGGCAGAAAACAGGTTTACTTACTGGCTTGCCTGATCTGGCAACTATTCCCCATGCTCCCGTCTGGAACGACCCTACCACCGGCTCCCTCAACGACCGCGCCCGCATCTGGCTCGATATAAACTGTGCGCATTGCCACCGGCCCGATGGACCTGCCAACACCTCAGGCCTCAATTTGTCAATTCACGAGCAAAACCCAACCGCCCTGGGAATCCGTAAAACACCCGTTGCCGCTGGGCGTGGTTCTGGTAACCGGCGGTACGACATCGTGCCAAGCCGCCCCGACGAATCGATCCTAGTATACCGGATGGAGTCAACCGATCCGGGTGTAATGATGCCCGAAGTAGCCAGAAAAGTAACTCATCGTGAGGGCATTGCCTTAATTCGTGAGTGGATCAAATCCCTACCGGAATAAACTTTTTGCGCTCTTTTTTGTCTCAAGTACAACGAAGTATCACCGCACAGGTGGTTTGATTCGTTAAAACACTCAACCGATGAAAAAGATAACATATATTTTGATAGGTGGATTGCTGTTAGCATCTCCTATCGTCAGCCAGGCCCAGAGTATTGGGCAGGCCGCCATGGATGCCATCACGCTGGCAACTCTTTCCGATGATCAGGTAGCTCAATTATCTCGGCAAGCTGTCGAGCAAATGGATGCTCAAAATCCCGTTGCTGGCGCGGGCGACCCTTACGCAGCCCGTTTGGCCAAGATTGTGGCCCGGCACCGAACAGTAAGCGGAATCCCCATGAATTACAAAGTCTACAAAATAAAGGACGTGAATGCGTTTGCTACCGCCGATGGCAGTGTGCGGGTTTTTCAGGGATTAATGGACATCATGTCGGACAATGAACTGTTGGCTATCATGGGTCACGAAATTGGCCACGTGGTGAACAAGGACACGCGAGATGCCATGAAAAGTGCGTTGAAACGCTCAGTCGCTCTGAATTTGATTGGATCGGGCGGTGGCACGTTGGCGGCCCTGACTCGGTCGCAGGCAGCTGCAATTGGCAATGCGTTGTACAGTGCCAACTTTAGTCGTCAGCAAGAAACCGAAGCGGACGATTACAGCTATTCGTTTCTAAAAAAGAACCGTTACAATGTACTGGCGCTGGCCACTTCGTTTGAGAAACTGGCCAAAATGAGCGGTGGTGGCGGAGGAGGTGTTGCCGAAATCGTTTCGAGTCACCCCGACAGCCAGAAACGGGCTCAGCGCGTGCGTGATCGGGCGAAGAAAGATGGCCTAGCGCGCTAAAAAATGGAACGCGGATGACACGGATTGAACGGATTTTCGCGGATTTTTTAAAATCTGACTTAAGCGGATACAATAGAAAATCCGTGTAGATCCGCATAATCCGTGTCATCCGCGTTCCCATTTAAAATCCGCCCCGATCGTAGAAACTCCGACGGCGGCTTAATTTCAACTCCTGCAAGATGGCCGACCGTACCCGCAAATCGAAGGAATAGTTGCCACTGCGAAGTGTACTCCCCGAAAAAGGTGTCCAGTTGAACGCCATGTCCCAGCAATGCAAATCGCGGTTAATACCCACCGTAGTGATTGAAGGGCGTTTGTATTGAATATCGTAACCTGAGTTGAAGGTAAATTTCCACTTGGGCGTCAGGCTGAAATCACCATTAAAGGTTATAGCCTGAATAACGTTGAAGTTTTTAACACCGTTGATCTCGCGAGGCCCAGGAGCAAACAGGCTGTAGCCGTATGAATAGCTGATATTGAGCGACCAGGGAATATTGAAATCGACGTAGAGATCGGGGTTGGCATTGATAGCCTGCATGGTTGCATCGTTCACACCAGCTGACTTTTTGGGTTTGTCAGAGCCCTTTGGAGCAATACGACCACTTACATAGAACTGAGCACTGGTGAGCCGGGCAAGGCCCTGTCCCTTATTGATCGCATAACTCGGAATCCGTTCGAACTGCGTGACTCCTGTCGAAGCCACAACGATTTCGCGATACGCATATGGGTCGAAGTTGGCAGAGAAGTTAAAACTGATGTTTTTGAAAATCTGGGTGTTAGCGCTCAACGAAATATTCGACAGGTTGTACGTCGGCGCGTTAAGGTCGTAACTGCCATTAAGGCTAATGTTATCAAAAATTGAAATCTTCTTGAATTCCGCCCCAGTTGAGTCGCTGCGGGCGCGAACTTTCATCTCCAACTGGTTCACAATTCCGAACGAGACAATAGCATTCGCCTTTCCAGTTCCCCCACTCGAATTACCGCCAATACCTCTGTATCGAGAAAAATAGCGTCGCTCCTCAGAAAGGCCCGGAATGGCCAGGTATTGCACAAAACCAAACGACGGGTCTGAGAAATTTGGGATATAAGATAGCGCAACCGAAGGAGCAATGGTGTGCCGGATGGCCTGTAAACGTTTCCCTTTGAAGAAAACAGTACCGTAGGCTCGCGTATTCATGCTTACGCTGGTGGCGAAATTATACACGGAATAAATTCCTCGCGTGGTATCGACACGAACCGAATCGGTATTACCATACTGGACATAATTAAGCCTTTTACGGTAAATATCACCATTGATGGAGAAACCAGGGGTGATGTTGATATACTTGGCAATCTTGATGTTGGGCAGAGAGATCGGAATGCTGTATCGACCTGTTACCAGACCGTTCTTGAGCAACGTTGGTAGGTTTTCCGTGTTGAACGGTACAATATTTGCGTCGGTCACCAATCCACCATTATTCCGAACCAAGCCCAGCCTGATACTATCAGCACGAGCAAGGCTATCCCGGATAATATCGCCACGGGGCCGTAAACGAGACCTTGTCCCTACCAGCTTGAAGCCCAAACCGGTGGTATCAATACGGTTTGTATTAATGGAATTAGTCACGGTAGCAGCTCCATTGAAATCGAAACCTACCCGGAATGATTCGTACCATTTTCCAGTGCCCCCTTTCAGGGCAAACGGAGAAATCTGATTTAAGCCAAACGACAAATCCGTTGACACATCCGTTTTGCCGCTCTGCCGAACTCCCGTACGCGGGTCCGTTTGCCCAAACTGCTGATTCACCCGAAGGCTACTGCTGGTACGAATGTATTGCCCAATCTGTCGGCTATACTGCACCGACGAACCTGCCACGTTCGATACGTAACGTTCGGTTTGGGTGGTATTGAACTGGTTATAGCTGTTACTACTGATGTTCACATTGGCTGAAAACGTACTCCGTCGGCCCAGGTTTTGTGGGGCATGCGACCAACTAACCGAGAAATCGTTGCGGGGAGACTGCGTTTTATCGACGCGGTCGCCGGAACGGTTGCGGGCAAAGCGCAAATCGAAGCCACCGCTGTAGCGATACCGTTTGTTGTAAGCGCCGGTGGTACCAAGCCCCCAGCTTCCGCGTGAATAAATTTGCCCTTTAAACTGCAAGCCCAGGTGCTCGTTTACGGCCCAGTAATAACCACCATCACGGAGGTAATACCCCCGACCATTGGGTTCTTCACCGTATTGCGGCATCAGTACCCCCGACACACCAATATCTTTTTTCTTAGGGAACGGGAAAAAGCCAAACGGCAACCCAATAGGCAACGGAATCTGGTTAATCACTAAGTTGAAGGGCCCAGCAATAACCTGTTTATTATGGACAACCTTCAGTTTACTGGCATTGATGTGGAAGTGGGGTGTAGCCAAATTACAGGTCGTATAAATGGCTCCACGAATGTATAAATTGTCGTCAGAATCTTTTTTTACGTTATTTCCCCGGATATTTCCTTCGCCTTGCTGGGTAATAACGCCCTGAATTTTACCCTTTTTGGACTTGAAATTATACCTGATTTCTTTGGCGTCGTACTGCCCATCACCATCTTTAAAAACAGGTTGCCCAATTAGTTTTCGAGCCGTAGAATCATATCGACCACGGGCATAAACCTCATTGGTCGTATAATTGAGTTTGATGTAATCAGCCTTCAGCGAAATCTCACCGTACTCAACATTAGCATCGCCAAACAGTTCAACTACCTGTCCATCAGCCGCGTAGATTGTAGAATCTTTGGATGAATACTTTACCGTGGTTTTAAATGATTCATCAGTCACGGTGGTGTCTCGACTTACGGAATCTCTACTAGCCAGTCCGGTAGTATCGCCGGCAGCACGTGACCC
This sequence comes from Flavobacterium sp. SUN052, assembly GCF_028867935.1. Classification (GTDB taxonomy): domain Bacteria; phylum Bacteroidota; class Bacteroidia; order Flavobacteriales; family Flavobacteriaceae; genus Flavobacterium. Next base: position 95,662 of record NZ_JAPQNS010000019.1, read on the forward strand.
GGTAGGGCGTGCACCAGTCCGAATGTTTAATGGTCGGCGTGTTGTAGCCGTTCCAGAGGCAGGCGGAGTAGTTGTCGATGTGGGTGTTGTCGCCGGAACCGGGTTGAGTACAGTTGGTTCGGGTCGGTTCGGCACGGTTTGTGCAGGAACAGTAGCAGGAGGCATACCTCCCTTAGATGGCAACACCGGAACTTGCTGTGCCTTAGCTACATAGGCCGTTAGGCTGATCCACAAGATAGCAAAGACCAGTGTAACATTACGCATAGCTACGCTAGGAATAATAAAGTATGCTTTTTTAAGTTCTACCAATGGAAGAAATTTGTCGAATGTGTGGGAGGAACCCATTGTACAAAGGTATGACGAACGAAAGTCCCATCATTGCGTTGAAACGGAACAGCTTGTTAAAAATTATTAAGGGTTCCGTTGTCTTATGGCCGCTACTGGCCATGGGTGTGCTGCCGGAGCCAACTCTGTCGCTGCGAGACACCACCAACGGCGTTGTTCTGGAGACAAGCAGGCCCAGCAGTACCCGGCCCGAACTAGGTCGTCCGAAGGAATTGCGGACAGTAGTCATTGACCCCGGACACGGTGGCAAAGACCCTGGCTGTATGACATCGCGTAACCGCGAATCGCGGATTGTTCTGAAAATTGCTCTACAACTAGCCCGCCGGATAAAAACCGAACTGCCCGAAGTACGCGTGATTCTGACCCGCGCCAGTGACCACTTTGTTGACCTGGCCGAACGGGCTGCCATTGCCAACCGCAACCGTGCCGATTTGTTTATTTCGATTCACGTTAATGCCAACCCGCACTCAAAGGCTATTAATGGTACTGAAACCTATACGCTTGGTTTGCACAAAACGGAAGGCAACCTGGATGTTGCCCGTCGCGAGAACGCCGTTATCCTGAAAGAAGAAAACTACGAGCAGAAGTATAAAGGGTTCAACCCCAATTCTCCTCTGGCGCATATTATGCTAGCTAACTACCAGCACGCGTTTATGGCCAGCAGCATCAATTTTGCCGAGAAAGTAGAGCGCAGTTTCAAACACAACGCCGACCGCAGAAGTAAGGGCGTAAAGCAAGCCGGTTTTGTGGTGTTATGGCGCACAACCATGCCCAGTGTGCTGGTTGAAACGGGTTATTTAACGAACGCTGAGGAGGAGAAATACCTGGCATCAGCTGATGGTCAGGAAGAGATATCAGAGGCCATTTTCAAAGCATTCGCTCAATACAAAGAGGAGATCGAAACGGTAGAATAGTAGACTAGTCATTGGTCACTAGTCGGCAACCTGGGGATAACCAATGACGCGAAGCTATTGACCAATGACAAATGACTAACTTTTGTACTTTCGCGGGACAAAAGCCAGTTAGATCGGGTTATAGATGAAAGCAAATTAGACTGGCTCCCATCTATCCATGAAAATATCCCAGGAAGTTAAAGTTGGAATCCTTGCTGTTGTGGCATTGACCTTGTTTTATTTTGGATTCCGATTTTTGAAAGGCTCCGACTTCTTTTCTGCCGAAAACCACTATCGCGTCATCTACGACAACGTGGATGGTTTAACGAACTCAAATCCTGTCACACTCAATGGCTTATCGGTTGGTCGTGTCAAAAAAATCGAAATTCTTCAGGAGAAAAACAATCAGTTGATGGTTACTGTAGCCATCGACAAGAAGATAATGATTGGCAAAGGCACCAGGGCGGTATTAGCCGATGGAGGCCTGCTCGGCGGTAAAGTGATTCAGTTACAGATTCTTCAAAAAGATGGTCCCCTCGAAATAGACGGAATGCTGGTTGCGGCTAAAGAAGCTGGTCTGCAAGCACTTATTCGAGAAAAAACATTACCTGTTCTTAACAACGTAGACTCGCTTACCAAGAACCTCAATCTGATTGTTAAATCGTTTGATAAGACAGGAGCAGCTTTGAATACTACGCTTGAGAATGCCAGTCGTGTCACTGGTACTTTAGATCTGACCGTACAGGAAAACCGGGTTGCCCTTCAAACAACACTTGGCAACGTGAATCGCCTGTCGTCTTCCTTGATCGAAACCGAAAAGCAGCTAAAGCCTATTTTGGCCAAAGTTGATAACGTAGCCGATTCGCTTCGTTCTTTACAATTACGGCAGACATTGGCCAATGCCAACCGCACTGTCGACAATCTGCAACAACTTCTGGCGGGCGTTCAACAGGGCAAAGGCACCCTCGGCAAACTTACCTCCGACGATAAACTGTATGCTAACGTCAACGCGACAACGGCTAGTCTTGAGAAACTTCTAACCGACCTCCGCGAGAACCCTAAACGCTACGTTCAGTTCTCGTTATTCAGCCGTAAAGAGAAAACACAACCAGGCAAACCCGGTTCTGTAACCGTCACCACGTCGACCATTACGACCACAAAGGCCGACTCGACGCAGTAATCTCTTGGGTTGATTTTGCCCCATTTAATGCGTAATTTTCTGGAAAACAAACTCGTCCTCAGCTATGGTAATGGATGCAAAACGGGTAGTCAGTCCGGAAGAGTATTTAGCCATCGAACGGCAGGCACTCGACAAAAGCGAGTTTTTCAACGGCGAAATCATTCCTATGGCTGGTGCCACCCGCAACCACAACCGCATCAAGGAAAACCTTTCTATACTGATAGGCTATTCACTTGAAGCATCCTTATGCCAGTCGTTTTCATCAGACATGCGCGTTCATCTCCCGGCCACGGGCCTGTATGCCTATCCTGACATTGTGATTGTATGTGGTGAACCGGAACTTTTGCCCGACGAATTTGACAATTTGCTCAATCCAACCGTTCTAATCGAAGTAATGTCGGATGGCACCGAAGATTATGACCGGGGTCGGAAGTTTGTCCGCTATCGGAGTATTCCGTCGCTTCAGGAGTATATACTCATTGACTCGCAAACAGTGGGGGTCGAAGTCTGGCGGAAGAATGATCTTGGCCAATGGACGCTTGTTGAACAAAATACCGATCCAACCAGCCAATTTACGATTCAGACTATTAGCCTAACTATTTCGCTGCCTCAAACCTATGCCCGCACTACGGAGTTAATTGGGTAGCATAAGTCCCGTATTAATGACTCCCTTCATCAACGAACTCCAAACCCGCACGGCTCAAACCCAATTGGGCGGTGGCCAGAAAAAAATTGACGATCAGCACCGCAAAGGCAAACTCACGGCCCGCGAACGGATCGCTTACCTTACCGATTCTGACAAACCTTTCGTAGAAATTGGTCTCTTTGTGGGCGAGGGTATGTATGCCGAGCACGGTGGCTGTCCATCGGGTGGGGTTGTTACGGGTATTGGTTATGTATCGGGGCAACAGTGCATGATCGTAGCCAACGATGCCACGGTGAAAGCCGGTGCCTGGTTTCCGATCACCGCCAAAAAGAATCTTCGAGCACAGGAAATTGCCATCGAAAACCGGCTACCAATCATTTATCTGGTTGATAGCGCGGGGGTTTATTTGCCTTTGCAGGACGAAGTTTTTGCCGACAAAGAGCATTTTGGCCGCACCTTTCGGAACAACGCCAAATTGTCGGCAATGGGTGTGTTGCAGGTAGCCGCGATCATGGGCAGTTGCGTAGCGGGTGGCGCCTATCTGCCCATCATGTCCGATGAGGCCTTGATTGTAGAAGGAACCGGCTCCATTTATCTGGCTGGACCGTACCTCGTCAAAGCCAGTATTGGCGAAGACGTAGACTCCGAAACCCTTGGCGGAGCTGTCACACATACCGACATTTCAGGCGTGGTGGACAATCGCTATCCCGATGACAAAAGCTGCCTGGATGCCATAAAACGCATATTCGACCGGTTAGGTGAACAACCCACTGCCGGTTTCAACCGGGTTACTCCTGCCCTACCCGCTAAAAGCCCCGCTGAAATTCACACCATTCTGCCAACAGACCGCGTAAAGCCATACGACATGCGTGAGATTCTGGAACGGTTAATTGATAACTCTGAATTTGACGAATACAAACCCACCTACGGGCAGTCGCTCCTGTGTGGCTATGCGCGCATCGACGGTTGGGCAGTTGGTATTGTGGCTAACCAACGCAAGGTGGTTAAGGCAAAAGGTAAGACAGGAGCCGGGGCACAAAGCAATGAACTACAGATGGGTGGTGTGATTTATGGCGATGCTGCCGATAAAGCAGCCCGCTTCATTATGGTTTGCAATCAGCAACGGATTCCCCTAGTCTTTTTTCAGGATGTTACGGGCTTTATGGTCGGTAGTCGGGCCGAACAAAGCGGAATTATTAAAGACGGCGCTAAAATGGTAAATGCGATGGCCAATTCAGTAGTGCCGAAGTTTACGGTAGTAGTGGGGAACTCCTATGGCGCGGGTAACTACGCCATGTGTGGCCGCGCTTACGACCCCCGGCTGATGGTTGCTTGGCCAACGGCCCAAATGGCTGTTATGAGTGGAGCATCGGCCGCCAAAACGCTCCTTCAGATTCAGGTGGCTGCTCAAAAAGCAAAGGGCCAACCTATGACTCCAGAAGAAGAACAGGCACAATTAAAGAAGATCACCGACCAATACAACGCTCAACTTTCCCCTTATTTTGCCGCTGCCCGTCTCTGGGTCGATGCCGTTATTGATCCGCTCGAAACTCGCACTATACTCTCTGAAGGTATCGCAGCAGCCAACCACGCCCCCATTGAAAAGGGGTTTTCGGTGGGAGTGATTCAGACTTAACTCATCGTAGAGTCAAGTCTGTTATTTTCCTGTCTGCGTCGTGAATGTGCTTTCGAAAATTTTGTCGGCGTTGGCAGCTTCAAATCCATCGCGCCGATGCTCGCGGCCAATCTGATCGGCAGGAAGATCAGCAAATTGGGGTAGAACCCGCCGTTCGGCAAACTCTACATAAGATCCCGCAATGCGAAACGTTTGGCCATCAGCAAACTCGGCATCAATCATCTGGGCTACCGTTGAAGCCTGACGCAGGCCACCATCAGGGCTAACTTTGATGGTACCACCCGCCGAGTTGAGTTTGAATCCGTGATTTTCCAGAAACGACACAAACTCATCAATGGTATTAAAACCGGGTTCGAGATTATGAACGCTGATGGTGAAATGGTTTAGATAATACCGGTTATAGATCACCCAAGCCGCATATTCACTTTCGGCCAGTAAAGCCTGATAATCGGCCACTGTTGGCATTTCCCAGAGCGGCTGATGTAGAAATGCATCGACCGCTGTAGCATCATCTAGATCGAGTGCATCAACCGGATCACTTTTAACTTGATCGGTGTATTTGTGAATAATTTGCTGTGCCTTCTCAGAAAGTTCGTGAACGCGCAGCTCGCTAGCAAAAATGCGAGGCAGATTGGTTGTACCCGCCGGGGGAGCATACCAATAAGCAGATAGCTTTTTCTCGGCAAAATTGTAAGGTTCGCGCTTTTCGTAGCCGTAATGCAGGAATATTTTCTCGAACGAGGCCAAACCGAGATTGGGAACGCCCATTGTCCGAAAGGCAATGTGGTCATTTTCGATCTCGTCAGCAGAGTCAATAATCTCTTCGTCGATCATCGCATCGATGATGGCTCCCACATCGGGAACGCGCTCCCGATAGCGAGTCATCAGACCATTCAATACCACTTCCAGTATGCCAATTTTGTCGGGCGAAGTAGTCATAGTTATCGCTTAATTATCATTGCCCCATACGAATATCCACCACCAAATACTGTCACAACGATATGCTGTCCATCCTGAAACTGTTCCCAGTTCTCGGAAAGGGCAATAGCGCAGCCCGCACACCCCGTGTTGCCAAGCCGCTGAATGTTCGATATCAGCTTTTCTTCGGGCAGTTCAAGCGTCTTCATCACATTACGGGATATGCGTAGGTTAGCCTGATGGGGTAACACGTAGTCTACATCACTCAGCGTTAAACCGCACTTTTCCAGGGCATCCAAACTTGCTTTAGGCATATACGTGCAGGCATTGATGAATACGTCGCGTCCGTAGGGCATAATAACACCCAACTCCAGCGGCTTCAGCACCACTGCTTCTATTGCTTTGCCGCTGTGTGCAGCTCCGCCGGTCAAGATGGTGAGTATCTCAAAATCCTGATCAGATTGACGCTCTTTCGTAATGAGTAGAGCCGATGACCCATCCCCCCATAAATGGCCAGATACTTTATCCTGGTCATTGTTATAAGCCGTATTATGTTCCGACACCACTACGAGCGCTCGTTTTGCTTTGTTCAGGGCAAAATAGCCCTCCACAATCTCAATAGCATTCAGTAGCGATGAACAGGCCGACGAGATAGAGACGACCGGAATATCGGCAATGTTGAGGTGATGTTGCACCACGTGAGCCAGCGTTGCGATGGTATCATGAGGTGTGTAAGTTGCCCCAACAATAAGATCTACATCAGAAAGGTCAAGTTTTTCCTGAAGCTGTTTTACAGCCTCAATTGACATTGTGTTTGTGTTCTCGCCAGGTCCGGCTTTACGCCGTTCAGCGATACCTGTCCGTTCAATAATCCATTCGCTCGACAGACCATTGAGATTGGTAAAGTGTTCGTTACCAACTACCTGCTCAGGCAAATAGTGGCTAACTTTATGAATGTACATTGTTCAACAACTAAGCTTGCAGCTAGTAAACAAGCTATTAAAGCCGAAAGTTAAGCGTTTCTAAGGGAACGTATCACTTCTGATTTAAAGAATACTACGAAATCTTATTTAAAGTCTATATTTTGGTATAATTCTAATAATTTATTGGCTTCTGTATGCCAACTATACAAATTACGAACGCTCGTTTTACCTTTTTCACCCATCTGCTGCGCTTTTACCGGATGTGCCTGAAGCCACATAATGCGCTCCACAATAGTGACGACATCGTTTGGATCGACGCAAAAACCACATTGTTGGGTTTCAACTACTGAACGATACAGGGGAAAATCAGACGTAATCACGGGCAAACCCAAAGCCATATACTCAAATAACTTAGTGGGATAAGAGTCAGGATAATCACCAACGGGCTTAAGCAAAGCCAAGCCTGCCACGCATTGAGCCATAATCGGAAAGGCATCAGCCTGATCAATATGTCCGTGAATAATAACACGATCTTGTTGGGTTGCCAGTAAGTCAAGGCAATCATTAGTGATTCGGCCAAACAGGTGAAGTCGATACTTGGGCAACCTATCCAAAACCGCCATCATTGTATCGAGCCCGCGATCCTGACTAACAAGGCCGAGGTAACAGAGATCGAAAGAGTTGATGATAAACTGGGCGGATGACTTGTGTACAACGGAGCGGTGCTCCGTTGGGCCTTTGGGCCAAATAAGCTGCCTTGCAAGCCTTCGGCTCAACGGAGCACCGCTCCATTGTACGTTTGGAAAATTATGAACCACTGCCCAAGGCAATGCCAAATCATCGTACTCCGTCAAATAGCTCTTCTCGGTGAAAACGCAATAGCAGTAGCGCCGGGCTAGCCGGTCCAAATAGTCAAAAGTTCTCCTAAATACTGGATGCTTATTGCGTGGTTTACGGTCGAATTTTAGTCGGTGGTTTTCCTGCACTTCATAAACGACCTGACCGCCAAATAGCCGGAATAAAAGCGCTACAGGCAACAACTCCGGCATGAACAGGTGAAGTATGTGGGGGCGATGCCGAAGCAGGTTCCAACCTATCATTGGATGCACTAATATCAACCGCTTAGCCAGTTGCTGATACATCGGTAAAACACCAATTGATGAATCGACTCGCCAGGGAAACAAACTCTGCACTTCGTAATGATTGGCTAAAGTGCCAATTATTTTCAGCACACGCGGATCATAAGGCGGGTGAGCCGGACTAACACATAACACCCGTCGGCAGGGCTTATTTCCGAAGCCCATACATTTTTAAATCGGCATCGATCCGGTTGTTCCATCGTTCCTGAGCCGCTACGTTCAGGCCGTGGTTGGTTTCATCGTCGTACAACTCCTGCATACGGCCCATTTCACGGAACGATTCCAGAAACTGGTACTGAATGTTGCTGTTATAATCCTCGATGCTCAAACTATCGGGGTTCAATTTATTTTTGAAGCGCTCCGACACAATTTTGGAAATATCAAAATGGCGTTGCTCATGGTTCAAGCTATAGGCATTTAAGGCTACCGGCCTTACCCACGACCCACTTTTCAGCATATACGTTTTTATGGTTAGGGTGAGTTCTACCACCCCATTCACTACCCGGCTCCGACCTTCGTAGGCAAAGTTAGGATTAATCTCAGCCGCATAACGACTTCCCGACCGGGGCGGTGCCTGAAAATCAGACCAGGCCAACGGGCGATCCAGCGAATAAAAAACAGTGTCGCTGTCTTTATCGATGTTGTGGATGTAATCAACCAGGTTAACCTTGATTTGTGTAGCTAGTCGTCCATCTCCTTTCCCTTCTCTTTTCATATAGTTGTCGAACGTTCGAAGCGCGGCAACTACACTCTGCCTGATACTCTGCTCTACTACCTGTGTCTGGCTGGTAGGGCGGGTATACTGCCCTTGCGTTCGGAAATCTGTCAGTTTCACCGGTTGATCTTCACCGTCGGAGTTCCGTAACAGCTCGAACGTTACGGCAAACGTAAACGTACCGTCAACGCGGTTTCCCTTAGCCGTTTCATTGATTCGACACTCGCGCAGACGCATAGCCACTGCCCGGTTGTTAGGATTTTGCCTGATGTTATGCCGCACAAACCGTTCAATTCCATTAGCGGTACCGCCCGGTAAATCGACCAGTGCAGCTGGCTGATTTGCAGCCGTGAACCACTGCCCCAGCCCTAGTGCTGCCCCTGAGCGTTTGTCCGTTACCGTTGCGATATGATAATCGGTTGGCGTAAATGGCAATGACTCAGAACGCAACGTGATAATATCGCGAAGAGGGCGAGAGGGGGCAAGCAGGCTAAAAAGCGGTATAATCCAGATGAATAACCGCCAAAAACGTGGTGTCATTTAACAGACAATGAAATAAAAGAGCAGGTATAAAAATACGAAATAAATGACGTTATGTCCTAACTGAACAAAGTCAAAAGAGTATGCCACCTACAGGCATAAAAAAACACCAACCCGTGATAGGTTGGTGTTTTTACTTTTAGAGATGACATCTCTATAGTTAATCAATCAGCATCGCCCGTCCCGTCAATACGTCGTTTTCAACGGTCTTAAACTTAATATCCCGTTTTACTGAACCGTCCGCGTATTGAACATTTACACGGGCATTCCGGTCAACTTTAACCACGCGATTTGGCATCTGCTTAGGCATTGGTGGAGCGCCTGCACCCATTGCGTTGTTCTCGGCCATTCGACGTGCATACTCTTCTGGACCAGTGGCCAGATGATCGTCATCGAAATCCTCCATATTTGTGTGGAGTTGTGGCTGAGGCTCTGGCCGACGTTGCGCTGGGGCACGTTGAATCTCCTGCTCAATTTGCTGGGCTTCCTGAGCTGGAATATCAGCGCGGGTCAGGAAACTGATCGTGTCGAAGTTAACCTTGCTCAGGAACCGCTTAAACAATTCGACCGATTCGAACTTGTACACCAGAAGCGGGTCTTTCTGCTCAAAAACTGCGTTTTGTACCGATTGCTTCAGATCGTCCATTTCGCGAAGGTGTTCCTTCCACTCCTGGTCAATAATCGACAGCGACACGGCTTTCTCCATCTCGGTTGTCAGCAGACGTCCGTTCGTGGCTATGGCTTCACGAAGATCAGTAACCACCTGCAACTCGTGTAACCCGTCTGAGAAGGGCACCACAATGTTTTGAATCTGGTGTCCCTGATGGTTGAGCACATCGTTCAGCACGGGCAACGCTTTTTCGGCAATGGCGTGATTCTTATCCGTATAATGCTTTTCAGCTTCTTCGTATAAACGCTGTACCTGATCGGCCTTTTTCATTTTCATGAATTCCTCCCGGTTCAGGCCCGTTGTTACACCCAACGAAGTCAGCATTTGCAACTGTACTTCTTCGAAATTGCCCTCTGCGTTTCCTACAATATCCTCGCAAACATCGTAAGTAATATTGGCAATGTCGAGCGCCAGACGGTCGCCAAACAGCGCATTCCGACGACGTTTGTAAATAGCCTCACGCTGATAGTTCATTACGTCGTCGTATTCCAGCAGACGCTTCCGAATACCAAAGTTATTTTCTTCAACCTTTTTCTGAGCGCGTTCTATCGACTTTGTAATCATCGAGTGCTGAATCACCTCGCCTTCTTCCAGACCCATCCGGTCCATTACGCGGGCAATCCGGTCGGAACCGAACAGACGCATCAGGCTATCTTCGAGCGATACAAAGAACTGGGATGTTCCGGGGTCACCCTGACGACCGGCCCGGCCCCGCAACTGGCGGTCGACCCGGCGCGATTCGTGACGCTCCGTACCAATAATTGCCAATCCACCGGCAGCCTTCGACTCCGCTGTCAGTTTAATGTCAGTACCCCGACCAGCCATGTTAGTAGCAATAGTCACCGTTCCAGGCTTACCGGCTTCAGCAACAATTTCGGCCTCCCGCTGGTGATATTTAGCATTCAATACCTGATGCTGAATCTTACGCAGCGTGAGCAAGCGGCTCAGTAACTCAGAGTTTTCAACCGACGTTGTACCCACGAGCACCGGACGGCCCTTCTGTACGAGATCGTTGATTTCATCGACTACGGCATTGTACTTCTCCCGAACCGAGCGATATACTTTATCTTCTTCATCGCCCCGGCTGATAGGACGGTTTGTTGGGATAGCGACTACGTCGAGTTTATAAATCGTCCAGAATTCGGAGGCCTCTGTCTCGGCCGTACCGGTCATACCACACAGTTTGTGGTACATACGGAAGTAGTTCTGAAGCGTAACGGTTGCGTAAGTCTGGGTAGCATCTTCTACCTTCACCCCTTCTTTGGCTTCTACAGCCTGGTGCAACCCATCCGACCACCGACGTCCTTCCATAATACGGCCCGTCTGCTCATCCACGATCTTCACTTTTCCGTCCATAATAACGTACTCAGTATCGCGCTCGAACAGCGTAAACGCTTTCAGCAACTGATTGACCGTATTGATCCGCTGAGTTTTTACTGAGTAATCACGAATGATACCTTCTTTATTCAGTATCTTCTCCTGGTCAGACAACTCCTCGTCTTTATCAATCCCATTCAAATCAATTGATAAGTCGGGGAGGATAAAGAAGCTTGGATCTTCGCCTGAACCGGTGATGTAATCAATTCCTTTTTCGGTCAGGTCGATGTTGTTGTGACGCTCATCGATGGTGAAATACAAGGGAGCATCCGCTTCGGGCATCAGCTTCTGGTTTTCGGCCAGATAAATCGACTCCGTTTTTTGCAGAAGTGCCTTATTACCGGTCTCACTCAAAAACTTGATGAGCGGCTTGTATTTAGGTAAACCCCGGTGCGCCCGGAACAGAGCCAAACCGCCTTCTTTCTCGTTTCCTGCCGCAATCTTCTTTTTAGCTTCGTTCAGCAGGTCATATACCAACTTCTTCTGAGCCTCTACGACTCTTGAGATACGAGGCTTCAGTTCGATGTAATCCTGCTCATCGCCACGTGGTACCGGACCCGATATAATCAGCGGAGTACGCGCATCATCAATCAGCACGGAGTCAACCTCATCCACCATCGCAAAATGGTGTTTGCGCTGAACCAGTTCATCAGTACCCCGCGCCATATTGTCGCGGAGATAGTCGAAACCAAATTCGTTGTTTGTTCCGTATGTGATGTCGGCTAAGTACGCATTCTTGCGGGCTTCCGAGTTAGGCTGATGCTTATCAATGCAGTCGACACGCAACCCGTGAAACTCAAACAAGGGACCATTCCATTCGGAGTCACGTTTTGCCAGATAATCGTTAACCGTTACGATATGGACCCCCCGGCCACTCAGCGCATTCAGGAAAGCCGGAAACGTAGAAACCAGCGTTTTACCTTCACCCGTAGCCATTTCGGCAATTTTACCCTGGTGCAACACCACCCCGCCAATAATCTGCACATCATAGTGAACCATGTCCCACTTGATAGTCATACCAGCGGCATTCCAGGTATTAGCCCAATAGGCTTTATCGCCGTCAATTTGTACGCTAGACTTACGGAACGATAACTCCCGGTCGTACTCAGTAGCCGTTACTTCCAACTGCTCGTTCTCGGTAAAGCGCCGGGCTGTTTCTTTCACCACAGCAAATGCCTGTGGCAAAATGTCTAACAGCACCCGCTCCAGCTCCTTGTTACGGTCGGTTTCGAGTTTGTCGATGTCGTTAAAAATACGCTCCTTGGCGTTAACGTCCATGTCGAGTTCGCCAGCGATGCGTGCCCGCAGGCCATCCAACTGATTGTCAATCGGCTGCAACTCCTGAGCGATGTGGGCTTTTAATTCACCCGACAGCTGGCGGAGTTCGTCGTTGGAAAGGTCTTTCAATCGGGCAAATTCCGCGTTTACTTTCTCGACATAAGGCAGCAGTTCTTTAATGTCCCGCTGCGACTTGGTGCCGAAAAACTTCGCGATACCCTTGGTGATGAGATTAATCATTTCGTTTGGTCAAAAGTCAAAAGCCACCTGTAAAACATTGAAAAGGTATATAGTATTGAAACATACGTTTAACCATCAACATTCGACTTTTGACGTATTTTCTACAAAATTAGCGTATTAGAGCCGTACTACAAGAACCGCTCCGTATGGTCTTTTGGTTAGATTTGGCAGATAACACCCATTCTTTTCTCTGCCAAAATAAACAGAGTGTCAGTCGGGGCGGTACAAACACTCATTGAAACCGTACACTCGGAATTGGATTCCGTTGGCTAAAGTGGTGCCAAAGTATGCAAGAATTTAGGATTATTCCGCTACTTTTGCCCTTCCTAATGAGACACCTCGTTAGCTGTCCATTCATGAGCGCTTCCGACAAATTGTCAGTACCTATTCGTTTCCTGAAACAAAGCACTTACCTGTTGCTGGTCTTTGGTTATTTAGTTTTGACTAGCAGTGCAACAGTAGCACAGCAGACACCCTCCCGCGTCGATCAATTGTCCGATGAGCAGGTGGCCGAATTTTATCGCAAAGCCCAAGCTAGTGGCCTCACAGAGATTCAAATCGAGCAAGCGGCTATGAGTCAGGGCTATACACTGGACGACGTTGCAAAAATGCGTCGGCGTATTTCCCAAATGCGGACTCAAAGTTCGCGCACAACGGGCCAAATCATCGCCGATTCAGGCATTGTCCGTTCGCTTCCCGACAACTTATCTCGGCCAATTCGCGATTCCCTCGTACTTCCTCGCCTGGATACGGTTCGGAAACCGGTTGTGTTTGGCGCTTCTTTATTTCAAAACGCGTCGCTCTCTTTTGAGCCAAATCTGCGCATTGCCACTCCACAGAGTTACGTCGTCGGTCCCGACGACGAGATCATAATCGACATCTACGGAGCTTCTGCTGACAATTATAAACTTCGTGTTAGCCCCGAGGGAACGGTAAAAGTGCAAAATCTCGCTCCGATTTTCGTGTCAGGTTTAACCATTGAACAAGCCGAACAACGAATTATTGGTCGTTTGCGCCAGGCCTATCAAGGGCTAAACCGTCCGGGTAGCGGAACCTACGCCAATATCTCTTTAGGACAAATCAGAAGCATTCGCATCACCATCGTCGGCGAAGTTATTCGGCCAGGCACCTATACTATTTCGTCGCTGGCCTCTGCTTTCAATGCGCTTTATCTGGCGGGTGGCCCTAACCCCGAGACTGGGTCGTTTCGAAAGATTGGTATCATTCGTGGTAATCGGGTTGTTCGTACCATCGACCTTTATGATTTTCTGCTTCGCGCCGATCAGCGTGATAACATCCGGCTTCAGGATCAGGATGTTATTCGCGTAGCAGACTACGACGTTCGGGTTGAATTAGCGGGACAGGTTCGCCGACCAGCCATTTACGAAGTGCTACCGGGTGAAACGCTGAAAACAGTCTTGGGTTTTGCAGGCAACTACACTGATGAAGCCTATACAGCATCCATTTCGCTAAGGCGCAACACCCCCCGCGAACGCAAGATCTTTTCGATCACGCAGGATCAGCTAGCCACTTTTATCCCGCAACGGGGCGATAAATATACTATTGGCCGAATTCTCGAACGGTTCGAGAACCGTGTGCAACTCACAGGAGCCGTTATGCGTCCCGGCGAGTTTGCCCTCGAACCAGGGTTAAGCACAGTAAAAGAATTGATTCAGCGGGCTGATGGCCTCCGGAAAGATGCCTTTACCAACCGGGCCAATATTTTTCGGGAGCGGGATAACATGGATATGGAAAACATTCCCTTCGACGTAGCCAAATTACTTCGGGGTGAGGTTGCCGATATTCCCTTGCTCCGCCAAGATAGTGTTGTCATTCAATCAGTGCGTAATCTACGAGAGACGTATTCTATCAGCATCGAAGGTGCCGTAAATAATCCTGGTGACTACGCGTTCATCAATAATATGAGCGTAGCTGATTTGATCGCTCAAGCCGGAGGCTTTCAGGAAGGTGCTTCTGCATCGCGCATTGAGATTTCCCGGCGTATCCGCACCGACACTACGACTTCGGCAGTCACATCAACTAGCGGCACTAGTCTGAATACGGTACAAATTTTCGCTTTCTCAGTTGATAAGAACCTGACGGTTGGTGACGAGGCATCAAATTTCACACTTGAACCGTTTGATATCGTCGCTGTTCGTTCAGCTCCCAATTACGAACCGCAACAGCGGGTATTCGTTAGTGGTGAAGTAATGTATCCTGGGAATTACGCCATCCTTAACCGCTCCGAGCGAATTGCTGATCTTATCAAACTGGCAGGTGGTTTGAAAAACTCGGCCTATTTAGCAGGTGCACAGTTTAAAAGACGGGGCAATCTGGTAGCAGCTGATTTACGTACAATTATGGACAATCCAGCTAGTGAGCAGAACGTTCTGCTCGAAAACAGTGATACACTATATGTTGCCCGTCGATCGGAAGTAGTTGCGGTTCAGGGAGCCGTACTCAACCCGGTTTTAGTCAGTTTCGAGAAAGGGTTTCGCATTGATGATTACATCCGTCAGGCGGGAGGTTTCACAGAAAACGCCCGTCGGAAGAAAACATACATTGCATACCAAAACGGCCGTAAAGACGTAGGCCGGTCATCAAGGGTAGAATCGGGTGCAACAATTGTAGTACCGTTTAAGCCATTAGACTCTAATCGGCTTACGCCCGTGGAGCGGATTACTATTTTGTCAGTATTAGGAACATTGACGTTGGCAGTAGCCAACTTTTTTAAATAAAAGTAGTATGTCAGTAGTCGAGCAGGGATCGAGCTTGTCCAACGATGAACTGATTGAAATTCGGGTCAGCGATATTAGTCATTTTCTGCGACGTAGCCGTCGGGCCATGCTTTTAGGGGGTTTTATTGGCCTCGTGTTGGGTGTACTATTCGCTTTCTCAAAGTCTAACGAATACAGTTCTCAGGTCACTGTCATGCCCGAAGTACAAAGTAAAGGAGGGGGGCTGGGGAACTTGGGCTCGTTAGCAGGTTTAGCCGGTATTAATTTGGATTACATTTCCGGCGCAGGCGATGCTATCCGACCTGACCTGTATCCTAACGTGTTACAGAGCGTTCCGTTTGCACTAGATCTTTTAAAGCGCCCTGTTTATTCAAAAGAATTTAAACGAACCCAACCTCTGGGTGCTTACTTGACGCAACATAGCGAGGGCACATTTGGCACCTGGTTATCTACTCTGTTAAGTTTTGGCGGTAGCAAACAAGAAGAAGTATCCGATCCTGGGAATAGCAGTGGAGCCTTACAGGTTACTAAACAGCAAGATGAGCAAATAAAAGAAATACAAGGGCGAGTGATAGCTGAATATGATCGAAAATCGGGTATTGTGACGCTTTCAGCTACTATGCCCGATCCAGTTGTAGCTGCCTCGGTGGCCAAACTTTCGCTCGATTACTTAACGAACTATGCTATTACCTATCGCACCGAAAAAGCTCGCCAGCAAGTTGATTTTTTAAATCGACAGGTGGCAAATTCTAAACAACGGTATCAGGAAGCAGAAGTAGCTTTATCAAGTTATCGGGATCGTAACCGTAGTCTATTTCTGAACACGGCCAAAATCGAGGAGCAACGTATTCAAGCTGAATTTTTGTTAGCACAGGATTTGTACAATAATCTGTCGAAGCAGCTTGAGATGGCAAAAATCAAAGTTCAGGAAGAGACGCCTGTCTTTAAAACTCTTGGACCAGCGCAAGTACCTCTAAAAAAGAGTGGGCCTAAGCGGACAATGTACATGGCTATTGGTACTTTACTAGGAGTTGTAATCGCGGTTGCATCGGGAGTGGGGAAACAATTGTTAAACTCACGAAAGTAAAGTCACAGAAATGTTGGAAAGAATTTGGTGTCAGTTTATTTCACAAATACCAGTGCGAAATAGTAATCTTGCGAAAACTATAATTGTATCTGTAATCTACAAGGCATTAAATGTCATCGTACAATTTGTACTTATCCGAATTACGCTCTCTTACTTGGGCAGTAATGATTACGGCTTTTGGATGGTTTTAAGTACTATATTTACTAGCTTTAATATATTTGACTTTGGGCTTGGCAATGGCCTCCGGAATAAATTAACGCAAGCTTTGTCAGACAATGACTACGTTTCTGCCAAGCAATATGTGAGCACTACCTATCTTGCTTTGACAGGCATTTTTACATTTATTTTTTTCACGGGCTTTTTAGCATGGCCATTCATCGATTGGAACTGGGTCTTTAATGCTATATCTGTTCCAAAAGAGACTGTAAATCTTATAACATTGGTTACACTAGCGATGTTTTGCTTAAGACTCGTTACCAATTTGTTAACTTCGATACTTTTAGCTATTCACAAAGCTGACACTGTAGAGCTGATTAACTTGATAATAAATGCAGTAACACTTTTAAGCATTTTACTAATAAAATGGAGTCAACCAACTTCTCCATTATTCATTACAACCTTTTTATATGGATTTATTCCTGTCTTTGTATTGATCATAGCGAGCCTTTACGTTTTCAATAAAGATGTTAGAATCCGGCCTGGAATTCATTACGTAAAGAGGGATGCACTTTCAGCCCTTAAGGGACTTGGAAGCCAATTTTTCATTCTACAAATATGTAGCATGATTTTCGTAACAGCTCCCAGCTTCATAATAGCACATTTATTTTCTACGAGTGAGGTTACGACATACACCATTGTATATAGATACTTAAGCCTACTCATAGTCTTATCAAACGTGATTATTGTTCCTTATTGGTCGCGTATCACGGAGGCAGCACATCTCAATAATTTTGGCTGGATAAGAAAGGCGGTTATGAGTTTAATAATACTTTGGCTAGTAGGCT
Organism: Flavobacterium sp. SUN052; assembly: GCF_028867935.1. Classification (GTDB taxonomy): domain Bacteria; phylum Bacteroidota; class Bacteroidia; order Flavobacteriales; family Flavobacteriaceae; genus Flavobacterium. Next base: position 112,991 of record NZ_JAPQNS010000019.1, read on the forward strand.
GTCTTATTGCAACTTGTTTAGTTCTTGTCTCTGATTGGTTTTTCGACATTTGGCTAGGCGAGGATAATCCTAAAGCTCCTTGGATGTTAACTCTTATCACAGCTATATCTGTAATGGTTATGATATTCAATACCATATTTTCTACTGTCTTGAACGCGGTAAGTAAGATCAGACTACAGTTGTTTTTGGGTGTTTTGGTAGCAGGGTCGAGTATTCCTCTCATGGTAGTAATTACCCAACAATTCCATTTCGGTCTAGTCACAATTCCGTTAACTCTAATTCTTTGTATGGTACCTACACTCATTTTGCAGCCATTGCAATACTTCAAAGTGATCAAAGGAGAAGCAAGAGGTATCTGGAATAAATAACAATTAAAGCAATAAGCTAATGAGCAAGTTCATCCCTGTCTATGAGCCTTCTTTGACTGGAAACGAAAAGAAATACGTAATAGAATGCCTGGATTCATCATGGATTTCATCAAAAGGTAAATTTGTTGATGCCTTCGAGCACGGAATTGCCGACTTTCTTCACGCGAAGCATGCCGTTACAGTTAGTAATGGTACAGTTGCGTTGCATTTAGCTCTTGTAGCTCTTGGCATAGGTCCTGGTGACGAAATAATTGTTCCAACATTGACCTATATCGCTTCGGTAAATGCTATTCATTATACTGGAGCAACCCCTGTTTTTGTAGATTCTGAACAGGATACTTGGCAGATGTCCCCTTCGGATATAATCGACAAAATCACTCCTCGAACAAAGGCCATTATGTGCGTGCATTTGTACGGGCATCCTTGTAACATGGGAGCCTTGACAGCTATTTCACAACAGCACCAATTATTCCTAATAGAAGATTGTGCTGAAGCACTCGGCTCAACTTATAACGGACAGCATGTTGGAACATTTGGCGACATTGCAACCTTTAGTTTTTACGGTAATAAGACAATAACCACTGGAGAAGGCGGAATGGTAGTAACCAATGACAAAACCTTATATGACAGATGCGTCCATTACAAGGGGCAGGGACTGGCTAAATACCGTCAGTATTGGCACGATGTTGTTGGTTACAATTATCGTATGACAAACATATGTGCTGCAATTGGCTTAGCTCAATTAGAGCAAATTGAAGAATTCCTCCACAAAAAACAACAGATTGCTTCTTGGTATCGACAAGCATTAAAGGGATCTGATTATACATTTCATGAACCTATAGGCAATGTGTATCATTCATATTGGATGTGTTCAATACTAGTTAGCCAAGCCCAGAATCGTGACCCTCTTCGCGATCATTTGCAAAAATTAGGTATAGAAACGCGACCACTTTTTTACCCCGTTCATACTATGCCTATGTATGCTCAAAAATTTGCACGGCACCGAGTTGCTGAAGATTTAGGTTGGCGGGGCATGAATATACCTAGTTACCCCGGCCTGAGTTACGACGAAGTATCTTTCATTGCTGAAAGTATTTTATCCTTTCAGCAAAATAACTATGCTCATACAACCCATTGATCAGTCTTATTTACCATTGCTTTCGACTTTGATAGGTCGTTTGGGAGCAGGTGCTGAAACCTTTCGGTACTTTGACAAGCGACCTATTAATATTGTTTTGACCCACGAAGCGGCCTTACTCATGCTCGACGGAGAAGAACCAGTAGCATATGGACACCTTGAACGAGAAGGCGATGTAGTTTGGTTGGGTGTTGCTGTAGCTCAAAGTTACCTTGGTCAAGGGAGAGGCAAACAAATGGTTCAGGCATTATTAGATGAGGCCAGAGCAGGTGACATAACTGTGATTTATTTGACAGTTGATAAAACAAACCTACCTGCTATTAATCTGTATGAAAAAATAGGGTTTGTTGTCGACTCTGAAGGTCCCCACTACTGGAAATATCGTTATCAGGTACAATGAATATTCTCTATTACGTGCCACATTTATCTCAAGCAAGTGGCGGTATTCGTCAGTATGCCTGCGCAATGCTGGAAGCACTATCAGAAGACAAAGAGAATACTTACTTCGTTGTGCATAACGGTCAGGATGATATTCTAATGGGCATTTTACACCGTAACCCTCACATCATTCACATTTCACCAACGGTTGGTAAGGAGCGCTGGTACGAACGATTGACCACAGATGGGACAAAACTGGTAAACCAGATCTTGAAATCTAGGAAGAAAGGGCAAACACTACGAATCGGAAGTTACGTGGATCGGCTTTGCCAGCGTTATAAAATTGACGTTGTACACTGCCCTTACCAACATGCTCCACATACATTGCGGCCAGTGATAGCCACGATGCATGATGTTCAAGAAATCCACTTACCTGAACTTTTTACCCCTGCAGAACGCGCGGAGAGGGCCGTTATATTCATGGGGATAGCGGAACGGGCGACTCATATAGTAGTAAGTTTTAGTCATGTGAAGCATGATATGGTCAAGTTCTTTGGACGAAAACTTGACTCAGTAAGCGTATGTCCACTTAATCTTAACAAAATGTGGTTCGATGAGTTTACGGAGTCAGATTTGTTATCGCGACAAGGGTTAGACCTGCCCAACTCGTATTGTCTGTATCCAGCTGCAACTTGGCCCCACAAAAACCATAAAACTTTATTTGAAGCATTGGCTTTAATTCGCGAGAGTTACGGTCATCAAATAAATCTGATTTGCACTGGTCATAAAAATGAACACTATGACACTCTGCGTACTCAAATTGATTCTCTCGCCCTTAATAATCAGGTTCATTTCAAGGGAGTAATTGATGAACATACTCTGTACAGTCTTTACAAACACGCGCAAGCAGTTGTAATACCAACTTTGTATGAAGCAGGAAGTTATCCCTTATTTGAGAGTTTATTCTTAGGCATTCCAGTTGTATGTTCAGGGGTTACATCTTTACCAGAAACAATTGCCGACCCTACTTTCTTATTTAATCCATGGGACAAACATCAAATTTCTGATCTGCTTGTAAAAATTATGACTAATTCTGAGTACAGGAATAAGAACCTGCAAATCGGGCAACTAAGATCACAGGAACTGCGAAAACAAACTCCTCTGCATTCTATAAAAGAAGTTTACAAGAAAGCTCGAGCTTATGACAACGTATGAACTGTTTGTAAATGTCTAAAATTCTTAAGATATGATCCGCCCACTTGTATCTGTGATTACAGTCGTTTACAACGCTAGCCAAACTTTGGAAGCAACAATAAAAAGTGTTGTTAGTCAAGACAAGGATTTGGTTGAGTATTGGATTATTGACGGAGGAAGTACAGATGGATCAGTAGATATTATTCGTCAGTATGAGCAACAACTAGCAGGTTGGATCAGCGAACCGGATATGGGTATTTACGATGCCATGAACAAAGGTATTGATCGTTCCCAAGGGCAGTGGTTGTATTTTTTGGGTGGAGACGACACATTAAGGCCAGACATTATAAATGAAATCAAACCGCATTTAGACGGAAAGTACTCAATAGTGTTTGGCGAAGTCATGTTTGATAATGGCGCCCATTATAGATCTTTTTTGGGCCCAAGAACATTGCTACAAAATACGGTCCATCATCAGAGTGCGTTTTATAATTCCTCAGTATTCACCAGTTATCGTTATGATCCGACATTAACGATTGTATCAGAATATGATATCCACTTACGATTATACACCGAGAAGGCATCAACAAATAGTCTTCCAATAATAATTGCCGACTGTGCAACTGGAGGAGCTAGTAGCCAGCTGAATCGTTCATTAAAAGAAACCAATCGAGTTAGAAATCAACACGTAAAAAATAAATACCTGCTTACCTTCTTATCTGCATTCTTACGTTTATACTATGCCCAGAAAAAAATAAGATTTTTGCTTTATGGACATCGCGTCTAATTAATTGCTGTAAAATTATTATTTAACAATGAATCAACCATTTTTTTCAATAATCATTACTGTACTAAACGGTGGAAAAACTATAGAAGCCTGTTTACAAAGTATTGCTCAACAGATTTTCGCTGATTTCGAGTTGGTAATAGTCGATGGAGGAAGTAGTGACCAAACAGTAGAACTTATTAAAAATAGTACAGTAAAAAATAAAACTCTAAAAATAGTACCAAAGCTTGGGCTGTATGCTGGTTTAAATATGGGAGTAAGGCTATCATCTGGCAAATGGTTATATTTTATGGGAGCTGATGATGCATTACATTCTTTTGACACATTACAACGAGTAGCAAATGAAATTAAAAATAAGAGAAGTGATACTAAGGTAGTAGTTGGCGAAGTGCATTTTTTAAAGCAAAGCTATGTACATCGACCTATGTTTGGGTCACCTTATTTAATGCGTCATCAAGTTCATCATCAAGGGGTATTTTATGATAGGACTATATTCAATGAGCTACAATACGATGAAAAAATGCGTATTGCTTCAGACTATGAATTAAATCTGAAGCTATCTCTACTTAGAATATCACATGAAGCAATGGGTTTCATAATTTGTGATTTTGGTGGAGACGGTATAAGCGAAAATCAAATGAAGCAGGGCTATTTAGAGATGCAACAAATCCATAGAAGACTATTTGATGGCTTACTTGGTAGCTGGGCAGTAAAGTACTTTTGGATACGACGTAAAACTGGAGCAATTATTCGGCGATATAACCTTTTAGCTGTCAGAGATGGCATTAAAAGGGTTTTCGGATAGTAGCAAGACTATTGCCTTAGCTGGAGTTCTATTATAGACTGGAAATATTATGGAAATCGATTTTGGTACAATACCCACATTAGTCGGCTTAGCGGTGGCATTGTTTATAATATATACTTTATTATATTATAAGTTTATTTATTCAGTTATTGACCCCCTTTTAGTGTTTGTTTTTACAACAGCGTTTGCGAGTGTACTAGCAATTGAGATCATACCCAATAATTTAGATCTTTCACACTTTTTTGGATGTCAATTAGCTTTATGGTTTGGTTTCGTCATGGCCTATAAACAATCTGCAAGGCAACAAGCCATTACACAAAGTGAACAATTATTCGATTTCTCTGACCAAACACTACTTCGTTACACTGTTTATATATTATTAGGACTTTATATTTTATCGAACTTAATTATTGGCTACGTAAAAGGCTTTGCCCTACTTTCTGATGAACCAACTGTATCCAAAATAGCCAATTTTCAACAAGGATTCGGCTTATTCAGAAAAATAAACTGGAGTACTGGTGCTTTCACCCTAACTGGACTTTTATTCTTATATCTAAACGGGAAGAAAACAACCGATTTATTTCTATTAAGTATTGTAGTTATTTTCTCTTCCTTAGAAGGGTCAAAATCAGCGCTTTTACAACTCGCTATTTCAGTGGGTATTGTTCTTTATCACCCTGCTTTTTTAAAACAACGTTCTATATTGAAAAAATTCCAGCGATTTATGCCTCTCCTTCTTGTAAGTATTGTTGGACTCTTTATGTATGTTCTTTTAAAAGAAAATGAGGGGTATGATGAGGCTTTCTTTGCTTTAGTTCGACGTCTATTATACAGTGCTGACTCAGTCTTATATTATTACCAGCCTGTCAACATTGCCTATTTCGAATCGTATTCATTTAGTGACTATATTGCTCGTATAGTCAATCCGATTCTAGGCTTTTTTAGACTTCAAACCTATATTGAAGCTCCTGGTTTAGTTATGATCGATAACTTACGACCACCCGGCTCTACTGCAGATGTCATAGTTGGCCCAAATGCGCCATTTTACATTGAAGGGAAAATTTATTTTAATTTTTGGGCAGCTTTCATTTACTGCTTTCTTGTCGGCTATTTATATGCAGAATTAAGAACCTATTACTTCTCAATTACTCGTTCAAGCGCATTCTATTTTGTCTTCATGGGTAGCTTATTGCGAATTGCTGGAGCAATGCTTATAGACATGAATTTGGCAGTTACTCAGTCATTTGATTTAGCATTCTTCGTCTTGCCTCCCTATATTGGCCTTAGCTTTCTGCTAACAGGTAAATTGAAAATACGATTGAACCCATGGTTTTCTCGTTTACACTTCCAACTCAAAACTTAATCAATGCCACAAATAAGCGTTTGTATGGCCACATATAATGGAAGTCAATTTGTTAGCCAACAACTTCATTCAATTTTAAGCCAGATTGCAATAACGGACGAAGTCATTATCTCTGATGATGGCTCAACAGACAATACAATAGAAATTATTTCAAATTTTCCGGATCCACGTATTAAGGTTTATGAAAACAAAGGGCCAAAGGGACCAATGGCAAATTTCGAAAATGCTCTTCGCCATTCATCGGGGCAATTTATATTCCTAGCAGACCAAGATGATGTTTGGATGCCTAACAAAGTAAAAGAGGTCAGTTCCTTATTATTAAAATACGACTTGATCCTAACTGATTGTGAAGTTATTGACCAGTATGGAGGTGTATTAAAACCGTCCTTTTTTATACATCGAAGAAGCCGAAAAGGCTTTTGGAATAACCTTTATCGAAACTCATACATTGGCTGTTGCATGGCATTTCGACGTGATATTTTAATATACGCATTGCCCTTTCCCAAAAATATTCATATGCATGACTGGTGGATCGGCCTTCTCGTAGAGTTAAAAGGGCAAGTTTTCTTCTACAATCAGCCACTTATTAGGTACATCCGCCACGGTAATAATGCATCTCCAACTGGAGAAAAAGGCTATGGGTTAGCCAAACAGTTAATAAATCGAGTTTCTTTGTTATGGAATGTTATGAATCGCTTGCTAACGTAAATTTGCAGCCTTTAATAGTTTAAGATGGTTTCTGTTGTTATTCCTACACATAATGCTGCTTCCTTTTTACCATTACTCTTAAAAAGACTTGGTGAACAAACAATACGGCATGAACTGATTATAATTGATTCCGAATCAAACGATGGCACCCAAGATTTAATAAAAGAAAAAAAAGCAGTATTTGTCAAAATTGACAAGGCAACTTTTAATCATGGCACAAGTCGAAATTTAGGGTTGCAATTATCAAAATATGAAATTGTCATATTTATGACACAGGATGCCCTTCCGGCTACTAATGACTCGTTAGAAAAGCTAGTAAAAATGCTTACCAGCCAGAAAAATATTGCAATGGCGTATGGTCGCCAACTTCCTTATCCCGAAACTGGTATTTTTGGCCGATTTGCACGTCTAAATAATTATCCTGAAACAAGCCTTGTAAAGACTAAAGAATTGATTCCTGTAATGGGCATTAAGACATGCTCATGTTCTAACTCGTTTGCTGCCTATCGCAAGAATGATTTAAAATTAGTTGGAGGGTTTCCATCGAATACTATTTTGGGGGAGGATGTCTCCGTAGCGGCACGCTTTATTTTACAAGATAAAGGCGTTGCTTACTGTGCAGAAGCCATGGTTTTTCATTCACACGACTACACCATCAGCGAGGAATTTAAAAGATACTTTGATATTGGTGTATTTCATAAAGAGCAAAAGGCTGTGCTAAATGAGTTTTCGAAGGCGGAATCAGAAGGACTCAAATATGTTTTTCAAGAATGGAACTACTTAAGAAAAAATGGTCAAGTAGTTTTGATTCCGATTCAACTAATTAGAACGGCAGCAAAGTATATAGGCTATAAGATGGGCCGTCTTGAAAACCGGCTTCCTATAGCACTAAAACGACGGTTAAGCATGCACTCAAATTTTTGGGTAGATCTATAAAGGAATAGTGCTATTGACTAGAAAGTCACTTCTTATTTCCGCAACGCCATTGTAAATGGCAGGCTCTGTGGTTCCTCGCCCTGCCACCCTAGGCAATACAGTAACGGTTCCTATTCCGCTTGAAAAACTAATACTAACAGTAACTCCTATTACACTTACGTACGTAGGGTCAGTAGCACTTCGAGCAAAAGTCACAACTGAGATAGCAGGTGGATCTACAGTACCGATGTAGTTTTGATTGACCAAAATGTCTGCCTGGAATGATAAGACTGCTGTTCCACCTGAACCATAACTACCTGCTTGTATGATTCCATCAAGTGAAACTCTGTAGTAACCCGCACGTCCGTTTGTTGAGGCAAAATTATCTCCCTGCGTGAATCGTAAAACAGTTGCTGCTGTGGGGGAACCAACAGTACCAGCAGCAATAATGTTATTGGTCAGTTGTCGGATCCTTCCTCCTCGTTTTTCAAAAGAACGTAGTGTATTAAAAACAATATTTTCCGCCTTTTTTAGAAGATTAGGTGAAATGATAAATTGGTTTGATGTTATGTCATAGCATGAAATATCACTATTTATAATAGTACCAGATGCCTGGTCATTTGGATTGCTACCTGGAGCGTGATAAATAACATATCTGTTACTTCGCTCCGACAATACTGGCAATGAAAGTTGAAGCTTAAGCCCTTTTACAAAGCAACCAGTAAAATCAAATAATTCAGTAGTTGGACTGGTCACACTTGAGGATACGACATTCAATTCGTTTCCTTCAAATCCACTATTCACTACCTTTAACACTCGCGAGAAAGATTCAATCGTCGCAAAAATCCTTAAGTTAGTTGTGTACTGTGCGCAAAATATAGCAGTTTCGTTAGTACCATTTGTTGCGGTCAGGCGGCTAAGGTAACCTTGAAAACTAAAGCTATTTGTCCCATTAAGAATTAAAGCGGGCTGGCGTTTTTCATAAGTTTGCAAAGAAGTGGCCTGAACATTGGTTACACCCATCGAGCCTACACCCTGTGTTAATGCTTGATAACGGCTTGTTGCGATAAAGTTGACACCTGTTTCTGATAAGGAGACAGTGTTGCTCATAACCACCGGTGCATTTGCCCTTACCAAGCATTCATGAATAAAAAATTCTTCAGAACGAATATTGAGAATACCTATAGATCCTAAACCGTTATTGGCGGCAGGGTAATCCTCCATTTGAAATGAACAATTTCGTATACCACAGTTGAGGCCGCCATTGGGAGTCAAGGCAAATTGTACACCAATAGTCGCCCGTATAGAGCCACTCCCAGCACTTGATACAAACATGAAGTTTTCGCAGCCTGCTAAAGATGAGCCACTAAAATCGAATATAGCACCACTTGTATTACCAAGAATTGTTGTATTCAGATATTGGCCGCCATCACCTACCAACCAAATACCATTTGTATTAGTAAGGTCAATAGGAGCCGTTATATAATAGAAGCCAGCCGGAAAAAAAATCGTGACCCGGTAAGTTCCTCCACCAGTTGGAAATGAGAGGTTTCGAGCATAATTTACAGCCCTTTGGATGGCTGCTGTATCATCAACTTGTCCATTTCCTAAGGCCCCAAATTGGGCATCTTTTACATTTATCATCTGCGATATACTAGTTGTGAGTTTCCTTCTTTTCCTTTGAATACATAGTTCGTCATGTTCGCGCTTTTAGACAACGTTAACCTATCATGCGGTCCAATGAACTAAATCGCAAGCTAAGCGCATCATAAAAAATATACAATATACCAAAATAAGCGACCTGACTTAAATACATATAAGCCCCAACTTTGTCACGCCACTAATTTATTGATACCTTTGTCTTATACCTAATTCAACTTCTAACAGTTATATGTTTAGAAAAAACTTGCCTCCTGCACTATATAGGGCAATAAAGCCAACTTTTAAGACACTACAGAAGGGAGTCTATTCGGTAATCGATGCAGGGGAAAACTTGCTGAACCTTCGTGATCCTCTTGTACCACCCCGCTCTAAGATATTTATTGGTGGTGGAGATTTCAAACAGACAGGTAATGATTTTCGCAAGTTATTTATAGAATTAGGCGGCCTAAAACAAACGCACAGAGTACTCGACATTGGTTGTGGTATTGGACGAATGGCCGGTCCGTTAACTACTTATCTTAGTAACGGTGGTACTTACGAGGGGTTTGATATTGTTAAAGATGGTATTGACTGGTGTAAATCAAACATTACCACCCGCTTTCCCAACTTCAAATTTCAAGTAGCAGACATTCATAACGACCATTATAACCCTACGGGACATTATCCTGCAACTGAGTACAAGTTTCCCTTTCCTGACAACGAGTTCGACTTTTCTTTTCTAACATCTGTTTTCACACATATGCCTACCAATGAAGTGGAACAGTACGTTCACGAGATTGGACGTGTATTAAAACCGGGGGGTAAATGTTTGGCTACATTTTTCCTAATCAACAACGAATCTCGTAAGTTGATGGTCTCACCTAAGAGCGCCCATAATATTCAACATTATATTGATGGTCGCTACATTGCGTATCCTGATGATCCAGAGATTTGTGTAGGCTTTGATGAATCTTACGTCAAAGAGTTGTTTCTCCGTAATGGCATGGAAACAAAGATATATCCTGGAGAATGGTGCGGACGAGATACCTTTACTTCTTTCCAGGATATTGTCTTGGCAACGAAGCGCTAGGTTCGCTTTTTTGTTTGGTTTGAGATATAATATATCTCTTTAGAGTCTCTCCTTAACAATCATCACAAACCACAACATTCTAACTATCAAATACTTATATTAAAAAAAGTACTATTGAATGAAGCAGAATTACATACCCGTGAATTGATCTGTAATTCTGCTTCATTTAATAGTACTTTTTTTACCTACTGGTATATCGATACTTGAATCTCCGATCTGGGGCACTGTCGCCATTGACAAAAAACTCAGTGATTTGATCCAGTTGTTGAATGTTATCAGCCCAGTGGAAGTCAAATTTAACCTTACCAGCGTTCTGTTTGATTATGCTTGCTGAAACGCTAAGTTCAAGCTCACTACCTGCGGTACAAAACAAAGCTGTCCCTACAGACTCCCATTTTTTACCGTTCCACTTACAAACAGTTGATTGGTTTCCCTTAATATTTTGATTGATCAAAAAATCGTAACCTTCCCAACCGGTTTTAGCTGATTGATCAGTATCAACAAATAGAAGCATCCAATTTTTACCGGCGGAAGAAGTTAGTCTGTTGGCTGTTTTAGCATAGAAATAGATATTTTTTGTATCATGAGCAATCCGACAAACGAAAATATCATTTCGACCTGTATTATTAATATAATTAATTCTTTTATCAACCCTCGGCCAATTCCGATGGACAATATCACCTCTTGAATCGATAAAATTTGGCTTTACATTAGCCCATTCTTCAAACCGTCCATCAATTACTACAGTGCGTGCCGAACTGGCAACGTCTGGGGCTGGCATTCCTTTGAATAGACGAATATTAGCTACTAGTTGGTAATAGTAGTTGTCCGTATAACCTCCTCGCATCGGCTCAATATCTCTGTTGTATTCCTCATTATATAAATCGATGAAATAAGATTGTCCAATTCTCATTGGCTTACCCATAAAATTATACTGTTTCTCTTTGGAAGCTGGATTTGGTCTGTTGACAAAGCGCTGAGCAACCCATTCATTCCACCCTGCAACGAACACGACAGACGGATTTACCTGTAAGGCACGTTTCCACTGTTCATCAAAGTAAAGACCTTGTTGTGTTTGCGAAGTTATACCTAATCGATTGAGCATTCCCGGTTTTCCTTTTCGGAAGCTTTTACCAATGTTATTATCAAATGGATGGCTAGCAACTGATACTGGAATTTGTTCTGGTACAGAGGGGTCTTTATCCCACCCAAAATTTTGCGGAGTTTTGTCAATCCATTGCCAGTTATGTGGATCGTTACGAGCATTAGTCCAAGCCCAACTGAATCTCCATGTAAAAAAATCACGTACAGTTGGATCGTTTACTTCTTCTATCTTACCTAAAATAAGCGGTTTACCTTGCCAACGAAACCATAATTCCGAGTATTTGTCTTGCGAATAGAACTGCTGGTAAATAGTTGCTACTGTCTCTGCACTTTTTGAATAAGTAACAAAACATATGTAGGGAGTGGGAATACCCATATGACGCATCTCTTTTGAAATTTCACAAAGTTTATTAACAGTTGGTAAATAGGTGTCACCGTTTGTCGTATCAAAAAAGAGAATATCAACCCCAGCTAACGTTAGTAACTGAAGATTTCTTCGAAGCACCCAAGGATCATCTGCTTTATAGTATCCAGCCTCTGGTTGCCCCCACCAGTGCCAAGCTGACTCAGGCCCGAATTTAGGATTTGTAGGATTTACCTTTATCAGTGAAGATATGTCATACACAGCCTTGTCATTATATTGGCCATGTATCAGAAAATAAAAAATGCCTACATATTTATTCCCCTTGTAAGGCCCAGTCTTGGAGTAATCTGGCAGTGTTCGGCCAGCACCATCTGTTGCTACCCAATTTGAACTAATTGGGGGTAATAAGGGGGAACCTGTCTCTGGCTGTTGATACACCCTCTTGATAGTAAGTCCCAATTTAGAAATGGACAGGGTCGAGCTTAACAAATTAGCTGCAAGCATAATAAAGATAATCCATTTCATCCGCAGTTAAGGGTTTTTGACATATAAATGAAAACTGTCTTTATGACAACTTTGTTAAGCAACGGTACTATCATTGATAAAATGTATTAATTATTGGGAATATAAGCCAAGAAGTTCTTTTTTTGTGGCCATATTCACACTATATGCATACCAGAAGGAATGCAGTATCTAATTAAACTCTCTCAGACGTGAAGAATTTTCTATTATTTCTAAGCTGCTGCTCGATTGTAGTTTCGGGCTACTCACAGACAAACTATGTGTCAACCGCGCCATCAACCAGTACACCAGGCTCTGACAATACACTGGTAGGTATTGGAGCTGGTAATCTTAATATGAGTGGTGCCAGTAATTTATTTATTGGCCGAGCAACAGGAACACAAAACATGGCTGGTACTCAAAATGTCTTTTTGGGTGCCCTTTCAGGTACATTAAACACTTCTGGACAGGGTAATGCCTTTGTTGGATTTTCGGCTGGGCAGAATAACACGACAGGTAACAATAACACTTTTTTAGGGTCTGGATCCGGTTTAACAAATGGTACTGGTTTTAACAACGCTTTTGTAGGTTACCGCTCTGGGTATTTTAATCAAGGCGGCTACAGTAATGCATTCTTTGGTACTGGTGCTGGATATGCAAACCAATCTGGTTCAGAAAACACGTTTTTAGGTTCAGATGCGGGATCTGCCAATTCTAATGGTGGAGCGAACGTCTTTGTTGGACTGCTCGCAGGAGCATCTAACTCAATTGGTTCAGGAAACTCTCTTGTAGGCGCACGTGCAGGGCAAAGCAACCAAACGTCGTCTTATAATTCGTTTTTTGGTTACGAAGCAGGCTTGGCCAACACCGGCCCCAATAACACATTCTTAGGCTACCAAGCTGGCCGTAACAACCAGAGTGGTGGATTCAATGTATTCCTAGGTAGCACCGCC